>NZ_BMSF01000001.1 GCF_014649015.1 Streptomyces narbonensis
ACCGGTACTAATAGGCCGAGGGCTTGTCCTCAGTTGCTCGCGTCCACTGTGTTAGTTCTGAAGTAACGAACACGCCCCCCTCATACGGGTGGTGCGGCGGTTCATATCTTCATAGAGTTTCGGTGGTCATAGCGTTAGGGAAACGCCCGGTTACATTCCGAACCCGGAAGCTAAGCCTTTCAGCGCCGATGGTACTGCAGGGGGGACCCTGTGGGAGAGTAGGACGCCGCCGAACAATCATTGTGGGAAAGCCCCGCACCTTATGGTGCGGGGCTTTTCTGCGTTCACGGGCCGAATTCCCTTCGGAAGGGATTGTCTGGAGACGGGTGTGAAGCCGTGGAGTCAGAGGCGGCCGGCTGCTTTCAGGGCGAGGTAGGCGTCGGCCAGGGCAGGGGCGAGGGTGTCGGGAGAAGCGTCGACGACGGTGACGCCGTGGCGGCGGAGCTGGTCCGCCGTACGGGCTCGCTGAGACTGCGTCTGGGTGGCCGCGGCAGCTTCATAGACGCCCTCGATCGTGCCGCGGGCTCCTGCCATGGCGGTCGTCTGGGGATCGGCGACGGAGGCCAGCAGCACCGTGTGGCGCTGCGTGAGCTGCGGCAGCACCGGGAGGAGGCCCTCGCCGACAGGGGCAGCGTCGAGGGTGGTCAGAAGGACGACCAAGGATCGGCGTGGGGCGCGGGACAGGGCCGTCGCGGCGAGGCCGCGGGCGTCCGTCTCCACGAGCTCCGGTTCGAGCGGGGCGAGGGCGTTGACCGTCGCGGGCAGGACGTCACCCGCGGAGCGCCCCTGGACCTGGGCGCGGAGGCGGCGGTCGTAGGCCACGAGGTCCACGCGGTCGCCGGCACGGGAGGCCAGGGCGGTGAGGAGGAGGGCTGCGTCCATCGCGGCGTCCAGCCGGGGGACGTCGCCGACGCGGCCTGCCGAGGTACGGCCCGTGTCGAGGACGATGAGGATGTGGCGGTCGCGCTCGGGGCGCCAGGTGCGGACGGCGACCGTGGTCTGGCGGGCTGTGGCGCGCCAGTCGATCGAGCGGGTGTCGTCACCGGGGACGTACTCGCGGAGGCTGTCGAACTCGGTGCCTTCGCCGCGGGTCAGCACGCTGGTGCGGCCGTCCATCTCGCGGAGGCGGGCCAGGCGGGACGGCAGGTGCTTGCGGCTGGCGAAGGGCGGTAGGACGCGGACGGTCCAGGGGGCCTCGTGGTTGCCCTGCCGGGCGGCGAGGCCCAGGGGGCCGTACGAGCGGACGGTGATCCGTTCGGCTTGGCGGTCGCCGCGGCGGGTGGGGCGGAGTCTGGTGGTGAGGCGGCGGCGTTCTCCGGCGGGGACCGTGAGCTCCTGGCGGGACGCGGCCTGTTCGGTGCCGGGGAGCCAGCTGCTGGGTGGCCAGGCGTCGCGGAGGTGGGCGCGGAGGCGGCGGCGGGACGGGTTGGTGACCGTGAGCTGGACTTCTGCTGCGTCACCGAGTCGAACGGATGTGTCACCGCTTCGGGTGAATTGGAGCGTTCTCACTGGCGCGGCCAGAGCGTAGTCGCACAGAATTGCTAGTGAGAGGGGCGCGTTCACCGCGAGCATCCCCGCCCAGCTGGGGGCGAGGATGCCGACGGGGAGCGATCCGAGGGCGGCGAGCAGCGCGGTGCGTCCGGTGAGGGCCATGGGGCGCCGTTCTCAGCGGGGGACGGGGACGTGGGCGAGGATCGAGTTGATGACGGAGTCACCGGTGACTCCCTCCATCTCGGCCTCGGGCCGCAGGTGGATGCGATGACGCAGGGTGGGGAGTGCGAGGGCCTTCACATCGTCAGGGGTGACGTAGTCCCGGCCGGTGAGCCAGGCCCAGGCGCGGGCGGTGGAGAGCAGGGCAGTGGCGCCTCGGGGGGAGACCCCGAGCGTGAGCGAGGGGGATTCACGCGTGGCACGACAGATATCGACGACATAGCCGGCGATCTCGGGGGAGACCGCGACCTTGGCCACGGCCGCCCGGGCGGCTTCGAGATCGGCGGGGCCCGCGACCGGGCGGACACCAGCGGCCTTCAGGTCACGGGGGTCGAAGCCCTCGGCGTGCCGGGTGAGGACCTGGATCTCGTCGGTGCGTGAGGGCAGAGGGACCGTCAGCTTCAGCAGGAAGCGGTCCAGTTGGGCCTCGGGGAGAGGGTAGGTGCCCTCGTATTCGACCGGGTTCT
This sequence comes from Streptomyces narbonensis, assembly GCF_014649015.1. Classification (GTDB taxonomy): domain Bacteria; phylum Actinomycetota; class Actinomycetes; order Streptomycetales; family Streptomycetaceae; genus Streptomyces; species Streptomyces narbonensis. The sequence continues at coordinate 2,178 of NZ_BMSF01000001.1, forward strand.
GGGTCGCGGCGACCAGGAAGGGTTCGGGGAGGGCGCGCGGGGTGCCGTCGACGGTGACCTGACGCTCCTCCATCGCTTCTAGCAGGGAGGACTGGGTCTTCGGGGGCGTGCGGTTGATCTCGTCGGCGAGCAGCAGGTTGGTGAAGACGGGGCCGGGCTGGAAGGAGAACTCCGCGGTCCGGGCGTCGTAGACGAGAGAGCCGGTGACGTCGCTCGGCATGAGGTCGGGTGTGAACTGGACGCGTTTGGTGTCGAGTTCGAGGGCGGCGGCGAGCGAGCGGACCAGAAGGGTCTTGGCTACTCCGGGAACGCCTTCGAGGAGTACGTGTCCCCGGCAGAGCAGGGCGACGACGAGACCGGTGACGGCGGGGTCCTGGCCGACCACTGCCTTCGCGATCTCTGTGCGCAGGGCCTCCAGGGAGGCGCGGGCGCTGTCCGAGTCCGTAGCGGTCTCGGGGGTTGGGGCGCTCATGAGGTGCGTACCTCTCTTTCGAGGGCGTCGAGTTGGTCCGCCAGGCGGATGAGGGTGGTGTCGTCGGCGGGAGCGGGGCCGAAGAGGAGGGTTCGGGGGTCCGCGGTGGTCTCGGGGAGACGGGCGGAGAGCGCGGGGAGCAGGCGCTCGGGGGAGTGGGCGTCCTGGACGGGGACGCCGAGGAGAGGGGCGATGCGGGTGCGGGTCGCCGTGCGGAGGACGGTGGCGGCGCGGTCGCGGGCGTCCGTCTTGCGGTAGAGGCGGGCGCGGCCCTCGGTGGTTTCGGAGGCGCGGACGGCGACGGGGAGGCGTTCGGTCACCAGAGGGCCGAGGCGGCGGCCGCGCCAGATGGCGACGAGCAGGGCGGCGACGGCGAGTTGGAGTGTGCCCCACAGCCAGCCGGAGGGGATGAGCGCGAGGAAGTTGTCCGTGGTGTCGCCGGCGGGTGCGTCGGTGGTGGCCGAGGTGTCAGCGAGGGAGGGGAGGTACCAGACGAGATGGGTCTGGGAGCCGAGGAGTTGCAGGGCGAGCGCCGCGTTGCCCTGCTGGTCGAGACGGTTGTTGTAGAGGATGTCGGGCGAGCCGAGGAGGACGGTGTCGGCGGTGCCGGTGCCGCTGGGGAGGCGGACCAGGGTCGGCCTGCCGTCGGAGGGGTAGCAGGTGTCGGCCTCGGTGCCGGGGGTGAGGGCGTAGCGCTCGCCGCCGAGTTCGGCGCTGCCGGCGCGGGTGGCGGCGGGCAGGGTGCAGGCGGGGGCGCGGTTCGTCACCGGGGTGTCGGAGGCGCTGGTGACTTCCGGGGCCAGGGTGGGGAGGGAGGCGCGACCGGCGCCGACGAGGACGGTGCGGGCGGGCGATCGGGTCATCGTGGCCCGGAGGGCGGCCTGTTGAGTCTTCGTCAGCAGGTCGGGCGTGGTGACGAGGAGGGTGGTGCTGGTGTCCGTGGCCGCTGTCGCCTCGTCGAGGGAGGTGGCCGTGGTGACCGCGACGCCGTTGTCCCTGAGCAGTTCGGCTACGGCGCGGCTGCCGGTGGGGTCGGCGGAGCGGGGGTCGAGGGCGCCGTGGGATTCGGTGGAGCGGAGCGTCGCGAGAGCGATGCCGCCGATGAGGATCAGGGCGATGACGAGGGCGGCGCCGCGGGCGCGGGTCCAGATCTGGCGGGCGGACAGGGCGGTCGAGGTGGACTCGGCGGCCGGTCGGCTCATGAAGGCGCCCCTGGGGAAGCGGTGTCGAGGGAGGGCCGGGTCCGCTCCAGGGCGGTGTCCAGTTCCTCGATGCGGCGGTACGCGGGCTCGTCGGCGGTGCGGCCGCCGTATGTGACGTCGTCGAAGGTGCGGGCGGCGAGGCGCAGGTCGTCCGCGTGGGAGGGGAGCGAGCGGCCGGCCTCGGCGGCGGCCTCGTCGGCGGTGCGGCCGGGCCGGGGGTCGAGCAGGACGCGCTCCTCGAGGGAGCGGACGATGGCCCGCATCCGCTCCTGGACGGCCTGGTTCCAGTGGCCTGCGGTGGCGTGCCGGGCGGCGGCCGCGCGGTGTTCCTTGGCGGTGCGGGGGCCGTCGGCGAAGAGGGAGTCTCCGGCCGTGGCGGGTGAGCGTTGGGGGGTGCCGAGTCGCCACCACAGGGCGGCGACGAGGGCGATGACGACCAAGGCGATGGCGACGAGGCCGACGACGCCGCCCGGGGTGGCTTCGGAGGCCGCGCTGAAGACGTCGTCGACCCATTCCCAGAAGCGGTCGAGGCCGCGCTGGAGGAGGTTGGGATCGTTCTGGTGGTACATCGGATCGGACAGCTCCCGCTCCGCCGCCTCGCGGGCGGGGATGCGGGAGATGTCCACCGGTACGTCGCCGTCGGCGCGTTGGAGCGTGAGTGGTGCGGTCGTTCCCCCCGGGACCGTCACGGCATCAGCCCCCGACGGTCTCGTCGCCGGGAGTGGGGCCGTAGCCGGGGAGGCCGGCGGCCCGGGCCAGTTCGAGGTCCAGCGCTTCGCGGCGGATGCGCTGGTCCACGTACAGGAGGACCGTGACGCCGGCCGAGATCGGGTAGGTGACGGCGCTGGTGAGGACGCCGCCGATGCCGGTGATGATCAGGAACGGCCACCCGAAGGAGACCGGGGTGCCGGTGAGCAGGCCGGAGAGGCCGTCGCCGTCGACCGCGATGGCGGCGATCGTGAACGGGATCGCGATGATCATGGCGAAGACGAAGATCAGCAGCTGGGTGAGTGCCGTGATGCCGAAGATCCGCCACCACGAGCCCTGAACGAGCTTGGCCGAGCGCTTGAACGACGTCATGACGCCCTGGCGCTCCAGCATCAGGGCGGGGGAGGCGAGGCTGAAGCGGACCATCAGCCAGATCATCGCCACCGTGGCGCCGAGCCCGAGGAGCAGGACCAGGGCCACGCCGGGGGCGCCGCCGGCGAGGACACCGGGCAGCAGGCCGGCCACCATGATGCCGGCGCTCAGGGCCGCCATCAGCAGGGTGAGCCCGATGAGCTGAAGCAGGCGCGGGCGGGCTTCGCGCCAGGCCTCGCCGAGCGAGACGGGGCGGCCCAGGACCGCGCGGCTGACGACGACGGTCAGCAGGGCGGCGCAGACCATGGAGGCCATCAGCGTGACGAGCAGGGCGGGAGCGAGGCCGACCATGGAGTTCTGGGCCGACTCGAGCGACTGCTCCAGCTGCTCGGCGGGGGTCGCATCCGGGCTGATCGCCGGTGTTTTCGGGACGAGATACCGCTCGGCCAGGATGCTGGCGATCTGGGAGATCACCGCGACCGTCACCGAGAAGGACAGCACCGTGCGCCAGTAGGTACGGAGGGTCTTCACCGAGCCGTCGAGGATCTCGCCCATGCCCAGCGGGCGGAGCGGGATCACGCCCGGCTTAGCGGCCGGCGGCTTGCCCCAGTGCGCGTTCGGGGGTGGAGCGCCCCAGTGGGGGCCGGGGGCCGGGGGTGGCGTCTGGCCGGTGGGCGGGGTCCACTGGCCGGCGGGCGGCTGGTCCTTGGACCACTGAGGGGTGGAACCGTTCACGTCGGCGGGAGTGGAGGGCCGGGGGATCCCGGGACCGTCCTGGCCGTCGGAGGGGGCGGATCCGGGCGAGGTCCAGCCCGGAGTGTCGTTCACGGTTCGTCCACCTCGGGGAAATGGTCGCGGTGCCGGTCGGCGAACCGGCTCGGTCACGGCGGCCGACACCGGAGACGGCGGCGGGCCGGGTGCCATCGTGCCACGCGGGGCTCACGTGTGGGCGGGAGCGGCCGTCTCGTTCGTACCTTTGTCCGGACCTTCATTGTCCGGGCGGTAGGCGGCACACTGTGCGAATGCCCGACCAGGACGCGCGATCCGTGCGGCGGCGGGCCGAGAGGAGCCCGATCCACGAGGTCGGGGCCCGGGCTGGGGGAGACGCTGTGGGACAGGTCACGGCAGGTAACGATTGGCTAATGGGATGATGTCGATATGAAGGGACGCGTTCTTGTCGTCGACGACGACACCGCACTGGCCGAGATGCTCGGGATTGTGCTGCGGGGTGAAGGGTTCGATCCGTCGTTCGTCGCGGACGGTGACAAGGCGCTTGCCGCTTTTCGGGAAGCCAAGCCGGACCTGGTGCTGCTGGACCTGATGCTGCCCGGAAGGGACGGCATCGAGGTGTGCCGGCTCATCAGGGCCGAGTCGGGCGTGCCGATCGTCATGCTCACCGCGAAGAGTGACACCGTCGATGTCGTGGTGGGCCTGGAGTCCGGGGCCGACGACTACATCGTCAAGCCGTTCAAGCCGAAGGAGCTCGTCGCCCGTATCCGGGCGCGGCTGCGGAGGTCCGAGGAGCCGGCGCCGGAGCAGCTCACCATCGGTGACCTGGTCATCGACGTGGCCGGGCACTCCGTGAAGCGGGAGGGGCAGTCCATCGCCCTGACCCCGCTCGAGTTCGACCTGCTGGTCGCGCTGGCGCGCAAGCCGTGGCAGGTCTTTACCCGTGAGGTCCTGCTGGAGCAGGTCTGGGGATACCGGCACGCGGCCGACACCCGGCTGGTGAACGTGCACGTCCAGCGGCTGCGCTCGAAGGTCGAGAAGGACCCCGAGCGCCCGGAGATCGTGGTGACCGTCCGTGGCGTCGGTTACAAGGCGGGACCGAGCTGACATGACTACAGGCAGTACTGCTCCGAAGCCCGGGGACCCGGGAGACCGTACGGGGCGGGCTGCCGGACCGGGGCGGGGGGGCCCGCGTTTCGGCCGCCTGCGCGGCGGGCGGCTCCTCGACGGGACACCGGGCGGACCGGTGTTCCGGCTCCTCGCCCGCTGGGTCCGCCGACCGCTGCTGCCCGCTGTGCGGCTGTGGCGTCGGAACATCCAGCTGAGGGTCGTCGCGGGCACCCTGCTGATGTCCCTCGGGGTGGTGTTGCTGCTCGGCCTCGTCGTCATCGGCCAGGTCCGCAACGGGCTGCTCGACGCCAAGGAGAGGGCCGCCCAGAGCCAGGCCGCCGGCGGGTTCTCCGCCGCGCAGGACCGGGCGGCGATCACCTCTTCGGCCCCCGGTCAGCAGGACGGCGGGCGGACCGGCGCGTCCGTGAACTGGCGCTCCACGCTCGTCGAGCAACTGGCCAGTGGCGGCCAGAGCGCCTTCAACGTGGTCGCGCTCTCCCTCGACAGCGGTGACACCGCGAGCCGTGGCGTCCGCGCCTCCGGCGAGGTCGACCCCACCAAGAGCATCCCCGCCGACCTGAGGCTCAACGTCGCCCAGGGCACGAACACCTATCAGAAGTCGACCCGGATCCACTACACCAGCGGCGATCCGTCCGAGGCCGGGCTGGTGATCGGCAAGCGGCTGAACGACGCCGACGGCACCCCGTACGAGCTGTACTACCTCTTCCCGCTGACGCAGGAGGAGGACTCCCTCACCCTCGTCAAGGGCACCCTCGCGACGGCCGGGCTGTTCGTCGTCGTGCTGCTGGGCGCCATCGCCTGGTTCGTGGTCCGGCAGGTCGTGACGCCCGTCCGGATGGCCGCCGGGATCGCCGAGCGGCTCTCGGCGGGCCGCCTCCAGGAACGGATGAAGGTCACCGGCGAGGACGACATCGCGCGCCTCGGCGAGGCCTTCAACAAGATGGCCCAGAACCTCCAGCTGAAGATCCAGCAGCTGGAGGAGCTGTCTCGGATGCAGCGCCGCTTCGTCTCCGACGTCTCGCACGAGCTGCGCACTCCGCTGACCACGGTCCGGATGGCCGCCGACGTCATCCACGAGGCCCGCGTCGACTTCGACCCCGTCACCGGACGGGCCGCCGAACTCCTCGGCGACCAGCTCGACCGTTTCGAGTCGCTGCTCTCCGACCTCCTGGAGATCAGCCGCTTCGACGCGGGAGCGGCGGCCCTGGAGGCCGAGCCGATAGACCTGCGCCAGGTCGTGCGCCGGGTCATCGGCGGCGCCGAACCCCTCGCCGAGCGCAAGGGCACCCGGATCGTCGTCCTCGGCGACGAGCAGCCCGTGGTGGCCGAGGCGGACGCCCGCCGGGTCGAGCGCGTGCTGCGCAACCTCGTCGTCAACGCCGTCGAGCACGGCGAGGGCCGGGACGTGGTGGTGAAGCTCGCCGCCGCCGGGGGGGCCGTCGCCGTCGCCGTCCGCGACTACGGCGTCGGACTCAAGCCGGGCGAGGCGACCCGGGTGTTCAACCGCTTCTGGCGTGCCGATCCGGCCCGCGCGCGCACCACCGGCGGTACGGGCCTCGGCCTGTCGATCGCGGTGGAGGACGCCCGGCTGCACGGCGGCTGGCTGCAGGCCTGGGGCGAGCCCGGCGGCGGTTCGCAGTTCCGGCTGACGCTGCCGAGGACCGCGGACGAGCCGTTGCGCGGATCCCCGATCCCGCTGGAGCCCGAGGACTCGCGGCGCAATCGTGAACAGGCGGCCGTCGGTCGCGTACAGGAGAGTGCGCGCCGCGTGGCGGTTCCGGCGCAGCCCGTCGGGGACAGGCCGTCGCTCCCCGTACCGCCGCGGCTGCCCGCGGCGCCCAGGGCGACCGTCGACCCGACGGCCCTGCCTGGCAGCGGGTCCAGGGTGGTGCCGCGAGCGGCGACGGGCAGTGACAGCGCCGGGGCGAGTGCGGCGACGGCCGGGGGAACCGGGAACGCGGAGCGGGAGGACGGGACACGTGGGCGCTGACTCCCGACAGGGACGTGCGGGGCGGGGCGGGAGCACGCGGGCGATGGTGCTGGCCGCGTGCGGCGGGCTCGTCGTCACCGGGTGCGCGACGATGCCCGACAGCGGTGAGGTGGAGACGGTGAAGGGGGCGAACCTCGGCGACTCGCAGGTGCGGGTCTATGCCGTCGCCCCCCGGGAGAGCGCCGGACCGGACGAGATCGTCGACGGCTTCCTGGAGGCCATGACCAGCGATGACCCCGGTTTCGCCACCGCCAAGAAGTACCTGACGGACCAGGCCGCGAAGGCCTGGAAGCCGGAGCAGAGCATCACCGTGCTCACCACCGCGCCCGACCGTGAGCAGGCCGACCGCAACGCCCACCCGGACAACCAGGGCCGTGCCTACCCGCTCTCCGGCCGCAGGATCGCGACGGTGGACGCCCGCCGCGCCTACGAGCCGCAGAGCCCCGCCCCGTACGTCCAGTCGATCCACGTCGTGCAGCAGCCTTCCGCGGACGGCAAGAGCAAGGAATGGCGCATCGACAGCCTTCCGTCCGGTCTGGTGCTCGGCGAGGCCGATTTCCTGCGCAACTACCGGTCGGTCAACAAGTACTACTTCGCCTCCGGGGAGGACTGGCTCGTGGCCGACCCGGTCTACATCCGGCAGCGGCAGGACCCGGTCACCCGGATGGACCCGGTGACGCAGACCGTCAAGGCACTGCTCGAAGGGCCGACGAACTGGCTGAAGCCGGCTGTCGACTCGCAGTTCCCCTCCGGCACGGAGCTGAAAGCGGGCGTCACCTCGCTGGGGACGGACGACCAGTCCACGCTGAAGGTGCCGCTCAACGCCAAGGCCGAGCTGGTGGGCGGCGAGGCGTGCAGGCGGATGGCGGCGCAGCTGCTCTTCACGATGGGCGACCTGACCTCCGTACGCGTCGAGCAGGTCGAGCTCCTGAAGCCGAACGGGCAGTCGCTGTGCCGCCTGGGCAAGGGGGAGGCGGCGGAGTTCGCGGCGGTCCGCAACACCGTGCCGCAGGAGAACCCGTACTTCCTCGACGAGCACGGCAAGCTGAGGATGCTGGCGGTCCAGGGCAAGGAGACCGAGGACCCGACGCCGGTGCCGGGGCCGTTCGGCAGCGGTACGACCCCGCTGACCTCGGTCGCCGTGGACCGTGGTGAGACCAGGGCCGCCGGGGTCGGGTCGGGCGGACGCGATCTGTTCGTCTCCCCGATCACGACGGAGCAGGACCCGCTGCCTGCGGTGCTGTCGAGCAAGGCGGTCCGTCCCGCGGACCGGCTCTCCGCGCCGAGCTGGGACGGTCGGGGCGACCTCTGGGTCGCCGACCGCAACCCCGCCGCCGCGCACCTGTGGATGGTGCCGGACGGCTCCGGCGAACCCGTCGAGGTCCGTACGCCGTGGCTGGTGGAGGGCACGCGCGTGGAGGCCCTGCGGGTCTCGGCGGACGGCGTGCGGATCGCCCTGCTGGTCAAGCAGGGGGAGCGCACGACCTTGCAGATCGGCCGGATCGAGCGGCAGAAGGCCGGGGCGGAGCCCGCGGTGTCGGTCGTCGACCTGCAGCCGGCCGCGCCGCGCATGGAGTCGGTCACGGCCGTCTCCTGGGCCGGACCGAGCCGGCTGGTCGTCGTCGGCAAGGAGGCGGGCGGCGTCCAGCAGATCCGCTACCTCCAGACGGACGGCTCGACCTCGGCGAGCTCGGTGCTCCCCGGTCTGAACGGGGTGACCTCGGTCGCCGCGCCGAACGGCGACGGGGCGCCGGTGGTCGCGAACTCCGGCAACGACGGCATCGTCCGGCTGGCGCCGGGCACGAACTGGCAGTCGGTGGTCAAGGCCGGCGCTTCGGCGGTCTACCCCGGGTAGCGAGCGGGAGAATCGCCCGGCCGGGGTACGACCTGACGGACTCGGGGTGCCCCGCCGGTGCTCGGCCGGGTTTCCGGTGCGGGGCCGGCGCGCCTCGGTCCGGAACCGGACGCCGGCCCCCTGGGGGCGGCGGGCGGACCGGTTTTCCACAGGGGTGGTCCGCGGCGGCGGGAGCGCGCACAGTGGAGTCATGCGGGGGTGGTGGCGCGAGATCGCCGGACTGGTGCTGCCGGTGGCCTGCGGAGGCTGCGGCAGGCCGCGCACCGTCCTGTGCCCGGGATGCGCGGGCGAGCTGACCGGCTCCGGACCCCGCAGGGTGTGGCCCCTGCCCGAGCCCGCGGGGCTGCCGGCTGTCCATGCCGTCGCGCCCTACGGCGACGCCGTACGGGAACTCCTCCTCGCTCACAAGGAGCGTGGGGCGCTGACGCTCGCCGGACCCCTGGGCGGCGCGCTCGCCGCCGCCGTGACGGCCGCTGCCGGGCCCGCCAAGGGCCCCGCCTCCTCACCCTTGCTCCTCGTACCCATGCCCTCCTCACGGCGCTCCGTGCGGGCACGTGGCCACGATCCGACGCGACGGATCGCGCTGGCGGCGGCCGCCCGGCTGCGGCGCGCGGGACGGGACGCTCGGGTCGTGCCCGTCCTGCGTCAGCGGCGGCACGTGGCGGACCAGGCGGGTCTCGGAGCGAGCGGACGGCTGGCGAACCTCTCGGGGGCGCTGGAGGTCGTGCCGGGCGGCGCACGCCTGCTCGGGACCGGAAGGGTGGTTCTCGTGGACGATCTGATGACGACGGGCGCCTCGCTCGCGGAGGCGGCGCGCGCACTCGGAGCCGTACACCGACCGTTCATTCCTGGATTACCTCAGGCAATGACCGAGAGATCGCAGGAGAGTTCCGCACAGCACGCATTCGAACAGCGGCAGGCGGCTGTGATCGCATCCTCTCCCGCTTCGTTCGAAATAAACCGGAACTCGCCAGGAACTTGGATCGTTGCAGGTGGTGAGAGGTGAGAGCACCCGATCGGAGCTATGTCTCGGTAGCGGGTGCCGACACCCGTCCGAAGGGGCTATGTTCGGTTGTGAGGAATGGCGAATGCCACTGCCTCGCCGAATACATGGTTGCGCCTACAGGACAGGAGTTCAGGGCGAATTAACCTCGAGTCGATGGGGTGGGGATCTTGTCGACTGGGGAGGAGGAGGTGAAAGTCGCCAAGTCCGAGCTCCGGTAACCACCGGAGTCTGGTGCAAAGGGAGATGCCCTGCGGCCAAGGAGCCGACCAGGGCGATCCGGGAACGGAGTTCTGCGTGGACATCGTCGTCAAGGGCCGCAAGACCGAGGTGCCCGAGCGGTTCCGCAAGCACGTGGCCGAGAAGCTGAAGCTGGAGAAGATCCAGAAGCTCGACGGCAAGGTGATCAGCCTCGACGTCGAGGTGTCCAAGGAGCACAACCCGCGGCAGGCCGACCGGTCCGACCGCGTGGAGATCACCCTCCACTCCCGAGGCCCGGTGATCCGGGCCGAAGCTGCGGCAGGCGACCCGTACGCAGCCCTCGACCTCGCCAGCGACAAGCTGGAGGCCCGGCTGCGGAAGCAGCACGACAAGCGATACACCCGCCGTGGCAACGGCAGGCTGTCGGCAGCGGAGGTCGGGGACGTGGTGCCCGGCGCCGCCCAGCTCAACGGAGACGGCCAGCTGGTCGCCGACGAGTCCGAAAAGGTGCCCACCACGATGATGGGCTCGATCGAGGTCCAGGGCGAAGGCCCGCTGGTGGTGCGTGAGAAGACCCACCGGGCCGCCCCCATGACGCTCGACCAGGCGCTCTACGAGATGGAGCTGGTCGGCCACGACTTCTATTTGTTCGTCGACTCGGACAACAAGCAGCCGAGCGTCGTCTACCGGCGACACGCGTACGACTACGGCGTCATCCACCTGGAGAGCGACCCGCTCGCCGAGGGCGGCGGCGCCGGCGGTGCGCTCGGCGGCTGACGGCCCGCCACCGCACCACCCACAAACACCTCAGGTGTCCCTCACGGTGCCCCTGGAGCGCGGTTCGCGCCCCCAGGGGCACCCCCGTGCGCCCATGGGTAACCCCGCGCGCCGCCGGGGCATGAAATCATGTCGTGCACGCCAACCGGTGCTCGTCGAGCAGCGGTTGGAGGACCGGAAACGAATTCAGGCCACGGCCTTCAGGGGGAGGAACGATGGCGGACAGCTTCGGGCCGGTGCTCAGGGGGCGTGAGCCCTTTGGGGCAGTCACTCCGGAGAGCGCGCCGGACGGATCGGATTCGGACAGCGCCGACTGCCGCAAGGAACCCATCCGGGTCCTTGTCGTGGACGACCACGCCCTCTTCCGTCGAGGTCTGGAGATCGTCCTCGCCCAGGAGGAGGACATCCAGGTCGTCGGCGAGGCCGGTGACGGGGCCGAGGCGGTCGACAAGGCCGCCGATCTGCTGCCGGACATCGTCCTGATGGACGTGCGGATGCCCCGGCGCGGCGGCATCGAGGCGTGCACCTCCATCAAGGAAGTGGCCCCCAGCGCGAAGATCATCATGCTGACGATCAGCGACGAGGAGGCCGACCTCTACGACGCGATCAAGGCCGGGGCGACCGGCTACCTCCTCAAGGAGATCTCCACCGACGAGGTCGCCACGGCGATCCGCGCGGTCGCCGACGGGCAGTCGCAGATCAGCCCGTCGATGGCTTCCAAACTCCTCACCGAGTTCAAGTCGATGATCCAGCGCACCGACGAACGCAGGCTCGTGCCCGCGCCCCGGCTGACGGACCGTGAGCTGGAGGTCCTCAAGCTCGTCGCGACCGGCATGAACAACCGGGACATCGCCAAGGAGCTCTTCATCTCCGAGAACACGGTGAAGAACCACGTGCGGAACATCCTGGAGAAGCTCCAGCTCCACTCCCGCATGGAGGCCGTGGTCTACGCGATGCGGGAGAAGATCCTCGAGATCCGCTGAGGTGCCCTGAGATCCACCGGGTCGCGCGCCCCCGGGCTCAGTCCAGGGCGCGCACCAGCTCCGGGGCGAGCTCCGGGAGGTTCATCCGCTCCGGGACCACGGAGACCGCGTCGCAGCCGACCCACTCGGCCGCCTCGCGCAGCGCCCGCGCCACTGCCGGGACGGCCTTGGGGCCGTCCAGGGTGACCTGCCGGGCGACCAGCGTGCCGCCCTCGCGCGCCGGGTCCACCCGGCCGACCAGCCGGCCGCCGGACAGGACCGGCATCGCGAAGTAGCCGTGCACCCGCTTCGGCTTCGGCACGTACGCCTCCAGGCGGTGCGTGAAACCGAAGATCCGCTCCGTACGCGCCCGCTCCCAGATCAGCGAGTCGAAGGGCGAGAGCAGAGTCGTCCGGTGCCGGCCGCGCGGCTCGGAGGCCAGCGCCGCCGGGTCCGCCCACGCGGGCTTCCCCCAGCCCGCCACCGTGACCGGCACGAGCCCCGAGGACTCGACCACCGCGTCGAACTGCTCGCCCTTGATGCGGTGGTAGTCGGCGATGTCCGCGCGCGTGCCCACGCCCAGCGCCTCGCCCGCCTGCCGCACCAGGCGACGCACGCACTCGGCGTCGTCGAGCTCGTCATGGAGCAGCGCCTGCGGGACCGCCCGCTCCGCCAGGTCGTAGACCCGCTTCCAGCCGCGCCGCTCGACCACCACGACCTCGCCGTGCATCAGCGCCCGCTCGACGGCGATCTTCCCGTCGGACCAGTCCCACCACTCGCCCTTGTTCTTCGCGCCGCCCAGCTCCGTCGCGGTCTGAGGGCCCTCGGCCCGCAGCTGGTCGATCACCTTGTCGTACGCCCCGGCCGACAGCTCGTGGTGCCAGTGGGGGCGGTCACGGTAGGCGCGGCGGCGGAAGGCGAAGTGCGGCCACTCCTCGATCGGCAGCACGCACGCGGCGTGCGACCAGTACTCGAAGGCGTGCGCCTCGGTCCAGTAGGCGTCCTCGACCGTCGTACGGCCGACGGCGCCCAGGCGTGCGTACGGGATGAGCTCGTGGGAGCGGGCCAGGACGGAGATCGTGTCGAGCTGGACCTGACCGAGTGCGCGCAGCACGCCGCGGACCCCGGACCTGCGGTCGGGCGCCCCCAGGAACCCCTGGGCGCGCAGGGCGATCCGGCGGGCTTCGTCGGCGGAGAGTTCGGCGGCGGGGCGCGGCGCAGTCGTCATGGAACGCACCCTAGGGCCCGGCACCGACAGTCAGGCCTGGGCGGGCTGTTCGCGGGCCGGGAGGTACGGCAGCGGGCTCGGCAGCCCGAAGTCGGAGGGGAGCAGGGAGCCGACCCAGCAGTCGCGGAGCGTGCCCTTGTTGACGAGGCCGGCGCGCTGGACGCCCTCCACGGTGAAGCCGACGCGCTCGGCCACCGCGCGCGACCCGGTGTTGCCCACCTCCGCGCGCCAGATGAGACGGGTGCAGCCGAGTCCCGTGAACGCCCAGTGGGCCATGGCCCGGACGGCCTCCGTCATGTAGCCGTGGCCCCGGTGGTCCCTGTGCAGCCAGAAGCCGACCTCCCAGATGCCCGAGTCGCGGCTGTGCAGCCCGATCGCGGCGAGCAGGGGGCCGCCGGCCAGCGGTTCGACGGCCAGGGGGTACTCCGAGTCCTCGCGCCAGCCGTCGGGCACCAGGCGGTTCAGGAAGAAGTCCGCGTCCTGCCGCGTGTACGGGTCGGGGACGACCGTCCAGCGCCGGATGTCCGGGTCCTGGCAGCTTTCGTACACCGCGTCGGCATCGCCGGGGACGAAGTTCCGCAGGCGCAGTCGGTCGGTGGTGAGGGTGATCGGCTCCATGCCTGGATTGTGGTGAGCCGCCCGACCGGAAGCGAACACTTTTCGGGTGGGGCGGCACCTTCCGCCCACCTCGTGCGTTCTCTTTGCGGGTGGCCTCGCGGCTCGGGCACTGCGGGCCTCCCTTCGCGAGGGCGGTCTCGCTTACGATGGCCGTTGCGGTGGGGACCACCTGCCGTGCCCGCGCTCGCGTCGATCACAAGACCCAGTGCCAGGCCCGACCGGCAAGGAGACCAGCCTCAGTGTCCGTCTTCAACAAGCTCATGCGTGCAGGCGAAGGCAAGATCCTGCGCAAACTGCACCGCATCGCGGACCAGGTCAACTCCATCGAAGAGGACTTCGTCAACCTCTCCGACGCCGAGTTGCGGGCGCTCACGGATGAGTACAAGCAGCGGTACGCCGACGGCGAGACCCTCGACGACCTCATGCCGGAAGCGTTCGCGACGGTCCGCGAGGCGGCCAAGCGCGTCCTCGGGCAGCGCCACTACGACGTACAGCTCATGGGTGGCGCCGCGCTCCACCTCGGCTACGTCGCCGAGATGAAGACCGGTGAGGGCAAGACCCTCGTCGGCACCCTCCCGGCCTACCTCAACGCGCTCTCCGGCAAGGGCGTGCACCTGATCACGGTGAACGACTACCTGGCCGAGCGCGACTCCGAGCTCATGGGCCGCGTCCACCGGTTCCTGGGACTCCAGGTCGGCTGCATCCTCGCCAACATGACCCCGGCCCAGCGTCGTGAGCAGTACGCCTGCGACATCACGTACGGCACGAACAACGAGTTCGGCTTCGACTACCTCCGCGACAACATGGCGTGGTCCCAGGACGAGCTCGTCCAGCGCGGCCACAACTTCGCCTGTGTCGACGAGGTCGACTCGATCCTCGTCGACGAGGCCCGTACGCCGCTGATCATCTCCGGCCCGGCCGACCAGGCCACCAAGTGGTACGGCGACTTCGCCAAGCTGGTCACCCGCCTCTCCAAGGGCGAGCCCGGCAACCCGCTCAAGGGCATCGAGGAGACCGGCGACTACGAGGTCGACGAGAAGAAGCGCACCGTCGCCATCCACGAGGCGGGCGTCGCCAAGGTCGAGGACTGGCTGGGCATCGACAACCTCTACGAGTCGGTGAACACCCCGCTCGTCGGTTACCTGAACAACGCCATCAAGGCGAAGGAACTGTTCAAGAAGGACAAGGACTACGTCGTCATGGACGGCGAAGTCATGATCGTCGACGAGCACACCGGCCGTATCCTCGCCGGCCGCCGCTACAACGAGGGCATGCACCAGGCGATCGAGGCGAAGGAAGGGGTGGCGATCAAGGACGAGAACCAGACCCTCGCCACGATCACCCTGCAGAACTTCTTCCTCCTGTACTCGAAGCTCTCCGGCATGACCGGTACGGCCATGACCGAGGCCGCCGAGTTCCACCAGATCTACAAGCTGGGCGTCGTCCCGATCCCCACGAACAGGCCGATGATCCGCAAGGACCAGTCCGACCTGATCTACCGGACCGAGATCGCCAAGTTCGCCGCCGTCGTCGACGACATCGCGGAGAAGCACGAGAAGGGTCAGCCGATCCTCGTCGGCACGACCTCCGTCGAGAAGTCGGAGTACCTCTCGCAGCAGCTCTCCAAGCGCGGAGTGCAGCACGAGGTCCTCAACGCCAAGCACCACGACCGCGAGGCCAGCATCGTCGCCCAGGCCGGCCGCCGCGGCGCCGTCACGGTCGCCACGAACATGGCCGGTCGCGGTACGGACATCAAGCTCGGCGGCAACCCGGACGACCTCGCCGAGGCCGAGCTGCGCCAGGCCGGTCTCGACCCGGTCGACCACGTCGAGGAGTGGGCCGCGGCCCTTCCCGGCGCCCTGGAGCGCGCCGGGAAGGCCGTCAAGGCGGAGTTCGAGGAGGTCAAGGAGCTCGGCGGGCTGTACGTCCTCGGCACCGAGCGCCACGAGTCGCGCCGTATCGACAACCAGCTGCGCGGTCGTTCCGGCCGTCAGGGCGACCCCGGCGAGTCCCGCTTCTACCTGTCGCTCGGCGACGACCTGATGCGCCTGTTCAAGGCGCAGATGGTCGAGCGCGTCATGGCCATGGCCAACGTGCCGGACGACGTGCCGATCGAGAACAAGATGGTCACCCGCGCCATCGCCTCCGCGCAGTCGCAGGTCGAGACGCAGAACTTCGAGACGCGTAAGAACGTCCTGAAGTACGACGACGTCCTCAACCGGCAGCGCCAGGTCATCTACGGCGAGCGCCGCCGCGTCCTGGAGGGCGAGGACCTGCACGAGCAGATCCAGCACTTCATGGACGACACGATCGACGACTACATCCGCCAGGAGACCGCCGAGGGCTTCGCGGAGGAGTGGGACCTCGACCGTCTGTGGAACGCCTTCAAGCAGCTCTACCCGGTGAAGGTCACCGTCGAGGAGCTGGAGGACGCGGCCGGGGACCGGGCCGGCATCACCGCCGAGTTCATCGCCAGCTCCGTCAAGGACGACATCCACGAGCAGTACGACGCGCGCGAGAAGCAGCTCGGCTCGGAGATCATGCGTGAGCTGGAGCGGCGCGTGGTCCTGTCGGTCCTGGACCGCAAGTGGCGCGAGCACCTCTACGAGATGGACTACCTCCAGGAGGGCATCGGCCTGCGCGCCATGGCGCAGAAGGACCCGCTGGTCGAGTACCAGCGCGAGGGCTTCGACATGTTCACCGCCATGATGGAGGGCATCAAGGAGGAGTCCGTCGGCTACCTGTTCAACCTGGAGGTCCAGGTCGAGCAGCAGGTCGAGGAGGTCCCGGTGCAGCCGAGCGCTCCCTCGCTCGACAAGACGGACGCCGTCCCCGCGGGGAACGGGCGCCCGGAGATCCGCGCCAAGGGGCTGGACGCGCCGCAGCGGCCGGACCGGCTGCACTTCTCGGCACCGACCGTCGACGGCGACGGCGGGGTCGTCGAGGGCGACTTCGAGTCCGGTGACGACTCCGGCGACGGGATGACGCGGGCGGAGCGTCGCAAGGCGCAGAAGAACGCGAGCGGCGGGCGTCGTCGCAAGAAGTGACGCGTCGGGTGTCGTGGCGGTCGCGGTGACGCGCTGGTCGTGTCCGTGGCCGCCGTGATGCGGTGGTCGTGGTGAGTGAAGGGGTCGGTACCCGATGGGTGCCGGCCCCTTCGTCATGGGTGCCGGGCGGCCACGCCGAGTCCGTCGAGCTCCACGGCGGCGCAGCGCCAGCGCTGGTCGGCGCCGAGCTCCAGGCGGAACGCCATGGCCCGGACGCGGCGGCCGGTGGCGATGCTCGCGAAGGCCTCCATGGCCGTGCGGTGCCGGTCCAGCTGTACGGAGCAGCGGCGCAGGACCGGGCGGGGGCCGAGCGACCGCAAGGGCGTCGCCGGCGCGAGGTGGACGAGCTGCTCGTACGCCTCGCCGACGGTGTGGCCGAGCATCCAGTGGACCGGCCGCTCCCCGCTGAGCACCGCGAGCAGGCGCTCCGCGAAGACGGTGTGCGGGGGGAGCGTGCGGGGCGGTGCCGGGGTCCGGGGGTGGGCGCCCGCGCTGCCGCGAGGCCTCGTACCGGCGGGGCCGACGGGGGCGGTGCGGGGGCGTGGGGTGCGCGGGCGGGTGGTGGCCGTGTAGCTGTCCATGGTGAGCCCCTGTCGTTGCGTAACCGAGTGATACCGGTCGGTAACTTCCGTTGGGGATCTTGTACGGGTGGGGTCCGTGCCCCCGCAAGGAGTCCGCGGCCGTGCGGGAGCCCCCGGGCGGGATCACCTATCAGGGTGACGCGGGGAAAAAGCGGCTCTTCAGGGCCTCGGAGGGGTGCGTCCGCGGTGGACGGGCGGCGCCCTCGGGCCGCCGCCCCGAAGGGGGACTCCGCACGTATCCTGAGGGCCTCTCCGTCTACGAAAGCGGCCAGCCATGCGCGTGTACGTCCCTCTGACCCTCCCCGGTCTCGCACAGGTGCACACGGCGGGCGAGCTGGCGCCCGGACCGGTCGCTGCGTACGCCGTCACGCCCGCGCTGCGCGAGTGGTACGCCTCCGAGGACGTCGAGGAACTGGAGTACGCGGCCCTCGGCCGGGCCGCCGAGGCGTCCCTGCGGCTCATCGCCGGGCACGCCGGGGCGCCCAGGTGCCGCGTCGTCCTCGCGGTCGACGTGGCCGACAAGGACGTGGCCGACTCCGGCTCCGACGGTTCCGTCGGAGAGGTCCGGATCACGGGGCCGGTCCCGCTGGCCAAGGCGGGGGCGGTGCACGCCGACGCGGACGACGCGGTGGCGGACGTCACGGCGGCGGCGGGCGCGCTGGAGGCGGCGGACCGGGGCGACGACGACGCCCGGTCCGTGGTGGACGGGGCCGAGGACCACGAGCTGCTGTGGTTCGGGGTGCAGGAGATCCCCGAGCTGCTGCGGCGGTAGTGGGGCTCGGGCGGGGTTCGTTGTCGGAGGGGGCCGGTACCTTTTCCGCATGGGGAAGCACGACGGCTTGCGCGGCAAGCATCTGGTCTGGGACTGGAACGGGACACTGCTCGACGACATCGGCGCGGTGATCGGAGCGACGAACGCGGCCTTCGCCGAGCTCGGGCTCGACTCGATCACCCTGGAGCAGTACCGCGAGCTGTACACGGTGCCGGTGCCGAAGTTCTACGAGCGGCTGATGGGGCGGCTGCCGACCGACGCGGAGTGGATCGTCATGGACGGGGCCTTCCACCGGCACTACTGGGCGCGGGCCGAGGCCTGCGGGCTGACCGCCGGTGCGGCGGAGCTGCTCGCGGCGCGGCAGGAGTCAGGGCTCACGCAGTCGCTGCTGTCTCTCGCTCCGCACGCGGAGCTGATACCCCTGGTGCGGCGGCACGGGATCGCCGAGCGGTTCGTACGGATGGACGGGCGGATCGACGCGTCGACGGACGGGAAGTCCGGGCACATGGTGCGGCACCTGGCCGCGCTCGCCGTCCCGGCGGACCGGGTGGTCGTGATCGGCGACGCGGCGGACGACGCGGTGGCGGCGGCGCACGTGGGCGCGAAGGCGGTGCTCTACACCGGGGGCTCGCACAGCCGGGCTTCGCTGGAGCGGGTGGGGGTGCCGGTGGTGGACTCGCTCGCGGAGGCGGTGTCCGCGGCGGAGGAGCTGGTCTAGGGGCGGTGCGGTGCGGTGCGGTGCGGTGCGGTGCGGGCCGGTGCGGGTGCGGTGCGGGCCGGTGGGTGTGCGCCCGGCCCCCGGCCTGGCTCGGGGGAACCACCCGCACCGCCCGTGCAACGTCGACGGCGCCCTCGGGGCGTCAGGCCTTCGCTCGGAGGACCTTCAGGAACTCGCGCATCCAGGTCGGGTGGTCCGGCCAGGCTCGGGAGGAGACCAGGAGGCCGTCGACCACGGCCGCGCTGTCCTGGAAGGTGGCGCCGGCAGCCTGCATGTCCAGTTCCAGCGCCGGGTACGCCGTGACCCTGCGGCCCTCCAGGCCGCCGACCGCCGCCGTCAGGAGCGGACCGTGGCAGATCTGGGCCACCGGCTTGTCCGCGTCGAAGAAGGCCTTGAGGATCTTGCGGAGCTCCGGGTCGTTGCGCAGGTACTCCGGCGCCCGGCCGCCCGGGATCACCACCGCCTCGTACGCGCCCGCGTCGACCTCCGAGAAGGCCAGGTCCGCGGGCCAGGTGTAGCCCGGCTTCTCCGTGTACGTGTCGAAGCCCGGCTCGAAGTCGTGGACGACGAAGCGGAGCTGCTTGCGGGCGGGGGCGGCGATGTCGACCTCGTAACCCTCCTCGAGCAGCCGCTGGTAGGGGTACATCACCTCCAGCGACTCCGCCGCGTCCCCGGTCACGATCAGGATCTTCGCCATGGCTCTCCCAGGTCACAGATGGGTCGTTCTGTCGTGCTGTGCCCATGCTTGCGTACACGCTGCCCCCGACGGGCCGCTTTGCCAAGAGGACACGTGTCGCTGTCCATATCGTCAAACTTGGCCCGCTCTTTTGTACGCATACGGCTCATGACGGTTCGGGGTGCAGGAGCGATAGGCTTTTGCCGTGATCAGCGCGATACGCCGTGGGGGCAGCGAAGCCCCCGGCTGCCGCCCGGCCCACGACAGTGGCCGGGCCGACGGCGCGTTCGCCGATCCTCTCCGTCCGGGCGCGCCGCGTTCTGTGGCCGATAACGACCTGGGCATCTCTCATCCGGGCATACCGTCGTTCTCGACCGGAATCACCGCGTCGTGGCGTTGTGCCCTTTCTTCCACCGACGTCACGCAACGGCGCGCGACAGGAGTCAGAGGACATGCAGACCAAGCTGGACGAAGCCAAGGCCGAGCTGCTCGAAAGGGCCGCCCGGGTAGCTGAGCACAGCCCGGTCGGGGGGCGACTTCCGACGGGCCCGGAGGGTGCCGGGGAGCGCCCGGACCGGGACACCGTGCTCGAATACCTCCAGCGCTACTACCTGCACACCGCGCCGGAGGACCTCGGCGACCGGGACCCGGTCGACGTGTTCGGCGCCGCGCTCTCTCACTACCGGCTCGCGGAGAACCGCCCGCAGGGCACCGCGCGCGTGCGCGTCCACACCCCGACGGTCGAGGAGAACGGCTGGACCAGCAGCCACTCCGTCGTCGAGGTCGTCACCGACGACATGCCCTTCCTCGTCGACTCCGTCACCAACGAGCTGTCCCGCCAGGGCCGCGGCATCCACGTCGTGATCCACCCGCAGGTCCTCGTCCGCCGTGACGTCGCCGGAAAGCTCATCGAGGTCCTGGCGGCCCAGATCGAGGGCGAGCTGCCGCACGACGCGCTCACCGAGTCCTGGATCCACGTCGAGATCGACCGCGAGACCGACCGCGCCGACCTCAAGCAGATCACCGCGGACCTGCTCCGCGTCCTGTCCGACGTCCGCGAGACGGTCGAGGACTGGGACAAGATGCGCGATGCCGCCCTGCGGATCGCCGAGGGCCTCCCGGCCGAGCCCACCGCCTCCGACCTTCGCCCCACCGAGGTGGACGAGGCCCGCGAGCTGCTCCGCTGGCTCGCCGACGACCACTTCACCTTCCTCGGCTACCGCGAGTACGAGCTCGTCAACGGCGACGCCCTGTCCGCCGTGCCCGGCACCGGCCTCGGCATCCTGCGCTCCGACCCGCAGCACGCCGGCGACGACGAGGGCCACCACGCCCACCCCGTCTCGCCCTCCTTCAGCCGGCTGCCCGCCGACGCCCGCGCCAAGGCGCGCGAGCACAAACTGCTGATCCTGACGAAGGCCAACAGCCGGGCGACCGTGCACCGCCCCTCGTACCTCGACTACATCGGCGTGAAGAAGTTCGACACCGACGGCAACGTCGTGGGTGAGCGACGCTTCCTCGGACTCTTCTCGTCCGCCGCCTACACCGAGTCCGTCCGCCGCGTCCCCGTCGTCAAGCGCAAGGTCCAGGAGGTCCTCGCGGGCGCCGGCTTCTCGCCGAACAGCCACGACGGCCGCGACCTGCTCCAGATCCTGGAGACCTACCCGCGCGACGAGCTCTTCCAGACCCCGGTCGACCAGCTCCAGTCCATCGTCACCAGCGTCCTGTACCTCCAGGAGCGCCGTCGGCTGCGGCTGTACCTGCGCCAGGACGAGTACGGCCGCTACTACTCGGCCCTCGTCTACCTGCCGCGCGACCGCTACACGACCCGCGTCCGGCTGCGGATCATCGACATCCTGAAGGAGGAGCTCGACGGCACCAGCGTCGACTTCACCGCCTGGAACACCGAGTCGATCCTCTCCCGGCTGCACTTCGTCGTCCGCGTCAAGCCCGGCACCGAGCTCGCCAAGCTGACCGACGCCGACGTCGACCGCATCGAGTCCCGGCTCGTCGACGCCGCCCGCTCCTGGTCCGACGGCTTCGGCGAGGCGCTCAACGCCGAGCTGGGCGAGGAGCGCGCCGCCGAGCTGCTGCGCCGCTACGGCAACGCCTTCCCCGAGGGCTACAAGGCCGACCACTCGCCGCGCGCGGCCGTCGCCGACCTGGTCCACCTGGAGGCCCTCGCCCGCACGGACAAGGACTTCGCGCTCTCCCTCTACGAGCCCGTCGTCGCCGGACCCGGCGAGCGCCGCTTCAAGATCTACAAGACCGGCGACCCGATCTCCCTCTCCGCCGTCCTGCCGGTCCTCAACAGGCTCGGCGTCGAGGTCACCGACGAGCGCCCGTACGAGCTGCGCTGCGCCGACCGCACCCACGCCTGGGTGTACGACTTCGGTCTGCGGATGCCGGTCGCGACCGGCAACGGCGGCGAATACCTCGGCGACGACGCCCGCGAGCGCTTCCAGGAGGCCTTCGCCGCCACCTGGACCGGCGAGGCCGAGAACGACAACTTCAACTCCCTCGTCCTCTCCGCCGGGCTCAACTGGCGCGAGGCGATGGTGCTGCGCGCCTACGCCAAGTACCTGCGCCAGGCCGGCGCGACCTTCAGCCAGGACTACATGGAGGACACCCTCCGTGACAACGTCCACACCACGCGGCTGCTCGTCAACCTCTTCGAGGCCCGGATGGCGCCGGAGCGCCAGCGCGCCGGCACCGAGCTGATCGACGCGCTTCTGGAGGAGCTGGACGCTGCCCTCGACCAGGTCGCGAGCCTGGACGAGGACCGGATCCTGCGGTCCTTCCTCACCGTCATCAAGGCCACGCTGCGGACGAACTTCTTCCAGAAGTCGGCCGACGGCGCTCCGCACTCCTACGTGTCGATGAAGTTCGACCCGCAGGCCATCCCCGACCTGCCCGCGCCCCGCCCGGCCTTCGAGATCTGGGTGTACTCGCCGCGCGTCGAGGGCGTCCACCTGCGCTTCGGCAAGGTCGCCCGAGGCGGTCTGCGCTGGTCCGACCGCCGCGAGGACTTCCGTACGGAGATCCTCGGCCTGGTCAAGGCGCAGATGGTGAAGAACACCGTCATCGTGCCCGTCGGCGCCAAGGGCGGCTTCGTCGCCAAGCAGCTCCCGGACCCGACCGTGGACCGCGACGCCTGGCTCGCCGAGGGCATCGAGAGCTACAGGACCTTCATCTCGGCGCTGCTCGACATCACCGACAACCTCGTCGCGGGCGAAGTCGTGCCGCCGGTCGACGTCGTCCGCCACGACGAGGACGACACCTACCTCGTCGTCGCCGCCGACAAGGGCACCGCGACCTTCTCCGACATCGCCAACGGGGTCGCCGAGTCGTACGGCTTCTGGCTCGGCGACGCCTTCGCCTCCGGAGGCTCCGCCGGCTACGACCACAAGGGCATGGGCATCACCGCCCGCGGCGCCTGGGAGTCGGTCAAGCGCCACTTCCGCGAGCTGGGCCACGACACCCAGACCGAGGACTTCACGGTCGTCGGCGTCGGCGACATGTCCGGTGACGTCTTCGGCAACGGCATGCTGCTCAGCGAGCACATCCGCCTGATCGCCGCGTTCGACCACCGGCACATCTTCATCGACCCCAACCCGGACGCGGCCGTCTCCTACGCCGAGCGCCGCCGCCTCTTCGACCTGCCCCGCTCGTCCTGGGCGGACTACGACACCTCGCTGCTCTCCGCGGGCGGCGGCATCCACCCCCGCAGCGCCAAGTCCATCCCGGTCAACGCGCAGGTCAGGGCCGCCCTCGGCATCGAGGACGGCGTCACCAAGATGACCCCGGCCGAGCTGATGAAGGCCGTGCTCCACGCGCCCGTCGACCTGCTGTGGAACGGCGGCATCGGTACGTACGTCAAGTCCTCGGCCGAGTCCAACGCCGACGTCGGCGACAAGGCCAACGACGCCATCCGCGTCGACGGCCAGGACGTCCGCGCCCAGGTCATCGGCGAGGGCGGCAACCTCGGCGCGACCCAGCTGGGCCGCATCGAGTTCGCCCGCACCGGCGGCCCCGAGGGCATCGGCGGCAAGGTCAACACCGACGCCATCGACAACAGCGCCGGCGTCGACACCTCCGACCACGAGGTCAACATCAAGATCCTGCTCAACGGGCTCGTCGCCGAGGGCGACATGACCGTCAAGCAGCGCAACAAGATCCTCGCGGAGATGACGGACGAGGTCGGCACGCTCGTCCTGCGCAACAACTACGCGCAGAACACGGCCCTCGCCAACGCCGTCGCCCAGTCGCCCTCGCTGCTCCACGCCCACCAGCGCTTCATGCGCCGCCTGGGCCGCGACGGCAGCCTCGACCGCTCCCTGGAGTTCCTGCCCAACGACCGGCAGATCCGCGAGCTGCTCAACAACAGCCGGGGCCTGAGCCAGCCGGAGCTCGCCGTCCTCCTCGCGTACACCAAGATCACGGTGGCCGACGAGCTGATCGGTACCGAGCTCCCGGACGACCCGTACCTGCGCGGGCTGCTCCACGCGTACTTCCCGACGCTGCTGCGCGAGAAGTTCACCGAGGCCGTCGACAACCACGCCCTGCGCCGCGAGATCATCACCACGGTCCTGGTCAACGACACCGTCAACACCGGTGGCTCGACCTTCCTGCACCGCCTCCGCGAGGAGACCGGCGCGTCGATCGAGGAGATCGTCCGCGCGCAGACCGCGGCCCGTGCGGTCTTCCGCCTCGGCCAGGTCTGGGACGCCGTCGAGGCCCTCGACAACCGGGTGCCCGCCGACGTCCAGACCCGGATGCGGCTGCACTCCCGCCGGCTCGTCGAGCGCGGCACCCGCTGGCTGCTCAACAACCGGCCGCAGCCGCTGCAGATCGGCGAAACCATCGAGTTCTTCGCCGACCGGGTGGAGGAGGTCTGGGGCCGTCTGCCGGAGCTGCTGCGCGGCGCGGACCTGGAGTGGTACCAGTCGATCGTGGCCGAGCTGACCGAGGTCGGCGTGCCGGAGGAGCTCGCGCTGCGGGTCGCCGGCTTCTCGTCCGCCTTCCCGATCCTCGACATCGTCGCGATCGCGGACCGGACGGACAAGGAGCCGCTCGCGGTGGCCGAGGTCTACTACGACCTGGCCGACCGGCTGCGGATCACCGACCTCATGGACCGGATCATCGAACTGCCGCGCAGCGACCGGTGGCAGTCGATGGCCCGCGCCTCGATCCGTGAGGACCTCTTCGCGGCGCACTCGGCGCTCACCGCGGACGTCCTGACGGCCGCCAACGGCTCGTCGAGCCCGGAGGAGCGGTTCAAGGCCTGGGAGGAGAAGAACGCGGCGATCCTGGGCCGCGCGAAGACGACCCTGGAGGAGATCCAGGGCTCGGACACCTTCGACCTGGCGAACCTGTCGGTGGCCATGCGGACGATGCGCACGCTGCTGCGTTCGCACAGCTAGTCGTGTGAAGTGGGAAGGGCCCCGCCGGTTCTCCGGCGGGGCCCTTCCCTTGTCATGGATCGCCTCGGGCACCTCGGTGGCCTCAGTCGGAGCAGTCGCCTCAGTCGGTCTCCTCGGGTGGCCCGGTCACCGTCGAGGTCCACAGGCGGCGGGCGGCGAGCAGGGCCGCCGCGAGGAGCAGGGCGTTGCGGACGACCATGACGGCGAGGCCGGAGGGCGCTCCGTCGAGGACCTCCACGTACAGGACGGGGTACGCGAGCGAGCTCAGCGCCGCCGCCGGAAGCAGCAGCAGGGCCGCCGGGCGCATCACCGTCCGGCGCGAGGTCAGGCAGACGGCCGCGAGGCCGAGGAGCCAGACCATGTACTGGGGGCTGATGACCCGGCTCGTGACGGTGAAGAGCAGGACGGCGGCGAAGGCCGCGTCGAGCGGGGTCGCGGGGGTCCAGCGCCGGGCCCGCACGCGCCAGAGCAGCAGCCAGCCGAGGGCGGTGACGGTGAGCAGCAGCGCGAGGTGCCCCAGGCTGGAGGCGTACGGGCCGACGTACTCGAAGGAGCCGTAGCGGAACTCGACCCGGCCGGGCCAGATGCCCGCGGCTCTGGCCAGCGCGAGGGCGGTGCCGCCCAGGGACTCGACCTGGATGCCGCGGTTGCCCTGCATGCGGAGGAAGCCGAACGAGCCGGAGAAGAACAGCGCGAGGGTGGCGACGAGGGCGACCGCGGCGGTGACGGCGGCGGTCCAGGCCTCGCGGGTGGTACGGCCCCGGGGCGTGCCGATCAGGGTCAGCGCCGGCCAGACCTTGACCATGGCGCCGATCCCGGCGAGCGCTCCGCCGAGCTGATGGGCGCCCGTCGAGCGGGCGTTGACGGCGAGCAGGGCGAGGACGGCGAGGGCCGTGGTGTGGACGTCGTACCGCGCGAGGGGGAGGTGCAGGAGGAGCGGGAGGCCGCAGACCCAGTACCAGGCGCCGTGGGTGACGCGCTCGCTGTCGGCGCGGGCGAGGGCGAAGGTGATGGCCGCGTCCGCGAGGAGGGCGAGGACCACGAAGGCCTGGAAGTACGTGAGCGAGGGCAGGAGTCCCGGCGCCATGATCACGAGGCCCGCGCCGGGCGGGTACTGCCAGGTGACGTCGCCGGGCGGGAAGGTGCCGCTCGCGAACTGCCCGTACCAGTGCCGGTAGAGCTCCACCTCGCGGGCGACCCCGCCGATGCCGAGGTCGTCGCGGAGGAGCAGCAGGAGCATGCCGACGCGGGTGAGGAGCCAGACCGCGGCGAGGGCGAGGGTGGGGCCGCGGCCGACCGTCACGAAGGTGGCTGAGGTGAAGGTGTCCGAGTCGAAGGGGGACCCGGTCAGGGAGGGGGGCGGGGGCGCGGTGGGGGAGGCCGGCGCGGTGGGGGACCGGGGCGTGGCGGCTGACGGAGGGTCGGTCCGGGCCCGGCGTGGCGGCTGCGGGTGCTCGTTCGTCATCCCTCCGCACTGTAGTCCGCTATGTCTTGTTTATTCCGCTTTGGTGGCCACTGTGCCGGGTGTGCCCACGGAGCACGTCGCGGTTGCCGTCGCGGGCGCTGTCGGGGGCGCCATCGTGGATGCCGTCGTGGATGCCGTCGCGGTGAACTCCTCGTACGCCGCCACCACCTCCCTCGCCGGGCCGTCCATCCGCAAGGTCCCCGCCTCCAGCCACAGCGCGCGCTCGCAGGTCTCCGTGATGGTGGAGTTCGAGTGGCTGACCAGGAAGACCGTTCCCGCCTCCGCCCGCAGTTCGTCGATCCGCCGTTGACTGCGCCGCCGGAACCGCGCGTCGCCGGTCGACAGGGCCTCGTCGATGAGCAGCACGTCGTGGCTCCTGGCGGCGGCGATGGAGAAGCGCAGCCGGGCGCCCATTCCGGAGGAGTACGTCCGCATGGGGCGGGAGATGGCGTCGTCCTTCTCGTTGATGCCGGAGAACTCGACGATCCTGTCGTAGCGCTCGCGGACCTCGGCGCGGCTCATGCCCATCGCGAGGCCGCCCAGGACCACGTTCCGCTCGCCGGTCAGATCGCCCATCAGGGCCGCGTTGACGCCGAGGAGGGCAGGCCGGCCGTGGGTGTAGACCTGGCCCTTCTCGACGGGCTGGAGGCCCGCGATGGCCTTCAGGAGCGTCGACTTGCCCGATCCGTTCGAACCGATCAGGCCGATCGCCTCGCCCCGGTACGCGGCGAAGCTCACGCCCTTCACGGCGTGGACCCGCCGGCCGGCCGGGCCCGTACGGTCGCGGCGCAGCATCCGGCCGAGGGCGGCGGTGGCGCTGCCCCGGCCGCCGGGGTGTCCGCCGTGGACCGTGTAGGTGATGTGGACGCCGTCGACGACGACGGTGGGGGTGGGGGTCTCCCGGGTGTCAGCCACGGCCGTACGTCTCCTCCGCCTTCCAGAACCAGATGAAGCCGCCCGTGAAAGCGAGCAGGGCCCAGCCGACGGCCAGCGCCCAGACGTGCGGCGGCAGCTGGGCCGCCGTGTAGCTCTCGATCAGCGCGAAACGCAGGAGGTCGATGTAGACCGCCGCCGGGTTGCACTGGAGGGCCAGTGCCACGGCGTCCGGGAAGCGGGCGGCGCTCGCGAGGTTGTGGATCGACCACATGACGCCCGAGGCGTACATCCAGGTGCGCAGCACGAACGGCATCAACTGGCTGATGTCCGGGGTGCGGGCCGCGAGCCGCGCGAGGACGAGGGCCGCGCCGGTGTTGAAGAGGGCCTGACAGAGGAGCGCCGGGACGGCGAGCAGCCAGCTCCAGGTGGGGAACTGGCCGCAGCAGACGAGGATCGCGCCGAGCGCGGTGAGCGAGAACAGGAGCTGCTGGAGCTGCTGGAGCGCGAGCGAGATCGGGAGGCTCGCGCGCGGGAAGTGCAGGGCGCGGACCAGGCCCAGGTTGCCGCTGATCGCGCGGGTGCCGGCCAGGACCGTGTCGGACGTGAAGGTCCACACGAAGATGCCGGTGAGCAGGAACGGGACGTAGTCGGGGACGCCGTCCTTGGCGTTCATGAGGACGCCGAAGATCGCGTAGTACACGGCCGCGTTGAGCAGCGGCGTCATCACCTGCCAGACCTGGCCGAGGCGGGCCTGGCTGTACTGGGCGGTGAGACGGGCGGTCGCGAAGGCGACGATGAAGTCGCGGCGGGACCAGAGCTGTCGGACGTAGACGGGGAGCGTGGGGCGGGCGCCGCTGACGGTCAGACCGTGGCGCAGGGCGAGTGCGCGGAGGTCGGGGGCCGGTGCGGGTGCGCGGGTGAGGCCGGGGTCGGGGGCCCCGGGGGTGGCGGGTGCCTGTGGGGCGGGCTTTCGTGCGGAGGGCGTTGGCGTGCCGGGCACGGGAAGCGTCGGGGTCGTGGTCACGGCGGGCGCTTTCGACGAGGGGTGCGGGCATCGTCGGCGATGGAACGGGTCCGTATCGTCGCTACGTGGAGGTTAGGACGCCTCAACGTCGGAACGCAACCGTATCGTCGCAACGTCGTCGTTGGTTAGGATGCCGTTCATGACCGAACCGACCCCCCGCCGCACCCCCGCCGGAGCCGCCGTACTCCGCGAGGACGTGACCGAGGCGATCCGTGACGCCGTCTTCGAGGAGCTCGCGGCCGTCGGCTTCGCCCGCATGTCCATCGAGGGCATCGCGCGCCGCGCGGGCGTCGGCAAGACCGCCGTCTACCGGCGGTGGAAGTCCAAGCTCGCGCTCGTCCTCGACCTCCTCGGCGCCTTCGCCGCGCAAGGCCTCCCGGTGCCCGCCACCGGTTCCCTGGACGGCGACGTCCGCGCGCTCCTGGAGATGGCCTCGTACGCCCTGCGCCACCCGATCGCCTCGCAGGTCATCCCCGACCTGCTCGTCGAGGCCGCACGGCAGCCGGAGATCGCCGACGCCATCAAGGAGGCGCTGCTCGACGGCCAGCAGGGCGTCATGGCCCGCATCGTCCGCGAGGCCGTCGCCCGCGGTGAACTCCCGGAGGGCACCGACCCGGCCGAGGCCCTCGACCTCGTCGTCGGCCCGCTCTACTGGCGCCTCGTCGTCGTCCGCACACCTCTGCCCGAGGGGTACGTGGACGGGCTCGCGCGCGCGGCGGTGGCGGCGCTGCGCGCCTGAGGCCCCCAGAGCCGCCCCGAGGCCTCCGAGCCGCGAGGTCCCCAGAGTCGCCCCGAGGCCTCCGAGCCGTGAGGTCCCCAGAGTCGCCCCGAGGCCTCCGAGCCGTGAGGTCCCCAGAGTCGCCCCGAGGTCCCCGGAGCCGCCCCGGTGGCTACTTCACCGCGCCCGCCATCACCCCGGACGCGAACTGCCGCTGGAACGCGAAGAACACCGCCAGCGGCACCACCATCGACAGGAACGCCCCCGGCGCCAGCACGTCCACGTTGTTGCCGAACTGCCGGACCTGCTGCTGGAGCGCCACCGTGATCGGCGGCGACTGCGAGTCCGCGAAGATCAGCGCGATCAGCATGTCGTTCCACACCCACAGGAACTGGAAGATCCCCAGCGAGGCGATCGCCGGACCGCCGAGCGGCAGCACCACCCGCGTGAAGAGCCGCACCTCGCCCGCTCCGTCGAGCCGCGCCGCCTCCAGGAGCTCGCGCGGGATCTCCGCGAAGAAGTTCCGCAGCAGGAAGATCGCGAACGGCAGGCCGAACGCCGTGTGGAAGAGGACGACCCCGAGCGTCGTCTCGAAGAGCCCGACCGCGCCGAAGAGCTTCGACACCGGGACCAGCGCCACCTGCACCGGGACCACGAGCAGCGCCACCACCCCCAGGAACCACCAGTCCCGGCCCGGGAACTCCAGCCAGGCGAAGGCGTATCCGGCGAACGAGCCGAGGAGGAGGACGAGGAGCGTGGCCGGGACGGTGATCAGGACGGTGGAGAGGAGCGAACCGGTGATCGTGCCGTTCGCCAGCAGCCGGGTGTAGTTCTCCGTGGTCAACTGGGCCGGTGCCGCGAACACCTCCCACCAGCCGCTCCCCGCGATGTCGGAGGGCGAGCGGAAGGAGGAGAACAGCAGCCCGGCCGTCGGCAGCAGCCAGAACAGGCCGGCCAGGACGAGGAGGACGCGGACCGCGCCGCCGGCCGCGCGCGCCGCGATCCGGGAGGCGCGCGAGCCGCTCGTCGGGGAGGCGGGGGAGGCCTTCGGTGCGGTCGAGGCCTTCGGTGCGGTCGAGGCCCTCGGGGTGAGGGAGGTCATCGGCGGGTCTCCCTTCGGATGCGACGGATGTTGACCGCCATCACCGGCAGCACCAGCAGGAGCAGGACGACGGCGATGGCCGAGCCGACCCCGAGGTCCGCGTCCGTGCCGAAGGACGAGCGGTACAGCTGGAGCGCCAGCACGTTCGCGTCGTCCTGCGCCGAGCCCGGTGCGATGACGAAGACCAGGTCGAAGACCTTGAGCACGTTGATCATCAGGGTGACGAGGACGACCACGAGGACCGGGGCCAGGAGCGGGACCGTGATCCGGCGGAACACCTGCCACTCGTTCGCCCCGTCCACCCGCGCCGCTTCGAGCAGTTCGCGCGGTACGGCCGCGAGCCCGGCGCCGATCAGGACCATCGCGAAGCCGGCCCACATCCACACGTACGCCCCGATCACGGCCGGGGTGACGAGCGAGGGGCCCAGCCACTCCACGCCGTCGTACTGCTCCCGGAAGTTGCTCGCGGGCAGGCGCAGTACGGCTCCATCGGCGCCGGGCAGCGCGAAGGTGCCGTCGGCCGCCGCCGTGGCCGTTGCGACCACCTTCCCGTCCCGCACGGCCTCGATCCGCAGACCGGCGAGGCCAAGCTCGGCGGGGTCGACGACGTTCGGCCGCCCGCCGCCGCCCTTGGTGAAGTCCAGCCAGGCCGTTCCGGTGACCGTGGCCCCGGTGGCCCCGGCGGTCGGCGGCGTGGCCGGGTCGCGGGCCGGGCGGGCCTCCTCGGGCATCCGGCCCGGAGCCACCCCGACGAGCGGGAGACGGACGGGCTCCCCGGCGCGCACCGCCTCCTTGGTGACGTACGCGCCGCCGCCGGCCGCCCTGAGCGGGTGGGCGGGGAGCGGCCGGGCCCGGGGGAAGCCCGAGGCCTCGGCGAAGGTGTCGTGGACGCCGACCCAGACGGCGTTGGCGACCCCCCGGTCCGGGTCCTGTTCGTAGACGAGCCGGAAGATGATCCCGGCGGCGAGCATCGAGATCGCCATCGGCATGAAGACGACCAGCTTGAACGCCGTGCCCCAGCGGACGCGTTCGGTCAGGACCGCGAACAGCAGGCCGAGGACGGTAGCGACGGCGGGGGCGAGAACCAGCCAGATCAGGTTGTTCCGCACGGCGGTGCGGAGCGAGTCGTCGGTGACGAGCGCGAGGTAGTTGTCCAGGCCCACGAAGGAGGAGCCCGAGCGGTCGAAGAGCGAGCGCTGGACGGAGTACCCGATCGGGTAGACGACCAGCGCCCCCAGCAGGAGCAGCGCGGGGAGCAGGAACCCCGCCGCGACCGCCCTGCTCCTCTTCCTGTCCCTGGTGGTGCTCCTGGTGTTCCCGGTGTCGGTGCGGCGGGTCCTCGGCATGCCGGGGCCTCAGCTCTTCGCGGCGGCCCGGTACGCCTTGGCCGCGTCGGCCTCCAGCCGCGCCTGCGCCCCGGCGACGTCCTTCGGGTTCTTCAGGAAGTCCTGGAGCGCCTTCCACTCGCCCTTGCCCGGGGTCCCGCCGAACGACTGCGGCATCTGGTCCGACATGTCGAAGCGGAAGTCGTCCCCCGCGCCGATGAGCGCCTTCGCGATCTCGCGCTGGACGTCGTTCGGATACGCGGCCGGGTCCAGGTTCTTGTTGGGGGAGAGGAAGCCGCCCTCGGCCGCCCAGATCCGCGCCGCGTCCGGGGAGGCCAGGAAGGCGAGCAGCGCCTGCGCGCCCTTGGTGTCCTTCAGCGCCACGGCTGCGTCGCCGGCCGTCACGACGGGAGCGGTTCCGCTGCCGATCACCGGGAACGGGAAGACCTTCGCGTCCGTACCGATCTTCGCCTTCGTCTGGGCGATGTTGACGGCCGCGAAGTCGCCCTCGAAGACCATCGCGCCCTTGGGCTGGTCGCCGCCCGTGAAGGTCTGGGTGACCGAGACCGGGTACTCGGTCTGCAGCGCGCCGCTGGTCCCGCCCGCGAGCAGCGCAGGTTTCCCGAACAGCTCGGCGAGCGTGGTGAGGGCAGCGGCGACGGACGGGTCGGTCCACTTGATCTCGTGCTTCGCCAGCTGGTCGTACTTGGCGGGCCCCGCCTGGGAGAGGTAGACGTTCTCGAACCAGTCGGTGAGGGTCCAGCCGTCCGCGCCGCCGACGGAGACCGGGGTGACGCCGGAGGCCGAGATCGTCTCGGCGGTGGCGAGGAACTCCTTCCACGTCTTCGGCTCGGTCGCGCCCGCGTTCTCGAAGACCGCGGTGTTGTACCAGACCAGGGACTTGTTGGCGGCCTTGAAGTAGACGCCGTACTGGGTGCCGTGGACCGCGCCGAGCCGCTGCCAGCCGGGCGAGTAGTTCGCGGCGAGCTGGGCCTTGGTCTCGGGGCCGACCGGCTTCAGCCACTTCTGGGCAGCGGCCTGCTGGATCGCGCCGACCTGCGGGAGCATCGCCACGTCGGGCGGCGAGCCGCCGGCGATCTTCGTCCCGAGGAAGTTCACGATCGGGTCCTGGGCGGGCACGAACGTGACGGTCGCGCCGGTGCGCTTCTCGAACTCCTTGAGGACCTTGGTGAAGTTCTCCTGCTCCGGGCCCGTCCAGACGGCGGCGACCTCGATCTTCTCGCCCTTGAGGGAGGTGCCGGTGGTGGCGTCCCCCGGTCCTGGGCGTGCCTCGCCGTCGCCGCCCCCGCCGCAGGCCGCGAGAGCCAGTGCGGTGAGCGCCGTGAGCGCCGTCGTGGTCACCGTGGCCTTGCGTGGACGAAGAGTTGTACGCATCGCTGCCCCGTCTCTCCCGTGCGCTTCGCTGTCCCGTGCCGACAGGTCTACGCCGGATGCCGGAGCCCCCGCAATACCGCCTCCCGTGTCACGAGGGCGATCGTGACGCCCTCGTGACGTGCCGTCAGTTGACGGGTCGGCTGCCTTGGCGGCGTCTCGGGGGCTCTCCTGACGGCTCTTTCGGTGGCTGCTCGCCGGCCGACTCGGCGGCTGCTTCGTCAGGCGCGCGTGGCGGGGGCGAGCGGCGGTATCGGCGTCGCCTCGACCGAACGGGCCGCCCGGTCCAGGGCGCTCGCGAGGAGGGCCAGGTCCGTCGGGCCGTTGCCCAGCTCGCGGACCGGGCGACGGGTGGGCGGGTCGCCCATCCGCTCCCACTCCAGCGGGACGACGACCGGACGGAGCGTGGCCGTCCGCGGGATGCGGCCGGTCACGCGGCCCGCCTGGAACGGGGTCACACGGCCGTCCGGATGGCCGAGCCTGCCCCGCCCGGCGGCCGGCACGTCCGGGCCCGCCGCCACCGGGGGCGCGTCGAGCACGATCCGCAGCCGGGCCCCGTGGGCCAGCTCCGTGTCGGCCGTGCGGTCCGGGCGCGACGAGGTCGCGACGAGGTGGACGCCGAGCCGCTCGCCGTGCCGGGCGACGGCCTCCAGGGCCCGTACGACGGACCCGGCGGCCGGGCGGCCGGAGGCTCCGAGCGCGGGGGCGACCAGGGCGTCGAAGTCGTCGACGAGGACGACGAGCCGCGGCAGCGGCCCGGCTCCCGCCGCCCGCGCGGAGCCGGAATCCCCGACGGCGGGCCGCGGAATCCGCGCGCCCGCCTGCTCGGCCGCCCCGGGCTGCTCGCCGGCGGGGTGGGGTACACGTCCGCTCGGGTGGTCGGCGAGGTCGCCGTCGCCCGTGCGGAGGGTCCGGCTGCTCGGCCGGTCGTCCAGCGACCCGGCCTCGCGCCGGGGCAGCCGCCCGCTGGGCGTGTCGGCCAGGAACCCGTCTCCGGCCAGGGCCCGGGCCCGGGAACCGGCCCGGTCACCGACCTCACCGGCACCGGGGTACGGCACCCGCCCGCTCGGGCGGTCACCGAGGTCCCCGGAGCCCGCTCGGGACACGCGCCCGCTGGATCGGCCGTTCAGGTCGTCCGCGCCCGGGTACGGCACCCGCCCGCTCGGGCGGTCACCGAGGTCCCCGGAGCCCGCTCGGGACACGCGTCCGCTGGATCGTCCGTTCAGGTCGTCGGCGCCGGGGCGGAGCGGGTCGGTGTCGTCGCCGACGCGGAGGGTGCGTCCGCTGGGGCGGCCGCCGAGGTCGTCGGCGCCCGGGTACGGCACGCGCGCGCTGGAGCGGCCGTTCACGTCGTCCGCGCCCGAATACGTGATCCTGCCGCTCGGGCGGCCGCCGAGGTCGCCCTCGGGGGTGCGGGTGCCGTACGCGCTCGGCAGGGAGCCGATCGTGCCGTCGCCCGTGCGCAGGGTGCGGCCGCTCGGCCGTTCCGGCACCTCGCCCGGGTCGGACACGCGGACCGTCGCGCGGGCGCCCTGCGGCACCGATTCCGCCGCGCTCGGGGACCGTTGGCCGATGAGCCGGTCGGCGGCGGTGTGCGTGGCACGGGACCCGCGCCGGTCGGCGAAGTGGCCGTCGCCCAGGAGCTCCGCCCGGCGCTTCAGCTCGGC
This sequence comes from Streptomyces narbonensis, assembly GCF_014649015.1. Classification (GTDB taxonomy): domain Bacteria; phylum Actinomycetota; class Actinomycetes; order Streptomycetales; family Streptomycetaceae; genus Streptomyces; species Streptomyces narbonensis. Next base: position 36,209 of record NZ_BMSF01000001.1, read on the forward strand.
GCCGAGCGCCTGCGCGAACTCCCGCATCCGCACCGGGTCGGAGGCGACGAGGTGCTCGGTGACGTGCGGCAGCTCCGTACAGACCGCGAGGCCTTCGCCGCGGTCGCCGCCCGCCCCGTCCACGAGGAGGAGGCCCAGTCGGTCCGGGCGCCCGCCCGCGGCGAGCGAGGCGGCGATCGAGCGGAGCAGCTCCGTCCGGCCGCTGCCCGCGGGGCCCTCGATCAGCAGGTGCGGGCCCTCCTGGGTGAGGTCCACCGACAGCGGGCCGCGCGGACCCGCGCCGAGCACGGCCGTCCCGTCCCCGGCGGAGGCCCAGCGGGCCAGCAGCGAGGCGGGGGTCGCCCGGGCGAGGCCCAGCTCGTCGAGGAGGCGCGCCGACGGGGGCAGCGCGGCGGCCCGGCCGTGCGGCGCCGCCGCCGTCTCCGTACGCAGCGGGGCGAGGGCCCGGCCGAACCGGTCGGCCCAGGCGACGGAGACCGCGTCGACCACACCGACGGTGCCGTGGCCCGCGACCCTTCCGCCGGAGGTGCGGACCAGGCGCAGCGCCGTCGCCACGTCGCCGCTCAGGAGCGCGGCGGCCCCGCACTCGCGGAAGGCGAGGGAGGCGGTGCAGGCGGCCTCGTAGGTGGCGGCGACGGGTGACTCCGGGGTGGCGGAGGGCGCCTCGGCGAGGCACAGGAGGTGGATGCCCGCCGCCGCTCCGGCGCCCGCGAGTCGCGCGACCGTCTCCCGCAGCGCGGCGGAACCGGGGTCGCCGTCGACGATCACGACCGTCGCCGGCCCCGTGTGGCCCGCGGCCGCCTCGGCGACGGACGCGCGGTCGGCGCTGGGCCAGCCGGGCCCGAGGGGGCCGTCGTCGAGCCGTCGGGTCAGTTCGGTCGTCCGGGCGTGGGCCTGCTCGCGGTCGTACGCCAGGAGCAGGCGGCAGTCCTGGCCGTGGGCCGGGCGGACGTGCGGGAGCCAGCCGAGCCAGCCCCAGGCGCGGCGCCGCTCCTCCAGGGAGCGGTTCCGGTCGGCGCTGATCAGCACGATCTCCAGATCGGCGGGGGAGTGCAGGGCGGCGAGCTGGGCCACGACCGAGCGGGCCAGCCCGGCGAGCCGGTCGGCGGGGCCGGCGAGACCGAGCGAACCGGTCTCGCGCAGTCCGACGGTGACCGGCACCCCGGAGAGCTCGGCGCGCTCGGTCGTGCCGAGCCGGACCACCAGGGACTCGGCGTGGTCCTGGGCCCGCTCCCAGAGGCGGGGGCCCGGGCCGAGGGCGGTCAGCAGGACGGTGGCCGGGTCGGGCCAGGTGTCCGCGACAGGCCCTGGTCCGGGTCCGAGGCCGGAGCCCGCCACGGAGCCGGGCCCGGTGGCCGCGTCCCGTCCGCCGTGGCCCGTGCGGGCACCGCCCAGGGCGTCGGCGGGGGTGCCTGCGTGGGTGTCCGGGGAGGTCCTGGGGCCACCGTCAGGGGCCGGGAGCTCCTCGCGCCCGCCCGTGAGGCGACGGGCCCACGCGCCGAGCCCGCGCTTCCCGCCCGTGCGGCCGGGTGCCGGGGCGGGTGCGGCGCCCTGGGGGCGGGTCCGGCGGGTCCTGCTGTGGGCCTCGGCGTCGGCGTGGTCCGGGGCGGCGCCCTCGGACTCCTCCACGCGCGCGTGGCCGGAGGCGGAGGGGCGGTCGCCGTAGGGCTCGGGGGCGTACGGCTGCGCGTACGGATCCACGTACCCGTCATCGGGCCGGGCGTCCTGGGACGTGCGGTCCGGGGCGGCGGAGAGGTCGTACGAGACACCGCGCGCGCCCCCGTGCGTGGCGTCGGCCGCGGTGCGTCCCGGGGGCCCGGAGGGCGCCGGCGTCCTGGTCGACGGTCCGGCCGTCCCGCGCGCCACGCGCAGGTGGCCCTCACCGTCGGGGGCCGTCGCCACCGCCTCCACACCGCCGGGCTCGTCGCCGGGGCCGGTCAGGCGGAGGGCGGACTCGCCGAGGCGCAGCAGGGAGCCGGGGCGGAGCCGGACCGGGCGGTCGCCGACCGGCACGCCGTCGAGCGTCGTCCCGTTCGTCGAGCCCTGGTCGGAGACCGTCACGCGGCCGTCGTCGCCGACGGTCACGGTGCAGTGCGCGCGCGAGACGTCCGGGTCGTCGAGCGGCACGTCGGCGTCGACGGAGCGGCCGATTCTGATCGGCCCGCCGTGCAGCAGGTGCACCCCGCCCGCGTCCGGTCCCGCGACCACGTGGAGCCGGACGGACGCGGTCTCGCCGACCCGCTCGTCGGGGCCGGGGACCTGGAGCGAGAGGACGGCGCCGTCGACGAGCGGGGGCTCGCCGAGCACACTGCGCCGACCGTCGAGCCGGTCCCCGCCCGCGTAGAGCACGGTCGTGCCCGAGGCGGAGGTGTCGGGGCCCGTGACGGCGGCGGCAAGACCGGAGGCGACGGCGGCGAGCGCCGTCCCGGCGGGGGCCGTGACGAGCACGTCGCAGGCGCGCGCGGCGCCGTGGCCGCCGTGGCTGCCATGGCCCGTGTGCGGCGCGAGGACGGTCAGCCGGATCTGCATCGCCGTCAGCGGTCCCTTCTGCGCGTGATGCCCGGCAGGGGGACCGCCCTGTGTGACTCCCCCCACCCGGCACGGACGCGTCGTCCGGTACAGGTCGGCACGGCGCGGGGGGCTCCCGACCCCACCGATGCGACGTGCTGTAGGCATCCTCGCACCTGCCACCGACAACCCGCCCCCGGGTCGGCCACAAGTGATCTTGAATGGTCGGCTGTGGTCCAAAAAGTGCCTGGTTGGGCATGCCTCAGGAGCATGCCGGGCAACCGTCGCGCCTCGCGGAGCGTCTTCTTCCGGACAAACTCCGGACGATCTCCGCCTGTGGACGACCGGCCTGTGACCCGTTCGGCGGCACTAAAGTGGGTCCGACACCCGGACGGGTCACAACAGAGAACAGGGACCCCGGGGACCATCACGAGACCACCCCAGGACCACGATCAGCAGGGAGCGCGTGACGTGCGGCCTATCGGCAGCAAGTACCTGCTCGAGGAGCCGCTCGGACGCGGCGCCACGGGCACCGTCTGGCGAGCCCGCCAGCGGGAGACGGCGGGCGCCGAGGCGGCCGTGCCCGGCCAGCCCGGCGAGACCGTCGCGATCAAGGTCCTGAAGGAGGAGCTGGCCAACGACGCGGACATCGTGATGCGCTTCCTGCGCGAGCGGTCCGTGCTCCTCCGGCTCACCCATCCGAACATCGTGCGCACCCGCGACCTGGTCGTCGAGGGCGATGTGCTCGCGCTCGTCATGGATCTCGTCGAGGGCCCCGACCTGCACCGGTACATCAGGGAGAGCGGACCGCTCACCCCGGTCGCCGCGTCCCTCCTGACGGCCCAGATCGCCGACGCGCTCGCCGCCAGCCACGCCGACGGCGTCGTCCACCGCGACCTCAAGCCGGCCAACGTCCTGCTCGCCGAGCAGGGCGGCCAGATGCACCCGATGCTCACCGACTTCGGCATCGCGCGGCTCGCGGACTCCCCGGGCCTGACCCGGACGCACGAGTTCGTCGGCACGCCCGCGTACGTGGCGCCCGAGTCCGCCGAGGGGCGCCCGCAGACCTCCGCCGTCGACATCTACGGCGCGGGCATCCTGCTGTACGAGCTGGTCACCGGCCGGCCCCCGTTCGCGGGCGGCACCGCCCTAGAGGTCCTCCACCGGCACCTCAGCGAAGAGCCGCGCCGCCCCTCGACCGTGCCCGGCCCGCTGTGGACGGTCATAGAGCGCTGCCTCAGCAAGGACCCGGAGCGGCGGCCGAGCGCGGTGAACCTCGCGCGCGGTCTGCGCGCGGTCGCCGCCGGCATCGGCGTGCACTCCACGCCCGCCCAGATCGAGGCGGCGGACGGGGTCGGGGCGCTCCTCGCCCCCGACCCGACGCCCGCGCCGGTCCCCGAGACCCCGGGGGTCGACCCGGCCGGGGCCACCCAGGTGCTGCCCAGCACCGGCGCCGGGGCCCCGTCGCACTACGACCCGGCCGCCGCGACCAGCGTGATGCCGACCAGCGGCCCCGCGGGCGTCGCCGACCCGACGGCCGTCATGCCGCCCGTGCCGTCCCAGCCGCCGCAGTCCGAGGACCCGCACCCCTGGCAGAGCCAGCTGCGCGCGGCCCGCGACCGCAACGAGCAGACGCAGGTGCAGTACCTCGACCCGAGCGAGGACCCGCTGCGCCGCCGCCCGCAGCGCCCGCAGCAGCAACCGGGCCAGCAGGGCCAGTACGGCCAGCAGGGCCCGGGCCAGGGCCAGTACGGCCAGCAGGGGCAGCCCGGTCAGTACGGCCAGCAGCGGCCCCCGCAGCACCAACCGCAGCGTCCCGCGCCGCAGCAGTACCAGCAGCAGCACCAGCCACAGCAGTACGCGCCCCCGCCGCCGCCCCAGCAGCAGTACACGCCGCCGCAGCCGCCGCCCCAGGCGCCCGCGCCGCGCGAGCCGCGTCCGCCGCGCCAGCGGAGCGCGAACCCGATGAGGATCCCCGGCCTCGGCTGCCTCAAGGGCTGCCTGTTCACGATCGTCCTGTTCGTGGTCGCGGGCTGGCTCATCTGGGAGCTGACCCCGCTCCAGGGCTGGATCGCCGAGGGCAAGGGCTACTGGGAGGCCATCGGCGACGGCATCTCGAAGGTCACCGACTGGATCTCCACGATCGGCGAGGCCACCGGCTCCGGGGGTACTACCGGCGGTACGGGGCAGTAATACTGCCGATTTATCGACTTCCGAAGGGTGATTTCCCTTCGGAAGTGACGACCAGCGGCTGCGGACGCGTAGCTTTGACGCGAACCGCAGCCGCTGAGGGAGCAGTCTTGGCACGGAACATCGGCAGCCGCTACACCACCCACCAGATCCTCGGGCGGGGCAGCGCCGGAACGGTGTGGCTCGGCGAGGGCCCCGAAGGGCCCGTCGCCGTCAAACTGCTGCGCGAGGACCTGGCCTCCGACCAGGAGCTCGTCGGCCGCTTCGTCCAGGAGCGCACCGCCCTGCTCGGGCTCGACCACCCCCGGGTGGTCAAGGTCCGCGACCTCGTCGTCGACGGCAACGACCTCGCCCTGGTCATGGACCTCGTGCGCGGCACCGACCTGCGCACCCGCCTGGACCGGGAACGGCGGCTCGCCCCCGAGGCCGCCGTCGCGATCACCGCCGACGTCGCCGACGCCCTGGCCGCCGCGCACGCCGCCGGGGTCGTCCACCGCGACGTCAAGCCCGAGAACATCCTGCTCGACATGGAGGGCCCGCTCGGCCCGGCCGGCGCCCACCCCGCCCTCCTCACCGACTTCGGCGTCGCCAAGCTGATCGACACCCCCGGCCGCACCAAGGCCACCCGCATCATCGGCACCCCCGACTACCTCGCCCCCGAGATCGTCGAGGGCCTCCCGCCGCGCGCCGCCGTCGACATCTACGCCCTCGCCACCGTCCTGTACGAGCTGCTCGCCGGCTTCACGCCCTTCGGCGGCGGCCACCCCGGCGCGGTCCTGCGCCGGCACGTCACCGAGACCGTCGTCCCGCTCCCCGGCATCCCCGAGGAGCTGTGGCAGCTGATCGTGCAGTGCCTGGCGAAGGCCCCCGCCTCCCGGCTGCGCGCCTCCGAGCTCGCCGCCCGCCTCAAGGACGTCCTGCCGCTCCTCAAGGGCATCCCGCCGCTGGACGTGGACGAGCCCGACTCGGACCCGGCCGCGGCGGCCGCGCAGGCGTCGGAGCAGTACGAGGAGGACGCGTACGCCACCGGTCCGGGCTCCGGTGAGCCCGGACCGCGCCGCGCCGCCGTCCCGCTCGTGCCCGGCGCCTCCGCCGACTCCAACCGCGACACCCACACCTCCATGCGGGTCCCGGCCCCCGACGAGCTCTCCGGCGGCCCCCTCGGCACCGCCCGGGCTCCCCGCTCGGCGGGCGCCCCGCGCCCCGGCTCGGCCCGTCACAAGGCAGGCGTGGTCCGCAAGCGCAGGATCACCCTCGCCGTCGCGGCGGTCGTGGTCGCCGGAGCGCTCGGCGCCGCCGGCTACCTGGTGGCCTCCGGGGACGAGGACGCGCCGCCGCAGGACTCGAAGCAGTCGTCCCAGCCTTAGGGCCTGCCGGCCGTGGCGGTCCGCCGCCCGTCACGGCAGCCCTCCCGGAGGCCGGGAGATCGGCCGTGACGGGCAAAGGTTCGGCTCCAGGCCCGGAGCCGTTACGCTGGACGCGTGGCAGTCGTCGATGTATCCGAAGAGCTGAAGTCCCTCTCCTCGACCATGGGGTCGATCGAGGCCGTCCTGGACCTCGAGAAGCTGAGGGCCGACATCGCCGTGCTCGAAGAGCAGGCCGCGGCCCCGTCCCTGTGGGACGACCCGGAGGCGGCGCAGAAGATCACGAGCAAGCTTTCGCACCTCCAGGCGGAGGTCCGCAAGGCCGAGACCCTGCGCGGGCGGATCGACGACCTCGGGGTGCTCTTCGAGCTCGCCGAGGAGATGGACGACCCGGACACCCTCGCCGAGGCCGAGACGGAGCTCACCTCCGTCCGCAAGGCCCTCGACGAGATGGAGGTCCGCACGCTCCTCTCCGGCGAGTACGACGAGCGCGAGGCCCTGGTCAACATCCGTGCGGAGGCCGGCGGCGTCGACGCCTCCGACTTCGCCGAGCGGCTCCAGCGCATGTACCTGCGCTGGGCGGAGCGTCACGGCTACGCGACGGAGATCTACGAGACCTCGTACGCGGAAGAGGCCGGCATCAAGTCGACCACCTTCGTGGTGAAGTCGCCTTACGCCTACGGCACGCTCTCCGTCGAGCAGGGCACCCACCGCCTGGTCCGCATCTCGCCCTTCGACAACCAGGGCCGCCGTCAGACGTCCTTCGCGGGCGTCGAGGTCCTCCCGGTCGTGGAGTCCTCCGACCACGTCGAGATCGAAGAGTCCGACCTGCGCGTCGACGTCTACCGCGCCTCGGGCCCCGGCGGCCAGGGCGTCAACACCACCGACTCGGCGGTGCGCATCACGCACCTCCCGACCGGCATCGTGGTCTCCTGCCAGAACGAGCGCTCGCAGATCCAGAACAAGGCGAGCGCGATGAACGTCCTCCAGGCCAAGCTCCTGGAGCGTCAGCGCCAGGAGGAGCGCGCGAGGATGGACGCGCTCAAGGACAGCGGCAGCTCCTGGGGCAACCAGATGCGCTCGTACGTCCTCCACCCGTACCAGATGGTCAAGGACCTCCGGACGGAGTTCGAGGTCGGCAACCCGCAGTCGGTCCTGGACGGCGAGATCGACGGCTTCCTGGAGGCCGGTATCCGCTGGCGCAAGCAGCAGGACAAGTAGCCCTCCCGGCTGACCCGTTCAGCCGTACGAGTCCGGGCCCCGCATCCACTCGGTGCGGGGCCCGGACTCGTTCGTATCGTTGCGGGATTCGCTGACGCAAGCGGAAGCGAGGCCGTCGGGGCGCTTTGTCGACAAGGGAACTGGTCCCGCAGGGCCCGGAGTTACGGGTTTACGTCACAGTTGCATCGTTCGATGCAGGGCACTTATGGATCTTTCGGGCATCGCACGCGCAACGACCTTGACGCTTCATCGGAAACTCGGAAGGGTGGCGTACTGGCATGCGTATTTCTGGGGCGCGTGCGAACGGGGGCCGGCCCAGTCGTGACGCCGCCCCTGCTGCGCGGGGCCCCGAGCGCTGCCCCATGACGAGTTTGAGCTACTGGGGGTAGCAACCAGATGACGAAGAAGACGCGAGTGCGCTTCGCGCGCATCGCCGCCGGCGCGATGATCGCCGCCGGAGCCTCGCTGACCGCGGCCGGTGCCGCCCAGGCCTTCGACACGCCGGACGACCCGCCGCCGACGACCTGCATCCCGGGCACGGTCGGCTGCCCGGACCCGGAGCCGACGGACCCGGTTCCGACGGACGACCCGGACCCGACGGACCCGGTTCCGACGGACGACCCGGACCCGACGGACCCGGTTCCGACGGACGACCCGGACCCGACGGACCCGGTTCCGACGGACGACCCGGACCCGACGGACCCGGTTCCGACGGACGACCCGGACCCGACGGACCCGGTTCCGACGGACGACCCGGACCCGACGGACCCGGTTCCGACCGATGACCCGGACCCGACGGACCCGGTTCCGACGGACGACCCGGACCCGACGAACCCCGGCGGTTCGAACGGCTCCACGGGTAACTCCGGCAGCAACGGCAACTCCGGCAGCACCGGTAACAACAACGGCAACTCCGGCAGCACCGGCGACAATGGTGACTCCGGCAGCACCGGCAGCACGGGCAGCACCGGCACCGAGGAGAACGGCTCCGGCTCGACCGGCTCCGGCTCCACCGGCTCCGGCGACGCCGGCACCTGCACCGTCGACCTCGACGGCGCCGAGTGCGTGGACTCCGGCAACAGCAACACCGACACCAACAACGCCGGCTCGCAGCCCGTGCAGCAGGGTCAGGCGAAGGAGGAGCTCGCCGAGACCGGTGCGGCCGAGACCTCGTTCCTGATCATCGGCGCCGCGACCATGATCGCCGGTGGCATCGGCTTCCGTATGCTGCCGCGTCTCGTCGCCGGTGGCGGCAACGCCGCCGTCTGACGGCACCGCGTGAACGCGTGACCGTGAACGTGAGTGCGTCCACCTGAACACGCGTCCATGACGAAGGGCCGGGGAGAGCGATCTCCCCGGCCCTTCGCTGTGCTTCCGGCTCGTGTGAGGCGTCCGTGCGGCATCCGCCCGACCCGGTCGGGCCGTCCGGGGGCGCCGACGGAGGTGACGACACCCCCTAGGCCGCCTGGACCGCCGCGAGCAGCGCGATCGCGGCCAACAGGGCGATCGCCAGCGTCAGCAGCATCGCGGGGGTCAGGCCCTGAGGGGTCAGACGCTCCCGGTTCGCGCGGCAGACGGGGCAGCGGCCCTCGGCGACCGGGGCCGCGCAGTTGGCGCACACCAGTCGGTCATAGGTCATGCGCTCTCCTCCTCCCGCACAGGGATCCACACCAGGACAACGCCCGGAGGGGCCCGGACGTTCCCCCTACCACTCTGCCAGCTCCGGGGCGTTTCGGCGCGCCCCACCGGATTGCCCGCCTTCCGCCCGAAAGGGCGAAAAGGATAAAGCGCACAAGCCAGGAGCGCGACTGCGCGGGCCTTCCCCGTTCGCGTAAGGTCACGCACACCTACTCCCGGCCGACCGTGGTGCATCCGTGATCCGATTCGACAACGTCTCCAAGTCCTATCCGAAGCAGAACCGCCCCGCGCTCCGGGATGTCTCCCTGGAGATCGAGAAGGGGGAGTTCGTCTTCCTCGTCGGTTCGTCCGGCTCCGGAAAGTCGACTTTCCTGCGGCTGCTCCTGCGTGAGGAGCGCGCCAGCCAAGGCCAGGTGCACGTCCTCGGCAAGGACCTGGCCCGGCTCTCCAACTGGAAGGTGCCGCACATGCGGCGCCAGCTCGGCACCGTCTTCCAGGACTTCCGCCTGCTCCCCAACAAGACCGTCGCCGAGAACGTGGCCTTCGCCCAGGAGGTCATCGGCAAGCCGCGCGGCGAGATCCGCAAGGCCGTGCCGCAGGTGCTCGACCTGGTCGGGCTCGGCGGCAAGGAGGACCGGCGGCCCGGCGAGCTCTCCGGTGGTGAGCAGCAGCGCGTCGCCATCGCGCGCGCCTTCGTCAACCGGCCGATGCTGCTGATCGCCGACGAGCCCACCGGCAACCTCGACCCGCAGACCTCCGTCGGCATCATGAAGCTGCTCGACCGCATCAACAGGACAGGGACCACCGTCGTCATGGCGACCCACGACCAGAACATCGTCGACCAGATGCGCAAGCGCGTCATAGAGCTCGAGCAGGGCCGGCTCGTCCGCGACCAGGCGCGCGGCGTCTACGGATACCAGCACTGAGCAGGTAGGGGACACAACACACCATGCGCGCTCAGTTCGTGCTCTCCGAGATCGGCGTCGGTCTCCGGCGCAATCTCACGATGACCTTCGCCGTCATCATCTCCGTGGCGCTCTCGCTCGCCCTCTTCGGCGGCGCCCTGCTCATGCGCGAGCAGGTCAGCACGATGAAGGACTTCTGGTACGACAAGGTCAACGTCTCCATCTTCCTCTGCAACAAGGCGGACGCGGCCGACGGGACCAAGTGCCCCAAGGGTGCGGTCACTGCGCAGCAGAAGGAGCAGATCAAGTCCGACCTGGAGGACATGACCATCGTCGAGTCCGTCTTCTACGAGTCGACCGACGAGGCGTTCAAGCGGTACAAGGAGGAGTACGGCGACACCGCCATCGCCTCCGTCATCACGCCGGACCAGATGCAGGAGTCGTTCCGGGTCAAGCTCAAGGACCCGGAGAAGTACCAGGTGGTCGCCACGGCCTTCGCCGGCCGTGACGGGATCGAGTCGGTCCAGGACCAGCGGGACACCCTGCAGAACCTCTTCGACCTGATGAACGGCATGAACGTCGCCGCCCTCTGCGTCATGGGCCTGATGCTGGTCATCGCACTGATGCTGATCGTCAACACCGTCCGCGTCTCGGCCTTCAGCCGCCGCCGCGAGACGGGCATCATGAGACTCGTCGGAGCGTCCAGCTTCTACATCCAGATGCCGTTCATCATGGAGGCCGCCTTCGCCGGGCTCCTCGGCGGCGGCGTCGCCTGCGTGCTCCTGCTCGTCGGCCGGTACTTCCTCATCGACCACGGCGTGGCGCTCGCCGAGAAGATGCAGCTGGTCCAATTCATCGGCTGGGACGCCGTCTTCGCCATGCTGCCGCTCATGCTCGCCATCAGTCTGCTCATGCCGGCCGGTGCTGCCTTCATCGCGCTGCGCAAGTACCTGAAGGTGTGAGAAGAGACCCCTGACAGCGAATGGCGTCGTGCGGGCAAAGCCCGTGCGGCGCCATTCCCTTGTCCTAGAGTGGGCGCCATGTCGGCCGGCACCGATCGCCATTTCTGTATCCGGCCCCGCGGAGTGCTCCGTGGGGCCGTTCTGACGTTGGTCTTCACCGGTGTCCTCGCCACCGCCGCCGCCACGGGCTCCCTGCCCCGCCGCGACGCCGCGGGCGCGGAGTCGCCGGACGCCGCCCGTACGGCCACGGTGGACCGCGCCGCCCTGAACCGGGCCGCCGCCGCGGCCATGGCCGACGGGAAGTCGGGCAAGCAGGCCGCCGAGGAGTTCGTCAGCCGCAGCGGTGACCGCTGGGGCGCGGTGTACGACAAGAAGGAGTACGCCGAATTCGAGCAGGCCCTCGACGGCACCTACACGGGCGTCGGCCTCTCCGCCGGCCGGGCCGCCGGGGACAGGGTCCAGGTGACCCGGGTCCAGGCGGGCGGCCCCGCCGAGCGGGCCGGGCTCCGGGCCGGCGACCGGCTCGTCTCCGTCGACGGACGCCCGGTCGGCGGGCTCTCCGTCTCCGAGGTCGTCTCCCTGCTGCGCGGCGACGGCGTCCCCGGGTCGGCCGTCGTCCTCCGGGTCGAGCGCGGCCGGTCCGTCTGGACCGAGACCCTGCTCAGGGCCCGGGTCGCGACGGACCCGGTGACCGTCCGCCGCCTCGACGACGGGGCCGTCCTGATCAAGGTGGTCGCCTTCACCAAGGGCGTGGGCGCGCGCGTACGGGACGCGGTACGGGAGGCACCCACCGGCGCCGGAGTCCTCCTGGACCTGCGGGGCAACTCCGGCGGCCTGGTCGCGGAGGCCGCCGTGGCCGCCTCCGCCTTCCTCGACGGCGGCCTGGTCGCCACCTATGACGTCGAGGGCGAGCAGCGGGCCGTGTACGCGGAGGGGGGCGGCGACACCGGCCGGCCCCTGGTCGCGCTGATCGACGGCGGCACGATGAGCGCGGCCGAGCTGCTCACCGGCGCCCTCCAGGACCGGGGCCGGGCGGTCACGGTCGGCTCGCGGACCTTCGGCAAGGGCTCGGTGCAGATGCCGAGCGCGCTGCCGGACGGTTCCGTCGCGGAGCTGACCGTCGGGCACTACCGCACGCCCGCCGGGCACGCGGTGGACGGCCGGGGCATCACCCCCGACCTGGCGGCGGCGGAGAAGGCCGAGGAGCGGGCCCGTACGGTATTGAGTGGCCTCGGAGGGGGCTCGTAGTGCGAAAATGACCGCACTATGGCAAAGGGACTCGTGAACGTGCAGGGCAAGCCTGCGAAGAAGACGACGGACAAGGCGCCCGAGCGCAAGCTGATCGCGCAGAACAAGAAGGCGCGCCACGACTACCACATCATCGACACCTACGAGTGCGGTGTCGTGCTCATGGGCACCGAGGTGAAGTCGCTGCGGATGGGCCGGGCCTCGCTGGCCGACGGCTTCGTCCAGATCGACAACCACGAGGCGTGGCTGCACAACATCCACGTCCCGGAGTACATGCAGGGCAGCTGGACCAACCACTCGGCGAAGCGCAAGCGCAAGCTGCTCCTGCACCGCGCCGAGATCGACAAGCTGGAGTCGAAGGCCTCGGAGACGGGTCACACGATCGTGCCCCTCGCGCTGTACTTCCTGGGCGGCCGGGTGAAGTGCGAGATCGCGCTCGCCAAGGGCAAGAAGGAGTACGACAAGCGCCAGACGCTCCGCGAGCAGCAGGACACGCGCGAGACCAACCGGGCCATCGCGGCGGCGAAGCGGCGGCAGCGGGCGGCCCAGGCCGCCGAGCGCGGCTAATTCGCTGGCACGGGCGCCCGTCGGTCACGTACGATGGGTCACGCACCCCACAGAGGGTGCGACCTTTGAAAAAACAACATGGGGATGATCGGTTTCGACAGCGGATGTCGAAGCAGTGGGAAGCGTGTCGAGGAAGCGGCAATGATCTCGTAAACCATATGTCGCAACCAATAATCGCCAACACCAAGAGCGATAACTCCCGCTTCGCCCTCGCTGCCTAATTTTAGGTAACGAACAGAAGCCTCTGTGAGGAGCGTCAGCCCGGGGGTGGTCCCGACCCGGATCCTGGCGTCATTTAGGGATCTAAACCTCTAGCCCCGGTCACGGGGGTTGGAGGGAAATCAAACAGTGGCTGAGCCCGTTCCGGACTTGTCTGGGTGATCCGGAGGGCTGAGAAACTCGTACCAGACTGCACACGGAGAAGCCCTGATTCCGCACCGTTGGACGCGGGTTCGATTCCCGCCATCTCCACTCATCCCATGTGGGCAGAGGCCCGGCAGTCTTCACGACTGCCGGGCCTTTGTCATGCCCGGACGCGGGGGCCCTGACCCACGCCGGTCGCCGTGCACAGGGCGAGTGCCAGGGTCGCCGCCGCTATCGGGGCGAGGAAGCCGAAGGCCGGGAAGGGGGCGTGGTCGGCGGCCCAGCCGCCGGTGGCGGAGCCTGCCGCGACGCCGGCGAGGAGCGCGGTCACCGCGAGGGTCATGCCTTCGTTGAGCTGGGACGCGGGTGTCAGACGCTGGACCAGGTTCATGCCCGTGAGCATCGTCGGGGCCGTCGCCATGCCCGCCACCAGCAGGCCGCCCGCGAGCGCGAGCAGCGAGCCGGTCATGGCCGCGAGCAGCGGCATCGCCATCAGGACGGCCAGCGCGGCCAGACAGGTGCGGAGCCGGGCGGTGCGGCGGGCGCGGCCGTAGAGGAGGCCCGCCGCGCAGGAGCCGGCGGCCTGGAGCGCGAGGACGGGGCCGGCGACGGGCCCGTCCACGAACGCCAGGGCCACCACCTCCATGGAGCCGAAGACCGCCCCGGTGGCGAGGAAGACGGTGAGGAGCGGCACCATGCCCCGGGTCCGCAGCGGAGAGCCCGCGGCGGTACGGGGCGCGATCGGCGGCTCGGTCGAGCGCTGCGCCGCGAGGAGCAGGGCGCCGCCGAGCAGGAGGGCCGCGGCCGCGAGGGTGCCGGCCTCCGGGAAGAGCATCGAGCAGAGGAACGCGGCGAGCACCGGGCCCAGCATGAAGCAGAGCTCGTCGACGGCCTGCTCGAAGGCGTTGGCGGTGTGCAGGGCGTCCGGGTCGTCCCGGAGGAGGTGCGCCCAGCGGGCCCGGGACATGCCGCCCATGTTCGGGGCGGTGGCGGTTGCGGCGACGACGAGGCAGAGCGTCCAGGCGGGGGCCTTCTCGTGGACGCAGAGGAGCAGGAGCAGTTGGCCCAGCGCCATGTACGCCGCCGCCGGGACGGCGACGCGGGCCTGGCCGCGCCGGTCGACGAGCCGGGCGATCCAGGGGGCGGCCAGGGCCCCGGAGGCCAGGCCGGTCGCGGTGACCGCACCGGCCAGCGCGTAGGAGTCGTAGCGGCCCGCGATCATGATCACGGCGCTGACGCCGAACATGCCGCTGGGCATCCGGGCGATCAGGTTTCCGGCGGTGAAGGCGCGGGTGCCGGGGAGGGCGAAGAGGCGGAGGTAGGGGTTGCGGGGAAGGGCCCGGGCGGGAGTGGGGCGGTGATCGGCGGTGCCGGGTGCGGCCCGCGGGTGTTCGTCGTAGCGCGGGGCGAGGGCCGGGCCCGCCGGGGTGAGAGTGAGGTCCTGCGGCATGGATCAAGGTTCGCGGCGGTGGTCCCCGCCGGTCCAACACCTGATCGGTGGCCATTCACGCACCTGTGTTGTTAAATGCGGCGGTGACCTCCTCGTACGACACCGACCCCCGCCTTCTGCGCGCCTTCACCGCCGTCGCCGAGGAGCTGCACTTCACCCGGGCCGCCGCCCGTCTCTACCTCGCCCAGCAGGCCCTGAGCCGGGACATCCGGCGCCTGGAGAAGGAGTTGGGCGCCGAACTCTTCGTGCGGACCACCCGGCAGGTCACCCTCACCGCCGACGGTGAACGGCTCCTCCCGTACGCGCGACGGGTGTTGGCCGCCCACGATGAACTCGCCGAGGCCTTCCGCGCCGCGCCCCGCCCTCTCCTCGTCGACCTCAACAGCCCCGGCCTCGGCCCGGAGGAAGTCCTGGCCCGGGCCCGTGAACTCGCCCCGGACCAGGAGCTGATGGCCCGCTATGAGAGCGGTCTCACCGGCGCCGTACGGGAGATCCTCGCCGGCCGGCTCGACGCCTCCTTCGGCCGGTACGGAGGGCTCGACGCCGGGCTGCGGACGCGGCTCGACTCCGTGTTCGTGCGGTACGAGCGGATGGCCGTGATCCTTCCCGACGACCACCCGCTCGCCGACCTGCCCGAGGTGCCGCTCGCCGGGCTCGCCGGGGAACGGATCTACGCGGGCGCGGGGAACGACCGCACGCCCGAGTGGACCGACCTCGCCGCGCGGCTCTTCGCCGGGCGCGGCATCGCGATCGCCCCGCCCGCGCCGCTCGCCGTCGGCAAGGAGGAGTTCGGCCGCATCATGGCCAAGCACCGCACCCCGGTCCTCGCCGTCGTCAGCTTCCCGTCCATGCCGGGCAGCGTGCTGCGCCCGCTCGTCGACCCCGTACCCCTGTCGCCCGTGAGTCTGGTGTGGCGCAAGGGGTTGCGCCATCCCGGCCTCGACGCACTGCGGGCCGCCGTCGCCGAGATCGGTGCCCGGGAGGGCTGGCGGACCCGCCCGGCGGGCTGCTGGCTGCCGGAGGGGGAGCCGGGACTGCCGGAGGGCGCTCCGGGGCCGCTCCTCCGGCCCTGAGCGCCGGAGGGCGGCCCTGAGCGCCGGGGAGGGAGCCAGGAGGCGCCCGGGAGGCGCTCACAGGGACCCCGTACCCCGGGTGAGAGCAAGGTTCCGTCCCCGTCACCTCACGGCACCGGGCTGAAACGCGGCCTCCCTAGCGTCGGTCGCATCAGGGTTCCGACTCCGTGGAGGTGCGTGATGGGTGGCCGATGGATCGAGAAGTGGGAACCGGAGGACGAGACCTTCTGGCGTGAGAAGGGGGAGCGGATCGCCAAGCGGAACCTCCTCTTCTCCGTGATCTCCGAGCACATCGGCTTCTCCATCTGGAGCCTGTGGTCGGTCATGGTCCTCTTCATGGGACCGCAGTACGGCATCGACCCGGCCGGGAAGTTCTTCCTGATCGCGACCGCCACCCTCGTCGGCGCGCTGATCCGGATCCCGTACACCTTCGCCGTGGCCCGCTTCGGCGGCCGCAACTGGACCGTCGTCAGCGCCCTGCTCCTCCTGCTCCCCGCCGGCTTCGCCTTCGCGGTGATGGAGCCCGGCACCTCGTACACGACCTTCGTCCTGGTGGCCGCGCTCACCGGCGTCGGCGGCGGCAACTTCGCCTCCTCCATGACCAACATCAACGCCTTCTTCCCGCTGCGGAAGAAGGGCTGGGCACTCGGCCTCAACGCGGGCGGCGGCAACATCGGCGTCCCCGTCGTCCAGCTCATCGGCCTGCTCGTCATCGGCACCGCCGGGGCGATGCACCCCCGGATCGTGCTCGGCGTCTACCTGCCCCTGATCGTCGCGGCCGCCGTGTGCGCCGCGCTCTTCATGGACAACCTCGCCCCGGTCAAGAACGACACCGGAGCCGCGAAGGAGGCCGTGCGGGCCCGCCACACCTGGATCATGGCCTTCCTGTACATCGGCACCTTCGGCTCCTTCATCGGCTACAGCTTCGCCTTCGGGCTCGTCCTCCAGACCCAGTTCGGACGCACCCCGCTCCAGGCCGCCTCGCTCACCTTCATCGGCCCGCTCCTCGGCTCCCTCATCCGCCCCGTCGGCGGCTCCCTCGCCGACCGGCACGGCGGCGCCCGGATCACCCTGTGGACCTTCGTCGCGATGGCCGCCTCGACCGGAGTGGTGATCTACGCCTCCGTGATCGAGTCCCTCACCGTCTTCCTCGTCGGCTTCATCGGTCTCTTCGTCCTCAGCGGCCTCGGCAACGGCTCCACGTACAAGATGATCCCGGCGATCTTCCTCGCCCAGGGGCACCGCAAGGGCCTTGCCGGGGAAGCGGCCGAGGCCTACGGGCGGCGGCTCTCCGGGGCCTCCATGGGCCTCATCGGCGCCGTCGGCGCGCTCGGCGGACTCGGCATCAACCTCGCCTTCCGCCAGTCCTTCCAGACGGCCGGCACCGGCACCGGGGCCTTCGTCGCCTTCCTCGCCTTCTACGCGGCCTGCATCGTCGTCACCTGGGCGGTATACCTTCGCCGGCCGACCGCCGTGCCCGAGACAGCCGAGGGTGCGGAGGACCAGGAGACCCGGCCCGGATACGCGAAGGTGTGATCCACCGTGTCCGGCGCGGACCGTAACGACCAGGAAATACGCGCGAACCGAGTCCGACACGAGGCCCCGACAGGCTCAGGTCCCATGGACGAGCAAGAACACGGCCCCCTCGCCGGCTTCACCGTCGGCGTCACCGCGGCGCGGCGCGCGGACGAACTCATCGCGCTGCTGCGCCGGCGCGGCGCGGCCGTCGTCCACGGGCCCGCCCTGCGGATCGTGCCCCTCGCGGACGACACCGAACTCCTCGCCGCCACCAAGGAGATCATCGCCCGCGCCCCGGACGTCGTCGTCGCCACCACGGCGATCGGCTTCCGCGGCTGGGTCGAGGCCGCCGACGGCTGGGGGCACGGGGAGGGGCTCCTCGCCGTCCTCCGGGAGGTCGAGCTCCTCGCCCGGGGCCCCAAGGTCAAGGGCGCCGTGCGGGCCGCCGGACTCACCGAGTCCTGGTCGCCCTCCTCGGAGTCCATGGCGGAGGTCCTCGACCGCCTCCTCGCCGAGGGCGTGGCCGGCAAGCGCATCGCCCTCCAGCTGCACGGGGAGCCGCTGCCCGGCTTCGTGGAGGCCATCACGGCCGGCGGCGCCGAGGTCGTCGTCGTCCCCGTCTACCGCTGGATGCCCCCGGAGGACACCGGCCCCCTGGACCGGCTCCTCGACGCGACCCTCGCCCGCACCCTGGACGCGGTCACCTTCACCAGCGCCCCGGCCGCCGTCTCGCTGTTCTCCCGGGCGGAGGAGAGGGGCGTACGGGAGGAACTCGTCGCCGCGCTCCGGCACGACGTCCTCGCGGTGTGCGTGGGCCCCGTGACGGCGCTCCCGCTCCAGGCGGAGGGCATCGACACGTACCAGCCCGAGCGCTTCCGGCTCGGCCCGCTCGTCCAGCTGCTCTGCACGGAGCTCCCGGCCCGCTCCCGGGTCCTCCCGCTCGCCGGCCACCGGGTGGAGGTCCGTGGGCACGCGGTCCTCGTCGACGGCCGCCTGCGTCCGGTCCCGCCCGCCGGGATGGCCCTCCTGGGACTGTTGGCCCGCCGCCCCGGCTGGGTCGTCTCCCGCGCCGACCTGCTGCGGGCGCTGCCCGGTGCCGGCCGCGACGAGCACGCGGTGGAGACGGCGATGGCCCGCCTCCGCACCGCGCTCGGCACCCCGAAGCTGATCCAGACCGTCGTCAAGCGCGGCTACCGGCTGGCCCTGGACCCGGCGGCGGACGACAAGTACGACACCCTTTAGGGGGTACGGGGGCCGGGGTTACGGTACGGACATGAGTGCCGCACCCGTCCGGATCCGCCCCGCCGAACACACCGACGCGCCCACCCTCGCCGACGCCGTGACGCGGATCCGCGCCTACATGAAGCCCTGGGAGCCCTACCGGGAGGAGCGGTACTACACCCCCGAGGGGCAGGCCGAGCGGCTCGCGGACGGCGGGGTGCGGTGGTTCGCCGTCGACGGCGAACGCATCGTCGGCTGCGCCACGCTCGCCGGGATCGCCCTCGGGCCACTGCGCAGCGCCTCCCTCGGCTACTGGGTCGACCCGGAGTACGCCGGGCGCGGCCTGGCCACCGCGCTCACCGAGGCGGCCTGCCGGGGCGCCCACGAGGAACTCGGCCTGCACCGGATCGAAGCCGGGACGCGCCTGGACAACCACGCCTCCCAGCGGGTGCTCGCCAAGAGCGGCTTCACCCCCATCGGCACCGCACCCGGCTTCCTCCACATCGACGGCGAATGGCGCGACCACCACCTCTTCCAGCGGCTCCTCCACGACGACCCGCCGCCCGGCTTTCCGGGATAACGCCTCGTGAACGGTGATCGCGCCTGACACGGCACCCCCCGGTGGCGTACGCTCGACGGCTGCCCAGTGCACGTCAGAAGGGGGCCTTAGGTGGCCGCGCAGGAAGCCGTGGACACGGTCAGGGACCGTGAGATCGGTGTCGAGCAGGAACATCTTGACCGGGTCTACCGCCGGCTGGAGGAGAAGATCCACGAGGCGGAGTTCCTGATGAACGACGCCGCCCAGCGGGGCCAGGTCGGCACGCCCGGCGCCCTCGCCGAGCGCGACGCCCAGGTGTTCCGCGCCGGCATCCACCTCAACAGGCTCAACAACGAGTTCGAGGACTTCCTCTTCGGCCGGATCGACCTGCTGTACGGCAAGGACGGCAAGAAGGGACCCGACGGCGCCTACACCTCCGTCGAGCCCGCCGAGGACGCCGTACGCGCCGACAACACGGCCGACATCGGCGAGACCCTCCACATCGGCCGCATCGGTGTCCTCGACTCCGACTACTCGCCGCTCGTCATCGACTGGCGCGCCCCCGCCGCCGCGCCCTTCTACCGGTCGACGCCCGTCGACCCCGGCCGCGTCGTCCGCCGCCGCGTCATCCGCTCCAAGGGCCGCCGGGTCCTCGGCGTCGAGGACGACCTGATGCGCCCCGAGCTGCGGGCCACCCTCGACGGGCGCGAGCTGCCCGTGATCGGCGACGGCGCTCTGATGGCCGCCCTCGGCCAGGCCCGCAGCCACACCATGCGGGACATCGTCTCCTCCATCCAGGCGGAGCAGGACCTCGTCATCCGCGCGCCCGCCGCCTCCGTCACGTACGTCGAGGGCGGGCCCGGCACCGGCAAGACCGCCGTCGCCCTGCACCGGGCCGCCTACCTGCTCTACCAGGACCGGCGGAGGTACGCGGGCGGCATCCTCATCGTCTCGCCGACCCCGCTCCTCGTCTCGTACACCGAGGGCGTCCTGCCCTCCCTCGGCGAGGAGGGCCAGGTGGCGATCCGTGCCGTCGGCAGCCTCGTCGACGGGGCCGAGGCCACCGCCTACGACGAGCCGGCCGTCGCCCGCGTCAAGGGCTCCTCCCGCATGGTCCACGTGCTGCGGAAGGCCGCCCGCGGCGCCCTGGAGACCCCCGCGCCCCGGCAGCCCGCCGGGGACCAGCTGGAGTTCGGCGAGGAGGCCCCCGCGCCCACCGGGACGCCCACCCGGCTCCGGGTCGTCGCCTTCGGCCGGCGGATCGAGCTGGAGGCCGAGGACCTGCGGCGCATCCGCCACAACGTCCTCGGCGGCACCGCTCCGGTCAACCTGCTGCGCCCGCGCGCCCGCCGGCTGCTCCTCGACGCGCTGTACGCCAAGTCCGGCTCGGCGGGACGGCACAGCGACCCCGAGCTCGCGGCCGAGCTGCGCTCCTCCTTCGACGAGGACGTCTCCACCGAGGACTCCTTCCTCCACTTCCTCGACGCCTGGTGGCCCGAGCTCACCCCCCGTCAGGTGCTCGACGCGATGGCCGACGAGCGGCGGCTCGGCCGCTGGGCCCGCCGCATCCTCAACCCGGGCGAGGTGCGGCGGCTCGCCCGCTCGCTGCGCCGCCGGGAGCTCTCCGTCCACGACGTGGCGCTCCTCGACGAGCTCCACACCCTGCTCGGCGCCCCGGCCCGGCCCCGCAAGAAGCGGGAGTACGACCCGCTGGACCAGCTCTCGGGCCTGGAAGAGCTCATGCCCGTACGCGAGGAGACGCAGCGTGAGCGGGCCGAGCGGCTCGCCGCCGAGCGCACCGAGTACGCGCACGTCATCGTCGACGAGGCGCAGGACCTCACGCCCATGCAGTGGCGGATGGTCGGCCGCCGCGGCCGGCACGCCACCTGGACGGTCGTCGGCGACCCGGCGCAGTCCTCCTGGTCGGACCCGGACGAGGCCGCCGAGGCACGGGACGAGGCCCTCGGTAGCCGGCCGCGGCGCCGCTTCGAGCTGACCGTGAACTACCGGAACCCGGCGGAGATCGCCGAGCTCGCCGCCAAGGTGCTCGCCCTCGCCATGCCGGGCAAGGAATCGCCGCGCGCGGTCCGCTCGACGGGCGTCGAGCCCCGCTTCGTCCCGGTTCATGACAAGGCAGCCTTGGCCGAAACCGTACGGTCCGAGGCGGCGCTGCTCCTGGAGCGGGTCGAGGGCACGGTGGGCGTCGTCGTCGCCATGAACCGGCGTGCGGAGGCCGCGCGCTGGCTTGCCGAGCTGGGGGACCGGGTGGTGGCGCTGGGCTCCCTGGAGGCGAAGGGCCTGGAGTACGACGCGACGGTGGTCGTCTCGCCCGCGGAGATCGCGGACGAGTCCCCGGCCGGTCTGCGGGTGCTGTACGTGGCGCTGACGCGCGCGACGCAGCAGCTCACGGTGGTCGCGGGACCGGGGGACATGCCGGACGAGGCAGGGGTGCCGGACCTGCTGCGGGACTGAGCCGGGCGGGCCGCCGGGCCGGGTCGGGAGGGCCGCCCGGCCGGGTCGGGTGGCCTCCGGGGCTGGGTCGGCGGGGCCGCGGGGCTGGGCCGGGAGGAGGGTCCGGGGGCCGATTTCCGGTCAACCTGTGGCGCTGGAATCACCAGGCAGGGTGGTTTGTTAGCCTTGTCGTGGCACCGGCTCGATCCAAGCCCCCGGGCCCAACCTTCGTCCCTTAGAGGGACCACTTGCCGCGAGGCGAGCATGGCGGGTCGGTGCCATTTAGACGTACGTCCAAAGTTGAGGCCCCTGTCACCCCTGGTGACGGGGGCCTCTTCTGTTTCCCCAAGCTCTCTCGTATGGTGGAAACTACTTTCCGAAAACAAAATGACCGCATTACCTGCTACCCGCAGGTAGGTGCGACCATCGGAGGGCGCCGCCGGGCAACCAGCCGGGGCGGCGTAGCAATGAAGCTCAGGGAAAGCAGAGGAACTCGGCCATGGCAACGGCGCCCAGCGTCTCGTACTCGATGACGGTCCGGCTGGAGGTTCCCGCGAGCGGAACCGCGGTCTCCCAGCTCACCACGGCGGTGGAGTCCCACGGCGGATCCGTCACCGGCCTCGACGTGACCGCCTCCGGCCACGAGAAGCTCCGCATCGACGTCACCATCGCCGCGACCTCCACCGCGCACGCCGACGAGATCGTCGCGCAGCTGCGCACCATCGAGGGCGTCGTCCTGGGCAAGGTCTCCGACCGTACGTTCCTGATGCACCTCGGCGGCAAGATCGAGATGGCGTCCAAGCACCCCATCCGCAACCGTGACGACCTCTCCATGATCTACACCCCGGGCGTCGCCCGCGTGTGCATGGCGATCGCCGAGAACCCCGAGGACGCCCGCCGCCTCACCATCAAGCGCAACTCCGTCGCGGTCGTCACCGACGGCTCCGCCGTCCTCGGCCTCGGCAACATCGGCCCGATGGCCTCCCTGCCCGTCATGGAGGGCAAGGCCGCCCTCTTCAAGCGCTTCGCGGGCATCGACGCCTGGCCGATCTGCCTCGACACCCAGGACACCGACGAGATCGTCGCGATCGTCAAGGCGATCGCCCCCGGCTTCGCGGGCATCAACCTGGAGGACATCTCCGCGCCCCGCTGCTTCGAGATCGAGGCCCGGCTGCGCGAGGCCCTCGACATCCCCGTCTTCCACGACGACCAGCACGGCACGGCCATCGTCGTCCTCGCCGCCCTCACCAACGCGCTGCGCGTGGTGGGCAAGAGCGTCGGTGACGTACGGGTCGTCATGTCCGGGGCCGGCGCCGCCGGTACGGCGATCCTCAAGCTGCTCATCGCGGCCGGCGTCAAGCACGCCGTCGTCGCCGACATCCAGGGCGTCGTGCACGCCGACCGCGCGGACCTCGTGGACGCCCCGGTCGACTCACCGCTGCGCTGGATCGCCGACAACACCAACCCCGAGGGCGTCACCGGCACCCTCAAGGAGGCCGTCGTCGGCGCGGACGTCTTCATCGGCGTCTCGGCCCCGAACCTGCTGGGCGCCGAGGACGTCGCCGCCATGGCGGACGGCGCCATCGTCTTCGCGCTCGCGAACCCCGACCCGGAGGTCGACCCGGCCGCCGCGCGCCAGACGGCCGCCGTCGTCGCCACGGGCCGCTCGGACTTCCCGAACCAGATCAACAACGTCCTGGTCTTCCCGGGTGTCTTCCGCGGCCTGCTGGACGCCCAGTCCCGTACCGTCAACACGGAGATGATGCTGGCGGCGGCCTCCGCCCTCGCCGACGTGGTGACCGAGGACGAGCTGAACCCGAACTACATCATCCCGTCGGTCTTCAACGACAAGGTCGCGGGCGCGGTGGCCGGCGCCGTGCGCAACGCGGCCAAGGCCGCGAGCGGTCGCTGACGGCGCGTCGCGATTCGCGATGCCGCAAACCCGCCTTTAGGGTGGCTTTCCGGCTCCGTACGGAAATCACGGAGTCGACGGAACGTCACCACCACGGGGCTCCGGCGCTTTTCGTGTGACCCCAGGGGGTGCCGGATTGGCGTTCCCGCCGCTGGTGGGGGCAGGATGCGTGTTTGGGCGCGAGGGTCTGTCATTAGACCCGGGTCCGGGGACTGTCCGAAGGCCCTGGCAGCATCGGCTTCGCTGTACCCAATCACGCGGCTTCCGCCGCGTGGCACGCCTCACAGGCAAGAAGAACACGGGAGTAACAACATGAACCGCAGTGAGCTGGTGGCCGCCCTGGCCGACCGCGCCGAGGTGACCCGCAAGGACGCCGACGCCGTGCTGGCCGCTCTCGCCGAGACCGTCGGTGAGGTCGTCGCCAAGGGCGACGAGAAGGTCACCATCCCCGGCTTCCTGACCTTCGAGCGCACCCACCGTGCCGCTCGCACCGCTCGTAACCCGCAGACCGGCGACCCGATCAACATCCCGGCCGGCTACAGCGTGAAGGTCTCCGCGGGCTCGAAGCTCAAGGAAGCCGCCAAGGGCAAGTAAGGCCGCCAAGGCCGCGTAAGGCAGCCTGGAGGCGCAGAAAGGGCGGCCACCCTGTCAGGGGGTGGCCGCCCTTTCGTATGCCCTGTGCGGGCCCCACAGGGGCCCGCACAGGCTCACGGCGGTGTGTTGCCGGGTCAGACCAGCGCGCTGCCGGGGAGCTCGACCTTCGCGCCCAGCTCGACGAGCTTCTCCATGAAGTTCTCGTAGCCGCGGTTGATCAGCTCGATGCCGTGCACCCGGGACGTGCCCTGGGCGGCCAGGGCCGCGATCAGGTACGAGAAGCCGCCGCGCAGGTCGGGGATGACCAGGTCGGCGCCCTGGAGCTTCGTCGGTCCCGAGACGACCGCCGAGTGCAGGAAGTTGCGCTGGCCGAAGCGGCAGTCGGAGCCGCCGAGGCACTCGCGGTACAGCTGGATGTGCGCGCCCATCTGGTTCAGCGCGGAGGTGAAGCCGAGGCGCGACTCGTACACCGTCTCGTGGACGATGGAGAGGCCGGAGGCCTGCGTCAGGGCCACGACCAGCGGCTGCTGCCAGTCCGTCTGGAAGCCGGGGTGCACGTCCGTCTCCAGGTGGATCGCGTTGAGCGAGCCGCCCGGGTGCCAGAAGCGGATGCCCTCGTCGTCGATCTCGAAGGCGCCACCCACCTTCCGGTAGGTGTTGAGGAAGGTCATCATCGAGCGCTGCTGGGCGCCGCGCACGTAGATGTTGCCCTCGGTGGCCAGCGCCGCCGAAGCCCAGGAGGCCGCCTCCAGGCGGTCCGGGAGCGCCCGGTGGGTGTAGCCGTCGAGGCGGTCGACACCGGTGATCCGGATGGTCCGGTCGGTGTCCATGGAGATGATCGCGCCCATCTTCTGCAGTACGCAGATGAGGTCCTCGATCTCGGGCTCCACGGCCGCGTTCGACAGCTCGGTGACGCCCTCGGCGAGCACCGCCGTGAGCAGCACCTGCTCGGTCGAGCCGACCGAGGGGTACGGGAGGCGGATCTTGCAACCGCGAAGCCGCTGCGGGGCCTCCAGGTACTGGCCGTCGTCCCGCTTCTCGATCGTCGCGCCGAACTGGCGCAGCACGTCGAAGTGGAAGTCGATCGGCCGGCCGCCGATGTCGCAGCCGCCGAGGCCCGGGATGAAGGCGTGGCCGAGGCGGTGCAGCAGCGGGCCGCAGAAGAGGATCGGGATGCGGGACGAGCCGGCGTGCGCGTCGATGTCGGCGACGTTCGCGGACTCCACGTGCGTCGGGTCGAGGACGAGCTCGCCGGGCTCCTCGCCCGGGCGGACCGTCACACCGTGCAGCTGGAGCAGTCCGCGGACCACGCGGACGTCACGGATGTCGGGAACATTGCGCAGTCGGCTGGGACCGCTGCCGAGCAGGGCGGCGACCATCGCCTTGGGCACGAGGTTCTTCGCGCCGCGGACGCGGATCTCACCCTCCAGCGGGGTTCCGCCGTGGACAAGCAGGACATCGTCGGTGCCGGTCATGAATCTCGCGTTCCGGTCGGGTCGGTCGGGTGGCCAGAGAAAAGGGTAAGGGGCCATGAGACCCCGATCGGGTGTGTCGGGGGGTCTGTCAGATGTAATGAATTCGGCACAACACCCTCTGTTCCCGTGATCTTGCGGAGCGTCACCGTCCGCTTGTGTCGGTTCGTCCGTCGCGCCGCCCGTACGCGAAGACCTCCCGCGCCCTCCTGAACTGCGAAGGCCGTCGACTTCCCGCCCGACTTCCGGCCGCCGCGCCCCGATCGCGCCCGACAGCCCCCGCGAACGCCGAAGATGCGGGATCATGTGTCGCATGACCGAGGTGTCCTCGCTCACAGGACGGCTGCTCGTGGCCACCCCCGCGCTGGCGGACCCGAATTTCGACCGCGCGGTCGTCCTGCTGCTCGACCACGACGACGAGGGCTCGCTCGGCGTGGTCCTCAACCGGCCGACGCCGGTGACCGTCGGCGACATCCTCGCGCCCTGGGCCGGACTCGCCGGCGAGCCGGGAGTCGTCTTCCAGGGCGGCCCCGTCTCGCTCGACGCGGCGCTCGGCGTCGCCGTGATCCCCGGCGACGAGGGCCCCCTCGGCTGGCGGCGGGTCTACGGCGCGATCGGCCTCGTCGACCTGGAGGCCCCGCCCGAGCTGCTCGGACCCGCCCTCGGCTCGCTGCGGATCTTCGCCGGGTACGCGGGCTGGGGCCCCGGCCAGCTGGAGGCGGAGCTCGGCGACGGAGCCTGGTACGTGGTCGAGTCGGAGCCCGGCGACGTCTCCTCGCCGCACCCCGAAACCCTCTGGCGGCAGGTCCTGCGCCGCCAGCGCGGCGAACTCGCCATGATCGCGACGTACCCCGACGACCCGTCCCTCAACTGAGCCCGACGGCTTTCAGTACCCTTGGCGGTTATGAGCACTCTCGAGCCCGAGCGCGGGGCAGGTACGGGAACCCTCGTGGAGCCGACTCCGCAGGTGTCCCACGGTGACGGCGACCACGAGCGCTACGCCCACTACGTCCAGAAGGACAAGATCATGGCGAGCGCCCTCGACGGGACTCCCGTCGTGGCGCTGTGCGGAAAGGTCTGGGTACCGGGGCGCGACCCCAAGAAGTACCCGGTCTGTCCGATGTGCAAGGAGATCTACGAGTCCATGGGCGCCGGCGGTGGCGACAAGGACAAGGGCGGCAAGGACAAGTAACCGGATCTCGCGGATCCGGTAACTCCTGACGTCGGGGACGGCCCCCGTCGTGCGTGCTTCAGCACGTGCGACGGGGGCCGTTCCGCGTTCTGTGCGCCCTCCGCGTCCCTCCGCTCCGTTGCGCAGGGTGCTTTCGCCGGTCACGGAGTGGTTGAGGTGGTCGAGACCTCTTGTCCGCTCACCGGAACCGCGCCTAACCTCACGCGTGTTGTGCAGAGCGAAACGCTCATTGCGTATGTTGCAACGCCCTGGAGGGGATCCGCCATGAAGCTTCCTGCCCGCCTCACCGCCCCGGCCGCCGCACTCCTGCTCGCGGGCCTCACCGCCACCGCCTGCGCGCCCCATCCGCAGACTGCGAACGGCAAGGCCGCGGCGGACGAGAAGAGCGGCACCCTGCGCGTCTGGCTCTTCCAGGAGGTGAGCAACAAGCCCAAGGAACAGGTCGTCGCCCAGGCCGTCACCGCCTTCGAGAAGCGCAACCAGGGCGCGAAGGTCGAGGTCGAGTACATCCCCGTCGAGACCCGCGCCCAGCGCGTCAAGGCCGCCTTCAACGACCCCAGGTCCGCGCCCGACCTCATCGAGTACGGCAACACCGACACCGCCGGATACGTCAAGGACGGCGGACTCGCCGACATCAGCGCCGAGTTCGCGGCCTGGGACGAGGCCAAGGACACCGACCCGACGGCCCGGAAGTCCGTCACCGTCGGCGGCAAGGTCTACGGCTCCCCGCTCTTCGTCGGCCTCCGCGCCCTCTACTACCGCACCGACGTCTTCAAGGAACTCGGCCTCACCGCCCCCAAGAGCCAGGCCGAACTCGTCTCCACCGCCAAGAAGATCCGCAAGGCGAAGCCCGAGCTGTACGGCATCGCCGTCGGCGGCGCCTACACCTACGGCGCCATGCCCTTCGTCTGGGCCGCCGGCGGCGAACTCGCCACCGAGGAGGGCGGCTCCTACAAGGCGGCGGTCAACAGCGAGGCGGCGCGCGAGGGCATCGCCACGTACGCCTCGCTCTTCGGAGACGACAACTGCCCGGCCGCCAAGTGCGCCCAGATGGGCGGCAACGCGACCGTCACCGCCTTCGCCTCCGGCAAGGCGGCCATGGCCATCGGCGGCGACTTCAGCCACGCGGCCGTCGAGGCCGGCACGGTCAAGGGCAAGTACGCGGTCGTCCCGCTGCCCGGCACGGCCCCCGGCTCGATCGCCCCGGCCTTCGCCGGCGGCAACAACATCGGCGTCCTCAAGAGCACCTCGCACCGCACCCTCGCCGTCGACCTCCTGAAGTCCCTCACCGGCAAGGACACCCAGGGCAAGCTCTTCGACGCGATGGGCTTCCTGCCCACCTACACCGACGTACGGGCCGCCGCCGCACAGCGCCAGCCCTTCGTGAAGCCCTTCATCGACACCCTCGACGCCGGCACCAGGTTCGTCCCGGCGTCACCCGGCTGGGACCAGATCGACTCCTCCCTCGTCCTGCCGACGATGTTCCAGGAGGTCGTGAGCGGCCGTAAGGACGTCAAGGCGGCGGCCGACGACGCCGCGAAGAAGATGGACGCGGCCTTCGCGCCGACGAGCTGAGCCGCCCGCATGACGACCCCCGACACCACCCCGGGCACGGCCTCCACCACGCTCCCGGCCCCCCGCGGCCGCACCCGGACCGCCCCCCGCGCCCCCAAGCCCACCCGTACCGCCACCCGGCGCCGCGCCGGCGCCTGGACCCCCTGGCTGTACCTCCTGCCCGCCCTCGCCGTCATCGGCGGACTCCTCGTCTACCCCGTCTACCAGCTCGGCCTCATCTCCTTCCTGGAGTACACCCAGGCCCAGGTCAGCGGCGGCGAACCCACGTACTTCAAGGGCTTCGGCAACTACACGGCCCTCTTCACCGACCCCCAGTTCTGGCAGGTCCTCCTCGCCACCGTCCTCTTCGCCGCCGCCTGCGTCGTCACCACGCTCGCCGTCGGCTGCGCCCTCGCGGTCCTCCTGACCCGCGTCCGGGCCCTGCCGCGGCTCGCCCTCATGGTGGCCGCGCTCGGCGCCTGGGCCACGCCCGCCGTCACCGGCTCCACCGTCTGGGTCTTCCTCTTCGACCCCGACTTCGGCCCGGTGAACAGGCTCCTCGGCCTGGGCGACTTCTCCTGGACGTACGGGCGGTACAGCGCCTTCGCCCTCGTCCTCCTCGAAGTCGTGTGGTGTTCCTTCCCGTTCGTGATGGTCACCGTCTACGCCGGCATCAAGGCCATCCCGTCCGAGGTCCTGGAGGCCGCGGCCCTCGACGGCGCCTCGCAGTGGCGGATCTGGCGCTCGGTCATGGCGCCGATGCTCCGGCCGATCCTGGTCGTCGTCACCATCCAGTCGATCATCTGGGACTTCAAGCTCTTCACCCAGATCTACGTGATGACCAACGGCGGCGGCATCGCCGGCCAGAACCTCGTCCTCAACGTGTACGCGTACCAGAAGGCCTTCGCCTCGTCCCAGTACAGCCTGGGCTCGGCGATCGGCGTGGTCATGCTGCTGATCCTGCTGGCCGTGACCCTGGTCTACCTGCGGCTCCTGCGACGCCAGGGAGAAGAACTTTGACCTCACTCCGGATACGCCGGCCGGGGCGGCTCGTCGCCGAGGCGGTCACGCTGCTCGTCGCGGCGGCCGTCGCCTTCCCGCTGTACTGGATGGTCCTCTCGGCCCTCAAGCCGGCGGGCGAGATCCAGTCGACCGAGCCCCGGCCGTGGACGCTCTCCCCGTCCCTCGACTCCTTCCGGCGCGTCTTCGACCAGCAGGAGTTCGGCCGCTACTTCCTCAACTCGCTGATCGTGGCCGGCACGGTCGTCCTTGCCTCCGCGCTCATCGCCTTTCTGGCGGCGACGGCGGTCACGCGGTTCCGCTTCCGGTTCCGGACGACGCTCCTCGTCATGTTCCTGGTCGCCCAGATGGTGCCGGTCGAGGCGCTCACCATCCCGCTGTTCTTCCTCATGCGGGACTTCGGCCAGCTCAACACCCTCGGCTCGCTGATCCTGCCGCACCTCGCCTTCTCGCTCCCCTTCGCGATCTGGATGCTCCGGGGCTTCGTCAAGGCGGTCCCCGAGGCCCTGGAGGAACAGGCCCAGATCGACGGCGCGAGCCGAACGCGCTTCCTCTGGCAGATCCTCTTCCCGCTGGTCTTCCCCGGCCTCGTGGCGACGAGCGTCTTCTCGTTCATCTCGACCTGGAACGACTTCCTCTTCGCGAAGTCCTTCCTCATCAGCGACACCTCGCAGTCGACCCTGCCGATGGCCCTGCTCGTCTTCTTCAAGCCCGACGAGAACGACTGGGGAGGCATCATGGCCGGCTCGACCGTGATGACCCTCCCGGTGCTCGTCTTCTTCGTACTCGTACAGCGCCGTCTGGTCTCGGGACTGGGCGGGGCGGTGAAGGACTGACGCGATGACCGCAGACCACGCCCTGATCCCCGCACCCCTCCTCGTGCGCCGCCCGTCCACCCCCGGCGCCGTCCCCCTCGACGAGCGGACCACCCTCGACGCGGGACCCGGCACCGAATCCGCCGCCCGCGGGCTCCGCACCGCCCTGGGCGCCGCCACCGGACTGCCCCTGGCCGACGGCGCCGGACCGCACGCGATCCGGCTGCGGATCAGCCCGGAGGTCGAGCGGGAGCACGGCCCCGAGGGCTACCGCCTCACCACGGAGGACCCCGACGCGGCCGTCCTCGTCGAGGGCGGCGGCCCCGCCGGGGTGTTCTGGGGGACCCAGACCCTCCGGCAGCTCCTCGGCCCGGAGGCGTACCGCAAGGCGCCCGTGACGGACGGGAAGTGGGAGCTGCCCCGGATCACCGTCGCGGACCGGCCACGCTTCGGCTGGCGCGGGCTCCTCCTCGACGTCTCCCGGCACTTCCTGCCCAAGGACGACGTCCTGCGCCAGCTCGACCTGCTCGCCGCCCACAAGCTCAACGTCTTCCACTTCCACCTCACCGACGACCAGGGCTGGCGCATCGAGATCAAGCGCCACCCGAAGCTCACCGAGGTCGGCGCCCGGCGGTCCCGCAGCAAGTGGGGCCACCGGGCCTCGCCCCTCTGGGACGACACCCCGCACGGCGGGTTCTACACCCAGGACGACATCCGCGAGATCGTCGCCTACGCCGCCGAGCGGCACATCACCGTCGTCCCCGAGATCGACCTCCCCGGCCACGCGCAGGCCGCCATCGCCGCCTACCCCGAGCTCGGCAACACCGACGTCGTCGACACCGCCGCCCTCACCGTCTGGGACACCTGGGGCGTCAACCCGAACGTCCTGGCCCCCACCGAGGCCGTCCTGCGCTTCTACGAGGGCGTCCTGGAGGAGGTCCTCGCTCTCTTCCCGTCCACCTTCGTCCACATCGGCGGCGACGAGTGCCCCAAGGACCAGTGGAAGGCCTCCCCGGCCGCCCAGGCCCGCATCGAGGAGCTGGGCGTCGGGGACGAGGACGGCCTCCAGGCCTGGTTCGTCCGCCACTTCGACCGCTGGCTCGCCGCGCGCGGACGCCGCCTGATCGGCTGGGACGAGATCCTGGAGGGCGGCCTCGCGGAGGGCGCCGCCGTCTCCTCCTGGCGGGGATACGCGGGCGGGATCACCGCCGCCGAGGCAGGCCACGACGTCGTCATGTGCCCCGAGCAGCAGGTGTACCTGGACCACCGTCAGGCGCCGGGCGAGGACGAGCCGATGCCCATCGGGTACGTCCGCACCCTGGAGGACGTCTACCGCTTCGAGCCCGTCCCGCCGGGCCTCTCGCCGGAGGCAGCCGCCCACATCCTGGGAACCCAGGCCAACGTCTGGACCGAGGTCATGGAGAACCGGGCCCGCGTCGACTACCAGGTCTTCCCCCGCCTCGCCGCCTTCGCCGAGGTCGCCTGGTCCACGCTGCCCGCCCCGGACGAGCGCGACTACCCGGGCTTCGAGCGCCGGATGGAGACCCACTACCGCCGCCTCGACGCCCTCGGCGTCGACTACCGACCGCCCGCCGGCCCCCACCCCTGGCAGCGGCGTCCGGGAGTGCTCGGCAGGCCCCTGGAGGGGGCGCCCCCGATCGTGTGAGGCAGCTCGTGTCCCCGGTTCACCCAAGAGCGGCGAAAGGGGAGTTACCGTCCCGCATGGGGCGTCCCGGACGGAACAGTCCTTCGTGGACCCTCGCGCCGGACGGCTCGGAAGATGTGCCAGAGTTGCCACGTCCGGCCTGTGAGCACGTACGGTACGCCCACACGCAGGCGCGAGCGCAGACGTGACAGCAGGCGCGACGGCCGGGCACAGTCGGGGACCACCGGGACACCGGGAAGGGGCAGCGGGTTGACCACGCACGCACCACAGACGGCGCAGTCCGTGACGCTGCCCGCCTCGCTCGACGAGGCCGTGGCGGCGCTCACGGCCATGCCGGCCGCCGTGCCCGTCGCCGGCGGCACCGACCTGATGGCCGCCGTCAACAGAGGTCAGCTCCGTCCCGCCGGACTCGTCGGCCTGAGCCGCATCAACGAGATCCGCGGCTGGCAGTACCAGGACGGCCACGCCCTCCTCGGCGCGGGCCTCACCCACGCCCGGATGGGCCGCCCCGACTTCGCCGCCCTCATCCCGGCCCTCGCCGCCGCCTCCCGTGCCGCCGGCCCGCCCCAGATCCGCAACGCGGGCACCCTCGGCGGCAACGTGGTCACCGCCGCGCCGACCGGCGACTCGCTGCCCGTGCTCGCCGCCCTGGAGGCCGACCTCGTCGTCCTGGGCCCGCTCGGCAGCCGCGAGATCCCCGTCTCGCACCTCCTCGCCGGCCGCGACCTGCTGGCCCCCGGCGAGCTGGTCGGCTTCGTCCGCGTCCCGCTGCTCCACGCTCCCCAGGTCTTCCTCAAGGCCACCGGCCGCACCGGTCCGGCCCGCGCCACCGCCTCCGTCGCCGTCGTCCTCGACCCGGCCCGGCGCGGCGTGCGCTGCGCGGTCGGCGCCGTCGCCCCGATGCCCCTGCGCCCGCTGGAGGCGGAGCGCTGGATCGCCTCGCTGGTGGACTGGGACAACGACCGCGGACTGGCCCCGGAGGCGCTCACCGCGTTCGGCGAGTACGTCGCCGCCGCCTGCATTCCGGACCCGCAGGGCGACGAACAGCTGCCGCCCGCCGTACTGCACCTGCGGCGCACCGTCGCCGCACTCGCCCGACGGGCACTGGGGAGGGCACTGGCATGAGCAACGAGCAACAGCACGGGAACCCGGGCGGCTGGGAGCCGATCCCGCAGAGCGAGGGGTACGACGGCGACGCGACCGCCTTCGTCCAGCTGCCGCCCGACTTCATGCTGGACGGCGTGCCCCTGGAGGCGCCGGGCCACGGCTACGTACCGCCGATGATCATGCCGCTGCAGCCGCTCACCCCGGCGGCGGCGACCGACCCCTCGGCGACGGGCACGTGGAACGTGCACCTGCCGACGGAGGCGGAGCAGGTCCAGCACTTCGACCAGGTCGAGCAGGTCCATGACTTCGGCCAGGGTCAGGGCCACGGCCACGGGCACGGGCACGGGACGGAGTACTTCGCGCAGGGCGAGTACGTCCAGCACGCCGAGTACGCCGAGTACGTCGAGCACGCCGAGCACCTTCAGCACGTCGAGCACAGCGAGCACGTTCAGCACGCCGAGGCGTTCGGCCAGGGCCAGGACCCGCACGCGACGGCGGAGTGGAACTTCGCGGGCGCGGCGGGCTCCACGGGCCAGTGGGAGATCCCGGTCGCCGCACCGGAGCCGGCCGCACCCGAGGCGGTCGTCCCGGAGACGGCCGTACCGGAGGCGGTCGAGCCCCCGCTTCCCCCCTCGTACGACCAGGCCCCGGCGACCCTGCCGGGCGGCGCCCCCGCGCCCTGGGCGCTGCCGGAGGAGCCGGCCGTCGAGGAGCCGGTCGCGGAGAGCGCCGCCGCGGAGAGCGCGGACGCCGACGCGGACGGCGCGGAGGCCGGCCCGGAGGAGGCTTCGGCGGAGGCCCCGGACGAGGTGCCGGCCGACGCCCCGGACGAGGTCCTGCCCGAGGGCCTCGACGCGACGGCCCCCGTGCCGAGCGTCCACGCCTCCACGGACAGCGACGAGCACCCCCACACCTCGTACACCCTGCGGGTCAACGGCACCGACCGGCCCGTCACCGGATCCTGGATCGGTGAGTCCCTGCTCTACGTCCTGCGCGAGCGCCTCGGCCTCGCCGGGGCCAAGGACGGCTGCTCCCAGGGCGAGTGCGGCGCGTGCAACGTCCAGGTCGACGGCCGGCTCGTCGCCTCCTGCCTGGTGCCGGCGGCGACCGCCGCCGGATCCGAGGTGCGGACCGTCGAGGGCCTCGCCACCGAGGGCGAGCCGTCCGACGTGCAGCGGGCGATGTCGAAGTGCGGCACCGTGCAGTGCGGCTTCTGCATCCCGGGCATGTGCATGACCGTGCATGACCTCCTGGAGGGCAACCACGCCCCCACCGAGCTGGAGACCCGCCAGGCCCTCGCCGGCAACCTCTGCCGCTGCTCGGGCTACCGGGGCGTCCTCGAAGCCGTACGGGACGTCGTCGCCGAGCGCGAGGCGAGCGCCGCGGCCACGGCGCCCACCGGTCCCGAGGCGGCCGAGCCCCGCGTACCGCACCAGATTCCCCACGCGCACGACGGAGGCATGGCGTGAGCAGCGACGCGACCACCGCCATTCCCCTTCCCCTCCTCCTGGACACCCCCGGGACACCGGACCAGGAGCAGCCCGCGCACGGCCTGGGCACCTCGCTCCCGCAGGCCGACTCCCGGGCGAAGACCGAGGGCACCTTCCCGTACGCCGCCGACCTGTGGGCCGAGGGCCTGCTCTGGGCCGCGATCCTGCGCTCCCCGCACCCGCACGCCCGGATCGTCTCCGTCGACACGACGGCCGCGACGGCCATGCCGGGCGTACGGGCCGTGGTGACGGCCGCCGACGTGCCGGGCGCGGCGACGTACGGCCGCCGCGTCGCCGACCGGCCCGTCTTCGCCTCCGACCTGGTCCGGCACCACGGCGAGGCCCTCGCGGCCGTCGCCGCCGACCACCCCGACACGGCCCGCCTCGCCGCGGCCGCGATCAGCGTCGAGTACGAACTCCTCGACCCGGTGACCGACCCCGAGAAGGCCTTCGCCGCCGAGGCCCTGCACCCCGACGGCAACCTGATCCGGCACATCCCGCTGCGCTTCGGCGACCCGGAGGCCACCGGCGAGGTCATCGTCGAGGGCCTGTACCGGATCGGCCGCCAGGACCCGGCACCGATCGGCGCCGAGGCCGGCCTCGCCGTGCCCCGCCCCGACGGCGGAGTCGAGCTGTACACGGCCTCGACCGACCCGCACACCGACCGCGACCTGGCAGCCGCCTGCTTCGGCCTCCAGCCCGAGCAGGTCAAGGTCGTCGTCACCGGCGTCCCCGGCGCCACCGGAGACCGGGAGGACCCGGGCTTCCAGATCCCGCTGGGCCTGCTCGCACTCCGCACCGGCTGCCCCGTCAAGCTCACCGCTACGCGCGAGGAGTCCTTCCTCGGCCACGCCCACCGCCACCCCACCCTGCTGCGCTACCGCCACCACGCGGACGCGGAAGGACACCTGGTGAAGGTGGAGGCGCAGATCCTGCTCGACGCGGGCGCGTACGCCGACTCCTCCTCCGAGTCGCTCGCGGCGGCCGTGGCCTTCGCCTGCGGTCCGTACGTCGTGCCGCACGCCTTCGTCGAGGGCTGGGCGGTCCGCACGAACAACCCCCCCTC
Source organism: Streptomyces narbonensis (assembly GCF_014649015.1). Classification (GTDB taxonomy): domain Bacteria; phylum Actinomycetota; class Actinomycetes; order Streptomycetales; family Streptomycetaceae; genus Streptomyces; species Streptomyces narbonensis. The sequence goes on from NZ_BMSF01000001.1 coordinate 71,314, forward strand.
CGGGCACGTCCGCGGCGAGGGCGCGATGCAGGTCTGCGCCGCCTACGAGGCGCAGATGGACAAGCTCGCCGCCAAACTGGGTGTGGATCCGGCCGAGTTGCGCATGCGGAACGTCATGGCGACCGGTGACATCCTGCCGACCGGCCAGACCGTGACCTGCCCGGCCCCCGTGGCCGAACTCCTCTCCGCCGTACGGGACTTCCCGCTGCCGCCGCTCCCCAAGGACACCCCGGAGGACGACTGGCTGCTGCCGGGCGGCCCCGAGGGCGCGGGCGAACCCGGCGCGGTGCGGCGGGGCGTGGGCTACGCCCTCGGCATGGTGCACATGCTGGGCGCCGAGGGCATGGACGAGGTCTCGACGGCCACCGTGCGGGTCGTGGACGGGGTCGCCACGGTCATCTGCTCGGCCGTGGACACCGGTTCGGGCTTCTCGACGCTCGCCCGCCAGATCGTGCAGGAGACCCTCGGCATCGACGAGGTGCAGGTCGCGCCCGTCGACACCGACCAGCCGCCGGCCGGCCCGTCGGCCCACGGCCGCCACACCTGGGTCTCGGGCGGGGCGGTGGAGCGCGCGGCCAAGATGGTCCGCACGCAGCTCCTCCAGCCGCTGGCCCACAAGTTCGGCATGTCGACCGAGCTGCTCCAGATCACCGACGGCAAGATCACCTCGTACGACGGCGTCCTGTCGACGACGGTCACGGAGGCGATGGACGGCAAGGAACTCTGGGCCACCGCCCAGTGCCGCCCCCACCCCACCGAGCCGCTCGACGAGGACGGCCAGGGCGACGCCTTCGTCGGACTCGCCTTCTGCGCGATCCGCGCGGTGGTGGACGTGGACATCGAACTCGGCGCGGTACGAGTCGTGGAGATGGCCGTCGCCCAGGACGTCGGCCGCATCCTCAACCCGGCCCAGCTCGCCACCCGTATCGAGGCGGGCGTCACCCAGGGCGTCGGCGCGGCCCTCACGGAGAACCTCCGCACCGCCCGCGGCCTGGTCCGGCACCCCGACTTCACCGGCTACGCACTTCCGACATCCTTGGATGCCCCGGACATTCGCATCGTGAAACTCGTCGAAGAGCGCGATGTCGTGGCCCCGTTCGGAGCGAAGGCGGCGAGCGCCGTCCCGGTCGTCACCTCACCCGCCGCAGTGGCCTCAGCGGTGCGCGCGGCGACCGGACGACCCGTCAACCGCCTCCCGATCCGCCCCCAGGCGGCCGTCGCCGTGCCCAATTCGTAACCATGTGATGTCCGTTGCTTGTGCAACCCGGAGGTGCGCTCTGTCGTCGTTCCTGACTACAGTGGACTTCTAGACTTGGTAGTAGGACGCGCACAGTTGTTCACACGGGGGAGGACGCGGCATGGAAGCCTCGATTGGTGGGATGGCGTCCGGGATGCGGGCGCAGGCCGTCAAGTACAGCGCCGACTCCATGGAGACGTTCAGGAAGCAGGTCGAGGGCCTCATCGAGGACCTCCAGGGCTCGAACGCCGGCCCCGGGAAGTTGAAGGCCGATAATTCGGTGACCCGCACGCAGTTCGGCGGCGGCGGCGCCGCCTGGGGCGAGGCCCAGGGTGCCTACGCGTCGTACGACGGGACCCTCTCGCGCCTGGTGGAGCTCTCCAGCCTCCTCAACGACTGCCTGGAGGGCCTGGGGATCGCGGTCGTCGCCTCGAAGAACGGCTTCGAGGAGATGGACGACGACATCAAGCGCAAGATGATCAACATTCACCAGCGCACCTTCGACGCCAAGGAGAAGGCGGACAAGGAAGCGGGTCGCGGGGCGCCGGAGAGCGAAGGCAGCACGGGCCTTGAGGATGGCGGCATCTACAAGTAAGCGGGTGTCGGACAGAATTTCGGGGACACGGGGAAGAGGCGAGAGATGAGGCCTGCAGAGGGCGGCGGTGGCGGCGGAACGAACTTCCGCGCCATGTCCCATCAGCAGATGCTGGCGTGGCTGGACGAGGCCAGCAGTTTCTACGTCGGCGACGCGGCGGAGCGGCTGAAGGCGGTCGGGGATCAGCTGGAGAGGATCGCCGAGGACCTGAGCGCCAGCATGCGGCGCATGGACTGGGAGGGCGAGGCCGAGAAGGCCTTCGTCGAGTGGGCCACCAACGTGGCCAATTCGACGAAGGGCCTCGCGGACTACAGCAAGGACGGGGCCAAGTGGATGGCGGAGAACTCCTCCGCCATCGCCTCGGCGCAGAGCGCCATGCCCCGGTACACCTCCCACGCGTCCGCCAAGGAGAACCTCGAAGCGGCGCTGAAGTACCGCAACGATCCCGACTCCCGGACGATCGCGAGCAACGCCCGGTCCCAGATGGCCGCGAGCGAGGAGCTCGCCGCCATCGAGGCCAAGGAGGCGGCGAACAAGGAGGCGGCGGCCAAGGAGATGGACCGCCTCTCGTCCGCGTACTCGTGGTCGAGCTCCAACATGAAGAACAGTGTTCCTCCGACGTTCCCGCCGCCGCCGGGGGCGTTCGTGCCGGATGATCGAGAATTTCGGGACGACTCGTCGTACGTCGGCTCAACTCCGCAGGGCGACAGGTCCACCGGTACGGACACGTCTACGGACAGGTCCACGGGGACGCAGAGGACCCGTGAGACCGACGCCAACCGGACCACGCCCGACTCGCCGGTGACCCCGCCGACGGGTGACCGGCCCGGCTCGAACGACGTGGTCAAGCCCGGCGACAGGCCCGACGTCCCGACCGAGGTCAGGCCTGACGTCAAGCCCGACGTGCCCGTGGACCTCGGCATCGACAGCGTGGACACGCTGCCGCCGCAGACGCCCACCACGACCGGCCCGGGACCGACGCAGAACACGCCGCCGCCGATCACCAAGGACGGCGGTACGCCGCCGTACGTGACCACGGGCATGCCGCCGTTCCCCTCGAAGAACGGACCGGGTCCGCTGACCTCCACGCCGCCCATCAGCGGTGGCAACGGAAACCCGCGTGGCCCGGTTCCCGGCAGCCAGCGCACCGGTCTCGGCGTTCCCCGCGAGGGCATCAGCGGCGGACGCCAGGTGCAGAGCACGCAGGGGCGCCCCGCGACCGGCATCCCGCGCAGCACCGTCATCGGCACGGAGCAGGGCGGGCGTAACGGCACGGGCATGGGCCGCGGCCCGATGGGCGGCGGTATGGGCACCTCCATGGGCGGTGGCATGGGCGCCGGCCAGAACGGCATCAGCGGCGGTCGTCGACTCGCCGGTGAGACCGGCGGGGTCGTCGGTGGCAAGGCCCAGCGCCCCGGCGCCGCCGCAGGCGCCGGTGCGCGTCCCTTCACGCCCGGCGGCTCCGGCCTCGTGCGCGGAGCGACGACGCCGGCCGGCCGTGAGCGCGAGGAAACGAACGGAGAGCGTCCCGACTACCTGGTCGAGGACGAGGAGACCTGGCAGCAGGGCAACCGCCGCGTGGCGCCGCCCGTCATCGACTGATCAGCGCGAGGAAGCAGATGTCTACCAGCAGTACGCGTCGGAGCCGTGCCCGAGTGACCGCCTCGGCCGCCTTGGGGATGCTGCTGGTGGGCATCGCTACCGTCCCTGCCCAGGCGGAGGACTTCCGCGCCCAGCAGTGGCACCTGGACGCCATGGGCGCCGAGGAGATCTGGCAGCTCAGCACGGGCAAGGGCGTCACCGTTGCGGTGATCGACTCCGGGGTCGAGAAGAACAACCCGGACCTACGCGGTCGGGTCCTGGAGGGCAAGGACTTCGCGTCGCCCACGGAGTCCGGAAACCAGTTCACCGACTATTCCGGGCACGGCACGGGAATGGCCGGTCTCATTGCGGGCACCGGAGCACGTGACGGGGGTCAGGGGGCCTACGGGCTGGCTCCGGGAGTCAAGATCCTTCCGGTGCGTATCCCCGGTCTGGAGGGCGGCGACGCCAGCATGGATCAGGGCAGTGAGAACTTCAACCGCTTCGTTCCCCAGGCGATCACGTACGCGGCTGACTCCGGCGCCAAGGTCATCAATGTCTCCCTGGGCAATGCGAAGGGTTCGCAGGCCCTCACCGATGCGGTGAAGCACGCCCTCGACAAGGGAGCGCTCGTCTTCGCCTCAGTCGGAAACACCGGCGATAAGGGAAACCGGTTGGAGTATCCGGGAGCGACCCCCGGCGTCGTCGGTGTCGGCGCTTCTGACAACAAGGGGCAGCACGTCCCTACGTCCCAGCACGGCGACCAGGTCGACATCGTCGCCCCCGGCAAGGACACCGTGCACGCCTGCGGCGGCGGCACGGGTGTCTGCAAGTCCACCGGCACCAGTGACTCCACCGCCCTCGCCTCCGCCGCCGCCGCGCTCCTCTGGTCGAAGCACCCCGACTGGACCAACAACCAGGTCCTGAAGGTCATGCTCAACACCGTCGCAAAGCCCGCCGGGGGAGAGGCACGCAGCGACTACCTCGGGTACGGCGCCATCCGCCCGCTCCGTGCGCTGAAGACGCCCGGCGACCCCGGGCCGGCCGATGTCCGGCCCATCGACGACCTCACCGAGGTCGCGACCGCCACGCCTTCCGCTCCCGCGACCACGGCCCCGGCCGACCCCGGTCCTGTGGAGACCACCACCGTCGCCCCCGCGCCCGCGCCGCAGGCCGCGGCCGAGGAAGGCGGGAACACCGGGCTCTGGATCGGGCTCGGGATCGGTGCGGCCGTGCTGCTCGGTGTCGGCGTCGCCGTACCCGTACTCCGCTCGCGACGGAGCTGACTCCGTCCCTGCAGCCCAGCCCAGCCCTGCACAGCTGCTGAACAACGTCCGTGACTCACCAGGGGAAGTAGATGTCGTTCGACGAGGAATGGGGCCAAGTCCGCAGCGAGAGCGCTGCCATGAGGCTCAACGGCGTGCCCGCCGAGTCCGGCGGAGGCGGCGGTGCCAGTGACTACAAGGTGACCTCCGCCGACCTCAAGGCCATCGGCAACGAGGCCCAGGAGCTCTTCCACTGGTTCGAGCGGGACGCCTTCCACGCGGGCGCCCAGACGGACACGGCGGCCAAGAGCCTCGACGGCGACGGCTTCCTGACCGGATCCGCGATGTGGACCATGTGGGACACCTGGCGCGGCCAGTGCGAGACGCTCCTCAGCGCCTGCGCGCACATCCACAACCACCTTGAGGACACGGTCCTCAGCCACGCCAACCATGAAGAAGTGCTGGTCACGAACTTCTCCATGTCCACGATCAACGAGCACTTCAAGTAAGCCGACGACGGCACGGCACACGGCACGGCAACGGCTGACGAGGGACGTTTGATGCTGAAGTTCGACCAGGTTCTCCACGCCCGGCTCGGTAGCCTCAAGGAGGCGGCCACGGTCTGGGGGGAGGCGGTGTCCAAGCTGGAGAAGTCCAAGGAGAAGGCCGACAACGGCCTCAAGGGCAAGGCCGAGAAGGCCGACTGGAAGGGCGAGAACGCCGGGGTCACCCAGGAGTTCGTCCGGAAGACCGCCAAGGAGTTCGGCGACGCCCTCATCGGCGCGACCAGCATCCGCAACATCCTGCGGGACGCCGAAGGCGAGTTCCAGGCCGCGAAGACCGAGCTGGAGAAGCTCGTCGCGGAGGCACCCGGCAAGGGCATCCGCATCGACCAGGACGGTGTCGTCAGCCACCTGATCCACCCTGACCGCCGGTCGAAGGACTACGACGGCCCCAAGCCCGAGCAGGCCGACTTCGAGGCCGTGCGGTCCGCCATCAAGGCCGCGCTCGACCGAGCGAACAACGCCGACGACGTGGCATCGCGCGCGCTCCGCGGCCTCGTCGGCAACGACCAGAACAACTTTGCCGGCACGAGCTACGACTCGCTCGCCGCCGCCTCGAAGGCGCAGGACGCCGAGGACGCGCACGCCGCCTACGAGCTGTACAAGAAGGGCGACGACGCCACCCCGGCGGAGATCGACAAGCTCAACGCCCTCTTCAAGGCCAATCAGAAGGACCCGTACTTCGCCGAGAAGTTCGCCCTGGAGGTCGGGCCTAAGGGCAGCATGGAGTACTGGGCGGACATGGGCGACCCGAGCGACGGCTCGCGCCTCGGTGTCGACCACCGCGACAAGCTGAAGGAGCTCCAGACCAACTGGAGCATGACGCTCGCGACCGCCACCCACTCCACGAGCCCCGAGATGGAGCAGTGGAAGTCCGACGTCATCAAGGCCGGCGGCGAGCCGATCCAGACGCGCGGCACCAGCCCGTACGGCTTCCAGGTCATGAGCAACCTGATGCGCGTCGGCGACTACGACGACAAGTTCCTGAAGGACTACGGCAACGGCCTCGTCACCACCGAGCGGAAGATGACGCACGACGGACGGCTGCCCGCCGACCGTGCCTGGCGGCAGATGAACGGCATGCCGAGCCACCTGAACTGGCAGGGCGGCGACCTCGGCAACGACCCCATGATCGGCTTCATGGAGGCCCTCGGGCACAACCCCAAGGCGTCGACGGACTTCTTCAACAGCAGCATCGACACCACACCCGAGAACACCAAGGACAACAAGAAGCTCGACCCCTTCGACTACTTCACCAAGGACCGCCAGTGGCCCGAGGAGCTGAACGACAAGGGCGACAGGACCAAGGAGCCCGGCTACAACGCGCTCGGCCACGCTCTGGAGTCCGCGACCACCGGCCATCCGTACGATGCCGAGACCGAGGGTCTCAAGGACGTGCGGACCAAGGAGAACGCGGAGGTCATGCAGAAGGTCGTCGAGCGGTACGGCGACGACCCGAAGTACATGCATGAGCAGAAGGGCATCGACGACAGCCTCGGCAAGATGGGCGCCGCCTACATCGACGAGCTGAACCGCTCCCTGGAGACGGACAGCGACACGACGATGGAGGAGAAGACGAACTCCCCCTTCGGCAACAACGACGACAAGGGCAAGTCGCGGTTCGGCGAGGAGTTCGACACCGGGCTGCTCTGGAACCGCGGCGACGCCGTCAACTTCATGGGCATCGTGTCGCAGAGCGAGACCGGGCACTCCACGCTCTCGGCGGCCGAGATGCTGTACACGACGAGCGTCCTGGACGAGGTCGGCCCCAAGCCCGGCTCCACCTTCGAGGACCGCGACCTCACCGACGCGCGGACGACCCTGCGCATCGGCTCCGAGGCGCAGGGAATCATGGACGAGTCCCGCATGGCGCAGATCGACAAGGACTACGAGAAGGACTCCGAGGAGCACAAGAAGGCCGTCGGCAAGACGACCGAATGGGTCAAGTTCGGGGTCGGCGCGGTCGCCGCGGGCGGTGTCGTCGCCCTGACCGGCGGCGCCGGTGGCGTACTCGTACCGCTGGCCGCCGAGACGGTGGGCGGTGCCGTGGTGACCTTCATCGGCATGGAAGCCGACGACATGGCCGAGAAGTACGAGAAGGACGAGCTGCTCAAGAAGAAGTCGGACGACCTGAAGGACGAGGCACTGGCCATGGGCAAGGAGAACTCGCTCAGGCCGGGCATCGCCTACGCGAACGCCCCCGGCTGGAGCGAGCGGGACCGCAACTACCTCGACGAGGAGCTGGTCAAGTACGTCCGGGACTCGCGTATGCACTCCCGCGACAACTCGCTCCCCGACCCGTACGAGAAGAAGTGACCGGCATGAGGGCCGCGGTGGCGGGGATCGGGGCGGCCGTCGCCGTGGCCGTTCTCCTCACGGGCTGCTCCGGCGGCGACGCAGGCGACGGCGCGCAGGAGGCGAAGGGGCTGACGGCGGCCGAGGTGTGCCGTGGCTTCGCGAAGGACGCGCCCACCGCGGCAGCGCTCAAGGCCGCGATGGGCAGCGAGCGTTTTCGCGACGACTTGTCCGAACCGGACAGGGCTCTGGACCTCCTGAAGGACGCGACCAAGGCGCCGCCGGCGGATTCGTACCGGCCGCAGCCGGTGAAGTACTGCCGGCTCCTGCCCGCGGAGAGTGAGAAGGACAGCCTCTCCATCGAGTTCGGTCCGGCTCAGAAGGCCCCGGGGCTGAATTCGGAGCACGCCAAGGTGGTGACCTCCTACGCCTCGGGCCTGCAGGCGTACTCCTCCTCGGGCATCGGAAGGCTGTACTTCTCCTGCGGTCTCAAGGCGCCGGCCCACGACATCGTCGTCGAGGCGGCCGTCCACGGCCCCGGAGGCGTCCCGGACACGGACCTGGAGCAGCGCACCCGCCTGATCACGCTCGCCAACGCGGCCGCCCGGCAGGTCTCCGCGGAGCTCGGCTGCGAGAAGGACGGGCTGGCGGCGGGCGTGCCCTCGCCCACCGCGCACCCGACGTCGTGAGACGCAGGGGCGGGGCGAGAGCCGTCCCGCCCCGCCCCCGTCAGCCGCCTCGTCCTACTGGCCGTAGACCGGCATGGCGTACAGCCGGCCGCCGCGGGCGATGAAGACGCGGTTCGCGTCGCTCGCCAGCTGGTAGGCGCCCTCGTTCTTCATCTTCGCGACGAAGAGGCGCTCGTGGGTCTTCTGGTGGACGACCTGGACGTGGGTGTTGTCGGGTGCGTGGACCCAGACCGTCGTGCCCGCCACGGCCGGGGGGTTGACCGTGCCGACGCCCGTGCCGTCCAGGACCTCGTACCAGTCCGAGGCGGGGAAGTCGATGTCGAGCAGGGTCTTGTAGCGGTAGACGTGGTAGCCGTCGGCCGCGATGACGAAGTCACCGTCGACGGCAGGCGTGCTCCAGCCCGGGCCCCCGTCGTTCTTGGCCTCCTCGTCCCACAGGTAGTCGCCGCGGTCGAGGCGGCGGGCCGTGAGCGTGCGGCCGCCGAGGTAGGCGGTGTTGTCGCCGAGCGCGGGGGCCTGGCCGTCGGTGCCCTGCTCCTTGACCTCCCACTCCGTCTCGCCGGTCTCCGTGGAGAGTGCGGCGACGCAGCCGTCCCGGCCGTGGATCACGAGCCGCTTCCTGCCCACGGCGGCCTTCGCGGGGCCGAGGTAGGAGCGCGGCGAGGTCATCGGGCGCGCCCAGGTGGTGGCCAGGGTCCAGGCGTCGACCGCCCGCAGTTCGTTGTCCTTCGACACCAGGAAGACGTGGGTGTCGTCGGCGGCGAGGAGGTGGTCGACGTCGCTCTGGGTCTGCCAGACGTGCTTGCCGGTGGAGGCGACGAAGGCGTGGGCGACGCCGCTCCCGTCGACGCCCACGACGAGCCGGCCGGCGACGGAGACGTAACCGGCTGCGGTGTCGATCTCCTTGGCCCGCCACCGCTCCTTGCCCTTCGTGACCGAGAGCGCGAGCAGGCCGCCCGTCTTCGCCTGCACGACCACCACGTCCCGTACCGGCAAAGGGAGTTCGGTCTCGTCGGAGGCGATGTCGACCGGCCCCCACAGGGGCATCGGGACCTCGCCGTAGGCCGTGTCGATGATCGAGACGAAGGCCGCCTCCGGGGTCGCCACGGCGGGCGGCACATCGGCGGTCGGTGACTTCTTCACCTCGCCGCGGCTCAGCCACCAGGCCCCCGCCCCGCCGCCGGCGCCCAGGACCGCCACGGTCACGGCCGCGCCCGTGAGGAAGCGGCGCCGGGATGGACTCTTCCCGCCGGGCACGGCGGTCTCCTCGGGGGCCGCCAGGCGCTTCGTGGAGGACTCGCGCCGCTTGATGTCCTCGGCGAGCGGACCCTTGCGCCAGGCGCGGTCGGCGCCCTTCGGCGGGGCGAAGGCCTGGACGACCTGCGGTGGAGCCGGGCGGAACGCCGGGTCCTTCGCGAGGCACGGGCCGATCAGCTCCTGGAGCTCCGGCGGCACGAGGCTCAGGTCCGGGGTGCCGTGGACGACCTCGTACTGCACCGCCGACACATGGGCGGCGTCGAAGGCGCGCCGGCCGCTCGCCGCGTACGCGAGGACCGCGCCGAGCGAGAAGACGTCGGAGGCCGGGCCGACACGCTGCCCGAGGACCTGCTCCGGCGCCCCGTACCCGGGGGTGACGGGGATCTGGCCGGTGGTCGTGAGGGTGAGCCCGTGCTCGGGGCGGGCGATGCCGAAGTCGATGATGCGCGGGCCGGTCGAGGTGAGCACGATGTTCGCGGGCTTCAGGTCGCGGTGCACGAGCCCCGCGGCGTGGATGTCGTGGAGCGTGCGGGCGAGGTGGGCGGCGAGGGCGCGGACCGTCGGCACGTCCATCGGTCCGTACGCGCGGACGGCGACGTCCAGCGTCGGGCCGGCGAGGAACTCGGCGGCGATCCACGGCCGCCCGCCCTCCGTCTGGGCGTCGAGGACCCGGGCCACGCCCTGGCTCGTGACGGCCCGCGCCATGTCGGCCTCGCGGACGAAGCGCTGGGCGAGGTGCTGGTCGTGGGCGAGCTCGGGACGGAGGACCTTGACGGCCGCGGGGGCGCCGGAGGAGTCCCGGCCGACGTACACCTTGCCCATGCCGCCCTCGCCGAGGACGCCGAGGAGGCGGTACGGGCCGAGCCGGAGCGGGTCGCCGGTGGCAAGGGGCTGCGTGGTCACGAGGTGCTTTCCGGTTGGTGGAGGTGAGGGGTGGAGGGCGGGCCGGGTCAGGCGTAGGGGATGGCCACGACGGTCGACGTTCCCGCGCCGATGATGCGGGCCCGCTCCTTGTCGACGACGTACCGCGTGGCGTCCGTCGGGAAGACCCAGTCCGAGACGCGGGTCGACAGGTCGACCGCGCTCAGACCGCCGCGGACCGGCGCGTACGCGTACTTCTTCCCGATGATCGGCCTGTAGTAGAAGCGTGGCGTCACCGGCCGGTCGCCCGGCTTCTCCGCCCAGAACTCGGTGCCTTTCATCGCGCTGACGGCCACGAGTCCCTGGCCGCTCACGCTCGTGTAGACGAGGCCGTCCGCGAGGGCCGGCACACCATAGGCCATGGGGTCCTTGCCGCTGCCGTACTCCCAGGCGACCGCCCCGTCCGTCAGGCGCACGGCGCGGAGACGGTCGCCGCCCGCGTAGACGTGCCGCTCGTCGGCGGAGAGCTGCCCGGGGACGAACCCGGCGGACTTCTCCAGCGGCAGCCGTCGCTTCCACAGCTGCCGCCCCGTGCGCACGTCCCGCGCCTGGACGAGGAACGAGTCGAGGTCGCCGCTGTTCTTGCCCAGGATCAGCCGGTCCCCGACGACCTGGGCGAGCCACGGCCTGACCCCGTCCCATTCGTACGGATGCCGCCACGCCTCCTTGCCCGTGCGCAGGTTGACGGCGAGCAGGTGCCAGCCGATGTTGTCCAGGTCCGAGTCGCGCTCCCGCTTGCCCAGACGTGAGGCGGTGAAGAGGATGCCGCCGACCGCGGTGAGGAGCTCCGTGGTCGACCCGTCGATGCCCTTCAGCTCGATCGTCCGGGCCGCCTCCTTGCCGGTGCGGGCAGCGAGCGTACGGATGTTCAGGGCGCCCGGTCCCTCGAAGGGGCCGTCGGACAGGTAGTAGTTCGCGCCGTCCGTGGTGACCTGGTGGGGGTCCCTGACCGCGGATTCGGCCCAGAGTTCGCCGCCGTCCTTCGTGTCGACGGCGCGGAAGGAGATCGTCTCCGCGAAACCCACGACATCGGGGCCGGCGAGCAGCGGGGCGATCCTCTCCTCGCGGTCGAGGACGTCGTCCTGCCACAGCGCGGCGGGAGCGCCGTCGACGGAGGTCGGGGCGGGGACGGCCGTCGGGCCGGTCGGGGTCGGGGTGCCGCCCTTGGCCGAATCGTCGTCCGTTTCGCGGGAGTTCAGCCACGCCCACACCCCCGCGCCCGCACCCGCGAGGCCCAGGAGCGAGGCGCTGCCCAGGGTGAGGGCGCGGCGGCGGGAGAGCGGGGTGCTCGGGGCGGTCTCGGCGAACGCGGCTCCCGCCGGGCCCGGCAGGCGGTGCGGCGCGTGGAGCCAGACGTCCGTCGCCCGGCGGGCGATGTCGGCGAGCACGAGCGGGGGCAGGTGGTCCGCGAACTCGCCGTGCCCGTCGTGGAGATGGGCGGTCAGGTGGGCCGTGGTGGGCCGGGCTGCCGGGTCCTTGGCGAGGCAGGCCGTCAGCAGTGGCAGCAGCGCCTCCGGTACGCCGGCGAGGTCGGGCTCGGCGTAACGCACGCGGTAGAGAAGGTCGGCCGGGGAGCCCGTACCGAAGGGGCCGTGGCCGGTGGCGGCGAAGACCAGGACGCCCGCGAGTGCGAACACGTCGCCGGCCGGAGGGTGTTCCTGGCCGCTCGCCTGCTCCGGGGACATGAAGGCGGGGGTGCCGGCCGCCGCTCCCGTACGGGTCAGATGGTCGTCGCCGGCCGCGCGGGCGATGCCGAAGTCGATGATCTTCGGGCCGTACGCGGTGACCAGGACGTTCGAGGGCTTCAGGTCCCGGTGGACCACGTCCGAGGAGTGCAGCTGGGCGAGGGCCCCGGCGAGCGCGGCACCGAGCGCGCGGACGGTCGGCTCGGGGAGCGGGCCGCCGAGCGCGACGGCGTCGTCGAGCGGCGGTCCGAGGACGTACTCGGTGGCCAGCCACGGGGTCTCGGCGAGCGGGTCGGCGTCGACGACGGCCGCGCCGTGACGCGCGCCGATGATCCGTGCCGCGTCCGTCTCCAGCCGGAAGCGGGCGCGGAAGGCGGGGTCGGTGGCGAGCCGGGCGTGCACGGTCTTCAGGGCGACCGTGCGGCCGCTGGGGGTGCGCGCCAGGTAGACCGTGCCCATGCCGCCGGAGCCGAGGCGGGCGAGGAGGCGGTACGTGGCGACGGCGGCCGGGTCGTCGTGGGTCAGGGGCGACAGCATGAGGTCAGGTCCGTCGGATCGAGGGTGAGGGCGGGGCGACCGCCGGGTGGGACGGGGGAGGCGTACGGGCCTCGGGTGTCGGGTGTCAGGCGCGGGCGGGTGTCGCGCGTTCCGCGGGGACCGTCTGTTCCGGCAGTTCGGGGAGTTCGGCCGCGAGCAGTTCCGCCGACTGGCGGGCGAGCGCGGCGATCACCCGGCCCGGCAGCCAGCCGGGGGTGAGCAGGGCGCCGGCCGAGCTCAGCATCGTGTGGTGCGCGCTCGGCGGCGCGAGCGAGGCCATCAGGGCCGCGGCGGTGGGGCGGTCGGCCGGGTCGCGGGCAAGGCAGGAGGAGACCACCGGGCGCAGGGCGGGCGGGAGTTCGTCGCGCTCGGGCACGGTGTGGCCGGTGGCGGCGTACGCGAGGACGGCACCGAGGGCGAAGACGTCGCCCGGCGGCCGGGGCCGGCCGCCGGAGGCCTGCTCGGGGGCGAGCGCCCCCGGGTCGAGGCCCGGCAGTCCGGTACGCGGCTCGCCGTCGGCCGCGGCGGCCCGTACCGCGCCGTAGCAGCTCAGCCGGGGGCCGTCGGCGGTGAGCAGGACGGCGGCGGGGGAGACGCCGGCGTGCGTGAGGCCCTGCGCGTGCGCGGCGGCGAGCGCCTCGGCGAGGGCGGCGCCGAGGGCCCGGACCGTGGCCTCGGGCAGCGGTCCGCCGTGGACGGCGAGGGCCACGGGGAGCGGGAGCGCGGGGACGTACGGGGTCGCGTACCAGAGGGGAGCGGTGGGGCTGGTGGGTCCGGTCGGGCTGGTGGGGCTGGTGGGGCTGGTGGGGCTGGTGGGTCCGGTGGGGCCCGCGGATCCGGTCGCTCCGGTGGAGCCCGCTGTTCCGGCCGGTCCCGCTGTTCCGGCCGGTCCCAGGGCTCCCGCCAGTCCCAGGGCTCCCGCCGGTCCCACGGCTCCCGCCGGTCCCGCCGGTTCGGCCACGTCCGTCACCGGGGCGATCCACGGGCCGAGCAGGTGCCGGGCGGCTGCCGCCTCGGCGGCGAAGCGCGCCGGGTCGGCGCCGGGCAGTGGGGTGCTGAGGAGGACCGTACGGCCGCCGTCCGAGGTCCGGGCCACGAAGCGGCGGCAGGGGACGGCCGTACCGGGCGGGTCGAGGCGCGTGATCAGCCGGTACGGACCGATCCGCCGGTCCGGGGCGGCCGGGCGGTCGGAGGCCGTTCGCACCGCCGGGGTCGTCCCGGATTGTCCTTGCGTGCGCGACCGTTCCACCGGTGAGTCCCCCTGTCCGTGCGACGGCCCCGGGGTGGCCCGGGACGGGTCGAGCCTATCGAGGCGGCGGGACGTGGCGGCGGGGCGGGGCCCGGCGGGGTACGGGGCCGGAGGGCGGCGGGCCCGGAACGTCCGAGGCTGTCCGGGTTGCGAAGGTGAAGACTCGGCCCGGGTGTGCGGCGAAGCATCGTGAAGATCTCGCTCCGCGAGGAAATTCCCGGCCGCCACTGCTCGAACACCCGGTCGTGCGACTACGATCGCCGTGATTTCGTGGGCACGGAACTTGCTGAGGCGAAGCCGGAACGATCACGATCACGATCACGAACACGATCACGAACACGATCACCACACGATCTCCGGCTCGAACACCGCACGGGGGAGAGCATGTCGTTCGAAGACGAGTGGGCGTCGGTCCGGTCGGCATCCGCGGAGAGCGTGAACATGCGGCTGAACCAGGTCGCCCCGGAGCCCGGCGGAGGCGGCGGCAACGCCGACCTCAGCGTCGACCAGGACAAGCTCGGGGCCATCGGCAGCGCCGCCTACGCGCTGCACGGCCGGCTGGTCAAGGACGGCAACCACGCGCGTACGAACACCACGGAGGCGGCGACGGGCATGTCGACCAACGGCTTCCTCACGGGTTCCGCGATGTCGACCGTGCAGGAGACCTGGAGCTCGCAGCTGAACACGCTGCTCGACGCCTGCGCCAACATCTCCAACCACCTCGACTACAGCGCGGCCTCCCACGCGAAGGAAGAGGAAGACATCCGGGCGGCCATGGCGGCCTCCAAGATCGACGAGTACTTCAAGTAGGCCGGGGGCCCAGCTGTGTTGACCTACGACAACGTGCACCACGCGCCGCTCGACAAGATGAAGGCGGCGGCCGACGACTGGTCCGCGATGAAGGGCAAGCTGGACAAGCTCGCCGACGACGCCCGGACGACGATGGCCGCGAAGGCCAGGGACGACTACTGGCGCGGTGTGAACGCCGAGGTCACGAAGCCGTTCGTGGACAAGACGGCGAAGGAGTTCGAGGACGCCGCGAAGGCCGCCGACGGCATCCACAAGGTCCTTGAGGACGGCTACAACGCCTTCAAGAAGGCGAAGGACGAGCTCAGGACGATCGCCGACACCGACGCCCCCGCCAAGGGCTTCCGGGTGAAGCCCGACGGCACCGTCGAGGCCAGGGAGCCGCTCTCCGCCATCAAGGACCCGGCCGCCCGGCACGACCCCGACTTCCAGGACCTGGTGCGCAAGGAGCGGGCCGACATCCGGGCGATGGAGGAGCGGATCAAGGCGATCCTGGAAGTCTGCACCGAGGCCGACGTCGCCTGCTCCAACGCGCTCAAGGCCAACATCACCGGGGACAAGCACAACTTCAGCGGGCCGAAGTACACCAGCCTCGACGCCGAGGAGGCGCAGCGCGCCGTCGACCTGGCCAAGAAGGGCCGGGACATCTCGCACGAGGAGCTGATGCGCCTCAACGAGCTGCTGAAGGACAACAGCGGCTCCAAGGAGTTCTCCAGGACCTTCTACGACGGGCTCGGCCCGAAGGGCTCCCTGGAGTTCTTCGGGCAGCTGTCCACGGACACGTACGACTACTCGAAGGTCGACAAGCAGCGCCTCGCGGACGTCCAGGACCTCCAGCGGAACCTGGGCATGAACCTGGCGACGGCCACGCAGGGCGGCGACGCCTGGACCGACAAGTGGTCCACGGACATGCGCAAGCTGGGCACCGAGCGCATCCCGCTCGTCAAGTACGACAACAACCCTGCCTTCGGCTACCAGTTGCTCGGCGGCATCATGCGCTACGGCAACTACGACCAGAGGTTCCTCGTCCCCATCGCGGAGCACGTCACCCAGCTGCACGCCAAGGACCCGTACCTCTTCGCCAACAGCAAGCCGATGGGCGGCGGCTGGCTGAAGAACCAGTACAACCCGTCCGGCGTCAACGGCTCGGGCTTCGACCCGATGATCTCGATGCTGGAGGCGCTCGGCCACAGCCCCGAGGCGGCGAAGGAGTACTTCTCCAAGGAGCCGACCTCGTACAACAAGGACGGCAGCCCCGGCGGGACGGTCGACCTGGACCCGAAGAAGGACGGGAACCAGACCGGTTACCTGAACTACTTCCAGAACAAGGACTACGACTTCTTCCCCGACGTCGAGGGCCACAACCCGGACGACCTCACGAAGACCATGGGGTACATGCCGGACGCCCTCGGCCACGCCCTGGAGGCGGCGACCACGGGCCACGGCTGGGACGACCCGAACCCCCAGCTGCACCGGGACGAGAAGTCCGCCGAGATCATGAAGCAGGTCATCGACACGTACGGGACGAACACCGAGCTGCGCGAGCAGCACAAGACGCTGATGGACAGCCTGGGCAACATGGGCGCGGCCTACATCGACGACCTGAACTACTCGACGTACAACTTCGGCGGCACCGGCGACTCCCTGGGCCGGGACGACCTCTTCCCGGCGAGCAGCGACGGCAGCTCCCGGACCGACTTCGGGGAGGGCGCGAGCCTCCGGTTCATGAACGCCGTGGCGAGCGACGAGGACGGCTACAAGACGATGTCCGCGGCGCAGCAGGTCTTCGAGGCCAGTGGCATCAAGGCGCTGGAGGGGGACAAGGACTCCGCCCTCACCTTCGCGCACAACGCCACCAAGGTCCACGGAATCCTCGACGAGTCGCGCGTCTCGCAGATCGCCATCGACTTCAAGGACCAGGAAGAGGCCAAGAACCTGGAGCTGGAGAAGCAGGCCGAGTGGCGCAAGTCGGCGGTCAGCGGCAGCGTCGCCGTCGTCGTGGGCGTCGGTTCTGCCGTGGTCCTCGGCCCCGCCGCCGGGCTCGTGGCGGCGACCGCGGTCCCGCTCGTCATGGAGACCGTGGGCTCCACGGTCAGCACGGGCTACGCCGCCGACACCCTGCAGTACCTGAAGGACAACGAGTACAAGAACGACGACGAGGCCGACGGCGCCGTCCTGGACGTGAGCAAGGCGGGCGAGGCCGCCGCGGCCGTCCCGATCCTGAACCTCGCCGAGACGCACCACATGACGCAGCAGGAGCGGCGGGACCTGATGGCGGCGGTCGAGCACTCCTACGACGCCGGCCGCCTGGACGTGCAGAACCTGACGAGGAACAAGTGACGTCGATGGTGAGGGCGTTGAAGGTGAACCCGGCGAAGGTGAAGACGTCGATGGTGACGACCTCGATGGTGACGACCTCGATGGTGACGACCTCGAAGGTGTCGGCGACGAGGTCCGCGGTCGTGGCCGGGGTGGCGGCGCTGGCGGCCGTGACGGCGCTGGCGGGGTGCTCCGGCGGCGGCGAAGCCGGGGGGCCCGCGCCGGAGACGGCGAAGGCGCTGGCGGTCTGCGAGGAGGTCCTCGGCGCGTCAGGCGTGTCCGCGGCCCGCGCTGCCCTGGGCGACGCCGACTTCCGGGCCGAGAGCGCGCCACCGGCACAGGTCCGTGAGGCGATGCTGAAGGAGGCGCGGTCGTACGCCCCCGGGAGCGAGGACCTGACGCGCTCCACGTACGAGCCGTGCCGGATGTCCACGGCGGAGGGCGGGAACGTCCGGCGGGTCGACGCCCGCGTCCAGTGGTCCGTCCAGACCATGGACTCCGTGACCGTGGACGACAAGGAGCGGAAGTGGGCCAAGGCGGCCGCCGACGTGTACGTCCGCTGGGAGCGGGAGCCGATGGACGCCCTCGTCGCGGTGGTCCCCTGCCGGGTTCCCGGGGCGGCCGCCGGCCAGGAGCGGGAACTGCCGCTCCAGGTGTCGGTGCGGAGCCAGGGGATCGGTACGGACGGGGAGACGCTCGCCGGGAGTCTGCTGACGCCCTTCGTGCGCGACACCCAGAAGCGGCTGGGCTGCCAGGACCCGGTGACGGTTCCGGAGTCGCTCCTGCCGGAGTGACGGGTCGTGTGGTGACGGGGTGACCCCGTGCCCCGTGACCTGGTGACGCGGTGACGGGGTGACCCCGTGACCTGGTGACGCGGTGACGGGGTGACCCCGTGACCTGGTGACGCGGTGACGGGGTGACCCCGTGACCTGGTGACGCGGTGACGGGGTGACCCGCGTCGGCGGGCCACCCCGGGTGGCGATCGAGAGACCGTGGCGGGAATCGAACCCACGTAACTCGCTTTGCAGGCGAGTCCCTGAACCACTCGGGCACACGGTCGTGTTGTGCACTGGTACGACCGTAGGGCGGCGGCCGGAAGGGGCTCAAGGGTTCCGGGGGCCGTGCCATGCGACTGCAACGCGGCTGCCACACCCCGTTCACAGTCGGGGCCGGATTCAGGCGGACGTGTCGTCCGGGGCGGCTTCCCGGGGTGTCTCCGAGGTCGTGTGGAGGATGGCGCGGGCCTGTTCCGCGGCACGCGCGGTGCTCTCGCTGACGTAGTCGAGGAAGCGGGCGATGTTCTCCAGGCGGGTGCCGGCCGGGGTGCTCGCGCCGAGGACGCCGACGCCCTGCCGCGCGGTCTCGACGATCTGGGCGGTGGCCCGGGCGCTGGCCATCATCGACTGGTACCAGACGTCGGCGTCGACGGTGTAGCGCTCGCGGCGGCCCTCGTCGCGCTCCCGGCGGACGAGGTTCTGGCTCTCCAGGAACGCGATCGCCTTGGAGACGGTCGCGGGGCTGACCTGGAGGCGCTGGACGAGATCGGCCGCGGTGAGACTGCCCGAGTCGCTGATGCAGAGGCACGCCATCACGCCGGACATCATCTTGGGCATGCCGGACTGCATGAAGACGGTGGTGAGGACCTCCTCGTACTCGCGCACGGCCTCCGGGTCGCGCCCGTGGGCCTGCGGGCGCGCCTCCGGGCTCCGGGGCGCGCTCTGCCTGCTCCGGTGCGCGCGGCGTTCGGTGGCGCGGTGGGCCAGGTCGGCGCGGTAGGAGGTGGGGCCGCCGTTCCGCATCACCTCGCGCGTGATGGTCGAGGTCGGACGGTCGAGGCGCCTGGCGATCTCGGCGTAGGCGAGGCCGTCGGCCAGTCCCAGCGCGATCTGCTGACGTTCCTGCTGGGTGAGCCTGCCTCCGGGCATCGCCGTCTCCTCCGTGCTGCTCGTGTTCGTGCCGCTCGTACTCCTCGGATGCCTGCACTATAGCGTTCACCTTCATTTCATTGCAACGGGAGCGTCTCGCTCGTTGCGTTAGAGTCCATGATGGTTGCAATGAAATCCTTACCTTGACCTGCATTGATGGGGATTTGATGCAACGGCGTTGTTGCTCGACCCTTGAATGCAACGTAGCGTTTCTCTTGTCGGAAACGGCGCGGACAAGAGTCCGAGGGCCCGAACCGCAAGAACCCGAGGAGTACGTCATGCAGTTCCCCACCACCGCCCCGATCGCCGTCGTCCTCGATGTCCCGGCCGGTCTGATCCGCTTCATCGCCGCCGACCGGGCCGACGCCACGGTCGAGGTCCTCCCGGCCGACGCCTCGAAGGGCCGCGACGTGAAGGCCGCCGAGCAGATCGCCGTCGGCTACACCGACGGTGTGCTGCGGATCGAGGCCGCGCAGCCGAAGAGCCGGATCCTCGGCAACTCCGGCTCGGTCGAGGTCACGGTCCAGCTCCCGGCCGGCTCCAGCGTCGAGGCGAAGACGGCCGCCGCCGACCTCCGGGGCGTGGGACGCCTCGGTGACGTCACCTTCGAGGGCGCGCAGGGCACGGTCAAGCTCGACGAGACCGCCGCCGCCCGCCTCACCCTCCAGGCCGGTGACATCGCAGTCGGCCGCCTGGGCGGGGCCGCGCAGATCACCACGAGCAAGGGCGGCATCCGGATCGCCGAGGCGATGGGCGGCACGGTCGTGCTGCGCACGGAGGCCGGTGACCTGGAGGTCGGCGCCGCCCGCGGCGTCTCCGCCACCCTCGACGCCGGCACCTCCTACGGCCGCATCCGCAACACCCTCCAGAACAGCGCGGGCGCCAAGGCCGGCCTGAACATCCAGGCCACCACCGCCTACGGCGACATCACCGCCCGCAGCCTCTGACCGCCACTCACCGCCGCCCGCGGCACCGCACGTCACCGCCTCTCGCATCCCTGAAGGAGCACTCCCCATGACCGACCTGGCCATCGCGGCGAACGGACTGCGCAAGTCCTACGGCGACAAGGTCGTACTCGACGGTGTCGACCTGGCCGTCCCCGCAGGGACGATCTTCTCCCTGCTCGGCCCGAACGGCGCCGGCAAGACCACCGCCGTCAAGATCCTCTCCACCCTGGTCCGCGCCGATGCCGGCGAGATCCGCGTCGGCGGCCACGACCTCGCCGCCGCCCCGCAGGCGGTCCGGGCCGCGATCGGCGTCACCGGCCAGTTCTCCGCGGTCGACGGCCTGATCACCGGCGAGGAGAACATGCTCCTCATGGCGGACCTGCACCACCTCTCCAAGAGCGAGGGGCGGCGGGTCGCCGCCGAACTCCTCCGGCGCTTCGACCTGACGGAGGCCGCGAAGAAGCCCGCCTCCACCTACTCCGGCGGCATGAAGCGCCGGCTCGACATCGCCATGACGCTGGTCGGCGACCCGCGGATCATCTTCCTCGACGAACCGACCACCGGCCTCGACCCGCGCAGCCGTCACAACATGTGGCAGATCATCCGCGAACTCGTCTCCGACGGCGTCACCGTCTTCCTCACCACCCAGTACCTGGAGGAGGCCGACGAACTAGCCGACCGCATCGCCGTCCTCAACGACGGCAGGATCGTCGCCGAAGGCACCGCCGACGAGCTGAAGCGCATCGTCCCCGGCGGGCACGTACGCCTCCGCTTCACCGACCCCGCCGCGTACCGGCGCGCCGCCCTCGCCCTCGGCCCGGGCGAGGAGCACGGGGACGACGAGTCGCTGTCGCTGCGGATCCCGAGCGACGGCAGCCAGCGCGAACTGCGTTCCCTCCTCGACCGGCTGGACGCCGCCGGCGTCGAGGCGGACGAACTGACCGTCCACACACCTGACCTCGACGACGTGTTCTTCGCCCTCACCGGCACCAAGGTCCCCGCCCAGTCCGCGCAGTCCGCGCAGTCCGCGCAGTCCGCGCAGTCCGCGCAGTCCGCGCAGTCCGCGCAGTCCGCGCAGTCCGTTCAGTCGGACCAGCCGGCCTAGTCCGGCCCGCTCAGCCCGCTCAGCCCGCTGAACCTGCCGAACTTGCCGAACCCGCTCAGCCCTGCAGCCCTCCCAGCCGAACCAGTCCGAGGAGAACGTCCGATGAGCTCCCTCTCCCTCGCCGTGCGCGACTCGTCCACGATGCTGCGCCGCAACCTCCTGCACGCCCGGCGCTACCCGTCCCTGACGCTGAACCTGCTGCTCACGCCGGTCATGCTCCTGCTGCTCTTCGTCTACATCTTCGGCGACACCATGAGCGCCGGCATCGGCGGCGGCGACCGCTCCGACTACATCGCGTACCTCGTCCCGGGCCTGCTTCTGATGACCATCGGCAGCACGACCATCGGCACCGCGGTGTCCGTCTCCAACGACATGACCGAAGGGATCATCGCCCGCTTCCGCACGATGGCGATCCACCGCCCCTCCGTCCTCGTCGGACACGTCGTCGGCAGCGTCCTGCAGTGCGTGATGAGCGTGGTCCTCGTCGGCGCCGTCGCCCTCGCCATCGGCTTCCGGCCCACCGGCGCGACCGCCCTGGAGTGGCTGGCCGCCTTCGGGCTGCTCGTCCTCTTCGCCACCGCCCTCACCTGGATCGCCGTCGGCATGGGCCTGATCAGCCCGAACGCCGAGGCCGCCGGCAACAACGCGATGCCCCTGATCTTCCTGCCGCTCATCTCCAGCACCTTCGTCCCGATCGCCTCGATGCCCGGCTGGTTCCAGCCGATCGCCGAGTACCAGCCCTTCACCCCGGCCGTCGAGACCCTCCGCGGCCTCCTGCTCGGCACCGAGATCGGCCACAACGGCTGGCTCGCCGTCGCCTGGTGCGCGGGCCTCACCGTCCTCGGCTACTTCTGGTCGACCTCGAAGTTCAACGACGACGCGAAGTAACCGCCGTGACCGCGCGGGCCGGCGCCCGCACCCCCCGTACCCCCTGTACCCCGCACCCCCCCGCACCCCCTGCACCCCGCACCCCCCGTACCCCGCACCACCCCGTACCGCCCGAGGGCGGCGTACCCCGACATCGCGTCGCGGAGTACGCCGCCCCTTCGGCGTTCCGAGGCGGGTACGGGACCAGGGACCGAGGACCAAAGACCGGTGCCCCTGACAGGGGTCATTCAATGATTGACCTCTTACTCTGGGGGGATGAGCGCCCTCGAACCCCGCGAGGCCGGTGCCGATGCCGACGTCGACATCGCCACCGTCCCCGCCCGCAGCCCCGGACCCCGTGCCGCACACGACGACACCAAGGGGTCCGTCCTCGACGGTGACCACCGGGCGCTCAGCATCGGCATCGTCTCCGTCGTCCTCCTCATCGCCTTCGAGGCCACGGCCGTCGGCACCGCGATGCCCGTCGCCGCCCGCGAGCTGAACGGCGTCTCCGTCTACGCCTTCGCCTTCTCCGCGTACTTCACCACCAGCCTCTTCGGGATGGTCCTGGCCGGCCAGTGGTCCGACCGGAGCGGCCCGCTCGGCTCCCTCACCGCCGGCATGAGCGCCTTCGCCGCCGGCCTGCTCCTCTCCGGGACCGCCGGCACGATGTGGCTGTTCATCCTCGGCCGGGCCGTGCAGGGACTGGGCGGCGGCCTCGTCATCGTCGCGCTGTACGTGGTGGTCAGCCGGGCGTACGCGGAGCACCTCAGGCCCGCGATCATGGCCGCGTTCGCCGCGAGCTGGGTCGTCCCCTCCGTCGTCGGACCGCTCGCCGCCGGAACGATCACCGAACACCTCGGCTGGCGCTGGGTCTTCGTCGGCATCCCCGCCCTCGTCGTCTTCCCGCTCGCCCTCGCCCTCCCCGCGATACGCAGGACCGCCTCGGGACCCGCCGACCCACAGGCGCCCGTCGCCCCCTGGGACCGGCGGCGGATCCGCCTCGCGCTCGCGATCTCGGCCGGCGCGGGGCTGCTCCAGTACGCCGGACAGGAGCTGCGCTGGCTCTCCCTGCTCCCGGCCGCCGCGGGCGTCGCGCTCCTTGTCCCCGCCGTGCGCGGGCTCCTGCCGCGCGGCACCGTCCGGGCGGCGCGCGGCCTGCCCTCGGTCATCCTGCTGCGCGGCATCGCCGCCGGCTCCTTCATCGCGGCCGAGTCCTTCGTCCCGCTGATGCTGGTCACCCAGCGCGGCCTGAGCGTCACCCTGGCCGGGCTCTCCCTCGCCGTCGGCGGTCTCACCTGGGCGCTCGGCTCGTGGATCCAGGCCCGGCCGTGGACCGAGCCGTACCGCGAGCGCCTGGTCGTCCTCGGCATGGTCCTCGTCGCGGTCGCGATCGCGGCGGCGCCGAGCGTCCTGATCGCGGCGGTGCCGGTGTGGGTGGTCGCGGCGGCCTGGGCCGTCGGCTGCCTCGGCATGGGCGCGGTGATCTCCTCGACGAGCGTGCTGCTCCTGCAGCTCTCGGCGCCGGAGGAGGCGGGCGCGAACTCGGCGGCCCTGCAGATCTCGGACGGCCTCTCGAACGTCCTGCTCCTCGCGGTCGGCGGCGCGGCCTTCGCGGCCCTCGGCGGCGGCGCGGTCGGCCACGCGGTCAGCGCCCACGCGGCCACGGGCTCCCACCCGACGGCCTTCGCCGCGGTCTTCCTGCCGATGGCGGGGGTGGCGGCGGCGGGGGCGTGGGTGGCTACGCGGCTGCATGCGGAGCCGGTGCGGGCGTGAGAGTGTAGTACCACTATGACCCCACTGGTGGTACCGTCAAGGTATGGCAATGAACCTGCGTCTCCGCGACGACCAGCAAGAGGCTCTCAAGCTCCGCGCTGAGGAGGAGGGTCGCAGCATGCACGCCATAGTGCTTCAGGCGATCGACCGCTACTTGGAGCAGGAGGCCGACCGGGGGACCGTCCGCAAGCTCGGCGCCAAGTACGCCCTGCACCACGCCGACCTGCTGAAGCGCCTGGGGGAGTAGGTGAAGTACCTGACGGTCCAGGAGGTCCTGGAGCTGGCAGACTTCGCCTGCGCGGGCCAGCAGATCGCTGTGCGGGACCTCGGGCTCCTGAGCTCGGCGGTGTACCGCCCGCAGTCCCAGATGTTCGGCGTCGAGGCGTACAGCGATCTCTTCGAGAAGGCCGCCGCCCTCCTGCAGTCGCTCGCGGTGAACCATCCGCTGGTCGACGGGAACAAGCGCATGGCGTGGATGTGCACCGTGGTCTTCCTCGACTTCAACGGAACCGAGATGGTCGGCGTGGACCAAGACGAGGCGTACAAGCTGGTCATCGACGTGGCCACCGGCGACCTCGAGGACATCGTCCTGATCGCGCGACGTCTGCGGGGGCTGCACGAGGCCGCGTGAGCCGACGTGAGCTGAATCGCAACCGCACCACCCCCACCCCGTTTCATACGAGGTTCCGACCGGGCCGCCGGTAAGGTGGCCCGGTTGTCATATCTGGACGAGCGTCGAACCCGGAGATCGTGACTACTACCACCACCTCCTCCCATCACCTCTCTCCCGCCTTCCCCGGCCGGGCCCCTTGGGGTACCGCCGGCAAGCTGCGAGCCTGGCAGCAGGGCGCCATGGACAGGTACCTCCAGGAGCAGCCCCGAGACTTCCTCGCCGTCGCCACCCCCGGCGCCGGCAAGACGACCTTCGCCCTCACCCTCGCGTCCTGGCTGCTGCACCACCACGTGGTCCAGCAGATCACCGTCGTCGCGCCCACCGAGCACCTCAAGAAACAGTGGGCCGCCGCCGCCGCGCGGATAGGGATCAAGCTGGACCCGGACTACAGTGCCGGGCCGCTCAGCAAGGAGTACGACGGGGTCGCCATCACCTACGCCGGTGTCGGAGTCCGGCCCATGCTCCACCGCAACCGCTGCGAGCAGCGCAAGACCCTCGTCATCCTCGACGAGATCCACCACGCCGGAGACTCCAAGTCCTGGGGCGAGGCCTGCCTGGAGGCCTTCGAGCCGGCCACGCGGCGCCTCGCCCTCACCGGCACCCCCTTCCGTTCCGACACCAACCCCATCCCCTTCGTCACGTACGAGGAGGGGAACGACGGAATCCGCAGGTCGTCGGCGGACTACACGTACGGCTACGGCAACGCCCTCGGCGACGGCGTCGTCCGGCCCGTCATCTTCCTCTCCTACAGCGGCAACATGCGCTGGCGCACCAAGGCCGGCGACGAGATCGCCGCACGCCTGGGCGAGCCGATGACCAAGGACGCCGTCTCGCAGGCCTGGCGCACCGCGCTCGACGCCAAGGGCGACTGGATGCCGAACGTGCTCCGCGCCGCCGACCAGCGGCTCACCGAGGTCCGGAAGTCCATTCCGGACGCGGGCGGGCTCGTCATCGCCTCCGACCAGGACTCGGCCCGCTCGTACGCCAAGCTCATCCGCGAGATCACCGGCACCAAGGCCACCGTCGTCCTCTCCGACGACACCGGCGCCTCGAACCGCATCGACGAGTTCAGCGAGAACACCGACCGCTGGATGGTCGCCGTCCGCATGGTGTCCGAGGGCGTCGACGTCCCGCGCCTCTCGGTCGGCGTGTACGCGACGACCATCTCGACCCCGCTGTTCTTCGCGCAGGCCGTCGGCCGTTTCGTGCGTTCGCGCAGGCGCGGCGAGACCGCCTCCGTGTTCCTTCCGACGATCCCCAGCCTCCTCGGTTTCGCCAACGAGATGGAGGTCGAGCGCGACCACGTCCTCGACAAGCCCAAGAAGCAGGGCGAGGAGGACCCGTACGCCGAGTCCGAGAAGGAGCTCGCCGAGGCCGAGCGCCAGCAGGACGAGGACACCGGCGAGCAGGACATGCTGCCCTTCGAGGCACTGGAGTCGGACGCCGTCTTCGACCGCGTCCTCTACAACGCGGCCGAGTTCGGCATGCAGGCCCACCCCGGCAGCGCCGAGGAGCAGGACTACCTCGGCATCCCCGGCCTCCTCGAACCCGACCAGGTCCAGCTGCTGCTGCAGAAGCGCCAGGCCCGGCAGATCGCGCACAGCCGCAAGAAGCCGGACGACGAGGCGGACCTGCTCGAACTTCCCGCCGAGCGGCGTCCTGTCGTTTCCCACAAGGAGCTGCTCGAACTGCGCAAGCAGCTCAACACGATGGTCGGCGCCTACGTCCACCAGACCGGCAAGCCCCACGGCGTGATCCACACCGAGCTGCGGCGGGTCTGCGGCGGACCGCCGAGCGCCGAGGCCACCGCCGGGCAGATCCGCGAGCGGATCAAGAAGGTCCAGGAGTGGGCCACCCGCATGCGGTGAGTCCCCGCGCCGGCGCACCGCCGCCGGATGTCGGTCAGGATGTCATTGAGGCCCGTACGAGTCTGCGCGTACGGGCCTCACGCGTCCCGCGGAGACGGGACCCGGCCCGGAGGCAGGCCCCCACGGTCGGCCTCCGAGCGCCTTCCACGCCAGAGGCACGACAAAGGCGATCTTGTCAGCCAAAGTCCCTCGTCCGGCCGACGAAGGTCCCGAACCGTCTCTATCCGGTCCCCGACGCCCGGATTCTGGACGAGGTCTTCCGCTGAGCGGAGCGGGTCGCTACTGTCCCGGCTCAAAAGCAATCGCCCCGTGGCAGCGCCGCCGCGGAGCGCAGCCGGTGTACCCCTTCCTGCCGGCGGCCTCTGACGTGCGTCGCCGACGGGACCGGCGTCGCGATCCCGTGAGAGCCCGCCGCCACTCACTCCGAAGGAGAGGGCGTCGTGACCGCGGAAACCTCCCAGACGCTCGACAGAGGGCTCAGAGTCCTCAAACTGCTCGCCGACACGGACCACGGCCTGACCGTCACCGAGTTGTCCAACAAACTCGGGGTCAACCGGACGGTCGTCTACCGCCTGCTGGCCACGCTCGAACAGCACGCCCTCGTCCGCCGCGACCTCGGCGGCCGCGCCCGCGTCGGCCTCGGCGTGCTCCGGCTCGGCCGACAGGTGCACCCCCTGGTCCGGGAGGCCGCGCTGCCCGCGCTGCGCTCGCTCGCCGAGGACATCGGGGCCACGGCCCACCTGACGCTCGTCGACGGGGCGGAGGCGCTCGCGGTCGCGGTCGTCGAACCGACCTGGACCGACTACCACGTCGCCTACCGGGCCGGTTTCCGCCACCCGCTCGACCGGGGTGCGGCGGGTCGCGCGATCCTCGCCGCCCGCCAGGGCTCCCTGATCGAACCCGGCTTCACCCTCACCCACGGCGAGCTGGAGGCCGGCGCGAGCGGGGCCGCCGCACCGCTGGTCGGCGTCACGGGCGTCGAGGGCAGTGTCGGCGTCGTGATGCTCGCGGACGCCGTCCCCGAGCGTGTGGGCCCCCGCGTCGTGGACGCGGCCCGCGAGGTCGCCGACGCCCTGCGCTAGGGGGTGTCCGGAAAGTCCCGCCCGGCCCGCGGGCAGACGGCGCTGCTCTCCGGACCCCCTAGGGCCTGTCGTCACATTCCCGTCTGCCCCGCGGCGTTCCCCCAGCTTCCGCTGGGAGGTGCCCCCAGGCACGCACTCTCGCCGCACCGGGCGAAAGCCCACGTACGTCCAGTACGTGGGCTTCCACCCGGCACGCCGAGAGCGCGCACCAGACGCCGCGGGGCCGCCCTTCGGGCAACGACGGGAATGTGACGACACCCCCTAGGGGCCGGTCAGCAGCACGCCCAGCGGGGTCCGGGCGTGGTGGACGGACCTTCCCGTGCGGGTCGTCGTGATCAGGCCCGCCGCGCGCAGGGCCTGGGCGTGGGCCGAGGCCGTCGCGTTGCTGACGCCCAGCCCACGGGCCAGGCCCGTCGTGGTCCTGGCCTCGTCCAGGGCATGGAGCAGATCGGCCCGGGTCCTGCCCAGGACCCCCGCGAGGGCCTCCTCCCTCGTGCCGTCGCCGTCCGGGGCGAGCGGCAGGCCCCGGCCCGCCGGGTAGGCGAGCACCACAGGGCGCCCCGGCAGGTCCTGGACGAGCGGCCCGCCGCGCCAGTGGAAGGTGGGCAGCAGGACGAGCCCCCGCCCGTCGAGCCGCACGTCCCGGTCACCCGGGCCACCGGGGAGAACGGGCCCCTCGCCCGGCCACTCCCACACCCCGTCCCGGAGCCCAGAGCCCGGGGCCGCGGCGGTCAGGGCGGCGCCGAGGCCCTGCTCCGCGACCGTCAGCGCGTGCCGGGTGAACTCCGCCCGGTGCAGGTCCTGCACCAGCGGCCACACCGGGGCCAGGACCGTCTCGTAGGCCGCCGCCTGCGCACGGTCCAGCGTGCGCCACGCCCCGGCGTCCCCGCCGTGCAGCGCCCGCACCCACGACGGCACCCGGTCCCCGCCCGCGTACACCCGCTCCAGCTCCGACCGGACGAAATCCGGGCCGCTCGCGCGGATCAGCGCGAAGCCCTCCTCCCGCGTCCCGCCGAGGACGTCGAGGAAGTACGGGGCCACCCCGCCCGGCACCAGGTCCGCGAGCGGCCAGGACGCCGCCGGCAGGGCCCGCGACAGCCTGCCCCGCCAGCGCCCGAAGAGCAGCTCCTCGTGTGGCGCGCCCAGCATGGTGAGGGCCGCGTGCAGCTCCGGCACGGGCGACGGCCGGGGCGCGAACCGCACCCGCGTGAAGTCGTCCACGGTGAAGTGGATACGCAGCACCTGTCCGAACTCCTCGACGTCCGCCAGCCTTTCGGGCCGGGCCTGAACCTTCGCGCGCCGCCCCGTCCCGCCCAAGGATGCCGTGCATGACCCAGCACACCGCACCCGCCCGCCGCACCGTCGCCAAGGGCGCCCTCCTTGCCGCGGCCGCCACCCTGCTCGGCCCCACCGCCGGCGCTGCGGCACCGGCACCCGGCGCCCTCCGCCTGCCCGCGCCGACCGGCCCCCACCCCGTCGGCCTGCGCACCTTCGTCCTGGGCGACACCTCCCGGGACGACCCCTGGGTGCCCGGCACCGGCGTACGCGAAGTGAAGATCACCGTCCTCTATCCGGCCCGCACCGTCCGCGGCTGCCCGCGCACCCCCCCAGCTCACCCCGGTCGAGGCCGGGTACTTCACCGAGCTCGCCCCCCGGGTCCGCTCCGGGCTGCCCGCCTCGGGCGTCGACTGGGCCGCGATCCTCACCCACGGACACCTGAACGCGCCGGCCCTCCCGGGCCGCCGCCCGGTCCTCCTGTACAGCCCCGGCGGCGGCGACTCCCGCACCCTCGGTACGACCCTCGCCGAGGACCTCGCGAGCCACGGCCGGATCGTCGTCCTCATCGACCACCCCGGCGACGCGAGCCAGGTGGAGCTCCCGAGCGGCGTGCGCGTCACCGTCCTGCGCGGGGACCCGGACCCGGCGACCTTCCGCACCATGATCGACACCCGCGTCGCGGACATCCGCTTCGTCCTCGACCGCCTCGGCAGCCTGCCCCCCGCCCCCGCCATGCCCGTCATGGACCTCCTCAGGATCGGTGTGTACGGGCACTCGGCGGGCGGCACCGCAGCCGTGCACGCGCTGGCCGCCGACGACCGGATCGCCGCCGGCGTGAACCTGGAGGGGTATCTCGACCTGGACCCGCTGCCCGGCTTCGACCGGCCGCTCCTCATGTTCCGCACCGAAGGCTTCGACGGCGCGGACCGCATCGAACGCTCCTGGGAGCGGTTCCGTGCCCGCCGCGTCCTCCTGGCCGACAGCGACCACTGGGTGTTCTCCGACTACGCCTTCCTCGTCCCCCGGCTCCAGGCCGCCGGGCTCGTCACCGCGGCGGCGAGGGATGCGCTCATCGGTCCGGCCGCCCCGGCGGCGGCGGTCCGCGCCGTCCGGTGCGGGACGCGGTCCTTCTTCGCCCGCCACCTGCCGGCGCCCGCGCCCCCGGCCCAGGGAAAGCACGCGTCCCAGTAGATTGGATGCGTGCTCTCCAGCCTTCCTCGTCACCGTGCCCTCGCGCTCTGCGCCCTGCCCGTCGCCGCGCTCTTCGCCGTCGTCGGGCTCGCGCCGCTGCCGTACGCGATCGCGCAGCCCGGCACGACCGCCGACGTGCTCGGCAAGGACAAGGGGCGCGAGGTCATCACGATCACCGGCGCCCCGGTCCGGCCGACCGAGGGGCAGCTGCGGATGACGACCATCCTCGCGACCGGGCCGTCCACCGAGGTCGACCTCGGGGACGTGGCCGACGCCTGGTTCCGCGCCGACCGGGCTGTCCTGCCGCGCGAGTCCGTCTACCCGTCGGGGAAGTCCGACGCCGAGATCGAGAAGCGCAACCTCGGCCAGATGAAGCAGTCCCAGGACGCGGCGACCCTCGCCGCCCTCGACTACCTCAAGCTGGACCCCGAGGAGGTGAAGGTGAACCTGCACCTCGCCGACATCGGCGGACCCAGCGCCGGTCTCCTTTTCTCCCTCGGCATCGTCGACAAGCTCGACGCCGGCAACCTCACCGGGGGCAAGGTCATCGCCGGTACGGGAACGATCGACGCGGACGGCACGGTCGGCGCCGTCGGCGGCGTCTCCCTCAAGACCCAGGCCGCCGCGCGGGACGGGGCAACCGTCTTCCTCGTGCCGAAGGCGGAATGCTCGGACGCTCAGGCCGAGCAGCCGAAGGGCCTGCGGCTCGTCCCCGTCACCGCGCTCAGTGACGCGGTCGCGTCCCTCCGGGCCCTGGAACAGGGGCAGGAGTCGAAGGTCCCGAGCTGCTGACGGATTTGGCGCCGGGCGGGTCGTGCGCGGCCGGTCCGCCGTCGGGTATGCCCTCCGGGGGAGTGGTGGGCGTGGCGTCCATGCCCCGCCAGGCGGGGAACACCAACGGGGCGAGGGTCGTGAGGAGGTAGAGCGCGCCGATCCCGAGCAGCGTCGGCGTCAGACCCGCCCGCTCGACCAGGAAGCCGGCCGCCAGGCCCCCGAGCGGGGTCGTGAGCAGCACCCCGGCCGTACTCGCGCCCATGACCCGGCTGCGCAGGTCCTCCGGCACCTGCTCGTACATGACCGTCGTCAGGATCGGGTTGAGGACCCCGACGCCGAATCCGGCGGCCGCCAGCGTCACGAGCAGTGGCGCCGTGGTGTCGGTCAGCGCGGCCACCACGTACGGCGGGGCGCCGCCGACGAGGAACCCCGCCGCGAACACGGCCCGGCGGGGTAGCCGTACCCCGACCGCCCCGTACAGCAGTGCCCCGGCGAGCGCGCAGCCGGCGAAGACCGACACCAGCAGGCCCTGCGCGGCCGGACCGCCCAACTCCTCCCGGGCATGGACCGGCAGCAGCACCGAACTCCAGCTCTGGTTGAGGCCGTTGGTGACCATCACCATGACCATGATGCCGAGCATGAGCCGGGCCCGGAACAGATAGGCGTACCCCTCGCGCAGGTCGGCCCGGTAGCGGGCGGGGGAGAGCCGGGGCCCGTCGCGCATCGGCTCCGCCGCGGGCACCCCGCGCAGGCCGGCCGTGACGAGCAGCGCGGAGAGCCCGAAGGTGGCCGCGTCGAGGAGGAGCACCGTGTCGGCGCCCAGGAACGCGACGAGCAGTCCGGCGAGGGCGGCCCCCGCCATCCGCGCACCGCGCGCCACGGCGTCGTACAGGCTCGCCACCCGGGGGAGCGCCGTCCCGGCCCGCTGTGCGAGGTCGGGTACCAGGACGTGCCGGGCCATCTCGCCCGGCGCGTGGCACAGGCCGGTGACCGCCATCAGCGCGCACAGCATCCAGAACTCCAGGACGCCCATGCCGTGCAGCAGCGGGATCGTCGCGAGCGCGAGCCCGCAGACCAGGTCGGAGGAGATGCTGACCCGGCGGCGGCCCAGACGGTCGATGAGCGGTCCGCCGGCGAGCGTGGACAGCAGCACGGGGAGCGCCGCGCAGAAGGCGACGATTCCCGCTTTGCCGGGGCTTCCCGTGGTGTCGAGCGCGAACCACGGAACGCCGATGAGTGTGAGTGAATTGCCGGTGATCGAGACGGCGTTGGCCGTGAGGACGGTGGCCAGCGGGCCTCGGGCGTTCTTCGCCGCGGCGGTGTCGGCGGCGGTCTCCGCTCCCCCCGGGGCGGTCATGCGGTCAAGGTGAGGGGTAGGCGTCGGTTCGCCGGTGTGACCATCCGGAGGCCCAACTCGACAAGCTTCCAGCCCAGTTGGACGCGGAGGGGCGAGGAGGGGGCCTGGTCGGCGGCCCGTCGGCGGAAGGCGGCCGCCTCGTGCCGCAGCTCGGTCGCGGCCAGGGCGTGTAACTGCAGGTGGATGTCGGCGTGCATGGCGAGGGTTCCTTCCGTGCGTGTGGATGGGCGTGTGCCGGTGGCGGCGCGGCGGTCAGTCCTCCTGCTGCGGGAACGCGTGCAGATGGATCCGCACGCGCTCGGCGCCCGGGGCGTCCGTGTCTGCGGTGTCGCGGTAGCTGTCGATCAGCTCGTGGACCTTCCCGGTCAGCTCCCGCAGCTTCTCGGTGGGCAGTCTCAGCGTGAAGTCGCTCATGTCCGAGGCGCTCCCCCAGTCCTCGTGCCAGTCGTGCCGGGTGCCGAGGTAGGTGTTCAGCTCCTGCGTGTGGATGGTCGCCACCTCGTACAGGAAGACCTCCAGGGCGCCCTGGACCTCGGGGTCACGGTTCTTGTGGAGTGTCTCGTCGAGGGACGTCCCCTGCTGGGCCGCCTTCCACCACCGCTCCCGGCCCTTGCCGCGCGTCGGGTCGTCCTCGACGAAGCCCACGGCCGCCAGCTGGCGCAGGTGGTAGCTGGTCGCCCCGCTGGACTCGCCGAGCCGCTCCGCCAGCTGGGAGGCGGTGGCGGGTCCGTAACGACGGAGGGCGCGCAGCAGCTGGATGCGCAGCGGATGGGCGAGCCCGCGCAGGGAGCGCGGGTCCAGGATGCGGCTCAGGTGCTTCTCGGGCTCGGACATGGCTCAAGCCTAGAGTTGCAAAGAAGATGTTGCAAGGGGTTCTTTGCAGCCCCTTCTTTGCAGAGACCTTTTTGCAGCGACTTCTTTGCGAGCGCGCCCCGTTCACGCCCCCGTCTCCCCCTCTGCGCCCCCGTCTCCCCCTCTGCGCCCCGGCTCTCCCCCTCTCCGTGCTCCCGCTCTCCCTCTCTCCGCGCTCCCGCCCTACTCCTGCGCCGCCTGCTCCACCAGCGGGATGATCCGCAGCGGGACCGGGTTCTCCATCACGATCGCCGTCGACGCCCGCACGATCCCCTCGAAGCCCACCACCTTGTCGATCACCCGCTGGAGATCGGCGTTGGACCGCGCGACCAGCCGGCAGAGCATGTCGCCGTGACCCGTCGTCGTGTGCAGTTCGAGCACCTCCGGCACCGTCGCCAGATGCCCCCGCACGTCCGCCCCTTGGCCCTGCTTGATCTCCAGCGTCGCGAAGGCCGTCACCGGATAGCCCAGCGCCGCCGGGTCCACCTGTGGCCCGAAACCGCAGATCACCCCGCTCGCCTGGAGCCGGTCGAGGCGCGCCTGCACCGTCCCGCGCGCCACCCCGAGGCGTCGGGAGGCCTCCAGGACCCCTATCCGCGGCTCGCGCGCGAGAAGCGTGATCAGCCGGCCGTCCAAATGATCGATCGCCACAACGGTCTCCCCATAGTCAGGATGTACAAGTCGCACGGCAATACTCGCCCGTCGCTATGCAGATTGACCAGCAGAACAACAAACTCTTGCGCACCTTGCCGAACGGCGGGACATTGCTGCCATGACTGAGACCATCGATCACACCCCCTCCACCGCGCGTAAGGCCGATCCCTTCCCGGTCAAGGGAATGGACGCGGTCGTCTTCGCCGTCGGCAATGCCAAGCAGGCCGCGCACTACTACTCCACGGCCTTCGGCATGAAGCTGGTCGCCTACTCCGGACCGGAGAACGGCAGCCGCGAGACCGCCAGCTACGTCCTCACCAACGGCGCCGCCCGTTTCGTGTTCACCTCCGTCATCAAGGCCTCGACCGACCGGGGCCGCTTCCTCGCCGACCACGTCGCCGAGCACGGTGACGGCGTCGTCGACCTGGCGATCGAGGTGCCGGACGCCCGTGCCGCGTACGCCTACGCCGTCGAGCACGGCGCCACCGGCATCACCGAGCCGTACGAGCTGAAGGACGAGAACGGCACCGTCGTCCTCGCCGCCATCGCCACCTACGGCAAGACCCGCCACACCCTCGTCGAGCGCTCCGGCTACGACGGCCCGTACCTGCCGGGCTTCGTCTCCGCGAACCCGATCGTCGAGCCGCCGGCGAAGCGCACCTTCCAGGCCATCGACCACTGCGTCGGCAACGTCGAGCTCGGCAAGATGAACGACTGGGTCGGCTTCTACAACAAGGTCATGGGCTTCACGAACATGAAGGAGTTCGTGGGCGACGACATCGCCACCGAGTACTCCGCCCTCATGTCGAAGGTCGTCGCGGACGGCACCCTCAAGGTGAAGTTCCCGATCAACGAGCCGGCGATCGCGAAGAAGAAGTCGCAGATCGACGAGTACCTGGAGTTCTACGGCGGCGCCGGCGTCCAGCACATCGCCCTCGCCACCAACGACATCGTCGCCACCGTGCGTGCGATGCGGGCCGCGGGCGTCTCCTTCCTCGACACCCCCGACTCGTACTACGACACCCTCGGCGAGTGGGCGGGCGAGACCCGCGTGCCCGTCGAGACCCTGCGCGAGCTGAAGATCCTCGTCGACCGCGACGAGGACGGATACCTGCTGCAGATCTTCACCAAGCCGGTTCAGGACCGCCCGACCGTCTTCTTCGAGATGATCGAGCGCCACGGCTCGATGGGCTTCGGCAAGGGCAACTTCAAGGCCCTGTTCGAGGCGATCGAGCGCGAGCAGGAGAAGCGCGGCAACCTCTAGTCGCCGCCGCCATCACCGTGCGGGAGGGTTCCGGGGCTCCGGCTCCGGGACCCTCCCGCATGTGCTCCCGGCCCATACGGGGGGTGGGCCGGGAGCACCTCCGACGGCGCGCGCACGCGCTACTCGCGCTACTCGCGCACCGCGCCCGAGGCCGCCGTGTCCGCCGTCGTACCCGAGCCCGCCGTGACGCCCGAGCCCGCCGTCGTACCCGAGCCGGCCACGACGCCCGAGCCCGCCGTCGTACCCGAGCCCGCCGTGACGCCCGAGCCCGCCGTGACGCCCGAGCCCGCCGTGACGCCCGAGGCCGCTGTGCCCGTCCCCGCCGCCGTCGAGGCCTCCGCCGGCGCCTCCGGACGGAGTTCCTTCGGGAGCTCGTCGGGCAGCTCGCCCAGGGCCGTCAGGGCCTGCTCCGCCCGCCGGGCGTGCAGCGGGGAGAACTCCGGGTTGATCCGCAGCGCCTCCGCCAGATGGCGGCGGGCCGGACCGGTCTGCTCCAGCGCCCGCTCGATCTCGCCCAGGTGGTACGTGAAGAGCGCGCTCCGCAGCCCCTCGTCCGTGGCCCGCTTCGCGTACCCGAGCGCCTCCCTCGGGTCCCCGGCCCGGTACAGCGCCCATCCGAGCGCGTCCGCCACCGCCACCGAGCGGTGCCCGCGCGCCCACTCCGCCCGGAGCCGCTCGACCGCCGCCGCCGGCGTGCCGTGGTCCGCCTCCAGCAGCCCCAGGGTCACCTCGCCCCGCACCCACGTGCCGCTCCGCAACCGCTCGTACAGCGCCCGAGCCTCCCCCTCCAGGCCCACCGCCTCGTACAGCTCGCCCGCCTCCAGGAGGTACTCCGGCAGCGGCAGCCGGGCCAGCGCCGCCCGCCAGTCGCGCAGCGCCTCGTCGGTACGTCCCAGGCCCGCGAGCGCCCGCGCACGCCCCGCCAGCGAAGGCCCGTGGTCCCGTACGAGCCGCAGTGCCGCGCCGTACCGGGCGAGCGCCTCGGCCGCCTCGCCCCGCTCCCACGCCAGGTCCCCGAGCCGCCCCAGCGACGCCGCCTTCTCCGCGTCCGTCTCCGCCAGCGCCGCCGCGTCCAGGGCCGCCGCGTCGGCGTCCTCGCGCCAGCCCCGGTTCCGGTACGCCTGCGCCGCACGCGCGCGCACGACCGCGCCCGCGTGCAGCTCCTCCAGCTTCTCCGCCGCCTTCCGGGCGGACTCGTAGTCGCCGAGGCCGTTGTACGCGTCGATCAGGACCGGGTACGCGGGCCAGCGCCCCGGCTCCGCCTTCCGCACCCGCTCGCCCCACTCCTTGGCGGACTTCCAGTCGCCGCGAGCCCCCGCGAGCGCCCCGAGCCCCAGCTGCGCGTCCACGTTGCCCCGGGCGGCGGGCCGTTCGGCCAGGGACCGCTTCAGCGCCCGCTCGGCCCTCGGGTAGTCGCGTACGTCCCCGATCCGCGCCCCGCGCTCCGTGTAGGCCGCGCCGAGCGCCGCCCAGGACGCGTCGTCCTCGGGGTGGGACCTCAGCCACTTCTCCCGGTCGGCGATCAGCGCGGCCAGGTCCGGCAGCGCGGCCTGCGCGCCGGCGTGCGCCGCGATCGTCGCCCGCTGCGCCGGACCGGGCGGGGGCGGCGGCCCCTGGCCGACGAGCTCGGGGACGTACAGCAGGGCCGTCGCGGCGAGGACCGCGCCCACGCCCGCCGCCAGGACCGTCCTCGACACGTTCTGGGTCTTCATGGCGCTCACTGTGCGCCCGTACGCGCCTGTACGAAGAGCACACGAAGCGCCCGCTCCGGCGGGTTCACACCGATGGCCCCGGGTGCCACGCTGGATGCATGGACGATCTTCTGACGCGGCTGCGCGCCGGGCTACCCGCCGAGGCGCTCCTCACCGACCCGGACGTCACGGCCTCCTACTCCCGCGACATGGCGAGCTTCTGCGCGGCCGGCACCCCCGCGGTCGTCGTGCTCCCGCGCACCGTCGAACAGGTCCAGCACGTCATGCGGACCGCCACCGAACTCCGTGTCCCCGTCGTCCCCCAAGGAGCCCGCACGGGCCTCTCCGGCGGCGCCAACGCCTCCGAGGGCTGCATCGTGCTCTCCCTGGTCAAGATGGACCGCATCCTGGAGATCAACCCGGTCGACCGGATCGCCGTGGTCGAACCGGGTGTCGTCAACGCCGTGCTGTCACGGGCCGTCGCCGAACACGGCCTGTATTACCCGCCGGACCCCTCCAGCTGGGAGACGTGCACCATCGGCGGGAACATCGGCACCGCCTCCGGAGGTCTGTGCTGCGTCAAGTACGGAGTCACCGCCGAGTACGTCCTCGGCCTCGACGTCGTCCTCGCCGACGGCCGGCTCCTCACCACCGGCCGCCGCACCGCCAAGGGCGTCGCCGGATATGACCTGACCAGGCTCTTCGTCGGGTCCGAGGGCAGCCTGGGCATCGTCGTCGGGGCCGTGCTCGCGCTCAGGCCGCAGCCCCCGGCGCAGCTCGCGCTCGCCGCCGAGTTCCCCTCCGCGGCCGCCGCCTGCGAGGCCGTCTGCGCGATCATGGAGCGCGGCCACACCCCGTCGCTGCTCGAACTGATGGACCGCACCACCGTCCAGGCCGTCAACCGGCTGGCGCACATGGGGCTGCCCGACACCACCGAAGCGCTCCTCCTGTGTGCCTTCGACACCCTGGACCCGGCCGCCGACCTGGCCGCCGTCGGTGAGCTGTGCACGGCCGCGGGCGCCACCGAGGTCGTGCCGGCCGCGGACACCGCCGAGTCCGAACTCCTCCTCCAGGCGCGCCGGCTCTCCCTCACGGCCCTGGAGACGATCAAGACCGCGACGATGATCGACGACGTGTGCGTGCCGCGGACGAAGCTGGCCGCGATGCTCGACGGCACGTCGGCGATCGCGGAGAAATATGACCTGACCATCGGTGTCTGCGTGCACGCGGGGGACGGCAACACCCATCCCGTCGTCTGCTTCGACCACGCCGACGAGGACGAGTCGCGGCGCGCTCGGGAGTCCTTCGACGAGATCATGGCGCTCGGGCTCGCCCTCGGCGGCACGATCACCGGCGAGCACGGCGTGGGCGTCCTCAAGAAGGAGTGGCTGGCCAGGGAGTTGGGCCCGGTCGGCCTCGAACTCCAGCGAGGGATCAAGCACACCTTCGATCCGCTGGGGCTGCTCAACCCCGGAAAGCTGTTCTGAGACGAGGGTCAGGTGGCCGTCGCGGCGGGACACGCGGTTCACAGCTCGCCGTCCTGCGACTCGTCCGACGGCCACGGGTCGCGCAGCCACAGCTCGTCGGGGATCACGGTGGTCGCCAGGAGCTCGGCGAGCCCGTCCTCCATACCGAGCCGCTCGGACTCGGTGCCCGGCGGCACCGCGCGCAGGGTCCGCTCCAGCCAGGCGGACACCTGCGCTGACGGGGCTTCGAGCAGGGCGTCCCCGTCGGGGGAGGAGAGCGCCATCAGGACGACGCTGCGGCCGTCGACCTTCGTCGGCCAGATGCGGACGTCGCCGTGGCCGCACGCCCGGAAGACGCCCTCGACGAGCAGCTCGCGCGCGAACGTCCAGTTGACCGGGTGGTCCGAGCCGACGTGGAAGGTGATGTGGACGGCGTACGGGTCGTCGGTGCGGTAGGCGAGCCGGGCGGGGACGGGAACGGCGCGCTCGGGGGAGAGCACCAGCTTGAGCTCCAGCTCGCGCTCGACGGTGGTGTTGTCGGTGTTCTGCATGGTCGTACGTCCTCTCACGGAGGGCCCCGGACGGGCCTTCACCGGGAGAGAGCGGGGTCCACGCCGTTCATTACGCGACTTCGGGAGGTTTTCTCGGAAAGTTTTCTCGGAAGGTCTTCGAGAGACCCGGAAGGCGGTCGCAGCGCACCGGCCGACTCCGGAGGCATCGGCCCGAACATCACCATGAGTGATCGATTCCGGTCTCTGTCGCCCGAAGGCGGTCTTTCTCGTGGGCTCTTTCTTCCCTCGGGGACGTTCTTCGTTACTGTCCTCCTTGGGCGCGGCATGCCCGGGGGAGCGGCCGTGGGATCAAAGGCGTTGTGACTGAACGGAGTCGGGGCAGTGGCTACTCCTCCTGGAGGCGGCGGAGAGGTACCGCAGGCGGGGTACTACCCGGACCCGTCCATTCCCGGATACATCCGGTACTGGAACGGGGGCGCCTGGGTGCCCGGTACGAGCCGGCCGGCGCCCAAGGACGGCGAGGGCACGCCGAACCCGCCCGCCGGGGCGATCCCCGCGGGCCCGATCCTGGCCCCCGGTCCCGCGCCCGCGCCGGTGGTCGCGCAGTACCCGGCCGTGGAGAACCCGGCGGCGGCCCAGAACCTCGCGCCGGCCCAGAACCTCGCGCCGGCCCAGAACCAGGCTCCGGCACCGAGCCCGGCGCGGACCCCGGCGCAGAACCCGGCCCAGGGCCCGGCGCAGATCGCCGCCCAGAACCCGGCGCAGATCGCGGCACAGAACCACGGGCCCAGCCCGGCTCTGGCCCCGGCGCCCGTCCCGGCGGCCCTGCCCGCGGCCCCCGTGCCGGTGGTCGAGGAGACGGGACCCGTCTTCTTCGACGACTTCGAGGAGGCGCCGGTGACGCCGGAGCCCTCCTCGGCCTGGCAGGCGGACACCGCCCGCCAGACGGGCTTCGGCGGCGAACGCGACCAGAAGGTCGCCTGGGGCGCGCCCCAGGAACAGCAGCCCGAACCCCCGGCCCGACCCGAACCCCCGGTCCAGCCGCAGCCGCAGCCGCAGCGGCGGGCCCCCGTCGTCCCCGA
This sequence comes from Streptomyces narbonensis, assembly GCF_014649015.1. Classification (GTDB taxonomy): domain Bacteria; phylum Actinomycetota; class Actinomycetes; order Streptomycetales; family Streptomycetaceae; genus Streptomyces; species Streptomyces narbonensis. Next base: position 110,678 of record NZ_BMSF01000001.1, read on the forward strand.
CCCGCGGAGCCCGGCCGAGTGGCCCGTCGCGGGCACGAGCGAGCCGGCGGAGCCCCGCGCTGCCGCCCCGGCCCCGGCCCCCGCCCCGGCGGCGGACCCCCGGTCGGCCGGGGGAGCCGCGCGCCTCGGCGGAATGCCCGTCACCCCCGCGCCCGCCCCGCAGCCTGCCCCCGAACCCGCGGCCCCCGCCCCCGCCCCCGTACCTTCCACGCCCTCCTGGGCCCAGCAGCCGCAGCCGCCGCAGCAGGCCCAGCCGCGCCCCCAGCCTCAAGCCCCATCCCAGCCCCAGCCCCAAGAGCAGCAGGAGCAGCAGCCGCCGGTCCTGCCGTGGAAGCCACCGGTCGAGGACGTGTTCCAGCAGGCGGCCCGCGCCCAGGCCGCCGCACGCCCCGCGGGTCTCGGCAGGCGCCTGCTGGCCCGGCTGATCGACACCGTCGTCCTGGGCGCCCTCGTCGGCGCCGCGGGCTTCCCCTTCGTGACCGCCGCCCTCGACCACATCGACGGCAAGATCGAGGCGGCCAAGCAGTCCGGCACGACCGTCCAGGTGTGGCTTCTGGACGCGACCACTTCCGTGCAGTTCGGCATCGCGCTCGCCTCGCTCTTCGTCATCGGCGTCCTGTACGAGGCGCTGCCCACCGCCAAGTGGGGGCGGACCCTGGGCAAGAAGCTGTGCGGGATCGAGGTGCGGGACATCGAGGCGCACCAGCCGCCGCGGTTCGGTGCGGCCCTGCGGCGCTGGCTCGTCTACAGCGTCCTCGGGCTCCTGGTCATCGGCGTCCTCAACGTCCTGTGGTGCCTCTTCGACCGCCCCTGGCGTCAGTGCTGGCACGACAAGGCAGCCCGCACCTTCGTCGCCCGCTAGGGGGTGTCGTCACATTCCCGCCTGCCCCGCAACGCCTGGCACGCACTCTCGGGGGTGTCTTGCCGATCAGGCCTGGCTCGCGGGGTCTGGCACCGCGCCTCGCCGACCCTAGGGCCTGTCGCCGGACTCGGTCGGGGGTCGGTCGGGCGGGGGCGCCGTCCCCCGAACGGGCGTTGATTTCGTGCGGGGTGGCCGCCCCTGGGATGCACTGCCCCCATGAGCACCGATCAGCCGCCGCCCGGCCAGCCGCCCGAGGAGGACCCGTTCCTCAAGAGGCCGCAGGAGCCCGCACCACCCTCCTCCGGCCAGCCGCCGCCTGACGGAACACCCCCGCCCGGGGAGCCCCCCGGCGGGCAGCCCCCGGGAGGGCAGCCCCCGGGCGGGCCTCCGCCGGGGAACCCCTACGGTCCCTCGTCCGGCTCTCCGTACGACAACATGCCTCCGCCTCCGCCCCCGTACGGGAGCGGTTACGGCGGTGGTTACGGCGGCACCGATCCTCTCTCCGGGATGCCGCCGCTCGCCGAGACCGGCCGGCGCATCCTGGCCCGGCTGATCGACTGGGTGATCGTCACGGTGCCGCTGGCGATCATCGGTATCCCGTTCGACATCTACGAGCGGGCGACCCGGGACGGCAACGACTTCGGCGACACGGTCAACAGCCTCAACGGTGGCAGCCAGCTGGTCTTCCAGCTCATCACGATCGTCGCGTACGTCGCCTACGACACGGTGCTGACGGCCAAGAACGGCCAGACGATCGGCAAGAGGCTGATGAAGCTCCGCGTCGCGATGCTCAACGACGGCTCGACGCCCCCGATGAGCCAGTCGCTGCTGCGGGCCATCGTGCTGTGGTTGCCCGCGCTGGTCTGCTGCGCCTGCCTGTGGCCGCTGCTCATCCTCATCCTCATCCTGGTCGACAAGCCCTACAAGCAGGGCCTGCACGACAAGGCGGCGAAGACGGTGGTCGTCACGGCACAGTAGTCAGTCCCGTGTGCCGCTTGTCAGGGCGTCACGAACCGATCCGGGTATCGGCCCCCGCGCCCACGCGCGCGGCCGGTATCCGGATCTCTTCGTTCCCGAGGGGCGAAGAAGCGGGGGGAGCGGCGGGAACCGGCGCCGCGGAGGTCTTGACGGTCCTCGCCCGTACCGGCATCGTCACCGCCACGAGAAGGCCGAGCAGCAGGCCCGCGGCACAGATCACCGCGATCCCGAGAGTCGTCGTCGTGCGCGAGAGCAACAGCAGGGCGACGGTCGCGAGGACGACGGTGGCCGAACCGTAGGCGAGTTGTGCGGCGTTCGGTCGCTGCATGACAGGTACCGCCCCCTCAGGACATCGGTTCGACTCTATGACGGTGGATGCCCGGAGGGAACCAGCGGTAAGCGTGACCTAACCCACCGTGCCGGTGCACAGGGGGCGCACGGAGTCACACGACCTGCTCCCTACCCGCCGTGATGCGCCTGCAGGACGGAGGGGCGGGCGGCAGGACGGGCAGGTCGGGTGTGAGGTATGCCCGCGGGGCGTCCGATTATCGGAATTCTGCTCCCGCATAGTGCAGTTGGTATGTGCAAGTCAAGATCTGTCTTTTCTGGCGCCACTCCGGTCAAATGTCGTCACTTGTGACGCGCGACCCCGCAGGACGGACACCCCACCTTCGGTCCGGGTGCGTGGGCGCCGGGGAGGACTACATCAAGTGACCAACAGACGACGGGCGATCAGAGCGTCCGCAGTCGTCGTGGCGCTCGCGGCCACCGCCGCCACCGCCTCGACCTTCTCCACCGCTTGGGCCGACAGCGACGGCAAGGTGTCGCCGGCCGGCATCCAGACCGTCGACAAGACGACGGTCGACCACGACCTTGACGGTCCGTTCAGCAAGAAGCAGGAGCAGCAGCGCAAGGCTGCCCTGGAGCAGGTGCTGAACGGCGAGGCCAAGGTCGAGAAGCGCGGGGGCTCGCAGGTCGTCAAGCTCGACAGCAAGAAGTACGTCGAGCTCGGCCGCGAGAAGACCGACAAGATCTTCACCATCCTCGTCGAGTTCGGCGACAAGGTGGACACCACCACCCTCGTCGACCGCGAGGACGACGACACGGACGAGCTCAAGCCGATGTACGGCGGCCAGCCCGGTCCCCTGCACAACCAGATAGCCAAGCCGGACCGTGCGAACGACAACTCCACGGCCTGGCAGGCGGATTACAACCGCAAGCACTTCCAGGACCTGTACTTCGGTACGGGCAAGGACGCCAAGGGCAAGCCGAAGCAGTCCGTCAAGACCTACTTCGAGAAGACCTCGTCCGGCCGTTACTCGGTCGACGGCGCGGTCTCCGACTGGGTCAAGGTCGACTACAACGAGGCCCGTTACGGCTCGAACTACTGCGGCGACACCAACTGCGCCAACGTCTGGGACACCGTCCGCGACGGCGTCACCGCGTGGGCGGCCGGCCAGAAGGCCCAGGGCAAGACCGACGCCCAGATCAAGGCCGAACTCGCCCAGTACGACCTGTGGGACCGCTACGACTTCGACGCCGACGGCAACTTCAACGAGCCCGACGGCTACATCGACCACTTCCAGATCGTCCACGCGGGCGAGGACGAGTCGGCCGGTGGCGGCGCCCAGGGCACCGACGCGCTGTGGGCCCACCGCTGGTACGCGTACGGCACCAACGCCGGCAAGACCGGCCCGGCGAACAACAAGGCCGGCGGTACGCAGATCGGCGAGACCGGCATCTGGGTCGGCGACTACACGATGCAGCCGGAGAACGGCGGCCTCGGCGTCTACGCGCACGAGTACGGCCACGACCTCGGCCTGCCGGACCACTACGACACCGCGGGCGGCGAGAACTCCACCGGGTTCTGGACCCTCATGTCGTCCGGCTCCTGGCTGGGCGAGGGCAAGGACGCCATCGGCGACCTGCCCGGCGACATGACCTCCTGGGACAAGCTCCAGCTGGGCTGGCTGAACTACGCCAAGGTCAACGACTGGCAGCGTGGCACCAAGACCACCCACAAGCTGGGCGTCTCGGAGTACAACACCAAGAACCCGCAGGCGCTCGTCGTCGAGCTGCCGAAGAAGTCGGTTCCCACCGAGGTCGTGGCCCCCGCCGAGGGTGCCACCCAGTGGTGGAGCAACATGGGTGACGACCTCAAGAACACCCTGACCCGCCCGGTCGACCTGACCGGCAAGTCCTCGGCCTCCCTGGAGCTCCAGGGCTGGTGGGACATCGAGAAGGGTTACGACTTCCTCTACGCCGAGGCCTCGACCGACGGCGGCGCCAACTGGACCGTTCTCGACGGCACCGCCAACGGTGTGGCGCTCCCGCGCGACGCCGCCGGCTCCCCGTCGCTGACGGACGTCTCCGGTGCGCACAAGAAGCTCGTCTACGGCCTCGACGCCTTCGCGGGCAAGAAGTTCGACCTCCGCTTCCGCTACCAGACGGACGGCGGCGCGGGCGGCAAGGGCTTCACCGCCGACGCCATCACCCTCACCGCCGACGGCGCCAACGTCTTCTCGGACGGCGCCGAGAACGGTGACAACGGCTGGGTCTCGAAGGGCTTCTCGCGGATCGCGAAGGGCTTCTCGAAGGACTACGAGCAGTACTACATCGCGGAGAACCGCCAGTACGTCTCGTACGACGCGACCCTCAAGGTCGGCCCGTACAACTTCGGTTTCACGGGCGACAAGGCCGGCTGGGTCGAGCACTACCCGTACCAGAACGGTCTGCTCATCTGGAAGTGGGACCTGTCCCAGAAGGACAACAACACCTCCCAGCACCCGGGCGTGGGTCGAGTCCTCCCGATCGACGCGCACCCGAGCCCGCTGAAGTGGTCCGACGGCACGCTGATGCGCAACCGCGTCCAGTCGTACGACGCCCCCTTCAGCCTCTCCCGCACGGACGGCTTCCAGCTGCACAAGGCGGGCGTGGGCACCTGGGTCCCGTCGCAGGCCGGTAACCCGGTCTTCGACGACCGCAAGGGCACCTACTGGTTCCCCGAGACCGCGCGTGCCGGTGTCCAGGTAACTGACACCAACACCAAGATCCAGGTCGTCAAGGAGCCGAAGGATGGCCAGACGATCACGGTCCAGGTTGGCCCGTCGACCAAGTAGTCGGTAAAGCTGCAGGTCAAGCCATGATCGGCCGTCGCCCCCTAGCGGGCGGCGGCCGATCGTGTTTAGGTGCGTCTGACCGCAGTTCTTATTGACATCTGATCCACGGGGGAGTGGTTCCGCATGCCCAACGGAGGGTTCTGCAAGCTGCCGGGCGGCAGCGTGGTGGTCGCGATAGGGCTGCCCAGCCCGGCCCGCGACGGGGCCTCGGTCCGCTTTCTGGTCCACGCCGCCAACCGTGCCCGCGCCCTGACGCGGCTGCGGAACCTCGGCCTGCGCGCGGTCTACCTCCGCGGCAACAGCGAGCCGCCCACCCCGGACGAGATCACGGCCGTCCTGCACCACCCCGACGGCCTGCTCTGGAGATCCGCGCCCGGCGCCGCCCAGGAGCTCTGGCACCCGGCCCGCACGCTCCCGAAGGCGCCCGCGGCCTAGGCACCCGCGCCCGGCACGCCGAGAGCACGCACCTGACGCCGCAGGGCCCGCCCTTCGGGCGGACGACGGGAGTTTGACGACAGGACCTAGGGAGGTCAGGGGCGACAGCGCTGGGAATCCACCGAAGGGCTCCCAGGACCTTTTCCGGCTCTAGGGCCTGTCCGGCGGATCATGGCCGGGGCCGCGGCGTTGATCCGCCGGACAGGCCCTAGACGAGCGGCTCGCCGGTCAGCTCCACGCCCGCCGTCGTGAGCTCCTCCAGGGCCTTCGCCGTCGTCGCCTTCGCGACCCCGGCCGTCAGGTCGAGCAGCACATGGGTCCGGAAGCCCTCCCGCGCCGCGTCCAGGGCCGTGGCCCGGACGCAGTGGTCGGTGGCGATGCCCACCACGTCGACCTCGGTGACGTCCCGCTCCCGCAGCCACTCCGCGAGCGTCCGCCCGTTCTCGTCGAGGCCCTCGAAGCCGCTGTACGCCGCGTCGTAGGCGCCCTTGTCGAAGACGGAGTCGATCGCCCCGCTGGCGACGGCGGGCGCGAAGTTCGGGTGGAAGCCGACGCCCTCCGTGCCGGCCACGCAGTGCACCGGCCAGGAGGTGACGTAGTCCGGATCCTCGCCCTCCGGGGCGAAGTGCGCGCCCGGGTCGACGTGGTGGTCGCGGGTGGCCACCACGTACCGGTAGGACGTGCCCGCCGTCTGGCCGACCAGGTCCGTGATGGCGGCGGCGACGTCCGCGCCGCCCGCCACCGCGAGGCTGCCGCCCTCGCAGAAGTCGTTCTGAACGTCCACAACGATCAATGCGCGGTGCATGGCGGGTGTCCTTAGCGCGTCGGATGGGGGTGGGTTCGAGCCTAGAGACTTCCCCCTCCCGAGGGGAGGGGGCGTCCCCGCGTTGTGCCCACGCGTTCGCGAAGGCGTCGGCCTATTCGCGAAGGCGTCGGCCTACACGAAGGCGTCGGCCTACACGAAGGCGTCGGCCTGCGCGTTCGCGAAGGCGCAGGCCTACGCGTACTCCGTCGGCAGCACCGGCTCGCCGCGCGAGAGCTGGATCGCCGACATCGGCAGCCCCGCGAGGGCCGCGATGTGCCGGTCCCTGGCGGCCTCCAGCGGCTCCCGGGCCACCACCTCGCCGCCCTTGACCAGCTTGACCAGAAGCTGGTGGTCCACGAGCTCCGGCGGGACCGGGCCCGTGCCCACGACCTCGGTCTCGGCGACCCCGTACGCGTCGGGCCGCCGCGCCGCCCACTTGCGGCCGCCGACCGAGGCCTTGCCGCCCACGGACTTCTTCGCGACCGGCACGAGGGGCGCCTTGGGGTCGGCCGTGCGGGCCCGGGCGACCAGCTTGTAGACCATGGAGCAGGTCGGGTGGCCGCTGCCGGTGACCAGCTGCGTGCCCACCCCGTACGCGTCGACCGGCGCCGCCGCGAGCGAGGCGATGGCGTACTCGTCGAGGTCCGAGGTGACGACGATCTTCGTGTCCCGGGCGCCCAGCTCGTCCAGCTGCGCCCGTACGCGGTGGGCGACGAGCAGCAGGTCGCCCGAGTCGATGCGGACGGCTCCGAGCTCGGGCCCGGCCACCTCCACGGCGGTGCGGACGGCCTCGGCCACGTCGTACGTGTCGACGAGCAGGGTCGTACCCCGGCCCAGGCTGTCGACCTGCGCCCGGAAGGCGTCCCGCTCGCTGTCGTGGAGCAGGGTGAAGGCGTGGGCGGAGGTGCCGACGGTCGGGATGCCGTAGCGGAAGCCGGCCGCGAGGTCCGAGGTGGCCTCGAAGCCGCCGACGTACGCGGCGCGGGAGGCCGCGACGGCCGCCAGCTCGTGGGTCCGCCGGGCGCCCATCTCGATGAGGCGGCGCCCGCCGGCCGCGGCCGACATGCGGGAGGCGGCGGCGGCGATGGCCGAGTCGTGGTTGAGGATCGAGAGGATCACGGTCTCCAGGAGCACACACTCCGCGAAGGAGCCCTCGACGCGCAGGACGGGCGAGCCGGGGAAGTACACCTCGCCCTCGGGGTAGCCCCAGATGTCGCCGGAGAAGCGGTATCCGGCCAGCCATTCGAGGGTCGGTTCGTCGACGATGCCGCGCTCGCGCAGGAAGCCCAGGACGGCGGGGTCGAAGCGGAAGTTCTCGACGGCGTCCAGGACCCGGCCGACGCCCGCGAGGACGCCGTAGCGGCGCCCCTCGGGCAGCCGCCGGGTGAAGACCTCGAAGACCGAGTGGCGGTCGGCGGTGCCGGCCCGGAGGGCCGCCTGGAGCATGGTCAGCTCGTACTGATCGGTGAAGAGCGCGGTCGACGGCACGTCCACCGGCAGCCCAAGGTCCGCAGCGTTCATGTCAGCGATGCTAGCGCAGAAATCGTCAAAGTGACGAATAGGGGGTCGGTATGGGTGACCTGTTTGTGCGATGGGCCCCCCGGGGTGGCAGCATGGGGTGAGTGAGCGTCGCGCCTATTGAGATCGAACGTACGGAATCGGCCGAGGAGGTCTCCGCGGTCGTCGAACCCGACGTGCCCTGGGTGACCCTCGTGCACAACGATCCGGTCAACCTGATGAGCTATGTGACCTACGTCTTCCAGTCGTACTTCGGTTACTCCAAGGACAAGGCGCACAAGCTGATGCTCGACGTGCACGAGAAGGGGAAGGCCGTCGTCTCCGCCGGCACCCGCGAGGAGATGGAACGGGACGTGCAGGCGATGCACGGCTACGGCCTCTGGGCGACCCTCTCCCAGGACCGCTTCTGATGGCCGGCCGATTCGACACCCTGCCCGGCGGCGGCGCGGCCATCGCGCTCGACGAGGTCGAGATCTCCATCCTCCGCTCCCTCGCGGTCCAGCTGATGGAGCTCATCGGCCCCGGCGACGAGCCCGCGGCCGATGCCGACCCGCTGGCCGCCCTCTTCGCCGAGGGCCCGAGCGAGCCCCCCTCCGACCCCGCCCTCCGGCGGCTCTTCCCCGACGCGTACGGGGACGAGAGCGAGGAGCTGCGGGCCTCCGCCGCCGACTTCCGCCGCTACACCGAGAACGACCTGCGCGCCCGCAAGCGCGAGGACGCCCTCGTGGTCGTCCGCGGCCTGGACTCGCTCTCCGGCGAGTCGGCCGGTGAGGGCGGCGTCGTCCTGAAGCTGACCCCGGACGAGTCCCGGGCCTGGCTCGGGGCGCTCAACGACCTCCGGCTGACGATCGGGACCCGTCTGGAGGTCAAGGACGAGGAGAGCGAGCAGCTGTACCGGCTGCCGGACTCCGACCCGCGCAAGCCGATGGTGATGGCGTACCTCTGGCTGGGGGCGCTCCAGGAGTCCCTCGTCGAGACGCTGATGGCGTAGGGCCTTTCGAGGTCACCCTCAGGCGCGGATGTTCGCTCAGCGGACGCTCAAATCCGGATAACGAATGCGTTATCAGAGTGTCCGCCTTTGCCCTCCCAGGGCCCTTTTGTCCACCTTTTCGTGTGGTGTGCGCCACACGCGCCCCCGCCGATCGGCCCCTGCCGCGTGATAAATCTTCACGACCGCTCGGGGACGCCACCCCTGTTCCCGAGGGCGCTTTGACCGGCTGACCGCCGGTGGCACTCCATCCACATCCGGGGGGATCAGGATCTGATCCGCGGCAGACGCACTCGCAGTCGCGCGGATCAGCATGGAGAAAGGCGCACCACCATGACCTCTGTGCAGGTCGACAAGCAGCACGACGGCGACGAGGCCGCGGACACCGTCTCGGGCGAGGGTTATCACCGGGCACTCGGTGCACGCCAGATCCAGATGATCGCGATCGGCGGAGCCATCGGCACCGGCCTCTTCCTCGGCGCGGGCAAGGGCATCTCCATCGCGGGGCCGAGTCTGATCCTCGCGTACGCCGCCGCGGGACTCGTCATCTTCTTCATCATGCGGGCGCTCGGCGAGCTCCTCATGTACCGCCCGGTCTCGGGCTCCTTCTCGGAGTACGCCCGCGAGTTCATGGGCCCCTTCGCGGGCTTCGTGACCGGCTGGACGTACTGGCTCTTCTGGGTCGTCACCGGCATCACCGAGGTCACCGCCGCGGCCACCTACATGACGTACTGGTGGGACATCCCGCAGTGGCTCTCGGCCCTCGTCTTCACGGTCATCCTCTACGGCGCCAACCTGATCTCGGTGAAGCTCTTCGGTGAGCTCGAGTTCTGGTTCTCCATGGTCAAGGTCACCGCGATCGTCGGCATGATCCTCATCTGCGCCGGCATCCTCACCATCGGCTTCTCCGACGCGGGCGACACCGCCTCCGTCACCCACCTGTGGGACCTCGGCGGCTTCTTCGCCGGCAAGGACGGCATCTACTCCACCCTCATGACCCTCCAGATGGTCATGTTCGCCTTCCTCGCCGTCGAGCTCGTCGGCGTCACCGCCGGCGAGTCGAAGGACCCGAAGACCGTCCTGCCCAAGGCCATCAACACCGTGCCGTGGCGCATCGCCGTCTTCTACGTCGGCGCGCTCATCATGATCCTGTCGGTCGTCCCCTGGACCGAGTTCAAGCCGGGCGTCTCGCCGTTCGTCGCCGCCTTCGAGAAGATGGGCCTCGGCGTCGGCGCCGCCATCGTCAACTTCGTCGTCCTGACGGCCGCGCTCTCCTCCTGCAACTCGGGCATGTACTCCACCGGCCGCATGCTGCGCGACCTCGCGCTCAACGGCCAGGGCCCGAAGGTCTTCACGAAGCTGACCCGCTCCGGCACCCCGCTGATCGGCACCACGTTCTCGGCCGCGCTCATGATGGTCGGCGTCTGGATCAACTACCAGTGGCCCGGCGAGGCGTTCAACTACGTCGTCTCCTTCGCGACCATCTCCGGCATGTGGGCCTGGATCGCCATCCTGATCTGCCACATCCGCTACCGCGCCAAGGCCGACCGCGGCGAGCTGCCCGAGTCCTCCTTCAAGGCGCCCGGCGGCGTCTGGCTCAGCGCCTTCGCCCTGGCCTTCCTCGCGCTGGTCATCGTGACCATGGGCATGGACGAGGGCAACCGGGTCGCGCTGTACGGCGCGCCGGTCTGGGGCCTGGTCCTGGCCGTCTCCTACCTGGTCCTCAAGGCCCGCAACCCCCAGGGCGCCGCCTTCGTCAAGCGTTCCTGACCTGCCAGGTCTCAGCATCCGGGCCGTTCCGTACCACTCCTCGGTACGGAGCGGCCCGTCTGCTTATCCTGTCGGCATGCTGACCATCACCCGGGCCCTGTACGACCAGATCGTGGAGCACTCCCGCGCGGACCACCCCGACGAGGCCTGCGGCGTGGTCGCGGGCCCGGCCGGCAGCGGCCGCCCCGAGCGCTTCATCCCCATGCTGAACGCCGCCCGCTCGCCCACGTTCTACGAGTTCGACTCCGCGGACCTGCTCAAGCTCTACCGCGACATGGACGACCGGGACGAGGAGCCCGTCATCGTCTACCACTCGCACACCGCGACCGAGGCCTACCCGTCCCGCACGGACATCTCGTACGCGAACGAGCCCCACGCCCACTACGTCCTCGTCTCCACCGCCGACACCGACGACGCGGGCCCCTTCCAGTTCCGCTCCTTCACCATCGTCGAGGGAGTCGTGACCGAGGAGGACGTCGAGATCGTCGAGGCCTACGCGTAGTACGGTCCGCGCGCGGCTACAGGGAGGCCGCGCCCGTCGTCGTACGGAAACGGGCCAGGTACGCGGAGGGCGTCACCCCGAAGTGCCGGGCGAACGCCCTCCGCAGGCTCTCGTCGCTGCCCAGCCCGCTCCGCGCCGCCGCCCCCGTGACACTCGCCCCGCCCTCCAGCAGCATCCGCGCCGCCTCCACCCGCACCCGCTCCACGTAAGCCGCCGGGGTCGCCCCGACCTGCTCCCGGAAGAGTCGGGCCAGATGACGTGCGCTGACCCCCGCCCGCCGTGCCAGCGCCGACGCGCTGTGGTCCGCCGCCGGATCCGCCGCCACCGCGTCCAGCAGCGGGCGGACCACCGGATGGCCGGTCGGGGGAGTGCGAGAGGCCGCCGAGAACTGCGACTGCCCGCCGGGCCGCTGGAGGAAGACCACCAGGTCCCGCGCCACCGCGCGGGCCGCCTCCGGCCCCCGGTCCTCCTCCACCAGGGCCAGACACAGGTCGATCCCGGCCGTCACCCCCGCCGAGCTCCACACCTCGCCGTCCCGCACGTGGATCGCGTCCGCGGTCACCTCCGTGTCCGGGTGACGCCGGGCCAGCTCCGCCGCGTGCTCCCAGTGCGTCGTCGCCCGCCGTCCGGCGAGCAGCCCCGCCGCCCCCAGCGCGAAGGCGCCCGTACAGACGGACGCCACCCGCCGCGAGCCGGCCGCCAGGGCCGCCACCGTCGGCGCCAGCGCAGTGCAGAGCTCCACGTCCACGGCTCCCGGCACGATCAGCGTGTCCGCGCCGGACACCTCCTCGGCCGCCACATCGGCGCCGATCCGCAGCCCGCACGCGGTGCGGACGTCCCGCCCGCCGGGCGAGCACACCCGTACCTCGTAGCCTGCGCCCGCCGTGGCGAACACCTCCAGGGGCGCGGACACGTCGAGCAGCCGGACCCCGTCGAAGGCCGCCACCAGCACCGTGCGCGAGACCGCCTCCACCGTCCTCGTCATGTGTCCGATTCTGTGGGATACCTGTCCACGAGGACATGGCGGGGGCGCGGGCCCCACGGCGAGGCTTGTCACCATGAACGCACTCGCGCTGATCCCCGACAGCAAGCTCGCCACCGCCGCCACCGAACTCGTCCGCGACACGGCGAGCGAGCTCGTCTACCACCACTCCCGCCGCGTCTACCTCTTCGGCGCCCTCCGGGGCCGCGCCCGCGGCCTCGTCTTCGACCCCGAACTGCTCTACGTCGGCGCGATGTTCCACGACCTCGGCCTGGGGGAGGCCCACCGGACGAGCGGCCGCCGCTTCGAGGTCGACGGAGCCGAGGAGGCCGCGGCCTTCCTCCGCGCCCAGGGCGCCGACGAGGACGCCGTCCGCCGCGTCTGGACCGCGATCGCCCTCCACACCACCCCCGGGATCCCGGAGTTCATGGAGCCCGAGGTCGCGCTCGTCACCGCCGGCGTCGAGTACGACGTCCTCGGCATCGGCTACGACGACCCCACCGCCGTGACCTCCGAGGACCGGGCCGCGATCGTCGCCGCCCACCCCCGCCCCGACTTCAAGCGCCGCATCCTGGAGGCCTTCGCCGAGGGCATCGCCCCCAGGCCGGACACCACCTTCGGCAACGTCAAGGCCGACGTCCTGCGCCACTACGTTCCCGGCTTCACGCCCGGCGACTTCGTGACGGTCATCCGCGAATCGTCCTGGCCCGAGTGACCTCCCGGCCCGAATGAGAGACTGACCGGGACCAACGGGCGGCAGGAACCAGGAAACCGGTGCGAATCCGGTGCGGTCCCGCCACTGTGACCGCCTCCTCGGGAGGCGGGAGCCAGGAACTGACCTGCCGCCTCTCACCACCGATCGGGGACGTGGAAATCCCCGGAGGAGGCTCGACCGTCATGTCCTGGCGCCGCCCGCTGCTGCCCGCGCTCGCTCTCGTCCCGCTGCTCGCCGCCTGCTCGTCACCGGCGGCCCCGCCCGCCTCCGCCGCGAAGCCCGGAGGGGCCGCGCCGGGATTCCCGTACACGGTCGACAACTGCGGCGTGAAGACCACCTACCAGGCTCCGCCGAAGCGCGTGGTCACCATGAACCAGCACGTCACCGAGGTGATGCTGGCCCTCGGCCTGGAGAAGTCGCTCGTCGGCACCGCCTACCTCGACGACGCGATCCTCCCCGCCTACAAGAAGGCCTACGACGCCGTCCCCGTCCTCGCGAAGGAGTACCCCTCCAAGGAGGCCCTGCTCGCCGCGAACCCCGACTTCGTGTACGGCGGTTACGCCTCCGCCTTCGACGCCAAGGACGGCCGCGGCCGCGACGACCTCAAGCGCTCCGGCATCGCCACCCGCCTCAACACCGAGTACTGCCCGTCCGGTTCGGCCTCGATCGACGACCTCTACCGCGAAGTCCGCGAACTGGGACGGACCTTCGGCGTCCCCGACCGGGCCGAGACCTGGACCCGCGAGGCGCGGGCGACCGTCGCCGGCACCGAGAAGCGGCTCAAGGCCGTGAAGCCGGTCTCCGTCTTCGTCTACGACAGCGGCGACAAGACCGCGTTCACGGCGGGCGGCAAGGGCATCGGCAACGAGCTCATCACCCGGTCCGGCGGCCGGAACGTCTTCGCCGACCTCGACAAGACCTTCGGCGACGCCACCTGGGAGCAGGTCGTCGACCGGAAGCCCGAGGTCGTCGTCATCTACGACTACGGCTCCACCACCGTCGAGCAGAAGAAGAAGCGGCTCCTCGACGACCCCGCCCTCAAGGACGTCCCCGCGATCAAGAACCGCCGCTTCGCCGTCATGCCGCTCTCCGACACCGTCCTCGGCGTCCGGGTCCCGGCCGCCGTCGACAAGCTCGCCGCCCAGCTCCACCCGGCCCGGTGAGCGCGGTCCTCGACGGGGCGGCGGCGGCCGGGACACCGGCCGGACCCCCGGCCGCCCCGGCCGCCCCGGCCTCCGGGGCGGCGCGGTACGTCCTCGTCGTCGCCGGCCTCGTCCTGGCCCTGGCCCTCGCCGGCATCGCCTCGCTCGCCCTCGGCTCCGTCCGCATCCCGCCCGGTCAGGTCCTCGACGCCCTGACCGGGCGGGCGGCCCCCTCCCCGTACCGCACGATCGTGCTCGACGTCCGGCTGCCCCGGGTCCTGCTCGGGGTGGTCGTCGGCGCCGGGCTCGCCGTCGTCGGCGCCGTCCTCCAGGCCCTCGTCAACAACCGCCTCGCCGACCCCTTCCTCCTCGGCATCTCCTCCGGCGCCTCGGCCGGAGCCGTCCTCGTGCTGGTCCTGGGCATCGGGGGAGGGGTCACCACCACCATCGCCCTGCCCGGCGGGGCCTTCGCCGGCGCACTCCTCGCCCTCGTCCTCGTCTACGGGCTCGCGCGGCACGGCGGGACCATGACCGGCGCCCGGCTCGTCCTCGCCGGGGTCGCCGTCGCGTACATCCTCTCCGCCCTCGCGACCCTGCTCCTCGTCGTCGCCGGCCGCCCCGAGCAGTTCCAGGAGGCGCTGTACTGGTCCCTCGGCGGCCTCGGCAGCGCCCGCTGGGACACCCTCGTGCTGCCCGTCGCCATCCTCGTCCTCGGCGTCGGTGCCCTCCTCGCCCTCGCCCGCCCGCTCGACCTGCTCCTCGTCGGCGAGGAGAGCGCCACCGTCCTCGGCCTGGACACCCCCCGCTTCCGCGCCGCCGTCTTCGTCCTCGCCTCCCTCGTCACCGCCGTCATGGTCGCCGCCAGCGGATCCGTCGGCTTCATCGGACTCATGGCCCCGCACGCCGCCCGGCTCGCCGTCGGCGCCCCGCACCGCCGCGCCCTCCCGGTCGCCGCGCTCGGCGGCGCGGTCGGCCTCGTCCTCGCCGACCTCGCCGCCCGGACCGTCGCGGCACCCCAGGACATCCCCGTCGGCGTCCTCACCGCGCTCATCGGCGGCCCGTTCTTCCTCTGGCTGATGCGCCGCCGCCCCGAAGGAGCGCTCCTGTGACCGAACTGCGGCTCCACGGACTCTCGTACGGGCGACGCCTCCGCTCCGCCGACCTCACCGTCCGCACCGGCGAGACCGTCGGCCTCATCGGCCCCAACGGCAGCGGCAAGACCACCCTCCTGCGCTGCGTCTACGGCACCCTCACCGCCACCGCCGGACGCGCCACGCTCGACGGCGACGACCTCCACGCCCTCGGCCCCAAGGCCCGCGCCCGCCGAGTCGCCACCGTCCCGCAGGACAGCGGCACCGAGTTCGAGCTCACCGTCCGCGAACTGGTCGCCCTCGGCCGCTCCCCGCACAAACGCTTCTGGGAGGGCGACACCGGCGCCGACCGGGAGCGCGCCGACGCCGCCCTCGCCCGCGTCGGCCTCACGGAGCTCGCCGACCGCTCCTTCCCCACCCTCTCCGGCGGCGAGCGCCAGCGGGCCCTCGTCGCCCGCGCCCTCGTCCAGGACCCGGCGCTCCTCGTCCTCGACGAGCCCACCAACCACCTGGACATCCGCCACCAGCTCGACGTCCTCGGCCTCGTCCGCACCCTGGGCACCACCAACCTGCTCGCCCTCCACGACCTCAACCTCGCGGGGGCCTACTGCGACCGCCTCTACGTCCTGGTGGAGGGCCGGATCGTCACCGGAGGCACCCCCGCGGAGGTCCTCACCCCCGAGCTCCTCGCCGCCGTCTACGGCGTGGATGCCGAGGTCATCCCGCACCCGAGGACCGGCAGCCCGACCGTCGTCTACCTGCACAGTCCGGTGGGCGGTCAGAAACTATCCATCATGTGAGATCACATTCCGAAACCCGGACCGGGAATCGATACGATGAGCCCATGGTTTCCCACGACGTGAGCGAAGAGACTCCGGGCACACCCCTGCTCGTGGCACGCCTGCACGTCGACCTGTGCCGCCTCGCCAGCGCGATGTGTACGTCCCGCGCTGCGCTCTGAGCGACCGGCCGAGCGCCTTTCGTACGACCCCCCTCCGCGCGGGGCCCCAGCAGCGCGCCCACCACGCCACTTCCGACAGGAGCCCACGCCATGGCCATCGAGGTCCGCATCCCGACCATCCTCCGCACCTACACCGACGGCGAGAAGGCCGTCGAGGGCAGCGGTGACACCCTCGCCGCGCTCTTCGCCGACCTGGAGACCCGCCACACCGGCATCGAGGCCCGCATCGTCGACGGCGGCAAGCTCCGCCGCTTCGTCAACGTCTACCTGAACGACGAGGACGTCCGCTTCCTCGACGGCATCGACACCAAGCTCACCGACGGTGACAGCGTCACGATCCTGCCGGCCGTCGCCGGCGGCATGGTCTGATCCACATGCGCTACGACTCCGCGCTGGCGGCGGTCGGCAACACGCCGCTCGTCCGCCTCCCCCGGCTCTCGCCCTCGGACAACGTCCGGATCTGGGCGAAGCTGGAGGACCGCAACCCGACCGGCTCGGTCAAGGACCGCCCCGCGCTCCACATGATCGAGCAGGCGGAGAAGGACGGCCGGCTCACGCCCGGCTGCACCATCCTGGAGCCGACCAGCGGCAACACCGGCATCTCGCTCGCCATGGCCGCCAAGCTCAAGGGCTACCGCATCGTCTGCGTCATGCCCGAGAACACCAGCGAGGAGCGTCGCCAGCTGCTCGCCATGTGGGGCGCGGAGATCGTCTCGTCCCCCGCGGCGGGCGGATCGAACACGGCGGTACGCGTCGCCAAGGAGATCGCCGCCGAGAACCCGTCCTGGGTGATGCTCTACCAGTACGGCAACCCGGACAACGCGGGCGCCCACTACGCCACCACGGGCCCCGAGATCCTGGCGGACCTCCCCTCGATCACCCACTTCGTGGCCGGCCTCGGCACCACCGGCACCCTCATGGGCGTCGGCCGCTACCTCCGCGAGCACAAGCCCGACGTCAAGATCGTCGCCGCCGAGCCGCGCTACGACGACCTCGTCTACGGCCTGCGCAACCTCGACGAGGGCTTCGTACCCGAGCTGTACGACGCCTCAGTCCTCACCACCCGCTTCTCCGTCGGCTCCGCCGACGCCGTCACCCGCACCCGCGAACTCCTCCAGCAGGAGGGCATCTTCGCGGGCGTCTCCACGGGCGCCGCGCTCCACGCGGCCATCGGCGTCGGAAACAAGGCCGTCAAGGCCGGCGAGAGCGCCGACATCGCCTTCGTCGTGGCCGACGGCGGCTGGAAGTACCTGTCGACGGGCCTCTACACGGCCAAGACGACGGAAGAAGCGATCGAAACGGTCCAGGGCCAGCTCTGGGCCTGACGCACTTCGGCTAGGGGGTGTCGTCACATTCCCGTCGTCGCCCGAAGGGCGGCCCCGCGGCGTCTGGTGCGTGCTCTCGGCGTGCCGGGTGGAAGCCCACGTACTGGACGTACGCGGGCTTTCGCCCGGTGCGGCGAGAGCACGCATCAGGCGTTGCGGGGCAGACGGGAATTTGACGACACCCCCTAACGCGCCAGATGGCGGACCTGGTCCCACACGACCGGGTCCGCCGTCCCCGCTCTCCGGCGGAAGTCCCGCACCGGCACGTCCCGCAGCTCGTCCGTCTCCAGGAAGCTCGGCCGCCCCTGAGCGTCGCCCACCGCCCCAGGCGGCAGCGCGATCACCCCCGGCCGCTCGTCGTGGTACTTGCTGGTGATCTTGGCGACGAGGGCGTTGTCCCCCCGGACCGTGAGCACGAGACAGGGCCGGTCCTTCGACCCGGGCCCGTCCTCGAAGGGCACGTCCGCCCACCAGATCTCACCCGCCCGCGGCAGCCGCGACGGAGCCTTCCGCGGCCCGGCGGGACGCCCCGGCGGCCGGGTCCGCTCCGGCGCCCGACCCCGACTCCGCCCCGCGGGCTTCCGGTTCGAACGCTTCCGCCCATCGGCGACCACCGCGACCAGCGCGATCACCACGACCGCGACCAGCGCGGGCCACCATGACGTGTCCATACCTCAAGACGGTACCGGCGCGCGCCTCACTCCGCCGTGACGCCCCACCATCCATCCGAACCGGTGACAGAGCCCGTGAGTTCGCCCACAACGGGCCGCCACGAAGGAGCGACAGGCCCAGGTGCGCCTTACGCTCGACAGACCGCACAGCCTCCCCCTCCCTCAGCGCGCTTTCCGCACCCGTCCACGGAGGTTCACGCTCCATGAAGCTCACCGTCGTCGGTTGCTCCGGGTCGTTTCCGTCCGCGGATTCGGCCTGTTCGAGCTACCTCGTCGAGGCCGACGGCTTCCGGTTGCTCCTCGACATGGGCAACGGCGCCCTCGGCGAGCTGCAACGACACATCGGTCTGTACGACCTCGACGCGATCTTCCTCAGCCATCTGCACGCGGACCACTGCATCGACATGTGCGGGTACTTCGTCGCCCGCTACTACCGGCACGAGGGCGGGCGCTGCGACGCGATCCCCGTCTACGCGCCGGAGGGTGCCGAGCAGCGGCTGACCACGGCGTATGCGGACACCCCCTCGCCGACCTCGATGAGCGAGGTCTTCGACTTCCACACGCTGAAGTCGACCACCTTCGAACTGGGTCCGTTCACGGTCCGCACCGAGAAGGTGTGCCACCCGGTCGAGGCGTACGGCATCCGCGTCGAGCACGGGGGCCGCTCGCTCACGTACTCCGGTGACACCGGCGTCTGCGAGGCGCTCCACGAGCTCGCCGACGGCACCGACCTCTTCCTCTGCGAGGCCTCCTTCACCCACGGCAAGGAGGACATCCCGGCCCTCCATCTCAACGGCCGTGAGGCCGGCGCCCAGGCGGCCCGAGCCGACGTGGGCCGCCTGGTCCTCACCCACATCCCCCCGTGGACGGACGGCGAACAGAACCTGGCGGACGCCCGCGAGGTCTACCGGGGCCCGTCGGAACTGGCGAGGCCGGGCGCGGTCTACGAGGTCTGAGTCCTCGCACGATCGTTCTTGTACGGACATGGGGAAGGCCCCGGAACCTGTCGGTTCCGGGGCCTTCCCTCTCGTACGGCCGAGGCTCACGCCTTGGTGAGGTCCTCGATCTCCTCCTCGGGCTCGCGGCCCGGGGTGGGGAGGTTGAACTTGGTGATCGCGAAGCGGAAGACCACGTAGTAGATCGCCGCGAAGACGAGACCGATCGGGATGATCAGCCACGGCTTGGTCGCGAGGTTCCAGTTGAGCAGGTAGTCGATACCGCCCGCGGAGAAGGTGAAGCCCGCGTGGACACCGAACGCCCAGGTGACGGCCATCGAGACGGCGGTCAGGACCGCGTGGATCGCGTAGAGGACCGGCGCGATGAACATGAACGTGAACTCGATCGGCTCGGTGATACCGGTGACGAAGGAGGTCAGCGCGAGGGAGACCATCATGCCCATGACGGCCTTGCGGCGCTCCGGGCGGGCGGCGTGGGCGATGGCGATCGCGGCGGCCGGCAGACCGAACATCATGATCGGGAAGAAGCCGGACATGAAGATTCCGGCGCTCGGGTCACCGGCGAAGAAGCGGTTCAGGTCACCGTGGACGACCTCGCCGGCCGCGTTGGTGAAGTCACCGATCTGGAACCAGGAGACGGTGTTCACGAACTGGTGCATGCCGACCGGGATCAGCGCGCGGTTGATGAGGCCGAAGAGGCCGGCGCCACCGGCACCGAGGCCGGTCATCCACTCGCCGAAGCTGGAGATGCCGTCGCCGATGGGCTCCCAGACCAGGCCGAACACGACACCGACGAGGGTGCCGACGAAGGCCATGATGATCGGGACGAGACGGCGGCCGTTGAAGAAGCCGAGCCAGTCGACGAGCTTGGTCCGGTGGAACTTCTGCCACAGGACGGCCGCTATGAGACCCATCAGGATGCCGCCGAGGACACCCGGGTTGTTGTACTTCGCGGCGACGTCGACGCCCTTGTTGGCGGTCGTGTTGATGACGGCGTCGGCGACGGGGAAGGCCTTCAGCACGTTGCTGTAGACCAGGAAGCCGACGAGCGCGGCCAGAGCCGTGGAGCCGTCCGCCTTCTTGGCGAAGCCGATGGCGACGCCGATGCAGAACAGCAGGGGCAGGTTGTCGAAGACCGCGCCGCCTGCGGTGGCGAAGACGGATGCGACCTTGTCCCAGCCGAGGCCGTCTTTACCGAAGACGTCGGGCTGGCCGAGACGGAGCAAGATACCCGCGGCCGGCAGAACGGCGATCGGCAGCTGCAGGCTGCGACCGACCTTCTGCAGGCCCTGGAACAGGCCGGATCCGCGCTTCTTCGCGGGAGCGGCGGCCTGGGCGGTGGCCGTACTCATCAACTTCCTCCAGTAAGGCAAGGCGCCGCCAGGGACTGTGAACACGGGGGGAGGCGACGTCTCGTGGAACGCGGTGGTCTGGACCGCGTGGTCTACACCAGTGAATGGTGTAGACCAGTTTTAGCACGTGAGACTTAGATAAGGAACCTGCGAATTTTGTGTGCTCAGCCATAGGGCGAAATGCACGACATAAGGCCCCCGAACCGTCAGGTCCAGGGGCCTTGCGCGGGGCTTACGAGGGGGACGAAAGCCCTGAAAAGGTCACCTTCCGCAGGGTGTCCAGGGGGTCACTTGACGTTCTCCCGCTCCATCTCGTCCCCCACCTCGTCCGGCTCGCGGCCGGGCGTCTGGAGGTCGAACCGGGTGATCGCGAACCGGAAGATCGCGTAGTACACGACCGCGAACGCGAGGCCGATCGGGATGATCAGCCACGGCTTCGTCGCGAGGCCCCAGTTGATCACGTAGTCGATCAGGCCGGCCGAGAAGCTGAAGCCGTCCTTCACTCCGAGTGCCCAGGTCACGGCCATCGACACACCCGTGAGCACGGCGTGGATCGCGTAGAGCAGCGGGGCGATGAAGAGGAACGAGTACTCGATCGGCTCGGTGATGCCGGTGACGAACGAGGTCAGAGCGACCGACAGCATCAGGCCGCCGACCTCCTTGCGCCGGTGCGGCTTGGCGCAGTGGGTGATCGCCAGCGCGGCCGCAGGAAGCGCGAACATCATGATCGGGAAGAACCCCGTCAGGAACTGGCCGGCGTTCGGGTCGCCCGCGAGGAACATCGGGATGTCGCCGTGGACCGTCGTGCCGTCCGGCTTCTCGTACGTGCCGAACTGGAACCAGATGGGCACGTTCAGGAACTGGTGCAGGCCGATGACGAGCAGCGCCCGGTTCGCCAGACCGAAGATGCCCGACCCCCACGCGCCGAGTCCGACCAGCCAGTCGCTGAAGTTCTCCAGGCCTTGACCGATCGGCGGCCAGACCCACAGGCACAGCGAGGCGAACGCGATCGCCACGAACGTCATGATGATCGGGACCAGACGGCGGCCGTTGAAGAAGCCCAGCCAGTCGACCAGCTTCGTCCGGTGGTACCGCTGCCACAGGTACGCGGTGAGCAGGCCCATGACGATGCCGCCGAAGACCCCCGGGTTCTGGTACGTGTAGGCGGCGTAGACGTCCCCGGGCGCCAGGCAGGCGCCACCGATGTCCTTCGTACCCGTGGGGCAGTCCTTCGGGAACTGACGCAGGACCGTGTAGTAGACGAGGAAGCCGACGACGGCCGCGAGCGCGGTCGAGCCGTCGGCCTTCTTCGCCATGCCGATGGCGACGCCGACGCAGAAGAGCAGCGGAAGGCCCAGGTTGCCGTCGAGGAGCGCACCACCGGCGCCCGCCATCACCGCGGCGACGTTGTCCCAGCCGAGACCGTCCGCGCCGAAGACGTCCGGCTGGCCGAGCCGGTTGATGATGCCCGCGGCCGGCAGGACGGCGATGGGGAGCTGGAGGCTGCGCCCCATCTTCTGCAGGCCCTGGAAGAGTCCGCCCCACACGGACCTCTTCGGCGCTGCCGCGGCGCTGTCGGTACTCATCGGCGACCTCCCTGCCCGGAACAAGCCGGGTCCGCGTCTCGTTGCACACTGGTGTAGACCACTTGCGGTAGGCTCCGGGAGCCCGCTGAGGACAGGCCGCCGGTGATCGTCATCATTCGGCAGAACGGCGGCACACGCTCGCGAAGTTGGGCCAACCGTGGGTTACCGTGACAAAGCGGACCACAGGTGCGCCGAGATTCGCGCTCGCGCGAACGGAACGGACAGGGAGAAACGCATGGCCACCAAGGCTGAGAAGATCGTCGCCGGGCTCGGCGGCATCGACAACATCGAAGAGGTCGAGGGCTGCATCACCCGCCTCCGCACCGAGGTTGTCGACCCCGCGCTCGTCGACGAGGCCGCACTCAAGGCCGCCGGTGCCCACGGCGTCGTGAAGATGGGCACCGCCATCCAGGTCGTCATCGGCACCGACGCGGACCCGATCGCCGCGGAGATCGAAGACCTGATGTGAGACCTGACGTGAGCGAACCGCTCACGTCGACAAGGGCCCGTTCCGGCAGGGGAACGGGCCCTTCGTCATGAGCGCCCGGACCTGCGCCGCTGGACGGCCGCGCACGTCCGCCTCTGTGCGACCGGCCCCTCCGCCGTTGTGCGACCGAGCTCTGCCCCACCCACGACCGGCCCCTCCGCCGCTGTGCGACCGAGCTCTGCCCCACCCACGACCGGCCCCTCCGCGCTGTACGACCGGGCCCTGCCCCACCCTCGACCGGGCCCTCCGCCGCTGTGCGACCGAGCTCTCCCCCACCCTCGACCGGGCTTTCCGCCGTTGTGCGACCGGGCCCTGCCCCACCCCCGGCTACGGCTAGGCTCGTCCCATGTCTCGCATCGACGGCCGTACCCCCGAACAGCTCCGCCCCGTCACCATCGAACGCGGCTGGAGCAAGCACGCAGAGGGCTCCGTCCTCATCTCCTTCGGCGACACCAAGGTCTTCTGCACCGCCTCCGTCACCGAAGGCGTCCCGCGCTGGCGCAAGGGCAGCGGCGAAGGCTGGGTCACCGGCGAGTACTCCATGCTGCCCCGGGCCACCAACACCCGCGGCGACCGCGAATCGGTCCGCGGCAAGATCGGCGGCCGTACGCACGAGATCTCCCGCCTCATCGGCCGCTCGCTGCGCGCCGTCATCGACTACAAGGCGCTCGGCGAGAACACCATCGTCCTCGACTGCGACGTCCTCCAGGCCGACGGCGGCACCCGCACCGCCGCCATCACCGGCGCGTACGTCGCCCTCGCCGACGCCGTCGCCTGGGCCCAGGGCAAGAAGCTCGTCAAGGCCGGCCGCAAGCCCCTCACCGGCACCGTCGGCGCCGTCTCCGTCGGCATCGTCGACGGCGTCCCCCTCCTCGACCTCTGCTACGAGGAGGACGTCCGCGCCGACACCGACATGAACGTCGTCTGCACCGGCGACGGCCGCTTCGTCGAGGTTCAGGGCACCGCCGAGGCCGAGCCCTTCGACCGCAAGGAGCTCAACGCCCTCCTCGACCTGGCCTCCGGCGGCTGCGCCGAACTGGCCGAGATCCAGCGCAAGGCCCTCGAAGGAACCCTCTGACACCTGGCTGCGTCATGACGGGCGAGCGTACGGATAAGCTCCGTGCGCCCGCCCGTCTGTCATATGTACGCACCTGGGGGAGGACCCGCCTTGAAGCGCCGTCTCGCACTCGCCGTGGCCACGGCCGCCGCACTCACCACCGTCCTGAGCGGCTGCGGAGCCCTCGACACCGCCATGGACTGCGTCAAGACCGCCGACGCGATAGCCACCTCGGTGGACAAGCTCCAGCAGGCCGTCTCCAACGCCTCCAACGACCCGACGCAGATCGAGGAGTCCCTCAACTCGATCAGCACCGAGCTCGGCAACCTCAAGGACACCACCGACAACGCCGACCTCGCCAAGGCGGTCGACGGCCTCACCAAGGGCGTCGACTCCGTCCGCACGGCGGTCAAGAACGGCGACACGACCCCGGACATCCAGCCGATCACGGACGGGGCGAGCGAGATCGCCAAGGTCTGCACCCCGGGATAATCGGGGGCATGACCCGACAGCGCCTGATCCTCGCCACCCGCAACGCGGGCAAGATCACCGAACTCCACGCGATCCTCGCCGACGCCGGCCTCGACCTCGAACTCGTCGGCGCGGACGCGTACCCCGACGTGCCCGACGTCAAGGAAACCGGTGTCACCTTCGCCGAGAACGCGCTCCTCAAGGCCCACGCCCTCGCCCAGGCCACCGGCCTCCCCGCCGTCGCCGACGACTCCGGCCTCTGCGTCGACGTCCTGAACGGCGCCCCCGGCATCTTCTCGGCCCGCTGGGCCGGCACCCACGGCGACGACCGCGCCAACCTGGACCTGCTCCTGGCCCAGCTCGGCGACATCGCCGACGAGCACCGCGCCGCCCACTTCGCCTGCGCGGCGGCCCTGGCCCTCCCGGACGGCACCGAACGAGTCGTCGAGGGCCAGATGCGCGGCACCCTCCGCCACGCCCCGACCGGCACGAACGGCTTCGGCTACGACCCGATCCTCCAGCCGGAGGGCCACGAGGTCACCTGCGCGGAGCTCTCCCCGGCGGAGAAGAACGCGATCAGCCACCGCGGCAAGGCGTTCCGCGCGCTGGTACCGGTGGTGAAGGAGCTGCTGGGCTGAGGGGCGTACGGTGAAGGCCCCACCTGGACGAATCTCCGGTAGGGCCTTCGATTTAACGGTTTGTGCGGCCTGAGGGATTCGAACCCTCACGGGATTACTCCCATCGCGACCTAAACGCGAGGCGTCTGCCGTTCCGCCAAGGCCGCTGGTCGCCTGCCATGCTAGCGGGCAGGCGGCCGGCGTGGGCAGCGGCGTTGCTAGGTCGTCTGGCGGCGGTTGCCGCCGCGGCACCATGTTGCGGTCATCGAGTGGCAGTTGGGGCACAGGTAGCGAAGGTTCTCCCGACGGTTGTCGAGCCAGTTCCCATTGATGTGGTCGATCTGCAGGGTGATGGTCCGTCCGCGCCACGCACCCTCGTTCCCGCACTCGACACAGTGATACGGAACGCCCACCTCGGTGAGGGCGCGATGGAGCCGGTCGCGGCTCTCGCGCGACGAGCCCTCTGGTCGTACGCGGAAGACCGTGCCCGCGATGGGCTTCGGCGCTGCGATCCGCACTGTGCCCCATGTGCGTCGCTTGAAGTGCGACGTGTCGAGGCTCAGCTCTGCCACTCGCCGCCGTACCCGGCGGTGATTCTGGTCGGTCACGGGGAGGCCGAGCGTGCGCATCACGTCGGCGAAGCTCGTGGCATCGGTTACCGCTGCCCGTAGACACTCCTCTGGCACACCGACGCGCCGGTGGGTGAAGTGGGCGATGTCGATACCCCGCTCGCGGAGCATGTGTCTGAGTGCGGCGCGGGATCTGCCGTCATCGCCCACGCCCAGCAGGCGAGCCATCGCCCGGACGCTGTGCGTGGCCCCCGCGGCTGCCTGGAGCTCCGCCGTGGTGAACGGAAGGTCCGTGGTCGAGCGGTTGAGGCCGGGGAACCGGCTCACGTCGATTCCGGCTGCTGCGATCCGTCGACTGATGTGCGAGAGCGTCCCGGTCGTCGGGGGGACGCCGAGCCTCTGTGCGACCTCGCGGAGCGTCGTAGAGGCGGCGACCGCCTCGGCGATGGCACTGTCGGTGTGTTTACGCCAGGGGCTCTGCTGCTTGAAGTGGGTGGTGTCGATGCCGTACTCGGCAACCTTCGACTGCAAGGAGCGGCGTTGCCCTCCACTCGCGTTGAGGCCGAGGCTGCGCATGAGATCTGCCCACCCCTTCGACTCCGCTACGGCTACGCTGAGCCGTTCCTTCGTGTGCGCGCCCGTCCCCATCGGACCCCCTCCGATCCGGCCACCAGTTCGTGCCCTCGTACGGAGTAACGACACGAATATCGGACGGTCACGTCATCACGCGTACGAATATCGCGTCCGGCATACGGAACGGCCCGCACCGCCGTTTCGGGGGTGCGGGCCGTTCCAGGGGAGACGTCAGGCCTCGACGCCCAGGTCCCTGATGATCTTGGCGACATGGCCCGTGGCCTTCACGTTGTAGAAGGCGTGCTCGACCTTGCCGTTCTCGTCGACCACGACCGTGGAGCGGATCACGCCCGTCACGACCTTGCCGTAGAGCTTCTTCTCGCCGAAGGCGCCGTACGCCTCCAGGGTCGACTTCTCCGGGTCGCCGACCAGCGTGACCTTCAGGTTCTCCTTCTCGCGGAACTTCGCCAGCTTCTCCGGCTTGTCAGGGGAGACGCCGATGACGTCGTAGCCCGCGCCCGCCAGCAGGTCCAGGTTGTCGGTGAAGTCGCAGGCCTGCTTCGTGCAGCCGGGGGTGAGGGCCGCCGGGTAGAAGTAGACGATGACCTTGCGGCCCTTGTGGTCCGCGAGGGAGACCTCGTTGCCGTCCGCGTCGGGCAGGGTGAAGGCGGGGGCGGTGTCGCCGGGCTGCAGTCGCTCGCTCATGGCTCGCTCTTCCTCGGGAGTGTTCGCGTACGCGTCCAGAGCCTAATGGCGGACGCCCAATGGGGGGCGGACGCGGCTCACCGGCGGTGGAGCTGACACACTGTCCGTCAACGACCGGATACACGACTACGGAGGCAGCGCGGTGTCGGAGGCCAGGACCCCTGCGCAGATCGAGGCGGACATCGTCCGCCGGCGCGAGCAGCTCGCCGTCACTCTCGACGAGATCGGCATTCGGGTGCACCCGAAGACGATCATCGGGGACGCCAAGGCCAAGATCGCCTCGACGGTCGACCAGACCGCCGGGCGCGCCTTCGTCGCCGTCAACCGCGTCGTCTCGGACGTGAAGGCCCGCTTCACCCACGAGGACGGCGCGCCCCGCCTGGAGCGGGTCGTGCCGGTGGCGGTCGTCGCCGTCGCGGTGGTCGGGCTGATCGTTTCCTCGTCCCGTAAGCACAAGGGATGACCCCTCCCTGCCACGGGCGACACGCCCGGGCAGGTAGGTTCGGACCGTGAGCGAGAACACGCACGACAAGCTGCCCATCCGGATGCTCCACGACCGGGTCCTGGTCCGCACCGACTCCCCCGAGGGGGAGCGGCGCTCCGGCGGCGGCATCCTGATCCCGGCGACCGCCGCCGTCGGCCGTCGCCTGTCCTGGGCCGAGGTGGTCGCGGTCGGCCAGAACGTCCGTACCGTCGAGATCGGCGACCGGGTGCTGTACGACCCGGAGGACCGTGCCGAGGTCGAGGTGCGGGGTGTCGCGTACGTACTGATGCGGGAGCGGGACCTGCACGCGGTGGCCGCGGACCGGTTCCAGGGCGCGACGGACTCGACCGGGCTGTACCTGTAGGCGTGGCCCCATGGCCCTGGTGACCGTCGTCACCAGGGCCTTTGCGCGTTCTTTGCTAGCCTGGGGAAGACCCGACGAGACGCGCCGTACCGGGACACACGACAAGACGACGCACTCCTGTTGTTCCGTCTCGCGGAGGTGTCGTCGTCATGGCCTGGGTTCTTCTCGTCGTCGCGGGTCTGCTCGAAGTCGGCTGGTCGATCGGTATGAAGTACACCGACGGCTTCACGCGGCTCTGGCCCAGCGTGTTCACCGGCGCGGGGATCGTCGCCTCCATGCTCTTGCTCTCGCATGCCGCCAAGACGCTGCCGATCGGTACGGCCTACGGCGTGTGGGTCGGTATCGGTGCGGCCGGTGCGGCGGTGCTCGGCATGGTCGTGCTCGGTGAGCCGGCGACCGCCGCCCGGATCTTCTTCGTCTGTCTGCTGCTGGTCGCCGTGGTGGGTCTGAAGGCGACTTCCGGTCACTGAGCCGGGTCATTGCCCTCGTACGGGTGGGCGTGAGGGCAGGGGGCTGCGGGACATCTCGGACCCCGGCCCCGCCTCGCCCGTGAGGTACGGGTCCCCGTCCGGGGCGGCGTCCGGGCCGCCCTCGACCTGACCCTCCTGACCCTCCTGCCCTTCCCGGCTCTCCGGTCCGTCCGGCATCGGCGGCACCTCCGGCATCGGCTCCGCCCCCGGCATCAGCCGGAGGTCGAACTCGCGCGGGGCCGTGCCCGCCAGCGCGTCCCGGGTGAACTGGGCCCAGATCTCGGCCGGCGTCCCGCCGCCGTTGATCCGGGGCAGGCCGAGTGCCCCGTACAGCGGTTCCTGCCGTCCCGATTCGGGGTCCTGGCCCATCAGCGCGACGACCGTCGCGAGCTCCGGCGTGAAGCCCGCGAACCAGGCGGCCTTGTCGTCCTCCGCCGTGCCCGTCTTGCCCGCCGCGGGCCGCCCGGCGGCCTGCGCCGCCGTGCCCGTACCGGCCTCGACGACGCTCCGCAGGATCGACGCGGTCGTGTCGGCGGCCTCTCGGCTGACCGCCTGCCGGGCCGGCCGGGACGGCAGGTCGATCGACCTGCCGCCCTTCGTGACGGCCTCGACGAGGGTGTGGGTGCCGTGCCGGCCGTGTGCGGCGAGCGTCGCGTAGGCCGAGGCCATGTCGAGGACGCTGGCGGTGGCCGTGCCGAGGGCGATGGAGGGGGAGGCGGTGAGGTCGGGGGTGGAGCCGGGCAAGCCGAGGGCGACGGCGGTGCGTCGGACGTGCGCGGGGCCGACGTCCACGGCCATCTGGGCGTACACGGCGTTCACCGACAGTCCGGTGGCCTCCCCGACGGCGATCTCGCCGTAACTGGCGTCGTCCTCGTTGGCGGGGTCGTACGGGCTGCCGCTCCAGCCCTCGACCGGGCGCCGGTTGGTCCCGTCGTAGAGGGTGTACGGGGTGATCGGCAGGCCGTGCTGGGTCTGCGCCCCGCTCTGCACGGCGGCGGTGAAGACGAAGGGCTTGAAGGTGGAGCCGACCTGGTAGTCGCGGCGGGTGGCGTTGTTGACGTACTGCTGGGTGTAGTCGATGCCGCCGTACATGGCGAGGACCTTGCCGGTTCCCGGGTCGACGGCCGCGGCCCCGACGCGTACGTAGCGGTCGGCGGGGTTGCGGTCCGGGTCGAGGCGGGAGATGACGCGGTCCTCGACGGCCTTGGCGAGCGTCTCCTGCTTGGTGCGGTCCAGGGTGGTGGTGATCCGGAAGCCGCCGCCGGCGAGGGTCTTCTCGTCGATGACGTCGTGGCCGGTGAGGTACTCCTCGACGGCCTGGACGAGATAACCGCGCTGCCCGGAGAGGCCGGTGGCGGGGCGGGCGGTCTGGGGGAGGGGGAAGCGGGCGGCGGCGCGTTCGGCGCGGCCGAGCCAGCCCTCGGTGACCATCCCGTCGAGGACGTAGTTCCAGCGGGCGACGGCCTTGGTCCGGTTCTCGGGGTGGGTGGTGACGTCGTAGGCGCTGGGGGCCTTGAGGAGGGAGGCGAGGTACGCGCCTTCGGCGGTGTCGAGGCGTTCGACGTCCTTGCCGTAGTAGGCGCGGGCGGCGGCCTGGATGCCGTAGGCGTTCCGGCCGAAGTAGCTGGTGTTCAGGTAGCCCTGGAGGATCTCCTCCTCGGTCTTCTCGCGGCCCAGTTTGATCGCGATGAAGAACTCCTTGGCCTTGCGGCTGAGGGTCTGCTCCTGGCCGAGGTAGTAGTTCTTGACGTACTGCTGGGTGATGGTGGAGCCGGACTGGCGGCCCTTGCCGGTGACGGTGTTCCAGGCGGCGCGGACCATGGCCTTGGGGTCGACGGCGCGCGAGGTGTGGAAGTCGCGGTCCTCGGCGGCGAGGACGGCCTGGCGGACGCCGAGGGGGACCTGTTCGAGCCGGACGTTCTCGCGGTTGACCTCGCCGTCGCGGGCGATGGGGCTGCCGTCGCGGTAGAGGTAGACGTTGGACTGGGCGAGGGCGGCGGCGTTGGCCGGCGGGATCTCCACCAGGAGGTAGCCGGCGACGAAGGCCCCGCCGAGGAGCAGCGCGCCCAGGAGGGCGAGGCCGAACAGGGTCCGCAGGACGCGTCGGAGACGCCGGGCGCGCGGGGGACGCTTCCGTGCGGGAGGTGGCGGAGCGGAGAGGGTTGGGTCCCTCGGCTCCCAGCCCGGGCCGGATGGCCGGGGGGTGTCACTCGTACCGGAGGAAGGGGGCATGGCACCTCATATTGCCCGGAAAGCGGTGAAACTCCGGAATACGACCCGAATCGGTGGTGACGAATCACGTGAAGTGACGGGAAAACCGCTCGCGGTGTGCGGGGGCTCGCCGCTAGGGTCGTGCGCTTCGCCGTTTTTTCGGCGCTTTGCCGGAGGTGTTCGAGAGAGGGGAAGGGGGAGCGATGCGCACGCGGCTGTACGCGACGGTGGCCGCGGGTGGCTTCCGGCGCCATGCCACCTACCGGGTGGCGACGGCGGCGGGGGTGTTCACCAACACCGTCTTCGGCCTGATCCTGTCGTACACGTACATCGCGCTCTGGGACGAACGCCCGCAGCTCGGCGGCTACTCCATGGACGACGCCCTCGCCTACGTGTGGATCGGCCAGGCGCTGATCACGGTGTGCGGCCTGATGGGCGGCGGCTTCGAGGAAGAGCTGATCGAGCGGATCAGGACCGGGGACATCGCGGTCGACCTCTACCGCCCGGCCGACCTCCAGGCCTGGTGGTTCTCGGCCAACCTCGGCCGGTCGGCCTACCAGTTGCTCGGCCGCGGGGTCGTCCCGATGGCGGTGGGCGCGCTCGTCTTCGACTTCACGCTGCCCGCGGGTCCCGGGACGTGGCTCGCGTTCCTGGTGGCGGTGGCGCTCGGCTCGACCGTCAGTTTCGCCATCTGGTACCTCGTGGCGATGAGCGCCTTCTGGCTGCTCGACGGCCAGGGCGTGGTGCAGGTGGCCTGGCTGGGGGGCCTGTTCTTCTCGGGGATGCTGCTCCCGCTGAACGTCTTCCCGGGCGCGCTGGGCGAGCTGGCGCGGGTGCTGCCGTGGGCGTCGATGCTCCAGGTGCCGGCCGATGTGTACCTGGGGAAGTACGCGGGCGGGTGGCAGCTGGCGGGGGCGTACGCCTTCCAGGGGTGCTGGGCGCTGGTGCTGCTCGGGGCGGGCCGGGCGGCGCAGGCGGCGGCGACGCGGAAGGTGGTGGTGCAGGGTGGCTGACACACGCGGCGTCGGCCGGCAGAGCAGGGTGGCTGACATCGACGGCGCCGACCGGCAGAGCAGGGTGGCTGACATCGACGGCGTCGACCGGCAGAGCAGGGTGGCTGACATCGACGGCGTCGACCGGCAGAGCAAGGTGGCTGACATCGACGGCGCAGGCGGCCCCGGGCTCGTGGGGGACTCCTCGCGTGCCCTGGCGTCGGATTCCTCGCGTACCTACCCCCTGGCGTCGGATTCCTGGCGCACGTACCGGATGGTCGCGGGGATGTGGATCCGGTCGACGATGACGTACCGCTCCTCCTTCGCGCTGACCCTGTTCAGCAGTTTCTGCGTCACCTTCTTCGACTTCGTCGTCATCCTGCTGATGTTCGGTCAGGTGGAGGGGCTGGGCGGCTTCTCCTTCGCGGAGGTCGCGTTCCTGTACGGGACGACCGGCACGTCGTTCGGTCTGGCGGACCTGACGATGGGCTCGCTCCAGCGGATGGGCAGGCGGGTCAGGGACGGCTCTCTCGACACGTTCCTGATGCGCCCGGCGCCGCTGCTCGCGCAGGTCGCGGCGGACAAGTTCGCGCTGCGCCGGTTCGGGCGGGTGGCGCAGGGCCTGCTGGTCCTGGTGTGGGCGCTGGTCCTGCTGGACGTGGCGTGGACGCCGGTGAAGGTGCTGCTCCTGCCGATGATGCTGGTCTGCGGGGCGGTGATCTTCGCGGCGGTGATGGTGCTGGGGGCGTCGGCCCTGTTCTGGATGCAGGACGCGGCCGAGGTCACGAGCTCGTTCACGTACGGCGGGAACACGCTGCTCCAGTACCCGCCGACGATCTTCGCGCAGGAGCTGGTGCGGGGGGTCGTGTACGTCGTACCGCTGGCGTTCGTGAACTGGCTGCCCGCGCTGTACGTCCTCGGCCGGCCGGCCCCGGCGGGCGTACCGGGCTGGGTGGCCTTCGCGTCGCCGCTGGTGGCGTTGGTCTGCTGCGGGGTGGCGGGGATCGCGTGGCGGGCCGGAATCCGTTCGTACCGATCGACAGGAAGCTGAGGCCGTGTCCTTCATCGAACTCGAATCGCTGGAGAAGACCTTCACGATCCGCCGCAAGGAGGGTTTGCTGAAGCGGTCGAAGCGCGAGGTCCGGGCGGTCGACGGCATCAGCTTCGGCGTCGAGCGCGGGGAGATGGTCGGCTACATCGGTCCGAACGGGGCCGGGAAGTCGACCACGATCAAGATGCTGACCGGCATCCTCACCCCGAGCGGCGGCCGGCTGCGGGTCGCGGGCATCGACCCTTCCCCAAGCTCTCGGCTTCGCTCGGGCAGGGGAGGCCCCAATCGGGAGCGCACCCGTCTGGCCCAACGCATCGGCGTGGTCTTCGGCCAGCGCACGACGCTCTGGTGGGACCTGCCGCTGAAGGACTCGTACGGCCTGATGCACCGCATGTACCGGATCCCCGACGCCCGCTACCGCGAGAACCTCGACCGGTGCGTGGAGCTCCTGGACCTCGGCGAGCTGCTCGACGTCCCGGTCCGCCAGCTCTCCCTCGGTCAGCGGATGCGCGGCGACATCGCGGCGGCGCTGCTCCACGACCCGGAGGTGCTGTATCTGGACGAGCCGACGATCGGCCTGGACGTCGTGTCGAAGGCGCGGGTGCGGGAGTTCCTGCGCGAGCTGAACGCCTCGCAGGGCACCACGGTCCTGCTGACCACCCACGATCTGACGGACATCGAGCAGCTGTGCTCGCGGGTGATGGTCATCGACCACGGCAAGCTGATGTACGACGGCAAGCTCGCCGGGCTGCACGCCGTGGGCGAGAGCGAGCGGCTCCTGGTGGTGGACCTGGAGCGGGAGCTGCCGCCGATCGAGGACGTGCCGGGCGCCCGCTTCGTACGGGCGGAGGGCCCCCGCCAGTACCTGGCCTTCCCGGCCTCGTCCTCGGCGGCTCCCCTGGTCGCCGCGGTCGCCGCCGCGTACCCGCTCGTCGACCTCTCGGTGCGGGAGCCCGACATCGAGGCGGTTATCGCGAAGATGTACGGGGGAACTCGCGAGGAGCGCCGGGAGTCCCTGATGTAGGAGGTCAGGCCCATGGTGAGTTTTTCGTACACGGCGGCGGACGAGGAGAAGAGCAGAGGCGTCCGCCGGATGAAGTCGCTGGCGACGGCGCTGCTGCTCGCCGTGGCCGTGATCTACGGCCTGGCGACCTGGGCGGAGAACGCGGGCTGGGGTGCCTGGACGGGTTATGTCGCCGCCGCCGCGGAGGCGGGCATGGTCGGCGCGCTCGCGGACTGGTTCGCGGTGACGGCCCTCTTCAAGCACCCCCTGGGGCTGCCGATCCCGCACACGGCGATCATCCCGACGAAGAAGGACCAGCTGGGAGCCTCGCTGGGCTCGTTCGTCGGCGAGAACTTCCTCTCGGCGGATGTCGTACGGGGCCGGCTGGCGGCGTTCGGCATCGGGCGCCGCCTCGGATCGTGGCTGGCGGACCCGGCCCACGCGGACCGGGTGACGGCGGAGGCGTCGACGGCGCTGCGCGGCGCGCTGACGGTCCTGCGGGACTCGGACGTGCAGGCGGTCGTGGGCGAGGCGATCACCCGCCGGGCGGAGGCGGCGGAGATCGCCCCGGGCCTGGGCAAGACCCTGGAGAAGATCGTCGAGGACGGGGCGCACCGCCGGGCGGTGGACCTGGTGTGCACCCGCGCGCACGACTGGCTGGTGACCCACGGCGAGTCGGTGATGGATGCGGTGCAGGGCGGCGCGCCGGGCTGGACGCCGCGCTTCGTGGACAAGCGCATCGGCGAGCGCGTCTACAAGGAGCTGCTGCGCTTCGTGACGGAGATGCGGGACATGCCGTCGCATCCGGCGCGCGGCGCGATCGACCGCTTCCTGACGGACTTCGCGGCCGACCTCCAGGCGGACACGGACACGAGGGCCCGTGTCGAGCGCCTGAAGTCGGACCTGCTGGCGCGCCCGGAGATCCAGGACATCATCGCCTCGGCCTGGTCCTCGATCCGCAACCTCATCATCGCGGCCGCCGAGGACGACCGCAGCCAGCTCCGCCTGCGCGCCCGCGCCTCGCTGATGTCCCTGGGCAACCGCCTGGCGACGGACACCCGCCTCCAGGCGAAGGTCGAGGGCTGGGCGGAGGACGCGGCGGCCTACGTGGTCACGACGTACCGCCACGAGATCACGTCCCTGATCACGGACACGGTCGCCGGCTGGGACGCCACCCAGACCTCGAAGAAGATCGAGGCCAACATCGGCCGCGACCTCCAGTTCATCCGCATCAACGGCACGGTGGTGGGCGCCCTGGCGGGCCTGCTGATCTACACGGTGAGCCACGCGGCGGGCGGCTGAGGCGCGCGGGGACCTACTTCCCGCGTGTGACGGCCCAGGAGGCGGCGGCCATGCCGCCGGCCACGGAGAACACGGCGGGCCAGGCCCCGATCTTCTTGGCGAGCGGATGGGACCCGGCGAAGGCGGCGACGTAGGCGGCGCCGAGCCCGGCAGCGACCTTGGCCCCACCGACCTGCTGCCACTCCCGAGCGGCGACCCCACCGGCCACAGCCAGCACGGCCCCACCGAGCGGCCGCTTCTTGCTCCACCGCGCGACGGCATAACCGCCCACAAGGCCGGCGGCGGCTATGGCGGGGGAGGGGATGCGGGGCATGAGGGGTCCTTTCGCCGTGGAATCGCTTTCTAGCGAGCCTAACTGGCAGCTCTTCTCGTGGTCCGCGAGGTGTGGATCGCGCAGATCGGAACGGGCCAATCACGTGCACATCACGTGCGCTTGCCCTATAGACATGACGTTGTTCAGCTCGATTGTGAGCGCAATCACAGGTGGTTTTGATCGTAGAGGGGTAGCGTCCGCGGATGGCGCTCCATGATCTGCTTCAAGAAGTGGCGAGGATCTACGACCCCACGGGGGTGGCCTCAGCTGAACGTCCCGACTGTGCCCTGCTTTGGGGGGTGGAGGGGCTCAATGGTCTGCCGCTGCCGGAGGGTTGTTCTGCCGTCGGGTATGCCGGTAAGGGAAACATGGCGCGGGTTCCCTGGATCGGTGTGTTCCGTGAGGACGTCAACACGGACCCCAAGAAGGGGCTCTACCTCGCTTATCTCTTCGACGCGGACCGCAAGACCGTAACGCTGTCGCTCCAGCAAGGTGTCTCCGACGCAGCCAAGCCTCAGCACTATGGCACCGGGCGGAAGCTCCACGACTATCTGGTGAAGCGGGGGACGCCCTACCGCCTTGCGCTGCCGCCGCGATTGGCGAGTGACTGGCAGGACGGGGTCAGCTTGGACTCCGCTTCCCTCGGCTGGCGCCCCCGAGCCTACGAGCATGCCGACATCGCAGCGCGACGGTACGTCTTGGCAAGCCTCCCCTCTGAGGAGGAGCTGGCACAGCACCTCGCGGAAGCCGTGGTCCTTCTTTCTCACGCGGCTGCCGTCGATCGCTGCTTCGCAGATGTCGAGTTCCCGACCGCGGAGGAGCCGACCTCTTTCTATGCGGGAGGGCACACATCCCCCGACGAGGGTGAGCCGGGCACGTTCCTGCCGGGAAGCAGCGACGGCTATTGGGTCGACGTGCAGGGCGGTAGGCAGCGCCGTACGCGTGATCACGAGCGGCTCGTGTCAGAGTTCGCCGCACATGCCGCTGCTTGTTCGTACGAGCCGATCAACCGGTCGATCGGGCACCGAGACCTGATCCTCCGTGCGGAGGGTTCTTCTATCGAGTGGCTCGTGGAAGCCAAGCAGATATCGCTCGGTGGGCATCGTGCTTCGGTCCGTGAGGCCGTGGCTCAGCTCTTTGAGTACCGGCACCAGTACTACCGACTGGCAGCCGGGGCGAGGGAGGACCCTCACCTCCTGGCTGTCTTTAGTGCACCCATCGGCGCCTTCGGCCCCTACCTGGAGACTTTGGGCATCGCCGCCGTCTGGCCCACAGGAGACGACCCGGTCTCCTGGGGTGGGACTCACACGGCCATCGCTTGGGGGCTAGTGCCGGACGCCTGACCGAGCTTCAGTCTTGGTCGGCGCTCCCGTGGCACTCCTCGTACGTAGCCTCCCGGCCGCACCAGCAAGCCGCGTCCTGGGCCGGTGGCCAAGCCGCCGCTCGGCCTCGGGCTGCCAGGGTCGTTGCGTACTGGGGGAGCAGGTCCGCGTTGGACGGGTGGGTGGATTCCGAGGCTGCGAAGGCTTCGTAGGAGGGGACCGTCGCGCGGACGATGCCCAGGTTGGGGGTGCCCGCCTGGGCCAGTTCGCGGAGGGACGCCTCGATGTCCGTGAGGTGGGCGCGGTACGTGGGGTACTCCGCCTCCAGTTCCGGGTACGCCGTCAGCAGCTCGTCCAGTTCCGGTTCCGGCCAGTGAAGGACCGCCACCGGGAACGGGCGGGAGAGGGCCGTGCGGTACGTGCCCAGTTCCGAGCGGAGCCTCGTGATTTCCGCTTGGAGTTCCGCCGGGTCCGAGGAGCCGAGCGACCAGAGGCGCTTCGGGTCGTGGAGTTCGTCCAGGGGGACGGCCGCCGGGTGCAGGCGGTCGGCCAGGGTGTCCCAGTCGTCGTGCTCCAGGGCCAGCATCCTGCGGATCCTGTGCCTCGTCGTGATCAGGGACCTGGTGGGGTGGGGGAGGTCGGTCGCCGGTGCCTTGGCCAGGAGCCCGGCGGCTTCCGTGAGGGTCGACTCCGCCTCTTCCAGTTCGTCGTGCGCCTCCAGCGTCTCCGCCGTGAACTCCCACGGCGTCGCGTCCGTCGGCTTTTCGCGGCGGATCCCGTCGATGATCGCCCGCGCCTCGGCCTCGTGGCCGTACTCCCAGAGGTTCGCCGCCTTCAGCGCCCTGATCAGGAGCGGGTTCGCCGGCTCACCCGAGAGGAGGGCGTCGTAGAGGGCCGTCGCCCCCGGGCGGTCGCCCGCCAGTTCCCGGTGGGCCGCGGCCTGGAGGTAGAGGGGTTCCCGGTCTCCCGGGTACTGCGCGGCCGTGCGCAGCAGGCGCTCGGCTTCGGTGGTGTGGGCGGCAGGAGTGTCGGGGCGCATACCTTCACCGTACTGCTGTACGGGCCTGGAGAGTTGGCGCCTCAGCGCTTATCGTGCCCCGCGTGCGGGTCAGGGGGCAGGGCAGGGTGCGGGAGCGAGTGCCCGTCGTCGTTCAGACGCGGGGGCGGCGTCGTGCCGGTGCCCGTGTGCTGTGGGTGTGCGCCGAGACCGTCGTCACCTGCGGGGTTGTCGTGCTCCTTCTCGTCGTCCATCAGCTCTGGTGGACCAACCAGCAGGCCCGCGCCGAGGCCCGTGAGCAGGTCGGGGTTCTTGAGCGGGAGTGGGAGATCTCTCCCTCCGGGAATGAGGGGAGCCCTCCGGTAGAGACACCGGTGACCGGGGAGACCGTGGTGCCGGGGGAGAGCGCGGTGCCGGGAGAGACCTCCGTGCCCGAGGAGACGGAGGCGGCGGGAGGTGCGGTGCAGGAGCGGCCCTCCGGCGGTCCCCGGGCCCGGCCGTCCGCCCCTTCCGACGCCTTCGCCATCCTCCGTATCCCCCAGCTCGGCCTCACCGCCCCCGTCGCCCGCGGCATCTCCAAGCGGTCCGTCCTCGACAAGGGGTACGTCGGGCAGTACCCCGGCACCGCCGGGCCCGGGCTTCCCGGGAACTTCGCCCTCGCCGGGCACCGGAACACCCATGGTGAGCCCTTCCGGTACATCAACCGCTTGCGGCCGGGTGACGAGATCAGCGTGCGGACCCGGGCGCGGACGTACACCTACCGCGTCGACCAGGTCCTCCCGCAGACCGCGCCGCGTGACGTCGGGGTCGTCCGGCCCGTGCCCCGGTCCCTCGTCAAGCCGTCGTACGGGTACTCCACCGCCGGGTCCTACCTCACCCTCACCACCTGTACGCCCGAGTTCAGCAGCGCCCATCGGCTCGTGGTGTGGGCGAAGCTCGTCGGCCCAGGGCGAGGGTGATCGCCGCGCCCGTCAGCGCCAGTCCCGCCGAGACCAGGAGCGCCGTGTCCGGGCCCGCCGGTGTCAGTGCCAGGGTCAGGGCCACGCCCGCCGCCGAACCGATGTAGCGGGCGGTGTTGTTGGCACCTGAGCCCATCGCCGCCCGCTCCGGCGGTACGGAGTCGACCGCGAGCCGGGGCAGTGCGGCGTTCAGGAGACCGCTGCCCGCGCCCGCCACGAGGAGGCCCGGGAGGAGGCGCGGCCAGGGGCCCTCCAGTGCGCCCAGCAGGCCCAGGACTCCCGCCGCCGACAGGGCGAAGCCCAAGGTCAGTTGGTACGCGGCGGACAGCCGGCCCGCGAGGCGGCGCGCCTGGAGCGCCACCGCGAACGCCGTGCCCGACCAGAGCACGAACAGCCAGGCCGCCCCCAGCGGTGACATCCCCGCCCCGCTCTGGAGCAGCGCGGGCACCACGCTGAACAGGCCGATCACCGCCAGGCCCGTGAACAGCGCCCCCAGCGTCGACGCCAGGAACGCCGGCCGGCGCAGGAGCGTCAGGTCGACCATGGGCGTACGGCTCCGGTGCTCGACCGTCACGAAGACCGCCGTCAGGGCGGCGGAGGCGATGAGGAGGAGGCCCACCGGCAGGCGCAGCCAGCCGTCCCTGCCGAGTGTGAGTGCCGTGAGCAGGGACGCCAGGGCAAGGCCGAGCGTGAGGGCGCCAGGGAGGTCGGGGCGAGCCTGCCGTACCGGCGCCGCCGTCTCCGGGGCGAGCGTGCGGGTGCCCGCTGCCGCGATCAGCAGGGCTCCGAGGCCCAGCACCCCGTATGCCAGGCGCCAGTCCAGCAGGCTCAGTGCGCCCGCGAGCAGCGGGCCGAGCGCGATGCCGCCGCTGACCGACGCGCCCCAGATGCCGGTCGCCCTGATCCGGTCGCGGCCCGAGGGGTACGCGTCCGCCAGCAGGCCCAGGCTGCCCGCGAGGACCGCCGCGCTCGCCGCGCCCTGCGCGATCCGGGCCAGGGTGAAGGTGAGCGTGGAGCCCGCGAACGCGCCGAGGCCGGTGGCGGCGCCCAGGGCGAGGGTGCCGAGGAGGAAGACCCGGCGCCGCCCGTGTCCGTCGGCGAGGCTGCCGGCGACGAGGAGGAGGACGGCGAGGCCGAGCGGGGTGCCGTTGAGCAGCCAGGCCCGGGCCGATTCCGGCGTTCCGAAGGCGGCGGCCGTGTCGGGGAGCGTGAGCATCGGGGCCGTGTAGTTCATCAGCGCCACGGCCGTGGCCGCGCCGGTGACGGCGAGTGTGGCGGAGGGGCGGGTCGTGCGCGTACGGGAGGGGGCGCGCGGGGCGGTGGCGAGTCGGGGCATGGCAGGGACCCTCACCCTTCAGTTCGGTGAATGAACCTACGCTACCAGTTAGGTTCATTCAATGAACCTAGAGTGGGTACGATGGGGTCATGGCTCTCGGCAAGGACTACGTCCACCAGCAGTGCTCCATCGCCCGCGCCCTGGAGGTCGTCGGCGAGCGCTGGACCCTCCTCGTCGTCCGCGACGCCTTCTACGGAGTCCGCCGCTACAACGACTTCCTCGTGCACCTCGGCGTCCCGCGCGCGGTCCTCGCCGCCCGCCTCCAGGCCCTCGTCGAGGCCGGCGTCCTCGATCGGCGGCGCTACCAGGAGTCGCCCCCGCGGGACGAGTACGTGCTCACCGAGCGCGGCCTCGCCCTCTGGCCCGTCCTGCGCTCGCTCGGCGCCTGGGGGCGGGCCGAGGTCCCCGGAGCCGTACCGGTGCGCCACTTCCACCACGCCGACTGCGGCACCGAACTCGGCTCGTACGGCGAATGCCCCGCCTGCCGCATCCCCGTGCCGCCCGCCGACGTCGAGATGCGGCCCGGCGCCGGGCTCGACCCGGACCCCGGCGACCCCGTCGGCCGCGCCCTGCTCCGGCCCCGTCGGCTCCTCGTCCCGGTCGGGCGCGAAGATGTGTCCGAAGCCGGGAACTCCTGATCCGGCCGGGACGTCTTCAGGGTGGGAAAGGCTCAATGGTCACAGAAACCGTGACGGTAAGGGGTGGTGAGATGACGGTCAGGGGGTACCTCCTGCGCGTGCTCGCGCCCGTCTTCCTGCTTCTCGCCCTCGCCGGCCTCCTCCTCTCCGACGGCGAGGGCCTCGCCGCCGTCGTCCTCACCGCGACCAGCGTCGTCTGCGCCCTCATGGGCGCCCCTGTGGCCCCCGCCGTCCCCGCCACCCGCGTCCGCACGGCGATACGCGACCGTGAGCGGCGGACCGCCTTCCTGCCCCAGCGCGATCCCGACGCCGCAGGCCGCCGCAGACCCCGAGCTCCCGGCCGTCCCCTCCCGACGGCCGCGTAGGGAGCCCACGCCGGAGCCCCCGGAGACGGGGAGCGCCCGCACATCCAGAGGTCCTCACGCGGATCCGTCATGCCGAGACCCGAATCTCTCCCGGCACGACGAGACCCCACGGAGGGCTCCCCCTTGTCCGTCTTCGCTTCCCTGGTCGAGCGGCTCGCCGACCTGCTCCAGCCGCTCTTCGCCACCACCGCCACGGCCGCCGCGATCGTCCTCTTCACGATGCTCGTACGCCTCGCGGTCCACCCGCTCTCCCGGGCCTCGGCCCGCGGCCAGAAGGCCCGCACCCGTATCGCCCCGCAGCTCGCCGCCCTCCGCAAGAAGCACGCCAAGAACCCCGAGCGCCTCAAGAAGGCGATGCTGGAGCTCCATGCCAAGGAGAAGGTCTCGCCCTTCGCCGGGATCCTGCCCAGCCTCCTCCAGGCGCCCGCGTTCTTCCTGATGTACCACCTGTTCTCCGGCGACCGGATGGCCGGGCACACGCTGTTCGCCGCCCCGCTCGGCGACCACTGGGCAGACGCGCTGGCCCACGGCGGCGTGTTCGGCCCGGCGGGACGGGTCTATCTCGTCCTGTTCGCGCTCGTCACCGCCGTGGCCGTCTTCACCTACCGCCGCACAAGGCGGCAGCTCGCCGCCCAGCCCCTCGACCTGGGGCAGCCCACGCCCGGCGCGGGCGCGATCACCAAGGTGATGCCGCTGCTCTCCTTCGCCACCCTGATCACGGTCGCCGTCGTCCCCCTCGCCGCCGCCCTCTACGTCGTCACCAGCACCGCCTGGACCGCCGTCGAGCGGGCCTACCTCTTCCGGGAGGAGAAGGAATCGACGGGCGGGAAGGAGGAGCCGCCGGTGGGTGGGAAGGAGGAGCCGCCGGTGGGTGGGAAGGAGGAGCCGCCGGCCGGTGAGGGGGAGCCGCCGGTGAGTGGGAAGCGGAAGCCCCCGGTGGCCGGGAAGCGGAAGCCGCCGGCGGGCGGGAAGGGGAAGCCGGCGGGCGGGAAGAAGGGGGCGGCGGGCAGGAAGCGGGCTTCCGGCGCCGTTGCTACTCGCGCGTAAGGGTCCAGTGCGTGAACGGGGTCTTGCAGAGTGACCCGATGTCTTGGAGGATCGACCAATCCTCCGATGGCCGCACTCCATCGGCCGGGGCACCTCAGGGCCCTTCCCGGGCCCACCTCGACCACAGGGAGAAGACCATGAAGCTGCTGCGTGTAGGCCCGCCGGGAGCCGAGCGTCCTGCCCTGCTCGACCAGGACGGCACCCTCCGCGACCTGTCCGCGCTGGTCGACGACATCGACGGCGCTCTCCTCTCCGACGCCGCCACGCTCGACCGCGTCCGGGGTGCGGCCGCCGCCGGCGTGCTGCCCGCGCTCGACGCGACCGGGCTGCGCATCGGCCCTCCGGTCGCCCGCGTCGGCAAGGTCGTGTGCATCGGGTTGAACTACCACGGTCACGCCGCCGAGACCGGCCAGGCCACCCCGGCCGAGCCCGTCGTCTTCCTCAAAGCCGCCGACACCGTCGTCGGCCCGGACGACACCGTGCTCGTACCGCGCGGCTCGGTCAAGACGGACTGGGAGGTGGAGCTCGCCATCGTCATCGGCCGCACCGCCCGCTACCTGGAGACCGACGAGCAGGCCCTCGCGCACGTC
Organism: Streptomyces narbonensis; assembly: GCF_014649015.1. GTDB lineage: Bacteria > Actinomycetota > Actinomycetes > Streptomycetales > Streptomycetaceae > Streptomyces > Streptomyces narbonensis. The sequence continues at coordinate 152,359 of NZ_BMSF01000001.1, forward strand.
GCCGGCTACGCGGTCGCCCACGACGTCTCCGAGCGCGAGTTCCAGATCGAGCGCGGCGGCACCTGGGACAAGGGCAAGAACTGCGAGACCTTCAACCCCCTCGGCCCCTGGCTCGTCACCGCCGACGAGGTGCCCGACCCGCAGGCCCTCGGCCTCCGCCTCTGGGTCAACGGCGAGCTCAAGCAGGACGGTCACACCTCCGACCAGATCTTCCCGGTCGCGGAGGTCGTCCGGTACGTCAGCCGGTTCATGACCCTCTACCCGGGCGACATCATCAACACCGGCACCCCCGCCGGAGTCGCCATGGGGCAGCCGGAGCCCAAGCCGTACCTGCGCCCCGGTGACGTCGTCGAGCTGGAGGTCGACGGGCTCGGCCGGCAGCGCCAGGAGCTCAAGGGCGCCTGACGGCGGCAGCGTCACGCCGGCTCCTGACGGTGGCAGCACCGCGCTCGCGTGAACTGTGAAGCGTGAACATGCAGCGTGAAGCGTGAAATTGGCGGCGTCCCGCGTGGGGCGTCGCTATTTTCATAGGCTTTTTTGCATATTGCCCCTTATGGAACGAAACACGAACGAGCGAGGGCCTTCCCGGAGGCGCCTCGCCGCCATCGCCGCGGCCACGGTCGGCGCCACCGCCCTGGTCGGCGCGCTGGCCGTCAACGGCTTCGCCGATCCCCTGCCGGGCGGCCTCGGCCCCTGCAAGCCGGGCAAGTGCCCGCCCAGCGGCTACCCCGAGATCAACAGCGGCGCCGTCATCTACCGCGACAACAACATCAACATCTTCGTCGGCGGCGACTTCCTCGTCCGCGAGGCCGCCGCCGAGGCCGAGGGCAAGATCGTCGTACTCGGCGGCTTCGACCAGAACAAGCGGGCCGGAGTCTCGAGCGTCTACAACGTCGGCATCGTGGGCGCGGGCTCGCGCATCCCGCCCGACAACGGCACCGAGTTCCTCACGGTCGGCAAGGACCTCACGGTGGCTGCCGGGCAGAGCCTGCTCGCCGAGGAGGGCACGGTCAAGGGAGTCGTCGAGTACGGGGGCGTGCTCTCCGGGACGGTGGTCCCCACCGCGGTCCACGACGCCGCGGCAGCGGCCCAGTACACGGCCCTGCGGGGGCAGCTCACCGACGCCAGCCAGTGCTACGCGTACGTCGGCGGCGCCCCCCGGACTCCGACCGGAACCGCCGAGAACAAGGGCTACGAGACCGTCTTCACGGGTGACGGCAACTCGCCCCTCCAGGTCTTCAACGTCGACTTCGACCTGGAGTCGGCGAGCGAAGGGGCGCAGGACATCCGCTTCGTGAACATCCCGGCCGGTGCGACGGTCCTGGTCAACGTCCTCGGAGCCGACCGCACCGTCGACACCAACATCAACCAGCTGCCCGGGGGGCTGCGGGAGCGCGTCCTCTGGAACTTCCCGGACGCGGCGACGGTCAAGTTCGAGGGCGGGGCGCAGTTCGCGGGCAGTGTGCTCATCGGCAACCAGGCCAGCACGACGACGGTCACGATGCCGGGCACGAACGGCCGCTTCTTCACCACCGGGAACCTGACGCACGCCTCGGAGCCGACGGGCGGCGGCGGCCAGGAGATGCATGCCTATCCGTTCAACGGCGACCTGCCGGCCTGCGGGGAGCCCACGCCCAGTCCCACGCCGACCCCGACGGATCCGACGCCCACGCCGACGGATCCGACGCCGACCCCGACGGATCCGACGCCCACGCCGACCGACCCGACGCCCACGCCGACGGATCCGACGCCGACCCCGACGGATCCGACGCCCACGCCGACCGACCCGACGCCCACGCCGACGGATCCGACGCCGACCCCGACGGATCCGACGCCCACGCCGACGGATCCGACGCCGACCCCGACGGATCCGACGCCCACGCCGACGGATCCGACGCCGACCCCGACGGATCCGACGCCCACGCCGACGGATCCCACTCCCACGCCGACCGACCCGACGCCGACTCCCACCGACCCCACGACCACCGGCGGGAACTCGGGCGGTCACACGACGGGCGGGAACTCGGGCGGTCACACGACGGGCGGCGGTGACACCGGGGGCTACGGCGACGACACCGGTGGCTACGGCGACACCGGCGGCAACCACGGCCCGCACGGCGAAATGCCCGAGACCGGTGCCGGGACCGGGCAGATCGTCATGGGCGCCGCCGCGGTGGGACTCGCCCTGGGCGGCGGGATCCTCGTGACGGTCAGCCGTCGCCGGAGGCGTACGAACTGAGCAGCCGTTCCAGTGCCTCGACGACCAGCGCGTGGTCCTCGGCCTGCGGAAGGCCGGAGACCGTGACCGAGCCGATCACCCCCGCGCCCTCGACCGCGACCGGGAACGAACCGCCGTGGGCGGCGTACCGGTCGGGGTCGAGGCGCGAGGACGCCTCGAAGGTCGTCCCCTTGGCGCGGAACCGCGCGCCGATCAGGAACGAGCTCGCGCCGTACCGCTCGACGACCCGCCGCTTCCGGTCGATCCACGCGTCGTTGTCCGCGCTGGACCCCGGCAGCGCGCTGTGGAACAGCTGCTGCGCGCCGCGCCGGATGTCGATCGCGACGGGGGCGCGGCGCTCCCTCGCCATGCCGACGAGGAGCGTCCCGAGCGTCCAGGCGTCGTCGTACGTGAAGCGGGGGAGGACCAGGCGGGCCTCCTGCGCCTCCAGCGCGCCGACCTCATCCACCTCATCCACCTCATCCACCTCATCCACCTCATCGACCTCGGCGTCCCCGCCGACCTGGCCGAACTCGTCGACGTCATCGGCCTCGTCGGGGGCGGCGGAACCTGCGGGCGTGCTCACAGCTTCACCGTGACGCCCTCGCGGGCCGACCGCTTCGCCGCCTCCAGCACGTCGAGCGCGGCGGCCGCCTCGTGCGCGGTGACCGGGTTCTCGCCGGTGCCGCGGAGGGCGGCGGCGACGGCCGCGTAGTACGCCGGATAGGCGCCGGGCAGCGACGGGACCGGGGTGCCGCCGCCGGTCGCCGGGGACTCCCCGGAGCCGAGCCGGCCCCACAGCTCCTCCGGCTCGACGCCCCAGACCGTGCCCGGCACGGGCCGCAGGCCCTCGCGCAGGGCGGCCTCCTGGGGGTCGAGCCCGTACTTCACGAAGCCCGCGCGCTGCCCGAGCACCCGGAAGCGGGGGCCGAGCTGGGCGGTGGTGGCGCTGACGTACAGGTGGGAGCGGACTCCGCCGGCGTGCGTGATCGCGAGGAAGGTGTCGTCGTCGGCGGCGGCGCCGGGGCGGCGAACGTCCGACTCGGCGTACACCGAGACCGCCGGGCCGAAGAGCACGAGCGCCTGGTCGACGACGTGGCTGCCCAGGTCGAAGAGCAGGCCGCCGATCTCCTCGGGGGCGCCGGACTCCCGCCAGCCGCCCTTGAGCTGTGGCCGCCAGCGCTCGAAGCGGGACTCGAAGCGCTGGACCTCGCCGAGCGCGTCCTCGTCGAGGAGGCTGCGGAGGGTCAGGAAGTCGTTGTCCCAGCGGCGGTTCTGGAAGACCGAGAGCAGCAGGCCCCGCTCCTCGGCGAGGGCGGCGAGGCCGCGCGCCTCGGCGGCGGTCCCGGCGAGCGGCTTGTCGACGACGACCGGGAGGCCGGCCTCCAGGGCGGCCGTGGCGACCGCGACGTGCGTCTTGTTCGGGGAGGCGACGACGATCAGGTCGAGCTCGTCCGCCCCCTGCGTCCACAGCTCCTCGGGGGAGGCCACGACCCGCACGCCGGGGTGCGCGGCGCGGGCCTCGGCGGCGCGCTCCGGGTTGCCGGTGGTGACGGCGGCGAGGACGAGGTCCTCGGAGGCGGCGATCAGCGGGGCGTGGAAGACGGAGCCCGCGAGGCCGTAGCCGACGAGTCCGACGCGGAGGGGGGCGCTCGGGGTGCGGGGGTCGGTGTCGGTGCCAGTCATGCACCTCACTTAAGCAACGCTGTTGCCAAAGTGCAAGCGGCCGCGACAATGGGGGCGTGAAGACGGAGCAGATGTATGCGAAGGGCCTTGGCGGCGTGAACGTACCGGCGCTGCGCAGCCACAACTCGGCGCTCGTGCTCGACCTCCTGCGCACCGCGGGGGAGACCGGGATCAGCCGCCTGGAGCTGGCCGAGAGGACCGGCCTCACCCCGCAGGCGGTCAGCAAGATCACTGCCCGGCTCCGGGCCGAGGGCCTCGCGGCGGAGGCGGGCCGCCGCGCCTCGACGGGCGGCAAGCCCCGCACGGTCCTGCGTCTGGTGCCATCCGCCGGGTACGCGGTCGGCGTCCACCTCGACCGCGACGAGCTGACGACCCTCCTGACGGACCTCGCGGGCACGGTCGTGGCCCTGCGCCGCCGCCCGGCCGACCTGGGGGCGGGGGCGGGTCCGGTCATGGACGCGGTGACGGAGGAGGTACGGGCGCTGCTCGCGGAAGGGGAGGTGGGGGGCGCCGGGCCGATCGGCGCGGGGGAGTCCACCGGCCCCCGCGCCGGTCTCGTCCTGGGCGCCGACCGCGAGTCCGCGCCCGGCCCCGGCTCCGGTCCCGTCCCGGGCGCCGACCGCGAGTCCGCGCCCGGCCCCGCGCCCGGCCCCGGCTCCGGTCCCGTCCCGGGCGCCGACCGCGAGTCCGCGCCCGGCCCCGCGCCCGGCCCCGGCTCCGGTCCCGTCCCGGGCGCCGACCGCGAGTCCGCGCCCGGCCCCGCACCCGGCCCCGCGCCCGGCCCCGCACCCGGCCCCGCGCCCGGCCCCGCGCCCGGCCCGGCACCCGGCTCGGCACCCGGCCACCGCTCCGGTCCCGTCCTGGGCGTCGGTCTCGCCATGCCCGGGCCCCTGGACCACCGCGCCGGCATGCCCGGCCGTGTGACCGGCTTCCCCTCCTGGGAGGGGTATCCGGTACGGGACGACCTGGCCCGGCGTCTCGGGCTGCCCGTCGTCCTCGACAAGGACACGAACGCGGCCGCCCTCGGTCTCGCCCTGCGCCCCGAGGCCCCCGGCTCCTTCGCCTACGTCCATCTCGGTACGGGGCTGGGCGCCGGCCTCGTCCTCGGGGGCGCGCCGCTGCGCGGCGACAGGACCGGGGCGGGCGAGCTCGGCCACCAGACCGTCCAGCTCGACGGCCCCCCGTGCGACTGCGGAGGGCGCGGCTGCCTGGAGGTCCTCTGCCTGGCGGCGGTCGCGCGCGGCGAACTCCCCGAAGCCGCGCGGATCCTCGGCGCGGGCGCGGCCAACCTCGTACGGCTCCTCGACATCGACCAGGTCCTGCTGGGCGGGCGAGTGGTGCTCGGTGCGCCGGAGGTGTTCGCCGACGGGGCAAGGGAGGTCCTCGCCGAGCTCGGGCTCCCGACGCCGGTCGACGTGGCCACGGCCCCGCAGGCGGTGGCGGTGGGAGCGGCATGGCTCGCTCTCGCTCCTATCTTCGGACAATAGGCTGATCGGGCGGATTGCTCGGGCCGTACGAGGGCGCGAACGGTGTCGCTGACCGGACCGCCCGCCCGGGCGTGGCAGCGTCGCGGCCGACCCGTACGCCCGCGAGCAGCAAAGGCAGCCGCCCCATGGCATCCGCCCCCCTGCGCCAGCGCAGCGCCCTCGTCGTCACCGCGACGGTCACCGCGACCGCCGCCGTGACCGCGACCGTGACCGCGACGGTGGCCCTCGCCCTCTCGGCCCCCGCACTCGCGGCCCCGGCGCCGGCGGCCCACGCTCCGAAGGCGTCCGCTCCGGGGGCCTCCGTCCCTCGGGCCCCTGCCTCCGTGCCGCTCGCCCCCGCGCCCCCGGCCCCCGACGCCCCGGCGTTCAACGCCCCCGAAATCCCCGCCCCCGACCCGCCCGTCCCCTCCTGCGGCAACGCCCCCGACGGCGGATTCCCGCTCGCGACCCGGATCAACGGCGGCCCCGACGACTACCCCGCAGGCGGCCCCCTCCAGGCCTGGAGGCTCGACCTCACGAACGACACCGACGCGTCCTGCACCGGCGTCCACCCCGTCCTCGTCCTCACCGACCGGGACCGCGCGCTCCAACCGGCCCAGATCCGCTTCGAGTTCTACGACGAGGGGTCGGCCCGCTGGCGCCCCGTGGCCTTCGAGACGACCGAAGCAGCCGAGAACGTGGGGGTGTTCACCGACTTCGGCGGCTTCGCGATCCCCGCGGGCCGGACCCTCACCGTCCCCGTGCGGCTCGCGTTCCGCGCGGACACCGCCCCCGACGAGGTCGCCGTGAGCGCGGCCGTCGTCCAGCGCCGGGGCGCCGACGGCGACTGGGTCGGCGCGTCCGACGAGTACCGCCTGACCGTCGGCCCCGCCGTGCCCGACGCGTCCGGCACGCCCGAGCCGCGGGGCGACGCGGCCGACCCGCCGGCCAAGCCTCCCGCGAAGCCCGAGCCCCCCAGGCCCCCGGAGGGCGCGGAGGGCGCCGATCCGAGTCGCGAACTGGCTCACACGGGAGGGGAGTCCGGCCGGGAAGGCGCCATCCTCCTCGGCTCCTTCGCCGCCGCGCTGGCCCTGCTCGGTGCCACCCTCGTCCGCACCGCCCGCCGCCTGACCCCACGCACTGCCCGCCGGGAGTGACCCCACGCCCAGCCCTCCGACCGGCCCAGCCCTCCGACCGGCCCAGCCCTCCGACCGGCCCCGGCGTCCGACCGGCCCCGCCGTCCGACCGGCCCCGCCGTCCGACCGGTGCCGCCCTCCGACCGGTGCCGCCCTCCGATCGGCCCCGCGCGCCGCCCGGCGGAGACCCGGCGGCGGCTCCCGCCGCCCCCGGCACCTCCGAGCCACGTTCCGTACACCTCCCCGTTCATCACCGTCTGCGACGATCCCTCCGTGAACTACCAGACCGCCCCCGCCGACCCCGGCGCCCCCGTCCGCTCCGGAGTGCCCGAGCACGGCAGGGTCCCCAAGTACTACGCCGTGAAGGCGAAACTCACCCTGCTCGTCGAAGAGTTGGGTGAAGGCGGGCTGCTGCCCACCGAGCGCGACCTCGCCGTCCGGTACGAGGTGTCCCGCGAGACCCTTCGCCAGGCGCTGCGCGAACTGCTCCTGGAGGGCCGGGTGCGCCGCCAGGGCCGGGGCACGGTCGTCGCGGGTCCCAAGCTCGAACAGCCCCTCTCGCTCGCCAGCTACACGGAGGGCGTCCGCCGGCAGGGCCGCCGCCCCGGCCGGAGCCTGATCTCCCTCGACCGCTTCCCCTGCCCGGAGGCGCTCGCGCCGGAGGTCGGCGCCGAACGGGGCGAGCCTGTCTGGCACATGGAGCGGGTGCTGCTCGCCGACGACGAGCGGGTCGGCCTGGAGAGCACGTACGTCTCCGAGGCCCGCGCCCCGCGCCTGGACGCCGACTTCGACCCGGACTCCTCCTTCTACGCCTACCTCCACGACCACCTCGGCGTGACCTTCGGCGACGCCGACGAACGCATCGAGACCGTGCTCGCGACCCCGCGCGAGGCCCTGCTCATCGGCACGCCCCCGGCGCTGCCGATGCTGCTGCTCCACCGCGTCTCGCGCGACACCTCTGGCCGCCCCCTGGAGCGGGTCCGCACGCTCTACCGCGGCGACCGGTTCAGCTTCACCGCGCACCTGGGCCGCCAGGGCTGACCCGGAGGTGCAGCCGGACGGCCGGCGCCGCTTCATAACAGAGAGATAACGGGTCTGGTCCAAGCTTGTCGGGCCGTTCACCGTCCCGTCGCCCACCGGATCCGTCCGGGCCACCCGCTCCCACGACCGTTTCGGCCATGAAGGTGATCGTCGTAGGAGCCGGCGTGGTGGGAACCATGCACGCCTGGCACGCAGTGGAACGCGGCCATGAGGTCGTACACATCGAGCGCGAGGCCGAGGCGCGCGGAGCGTCCCTCCGTAACTTCGGCCAGATCTGGGTGAGCGGCCGCGCCGGCGGGGAGGAGCTCGACACCGCCCTGCGCGCCCGCGACCTGTGGGAGGGCATCGGCGCCCGGGTTCCCGGGCTCGGCTTCCGGGCCATCGGCTCCCTCACGCCCGTACGCAACGACCTGGAACTGGCCGTCGCCGAGGCCGCCCTCGCGCGGCCCGACGCAGCCGCCCGCGGCTACAAGCTGCTGACGGCGGACGAGGCCCGCGCGGTCAACCCCGCCCTGCGCGGGGAGTTCGAGGCGGCCCTCTGGTGCGAGCGGGACGCCGCCGTCGAGCCGCGCCTCGCCCAGCTCGCCCTCCGCGAGGCCCTGGTCGCCACCGGGAAGTACACCTTCCTGCCCGACCGCGAGGTCCGGGACGTCGTCGGCAGGGGTGCCGTCCGCGACGACCGGGGCGAGACGCACACGGGCGACGCCGTCGTCCTGTGCACCGGCGCCTGGCTCTCCGGACTCGTCCGCGAGGTCGCCGGCGAGATACCCGTCCGCCGGGTCCGGCTCCAGATGATGCAGACCGAGCCCCTCGGCGAGCCGCTCACCACCTCCGTCGCCGACGCCGACTCCTTCCGCTACTACCCGGCGTACGCGTCCCCCGCCCTTGACGCCCTCAACGCCGGTCAGGCACAGGACCCGACCGGCGCCGCGCACAAGATGCAGCTCCTGATGGTGCAGCGGCTCGACGGCGGACTGACCATCGGCGACACCCACGAGTACGAGCACCCCTTCGCCTTCGACACCCTCGAAGACCCCTACGAGCACCTCACCCGTGTCGTCGAGTCCTTCCTCGGCCGCCCGCTGCCGAAGATCAGGCGCCGCTGGGCCGGGGTGTACGCACAGTGCGTCGACACCAGCCGGGTCGTGCACCGCCAGCGGGTCGCCGACGACGTGTGGCTGGTGACGGGACCCGGCGGGCGCGGCATGACCTGCTCGCCCGCCATCGCCGAGACGACCGCGAACGAACTGGGCTGGTGAACGGGATGACCAAGACCTCGAAGACCTCGAAGACCTCGATGGCCCCGAAGGACTCGAAGCCTGCGAAGGCCCGAAAGACCTCGAAGACCCTCCGGGCCCCCATGGACCTCGTCGTCCTCGACATGGCGGGCACGACCGTAGCCGACGACGGCCTCGTCGAGCGGGCCTTCACGGCCGCCGCCGAACGCCTCGGCGAGGACCCCGGCACCATGATCGACTACGTTCGCGCCACCATGGGCGAGTCCAAGATCTCCGTCTTCCGCCACCTCTTCGGCGGCGACGAGAACCGCGCCCGGCAGGCCAACCTCGCCTTCGAGGAGGCGTACGGAGAGCTCGTCTCCGGCGGCCTGATCGCACCGGTGCCCGGCGCGGCCGAGGCCGTCGCCACGCTGAAGGACCAGGGCAGGACCGTCGTCCTCACCACCGGCTTCGCCCGCGTCACCCAGGACGCCATCCTCGACGCCCTCGGCTGGCGCGACCTCGTCGGCCTGACCCTCTGCCCGGCCGACGCCGGTGGCCGGGGCCGCCCCTACCCGGACATGGTCCTCGCGGCCCTCCTCCGTACGGGCGCGGTCGACGACGTCCGCCACATCGCGGTCGCGGGCGACACCTCGTACGACATGCTCAGCGGCTCCCGCGCGGGCGCCGGGATCGTGGCGGGAGTCCTCACGGGCGCCCACGGGGAGGCGGCGCTCACGGAACACGGCGCCACCCACGTCCTCGCCTCGATCGCCGAACTCCCGGCGCTCATCACGGAGTACGAGGCATGAACAGCGGCATCCGCTTCGACGGCGTCTCCGTCGCGTACGGCGGGACCACCGTCCTGGACCACCTCGACCTGACCGTTGAACCCGGCGAGGTCATGGCCCTCCTCGGGCCCTCCGGATCCGGCAAGACGACCGCGCTGCGAGCCGTCGCCGGCTTCGTGCGCCCGGCCTCCGGGCGGGTCCTCATCGGCGGCCAGGACGTCACCGCCCTCCCGCCGTACAAGCGGGGCATCGGCATGGTCGTCCAGCAGTACGCCCTCTTCCCGCACCTGCGCGTCGACGCCAACGTCGCCTTCGGCCTCAAGGCGCAGAAGGCGCCCAAGGCCGAGATTCCCGCCCGGGTCGCCGAGGCCCTGGAGATGACGGGCATGGCCGCGTACGCGCGCCGGTACCCCCGCGAGCTCTCCGGGGGCCAGCAGCAGCGCGTCGCCATCGCCCGCGCCCTCGCGATCCGGCCGCGCGTCCTCCTCCTCGACGAACCGCTCTCCGCCCTCGACGCTCAGCTCCGCTCCGGGATGCTCGCCGAACTGGCCAGATTGCACCGCGAGTTGCCGGACGTCTCGATCCTGTACGTCACCCACGACCAGGTCGAGGCGCTCACGCTGGCCGACCGGATCGCCGTCATGGACAAGGCCCGGCTCCAGGACTGCGGCACCCCGCAGGACCTGTACCGCCGTCCGCGTACGGAGTTCACGGCGTCGTTCGTCGGGAACGCCAACCTGCTGCCCGTGACGGTCGGCGCGCGCGGTGTCGCCTTCGCGGGTACCGACCTGGAGGTGGCCACCGAGGACGTGGCCCCCGGCTCGGGCGCCACCCTCTGCGTACGGCCCCACCTGGTCGGACTCGGCGAGGGCCCGAACGCGCTCCGGGGGCGCGTCGCCGAGGTCCAGTGGCGCGGCTCCACCCACCGGCTGTACGTCGAGGTCGGCGGCCACCGCGTGAAGGCGGACGTGCGCGAGCTCCGGGAGACGCCGGCGCTCGGGGCCGAGGTCACGCTGCACTTCGCGCCCGAGGACGCGGTGCTGCTGGGGTCGGGGGTGTCGGATGGCTAGCGCGGTCAGCGCCGCGGCCCCGGCCGGACGCCCGCCCGCGACGAGGCGCGCCACCCCCACCTGGGTCTGGGCCCTGCCGCCCGTCGCCGTCCTCGCGCTGGTCTTCCTCTACCCCCTCGCCCTCGTCGTCCAGGAGTCCCTGGCCCCCGGGGCCTACGCCGGCGTCCTCGCCTCCGAGTCGTTCCGCGACGCGCTCGTCACCACCGTGTGGCTGGCCGTCGCCTCCACGGCCGGCTGTCTGGTCCTCGGCTTCGCGCTCGCGCTCGTGATCGCCTTCGTGCCCTTCCCCGGCGGTCGGGCGGTGGCGAAGTTCATCGACGTCTTCCTCTCCTTCCCGTCCTTCCTGATCACGCTCGCCCTGCTGTTCCTCTACGGCACCGTCGGCATGGCCAACGGGGTCTGGACGGACGTCACCGGCGACGCGGCGGGCCCCTTCCGGTTCCTGACGACCCCCTGGGGCGTCCTCCTCGCCGAGATCACGTACTTCACGCCCTTCGTGATGCGCCCGCTCCTCGCCGCGTTCTCCCAGCTGGAGACCGCCCAGCTGGAGGTGGCGTCCTCCCTCGGCGCCCGGCCCCTGCGGATCGTCCGGCAGGTGATCCTGCCCGAAGCGCTGCCCGCGCTCGCCTCCGGCGGCAGCCTCGTCCTCGTCATGTGTCTCAACGAGTTCGGGATCGTCCTCTTCACCGGCGCCAAGGGCGTCACGACCCTCCCGATGCTCGTCTACGGCAAGGCGATCCTCGAATCCGACTACGCCGCCGCCTGCGTCGTCGCCGTCGTGAACGTCGCACTCTCCGTGGGCCTCTACGTCCTCTACCGGGGGGTGAGCCGCCGTGCTGGTGCATAGCCGTACGGGCAGGTGGACGGCGTGGGCGCTGTTCGCGGTCCTCTTCGTCCCGCTCTTCGCCCTGCCCCTGCTCGTCATCGTCGCCGCCTCGTTCTCCACGCACTGGTCCGGCGCCTTCCCCTCCGGCCCCACCACCGCCCACTACGCGGCGGCCGTGCGCGGGGAGTCCCTCCGGGCGCTCACGACGAGCCTGGTCACCGCCGTCACCGCGAGCCTGGTCGCGCTGACCCTCGGGACCTGGGCGGCGCTCGCCTCCGCCGCGCTGGGCAGGCGGGGCCGCCGGATCCTCGACGCCCTCTTCATGCTGCCGGTCGCCGTGCCGTCGGTCGTCGTCGGACTGGCCGTCCTCGTGGCCTTCTCGCAGCCGCCGGTGCTCCTCAACGGCACGCGCTGGATCGTGATCCTCGCGCACACCGTGCTCGTCACGGCCTTCGCCCACCAGTCGGTGTCGGCGGCGATCCGCCGCCTCGACCCGATGTACGAGCAGGCGGCGGCCAGTCTCGGCGCCCGCCCCGCGTACGTCCTGCTCCGGGTGCGGCTCCCGCTCCTGCTGCCGTCCCTGAACGCGGCGGCCGGGCTCTGCTTCGCCCTCTCCATGGGCGAGCTGAGCGCCACGATGATGCTCTACCCGCCGGACTGGCTGCCGCTCCCGGTGCTCATCTTCACGGCCACCGACCGGGGTTCGCTCTTCACCGGCTCGGCGCTCGCCGTGATCCTCATGGCCGCGACCCTGCTGGCCCTGCTCGCCGTCTCCCACATCCGCACCAGAGCCTCCTTCCGCTAACCGGCCATCCGTACCGGTGGCCGCATCCGTCATCAGGAGAGAACGACGCCATGCTTACGCACGCCAAGCCGATCGCCGCCGTCACCGGCGCCCTCGCCCTCGCCGCCACCCTCACCGCCTGCGGCGGATCCTCCTCCGCCTCCGACGCGAAGACCGTCACCGTGTACAGCGCCGACGGCCTCAAGGGCGAGGCGGGCGACGGCTGGTACGACAAGGTCTTCAAGGACTTCGAGAAGCAGACCGGCATCAAGGTCGAGTACGTCGAGGGCGGCTCCGGCGAGATGGTGCAGCGCGCCCTCCGCGAGAAGAGCAACACCCAGGCCGACGTCATCGTGACCCTGCCGCCCTTCATCCAGCAGGCCGACTCCAAGGGCCTCCTCCAGGCGTACGCGCCCAAGGGCTCCGACCAGGTCGGCGGCGGCGACAAGTCCGGCGACGGCAAGTGGACCTCGGTCGTCAACAACTACTTCGGCTTCATCCACAACAAGAAGGAGCTGCCGGCCGCCCCCGAGAGCTGGGAGGAGCTCCTCGACGCGAAGTTCAAGAACAGGCTCCAGTACTCGACCCCCGGCGTCGCGGGCGACGGCACCGCCGTCCTCATCAAGGCCATGCACGACTTCGGCGGCCAGGAGCCGGCCATGGAGTACCTCAAGAAGCTCCAGGCCAACAACGTCGGCCCCTCGTCCTCCACCTCCAAGCTCGCCCCGAAGGTCGACAAGGGCGAGCTGCTCGTCGCCAACGGCGACGTCCAGATGAACTACGCCCAGGCCCGCTCGATGCCCAACCTCGGCATCTGGTTCCCCGCCAAGGAAGGCGGCAGGCCCACGACCTTCGCCCTGCCGTACGCCGCCGGTCTGGTCGACAAGGCCCCGCACGCCGACAACGGCAGGAAGCTCCTCGACTTCATGCTGAGCGAGCAGGCCCAGCGCGAGGTCAGCGCGATCGGCGGCGGCTTCCCGGCCCGCAAGGACGTCAAGCCCACCGACGCCAACGCCATCGAACTGTCCAAGCTCCTCGAAGGCGTCGAGATCTTCGAGCCCGACTGGTCCGACATCGACAAGAACCTCAAGACGTACGTCGACGGGTGGAAGTCCGCGACCGGCAGCTAAGAGTTCACCGTACGACTCTGGAAAGCCCCCGAAGATCGCGGAAAGATAACGGGTACGAACCAACGCCCCTGGGAAATCAGGGGCGTTGGCGTGCGTCAGCGCCCGCACAGCCCCTTCGACGGAGGACTTCCTCATGCCGATCGACGGCATCTCCCGCATCTCCCGCCGCACCGTGCTCGCCGCCGCCGGCGCCACCGCGGCCGTCACCGCCACCGGTGCGCTCACCGCCCCCGCCGCCCACGCGGCCGGCACCGCCGCCCCCACGCTCCCCGACGGCACCAGCAAGGACAAGGTGCTCGTCGTCGGCATGGACGGCCTGCGGTACGACCGGATCGACGCGGCCAAGGCCCCGCACCTCAAGTCCCTGATGGCCAACGGCACGTTCGGCCGCTCCCTGCTCTACGCCAACCCGATGGCCGCGACCTCCTCCGGCCCCGGCTGGTCCACCATCTCCACCGGCGTCTGGCCCGACAAGCACGGCGTGAAGGACAACACCTTCACCGGCAAGAACTACGGCACCTACCCCGGCTTCCTGGCCCGGATGCACCAGATCCGCCCGCAGCTCTCGCTCTTCGCCGCCGTCGACTGGCCCGAGCTCGACACCCACGGCACCGTCACCCCCGGCGCCGACGCCAAGCTCGTCTACGACAACAACTACGTCGTCAACGACCTGGTGATCACCGAGGCGACGGAGGACGTCCTCCGCAACCAGAACCCCGACGTCCTCTTCGTCTACTTCGGCGAGACCGACGAGATCGGCCACAACCACGGCGCCGCGCACAGCAAGTACCTCGACGCCATCGACGTCCAGGACGCCTACCTGGGTCGCCTCCTCGCCGCGATCAAGGCCCGCCCGTCGTACGCCACCGAGCGCTGGACGGTCATCGTCACCACCGACCACGGCCACACCGACGGCGGCGGCCACGGCGGCTCCTCCATCGAGGAGCGCCGCACCTTCGTCCTCGCCCAGGGCCCGGGCATCGCCGCCGGCGCCCGCCCGATCGACACCCGCCTCGTCGACGTCGCCGCCACCGTCTTCCACCAGCTCGGCATCGTCCCCGACCCGTCCTGGGGCCTCGACGGCAAGCCGGTCCAGCAGCGCTCCACCGACCCCTTCGACGCGCTCTACGGATCGCTCTCCGGCCGCGTCGACGAGACCGGCATCCCCGCCGGGGTCCTCGGATTCACCCGTACCGCACCGAGCGGCTGGTCCGTCATCAACAACGCCATGGGCACGGGCGGCATGACCGAGTGGCGCGGCTGGTCCTTCGCCACCGACGAGTTCTGGTCCCGCGCCCAGCGCGACCAGTCCCGCGAGCTCAACGTCCGCGCCAGGGGCGTCTTCGCCGTCGCCGACTCCGACGAGTGGTCCGACAAGTCCTTCTCCGGTACGTACGACTCGACCCTGGTGACCCCCGCGTACGACGTCTCCGGCGCGACCCGGGCGACCCTCGACTTCACGACCTTCTACCGCCAGGAGGGCGGCCAGACCGCCCAGGTCCTGGCGAGCTTCAACGGCGGCACCCCGACGGTCGTCAGGAGCTACACCTCCGACGTCGTCTCCCGGCCCCAGTCGCTCACCGTGAACGTCCCCGCCGGGGCGTCCAGCGTGAGCTTCCGCTTCCGCTACACCGGCGCCAACAACTGGTACTGGACGATCGACGGCGTCGAGGTCACGGCGTCCTGAGCGGCGTCCTGAACGTCGCTCCGCGCCGCGTCCTGAGCGGCCTCCCGAGCGTCCTCACACTCGACGGGGTCAAGATCAGCACATCCTGACTACCCTGGAGGCGTCGCCACAGCGCTGTCGCGGCGCCCCCAGCACACCGCACGTCACGTGCGTGCATCTGTACGGCAGGAGTCCCGCACCCATGGCAGAGCGCAAGCCGATCGAATCCTGGCTGACCGACATGGACGGCGTCCTCATCCACGAGGGCGTCCCGATCCCCGGCGCCGACGCGTTCATCAAGAAGCTGCGGGAGACCGGTAAGCCCTTCCTGGTCCTCACGAACAACTCGATCTACACGGCCCGCGACCTGCACGCCCGCCTCGCCCGCATGGGCCTCGAAGTCCCCGTCGAGAACATCTGGACCTCGGCCCTCGCCACCGCCAAGTTCCTCGACGACCAGCGCCCGGGCGGCACCGCGTACGTCATCGGCGAGGCCGGCCTCACCACCGCGCTGCACGACATCGGCTACGTCCTCACCGACCACGACCCGGACTACGTGGTCCTCGGTGAGACCCGGACGTACTCCTTCGAGGCGATGACCAAGGCCGTCCGGCTCATCAACGCCGGCGCCCGCTTCATCTGCACCAACCCCGACGAGACCGGCCCCTCCCTGGAGGGCCCGCTCCCGGCCACCGGGTCCGTCGCCGCGCTCATCACGAAGGCCACCGGCAAGGAGCCGTACTTCGCCGGCAAGCCGAACCCGCTCATGATGCGCACCGGCCTGAACGCGATCGGCGCGCACTCCGAGTCCAGCGCGATGATCGGCGACCGGATGGACACCGACATCCTGGCCGGCCTGGAAGCGGGCATGCAGACCTTCCTCGTCCTGACGGGTCTGACCACCCAGGCCGAGATCGACCGCTTCCCGTTCCGCCCGTCCAAGATCGTCGACTCGATCGCGGACATCGTCGACCGCGTGTAGGGACGCCCTGCACGCCCCCTCCGCCGCCCCGCCGCCGCCTCCTGCGGATGCGAAGAGCGCCGATCCGGGTGACCCTGCCAGTACCAGGAGGTCACGATGCGTTCAGTTCCCATTGCTCTCCGTGCCGCAGGGGCGGCCGTGGTGCTCGTGCTGGCACCCATGGCCGGCGGCGCGTACGCCGACGGCGGGGTGAAGGCCACCGTCACCCCGTCCACGGCCTCGCCCGGCGCCGACATCGACGTCCGCGTCCAGGGCTGCAAGGGCACGACCGGTACCGCGAAGTCCCCGGCGTTCGTCGCCGACGTCGAGCTCACCGGCCGGGACGGCGGGGGCAACCCCCTGTTCGGGGACACCACGATCAAGTCCGGACTCGGGGACGGCACGTACAAGGTCACCGTGGTCTGCGACGGCCGCGACCACCGGGACGTCGGGACGGTGCACGTCACGCACCGGAAGCCGACCCACGAGCCCACGCACCGGCCGACCCACCACGCGACCCCGGTCGCCCCGGTCCGCGCGGGCGGCGGCGGGACCGCCGCCTTCGCCGCCCCGGCCGCCCCCGGAGTCGCCCAGACCACGACCGAGAGCGGCCTCGGCACCCCGTACACCCTGCTCGGCCTCGGCCTGGCGGCCGTCGCGGCCGTGGCGGTCGCCTTCCGCAGCTCCCGCCGCCAGGCCGCCGCCTCCGGTACGGGCACGGGGACCGGTACGGGCTCGGGTACGGGCTCGGACTGAGCATGTCGTCCGGAACCCGCCCGGCGGGCACCGGGCGACTCGTCACCGGCGTGGCCTGGGCGCTGCTGCTCCTCGGGCTCTGGCTCTGGGGCCGCGAGGTCACGGAGGGCCCCGGGGGCAGCTCGGCGCCCACCCACGGCGACATCGCCGCCGTGGGCCGGCCGCTCGGCATGGCGCTGCCCCCGGCCCACGAGCCGATCGCCCCCGCCGCACCCCGGCGCGTGGAGGTCCCCTCGCTCGGCATCGCCGCGCCCGTCGTCGCGCGCGGCCTGGACGCCACGGGCGCGATCGACCCGCCGCCCTTCGAGCAGCCGCACGCGGTGGGCTGGTTCGGCGCGGGCACCCGGCCGGGGGCGGCCGGGGCGGCCCTCCTCGTCGGCCACGTCGACACCGACACCCGCCCGGCGGTCTTCTACGGCCTGAGCGCGGCCCGCCCCGGCGCGAAGGTCCGGGTCACCCGGACGGACGGCACGGTCGCCGAGTTCACGGTCGACGACGTCCAGGTCTTCCCGCGCGGGGACTTCGACGCGAGCCGGGTCTACGGCCGCCGCGAACCCGGCCGCGCCGAGCTCCGCCTGATCACCTGCGGCGGCAGCTTCGACCGCGCGGCCGGCACGTACTCGGCGAACGTGGTCGTCTCGGCGTACCTCACGGGTGCGGTCACCCGAGTCCCCGGGTGACCCGCGCCGACCGGCGCCCGGCCGGTGGCTCGCGTCCCGCGGCGCCACCGGCCGGTCCGGTCCTCGACCGCGGGGCTCACGGGCGGCGGGAGGAGCCCGGTGCCGACCGCGGGAGGTCGGAGTTCCGGAAACTGTAGAGGCCCTGCCTCGCCCCGGCCCAGAGGGCTGTCGTGCCGGGATGACGCGGACAGGTCCGTACGTGTCGAGCGGCCCCGAATGTCCGCACGTCACCACCCGCCCCACACGTCGAACTTCCAGTGCCCGGAACCGGTGCAACCCGCCGGGCCGCGCGCTCGGCGTGCCGCCGACCCGCAGGACCGGGGACCCGCAGGACCGGGGACCCGCAGGTCCGGGGACCCGCCGGGCCGGGGACCCGCTGGACCGGGGACCCGCCGGGCCGGGGACCCGCTGGACCGGGGACCCGCAGCACCGGGGACCCGCTGGTCGCGGCGCACCTCTGGATCGAGCGGCCGGGCGAGTCGGACGGGGAGTGCCGGGGCGGCCCGCGGGCGGGGCGGTGCTCGACGCGTACGCGCGGGAACTGGCCGGGAGCGCCCGCTAGTTCGGACCGTTCCGAGGCCCCGGGAATGACCAAGGCCCCCTCACCGATGGTGAGGGGGCCTTGACTCTGCGTGCGCCGCCAGGGACTCGAACCCCGGACCCGCTGATTAAGAGTCAGCTGCTCTAACCAACTGAGCTAGCGGCGCCTGCTGACAGAGAGAACTCTACCCGACCTGGAGAGGTGCTCCTGACCAATATCGATCGCCTCCGGCCTGTCGGATGGTCGTACTGGCCCTTCAACCCGTCAAAATGCGATTTGTCCAGACAGTTGAGACACTGACGCCCGAAACGAGGGTCAAAAAGATCTTGACGAGTGTGGAGGGGAATCGCATGAGCGTGCCGGTCTTCGAGGAGTTCGAACCCGCGGCCGACTGCGGCTGCCCGGGCTGCGCCCAGCAGCGCCGCGGCCTCGCGCTTGGCCTGCCCGTGCGGGCGGGCGGCCACCCGGCCGCCCATGGCGCGCGCCGCGCGCTGGTGCTGGTGACGGCGGCGGGCGTGGTCCTCGGCGGGGGAGGGGCGGGAGCGGCGACGGCCCTCGCGCAGTCGGCGGAGCCGGTCGGTCCGACGGGCCCGTTCGCTCCGGCGGACGTGGTCCCGGGCCCGGAGGCGGGCGGGGGTGCGGAAATGGGCACGGCGGTCCTGCGGGAGGGGTCGGCCGTGACTCCCTGGCCGGGACCGGAGACTCCGCAGGGCGGGCGCGGTCCGCTCCACGGAGCGCCGGGCCCCGGCTCGCAGCCGACCACGACGCCGACCCCGCCCGCGGGAACGGGTGCCGGTACCGGCACCGGTACGACCCCGGCCTCGACGGCCGGTCAGATCGTGACGGGCACGCTGCGGCAGACGACCCGGGCCGAGATCATCAACCGGGCCAAGCTGTGGGTATCCGCCCAGGTCCCGTACTCCATGGAGAAGTACTGGTCGGACGGGTACCGCCAGGACTGCTCCGGCTACATCTCCATGGCCTGGAACCTGCGCAGCAACGAGTGGACCGGCAGCCTCGACCGCTTCGCCGAGCGGATCGACCGCACCGAGCTCCAGCCCGGCGACATCCTGCTGTTCCACAACCCGGCCAACCCGACGCGCGGCTCGCACGTCACGGTCTTCGGCGGCTGGACCGACTACACCCACACCTCGTACATCGCGTACGAGCAGACCAAGCCGCGCACGCGGAAGCAGGCGACGCCGATGGCGTACTGGGAGAACTCCGACCGGTACGTGGCCTACCGCTACAAGGGCGTGGTGAGCGGCGGCAGCGGGGGCGGCACGTCCGGCGGAGGGTCGACCGCGACGCCGAAGCCGGCGACGCCGTACCCGGGGGCGGGGATGTTCGGCCCGGGGGCCAACAACGCCTACGTCACCCAGCTCGGGAAGCTCCTGGTCGAGCGCGGCGGCAAGAAGTACTACAGCAAGGGTCCCGGCCCGAAGTGGGGCACGGCGGACCGGCGCGCGACCCAGGCGTTCCAGCTCGCGCAGGGCTGGAAGGGCAAGGACGCGGACGGCCTGCCCGGGCCGCAGACGTGGCAGCTCCTCGTGACCGGCGGGGGCAAGAGCATCGGCGGATCGGGTGGTTCGGGCGGTCCGAGCGCGAATGCGACGGGGTTCCCCGGGCGTGGCTACTTCCGTCCGGGCCAATCCAACGCATATGTGGAGAAGCTGGGCAAACAACTGGTGAAGCGGGGCTTCGGCAAGCACTACCTGTCGGGACCCGGTCCGCGCTGGACGGAGGCGGACCGCCGCAACGTCGAGGCGTTCCAGCGGGCTCAGGGCTGGCGCGGCGGAGCGGCCGACGGCTACCCGGGCCCGGAGACCTGGCGGCGCTTGTTCCGATGACCCCGAGAGCATGAGGTGGACCCGAATGACCGCATCGACCCCGACCCCCGCGGACTCCGGCGCGGCGGCCTCGCGTGACGCGGCCCGCACGGCCAGACGCCTGACGGACGGCACCCTCCCCCGCACGTCACCACCCCACGGCGGGGACCCGACACGGACACCCCCGACACCCTCGGACCGGGCGCCGGCGGGCCCCTCGGACGGGGCGGGGCCTGGCGCCTCGGACGGGGCGGCGGCGGGGGGCGCGGCCGGGCCTGAGGCCCAGCCCGCGGGTGGGGCTGCGCCCACGGCGGCGGCTCCGGCCGGGGCCGCGTCCGGGCCCTCGGCCGGGGCGGGCGCGACGTCCACGGCGTGGGCTCCGGATCCGTCGGCAGGCCCCGACGGGGCCCCGTCGGGGCCTGCGCCCGGGCTCGCGGCCACGCCCACAGCTTGGGCCTCGCCCCCGGGCCGGCCCGGGGGTGGACCTGCGGCCGAGGCCGGGCCTTCGGCTGGTGGTGGGGCGACGCCTGCGGGTTGGGCTTCGTCCCCGGACCGGTCCGGGGGTGGGCCTGTGGCCGAGGCCGGGCCTTCGGCTGGTGGTGGGGCGACGGCCACGGCTTGGGCCTTGACCCCGGACGGGGCCACGGCGCCGGCCCCGAACCGGGCTGCGCCCGGGGCTCCGGGCGGGGTTGCGCCTGCGGGCCGGGCTGCGGCTTCGCCCACGGACCGGGCTGCGCCCGGGGCTTCGTCCGGCGCGGCGGCCACACCGACGACCTGGGCCTCGGCCCCGGACCGGGCCACGGCCGGGACTTCGGCCGAGGCCTCGGCCGCACCCACCCACGGGGCTTCGCCCGCGTCCACGACCTCGTACGGGGCTCCGGACCCGGCCTTCGGCCGAGCTCCGGTCTCGGACCGCGCGCCGGTCGGGCCTGAGGCAGGGGCCGCGCCCCCGGCCTCGGCCGGGACTACGACCGGGTCTGCGCCCACGGCCACGGCCCCGGCCGGGACTTCGGCCGCACCGACGGCTTCGGCCACACGCACGGGTTCGCCCATGCCCCCGGCCTCCTACGGGGCCAGGCCCCCGGCCTCGGACCGACCGCCGGCTTCGGACCGACCGCCGGCTTCGGACCGACCGCCGGCTTCGGACCGAACCCCGGTCTCGGGCCGCCCCCCGGCCCCGGCCGGGACTACGACCGGGGCTGCACCCACGACCCCAGCCACCACCGGGACTCCGGCCGCACCCACGGCGTCGGCCACGCACATGGCTTCGCCGGCCTCCACGCCCCCGTACGGGCAGACGGCCCCGCCCTCGGGCCGAGCGTCGTCCACGCCCAAGCCCGCGACCGGGGCTTCGCCCGCCCACACGGCTCCCGCCGCAGCCACGCAAACGGCCACGCCCACGGCTCCACCGACGAGCACGTCGTCGGGCCGGTCCCCGGCGGGCGCACCGGCATCGGCCAGCGCAGCGGCCGCACCGGCATCACCCGCCACTACTGCCCCCGCCACTGCTGGACCCACCACGTCTGGCCCCGCGCCCGCCGAACCGTCCACCACCAACACGGCTTCAGCCCGGTCGGGCCCGGCCGCCGCTGCCGCCGCGCTTTCGGTTCCCGCGATCAGCGGTACGAAGTCGGGGGCGCCCGGCTCGGCCGCCCCGGCGCCGACCCGCGACGCCGGTTCGCCCTCGGGCGCGGAGGGGGCGAAGGCGTCCGCGCGCGACGGGGCCGCCCCGGCGGGCGAGCGGAGCGCGCCCGTGCCCCCGGACGCCACGAAGGTCTCCGCGGCCAAGGAGCGCGTCGACGTGCCCGACTTCGGGCGGATCACCGGTGCGCGGGTCGCCGCGCTCGCCGTGCCCGTCGCCGGGGTCGTACGGGTCGTGCGTCGGAAGAACGTGATCGGGGCCGAGACCACCGGCTCTATCCCCGTGCACCTGCTCTTCCGGGACGAGCCGGAGGGCGGCGCCCCCGGCGCGAAGGGGGACGACGGCGGTCCCGACACCGTCGCGATGGCCGCGCCCGCCGCCCCCGGGAAGAACGGCAAGGCCGCCATCCCGGCGCCCTTGAAGACGCAGCAACAGGGCCAGGGCCAGGCGCAGAAGGGCAAGGGGCAGCCTCCGGGCAAGGCCCGAGCCCAAGCCCAGGCCGAGGCCCCATCCCGGTCCCGACAGCAGTCCCGCGCCGCCAAGGCCCGCCCCGCCCCCACCGCCGATCCCGATCTCGTCGAACGGCCCGGTGCGGTGCTGCCCGGCTGGCTCGGCGTGGTCGGCGGTGCCCTCGCGCTCGCCGGGTGCGCGGCGGTCGTGTGGTGGGCCGGGGCCGTCCCCGCGGAGGCGGCGCGGATGCTGAGGCTGCCGGTCCGCCCGTACCACGGCATCCACCTCGGCCAGTGGGCGCTGCTCGCGCTCGGCGTGCTCGCCGCCCTCTTCGCGGTCGGCGGCCTCGGCCGCGGCCGGGTGGGCTACGCCTGGGTCCTGACCCTCTTCGGCGACTACCGCGGAACCGTCCGCCGGACGGGCCTGGTCTGGGTCAGCCCGCTCCTGCTCCGCCGCCGCGTCGACGTCCGGCTCCGGCACTGGCGCAGTGAGCCCCTGCCCGCCGTCGACGCGAAGGGCACGGCTCTGGACGTCGTCGTCCTCGTCGTCTGGCGGGTGCGGGACACCGTCCGCGCCGCACTGGGGGTGGACGGCCACGAGGAGTACCTCCGGGAGCAGGTGGAGGCGGCGATGGCCCGGGTGCTGTCGCAGCTTCCGGCGGACGCCTTCCACGAGGACGCCCCGACGCTCCGGGACGCGGAGGCGGTCGGCGAGGCGCTGACGCGGATGCTGTCGGCGGAGTGCGCCCCGGTCGGGGTCGACGTCTTCTCGGCGCAGCCGACGCGCATCGAGTACGCCCCCGAGATCGCGGCGGCGATGCAGCGGCGCCGGATCGCGGCGATCGACGCGAAGCACCGGGACAGCGTCCTGACGTCGGTGGTGGACGCGGTGGACGACGTGGTCCACCGGCTGACCAGTCGTGGTCTGGTGGAGCTGGACGACTACGAGCGCAAGGCGCTGGTCAAGGACCTGACGGTGGCGTTCTACACGGGGAGGACGGCGCCCGCCGAGGGGGTCTGAGGGGATGGACATGTTCAACTTCCGTCCATACCTTGGTACTTGGTCCAGACCAAAATGAGTCACCCGTACGACCCGTGCGACCGTACGACTCGCGCAATCAGTACGACTCGCGCGACCGCACGACCGCACGACCCGTACAAGCAGAACCGGCAAGACCGCACGCGTGCGCACGGCCCAACGGAACTCCCCCACGTTCTCCTGGAGTGACAGCATGCACATGCGCAAGAAGAAGTCAGTCGGGGCGGCGGTGGTGGCGCTCGGCGTCGCCGGCGCCTCCCTCCTCGCGACCGGCAGCGCGGGCAGCCACGGCTACACCGACTCGCCGATCAGCCGCCAGAAGCTCTGCGCCAACGGCACCGTGACCAACTGCGGCTCCATACAGTGGGAGCCGCAGTCGGTCGAGGGCCTCAAGGGCTTCCCCGCCGCCGGTCCCGCCGACGGCAAGATCTGTTCGGCCGGGCTCACGCAGTTCGCCCAGCTCGACGACCCCCGGGGCGGAGCCTGGCCGACGACGACGCTCACGGCCGGGCAGAGCTACAGCTTCCGCTGGCAGTTCACGGCCCGGCACCGCACCACCGACTTCAAGTACTACATCACCAAGAACGGCTGGAACCCGAGTCAGAAGCTGACCCGGGCCGCGCTCGACCCCCAGCCGTTCCTCACCGTCCCCTACAACAACCAGCAGCCGCCGGCGACCCTCTCGCACTCCGGGACCGTCCCGGCGGGCAAGACGGGCCGTCACCTGATCCTGGCGGTGTGGACGATCGCGGACACCGCGAACGCCTTCTACGCCTGCTCGGACGTCAAGTTCTGAGAGACCCGACGGCCCCGACGGTCCTGGCAGCCCGTCAGCCTCTGGGCGTTCAGTTCTGACGATACGTCAGTTACAGTCCGGCTCATGAAGGGTGCGGACACCGTCGCGGAGCTCGTACGACGCCAATGGGGCGACCACCGGACCGGTCTGAGGGACGCGCTCCACACCCTCAGCCACCACGAGGTCGCCGCGGGCGCCGCCGCGCGGGCCGCACTGCTCGTGGACCTGATGCCACCCCTGCCGGGGAGCGAGCCGCACCTCGGCATCCTGCTCGACAACACGCCGGAGTACCCGCTCTGGCTCAGCGCGGCGGCCCTCGCGGGGGCCGCCGTCGCCGGGATCAACCCGACCCGGCGCGGCGCCGAACTCGCCCGGGACATCCGGCACACCGCCTGCCGGATCCTGGTCACCCAGCGCGCCCACCTGCCGCTCCTCGGCGGCCTCGTGCTGCCCGGGCTGCGCATCCTCGTCACCGACACCGACGCCTACCGCGAACTCCTCGCGCCCTACGCCGGCGCCCGCCCGGGAGACGCCACCCTCGGTCCCGTGCGCCCCGACAGCCGCTTCCTGCTCTCCTTCACCTCCGGCTCGACGGGCGCGCCCAAGGCCGCGCTCTGCAGCCAGGGGCGTCTCGCGGCGGCCGGTGCCTCCCTCGTCTCCCATTTCGGGGTCGGCCGGGACGACGTCCACTACGTCTGCATGCCGATGTTCCACGGCAACGCGGTGATCGCCGACTGGGCACCCGCGCTCTCCGCCGGCGCGGGAGTGGCGCTGCGGGCCCGCTTCTCCGCGTCCGGCTTCCTCCCCGACGTGCGCCGCTTCGGCGCCACCTACTTCACCTATGTGGGCAGGGCCGTGCAGTACCTGCTCGCCACGCCGCCCGGCCCGGACGACCGCGCGCACGCGCTGCGCCTCGGCTTCGGTACCGAGGCCGGGGCCGTGGACGCGGCCCGCTTCCGGGAGCGGTTCGGGGTCCCGCTCGTCGAGGGGTACGGCTCCTCCGAGGGCGGCGCGGCGATCCAGCGCACCCCGGACACCCCGACCGGGGCGATCGGGCGGGCCGCCCCCGGAGACGACCTGGCCGTCCTGGACGCGGAGACCGGCAAGGAGTGCGCCCCGGCCCGCTTCTCGCCCGAGGGGCGGCTCCTCAACACGGACGAGGCGGTCGGCGAACTCGTCAACCGCGGCCGGAACCCCTTCGAGGGCTACTGGCGCAACCCCGAGGCGGAGGCGGTCCGGCTGCGCGGCGGCTGGTACTGGACGGGCGACCTCTTCTACCGGGACGAGGCCGGCTTCCTCTACTTCGCCGGCCGCACGGACGACCGGCTGCGGGTCGACAGCGAGAACCTGGCGGCGGCGATGATCGAGAACATCCTCGCCCGCTGGGACCGGGCCGCCGGGGTGGCGGTGTACGCGATACCGGACCCGGTCGCCGGCGACCAGGTCATGGCGGCGCTGGCCCTGCGCGAAGGGGCCGTCTTCGACCCGGCGGAGTTCGCGGCCTTCCTCGCCGCACAGCCGGACCTGGGCACGAAGATGCCGCCGCGCTTCGTCCGCGTGACGCGCGAACTGCCCCTGACGGCCACCAACAAGATCCACCGCGTGGGCCTGCGCCGGGAGTCCTTCCTCTGCCCGGACCCCGTCTGGTGGCGCCCGGCGCCCACCGCCCCGTACGAGCCCCTGACCCCGGAGGCGACCGCCGCCCTCCAGGAGCAGTACACCCGCCACGACCGCACCCCGACCTGGGACCGCCGCACGTGACGGGTGTCCGGTGGGGGTAGGGCCGGCCCTACCCCCACCACGCCCCCCAGGCCCATGGCCCCGCCCGGGGCCCCGCGCCTACCGTGGGCGCTCATGGAACCCCGTAACCCCTGGCAGGCGCTCACCCGGTCCCGCTTCCCGCTCGGCCCCTGGCCCTGGCGGGCCGCCGGGTACCTCGCCACCGGGGCGCTCGTCGGGGCCCTCGCCTGTCTCGTCCTCCTGGTGCTCGGGGTGTTCTCGCTGCTCCTCGTCGGGATGCCGCTGCTGCTCCTGTCCGGGCTCGCCCTCGGTTCCGTCGAGCGGCTCAGGCTCCGGCTCTTCGACCTGGACCCGGCCCCCGACCCGCACCGCGTTCCCGCCGCCCCCGGGTTGACCGCCTGGCTCCGGCTCCGGGCGGGGGAGCAGGCGACCTGGCGCGAGCTCGGGTACGGGCTGCTGCTCGCCACCGTCCTGTGGCCGCTCGACCTCATCGCCCTCGCCGTCGGCGTCGGCCTGCCCCTCGCCCTGCTCAGCGCCCCGGTCCAGCTGGCGGCGGACGGCCGCGAGGCCAAGGTCGTCAAGGCGTACCTGGTCACCTCCTATCCCGAGGCCTTCGCCGCCGCGCTCCTGGGCGGCGTCCTCCTCGTCGCCCTCTCCTACCCCCTGGCCGCCGTCGCCGGAGCCCGCTCCGCCCTCGCCCGGGCGCTGCTCGCCCCGCGCGACACCGGTGCGGGGGACGGCAGGATCGGCGAGGTCATCGCCTCCCGCGCCCGGCTCGTCGACGCCTTCGAGGCCGAGCGCCGCCGCATCGAGCGCGACCTCCACGACGGGGCGCAGCAGCGGCTCGTCGCCCTCACCATGACCCTCGGTCTCGCCCGCCTCGACGCCCCGCCGGGCCCGCTCGCCGAGCAGCTGGCCAAGGCCCACGCGGAGGCCGGGCAGGTCCTGACCGAGCTGCGGGAGCTGATCCACGGCATCCACCCGCAGGTCCTGGCCGACTACGGCCTCGGGGCGGCGCTCGCCGACGCCGCCGACCGCTCGGCCGTCCCCGTCGACACCGACGTCGATCTGCCCCGGCTGCCCGCCTCCGTCGAGAGCGCCGGCTACTTCGTGGCCTGCGAGGCCCTCGCCAACATCGGCAAGCACAGCGGCGCCGCCCAGGCGAGGATCACCGCCCGGTACGCGGACGGCGTCCTGCGGCTCGACGTCGAGGACGACGGGCGGGGGGCCGCCGACCCGGCCCGCGGCACGGGGCTCACCGGACTCGCCGACCGGATCGCCGTCCTCGATGGCACACTGACGATCATGAGCCCGCCGGGCGGGCCGACCGTCCTGCGAGTGGAGATCCCGTGCCGAACCCTCCGAGAAAGCTCCGCGTCGTCCTCGCCGAGGACAGCGTCCTCCTCCGCGAGGGGCTGATCGGGCTCCTGACGCGTTTCGGCCACGAGGTCGTCGCCGCCGCCGGTGACGCCGACGGTCTGCGCGAGGCGGTCGCCGCCCACGGCCCGGACATCGTGGTCACCGACGTCCGGATGCCGCCCGGCTTTCAGGACGAGGGGCTGCGCGCCGCGGTCGCGCTGCGCGCCGAGCGGCCGGCCCTGCCGGTCCTCGTCCTCAGCCAGTACGTGCAGCGCAGCTACGCCGCCGACCTCCTCGACTCGGGTGACGGCACCGGTGTCGGCTATCTCCTGAAGGACCGGGTGGGGCAGGTCGAGGAGTTCGTCGAGGCGCTCACCCAGGTCGCCGACGGCGGCACGGTCGTCGACCCCGAGGTCGTACGGCAGCTGCTGCGCCGCCACCGGGACCCACTGGAGGCGCTGACCCCGCGCGAGCGGGAGGTCCTGGGTCTGGTCGCAGAGGGGCACTCCAACGGGGAGATCGCCCGCAGGCTGGTGGTGACGGAGGCCGCCGTCGGCAAGCACATCGGGAACATCCTCGCCAAGCTCGACCTGCCGCAGGCCGAGGACACCCATCGCCGTGTCCTCGCCGTCCTGACCTACCTCAGGGCCTGAGCGCAGGCCCCGGCCTCGGCCGGTGGCGGCAACGACAAGAAAGCCCCCCGCCGAAGCGAGGGGCTTTCCCTGTCTGTGCGCCGCCAGGGACTCGAACCCCGGACCCGCTGATTAAGAGTCAGCTGCTCTAACCAACTGAGCTAGCGGCGCCTGCTGACAGAGAAAATACTACCTGGTCCGAAGGGGTGCTCGTGACCGCCCCGCCGGAGCGCCGTCCGGCGGGGTCGCGGCATCCCCTTCTAGATCGCCAGCGAGAGCACCACCGGAGCGGCCCGTCGGTTGAGCGTGTCCGCCGCGGCGCGCAGCCGGTGGGCGTGCTCGATCGGCAGGGACAGGGCCAGGCAGCCCACGGCCGAGCCCGCCGTCAGCGGGACGGCGGCGCAGACCGTGCCGACCGCGTACTCCTGGAGGTCGAGGACGGGGACGGTCGCCGGCTGGCTGTCGAGCTTCGAGAAGAGGATGCGCTCGTTGGTGATCGTCCTGGAGGTCAGCCGGGCGATCTTGTGACGGGCGAGGTGGTCCCGCCGCCCGTTCTGGTCGAGCTGTGTGAGCAGGCACTTGCCGACGGCGCTGGCGTGCGCCGCCGAGCGGAAGTCCACCCATTCGTTGACCTTCGGGGTGCGTGGCCCGTCGGCGAACTGGGTGATCTTCACTTCGCCGTCGATGTACCGGCTGATGTAGACGGCCGCGCCGACGGAGTCGCGCAGTTCGGTCAGGGTCTCCTGGAGCTTGGCCTCCAGGGCTTCGCGGCGGGTCAGGCCGGAACCGAGGAGGACGAGGGAGTCCCCGATGACGTACGCGCCGTCGGCGACCTGCTCGACGTACCCCTCGCGGCGAAGCATGAGGAGCAGCGACGAGAGGTGGGCGACGGGCAGGCCGGTCTCGCGGGCGATCTGGACGTCCGTCACTCCGCCACCGTGCCGTGAGACCGTCTCGAGGACGCGCAAGGCGTATTGCACCGAGTGGAACGGCGCGGTGGGCTCGGGCTTCAGCGCCACGGTTTCCCCCTACCAGGTTGTGACCGCAAGCTTTCGTACCACGATAGCCGCCAAGGGCCCTTTAAGGGGCGGCTGTTGGCGAGAATGATGCGGAGGATCCCTGGCCTGGGCTGGGGCGCACCACCCTGGCATATGCCTGTGTCATGACTCCTTCATAGAGTCTCAGGTCAGGGCCGTGCGGGGCCGGGTTCGCGCTCACGTTCGGGTGGTGGCGGTCGAGAGATTTTTTACGGGGAAGCGGACCCGCGAAAGCCCCGTCGGCAGCCCTGCGAGCGGTTCCACCGTGGCCGAGAACGTTCGGAGGGCGGATCTGGACGACCGGACGACCGGACGACAGAAATACGCGAGACGGGCACGAGGTGAGCGCGAGACGGTCGAGGGGTACTGCAGCGGGGTGCCGGAATAACCGGAGACACCCTCCTGTTGTGTCCCGAGTCTTACCAACCGCACGTGCCGAGGAGGGTCCCCACGGTGACCGACGCCATTCGAGGAGAGACGCGGGGCACCGCGCCCGTACCGCTGTCCGTACTGGATCTGGTGACCGTCGGCAGAGGCGGCTCCGCGACCGAGTCGCTCGCCACCAGCGTCGAGCTGGTCCGGCTCGCCGAGCGACGTGGCTTCCACCGGCACTGGGTGGCCGAACACCACTCCATGCCCGGCGTCGCCTCCTCCTCGCCGGCGGTGATCCTCGCCCACCTCGCGGCCCACACCCGCCGCATCCGCCTCGGCTCCGGCGGCGTCATGCTGCCCAACCACGCCCCGCTCGTCATCGCCGAGCAGTTCGGCACCCTGGAGGCCCTCGCCCCGGGCCGGGTCGACCTCGGCCTCGGCCGCGCCCCCGGCACGGACGGCGCCACGGCCGTCGCGCTGCGCCGCGCCGAGTCGCCGAAGGAGGGCGCCGACGACTTCCCGGAGCAGCTCGCCGAGCTGACCCGCTTCCTGGACGACGACTTCCCGGACGGGCACCCGTACTCCCGTATCCACGCCATCCCCGGTCCCGTACAGGGTCCGAAGGGCCGGCCGCCGGTCTGGCTGCTCGGCTCCTCCGGCTTCAGCGCCCGCCTCGCGGGCCTGCTCGGGCTGCCCTTCGCCTTCGCCCACCACTTCTCCGGGCGGAACACGATTCCGGCGCTCGACCTCTACCGCGAGTCCTTCCGGCCCTCGGGCCTCCTCGACGCCCCGTACGCGGTGATCAGCGTCGCGACGCTCGCCTCCGAGGACGCGGCGGAGGCCCGCCGCCAGGTGCTGACCGGAGCCCTCGCGATGCTGCAGCTGCGCTCCGGGCGGCCGGGGCTGATGCCGACGCCGGAGGAGGCGGAGGCGTACCGTGTCAGCCCCGTCGAGCGGGAGTTCATGGACGAGTGGGTGGGGAACGTTTTGTACGGCACCCCGGACGAGGTCCGCACGGGCCTCGACGACCTGCAGAAGCGCACGGGCGCCGACGAGCTGATGCTCACGGCCAACGTGCACAGCGGGGAGGCGCGGCTGCGGAGTCACGAACTGATCGCGGACGCGTACGAGCTTCCGGAGCTCGCGGAGTAGCCGGGAACTTCTCGGAGGGGTCGCCCGCGCCTCGCGGGGCGCTGGACCCCGGCTCGAAAACCCGGGTTTCCGTGGCGGGGTGGTTCGGTCCCGAACCACCGCCCCCTCACCCCTAAGTGAACCTTAAGTCGCTCGTCACCCATGGTGGCGGGCGGTTCCGTTTTGTGCTGCACCCCTCTGACGAGGCCTTTCCTCGGCAAATTGGTCTAGTCCTCAATCTGGTTCAGACCATTGACGTGCTGTTCATGAGCCGGTTATCACTTCCTCAGCTCCTGTACGGCACCACCCAGTTCTCCCCCCTTCGGAGGCCGCACGTGCACCCCCGTAAGCCATTGATCGCCGCGCTTCTCAGCTCGGCCCTCGCCGCCGGCGCGCTCGCCGCGACCGTCGGCCTCGGCTCCGCCCAGGCGGCCGACTCGTCGACCACTGCCTCTGCGGGCAACGTGCGCATCGCGTACTACGACCAGTGGAGCGTCTACGGCAACGCGTTCTACCCCAAGCACCTCGACACCCGGGGCATCGCGAGCCAGCTGGACGTCATCAACTACTCGTTCGGCAACATCCACCCCACCAACCTCACCTGTTTCATGGCCAACAAGGCCGCGGGTGACGACAACAACCCCAACGCGGGAGACGGTGCGGGCGACTCCTACGCCGACTACCAGAAGTCCTTCAGCGCGGCGGACAGCGTCGACGGCGTCGCCGACAAGTGGGACCAGCCGATCGTGGGCGTCTTCAACCAGTTCAAGGAACTGAAGGCGAAGTACCCCCACCTGAAGATCAACATCTCGCTCGGCGGCTGGACCTACTCCAAGTACTTCCACGACGCGGCGAAGACGGACGCGAGCCGCAAGAAGCTCGTCTCCTCCTGCATCGACCAGTACCTCAAGGGCAACCTGCCCGTCGAGGGCGGCTTCGGCGGCGCGGGCACGGCGGCCGGCATCTTCGACGGCATCGACATCGACTGGGAGTACCCGGGCTCCTCCGGCGGCCACCTGGGCAACCACTACGGCCCCGAGGACAAGCAGAACTTCACCCTCCTCCTCGCCGAGTTCCGCAAGCAGCTCGACGAGTACGGCGCGGCCAACGGCGGCAAGAAGTACCTGCTGACCTCTGCCCTCCCGGCCGGCCAGGACAAGATCAAGTACATCGAGACCGACAAGATCGGCCAGTACTTGGACTACGCCAACATCATGACGTACGACATGCACGGCGCCTGGGACGGCGACGGGCCGACGTACCACCAGTCCCCGCTCCACCCCTCGCCGAACGACCCGACCGACGTGATCGCGCCGGGCACCGAGAAGTACAGCATCGACTCGGCCATCGACTCCTGGATCGACGGCAACCCGGCCTACGGCATCGCGGGCGGCTTCCCCGCCAACAAGCTGACCCTGGGCTACGAGTTCTACTACCGCGGCTGGAAGGGCGTGCCGGCCGGCACCACCAACGGCCTCGCCCAGACCGCCACCGGCGGCTCCGGCGCCCGCCCGCTCAGCCAGCAGGCGGGCATCGCGCACTACAAGGAGCTCGGCGGCATCGTCGACAACGCGTCGACGACCTTCTGGGACGACCAGTCGAAGTCCTCGTACTTCTACAAGGACGGCGAGTTCTTCACCGGCCTCAACCAGAAGTCCATCCAGGCCCGGGTGGACTACGGCAAGCAGCGCGGCCTGGCCGGCGCGATGATGTACTCGCTCCTCGGCCTGGACAACAACGCCACCCTGCTGACCCAGATCAACACCGCGCTCGGCGGCACCACCGCCCCGCCGACCACGACGCCGCCGACCACCCCGCCGACGACGCCGCCCACCACGCCCCCGACCACGCCCCCGACGACGCCGCCCACGGGCTGCGGCTCGCTCCCGGCGTACGTGGCCGGCACGATCTACAACGCGGGCAACGAGGTCTCCCACAACGGCCGCAAGTACAAGGCCCAGTGGTGGACCCAGAACGAGACGCCGGGCACGACCGGCGAGTGGGGCGTCTGGAAGGACCTGGGCGCCTGCTGAGGCCCTGACCCACTGAGCTCCACCACATGACCACTGCCCCCGCCCGGAATGTCCCTCCGGCCGGGGGCAGTTCCATGCCCCGTCCCTGCCCCCGTCCCTGCCCCTGCCCCTGCCCCGCCCCTGCGTCCGTTGCGGTGCAGGGGCGGGGCAGGGGCAGGGACGGGGTTCAGACGCGCAGGGGCTCCGTGCGGATCAGCTCGGCGATCCGGTCCGGGGCCACCGCCCGCGAGTACAGCCAGCCCTGCCCGGTGTCGCAGCCGATCCGGCGCAGCCGGGCCGCCTGCCCCGAGGTCTCGACGCACTCGGCGGTGACCGTGAGCCCGAGGCGGTGGGCGAGCTGCACGAGCGCCTCGACGATCAGCTCGTCGGCCGGGTTCGGGTGCTCCTCGTCCTGGAAGCCTCGGACGAAGGAGCCGTCCAGCTTGAGCACGGAGACCGGCAGCCGGCTCAGGTAGGCGAGGTTCGAGTAGCCGGTGCCGAAGTCGTCGATCGCGATCCGCACGCCCATGTCGCTCAGCGCCTTGAGCGCCTGGAGCGGCCGCCCGGCCGAGCCCATCACGGCGGACTCGGTCAGTTCGAGCTGGAGCAGGTGCGGGGCGAGCCCGGTCTCCGCGAGGATCCCGGCGACGTCCGCGACCAGGTCGGAGTCCCAGACCTGGCGCACCGCCACGTTGACGCTCACGAAGATCGGGCGCTCGCGCGGATGGTCCTTCTGCCACTGCCGGGCCTGGCGGCAGGCGGTCCGCAGGACCCACCGTCCGAGCTCGACGATGGAGCCGTCCTCCTCGGCGATGCCGATGAACCGATTCGGCGGGAGCGAGCCGAACTGCGGGTGGTTCCAGCGCACCAGCGCCTCCACCCCGCGCACGGCCCCGTCCGTCAGGTCCACGAGCGGCTGGTACTCCAGACCGAACTCCCCGCGCTCCACGGCCGGGCGGAGCGTGGAGGAGAGCGCCTGCCGGGTCATCCGGTGCGCGTTGCGCTCCGGGTCGAAGAGCGTCCAGCGGGCCTTGCCGTCCGCCTTCGCCCAGTACAGCGTGGTGTCGGCGGCCTGCATGAGGGCGGTCGCCGTCGTCCCGTGCGCGGTGCGCTCGACGACGCCGATCGAGGCGGAGACCGAGAGCCGCTGGCCGCCGAGGTCGAAGGGGCTCTGGAGCGCGCAGAGCACCGAGCGCGCGAGGTCGGCCAGTTGCTCCGTACCGGTGGAGTCCTCGACGAGGATCGCGAACTCGTCGCCGCCGAGCCGCGCCACGAGGTGGCCGCCGCTGCGGGTGTAGCCGTCGCTGTCGGCGCACTCGGTCAGGCGGGCGGCGACGGCTGCGAGGAGCCGGTCGCCGACCCGGTGGCCGAGGGTGTCGTTGACGGCCTTGAAGCCGTCGAGGTCGAGGTAGCAGAGACCGATCCGCCCTGTTCTGCCATACCCGTACGACTCATGCGACTGATGCGACTTGTGCGATTGATTCGACTGGTGCGCCTGATGCGGCTCGTCTGACTCGTACGGCGGGTCGGTGTCCTGGGCGGCGGCCTCCAGGGCCGAGGAGAGGCGCTCGAAGAACAGGGCCCGGTTGGGCAGTCGGGTCACCGGGTCGTGCATCTGGAGGTGGCGCAGCCGCGCCTGGAGCTCGCGCCGGTCGCTGACGTCCGCGATCGACAGGAGGACGCTCCGGCTGTCGGGTACGGGGGCGACGGTGACCTCGGCCCACAGCGAGCGCCCGTCGGGGTGCTTGAGCCGGCGTGTGCAGCGGAAGCGGGAGCGGCGGCCGCGGAGGACCTCGTGGTACGCGTGCCAGGTGCGGCCGTCGGACGCGAGGTCGACGAGATCGGCGGCGGCCTGCTCGCGGAGCGCCCCGGCCTCGGTGCCGAGAAGGGTGCCGAGGGAGTCGTTGGCCGTGACGACGATGCCGTCCTGGTCGACGACGGCCATGGCGAGCTGCGCGGCCCGGAAGGCGGCGCGGTAGTCGCGGAGTTCGGCTGCCCGACGGTCGGCACGGAACCCGGCATCGAGTCCGGCGTCGGGCTCGGTGGGATGCCCGGCATCGAGCCCGGTGTGGAGCTCGGTGGGATGCCCGGCATCGAGTCCGGTGTGGAGCTCGGTGGGGAGCCCGGCGTCGAGCCCGGGACGGAGTCCGGCAGGGAGCCCGGTACTGAGCGAGCCGGGGGCCGGATCGGGGACGAGGTCGGTCTGACGCGTGGCGCAGGGCTCGGCGTGACGCTCCGTGACGGCGGGATCGGTCTGGGGCGTCTCCGGCGGCTCTGGGTGCACCGGTCCTTCGGGGGTTTCGCTCACCGCTCGCTCCCGTAGTGCAGTCGGGCCGTTCACATGTGGTCGGGATGGTCGGCCAAGGAAAAGTGAGCCGATCATAGAGCCCGTTCGGGGGGCCGTTCCAGCTCCGAGGCCTCTCCGGCGACCGGTGACCATCGTGAGGGGCCCCGCCGCCACCCCTCGCCCGATCGTTTCTGCACAGGTCTGACACGGGCCGATGGTGACGTGACCGAATGTGACTTTCCGTGAGCTGATCCCCGCTCGTGTCGCGTCGACCCGGCGGCGCCCCCTCACCCGACCGGGGCAGCGGAAACGTGCGAAACGCTGCAAACCATCACAAGGTGGTTGTGGTGTCCCGCCCTACCGATCCGGAGGTCCACGTGAGGGGTCAGCAGCCACCCGGGGGAGTGGAGCGGCCGAGGCTGCGTTCCGGCGCGGCGGCCTTCACCGCGCTCGCCGCGCTCGCCGCCACCGGGCTCGTCGCGGGCCCCGCCGTCGGCGCGCCCGCGGGGAACCCCTGCACCCTGCCCCGCACCGCGGCCCACCACTCGCTCGGCCTCGACACCTGGAACGGCTCCTACCCGAAACCCACCCGCAGCCTCGACGCGGTCATGATCTTCCTGTCCTTCCCTGACTCCACCCCGCTCACCACTCCGGCCGAACTCGCCGCCGACCACTTCCCGGCCACCAGCGAGTACTTCGACCGCGCCTCCTACGGCCGCTTCGACCTGCGCCCGCACCCCCGGACCGAGTGGACCCGGATGCCGCAGGAGTCGGGGGCGTACGACATACGGCGTGACTGGGCCTCCGGGAAGCGCGCGGCCTATCTGCGCGACGCGGTGGCCGCCGTCGACGCGGACGTCGACTTCTCGCTGTACGACGTCGTCTACCTGGTCGCCGACCCGGACGCGCCCGGCGTGGACTCCGACGCGACGAAGGTCGTCAACCTCGAACGGCCGCTGGAGGTCGACGGCACCGAGATCAAGCGGGTCGTCACGGTCTTCGAGCGGCACCCGCCCGACCGGAACGTCCTCGCCCACGAGACCGGCCACGTCTTCGACCTGCCCGACCTGTACCACCGCCCGTCGGACGGCAAGGGCGACTGGGACACCCACGTGGGCGACTGGGACGTCATGGGCAGCCAGTTCGGGCTCGCGCCCGACTTCTTCGGCTGGCACAAGTGGAAGCTCGGCTGGCTCTCCCGCGCCCAGGTCACCTGCGTCCAGGGGCCCGGACCCCAGTTGGTCAGCCTGGAGCCGACCAGTGCCCCGCCCGCGGACGGCGGCACCCTCGGCACCCGGCTCGCCGTCGTCAGGACCGGCCCGGACAGCGTCCTGGCGATCGAGGCTCGCGGCGCCTCCGGCAACGACACCGAGACCTGCACCGAGGGCGTCCTCCTCTACCGGGTGCGCAACAGCGCGGCCTCCGGCGACGGCCCGGTAGAGGTCGTCGACACCCACCCGCGCACCGAGGCGTGCTGGGACCGCTCCGTCTACCCGCCGCTCGCGGACGCGCCGCTGGAGGAGGGCGAGACCTTCACCGTGCCCGGCACGGGCGTACGCGTCGAGGTGGCGGACCACACCGAGGCGGGCGGCTGGACGGTGAAGGTGACCCCGCCCGGCACGGGCTGACGGCACCTGATCGCGCGCACGAAGAAGCCCCCCGCTTCCGCGAGGGGCTTCTTCCGTCTGTGCGCCGCCAGGGACTCGAACCCCGGACCCGCTGATTAAGAGTCAGCTGCTCTAACCAACTGAGCTAGCGGCGCCTGCTGACGTCGTAGACATTAGCACCCGGATCGGCGGGAGGAAAAATCGATACCCGCACGTCGGGGGTGGCGGCCGCCCGGACGGCCCGCACGCAGGCCCAGAGCACGACCTCGGGGCCGGGCAGCCAGGGGTTCCGCGTGTCGGGGGCCACCAGCCAGCGGGGGCCGGAGGAGCCGGCGGGGGTGAGCGGCGGCACGGTCACCGCGTCCCCGACGCCGTGACAGAGCGGCCGGGGGACGGCGTCGCCCCACTCCTCCCAGTCGAGCAGCGCCGGCAGGCGCTGGGCCGTCCCGGGCGCGGTGAACAGCATCATCCGGCCCCGGTGCACCGCGACGGGCCCGGAGCCCGGGCCCTCCTCCCACAGCCGGTCCAGGATCCGGCGCCCGAAGACCGGGTCCACGTTGACGACGTCGAAGACGGTCCCGCACGGCAGTGCCGCGGGCGAGGCCGGGCTGGCCTCCCAGCGGGTGAGCGCCGCTCCGGGGCGGCCCCCGGCGGCCGAGGCGAGCCAGGCCGCCCCGTCGGCGGTCACGTGGGCCGTCTGGTGCCGGCCCTCGTCACCCTCCCGCAGGAAGCGGAAGATGTCGTGCGGGGTCTCGTCGCGCAGCCAGGTCGTCATGCGTCCAGATCTACCGGGCGTGACGGGCCGGTTTCCGAGAGTTGCCGGAATCCCGGACAAGGGGCATGAGCGAGGAGTATCGTGCGCCCCGCATATGCCATGGGACGCGGCGCGACGCGCCGCCTCGCGCCCCCGGACACACCCCCGGGCCGCCCTCCCGGACAAGCGCCCCCGGGCAGGCCCCTCGGCCGGCCTCCCGGACAAGCCTCCCGGACAAGCCTCCCGGACAAGCCCCCCGGACAAGCCCCCTGGCCGTCCTACTCCTCCGCGGGGCGCCCGTTCGTCCGGATCAGCCCGCGGCCGAACTCGATCATCTTCAGGGCGTAGTCCTCGGTCCACTCCGCCCGTTCGGCGACATCCGCCGCCGTCAGCCGGTCGAACCGGCGCGGGTCCGCCAGCTGCGCAGCCGCGATCGCCTGGAACTCCGTCGCGCGGTCCGTCGCCGCACGGAACGCGAGCGTCAGCTCCGTCGCCCGGGCCAGCAGCTCGCGCGGGTCCTCTATCGACTCCAGGTCGAAGAAGTGCTCCGGATCGGCGGTCGCCTCGGCAGGCTCGAAGACCAGTGGCGCCGGCCGCAGCTGTCGCTGTCCGCTCCGCTCCGCGGGTTCCGCCATCGTTCGTCTCCTCCTCGCACAGGCACGGCCCGGGATCCCGGGCCGCTTTCCATTGTCCCGCGCCGCGCAAGAGCGCGAAGCCTCCGCCGCGCGCCCCGGCTCCGCATCCGGGCCCCGGTTTGGCGGGGCGCGGCTCAGTCCTCGATGCCGCGCAGGAGCAGCCGCAGTCCCCCGAAGAACTCCTGGTCGGGGTCGACCTCGGCGGCGGTCCGGGCCGTCTCCGTCAGATGCGGGAAGCGGTCCTCGGGGAGTGCGGCGATCACCGACGTGCCGGCTCCGGACAGCGGTCCGAGGTGTTCGAGCTGTATCGCGCCGGTGATGTACCCGTGGAGCGCGCGCAGGGCGACGACCCGCCGGGCGCCGTCGATCCCCGCCTCGGCGAGGAGGCCGAGCACGGTCTCCGACCAGCGGAGTCCGCCGGGGGAGCGGTGCCGGTGGGTGAGGGTCAGGGTGATGGCCTCCGGGTGGCGGGCGATGGCCTCGCGCAGTCGCCTGGTCATGACCTCGATCCGTTCCCGCCAGGGGGCGTCCGGGGCGGGTGGGCTGGTGTCGACGGCCCCCAGGACGCGGTCGACCACGAGTCCTTCGAGCTCCTCGCGGTCGGCGACGTAGCGGTAGAGCCCCATGGGGCTCATGCCGAGTTCCTTGGCGACGGTGCGCATGGAGAGGGCGCCGAGTCCGTCGCGGTCGATGACGGCGAGGGCCGAGGCGGCCAGTCGGTCCGGGGTGAGGGAGCGGGGTCGTGGCATGGCGGTTGACAGCGTACGCCCTACGCCTACGCTGTTAGGAGTACGCCGTACGCCTACGAGGACGGTGCCCCATGCGCATGCCCCAGACCCTGCCCGGCGCCCGACTGGCGCCCGGTACCCGCGTCCCCACCCGCGCCCTGGCCCCGGTGCTGGGCGCCCCGCTGACGCTGCCCGACCCCGAGCGGGTCACCCACGTGCAGTTCCGGCGCTTCGCGGGCTGCCCCGTCTGCAACCTCCATCTGCGGTCGGTGGTCCGACGGCACGAGGAGATCGAACGGGCGGGGATCCGGGAGGTGGTGTTCTTCCACTCGCCCGCCGACGAGCTCCGCGAGCACGTGGCGGAGCTGCCGTTCGCCGTCGTCGCGGACCCCGACAAGGTGCTCTACGCCGAGTTCGGCGTGGAGGCCCACCGCCGCGCCCTGCTCGATCCGCGTGGCTGGCCCGCGATCGTCGGGTCCGTGCTCGGCGGCGTCCGCGAGCTGCTGCGGGGCCGGGGCCGACTGCCGGCCGCCTCCCAGCCCGCCGGCCGGCTGGGCCTCCCCGCCGACTTCCTGATCACCCCCGACGGCCGCGTCGCCGCCGTGAAGTACGGCGAGCACGTCTACGACCAGTGGTCGGTCGACGAACTCCTCGCCCGGGCGGCGGAGCTCAGGGCGTCCGGCTGACCCGGTGCTCCGAGCGAACGGCCAGGGTCCCTACGGCCGCCACGGAACCCGGTGCTCCGCCAGGTGGGAGAGGACCGCGTGGTTGGCCTCCCAGCCGTCGGGGAACGACACCGCCGCGCCCAGCCGCACCGGCTCCGTCGACGGGTGCTCGTCGAGCAGGTCCGCGACGCCCGCGCGGCAGACCACGATGCAGGCGTGCCGGTGCCGGGAGGCCAGCACGCACAGCCGGCCCGTCTCCAGGTGGAAGGCGGTCGCGTCCGGGCGGCCGGACAGCGGATGGAGGACGACCGTGACGTCGTACTCGCGCCCCTGGAGCCGGTTCGCGGTGTCCACCGTCACGCCCGTCACGCCGAGCCGCGCGAGCGCCGCCCGCACCGCCGCCGCCTGGTCGCGGTGGGCGGTGCCGACCGCGACCCGGTCGGGCGTCAGGGGCGCGGGGGTCTCCGAGCGCTCCGAGACCGCGGCACCGCCCCGGTCCAGGAGCCGCCGGACGACCAGGGCGACCGCGCCGACCGCCTCCGGGTCGGTGCGCGGGGTCGTGCGGGCCGGCAGTTCGAGCAGCCCCCAGCCCGACTCCGCCGCCTCGTCGAGGACCCGGTCGGGACCCGAACCGTCCGACGCCACCGAGAAGGAGAGCTTCCGGTCCCCGGGCCCGGTGCCACTGCGGAACGGGGTGTACGGGTAGAAGGCGTCCGAGACCAGCGGCGCCGCCGAGGCGGGCAGGCGCCAGGACACCGGCAGCCGGTGCTGCGGAAGCTCCGGATTGTGCGCGAGCAGCGTGGAGACCGCGCTCGCCGACGGGTCGTACGAGAGCCCCGCCCACTGCTCGGCGCCCACCACCGAGAAGGGGTCGAGCTGACCGGGGTCGCCCACGAACAGCGCCCGCTCGAACAGCCCCGCCACGGCGAGGAGCGAATCCGAGCGCATCTGGTAGGCCTCGTCGACGATCGCGTGCGCCCACGGCTCGACGTTCTTCACGTGCGCCCACTTGGCGGAGGTGGAGAGGACGACCGGCAGCCCCGTCAGCTCGCCGGGCTTCGCCGACTTCCGTACGTTGGCCAGGTCGTCGAGCGCCTTGTCGTACGCGTCGCTGTCGCTCGAGTGCAGCCGCCCCACCTCCAGACCGGGCTCCTTCTCGGCGAGCCGCAGCACCAGGTCGTCCACCTGCGCGTTCGTCTGCGCGACGACCATCAGGGGGCGCCCGGCGGCGGCCAGTTCGAGAGCGGCCCGGACGACCAGGGTCGACTTCCCGGCGCCCGGTGGGGAGTCCACGACGACACCCCGCGAGGTGCCGTGCAGGGTGTCCGCCAGGATGCCGTCGGTCGCCCGGCCGGCCTCGGCCGACGGATCGAAACGCGGCTCGGGAATCGTCACAGCACGTCCTCGGGGGTCACGGCGTCGGGCAGTTCCACGGCGTCCGTCCTGGGGGTCCCCCCGGCGGAGCCGGGGGCAGGCGGGCCGCCGTGCGTCCAGGGCGTGTCCTCCGGCTCCGGCAGCTTCGGCCCGACCCGCTGCTCGTGCTCGAACAGCGTCCAGGAGATCCGCTCGCCCTTCTCCGGCACCGAGCCCGCCGCGGGCTCCTTCGACCGGCCCATCCGGTCGAGGAGCCGCAGCACCAGCGAGCCGTCCTCCTCGTACCGCACGAACTCCGCCGCCTGCGGCTTCCCGTCGAGCGAGCGGAACACCTTCGCCTTCTCCGCGAGGTGCGGCCGGTCCTCCGTACGGACCGTGAGCAGCGGGCGGGGACGGTTCTTCTCCGTGTACGCCATCGCCACCTCGGCCACCTCCGCCGCGAACGCCTCGCCCGCGAGCCGCCGCGCCGCCAGGACCAGCGGGTCGTCGAGGGCCTCCTGCGCCTCCAGCTGCCCCTGCGCCCGCTCGCGGTTCGCGAGCTTCGACGCGGCCGCGATCACGTCGTCCCGGCGCGGCTGCGGCGGCTCACCGGCCACCACACGGTCCCGGTGGCCGGTGAACGACCAGCGGTCCCGGGTCCAGCGGTCCTCGACCCTGGCGCCCACCGGCAGCTCCCGCAGCAGGCCGAGCGCCCGCCAGACGGCGTCCCAGGTGGGCTTCAGCTGCGAGGCCACGAGCCGCCGGACCTCCCGCTCGGCCCGGTGCAGCTCACCGAGGCCCGCGTCGGCCGCCTCGCCGTCCTCGGCCGCGCCCAGCGCCAGCCGGGCCCGGTCGTACCGCTCGATCGCCGGCGCCAGGAGCCGGTTGTCGAAGGCCGGGTCGGTGGCCGGCCCGGCCGGCGGGCACAGCAGCTGCCCCCGCTCGTCCCGACCCACCTCGGCCCGCAGCGCCCCCTCGGGCCCCGACTCCCCGTCCCGAGGGTCGATCCAGGCGAGCAGCGCACCCAGGTGCTGGTCCTCCAGAGAGGACTGGCCGGTCGCCCAGTGCCGGTTGAGCAGGTCCGTCGCCGCGAGCAGCAGCGAGGAGCCGGGGACGAGGGCACGGTCGCCGTAGTGCGTCAGCCAGCGCCCGAGCAGCGGCACGCGCGGCGGCGCCGGGAACGGCGTCTCCGGGTCCTGCTCGGCCGTCCGCCGGAACCGCGTCGACCGCCCGAGCAGCCGTACGTACTCGATGCCCGCCCGGCTCGGCACGATCAGCTGCGGCGCGTCGGCGCACAGCTCGACCTCGACCTTCACCTTCTTGCCGGTCTCCGGGTCGACCTCGCTCCGCTCCGCCGCCTCCACGACGTCCGTGAACGAGTCGACGTACGGCAGGACCTCCTCCGCCAGGTCGGCGAGGAACGAGAACCGCAGGTCCCGGTCCCGGGGCTGCGTCACCACCAGGAGCCGGGGCGCCTCGGCGTCGGTGCCGACGAGCGCCCCCAGCGGAGCACCCGCCTCACCCGCGGTCGTCAGCGGTACGAGGACGAGCGGCCGCGCGGAGACGTGCCGGTGCCGGACGGTGGCCAGCGGCTGGGCGCGCCCCGACTCGACGGCCTCCATCCGGGCGAGCGCGGAGATCAGCGACATGCCCCGGCCTCCTCGGACGGCGCCGACGCCCGGTCCAGCGCCTCCTGGCGCATGGCCCGCGCCCGGCGCAGGGCCGCCACCGCCGGATCCTCCGGATCACCCGCCTCGCCGCGCGCCGCCGCCAGGACCGCGTCGACCGTCGTCAGGCCGCCCAGCTCGCCTCGCACCGCCCGGCCCAGGGTCTCCACCGCGCCCGCCTCCCGGGCCCGCGCCCGGCAGTGGAAGGCCAGCTCGCAGGCGGCCAGGCACTCCGGCGCGTACGCGTGGGGCACGGACTCCACGGCCTCCGTCAGCTCGGCCGACGAGCACCCCTCCACGTCGAAGGTCGTCCCCTCCGGCAGGGCGTCCGCGATCTCCTCGATCCGGATCAGCCGGGCCAGCTGCCGCCGGGTCACCGACCGCTGCTTGCGCACGTCCACGACCGAGGCGGTCGGCACGTTCGAGAAGTCCTTCGGGCAGACGAGGAGCACCGAGTGCGCCACCGTCGCGCCCTCGGTCACCGCCGCCGTCCGTTCGAGCGCGAGGACGTACACGGCTGACTGCCGGGCCGCCGCGCCCACCTTCGACGCGTCGGCGGCGCCGTCGATCATCGGGAAGGACTTGATCTCGACGACCGTCCACCGCCCGTCAGGGGAGACCACCACCGCGTCCGGCTCCAGATAGACCGGGGAGCCGGCCACCTCCAGGGCCACCAGTGGATGGTCGAGCAGCGTCCACGTCCCGGCCGCGGTCGCCTCCCGCAGCGCGAGCGCCGTGCGGGCCGTCCGGCCCTGGGGTCCGGCCGCGGCGAGATCGGGCACGGAGACCGCGCCGGGCTCCTCGACGCCGAGCAGGCGCAGCAGCTCACGGCCGCCGTCCGCCTTGACCTTCGCCTCGAAGGAGTTGCCCCGCATGATCGCGAACTGCGACTGGCCGAACGGCGCGGGGGAGCCCAGCCTCGACGCGAGCGCCGCCTTGTCGACCCCGGCGCCGTCCAGCAGCGCCCGGCGGCGGCAGCCGGGATTGGCGGCGAGCGCCGCGAGCGCCCGCGCGTCGAGGGCGCGCGGCGCCGTGCCCGGTCCGCGCAGCTCCCCCAATCGCTGCCGAAGTGTCGTCGTCTGCGACGGTCGTGGCAGACCGCTGTCCAGGGATGCGCTCACCCGCGGAAGTCTCGCATCCGCCACTGACAACCGTCCCGGAGTCGCCCGGACGTCACCCCGAATTCGCGTGGGTGATGATGGGAAGAGGCACGTCCCGCACGTCCCGCACGCCCGCACCGTGAACACGTGAACCCCTGGAGAATCCTTCCCATGGCACCGCGCATCCTGCTCGCCCGGCACGGCCAGACCGAGTGGTCGCTCAGCGGCCGGCACACCGGCAGGACCGACATCCCCCTGCTCGACGAGGGCCGGCGCGGCGCGAAGCTGCTCGGCGAGCGGCTGCACCGTGGCCCCTGGCAGGGCCTGCCCGACGTGGAGGTGCGCACCAGCCCGCTGGTCCGCGCGAGCGAGACCTGCGCCCTCGCCGGCTTCGCCGAGCGCGCCGAGCCGTGGGACGCGCTGATGGAGTGGGACTACGGGGCGTACGAGGGCATGACCCCGGCCCAGATCCACGCGATCCGTCCCGGCTGGCTGATCTGGCGCGACGGCGTCCCCGAGGGCGAGTCCATGGCGGAGCTGTCGGCCCGCGCCGACGAGATCGTGGAGTGGGCCCGGTCGGCCGACCGTGACGTCCTGGTCTTCGCCCACGGCCACATCCTGCGCTCGATCGGCGCGCGCTGGCTCGGCGAGGACGTCTCGTACGCCTCCCGCATCCGCCTCGACCCGACGAGCCTCTCGGTCCTCGGCTGGGCGTACGGCGCACCGGCGATCGAGCGCTGGAACGACACCGGTCACATGGAGCAGGACGCCTGATCGTCCGAGCGGCCCGCATGCGGGGACCCGTCGGGCCGCGCCGCGAACCCGCCCCGCCGCGTCGCGAACCCGCCCCGCCGCGTGGCCGACCCGTCAGTACGCGGGGCCGACCCGTCAGTACGCGGCGAGGACCCGGCCCGTCTCGGCGAGCATCCCGCGGATCCGGGCCGAGGCGATGCCGTCGAGCGACTCCGCGACGCGCTTCGCCTCCGCCGCCGCCTCGTCCGGGCGCCCCGCGTGCGCCAGGTCCCGGGCCAGATGGGCGCGGTAGAGCGCGAGGTTCCGGGCGAAGTACGGATTCTGCAGGACCGTGGCCCGGTGGGCGTGGCGGGCGGCGCGTCCCCACTCGCCGAGGGCCGCCCAGCACTGGGCCTCCAGGGCCTCCCGCTCGGGCTCGCCGAAGAACGACATCCACTCGGGGTCGCCCTCGGACGGCCCCCGGTCGAAGTGCGCGTGGGCGCGGCCGAGGGCCTGGTCGCAGGCGGACCGGTCGCCGAGCCCCGCCCACGCGGCGGCCTCCCGCAGCGAGAGCAGCGAGAGCAGCCGGGCCGAGTCGAGGGGCTGCGCGGCCCGCAGCCCCGCCTGCGCCGCCCGGACCGCCTCGCGGTACCGGCCGGTGTCCCGGGCCAGGAACGAGGTGTTGCAGAAGGCGTGCGCCTCCAGGGCCGCGTTCCCCGAGACCCGCGCGGTGGCGAGGGCCTCGGCGTAGTGCGAGCGCGCGTCCTCGTGACGGCCCGAGTCGTGGGCGAGCCAGCCGACGGAGAGGGACAGCTCGCCGGCGCCCGCGTGCAGCCGGTCCTCGGTGGACCGGCGGGTCATGCTCCCCGTGTCGAGCAGCGCGTAAGCGGTACGGAGCGGCTGGGCGGCCACCTTGTAGAGCCCGTCGGCGCCGTGCCGGTCGTCGAGCAGACGGATCTGCCGTACGGCCTCCTCGACGGCCCGGACCTCGGTCTCGCCGATCCTGTGGGTGCCGCGGGGGGCGGGGATCGCGACGGCGGGGCCGCCGAGTCCCAGAGAGGCGACCGCCAGGGTGGCGGAGCCGCTCGTCATGAATGCGCGACGCAGCACGTCGCTCTCCTCATCGTTCCGGGTCGTGATCGCGGCGGGAGGCGAGGCCCCGGCCGGGGCGCCCTGCCGCCGGCCGCGCACCGTCTCCCGCGCGGAGAAGCCCAGGTCGGAGAGGCCGAGTCCGGGGAACATGTGCAGGAAGACCCGCTCGTACGCGTAGTTGGGGCAGCGGATCTCGCCCGCTTCCACGCGCCCGATGTAGCGGGCGTCGCACGCGACCTGTTCGCCGATCTCCCGCGCC
Source organism: Streptomyces narbonensis (assembly GCF_014649015.1). Taxonomy (GTDB): domain Bacteria; phylum Actinomycetota; class Actinomycetes; order Streptomycetales; family Streptomycetaceae; genus Streptomyces; species Streptomyces narbonensis. Next base: position 197,245 of record NZ_BMSF01000001.1, read on the forward strand.
GCCCGGCGGACAGCCGCGGCGAACTCCGCCGGCGAGTGCTGTCCGCGGAGCCGGCGGAAGGCGAGATTGGGAACTGCCCGTGACATCGCCATGGCCGAGCCCTCTCCTGGTGCTGCCGGGTGGTCCGGCGGCAAGAACGTACCTGCTGTGACCGGATGCGTACGCTGAGTTTGGCTACAAATCGGATATCTCGCCTGTGATCTGCCATGAACTGCCATCCTTTGCAGCGGCATGCCGCCGTAGCCGTTGACGCGCACGGGCGTTGAACCGTAAGGGAGAGACGGAACGTGTCTCCTCAGGAGCGAGGAGGGGTCCCCATGTCGGAGATCGGTTCGCAGTCGGCCACGTGGCACGCGCCCGCCCCGGACGGCGGCGCCCCCCAGCCCCCCGCCGAGCCCTGGGACCTGGTGACCGTGCCGGCCCGCCAGGGCCTGGAGGCCGTCGACATCCTGCGCCGCGGCAGCACCCCGGCCGTCGGCCCGGTGGTGCACGACGGCGCCTGCGACACCCTGGGCTTCCTCGTCCCGCCGGGCACGGCCGCGGCCTGGGACATGCCGGGCAGCGCGTGTACGCGCACCTCGGGGCGCGGACTCCGCCTCCCCGAGCTGCCGGAACTCCCCGAACCGACCGGTGACACCCCCCGCCCCGCCGGCTGGCTGCTGCCGCCGGGGGACACCGACCCCGTCACCGACCCGGCGGTGCTGCGCCAGGCGCTCGGCGAGGCGGCCCGGCTCATCGAGGCGGCCGACGGCTGCCACTGAGCCCCCCACCCGGCATGCCCGGATAATGGGGCCGTGGCCAGGAACAGACAGCGCGACCGGGCGGCCTCGGCCGCCGCCGTCGTCGAGACCGTCGACGGCGGGCTCGCCGAACTCGTACCCGACCGGGAGCGTCCGCGCGCCTGGACACTGCTCATCGACGGCGCCCCGCAGTCGCACGTCGACCTGGACGATCCGGCCCACCTCTCCTTCGAGTACCAGCGGCGCCTCGGGCACATCGCCGATCTCGCCGCCCCGCCGAACAAGCCGCTCCAGGTCCTGCACCTCGGCGGCGGCGCCTTCACCCTCGCCCGCTACGTCGCCGCGACCCGCGCCCGCTCCACCCAGCAGGTCGTCGAGCTCGACGGCCCGCTGGTCCAGTTCGTCCGCCGTGAGCTGCCGCTCGACCCCGGGGCCCGGATCCGCGTCCGCTCCGTCGACGCCCGGGAGGGACTCGCCAAGGTGCAGGACGGCTGGGCGGACCTCGTCATCGCCGACGTGTTCAGCGGGGCCCGTACCCCGGCCCATCTGACCAGCACCGAGTTCCTCGGCGAGGTCCGGCGCGTCCTGCGGCCCGGCGGCTTCTACGCGGCGAACCTGGCCGACGGCCCGCCCCTGACCCATCTCCGCGGCCAGATAGCCACGGCCGCCGCCGTCTTCCCCGAACTGGCCCTGACCGCCGACCCCACGGTGCTGCGCGGCCGCCGCTTCGGGAACGCGGTGCTGCTCGCCTCCGACCGCGAGCTGCCGGTGGCCGAGCTGACCCGCCGGGTCGCGACCGATCCGCACCCGGGCCGGGTGGAGCACGGCAAGGAGCTCGCCGACTTCGCGGGCGGCGCGGCCCCGGTCACCGACGCGAGCGCCAAGCCCTCGCCCGCACCGCCCGCGTCCGTCTTCCGCTGAGCGACCCTCAGGTCGCGCGGTCCTCGATCTCCACGCGGGGCGCGGTGTCGTGCCACACGCAGAAGACCGACAGCTCGCGGCCGTCCTTGGTGAAGGTCACCCGGATCCAGGTCGGCTGCTTCCACACCTGCATCTGCCAGCCGGACGCGGGGATCGCCGAGACCAACTCGGCCGAGGTCTCGCCGAGGTCGAAGGTGACCCGGCCGCCGTCGACCGTGTAGCTCTTCACGGAGGACGGCGGGGCGGACACGGGGGCCGTGGTGGGCGGGGCCGTGGTGGTGGCGGGCGCCGTCGTCGTGGACTCCGGCCGGTCGGCGGGGGTCGTGGCGGGCGACGAGGAGGGGGACGCGGAGGCCGTGCGCTCCTCGTCCGGCGCGGACGTCCGGGGCGACGGCGAGGTCTTGGGGGTCGCGGGCCGGTGCGTCGAGGAGGTCAGCGGATCGCCGCCCGCGCCGACCGGCGCGTCCTCGGTGGTGCCGGCCGGGAGGGGCACGGCGAGCGGCGGGTCGTAGACGGTCCCGGACAGCACCGTGTGCACTCCCCACCAGGACAGGGTGACCGCCGCGCCGGTGGCGAGCGACCAGGCCAGGGCGTGAACGAGTCCTCTTCGCACCGGGCCATAGTGCACCACCCGGCACGGGGCCTCTCGAGAGGGTGGAGGTTGCTCGCCCGTTCCCCCGAATGGCGTACGGTGCGGCCCATGGCAAGTGTGCTCGTGGTCGAGGACGACCAGTTCGTGCGCTCCGCCCTCATCCGCCGGCTCTCCGAGGCCTCCCATACGGTACGGAGCGTCGGGACGGCCCTGGAGGCGTTGCGCGAGGTCGCCCATTTCCGTTTCGACGTGGTCATCCTCGACCTCGGACTGCCCGATCTGGACGGGTCCGAGGCGCTCAAGATGCTGCGCGGAATCACCGACGTACCGGTGATCATCGCGACCGCCCGGGACGACGAGGCCGAGATCGTACGGCTCCTCCACGCCGGCGCGGACGACTACCTCGTGAAGCCCTTCTCGGTGGACCACCTCTCGGCCCGCATGGCGGCCGTCCTGCGCCGGGCGCGGTCCGGCGCGGGCGAGGCACCGCCGCCCCGCGTCATCCGGGTCGGTGGCCTCACCGTCGATCCGCTGCGCCGTCAGGCGGAGCTGGACGGGGCGCCCTTGGACCTCACGCGGCGCGAGTTCGACCTGCTCGCCTTCCTGGCCGGGCGGCCCGGCGTGGTCGTCCCGCGCAAGGAGCTGCTCGCCGAGGTGTGGCAGCAGTCCTACGGGGACGACCAGACCATCGACGTACATTTGTCATGGCTGCGGCGGAAGTTGGGCGAAACCGCCGCCCGGCCCCGCTATCTGCACACCCTGCGCGGGGTGGGCGTGAAGCTGGAGCCGCCCCGGGAGCCGCAGCCGTGAGGTGGGCGCTCGTCAAGGTGTCCCTGGCCGTCACCGTGATGGTCGTCGTCGCCTTCGCCGTACCCCTCGGGCTCGTCGTCAAGGAGATGGCCCGCGACCGGGCCTTCTCCAACGCCGAACGACGGGCCGCCGGCCTCGCCCCCGTCCTCGCGATCACCACCGACCGCCAGGAACTGGACAAGGCCGTCGCCACCACCGAGGACGGGGCCGCCGGCCGGCTCGCCGTCCACGTGCCCGCCGCCGAACCGGGCGGAGCGGCCCTGGAGATCGGCACCCGCAGGGCCGGCGCCGAGGAGCTCGCGGCCACCCGCAGGCTCGGCCGGGCCTCCATCGCCGAGGTGCCCGGCGGCTTCGCGCTGCTCCAGCCCACCGCGCTCAGCAGCGGCCAGGTCGCCGTCGTCGAACTCTTCGTCCCCGAGGGCGAGGTCAGCAACGGCGTCGCCACCGCCTGGCTCGTCCTGGCCGGTGTCGGCATCGCCCTCATCGTCGGCTCCGTCGCCGTCGCCGACCGGCTCGGCGTCCGCATGGTCCGGCCCGCCCAGCGACTCGCGGGCGCCGCCCACGACCTCGGCGAGGGCCGGCTCGGCGCGCGCGTGCCCGAGGAGGGCCCGCCGGAGCTCAAGTCGGCGGCCGTCGCCTTCAACTCGATGGCCGACCAGGTCGTCCAACTCCTCGCCAACGAGCGCGAGCTCGCCGCCGACCTCTCCCACCGGCTCCGCACCCCGCTGACCGTGCTGCGGCTCAACGCGGCCTCGCTCGGCTCAGGACCCGCCGCCGAACAGACCCGGGCCGCCGTCGAACAGCTGGAGCGCGAGGTCGACATCATCATCCGCACGGCCCGGGAGGCGAAGCCGCAGACCCAGGCGACCGGTCCCGGCGCCGGCTGCGACGCCGCCGAGGTGGTCCGGGCGCGCATGGACTTCTGGTCGGCGCTCGCCGAGGACGAGGGCCGGCGGGTCCGGGTCGCGGGCATCGAGCGTCCCGTACGCATCCCGGTGGCCCGCCCCGAACTCGTCGCCGCCCTCGACGCCCTGCTCGGCAACGTCTTCCGGCACACCCCCGAGGGCACCGCCTTCTCCATCGACGTCCACAACGGCGACGACGCCGTCATCGTCCTCGTCTCCGACGCGGGCGCCGGCATCGCCGACCCCGCCGCCGCCCTGGCCCGCGGCAACAGCGGCGCCAGGCCCGGCTCCACGGGCCTGGGCCTGGACATCGTGCGGCGGATGGCGGAGGCCACCGGGGGCGACGTCGCCATCGGTCACTCCGTCCTCGGAGGCACCGAGGTCCGCGTCTGGATCGGGCTCGACGGGCGCCGCTCGGGCGCCACGGCCGGCCGCCGCGGTCACCGCCCGGCCCGCCGTCGCCGGGGCGGCGGCACGGGCACCCGGCGCGCCGCGGACGCCTGAGCGGAGTCCCCTGCGGTGTGAACCTTTCCTGGTTCCGATGCCTTCCTTAAGTGGAGCCTAAGAATCCCAACCCCCGTCCGCTCATGGCCTTTTGTCCGTTTCCCAGTCGCTAGCGTGCTGCCGCATCACACCCCCACACCCGGCACACAGAGGCAGGCACGCGATGGGCAGCAGTTCGCACCGGCGCAGGGCGAGCACCAGGACCAAGGCCGTCGGAGCCGTCGTCGCGGCGGCGATCGTCGGCGGCGTCGCCTTCGCGCTCGGCGGGACCGCGCAGGCCGCCGCCGTCGGCGCCGCGTACACCCGCACCAGCGCCTGGACCGGCGGCTACACCGGCCAGTACGTCGTCACCAACGAGACGAGCACCGCCCAGTCCGACTGGACCCTGGAGTTCGACCTCCCGGCCGGGACGACCATCGGCTCCCTCTGGAACGGCGAGCACACCGTCTCCGGCGGCCACGTCACCGTGAAGCCCGCGAGCTGGAACAGACAGCTCGGCCCCGGCCAGTCCGTCACCGTCGGCTTCGTGACCTCCGCCGCGGGCACCGCGGGCGACCCGACCGGCTGCCTCATCAACAAGGCCGCCTGCTCGGCCGGAGGCCCCGCCCCCACCCCCAGCGGCCGCCCCACCGAGCAGCCCACCGCCACCGCCTCCCCCTCGGCGACGGCCACCACGAAGCCCACCCCCACCGCCACGGCGACCGCGACGGTGAAGCCGACCCCGACGGCCACCACGAAGCCCACCCCCACCACGGCGCCGACCACCCCCGCCCCGACCCCCACGGCGACCGCGACCGGCGCCCCCGTCGGAGCCGCCAAGTACGCCCCGTACGTCGACACCTCGCTCTACCCGACGTACGACCTGCTCGCGACCGCCGACGCCACCGGCGTGAAGGAGTTCAACCTCGCCTTCATCACCTCCGGCGGCTCCTGCGCCCCGCTCTGGGGAGGGGTCACCGACCTCGCCGGCGACAAGGTCGCGGCCCAGATCGGCACCCTGCGCGCCAAGGGCGGTGACGTCCGCGTCTCCTTCGGCGGCGCCGCCGGCCACGAGCTGGCGCTGAACTGCTCGTCCTCCTCGGCGCTCGCCGCCGCCTACGGCAAGGTCATCGACCAGTACAAGCTGACCAAGGTCGACTTCGACGTCGAGGGCGCCGCCCTGCCGGACACCGCCGCCAACACCCGCCGCTCGCAGGCCATCGCCCAGCTCCAGAAGACCCACCCCGGCCTCAACGTCTCCTTCACCCTGCCCGTCATGCCCGAGGGCCTGACGCAGCCGGGCGTGGCGCTGCTCGCCGACGCGAAGAAGAACGGGGTCCGCGTCGACGCCGTCAACATCATGGCGATGGATTACGGCCCGGCGTACAGCGCGGACATGGGCACCTACGCGATCCAGGCCGCGACCGCGACCCAGGCTCAGGTCAAGGGGGTCCTCGGGCTCTCCGACGCGGCCGCCTGGAAGGCCGTCGCCGTCACCCCGATGATCGGCGTCAACGACGTCACCAGCGAGATCTTCAAGGTCGACGACGCCACGCAGCTCGTGGACTTCGCGCGGTCGAAGGGGATCGGCTGGCTCTCGATGTGGTCCTCGACCCGTGACAGGCAGTGCGCGGCCGGCGCCGTGAACCACGCCGACGCGACCTGCTCGTCGATCCTCCAGGCGCCCCTGGCCTTCACCAAGGCCTTCGCCGCCTACAAGTAGGCCGCTCACCCCAGTCCCCCCACAGCGCGCGCCCCGGCCGAGACACCCCACCCCGGCCGGGGCGCGCTTCCCCGTCCGGCCTGCCCCTTCACCGCACCCCGCATCGCACCGCCCACGATGTGCCGGCCGCACGCACCAGTCCCCACCCCCGTGTCGTCGAACGTCTTCGACGACTCCCGGACCTTGACCGTGTTCTGACCCCGACTCAATAGTGGGAGCGCTCCCATTCAATCTTCGACGGGATACCCATGCGCAGAACACGCCACCTCCTCGCGGGGCTCGCCCTCACCGCGGGCCTCCTCGCGGGAGCGGTCCCCGCGACCGCGGCCCCGGCGACGCCCGTATCCACGGCCGCGGCGGCACCTTCGTACACCTGGAAGAACGTCCGCATCGACGGCGGCGGCTTCGTTCCCGGCATCGTCTTCAACCGGGCCGAGAAAGACCTCGTCTACGCCCGCACCGACATCGGTGGCGTCTACCGCTGGAACCAGTCCACCACCTCCTGGACCCCGCTCCTCGACTCCGTCGACTGGGACCACTGGGGCCACACCGGAGTCGTCGGCCTCGCTTCCGACACCGTCGACCCGGACCGGGTGTACGCGGCGGTCGGCACGTACACGAACGACTGGGACCCCGGAAACGGCGCCGTCCTCCGCTCCGCCGACCGGGGCGCCACCTGGCAGCGCGCCGACCTCCCCTTCAAGCTCGGCGGCAACATGCCGGGCCGCGGCATGGGCGAACGCCTCGCCGTCGACCCGCACAAGAACAGCGTCCTCTACCTCGGCGCCCCCAGCGGCAACGGCCTGTGGCGCTCCACCGACTCCGGCGCCACCTGGGCGAAGGTCACCTCCTTCACCAACCCGGGCAACCACCAGCAGGACCCCACCGACACGAGCGGCTACAACTCCGACGAACAGGGCATCGTCTGGGTCACCTTCGACGAGTCCACGGGCACCCCCGGCACGGCGACCGGCACGATCTACGTCGGCGTGGGCGACAAGGAGAACGCCGTCTACCGCTCCACCGACGCCGGCGCCACCTGGACCCGCCTCCCCGGCCAGCCCACCGGCTACCTCGCGCACAAGGGCGTCCTCGACGCCGAGAACGGCCACCTCTACCTCGCGTACAGCGACACGGCCGGTCCGTACGACGGCGGCAAGGGACAGGTCTGGCGGTACGCCACCGCCACCGGCGAGTGGAAGAACATCAGCCCCGTCGCCGAGGCCGACACCTTCCACGGCTTCAGCGGCCTCACCGTCGACCGGCAGAAGCCCGGCACGGTCATGGTCTCCGCCTACAGCGCCTGGTGGCCGGACACCCAGATCTTCCGCTCCACCGACTCCGGCTCCACCTGGACCAAGGCCTGGGACTACACGGCATACCCCACCCGCGCCAACCGCTACACGATGGACGTCTCCTCCGCGCCCTGGCTCACCTGGGGCGCCAGTCCCACCGCGCCCGAACAGACCCCGAAACTCGGCTGGATGACCGAGGCCCTGGAGATCGACCCCTTCGACTCGAACCGCATGATGTACGGCACCGGGGCCACGATCTACGGCACCACCGAGCTCGCCAAGTGGGACACGGGCACGAACTTCACCATCCGCCCCATGGTGAAGGGACTTGAGGAGACCGCGGTCCTGGACCTCGCCTCGCCGCCCTCCGGCGCCCCGCTGATCAGCGCCCTCGGCGACATCGGCGGCTTCCGGCACACGGACCTCACCAAGGTCCCCTCGATGATGTTCACCGGCCCCAACTTCACCTCCACCACCAGCGTCGACTTCGCGGAGACCAAGCCGGACACCGTCGTGCGGGCCGGCCACCTCGACGGCGGCCCCCGCGTCGCCTTCTCCACCGACAACGGCGCCAACTGGTCCGCCGGACAGGAGCCCGCGGGCGTCACCGGCGGTGGCACCGTCGCCGTCTCCGCCGACGGCAGCCGCTTCGTCTGGAGCCCGGACGGCACCGGAGTCCACACCGGTACCGGAGGCGCCTGGACCGCCTCCACCGGCATCCCCGCCGGCGCCACGGTCGAGTCCGACCGCGTCGACCCGAAGACCTTCTACGGCTTCAAGGACGGCACCTTCTACGCCAGCACGGACGGCGGCGCGACCTTCACCGCCCGCGCCGGCGGCCTCCCCGCCAAGGGCAACGCCCGCTTCAAGGCCGTCCCCGGCAAGAAGGGCGACATCTGGTTCGCCGGCGGCGCCGCCGACTCCACGTACGGCCTCTGGCGCTCCACCGACGGCGGCGCCGGCTTCACCCGCGTCTCCGGCGTCGAGCAGGCCGACACCGTCGGCTTCGGCAAGGCCGCCCCCGGAGCGTCCTACCCCACGCTCTACACCAGCGCGAAGATCGGCGGCGTCCGCGGCATCTTCCGCTCCACCGACGCGGGCGCGAGCTGGGTCCGGATCAACGACGACGCCCACCAGTGGGGCTGGACCGGCGGTGCGATCACCGGCGACCCCCGGGTCTACGGCCGCGTGTACGTCTCCACCAACGGCCGCGGCATCATCTACGGCGACACGGCGGAGACCGGCGGCGGAGACGGCGGCACCGACCCCACGGACCCGCCCGCCCCCACCGGCGCCTGCAAGGTCGCCTACAAGGTCACCAACCAGTGGCAGGGCGGCTTCCAGGCCGACGTCACCCTGACCAACACCTCCACCACCGCCTGGACTGGCTGGGCCCTCGGCTGGGAGTACCCCGCCGGGCAGCGGATCGGCCAGATGTGGAACGCGGCCCCGACCCAGTCCGGCACCACCGTCACCGCCCGGAACGCCGGCTGGAACGGCACCGTCGCCGCCGGCGCCTCAGCCTCCTTCGGCTTCACCGGCGCCTGGACCGGCACCAACCCCGTACCCGCCGCCTTCACCCTCGGAGGTGCGACGTGCTCCGTCGCCTGATCGCCGCGGGCGCGGTCCTCGCCACCACACCCGCGACCGCCGCCGACACCCCACAGGCCTGGAACGCCACGGTGACCCAGACCTGCTCCTAGATACGAGAAAGGCCCCGATCCGCGTCTCCGCGAATCGGGGCCTCTCCCTTGAAAGGGTGAGTAACGGGACTCGAACCCGCGACATCCTGGACCACAACCAGGTGCTCTACCATCTGAGCTATACCCACCACGACCGGTTCTCGGGGGCTTCCCCGACCGGCCGAGAAGAAGTCTACAGGGTTCTGAGGGGTGCTCGCGCCCACGTTTTCCGGAGGGGGTCCCGAGGGCGCGAGCGGGCGGTCATTCGGCCGGTACGACGTGCTTGGCGGCGATCCGCTTCGCGGTCTCCGAGTCGGGGCCGGGCTGCGCGACGAAGACCGCCTCGCGGTAGTAGCGCAGTTCCGCGATGGACTCGCGGATATCGGCGAGCGCCCGGTGGTTGCCGTTCTTCTCCGGACTGTTGAAGTACGCCCTCGGGTACCAGCGGCGAGCCAGCTCCTTGACCGAGGAGACATCGACGATCCGGTAGTGCAGGTGGCCCTCCAGGGCAGGCATGTCCCGGGCGAGGAAGCCGCGGTCCGTTGAGACCGAGTTCCCGCACAGCGGCGCCTTGCCGGCCTCCTTGACGTGCTCGCGGATGTACGCGAGGACCTGGGCCTCCGCGTCGGCGAGCGTGGTGCCGCCGGCGAGCTCGTCGAGGAGCCCCGAGGCCGTGTGCATCTGGCGCACGATCTCCGGCATGGTCTCCAGTGCCGCGTCCGGCGGGCGGATCACGATGTCCACCCCGTCGCCGAGCACGTTCAGTTCCGAGTCGGTGACCAGTGCGGCCACCTCGATGAGTGCGTCGTCCGTCAGCGAGAGCCCGGTCATCTCGCAGTCGATCCACACCATGCGATCGTTCATGCGTCCACCTTAGGGGGTGTCTTGCCGATCAGGCCGGGCTCGCGGGGTCCGGCACCCGCGAGACGGCCGACGGGCGCCCGGGGGAGGTGTCCCCGGGCGCCCGTCGTTCCTGCGGTGCGCCGCTTGTGGCCGCGCTGGTCGGTGTTACGGCGCGCTGCGCTGGCCCGGCAGGGAGGGGCGGCCGGGAGCGTAGACGTCCATGTGCGGCCTCCCCGCCTCAAGCGGGGAGGCCGGGCGCCGCATGCCCGCGGCGACCTGGACGGGCACCTGGTCGAGCACCGCCGTGGCGGACTCGCCCTGTGGCCGCCTGGCCCGGTACGCCGCCCGGTAGGCGGCCGGCGAGGATCCGAGCTGGCGCCGGAAGTGGCCGCGCAGCGCCACCGGCGACCGGAAGCCGCACCTGCCCGCGACCTCGTCGACCGAGTAGTCGGAGGTCTCGAGCAGCCGCTGCGCCTGGAGCACCCGCTGCGTGATCAGCCACTGGAGCGGGGCGGAGCCCGTCAGCGAGCGGAACCGGCGGTCGAAGGTCCGCCGTGACATGTACGCGCGCGCGGCCAGGGTCTCCACGTCGAACTGCTCGTGGAGGTGCTCCAGCGCCCAGGCGACGACCTCGGCCAGCGGGTCGGCGCCGATCTCCTCTGGTAAAGACCTGTCGAGGTAGCGCTCCTGACCGCCGCTGCGCCGCGGCGGGACGACCAGCCGGCGCGCCAGCGCGCCCGCGGCCTCGGTGCCGTGGTCGGTCCGCACGATGTGCAGACACAGATCGATTCCGGCCGCGGTGCCGGCGGAGGTGAGGACGTCACCGTCGTCGACGAAGAGCTCCCGCGGGTCCACGTGGACCGACGGATAGCGCTTCGCGAGCGTCGGCGCGTACATCCAGTGCGTCGTCGCCGGGCGCCCGTCGAGCAGGCCCGCGGCGGCGAGGACGAAGGCCCCGGTGCACAGGCCGACGATCCGCGCGCCCTCCTCGTGGGCGCGGCGCAGCGCTTCGAGCGCCTCCGGCGGCGGCGGCGAGGTGATCGACCGCCAGGCCGGCACCACGACGGTGCCCGCGCGGCCGATGGCCTCCAGGCCGTATGGCGCGGTGAGTTCGAGTCCGCCGGTGGTACGCAGCGGTCCGTCCTCGCCGGCGCAGACGAGCAGCCGGTAGCGGGGCACGCCCGCGTCCTGCCGGTCGATGCCGAAAACGGAGAGCGGGATGGAGCTCTCGAAGATGGGGCCGCCGCTGAACAGCAGCACCGCGACGACTTCGCGGCGGCGGCGTCCGGACAGCTTCCGTGCGACCTCCGTTACGGCGGAGTCCTGGCTCATGACGCTAAGCCCCCCTCGGTGTTCGCGTCTCCCTGGTCGTGTCGCTCCTGCACGTTTCCCCTCGGTTTTGCACGAGACCCCAGTCTTCGGTACCCATGATCGAATCTACTGTGTCCCATGGCGCCGGCGTGACAAGTTCTCCATCCGGTGGATTGTCGACAAGGCCACTTGGCGCGAAGCGATCGATCGCGAAGCGTTCCACCTGACGGCCGCCAGGGGAAGGGGCGGCGCCGCGAAGGCCCGGTGAGTGTGGGGTACGGGGCCGTGTGCCGGGGTTCCGGGGGTCGTCGGCGCCGGGGTTGGCCAACCGTTCCGCCAAGGACTCGCCGGGGAATGGAAGTTGGCTGAAAACGTATGGGCTCGGGTGTGCGAACCTGTCAACTCGAAGGGGGTCCGGTACGTCCCGGGCTCAGTTCCGGCGCCTGGTTCGTACCGTTTCGGCCCGTAGTCCGCGCTCCGAGCGCCGCAGCAGCACCCGGCAGACCGCCGTCACCGTGACGAGCCCCAGTGCGGTTCCGGCGGCCCCGCCGAGCGAGGTGCCGTAGACGACGAGCACGACGGGGACGAGGACACAGCAGAAGGCCGCCCACCGGACGACGTCGTCGGCCGGGTCCACGGTTCCGGCCCCGCCCGCCCCCCACTCCCGGTCCGGGCCCGCGGCGGCGGGCGCGGAGGCACGCGTGGAGGCGCCCGCGGGGGTGGCGGGTGCCCGGCGGCGGCCGCGCGGCGAGCCGAGCGCGGCGGCGGGGGCGGAACGGGTGGAGGTCTGGCCGGCGGCGGTCGATGGTGCGGGCACGGGCGGTCTCCCTGCGACGGTGGGCTGGACCTGTGGGAACGAGGAGCGGAACCTTCCGGTCACTGTGTGTGGCGTCCGTTTGGCCCCCGTACGGACGCCTGTAGGGCACAACCGGCATTGCCAGATCGCGAACCCCTCGGGCATGCTCCCTGGAACGCCGCGCGCAGCGGGGCGTACGCCGGGGAGTGGCACGGCGGGCTCTGGGCAGGAGAGGAGTGTCGCCGTACCCTTGGGGGTATGGGCTTGGGAAGATGATTCCCGGACACAGCTCCGCCGCCACCCGTTGTTCCGTCCCCCCTTTCCCCGTCCCTTCCCACGAGGACTCTCTTCGCCGAGACACCGATGGCCGGTCACGAATTCCCCGAACCCGCGGACCGCAAGCGCGTCGCCGACTCCACGGTCGACCCTCTCGCGGTAGAACAGCCACGCCACGCCTGCGACCCGGCCTTCCGGCACGGGGTGGTCGTCGGCTTCGACGGCTCCATGTCCAGTGAGCGAGCCCTCGCGTACGCCATCGGCATGGCCCGCCGCTCCGGCTCCGGCCTGATCATCGTGCACGTGGCCAACAGGCTGCCCACCACGGTGTGGGCCGGCTGCGAGCCGCCGGTCTTCGTCGACGTGCCGGATCACCGCACCGAGGTCCTCGGCCTCGAGCTGGCCTGCGCCGAGCACCTCTCCGAGGTGCCGTGGATCCTCGTCGAGCGAGGCGGCGACATCTGCCACGAGCTGGAGGAGGTCGGCCGCGAGTACTCGGCCGACGCGATCGTGGTCGGCTCCACGCACGGGATCGTCGGCCGGATCTTCGGTTCGGTCGCCGGCCGCCTCGCGCGCCGCGCCCAGAGGCCCGTGATCGTCATCCCGTAGGGCTCCGCTCCCGCCCTCGTACACGGACCCGTTCCGGCGCTCCACTCCCCAACTGGCGTTGTCCGGCCATAATTTCGGCCTTCCTCAGGTGAATTGTGTGCTTGTGAAGGGTAGATAAGGCTCACCGGATCACAGCAGCTCACGCAGCTCGACTGCTCTCCTGAAGGGAGCCCGCCGTGGACAACGAAGTCGCCGCGGGGAACAGCACCTCCACTCTCGGCAACCTGGCCCTCGGACTGACCCTGCTGGCCTTCGGGCTGGGCGGGACGGGTGTCATCGACAACGTCGCGGCAGCGGATGCCGCAGGCCTCGCCACCTGGGTCGGCGGGGTGACGCTCTTCCTCGTCGGACTGCTCGCCCTGCGCGCCGGCAGCACCGGTGAGGGCACGGCGTACGCGGCGCTCGGCGCCTTCTGGTTCACCTGGGGGACCGCCGTGGGCGGCGGGGCCTCGGCGGACGCCGTGGCGCTCTTCATGCTCCTGTGGGCGCTCCTCGCGCTCACGCTGACCATGGCCGCGTCGGGCAGCGGTCTGTTCGGACAGGGCGTGTACGGGCTGCTCTTCGTCGCACTGCTGCTCATCGGCATCGGCACGCTGGTCGACAACGGCGGTCTGGCGAAGGCGGGCGGCTGGGTCGCGGCCGTCGGCGGGCTCCTCGCCTGGTACGGCGCCACGGCCGCGGTGGCGGGCTGGCCGACGGCGCTCCGGCGCACGGCGAGCGCTCCGGCCGCGGGGTGACGACGGGGTAAGTGAAAGAGGTCCCTGCCGCACCTGGGTGTGCGGCGGGGACCTCTTTCGTGTCCGGTCGAACCGCCGGGGGACAGGCCCGGCGGCGCGGGTCGGGGGGACAGGCCCCGACCGGCTGCTACTCGACCGTGACGGACTTGGCCAGGTTGCGCGGCTTGTCGATGTCGCGGCCCATGGCGAGCGCCGTGTGGTAGGCGAGGAGCTGGAGCGGGATGCCCATGAGGATCGGGTCCAGCTCGTCCTCGTTCTTCGGCACGACGATGGTGTGGTCGGCCTTGGCCTGCGGCTGGTGCGCGACCGCGAGGATGCGGCCGCTGCGGGCCTTGATCTCCTCCAGGGCGGCGCGGTTCTTCTCCAGCAGGTCGTCGTCGGGGACGATCGCGACCGTCGGCAGGGCCGGCTCGATGAGGGCGAGCGGGCCGTGCTTCAGCTCGGAGGCCGGGTAGGCCTCGGCGTGGATGTAGGAGATCTCCTTCAGCTTGAGGGAGGCCTCCAGGGCCACCGGGTAGCCCCGGACGCGGCCGATGAACATCATCGACTGGGCGCCCGCGTACTCCGCGGCGATCTTCTTGATCTCGTCCTCGGTCTCGAGGATCTCCTGGATCTGCGCGGGCAGCTTGCGCAGGCCCTCGATGATCCGCTTGCCGTCGGTGACGGACAGGTCGCGGATGCGGCCCAGGTGCAGGGCGAGCAGCGCGAAGGCGGTGACCGTGTTGGTGAAGCACTTGGTGGAGACGACGCAGACCTCGGGGCCGGCGTGGACGTACACGCCGCCGTCGGCCTCACGGGCGATGGCGGAGCCGACGACGTTCACGACGCCGAGGACGCGGGCGCCCTTGCGCTTGAGCTCCTGGACGGCGGCGAGCACGTCGTAGGTCTCACCGGACTGGGAGACGGCGATGTAGAGGGTGTCGGGGTCCACGACCGGGTTGCGGTAGCGGAACTCCGAGGCCGGCTCGGCGTCGGCGGGGATGCGGGCCAGGGACTCGATGAGCCCGGCGCCGATGAGGCCGGCGTGGTACGAGGTGCCGCAGCCGAGGATCTTGATGCGGCGGATGGTGCGGGCCTCGCGGGCGTCGAGGTTCAGGCCGCCCAGGTGCACGGTGGAGAAGCGGTCGTCGATCCGGCCGCGCAGCACGCGGTCGACCGCGTCGGGCTGCTCGGAGATCTCCTTGTGCATGAACGTGTCGTGGCCGCCCATGTCGTAGGAGGCGGCCTCCCACTCCACGGTCTCCGGGGTGGCGGTGGTGGACGCGCCCGAGGTCGTGTAGGTGCGGAAGTCGTCGGCCTTGAGGGTGGCCATCTCGCCGTCGTCGAGGGTGACGACCTGGCGGGTGTGGGCGATCAGGGCGGCGACGTCGGAGGCGACGAGCATCTCCTTCTCGCCGATGCCGAGGATGACCGGGGAGCCGTTGCGGGCCACCACGATGCGGTCGTTGAAGTCGGCGTGCATCACGGCGATGCCGTAGGTGCCCTCGATGACCTTGAGCGCCTCGCGGACCTTCTCCTCGAGGGTGTCGGCCTGGGACCGGGCGACGAGGTGGGTGATGACCTCGGTGTCCGTCTCGGAGGCGAAGACGACGCCGTCGGCCTCCAGCTTGGCGCGGAGCTCCTGGGCGTTGTCGACGATGCCGTTGTGGACGACCGCGACCTTGTTCTCGGGGTCCAGGTGCGGGTGCGAGTTCACGTCGCTGGGGGCGCCGTGGGTGGCCCAGCGGGTGTGGGCGATGCCGGTGGTGCCGGAGAAGCGCTTGGGGACGCGGGCTTCCAGGTCACGGACCCGGCCCTTGGCCTTGACCATCTTCAGGCCGGTGGCCTTCGGGCTGGTGATGACCATGCCGGCGGAGTCGTATCCGCGGTACTCCAGACGCGCCAGGCCCTCAAGGAGCAGGGGGGCGACGTCGCGCTTTCCGATGTAACCGACAATTCCGCACATAAAGGTGAAACCCCTCCAGGTTGGTGATGGTGCTCGTGCTCGCCGTGTCCGTGCGGGACTCAGCCGTAGACGATGCGGCGCAGCTGCCGGAGCGAGAGCTCCGGTGGCGCCACGGCCCGGTGCGGCAGCTCCGCCGCGATCCGCTCGAAGATCTCGGCGTTCACGGCCCCGCCGGACTGCAGTTCGCGGTGGCGGCGGCGAACGAACTCCTCGGTCGTCTCGTCGAAGTACGCCAGCACGTCGAGCACCACCCGGGCGGCCTCACCGCGCTGGAGCGCGGTGCTGCGGACCAGATGGTCGACGAGGTCGTCGTGCGACGGGCGGCGTTCGAGCACCCGTGAATACTGAGGGGTGCCCCCTGGCTTTTGCAAGAATCCTGCCCGAAATCGGGCAGGAGCTGCATGATCGGCGCTCCCCAAGCGGATATTGGTCCAGACCTTGACCCGAGGTGACGGCAGCGGTACGCATGGTCGCCAAATGGATATATGACCCGAAGACGTGTGTGTCGATCACCGAAGGGGACCATGCCCGTGAGTCAGCGCCGAAGGATTCCTCGCCTCATCGGATCACTCCTCCTGGTCGCCACCGCCGGGGTCGGCTGCGGAGAGGCCGGCGCCGCCGCCGGCGGCGGCGACAGCAGAGGCGCCGACGGCAAGGCGGCCGCCGCCGAACCCGAGGTCCGCCCGCTCGGCCGCATCATCCCCGTACCCGCCTCCGTGACCCCCGAGGGCGAGCCGTACACCCTCACCCACGCCACCCGCATCGGCATCGACGAGGCCTCCCGCGAGTCCCGCGCCGTCGGCCGCTACCTCGCCGGCCTCCTCCGCCCCTCCACCGGCTTCCCGCTGCACATCGTCGACGAGGACGCGGCCCGCGGCGGCATCCGCCTCCGCCTCGACCGCGAGGACGCCGAGCTCGGCGACGAGGGCTACCGCCTGCACTCCGCCCCCGACGGCGTCACCCTCACCGCCCGCACCCCCGCCGGCCTCTTCCGCGGCGTCCAGACCCTCCGCCAGCAGCTGCCCTCCGCCGTCGAGCGCCGCACCGTTCAGCAGGGCCCCTGGAAGATCGCGGGCGGCACGATCACCGACACCCCGCGCTACGCCTACCGGGGCGCCATGCTCGACGTCGCCCGCCACTTCTTCACCGTCGACGAGGTGAAGCGGTTCATCGACCAGCTCGCCCTCTACAAGATCAACACCCTCCATCTGCACCTCTCCGACGACCAGGGCTGGCGCATCGCCGTCGACTCCTGGCCCCGGCTCACCACCCACGGCGGCTCCACCGAGGTCGGCGGCGGCCCCGGCGGCTTCTACACGAAGGAGCAGTACACGGAGATCGTGCGGTACGCGGCCTCCCGCTACCAGGAGGTCGTCCCCGAGATCGACGTGCCGGGCCACACCTTCGCGGCCCTCTCCTCCTACGCCGAGCTCAACTGCGACGGCATCGCCCCGCCCCTCTACACCGGCATCAAGGTCGGCCTCAGCTCCCTCTGCGTCCCCAAGGACGTCACGTACGACTTCGTCGACGACGTGATCCGCGAGATCGCCGCGCTCACCCCCGGCCGCTACCTCCACATCGGCGGCGACGAGGCCCACTCCACCAGCCACGCCGACTACGTGACCTTCATGGACAAGGTGCAGCCGCTCGTCGCCAAGTACGGCAAGACGGTCGTCGGCTGGCACCAGCTGACCGGCACGAAGCCCGTCGAGGGCGCGCTCGTCCAGTACTGGGGTCTCGACCGCACCCCCCTCGCCGAGAAGGAACGCGTCGCCGCGGCCGCGCGGGACGGCGCCGGGCTGATCCTCTCGCCCGCCGACCGCTCCTACCTCGACATGAAGTACACGAAGGACACCGAGCTCGGTCTCGCCTGGGCCGGCACGGTCGAGGTCCGGCGCTCGTACGACTGGGACCCGGCGACGTACCTCCCGGGAGCCCCGGAGAGCGCCGTCCGCGGCATCGAGGCCCCGCTCTGGACGGAGACCCTCGCCACGACCGACGACCTCGACGTCATGGCCTTCCCCCGCCTCCCGGGCCTCGCCGAACTGGGCTGGTCCCCGGCGGAGACCCACGACTGGGACACGTACAAGGTCCGTCTGGCGGAACAGGCCCCGCGCTTCGACGCGCTGGGCATCGGCTACTACCGCTCGCCGCAGGTGCCCTGGGAGTAGGCCGGAGTTCGGCCGGGTGGCGGGTCGCTGAAACGGAACGCCCGGCCGGGCATCGGAAATGCGGTCATCCTCGCGCGAATCAGGGATGCGAGAGTCTGGCCGGTTGCCAAAAGACGTGAGCGCCCCGGCGGAGGACCGTGCTCCGGCGGGGCTCACATCGGTTTCGGGGGGTCAGGCGAAGCGGGTGATCGGGTTGGTCAGGTCGCCGATCAGCTGGAGGGCCGCCGACGGGTCCGAAAGGTCGACCATCTGCTTGTTGTTGCGGAGCTGGAGGCGGTTGAGGGCGGAGAGGGCGAAGGTCTCCGCGAACATGTCGTACTGAGCGAACTTGTCGGCCAGTTCCGGCTTCGACCGCTCATACGCCCGGACGCACTCCGCGACCGTCCGCCAGAAGTCGTCCTCGTCCAGCACGCCCTCCGTCGCCAGCGTCGCCGCCAGGAAGCGGAAGAAGCAGTCGAAGACGTCCGTGAAGACCGAGAGGAGCTTCATGTCCTCGGGGATCTCCGCGCGGACCCGCTCCACGGCCGGCGGCAGGACCGCCGCCGGGTCCATGACGACGATCTCCTCGGCGATGTCCTTGAAGATCGCCCGGGAGACCGTGCCCTGCTCGTCGAGGACCAGGATCACGTTCTCGCCGTGCGGCATGAAAGCCAGGTCGTACGCGTAGAAGCTGTGCAGGACCGGCATGAGGTAGGCGTCGAGGTAGCGGCGGAGCCACTCCGTCGGCGCCAGGCCCGACTCCTTGATCAGCGCGCCGGTGAAGGACGCGCCCGTGTGGTCCACGTGCAGGAGGGAGGCCATCGTCGCCAGCCGCTCGCCCTCGGCGAGGGTCGGGACCGGGGACTCGCGCCAGAGCGCGGCCAGCATCTTGCGGTAGGGGGAGTAGCGGTCGGTCGCGGCCTCGTACTCCATGTGCCGGTAGCCGACGGCCGCCCGCTCGCGGATGATCGAGAAGTGGGCCGACCGGAAGGTCGCGTCCGACTCGATCAGGGTGTGCAGCCAGTCGTTGATGGCCGGGGTGGCCTCCATGTACGCGGCCGAGAGGCCCCGCATGAAGCCCATGTTGAGGACCGACAGCGCCGTCTTGACGTAGTGCTTGGCCGGGTCCGTCGTGTTGAAGAAGGTACGGATCGACTGCTGCGCCAGGTACGTGTCGTCGCCCTCGCCCAGGTAGACGAGGCGCTGCTGCGCGACCTCGGCCGCGAAGGTGACGGAGAGCTTGTTCCACCACTGCCAGGGGTGCGCCGGCATCAGGAGGTAGTCGGCCAGGTCCAGGCCGCGGGAGGCGAGGGTCGCGGCGAAGCCGTCGACCGTCCCGTCACCCAGCTCGGCGCGGATGAACGTCTCGTAGTCGATGTCCGCGCCGGCGGTGAAGGTGGTGCGGTCGCGGCGGGCGGCGAGCCAGATCAGGTGGATGTCGCTCGCGGCCTCGGGGGCGTACGCGCGGAACTCGTCGACGCCGAAGCCGAGTCGGCCGTTGTTGGCGACGAAGCAGGGGTGGCCCTCGGTCATCCCCGTCTCGATCGCCTGGAAGTCGGCGCGGGCGAGCTCGGCGGAGGTGACGGGCTCCTTGGTCGACTTGAACGCCGTGCCGGCCAGGGTGGAGGAGATCTCCTCCAGGTAGACCGGGAGGATCTCGTCGCTCAGGCCGAGGGAGGAGCGGAGCTCGGTGATGAACTGGAGGGCGTCCAGCGGGAGCTGCTCGTCGCCGCGGTGACGGCTGATCGACTCGGCGTAGACCTGCCAGTGGTCGAGCGCGAAGCGGTCCGCGGTGAAGCGGTACTCGGTCGAGCCGTCGTCGCTGAGGACCTTGTAGCGGGACTCGCCCAGCTCCTGCGGGGAGAGGAGCCGCTCGTGGGCGAACTCGGCGAGGCCCTTGCGGATCAGCGCGCGGTTGGCGTCGGCCCAGCGCTCGGGGGTGAGGTGGGCGACGGGGTCGGTGGCGTAGGCGGTCATATCGTCACTCCCACGGCGGCCTCGAACTGGGCGCGGGTGCAGAAGCTGAGCAGCGCCCGCTTCTCCGGCTTCTGGATCTCGCGCTCGGGGACGAAGCCGACGACCTCGTTGAGCGCGTGGACGGCCTTGTTGGACACGTCCGGTTCGACGACCACGCGGGCGGTCGCCGGGTCGTCGAACAGCTCGGCCATCACGGCGGTGATCACCTTGCGGGTGAAGCCGTGCACGGGGGTGTCCGTGGGGGCCACCAGGAAGTGCATGCCGACGTCGCCGGGGAGCGGGTCGTACAGTCCGACCAGCTCCAGGTGGGCGGGGTCGTAACGCTCCATGAGGATCGCGGGCTGCTCGTCGACGAGGCCGATGAAGGCCTCGTGGTGCGGGTGCTCGGCGAAGGCCGTGTACTCGCGTACGACGTCCTCCAGGGTCGCCTCCTGCATCATCCAGAAGGCGGCCTTGGGGTGGGTCACCCAGGCGTGGATCAGCGCCGCGTCCTTGAGGGGATCGAGCGGGCGGAAGCGGATGGTCATGCGGCGAACTCCTGGAAGGCGATGGTCTTCTCTACGGGGTAGTACTCGGAGCCCAGCATCTCCCCGATGATGTACGCGTTGCGATACGCCCCCATGCCCAGGTCGGGCGCGGTGATCGAGTGGGTGTGCACGGCGGCGTTCTGGAGGAAGATCCCCCGGCCGGTCGTGTCGATCGCGTAGTTGCGGGCCACGTCGTAGCGGCCCTGGCCGTCCCAGCGGATGCGGTCGCGGACGGGCTCCAGGAAGGCGGGGGCCGTGTACTTGTACCCGGTGGCGAGGATCAGGCCCTCGGTGTCCAGGGTGAAGTCCTTCTCCTGCTCCTCCTGGCGGAAGCCGAGCGTGTACGTGCCGGTGGCGTCGTCGTACGCGGCGGTGTGCAGGGCGGAGTTGGTGAGGAGGCGCGTGGGGACCGGGCCGTTCAGGTTCTTCTGGTAGAGCAGGTCGAAGATGGCGTCGACGAGCTCGCCGTCGATGCCCTTGAAGAGGCCCTTCTGCTCGGTCTCCAGGCGGTAGCGGGTCCGCTCGGGGAGGGCGTGGAAGTAGTCCACGTACTCCGGGGAGGTCATCTCCAGGGTGAGCTTGGTGTATTCGAGGGGGAAGAAGCGGGGGGAGCGGGTCACCCAGTTCAGCTGGTAGCCGTGGACGTCGATCTCGCTCAGGAGGTCGTGGTAGATCTCCGCCGCGCTCTGACCGCTGCCGACCAGGGTGATCGACTTCTTCTTCTGGAGCGCTTCCTTGTTCGGGACGTAGCGCGAGTTGTGGATCATGTCGCCGCCGAGGTCCGCGCAGGTCTCGGGGACGTACGGCGGGGTGCCGGTGCCCAGGACGATGCGGCGGGCGCGGAAGGTGTCCCCGGCCTCGGTGGTGACGGCGTAGACCTCGTCGGTCTCGTCGAAGGTCACGGAGGCCACGGTCGTCGACCAGCGGACGGAGGTGACCTTCGCGGCGGCCCAGCGGCAGTAGTCGTTGTACTCGGTCCGCAGCGGGTAGAAGTTCTCCCGGATGTAGAAGGAGTACAGGCGGCCCTTCTCCTTCAGGTACTGGAGGAAGGAGTACGGGGACGTCGGGTCGGCCATCGTGACGAGGTCCGACATGAACGGCGTCTGGAGGTGGGCGCCTTCGAGGAACATGCCCGAGTGCCACTCGAAGTCCGGCTTGGACTCCAGGAAGAGGCCGTTCAGGTGGTCGATGGGCTCGGTGAGGCAGGCGAGTCCGAGGTTGAACGGGCCGAGCCCGATGCCGATGAAGTCGTACGTCTCGGTCGTCTCAGGCGTGGACAAGGGTCTCTCCCAGGTACTGCTCGGCGTGGCCGGCGATCAGGTCGAGGACGGCGGCGATGTCGGCCGCGGTCGTCTCGGGGTTGAGCAGGGTGAACTTGAGGTACTGGCGACCGTCGACCTTGGTGCCGGCGACGACGGCCTCGCCGGAGGCGAAGAGGGCCTTGCGGGCGTAGAGGTTGGCCCGGTCGATCTCGTCGGGCGAGGTGACGGCCTCGGGGACGTAGCGGTAGACGAGGGTGGAGAGCTGCGGTTCGACCACGACGTCGTAGCGCGGGTCGGCGGCGAGCAGCGCGTGGCCCTCGCGGGCGAGGTCGCAGACCTCGTCGAAGAGCTCGCCGACGCCGTCGGCGCCCATCACGCGCAGGGTCATCCAGAGCTTGAGCGCGTCGAAGCGGCGGGTCGTCTGGAGTGACTTGTCCACCTGGTTGGGGATCTGCTCGGCGACCGTGGTGGGGGTCCCCCCTGCTCGAGCGGAGCCGAGAGCTTGGGGGAGGGGGTTGAGGTAGTCCGCGTGGTACGTCGCGTGGCGCAGGGTGGCGCCGTCGCGGACCAGGAGGGCGGAGGAACTCACGGGCTGGAAGAAGGACTTGTGGTAGTCGACCGTGACCGAGTCGGCCCGCTCGATGCCGTCAAGGAGGTGGCGGCGGGTGCGGGAGGCGAGCAGTCCGCAGCCGTAGGCCGCGTCGACGTGCATCCAGGCGCCGTACTCGTCGGCGAGGGCGGCGACCTCGGGCAGCGGGTCGATGGAGCCGAAGTCGGTGGTGCCGGCGGTGGCGACGATCGCCATCGGGACGAGGCCCTCGGCGCGGCAGGCCTCCAGCTCGGCGGCGAGGACGACGGACTGCATGCGCTTGTTCCGGTCGACCGGGATGGAGATGACCGCGTCGGCGCCGAGGCCGAGGAGGGTGGCCGACTTCTGCACGCTGAAGTGGCTGCACTCGGAGGAGAAGATCCGGAGCTTCGCCAGGTCCTTCGTCTTGGCCTCCTCGCGGGCCAGGAGCATGGCCTGGAGGTTGGACTGCGTGCCGCCGCTGGTGAACACCCCGTCGGCGGAGGCGCCGAGGCCGATCCGGCCGGTGGTCCAGTCGATCAGCTTCCGCTCGATGAGGGTGCCGCCGGCGCTCTGGTCCCAGGTGTCCAGCGAGGAGTTGACCGCCGAGAGGACGGCCTCGCCGAGGACGGCGGGGATGACGACCGGGCAGTTCAGGTGGCCCAGGTAGCGCGGGTGGTGGAAGTAGACCGCGTCGCGGAGGTAGACGTCCTCCAGCTCGTCGAGGGCCGCGGAGGCGTCGCCGAGCGGCCGGTCGAGGTCGACGGCGTCGATGACGGGGGCGAGCTCGGCGGGGGTGACACCGGTGAACGGGCGGTGCGTCGCGGCGAGTTTGGCCGCCACCCGCTCGACTCCTTCGGTGACGGAGCGCCGGTAGCTCTCCGCCGTGGCGTCGTTGAGCAGGTGGGAGCGCATGTGGGGGCCCTTTCGGGAGGAACGCTGGGGATGCTTCGGGACACGCCGGAAGGGCGCTGCGAAAGTAAGGTTAGCCTAACCTAATTTCTCAACGCAATGGCCCCCCAACCCATGAGGGTCGGGAGGCCATTGGGGAAACGGGGAGTTACGCCTCTTCCTGCGTCTCGTCCGGCACCTCGCGCAGGGCGTCCTCGGACAGCCCCTTGCGCCAGTAGCCGACGAACGTCACCCGGCGGCGGTCGAGTTCGCGCTCGCGCACGAAGTGGCGGCGCAGCGCCTTCACCGCGCCGGACTCGCCCGCGATCCACACGTACGGGGCCTGGCCGGGCAGCTCGGCGCCGCGCACCGCGTCCACGGCGGACGGCGCCCCCTCCTCCCGTACGAGCCAGGTGACCGTGGCGTCCGCCTCGGTCGCGAGGTCCATGCGGTCGCCGGAGTACGGCACTTCGAGGAAGACCTGCGCGCGGGTCTCGGCCGGCAGCCACTCCAGGATCGCCGAGGCGGCCGGCAGGGCCGTCTCGTCCGCCCAGATCAGCACGGAGTCGGCGTCCTCGGGAAGCTGGAAGCGGACGCCCGTGTTCGCCGCGACCGCGGGGCCGAGGACGACCACCCGGTCACCGGGCTTGGCGCGGCCGGCCCAGCGGCAGGCGGGCCCGACGCCCGCCGCCCCGGCGGCCGATGTCTCAGCGTGGATCGCGAAGTCGATGTCCATCTCGTTCGGGTCCGTGCGCTGCTCGCGGACCGTGTACGAGCGCATCACGGCCCGCTCGTCGTCCGGCATCGCCCGCCAGGCGCCCAGGATCGCGTACATGTCCGGGTCGTCGAGCGGCGGCAGGACGGGCGCCTCCTGGCCGGGGTGCGGCAGGAAGAGGGAGAGCGACTGGTCGCGGCCCCCGGAGGCGAACCTCTTCAGGTCCTCGCCGGTGAAGGTGACGCGGACCAGCGACGGGCCGAGCCGCCGCGTCCGGTCGACCTGGAGGGAGAAGAACTGGAACGGGGCGGTCTCGGCGGTCGTCATGGGTCAGGAAACCTTCTTCGCGTTCTCCAGGGCCTTCGCCAGGTCCTCCAGGAGCGGGGCGCACTTGGCGTAGGAGTAGACGGGCTCGGTGACGCGCGGGATGACCTGGCCGGCCTTGACGGCGGGCAGTGCGCCCCAGGTGGGCTTGGCCTTCAGCTGCTCCGGCTGGAGGGTGCCCGTGCGGTTGTCGAGCATGATGACGTCGGCCTTGTACTTGTCGACGTTCTCCCAGCTGAGACCCTCGAACCAGCCGCCCTGGTCCAGCTTGGTCGGGACGACCAGGTTGACGCCCAGCTCCTTGAAGAAGAGCGTGTCGGTCGGGCGGACCGGGGTGGAGACGTAGAAGAGGTCGGGGGAGCCGGAGCCGATCAGGACCTTGATGTCCTTCTTGCCCTTGGCGGCCTTGCGGACGCGCTCGGCGGCGGCCTCGAAGCGGGCCTTGTCGGTCTTGATCTGCGCGGTCTGCACGTCGGCGCCGAGCGAGGCGGCCAGGTCGGCGTGGCGCTGGAGGACGGCCGGCATCGACAGGTCCGAGGCCCACAGGGCGACGCTCGGGGCGATCTTGAGGATCTTGTCCTTCTGCTCCGCCGGGACGTACCAGAGGTCGTTCTTCTCCCACATGTCCGTGATCAGGACCTCGGGGTTGAGCTTGAGGTACTCCTCGATCTTGAACTCGCCCCAGACGTTGCCTATGACCGCGACCTTGTTGATGTCGAGGTCGCCCGCCTGGACGTCCGGCTTCCGCGCCTTGGTCTTCGGGTCCTCGACGTAGGTCGGGCCGAAGACGCCGACGACCTCGACGCCGAAGTCGTGCAGGGCGGCGGCGGTGCCGGTGAAGGCGACGATCCGCTTCGGGGTGGCCTTCGCCTTGACGGTCAGACCGCGGTCGTCCTTGAACTCCCACGGGCCGGACTTCGCCGAGGCGGAGGGAGCGGCGGCACCGTCCTTCTTCTTGTCGCCGCCGCAGGCGACGAGCGCGGCGCCGAGCCCGAGAGCGCCGCCCGCGGCCAGCAGGCCGCGACGGGTGAGGTGGTTGGCGCGGGTGGTGCTGGGCATGGCGGAGTCGCTTTCGGTACGAGCCGGTGTCGGCCGGGGCAAGTCGAGGAAAGGTTAGCCTAACCTCACGTTTTTTTGACAGGGTGGAACTTCCCCCGACGACTGTGATGCTCGCTACTCCTGACGAGGCGAAGGGTGCGCCCGCGCGGCGCGCCGCAAGGGGCGGGTGGGCCGACAGTCGGACGATGGGCGGGATGGCCACCGTCGACACGACCTCGGAACCGCCGGACCCCAGCACGTCCACGCCCGCGGCTCCGACCACCTCCGCCGGGCGGCCCCTGCCCGGATCGCCGCTCTGGCCGGCCGGGCTCGCGGTGCTCTTCAGCCTTGCCCAACTGGCCTTGGTCGTCCCGGGGTCGGGCCTCGGCTGGGACGAGGCGGTGTACGTCAGCCAGGTCGGCGGCAACGCCCCGGCAGCCTTCTTCAGCGCTCCCCGCGCACGGGGCGTCTCGTACCTCGTCGCCCCGGTGGCCGCGGTCACCGACTCCACGGCCGCGATCCGCGTCTACCTCGCCCTGCTGTCCGGGGCCGCCCTCTGGGGAGCGCTCCGGGCCTGGCGGGGGATCCTGCCCGTGTCGGTCCTGACAGCGGGAGGCGCGCTGTTCACCGGACTGTGGGTCACGCTGTTCTACGGCCCGCGGGTCATGCCCAACCTGTGGTGCGCGTTCGGCGTGCTGGCCGCCGTGGGGTTGTTCCTGCGGTTCGCCGGTGAGGGCGGCAGGGGCGTGGGCGGGCGTCGGCGCACGGGCGAGGACGGCGGGAACGTGGGCGGGCGTCGGCGCACCGGCGAGGACGGCGGGAGCGTGGGCGGGCGCGCGGCGCTCGTGGGGCTCGGGCTCACCGCGGCCGGGGTCACCCTCTTCCGGCCCGGCGACGGTCTCTGGCTCGTCCTGCCGCTCGGCGCGGCGGCGTTGCTGGTGCCCGCCTGGCGGCGGCGCGCCATCGCGCTCGTCGCCGTGCTCGCCGGAGCGTTCGCGCTCGGGGCGCTGCCGTGGATCGTCGAGGCGTACACCCACTACGGCGGCCTCGCCGCGCGGCTGCGGCGGGCCGGGGAGATCCAGGGCTCCCTGGGCTGGTACCTGTCCGTGGACGACCACGCGCGCGCTCTCGCCGGCCGCACCCTGTGCCGGCCCTGCGACGTGCCCTGGGAGCACCCGTTCACCGCGGTGTGGTGGTTCCTCCTGCCGGTGGCCGTCGCCGCCGGGACGGCCGCCGCCTCGCGCGCCGGCCGGGGAGCCCCGGTCCTGCTCGCCACCCTGACCGCGGCCGCGCTGGCCGCTCCGTACCTCTTCACCGTCGGCTACGCCGCCCCCCGCTTCCTGCTCCCCGCGTACGCCCTGCTGGCCGCACCCGTCGGCGAGTGCGCGGTGTCCCTGTTCGCCGCGGCGCGCTCCGCGCGGCGGCGGCGGGCGGCCACCGTCCTGCTCGCGGTCGCCCTGCTCGGACACCTCGCGGTGCAGTACGCCGTGCTCGACCTGGCCGTCGGCAACAGCCGTGCCTTGCGGGTCCGGTTCACCACCATCGCGACCGCGCTGCACGGTCTCGGCGTCCGGCCGCCCTGCCTGGTCACCGGCCGCGAGTACGTGCTGGTCGGCTACTACGCGGGCTGTTCCTCCCGCCAGCCGAGCGGACACGACGAGAGCATCACCCCGGACGGCATCGCCGCGGCCGCCCGTCGGATGCCGGTGGCGGTCGTCGTGCCCGCCGGCGCCGCACCGCCCGATTACGCCCGCGCCTGGCGCTTCGTGCGGCTCCCGCCGGCCCGGGGCCGGGAAGAGGACTACGACGCGTACATCTCACCCCGTACGCGGCGGTGACCGACACGGGGCCGCCGTCACGACTGTGCCCGCCGCCCCGGGGAAGGGGCGGCGGGCACGGTCCCGTACACGCGTCGAGGATCAGGCCGGCAGGCCCAACTCCCGCGCGATCAGCATCCGCTGGACCTCGCTCGTGCCCTCGCCGATCTCCAGGATCTTCGAGTCGCGCCACATGCGGGCCACCGGGTACTCGTTCATGAAGCCGTAGCCGCCGTGGATCTGGGTGGCGTCACGGGCGTTGTCGACGGCCACCGTCGAGGAGTACAGCTTGGCGATCGCCGCCTCCTTCTTGAAGGACTCGCCGAGGACCAGGCGCGAGGCCGCGTCCCGCCAGCCGATCCGCGACATGTGAGCCTTCGTCTCCATGTCGGCGATCTTGAACTGGATCGCCTGGTTGTCGGCGATCGGCCGGCCGAAGGCGTGCCGCTCGTGCGCGTACTTCACCGACTCGTCCACACAGCCCTGCGCGAGACCCGTCGCGAGCGCCGCGATGGCGACCCGGCCCTCGTCCAGGATCCGCAGGAACTGCGCGTAGCCGCGGCCCTCTTCGCCCAGCAGGTTCTCCACCGGGACGCGGACGTCATCGAAGGAGAGCTCGCGGGTGTCCGAGGCGTTCCAGCCGACCTTCGAGTACGGGGCGGCGACCGTGAAGCCCGGCGTGCCGGACGGGACGATGATCGAGGAGATCAGCGGGCGGCCGTCGGGCTTGCGGCCGGTGACCGCCGTGACGGTCACCAGACCCGTGATGTCCGTACCGGAGTTGGTGATGAAGCACTTCGAGCCGTTGATGACCCAGTGGTCGCCGTCGCGGACGGCGGTCGTGCGGGTGCCGCCGGCGTCCGAGCCCGCACCGGGCTCGGTGAGGCCGAAGGCGCCGAGGACCTCGCCGGAGCAGAGCTTCGGCAGCCACTCGCGCTTCTGCTCCTCCGTGCCGAAGCGGAAGACCGGCATGGCGCCGAGGGAGACGCCCGCCTCCAGCGTGATGGCGACGGAGGAGTCGACGCGGGCCAGCTCCTCCAGGGCGATCCCGAGGGCGAGATAGTCGCCGCCCATGCCGCCGTACTCCTCCGGGAAGGGGAGGCCGAACAGGCCCATGCGGCCCATCTCGCGGACGATCTCGTACGGGAACTCGTGCCGCTCGTAGAAGTCGCCGATCTTCGGGGCGACGACGTCGTGCGCGAAGGCCTCGACGGTGCGGCGGAGTTCCTCGTGCTCTTCGGTGAGCCGGTGGTCGAGGGACATGGGTTTCGTCACTCCTTGTGGGAGAGGGCGCGGACGGTACGGGAAGGGCTGGGCCGGCCCAGCTGTTCGGCCATCCACCCGCTCGTGGCGGTGAGGGCGGCCAGATCGACCCCGGTCTCGATGCCGAGACCGTCGAGCATCCACACGAGATCCTCGGTGGCGAGATTGCCGGTGGCGCTCTTCGCGTACGGGCAGCCGCCGAGGCCGCCGGCGGAGGCGTCGACCGTCGTCACCCCGTGCCGCAGCGCGGCGAGGGTGTTGGACAGGGCCTGCCCGTAGGTGTCGTGGAAGTGCACGGCGATACGGGAGGTGGGGACCCCGGCCTCGTTCAGCGCGGTCAGGAGCGCCTGGACGTGGCCCGGGGTGGCGACGCCGATCGTGTCGCCGAGGCTCAGCTCGTCGCAGCCCATCTCGGCGAGGGCCTTCGTGACGCGGACGACCTGCTCGATCGGGACGGCGCCCTCCCAGGGGTCGCCGAAGCACATCGAGAGGTAGCCGCGGACCTTGAGGCCCGCCTCTATGGCGCGGGTGACCGTCGGCGCGAAGAGCGCGAGCGCCTCGTCGACGGTCCGGTTGAGGTTGGCCTTCGCGAAGGACTCGGTCGCCGAGGCGAAGACCGCGATCTCCCGCGCCCCGAGCGCGAGCGCCCGGTCGAGGCCGCGCTCGTTCGGCACGAGCACCGGGAGGCGGACGGGCAGGTCGCGGACGAGCGGGAACAGCTCCTCGGCGTCGGCCAGCTGGGGCACCCACTTCGGGTGCACGAAGCTCGTGGCCTCGACGGTGTCCAGGCCGGCGGCGGCGAGCCGCCGGACGAACTCCGCCTTCACGGCGGTCGGGACGGCCGTCTTCTCGTTCTGCAGCCCGTCGCGGGCGCCGACCTCGTGGATCCGGACCCGGGCGGGGAGCGAGGGGTCGGCGACGGTCATGGGCAGGCCGGTGGTCATGCGTCCTCCTCCTCGTGGGGCGTCACCACGGCCAGGATCTGGTCCATGGCGACGGTGGTGCCGGGCGTGACGTCGAGCTCGGTGACGGTGCCGGCGTGCGGGGCGGAGATGACGTGCTCCATCTTCATCGCCTCGACGACGAGCAGGCTCTGCCCGGCCTCGACCTCGTCCCCGACGGCCACCTTGACGACCGTGACGGTGCCGGGCATCGGCGCGGCGAGCGTGTCCGCCCCGCCGTGCCTCGCCCCGCTGAGCGCGGCCTCGACGGGGTCGTGGTCCAGGACGTGCCAGGAGTCGCCGTCACGGCCGAGCCAGACTCCCTCCGGGGAGGTGGCGACGGTGAAGTGGTGGGTGACGCCGTCGAGGGAGACGGAGATGTCCCCCACCCCGCCGCTGCCCGAAACCCTGCCGGGGGCGGAGGGCGTGCCGCCCAGGGTGGCGGTGAGGGCGCCGGCTTCGCCGGGCTCGCCGAGCAGGAGCTCGGCGGTCGCGGCGGTGCCGCGTACGCGAACCGGGACCGGCTCGTGGCCCGGGATGCGGAAGTGGTGCGGTGTCCAGGCGGGCCGGCCGCCGAGGCGCCAGCCCGTACGGGCGTCGAAGGGGTCCGTCCAGCCCGGTTCCGCAGGGGGTGCGGCCGGGAACTGGCGCAGCAGCGCCGCGGCTGCGTACACCTCGGCCGGGACGCCCTCGGGGACCAGGCTCTCCGCGTCCCTTTCCACCAGGCCCGTGTCGAGGTCGCCCGCGATCACGTCCTCGTGGGCCAGGAGGCGGCGCAGGAAGCCCGCGTTGGTCGGGACGCCGAGGGTGACCGTGTCCGCGAGGGCCGCGCGCAGCTTGCGGAGGGCCGTCGGGCGGTCCTTCGCGTGGACGATGACCTTCGACAGCATCGGGTCGTAGAGGGACGAGACCTCCGTGCCCTGGGAGAGACCCGAGTCCGTCCGGACTCCGTTCCCCTGCGGCTCGTTCAGCGCGAGGACCGTGCCGCCCGAGGGGAGGAAGCCCCGCGAGGGGTCCTCCGCGCAGATGCGGGCCTCGATCGCCCAGCCGTCGAGCCGGATGTCGTCCTGCGTGAAGGGGAGCGGCTCGCCGGCGGCCACCCGCAGCTGCCACTCCACCAGGTCGATGCCGGTGATCAGCTCGGTCACCGGGTGCTCGACCTGGAGACGGGTGTTCATCTCCATGAAGTAGTACGCCGACGGGTCGACGCCCGGCACGATGAACTCGACCGTGCCCGCGCCCACGTAGCCGCAGGACCGTGCCGCCTCGACCGCCGCCGCACCCATGGCGGCGCGGATCTCGGGGGTGAGGAGGACGCTCGGCGCCTCCTCGATGATCTTCTGGTGGCGGCGCTGGAGCGAGCACTCGCGCTCGCCGAGGTGCACCACGTTCCCGTGGGTGTCGGCGAGGACCTGGATCTCGATGTGCCGGGGCCGGTCGATCCACCGCTCCACGAGCAGCGTGTCGTCGCCGAAGGACGCGCGCGCCTCACGGCGGGCCGCCGCGATCTCCTCCTCCAGGACCGTCAGGTCCCGGACGAGCCGCATGCCCTTGCCGCCGCCGCCGGCGGACGGCTTGAGCAGGACGGGAGCGCCCAGCTCGCGGGCCGCCTCGACCAGTTCGGGATCGGCGGCGCCGGGGACGACGGGCACGCCCGCCGTCTTCACGGTCTCCTTCGCCCGGATCTTGTCGCCCATCAGGGAGATCGCCTCGGCGCTCGGGCCGATGAAGACCAGACCGGCGTCGGCGCAGGCCCGCGCGAAGGCGGCGTTCTCCGCGAGGAAGCCGTAGCCCGGGTGCACGGCCTGTGCCCCGGTGCGGGCGGCGGCGTCGAGGAGCGCCGGAACCGACAGGTAGGACTCGGCGGCCGGCGGCGGACCGATCCGTACCGCCGTGTCCGCCTCGCGGACGTGCCGGGCGTCGGCGTCCGCGTCGCTGTAGACGGCCACCGAGCGGACGCCGAGCTCCCGCAGGGTGCGGATGACGCGGACGGCGATCTCGCCCCGGTTGGCCACGAGGACGGTGTCGAACATGCTGTGCATCTCCTGAGGGCCCTTCACATCCGGAAGACGCCGAACTGGGGGTCACCCAGGGGCGCGTTGGCACAGGCGGTCAGGGCGAGGCCGAGGACCTGCCGGGTCTCCAGGGGGTCGATGACCCCGTCGTCCCACAGCCGGGCCGAGGCGTAGTAGGCGCTGCCCTGGGTCTCGTACTGCTCGCGGATCGGAGCCTTGAAGGCCTCCTCGTCCGCCGCGCTCCAGTCGTCGCCGAGCTGGTCCCGCTTGACCGTCGCGAGGACGGACGCGGCCTGCTCGCCGCCCATGACGGAGATCTTGGCGTTGGGCCACATCCACAGGAAGCGGGGGGAGTAGGCCCGGCCGCACATCGAGTAGTTGCCCGCGCCGTACGAACCGCCGACGACGACCGTCAGCTTCGGGACCCGGGTGGTGGCCACGGCCGTGACCATCTTGGCGCCGTGCTTGGCGATGCCGCCGTGCTCGTAGGCCTTGCCGACCATGAAGCCGGTGATGTTCTGGAGGAAGACGAGCGGGATCCCGCGCTGGTCGCACAGCTCGATGAAGTGCGCGCCCTTCTGGGCGGACTCGGCGAACAGGATGCCGTTGTTGGCGACGATCCCGACGGGGTGGCCGTGGATCCGGGCGAAGCCGGTGATCAGCGTCTGCCCGTACTCGGACTTGAACTCCTGGAAGCGGGAGCCGTCCACGACGCGGGCGATCACCTCGCGCACGTCGTACGGGGTACGGGAGTCCACCGGCACCGCGCCGTACAGCCCGGCCGGGTCGACCTTCGGCTCCTCGGCCGGCTCGACCGACCAGGGCAGCGGGCCGCGCTCGGGGAGCGTGGCGACGATGTTCCGGACGATGCGCAGGGCGTGGGCGTCGTCCTCGGCGAGGTGGTCGGTGACGCCGGAGATCCGGGAGTGGACCTCGCCGCCGCCCAGCTCCTCGGCCGTGACGACCTCGCCGGTCGCCGCCTTCACCAGCGGCGGACCGCCCAGGAAGATCGTGCCCTGGTTCCGGACGATCACGGCCTCGTCGCTCATCGCCGGGACGTACGCGCCGCCGGCCGTGCACGAGCCGAGGACCGCCGCGATCTGCGGGATGCCCGCGCCGGACATCCTGGCCTGGTTGTAGAAGATCCGGCCGAAGTGCTCCCGGTCCGGGAAGACCTCGTCCTGCATCGGCAGGAAGGCGCCGCCCGAGTCGACCAGGTAGAGGCAGGGGAGACGATTCTCCAGCGCCACCTCCTGGGCGCGCAGGTGCTTCTTCACCGTCATCGGGTAGTACGTGCCGCCCTTGACGGTCGCGTCGTTGGCGACGATCACGCACTCGCGGCCCGAGACCCGGCCGATGCCGGCGATGACCCCGGCGGCCGGTGCCTGGTCGCCGTACATCCCGTTCGCCGCCAGCGGGGCCAGCTCCAGGAAGGGCGAGCCCGGGTCCAGGAGGGTGTCCACGCGGTCCCTCGGCAGCAGCTTCCCGCGCGCCGTGTGCCGGGCGCGGGACTTCTCACCGCCTCCCAGAGCGGCGGCGGCGAGCTTGGCGCGCAGGGTCGCGGCCAGCTCGTGGTGCGCCGACTCGTTGGCCTGCCAGGCCGCGGACGCGGGATCCGCCGCGCTCGTCAGCACAGGTGCCTGCTGCATCCCTCGAGCTCCCTTGCTCGGTTAATGAGCGTTAACGTATGGCGCCCAGGTTAACGACCGCTAACCGGGTTGTCTAGAATCGATCGCATGACCACGATCCCGACCCCCACCACGACGCCGCAGGCCGGTGGCAGGACCGCGGCCCCGACGCGGCGCGAGCAGATCCTCAGGGAGGCCGCCCGCCTGTTCGCCGAGCGCGGCTTCCACGGGGTGGGCGTGGACGAAATAGGGGCGGCCGTCGGCATCAGCGGCCCCGGGCTCTACCGCCACTTCCCCGGCAAGGACGCGATGCTCGCCGAGCTCCTCGTCGGGATCAGTGAGCGGCTCCTCACCGGGGGCCGCATCCGGGTCGGCGAGACCGCCGGCGACCCCGAGGCCGTGCTGGCCTCGCTCGTCGACGGCCACATCGACTTCGCCCTCGACGACCGGCCGCTGATCACGCTGCACGACCGGGAGCTCGACCGCCTCAAGGACGAGGACCGCAAGCGGGTGCGGCAGCTCCAGCGGCAGTACGTGGAGCTGTGGGTGGCGGTCGTGCGGGAGCTGTACCCGGACTCCTCCGAGAGCGAGGCGCGGACGGCGGTGCACGCCGTCTTCGGCCTCCTGAACTCGACCCCGCACCTGGCGGCCCTCGGCCGCCAGTCGATGGAGGAGCTGCTGCGACGGCTGGCGCACGGGGCGTTCGGGGCGCTGGCGCGCGCCTAGGGGGTGTCCGGCGGCGCCGGGTGGGGTGGCGCGGGCGCGGGGGTCCAGAAAACGGGACGGGCTGCTCGTCGCCCCCTGTCCTCGGACAGAATGAGCCCCATGCCGATACTCAGCCGCCCCGCCCTTGTCGAGCACCTCGTGCGTACCCGGATCGCCGGAGACGTCGCCACGCCGCGGGACAACAACCTCTCCCACTACAGAAAGCTCGCCAACGGCGACCGGCACTACTGGCTCGGGCTGGAGCTCGGCGACCGTTGGGCCGACGAGCAGGACGTGCTCGCCGTGATGGCGGAGCGTTGCGGGGTCGTCGACGACCCGGCCCACCGGGTCGGCCAGGACACCATCGACCCCGAGCTGACCGTCGACGGCCTCGACCGGATGGCCGCCCGCCTCCGCAAGGCGGCCGCCGGCAAGGAGCGGGTCCTCTTCGCGACCGGCCACCCCGGCTCGCTCATCGACGTCCACAGCCGGATCGCCGCCGCGCTGCGCGCCCAGGGCTGCGACATCGTCAGGATCCCCGGCGGGCTGATCGCCGACGAGGGGTACGTCGTGCAGTTCGCCGACGTCGCCGTCTTCGAGCGCGGGGCCACCCTCTGGCACACCCACTCCCCGGAGCCGATGAACGCCATCCTGGACGCCCTCGGCGAGGACGGGCGCCCCGATCTGGTGATCGCGGACCACGGCTGGGCCGGGCGCGCGGGCCAGCGCGGGATCGACTCCGTCGGTTACGCGGACTGCAACGACCCCGCCCTCTTCATCGGTGAGGCCGAGGGCACGATGCAGGTCACGATCCCGCTCGACGACCATGTGATCGACCCCCGCTACTACGAGCCGATGACGACGTACACACTGGAGGCCTCAGGCCTGCTCTGACGGCCGGGCACGACGCCGGCCCAGGCCCGGTGTCGGGTCCAGGTACACGCGGCGGATCGCCGGGAAGCGCTCGCGGAGCTGGTCCTCGGCGTCCTCGCAGGCCCACTCGATCTGCTCCGCCGAGGCGACGTCCCGGAAGTCGATCTTCGCGGCGACCAGGACCTCGGACGGCCCCTGGATCAGGGTCGTCAGGTCGAGGACGTCCACGACGTGCGGGACGGTGAGCAGCTCCTCGCGGACGGCCGCCCGCATGGGCCGGGGCAGCGGCCGGCCGATGAGGAGCTCGGCGTTGGAGCGGCCGAGGACCCAGGCCACGTACACGAGCAGGACACCGATGAGGATCGAGGCGACGCCGTCCCAGACGCCGGAGCCGGTGATCTGGCCGCCGAGCAGGCCGCCCGCCGCCAGCATCAGTCCGGCGAGGGCGGCGGAGTCCTCCATGACCACCGCCTTGACGGTGGTGTCGGCGGTCAGCCGGAGGTAGCGGCCGAAGGGGGCCTTCATCCGCTCCGCCTCGGCCTTGACCTGCTTGACCCCGGTCCGCAGGGAGAACCCCTCCAGGACGAAGGCGACGCCGAGGACGACGTACGAGATCGTCGGGTCGCCGAGCTCCTCGCCGTGGGTGAGCGTGTGGATGCCGTCGTAGACGGAGAAGACCGCGCCGCCGACGAAGGTGGCGACGGCCGCGAGCATCGCCCACACGTACCGCTCGGCCGCGTACCCGACGGGATGGTCCTCGTCGGCGGGCTTATCGCTGCGCTTGAGCGCGGTGAGCAGCATGGCCTCGGTGACGGTGTCGGCGAGCGAGTGGGCCGCCTCGGAGAGCATCGCGCTCGATCCGCTGACGACCCCCGCGACGGCTTTGGCGGCGGCGATCCCGAGGTTCGCCGCCGCCGCCACGATCACCGTGAAGGTGCTTTCGCCGCTGTCCGCATCCGCCATGATCGGACGGTATGTCCGATCATCAGCGCGGCACGCGAACGACACCCTCCTGGATGACGGAGATCGCGAGCCGCCCGTCCTGCGTGTAGATCCGCGCCTGGCCGAGGCCGCGTCCGCCGGACGCGGTCGGCGACTCCTGGTCGTAGAGGAGCCATTCGTCGGCCCGGAAGGGCCGGTGGAACCACATGGCGTGGTCGAGGGAGGCCCCGACCACGTCACCGACGGCCCAGCCGCCGCGTCCGTGCGCGAGCAGGACGGAGTCGAGGAGGGTCATGTCGGAGACGTACGTGGCGAGGACGACGTGCAGCAGGGGGTCGTCGGCCAGCTTGCCGTTGGTGCGGAACCAGACCTGGGAGCGGGGCTCGCGCGGGGTCCCGACCGTCCCCCACGGGGGCGTCTCGGCATAGCGCAGGTCGACGGCGGCGCGGGCTTCGATCAGCCGGTCCGCGACCTCACGGGGGAGGTGGCGGGGGAGCATCTCGGCCGGCGTCGGGAGCGACTCCGGGTCCGGGGCGGGCGCCATGTCGACCTGGTGGTCGAGCCCCTCCTCGTACGTCTGGAAGGACGCCGAGAGGTGGAAGATCGGCTGCCCGTGCTGGACGGCGACGACCCGCCGGGTGGTGAAGGAACGGCCGTCGCGGATGCGGTCGACCGTGTAGACGATCGGCGCGCCCGGGTCGCCGGCGCGCAGGAAGTACGCGTGGAGCGAGTGGGCGAGCCGGTCCGCCGGGACGGTCCGCCCCGCCGCCACCATCGCCTGGGCGGCCACCTGGCCGCCGAAGACGCGGGGGACGATCGCGGAGCGGGACTCGCCCCGGAAGATGTCCCGCTCGATCTGTTCGAGGTCGAGCAGATCGAGCAGGTCATCCAGAGCCGTGTGACCGTCGGGCACTTACAGGCCCATCGACTTGGCGATGATCGACTTCATGATCTCGCTGGTGCCGCCGTAGATGCGGTTGACGCGGTTGTCGGCGTACAGGCGGGCGATCGGGTACTCGTTCATGTAGCCGTAGCCGCCGTGCAGCTGGAGGCAGCGGTCGATGACGCGGTGCGCGACCTCGGTGCAGAAGAGCTTGGCGCTCGCGGCCTCGGCCGGGGTCAGCTCGCCCGCGTCCAGGGCCTCCAGGGCGCGGTCGGCGACGGCCTCGGCCGCGTCCACCTCGGCCTGGCAGGCGGCCAGCTCGAACTTGGTGTTCTGGAAGTGCGCGACCGGCTTGCCGAAGACCGTGCGGTCCGTGACGTACTGCTGGGCGAAGCGGACGGCGGCCTTGGCCTGGGCGTACGCGCCGAAGGCGATGCCCCAGCGCTCGGAGGCCAGGTTGTGCCCGAGGTAGTAGAAGCCCTTGTTCTCCTCGCCGAGCAGGTCCTCGACCGGCACCTTCACGTCGACGAACGCCAGCTCGGCGGTGTCGGAGGTCCGCAGGCCGAGCTTGTCCAGCTTGCGGCCGATGGAGTAGCCCTCGGACTTGGTGTCCACGGCGAAGAGGGAGATGCCGTGGCGGCGGTCCTCGGCCGTCGGGGCGGACGTGCGGGCGCAGACGATCACGCGGTCGGCGTGGACGCCACCGGTGATGAAGGTCTTGGAGCCGTTGAGGACGTAGTGCGTGCCGTCCTCGGAGAGCTTGGCGGTGGTCTTCATGCCCGCGACGTCGGAGCCGGTGCCCGGCTCGGTCATCGCCAGCGCCCACATCTCCTCGCCGGAGACGAACTTCGGCAGGTAGCGCTTCTTCTGCTCGTCGGTGGCGAGCATCTTGATGTAGGGGAGGGCGAGCAGCACGTGCACGCCGGAGCCGCCGAAGTTCACGCCGGCGCGCGAGGTCTCCTCGTACAGGACGGCCTCGAACTTGTGGGTGTCCAGGCCCGCGCCGCCGAACTCCTCGGGCACGTTGATGCCGAAGATGCCCAGCTCGCCGAGCTTGTAGTAGAAGTCGCGGGGCGCCTGTCCCGCCGCGAACCACTCGTCGTAGACAGGGGCGACCTCGGCCTCGATGAAGGCGCGGATGGTCTCCCGGAACGCCTCGTGGTCCTCGTTGAATACGGTACGGCGCACGAGCCGCCTCCTCGGAGTCCTGGGCACCCTGGCCCACTATGCCTAAGCGCTTGCTCAGTCAAGTTACCCATCGGTTCGTATCGCTGTCCAGATCTGTGCGCCCAAGGTTGTCCATGTCACGTCCCTCCTCTGCGCGGTCAGGACCCGTCGGCCTCCGCGGGGACCCAGCGACGGCTCGCGTCGTCGTACCCGAACGCGGGCCTGCCCGTGAGGGAGGAGGTGCGGAAGGGCCGGCCCTCGTCGGTGATGCGGACCGTCCCGGAACGGCCCTCGCTGCTCCACTCCAGCTCCAGGTACCAGCGGCAGTCGCAGCCCGCCGCTGCCGCCGAGACCAGCAGCTCCTCCGGCTCGGCGGCGCTGACCGCGTACGGGAAGGAGACCGCGGGGAGCGTCCGGCCCTCCTGCCCGGAGGCGTCGTACCCGTCCACCGCCCGCGCCACGGGCCGCGGCCGGTCCAGGTCCACCTCGAAACGGCGCGGCGTCACCGCCCCGCCGCACCCGTCGCCCATCCGGTACGCCGCCCAGGGCAGCGGCGCGCCCCGCTCCACCACCCGCACGTGCAGCGCCTGGAGCACCACGGCCGCCGCGCTCTTCCCCTGCACCGACACCCGCACCAGCGTCTCCCCGCCGTGCACGGCCCCCTGCGCCGTCGCCCAGCTCCGCGCGTCGGCCGCCTCCGGCGGGGGAGGGGGCGTCCGCTCCGCGAGGTAGGCGTGCCCGCACCCGTTCTGCCAGAGGTGGGAACCGACCGTCCACGTCAGCGGCGCCGGTGGTTCGGTGGCCCGCTCCGGGGTCTTCCCGGGCAGGAGTACGGCTCCGAGCGTCACCGTCCCCACGACCGCCAGCGCCCCGCCGACCACGCCCACCCACCCCCACCGACGCCTCCGCCGCTCGGGCGGGAGGCCCGGCACGCGCGCGCGGACGGGTTCCAGCTCGGGTTCGGGCTCGGGCTCGGACGCAGGCTCCGGGGCCGGCTCGGGGGCCGCCTCCGGGGCCGGGGCGGGCTCGGGGGCCGGTGCGGGCTCGGCCGGCTTCGGCTCCGCGGCGGGCTCGGGCGCCGGCTCCGCACCGGGCTCGGGCGTCTCCGCGGCGGGTCCGGGCGTCGGCTCCGCGGCGGGTTCCGGCACCGGAGGGCGGCGGGTGCCGTCCGCGCGGGTCCAGGCCGCCTCCAGGGCCCGCCGCTCCTCCTCGTCCGCCCCGCACAGCAGGGCGAGGCGGTCGACCACGGCGAACTCCTCCGGGACGGTCGCGCCGGAGCAGTAGCGGTGGAGGGTGGACGCGCTGACGCTCAGGCGCCGGCCGAGCGCCTCGTAACTCCTCCCGTCCCGGGCCTTCAGCGCGCGCACGAGCCGCGCGAACTCCTCGACGGTGGCGTTCTTCGGCATTCCATCCCCCTCGGCCCCGCGTCCCACCCTTCACGTCCTTGCACGTCAGCGGGGGTGAAATGGTTCCGGGACGGATGGTGGGCGCGTCACCGTTGCCGACGGCGGGCGCCGGCCCGACGCTGGTGGAGCACTGACCGAACGACCCGACGGGGGATCCACCACCATGAACAAGCTCCGTACCGCACTCGCCACCGCCGCCGCTGCCGCCCTGGGCCTCGCGGCCCTCGCCACGGCCCCGGCGCAGGCCGCCGCCCAGCCCGCCTTCCTCGCCGCCTCCCAGATGCCGCCGTCGTCGACGCCGTGGACCGCCACCCAGGTCTTCGCCGGCGTCCCGGAGAACGGCGGCGTCCTCTGCGCCCCGTACAAGATCCCGGCGCAGAACACCCGCTACCGCGAGTTCAGCACCGAGCTCGACACCAACGGCGTCCAGGTCACCACCGTGGCCCGCACCGAGGCCGACGCCGTGAAGCTGGTCGACACCCTCCGCAAGGCCCTCGCCGGCTGCGGCCCCCTGCTGGAGCGGCAGAACCCGGGCCTGCAGGCCGTCAGCGCCTACCACGGCAAGCTCGCCGTCGAGGAGGGCGCCTGGGTCTACAGCCTGGACACCGCCGACCCGCAGATCGGCAACACCGACATCCACCTCTTCTCCGTCGGCCGCGACGGCCGCACCGTCACCCTCGTCCGCTGGGGCCAGATGGGCGACTTCGAGGACGCCCCGCTGACCGCCTTCCGCACGACGACGAAGACCGCCGTCAACAAGCTCTGGCCGTGACCGACTCCGAGCGGCCCTGATCGTCCCTCCCCCTGCGCGCCCGGCCCCGCTGGGCGCGCCGGAGGAGAGCGACGGCAGGGAGATCGCGGGCCCTGGAGCGAGCCGCTGTCATTGATGACCATTACGCTGGCCGCGGAGAGGGGGCAGCATGCTGCTGAGGTTTCGTACCGCGAACGTCCGGTCACTGCGCGATGAGCAGGAACTGTCCTTCGTCGTGTCCGAGGGGGAGCCGAGTGCCGCCGCTCGGTCGCTGCATCTCGCCGGCAGCGGAGCGCTCGGGGTTCTGCCCCTCATCGGCGTCTTCGGC
The DNA here is from genome assembly GCF_014649015.1 of Streptomyces narbonensis. Taxonomy (GTDB): domain Bacteria; phylum Actinomycetota; class Actinomycetes; order Streptomycetales; family Streptomycetaceae; genus Streptomyces; species Streptomyces narbonensis. The sequence goes on from NZ_BMSF01000001.1 coordinate 237,084, forward strand.
GCCAACGCGTCGGGCAAGTCGAACGTCCTGGCCGCCATGACCGACATGCGGACCGCCGTCCTCAACTCCTACGCGCGCTGGGCGTCGTACGACGGCATTCCGCGACGCCCCTTCGAGCTGGGCGGCGGCAAGGAGGAGCGTGAGCCGAGCTTCTTCGAAGCGGACCTGGTGATCGAGGATGTGCGCTGGACGTACGGGTTCGAGCTCGGCCCGGAGCGCGTCGAGGCCGAATGGCTGCACAGCTACCCCCGCGGCCACCGCCAGGTCTGGCTCGACCGCGACGCCTCACGCAGCGAGGTGTACGAATGGCCCGGCGCCCGGGTCAAGGACCGGGCCCAGCTCGTACGGCGTACCCGGCCCAACGCCCTGCTCCTGTCCACGGCCGGCACGGACAACCACCCCCAGCTCTCTCCGCTCTTCCACTGGTTCCGCCGCAACCTCTGGCTCATCAACCCGGAGGACGAGCGGACGCAGCGCGAGGCGTTCACCACGCGGGAGCTCTCGGGGACGCGCGCACGGCGCATCAACGAACTGCTGCGGGTCGCGGACCTCGGCATCACCGGCGCGGAAGTCGTCCAGGAGGGGCGGGGCCCCTCCACGGTGAAACTCACCCACCGGTCGGCCTCGGGTGAGGTGTCCTTCGACTGGCACGACGAGTCGTTCGGTACCCGCTCATGGTTCGCCCTGCTCGGCCCCCTGCTTCTTGCCCTCGACGAAGGCGCGGTCCTGCTCGTCGACGAACTGGACTCCAGCCTGCACCCCCGCTTCGCCGCCGAGGTGGTCCGGCTCTTCCACGACCCGGACGCCAATCCGAGGGGCGCGCAGCTCGTCTTCACCTCGCACGACCCATCGGTGCTCAGCACACCGAGCGGCGGACGCCTGCTGGAGCCCGCCCAGGTGTGGCTGACGGAGAAGGACGAGGACGGGGCCACCGACCTCTACCCGCTCACCGCCGCCTCCCCGGGCAAGGACGAGGACCTGATGAAGTCCTATCTGGCCGGAGCCTTCGGCGCGGTTCCCGATCTCCTGGAGGGCCAGATCGCCCGGCGGCTGCTGGCCGCCACAGGGCATGAGCAGGATCGTGGGGACGGGGCGGAGCTGAGCTGATGGCACGTACAAGGGGGAGGGACCAGCTGGCTCCCGCGAAGCAGCAGCGTGGGCGCCGCCGCCGGGTCGTCCACGTCTTCACCGAGGGCCGGGTCACGGAGCCCGACTACATCAGCATCATCAAGGCCCGGGGTGTCTACGCCGACCCCTCCCTGGCTGTCGAGGTGCGGATCGCGAACTCCACCGCACCGGGTTCCCAGCGGAAGCCGATCAAACTGGTCGAGGCAGCCGTACAGCTGATGCGGGACGAAGCGCGCGACGCGAAGCGCAACGGCCTGAAGCAGGAGTTCTGGCCGCAGGTCTGGTGCCTGTTCGACCGCGACGAGCACGAATCCATCGACACGGCGCTGAAGCAGGCCCGTGACGGGGACGTACGCGTCGCCTTCTCGCACCCGTGCTTCGAGGTGTGGCGGCTGCTGCACCACAAGGCGGTGAGCGGCACGTTCGGCGGGGTCTGCGGACAGGCGACGGCACGGCTGCCGTTCGCCAAGGACGCGGCGAACATCAAGAGCGTGCTGCCGGAGCAGATCGCGCGGGGCAGCTTCGCGGAGGCCAAGAAGCGCGCGCTGAAGATGAACGCGACGCACGGTGACCACGTACCGCTGGTCAAGCGCGATCCGTACACCGACGTCTTCGCCTTCGTCGAGGACGGGCTCGGAATCACCTCGTACTGACGCGAGCGAGGGGGCCGGGCGTCCGTTTTCGCGGGGAGCCCGCCGCCGCCGTAGGGTTCCTACGTCACACCGGGGACGTAGGGAGTCGAACTCGTGGCCAAGCTCACGCTCGCGCAGTTGGAGCGGCATCTTTTCGCCGCCGCGGACATCCTCCGCGGCACGATGGACGCCTCCGAGTACAAGGACTACATCTTCGGCCTGCTCTTCCTGAAGCGGGCCAACGACGAGTTCGAGGCCGCCCGGGAGCACATCCGGGAGCACGCGGCGAAGAGCATGGGACTCACGGGCGAGCTGCTGGAGAGCTACCTGGAGCAGGAGTCCGCCTATGGCGACCGTGACGTGCTCTACGTCCCGAAGGTCGCCCGCTGGGCACAGATCTCCTCGGCCACGCACAACATCAACGAGGACCGGCTGCGGCCCGCGCTCCAGGCGCTCGAAGGCCAGAACAGCAAGCTCAAGGGACTCTTCGACCACCTCGACTTCAACCGCATCGGCGGCTCCGGCGCGGCGGCGGGCGCAGCCAAACTCGCCGACCAGCGGCTGAAGCTGCTCATCGCGCACTTCGGACGCATTCGGCTGCGGACGGACGACTTCGAGTTCCCCGACCTGATCGGTGCCGCCTACGAGTACCTGATCAAGGAGTTCGCCGACTCGGCGGGCCGCAAGGGCGGCGAGTTCTACACCCCGCGCGCGGTCGTCCGCATGATGGTCGAGCTGCTCGGCCCCCGGCAGGGCATGCGGATCTACGACCCGTGCGTCGGCTCGGGCGGCATGCTGATCCACGCCAAGGAGTACGTGGAGGAACACGGCGGAGACACCACGGACATGTTCTTCGCCGGCCAGGACGCCAACAGCGGCTCCTGGATCATGTCCACGATGAACATGGTGCTGCACGGCGTGCGCCGCTTCGACCTGCGCACCGGCGACACCCTGGCGGAGCCGGCACACGTACCGAGCACCGACGCGGACCGCTTCGACGGCGTCCTCAGCAACCCGCCGTTCTCCATGGACTACACCCTCAGCGACCTCCTGTACGGCGCGCAGCGCACGACGTACGGGGCGACCAGCGAGCGGGGCAAGGCCGACCTGATGTTCCTCCAGCACATGCTATGGGAGACGAAGCGGGAGGGGCGCGGCGGCATGGTCATCACGGTCATGCCGCACGGCGTGCTGTTCCGCGGGGGCGGCGAGCAGGAGATCCGTACGAAGCTGCTGGACGACGACACGATCGAGGCGGTCATCGGACTTGCCCCGAACCTCTTCTACGGCACGGGCATCCCGGCCTGCATCCTGCTGCTGCGCCCGCCGGGGAAGAAGGACCCGGCGCGGGCGGGCAAGGTGCTGTTCATCAACGCGGACCGCGAGTACCGCAAGGAGTCGGCGCAGAACGTCCTTCTGCCCGAGCACGCGGAGAAGATCACCTCCACCTTCCATGGGTACGCGGAGGTGCCAGGCTTCTCGCGTGTGGTGAGCCGCGAGGAGCTGCGCGACAACGACGACAACCTCAACATCCGCCGCTACGTGGACAACACGCCGCCGCCGGAGCCGCAGGACGTGCGGGCGCATCTGGTGGGCGGGGTGCCGCGTGCGGAGATCGAGGCGAAGCAGGACCTGCTGGAGGCGTACGAGGTGGTTCCGGCCGACCTCTTCGCCGAGCGGGACCCGGTCGACCCGGCGTACATGGACTTTCTGCCGGAAGGGCAGCGCCCGGACGCGGCCCGGCTCGCGGAACTGGCCCGCCCGCGCGAGGACGAGCTGCGGACCGCCTTCGCCAAGTGGTGGGACGAGGAGGCCCGGCACCTGGAGGCGGTGACGGCGACCCCCGAGCGCCTGGCCGACCTGACGTCCTCGGAGCGCAAGGCCGCGCTGATGGCGGTGCGGGGCTCGCTGATCGAGTCGTTCGTGGAGCGGCTGGGCGGGGTCGGACTGCTCGACCGGTACGCGCTCGCGGGCGCGGTGGCGGGGTGGTGGTACGAGGCCAAGTACGACCTGCTGGCCCTGTCGGAGAACGGGTTCGCGGGCGTCCTGGACGGCTGGGTGGAGAACGTCGACACCCTGCTCGCACCCGAACAGGACCCGAAGACGCGGAAGCTGCGTAAGCGCACGGCGGCAGAGCGGCGCCAGGCGTACGACCACAAGGTGGTCGCGGCGATCGCCCCGGACTTCCTGGAGGAGCTGGCGGCGGCGGACGCGCGCAAGGCGGACCTGGACGCGCGCTGGAAGGAACTCAACGCGGAGCCGGAGCCGTCCGAGGACGGCGAGCCGGAAGGTGACGAGGACGCTGTCACACGCGAGACCGTCGCGCTGAGCGTGGAACAGCTGGCGGAGCTCGCGCAGGTGAAGAAGGACCGCGCGAAGGCTGGCGCCCTGATCAAGCGGCTTGAGGCGGAGTTCTGGTATCCGTGGCCGAGCGACCCGCCCAAGCTGGGCGAGGAACCGCCGAGGCTGTTCGCCGCGCGGGCCGCGCTGGACGCGGAGGGGGAGCGCCGGGTGGTGTTGGAGCTGCTGCGGGACGATCTGGCGGGGAAGCTGGACGGGCATGTGGTGCGTCGGCGGCGGGAATTGGTCGACGCGGTTGGGGTGTGGGCGGACAAGTACGCGGTGTCGCTGCGGGAGATCCGGGCGGAGCGGGAGCGGGCTGCAGTGACGCTGGACGGGTTCCTGAAGGAGCTGGGCTATGCGTGAGCTTCCGTCTGGGTGGGCCCGGACTCGTGTGGGTGACCTCTTCGACATGCAGATCGGCAAGAAGCTGAACAAAGAGGCATCGGCAGGGCTGGAGCAGTACGAGTACGTCACGAACAAGAACGTGCAGTGGAATCTCATTCGATTTGGCGAGCTGAATCGAATGAGCTTCAGTGCAGCCGAGCGAAATCGGTTCCGGCTGCTCTCGGGTGACCTCCTCGTGACGGAAGGTGGAGAGGTGGGGAGGACAGCTATCTGGGAGGGGCAGCAATCTGATTGCTACTTCCAAATGTCGCTACACCGGCTACGAACGCGGGGAGCCATTGAACCCCGTTACATGCTCCACTACATGTCCTATGCGGCCCGCCACGGTCTCTTTGTCGATGGCGTCAGCCAGACGAGCATCGCGCACCTACCGCAGGATAAATTTGCGGAGCACCTTGTCCCCCACCCCGTCGAGTTGACTGAGCAGCGGCGGATTGTTGGCATCATCGATGCGGCGTCGGCACAGGAGCGCGCCATCGAGAAGTCGATCGCGAAGCTAGATAAACTCAGGGCTGGCTTGATGGAGGAACTCGATAGTGTGGAGTGTGGCACGTTCGAGGACGTTCTTAGTTATGGCCCCCAGAACGGGATCTACAAGCCTGCGTCCTCGTACGATCCTGAGGGGACACCAATTGTCCGCATCGACAGTTTCAAGGGCGGGCCATCGGATTTCACTCGGAACTTGCTCCGACTTTCGCTCGGGGCGAGTGAGGCTGAACGCTACGGGCTGGTTACCGGGGACATCCTCATCAATCGGGTGAACTCCCTGGAACTGGTTGGGAAGTCTACCGCTGTTGGGGATCTGGTTGAGAGGACCGTGTTCGAGTCGAACATGATGCGTTGTAAAGTGCTGCCGGGCCGAGCCGTTCCGGCGTTCGTTGAAACGTGGCTGGGGGGTCGCGCGGCAAAGGCGCATTTTCGAGCGCGAGCGAAGAGTGCCATTTCGCAGGCAAGTATCAATGGTTCCGATATCCGCAGCTGCCCCTTTCCGCAAATGGATGTTCCTGGGCAGTTGCGGTTCCTGGGGCAACTTGCGGCCGTGAGAGGCCGACAGCAGCTTGAGACGGCTGAACTCGCGAAGCTCAGAGACCTCAAGAGGGGGCTCGTGGACGACCTGTTGTCGGGCGAGGCTTGAGCAGTCGTGGGGATGTGGCGAGGCCCCTGTCGCACGACAGGGGCCGGGAGTCCTTGGAGGTCAGGCGGGAAACTCGCCGCGCTTGACGGCCGTGACGAACAATGACCAGCCGACCGTCGGGAAGATCAGCGCAGGGCCGTGCGAGGCCTTGGAGTCGCGGACCGGGACGCCTGACGGGTGGCCGTCCAGGATCTCGACGCAGCTGCCACCCTCAGGGCCGCTGTGTGAAGACTTGCGCCAGCCGTGGAGGGCGGAACTGTCGGGGATGGTGTGGTCACTCACGATCTTCGTAGTCCTTTGCCGTTGCCCTCAGGAGGGCGAGTGATTCCCGTAGCGGAAGCGCATCGCTCAGTGCGAGATCGTAGGCACCTTGGAGTCGGGTGACCAGCGCGGGTGAGTCGTGGACTGTGCCCACGCTGTTCCCCTCCGCATACGCGAGAGGCGGCTGGTCCTCGAACCACATCAGGCTCAGCATGCCCTGAAGCAGCTGGTAGGCGCCGACGCCGAACGGCAGCACGTGTACCCGTACACGCCTCGACTCCACCAGGCGAACCATGTGCGTGATCTGCTCCGCCATGATCCCTTCGCTGCCCACTACCCGGCGTAGCACTGCCTCGTCCAGCAGCGCCCAAACTACCGGCATCACCGGGTCGTCAAGGATCTTCGCCCGCTCAAGCCGTGTGACAACGAGCCTGTCACACTCCTCTTCACTCACTGGAGGGAACGACGTGCTCAGAACCGCACGCGCGTACCTTTCCGTCTGGAGGATGCCCGGGATGAACGACAGCGCGAACTCCCGGATCATCACCGCCTGTTGTTCGAGGAGCCGCGCCGACTCGAAGTAGTCGGCGACTGCCGCGCCGTCGTCCGGCAGGAAGCTGCTCAGGACGTTTCCCGTGCCCAGGGCCCTGTCCAGGCGGCGGGCGTCCTCCTTCGACGGGATGCGGCGGCCCGCCTCGATGTGCGCGATGTGCGAACGGGTCATGACCGCCATGTCGGCCAGTTCCTGTTGCGTGAGTCCGGCCGCCAGCCGTTGTTCCTTCAACCAGACCCCGTAGATGCTGCTCATGGTCAACTCCCATGTGACAAAAGCTTCGTCACTCTCTACCCCCTGGCGAGCCTAGCCCGACCCGTCTCACTCTGTGAGGGGATCGCTACACAGCGATGCCTATTCGCCGGCCACGCACGAAAGACCCCCGCAGCCGCGTCAACGGCCCGGGGGCGTGGCCATCAACCACCGGAGTTGACGACGTGTCGCACTGTATCGCCCGCATCTTCGAGTCGCTGCTGCGGCTCCTGTGGCCCGCGCCGGAGTGTCACCAGCCCCCGGAGGTACCCGCCGCGCCGCCCATCGCCGTACCGCCCGTCCCCGGCCGCCCGCCCGAGCCCGTCCTCCGAGGCGAGGACAGCCCTCTCGTCCGCCCCTACCTCCTCGCCCACGAGCAGCGTGAGCGGGCCCGTCGTCAGCGAGCGCGCCGGCGCGCCCTCTGGCTCGCCGTGCACGGCATCGACATCGGGCCGCGCCTGATCCACGGTGTGGAGGTCGTCGCGTGATCGGCCGGACGATCCACAACGGGCGACTGCTCCCCTGGTCCAGCCCCGAGGGCAAGCCCTGTTACCTCATCGGCGACGGCACGGGCTACCTCTCCCGCGTCGCCGACAACATCGAGAGCGTCCAGCTCGGCATGGCCGCCGAGCTCCTCGGCCACGCGGCCGACATGGTCGACGACCGCCAGGTCACCCCCGAGCAGCTCCGGTTCGTCGTGGCCCGCATGGCCGAGGCTCTGCGGGATGTGCACCGCATCGCGAGGAGCCGGGGCGCCCGGCTCCCCGTACCCGTACTTGAGGATCAGGAGGGCGAGGCGTCCGAAGAGGAGGAGGGCGACACCGGCCCGCTCGACGTCTGACCGACCCCGCCACCCCCGGTGACGTACCCCGACATGCCCCGGTACGTCACCGGCCCGCACGGCTGGAACTCTCCCACCCGCCCCGCTCAGGGCGCAGAATGGATCAACTGAGCGGGACCTGGGTGACGGCGGGCGGAAGGCGCGGGGGCGGGCATGGTGGTGCAGGTCGAGCGGGACGAGGTGGAGCGGCCGATCGTCGCGCAGCTTGAGGCGATGGGGTGGACGCACGTCCCGGGGACGGCGGTCGGCACGCTGGACGCCGGTACCCCGCTGCTCGTCGATCAGCTCGGCGCCGCCCTGCGGCGGATCAACGTCCGGGCCGACGACGGCGAGTCGTGGATGGACGGCACCGACGTGTCGCGGTCCGTCACCGCGCTGGCCTCCGTCTCCCTCGGGAAGGGCGTCGCGCAGGCCAACTTCGACGCCACCGATCTGCTGCTCAGTGGGCACTTCCTCACCGGCCCCTCCGCCGCTCACGGCGGGGCCTCCGCCACCGTGCAGTACATCGAGTGGCACGAGGAGCGGGTCGGGCTCAACGAGTTCACGGTCGTCGACCAGCTTCGCGTGAAGAACCGCTCCGGGGACGTGTCGATACTCGACGTCGTCCTCTTCGTGAACGGCATCCCGCTCGTCGCCGTCGAGTGCAAGAGCCCCGACCTCGCCGACCCCGTCCGCAGCGCCGTGCTCGACCTGCGGCACTACGCCGGTGACCCCATCGCCGACGACGAGCGTGACGGTTCCGACCTGCCGCTGCCCGCCGGCGTGCCGGAGCTGTTCCGTACCGTGCAGCTGCTGGTCGCCGCGACCGCCGGGACCGCGTATCTCGGGACGGTCACCTCCACGCCCGACCATTTCCATCCCTGGCGGAGCGTCGAGCCGGAGGCCCCGACCACGCTCCTCGCGGAACTGCCGGACGACGTCACCAAGCTCAACGAGCGGCACAAACTCGTCGGCATCGTCCTGCGTCCCGCCGCGCTGCTCACCTTCGTACGCCACTACGTCATCCCGCTCCCCGTCGAGACGGAGTCCGGAGGCACCCGTACGGTCAAGGCAGCCGCGCGCCACCAGCAGTACCGGGCCGCCGAGAAGGCCGTACGCAAGCTGGTCGACGGCCGGACCCGTGGCGGGCTCGTCCTCGAAGACGAGCGTGGTGGGATCATCTGGCACACGCAGGGCTCCGGCAAGAGCCTGACCATGACGTTCCTCGTGCGCCGGATGCATCTGCACCACCGGCTCAGCGAGTTCACGATCGTCGTCGTCACCGACCGCACCCAGTTGCAGGACCAGCTCTCCAAGACGCTGAAGCTCAGCGAGTCGGACGTCGAGACGGCCGAGACCCGGACCCAGATGGAGGGGCTGCTCCGGGACGGCGGGCGCCGGGTCGTCTTCGCGATGATCCAGAAGTACGGGACCGGTGGCGCCTTCGCCACGGGGGCCGGAGGCGACGGCGGAGACGGGGACGGCGACAGCCGGGATCTGGCAGGGGAGTACGAGGACGCCGAGCGGGCCCGGAAGGAGCACCGGGCCGACGTTCCGCCACCCGAGCCCGATTTCCCGGAGTGCAACACGTCCTCCGACATCCTGGTCCTGGTCGACGAGGCCCACCGCTCGCACACGAGCGTGTTGCACGCCGCCCTGCGCAGGGCCATCCCCAACGCCGCCAAGATCGGCTTCACCGGCACGCCGATCATGACCGGCCGGGTGGAGGACACCCGCCGGATCTTCGGCGGATTCCTCGACACGTACCGCATGGCGGAGGCCGAGCGCGACGGCGTCGTCGTACGCATCCGCTACGAAGGCCGTACCGGCGAGGGCAAGGTCTTCGACAAGGACGGCCTCGACCGGAACTTCGCCGACCTGATCCGGGGGCGCACGGACGACGAGCGCAAGGCGCTGCTGCGGCGCTGGCCCACCGAACGGGACGTCGCCGAATCCCAGCCCATGATCCGGGCGAAGGCCGAGGACATGCTGGAGCACTGGGTGACCTGGGTGCTGCCGGGCGGTGGCTTCAAGGCTCAGGTCGCGGCCGTCAGCCGGAAGGCAGCCGTCGAGTATCACCACGCGCTGCGACGGGCGCGCGACCTCCTGATGGTCGAACTCGCCGCATTCGACCCGGAGTCGGTGGCGGGGATTCCGCTGGAGGAGCTGCCCCGCCGGCAGCGCTACCTCTACCAGGCCCACCAGTACCGTTCCCTGCTGCACCGTCTCGACTTCGTGCCGGTGATCTCTCCGGGGGAGGAACGGAAGCGCCGTCAGTGGCTGCACTGGACGGACAAGGAGCGGCAGAAGGCGTACATCAAGCGTTTCCACCAGGCGTTCCCCCAACTGCGGCCCCTATCCGACTGGGTCACCACCACACCCTTCAACCTGCCGTCGCAGGAGACCACAGGGGCGGGCGCCGGAGCCGGCGACCACCCCTGGTCGCAGGAGGAGTCCGGACAACCGGAGACCCGGCCGGGGGCCGTGCCCGATCCGGTGCACCCCGACAGCCCGGTCGCCTTCCTCATCGTGAAGTCCATGCTGCTGACGGGTTTCGACGCACCACGCGAGCAGGCGCTCTACCTGGACCGGCCGATTCGCGACGCCGAGCTGCTCCAGGCCGTCGCCCGGGTCAACCGGCCGATGGAGGGCAAGGACATCGGGTACGTCGTCGACTACTACGGCGTCTTCGAGCACCTGACCGGCGCGCTGGCCGAGTACCAGCAGGCCGATGTCGACGACACCATGCGCAGTCTGTCGGACGAGATCGAGGGCCTCGCGCCGGCGGCGAGGGCGGTGCGCGACTTCCTGAGCATGCACGGCGTCGACGACGCGGACCTGACCGACCCGGCCAAGCTGGGTGCGGCCGCGCAGCGCTTCGAGTCCGAGGCGGCGCGGTTCGGGTACGACGACGTGCTGCACGAGTTCCTCGGTGTACTGGAGCGGGTGCTGCCGCACGAGGAGGGCCTGCGGTTCGTGGCGGACGCCCGGCGGTGGGGCATGCTCCAGAAGCGCGTCCGCAGGCTCTACCGGGACGCGCCGGGCGGGACGTTCACGCTGCGCCGCTACGGCCGCAAGGTCCGGGCGATGATCGCCGACCACCTGGAGGGCCCGGAGATCGAGCAGGTCATCGCGCCCGTCTCGCTCGCCTCGCCCGTCTTCGACGACGCGGTGCGCACCATGCCGCCGCGCGAGGCGGCAGCGGAGATGGGGCACGCGCTGCGCTTCCACCTGGAGGAGCGGGTCAAGCGGGAGGACCCGGAGAAGTACACACGGCTCTCGGAACGGCTGGAGGAGATCCTGCGGGATCTGCCAGGACGCTTCGACGAGCAGATCCAGGAGTTCGGCCCGCTGATCGAGCAGGCCCGGCGGGAGGACGAGGAGGACCCGGCGCTGGCGGGGCTCAGTCCGCTGGAGCAGAAGGTGTACCGGCTGATCGACCAGCTTCTGGAGGAGATCCCGGGAGTCGTCCGGAACGTCCCGAGCACCCGGCCGCTGGTCGGCGCGGTCTGTGACGCGGCCGGGCGGACCATGGGCAAGGCGGCGTTCCAGGGGCAGAGCCAGGACCTGGACGAGCTGGCGAAGATCATCCACGGCCAGTTGGTTCCGGGGCTGCTGCCGACCGACGTCACGGACTGGGCACCGCTGAACGGCATCGCCCAGCGACTCGCCTCGTTCGCGGCGGAGAACAAGCAGCAATTTCTGGCCAGGCAACGGGGAGAATAGGCCGGGTGACCGCTCTTGCCGACGACCGACTCCTCCCTGCCCTTGCCGAGGGGAGTCTCCTCACCGTCGACGGGCTGTCGCTGCGCGTACGGGTCAGTGGCCGCCGCAAGCGGTTCGCGCTGACTGTTGAGTCCGATGCAGGGCTGACCCTGCACGCGCCCGAGGGACGTCCGGCGGGGGATGCGGAGGGCTTCGTCCGCGCGCACTGGTCCTGGGTGGTGACGAAGGTGGCGGCGCGCGAGCGCACTCTCCCGCTGAATCCCGCGAAGCGGTTGGTGGACGGAGAGGTCTTCCGTTACCTGGGGCGGACGTACCGGCTCGCGATCACGGCAGACGGGCCCGCCGACGGCAGGGTGCGACTGATCGCCGGGCGCCTGGTGATGAGCCGCGAGCAGGCCGGAGACCCGGACCGAGGGAGGGCGGCGCTCGCTGAGTGGTACTGCCGGGCCGGGCAGAACTGGACCGCGGGACGGCTCCAGCCATGGGCGGCCCGCATGGCGGTCGCGGAGCCCGTACTCGAGGTCTGCGACCTCGGTCGACGCTGGGGAAGGTACCGGCCCGGCGACGGCGATCGAGGTCCCGGCCTGATGAGCCTTGGGTGGCCGCTCTTTCAGCTGCCGATGCATCTGGTCGACTACGTCGTCGCCCATGAGCTGGCCCATGTCCGCGTGCCGGGACACCGCGCGGACTTCTGGCGGCTGCTGGGGATGGCGCTGCCCGAGTTTGAGGAGCGTCGGACCGAGCTTGACGAGCTGGGTCGGCGCATGTGGATGGGCGAGATCGCTCAGTAACCGACTGGGCCGGTCTCAGCCGTACTGCAGGGCGAACCACAGCCCCATACTGATGCTCGGATCGTCCAGGTCCGCGGCCAGATGTGTGGTGCAGCGGGCGACGTCCTGGGCGGATGGTGCTGCGGCGGACACCCAGAGTGGCCGTCGTGCGGTCCCAGCTGCCGTGGGGCGAGAGCGAGGCGCGGAGGGTCTCGGTTGGCGCTTCTGTGGGTGAGGTCAGGGAGCACGGGCGTACGCGGCCGCCTCTGCGGCGTTCGCGAAGCCGATGTAGCCGGTGGCGTACGAACGCACCTGCCTTCGCCCGGCACAGCGCCCGATCGGCCTGGGCGTCGGCGAGGTCGCTGGCCCCGAGGAGTGAGCTGGCGCCGCGCTGCGTACAGCACTCGCCGGCTGCGGCGCCCGCGTCGAGCGTCAGTGCCCGGGCTGGACGCGGTCAGCCGCTGGCACGGGGCGCTCGCCGTCGAGGAGGGCGCCTGGGTCTACAGCCTGGACACCGCCGACCCGCAGATCGGCAACACCGACATCCACCTCTTCTCCGTCGGCCGCGACGGCCGCACCGTCACCCTCGTCCGCTGGGGCCAGATGGGCGACTTCGAGGACGCCCCGCTGACCGCCTTCCGCACGACGACGAAGACCGCCGTCAACAAGCTCTGGTCCTGACGCAGCGTCACCCTGGCGTGCGCTGAACCACTTAGAGTGACGGAGGGGTCGCAGAGTACCTCCAATCGGAGGATACTGGGACATGAGTTTCCGACGTCGGCACGCTCGTGCGTGGAGCCGGGCGGCCCATCCGTCATCAGACCGGTACCGGTCGGGGGGACCGTTTCGAATGTGATGCGAAAGGACGCGTCATGGAACTCGAATCTCTCCCTCTCGAATCCCTGCCCGACGAGATCGTCGCCGAGATCGAGGTCCGGGACCGCTGGAGGCGCGCAACGGCCGCCGGTGGCCTGGAGTTCCTCGTCACCGACATCGGCAGATGGCCTCTGGGCAAGACGGTGCGGGTCGCCTTCCTCGACGGGAACGACCAGCTGCACGCGGACATCGCGCGAGCGACGAAGCAGATCACCGACGCCTGCAACCTGACGCTCGACTTCGGGCAGAACGGCGGCGGAACGTTCCGGCGATGGAGCGAGGACGACACCGAACTCGCCGCCGAGATCAGGGTCAGCTTCGACCTGCCGGGCTTCTTCTCCCTGGTGGGCACCGACAGCACGGACAGTGCCATCGGTGCGGGAGGAGGCCCGGTCGGCGGCAACCCCGGCCAGCGCAGCCTGAACCTCGGGCGGTTCGTGACGAACAGGCCGACCAGGTGGGAGGGCACCGTGCGGCACGAGTTCCTGCACGCGCTGGGGTTCCACCACTCCCACCAGAACATGCGCGGCACCTGCGAGGGCGAGTTCCGCTGGGAGGACCCGGAAGGGTACGAGCCCACGCAGGACCCGACCGGTGCCTTCGTGGCGGACGCCCAGGGCCGGCAACCCGGCATCTACACGTTCCTCGCGGGTGCGCCGAACCGATGGCCGCGCGCGAAGGTGGACCACAACCTCCGCACCGTGGACACCCCGGATCTCGTCGCCGGGCCCTTCGACACGAAGTCCGTGATGCTGTACCACTTCCCGGACTTCTTCTACAAGTCCACCCCCAGCAGCTGTGCGCCGGCCGGTGACGGGCAGAACCTGTCGGACGGCGACAAGCGTGGGCTCGACCTGCTGTACCCGCACACCCTGGACGGGCTGGCGGACCGTCAGGCCCGCGCCGACGCGGTCCTGGAGTCGCTCGGGGCCGCCCCTGAGGGGCGCCCCGGTGCCAACGGCGGCGACCTGGCCAAGGTGTACCGCAGCCGGGTCGAGGAGCTGGCGACCGCCCAGACCGCGGGCGTCTCCTGAACCCTGCCGAGAGACAGCGTCCCGGTGAGGGAACCACCTTCCCGGTCCCCTCACCGGGACGCGAGCGCGAACCACAGCTCCATCCGTACGTCCGGGTCGTCCAGGTCCCGGTCCAGGAGCGCGGTGCAGCGCGCGATGCGCTGCCGGACGGTGTTGCGGTGGACGTCCAGCGCCGTCGCCGTCCGGTCCCAGCTGCCGTGCAGCGAGAGCCAGACCCGCAAGGTCTCGGTGAGCGGCTCGGCGAGCGGGGCGAGGAGGGTACGGGCGTACGCGGCGGCCTCCGCCGGGTCCACGAGCCCCCCGAACCCGGCGGGACGGTGCCGGGCCAGGGGAGTACGGGACGCCTCCGCGCGCCGCAGGGCCCGCGCGGCCTCCGCGTCGGCCGCGGCGAGGTCCCGGGCGTGGGCGGGGGCGGCGGCCCCGAGCGTCCAGCCGGGCTGGGCGGTGAGGGGCGCCGAGGCGGGGAGGAGAAGCCGTACGGCGGCGGGGGCCGCCCCGGGTGCGGCTCCGGCGGAGTCCGTCGCCGGAGTCGCACCCGCGTCCACCAGGGCCGTCGCCGGAGTGGCACCCGCGCCCGCGCCCGCGTCCACCAGGGCCGTCGCCGGAGTGGCACCCGCACCCGCACCCGCGTCCACCAGGGCCGTCCCCAGCGATGCCGCCAGCGAGGCCGCCGCGAACGGGGTGCCGTCGCCGCCGCGGGCGTGGACCACCGTCCAGGGGCCCGGGCCCAGCGCCGCCGCGGCCTCCCCGGGGGCCGCGCCCAGGAGGAGCCGGACCAGGGCCCCGTCCCGTACCGTCACGTCCGCGCCCCGGTGCGGGGCCGTGAGGAGCGAGAGCAGGACCACCGCGACGCCCGCGATCGTGTGGTCGCCCGGGTCGCGCCGCTCCGTCGCCACCCCGAGCGTCAGGCCGTCCCGGCCACCCAGCGCGTACGCCGCGAGCCGCCACCCGCCACCGTCCCCGCTCGCCGAGGCGGGACCTCCCGGGCGCGGGCCGAGCACCCCGGCGAGCTCGCGCAGGGCCCGGGCCGCCTCCGGCGGGACCTCCCGGCCGGCCGCCGCCGACTCCGTGCCGTCCGACCCGAAGAGCACCGCCCGCCCCGTGAGGCGGGAGGCGAGGGCGCCGAGCACCGCCGGGACCGGGGCCGGCCGGGCCGCGGCCGTCGCGAGGGACTGCTGCGCCTCCGTCACCCGGCGCAGCTCGTGCAGCCTGGCCTCCGCCATCAGCCGCCACAGCGCCCGCGCCACCGCCGTGAACGGGGTTCTGGGCGGGACCTCGACCAGCGGGAGGCCGTGCCGCGCGCAGGCCTCGACGAGCTCCGCCGGGACCGTGTCGTAGACCGGCGTCACGCCGAAGCCGAGCGCCGCCGCCCCCGCCTCCACGACCCGCTCGACGTAGCGCGTCGGGTCGGTGAGCTGCACGCCCGCCGTCATGAGCAGCTCGCCGCCGAGGAGGTACGGGTACGGGTCGGCCATCTCCGAGGTGTGGACCCAGTGCAGCGGCACGTCCCCGGAACCGGCGAGCAGCCGGAGCCCGAGGTCCCGGCGGGCGAGCAGCGAGGCCAGAGGGACCGGCGGCGCCGGGGGAGTGGCGCCCGGCTCGGGGGCGGGCGGTGAGCTCGGTGAGATCGGTGAGATCGGTGGGGTCGGCGAGCTCGGCGGGATCGGTGAGGTCGGCGTGGCCATCACAGTGGACCCTTCGTACATTCTCAGTCCGTACAGTGGAGGGAACGTACACTTCAATGTCGCTTTCGGGCCACTTACTGTCGAGCCGGACCCACCCACACCCCAGGAGGACCCCGACCATGAGCAGCAGCGACCAGAACACCCCGCGCGGCCCGATCGACTCGTCCCGCACCCCGCGGTACGCCGGTCCCGCGACGTTCGCGCGGCTGCCGCGACTGGACGAGGTCGGCACCGCCGACATCGCCGTGGTCGGCGTCCCCTTCGACAGCGGCGTCTCCTACCGCCCCGGCGCCCGCTTCGGCGGCAACGCCATCCGCGAGGCCTCCCGCCTCCTGCGCCCCTACAACCCCGCGCAGGACGCCTCCCCCTTCGCCCTCGCGCAGGTCGCGGACGCCGGCGACATCGCCGCCAACCCGTTCAACATCAACGAGGCCGTCGAGACCGTCGAGGCCGCCGCCGACGAGATCCTCGGCACCGGCGCCCGCATGATGACCCTCGGCGGCGACCACACCATCGCGCTGCCGCTGCTGCGCTCCGTCGCCAAGAAGCACGGCCCCGTCGCCCTGCTCCACTTCGACGCGCACCTCGACACCTGGGACACGTACTTCGGCGCCGAGTACACCCACGGCACGCCGTTCCGCCGGGCCGTCGAGGAGGGCATCCTCGACACCGAGGCGCTCTCCCACGTCGGCACCCGCGGTCCGCTCTACGGCAAGCAGGACCTGACCGACGACGAGAAGATGGGCTTCGGCATCGTCACCTCGGCGGACATCTACCGCCGCGGCGCCGACGAGGTCGCCGACCAGCTGCGCCAGCGCATCGGCAACCGCCCGCTGTACATCTCCATCGACATCGACTGCCTCGACCCGGCCCACGCGCCCGGCACCGGCACCCCCGAGGCCGGCGGCATGACCTCCCGCGAGCTCCTGGAGATCCTGCGCGGCCTGTCCTCCTGCAACCTGGTCTCCGCCGACGTCGTCGAGGTCGCCCCGGCCTACGACCACGCCGAGATCACCGCCGTCGCCGCCTCGCACACCGCGTACGAGCTGACCACGATCATGTCCCGCCAGATCGCGGCGAGCCGCGAGGCGAAGTAACCTCCCCTCCGGCCCGGCTTAGGGGGTGTCCGGAAAGTCCCGCCTGGCCCGCGACGTCTGGCACGCACGCTCGCCGCGTTGCCAGAATGCCCACGTAGCGAGCTACGCGGGCATCCCGGCGCCTTGCGATCGCACGCACCAGACGCCGCGGGCCCTGCCCTGCGGGCAGACGGCGCTACTTTCCGGACACCCCCTGGCCGCCGGGCCGGGCGGGCCGCCCGGCCGCACCCGACCACCGAGCCACGCCCCGAGGGACCGATGACCCACGACCACGACCTGGTGCTGCGCCCCACCGAGGCGCAGACCGCCGCCGCGCTCAACCCCCCGAAGGGCCGCACCGGCGGTGACCTCGTCGTCGAGACGCTCTCCGGGCTCGGCGCGACGACCGTCTTCGGCCTGCCCGGTCAGCACGCGCTCGGCATGTTCGACGCCCTGCGCCGCTCCTCCCTGCGCTACGTCGGCCTCCGCGTCGAGAACAACGCCGGCTTCGCCGCCGACGCCTACGGCCGGATCACCGGCGAGGCGGCCCCGCTGATGCTCTCCACCGGGCCCGGCGCGCTCATGTCGCTCGCCGCGCTCCAGGAAGCGGCCGCCGCCTCGGCGCCGGTGCTCGCGATCGGCAGCCAGATCCCGGTGGCCGGCCTCGGCGGCGGCCGGCACGGCTACCTGCACGAGCTGCGCGACCAGCAGGCCTCCTTCCGGGACGTCGTGAAGTCCGTCCACACGGTCCGTACGCAGTCCCAGATCCCGTCCGCGATCGCGGCGGCCTGGGAGTCGGCGCTGACGGCCCCGCACGGGCCGGTGTGGGTGGAGATCCCGCAGGACGTGCTCCTCGCGGAGACCCCGCTGCCCGTGGTCACGGCGATGGACGCCACGCCCGAGGAGACCGCCCCGCGCCCCGAGCTCACCGCGGTCGCCGCCGACCTGCTGACGAAGGCCGCCCGGCCCGTGATCATCGCCGGCGGCGGAGTCGTCCGCTCCGACGCCTCCGGCAAACTCCGCGCGCTCGCCGAGCGGATCGACGCGCCCGTCGTCACCACCTTCGGCGGCAAGGGCGCCTTCCCCTGGACGCACCCGCTCTCGCTCCAGTCCTGGCTGGAGGACCGGCACACCACCGACTTCCTGGAGGACGCCGACGTCCTCCTCGTCGTCGGCTCCGGCCTCGGCGAGCTGTCCTCGAACTACCACACCTTCGCCCCGCGCGGCCGGGTGATCCAGATCGAGGCCGACGCCGGGAAGCTGGAGTCCAACCACCCGGCGCTCGGCATCCACGCGGACGCCCGGCTCGCCCTCCAGGCCCTCCTGGAGACGGTCGGCGAGCGAACCGACCCGGCCGCCCCCGAGCGGGTCGCGGCCGTCCTGGGCAAGGTCCGGGACCGGATCGCCGCCCAGGACCTCGGCCTGGAGCAGCGGATCGTCGCCGCCGTGCGCGAGGCGCTGCCGGACCGGGCCCCCAGCTTCTGGGACATGACGATCCTGTCGTACTGGGCGTGGTCGGCCTTCGACGCCCGGCACCCGAACACGATGCACTCCGCCCAGGGCGCCGGCGGCCTCGGCTACGCCTTCCCCGCCGCCCTCGGCGCGGCCGTCGCGGACCCGTCCGCACCGGTCCTCGCGGTCTCCGGCGACGGCGGCGCGATGTACTCGATCGCGGAGCTGGCGGCGGCGAAGCAGTACGGCCTCGACGTGACGTGGCTGATCGTCGACGACGGCGGCTACGGCATCCTGCGGGAGTACATGACGGACTCCTTCGGCGAGACCACGGGCACCGAGCTCACCCGCCCGGACTTCGTCGCCCTCGCCGAGTCCTTCGGCGTCCCGGCGACCCTGACGACCCCGGAAACCCTGACGGCGGACCTCAAGAGCGCCCTGGCGACCCCCGGCCCGTCGGTGGTCGTCCTCCCGGCCCTGCTGCGGATGTTCGAGCCGACGCACCTCTGAGCCGCGCGGAGCCGGGGCCGCCCGCCCCGGACCCGCCGGCCCCGGACCCGCCGGCCCCGGCGGCTCCGCCGCCCCGCCGCCCCGCCGGGCGCCGGGGCCGGGGCACCCGCTCTCAGGCGAACAGCGCCCCGTACTTCTCCTTGTAGGCGCTCAACTGCTCGTTGTAGCCCTCGCTGAAAAGGGCGGACTCGGTGTTGTCGAGGGGCCGCGACGGAATCCCCTTCGGCGGGATGAACGCCGGTATGCCCTGGAAGACCTCCGTCGCCGCCTTGGCGTGGGCCTCGCCCCGCACCACGGCGGCCACGACGTGCTCGCCCGCCAGCCTCAGGTGCTGGCGCAGCTTGTTCTGGGGCGACCGGGCCGTCTCGTACAGCGTCCCGGTCTCCGCGAGCCTGTTGGTCCGCGCCCCGATGCTCTCCAGCGCGCGCAGCGCGGCGTGGAGCTGCCCGCACAGATACGCCGGCCTGCGCTCGGCCTCCGACATGTCGCCCCCTCCTGGCGTCGAGTGCGCCGCCCCCTGGCGGCCCGTGATCCCTACCCCGTCCGCCCCGGCGGGGAACACGCGACTCCGGGTCGCTAATTGTTGCGGCGGGATGAAATCGCAGCCCAGCCGTGTTGGGCCTTCCGGTAGAGAAGGACGAATGGGAGGCCACTCGTGGCGGCGGTCGGGGAGAAA
Source organism: Streptomyces narbonensis (assembly GCF_014649015.1). GTDB lineage: Bacteria > Actinomycetota > Actinomycetes > Streptomycetales > Streptomycetaceae > Streptomyces > Streptomyces narbonensis. Next base: position 256,418 of record NZ_BMSF01000001.1, read on the forward strand.
CAACAGGGCTGGGCGCGCAGGCTGACCGGCTACGCGTGGCGCTACAAGGCCAATGTGGTGCTCGCGCTGGGGTCGTCGCTCGTCGGCATGGCCGTCCTCGCCCTCGTGCCGCTCGTCACCAAGGTGATCATCGACGACGTCATCGGGACCAAGACCCGGGACCTCGGCGTCTGGACCGGCCTCCTCATCGGCGCCGCCGTCCTCGTGTACGTCCTCACCTACGTCCGCCGGTACTACGGCGGCCGCCTCGCCCTGGACGTGCAGCACGACCTCCGTACCGACATGTACGGGACCATCACCCGCCTCGACGGGCGGCGGCAGGACGAGCTGTCCACCGGGCAGGTCGTCGGCCGCGCCACGAGCGACCTGCAACTCATCCAGGGTCTTCTCTTCATGCTCCCGATGACCATCGGGAACATCCTGCTCTTCGTCATCTCGCTGGCCGTCATGGCCTGGCTCTCCATCCCCCTCACCCTCGTCGCCCTCGCCGTCGCCCCCGCCCTCTGGTTCATCGCCAAGCGCAGCCGCACCCGCCTCCACCCGGCCACCTGGCACGCCCAGCAGCAGGCCGCCGAGGTCGCAGGCGTCGTCGACGGGGCCGTGACCGGCGTCCGCGTGGTGAAGGGCTTCGGCCAGGAGGACCAGGAGACCGGCAAGATCCGGGAGGCCGGGCGGAAGCTCTTCGCCGGGCGCCTGCGGACGATCCGGCTGAACGCGAAGTACACCCCCGCCCTCCAGGCCGTACCCGCCCTCGGCCAGGTCGCCGTCCTCGCCCTCGGCGGCTGGCTCGCCTACCGCGGCCAGATCACCCTCGGCACCTTCGTCGCCTTCTCCGCCTACCTGGCGTCCCTCGTCGGCCCGGTCCGGATGCTCGCCATGGTCCTCACCGTCGGCCAGCAGGCCCGCGCGGGCGTCGAGCGGGTCCTCGACCTCGTCGACACCGAGCCCGTCATCCAGGACGGGACGAAGGAGCTCCCGGCCGACGCGCCAGCGACGGTCGAGTTCGACGACGTGAGCTTCGCCTACGACGGGGCCAACGGCAAGATCAGCCCCGTCCTCGACGGTTTCTCCCTGGAGATCCGCTCCGGCGAGACCGTCGCCGTCGTCGGTGCCTCCGGCTCCGGCAAGTCCACCGTCTCGCTCCTCCTGCCCCGCTTCTACGACGTCACCCACGGCGCCGTTCTCGTCGGCGGCCACGACGTCCGCGAGCTCACCCTCGACTCCCTGCGCGCCGCGATCGGGCTCGTCCCGGAGGACTCGTTCCTCTTCTCCGACACGGTCCGCGCCAACATCGCGTACGGCGCCCCCGACGCCACCCAGGAGCAGATCGACGCCGCCGCCCGCGCCGCCCAGGCCGACCGGTTCATCGCCGAGCTGCCCGAGGGGTACGACACCAAGGTCGGCGAGCACGGCCTCACCCTCTCCGGCGGCCAGCGCCAGCGCATCGCCCTCGCCCGCGCGATCCTCACCGACCCCCGTCTCCTCCTCCTCGACGACGCCACCTCGGCCGTCGACGCCAAGGTCGAGCACGAGATCCACGAGGCCCTCAAGTCGGTCATGGCGGGCCGTACGACCCTGCTCATCGCCCACCGGCGCTCCACCCTCGGCCTCGCCGACCGCATCGCCGTCCTCGACGACGGGCGGCTCTCCGACATCGGCACCCACGAGGAGCTGGAGGAGCGCTCCGCGCTCTACCGCCGCCTCCTCACCGACCCCGACGAGCTCGGCGCCGTCTCGCCGGGCCATGTGCTCCCCGCCGACGTCCCCGAGGACGCCACGCTGCGGGCCGAGCTCGACGCCGAGTTCGACGCCGAGCGCGGCATCACCCCCGCCCTGTGGGTACGGGACGCGGGCACCGCCGAGGAGAGCCCGGCCCCCGGAGCCACCCCCGAGCTGCTCGCCGCCGTCGAGGCCCTGCCGCCCGCCGACGACACCCCCGGGATCGACGAGTCCCGCGCCGTCTCGCCCGAGGACAGCTACGGCCTGCGCCGGCTGCTCCGCGGCTTCGGCGTCCCGCTGCTCATCAGCCTCGGCCTGGTCGCCCTCGACGCGGGCGCCGGCCTCCTGCTTCCCGTCCTGATCCGGCACGGCATCGACGAGGGCGTGAACCGGCTCGCGATCGGCGCAGTCTGGGCGGCCTCCGCGCTCGCCCTGGTCACCGTGCTCGTGCAGTGGGTCGCGCAGACCGCCGAGACCCGGATGACGGGCCGCACCGGCGAGCGGGTCCTCTACGCCCTGCGCCTGAAGATCTTCGCCCAGCTCCAGCGCCTCGGCCTGGACTACTACGAGCGCGAGCTCACCGGCCGGATCATGACCCGCATGACCACGGACGTGGACGCCCTGTCCACCTTCCTCCAGACGGGTCTTGTCACCGCCTTCGTCTCGGTCGTGACCTTCTTCGGGATCATGGTCGCGCTGCTCGTGCTCGACCTCCAGCTCGCCCTGGTCGTCTTCGCGACCCTGCCGGTCCTCGCCGTCGCCACGTACTTCTTCCGCCGGTCGAGCGTGAAGGCGTACGAGCTGGCGCGCGACCGGATCAGCGTCGTCAACGCCGACCTCCAGGAGTCGGTCTCCGGACTCCGGATCGTGCAGGCCTTCCGCCGCGAGCACGCGGGCGTGGAGCGCTTCGGCGCACGCAGCGACGAGTACCGCGAGGCGCGCGTCCGCGGCCAGTGGCTGATATCGATCTACTTCCCCTTCGTGACCCTGCTGTCCTCGGTGGCCGCCGCGGCCGTCATGATCGTCGGCGCGAACCGCATCGACGGCGGCACCCTCACCACCGGCGCGCTCGTCGCCTACCTCCTCTACATCGACCTCTTCTTCGCCCCCGTCCAGCAGCTGTCGCAGGTCTTCGACGGCTACCAGCAGGCCGCGATCTCGCTGAAGCGGATGCAGGAGCTGCTCCAGGAGCCGACGTCGACGGCCGCCGCCGACGCGCCCCGGGACGTGCGGTCGCTGCGCGGCGAGATCGCCTTCGAGGACGTGTCGTTCTCGTACGGCTCCGACGTCCGCGACGGGGAGGACGCGGCCCTCACCGGCATCGACCTGCGCATCCCGGCCGGGCAGACCGTCGCCTTCGTCGGCGAGACCGGCGCGGGCAAGTCGACCCTGGTCAAGCTGGTCGCGCGGTTCTACGACCCGACGGGCGGCCGTGTCACCGCCGACGGCACCGACCTGCGGGACCTGGACCTCACCGCGTACCGCCACCGGCTCGGGGTCGTCCCCCAGGAGGCGTACCTCTTCGCCGGGACCGTCCGGGACGCCATCGCCTACGGCCGCCCCGCGGCGACCGACGCGGAGGTCGAGGCGGCGGCCCGCGCGGTCGGCGCGCACGAGATGGTCGCCACGCTCGACGGCGGCTACCTCCACGAGGTCGCCGAGCGCGGCCGGAACCTGTCGGCAGGGCAGCGCCAGCTCATCGCGCTCGCCCGCGCCGAGCTCGTCGACCCGGACGTCCTGCTCCTCGACGAGGCCACGGCGGCCCTGGACCTCGCCACCGAGGCCCAGGTCAACCAGGCCACCGACCGGCTCGCGGGCCGCCGGACGACGCTCGTCGTCGCCCACCGCCTGACCACGGCGGCCCGCGCCGACCGGGTCGTCGTGATGGACCACGGACGGGTCGTAGAGGACGGCACCCACGACGAACTGCTCGCCCTGGGCGGCCGGTACGCGGCGCTGTGGAGCACGTTCATCGGCGAGGCCGTGGACGAGGAGGAGCCGGAGCGGGTGTGAGGCGGGGCGGGCGGGGACGGGGTCCGAGCACGGGCTGACCGGTGGGGCGCATGAGGGGGCACCACCTCTGCCGGAGGCAACCATTCCGATGGCTGGTGCGTCGTACGCCCGTACGCCTGCATCTCCGTACGTTCGTACGGCGACCCCTCGGGAGGGGACCGCATGCCCACGGACACCACGCCCGCACCACGCCGCCGACGGCTGCTCGTTCGGGTCCTCGCCCCGCTCCTCGGCGCCCTCGCCCTGCTCCTGCTCCCCTTGCCGGGTCCCGGCGCCGGGACCGCCGAGGCCGTCTCCGTCTGCCACGGCCGCCCGGCCAAGACCTACTCCTTCGCCGGCGGCGAGCTGCGCCTCTACAAGACCCGCCACTACGCCTGCGCCGTCACCGTCGCCAAGCGCCCCGGCGCCGCGCGCCCGATGACCGTCTCCCTCCAGCCGCGCGGCGGCCGCCCCGTCGTCAAGGCCGGACGGTTCGGCCGGCAGGCCGGGCCCGTCACCGTCCACGCCCTCAACCGCTGCGTCCGCGCCTACGGTTCGGTGGCCGGACAGGGCAGGTCCACGGGCTGGATCCTGTGCTGACCGGCGCTGAGTCCGTCCCGGTTCCTCTGCTGATGCACAGGAAAGTCCAAGGGTAAGGACCAACTGGGTCTGGCGGTCCACACGTTGCCCCCGCTAGGTTCGCGACACCGTTGTGAACCAAGGGGAGGACGAATGCGCAAGTCGCTCAGATGGCTGGTGTCGCTCTCGGTGCTCATAGGCACCGTCGGCTCCACGGGCGTGGCCACCGCCGCGGACGCGGAGGACACCACCGCCGTCGCCGACTCGCAGAGCGCTGACACGCAGAGCGCGGACATCAAGGACCGCATCCTGGCTATCCCCGGGATGAGCCTGATCGAGGAGAAGCCCTACGCCGGCTACCGCTACTTCGTCCTGGAGTACGTCCAGCCGATCGACCACAACCGCCCGTGGGCGGGCACGTTCAAGCAGCGGCTCTCGGTCCTCCACAAGGACACGGACCGCCCCACCGTCTTCCGCACCAGCGGCTACGGGCTGAGCACCACCCCCAGCCGCACCGAGCCGACGCGGATCATCGACGGCAACCAGATCTCCATGGAGTACCGCTTCTTCACGCCGTCGCGCCCGCAGCCGGCCGACTGGTCGAAGCTGGACATCTGGCAGGCGGCCAGCGACCAGCACCGGATCTTCCGCGCGCTGAAGAAGATCTACGGCAAGAACTGGCTCTCCACCGGCGGCTCCAAGGGCGGCATGACCGCCACCTACTACGAGCGCTTCTACCCGCGCGACATGGACGGCGTCGTCGCGTACGTCGCCCCGAACGACGTGGTGAACAAGGAGGACTCGGCCTACGACCGGTTCTTCGAGAACGTCGGCACGAAGGACTGCCGCGACCGCCTGAACAACATGCAGCGCGAGGCCCTCGTCCGCCGCGAGCCGCTGCAGAAGAAGTACAAGGAGTGGGCCGAGGCCGAGGGAGCCACGTTCAACACGGTCGGCTCGCTCGACAAGGCCTGGGAGGCCGTCGTCCTCGACTTCGTCTGGGGCTTCTGGCAGTACTACGGCCAGGACGTCTGCGACCAGATCCCGGACGCGGCGACCGCGAGCGACGACACCGTCTACGAGACGATCGACGCCTACTCCGGCTGGGCCGCCTACGCCGACCAGGGCCTGGACTACTACACGCCGTACTACTACCAGGCGGCCACCCAGCTCGGCTCGCCCAGCATCAAGCAGCCGCACCTGAACGGCCTGAGCCGCTACGGCTACCAGCCGGCCAGCAGCTTCGTGCCGAAGTCGATCCCGATGAAGTTCCAGCCGCAGGCCATGCGGGACGTCGACAACTGGGTCCGCAAGAACGCGAACCGGATGATGTTCGTCTACGGCGGCAACGACCCGTGGGGCGCCGAGCCGTTCCACCTCGGCAAGGGCGCGCGCGACAGCTACGTCTACACCGCGCCCGGCATGAACCACGGCGCGAACGTCGACGGGCTCGTCGAGGCCGAGCGGGAGAACGCCACCGCCCGCATCCTGGCCTGGGCCGGCGTCTCCGCCCCGGCCGTGCAGGCGGCGCAGCCCCTGGCCCGCTTCGACGCCCGCCTCGACAAGGCGGTCGACGAGGACGTGACCCGGGAGCACGGCCTGCGCCCGTAATCCCTTCGTACGACCCGGGTGTGCCCGGCGGTCCTCCCGAGGACCGCCGGGCACACCCTTTCCCGCATCAGCCGTACGACAGCCCGTACCCCACCGGATACAGGACCTCGGTCGGGTCCTCCGCGTCCTGCACCGGCACGGGCAGCCGTCCCTTCGGCCGGGCACGGCCGGCCAGGACCCGGGCCGCGGCGCGGAGTTCGACGTCGGTCCAGGAGTACGCGGCGAGGGTCGCCCGCTGGCCGCCGAGCCGGGCGACGTCGTACGGGTTGCGGATCGCGACCGTCACGACGGGCACGCCGCTCGCGACGAGCCGCGCGACGAGCGTGCGCTGCGGACTGGCCGCGGTCACGTTGTACGTGCCCACGACGACCACGTCCTGCCCGGCCGCCGCCGCCACCGCCTCCTCGATCTTCGCGGCCGTCGGGGTGATCCCGGTGGGGAGCGCGGTCGTGGTGAAGCCCAGTTCCGTCAGGGCGCTCGCGAGCGTCGTGGTCGGCGGGCCCGTCGTACCGGACGGCGAGGCCGGGTCGGCGCCGACGACGAGGACCCTCCCGTGGGTGGTGGCGCTCAGCGGCAGGAAGCCGCCCTCGTTGAGGAGCAGGGTTGTCGTCGCCTCGGCGATCCGGTCGGCCTGCGCGAGGTGGGCGGCGGTGCCGACCGCCCGGTCGACGCCGGCCCGCGTCACGTACGGCTGTCGGAAGAGGCCCAGCTTCGTCTTGAGCCGCAGGATCCGCAGGATCGATTCGTCGAGCCGGGCCTCCGTCAGCTCGCCGTCCCTGACCGCCGCCAGGACCGCCTTCCAGGCGACGTCGAGTTTCGGCGGGTTGAGCAGCTGGTCCACCCCGGCCTTCAGAGCGAGGACGGGGACGCGCTCGTCGCCGTACTTGGTGCGCACGCCCTCCATGCCGAGCGAGTCGGTGACGACCACGCCGTCGTAGCCGAGCTGCCGGCGCAGGATGCCGGTGAGGATGGGCTCGGAGAGGGTCGCCGGGTCCTCGCTGGGGTCGAGCGCGGGCACCACGATGTGCGCGGTCATGATCGAGTCGATCCCGGCGTCGATCGCCGACTCGAAGGGCGGCGCGTCGAGTTCGGTCCACTGGGCCCGGGTGTGGCTGATCGTCGGCAGGCCGTAGTGGCTGTCGACGGCGGTGTCGCCGTGGCCCGGGAAGTGCTTGGAGGTGGCCGCGACCCCGGCCCGCTGGTACCCCTTGACCTGGGCGGCGACCAGCCCGGCGACCGCGCGCGGGTCGGAGCCGAAGGAGCGGACGCCGATGACGGGGTTGGCCGGATTGACGTTGACGTCCGCGACCGGGGCGTAGTTCTGGCGGATGCCGACGGCGGCGAGCTCGGTGCCCGCGATCTGCGCGGCCTTGCGGGCGTCCGCGAGCGAGCGGCCCGCGCCGAGGGCCATCGCTCCGGGCACCAGGGTCGCGGGCTCGCCGACCCGGCAGACGATGCCGTGCTCCTGGTCGGTGGAGATGAGCGCGGGGATCGGCGTGGGCTGCGCGAGGGCGGCCTGCTGGATGCCGTTGGAGAGCTCGGCGATCTGGTGCGGGTCGCGGGTGTTGTGGGCCCAGGAGAAGTAGATGACGCCGCCGACGTGGTAGCGCTCGACGAGCTCGGCGGCGGTGCGGACGCCGATCTCCGAGAGGTTGGCGTCGATGTCGGCCTGGTCGGGGGCGGTCGCGGAGTGGCCGTACACCCGCATCACGAAGAGCTGGCCGACCTTCTCCTCCAGGGACATCCGGTCGATGATCTTCCGGAGCTTCCTGTCGGTGGTCTCCGAGTGGGCCGCGTGAGCCACGGGGGCGGTGGCGCCGGTGACGGCGGCCGCGGCGGCTGCGGCGGTCACCGTGAGAAGGGCGCGTCGGGAGGGGGAGGGGGAGGGGGAGGGGGAGGGGGAGCTGGCGGGGGCGCGGTGGTGCACTGATGCTCCTTCCGGCCGTGCGAGGTTGAAGGAAACTTCCAAGGAGTCACGGATAGCCCGAAAGTAACTGCCAGGTCAAGGACCCGCGCAGGAATCGCCACCGCGCGCGCCGCGCCCCCCGTTCCGCCTGCCTCCGTCCCCCCGCCATCGCGACCGACCGGGAAATCCCTGGCGCCCGGACCCCCGGCGCTCGTACGGTCTACCGGTCCCACCAGCGAGGAAAGGCGCGCATGACCTTCGAACGCATCACCGTCGACACCCCCGATCCCGCCCCCGGCACCGTCCTGCTCGCGGGCATCCCCGGCAGCGGCAAGTCGACCGTCGCGGCGGCCCTCGCGGCCCGCTTCACCCGCTCCGCGCACATCGAGGTCGACGACCTCCAGGAGCTCATCGTCCAGGGCTGCCACTGGCCGACCCCGGACGGCGACCCCGAGGCCGACCGCCAGATCCTGCTGCGCGCCCGCAACGCCTGCCTGCTCGCGGACAGCTTCGCCTCGGCGGGCTTCCTGCCGGTCCTCGACGACGTGGTCGTACGCCGCTCCCACCTGGACTTCTACCGCGCCCACGCGAAGGCGGCCCCGCTCCATGTGGTGATCCTCGCCCCCGGCCCCGACAAGGCCTGGGAGCGCAACAACGCTCGCCACAAGAAGCTGACGACGAACTGGGCCTTCCTGGACGAGGCCATGCGCGCCGAACTCTCCGGCGAGGGCGTCTGGATCGACAACGCGGACCAGACGGTCGAGGAGACGGTCGAAGCCGTGCTGGCGGCGACGGGCCTGAGGCCGGAGAAGTAGGGCCGGAGAAGCAACCGGCCCTCGGCCGGGATCCTCAGCTCTCGGAGCGGGGGAAGCCGTCGGTCCTGACGACGATCTCCCGGCCTTCGAGGGGGAGGGTCAGGTCCTCGCCGAAGGGGATCCGCTCCTGGTCCGTGTAGACACCGGTCCTGGCGGGGGCGCTGTGGACGACGCAGACGTTCTCGGAGGGGTCGATGATCACGTAGAGCGGGATCGCGCACGCCGCGTACATGCGGAGCTTCTTCTCGAAGTCGTTGTCCCGTGTGCTGAGCGAGACGATCTCCAGGACGGCCTCAAGGCTGTGCCACTCGAAGCGGCCCCGGTTGTTCCGCTCGGAGCCGGGGGCGACGATCGCCAGGTCGGGGGCGTATCCGTACAGGCTCGACGGGAAGTCGATCATGACGTCCGAGAGGATCTCACCGTGTCCCGCGAGCTGCTGCTCGATCTGGGGGGCGGCCCGCAGGATCACCTTCCACGGCCACTCGCCCCGGGGGGTCATGATGATCTTTCCGTCCGTGATCTCGACGCGGTAGCCGTTGGGCAGGTTGACGCCCTCCAGGACGTCCCACGCGCTGGAAAGGTCCATGGGTACCGTCATGCGATCCTCCACGTGGCGCTCGTCACCACGATAGCCCTCCACTACCCCCTCGGCGCCGCCGTCGACCCCCGCACCACCAGCTCTCCCGGGACCGCCACCGGGCCGTCCGTCGGGGGCTCCTCCGCGCCCATCGCCAGGCGGCCCGCCCGGGCGCCCGCGTCGTGCAGCGGCAGGCGGACGGTCGTGAGGGCCGGGACCGCGTCCACCGAGAACGGCAGGTCGTCGAAGCCCGCCACCGAGACGTCGTCCGGGATCGACAGGCCCCGCTCCCGCAGGGCCGCGCAGACGCCGAGCGCCACCGTGTCGTTGGCGGCGACCACCGCCGTCAGGTCAGGGTCTCGGGCGAGGAGTTCGGCGGTCGCCTCGTGCCCGGAGCGGCGGTCGTAGGGGCCGTGGACCGTCGGGCCCTCGGCGACCCCCGCCGCCGCGAGCGCCGCCCGGTGGCCTTCGAGCCGGTGCCGGGTCGTCGTCCGGTCGGCCGGTCCCGCCACGTACCCGATCCGCCGGTGGCCGAGTCCGAGCAGATGCTCGGTCAGGAGCCGTGCGCCGGTGCGGTTGTCGAAGACGAGCGCCGCCGTGTTCGCGTCGCCCGGCACCGGCGGCCGGCCGCACAGCACCACCCGGGTGCCCGCCTCCGCGAGCTTGGCCAGTTTGCCCGCCGTCGCCGCCAGGTGCTCCGGGTCCTCCAGCGAACCGCCCATGAGGATGACGGCCGCGGCCCGTTGCCGCTGGAGCAGGGTGAGGTAGGTCAGCTCGCGTGCGGGGGAGCCGCCCGTGTTGCAGACGACGGCGAGCTTCTCGCCCCCGGCCCGCCCCGAGGCGACCTCTCCGATCGCGCCCTGCGCCGCGCTCGCCATGATCCCGAAGAAGGGGTCGGCGATGTCGTTGACCAGCACCCCGACCAGGTCGGAGGTGGCGGCGGCCAGTGAGCTCGCGGGGCCGTTGAGGACGTAGTCCAGCTCGTCCACCGCCCGCAGCACCCGCTCGCGGGTCGAGGCGGCGACCGGGTAGTTGCCGTTCAGGACCCGGGAGACGGTCGCGGGGGAGACCCGGGCGCGGGCGGCCACGTCCGCCAGGGTGACGGTCATCGTGTGTGTACCTCCGAGGCCCTTGTCCGGCGTGATGTCGGCAGGCTAGCGTCCTCTCAGACAGAAAGCGCTTTCTATCGGGGCGCGGAACGCCGGGGAGAGGAATCTTTCGTGACACGCAGGACAGTCCGCATCGCCATGAACGGCGTCACCGGACGCATGGGCTACCGCCAGCACCTCGTCCGCTCGATCCTCGCCCTGCGCGAACAGGGCGGCCTCGACCTCGGCAACGGCGAGACCCTCTGGCCCGAGCCCGTCCTCGTCGGCCGCCGCGAGCACGCCCTGCGCGCCCTCGCCGAGCGCCACGGCCTCACCGAGTGGTCCACCGACCTCGACGCCGTCCTCGCCGACGACGGCGTCGACGTCTACTTCGACGCCCAGGTCACCTCCGCCCGCGTCGACGCCCTCACCAAGGCCATCGCCGCCGGCAAGCACATCTACACCGAGAAGCCCACCGCCGCCGACCTCGCCGGCGCCCTGGACCTCGCCCGGCTCGCCGAGGCGAAGGGCATCAAGCACGGCGTCGTCCAGGACAAGCTCTTCCTCCCCGGCCTGCTCAAGCTCAAGCGGCTCATCGACGGCGGCTTCTTCGGCGAGATCCTGTCCGTGCGCGGCGAGTTCGGCTACTGGGTCTTCGAGGGCGACTGGCAGGACGCCCAGCGCCCGAGCTGGAACTACCGCGCCGAGGACGGCGGCGGCATCGTCGTCGACATGTTCCCGCACTGGGAGTACGTGCTCCACGAGCTCTTCGGCCGCGTCACGAGCGTCTCCGCGCACGTCGCCACCCACGTCCCGCAGCGCTGGGACGAGCAGGGCAAGCCGTACGCCGCCACCGCCGACGACGCCGCGTACGGGATCTTCCAGCTGGAGGGCGGCGCGATCGCCCAGATCAACTCCTCCTGGACGGTCCGCGTCAACCGCGACGAGCTCGTCGAGTTCCAGGTCGACGGCACCCACGGCTCCGCCGTCGCCGGCCTCCGCGGCTGCCGCGTCCAGCACCGCTCGGCCACCCCGAAGCCGGTCTGGAACCCCGACATCCCCGTCACCGAGTCCTTCCGCGACCAGTGGCAGGAGGTCCCCGACAACACGGAATTCGACAACGGCTTCAAGGCCCAGTGGGAGCTCTTCCTGCGGCACGTCACGCTCGACGAGCCGTACCACTGGGACCTCCTCGCGGGCGCCCGCGGCGTCCAGCTCGCCGAGCTGGGCCTGAAGTCCTCCGCCGAGGGCCGCCGTCTCGACGTCCCGGAGGTCTCCCTGTGATCCGGCTCCCCCTGACGGGCGGGGGCGTCCGCGCGTACGAGCCCCGCACCGAACCCCTCGCCCTCGCCACGGGCGGCGCCCTCGCCTCCCGTACGGTCTTCTCCGCCGCGCACGTCGTCGCCGACCCGTACGCCGACACCACCCCCGACTCTCCCGCCGTCGTCGACTGGGACGCCACCCTCGCCTTCCGCCGCCACCTCTGGTCCCACGGCCTCGGGGTCGCTGAGGCCATGGACACCGCACAGCGCGGGATGGGACTCGACTGGACCGGGGCGGCCGAGCTGATCCGCCGCTCCGCCGCCGAGGCGAAGGCCGTCGGCGGACGGGTCGCCTGCGGCGTCGGCACCGACCAGCTCACCGGCCCCGCGGACCTGGCGGCGGTCCGCAAGGCCTACGAGGAGCAGCTCGCGCTCGTCGAGGAGACCGGCTCCCAGGCCGTCGTGATGGCCTCCCGCGCCCTCGCCGCCGCAGCCGACGGCCCGGACGACTACCTCGACCTCTACGGCCACCTCCTGCGCCAGGCGAGCGAGCCGGTGATCCTGCACTGGCTGGGCCCGATGTTCGACCCGGCCCTGGAGGGCTACTGGGGCTCGGCGGACCTCGACGCCGCCACCGAGACCTTCCTCGACGTGATCGCTGCCCACCCCGACAAGGTCGACGGCATCAAGGTCTCCCTCCTGGACGCCCGGCGCGAGGTCGAGCTGCGCCGCCGTCTCCCGGAGGGGGTGCGCTGCTACACGGGCGACGACTTCCACTACCCGGAGCTGATCGCCGGCGACGAACAGGGCTTCAGCCACGCCCTGCTGGGCATCTTCGACCCCCTCGCCCCGCTCGCGGCGGAGGCGGTCCGGACCCTGGACACGGGCGACAAGGCCGGCTTCCGCGCGCTCCTCGACCCGACGGTCGAACTCTCCCGGCACCTCTTCGAGACGCCCACCCGCTTCTACAAGACGGGCGTGGTCCTCCTCGCCTGGCTCGCCGGCCACCAGGAGCACTTCACGATGGTCGGCGGCCTGCAGTCCGCCCGATCGCTCCCGCACCTCGCCCGCGCCTACGAACTGGCCGACGGCCTCGGCCTGTTCCCCGACCCGGCGCTCGCGGAGTCCCGGATGCGCTCGCTCCTCACCGTGTACGGAGTCCCGCAGTGAACCTCGACCGCTTCTCGATCAACCAGATGACGGTCAAGCAGCTGGCCCTGCCCGAACTGGTCGCGGAGTGCGTCCGGCTCGGCATCCCGGGCATCGGCCTGTGGCGCGAACCCGTCCAGGCGTACGGGGTCGAGGCCGCCGCCGCGCTCGTACGGGACGCGGGCCTCACCGTCACCACTCTCTGCCGGGGCGGCTTCTTCACCGCCGACGGCTGGGAGGCCGAGAACCGCGCGGCGATCGACGAGGCGGTGACGCTCGGCACCGACACCCTGGTCCTGGTCTCGGGCGGCCTGACCCCGGCCTGCCCCGACCTGCTCTCCGCCCGCGCCCGCATCACCGAGGCGATCGGCGCCCTGGCCCCCTACGCGGGCGAACGAGGAATCCGCCTGGCCATCGAGCCCCTCCACCCGATGTACGCCTCCGACCGCTGCGCGGTCTCGACCCTGGACCAGGCGCTGGCCATCGCCGAGCACTTCCCGCCCGGGCAGGTCGGCGTGGTGGTCGACACGTACCACCTCTGGTGGGACGACCGGGCCCCGGCAGCGGTGGAACGCGCGGGCGCGGCGGGCCGCATCCACTCCTTCCAGCTCGCCGACTGGACCACTCCACTCCCAGCCGGAGTCCTCAACGGCCGGGGCCAGTTGGGCACGGGCGCGATCGCCCTCCGAGCCTGGGCGGACCTCGTCGAGAAGGCCGGCTGGACGGGCCCGGTGGAGGTCGAACTCTTCAACGACGAGCTGTGGTCACGGGACGGCGTCGAGGTCCTGGAGGAGACCCTGGACAGCTTCCTGGCGGTCTGACCGGCCCAAGAGCCACCCGGCCCCCGTGCGGAGGGACCGGGGGGAGAGGCTGCCCGGCCGTGCGGGGCCGGGCAGCCGCAGGCGTACGTGGAGTCACCCGCCCAAGTGCCGCACGTCCTGTTGTCGGACTTCCTTGAGAATGCGGGCGACCGTGGCGAAGTCATTGTCCCTGTGCAGGATGGTCAACCCGTGATGGACCGCCGTGGCGCAGATCAGGAGATCGACGACGCCCGCCGCACGGTGCTGCCCCTTCTGCGTCAGCTTGTATTGGGCGGTCTCCACCCACCGCCACGCGTCGTTGGGGACGCGCACGGTTCCGAACAGGGTGGAGAGCTCCTCGTCGATCTCGTCGCGGTCGTCCGGGCCGGTGGCGGTGAAGAGGATCTCCGCGCGGGTGGCCTCGCACATACCGAAAGTGCCCGTCTTGATCGCGGCGTCCCAGTGCCGGAGTGTGGCGTGGTCGCTGCCGAGGTGCACGTGCGCGCTGGTGTCGATGAGGTACGTGATCACTCGGCGTCTACGCCGTGCTGAGCGGCCTTGCGGGCTTCCCATGCCCGGCGCAGGGGTTCCAGCTCGCCCCGCGCGCCCCGCTCCGCGAGCCGCTGGAGGGCCGCACCTCGACGGTGACGCTGTATGACCTCTTCCAGCGCCCGGTTGATGGTGTCCTTCTTCGTGGTCGTACCGAGCAGCTTCGCCGCCTCGGCGAGCACGTCGTCATCCACGTCCACATTGGTCACGCTCATGATCGACCTCCGAACATCCCATGTGGGAAGAACACTCGCATCTCCCACATAGTAGCTCGGAGGTGTCACCGGCGGCGCTACTTCTTCGCGCTGCCACCCCCGCCCAGCAGGTCACCGAGACCCCCACCGCCCTTCTTCGCGGCGGCGCGCTTGGTCAGGGCGGCGATCACCACCGGGACCAGGACGTCGACCGCGCGGTTGACCGCCGCCGGGGGGAGTCCCGTGCGCTTGGCGACCGCGTTCGCCGCCGGTTTGGCGAGCTTGGCGAGCACCCCGGACATCAACCCGCCCGCGGCCAGGCCGCCGACCGTGGCGACCCCCTGCAGCGGCGGTTCCGCCGAGGTCACCTCGTTGACGGCGGCCCGCACCTCGTCCGCGCTGGCCGGCTCGGCCGCCGCCTGACGCAGCTCGCCGGAGAGCTCGGCCACCGAACTGCCCACGAGTTCCTGCGCCCCGTCGACGTCCGTGTCGAGCAGCCCGGCGATCTCCTGGAGCCGGTCGTCACCGAGCTCGGTCAGCACGTCGTCCTGGAAGGAAGGTTCACTCATGCCGGAAACGCTACGACCCGTGCCCTTTCTCGGCATGCCGAAGATTTCGTGGGGGAACCCTCCCGCCCGCCTCCTGCGTCATGGAAGGCGGGGGTGGGAGCCGTGCCGGAGTGGCTGTGGGCGGTATTGATCCCGGGCGGGATGACGGGGCTCGGGGTCGCCGGGTTCCTGGTCTGGGCGAAGCTCGGGACGGACCGTCCGGTGGAGCACCACAACACCAAGATCCAGGACGAGTGGGACCCGGGCGGCTGAGCCCGGCGGGGTGCGGTCGAGCCCGGGGCCGGACGCCGGCCCGACTCTCCGGGCTCGTGCGGTGCACAGGGTCAGCCGGAGAAGCGGCCGTCCTTGACGGCGGCGACGAAGGCGGACCAGCCGTCGGCCGAGAAGACGACGGCGGGGCCGGTCACGGCCCTGCTGTCGCGGACGGGCACGCCGGCGTGACCACGGGCGGCCTCAAGACACTCGCCCTGATCGCCGCCGCTGTAGCTGGACTTGAACCACCCGGTGAGGGAGGACGCGTCGGAGACGGTGTGCTCACTGCGGACCATGCGCGTATTTTTCTGCTGCTGCCCTCACGAGCGCCAGTGACTCCTGTTGCGACAGCGCGTCGCTCAGAGCCAGAGCGTAGGCCGTGCGCCTGGCGTTCACCAGGGGCGGGCCGGGTGTCACGGCTTGCCGACGACATCGAGAGAGTCCAGCTCGGTATGGCCGCCGGGCTGCTCGGCCATGCGGCCGAGCTCCTCGCGGACCGGCGGGTGACCGAGAGCGAGCTGCATTACCTCGCCAGTCGGCTCAGCGAGTCCCTGCGGGACGTGAAGCGGGTCGCGGACAGCCGTGGGGCACGGCTGGCGCAGCCGGGGCCCTGACACCGAGGGGTCCTGGAGCGCGGACCACACCCCACGTCACCCAAGCAGAGTGACCGGCGTCAGAGCTGGGTCGTGACCTGGTCGGCCACGGCGAAGTCGGTTTCGCAGTCCGGGCAGGTCGCGCTCCCGAAGACGAAGGTCAGCGCGTGTGCGACGTCGTGTTGACCGTCGGTGAGTGCGATGCCGTGGAGACGTCGACCGATGCCTTCCAGGTCTGCGGGGCTCGTCGGTCGAAGCGGCCGGGTCTCGATGCTGTCGTCCGACAGTGCGTAGTCCTCGCTGGTGGAGAAGAACCCGCGTTCACCGAGGACGATGAACAGGTCGGTTTCGCAGCCGGGACAGGAGACTTGGAACTCCTCGTTCCTGAGCCCCCAGGCCAGGTCCTCGCTCCACCCCACGACGCCCTCGAAGCCGAGCATGGACTCCAGGAGATCGATGTACTCGCTGGGGTGGGCCGCGGTCCGGAGATGGCGGTTCACCGATGCCAGCAGGGTCGCGATCTCCGCCGAGTGCCGTGTGCGGACGTCACCGGCTCCATGCGTCTGCTCGGAGCCGGCCAGGATGGCACCCGCCAGGTTCAGGGCGTTCACGGCTTGATGTCGGTCTTCGTTGTCAGCCACGTCGGCCAGCCAGGGCAGAGCCGCGAAGCTGGCCGAGTACACGCTGCCCTGATGGCAGAGTGCGGACCACAGGTCGTTCCAGAGCTCTGGCTCGGGGTCGGACGCGGTGCGTGCCAGCAGGGCGGGTATGTCCTCGGCGGAGCCGTAAGCGTGGCTGAGTTGCGGCCAATCGGTCATGCCGGGAATCCCATCACACCTGTGCTGCGAGAAACGACGAGACGGCTGCTCTGTCGGTGACGGGCGATAGCCTCCCTGGTATCGGAGACGCAGGAAGCCAGGTGGGGCATGTCCGGTGGGGGAGTTGAGTCGCAGCAGGGCAGCCGCCAGGGTGTCTGCGAAGTGACCGGGGTCCTGGAGCGGATCACCTACGCCAACGAGGAGAGCGGGTACACAGTCGCGCGCGTCGACACCGGGCGCGGGGCCGGTGACCTGCTCACCGTGGTCGGGGCGCTGCTCGGGGCGCAGCCGGGGGAGTCGCTGCGGATGGAGGGGCGCTGGGGCTCCCACCCGCAGTACGGGAAGCAGTTCACCGTCGAGAACTACACGACGCTCCTGCCCGCCACCATCCAGGGCATCCGGCGGTACCTGGGGTCGGGACTGGTCAAGGGCATCGGGCCCGTCTTCGCCGACCGCATCACGCAGCACTTCGGACTCGACACCCTCGACATCCTCGAAGAGGCGCCCGCGCGGCTGATCGAGGTCCCGGGGCTCGGCCCGAAGCGGACCAAGAAGATCACCGCCGCCTGGGAGGAGCAGAAGGCGATCAAGGAGGTCATGGTCTTCCTCCAGGGGGTGGGTGTCTCCACCTCCATCGCCGTGCGCATCTACAAGAAGTACGGGGACGCCTCCATCTCCGTCGTGCGGAACCAGCCCTACCGGCTCGCCGCCGACGTCTGGGGCATCGGCTTCCTCACCGCCGACAAGATCGCCCAGGCCGTCGGCATCCCGCACGACAGCCCGGACCGGGTGAAGGCCGGCCTGCAGTACGCGCTGTCGCAGTCCACCGACCAGGGCCACTGCTTCCTGCCCGAGGAGCGGCTGATCGGTGACGCGGTGAAGCTGCTGCAGGTCGACACCGGGCTCGTCATCGAGTGCCTGGCCGAGCTCGCCGAGGACCCCGAGGGGGTCGTACGGGAGCAGGTGCCCGGCCCCGAGGGGCTGCCGGTCACCGCCGTGTTCCTGGTGCCCTTCCATCGCGCGGAGCTGTCGCTCGCCGGGCAGATCGGGCGGCTGCTGCGGGCCGGGGAGGACCGCATGCCGGCCTTCCGGGACGTCGCCTGGGACAAGGCGCTGGCCTGGCTCGCGGAGCGCACCGGGGCCACGCTCGCGCCCGAACAGGAGGATGCGGTCCGGCTCGCCCTGACCCGTAAGGTCGCGGTCCTCACCGGCGGCCCCGGCTGTGGCAAGTCCTTCACGGTCCGCTCGATCGTGGAGCTGGCGCGGGCGAAGAAGGCCAAGGTGGTCCTCGCCGCCCCCACCGGCCGGGCCGCCAAGCGGCTCGCCGAGCTGACCGGTGCCGAGGCCTCCACCGTCCACCGGCTCCTGGAGCTCAAGCCGGGCGGGGACGCGGCCTACGACCGGGACCGGCCGCTCGACGCCGACCTGGTCGTCGTCGACGAGGCCTCCATGCTCGACCTGCTCCTGGCGAACAAGCTGGTGAAGGCGGTGGCGCCCGGTGCCCACCTGCTGCTCGTGGGGGACGTGGACCAGCTCCCCTCGGTCGGCGCGGGCGAGGTCCTCGGCGACCTGCTCGCCCCCGGCAGCCCCGTCCCCGCCGTGCGGCTGACCCGTATCTTCCGGCAGGCCCAGCAGTCCGGGGTCGTCACCAACGCGCACCGGATCAACGCCGGCACCCCGCCCCTCACCCAGGGCCTGCCGGACTTCTTCCTCTTCGTCGAGGAGGAGACCGAGGACGCGGCCCGGGTCGCCGTGGACGTCGCCGCCCGGCGCGTTCCGGCCAAGTTCGGGCTCGACCCGCGCCGGGACGTGCAGGTCCTCGCCCCGATGCACCGGGGCCCGGCCGGTGCGGGCGCGCTCAACGGCCTGCTCCAGCAGGCCATCACCCCGGCCCGGCCCGATCTGCCGGAGAAGCGGTTCGGAGGCCGGGTGTTCCGGGTAGGCGACAAAGTGACGCAGATCAGGAACAACTACGACAAAGGTGCCAACGGTGTCTTCAACGGCACGGTCGGCGTCGTCACCGCCTTGGACCCCGTCGAGCAGCGGCTCACCGTGCGGACGGACGAGGATGAGGAGGTGCCGTACGACTTCGACGAGCTGGACGAGCTGGCCCACGCGTACGCGGTCACCATCCACCGCTCGCAGGGCAGCGAGTATCCGGCGGTCGTGATCCCCGTCACCATGAGTGCCTGGATGATGCTCCAGCGGAACCTGCTCTACACGGCCGTGACCCGCGCCAAGAAGCTGGTCGTGCTGGTCGGCTCCCGCCGGGCCATCGCCCAGGCGGTCCGCACGGTCTCGGCGGGCCGACGTTTTACCGCACTGTCCCATCGCCTCACAGGTGGAGCCCCCGTGTGAAAGATCACGGAGGTCTACCGGAACCGGGGCGAAGGGGGCAGGATATGAAGGTTGGCGGCACTGAGTGCCGCCGATTGGCCCAATGGTCGACCCCGAGTGCACTCTCCTGAGCCAAATGGGGGATGGTAGAGACAGTCAGGGCACCTCGAAGAAGAGGCACTACGTCGGTGAGGGATGACGTGAGCGACAACTCTGTAGTACTGCGGTACGCGGACGGTGAATACACCTACCCGGTGGTCGAGAGCACCGTCGGCGACAAGGGCTTCGACATCGGCAAACTCCGAGCCCAGACCGGTCTGGTCACCCTGGACAGCGGATACGGCAACACCGCCGCCTATAAATCCGCGATCACCTACCTCGATGGTGAGCAGGGGATTCTGCGGTACCGCGGCTACCCCATCGAGCAGCTTGCCGAGCGCTCCACCTTCCTTGAGGTGGCGTACCTGCTGATCAACGGCGAGCTTCCGAAGGTCGACGAGCTGTCGACCTTCAAGAACGAGATCACGCAGCACACGCTGGTCCACGAGGACGTCAAGAACTTCTTCCGTGGCTTCCCGCGGGACGCCCACCCGATGGCGATGCTGTCGTCGGTGGTCTCCGCGCTGTCCACCTTCTACCAGGACAGCCACAACCCGTTCGACGAGAAGCAGCGCCACCTCTCGACGATCCGGCTGCTCGCCAAGCTTCCGACGATCGCGGCGTACGCGTACAAGAAGTCGATCGGCCACCCGTTCGTCTACCCGCGGAACGACCTCGGCTACGTCGAGAACTTCCTGCGCATGACCTTCTCGGTGCCGGCGCAGGAGTACGAGCTCGACCCGGTCGTCGTCTCCGCGCTCGACAAGCTGCTGATCCTGCACGCGGACCACGAGCAGAACTGCTCGACCTCCACCGTGCGTCTGGTCGGCTCCTCGCAGGCGAACATGTTCGCCTCGATCTCCGCCGGCATCTCGGCCCTGTGGGGCCCGCTGCACGGTGGCGCCAACCAGTCGGTCCTGGAGATGCTGGAAGGCATCCAGGCCAACGGCGGCGATGTCGACTCCTTCATCCGCAAGGTGAAGAACAAGGAGGACGGCGTCCGCCTGATGGGCTTCGGTCACCGGGTGTACAAGTCCTTCGACCCGCGCGCCAAGATCATCAAGGCTGCGGCGCACGACGTCCTCTCCGCGCTCGGCAAGGACGACGCGCTGCTGGACATCGCGCTCAAGCTGGAGGAGCACGCGCTCTCCGACGAGTACTTCGTCTCGCGCAACCTCTACCCGAACGTGGACTTCTACACGGGCCTGATCTACCGCGCCATGGGCTTCCCGACCGAGATGTTCACCGTGCTCTTCGCGCTCGGCCGGCTGCCCGGCTGGATCGCCCAGTGGCACGAGATGATCAAGGAGCCCGGCTCCCGCATCGGCCGCCCGCGCCAGATCTACACGGGCGAGGTCCTGCGGGACTTCGTCCCGGTCGAGGCCCGCTAGTCCGGCGCAGGGACTGCAGCGCCCGGCGAGTGAGCCGAAGGGGCGCGTCGGTGTCGAGAGGGCGAACGCGCGGAGGCCCGACGTAGGAGGGTCGAGCACGATCGCCCTCTCGACACCGGCTGGAGCGCCCCGGAGGCGAACCGAGCCCTGAAAGAAAGCGAGAAGCGCCCCGCCGCCGATCCCCCCACGGGTCGACGGACGGGGCGCTTCCCATATCCCCCGGTGCGGATTCCCCCCACGGGATCCGGGCCGGGCGTCTGCCGGCGTCAGCAGAAGCTGCGCGGGTCGGGCGCGACGCGGTCTGCCGGGGTACGTACGGGAGGGCCGCTCAAAGCTCCCCGGTGCACGTGCCCCGGCCAACGCTTGCCTAGGGACGTCCCCCAAGACATCCCATGAACGTCCCCCAAGACGTTCTCGGCATCGCCCACTTAGACTCGCGAACAGCCCAGATGGTTACCCCCCAATATCTGTGATCTAGATCTCTTTGTGAAGGTCCTGTGAGTCACGTGTAGGTCAATTCACGTGAAGCGCCGCAGCCGCAGGCTGTTGGATACGACGAAGACGGACGAAAAGGCCATCGCGAGGCCCGCGATCATCGGGTTGAGCAGTCCGGCCGCCGCCAGGGGCAGGGCGGCCACGTTGTATCCGAAGGCCCAGGCGAGGTTGCCCTTGATCGTCGCCAGGGTGCGGCGGGAGAGGCGGATGGCGTCCGCCGCGACGCGGAGGTCGCCGCGGACCAGGGTCAGGTCGCTCGCCTCGATGGCCGCGTCCGTGCCCGTGCCCATCGCGAGGCCGAGGTCCGCGGTGGCGAGGGCGGCGGCGTCGTTGACCCCGTCGCCGACCATCGCGACCGTCCCGCCCTCGTCCTGGAGCCGCCGGATCACCCCGGCCTTCTCCTCGGGCAGCACGTCGGCGATCACCTCGTCGATGCCGACCTCCGCCGCGACGGCCTCCGCGACCGCCCGGTGGTCGCCGGTGAGCAGGACCGGGCGGAGCCCCAGTCCGCGCAGCCGGGCGATCGCCTCGGCGCTGGTGTCCTTGACGGTGTCGGCGACGGTCAGGGCGCCGCGGGCGACGCCGTCCCAGGCGACGTGGACGGCGCCGGGCTCCGGGGCCCCCGGCACCTCGACGCCCTCGGCCGTGAGGAGGGCGGCGCGGCCGACGAGGACCAGGTGGCCGTCGACCGAGCCGCGCACGCCGAGCCCGGGGACGTTCTCGAAGGTCTTCGGTACGGGAAGCTCGCCGCACCGCTCGGCGGCGGCGGCCGCGACCGCGCGGGCCACCGGGTGCTCGGAGGAGTGCTCCAGGGCGCCCGCGAGCCGCAGCAGCTCGGTCTCGTCGGTGGAGGCCGTGCCGTAGCGGCCGCCGTACACGTACACCTTCCGCAGGGACATGCGGCCCGTGGTGACCGTGCCCGTCTTGTCGAGGACGACGGTGTCGACGCGGCGGGTGGACTCCAGGACCTCGGGTCCCTTGATGAGGATGCCGAGCTGGGCGCCGCGGCCGGTGCCGACCATGAGGGCGGTCGGGGTCGCGAGGCCGAGGGCGCAGGGGCAGGCGATGATCAGGACGGCGACGGCCGCGGTGAAGGAGGCGGTCGGGTCGTCCGTGAGCAGGAGCCAGGTGACGAGGGTGCCGAGCGCGACGAGCAGCACCGCGGGGACGAAGACGGCGGAGATCCGGTCGGCGAGCCGCTGCACCTCGGCCTTGCCGTTCTGGGCGTCCTCGACGAGCTTCGCCATCCGGGCGAGGCGGGTGTCGGCGCCGACGGCGGCGGCCCGGACGACGAGCCGGCCCGAGACGTTGACGCAGCCGCCGGCCACCTCGGAGCCCTCGGTGACGTCCACCGGCATCGACTCGCCGGTGAGCAGGGAGGCGTCGACGGCGGACGCGCCCGTGGTGACGGTGCCGTCGGTGGCGATCTTCTCCCCGGGGCGTACGACGAAGAGGTCGCCGGCCCGCAGCTCCGTGACCGGGATCCGTACCTCCGTGGTCCCGCGCAGGATGGCCACGTCCTTGGCGCCGAGCTCCATGAGGGCCCGCAGGGCGGCGCCCGCCTTCCGCTTGGCGCGGGCCTCCAGGTAGCGGCCGAGCAGGATGAAGGTGACGACGCCGGCGGCGACCTCCAGATAGATCGCGGAGGAGGCCTGGGAGCGGTCGGCGGTGAGGTCGAAGCCGTGGCGCATGCCGGGCATGCCGGCGTCGCCGAGGAAGAGGGCCCAGAGCGACCAGCCGTAGGCGGCGAGGGTGCCGACCGAGACGAGGGTGTCCATGGTGGCGGCGCCGTGCCGGGCGTTGGTCCAGGCGGCCCGGTGGAAGGGGAGTCCGCCCCAGACGACGACGGGGGAGGCGAGGGTGAGGGAGAGCCACTGCCAGTTGTCGAACTGGAGCGAGGGGACCATGGCGAGCAGGACCACGGGCGCGGCGAGCAGTGCCGAGACCGTGAGTCGCTGCCGGAGGCGGGCGAGCTCGGGGTCCTCCTGTTCGGCTCGTTCCTCGGATTCGGATTCGGCTTCGGGCTCCGGCGGGAGGGGTTCCTCGGCGGTGTAGCCGGTCTTCACGACGGTGGCGATCAGCTCGTCGACGCCGACGTGCGGCGCGTGTTCGACGTGTGCCTTCTCCGTGGCGTAGTTGACGGTGGCGGTGACGCCGTCCATCCGGTTGAGCTTCTTCTCCACGCGGGCCGCGCAGGAGGCGCAGGTCATCCCGCCGATCGTCAGCTCGGTGACGGTGGTGCCGGTCATGGTGCGGTTCCAAACGGGAGCAGGGCCGTACGGGTCAACGGTACGGCCCTGCGATGTCTGTTCCGGTGCGGGTCAGACCAGCTCGTAGCCGGCCTCGTCCACGGCCGCGGCCACGGCCTCGCGGTCGAGAGCGGCGTCGGAGACGACGGTGACCTCGCCGGTCTTGGCGACGGCGGTGACCGAGGAGACGCCGGGGAGCTCGGAGATCTCGCCGGCGACCGCGCCCTCGCAGTGGCCGCAGGTCATGCCCTTGACCTGGTAGACGGTGGTGAGTTCGGTCTTCGTCTCTGCGGTCATGGCGCTCTCCATACTGGGTGGCGGGTCCTTGCGAAGGTCCTTTTGAAGGTCCTCACGAAGGCGATTATACCCCTAGGGGGTATTAATCGGGGGCGGGGTCGGCTCGCGTCGCGCGAGTGGCCGGAGCCTATGGTAAATACCCGTTATGTCGCATTCGGGGAGCACGCTGATCCTGATCATGGCGATCGCCGTCCTGGCGCCGCTGCTCGCCTACGCGGTCGGGCGCAGGCTGCCCGTACCCCTCGTCATCTTCGAGATCCTCCTCGGCATCCTCATCGGCCCCGACGTCCTGGACTGGGCCCGCCCCGACGCGCTGATCGACGGCCTCTCCCAGCTCGGCCTCACCATGCTGATCTTCCTCGCGGGGTACGAGATCGAGTTCGGCAAGGTCCGCGGCGACACCCTCAGGAGAGCCGTCTGGTCCTGGCTCGCCGCCCTCGCCCTCGGGCTCGGCACCGGCGTCCTGTTGGGCGGCGGCTATGCCAAGGGCGTCTTCATCGGGGTGGCGCTGACCAGCACCGCCCTCGGCACCGTCCTGCCCGTGCTGCGGGACGCGGGCGTGCTCCACGGGCGGTTCGGCTCGGTCGTCATGGCCTTCGGCGCGGTGGGCGAGTTCGGGCCGATCATCGCGATGGCGCTGCTGCTCAGCGGGCGCGCCCCGGCCGAGTCGGCGGTGCTGCTCGGCGTCTTCGCCGCGCTCACGGCGGCGGCCGTCTTCTGGGCGCTGCGCCCGCGCCCGCCGTGGTTCTCCCGGATCATCGCCAAGACCCTGCACAGCAGCGGCCAGTTCGCCGTCCGGTTCGTCTTCCTGGTGCTCGCCCTGATGCTGGGGGCCTCGACGGCGCTGGGGCTCGACGTGCTGCTCGGCGCCTTCGCGGCCGGTCTCATCACCCGGCTCCTGCTGACCGGGGCCGCTCCCGAGAGCGGCCCGGAGATCCTGGAGAAGGTGGAGGGCGTCGGCTTCGGCTTCCTCGTCCCGGTCTTCTTCGTCGTCACCGGTATCGAGTTCGACCTGGACTCGCTCCTCTCCGGCGGCCGCACCCTGCTCCTGCTGCCGGTCTTCCTGGTGCTCTTCCTGGTCGTGCGCGGCGGGCCGATCTGGTTCCTCGCCCCGCGCGACCTCGACCGCAGGGACCGGGGCGGGCTCGTCCTCTACGGCTCCACGGCGCTGCCGCTCGTCGTCGCGATCACGACCATCGGCGTGGACGACCACGAGCTGTCGGCCGGCGACGCGGCGGCGCTCGTCGGCGCCGCCATGGTCTCCGTCCTCGTCTTCCCGCTGCTCGCGCTGAAGCTGCGGGCGCGGGCGGGGGAGGGTGGGGAGGGGCGGCCCGCCGAGGCGGTCAGGGGGTCCGAGACGTGGTGACTCCGCCGCCGGCGATCGCGGGGGTGCCGGCCGCGAGGGTGCCCTGGCCGATGACCGGGTCGAGGTAGCGCAGGAGGACCTGCTTCAGCTCGGCGATCGTGGCGTCCCGCTCGGGGCCCTCGGGGGCGGCGAGGACCAGGTGGAGGCCGCCCTTGAAGACCGCGAAGGCCATGTCGGCGACCCGGACGCAGTCCGCGGGCGGGCTGTCCGGGAGGTAGTGGGCGATCAGCAGACGGACCCGCTCGATCAGCGAGGCGTGCAGGGCGTCGTGCTCCTCCGCGATCTTGCCGGGGACCTCGGAGCCGTGCATCAGGGCGAGGAAGACCGGGTTGGCGCAGTTGAAGGCGATCAGCGGGTCGACGACCGCGTCGAGCAGCTCGGGCAGCGGCAGGGCCAGGTTCTCCGGGGTGAAGGCCTGGCCGTGGGCCTCCCGCATCTCGTACATGAGGCGCTCGCCGAGCTCGACGGCGATGGCCTCCTTGTTCGGGAAGTACTGGTAGAGCGTGCCGGGCGAGACGTGCGCCTCGCGGGCGATCGCGTTGGTGCTGGCGGCCGTGTACCCGTTCGCGCAGAAGACGTTCGCGGCGGCCTGGAGCAGCTGCGTGATGCGGCGCTCACCGCGCGCCTGACGGCGGCGCGGCTTCGGGTCCTCGGACATCTCGGGCTTCTCGGACATGACTGTCCCCAGCTCTCCTCGTGGCGCGTTTGACAAATGCGAGAGGTCGCTCGCATTCTAAGGAAACGCGAGCGATCACTCGTGTTTGTCATTCTATGGCAATGGGTGACCCATGCGACCTGCCGGGAAGCGCGCACATGGGTCAGGTGAAGGGGACACCGCGTCATGGCCGAAGTCAAGAAATCAGCGCCCGGCGGGGGCACGGGCGGCGGGTGGACGCGGTTCGTCACCGCCCGGCCGCGCCTCACGCTCCTCGTGGCGCTCGTACTCACCGCCCTCGCCGTCCTGGCGGGCGGCGGCGTCGCGGACCGGATGGGCAGCGGGGGCTGGGAGGACCCGGCCGCCGAGTCCACGTACGCGACGGAGGCGCTGGCCCGGGAGTTCCCCGGCTCCCAGCCCAACCTGCTGCTCCTGGTCGACACGGGACAGACCGGGGGGGCCGGGCAGGCCGGGCAGGCCGGGAAGGCCGGGAAGGCCGGGAAGGCCGCCGGGGCCGCCGCGGTCGACGACCCCGCCGTCGTCGCCGAGGCGCGGAAGCTCGCCGAGCGGCTCGACGCCGAGCCGGGCGTCGACGGCGTCGGCTCGTACTGGTCCACCGGCTCGCCCGCCCTCCGCTCCGAGGACGGCCGCCAGGCGGTCATCGCCGCCCGGATCGCCGGCGAGGAGAAGGACGCCGCCGCCGTACTCGACCGGATCGCCCCCGAGTACCGGGGCACCCACGGCCCCGTCGAGGTCTCCCTCGGCGGCGGGCTGGCCGTCCGCCACGAGATGCAGACCGTCATCCAGGAGGACCTCCTCCGGGCCGAGCTCATCGCTCTGCCCCTCACCCTCGTCCTCCTCGTCATGGTCTTCGGCAGCGCCGTCGCCGCCCTGCTGCCGCTCGGCGTCGGCATCGTCGCCATCCTCGGCACCAACGCCGTCCTGCGCGGCATCACCGAGTTCACCGACGTCTCGGTCTTCGCCCAGAACCTGACGACGGCCCTCGGGCTCGGCCTAGCCATCGACTACGCCCTGTTCGTCGTCCGCCGCTACCGCGAGGAGCTCGCCGCCGGGGCCGACACGTACACCGCCGTCCGCACCACCCTGCGCACGGCGGGACGGACCGTGCTGTTCTCCGCGCTGACCGTCGCCGTCTCGCTCTCCGCGATGCTCGTCTTCCCGCAGTACTTCCTGCGCTCCTTCGCCTACGCCGGCATAGCCGTCGTCGTCCTCGCCGCGACCGCCGCGCTCACCCTGCTCCCGGCCGCCCTCGTGCTGCTCGGCGACCGGGTCAACGCCCTGGACCTGCGCCGCCTCCTCCGCCGCGGCCGCCCGCCCCGCAAGGACACCGACGGATCCGGCTGGGCCCGCGCCGCCGACCTCGTGATGCGCCGCGCGCCCGTCTTCGCCGTCGCCACCGCCGCCGGCCTCGTCCTCCTCGGACTGCCCTTCCTCGGCGTGAAGTTCGGCACCGCCGACGACCGCCAGCTGCCCGTCACCGCCGCCTCCCGGGTCGTCCAGGACCAGCTCCGCGACGGCTTCCCCGGCAACCCGGGCGGCGGGCTCACCGTCCTCGCCGAGGGCGAGGCCACCCCCGCCCAGTACGAGGCCTTCCGTGAGCGGATCTCCACCATCGAGGGCGTCGGCCGGGCCGACGGCCCCGTCACCGCCGGCGGGGCCACGGGCCAGGCCTACTTCACCGTCGTGCCCGAGGGCGAGACCGTCGGCCCCGGGGCCCAGCAGGTCGTGAGCGAACTCCGGGCCGCGCCCGCGCCCTTCGAGACCTCCGTCACCGGCCAGGCCGCCGTCCTCGTCGACTCCAAGGACGCCCTCGCCGACCGGCTGCCCTGGGCGGCGGCGATCGTCGTCCTCGCCACCCTGCTGCTCGTCTTCCTGCTCACCGGCAGCGTGATCGTGCCCGTCCAGGCGGTCGTCCTCAACGCCCTCAGCCTGACGGCGATGTTCGGCGCGGTCGTCTGGGTCTTCCAGGAGGGCCACCTCGCCGGACTCCTCGGCTTCACCTCCACCGGCGACATCGAGACCACCCTGCCCGTGCTCATGTTCTGCGTGGCCTTCGGGCTCTCCATGGACTACGGCGTCTTCCTGCTCTCCCGCATCAAGGAGGAGTACGACGCCACCGGCGACCACGAGCACTCCGTCCGCTTCGGCCTGCGCCGCACCGGTGGTCTGATCACCGCGGCCGCCGTGATCCTCGCCGTGGTCATGGTCGCGATCGGCACCTCACGGGTCACCAACACCAAGATGCTCGGCCTCGGCGTCGCCCTCGCCGTCCTCATGGACGCGATGGTGGTCCGCAGCCTCCTCGTCCCCTCCGTCATGAAGCTGACCGGCCGCTTCACCTGGTGGGCCCCGGGACCGCTGCGCCGCTTCCACGACCGCTTCGGGGTCAGCGAGTCGGACGCCCCGGCCCCGACAGCCACCGCCCCGGCCGACACCGACTCCGTCACGGGCACCGGCTCAGGCACCGGCTCCGACGCCGACCGCAAGGAGTACAGCCCCGCCCACTGACGAGACACAGCAGGACGCCGGGCCCCGGAACACTCCGGGGCCCGGCGTCCTCGTCTCCCGGACAGGTCCTACGGCCTTGCCCGGTTGCCGGGGCGGCTGGCGACCCAGGCGCGGATCGTGTCCGCGTACCAGTAGGGCTTGCCCGACTCGACCTGGTCGGGCGCCGGCAGGAGGCCGTGCTTCCGGTAGGACCGGACGGTGTCCGGCTGGACGCGGATGTGCGCGGCGATGTCCTTGTACGACCAGAGCCTTCTGTCCGTCATGCCTGGTACCTCCCTGCGCGCCGCGCAGCGGCGGCAGGGGGTGCCGTTCGGGGGCGCTGCGGGCGGGCGTTGGTGATCACTGAGCCTGTTCCCGGGTGAACGACCCCTGCCGGCAGGAGGAGAGCGGCTGTCGAGCGCCTGTGACGGAAGACCCGCGTAACGGAGATACGCGTGACGGGGAAGCGACCTGTGTGACCGAAGTGATGCACGCGGACACCGGTGTGTCCGCGTGCGTCACCCCTGGTGAAGCAGGTATGCGCCCGTCACACGCCGCAGGAGCGCAGGAATCGCCGGGTGCGGAGCGCGATCGGGTACGGAGCGTCCGGCTCGCACGGGTACATGTCCTGCTCGACGATCGCGAAGAGGTCCACGTCCAGGGCGCGCGCGGCGGCGAGCACCGGCTCCAGGGCGGGCACCCCGGACGGCGGTTCGCACATCACGCCCCGCGCGACCGCCGGGCCGAACGGCACCTCCTCGGCCACCACCCGGGCCAGGATCTCCGGATCGACCTGCTTGAGGTGGAGGTAGCCGATCCGCTCCCCGTAGCTCTCGATCAGCTTGACGCTGTCCCCGCCGGCGTAGGCGTAGTGTCCCGTGTCCAGACAGAGCGCGACGGCCTCCGGGTCGGTGGCGTCGAGGAAGCGCGTCACGCTCTCCTCGCCGTCGAGGTGGGTGTCGGCGTGAGGATGGACGACGAGCCGCAGCCCGTATCTCTCCCGCACCTCCCGCCCCAGACGCTCCGTCAGACGGGTCAGATCCCGCCACTGCTCCGCGGAGAGCGTGCGCTCCTCCAGGACCTCGCCCGTCCGGTCGTCCCGCCAGAAGGACGGGATGACGACGAGATGGCCCGCGCCCATGGCCTGGGCGAGCGCGGCGTTCTCGGCGACGTGCGCCCAGGTGCGGTCCCAGACGCCCGGGCCGTGGTGCAGCCCGGTGAAGACCGTCCCCGCCGAGACCCGCAGCCCGCGCCGCGCCGTCTCCTCCGCGAGGACGGCCGGATCGGTGGGCAGATAGCCGTACGGCCCCAGCTCGATCCACTCGTAGCCCGCGCCGGACACCTCGTCGAGGAAGCGCTGCCACGGCACCTGCCGGGGATCGTCGGGGAACCACACCCCCCAGGAGTCCGGGGCGGAGCCGATACGGATGCGGGAGGGACTCGACGGCGACGGGGGCAACGACGGCTTCGGCGGCTTCGTCATGCCTGCCACCTTGACCGGGGCGCGAGAGCAGCGTCAAGCGGGCGGGCGCTCGGGCGGCGCGGCCGGGCCGGGGCGTCCGCGCTGCGTCCGTGCCGTATCCGACCGCCCTCCGCCCCGCGTCCGAATGTCCGGACATGTCGTTGACACGCCTCCGGACGGCCGACTAGACCTGAGGGCGGGGCCGGAGGCGAAAGGTGGCGCGTGGAGACGGAGCCGTACGAGCTGATCACCATGGGGCGCCTCGGCGTGGACCTGTACCCGCTGCAGAGCGGCGTCGGGCTCGACCGCGTCGAGACCTTCGGGCGGTTCCTCGGCGGCTCCCCGGCCAACGTGGCCGTCGCCGCCGCCCGGCTCGGCCGCCGCACCGCCCTCGTCTCCCGCACCGGCGCCGACCCCTTCGGCACCGCGCTCCACCACGACCTCAAGCGCTTCGGCGTGGACGACCGCTGGGTGACCGAGGTCGCGGCCTACCCCACCCCCGTCACCTTCTGCGAGCTCTTCCCGCCCGACGACTTCCCGCTCCACTTCTACCGCCGGCCCAAGGCCCCCGACCTGGAGATCCACCCGCACGAGCTCGACCTCGCGGCGATCCGCGCCGCCCGGGTCTTCTGGGCGACCGGCACCGGCCTCTGCGCCGAACCGAGCCGCGCCGCGACCCTGGAGGCCCTGCGCGCCCGGTCCGGCCGGGAGGTGACGGTCCTCGACCTGGACTGGCGGCCCGTCTTCTGGACGGACCCGGCCGAGGCCCGCCCGCACTACGCCGAGGCCCTGCGCCACGCGACCGTCGCCGTCGGCAACCTCGACGAGTGCGAGGTCGCCACCGGGGAGCGCGATCCGCACGCCGCCGCCCGCGCGCTGCTCGCCACCGGCACGGTCCGGCTCGCCGTCGTGAAGCAGGGGCCCGAGGGCGTCCTCGCGCTCGCCGCCGACGGCACGTCCGCCGAGGTGCCGCCGCTGCCCGTGGAGGTCGTCAACGGGCTCGGCGCGGGCGACGCCTTCGGCGGGGCGCTCGTCCACGGCCTCCTCGCCGGCTGGGACCTCGAACGGATCCTGCGCCACGCCAACGCCGCCGGCGCGATCGTCGCGGGCCGCCTCGCCTGCTCGTCCGCCATGCCGTACGCGGAGGAGATCGCCGAGGCGCTCGCCGCGGGCACGGGAACGATCCCGGAAAGGGGGTAGGGATCCGCCATGATTCCCGCGCACGACCCCACCTCCGACCTCACCCCCAGCACCACCCCGGAGCCCGCCTCCGGCTCCACCCCGGAGCCCGCTCCCGGCGCCACCCCGGAGCCCGCTCCCGGCGCCACCCCGGAGCCCGCTCCCGGCGCCACCCCGGAGCCCGCTCCCGGCGCCACCCCGGAGCCCGCTCCCGGCGCCACCCCGGAGCCCGCTCCCGGCGCCACCCCGGAGCCCGCGCCCGGCTCCACCCCTGACCCCGTCTCCGACCTCACCCCCGGCACCTCCCGCGCCGCGCGTCTCCATCTGCCCGCCGGCTCCGCCGCCCACGGGCCGTACGCGCTCCGCGTCGACCCGAAGCAGGCCGGCTGGGAGCACTCCGCCCTGCGGGTGCTCACCCTCGGGCCGGGGGAGACCCACTCCTTCGAGAGCGGGGATTCCGAATGGGTCGTGCTTCCCCTCGCCGGTGCCTGTAGCGTGCGCGTCGACGGCGAAGTCCTCGAACTCCTCGGCCGCGACAGCGTGTTCACGGCCGTGACCGACTTCGCCTACGTACCGCGCGACGCCCACGCCCAGATCGCCTCCGGCGCGGGAGGCCGCTTCGCTTTGGCAGGAGCGAAGTGCGAGCGACGACTCCCCGCCCGCTACGGCCCCGCGCCGGAGGTTCCCGTCGAGACGCGGGGCAGCGGCAACCGCGCCCGCCAGGTGCGGAACTTCGCCGCCGCAGGCGCCTTCGCCTGCGACCGGCTGATCGCCGTCGAGGTCGTCACCCCCGGCGGGAACTGGTCCTCCTACCCGCCCCACAAGCACGACGAGCACCGCCCGGGCACCGAGTCCGTCCTGGAGGAGATCTACTACTACGAGATCGCCGGCCCGCACGGCCTCGCCTACCAGCGGATCTCGCCCTCCCGGCCGGGCGGAGCCGAGCTCCTCGCCGAGGTCCGGGACGGCGACGCCGTCCTCGTACCGGACGGCTGGCACGGGCCGTCGATCGCCCAGCCGGGTCACGATCTCTACTACCTCAACGTCATGGCGGGCCCCGGCGCGGAGCGGGAGTGGAAGATCTCCTTCCATCCGGACCACACGGAGGGGTACGCATGAGCATCCGGCTGACCGTCGCCCAGGCCCTCGTCCGCTTCCTCGCCGCCCAGTACACGGAGCGCGACGGCGAACGACGCAGGCTGATCGCCGCCACCTGGGGCATCTTCGGCCACGGCAACGTCGCCGGGATCGGCCAGGCGCTGGTCGAGGACGCCGAGCGCATGCCCTTCCACCAGGGCCGCAACGAACAGGCCATGGTGCACGCGGCCGTGGGCTACGCCCGCCAGTCCAACCGGCTCTCCGCGCACGCCGTCACCACCTCCATCGGCCCCGGCGCCACCAACCTCGTCACGGGCGCCGCCCTCGCCACGATCAACCACCTGCCGGTCCTGCTCCTCCCCGGCGACACCTTCGCGACCCGCCCCGCCGATCCCGTGCTGCAACAGCTCCAACTCCCCCACACCGGCGACGTGTCGGTCAACGACTGCCTGCGGCCCGTCTCCCGCTACTTCGACCGCATCGGACGGCCCGAGGCCCTCGTGCCGGCCGCGCTCGCCGCCGTGCGGGTCCTCACCGACCCGGCGGAGACCGGCGCGGTGACCCTCGCCCTGCCCCAGGACGTCCAGGCGGAGGCGTACGACTGGCCGGAGGAGTTCTTCGCCGAGCGGGTCTGGCGGGTCCGCCGCCCCTCCCCGGACGAGGCGGAACTGGACGCGGCGGTCGCGGCGATCGCCCGGGCCACCCGTCCGCTGATCGTCGCCGGCGGCGGCGTGCGGTACAGCGGGGCCGAGGAGGCGCTCCACGACTTCGCCGCGCTGACCGGCATTCCGGTCGCCTCCACCCAGGCCGGCAAGGGGTCGCTGCCGCACGACCACCCCCAGGACGTCGGCGGTATCGGACACACCGGCACCGCCGTCGCCGACCACCTGGCCCGCACCGCCGACGTGGTCATCGGCGTCGGCACCCGCTGGACCGACTTCACCACCGCCTCCGGCACCCTCTTCGGCCACCCCGACGTCCGGTTCGTCAACCTCAACGTCGCCGCCTTCGACTCCCACAAGCTGGCCGCGCTCCCACTCGTCGCGGACGCCCGCGAGGGCCTCGAACAGCTCCACTCGCTCCTGGAGCCGCACCACGTCACCGAGCACTACGTCCACGAGTACGCCGAGGAGAAGCTCCGCTGGCGGAACCGTGTCGACGCCGCCTACGCCACCCCCGACGAGGACGCCCGGCCCACCCAGGCCCAGGTCCTCGGCGTACTCGACACTCTGGTCGACGGCAGCGACATCCTGATCAACGCCGCCGGCTCCCTCCCCGGCGACCTCCACAAGCTGTGGCGGACCCGCTCCACGGACCAGTACCACGTCGAATACGGCTACTCCTGCATGGGCTACGAGATCCCCGCCGCCCTCGGCGTCCTGCTCGCCGCGCCCGGCCGGCCCGTCTGGGCGCTCGTCGGCGACGGTACGTACCTGATGAATCCCACCGAGATCGTCACCGCCGTGCAGGAGCGGCTGCCGCTGCGGCTGGTCATCCTGCAGAACCACGGGTACGCCTCCATCGGCGGCCTCTCGGAGGCCGTCGGCGCCGAGCGGTACGGCACCGACTACCGCCACCGGGACGCGGAGGGCACCTTCACCGGCGCGCCGCTCCCCGTCGACCTCGGAGCCAACGCCGCCTCCCTCGGCATGCGCGTGCTGCGCCCCCGCACCGTGCGTGACCTGCGGGAAGCCCTCGCGGACGCACGGGCGGCGACGGTTCCCACATGTGTCTACGTCGAGACCGAAACGGCAGACACAGTGTCGGGCCCGCCCCCGGCCCAGGCATGGTGGGATGTGCCCGTGGCCGAGACGTCGACCCGCCCGTCGGCGGTCAAGGCCCGCGAGGAGTACGACCGGCACGTCACCGCCCGACGCCGCCATCTCTGAAGGAGCATCTCGTCATGACGAACACCGTCAAGACTGTCAACCACTGGATCGGTGGCAAGGCCGTCGAGGGCACGTCGGGCAACTGGGGCCCGGTCACCGACCCGGCCACCGGCGCCGTGACCACCCGTGTCGCGCTCGCCTCCGTCGAGGAGGTGGACGCCGCCGTCGCCGCCGCCAAGGACGCCTTCGCGACCTGGGGCACCTCGTCCCTCGCGCAGCGCACCACGATCCTCTTCAAGTTCCGCGCCCTGCTCGACGCCAACCGCGACGCGATCGCCGAGCTGATCGTCGCCGAGCACGGCAAGGTCCACTCGGACGCGCTCGGCGAGGTCGCCCGCGGCCTGGAGATCGTCGACCTGGCCTGCGGCATCACCGTCCAGCTCAAGGGCGAGCTCTCCACCCAGGTGTCGAACCGCGTGGACGTGGCCTCGATCCGCCAGCCGGTGGGCGTCGTCGCGGGCATCACGCCCTTCAACTTCCCGGCCATGGTGCCGATGTGGATGTTCCCGATCGCCATCGCGACCGGCAACACCTTCATCCTCAAGCCGAGCGAGAAGGACCCGTCGCCGGCCCTGAAGATCGCCGAGCTGCTCGCCGAGGCGGGCCTCCCGGACGGTGTCTTCAACGTCCTGAACGGCGACAAGGTCTCCGTGGACCGCCTCCTGGAGCACCCGGACGTCTCCGCGATCTCCTTCGTGGGCTCGACCCCGATCGCCCGCCACATCCACACCACCGCCTCCGCCAACGGCAAGCGCGTCCAGGCGCTCGGCGGCGCGAAGAACCACATGCTGGTCCTCCCGGACGCCGACCTCGACGCGGCGGCGGACGCGGCCGTCTCGGCGGCGTACGGCTCCGCCGGCGAGCGCTGCATGGCGATCTCGGCGGTCGTGGCCGTCGGCTCGATCGGCGACGAGCTGGTCCAGAAGATCCGCGAGCGCGCCGAGAAGATCAAGATCGGTCCCGGCACCGACCCGACCTCGGAGATGGGCCCGCTCATCACGGCCGTCCACCGCGACAAGGTGGCCTCCTACGTCACCGGCGCGGCGGACGAGGGCTGCGAGGTCGTCCTCGACGGCACCGGCTACACGGTCGAGGGCCACGAGAACGGCCACTGGATCGGCCTGTCCCTCCTGGACCACGTGCCGACGACGGCCGCGGCCTACCAGGACGAGATCTTCGGCCCGGTGCTCTGCGTGCTGCGCGCCGAGACGTACGAGGAGGGCCTCGCCCTCATCAACGGCTCGCGCTTCGGCAACGGCACCGCGATCTTCACCCGTGACGGCGGAGCGGCCCGCCGCTTCCAGATGGAGGTCGAGGCCGGCATGGTCGGCGTCAACGTGCCGATCCCGGTGCCGGTGGGCTACCACTCCTTCGGTGGCTGGAAGGACTCGCTCTTCGGCGACCACCACATCTACGGCAACGACGGCGTGCACTTCTACACGCGCGGCAAGGTCGTCACCACCCGCTGGCCGGACCCGTCCGACGCCCCGGCGGGCGTGGACCTGGGCTTCCCCCGCAACCACTGACGCGTGGCGCGGCCCCGGCCGCGCCGCAGTCGCCGAACGGCCCCCGGGGTGCGTACCGCCGCACCCCGGGGGCCGTCGTCACCGGATACTGCGTTCGCTGTACGCGGCGGCCGGCCGTACGACCCCAGGAGGTCGGGAGCCTCCCCCTGAGGAGAGCGGTGCCGCCGGGGCCGGTCCGCTTAGGCTCGACCCATGCGACTCCGACTTCCCCGGTGGGCCGCGGTCACCGCCGTCCTCGCCGTCCTCGCGGGTGCCGGCACCTGGACCGCCGTCGCCTCCGACGAACCGCCGCCCGTGCACCGCGCGGACCGGGCGCTCGACATCGACGGTGTACGGCTCGACACCTCGTACTTCACGAGCGGCGGAGACGGCCGGCGCCCCGCCGTCCTCCTCGGCCACGGCTTCGGCGGCTCCAAGAACGACGTCCGCGCCCAGGCCGAGCAGCTCGCCCGCGACGGTTACGCCGTCCTCACCTGGTCCGCCCGCGGCTTCGGCGCCTCCACCGGGGAGATCGGGCTCAACGACCCCGACCGCGAGGTCGCGGACGTCCGGAAGCTGATCGACTGGCTCGCGGCCCGCCCCGAGGTCCTCCTCGACAAGTCCGGCGACCCGCGCGTCGGCGTCACCGGCGCCTCCTACGGCGGCGCGATCTCCCTGCTCGCCGCGGGCCACGACCCGCGCGTCGACGCCATCGCCCCCCAGATCACCTACTGGAACCTCGCGGACGCCCTCTTCCCGAACGACGTCTTCAAGAAGCTCTGGGCGGGGATCTTCTTCTCCGCGGGCAACCAGCCGGGTGCGCCGAACCAGCCCGGTGCACCGAACCAGCCGGGCGCGGCCGACCAGCCGGGCGCGGCCGACCAGCCGGGCGCGGCGAACCGGTCGGCCGCGGCCGGTCAGCCGGGCGCGGCCAAGGCCGCCGGCTGCGGTCGCTTCACCGCCGAACTCTGCTCGCTCTACCAGCGCGTCGCCGTCAGCGGAAAGCCCGACGCCGCCGCCCGCGCGCTCCTCGAAGCCCGCAGCCCCTCCGCCGTCGGCGACCGGATCAAGGTGCCCGCGCTCATCGTGCAGGGCCAGTCCGACTCCCTCTTCACCCTCGCCCAGTCCGACGCCATGGCCCGCACCCTCACCGCCAACGGCGCCCCCGTCGCCGTCGACTGGACCGCCGGCGGCCACGACGGCGGAGACCGCGAGGCCGAGCGGGTCGAGCGGCGGATCAGCACCTGGTTCGACCGCTGGCTGAAGCGCGACACCGCCACCGACACCGGCCCCGCCTTCCGCGTCAGCCGCACCGGCGGCGTCGACTCCACCGACGGACAGGCCACCCTGCGGGCCGCGACCGCCGACCGCTACCCGGGACTCACCGCCGCCACGAAGAGCTACGCCCTGGCCGGACCGCCGCAGACCTTCGCCAACCCGGCCGGCGCCGCACCGCCCGCCATCTCCGCGGTCCCCGGCCTCGGCGGCGGCCTCTCCGGTCTCTCCTCCCTCGGCGTCGGTCTCTCCCTCGACTTCCCCGGCCAGTTCGCCCGCTTCGACGCGAAGCCGCAGACCGGGGCTGTCCGGATCACCGGCACCCCGACCGTCCGCGTCAAGGTCACCTCCACCGCGGCCGACGGCTCCGCCGTCCTCTTCGCCAAGGTGTACGACGTCGGGCCCGACGGACGGCAGCAAGTGCTGCCCTCCCAGCTCGTCACCCCCGTCCGCGTCGAGGACGCCAAGGCCGGACGCAGCGTCACCCTGACCCTGCCCGCGATCGACCACGAGGTGGAGGCCGGGCACAGGCTGCGCCTCGTCCTCGCCGCCACCGACCTCGGTTACGCCTCCCCGGCCGTCCCGGCCGGCTACACCGTCGCCGTCGAGGGCCCGCTCACCGTCCCGACCGCGCCCGGCGTCGACACCCAGGCCGCCGCGCTGCCCTGGTGGGTCTGGGGTCTGCCGCTCCTCGGCCTCGCCGTCGCCGCCGCCCTGCTCCTGACCGCCCGCCGCCGCACGACCGCCCCCGCGCCGGACCCGGAGCTCACCTCCGTACCGCTCCAGATCACCGGACTCTCCAAGAAGTACGCGGGCGGCGACAGGTACAGCGTCCGTGACCTCTCCTTCCGCGTGGAGCAGGGCCAGGTCCTCGGGCTCCTCGGCCCGAACGGCGCCGGCAAGACCACCACCCTGCGCATGCTGATGGGCCTCATCCGGCCCGACGAGGGCGAGATCCGGATCTTCGGCCAGGCCATCCGCCCCGGCGCCCCGGTCCTCTCCCGGGTCGGCTCCTTCGTCGAGGGCGCCGGCTTCCTGCCGCACCTCTCCGGCCGGGAGAACCTGGAGCTGTACTGGAAGGCCACCGGCCGGCCCGCCGAGGACGCCCACGTCGACGACGCCCTGCGGATCGCCAACCTGGGCAGCGCCCTCGAACGCGCCGTGCGGACCTACTCGCAGGGCATGCGGCAGCGCCTCGCCATCGCCCAGGCCATGCTCGGCCTGCCGGACCTGCTCATCCTCGACGAGCCGACCAACGGCCTCGACCCGCCGCAGATCCGCGAGATGCGCGAGGTGATGATCCGGTACGCGGCCGAGGGCCGGACCGTCATCGTCTCCAGCCACCTCCTCGCGGAGGTCGAGCAGTCCTGCACGCACCTCGTCGTCATGGACCGGGGACAGCTCGTCCAGGCCGGGCCGGTCGCCGAGATCACCGGTTCCGGCGACACCCTGCTCGTGACCCTGGCAGGCGAGGTCGACGACCCGCTCGTCGAGAAGATCGGCGCCCTCCCGGGCGTCGACTCCGCCGTCCGCGCCGACGGCGGGCTCCTCGTCCGCCTCGACGGGGCGGACGCGACCGCCCTCATCGGCGACCTCGTCCGCCTGGACGTGCCGCTGACGGGGGTCGGACCGCACCGGCGCCTCGAAGACGCCTTCCTGACCCTGATCGGAGGAGGATCCGCATGAGCACCACCAGCACCCTCACGGGCGCGGCGGACTCCGCCCCCGGCTACCGGGCCGGACGCACCCTGCCGCTGCGCGTCGAAGCCCTGCGGCAGTGGAAGCGGCGCCGCACCCTGATCATGGGCGGGATCCTCGTCGCCCTGCCCTTCGTCCTGATCGCCGCCTTCGCGATCGGCGGGGCCGGGGACGGCGACCGCAACGGCCGGATCACCCTCATGGACACGGCGACGGCCTCCGGCGCCAACTTCGCCGCGACCTGCCTCTTCGTCTCGGCCGGCTTCCTCCTCGTCATCCCCGTCGCGCTCTTCTGCGGCGACACCGTCGCCTCCGAGGCGAGCTGGTCCTCACTGCGCTACCTACTGGCCGCGCCCGTGCCCCGCTCCCGGCTCCTCGCCTCGAAGCTGGCCGTGGCGCTCGGCTACAGCGCGGCCGCGATGCTCCTCCTGCCGCTCGTGGCCCTCGCCGCGGGCACGGTCGCCTACGGCTGGGGGCCGCTCCAGCTGCCGACGGGCGGCTCCGTGCCCGCCATGGACGCGGTGCTGCGCATCGGCATCGCCGTCGCGTTCGTCTTCGTCTCCCAACTGGTCACCGCCGGGCTCGCCTTCTGGCTCTCCACCCGCACCGACGCCCCGCTCGGCGCGGTGGGCGGCGCCGTCGGACTGACCATCGTCGGCAACGTCCTGGACGCCGTCACGGCGCTCGGCGACTGGCGCGACTTCCTGCCCGCGCACTGGCAGTTCGCCTGGATCGACGCGCTCCAGCCGCAGCTGGAGTGGGGCGGCATGGTCAAGGGAGCGGCGATCTCCGTGACGTACGCCGTGGTCCTCTTCGCCCTCGCCTTCCGCGGCTTCGCCCGCAAGGACGTCGTCTCTTAGCAGCCCCCTACGGCCTCATCGGGCTCTCACACCCACCCCCTTCGAGCCGCTTCCGCGCCCGCGCGGAAGCGGCTCGTCGTGCCGAGGGCGGCCATCAGCTCGCCCACCCGCCGGCTGTACGTCCGCGCGGACATGCCGAGCCGGGCCGCCGCCGTCTCGTCCGTGAGCCCCGACAGGAGCGCGTCGAGGACCGGCCGCAGCTGCGGCGCGAGATCGCGCCGCGGGGGAGCCGGCGGCGGTATGTACGTCAGCTCCTCGGCCGCCGCCCAGCAGGCGTGGTGCGCCCGGACGAGGGCCTGCACCACCACCGGGTCGCGGATCAGCAGCAGGCCGTTGTACAGCAGTTCCAGGTCGAGCGGGACCGCCGCCACCGTCCGGTCCACGACGATCATCTTGAACGGGATCGCGTCCGCGAGCCTGGCCCGGCCGGGGATCCCGAGCCCGCTCTGCAGCCGGGGCAGGGCGTGCCGCGGCACGATCCGCCGGACCTCGTCGGCCCGCTCCGCCGCGGCCCGCATGCACGCTCCCGCCAGCTCCAGGAACGGCCCGGGGATCGCGCAGCCCGCGGAGGCGACGGGGTCGTCGAAGGTGAGCAGCTCGTGCCGGGTGGAAGCGGCCAGCCCGGCGAGCGCGGCACTGATGCGCCGCGCGCCCCGGACCGGGCGCCCCGCGGGCCGCTGTCCCTCGGTCGCGGCCCGGTTCATCGCCGAACGGGCGAGCATCACGGAGCCCGCGCTCTCTGCCACCGCTGAACCACCCCCGCCCGACCGATGTCCACTCCATGTACGCATGCGACTGCACACGGTGACAAGCCCTGTTGAGAAGGATGGCGAATCCATGCCACCCTCGTCCGCTCCGGCCGCCGTTGTCACATCGAGATCCATCCGCAACTCATCCGACGGCTCCCTCCGGGCCCTTCGTTCGTCACATTCACAAGTGCCTTACGAATGGGGGAGATGACATGAGTCGACAGGAAGCGGTGGCGCGAGGGCGCCGCCAGGCCCGGTTCGGGACCACGATCGCGGGACTGCTCGCCGTCGGACTGGCCGTCGGCGGCTGCGGCGCGTCGGGCGAGACCCGGGACGTGTCGCGCGCCGAGGGAGGCCGCACCGCACCGGGCGCCTCCGGTGGCGGCGGGGCCACGAAGCCCGGATACGTCGCCCCCGGAACGGCGACCCCGGGGGCCGACGCGCCCGCGCCCGAGGAGGGCGAGCAGCGCAGCAGGCCGCCGGCCCCCGACTACCTCTCCACCTTCGCGCTGGACGTGGACACCGCCTCGTACGGCTACGCCCGCCGCACCCTCGCCGAGGGCCGGCTGCCCGCCCCGTCGACCGTGCGCCCGGAGGAGTTCGTCAACAGCTTCCGCCCGGACTACCCGCGTCCGGCGGACAACGGCTTCGGTGTGAGCCTCGACGGTGCCCGCACCGGCCGGGACGGCTGGTCCCTGGTCCGGGTGGGGCTCGCCACCCGCGGCGCGGACCGGAGCGGTGAACGCCCGCCCGCCGCCCTCACCTTCGTCGTCGACATCTCCGGCTCGATGGACGAGCCCGGGCGCCTCGACCTGGTCAAGGAGTCCCTCCGGCTGCTCGCCGACGAGCTCCGCGACGACGACTCGATGGCCCTCGTCACCTTCAGCGACGAGGCGGAGACCCGGCTGCCCATGACCCGCGTCGGCGAGGCCCGGGGCCGCATCCGCGAGGTCGTGGAGTCCCTGGCGACGGCCTCGTCGACGAACGTCGAGGCCGGCGTCCGCACCGGATACGACGTCGCCGTCGAGGGCCGCCGCGAGGGCGCCACCAACCGGGTCGTGCTGCTCTCCGACGCCCTCGCCAACACCGGCGAGACCGACGCGGACGGGATCCTCCGCCGCATCGACGAGGAGCGCAGGGCCCACGGGATCACGCTCTTCGGCGTCGGGGTGGGCAGCGAGTACGGCGACGAGTTCATGGAGACCCTCGCCGACAAGGGCGACGGCCACACCACGTACGTCTCCACCTCCGAGCAGGCCCGGAAGGTCTTCGTCGACCAGCTGCCCGCCCACGTCGAGCTGCGCGCCCGCGACGCCAAGGCGCAGGTCGCCTTCGACCGGCGGACCGTCGAGAGCTTCCGGCTGATCGGCTACGAGGACAGGGAGGTCGCCGACGAGGACTTCCGTGACGACCGGGTGGACGGCGGCGAGGTCGGTGCCGGTCACACCGTCACCGCGCTGTACGCGGTGAAGACCCGGCCCGGGGCGACGGGCCGGGTCGCCACCGCCACGGTCCGCTGGCTCGACCCGGCGACCCGCGCGCCCCACGAACGCTCCGGCACGGTCGCGGTCGAGGCCCTCGGTGCGGGGCTGTGGGACGGCGGCCACGACAGCCTCCAACTGACCGCGATCACCGCCTACTTCGCGGACGCGCTGCGCGGCGGCGACCTGCCGGGCGACCCGGGGCTGCGGGTCCTCGGCGAGCGGGCCGAGGCGATCGCCGCCCGTTCGGGATCAGCGGTGGTACGGGAGCTCGCCGAGTCGATCGAGCAGGCCCTGCGGCTGTTCGGATCGGCCGCGGAGCTGGGTGAAGGAGCCTCCCGCGAGGGAGAGTTGAGGTCGGGTGACCCGTACAGCTGACGCTCGGGGCGGGTGGCGGGCCAGAATGGCCGCATGGCCACCCTGCTGCTCGCCCTCGCCGTCGGATGCACCGGGCTCTACGCCGGTTTCATGCTGATCTTCCAGACCGGGATCATGCCCGCCCTCGCCCGGCTGACGGACGCCGAGTTCGTCCCGGCGATGCGCCGGATCAACGAATGCGTCCCCAGGCCCGTCTTCCTGCTCGTCTTCCTCGGCGTCGTCGCGTTCCCCGCCGCCGCCTTCTTCGTCCCCGTCGACGGACGCACGGACACGCAGAAGTGGCTCGTGCTCGCGGGACTCGTCTGCGCGGCCCTCAACCACCTGGTCACCGTCGCGGGGAACGTCCCGCTGAACGTGGCGCTCGCCGCGTCGGAGCGCCCGGGCGGCGCCGACGAGGACCCCTCGGCGGTGCGGGCCGCCTTCGAGAAGCGGTGGAACGGATTCCATGCAGTCCGTACGGCGCTGATCGTTGTCGCGTTCGGACTGCTCACCGCCGCCGCCGTCCTCTGAACCGTACCTGCTGGCCGGTTTCTGGCGCGAAATAGCGGTTGAGGACCCCTCTGGCATCCGCAAGGTCTCTGCGAAAGCGTACCCCCGAGTCCTGAAACAGTCCTTCGAGGGGTAAAGGTCTAAGCCAGTGACGAAATCCTGACGCCGAAATATCCCCTCAAATGGGGTGAAGCACCCCGATATCACGGGTCAGGTTTCCGTACCCTACGGTTTCTTATTGACATGCCTACGGGGGTCTTTTCTAATCAACGAAGGTCAACCCGCGCGCAGACACCGCACAGGCACTGAGGGGGCAAGGTGGACGTCCGGATCCTGGGGGGACTGTCGGTACGGGAGAACGGCGCGTCCATCACCCCGACGGCAGCCGCGCCGAGGCAACTGCTCGCCCTGCTCACCGCCAGCGCGGACCAGGTCGTCCCCGTGACGGTCCTGACCGAGGAGCTCTGGCCCTCGGGCGCCCCGCGCGGCGCCCGGGCCGAACTCCAGTCCCATATAACGGAGCTGCGAAGACTCATCGCGTCCGCGCTGACCCGCGACGACGGCCCGGCCGAAACCCGACCCGGCTGGTCCGACCGGCGCACCGCCGACGCGGTCCTCGTCTCCCAGCCCGGCGGCTACCGCCTCGACACCGGCGGCGGCGTCCACGACGTCTGGCAGTTCGAGCGGGCCGCGGGCGCCGGCTACCGGGCCATGGACGCG
Organism: Streptomyces narbonensis; assembly: GCF_014649015.1. GTDB lineage: Bacteria > Actinomycetota > Actinomycetes > Streptomycetales > Streptomycetaceae > Streptomyces > Streptomyces narbonensis. Next base: position 299,071 of record NZ_BMSF01000001.1, read on the forward strand.
GGTGACCTCCCGCGCGCCGCACTCCGCCTCGGCGAGGCCCTAGCCCTGTGGCGCGGCGAGCCGTACGCCGGCGTCGCGGCCGGCCCCCGGCTCCGCCGCGAGATCGAGCGCCTCGAAGCGTCCCGCCTGAGCGTCCTCGACCAGTGGATCGAGGCCCAGCTCGGCCTCGGTCACCACGCGGAGCTGGTCTCCGAACTCTCCGGACTCGTCGCCCGCTACCGCACCAACGAAGCGCTCCACGCCCACTACCTGGTCGCACTGCTGCGCTGCGGCCATCACGACGAGGCCCTCACCGCCTACGAGCGGCTGAAGGCGGCCCTCGCCGGGGAGAGCGGCGGGGAGCCCTCCGCACGCCTGCGCCGGCTCCACCGCTCGGTCCTGACCCTGCGGCACACCGCGGCGCGCTCCGTCTTCGACACCCACGCGCACGCCTGGACACCCACCCGGACGGCCGTGCACGCATCCGCCCCCATACCCGCCCACATACCCGCCCAGTACACCCCCGTAAGGCCCCGTCCCGTCCCCGTGGGATCGCTCGTCTGAGGGAACGCGCGATTCCGGGAACGAAGTACGTCAGGTCGCCGTTGTGGACGTGCGGCGGGACGATGTCGACGGACTCCCGAAGCCGGACCGGCTCCGGTGGACAGGGTGACGCGGTCGGCCTCCTGTCGACATGACTTGTTTCGCTCTACTACGGGGGTGGAGACCATGACCTCGCACGGCGCGGACGCGGCCGGCGGTGCCGACGCGCTGCTCGCGGTCCTCGAACTGCTCGCCGGACAGGCACCGTCCGCACACTTCGAGACGCTTCTCGACGAAGCCCGGCTGGCCGGCCTCTCCGGTGAGGGTCTGGAACAGCTGGAGCGGGCGGTGAAACTCGCCGGCGAGGTCCGCACCGGCCGGGAGGACGACGCGCGCCGCGAGGCCGGACTCACCGCCCTCACCGACACCGCGCGCGACCTGACCTTCTCCTACGACCTCGACAGCCTGCTCCGCGTCATCACCCGCCGCGCGCGCCGGCTCCTCGGCCTCGACATGGCGTTCGTGACACTGCGCGGACCGCACGGCAGCTGCTACGTCCACACCACCGAGGGCGCCCGCACCGGACCCGAAAGCGCCGGCCGGACGGCCGGACCACGCCTCGCCCCCGGGTTCAGGATCAGCGAGGGGTACGGACTCGGCGGCGCCGTCCAGCTCCACGGCGAGCCCGTCTGGACCGCCGACTACCTCGCCGACGAGCGCTTCGCCCCCTCGGGCTCGCTCGACGCCGGCGTCCATGCCCCCGCCTTCGACGAGGACGCCGAGGCCGCCGTCCGCGGCGAGGGGCTGCACGCCATCATGGCCGCCCCGCTGCGCAGCGGCGACGCCGTGATCGGCGTGCTGTACGGGGCGGACCGGCGCGTCCGCGACCACACCTCCGAGGAGCTCGGCCTCCTCGCCGCGCTCGCCGACCTCGCCGCCCTCGCCGTCGAGAAGGCCGGACTCCTCGACCGCACCCGCGCCGAGGTCTCCGAGCTGGAGCGGGACAGCTCCCGCGTGCGGACCAGCCTCACCCGGATGCGGCACGTCAGCGAGGCCCACAGCCGCATCATGAACCTCGTCCTCGCGGGCGGCGATCTCGGAAACGTGGCGAAGGCCGCCGGGGACGCCCTCGACGCGACCGTGCTCATCCGCGACCAGGGCGGCCGCGCCCTCGCCGGCGGCGACATCCCCGGACTCGACGAGGAGGCCGTCGCCAAGGCCTCGCTCGACGCGCACGCCCGCCGCCGCCCGGTCCCCGCCGACGGCGACACCTGGGTCGCGCCCGTCATCGCGGGCTCCGAGGACCTCGGCGGCCTGGTGATCCGCGCCGCCAGTGGGCTCACCGGCGAGGACGAGCGACTCCTCGAACTCGCCGCCCAGTCCGTCGCCTTCCTCCTCCTGATGCGGCGCTCCACGGCCGTCGCCGAAGGGCCCGTCCGCGACGAGCTCCTCGACGACCTCATCGCCGACCCGCCGCACGCGCCGCAGCAGATCGCGCAGCGGGCCCGCCGCCTCGGCGTCGACCTGCGCAGACCGCACGTCCTCGTGCTGGCCAGGCCCGAGGGCGGCGAGCAGGGCCGCGCCGTCGTGTGGGCGTCCTCCTACGCGTACCGCCTCTCCGGCCTGAAGACCGTGCAGGGCGGCTGCATCGTGCTGCTGCTGCCCGGCATCGACGCCTCGGCCGCAGCCAAGGCCGTCGCCGCCGAGCTCTCCCCGCTGCTCGGCCATCCCGTCTCCGTCGCCGCCGCCGGACCCGCCACCAGCCCGGACGGCGTCGGCCGCATGCACCTGGAGGCCGGGCGCTGCCTCGACGCGATGAGCGCCCTCGGCGGCACCGGTTCGGCCGCCTCCGTGAACGACCTGGGCTTCCTCGGCCTGCTGCTCTCCGACGACCACGACGTGGAGGGTTTCGTCGAGGGGGCGATCGGGCCCGTACTCGACTACGACGCCGAGCGGTTCACCGATCTGACGCGGACCCTGGAGGCGTACTTCGCCTCCGGCGGCAGCCCGACCAACGCCGCCGAGGCGCTGCACGTCCACCCCAACACGGTCTCGCGCCGCCTGGAGCGGATCGGTGAACTCCTCGGCCCCGAGTGGCAGAAGCCGGGCCAGGTCCTGGAGGTCCAGCTCGCCCTGCGCCTCCAGCGCACCCGCGAGGTCCTCGCCCGGGGCCGTGCCACCACCGACCCGACCCGCCCGGCCGCCCCGTAGGGGTGTCTTGCCGATCGGGTCGGGCTCGCGGTGCCCGGCCGGGCGGGCCGACCCGCGGTCAGCTCGCCGAGCGCCTCGACGCGTAACCGGAGTCGTAGGCCGCGTCCCATTCCGAGGAGGCCAGGAGCGTCGCCGCGTGGGCCGCCGAGGCCAGCGTGATGTGGCGGTGCCAGCCGCGGAACGAACGGCCCACGAAGTCCCGCAGCCCCGCACCCTCGCCGACCTCCACGAAGTCCCGCTCCACCCGGCGCGCGAGCTTGGTCAGCCGCAGCAGCGAGCCGACGGGGGAGTGGGTCAGATCGCTGATCCACACCCGGGCCGGGGCCCGCCGCGGGTCGTCCCACTCGCCGAGCAGCACCAGGGGCCGCATCCGCTCCCCGCCCGGCGTGGGCAGCGCGACCCGCACGGCCGTGGCGAGCGAGGTCCGCGAGGTCCGCACACCGGCCACCGTGTCCACCCAGCTCACCGGCCTGCGCAGGCCCTTGAGCGACTCCAGGATCTGCACCGCCGACAGCGGCCCCGCGCCGAAGCCCGGCAGCGAACGGTCCGCTATCGCCAGCCGCGAACCCGGACCGATCCGCGCCACGACCGGCACCCCTGCCCCGGCGAGCCGGGTGAGCGCCGCCCGGCCCGCGCCGCCGCGGATGTCGAGCAGCAGCGGCTTGCGGGTGACGTCCGTCCAGCGGGCGGTGTCGAGCGCCGCGGCGACCGCGCACTCCTCCAGCGTCTCCTCGCCGGCCTCCTGGGGAACCTCCGCGCGGTCGCGCCGCGTGCGGTCGTTGACCCACGGGTCCGGCAGGAACAGACGCCAGTTGACCGGAACGCTCAGCTCGTCGCTCGCGAACCACACCCCGAAGGCCTGCTGGCCGTGGAAGACCTGACCGCGCTCCGGATCGAAACGCCGGTCCACGCCCACCGAGTGCTCCCCGGCCTTCGGTATCGGCATCGGCCGGACGACCCAGGCCTGCGGGCAGCTGTTCCGCTCCAGGAACCGGGCGAGCGCGGCCCGCATGGGCTGCCAGTCCCAGGTGGAGCTGGAGACGAAGTGGTGCAGGCTCTGCTCGGCGGCGGGGCCGCCTATCTGCGCGGCGATGTTCCGGATCGACTTGCGGCCCTGCGCGGTGAGCAGGCCGTACAGGTACTGCTCGGCCTTCAGGCGCTGGTCGCGGCGCGGGAAGCCGGAGAAGAGCGCGGAACACAGCTCGGCGTAGGCCTCTTCGCCCGCGCCGGACGCACCGACGGACGTGCCGAGACTCCGGGGAACCGTCAACGACGAGACGGCCCCGGTGGTGGCCCTGCGCTTGGTGGATGTACTCACGACACTCCTGCCCGAAGGTTGCGCAGCTCCCTCCCGCTGCTCCACCACCGTCGCCCGCACCCGTCTCCCGGCACGAGGTGTACCCGGCACCCGAATCGGCCGCCGAATGGTGGCCGGACCACCTCCCCCTACATCACCCCAGGTCACAGCGGCCCCCAGCACCCGGCCCCGGACCCCCCTGAGGGTCCTCGGGAATACCCCGAGGGGGGATCTGACAGACTCACCGGCCCCGCTTTGACCCGTAGCAGGGAGTGGCCGGACCATCGCAGAGCGAGGCTGCACGGGCCGGATCCCGGTTAATGCCCCAGGCCGGGAACCGCGCCTGTGCGCCTCGCGCTCGACTTTCCGACACCCCCTAGGCTTCGAGGCATGGGAACGCGCGGAGAGCTACGGGTCGTCGGGGTCGTCGCCGCCGGCGGGGCCCTCGGCGCGACCGCCCGCTACGGCGCCTCGCTCCTCTGGCCGACTCCGGCCCACGGCTTCCCCTGGACGACCCTCACGGTGAACGCCGTCGGCTGCGCCGCGCTCGGCGTCCTCATGGTGCTGCTCACCGAGACGCGCGTCCGGGTGGCTCCCCATCCGCTGCTCCGCCCGTTCCTCTGCACCGGCTTCTGCGGGGGGTTCACCACCTTCTCGACGTACGCGCTCGACACCCGGCTGCTGCTGGACGCGGGCGACCCCACGCGGGGCCTTCTCTATCTGGTGGCGACCCTGATCGCCGCCCTCGCCGCCGTCTGGGCGGGGGGCGCCGTCACCCGCGCGGTCGTACCGGTCCGGGTGACGCCCGCGTGAACTGGCTGCTGGTGATGGCGGGCGCCGCCGTCGGCGCGCCCTTGCGCTACCTCACCGACAGGGCGGCGAAGACCCGGTTCGGCCTCCGCCTTCCCTGGGGCACGTTCGCGGTGAACGTCGTCGGCTCGTTCGTCCTGGGCCTGCTGACCGGCGTCTCCTCGGAGCGGCTGCACCTGCTGCTGGCCACCGGCCTGTGCGGCGCCCTCACCACGTACTCCACCTTCTCGTACGAGACGCTGAAGCTGTACGAGGGCGGGGCGAAGGGGTACGCGGTGCTGAACGTGGCGGGGAGCCTGGCCGCCGGACTCGGAGCCGTATGGCTGGGAGTCCGGACGGCCGGGCTGCTCTAGGCAGGACCTCGGGCGGTGACCAGGATCTCAGGCGGTGATCCAGGTCGCTGGTCGCGATCACCGGCTGCACGCCGTCGCGTTGGATCGTGCCCTCGATCAGGCCGTACATCCGGTCGGCGGGTGGGTCAACGGATGGGGATGACCTTCGTCTCCACCACCGGCAGCCCCTTGGCCCACCAGTGGTCGAAGCGCCGGTAGACCCGCGGATCCCGGCCCGCCAGGAAGGAGCCGAGCGCCTCCGCCTCCGCGGCCAGCTCCGCCCAGACCTCCGCCGGCAGCGGCTGGAACGCCGAGGCCTCGATGCCGCCGTCGACCGGCCGCCAGACCCCGGCGACGTACCCGTCGACGAGGAGCGTCGGCAGGACGTCGCCGTTCACGCGGATCACCGCCTTGCGGTACTCGGGCGGGATGACGCGGCCGCGGTCCGCGTACGCCAGCAGGATGCTGTCCCACATGGCCATCAACCGGGGCGGGGCGGGCACGTCCCCGTCGGGCCGGACCGCCCCGGGCACGTCGTACAGGATCGTTCCCTCGGGCCCTTCCAGGACGTCGAGCCGGCCGTCGAGCGCCGCCAGGGCCCCGCGCACCCGCCCCCGCTGAGTCATCGAGAACTGCGCGATGTCCGCCACCGACGCCGGCCCGAAGCCCTCCAGATAGCGCCGTACGAGCACCGCGAGACCCGCGGCGACCGCGTCCGGATCGGTGTGCTCCGGCAGTTCGGCCGCCGTGACGAAGGACTGCGCCGTGCCGTACGACCACGGCGGTCCCGTCGGGGCGTGCCACAGCGGCGCGTACTGCCGGATCATCCGCCAGACCACGGACTCCACCGGGCCGCCGCGGCCCTCTTCGAGACGGCCCAGCATCTCGGCGCCGGTCCGCGCGCGCTCGGCGTACGCGAGGAGCCCGGGCAGCAGCGCGTCGGCGTCGGCCGGCGTGAACCCGGCGGCCCTGAACCGGGGGTCGCCGAGCCGCGAACCGCGCAGCGTCGGCTCCATGCCCTCCCGGAACGCCCGGTAGTCCTCGACGTGCACCAGGTGCAGCGTGAGCCGCATCAGCGTGGACCGCACCGCCCGGAACTCCTCCACCGCCCCGTCGAGCAGGTCCGGTTCGAAGCCCGCGACGCGGTTCCACAGGGCCACGTACGGCGAACCGGGCAGCTGCGCCTGGAGGGCGACGACCCGCCGCAGGGCCTCCTCGACGTCGACCGGGGCCCGTTCGAGGAGCAACTGGCGCGCGAGGGTGGAGCGGTTGAGGGAGCGCGTGGTGATCACCATGGTCCGATTCTCACTCCCGGCCGACCGGAACACGTAGCGTTCCCCTCCATGGCATCGACCACCACCACGACGAGGCCTGCGACTTCGACACACCTACGGACACCGGAGCCGCCCGCCCACGTCACGGTCGGTGCCTCCGGCTCCCTTACTGTCGCCCTCTCCGTCCCGGCGTGGCCGGGGCGCAGTCCTCTCCCTGCTCTGTTTCCTCGTCTGCCTCGGCCTCGGGATGCAGTCCTGGACGGCCCTGCGGCTCACGGGCTTCGACCTCGGGATCTTCGACCAGGCCGTGCGCGCATACGCGCACTTCGAGCTGCCGAGGTAGCCGATCAAGAACCCCTCCTGATGCTGGAACGGGGGCCGGCCCGCCGCTACGGGGCGGCGGCGGAACTGATCCCGGACGGGGCGACGGTGGAGGCGGACAACACCATCGCCCCCCGCCTGACGGCCCGTACGCACGTGGTCATCGTCGACACGGTGCCCCGGGGCGCGGCCTGGGTCCTCCTGCGCGTGGACGACAGGACTTTCCCCTTCGCCACGACGGAGGACCAGGCGGCGCGCGTCGCGCTCCTCCTGGCCCACGGCTACACGGAGGTCCGGCGCCAGGACGGCACGGTCCTGCTCCACCGCACCACCCGGATCCCGATCCCGGACATGCGCGTCCTGGGCCCGGACAGCACCCCGGTCCGCGAGGCCGTCCCGGAGGACGTGGGCGCGAACCTGCTGCTGCGCTGAGGCCCGCGGCGGTGCGGGCCGCCCACGGAGGTCCGTTCACCCAGGGCTCACCCGGTCGCCCGCTGGGACACCCCGGCGACCCCCACCCTGGAACAGCTCGACGACGAGGCCGCGAAGGCCGCCCCGCTCCTCGCCAAGCGCCTGGTCCTCGACCTGAACACCGTCGAAGGAGTCCCCGGCAAGATCGAGGGCATCGCCCTCGAAGGCCGCTCCACCCTCGTCCTGCTCAACGACAACGACTTCGGCATGACGGACGGCCCCGCGGCCTTCGACGCGGCCGGCCGTCTGGTCGACAGCGGCGTGGAGACGACCCTCGTCCGCGTACGCCTGCCCCGCCCGGTCCGCTGAGAGTCCGTGCCCTGGACGGCGGCCCGCCGGGTGACCGGTGGGGGTCCGGCTCGTTGCCCGGTCGTCCATGACGACGACATGTGGAGGTGCGCGGTGAGCGGACGACGGACGGGCGCGGCCGGGGATCTGGTCCTGGGTGACATCGGAGACGTACGGAGGGCGGCCGAGGCGCTGGGCGAAGGGGCCGCCGTGGCCCACGGCTTCGGCAACTTCTACGCGCTCACGGCCCGCGCCGACCGGGAGGTCGTCGAGCGGGTCAACCGGCTGAAGGGCCGCCCGGCCGGCCAGGTCGGCAGCGTCACGACCGTCCGCGAGCACGTGGGATCCGTCTTCGACTGGACCCGGCTGCCGGCCGAGGTGCCGCGCCGGCAGATCGAGGACCTCGTGGAGGAGCTGTTGACCCTCGGGCCGTTCGGCTTCCGGGGTCCCGCCGCGGCGCGGATCCCTCCCCATCTCTCGGCCGTCCAGGACGGCGTGCCCACCGTGCAGTTGATCGCCCCCGGCTACCGCTGCCCGTCCAACGTCTTCCTCGCCGAGGCCCTCGGCCGCACCGGTGCCGGATTCCTCTCGGTCACCTCGGTGAACCGTTCCCGCCGTGCGACCGGTGCGGAGTACGAGCCGGCCCACTGGCGGGCCGCCGGAGTGACCAGGGACTTCGGCCACGAGCCGGACGTCCGGATCCTCGCCCACGACGACGAGGCCGTCGCCCGTCGCCACCACCCGTACCACGTGCCGATGTCGACGACGGTGCTGTCCTTCCACCGCACCTCGGGTCACGGCCGCTCGGGCCTGCCCGCCCTCTCCCTCGAACGGCACGGTTCGCTCTCGGCCGACCACACCCGCTCCGTCGCCGCGAACCACGGCTTCGCCCTCACGGTCCCGCCGCAGGCCGAACGCAGGCTGACCGCACGCACGTACACCGACTGACGCCGTGGCGGGCGTGGGGCCCGGGCGGGCGCGGTCCGGTAGGCTCGCCGGCGGCCCCGCGAGCCCTTCACGGCTGTGCCGCGGGCGTCTCCGGTGAGCCGTCGGCCGGCGTCGAACCCTTGTGGAGCCGCTTCTCGCAGAGCAGGTACCCCGCGTGGAGGCGGTTGCGCGCGCCGAGCTCCCTCATGATCTCCGCGATGTGCCGCTGGACGGCGCGGAGGGACAGCCCCAGGCCCTCGGAGATCCGCTTGTCGCTGATGCCGTCGACCAGTTGCTGCTCGATGGACGAGCGGATCGCGTTGGACGTGCTCTGCGTGACCTCGCGGTCATAGCTCACGGGGAAGTCCGTGGCCACCGCCCAGGCGTGCTCGAAGGCCTGTACGGCCATGTCGACGACGCTCGGGCTCCGGGCGATGAGCGCGCCCTCCTTGCTCCCCCGCAGGGAGAGCACGGCGACCCGGCGGTCGAAGATGAGGACGCGCGGGAACCCCGCCGCCGTGGTGCGGACCGCCGCGCCGCGTCTGGCCACGTGTTCCACGTAGCCGATGGTGCCCTGGTCGAACTGGGCGGAGTGCTGGTAGAGCGTCCGCATCCGTACGTTCCGCTGCAGGAGGCTCTCCGCCTTCGTCAGCGACTCGCGGATCAGCTCCTCCGGCCGGGGACCGCCCGGCTGTGACGTCAGCACCTCCTCCTGGGCGTCGACCGCCAGACCGGTGATGAGGTTGCGTACGGCCGGCAGGGAGTGGATCTCCTCCAGGTCGGGAACGCCTCGTGCCCCGGCGTGCGTCTCGTAGACCGGAGTGAGCATGTCGAAGGCCGCGCTGGTCTCCGCGATGGCGTGCTGCAGCCCCTGGACCTCCTGGTAGAGCGGGCTCAGTGCGACCCGGCGAGCCGTCTCCGGAGAGACGGCGTGGAAGTGGCCTTCCTCCGAAGGGCCTTGCAGCAGACCCCAGCCGATCAGGGCGCGCACGGCCTTCTCGGCGTCGGCGGGAAGGCACCGGACTTCTGCCTGAATCTCTTGGAATGTCGCCTGCTCCCGTGCGAGGAGGCAGGCGTAGACCTGCGCGGCTCCCGCCGCAACGGATTCCGCGGTGTCCGATCCGCCTGTTCTGATCACTAATGAACCTTACGTTCAAGGGTCGCATTTCTGCCAGCGGCAACATGATCCCTCAACTCCCTGGATCCGTGGTTTCTGCCTGGCGATAGTGGATGTCGCCGCAGGTCACGAGCCTGAGTGGCGCAAGATGACAGACGGGGAAACACATGATGAGCACCCTTTCCAGACACCTTCGGCGAGCGGCGGTCGTGGTGTCCGCACTCGGCGCACTGGCCCTGACCCAGGCCGACGCCTTCCTTGTCGACGACGACGCGCCGAACCGCGATGTCGTCGTGACCGCACTGGGTGTCGATCTCGGCTGGGGATGACGCCGATTCCGCGGACCGGGAATCCGCGGACCGGGAATGCGGAAGGTGATTCCGCCCGGGAACGCCCACTGCTTGTTCATTTCGCAACATCACGAATTTGGGGGGTCAAGTGTCGGAACGGCACGTGGAGTTGCTGGCGATCGGGGCCGGGCCGGCGAACCTCGCACTGGCGGTAGCGCTCAGTGAATCGGCGCCGTCGTGGCTGGTCGACAGTTCACTCGTGGTCGAGCAGGCCGAGGATGTGACCTGGCAGCGCGGAATGATGATGCCGTGGGCGCGCAGCCAGGTGTCCTTTCTGAAGGATCTGGTGACGCTTCGCAATCCCACCAGTCGCTTCTCCTTCCTGAACTACCTCCATTCGGTCGGCCGTCTCGATGACTTCATCAACACGGGCACCTTCACCCCGCACCGCATGGAGATCTCCGCCTATCTCCGCTGGGTCGCGACGGAAGTTCCGATTCCGGTTGAGTTCAACAAGAAGGCCGTCCGCATCCGCCCGGTCCGACCGGAGTCCGGAGATCTGGAGGGGTGGCAGGTCACCTTCTCCGACGGTTCCGTCATCTCCTGCCGGAACCTCGTCATCGGCGGCGGCCGCGACCCGTACGTGCCGGAGGCGTTCCGGTCGCTTCCGGCCGAACGCGTCATCCACAGCACGGAGTTCTCGGAGCGCATCGGCAAGCTCGACAAGTTCGGGGCGCACCGCATCGCCGTGGTCGGCGCCGCGCAGAGCGCCGGTGAGATGCTCTGGTCCTCCTACCAGGAGTTCCCGCACGCCCGGCTGACCCTGCTCATGCGGTCGATCGGCCTGGTGGCCTACGAGGGCAGCAAGTTCACCAACGAGCTGTTCTACCCCTCGTTCGTGGGCGAGTTCCACTCGTCGCGTCCGGAGGCCCGCCGCCAGATGCTCGACGAGATGTACCGCACGAACTACGGAGGCCTCGCCCCGGACCTGCTCAACAGCCTCTACCACCAGATGTACCAGGACCGGCTCACCGGTACCGAGCGCATCGACATGGTCAGCATGTCCGACGTGACGTCGACCCGCATGGACGGCGACGACGTCGTGCTCACCTTCACGGACCGCAGGACCGGACAGAGCGACTCCGTGCGCTGCGACACCGTGCTGCTCGGCACGGGATTCGTCCGCTCGATGCCCCGGCACATCCGCGACCTCGCCGACTCGCTGGGCCTCGCCGACGTCGAGGTCACCCGCGACTACCGCATGGTCGTGCCCGGCGGGACCGCCGCCGGCTGCTACCTGCAGGGGGTCAACGAGGCCACGCACGGCATCGCCGACTCGCTCCTCAGCGTGCTGGCGAGCCGCTCCGGGGAAATCGCGGCGGACATCGTCCGGCATTACGAGAACGACCGAGTGCCGTCCCGCACGGCCTGAACAGGGGGGGACCCTGATGGAGATTCGTCATCTCAACCGCGACGAGCTCGTTCACGAGAACGGGCTGGACGCCCAACGACTTGTTCCCTGGCCCGCGTTGAACGCGCCCTTCGAGGGGTCCTGGTGCGTCATCAGGCCCGGCACCGCTTCGACCCCGCACGCTCACCACGAGTACGAGATCTTCGTCGCCATGAAGGGCGAAGCCGTCCTCGACCACGACGGCGGGCGCACCCCCTTCGTCGCCGGCGACATCGTGCACTTCACCCCCGGTGAGCGGCACTCCATCGTCAACGAGAGCGACGACGACTTCGAGATGTACAGCATCTGGTGGGACCGCCCGATGGCCGACGTGTTCGTGGCGAAGCACGAGGCGGGCGAGTGAGCCCCACGAGCCCCACCACGGTCATCATCGCGCCCCCGCCCACGCCCAACGGGAATCTGCACGTCGGACACATCGCGGGCCCCTACCTGGCCGGTGACGTGTACGCGCGCTACCTGCGCGCCATCGGCCGGCCGGTCGTCTTCACGACCGGCACGGACGACAGCCAGACGTACGTGGTCGCGAGCGCCGCGAAGCTCCGCACCACCCCGCAGGAGCTCTGCGCGCTGTCCGCCAAGCAGATCGAGCGCACGCTCGAGGTCATGGGCATCTCCGTCGACGGGTTCGCCCCCTTCGACGACGGTTACCGCCGCACGGCCCTGGACTTCCTGACGGCACTGCACGCGACCGGCAAGCTCCGACTCCGCACCGGCACGTTCCCGTACCTGGAGAGCACCGGCGAGTTCCTGATGGAGGGCCTGGTCGCCGGCGACTGCCCGGTCTGCCTGGCCGAGAGCCGCGGCGGGCTCTGCGAGGCGTGCGGTCACCCGAACAACTTCTCGGAGCTGATCAACCCCCGCTCCACCATCGACCCCACCGAGCCCGTCGCCTTCCGCGAGGCCGAGATCCTCGTCCTCCCGATGGAGGAGTACCGCGAGCAGCTCACCGCCTACCACCAGAGCCAGGGCGCCGGCTGGCGGCCGCATCTCGTGCAGCTGTTCAAAGAGGTGCTGTCCCGGCCGCTGCCGGACTTCCCCATCACCTTCCCGACCGGCTGGGGCATCGCGGCGCCGTTCCCCGAGACGCCCGGGCAGGTGCTCAACGCGTGGGCCGAGGGCATGGCCGCGTCGATGTACTGCACCTGGTGGGCCGGCGACGACCACGCGGCGGCGACGGACGAGGCGTGGAGGGCCGAGCACTCCGCCCGGCTCGTGTACTTCCTCGGCTTCGACAACGGCTACTTCTGGGGCGGCACGCACCTCGCGATGCTGATGGCCCACGACGGCCGGTACGTCCTGCCCGACACCATCGTCTGCAACGAGTTCTACGAGCTCGAGCACGAGAAGTTCTCGACCAGCAAGGGCCACGTGGTGTGGGCCGAGGACCTCGTCGACGAGGTGCCCCGCGACCTGATCCGCTTCTACCTCTCGCTGACGTGCCCCGAGAACCAGCGCACCAACTTCAGCCGGGCGGCCTTCGAGCAGATCACGGCCGACCGACTGGTCGCCCCGTGGAACCGGCTGTCCGACCGGCTCGCGCAGCGGCTCGACGACGTCCGCCCCACCGGACCGCTCGCGACCTCCGCCGAGGGCAGGGCCCGGGCCGCGGCCATGGAGGAGCGGTTCCACACCTGCTACGAGCTGTCCTCGTACAGCCTCGCCCGCGCCGCGGACCTGATCATCACCCAGGTGCAGCGGCTTGAGCGGAACGCTGACGCCCCCGACACGGCACTGGGCGACCTCCTCCTGGAGACCCGGACGCTGCTGTCCTGCGCCTCGCCCGTCCTCATCGACGTGGCCGAGCAGGCCCGTGAGGCCGGCGTCGCCGTCGACCTCCGCGGCGAGAGCGCCGACGAGATCCCGCCGTTCCGACTGCCGCAGATCGCCACCCCTTCGAGGACCGCCCCATGAAGCTGCTCGCCATCGAGGCCGTCCAGTACCGCACGTACTTCCAGGCCCGCTACCGGCAGGTGGTGGACCTGGGCGTCGACGTCCACGTACTGAACGGCATCGGAACCGAAGACTTCTGGCCCGCGGACCGCTACCGCGTGGCCGGCAGCAAGCACGTCGACGACATCGTCGCCGCCGCACGGGAATGGCACGCCCAGGAGGACTTCGACGGGGTCTTCACCTTCAGCGAGTTCGGTGTCATGGCGGTGGCACACGTCGCCGAGGCGCTGGGCCTGCCCACGATCGGTGTGGAGGCCGCGCGGACGAGCCGCAACAAGTTCCTGATGCGGCAGGCCCACGAGGAGCACAAGGCGCCGCACGCGCGGTTCCGTTTCGTCTCCACCGTGGACGAGGCCGAGGCGGCCGCCGAGGAGTTCGGCTACCCCGTCATCCTCAAGCCCACGCTCGGGGCGGCGAGCAGCTTCGTCTTCCGGCTCGACGACGCCGGGGAACTGCGCGAGCGGTTCGCGACGGCCGCCGAGGGGATCACGGAAGCGGCCCTCTTCCAGCTGGAGGCCGACGGCATGGACGTCGGCCCGTCGGGCCTGCTGATCGAGTCCTTCCTCGACGGGAACGAGTACCTGATCGAGGCCGTGGCCTGGGACGGCGAGGTCCATCTGGGCTCCGTGGTCGACCGGGTCACCGTCGAGGGCGCCACCTTCGACGACGACGTGCACCACGCCCCGACCTCGCTCTCCGGGCCCCAGCTGGCCCGGGTGCACCAGGCCGTCACGGCCGCGGCGCACGCGCAGGGCCTCAGGCGGTGCGCGATGCACGCCGAGGTCCGCTTCCACGGCGACGAGCCGTACATCCTGGAGATCGCCGCCCGCCCCGGCGGCGGCGGCCTGGACCACATGGCGCGGCTGAGCGCCGGATTCTGCCCCATCCGCGCGACGGCCGACGTCGCCGCGGGGCAGCGGCCCGACGTCGACGGCTACACGCCCACCGGGACCCACACGGCGGCGATGTGCCTGATCAGCGGCCCCGGCGAGATCCGGTCGATCTCGGTGCCCGCGGAGGTCGAAGAGTCGGACCGGCTCTTCTTCTTCAACGTGACCGCGAAGCCCGGCGACCTGATCAAGCGCCCCCCCGAGGGCAACAGCATCCTCGGATTCCTCGGTGCCACCGGCACCTCCCTCGAAGACGCGATGAACACCGCCACCGAGCTGGCGAACAAGATTGAGGTGTCCCTCTCATGACCAGTGAGCGCACTGCCCGGCAGCGTCACTACCTGATGTGCCGACCGACGCACTTCGCGGTCGACTACTCCATCAACCCCTGGATGGACCCCGGAAAGCCGGTCGACGCCGACCTCGCGATCCTCCAGTGGGAGCAGCTGCACGCACTGTTCGTCTCCCTCGGGCACACCGTGGAGCTGATCGAAGGCCTGCCGGGTCTGCCCGACATGGTCTTCGCCGCCAACGGCGCGACCGTCGTGAACGGCCGCGTCCTGGCCGCGAAGTTCCGCTACCAGGAGCGCGAGGCCGAGGGCCCCGCGTACGCCGACTGGTTCCGCACCCGCGGCTACGACGTGCACGAGCCCGTGCACGTCAACGAGGGTGAGGGCGACTTCCTCGTCGACGAGGACGTCATCCTCGCCGGCACCGGATTCCGCACCGACCCGGAGGCCCACCGCGAGGCGGAGAAGCACCTCAGGCTGCCCGTCGTCGGGCTGGAGCTCGTCGACCCGCGCTTCTACCACCTGGACACGGCCCTGGCCGTCCTCGCCCCCGGCGAGATCATGTACTACCCGGCCGCGTTCTCCGAGCCGAGTCGGCAGTTCCTGCGCAACCGGTACCCCGACGCCATCACGGCGACGGACGAGGACGCCCAGGCGTTCGGCCTCAACGCGCTGTCCGACGGCCGCAACGTCATCCTGCCCGAGGCGGCGACCCACCTCGCGGCCCGGCTGGCGGAGCGCGGCTTCACGCCGATCGGCGCGTCCCTCTCGGAGCTGCTGAAGGCCGGCGGAAGCGTCAAGTGCTGCACGCTGGAGATCCGCGACCGTGACTGACCTCGACGGGAAGCGTTTCCGCAACCCCGCCTACGGAGACCGGGCGCCGGTCGCCCTGTACCGCCAGGACGGCGACCTGCTGTGGGCGGACTTCGAAGGCGGAGACGTACGCAAGGGGGCGCTGTCCGGGCGGCGACTGCCCGACGGCTCCCTGGAGTTCGGCTACACCATGGTCATGACCAGCGGCGACGTCATCACGGGCCGGTGCAACAGCGTCCCCGAGACCGGCGACGACGGTCGTGTCACCCTGCACGAGACATGGGAGCGCTACGGGCCGCACGCGGCCACCGGCGTCTCCGAGCTGCGGGAGGTCTAGCGTGCCTACCTCGCACGAGGCCCTCGTCCTCGTCGTCGGCAGTGGCGGGCAGGCCTACCGGGAGTACCTGCTCGCGAGCGCCCGCGACCACCACGACGTCTGGCTCCTGGACTCCACCGAGCCGACCTGGCAGCGGCCCTACGTCCGCGGCGCCACGGTGGTCGAACTCATCGACAGGGCCCGGCTGATCCCCGACCGGGAAGCGCTGGTGAAAGCCGCGCTCACGCTGGCCGAGGAGCACACGATCGCCGGTGTGTGGACGTACGACGAGACCCTCGTCGTCGCGACCGCGCACATCGCCGAGGAGCTCGGGCTCCCTGGCCTGTCCGTCACGGGTGCGGAGAACTGCCGCAACAAGGAGCACACCCGCCGGCTCCTCACCGAGGCCGGACTGCCGCAGCCCCGCTACCGCTACGTCACCTCGCTCGAATCGGCGCGCGCGGCGGCCGTGGAGTTCGGCTTCCCCGTCGTGCTGAAGCCCCGGGGGATGGGCGCCGGCATCGGTGTGATCCGCGCCGACGACGAGACCGCGCTCGACCACGCCTACGAGGTCGCCGAGCGGGGGAGCCACGGCGGCAACCCCGCGTACGAGGGTGGTGTCCTGGTCGAGGAGATGCTCGTCGGCCCGGAGATCAGCGTCGACGGCGCCGTCGTGGCAGGGGAGTACAAGCCCTTCGTGCTCGCCCGCAAGCAGGTCGGCATGGAGCCGTACTTCGAGGAGACCGGGCATGTGGTCGACGCCGCCGACCCCCTCCTCGCCGACGGCACGCTCCTCGACGTCCTGACCCGGGCCCACCGGGCCCTGGGCGTCCAGGACGGCATCACGCACACCGAGGTGAAGCTCACCCCGGCCGGCCCGGCCATCGTGGAGGTGAACGGGCGGCTCGGCGGGGGACTCATCCCCTACCTGGGAAAGCTGGCCACCGGCATCGACCCCGCACTCGTGGCGGTCCAGGTCGCCACCGGCCGGGAGCCGTCTCTCACCGCGACCACGCGGGACTGCGTCGGCATCCGGTTCGGCTATCCGCCGGAGGACGGCCGGGTCCGCGAGGTCGAGGTGCCCAGGACCGGCCCGGGCCTGATCGAGGCAGCCGCCCTGACCACGGCCGGCGCCGTGCTGCTGCTGCCCCCGCGCGGAATCGTGGCGCGCTTCGGCTACGCGATCTGCCGGGGCGACGGCCCGGACGCCTGCGAGACGGCGCTGGACACGGCGGAGCAGGCCTTCTCGTTGACTCTCGACCCGATCGGGGAATAGCGCGATGAACATCGCGGTGATCGGTGGCGGCATCGCCGGTGCGGCGCTCGCCTGGCGGCTGCGCCGGCTCGACCCCGACGTGGAGATCACGCTCTTCGTCGGCCACCACAGCGTCCGGGGGGACGCCACCGGTGCCTCCGGAGGAATGGTCCGGGGCTTCGAGACCGACGCCGAGTCGTGTCTCGCGGCCTCGGAGAGCATGGCCGAGCTGGCCGCCGATCCCGTACTGCGGGACCGGGCGGACTACCGCGAGGTCGGCTCCCACTACTTCCTGGAGCCCGGGAGCGCCGACATGGAGGCCCTGGCCTCGATCGTGGAGGCCAGACTGCCCGGCTCGCTGACGTGGTCGGCGGTCGAGGACCTCCCCGGGCCCTGCCCGGTGCGGGGCCTGCCCACGGGCACCGTCGCGGTGGTGGAGCGGCAGGGCGGGTACTTCTCCCCGCACCGGCTGCGCACGTCGATGACGGGCGAGCTGCTCAGGTCCCGGGTCACGGTCTCCCAGGAGCTCGTCACCGGAGTCCTGCCCGACGGCACGCTCCAGGGCGTCGACCCCGCGCACGCGAAGGGCTTCCGGGCCGTCGTGGTCGCGGCCGGCGCGTGGACGCCGCACCTGCTGCTCGACCACGATCCGGTGGCCGGCGGCTTCCGGACCAAGGCGATCCAGTACGTCCGCTGCCCCGTCGCCCCGCCCGGACTCGGCGCGTTCACCGACGAGACCAGCGGCCTCTACGGGCGTCCGCTGGCGGACGGCGGTCTGCTCCTCGGGATCCCCACGGACCGGTGGGGCGTCGACCCGGACGGCGTCGGCGTCGACCCTTCCCTGATCGGCACCCTGCTGGAAGTGGCCTCGGAGCGGCTTCACCTCGACCTGGAGCCGTCCGGCGTGGAGGGGTTCAGCTCGTCGGACTGCTACCACCGGGAGCCGGGGCTGGCCCTGCGCGACCTGGAGCAGGGTTCGCCGGTGTTCACGTTCACCGGGGGCAGCGGCGGCGCCGCCAAGACGGTCCTCGCCGCCAGCCGGACCGCGGCCGCCGGACTTCTCGACCGTCTCGCGGCGGCGCATCCGGGGGGCTCCCAGGCACAGAGATGAAGCCGGGTGGACACCGGACCGCCCTCCCCCCCACGAACTCCGCGACAAACGACGGCCCGACGGCGGCCGTCCTCCGAAAGGTGATCCCATGGCCACTGCCCACTCCTCCCTGAACGCCAAGGCCCAGCTGCTGCACTCGTACCACTCCGGAAGCACCCTCGTGCTGCCCAACGCCTGGGACGCCGCGAGCGCCGCGCTCTTCGCGGAGGCGGGCGCCAAGGCCGTCGCGACCACCAGCGGCGGAGTCTCCTGGGCCCTGGGGCGCCCGGACGGGCAGGGCCTGTCGCGGACCGAGATGCTCGCGATGGCGGAGCGCATCGCCTCCGTCGTCGACGTGCCGGTGACCGCCGACATCGAGGGCGGCTACGGCCCCTCCGCGCACGACGTGGCCGAGACCGTCCGCGCCGCCGTCGCCGCGGGCGTCGTCGGGATCAACCTCGAGGACTCGGGCGCCGCCGACTCCACGCTCTTCGGCGTGGAGGCCCAGGCGGAGCGCATCAGCGCGGCCCGTGAGGCGGCGGCGCAGGTCGGCGTCCAGGACCTCCTGATCAACGCCCGCACCGACGTCTTCCTCTTCGAGGTGGGCGCGGCGTCCGAGCGGTTCGACGAGGTCGTGAGCCGGGCCAAGGCCTACGCCGAGGCGGGCGCCGACTGCCTGTTCGTGCCGGGCCTGGTCAGCCTGCCCGTCCTCAAGCTGCTCGTCGCCGCCTCCCCGCTGCCGGTCAACGCGATGACCGGTCCGGGCGGCCCGGGCGTGGCCGAACTCGCCGCCGCCGGCGTGCAGCGCATCAGCGTGGGCACCGCGATGGCGGAGATCGCCTACACCGCGGCGCGCGCCGCCGCCCGCGAACTGCTCGCCGAGGACGGCGACGTCAAGGACGGCGAACCGAAGGACGCCGACTCCACGGGCGGCGAGTCCGGGACCGCCGACACCAAGGACGCGGACCCGCTGACGTACTTCGACCTCAACGGTCTCTTCGTCTGAGCGCGGGATCCGAGTCGAGGCAGGAGGACACGTGATCGACCCGAACTGGGCTGGGCTGGCCGGCGAGCTGCGAGGGCGACTGTTCCGGCCGGGTGACCCCGGCTACCGGGTGGCCACCCACGTACGCAACAAGCGCCACGAGGGTGCCCGTACCCCCGGGGCGGTCGTCGTGGCCGCCGACACCGAGGACGTCAGAAGGTCCGTCCTGTGGGCGCGCGAGCACGGGGTTCCCGTCGTCGCGCGCTCCGGCGGCCACAGCTTCGCGGGCTACTCGCTCAACGACGGCCTGGTCGTGGACCTCGGCAGGTGCTCGCTCGTCGACGTCGACGCGTCGACCGGACTGGTCACCGCGGGCGGCGGCGCGCGCACCGGGCAGGTGCACGACCGGCTGCGGCCCTACGAGCTGACCGTCCCGACCGGGACCAGCCCGCTGGTCGGCATCGCCGGGCTCACCCTCGGCGGCGGATGCGAGTACGCCTCCCGGTCGCTGGGCCTCACCTGCGACTCCCTCGTCGAGACCACGGTCGTCACCGCCGACGGCGACCTGGTCGTGTGCAACGAGACCGAGAACCCGGACCTGTTCTGGGCCTGCCGGGGCGGAGGCGGCGGGAACTTCGGCATCAACGTGTCGCTCACCTTCCGGACGCACCCGGCGCGCGACGTGTCGATGTGCCGTCTGACCTGGGAGTGGCCGGACGCGGAGCGCGTGGTCGACGCCGTGCAGCGCCTCATGCCCGAGGCGCCGCACGAGTTCTCCCTCAACCTCAGGGTCGCCACCTCCGGCGCCGACTCGGCCTCGGCCGCCGGGAACCGCTTCGTCGGGGTCTCGGGCTACTACTTCGGGCCCTCCGAGGAGCTGCGCGCGATCCTGGCGCCGGTGATCTCCGCGGCGGCCCCGAGCAGCAGCCACTTCGTGGACCAGACGTACTGGGAGGCGAAGGGGAACATGTCGCACCCCTCGCCGGTCGACGACCACTTCATGACCCGTACGAGATACGTGAAGGAGCCGGTCTCCGGGCAGGGAATCCACTCGATCCTGACCTGGATGGAGAAGTGGCCGGGGAGCAGGAACCCGGACGGCGGCGGCCTCGGCATGTTCGCCTGGGGCGGTGCCATCAACGACGTGCCCGCGGCCGACAGCGCGTTCGTGCACCGGGACACGATGTTCCTCGCCTCGATGGACGCCTCCTGGAGCCGCGAGGACTCCCCGCGGCAGGTCGAAGCGGTCCAGGACTGGGTGAACGGCCTCCACGCCGACATGGGCTCCTACATGTCCGACGCGTCCTACCAGAACTTCGTCGACCCGGAGCTCGACGACTGGCGACAGGCCTACTACGGGACGAACTACCCGCGGCTCGTCGAGGTGAAGCGGACGTACGACCCCACGAACGTGTTCGGTTTCGACCAAGGGATTCAGTCATGACAGACGACGCCAAGCGGATCGGTGTGTTCGCCGCGCTGAAGGCGACGCCGAGTACCGCCCGCTTCCTCCTCGGCGGGGTATTCGTCAACCAGATGGGCGCCTTCGTCCAGACCTTCCTGGTGCTCTACCTGGTACACAACGACTGGTCGATGAAGCGCGCCGGCATCTGCCTCGGGGCCTACAGTCTCGGTGCGCTGATCGGCGGCCTGATCGGCGGCGAGCTGACCCAGCGGCTCGGCCCCCGCAACACCATCGTCATCGCGATGACCTGCTCGGCCCTGCTGGTGGCGAGCCTGCCGTTCCTGAAGGACCCGTCGAACTTCGCCTACGTCGCGGTGCTGATCGGCGCGGCCGGTGCCGCGACGGCGGCGTACCGCCCGGGAGCCTCCGCCCTGCTGAACGCGGTGATGCCCGCGGAACTGCGGGTGATGGCCTTCTCGATGATGCGCACCGCGCTCAACCTCGGTGCCGTCATCGGCCCGTTCGCCGCGGCGGCCCTCACCCTGGCGAACTGGGACCTCCTCTACTGGGTGGACGGTGCCACCGCGCTGTCGTACGCCCTGCTCTCCCTGGTGTTCCTCCCGGGCAAGGCCGGCAAGCGGACCGACGGCGCGCCCGGCGCCGCGGCCGAGGCGCCGGTCGAGGCGCCGGTCGAGAAGGTCGGCTACCTCGCGATGCTGCGCGACACCAAGTTCGTCCTCTATCTGGCCTCCATGACGCTGAGCGCCATGTTCTACATGCAGTTCATGGCGGTACTGCCCCTCAAGGTCCAGGCGGACGGCAACCCGACGGCCCTGTACAGCAGCGCCCTCGCGCTCTCGTCGGGGCTCCTCATCGCCCTCGAACTGAAGATCACCAGCTACGTCTCCGAGTGGAAGGCGCCGGTCGCGGCCGGAGCGGGGACCTTCGTCATGGCCCTCGGCCTGACCGCCTACGCCATCTCCGGATCGCCCGTCGTGATCCTGCTGGGCACGGCCGTGTTCGTGAGCGGAATGATGGTGAGCGGCCCCACGCTGTGGGCGCATCCCGCCGGCAAGCCGGAGAACGTCAAGGGGCGTGCCATCGGCTCCTCGCAGGCCGCGTTCTCCCTCGGCTCGGCGACGGGCACGACCCTGGGCGTACTCGCCTGGGGGGCCTTCGGCAACGGCGTCTGGCTGCTGTGCGGGGCGGCCGGAGCGCTCGCGGCGCTCTTCGCCGCGTACGGGCTGAGCGAGGCCCGGGACAAGAACCCGAAGAAGGACGTCGACGAGGTCGCGGAGGCGGAGGCGGCGGCCGTGTAGCCCTCGTCGTCCCGCCCCCTGCACCATCCCCTCAGCCCAGAGCCAAGCCCCGAGTCCCTCGTGCCGCCGGACGGCGGAAAAGGAGTCAACAGTGACCGACCGCCCCGTCATCATGGTGGGCTTCGTCCCGGTGGCAGTGACCTCGCTCGCCGAGTTCCAGCCCGACCGGTCCGTGATCATCATCGATGAGCCGGACGTGATCCGTAAGCGTGACGTACGCGCGCAGGTGGCCGGCTCCCCGGTCGTGCGTGAGGTGATCGACTGGGAGTACCAACTCCCGGGCGCTGCGGACGCGTTCGTCAACGCGCATCCAGATCTGGTGCCGGCGGCGATCGGTCCCCTGCAGGAGTACGCGACGCCGTTCGCGGCCAGGCTCGCCGAGCGGTACGGCCTGCCGGGGGCGGGCTTCGGCGCGGCGCAGATTCTGCGGGACAAGGAACTGACGCGCAAGGTGACGGGCGCCGCGGGCGTCCCCAACCCGCGCTCGACCTCCGTCGCGGACGCCTCCGACGTGCGGAAGTTCATGGAGCTGCACGAGGGACCGGTGGTGCTGAAGCCGGCGAACCGGCAGGGCTCCACGGGAACCAGGATCCTCGCGTCGGCGGACGAGGTGGACGCCGCCTGGATCGAGTGCACCGACCACGACGAGGGCATCTTCGTGCCGGACCGGCCCCGCGAGGTCCGCATGCTCGTGGAGCAGTACGTGGCCGGTGCCGAGTACAGCGTGGAGATGCTGGTCGACCGGGGCACCCCGCTCTTCGCGAACGTGACCGAGAAGATCCTCTTCCCCGGCGACCGCCCGGTCGAGATGGGGCACGCCGTGCCCGCCGGCATCCCGGAGGAGCTGCGGGACGAGCTCTACGAGCGGACGCGGCAGGTGCTCCGGGCGGTCGGCTTCGGCAGCGGCGTGGTCCACTGCGAGTGGATCGTCTCCGACGGCACGCCGTTCCTCGTGGAGTGCGCGGGCCGCTTCGCCGGTGACGGGATCATCGACCTGATCGAGCGCGCGTACCCGGTGGAACTCGTCCGGCACTTCTGGACCCTGATGAAGGGCGAGCCGCTGCCGGGCCCCCTGCCCAGCAGCGCCGAGCGGGCGGCGGCGGTCCGTTTCCTGCACGCCCGGCCCGGGCTGGTCGAGACGGTCGGCGGACTGGAGCGGGCCAGGGAGGTGCCGGACGTGGTCTCCTGCAACGTCGCGGTGAAGGCGGGAGACCGCGTACGGAAGCTGAGCAGCTCCAAGGAGCGGATCGGCGCGGCGGTGGCCGTGGCCGGGACGGAGCGGGAGGCCCGGCGGCGTACCGAGGAGGCGCTCGCCGAGGTCGACGTCGTCACCGTGCCGGATACTCCGGAGAGCTGAAGGTCCTGGGCGGCGTGAGCGGGGAGAGGGGGACGGCATGGCGGTGACGGTCGAAGAGGTGAGGGCCCTCGCCCTCGCTCTGCCGCGTACGTACGAGGCGCTCGTGAGGGACCGGGTGAAGTTCCGGGTCGGCAGGATCGTCTACGTGGCGCTCTCGCCGGACGAGACGGTGATGGGCTTCTCGTACCCCAAGGAGGAACGCGCCGCCCTGGTGGCCTCACAGCCGGAGAAGTTCGCGATGCCCGCCCTCAGGGACGAGCGCTTCAACTGGGTGCGTGTACGGCTGTCCGCGATCGACGCGGAGGAGCTGCGGGAGATCGTCACCGAGGCGTGGCGGATGGTCGTCCCGGCGAGGGTGGCGACGGAACACCTGCGGGCCACGCCCGCACCGGCACCTCGACAGGCGCCGACCACCGGGACCCCGCCTGTCGAGGCGCCGACCACCGGATCACCGGTGGTCGAGGCGCCGGTCACCGAACCGTCGGTGGTCGAGGCGCCGGCCACCGAACCACCGGTCGTCGAGGCGCCGGTCACCGGATCACCGGTCATCGAGGCGCCGTTCACCGAACCGTCGGTGGTCGAGGCGCCGGTCACTGAACCGTCGGTGGTCGAGGCGCCGGTCACCGGACCGTCGGTGGTCGAGGCGCCGGTCACCGGATCACCGCCTGTCGAGGCGCTGGCCACCGAACCACCGGTCGTCGAGGCGCCCGCCTTCGCCGACCTCCGGGCGGCCGCCGAGGTCTTCAACGGCTTCACCGGCGTCGACAGGAGCTGGCTCGCCCTCCGCGAGCGCACCCACCCGGGCCTGGACCCGGCCCGAGTCGACCACCGCGACGCCCTGCTGCGCTGGCTCAACTCCTGGGGCTGCCGCATCCGCTATCCCCGGGCCGGCGAGCCCGCGCCCTTCGACACCGGACTCGCCGGCTGGTGGGCGGCCTGGTCCGACACCCTGCCCCGCGGGACGCTCGCCGGTCTGGACGACGCCGCCGTGGCCGCCTTCGGCCGCGCCTACGGCGACCTCGTGACGCTGCCCGTCACGACGGGCCGGTCGGTCCGCTCGCTCGGCCCGACCGCTGCCGCCAAGGCCCTGTACGCCCTGCGCCCGGAGGCGATCATGGCCTGGGACGCGGCGATCGCCGAGCGGCTGCACGGCACCCGCGACGCGGCCGCCTTCACCCGGCACCTCGCCCTCGGCCGCGACTGGGCCAGGGCGGTCCTCGCCGAGACCGGCGCCACCGAGGCCGCACTCCCCGGCCTGGTGGGCCGCCCCGACGTACCGCTGTCGAAGATCCTGGACGAGTTCCTCTACGTACACCTCTCCATGAGGAGCTCCGCCCCCTGAGGCCGACCCGACGGGGCGGGGCCGGCTACTCCGGCAGGGGGCGGTCGTCGATGACGTGCTTCATGACGAGGGTCGAGGTCAGGCGCTGGACCCCGGGCAGTCGGGCGAGCCGCTGGTCGTACAGCTCCTGGAACGCGGCCAGGTCGGCGGTCGCGACCCGCAGGAGGTAGTCGGGCTCGCCGAACAGGCGCTGGGCCTGCAGCACGTGCGGGACGGCGGACACGGCCTCCTCGAAGGCGGTGACCGTGTCGGCGTCCTCCCAGCGCAGGGTGGCGAAGACGAGGGCCTCGAAGTTCAGACCGACGGCGGCCGGGTCGACGACGGCGCGGTAGCCGCGGATGGCGCCCTCGCGCTCGAGGTCGCGCAGCCGGCGGTGGCAGGGCGAGACGCTGAGCTGCACGCGGGCGGCCAGCTCGGTGATCGTCAGGCGGCCGTCGAGCTGTAGCTCGGTAAGAATCTTCCGGTCCATGGCGTCCATAGCGAATATTCTCCCTCAGATCTCGCGATCATGGAGTAAAGACGCAAACACCTTCGGGCCTATCCGACCTAGCCTTCCCTCCGTAGCAAGAAAGTGCGAGAGGGAACGTTCGATGGACACGACGACACTGGCGGCCTTCCTGGCCGTGGACCTGCTGCTGGTGTTCACGCCGGGCGCGGACTGGGCCTACGCGATCTCCGCCGGTCTGCGGGGACGCTCGGTCGTCCCGGCCGTCGGCGGGTTGATCGTCGGGCACGCGGCCTATGCGCTCGTGGCCGTGGCCGGACTGGCGGTGCTCGTGGCGAGCTCCCCGGCCGTCCTCACCGCGTTGACCATGGTGGGCGCCGGGTACCTGCTGTGGCTGGGCTGGGGCGTCCTGCGGCAGCCGGCCGTGCCGACGGCTGCGGGAGGAGGCGCGGACGCCTCCCGACTGCGGGTCATGCTCAAGGGGGCGGGGATCAGCGGCCTGAACCCGAAGGCGCTGCTGCTGTACTTCTCGCTGTTCCCGCAGTTCATCGACTCCGCCACGGGCTGGCCGGTCGCCGCGCAGACCGGGCTGCTCAGCATGATGCACCTGACCGCCTGCGCCGTCGTCTACCTCGGCGTCGGCGTCCTGGCCCGCACGGTCCTCAGCACCCGGCCCTCGGCCGCCCGGGCCGTCACCCGCGTCAGCGGTGCCATGATGATCGCCATCGGCGCCTTCCTGCTGCTGGAACGCCTGGCCGGCTGAGGAACCGGTCCTGCTGCCCCGGTGCTGGTCGACAAGGGCTTCGTCGGCCACGCCGTACGCGGTCGCCCTCGCGCTCGACCTCGCGCTCGGCGACGGGTGAGGCCGGCGTCCCCGCCGACCGAACCGCACTGACCCGGGAAGGTTGAGCGTCTTTCCCCGCCCTCGTGAGTACGCGTACTCACGCGCGGGAATCAGCTTGATCAGAGGCTGTGCACATGAGACGAATCCCTGCCCCGACCGGCATGTTCACCCACTCCTCCTCCTCGCGCCGGCCCCGGCTCACCCTGGCCGTCACGGCCCTCGCTGTGCTGGCACTCGGTGCGTGCGGCACCGCGAAGGCGACCGGCGACGGACACCGGGCCGTGCGCGCGGAGACCGTGGGCAGCCGGCAGGCCGGTCCGACCCTCGCGGAGCTGCAGGAGTACATCGAGCGGACCTGCCCCGCTCCGGGCACCCCGGCCGAGCCGCCGCCGAGCCCGGCGCCGGCACCGCCCGGCTGGGAGCCGCCGGCCGACATGACCGAGCCGGTCGTTCCCACGGCGGGACCGGAGGTGGAGCTGGACGCGCGCGACTGGTGCGCGAGCAACCACCACGAGCAGCGCATCGCCGAGGCCCTTTGGGACCTGGTGGACCCCACCCCCACGAAGGTCAGGACGATCCTGAACGACCTCGGTTACGCCGACGAGCGCATCCACGACCTGAGGCAGTCCGGCGCGACCACGCGCTTCTTCCTCGACCTGCGCGAGCACGGCGGGAAGCTCTGCCTGGAGGGCTCGGCAGCCGGCGAGGAAACCGTCATCGACAAGTGCGTGGCCCCCGCGACCGGCCCGTTCACGCCTGACGACCAGAAGCGGTGACCACCGGCCCGGCGTGATCGACCTGTCGCGGCCGGCGGGTAGTTCGGGGTTCCGGGTCGTCGCTGCTATCGCTGTCGTCGCTGTCGTCGCTGTCGTCGCTGTCGCCGGTGGGGGCGTTGCTGCGAGCAGAGGCCAATCCGGGGCGGACCCCGCTCCGAACAGTGGCTGTGAGCACCGACGCGACGGCCGTACGACACGGGGAACCGCCACGTGCCGTGAACGGCCGCCGCCGGATGTTCTCCGCAGTCTGCAGCGCCCACACGACACGTCCAGGAGACCACCCCATGAACACCCTGCGCTTCCGTCGTTCCGCGGTGGCCGTCACCGCCGCGGCCACCCTGCCGTTCGCCCTCGCCGCCTGCTCCGACTCCGGGAACGACGCGACGTCCGGCGAGGCCACCTCGCAGGCCGCGCCGCCCCGGGCCCAGGAGTCCTCGGACGCGATGGCGTCCGAGGGCCCGTTCGGACCGGCCTGTGCCGGCGTGCCGAAGGAGGGGGCCGGTTCGTTCGACGGCATGGCCAAGGACCCGGTGGCCACCGCCGCCTCCCACAACCCGGCCCTGTCGACCCTGGTCGCCGCGGTCAAGCAGGCCGGTCTGGTCGACACCCTCAACAACGCCGAGAACATCACCGTCTTCGCGCCGACCGACGACGCCTTCGCCAAGATTCCCCAGGCCGACCTCGACAAGGTCCTCGCCGACAAGGAGCAGTTGACGAAGATCCTCACGTACCACGTGGTCGGGGAGAGGCTCACGCCGAAGCAGCTGGAGAACGGCTCCTTCGAGACCCTGCAGAAGGGCACGCTCACCACCGAGGGCTCCGGCGAGGAGTACACCGTCAACGACACCTCCGAGGTCGTCTGCGGCAACGTGCCCACCGCCAACGCCACCGTCTACATCGTCGACACGGTCCTCATGCCGAAGTAGTCGCCACCGGGACCGCCGAAGGGCGCTGCACCACCAGGACCGTTGAAGTGCGGTGCGCCACCGGGACCGCCGAGGGGGGCGCTGAGCCACCGGCCGGACCGATGGCGCACCGCCCTTCTCGCGTGGGCCACCGTCCACGTGGACTCTCCGGACGGGCGCGGCGGCACGGTCTCACTCGCGCGGGTGAACGGAGCCCGGAGGAGACGGCGATACCGACCCCCATCCGTACGCCTGTCCGCTACGAAGACTCTGCACAGGCCGCCTCCCGGCCTGTGGCCGCAGCCCGCGTCCCCCGCGGCCGGCCCCGCCTTCCGATCAAGGACCCGCATGCGATGGACACCCCGCCCCCGGCCGGCCGTCCCGGACGGCTGCGTCTGGTCCCCCCGCACGGGGCCCGCCCGGTGAACCGGCCTGTTCCTCTGGGCGACCTCGGACCGCCCCCTCGCCACGCCCTCGCCGAGGTGATGAGCAAGGTCGCCCAGGGCGACCAGCAGGCGTTCTCCACCCTCTACGATGCGCTCGCGCCGACGGTGTTCGGCATCGTCGTCAGAGTCCTGCGGGACCGCGCGCAGTCCGAGGAGGTCACCCAGGAGGTCATGATCGACCTGTGGCGGCAGGCCGCCCGCTACGAGCCCACCGCCGGGTCAGTCACCTCCTGGGCGGCGACCATCGCCCACCGCCGGGCCGTGGACCGTGTCCGCTCCGCCCAGGCAGCCACCGACCGTGAACACGCGCAGGCCGCACGCGAACACACCACCGCCTTCGACGAGGTCGCCGAGCAGGTCGAGACCCGGCTGGAGAGCGAACAGGTACGCCGCTGCCTGCGCGGCCTGACCGAACTCCAGCGCCAGGCCGTCACCCTCGCCTACTACGGGGGACTCACCTACCGTGAAGTGGCCGAGACCCTGCACACGCCGCTTCCCACCATCAAGACACGCATGCGCGACGGACTGATCCGGCTCCGCGACTGCATGGGGGTGACCGCATGAACCAGCACCGCTCCGACCTCCACGCCCTCGCGGCCGCCTACGCCCTCGACGCGCTCGACCCCGCCGAGCGGGACGACTTCGCCGCGCACCTCCCGCACTGCGAGGACTGCCGCAGGGACGTGGCCGAGTTCGAGGCCACCGCCGCCCGCCTCGCCGGGGCCACTGCCCAGGAACCGCCGCCCGCCCTCAAGCAGCGGACCATGGCGGGCATCGACGGTGTGCGCCAGCTCCCGCCGCAGGTCCCCACGACCGGCGCCACCCGAAGCCTCACCCACACCCTGAGGCGCAAGGCCGGGCCCCTGGCCCTCGCCGCCTGTCTGGCCGCCGCGGTCTCCTTCGCCGGCCTCGCCGCCTGGCAGTACCAGGAGAGCCAGCACGCCCGGCACCAGGCCCAGCAGGCCGAACAGCGACTCGACACGGTCAGTACCGTGCTGGCCGCACCGGACGCCCGCACCACTCACGGCCGGGCCACCAACGGCGCCCTCACCACGGTCGTCAGCTCCGACCGCCAGAACAAGGCCGTCATCACGGCCACCGGCCTCCCCGCCCCGGCGCAGGGCACCACCTATCAGCTCTGGCTCGACCAGGACGGCACCATGCAGCCCGCGGGGTTCCTCCACTCCGACGGCACGGTCGCCCTCGACGGCGACCCCGCCGACGCCACCGCCGTAGGCCTCACCCTCGAACCGACGGGGGGATCCCCCCGACCCACGACCACCCCCCTGCTTCTCCTACCCCTGCCGGCCTGACGCACCGCCCTCCACCCCTTTCTCCGACCGCCCCCGCCCTCACGTTCACACCCGCCGGGCCTCGGCCTCCCACCGAAAGAAGAAGCACAAAGGGCTGGATACGTCTCTGCGATCATGTCAGCGCAGACGACTACTCACCCCGACCTCGCAGAAGCGCCCTTCACCGGCAGCGCATCGACGAACCTGTCCTCTCGTGACCGATGTTCTGGGTCACCCTCGCCATCTGGCGGGCGACGAGGATTACTCCACGTCGACGCCGTATCCACGTACGAGGGTCTCCAGGCCATAGTCGTAGCCCTGGCCGACGGCGCGGAAGCGCCATCGTGGGCCCCGACGGTAGATCTCGGCGAGGAGCAGGGTGCGTTCGCTGGTGGCGGCGTCCAGAGTGGCCTGGGCCGTGGCCGGAGCATCGACGCCCGGTGCGAGGGTCATCTGGACGGCTCCGATGTCCCCGAAGGTGGCGGCACCGTCGATGGCGGCGGCGATCGCGATCCTGTGGGCGGCGGAGGGCAGTGCCGCGAGGTCGACGGCGATGGTCTGCTCGGTCGGGCCGTCGCAGAGGAGACGGGTGGCTCCGTCCGGACTTTCCGGCGCGCTGTAGAAGACGAAGTCCCCGTCGCAGGAGACCTGCTCGTCCTCGTCGAGGACGAAGGCGACGACGTCGATCTCGCAGCTCGCCTGCTGTGCCCAGGAGGCACTCACGTGCCACTGGTCGGGGGCGGGAAGTGAGGGAAGGTCGATGACTCCGCCGCGCGGCAGGATGTCGGTCATCGCATCGTCCTGGGCGGGGACGTCGGCCGGCTCGGGGGCGGGGGCTCCGAGCCAGGCGTGGGCATGGACCGCAAGCCCCAGCGCGGTGATGCGGGTCATACGTCGGTCGAGTTCGCCCCCGGGGAAGAGAACGACGTCGGTGACGCTCGCCGAGAGGTTGATCGCGGCGGCCCCACCCAGCTCGACGACCCTCGCCCGGGCAGCTGATGCCTCCTCGTGGGTGCCGCCCAGAATCAGGACCCGCCGACGGCCGAACGGCCTGGCGGAATGCTTGGGCTCGGGTCGCCTGGGCGCCGGCATGTTCGCGATAGCTGCGGTCGTAGTGGGGGACGGCGTCGGCGTGGTGGGCGGCGTGGCCGGGGTCGTGGCTTCCGGGGTCTTCTGCGGCGTCTGATTCTCGTGCGGTGTTCCGGGACGTACCTCTCCCAGCAGCTTCAGGAAGGTGTGCTCGTCGACGACCGTGACGCCTTCGGCCATCGCGCGCCGTGCCTTCGCCGAGCCCGAGGCCGCGTCGTTGGTGACGAGAGCGCTGGTGTGCCGGCTGACCGACGACATGATGTTCAGGCCGGCGGCGACGGCTCGGGCCACCAGCTCGGCCCGGGAGGTCGCGGCCTCGCCCGTGATGGCGATCTTCATGCCCTGGACGAGCGGACCGTTGGGTGTCAGCCGGCCCGGGTTGCGGTACGCGCACGGGGTCTTCGGCGGATTCGGCGCGAACTGCGGATCCTGCCGGGGAGGGCAGGGCACCAGCGGCAGCGGGACGTCCAGCCGTGCGGCTTCGGAGAGGGAGGACCGGAAGATTCCCGCGAGGACGCGCGTGTCGTCCAGCGCGTCATGAGCTCTGGTCTGCGTCACGCCGTAGTGAGCGGCAAGTGACGCCAGGCTGAGGTCGACGGAGGGCGGCTCCACTCGCCGGTTCAACGCCAGGGTGCACAGCCGCTGGGCGACGGGGAGATAGAGCCGGGCGCGGGCGAACTCATGGGCGAGAAAGTCATAGTCGAACTGCGCGTTGTGAGCCACCATGACGCGGTCCTGCAGGAGCGCTCCGATCCGTCCGGCTACTTGCTCGAAGCTCGGGGCGCCGCTCAGCCGTTCCGCGGTCAGGCCGTGGATGTGCACGGGGCCGGGGTCGCAGCCTGGGTTCAGCAGGGTGGAGTATTCGTCGGTCTGGGTCCCGTCGGGCCCGAAGGTCAGCACGGCGATCGAGAGGATCCGGTCACGCCGGGCGATCAGGCCGGATGTCTCGACGTCGACCAGAGCCCAGTCGTGTGTGTAGTCGGGCAGGTGTGACACGTCGAGCGCGGCGGCGAGAGACATGACGGCAAGGATGATCCGGGCGCGATCGAGGCTTCAACCCGAATGCCGATTTGTCCCCTCGACCCTGCCGAGAGATCGGCCCAACACTTCCGGCCGCTTTCGGGCCGAACGGCCGCTGGAGGCCGCCATTAGCTGGTTTTAGCCGGCCAGATCAAGCCATCCACGGGCTGCCCCCGAGCGCCCCTGCCACCGACCCAGAACCACCCCTGACCAGCAAAAAGACCCTCCCGAAGGAGGGTCTTCCGTCGTGCGCCCCCGGCAGGACTCGAACCTGCGGCCAAGTGCTTAGAAGGCACCTGCTCTATCCACTGAGCTACGGGGGCCGGGTGGTGGCCGTGTGGCCTGGAGGCCCTGGTGGGTGGGGTGTGGCCTGCCGGGACAAGGATAGGGCTCCGATCGCCTTGGCCCGGGTGCTTCACCTGCGTGGCACGATGTGGAGGTTCGGTGAAGCGGAACGATAATCGCAGGCAGGTGCGATTCGCGCAGCGGTTTTCACGCCACTCGGGGCGGGTGTTGTGCACTCGTTATGCCTGCGGGTCCGGTCGCCCTTCCCTTTCTCGGCGCGCAGGGCGCCTATACGCTTCAAAAACACTCATAAATTGGGCATTCTTCGCATGTGGTGACCTTGGACGAACGGCCTCAGCTGATCGACGCACTCTCCGCCCTGCGCGACCGTGTCGCCGCCGTGCGTCTCCCACTCCCTCTCCCGGGCGCATCACGCGCCCGGCAGACCCGGGCCGAGCTCCTCGCTCAGCTCGACGACTATCTGGTGCCCCGCCTGAAGGATCCCGACGCCCCCCTCCTCGCCGTCGTCGGCGGCTCCACCGGGGCCGGAAAGTCCACGCTCGTCAACTCCCTTGTGGGGCGGCGCGTCAGCGAGTCGGGGGTGCTCAGGCCCACCACCCGCACGCCGGTCCTCGTCTGTCACCCCGAGGACCACCACTGGTTCGCCGGGATGCGCGTCCTCCCGCAGCTCACCCGCGTCTGGCTGCCCCAGGCCGACGAGGAACACCCCGGCGAGGAACCGCCCGAGGAGAACGCCCTGCGGGTCGAGACCGCCTCCTCCCTGCCGCGCGGGCTCGCCCTGCTCGACGCCCCCGACATCGACTCCCTCGTCGTCGAGAACCGCCTCCTCGCCGCCGAGTTGATCTGCGCCGCCGACATCTGGGTGATGGTCACCACCGCCTCGCGGTACGCCGACGCCGTCCCCTGGCACCTGCTCCGTACCGCGAAGGAGTACGACGCCACCCTCGTCACCGTCCTCGACCGCGTCCCGCACCAGGTCATCGGCGAGGTCTCCCGTCAGTACGAGGCCCTCCTCGACAAGGCCGGCCTCGGTGACGTGCCCCGCTTCACCATCCCCGAACTGCCCGAGTCCACCGACGGCGGCAGCGGACTCCTGCCCGACAGCGCCGTCGCCCCGCTGCGCGGCTGGCTCGCCCACCGCGCCGAGGACCCCGCCGCCCGCCAGCAGGCCCTCGACCGGACCGCCACCGGCGTCATCGACTCCCTCGACACCCGGCTCCCCGAACTGGCCGGAGCCGTCGCCGCCCAGTACGCCTCCGCCGTCCGCCTCGGCGGTGCCGTCGAGGCCGCCTACCGCGAGCAGGGCAAGCGCGTGCGGCAGCAACTGGGCCGCGGCGCCGTCCTCGCCGGCGACGCCCGCGCCCGCTGGCGCGCCTACCCCCGCGACAGCACCGCCGACGAACTCCTCGACGCCCTCGCCGAGTCCCTCGCCGCCCTCCTGCACTGCGCGGTGGCCGCCGCGGAGGAACGCGTACGCGACGCCTGGCAGCGCGACCCCGCCGCCGACGCCCTCGGACCGCCGCGGACCGGCGGCGACCGGGACGCGGGCGAGCGGACCGGCGTGGAGGTGCGCCGCTGGCGCCGCGTACTCGAGGAACTGGCCGAGGAGGAGGTACGGAACGTCGAGCGGCCCACCGGTTCGCGCGCGGCCCGCACCGCCGTCCCCGAGGCCGACACCGTCGCCGCCCTCCTCGCCGCCTCCCTCCTCGGCGGCCGGCGCACCCGGGCCGCCGGTGACCGCCTCGCCGAACTCCTCGGCGCCCAGGCCGCCCTGCGGCTGCGCGACAAGGGAGGCGAGCTGGTCCTCTCGTGCGTCGACCGCGTCCTGCACGCCGAGCGCGACCGGCGCCTCGCGCCCCTCGACGGACTCGACGTGACCCCCGAGCCGCAGGCGGAGCTCATCGCCGCGCTCTCCGTACTGCAGAAGGAGAAGTGACGTGGTGGACGTGGATGTCGACGCGGATGGCGAGCGGGGGCGGGGGCAGGGGCGCGGGTCGGACGTTGGTCCCGGATCCCGATCCGGGGGTGGGGCCGGGAGTTGGGACGACGGGCTGATCGCTCGGCGGGCGAGCGAGCGGGCCGCCGTCGTGGCGGGCGAGAAGGAAGCGGAGGCACCCGAGGAGGACATGCTCCCCGCTCTCGGCGGGAACTACGGCGGCCCCCTCCGCACCCGCCTCGACGCCCTCCACGAGCTCGTCGGGCTCTCCCGCACGCGGGTCGAGGGCGAGGCCCTCGCCGAGGCCGGGCGCGTCCTCGACGAGGCCGCCGCCCGCCAGCGGCTCTCCGCCCGGCACACCGTGATCGCCATCGCCGGCGCCACCGGAAGTGGCAAGTCCACCCTCTTCAACGCCCTCGCCGGCGTCCCCGTCTCCGAGACCGGCCTGCGCCGCCCCACCACCTCCGCGCCCATCGCGCTCAGCTGGTCCGAGGGCGCCGCCGGCCTCCTCGACCGGCTCGCCGTCCCCAGCCGGCTCCGCCGCCGCCCCCTCGCGGGCGGCGCCGCCGACGCCGACCTCCAGGGCCTCGTCCTCGTCGACCTCCCCGACCACGACTCGGCCGTCACCGCCCACCGCGACCAGGTCGACCGGGTCCTCGGCCTCGTCGACGCCGTCATCTGGGTCGTCGACCCCGAGAAGTACGCCGACGCCGCCCTCCACGAGCGCTACCTCCGCCCCCTCGCCGGGCACGCCGAGGTCACCTTCGTCGTCCTCAACCAGATCGACCGGCTCGGCACCGAGGCCGCCGACCTCGTCCTCGACGACCTGCGGCGCCTCCTGGACGAGGACGGAGTGGCCCTCGGCGAGCACGGCGAACCCGGCGCCACCGTCATCGCCGTCTCCGCGCTCAGCGGCGAAGGCATCCCCGAACTGCGCGAACTCGTCGGCCGCTTCGTCCAGGACCGGACCGCCCCCGAACGCCGCCTCGCCGCCGACATCGACGCCGCCGCCACCCGGCTGCGCCCCTCCTACCTGGCCGACGGCCGTGCCGGCCTCGACGAGCGCGCCCGGGGTGACTTCACGGACCGGCTCGCCCTGGCCGTCGGCGCCCAGGCCGCGGGGGAGGCCGCCGAGCGGGTCTGGCGCCGGCACGCCATCCGCGCCTGCGGCACGCCCTGGCTGCGCCTCTACCGCTGGTACGAGCGCCTGCGCGCCCACGGTTTTGCCGACCCGCGCCTCGACACGCCCGCCGTCGAGGACGAACTGACGGCGCGCCAGCGCGTCGAGCAGGCGGTACGGATCGTCGCCGACGAGGCCTCGCGGGGACTCCCCGCCCCCTGGGCGCAGGCCGTCCGGGAGGCGGCGGCGCGCGGGGCCGAGGGGCTCCCGGAGGCCCTCGACGAGCTGACGGCCGGCCTGGGCGACCCGGCTGCCCGGCCGCCCCGGCCCGCCTGGTGGCCGGCCGCGGTCCTCGCCCAGGCCGTGATGACGCTCCTGCAGATCTTCGGTGCGCTCTGGCTGGTGGCCCAGATCGTCGGTGTCGTGGAGCCCGGGATCCTTCCGCCGGTCCTCGTCATGCTCGGCGGCATCGTCGGCGGGCCGCTCGTCGAATGGGCCTGCGAGGGCGCGGTCAAGGGCCCCGCCCGGCGGTACGGGCAGGAGGCGGAGCGCCGGCTGCGGGAGGCCGCCGCGGCCTGTGGCCGGGCCCGGGTGCTCGATCCGGTGGCGGCGGAGCTGATGCGCTACCGGGAGGTGCGCGAGCAGTACGCGACGGTGGTCGGCGTCCGTTCCTCGGTGCGGGTGGTCGGCGGACTGCGGTCCGGCGTCCCGTCGCGGCCGGGGGCGACGAGGGCGGGTGTACGGGGGAGGTAGTCCGGCGGCTCCCTCACCCGTACTTCCCCTTCCGGGTGAGGGAGTTGTCCCCAATCGTCAGTTCGTCCACAGGTCTCGGCGGGTACGTCCCCACCGCCCCCATCATGGTGCCGACCGAGAGAAACGCACAGGTGAACGCAGGAGTTGGGGGCGGACCATGAACGACACGACCGTGACGCTCGTCGGCAACGTGGCGACGGCGGTGGAGTACCGGGAGACGGCCGGAGGCGGGGTGGCGCGGTTCCGCTTCGCGGTGACCGCGCGACGCCGTGACCGGGAGACAGGTCTCTGGTCCGACGGAAATACGAGCTTTTACACGGTTTCGGCCTGGCGGTCGCTCGGGGCCAATCTCGCGGCCTCGGTCTCCGTCGGGGAACCCCTCGTGGTGCACGGCCGGTTGAAGGTGCGGGAGGACGAGCGCGACGGACAGCGCAAGACGTTCGTGGACGTTGACGCACTGGCCGTCGGGCACGATCTGACGCGGGGCACGGCGGCCTTCCGAAGGGTGGCGAAAGCGGAGCAACCGCCCCGGGCAGAGCCCGAGTCGACCCTTGTCCCGGCGCCCGAGGAGGACCCGTGGACCGAGGCCACGAAGCGGTTGGTGACCGCTCCCTGACCATGTGTGGTGGGGATTTGTCGACCAACTCGCCAGGGGGATAACGATTCTGATTCGGAATGGTTATCTGAACGTATGGCCGGGCACCGGGGGGTTCCGCATCCATAGGATTCCCGGGTACTCATGTGGCACGTGAGCCCATCGAGTCTGTGAGTCTGCTGGCGTGCGCTCCCCCCATGCGAATCGACCAAGTTCGCGGAGCGGTGCGCCCGGAGGGGAATGCAATGTTTTCAGTTCGTGGGCGTGGTGCTGCCCGTCTGGCCGCCGCGACCCTGGTCTCCGGCATAGTCGCCGTCGGTGCGATAGCCACCGCCGGCCCGGCGTTCGCCGATGAGCCCGCTCCGGGTACGGGCGGTGTCACGGCGAAGCTCGGCGGCCTGACCGAGGACGCCGGCGGCGTCCTGATCACCGAGAAGAACGGCGACAAGTGGCCGGTCACCGGTGGTCTCTTCAAGATGGAGGTCGGAGGCGGAGGCACGCTCTTCACCTACTGCATCGACCTCCGTACCCCGGCGAAGCACGACTTCGACTACAAGGAAGTCGGCTGGGACGAGTCCTCCCTGCACAGCAACGAGAACGCGGGCAAGATCCTCTGGATCCTGAAGAACGGCTACCCGGAGCTCTCCGCCGACCAGCTCGGCTCGAAGCTCGGCGTGGAGCTCTCCAAGAGTGAGGCCGCTGCCGGCACCCAGGCCGCGATCTGGACGCTCTCCGACGACGTCACGGCCACGCCGAAGAGCGACGACGCCAAGAAGCTCACGGAGCAGCTCCTCAAGGACGCCGTCACGCTGGAGGAGCCGAAGGCCTCCCTGGCGCTCTCCCCGTCCTCCGTCGCGGGCAAGGCCGGCGAGAAGGTCGGCCCGATCACCGTCACGACCAACGCCAAGCCGACCATCGCGGTCGCCCCGGGTGCCCCGGCCGGCGTCAAGATCGTCGACAAGGCCGGCCAGCCGGTCACCGAGGCGAAGAACGGCGACGAGATCTTCTTCGACGTCCCCGCCGGCACCGCCGACGGCAGCGCCGAGCTGACCGCCGAGGCCACCGCCGAGGTCTCCCTGGGCCGCGCCTTCGTCTCCGTCGACGGCCCGTCCCAGACGCTGATCCTCGCGGGCTCCACCGCCTCCACCGTCAAGGCCACGGCCTCCGCGACCTGGGCGAAGAAGGGTGCCGTCCCGGCCGTCACGGTCGCGAAGGACTGCGCCAAGGGTGGCCTGGAGATCATCGCCTCCAACGAGGGCGACGAGCCCTGGACCTTCGACCTGAAGGGCACCTCGTACACCATCGGTGCCGGTGAGACGAAGACCGTGACGGTCCCGCTCGCCGAGGACGAGGCGTACAAGTTCACGATCACCGGCCCGAACGGCTTCGAGGAGACCTTCGAGGGCGTCCTGGACTGCAAGACGGCCACCCCCGGCCCGAAGCCCTCCGAGACCCCCACCACGGAGCCCTCGACCGAGCCGTCGGAGACCCCCTCCACGCAGCCGTCGACCGAGACCCCGTCGGCCTCGCCGTCGACCTCGGCCCCGACCGGTGACACCACCGGTACGACCGGCACCACCGGCACCACCGGTGGCGGCGACCTCGCCGAGACGGGCAGCTCCAACGCGACCCCGATGATCGCCGGCATCGCCGCCGCGCTCGTCGTGATCGGTGGAGCCGCGGTGTTCATCCTCCGCAAGAAGAAGACCGCCGGTCACTGACGGCGACCGACTCCATGGAGTGATCCGCGTCACACGCGGATCACTCCGTGAGTCCCGCCCGATGACCGCACGGCCCTCACACGGCCGTCGCACGGCCCTCGTACGACCCTGATGCGCGTCCGCGCCCGGGGCCGTGCGGGGGCCGTCGCACGTCCGGGGCCTCTTCCGCCCCTCCACGGCCCCGCGGAGCCCCTCAGGAGCCCGCGGGCCGGCTTTCCGCGCGGCCCCGGCCTCCGCGCCCGCCCGGCCCCGCCTCCGGCCCTGCCTCCGCCCCCGTCTCCACCCCCGCTCCGCCCTCGCGCCGGTCTTACCGGTTTCCGCCTGAGGGTGGCGGTCAGGCAAGATGGGGTGTATCTGCCCACTCACTCTTCGCCGGACGGTTTCTCTTGGCTGAGTTCATCTACACCATGCGCAAGGCGCGTAAAGCGCACGGCGACAAGGTGATTCTCGACGACGTCTTCCTGAACTTCCTGCCCGGCGCCAAGATCGGTGTGGTGGGCCCGAACGGTGCCGGTAAGTCCACCGTTCTGAAGATCATGGCCGGGATCGAGCAGCCGTCCAACGGTGACGCGTTCCTCTCGCCCGGCTACAGCGTCGGCATCCTCATGCAGGAGCCGAAGCTCGACGAGTCGAAGACCGTCCTGGAGAACGTGCAGGACGGCGCTGCCGAGCAGATGGGCAAGCTCAAGCGCTTCAACGAGGTGGCCGAGCTCATGGCCACCGACTACAGCGACGAGCTGATGGAGGAGATGGGCAAGCTCCAGGAAGACCTGGACCACTCCAACGCCTGGGACCTCGACGCCCAGCTGGAGCAGGCCATGGACGCCCTGGGCTGCCCGCCCGGCGACTGGCCCGTCACCAACCTCTCCGGCGGCGAGAAGCGCCGTGTCGCGCTCTGCAAGCTGCTCATCGAGGCCCCGGACCTGCTCCTCCTCGACGAGCCCACCAACCACCTCGACGCCGAGTCGGTGAACTGGCTGGAGCAGCACCTCTCGAAGTACACGGGCGCCGTGGTGGCCGTCACCCACGACCGCTACTTCCTGAACAACGTCGCCGAGTGGATCCTGGAGCTCGACCGCGGTCGCGCGATCCCCTACGAGGGCAACTACTCCACCTACCTCGACAAGAAGGCCACCCGCCTCAAGGTCGAGGGCAAGAAGGACGAGAAGCGCGCCAAGCGCCTCAAGGAAGAGCTGGAGTGGGTGCGGTCCAACGCCAAGGGGCGTCAGACCAAGTCCAAGGCCCGTCTCGCCCGCTACGAGGAGATGGCGGCCGAGGCCGACAAGATGCGGAAGCTGGACTTCGAGGAGATCCAGATCCCGCCGGGCCCGCGTCTGGGCTCCATCGTCGTCGAGGTCGAGAACCTCTCCAAGGCCTTCGGCGACAAGGTCCTCATCGACGACCTGAGCTTCACGCTGCCCCGTAACGGCATCGTCGGTGTCATCGGCCCGAACGGCGCCGGCAAGACCACGCTCTTCAAGATGATCCAGGGTCTGGAGACCCCGGACTCCGGCTCCATCAAGGTCGGCGAGACCGTCAAGATCTCGTACGTCGACCAGAGCCGCGCCAACATCGACCCCAAGAAGACGCTGTGGGCCGTCGTCTCCGACGAGCTGGACTACATCAACGTCGGCCACGTCGAGATGCCGTCCCGCGCCTACGTCAGCGCCTTCGGCTTCAAGGGCCCGGACCAGCAGAAGCCCGCGGGTGTGCTGTCCGGCGGTGAGCGCAACCGCCTCAACCTGGCGCTCACGCTCAAGGAGGGCGGCAACCTGCTGCTCCTCGACGAGCCCACCAACGACCTCGACGTCGAGACCCTGTCGTCGCTGGAGAACGCGCTCCTGGAGTTCCCCGGTGCCGCGGTCGTGATCTCCCACGACCGGTGGTTCCTGGACCGGGTGGCCACGCACATCCTCGCGTACGAGGGCGAGTCGAAGTGGTACTGGTTCGAGGGCAACTTCGAGTCGTACGAGAAGAACAAGATCGAGCGCCTCGGCGCCGAGGCGGCCCGCCCGCACCGCGCCACGTACAAGAAGCTGACCCGAGGCTGAGCGTGCGCCACATCTACAGCTGTCCCCTGCGCTGGTCGGACATGGACGCCTTCGGGCACGTCAACAACGTCGTCTTCCTGCGGTACCTGGAAGAGGCGCGGATCGACTTCATGTTCCGGCTGGCGCCGGGGGACGGTTCCCCCTCGTTCTCCGGCGGGTCCGTCGTGGCCCGGCACGAGATCGACTACAAGCGGCCGTTGGTCCACCGGCACGAGCCGGTGACCATCGAGTCCTGGGTCACGAAGATAGGCGCGGCGTCGCTGACGATCGCGTACGAGGTCAAGGACGCCGACGTCGTGTACGTCCGGGCGTCCACGGTCGTCGTGCCCTTCGACCTGGAGGCCCAGCGTCCGCGCCGGATCACCTCCGAGGAGCGCGAGTTCCTCCAGGTGTACGTCGACGACGGGATGACGTCCGCCGCATGACCGTGCTCGCTCCGCTGCACTTCGCCGACCCCCGGGAGGCGGCGGCCCTCGCCGCCTTCCTGGGCCGGCTGGTCCACTACGACCGGGCCGCGGCCGTCCGCCTCCAGGCGGGCGGCGGGGCGCTGGCCGTCTTCGGCCGGCCGCCGTCCTTCGAGGTGCTCGCGATCCGTACGGCCCGGCTCGTCGACGCCGTGGACCTGGACGTCACCGTCTCCGCCGGCGAACTCCTCGAAGGCATCGAGGAGTCGGCCGGCAAGGCGGTCGTCCCGGAATCCGTCACCGGCCCGCCCTGGGCGGGCGTGCTGCCGCCCCGGGCCGGCTGGCAGCCGGTCGCCGGACTGCCGGGCGCCGCGGAGATGCGGGGCGCGGTCGCCGCGGCCGTCGCCGAATTCCGGGCGCGCGACGAGGCGCTGCCCGAGGAGCAGCGGACCAGGGCCGAGCGCGACCACCTCGGCCGCGACATCTGGTCCCGGACCCTCGGCGCCACCGGCCTGCCCCTGCGGGCCGTGCACGCCGCGCAGTCGCTCGGCTTCCTGCCGCCCGGGCAGGAGGACGCGCCGGTCGCGCTCTTCGTCTCCGGCCCGTGGCTCCGACTGCGCACCCCGTACGGCTCGATCGCCGTCCGTACCGCGCCGATGTCCCTCTCCGTCACCCCCGGGTGATCGCCGTCGCGCGCATCGCGGTCGACCCGAGCGCGGCGCGCACCGGCAGAACGTGGACCACGAGCCCCATCTCGCCGGCTTCCACGAGCGGTGCGGCTTTCCGGCCCACGGCCGCCGGAATCATGACGCTGAATGGCGACCAGGACCTGTCCGGCCGATCATGGCCGGGGCCGGGGCCGGGGCCGGGGCCGGGGCCGGGGCCGCGGCGGCCGGGCAGGTCCTGGAACCCTCGGTCAGTGCTTCTCGTCGTCCGGCCAGACCCCGATGTGGTCCTGCTCCAGCTCCAGCGCCACCCGGTGCTCCATCCCGAGCGCCCGCGTGTAGTCCGCCGGGAGCTGGAGCCGGCCCGCGCGGTCGAGCATCGCGTACTCCCGCGCCACCGTCGACTCCTGTCCCAGCTCGTCGACCTCGGTGCGGCGCAGGACCTCCGAGGAGGTGCGGCCGTCGCGGATGGCGACCGTGCGGCGGACCTCGGAGGCGACCGCCTGGTCGTGGGTGACGATGACGATCGTCGTGCCCAGCTCCTCGTTGGCGCGGCGGAAGGCCGCGAAGACCTGCTCGCCGGTGGCCGAGTCCAGCTCGCCGGTCGGTTCGTCGGCGAGGAGCAGCGCCGGGTTGTTGGCGAGGGCGACCGCGATGGCCACCCGCTGCTGCTGGCCTCCGGAGAGCTGGTGCGGCCGCCGGTCGCGGGCCTCCGCGATGCCCAGCATGGCGAGGAGCTCCTCCGCCCGCTCGGCCTTCCGCTTCGTACGGCCCCGCAACTGCATGGGCAGCGCCACGTTCTGGGCCGCCGTCAGGTAGGGGAGGAGGTTGCGGGCGGTCTGCTGCCAGACGAAGCCGACGACCTCGCGGCGGTAGCGGAGCCGCGCCTTGCCGTCCATCGCCAGCAGGTCGCTCCCGGCGACCCGCGCCGCGCCGGCCGTCGGCACGTCGAGGCCCGCCAGGATGTTCATCAGCGTCGACTTGCCGGAGCCGGAGGCGCCGACGAGGGCCATCAGTTCGCCCTCCTTCACCAGGAGGTCGAGGCCCTGGAGCGCCTGCACCTCCACCCCGTCCGTGGTGAAGATCCGCACCAGCCGGTCGCAGGCGATGAGCGCGTCGTGGCCGTACGAGGGCCGGTCGCGCCGCGCGGTCGCGCGCTGCTCCAGCTCCTCCAGGGTGGTGCCCGAGGAGTCGGCGGGGAGGGTCGTACCGGTCTTCGTCATCGTGCGTCTCCTGCCCTCAGTTCCTTGATCGAGCCCTTGCGCCCCGCCCACCAGGCCTGTCCGAGCGCGGCCACCGCCGTGATCAGGACGACCGCGACGGCGGGCACCGCGAGCGACCACGGGTCGGCCCGCAGGGGTGCGCTGTCCAGCGGGGCGTACGCCGGTGTCGTGGCCAGCGCGAGCCGGAACAGGTCGATTCCCGGGGCGACGAGCGGCACCGTCGCCCAGCCGACCAGCGTGCCGCCGAGCGCGGCGAGGACCGCCTGTGGCAGCGCTTCGAGGCCGAGGAGCCTGCGCCCCTGCTTCCGGGTCAGGCCCATCGTCCGCAACCGGGCGAGGAGCGTGGTCCGCTCCGGAGCGGACTGCAGTAGGGAGAGCAGTACCGCCACGACCGCGTACCCGGCGCCCGCGCCGATCGCCGCCGTGTAGATCTGTTCGGCGCCGGTCTGGAGCGGCGAGTCCACGTAGCCGGCCCGTTGCTCGGTCCGCATCGTCACCAGGAGGGTGCCCGACTTCGCCTTCGCGGCGGCCCGCAGCGCGGTGCCGTCCTTCGGCCCGGTGACGAGCAGTGCCGTGGGCGTCCGGTGGGTGAGGTCGGCGGCGTTGACGAGGAGGAAGTCGGCGTCCTGCAGGGCCGGGGTGGCCGGGCGGACCGCGACGACCTTCACCCGGAACACCCCCGCCGCGGTGACGAGTTCCTGCGGCTCGTCGCCGAGCCGCTCGGCGACCGACGGCGAGGCGACTGCGGGCAGCACCCGCTCCCGGTCCGCCGCGACCTCCTTGCCGCCCTTCCCCGTCGAGGCGAGCAGCCCCGGCGGGAACGGACCGAAACCGGTCCGCTTCGCGAGCCGGGTGTACGAGTCCGGTTCGACGCCGACGAGCGGCGAGCTCATCTTCGGCGCGGAGGCGCCCAGCCGGGACGGCAGGTCCACGGCGTACTCGATCTGCAGCGGGGTCACGTCGCGTACCCCAGCCGTCCCGCGCACGGCCTCGGTGAGTCCGGCCGGCAGGGGTGTCCCCTCCACCGAGCCGTCGATACGGGCGTCGGCGCCGGTCGCCAGGAGCGCGGCGCGGTCGCGGGCGTCGGCGATGCCGGCCAGGACGGAGCCCCCGAAGGCGGCCGTGGCCAGCGCGAGGACGAGCGCGAGGAGCGCTCCCGTCGAGGAGACGCGTCCGGCGCGGGCCAGGGCGAGCGGGCCGACCACGCCGCGCAGCCGGCGGGCCGGGCGGCCCAGCCAGCGCAGCGGCAGCGGATAGATCCGTACGAGGACCAGGGCGGCGATCAGGCCGACGAGCACCGGGGCGGCGCTCACCAGATGGTCACCGCCGTCACCGGTGCCCCGCAGGCGCAGGGAGGCGACGGCGCCCACGGCGAGGACGAGGAAGGTGAGTTCGGCGACCGTGCGGCGCCGGCTGGGCCGGGCGGTCAGCAGGTCGTCACGGCCGCCGTGCAGGCGCGGGCGTCGGTGCAGCACGACGGCTCGCACGGGCAGGACGAGCATCGCGAGCAGGGCGACGGCGGAGGCGGCGAGCAGGGAGGGGAGCAGTGGGATGCCGTCGGAGCCGGCGGCGTACGCCGGCGCGTCGCCCGTGCCGGGGACGGTCGTCACGGCCAGGGCGAGGGCGAGCGCCGCGGCCGGGACGACGACCGCCGAGGTCTCGCCGAGCAGGCGCAGGCCGATGCCGGTGAGCGAGCCGCCGCGGGAGCGGAGCAGGGCCAGTTCGCTGTCCCGGCGGGCGAGGAAGAGGCCGCCGGTCATGGCGAGGACGACCACGGCGACGGTGCCGACGCCGAAGACGGCGACGGCCACGACGGGGCTGATCGCCTCGCGCGTCGAGACGTACGCGTCGACGATCCCGTCGAGGTCGGTGCCGAACGTGCCGGTGGGGCCGACGACCTCGCGCATTCTGGCCAGGTCGGGTCCTGCGGCCGCCGAGGAGAGGGCGGAGTCGAGCCGTTCCGCGTCGTCGCCGGTGAGGTGCCCGGACGTGGGCAGGAAACGGAAGAAGACCTCCGGCTCGCCGGCGGTGGCGAGCAGCGCGGGCGCCGAGGCGGGGGAGACGAGCAGCGCGGCCTGCCAGTAGCGCTTGATGTCGACGACGCCGATCGTGGCGAGCGTCGGGGTGTGGAGGATCGGTTCGGCGGCCCAGTACGCCTCCTCGGGGCCGCGCGGTTCCACGATCCCGGTGACCGTGACGGCGATCGGCTCCAGGCCGAAGCGGCTGGGCACGTGGACGACGGAGCCGGCCTTCAGGCGCAGCGTCTCGGC
This sequence comes from Streptomyces narbonensis, assembly GCF_014649015.1. Classification (GTDB taxonomy): domain Bacteria; phylum Actinomycetota; class Actinomycetes; order Streptomycetales; family Streptomycetaceae; genus Streptomyces; species Streptomyces narbonensis. The sequence continues at coordinate 343,275 of NZ_BMSF01000001.1, forward strand.
GGTCTTCGTGGTCGCGACCGCCTCCGGCCGGGCGGCCGTGCCCGCGGCGAGCCGGCCCTGCTTCAGGGTGGCGTGGGAGGTCAGGCCGGAGAGGGAGGAGAGCAAGAGCTCCGGAGGGAGTCCGTCCGGCCGGGGCAGCCACGGGTCGGCCCCCGCGACCCACCTGACCGTACGCACTCCGTGGACGGACTGCCGCGGGTCGATCCGCAGCGGTGCGGGCAGCAGGTCGCGCACCCGCTCGTGCCGGCGGTCGAGGACGGCGGGGGCCAGACCGGCCTCGCGTACGGCCGCGGGCTGTTCGAGCGCGGGCGGCCCGGCGGTCACCTGGAGCACGATGTTGCGGGCGGCCGCGCTCTCGATGTCGTGCCGGAGCCCCTCGGACTCGTACGCGGCCACGGCGCGCGGCAGCGCGGCCGCGAGGTAGGCGGTGACCAGGACGAGGAGGGCGAGGGTGGCCGCCGCCCAGGGGGTGGTCCGCAGCCGGGTCCGCACCCAGGGCGCCACGGCGCGGGCGGGTCTGTCGGTCCGGGACCGGGACATGTCGGGGGCCTTCCTGCGTGCGGCGGGTGTCTCGGGGGTCGCCTCGCCCGCGCCCGGGTCCTCCCCTGCGGTCGCGGTCATCAGTGGTCCCCCTGGTGGCGCAGGGTGACGACCGGGTCGGTGCGTCGCAGGGCGATCGCGGCGACCATCGCGAGGGGCAGTACGGCGACGCCGGCGAGCAGCAGGACGACCTGGCCGAGGGGCAGTTCGACGAGGACCGGGGGGACGGGCCGGGTGGCGTGGCCGGTGAGGACGACGAGGGGGACGACGGCCCGCGCGAGGACGGCGCCGAGTCCGGCGCCGATGAGCAGGCCGATGGCGATGAGCAGCCCCTGCTCGGCGGCGATGAGCCGGGCGAGGCGTCGGCGTGGTGTGCCGAGCGCCCGGAGCACCCCGAACTCCGCGGACCGCTCCCGCATCGCGCCGGCCGAGCCGACCCCGAAGCCGACGGCCGCGAGCGCGGCGCCGGCGGCGGCGACCGCCGTCAGGGCGGCGTTGGGGCCCGCGCCGAGCGGGTCGCCGAGCAGTTCGGTGGCGATCTCGTCGCGCACCAGGACCTGGGCCGGGTCCGCGTCGGGGCGGGCGCGCAGGGCCGCGGCGACCTCGTCCGACCGGCCGGGGTCGACGCTCAGCCACCACTCGGTGGGTGCCACGGTCGAGACGGCGCCCGTGGAGAGGTAGTGGTTGACCGAAGCCAGGTCGAGGAGGATCGCGCCGCCGTCGTCGGGGGTGGCGGCCGGGGCGGTCGCCGAGACCGTCCTGGTGCCGGGGCCGGTGGTGGGCAGCTCCTCGACGACGCGGTCGACGGTGACCTTGACGTGGCCGCCGATGGCGACCTCGATCAGGTCGCCCGGCTTGGCGCCGGTGGCCGTCATGAAGCTCCGGGTGGCGACGGCGGACAGCCGGGCGGGCGCCTTGGGCGAGGGCGCGCTCAGCCGGAGCGTGAACTCCGTCTTCTCCCCGTACATCTCCTGGTCCGGCCTGCTGGTGAGGGTGAACGGGAGGGAGAGCGCGGCGGGGCGGCCGGCGGGTCCCGCGGTGCCGGTCACGGGCTTCGCGTCCAGGGTGCCGTCCGCCCGGGCCTGCTCGTAGGAGCGCTTCCAGGGGGCGAGGACCCTGGCCGGCGCGTGGGTCTCGTCGTGTCCGTCGGCGCGGACGACACCCAGGCGTTCGAGGTGGAGGGTCTGGGTGGCGTTCACGCCGAAGCCGATCTGGCCGGAGAGCTCCAGTCCGACGAGGGTGAGTCGGCCGCCGGAGCCGCGGCTCGCCTCGGCGCCGGGAGCGGCGGTCAGGGCGCCGAGGTCGAGGCTGAGCCGGTGCGTCCGGCCGTCGGCTTCGAGCGGCCCCATGGTGTGCTGGTAGAGGACGCCGTTCGGGTCCTCCAGAACGGCGGTGAGCTGGCCGGCGCCGACCGGTTCGGCGAGCCGCAGGTCGGCGGTGAGCGCGCGGGTGCCGGCCGGCAGTGCGAGGCCGGGGCGGGTCACGGCCCGGGGGGCGAGCGGGGCGAGGAGCTCGCGGGCGGGGGCGTCGGCGAGGTCGGGGCGGAACAGCAGGCCGGCGGTGGCGTTGCGGGTGTCCACGGCGAGGACGGTCGCGCTCTTCCCGGCGACGTCCATGGTGACGCGGTGCACCGGAGCCGCCGCGCGGACACCGGGTACGGCGCCGAGCTGCTCGGTCCGGGTGGGTTCGCCCGGGCCGGAGCTGAGGACGCGGACGGCCGAGCCGGCCCGGAAGTCGGCCTGGTCGCGCTGCGAGCGCTCCCACGAGGCGTTCTGCCCGATGGCGAGCATGCCCATCGCCATGGAGAGCACGAGGAGGAGGACGGGGCCCGCGCCGCGCAGCGGCCGGCGGCTGAACTGCCAGCCGGCGAGGGCCGCGGAGAGACCCCGGCCGCGCGCCGCGCGCCGCTCGGCCAGTTTGGCGGCGACCGGCAGCAGACGCAGCGTCAGGACGGTGCCGGCCAGCAGGGCGAGGGCGGGGGCGGCGACGAGCACCGGGTCCACGGAGCCGCCGCCCGAGCCGCCCGCGTCGAGTGGGCCGCCCGCGGCCGCCGGGCGCTGCAACTGCCAGTAGGCGACGGCGGCGACGGCCAGCAGACCGAGGTCCGCACCTGCCCGGAGGGGACCGGGCAGGGCGGCCGAGCGGGCCTTGCGCAGCGGGACGACGGAGCCGTCCCCGGCGCCGAGCGCGGGAGCGACGACGGCCGCGGCGCAGCACAGGGCCACGACGGCGCCGACGAGCCACACCTGCAGGGACGGGGCCGTGTCGAGGCGTACACCGAGGGACGAGAACGCGGCCCGCTCGGCGAAGAGCCGGGTCAGCGGTCCCGAGAGGAGCGGTGCGGCGAGCGCCGCGGGCAGGGCGAGGAGCAGGGCCTCGGCGGCGGCCAGGCCGGCGATCCGGCGCCGGGAGCCACCACGGGCGCGGAGCAGCGCGGTCTCCCCGGAGCGCTCGGTGCTGAGCAGCCGGGCGACGAGGAGCAGCGCGTACGCGGCGAGGAGCGCCAGCTGCACGGCCACGATCAGGAGGGTGGAGCGGGAGACGAGCAGGGCCCGCTGGGTCTGCTCCAGGACTCCGGGGAGCGCGGTGGACGCCGAGACCGGCGTACCGAAGCGGGCGGTGTCGACGGCCATCGCCTTCGGGCCCTCGGTCGCGGTGGCGCGCAGGGCGTCGATGCGGCCGGTGGTGAAGCCGGTGAAGTCGGCGGAGCCGAGCCAGGACGTCTCGCCGGAGCTCAGCGCCCCGGAGGTCATGGCGGTCGGGTCGACGAGCAGCGGGCCGTACGTGGTGAAGGTGACCGTCCGCACCCCGCGGCCGTCGGCCGGGTCGAGCCGCCAGTACAGGTCGCGGGTGTCGACGGGCCGGTAGACGCCGGTGATCCGGGCCTTCACCGGCTTGCCGTCGATCCGGTCGGCGAGGGTGAGTACGGTCCCGGGGGCGACCCGGAGCCGTCGGGCCGCCTCCTCGGGGACCGCCGTCTCGACCACGCCGCCGGTACGGGCGGCCGAGGGCCAGGCGCCCCGGACGAGGGAGAGCCGCGAGCGGTCGAGCGCCGCGAAGTGGGCGAGGTCGGGGTCGCCGCCGCGCGCGGCGGGCGCCTGGAGCGCGCGGGGAAGCGCGTACGGCCCCGAGCGTTCGAGCCGCCGTACGGTCACCGGCAGCCCGTCGAAGGTCTTCCGCGCCCCGTCCCGTACGGCCTCCTCGGCGTCGGCCCGCTTCCCGGCGGGGACCTGCCCGGTCACGAGCAGCGAGGCGGCGGCGGCCGACCGTCCCTGGAGCCGGGCCTGGAGCGCCGCGTCCCCGATGGAGGCGGAGAAGGCGGCGAGCGTGGCCAGCACGGTCGTGGTGAGCAGCACGGCGAGCAGCGCCGCGGCCAGCAACAGCCGGTGAGCCCTGACCCGCAGGAATACGAACCCCGTCACCCATCCCCCTGGAACCACGCCGAAAGTCCTCCGCGTCCCCCCGGACTTCCCTGGATGCTTTCAGAGCACATGTGTCGCTGGAAACCGCTTACGGTCCGACCTTGATGCGATCGTGACCGTTAATCGGCGTTCGGTCTCCGGAATATGTCCGTCCAGGGGTGGTGCCGTTGCTCTCGGTCATTCGGCCGACGCAGGTCGGACGGTGCCAAGAAGGGTGTCAGCCCGCCGTGTTCACCATGGAGGCCGCCGCGTAGGTGAGGTAGCGCCACAGCTCCGCCTCGTGTGCGGGGGCGAGCTGGAGGTCGTCCAGGGCGGCGCGCATGTGGCGGAGCCAGGCGTCGTGGGCCTCCTGGTTCACCGTGAAGGGGGCGTGGCGCATGCGGAGGCGGGGGTGGCCGCGGTGGTCGCTGTACGTGCGGGGGCCGCCCCAGTACTGCATCAGGAAGAGCACGAGGCGCTCCTCCGCGGGGCCGAGGTCCTCCTCGGGGTACATCGGGCGCAGCAGCGGGTCCGCCGCGACGCCCTCGTAGAAGCGGTGGACCAGGCGGCGGAAGGTCTTCTCGCCGCCGACCTGCTCGTAGAAGGTCTGCTCCTGCGTCGTTTCCCCGGGAATCTCGTTCACCGTTCCATCGTCTCAGATGCCCCGGCCGAGGTCCGGAGGCTTAGGACCTGTACCCGTACGGGGGCTCGCCCGGGGGCCCCGGGGGCGGTACCCGTACGGGGGCTCGCCCGGGGGGCCCGGCGGCGGGAGAGTGGAGGCATGGGTGGTGAGCCGTGGGGTGAGTTCGCCGGGGACGGTGCGCGGGAGCGGCGGGCGCTCGTGCGGCGGATCGAGGCGGAGGGCCTGCTGACCGATCCCGCCTGGCGGGCCGCCTTCACGGAGGTCCCGCGCCACCTCTTCGTCCCGTCCTTCTACGTCTCCGGGACCGGCGGCTACGAGCGCCTCTGGGCCGGCGACCCCGACCCCGCCCGGCGGGTGCGCTGGCTGCGCGGGGCCTACGCGGACACGGCGGTCGCCACCCGCGTCCGAGACGGGGAACTGGTCTCCTCCGCCAGCCAGCCCTCCCTGATGGCGCTCATGCTCCAGGTCCTGGACGTGCGCGACGGCGACGACGTTCTGGAGATCGGCGCCGGGACCGGCTACCACGCGGCGCTGCTCTCCCACCGGCTCGGCGAGGAGCACGTCACCACCGTCGACCTCGACGAGGAGATCGCCGAGTCCGCCCGGACCCATCTCGCCGCCGCCGGGTACCGGCCCGCCGTGCTCGCCGCCGACGGCGCCCGGGGCTGCCCCGAGCACGCGCCCTACGACCGGGTCGTCGCGACCTGCGCGGTGCCCGCCGTCCCGTACCCCTGGCTCGCCCAGTGCCGGCCCGGCGCCCTGGTCCTCGCCCCGCTCTCCACCGGGCTGATCCTGCTGCGGGTGCGCGACGCCACGCACGCCGAGGGACGGTTCCTGGAAACCTCGGCGTACTTCGTGGCGCTGCGGGGCGTCGCCGCCCAGGGCCCGGGGCGGCCCGCTCCGCGGCACGGCCCCGCAGGGGACGAACGCTTCGGCTTCCTGTGGGGCCTCGTCGCCGAGGCCCTGGACAGACGCGAAGCGCTCTCGCTCTGGCTGCGCGAGGGGCGGCCTGAGCGGGAGCGCTTCGGGGTGACGGTCAGCGGCGACCGGCAGTGGGCCTGGCTGGACGAGCCCGGAGGTCCGTACGCCTGGCCCCTGCCGTCAGTCGGCTAGCCGCGGCGGATCGTGATCGTCGTCCAGGCGCCGACGTGCACCCGGTCGCCCTCCTGGAGCTGGACCGGCACGTAGGGCTGGATCGGCTCCTCGCCGCCGTTGATCGTGGTGCCGTTGGTGGAGTTCTGGTCCACCACCGCCCACGACCCGTCCGGCTGCTGTACGAGCACGGCGTGCTGGTGCGAGACGCCCGGGTCCTCCGGCGGCACCGACAGGTCGATGTCCGGGGACTCGCCGGTGGAGTGCCGGCGACGGCCGATGGAGATCTGGTTGCCCTGGAGCGGCAGGTGCTTGTCCGGCGAGTACGCGGGCAGGTTGAGGCCCGAGGCCTCCGGGCCGCTGCGGTGCATCATCGCCATGAAGTACTCGCGGTCCGGGCCGATCACCGCGGTCCAGCCCATCGGCGGCCGCGGCGGCTCGAACTGCTGCTGCGGAGGCTGCTGCTGGAACTGCTGCTGCTGCTGCTGCGGAGGCGGCGGGGCCTGGAACTGCTGCTGCGGGGGTGGCGGACCCTGGTGCTGCTGCGGCGGACCCTGGTGCTGCGGGGCCTGGTGCTGCGGGGGGTGCGGCTGCGACGGCGGCGACAGGACCCAGTCGTCGTCCGCGCGCGGCTGCGGCGGCGCGGGCGGGGCCGAGGCCTGGACCGGCGCCTGCGGCGGCGGTGCCTGGAGGTACGCGGGCGGTGCCTGCTGTGCGGGCGGCTGCATGGGCGGCTGCTGCATCGGTGGGCGCTGCGGCGGGGCCTGGTGGTGCGTGGGCTCGGCCCCCAGCGGCTCGGCCGGCCGGTTCACCTGGGAGGGCCGCGAGCCCTGGTACCCGAAGGGGTCCGGCTGCTGCGGCTGCTGCTGCGGGGCCGGCGGCGGGGACTGGAAGCCGGGCGGCAGGTTCAGGCCGGGCGGTGGCCCGGACTGCTGCGGCGCCAGCGGCGTGTACGAGGTCGCCGTGTTCGTGAGGAAGTTCCAGCGGCACTCCTCGCAGAACGGCGCCATGTGCTCACGCGGCGTACGGCACTGCGGGCAGAGTTCGGCCTGCGCGGTCGCGTTCGGGTCGCCCCCGGGACCGAAGCCGCCGGGAGCGCCGGGAGCGCCGTGGCCACCGGGACCACCGTGGCCACCGTGGCCACCGGGGGCGCCGGGCGGCGGGCCCATCGGGGGCTGGCCGGGACCGCCGGGGCCCGGGTATCCGTACGCGGGCGGCGGTGGCGGGGGAGGCGGCGGCACGGCACCCGCAGGCGCGCCCGCCCCGGCCATGCGATGGCCGCAGACCTCGCACCAGTCGTCGGAGACCGACTGGTGTCCGTTCGGGCAGGTCGGCATGTCGGTGCTTCCCCCTCTCCTCGTCCGGCCCGGCGGGCCGGGCTACCTCTTGACGCGAACGGTCTTGGTGGAGCGCGTCTCGAGTGTCATCTCGTCCGCTTCCGCGACCTTCGCCTTCAAACGCACAGTACCCGTCGCCGCGTCGACGACGTCGACCACCTTCGAAAGGAGTTTCGCCGTATCCGCGTTGCCGGAGGCCGCCGCGAGCTGCACGGCGCGCCCCAGTTTGGCCGTCGCACCGTCGCGATCGCCCGATTTGCGGGCATCGAGACCCTGCTGGATGACGTGCGCGAGCTCCGCCTGCCCCGTGTAGTGCGCGACCTGCGGATTGATCGACGTGGACATCACCAGGTCGTCCGTCCACACCGCCCGTACCAGTCCTTGAGACAGCGGCCGGGGGTCGCCGCCCGCCGGGTCCGGGGCCATCAGGGAGACCCGGGCGGCCAGCATCTCCTGCCCGATCGCGGCCTGCGGGACGCGCACGCTCACGTGGTAGTCGCGGGACTCGTCGCCCCACGAGCCCGTCGGGTAGTCCCCGGCGCGTGGCCCGGCCTCGGTGCGCCGGGCGGTCAGGTCCTCGACCGTCGGCGCGACCTGCTTCACGTACCCGATCTCCACCCCGACCGGCGTCCACAGGCGCAGGACGACGTCCGCCACGCCCTTGCCCATCGCGTGCTCCATCATCACCGTGAAGTCGGCGGCGAGACCGGCCGGGTCGGCGACGATGTCGGCCGTGCCCAGGAGTGCCGAGGCGATCCCGGTGACCTCCTTGACCTCCCAGTCGGTGCCGACCCCGCGCGCGTCACAGGTGAACCGTCCCGCGCAGTCGTCGAGCGCGGCCCGCAGCTCCTCGGGCGACTCGTGCTCGTTGCGGCCGTCGGTGAGGAGGATGCCGTGCCGGATGGTGAGCTCGGCGGAGGAGAGCAACCGGTCCGCGAGGCGCAGCCAGGTGCCGATCGCCGTGCCGCCGCCCGCGGACAGGCTCCGCAGCGCCTGCTTGGCCTCGGCCCGGGTCCGGGCGTCCGCCACGGCCAGCCGGCCGTCTCCCGGGTAGACCTCCTTCGCCACGTGCGTCCCGGCGACGACGGCGAAGGAGGTGCCGTCGCGCAGGGTGTCGACGGCGGCGGCGGTCGCCTCGCGGGCGCCGCGCATCTTGGTGGCGGGGTAGTCCATCGAGCCGGAGCAGTCGACCATGATCACCACGCCGGCCGAGCCGCCGCCCGCGTGACCGGGGAAGCCGCTCGTGCCGCCCCCGGTCGAGGTGACCGTCACGATGGCGCTGACCTCACGGCCGCCCTCCGGCAGGAACTCGTTCTGGTACACGTCCACGGAGAACTGCGGCGCGGTCGGCTTGGAGAAGTTCGCCATCTGTCTCGGCTCCTCGGGTGGCGACGGGGAAGGTGAAGGGGCAGGGGGGACCGGCGGCCGCTCAGGCGGATCCTGCCCCTTGCGGCGAGACCGTGAACGGCAGCAGCGCGACCGTGATGTTGTCGTGGCCTCCGCCGTCGAGCGCGTGCCCGACGAGGACCTGCGCGCCGTGCAGCGGGCGGCCCGCCGCGTCCGGCGGGACGACCCGCGCCATGTCCTCGGCGCCCTCCGCGTAGTTCCAGAGTCCGTCCGTGCAGACCACGACCACCCCGGAGCGGTCCGGCTTGAACGCCGCGGTGTGCGGGTCGAGTTCGTACGCGTCGGCGCCCAGCCAGCCGGTGATCGCGTGGGCGCGCTCGTCCGCGTACGCCTCGGCCTCGTTCATCAGGCCCGCCGCGACCATCTGGGCGGCCCAGGAGTCGTCCTCGGTGAGCCGCGCGGACGGGGTGCTGCGGTCGTCCGGTACCCAGTAGACACGGCTGTCGCCGACCCAGCCGACGACGAGCAGGCCGTCGGCGACGACCGAGCCGACGATGGTGCAGGCCGGGGAGTTCCGGTGCGGGTCGTGCTCGGCGCCGTCCTGACCCGGCTCCTCCGCAAGGGAGTTGACGGCCTCGGAGGCGGCGACGATCGCCTCGTGCATCGCCTGCTGCGGGTGGACGCCGCGGGGCAGCGCGGCGAGCAGCGAGGCACCGGCCGCCTGCGCGGCGGCGGCGGAGGCCTCGTCGGGGCGGGTCGCCGAGGAGACGCCGTCGCAGACGATCGCGAGGGCGGCGGGGGAGCCGTCGGGGAGGGTGGTCGCCGAGACGGCGAACGAGTCCTCGTTGCGGTGGTGGCGCAGTCCCCGGTCGCTGACGGCGGCGACGGAGTCGAACTCCTGCTCCATGTGGTCCCGCTCGCGCGGCTGCGCGTGCCCGCAGTTCTCGCAGTAGCCGTCGGTGTCCACCCGCCCGGCCCGGCAGGCCACGCAGAGCGAGGCCGCGCCGGCAGCGGGTGTGCCGGGGGCGGGCGGGGAGGACTGTGCCGGCGCGGGCGGCTGCGCCGGAACGGGGGGCTGTGCGGGCACGGGCGGCTGCGTCGGCACGGGGGGTTGTGCGGGCGCCTGCGGTGATCCCGGGGCCTGCGGCTGGGCCTGGAGGGGATCGACCTGTACCGCGGTACGAGGGTCGGGGGCGGCGAGCTCGAAGTCCCCGCCGGACGGGGACGCGCCCGGGCCCGGAGCCGTCGGCACCGGGCCGTCCGTGCGGACCGCCATCGTGGGCAGGTCGTGGCCGCCGGAGTCGGTGCCCGGCAGGTCGCCGGGGTGCTGGGTCATCGTCGAGAGCGAACCGGGCTCCCGGGGCGGGGCGGCCGGCCAGACCACGGGGGTGCCGATCGCCACGGTCGGGCGGTCCGGCTCCGTCCCGGCCGCCGCGACGGCCGACAGGTCGTGGCCGCAGGCCCCGCAGAACCGGTCACCCGAGTCCAGCGGCTCCGCGCAGCCCGGGCAGGCGGCGAGTCCGTGCGAGGGCTTCGGCTCCGGATTCGGCTTCGGCATCGGCTTCTGGGACATCCTCACACCCACGTCCGGGGGCGGAAGCGGTTGGCCCGCTCCACCAGTTCGATCCTCTCCTCGCCCCGCTGGGCGAGCCGGGCCAGCACCCGGTACGAGCGTTCGAGGCCGAAGCGCAGTCCGCGCTCGTCCAGTTCACTTCCGAGCAGCAGCGCGCCGCCGCCCGGTGCCGCACCGGGACTACCGGAGAGTACCCAGTCGAGGGCCGTCCCGAGCACCTCCGTGGCCAACTGCTCCCGGCGGACCGCGTCGAGACCGAAGCCCTGGAGCGCGGAGACCTGCGCCGCGGCGGCCGTCAGTTCGGCGCCGAGCGGCTCGTGCGCCGGGCGCCGCCGCAGTCGCGCCCGCACGGCCGCGACCCGGGCCGCCGTGTAGTGGATCGAGGCCTCCGGCACGGACTCCAGGGTCCGTACGGCTCCGGCGCGGTCGCCCGCCGCGAGCTGCACCCGGGCGAGCCCGAATGCGGCGCTGACGAAGCTCGGGTCGGTGGCCCACACGAGCCGGTAATACTCGGCGGCGTTGTCCAGCTGGCCGAGGACCTCGGCGCAGATCCCGAGGGCCAGCTTCGGCGCCGGCTCCCCGGGGAAGGCGTCGTAGACCGCGTCGAAGGCCAGCGCCGCGTGCTCGTGGTCGCCGGTCACCAGCGAGGTCACCCCCCGGTACCAGACGACCCGCCAGTCGTCCGGGTCCCGCTCCTCCAGCGCGCCGAGGGTCCGGACGGCGGTGGGCGCGTCGCCCAGCTCCAGGTGGGCCCGGAGGGTGCGCAGCCGCAGTTCGGCGGAGGGCGCGGGCGCGGCCTGGAGCGCTCCGAGCAGCTCGGCGGGGGCGGCGGCGGCCAGACCGGCGAGGAACCCGGCGTTCGGGTCGCCCGTGTCGACGCGTGGCACGGGGAGTGCGAGCGCGGTGGCGGGCGCGTCGAGCGCCCCGAGCAGCCACCCGAGCCCGGGCCCGGCTGCGGCGGGAGCCGAGCCGGGAGTCGATGCCGGAGCCGTTGCGGGACCCGAGCCGGGAGCCGCGCCCGGGGCCGTTGCGGGACCCGAGCCGGGAGCCGCGCCCGGAGCCGTTGCAGGGCCCGAGCCGGATGCCGATCCCGGACCCGCGCCGGGAGCCGATGCCTTCCCCGCGCCCTTCCGGTTCCGGGCGCCGAGCAGCGACACGTCCTCCGTCAGTTCGGCGAACAGCGCGGTGTCCGTCACCCGGACCTCCGTGCCGAACAGCGTCGACAGCGCCGGACGCGGACGCCCCGACTGGAGCGCCACCACCTCCCGCAGGACGCCCGTCAGCTGCTCCGCCATCTCCTGCGCGGAGGAGAACCGCCGCGCCGGGTCCGGATCCGTGGCCCGGATCAGGAAGCGGTAGAACGACTCGTACGTCCGGAAGACCGCGATGTGCCCCGGGTCGGGCAGCGAGTCCACGAACACGTTCGTGTAGCCCTGGAAGTCGAACGTCATCACGGCCAGCGTCCGCGCCACCGTGTACAGGTCGCTGGCGACCGAAGGGCCGACCTCGGCCACCTCCGGTGCCTGGTAGCCGACCGTGCCGTAGATGGCCGACTCGTCGTCGTCCATCCGCCGGACCGCGCCCATGTCGATGAGCTTCAGCTGGTCCTCGGTCTGGATGGCGTTGTCGACCTTGAAGTCGCAGTACAGCAGGTTCCGGCTGTGCAGATGGCCGAGCGCCTCCAGGGCCTCGATCCCGTACGCGCAGGCCTGCTCCACCGGCAGCGGGTCCCGCCGGCCGTCCGCGCTGCGGCGGTCGTTGGCGATCTCCTTGAGCGACTTGCCGCCGACGTACTCCATGACGATGTAGCCGTCCAGGGAGCCGGTGCGCTGGTCGAGGTGCTCGACGAAGTTGTAGATCCGGACGATGTTGGAGTGCTCGATCTCGGCGAGGAAGCGGCGCTCCGAGATGGCCGCGGCCATCGCGTCCTGGTCGCCGGTGTCGAGCAGGCCCTTGAGCACCACCCACCGGTCGGAGACCGCCCGGTCGACGGCGAGGTAGACCCAGCCCAGACCGCCGTGGGCGAGGCAGCCCGCGACCTCGTACTGGCCGTGGACGATGTCCCCGCCGCGCAGCTTCGGCACGAAGGAGTACGGGTGCCCGCACTTGGTGCAGAAGCCCTCTGTGCGGCCCGGCCGGTCACCGCGCGAACGGCCGACGGGCGCCCCGCAGTCGGAGCGGGAGCAGAAACGCTTCCGCTCGGGAACCTCCGGGTTCTCCATCACCGCGCCCCGCGGGTCCGGACGCGGCACCTCCGGGATCGTCACCAGACCCGCGCCCAGCCGGTTCCGGGCGGACTGCCCGGTCGACGTGCCCGAGCTGCGCACCGACACCGAGCGGCCCCCGGACGTCCCGGAGAGCGAGCGCGAGAGACGGCCGGAAACCGAACGCCGGGAGGTCGACGAGCGGGAGGAGGCGCGCGAGGACGCCCGCGAACTGCTCCTGGAGGAGCTCGAGTCCGGCCCTCCGACCGCGCCCGTGCCCTTGCCGGGCACGGCGATGCCGGTCGGCGTCGAACCGATCAGGCCTCCGGGCGCGACGACCGGGGCGAGCCCGCAGGTGTCGCAGTACAGCTCGCCGCCTCCCATGTCCTCGTACGAACCCTCGCACGAAGGACGCTGACAGCTCCCCACACCCGTCTCCCCGCTCACCACTGTCGTCCTCCGGCATCTCTCGGGCCGGACAGTACGTCCGCCGCCGCCTGCTGGTAGCGCAGCACGGCCTGCTCCGCGACCCGCAGGTCGCAGGGCGCGCTCCACAGCATCCGGCGGGCCGTGTCGTACCGCTCGATGAGCAGCGGGTCTTCCGCCGCCCCCAGCCGTGCCACCTTCGCCTTGTACGCGTCGAGCCTGCCACGCAGCTCGGCCCGGACCGCGAGCGGTGCCGTGACCGCGGTCAGCGACTCCCGGGCCCGCATCAACTCGTCCTCCGCCTCCCGCTCCAGGGAGTCCAGGAGCGGGGAGAGCCGGTGCCACTGCTGGTGCCGGCGGTACTCGGCGGCGGCCACGAGCCGCTCCTGGAGCGCCGTCGGCGGTCCGCTGACGGCCGGAACCTCGGAGGCGGCGATCTTCGCGAGGACCTCGCCGCGCGCGGACCGCGCCTCGGTGAGCGTCCGGTCCGCCCGGGACAGCACGTCCCGCAGCCGCAGCAGCCGGTCCTCGGAGTCCTGCCGGACCGCGAGGACCGCCTCGATCTCGCGCCGGATGTCCTCCAGGGCCAGGGCCGCCCGGTCGTAGCGCGCGGTGTCCGGCCGTCCGCCGCCGGGCGCCGAACTGCCCGCGGCGGGGCGCCAGAAGGCGAGCGGATCGGTCACGACCTGCGCCCGCAGCGCGGTCAGCTCGGCCGTGATGTCCTCCAGCTCGTCGCCGGCCGGGTGCTCCCCCGGCCGCACGCCCACCGAGTGGGCGAGCGAGCGCGTCCGGCCCAGCTCCGCCGCGAGCAGGTCTATCCGGGCGGGCAGCGCCGACCAGACGGCGTCGGAAGTGACGACCACGTCGAGCGAGGAGGCGTACAGCTCGTTCATCCGGCGGACGAGCCCTTCGAGCGTGAACCGCTCCGACAGCAGGCCCTGTTCCCCCGCCCCGCCCGCGACGAGGACGCTCTCGCCGCGCAGCCGGTCGGTCAGCTCCAGGAGCTCGTCCCGCCCGGGCCAGCGGCGCCGGGCCCGCACCTCATGGGCGTCCCGCAGGGCGCCCGCGTACACGTCGAAGCAGGTCCAGAGCAGGGTGATGGTCCGCTCGGCGGACGCCCAGCGGTCCCGCGTGGTGCCGGTCAGCTCGGCGCCTTCGAGCAGCCTGCGGCCCGCGTGGTCCTGGAGGGCCAGGAGCGAGTCCTCGATCGCCTTGTGCTCGGCGCCGAGCCGTGCCAGCGCACGGTCCACCTCGTCCCGGTCCATCACCGGCCCAGGAGGTCCCGTGACGCCCATCGATCACCTCTTCCGCCGCGGGTACAGGGGCTGCTTGCCGGGGCTGCCGGCCGGGTCACTTGTAGAGGGGCTCGGGCGGCCCGGTTATCCCGGGCAGGTCCGCCTTCAGCCAGCGCTCGTAGGCCTTCTGCCAGGGGCCGTTGCGGTAGTCGACGAGGACCTTGTTGACCCGGCGGACCAGGTCGTCGTTCCCGAGCTTGGCGGCCACCCCGTAGTACTCCGTGGTGAACGGCCTGCCCTTGAGCTCGACCGCCGGGTCCTGGGCGGCCTGGCCGGCCGCGAGAGCGTTGTCCGTGACGACCGCGTCGACCTCGCCGAGCTGGAGCCGGGCCAGACAGTCCAGCTGGTTCGGGACGGTCAGCAGGTCCTTGTCGTCCTTGGTGCCGTCGGCGTCGTCCTTGAAGACCGCGCCGAAGGAGTTCTTCTCCAGCTCCTCGTAGGCCGTGGACCCCTCGGCGGTACAGATCCGCTTGCCGCTCAGCGAGGAGTCGTAGCCGGTGATGTCCTTGGCGAGCTTGGGCGCCAGGACCTGCTGACCGGCCCGGAAGTAGGCGGTGGAGAAGGCGACCTGCTGGATCCGCTTGCAGTTGATCGTCATCGTGCGCACGACGAGGTCGACCTTGCCGCTGTCCAGCGCGGCGATCCGCTGGTTCGTGGGGATCGCCCGGAAGATGACGGCGTCCTCGTCGCCGAGGACGTCCCGCGCGATGGCCCGGGCCAGATCGATGTCGAACCCCTCCAGCGTGCGGCTCTCCGGATTCCGGTAGCCCCAGCGGTAGCTGGACTGGTCGACGCCGACGACGAGCTTCCCGCGCGCCTTGATCGCCTGGATCGAGGGGCCGTCCGCCGAGTCGGGCCGGAGCGAGGCCTCCGGGTTCTCGCAGGTGTCCGCCGCGGCCTGGGTGCCGACCTGCACCCCGGTGCCCACACCGGGGCCGGGGCCGGTCGTCCGGGGCGTCGCGTCCGCGCCGGTGCCGTCGTGCGCCAGCGGCAGCAGCGTCAGCGAGGCGGTGAGCCCGCAGGCCACGGCCATGGCGGACACTCCGCCCCAGCCGCGCAGCCGCTGTGCGGCCCGCCGCACCAGCGGGTCCGTGCCGTTCGGCATGCCGCCCCCTCTCGCCCTCACCGGTACTCCGACAGTCTGCGGTTGATGCCGAGCACGGCGCCCGCCGCGCCCAGGATCCCGAGCGCCGCCGCGCCCAGCGGCAGCGCCGCGAGCGCGTCCCTGGCGTCGGCGGCGGAGCGGGTGAACTCGGCCTGCTCGTGGGCGAGGGCCCGCTCCAGGGCCGCGTCGACCTGGTCGAAGGACTGCCCCGTCGTCTCCTTGGCGCCGACGATCCGGCTGAGCGCGCCCTCGTAGTTGCCGGCCTCGTCCTCGGCGCGGGCCGCCTTGTGGCGCTCCTGCCACTCGCCCGTCCGCGAGGCCGCCTCGTCCACGGGGCCGCGCCCGGCGTCGTCGTCGGCGAGCTCCCGCGCCGAGGCGAGCGCGGTCGTCAGGGCGGTCATGCCAGCCTTGTAGTCCGCCTCGTACTTGTCGTTCTTGCCGTCCGCCGTGAGGACGGAGCCCCGGGAGACCACGGCCAGGTTCTCGTTGGCCCGGGCCGTGAGCGAGCTGATCCGGGCCTGGTTGAGGAGCTGCAGGGACTCCTGCCCGTGCGCCCGGGCGTTGTTCAGCTCGGTCCGCGCGACCGTGTGCGCGGCGAGGAGCCAGACCAGTACGACCAGCGAGGCGGCGGTGGCGGCGAGGAGGCCCTGGTTGAACACCCGGTGGGTGCGGGCGTAGTTGCGGCGCTGCGCCCAGGCCAGCACGGCGAGGGTGAGCAGCCCGAGCCCGAGCGAGAGGAAGGGCCAGGTGCGGGCGGCGTCGTCGTCCTCGTGGAGCCGCCGGGTCTCCGCCGCGTACAGCCGCTCGGCGGCCGGCAGGAGCTCACCGGTCATCGTCTGGTTCGCGTACCGCAGATAGGCGCCGCCGAGGGGCAGGCCCTGCCGGTTGGCCGCCCGGGCGCGCTCTATCAGGCCCGTGTAGCGCGGCAGCTGTTCGTTGAGGGTGGTGATCTCGCGGGCCGACTCGCTCGAACCCCCGGTGTTCGCCGCGGCCTTCACGAGGAGGCGGGCCGCGGTGGCGATGTCCGCCGCGTACCGCTCGCGGGAGTCCGCGGGCTCCAGGGTGCCCGCGAGGAAGCCGCTGGCGGCGGTCGTGTCCGCGTCGGCGAGGGAGCGGTAGACGGCGGCGGCGTCGGCGCTCAGCGGCTGGCTGCGGCTGACCACGTCGTCGGCGGCGGAGCCGCGGTCGGTGACCTCGAGGGCGGTGACGGCCCCGAACGCGACGACGAGCAGCGCCAGTACGGCCCCGAGGATCTGGAGCCGGCCGGGCTCGGTCGTCGTCGCCTCGCGGAGCCGCTCCCGGCCCACGGCCCAGGCTCCGCGCCCCGCGGGCGGTCCGCCGGCGGGCGCGGTGGAGGGCTGGCCCGGCACCGTGCCCGGGCGCGCCGGTGCGGGCGCCGTGCCCTGCGCCGTCGCCTGTGCGGCGGGCGCGTTCGGCGGGTATGTCACTTGACCTCCCCCTGGGTCGCTGACGTCGGTCCGTCCGGCCAGCAGTATGGCCGCAGGGGCCTGCCCGCACACCGGGATTGGCGCGATCTTGTTCTTATCGTGCCTCATGCCCCCGGCACATCCGCGGGCGAACCCCCTCACCTTGAATACGTCCCCCGGCTTTGATCGGTTCCGTCCCGACTGTCCCTCGAACAGGTGAACATGCGTGCGAGGCGCCTCCCCGTAGAGGAGAAGCGCCCCGCACCCCCACCGAATCAGGCCCCGTGAGCCCCTTCCGGCCCACCCGGCTCAGGCCCCGTAGTGCCCCCGCAGCCGGCCCGCCGCCGCCGGGTCCGCCGCCACCTCGTCCAGCGCGAGGAGCCCCGCCCCGAGCACCGGCGGCGCGGTGACGAAGCCGATCCTCGCCTTGGGCGCCCGGGCGCCGAGGGCCTCGACCAGCCGGTCCTCCAACTGCGGGTGGCGTGCGGCCAGGACGCTGCCGCCCAGCATCACCGGAGCCTCCTCGTCGAGCAGCCCCAGCCGTCCGAGCGCCACCGCGGCCATCGCGGCGACCTCCTCGGCGAGCCGGTGCACGAGCGCCAGCGCGACCGGGTCGCCCGCCGCGCTCACCCGGAACAGCACCGGCGTCAGCTCGTGCCGCCGCGCGATCGCGATCCGGCCCAGGTGCACCGCCTCGATCAGCGCGTACATCGACTCCAGGCCGAAGTGCGCGGGCAGGGCGCGGGCGAGCTCGGTCGGCTCACCGCGCCCGTCCTCGCCGCGCGCCGCGTACCAGAGCGCCTCCTCGGCCATGCCTGCGCCGCCGCCCCAGTCCCCGGAGAGCTTCCCGATCGCGGGGAACCGCGCGGTCCTGCCGTCCGGGGTCATCCCGACGCAGTTGATCCCGGCACCGCACACCACCGCCACGCCCCGCGGCTCGTCGAGCCCGGCCCGCAGGATCGCGAAGGTGTCGTTGTGCACCCGCACGGACCGGCTCCAGCCCCGCGCCACCAGTGCGGCCCGCAGCCCCTCCTCCTCGACGGGCAGGTCGGCGTTGGCGAGACAGGCCGTGACGTGCGCGAAGGAGGGCGGCAGACCGGCGCCGCCGACCGCCTCCCACGCCCTGCCGACGATCTCCGCGAGCGCGTCGACCGCCGTCTCCACCCCCACCAGCGGGGGCTGGAAGCCGCCGCCGCGCGCCGAGCCGAGGACGGTGCCGTCCTCGGCGACGACCGCGACGTCGGTCTTGCTGTTGCCGGCGTCGACGGCCAGCAGGCTTCCGGTCAGGCCCACGCGAGGTGCTCCCGGTTGTGCGCGATCAGCCGGTCCGTGAGGCCGTCGGCATACGCGTACTGCCCGACCAGCGGATGCGCGAGCAGCGCCTTGAAGACCCGGTCACGGCCCCCGCGCAGCGCCGCCTCCAGCGCCAGCTCCTCGTAGGCCGTGACGTTCGCGATCAGCCCGGCGTACAGCGGGTCCACCGCCGCGACCGGCAGCGGCACCGCGCCGTCCGTCCCCACCGCCGCCTGCGTCTCGATGACGGCGTCGTCCGGCAGGAACGGCAGCGTGCCGTTGTTGTACGTGTTCACCACCTGGTGCCGCGAACCCCCGCCGCCCAGGAGGGAGGCGGCCAGGTCCACGGCCGCCTCCGAGTAGAAGGCACCGCCGCGCTTGCCGAGCAGCGCCGGCTTCTCGTCGAGCGCCGGGTCCCCGTACATCTCCAGGAGTTCCTTCTCCATCGCGGCGACCTCGGCGGCCCGCGAGGGCTTGGTGCCGAGCTCCCGCACGACCTCGTCGTGCGCGTAGAAGTACCGCAGGTAGTACGAGGGGACGACGCCGAGGCGGTCCAGGACCGGGCGCGGCAGGTGCAGGTCCTCGGCGATGGCCCCGCCGTGCTCGGCGAGCAGCCGCGGCAGCAGGTTCTCGCCCTCCGGCCCGCCGAGCCGCACGCCCGTCTCCCACGTCAGGTGGTTGAGCCCGACGTGGTCGAGGTGGATCGAGGACGGGGCGACGTCGAGGAGCTTCGCGAACTTCCGCTGGAAGCCGATCGCCACGTTGCACAGGCCGACGGCCTTGTGGCCGGCCTGGAGCAGCGCGCGCGTGACGATGCCGACGGGGTTGGTGAAGTCGATGATCCAGGCGTCCGGGTTGGTGCGCCGGACCCGCTCGGCGATGTCGAGGACCACCGGGACGGTCCGCAGCGCCTTGGCGAGGCCGCCGGCACCGGTGGTCTCCTGGCCGACGCAGCCGCACTCCAGCGGCCAGGTCTCGTCCTGGTTCCGGGCGGCCTGGCCGCCGACGCGGAGCTGGAGCAGGACGGCGTCCGCGCCCTCGACCCCCGCGTCCAGGTCGGAGGTGGTGACGATCTTCCCGTCGTGGCCCTGCTTGGCGAAGATGCGGCGGGCGAGCCCGCCGACGAGTTCGAGCCGCTCGGCGGCCGGGTCGACGAGGACGAGTTCGGTGATGGGCAGGGTGTCGCGCAGCCGCGCGAATCCGTCGATCAGTTCGGGGGTGTAGGTGGAGCCGCCCCCCACGACAGCGAGCTTCATGGTGTGATTCAGCCCTTCACTCCGGTCAGTGTGACTCCCTCGACGAACGCCTTCTGGGCGAAGAAGAAGACGAGGATCACAGGGGCCATGACCAGGACGGTCGCGGCCATGGTCAGATTCCAGTCGGTGTGGTGCGCGCCCTTGAAGGACTCCAGGCCGTAACTCAGCGTCCAGGCGCCCGGGTTCTCGGAGGCGTAGATCTGCGGTCCGAAGTAGTCGTTCCAGCTGTAGAAGAACTGGAAGAGGGCCACGGCGGCGATGCCGGGCTTCGCCATCGGGAGCACGATCCGGATCAGCGTGCGGAACTCCCCGCACCCGTCGATCCTGGCGGCCTCGACGTACTCGTCCGGGATGGTCAGCAGGAACTGGCGCAGCAGGAAGATGGCGAACGCGTCACCGAAGGCCATCGGGATGATCAGCGGCCACAGCGTGCCCGAGAGGTCCATCTGCTTGGCCCAGAACAGGTACATGGGGATGATCACGACCTGCGGCGGCAGCATCATCATCGAGATGACGAGCAGCAGCGACAGGTGCCGGCCGCGGAAGCGGAACTTGGCGAGCGCGTACGCCACGGGTATCGAGGACACCACGACGAGCACGGTGCCGAGTCCCGCGTAGAGCAGCGAGTTCTTCCACCAGGTGAGGAAGCCCGGCGTGTCGAAGACCTTGAGGTAGTTGTCCCAGTGCCAGGAGTTCGGCGTCAGGTCCCGGGTGAGCGCCTGGTTGTCGCTCATCAGGGAGGTGAGGAGGACGAAGACGAAGGGGAGCACGAAGAACAGGGCGGCGGCGATGCCGAGCGAGTGCACGGCGATCCAGTGCAGGAGCGCCTTGCGGCGGGCCTGCCGCAGAGCCGGGCTCGTCTCGGGACGGGCAGGAGCGGTTGCGGTCGTCATGTGTCAGTCACCCGTGCCGATCAGGCCGCCGCGCCGCCGCATGAGGAGCGCGGTGAAGGCCATGGAGAAGGCGAAGAGCACCAGCGCCACGACGCAGGCCGCGCCGTAGTTGAACTGGCTGAAGCCGAGGCTGTAGACCAGCTGCGGGAGGGTCAGGGTGGAGTCGTCCGGGTAGCCGGGGACGAAGGTGGCACCCGATCCGCCCATCACGCCCGAGGCGACCTTCGAGGCCACGATCGGCTGCGTGTAGTACTGCATCGCGCCGATGATCCCGGTGACGACCGCGAAGAGCACGATCGGCGAGATGTTCGGCAGGGTGATGAAGCGGAAGCGCTGCCAGGGGGAGGCGCCGTCGAGTTCGGCGGCCTCGTACTGCTCCTTCGGTACGTCGAGGAGCGCGGCCATGAAGATGACCATGAGGTCGCCGACGCCCCATACGGCGAGGACGGTCAGGGCCGGCTTGGACCAGTCGGCGTCGTTGAACCAGGAGGGGGCCGGGATGCCGACCGCTTCCAGGAGCGAGTTGACAGGGCCGGTGCCGGGGTTGAGCAGGAAGACGAAGGCGAGGGTGGCGGCCACGGGCGGCGCCAGGTACGGCAGGTAGAAGAGGGTGCGGTAGACACCGGCCCCGTTCTTGATCTTGGTGATCAGCATGCCGATGCCGAGGCCGAAGACGACCCGGCAGGAGACCATCACGACGGCCAGCCAGAGCGTGTTCTGCATCGCCGGCCAGAACTTCGGCAGGTCGGTGAAGACGTACGACCAGTTCTCCATGCCCCGCCAGGTCGGCGGGTTGAGGCCGTCGTACCGCATGAACGAGAAGTACAGCGTGGAGACGAGCGGATAGCCGAAGGAGAAGCCGAAGCCGATCAGCCAGGGCGACATGAAGGCCAGGGTGCGCAGGGCGTTGCGCCGGCGCTTGTGCCGCAGCGTGTTGCGTCCTCCGGGGGAGGAGGCGGCCGGGGCGGCCGCCTCCTTCCTCGCGGGCAGGGTGTCCGTGCTCATGGGCGGGTTCCGGCCGTCACTTCGTCGCGGCGATGTCGCGGTCGATCTGCGCCGCGGTGTCCGCGAGGCCCTTCTTCAGGTCCGGGACCTGGCCCTTCTCGTACTTGTGGGCCAGTGCGGAGAGGGTCTCCTGGTAGCTGGCGCCGTTCACGGCGCCGTCCATGGTGGTGGACTCGGGGTGCCGGGCGATCTCCAGGAAGGTCTTGAAGCGCGGGTCGAACTTCAGGTTCGGGGACTTCAGCGCCTCCAGGGTGGAGGGCACGTTGCCGATGTCGTTGGCGAAGCCGACCACGGCGTCGGTGTCCGTGGTCATGTACTTGACCAGCTCCCAGGCCGCGTTCTGCTTCTTGCTCTGCGGGGCGATGCCCATGATCGTGCCGGAGAGGTAGCCCTTGCCGTACTCGGCGACCTCGTCGTCGGCGACGGGCATCGGCGCGACGCCGACGTCGAAGGTCACGTTCGCCTTCTTGACGAAGTTCAGCCGCCACTCGCCGTCCAGCTGCATGGCGACCTGGCCGGTGTGGAAGGGGTGCTTGGCGCCCCACTCGTCACCGAAGGTGGTGCGGTACTTGTCGAGCTTCTGGAACCCGCCCAGGGAGTCCACCAGGGACTTCTGGTACGTCATCATCTCGGCGAACGCCGGGTCCTTCGCGATCGTCGACTTGCCCTCCGCGTCGAAGTAGCCGTTGTGCTTCCACTGCGACATGTAGTGCTCGACGACGGTCTCGTAGCCGAGGTAGTTCGGCATGAAGCCGAGCCGCTCGAAGGAGTCGCCCTTGGGCTTGGTGAGCGTCTTGGCGACCTTGGCGAACTCG
This sequence comes from Streptomyces narbonensis, assembly GCF_014649015.1. Taxonomy (GTDB): domain Bacteria; phylum Actinomycetota; class Actinomycetes; order Streptomycetales; family Streptomycetaceae; genus Streptomyces; species Streptomyces narbonensis. The sequence goes on from NZ_BMSF01000001.1 coordinate 364,927, forward strand.
GACCAGGTCTTCGGCGGGGCCTCGGGGTCGAGACCGGCCGCCTTGAAGGCGTCCTTGTTGTAGAAGAGGCCGTACGCGTCGGAGAGCAGCGGCATCGCGCAGCGCTTGCCCTCGAACTGGGTGTAGTTCTGGAGCACCTTCGGGAAGAGCTTGTCGAGGTCCAGCTTGTCCTTCTCGATGAAGGGCTTGAGGTCCGCGAGCGCGCCCGACGAGCAGAACTTGCCGACGTTGGAGGTGGTGAAGGAGGAGACGACGTCGGGTCCGTTCGACCCGCCCGCGCGCAGCGCCTGGCCGAGTTTGTCGTCGTTGATGCCGCCGACGACCTTCACCTTGATGTTCGGGTGCGCCTTCTCGAAGCGGGCGATGTTGTCCGTGATCGCCTTCACCTCGGCGGGGTCCGCCCAGCCGTGCCAGAAGGTGATGGTGGTCTCGGCCTTGGGGTCGTCGGAGGCCGTGTTGTTCGCGGAGCCCGTACAGGCCGAGGCGAAGAGGGCTATCGAGGCGGTGGCGGCGAGCGCGGCGGCTGCTCTGCGGGGACGTGCGGGCATGGCGGTGTCTCCCTGTGGCGGAGGTCTTACGGGCTGGGGGCGAGAGGCGGGGCGGTGGAGTGGTGAGGCGGCGGCGAGGTGAGGCGGCGGCGAGGTGATGGGTCGGCGGGTCAGCGCGAGGTGTCGAAGACCTCGTCGCGCGTGGTCGCGAGGGCGCTCTCCAGGGCGCCGCGCAGCACCGGACGCCGGGGTACGGCGGCGAGGACGAGCCGCGGGCGGGAGGCCGCGAGCTCGGCGAGCTCGGACTGGACGCGGGCGCGCAGGGGTTCGCCGCCGGCGACGAGGACGTCACCGGAGAGCACGATCAGTTCGGGGTCGAGGACGGCGACGATCGAGGCGAGACCGGTGGCGACGCGCTCGGCGTAGCGGTCGAGCAGCTCCGCGTACAGCGGGTCGTCCTCGTGGGTCTCGGCGGCCCGGGACAGCAGGCCGCTCGCGACCGGCACATACGGCTGCTCGGGGGTGTCGATCCCGATGGCGCGGGCGATCCTGGGCACGGCCTGGACGCCCGCGAGCTCCTGGTACCCGCCGGAGTTGGCCTTGGTGACCTGCCGGACCAGGGGGGTGCCGGGGACGGGCAGGAAGCCGACCTCGCCGGCGCCGCCGGTGAAGCCGCGGTGCAGCCGGCCGCCGAGGACGAGGGCGGCTCCCATGCCCGCCTCGTTCCACAGCAGCGCGAAGTCGGCGTGGCCGCGGGCGGCGCCCACGCGCTGCTCGGCGATGGCGACGAGGTTGACGTCGTTCTCGTACTCGAAGGGCATGGGCAGGGCGGCGGCCAGCTCCTCCAGGAGGGTGGGGGAGTGCCAGCCGGGCAGGTGGGAGGCGTACCGCAGCCGTCCGGTCGCCGGGTCGAAGGCGCCGGGGGTGCCGATGACCAGGCGCCGCACCTCGTCGGGGGCGATCCCGGCCGCCTTGACGGCCCCGTCGAGGGCGTCGGTGACCTGGCGGACGACGCCGGCGGCGCTGCGGCCGGGGGTGCGGAGCTCGTACTCGCCGACGATCTCGCCGGTGATGTCGGCGACGGCGGCGTGGACGCGGTCGCCGTTGACGTCGAGCCCGGCGGCGTACGCGGCGCGCGCGTTCACCGCGTACAGCTGGGCGTTGGGTCCTGGCCGGCCTTCGGTGGTGCCGGTGGCCACGACGAGGCCGGCGGCCTCCAGTCGGGCGAGCAGCTGGGAGGCGGTCGGCTTGGACAGGCCGGTGAGCTTGCCGATCCGGGTCCGCGAGAGCGGGCCGTGTTCGAGCAGCAGGTCCAGGGCGGCGCGGTCGTTCATGGCCCGCAGCACACGCGGTGTGCCGGGCGTTCCCGGAGTCGTACCGGCCATGAGGAGGTGCACCTGCCCTTCGGAGCTGAACGGGTCCGGCCATTGTGGTGCCTGCCGGGGGGTCCGCTTCCTTCGTCACACTGTTAGGAAAGTTTCCTATTCGATGGGAGGAAAATAAGGCGCCCGTCACCGGGGCGTCAATACCCGGGAACGCGCGACGCCCCCGAAGGCAACCAAAGCGTTACCTGCGGGGGCGTCGAGGGGACTGCCAGGGGGGTTGAGGGTTACTTCGTGTCGGCCGGCTTCGTGAGGTCCGTCCTGGGCAGCGGGGTCGCCGCCGCCGACTGCGGCGAGGTCGCCGAGGCGAAGGCCGACGGAGCCGCCATGCCCGCCGTCGGATCGGCCGCGGACTCCTCGGCCTGGGCCGGGACCCCGCCCACGATCCGGATGCCGGCCGCGTCCAGGCCCTGCTTGATGCGCCAGCGCAGCTCTCGCTCCACACCCAGCGCCTTGCCCGGCATCGTCTTCGCCGAGACCCGGACGGTCATCGAGTCGAGCAGGACCTCACTCAGGCCGAGCACCTCGACCGGACCCCACAGGCGCTCGTTCCACGGCTCCTCCTTGGTCATGGACTCCGCCGCCTCGGTGATCACCGACCGCACCCGCTCCAGGTCCTCCGTCGGCCGGACGGTCACGTCCACGCCCGCCGTCGCCCAGCCCTGGCTGAGGTTGCCTATCCGCTTGATCTCGCCGTTGCGCACGTACCAGATCTCGCCGTCCACACCGCGCAGCTTGGTCACCCGCAGGCCCACCTCGACGACCTCGCCGGAGGCCACGCCCGCGTCGACCGAGTCACCGACCCCGTACTGGTCCTCCAGGATCATGAAGACGCCGGAGAGGAAGTCCGTCACCAGGTTCCGCGCGCCGAAGCCGATCGCCACACCGGCCACACCGGCCGAGGCGAGCAGCGGCGCCAGGTCGATCTTGAAGGCGCCGAGGATCATCAGCCCCGCCGTGCCCATGATCAGGAAAGAGGCGACCGAGCGCAGCACCGAGCCGATCGCCTCCGAGCGCTGCCGGCGCCGCTCGGTGTTGACGAGCAGACCGCCGAGGGCCGTCCCCTCCACCGCCTGCGCCGAGCGGTTCATCCGCTCGATCAGCTTCGTCAGGGCGCGGCGGACGGCCATCCGCAGCAGGAGCGCGACGACCAGGATCAGCAGGATGCGCAGGCCGGTGTTCAGCCAGGTGGACCAGTTCTCCTCCACCCAGCTCGCCGCGTTCGTGGCCTTCTCCGCCGCCTCGTCCAGGGTCACCGGAATGGGTTCGGGTTCGGTGGCAGCCGCTAGGGCGGACCAGGACACGGGGCAACCTCCAGGCGTCGCGTACGCAGACCATCCACACTAACGGGGCATCGGACGTGGTCCTGTTGCCGTGTTCGAGGGAGAGACGGACCTCACCTGGGCAAGTAAGTAGCAGGTAAGAGAAGGAGACGCCGATGTGGTCGAGAACACTCCGGGCCGGTCACCCCGTTCCCGGTACGTGGTGGCGCTCCGACCAGGCCTGAGGAGAGACTGAGAGCAGTTCGTCCCGGCGCGAGCCACGCGCCGCCGGCGCCATTGGAGGCATCCGTGCCGCATGTCCTGGTCCTCAACGCGTCGTACGAGCCCCTCGGCGTCGTACCGCTCCGCCGCGCACTCGTCCTCGTGCTGGAGAACAAGGCACTCTGTCTCGAGGAGTCCGGCGCCTTCCTGCACAGCGAGACCCAAGTCCTGCCCGCGCCGAGCGTGGTGCGACTGAAGCGCTTCGTGCGGGTCCCCTACCGGGGGCCCGTTCCCTTGACCCGCAGAGCCCTCTTCGCCCGTGACGGCGGGCGCTGCATGTACTGCGGGGGCGTCGCCACCAGCGTCGACCACGTCATCCCGCGCAGCAGGGGCGGCACGCACGCCTGGGAGAACGTGGTGGCGGCCTGCCGCCGCTGCAACCACGTCAAGGCCGACCGGCACCTGCGTGAGATCGGCTGGCGGCTCCACCACCAACCGGCCCCGCCGACCGGCCTGGCCTGGCGGATCATCGGGACCGGACACCGGGACCCCCGCTGGCTGCCCTACCTCCAGCCATACGGTGCCGAGGACGTGATGGCCCGGATCGACTCCGTCGCGGACGCCCCTGTGGGGGCGCTGACGACGGGTTGAGCCGGGCCTTTCGCGTACCCGGGCCATTCGCGTGCGGATGCCTTCCGCGTGCGGAGGTCTTTCGCGTGCGGATGCCTTCCGCGTGCGGAGGTCTTTCGCGTACGGGGAGCAGGGCGCCCCTCAGGGGGTGCCCTGCTCCTCCGGGGTGCCCTCGGACCGTTCGGGCGTCTCCGTCCCGGGCGTCTCGGTCCCGGGCGTCTCCGTCCCGGGCTTCTCCGTGGGCTCCGCCGGCGCCGTGGGCTCCGCCGTCTTCTTCGGCGGGTCCTGCGGGGCCACCGCGTACGTCTCCACCGCCCAGAGCGAGTAGCCGTAGGGCGTCGCCCGCGTCTCGCCCTGCACCCGCAGGAAGCGGGTGTCCGCCGCGTCCATCCGGACCGACTCCCGGCCGCCGCGTCCGTCGGAGACGGTCGCCGCCGTTCGCCAGACGCGGCCGTCGGCCGAGACCTGGACGCGGTAGCGGGAGGCGTAGGCGTCCTGCCAGTGCAGCACCACCTGGCCTATCCGCGCGGGCTCGGCCAGCTCCAGCTGCCACCAGGCGCCGTCCTCCGCCGGGGAGGACCAGCGGGTCTTCGCGTCGCCGTCCAGCGCCGAGGAGGCGGGGAAGTCCGGGGTCTCGTCGCCCGACGAGGAGGCCGAAGCGGCCCGCGCCAGGTCCGGGCCCGCCGTGCGCGGGAATGCCCGCACGGTCAGGACCCGCTCCTCGCCCGCGAAGGACACCGGCACCCGGTACGAACCGGACGGCACGGCCGCGCCCACCGACACCTCCAGGGGGACGGTCGTCCGCGCGCCCCGCTCCACCGCGGCCTGCTTCGGGAGCCGGACCGCGATCCCCTTCGGGGCCTTCGCCGTGATCGGCCCGCGCACCTCGCCCGCGCGCAGCCCCGTCAGCTCCACGTCCACCTGCTGCGCGGGACCGCCGATCTCCGCGTCCGTCTCCGTGCGGGCCAGTTCGAGCCCGGCCCGCGGCCCGTCCGCGAACCACGGCACCAGCGACCGCACCTCGGGCGCCGGTCCCGCGCCGCTCCAGACGACCCGCAGCGCGTCCGCGCGCAGGCCCTTCAGGTCGGTCTGCGTCCAGCCGGAGGCGGACAGCCCGCCGAGCGCCCGCCAGCCCTCCCCGGGGACGTACGCCTCCACGCGCGCGTCCGTCCCGGGAGCGCCGGCCGTCCCCGCGCCCGAACCCGTGTCCGTACGGGCGGTCATCACCGTCAGTGCCTCCACGGGCCGCGCCCGGTCGAGCCGCACGGTGTACGAGTCGGGGGCGCGGTCGGTCCGGCCGGCCGGGGTGCGGTCGGCGCCGGTCCAGGCCGTCGACTCCGTCACCGCGCGCGTGAGGAACGGGTCGAGGACTCCCGCGCCGACCGTCACCCGGCTCGCCTTGAGGGCCTCCCGCAGCGGTTCGAGGCGCAGCTGGGCCTGCCAGGCCGCCGCGCCGTCGCCGCGGGCCTGGGCGAGCAGCATGTCGACCGCGGTCTCGCCCGCCAGGCCGTACCGCGAGAGCTGGTCGAGCCAGGGTCCCGTCTCGTCGTCCAGGGTGCCGTCGGCGGTGGCCGCGAGCCGTCCGGGGGCCTGGCGCATCACGGTGAACGCGGCCCGCAGTTCGCGCGCCGCCTTCTCCTCGGCGGCTGTGCCGGCGGCGCCGCCCGGGCTCGTGCGCGCGTCCCAGAAGGCGGCCATGAGCGGCTTCAGGTAGGCCGATTCGCCCTTCGGGTCCAGGATCGAGGAGGCGTCGTTCCCGGCGAGCGCCCGCAGGGCCTCACGGGCGGCCGGGTCCGGGCCCGCGAGATCGTCGACGGCGGCGCGCCAGGACTCCTGCGGTCGGTAGCCCTTGGGGTTCCAGGCGTAGTCGGCGGCGGTGAAGAGCGGGACGCGGGAGGCGGCGGGCTGCTCCATGGCGTGGGCGAGGAAGGCGGCGGAACCGGCCGCCACGGCCGGGTCCCGGCCGGTGGACGGGCCGAGGAACAGCCGGTCCTGCGCGTAGTCGTTGACCGGGTAGTTGTCCATGGTGACCAGCGGATGCCCCAGCGCCTCACGGGCCACGGCCAGTTCGCCGCCGGTGATCGTGCGCGGGACGACGCCGACGCCCGTCCACGCGACCCGCACGTCCACGTCGAGCGCCCCGGAGAGCTCCGCGCGGTAGTCGCTCGTACCGTCCTGGTAGTACTCCGTCGGCAGCACCGTCAGGGGTTCGCCGTCCGGGTGCCGCTCGGCGAGGTGACGGGCGACGGCATTGGCCACGCGCGCGTGGGCGGCGGCCGCGCCCTTCGCGTCGCGGCCGAAGGCGTCCGCGTCCTTGGAGCAGTGCCACTCGCCGTAGCCGGCGTCCGGGAACTGGAGCTGGAAGGAGCGCACCCCGAGCGCCCACATCGAGTCGATCTTCCGGGTGAGGGCGGCGACGTCGGCGTCGGAGGCCAGACACATGGACTGGGCGGGCGCCACGGCCCAGCCGAGGGTCACGTGGTTGGCCCGGGCGCGCTCGGCGAGCGCGCGGAACTCCTCCTGCTGCGCGGCCGGATAGGGCTCGCGCCACTGCGCCTGGCGGTACGGGTCGCCGCCGGGCGCGTACAGATAGCGGTTCTGCTTGGTGCGGCCCAGGAAGTCGACCTGGGCGAGGCGCTGCTCCAGGCTCCAGGGGCGGCCGTAGAAGCCCTCGGTGAGGCCGCGCCCGGCCGTGCCCGGCCAGTCGCGCACGACGACCCCGGGGATCTCCCCGCCGGCGCTGACGAGCTGACGCAGCGTCTGGACGCCGTGGAAGACGCCGTCCTCGCCGACGCCGTCCAGGACGACGGTGTCCCGTCCCTGGAAGCGGCCCGTCGCGAGCTGGTAGCCGCCGCGGGGCAGATCGAGCCGCTCGGGCACGCGCAGGGCCTTGAGCGCCTCCTCGGTGACCTCGCCGGAGGCCCCCGCGACCCGGAACACCGGGCCGCGGCCGGGCAGTCCGGTGTGGACGCCGCGCACCCCGGCGGCCGTCAGCACCTCCCGCAGCGCGGCGAGGGCGTACGGATCGGCGTCGGCATCCGCGAGCAGCGTGACCTCGTGCCCGAGGCGTACGGCGGGTCCCCGGCCGGTCAGCGACTGGGGCCGGGGCCAGACGGCGGGCGTCGTCCCGGCAGCCGTGGCGGCGCCCGCGTTCGTGGACGCGGGCGGGGACGCGGGCGTGCGCGTGGCCGCCGAACTCCCGGCCGCGGAGGAGCCGGTCCTGGAGGGCCCGGCAGCGGGGGACCCGGCCGTGGTGGCGGGGGCGGTCGTGGAGGAGGTCGTCGGGGACGAGGCGGGCGCGTCGGCCGGCGGGGGCACGGGGGCCGCCTGCACCGCGCCCGGAGCGGCGCCGCCGAGGAGCCCGCCGATGACGGCTGCGGCGACCGCCGTCGCCGTGCGCTTCCTGCGCCCGAGGTGCACGGGAACTCCTTTCGGCCCGGTGGACCGCCCGTGGGGCGGCCCGGTCGGCCGCGCCGCCGGCCGCTCTGCCGTTCGGTAACGAGTGGGTCACGAGCCCACCACCCGTCGCACTGGGGTGTCAATGCGTGTGGCCGATGTGTCGGCTTTGCCCGGCGAGCCGTCACGGAGATGACGTCACTTCGCCACTTTCCGCCGGTAAAACGAGGAGCGGTGGGTAGGGCTCAGTTGCTACCCCCGAGTCCCACCTGTCGAGACGAAACCGGGAGACCCCCCGTGACCACGACCGCCCGCCACCCCGGACGGATACGGATTCCGCAGCAGTCGGCAGGCACCGACTCCCCGCTGACCAGCGAACCGCCGCTGCCCGACACCACGCCCCTCACCAGCGAGCCGCCCCTGACCGAGGCGGCACCCCTCACCAGCGAACCCACCGTCCGCGGCAGCGCGGGCGGTTCGGAGTCCCCCGGAGTGTGATGTGACCCTGGCCCGTCTCGCCGCCCGTCACGGCGTCGCCACCGAGTACAGCCCCTCCGCGGGCGTCACCGTCTCCGTGCCGGACGCCGCCGTGGTGGCCGTCCTCGGCGCCCTGGGCGTGGACGCGACCACGCCCGAGGCGGTCGACGCCGCCCTCGACGCGGCGGAACGGGCAGAGCGGGAGCGGCTGCTGCCCCCCACCCTGGTACGGCGGCGGGGGGAGGACGCCCTCTGTCCGCCGGCGGACCTGCCGCCCGGCACCCGGCTGCGGGTCACCACCGAGGAGGGCGCGGTCCTCACCGGCGGCGACTGGGAGCGGCTGCCCCTCGGCGTCCACACGGTCGAGGCGACGACCCCCGACGGACGCGCCGCCACGAGCACCCTCATCGTGAGCCCCGCGCGCGTGCCCGGGCCCGACCGTCGCGCGTACGGGCTGCTCGTCCAGCTCTACTCGCTGCTCTCCAGCCGCTCCTGGGGCATGGGCGACCTCGGGGACCTGCGGGAGCTCGCCACCTGGGCGGGCCGCACGCACGGAGCCGGCTTCGTGCAGGTCAACCCCCTGCACGCGGGCGTGCCCGGGGCGCCGAGCGACCCCTCCCCGTACCGCCCCTCCTCGCGCCGCTTCCCCGACCCGGTCCACCTGCGGATCGAGTCCGTCCCCGAGTACGCGCACGTGGACCCGAGCCACCGGGACACGCTCGACCGCCTTCTCGCCGAGGCGGCCGAACTGCGCGAACGGGTGCTCGGCAAGGGCGCCCTGATCGACCGTGACGCGGTGTGGGACGTCAAGCGGCGGGCCCTGGAGCTCGTGGTCGGGAGCGTGGAGCTCGGGCCCGGGCGGCGCGCCGAGTACCACGACTTCCTCGCCGAGCGGGGCCGTGCCCTGGAGGACCACGCCACCTACCAGGCCCTCGCCGAGCGGCACGGGCCGCACTGGCGCGACTGGCCCGAGGAGCTGCGTGAGCCGCGCTCGGCGGAGCGCGTCGTGCGCGCCGACCCCGCACTCGCGGCCCGGGTCGACTTCCACTGCCGGCTGGCCTGGCTGACGGACCGGCAGCTGGCCGAGGCCGCGGAGGCTGCCCGCGAGGCCGGGATGGCGGTCGGGATCGTCCACGACCTGGCCGTCGGCGTCCACCCGGAGGGTTCGGACGCCTGGGCGCAGCAGGACGCCTTCGCGGCCGGCATGTCGGTCGGCGCCCCGCCCGACGCCTTCAACGCCCGGGGCCAGGACTGGGGCCTGCCGCCGTGGCGGCCCGACGCCCTCGCCGCCGCCGGCTACGCCCCGTACCGCGGCCTCCTGCGCGAACTCCTGCGCCACGCGGGCGCCCTGCGCATCGACCACGTGATGGGCCTGTTCCGGCTCTGGTGGGTGCCGGAGGGCAGCGAGCCCACCGGCGGGACGTACGTCCGGTACGACGCCGAGGCGATGCTCGCCGTCCTCGCCCTGGAGGCGCACCGCGCGGGTGCCCTGGTGATCGGCGAGGACCTCGGCACGGTCGAGCCGGGCGTACGCGAGGAGTTGTCCCGGCGAGGGGTGTTCGGGACCTCCGTGCTCTGGTTCGAGCGGGACTGGGCGGGCACCGGCCGCCCGGTGTCACCGGAGCGGTGGCGCGCGGAGTGCGTGGCCACCGCCACCACCCACGACCTGCCGCCGACGGCCGCCCGGCTCTCCGGCGACCACGTCGCCCTGCGGCACCGGCTCGGGCTGCTCGACGGCGACCCGGAGCGCGACCGGGCGGCGGACGCGGCCGAGACCGCCGAGTGGCTGGGGCTCTTCCAGCGGCTCGGGCTGCTGCCCGAGGGGGCGGGGGACGAGCGGGCCGAGATCCTGGCGGTCCACCGGTTCCTGCTGAGCACCCCGGCCCGGATGGTGGGGGTGTGGCTGCCGGACGCGGTGGGGGACCGCAGGCCGCAGAACCTGCCGGGCACCTGGGACGAGTACCCCAACTGGCGGCTGCCGATCGCGGGCCCGGACGGGCAGCCGCTCACCCTGGAGCGCCTCACGGCCTCGCCCCGCGCCCACGACCTGCTCCGCGAGCTGCACGCCCGCACGCACCCGGAGAAGGCCCGTACGGACGCCGGGAACGCCCGTACGGTACCCCCGGGCGCGCGGCCCGTTTAGGTGTTCGCTACTTTGGGGCTGTGGACAAGAAGAACGCCCTGCGCGCCGGCGCCGTCGCGGCCGGTACGACGCTGATGATGCTGCTCATGTCGTCCCCCGCACTCGCGCTCACCCGCGACGACGGTGACGACCCGGCTCCCAAGCTGTCGGTCGCCGAGACCGTCGGCCTGTTCGTGGCCGCCCCGCTGGCGCTGTTCCTGGTCATCATCGGCCTGGTGATGGTGCTCGACAAGTCCAAGAAGGCCTGACCGCCTCCTCGTTTCCGCCTCTCCGAGGGCGCCGCACGGTACCGACGTACCGCGCGGCGCCCTCGCGTGCGTTCGGGCCGCGTCCGGGACGCGCGCGGCCTCACACGGTCGTCGCGAGCAGCTTGCGCAGCAGTCCCGCCAGCTGCTCCGCCTCCTCGCCGGTGAGTGCCGACTCCAGCGCCGCCCGCTGCTGCCCGAGACCGGCCCCGACGGCCTGGTCCACGAGCTCCTTGCCGTGCTCGGTGAGCGTCACCCGCAGCCCGCGCCGGTCGTGCGGGTCGGGGCTGCGGGTCAGCAGCCCCGCCTTCTCCAGCTTGTCCAGCCGGCCGGTCATACCGCCGGTGGTGATCATCAGCGTGGCGGTCAGCTCGCGCGGTGAGAGCGTGTAGGGCTCCCCGGACCTGCGTAGCGTCGCGAGCACGTCGAACTCCCCGAGCGCCATGCCGTAGGGCGCGTACGCCTTGTCCACCCGGCCGCGCATCGCGTTGGCCAGCCGGTAGATCCGCCCGAAGACGGCCATGGGCACGGTGTCCAGGTCGGGCCGGACGGCCGCCCACTGGTCGGTGATGGCGTCGACGGCGTCGTGGGCGGGGGCGGGCGCCGGGGCCGGGATGTTCGTCTCCATGGGGTCAGTCTCCTCTTCCGCGTGACTCGATGGCAAGAAAGCCACTTGCAAGTAAGTAGCTTAGTGGTAAGTTAATTACCGCCAAGCCAGACCGGCCCGCACCGGTCCGGCACTTCACAGCAGGGGGGAACCGTCATGTCCCGCAAGGCCGCCGTCGTCGCGCTCACCGCCCTGGCCCCGATCTCCTGGGGCTCCACCTACTTCGTCACCACCGAGTTCCTGCCGCCCGACCGGCCCCTCTTCACCGGCCTGATGCGCGCCCTGCCCGCCGGCCTCCTGCTCCTCGCCCTCACCCGCAAGCTCCCGCGGGGCGCCTGGTGGGGGAAGGCGGCGGTCCTCGGAGCCCTCAACATCGGCGCCTTCTTCCCGCTCCTCTTCCTCGCCGCCTACCGGCTGCCCGGCGGCGTCGCCGCGGTCGTCGGCTCCGTCGGCCCCCTCTTCGTCGTGGGCCTCGCCGCCCTGTTCCTCGGCGAGAAGCCCACGGTGAAGACCCTCTTGGCCGCCGTCGCCGCCGCCTTCGGCGTCAGCCTCGTGGTCCTCAAGGCGGGGGCGGCCTTCGACCTGGTCGGCGTGGGTGCCGGACTGCTCTCCTCGCTCTCCATGTCCGCGGGCGTGGTCTTCACCAAGCGCTGGGGCCGCCCCGAGGGCGTCGGCGCCCTCGCGCTCACCGGCTGGCAGCTCACCGCGGGCGGCCTGGTCATCCTGCCCATCGCCTTCCTGATCGAGGGCGCCCCGCCGGCCCTGACCGGCACCAACCTGGCCGGCTACGCCTACCTCGCCTTCGGCAACACCGCGATCTCGTACTTCCTCTGGTTCCGCGGCATCGAGCGACTGAGCGCCTCCTCGGCCACCCTCCTCGGTCCGCTCTCGCCGATCACCGCGGCCGTCATCGGCTGGGCGGCCCTCGGTCAGGCCCTCGGTCCGGTGCAGGTGCTCGGCATGGTGATCGCCTTCGGCGCCACCCTGTTCGGCCAGCTGGGACCCCGTGCCCCGAAGGCCCCGGTGGTGCGGGTCGAAGCGTTCAGCTCAACTGAACGGAATGGTCAGGAAGTTTCGATGGACCTGGAGGGTTCGGGGGTGCGACGGTAGGCGACATGAACCTGATCACCGCCCGCCACCCGACCCCGACCCCCGCCTCCGCCGCCGAAGACGACACGAGCACCACCACCGCCACGACGACCACCACCACGACCACGACCGAGAAGCCGGTGCCCGCGAGGAAGCTCGCACGGGGCGCCGGCCTCGGCGTTCTCCTCGCCCTCCTCGCCACCATCGTCTGGTCCGGCAGCTTCGTCGCCACCCGCGACATGGCCGACACCGTCCCGCCGGTCCAGGCCGTCTTCTGGCGCTGGATCATCGCGTTGCTCGCCGTCGCGCCCTTCGCCGCCCGCCCGTTCCTGCGGCAGTGGCGGACGATCCGCCGCCACCTCGGATTCGTCGCCCTCGCCTCGCTGTTCGGCGTCGCCCTCTACAACACCCTCGTGCACCAGGCCGGGCTGACCACCTCCGCCTCCAACATGGGCATGATCATGGCCGCCTCCCCGGTGATCATGGCGGTGTACGCCCGGCTCGGCGGCGAACGCCTCGGCGCCCGCCGGATCCTCGGGATGCTGACCGCCGTGCTGGGAGTGCTCCTGCTCGTCGGAAAGGGCTCGCTCGCCGTCGACTTCGCCGCCGGCGACCTGTGGATGTTCGCGGCGGCCCTGTCCTTCGCCTCGTACAGCGCACTGCTCAAGCGCAAGCCCGCCGAGCTCGACGGACTCGCCTTCCTCTTCACGACCTTCCTGCTCGGCGCCCTGATGCTCGCCCCCGCGTACGCCGTGTCCCTCACCGTCCAGGGCGGCTTCACCGTCGGCCTCGCCACCGTCGGCCCCCTGCTGTACGTCGGCGTCTTCTCCTCCGCCGTCGCCTTCTTCGCCTGGAACAAGGCGATCGCCCTCGTCGGCGCGGCCCGCGCGGGTGTCGTCTACTATCTCCAGCCCGTCTGCGTCGCCCTGCTCTCGTACGCCCTCCTCGGCGAGCGTCTCGGGCTCCTCGGCGGCGCGAGCATGGCCCTCATCCTCGGGGGAGTGGCGCTGGCCTCGGTGCGGGGCCGCTGAGTGCCGCCCGCCCCGCCCGGTAGGTTGCGCCCCATGACCGAGTGGGACATCAAGAAGCTCCAGATCCTCCGCACCCTCCGTGACCGCGGCACCGTCACCGCGACCGCGGAGGCCCTGCTCATGACCCCCTCGGCCGTGTCCCAGCAGCTCACCAACCTCGCCAAGCAGCTCGGGGTGCGGCTCCTGGAGGCCCAGGGCCGCCGGGTCCGCCTGACCGACGCCGCCCATCTGGTGCTGCGGCACGCGGAGGCGGTCTTCGCCCAGCTGGAGCGCGCCGACGCCGAACTCGACGGATATCTGCGGGGCGAGGCCGGGCAGCTGCGGGTGGCGGCCTTCTCGACGGCCGTCCCCGCCCTGGTCGTTCCCGCCGTACGGCAGCTGCGGACCGCCCACCCCGGGCTCGACATCCGCGTTCGGGAGGCCGAGGCGGCGGAGGCGTACGAGCTGCTCACGGCAGGCGAGGTCGACCTGGCGCTCTCGCTCGCGGCCCACGCGCCCTCGGTGCGCGACCCCAAGTTCAGCCGGGTGCCCCTCCTCGCCGACCCCCTCGACGTCGCCCTGCCCGCCGGGCACCCGCTCGCCGAAGCCCCCGGCCTCCGCCTCGCCGACCTCGCCGCCGAGCCGTGGATCTTCGGCGGCTCCGGCCCCTGGTCGGAGATCACCACCGCCGCCTGCGAGGCCGCCGGCTTCGTGCCCGAGCAGGCTCACAGCGCCTCCGGCTGGACCGCCATCCTCGCCATGGTCGAGGCCGGGATGGGCGTCGCGCTCGTGCCCCGGATGGCCTCCGCCGACCGCCGGAACGGCGCCGGGGTCGTCATGCGCGTCCTCTCCGCCGACCAGCCGCGCCGCCATGTCGTAGCGGCGGTGCGGCGCGGGGCGGAGGAGGGCCCGGCGGTGGCCCGGGTGCTGGCCGCGCTCCGGCAGGCGGCCGCGGCCCGCGAGACGGTCCAGCAGAACCGACGCCCCGACCCCTCCGGCATCGTTCAGCAGAACTGACGCCCCGCCCCTCCAGAACCGTTCAGCAGACCTGAAGCCCCGCCCCTCCAGAACCGTTCAGCAGAACTGAACGGCGTCATCGAAAACATTCGATGGACCGGAGAGAAGGGGGCGCGGGAGAGTCGAGTCATGAGCGACTTCGACGAGACCCAGGCCCAGGACCCGCACGCCAACGACGCCGCCCCGTACTCCGGCGGCGACCCGTACGCCGACTACCGGTCCGGTGACTTCCCCTTCACCGAGCTCGTCGACCTCGCCGACCGCCGCCTGGGCGCCGGTGTCGTGGCCGCCAACGACGAGTTCTTCGCCGAGCGCGAGAACCTCCTCGTCCGCGAGCGGGCCGTCTTCGACCCGGAGCACTTCGGCCACAAGGGCAAGATCATGGACGGCTGGGAGACCCGCCGCCGCCGGGGCGTCGACGCCGAGAACGTCTTCCCCGCCCCCGAGGACCACGACTGGGCGATCGTCCGCCTCGGCGCCCCCGGCGTGATCCGCGGCATCGTCGTCGACACCGCCCACTTCCGCGGCAACTACCCGCAGCGCGTCTCGATCCAGGCCACCGCCGTGGAGGGCTCGCCCAGCCCCGCCGACCTCTCCGACGCGAAGTGGGAGGAGCTCGTCCCGCCGACGCCCGTGCGCGGCCACGCCGCCAACGGCTTCACGATCGATGCCGAGCGCCGCTACACCCACCTGCGCCTCTGCCAGCACCCCGACGGCGGCGTCGCCCGCCTCCGCGTCCACGGCGAGGTCGTGCCCGACCCCGAGTGGCTGGAGCTCCTCGGCACCCTCGACCTGATCTCCGTACTCAACGGCGGCTCGTACGAGGACGCCTCGGACAAGTTCTACTCCTCGCCGACGCAGATCATCCTTCCCGGCACCTCCCGCAAGATGGACGACGGCTGGGAGAACCGCCGCCGCCGGGTCCGCGGCACCAACGACTGGGTACGCTTCCGGCTCGCCGCCCAGGGCGCCGTCCGCGCCGTCGAGATCGACACCGCCTACCTCAAGGGCAACTCGGCCGGTTGGATCGCGCTCCAGGGCTGCAACGGCGATCCCTCAGGCAGTGCAGAGTGGTTCGAGATCATCCCCCGGACCCGCCTCCAGCCCGACACCCTGCACCGCTTCAAGCTCGCCGCCCAGGCCGTCGTCACCCATGTCCGCCTCGACGCCTTCCCCGACGGCGGCGTCGCCCGGATGCGGCTCCACGGCACGCTGACGGAGCAGGGTGCCTCCGACCTGCGCGCGCGGTACGCGGCCCTCGGCGGCTGACGCGCGGGATCCCGGACTTCCGCCCGGCGGAGCGGCCGCGCGCCGACGCCCGCCCGCCGGGCGGATTCCAGACACGGCGAAGGGGCACCTCCGTGGGGGAGGGTGCCCCTTCGTCGTCCCCCAGGACGCCTGCGAAGATCATCCGGCTGTGCGCGACCGTCATCGCCGAACACCTCGGGGACCGATGAAACGACTCCGATCGACAGCGAGAAGGGCAGCGGACACCTCTCCGACCCGGTCGAGCTCACCGGCGGGCCCTGGACCGCCGCCCACCGCCGCCTCGCCGTCTCGGCCGGTGACGTGAACGGCGACGGCACGGCCGACCTGTGGACGACCAGGACCTCCGGCACCGCGGAGAACCTGGAGTTCCTCCCGGGCACCGCCACCGGCCTCGCCGCCCCGGTCACGATCGGCACCGGCGGCCGGCAGTGGATGAAGGCCCTGGGCTGACCGCTCCGCGCCGACGCGAAGGGCCCCGGACGTCACCGTCCGGGGCCCCTTCACGCACGGGATCAGACAGCCGCCGCGTCCGCCGCCTGCGCCTTCAGGGCGCGCTCGACGCCCGCGCGGGACTCCGTCACCAGACGGCGCAGCGCCGGGGCCGGCTCGTGCTCCGCGATCCACGCGTCCGTGGCGTCCAGGGTCTCCTGCGAGACCTGGAGCGTCGGGTAGAGGCCGACCACGATCTGCTGGATGATCTCGTGGCTGCGGGTCTCCGAGACGCGCTTGATCGACGCGAAGTACTTCGCCGTGTACGGGGCGAGCAGCTCGCGCTGGTCGGCCTGGACGAAGCCGCCGATGACGGCTTCCTGCACCGCGTTCGCCAGCTTGTCGTCCTCGACGACCGAGGCCCAGGCCTCGGCCTTCGCGGCCTCCGTCGGACGGGCCGCGCGCGCGGTCGCCGCGTGCCGCTCGCCCGCCGCCGTGCGGTCGCGCTCCAGCTCGGCGGCGATCTCGGCCTCGTCGTAGACGCCGGTGGCCGCGAGCCGCTGGACGAACGTCCAGCGCAGTTCGGTGTCGACGGCCAGGCCCTCGACGGACTCGCGGCCCTCCAGGAGGGCGGCGAGCAGATCGAGCTGCTGCGGGGTGCGGGCGGTCGCCGCGAAGGCGCGTGCCCACGCCAGCTGGTGGTCGCTCGCGGGCGCGGCCGCCTGGAGGTGCGCGAGGGTGGCCTCGGTCCAGCGGGCCAGACCGGCCTCGCGCCACTCCGGCGCCGCGTACAGCTCCAGGGCGGCCTTGACCTGGCCCTGGAGCGACTGGACGACGCCGATGTCGGACTCCTTGGCGATCCCGGAGAGCACGAGCTCCAGGTAGTCGCGGGTGGCCAGCTCGCCGTCGCGGGTCATGTCCCAGGCGGACGCCCAGCACAGGGCGCGCGGCAGCGAGTCGGCGAAGTCGCCGAGGTGCGCGGTGACGTTGGTGAGGGACACCTCGTCGAGGCGGACCTTCGCGTACGACAGGTCGTCGTCGTTGAGGAGGACGACGGCCGGGCGGGCCTTGCCCACCAGCTGCGGCACGGAGGTCAGCTCGGCGGCCTCGATGTCGAGTTCGAGGCGGTCGGTGCGGACCAGCTTGCCGCTCGCGTCGAGGTCGTAGAAGCCGATCGCGATCCGGTGCGGACGCAGGACGGCCTGGCCCTTGGCGCCGGCGGGCAGCGCCGGGGCCTCCTGCTTGACGGCGAAGGCGGTGATGGCGCCGTTCTCGTCGGTCTCGATCTCCGGGCGCAGGATGTTGATGCCGGCCGTCTCCAGCCACGCCTTCGACCAGGTCTTCAGGTCACGGCCGGAGGTCTCCTCCAGCGCGCCGAGCAGGTCGGACAGGCGGGTGTTCCCGAAGGCGTGCGCCTGGAAGTAGGCCTGCACGCCCTTGAAGAACTCGTCCTGGCCGACGTAGGCGACGAGCTGCTTGAGGACGCTGGCGCCCTTGGCGTACGTGATCCCGTCGAAGTTGACGAGCACGTCCTCCAGGTCGTTGATCTCCGCCATGATCGGGTGCGTCGACGGCAGCTGGTCCTGGCGGTAGGCCCAGGTCTTCTCCGCGTTGGCGAAGGTCGTCCAGGCGTTCGGCCAGCGGGTGCCCGCCACCGAGGCCTGGCAGGCGACCGAGGTGTACGTGGCGAACGACTCGTTCAGCCAGAGGTCGTTCCACCACTCCATGGTGACGAGGTCGCCGAACCACATGTGGGCGAGCTCGTGCAGGATCGTCTCGGCGCGCCGCTCGTAGGCCGCGTCCGTCACCTTCGAGCGGAAGACGTACTGGTCGCGGATGGTGACCGCGCCCGCGTTCTCCATCGCGCCGGCGTTGAACTCCGGCACGAAGAGCTGGTCGTACTTGGCGAAGGGGTAGTCGTAGGCGAACTTCTCCTGGAACCAGTCGAAGCCCTGCCGCGTGACGTCGAAGATGTGGTCGGCGTCGAGGAACTCGGCGAGCGACGGCCGGCAGTAGATGCCGAGCGGGACGCTCTGCCCGTCCTTCTCGTACGAGGAGTGCACCGAGTGGTACGGGCCGACGATCAGCGCCGTGATGTACGTGGAGATCCGGGGCGTCGGCTCGAAGACCCAGACGTCGTCCTTCGGCGTCTCCGGCGTCGGCGAGTTGGAGATCACGGTCCAGCCCGTCGGGGCCTTCACGGTGAACTGGAAGGTCGCCTTGAGGTCGGGCTGCTCGAACGAGGCGAAGACCCGCCGCGCGTCCGGCACCTCGAACTGGGTGTACAGATAGGCCTGGTCGTCGACCGGGTCGACGAAGCGGTGCAGGCCCTCACCGGTGTTGGTGTACGCGCAGTCGGCGACGACCTTGAGCTCGTTGCGGCCCGCCTGCAGATGGCGCAGGGCGATCCGGGAGTCCCGGAAGACGGCGCCGATCTCCAGCGGGTGGCCGTTGAGCACGACCTCGTGGACGGCGGGGGCGACGAGATCGATGAAGGTCTCGGCACCGGCCTCGGCGGAATCGAAGCGGACGGTGGTGACGGACCGGTAGGTGCCGCCCTCCTGCGCACCGGTGAGGTCGAGTTCGACCTCGTACGCGTCCACGGTCAGCAGCGACGCCCGCTGCTTGGCCTCTTCACGGGTCAGGTTTGTGCCAGGCACCCGGTCAACTCCTCGGTTTCGTGACGTTTGGCCCATCCTTCCACGGGGTGCCTCAGCGGCGCACGACACATTTCCACGGTCCGTCACCACTGATCCGCAGCAGCCCCGGCCCCGGCACCACGACGCTCGCCCGGACCTCGCCGACCCCGTTGACCAGCAGGTCCCGCTCCTCGTCGTCATAGAGCGGGTCGTGCGGCGGGGTGTGCCGGTGCACGGTGAAGCGGGACTCGCCGTGGTGCAGGACGTCGAGGACCGCGGGCGGCCCCTCGTAGACCACCAGATCGTGGGCGGTCCCCTCGACGTGGCTGTCGAAGCGGCGCGCGTGCGAGAGCGGCAGGACCCGCAGCGTCCAGGGGG
The DNA here is from genome assembly GCF_014649015.1 of Streptomyces narbonensis. Lineage (GTDB taxonomy): Bacteria > Actinomycetota > Actinomycetes > Streptomycetales > Streptomycetaceae > Streptomyces > Streptomyces narbonensis. Next base: position 383,610 of record NZ_BMSF01000001.1, read on the forward strand.
CGTCGGCCTCCACCCGCAGGGTCAGCGGCCGGGCGCGCGGGACGAGGGCGACCGTACGGGCACGGACGTCGTCCTCGTACGCCGCGAGCAGGTACTCCGCGGCGCGGCCGTGGGCGTCACAGGTCTCGATGGTGGTGGAGAGCGAGTGGTACGACTCGATCTCCAGGAGCACCCAGTGGCCCGGCGGCAGCCCCGGGTCGCAGCGCACGGTCTCCTTGCCGCGCCCCTGGTAGACGGCCGGCCGGAATTCCACGCCGTACGGGTCGGACACCGGGGCCGGCGGGGCCGCGGGCACCGGGGGAGCGGGCGGCGGGACGTATCCGGGGCCCGGGATCGGCGGCGGCGGGGACTCCACCACGATGCCGAAGTCCGTCGCGAGCCCGGCGAGCCCCGAGACGTACCCCCGGCCGGCCGCGCGGAAGCACCAGCCGCCGTCCCGCCGGTGGAACTCACCGAGGACGAAGGCCGTCTCCGTCGTCGCGCCCCCGACCGCGCGATAGGCGACCGGGTTCCCTGCCCCGTCCGTGACCCGCAGGTCGAGCTCCGGCACGTGCCCGAAGGCGCCCCCGTCCGTGGAGGCGGCGATCACCACGCGCCCCACGTCCCGCTCCACCCGCGCGAGGTCCAGCCACAGCCAGTCCGCGGCCGGGCTGCCGGGCGCGCCCGGGGCCGACCTCCCCAGGTGCCGCGCGGCGCCCGAGGGGTGGTCGGTCCGGTTGTAGAAGACCAGATCGGCGTCGTCCCGCACCCGCTCCCGGGCCCCGAGGAGCAGCGCCGAGACGTCCACGTCGGGCACCCCGTGCCCGGTCCGCCAGCTGACCGCGACGTGGAGGGCCTGCGGGGGCACCGGGACGTCGGCCCCCGTCGGTATCCGGTTCATGGGGGAACTCTGGCACGGGCGGGCACGCCGGAGGGGCGGCTCCCCGCAACGGGAAGCCGCCCCTCCGGAGGGTGGTGCGGGTCAGCCCTTGAGCTCGGCCGCGACGAGCTCCGCGATCTGTACCGCGTTCAGCGCGGCGCCCTTGCGGAGGTTGTCGTTGGAGAGGAACAGCGCGAGGCCGTTCTCGACCGTCTCGTCCACGCGGATGCGGCCGACGTACGAGGCGTCCTTGCCGGCGGCCTGGAGCGGGGTCGGGATCTCGGAGAGCACGACGCCCTCGGCGTCCTTCAGCAGCTCGTAGGCGCGCTCGACGCCGATCGGGCGCTCGAAGCGGACGTTGACCTGGAGGGAGTGGCCCGAGAAGACCGGGACGCGCACACAGGTGCCGGAGACCTTGAGCTCCGGGATCTCCAGGATCTTGCGGGACTCGTTGCGGAGCTTCTGCTCCTCGTCGGTCTCGAAGGAGCCGTCGTCGACGATCGAGCCGGCCAGCGGGACCACGTTGAAGGCGATCGGACGCTTGTAGACGGCCGGCTCGGGGAACTCCACGGCCTCGCCGTCGAAGGCCAGCTGGTCGGCGGTCTCGGCCACGGCACAGGCCTGCGTGCGCAGCTCGGCGACGCCGGCCACGCCCGAGCCGGAGACGGCCTGGTAGGTGGTGGCGATCAGCGCGGTGAGGCCGGCCTCCTGGTGGAGGGGCTTGAGGACCGGCATGGCGGCCATCGTGGTGCAGTTCGGGTTGGCGATGATGCCCTTGGGGCGGTCCTTGATCGCGTGCGGGTTGACCTCGGAGACGACCAGCGGGACCTCGGGGTCGCGGCGCCAGGCGGAGGAGTTGTCGATCACGACGGCGCCCTGGGAGGCGACCTTCTCGGCGAGGGCCTTGGAGGTGGCGCCACCGGCGGAGAAGAGCACGATGTCCAGGCCGGTGTAGTCGGCGGTGGAGGCGTCCTCGACGGTGACACCGTCGACGACGGTCCCGGCGGAGCGCGCGGAGGCGAAGAGCCGCAGCTCGTCGAGGGGGAAGTTCCGCTCGGCCAGGATGCTGCGCATGACTGTGCCGACCTGACCGGTGGCTCCGACGATTCCGACCTTCACGGGGACTCCTCCGTACGTATGTGCAGGGTGCTGCCGGTCCATGATGCGTATGTCCCGGGGCGCCTTGTCCAATCCATTGTCCAAGGGACGGACGAGTGTCGGGACGACGGCGGGGACGATCACCAGGACGAGTGTCGGGACGACGGCGGGGACGATCACCAGGACGAGTGTCGGGACGCGAAAGGGGCGGGCACCGGTTCCGGCGCCCGCCCCCTTCACGTACGGGGTGCTGCGGGTACTACGGGGTGACGGCGCCGATCAGGACGCTGCCGGCGCCCGCGGCGGTGCCGCGGGCGTTGACCAGCTGGACCTCGCCGAAGAACTGGCGCCCCTCGGGAGCCGCACCGGCGACCAGGACCTCGGCCGAGACCTGCGCGGAAGCGCCGTTGGCCAGGGGGTACGTCTTCGCCGCGTCGACCTGGACGGTGCCGAGCGCGGACGAGAAGTACACGTCCTTGTAGTCGTAGGTGGTGCCGCCCTCGGCGTGGATCGCGTAGCCGTCGATGACGACGGTGTACGTGCCCGCGGCCGGCTTCACGAGGGAGACGGACTCCTCCGAGTCGCCGTCGGCGGACTGACCGACCTGCTTGCCGTTCAGCATGACCGTGAGGTCGAGGTCGGCGGCCTTGTCGGAGGTGTTGCCGATGCCGATGTCGAGACGCTCGACGCCCTCACCGATGGTGACGGTCTTCGTCTGCTGCTCGTGGTGCTGGATGGTCGGCGTCTCGCTCTTCTGCGAGCCGAGCGGGCCGCCCTTGAGCTTGCCCTCGATGCCGGCGAAGCGGTTCGCGACCGTCCACTGGACCGGGGCCGGGGTGCCGATCTTCGCCTCGGCGACCGTCTGGACGGCCGGGTCGAAGTCGGCGCCGAGCACGGAGACACCCAGGGTGTACGGGTTGTCCAGGTCCGGCGACGTGCGGCGGGACTCGACCTCGATCTCCCAGACGCCGGGCGTCGGGTTCGCGTAGGACCGCAGGTCCGGGCGGCAGGTGTTCGCCGGGTTGTAGTGCGGGTAGCAGCCCGTGGTGGCGGTCGGGTCGACCGGCACGCCGTACGGGTGGATCGCGATGAAGCGGGTCTGGCTCTTCGCCTTCAGACCGGCCAGCGAGATCTCCAGCGTCTTGGCGCCCTCGGGCACGGTGACGAAGTAGTGCTTGGTGCTGTTGCGCTGCACCGAGCCGGAGGCGGAGAAGCCGTAGCCGGGGGCGACCAGGTCGCTCGCGACGATCGAGGTCGCGAGGATCTGCTTGTCGACGCCCTCGGTGCGCTCGTCGTCGGCCTCCAGGATGACGCTGTGCGCGCCGGCGGTGGCGGCACGGGCCTGGAGCTTGACGGTGACCGGCTTGTTCAGCGGCAGGTCGATCTCGTCGTCGCCGAGGATGCGGAAGGTGCCGTCGTTGTACTTGAGGTCGAGCTCGTGCTCGATCGACCGGTTCGGGCCGCTCGTGCGCGTGATCGTGACGTCGTAGACGCGCTTCTGGCCGACCTTGAGGTCACCCTCACGGTCGTACACACCGGTGCCGGTGTGCGGGGCCGGGAAGATCGCGGTGTCGACCGGGGCCTCGACCTTGTAGTCGTGCGCCGTGGCGCCGTCCTTGATCGAGTCCCAGGCCTCCTCGATGTCGATGAGGCCCGAGCCCTGCTCGTGCGCGGCGACACCGGAGATGCGCTTCGCGGTCGAGGTGAGGGCGGTGCGCAGCGTCAGCGGCGAGAGGGCGATGCCCTTCTGCTTCGCGGCCGAGAGCAGCAGCGCGCTCGCGCCCGCCGCCTGCGGCGAGGACATCGAGGTGCCGTTGAGCATGCCGTAACCGGCGGGCAGCGCGTAGCCGGACTCGGGGACACCGGCGCCGGCCAGCCAGGTCGGGATGGTGTTCACGGACGAGCCGGGGGCGGTGATCGTCGGGGTGAAGCCGCCGTCCTCACGCGGGCCGCGCGAGGAGAAGGGGAACATGGCGTACTTCTTCTCGACGGCCGAGCCGTAGTTGGCGGCCCAGGTCTCCTTGGAGACGGCCGCGCCCACCGAGATGACCTTGTCGGCCAGCGAGGGGTCGCCGATCGTGTTGATGCCGGGGCCCGAGTTGCCGGCCGAGATGACCAGCTGGACGCCGTACGTGTCGATCAGGCGGGTGTAGAGGCGCGAGCGGACGTTGTCGCCGTCGTTCAGCTGCGGCAGACCGCCGATCGACATGTTGACGATGTCGACGCCGCGGTTGACGACGAGGTCCGTCATGCCCTCGGTGAGGGCGGTGTTGGTGCAGCCGCCGGTCCAGGTGCAGGCGCGCGAGGAGACGATCTTCGCACCGGGGGCCGCGCCGTTCATCCGGCCGCCGAAGAGGCTGTTGGCGGCGGTGATGCCGGCGACGTGCGTGCCGTGGGAGGACTCGACGAGACCGATGTTGACGAAGTCGCGCTTCTGGCCGACCCAGCTGCCGCCGAGCGGGTCCATCGCGACGTCCTTGCGGATCTCGACGACGAACGGCGTCTTCTCGACGACCTCGGTGGTCGGGTTGTCGGTACCGAAGTAGCCGGTCTGGTACCCGTCCTTGTACGGCTTCATCGGCTCGTTGTCCGTGAAGTCGTTGTTCTGGTCGGTGTCCACGCGGACGGTGCCGGCGGCCGGGTCGTACAGCATCCCGAAGACGTCGGTGGTGTCGCCGTCACGGTTGATGTCACCGGCCGGGTCGCCGCCCGCGGTGACCGCCTCGGTGAAGCGGCTGAACTGGTAGGAGCCCTCGGGCGCCTTCCAGCTCTGCGAGGAGGCGGTGAAGACCGGGCCCGCGACCGGGGCGTTCTGCAGACGCCAGGTGGCGTCGCCCTCGGTGATCGGGTCGGTGGCGGTGACCCAGTCGACGATCTTGCGCTCGCCGGTGGTGGTCTTCTGGAGGGCCGGGTGACCGAGGTCGACACCGGAGTCCAGGATGCCGATGGTCACGCCGCGGCCGTCGGCCTTCGGGTGGTCCTCGACGAAGTCGACCGCGCCCGTCTCGTGCGAGGGGTTGTACGGGTTCTTCGCCGGGGTCTTCCTGCTCGGCGCCGGGTACGTCGTCTTGACGGTGGTGCCCTCGACGGAGCCGGTGGGCGCGCCCGCGTCCGGGGTCGGGTCGTCCAGGACGATCTCGGCCTGGAGGTCGATCGACTGGACGGAGGAGAGCTTCGTGGCGGCCTTGATGGCCGCCTCGGCCTTCGCGGTCGGCAGCGTGGCGCGGACGTAGCCGAGCGCGTCCTGCTGCTTGCCGACGGAGGCGCCGGGGACGGCGTCGAGCTGGCCCGCGACCTGCTCGGTGGCGCCGGGGGCGGTGGCGACGAGGACGGTGACGTTCTTCTCGCCGCTCACCTCGGCCTCGGTGAGGCGCTGGGCGTCGATGGCGCCGAGCTTGTCGGCCGGGTCCGAGGACTTCACCGGGGGAGTGGTCACCGGTGCCTCGGTGGCGAGCACGGGCGCGGCGCCGGTCGCGACGAGCGCGGCGACCAGGCCGGCAGCGGCGGCGATACGGGCCGCTCGTCTGTGCCCGGGCGTCGAGCTGCCGGGTATGGAGCTCCGAGTTTCGGGGGTGGTCATTTACATCCCTGTTTGTGAAAGGAGAGAGTCCGGATTTCGGTGCCGGATGACCGCTCAGCCTTTCGTAAACGACAGGGGTTTGTGGAGAGTTACTCCGGGCCGGTTTGCCGCCGCGGCGTAAACCCGCCAGCGCTCCCGATGCGCCACAGGGGAGAAAGGGGTGCGAACCGGGGCGGGTTCGCGGCCCGGCCGGGTCAGCTCTCCTTCGTACGGGCGTAGTGGCGCGAAGCCTTGGCGCGGTTGCCGCAGACCGCCATCGAGCACCAGCGGCGGGTGCCGTTCCGCGAGGTGTCGAAGAAGTGCAGGATGCACGCCTCGTGGGCGCAGGCCCGGATGCGGTCGGGCGCGGTGCGCAGCAGGTCGAGGTAGTCGCGGGCGGCGGTCCAGCCGGGCCCCCAGGAGGGGTCCGCGAACTCGGCCTTCTCGCCGGGGCCTTCGGCGGTGAGCGTGGCCCGGATGCGGCCGTGGCCGAGGACGGCGTCGACGCGGGCGGTGGCGGCGGGGTCGCCGGGGGCGTCGACGAGCGCGCCGAGGGCGTCCCGGGCGGTGAGCGTGTGGCGCAGGGTGCCGGCGTCGGCGGCGAACCGGTCCTCCAGGCCGTTGGTGGCGAGCCAGACGGCGAGCCCGTCGACGTCGGTGAGCAGGTCCTGGCGGACGCCTTCCACGTTCCAGCGGGTGTTGAGCAGGTCGAGGGAGACGGGCTCGCCGGTGAGCGGCCGCGGGTCGGTGGCGGTCATGGCGGGCACCCTCCTCGGTGAGCTAACCCCTCAAGAGTACGTGAGCGGTTGACGTCTCCGGCACCTAACCTCTAACCTGAAGTTAAGCGGTTAGCCCGAGGGGGCCGGCCACTGCTACGGAGGGACACCCATGTCCGCGATCGGCACACTCGCCACCCACCACGTCGGCCTCAACGTCACCGACCTGGCACGCTCGCTCGCCTTCTACGGAGACGTCCTCGGCTTCGAGGTCCTCGGCGAGGGCAAGGAGGAGGAGAGCGGCAGCCGCTACGCCTTCCTCGGCCGGGACGGCCGCCTGGTCCTCACCCTCTGGCAGCAGTCCGAGGGCGTGTACGACTCCGGCCGGCCCGGCCTGCACCACCTCGCCTTCGAGGCCGAGTCCATCGAGCACGTCCGCGCCGCCGAGGCCGCGCTCACCGCGCACGGCGCCTCCTTCGCGTACGAGGGCGTCGTCGCCCACCGCGAGGGCGCGGCCTCCGGCGGCATCTTCTTCCACGACCCGGACGGCACCCGCCTGGAGATCTCGGTCCCGAAGGGCGCGGAGGACGCCCCGGCCCCGTCCGACTCGGCCCCGACCTGCGGCTTCTTCTAGGACCTGTCCGGCGCCACGACGACCCGCACTCTCCGGAGGCCCACGTGAACACCGCGTACAACCCCGGCTCCCTGGCCGTGCAGGAGCACGAGGGCGTCCGGGAGCTCGCCGACCACGTCGGCCGCTCCATCACCCCCGGCATCCGCCCCGTCGCCGCCGCCTTCCTGGACGCCCAGCCGATGCTGGTGATCGGCGCGGCGGACCGGGAGGGCCGCGTCTGGTCGAGCCTCCTCACCGGCCCGCCCGGCTTCGTCCGGGCCACCGGCCCGCACACGGTCTCGGTCGCCGCCGCCCTCCCCGAGGGCACGCCCGACGGCGCCCCCGTCGGCACGATCGCCCTCGACCCCCGCACCCGCCGCCGCATGCGCCTCAACGGCATCGCGCGGCCCAGCGCCCGGGGGTTCACGATCGAGGCCGACCAGGTCTTCTCCAACTGCCCGAAGTACCTCCAGAAGCGGGAGTTGTACGGCTCCGAGCCCGGCCGCCCCGAGACCGGTGCCGTGCGGCACGGCGAGGCGCTCACTCCCGACCAGGTGCGCCGCGTCCGTGCCGCCGACACCTTCTTCGTCGCCACCACCGCGCCCGACGGCGTCGACGCGAGCCACCGCGGCGGCAACCCGGGCTTCGTCCGGGCCGACACGCCCCGGGAACTCAGCTGGCGGGACTACCCCGGCAACGCGATGTTCCTGACCCTGGGAAATCTGGCGGAGGACGGCCGCGCCGGGCTGCTCTTCCTCGACTGGGAGACGGGGACGACGCTCCAGCTCAGCGGCCGCGCCCGCGCCGAGTACGGCCCCGAGGGCCGCGTCGTCCGCTTCCGGATCGACCACACGGTGGAGACCCCGGGCGGCAGCCCCCTGCGCTGGTCGCCGCCCGAGTACTCCCCGGCGAACCCGCCGACACCCTGACCCGCCCCGGCCACCCGGCTCCCGGCTACCCGGCTCCCGGCCGCCCCGCTCCTGGCCAACCGGCCGCCCGGCCGCCCGACTCCCGGCTGCCCGGCCGCCCGGCTCCCGGCTCCTGTCCACCCGGCTGCCCGGCCGCCCGGCTGCCCGGCTCCCGGGCGCCCGGCTTCCAGCCGCCCGACTCCCGGGCACCCAGCCGCCCGGCTCCCCGGCTCCCGGCCGCCCCGACGGCCCCGTCGCCCCGCCTGCGCCGCCTACCCCGCCCGCCCCGTCGCCCCGCTGACCGAGGACCGCCCGTGCCCACCACCACCCAGGACGTCACCCCGGCCCCCGAGCAGGCCACGACCCCGGCCCCCGCCCCCCTCCCTGCCTCGGCCCCCGCTCCTCCCGCGCCGGCCCGCCCCCGGCCCCCCGCCCGCCCCCGCCCCCGGGTCCTGCTCGTCGGGACCGCGACCGCCGTCACCGCGCTCCTCCTCCTGGTCGCCGTCGGCACCCTCCTCCGCCAGCCCCTGCTCATCCCGCCGCTCGCCGCGAGCATGGCGCTGGTCGCGGGCGCCCCCGACCTGCCGCTCTCCCAGCCGCGCTCGGTCGTCGGAGGCCAACTGCTCTCCGCCCTCACCGGTTTCGCCGTCCTCGCCGTGGCCGGACCCGGCCTCTGGGGCGCCGCCGTCGCGGGCGGCCTCGCCCTCGGCGTGATGATGTGCGCCCGCACCCCGCACTCGCCCGCCGCGGCGACCGCCGTGATCGTCGCGCTCCAGGCCCCGCACTTCTGGTCGTTTATCGGCCTTCTCGCCCTCGCCTCCCTCCTCCTGGTCGCCGTCGGCCTCGCCGGCGCCCGTGCCGCGGGGCGGGCATATCCCGCGTACTGGTTCTAACCTCTGTGCATGAAGCAGGAGTTGAGGGTGGCGGCCTACGCCGTGTGCGTCCGTGACGGGGAGGTCCTCCTCGCCCGCTGGGTGTCGAGCGACGGCAGGAAGAGGTGGACCCTGCCGGGCGGCGGCATGGACCACGGCGAGGAGCCGGTCGACGCCGTCGTCCGCGAGGTCGAGGAGGAGACCGGGTACGTCGCCGAACCCACCTCCCTCCTCGGCATCGACTCGATCCGCCGGAACTGGATTCGCCGCCTCGGCGCTCCCGGCGACTTCCAGGGCCTGCGGATCATCTACGAAGCACAGGTCACCGGGGGTGTCCTGCGGAACGAGACCGGCGGCTCGACCGACCTCGCCGCCTGGCACCCGCTCGACGCCGTCCCCGGCCTGCCGCGCGTCGAACTCGTCGACATCGGCCTCGACCTGTGGCGCGAGCGACCCCCCGTCGGCCGCTCCCGCCTCGCCCATCCGTCGAACGACTGACCCCTCCGCGGCGCCCTTCGGTGCCTCGCCGTCAAAGGGCTGAAAAGCGCTCAACCGTCACCGGCCCTCTCAACCGTCCGGCAGACCCCGCGGTCCTCCCCGCCGACCGCAGTACGCACAGCAGAGTTTCAGGGGAGCCCGCATGTCAGCCGTACGCACGACCCGCACCGTCCTCGCCGCCGCCCTGGTCGCGGGGCTCACCGCCACGGCGCTCGCCACCCCCGCCCTCGCCGCCGCGCCCGCCCCGGCGAAGACGTCGGCCAAGCCGCAGCGGGGCCACTCCGCCACCCAGCAGGCCCTCGACGCCGCCGTCGCCGCGGGCGTCCCCGGCGCCGTCGCCCAGGCCCGCGACGCGAAGGGCGCCTGGACCGGCACCGCCGGCGTCCGCAAGGGCGACGACCGCTACCGCGTCGGTTCCATCACCAAGACCTTCGTCGCCACCGTGCTCCTCCAGCTCCAGGCCGAGGGCCGCATCGACCTCGACGACCCGGTCGAGAAGTGGCTGCCCGGAGTCGTCCAGGGCAACGGCCACGACGGCCGCAAGATCACCGTCCGCCAGCTCCTCAACCACACCAGCGGCGTCTACAGCGTCACCTCCGACCCCGGCTTCCAGGAGAAGGTCTTCGGCCCCGGCTTCCTGGAGCACCGCTACGACCGCTGGACCCCGCGCCAGCTCGTCGACATCGCGATGACCCACGAGCCGGACTTCACCCCCGGCACCGCCTGGAACTACTCCAACACCAACTACGTCCTGGCCGGCATGGTGATCGAGAAGGTCACCGGCCGTCCGTACGGCAAGGCGGTCGAGAACCGCATCATCAAGCCGCTCAAGCTCCGCGCCACCAGCGTCCCCGGCACCGACGTGCGGATGCCGAAGCCGAGCTCACCCGCCTGGTCCAAGCTCTACCGCGACCCGAACGCGCAGGTCCACGACGTCAGCGAACTCAGCCCCACCCTCGCCTACGCGGCCGGCGAGATGATCTCCGACTCCAACGACCTGCAGACCTTCTACCGCGCGCTGCTCAAGGGCAAGCTGCTCCCGAAGGCCGAGCTGAAGGAGATGACCACCACCGTCCCGATCTCGCCCGATCTCCCCGAAGCGGGGTACGGACTCGGGCTCATGAAGCAGAAGCTGAGCTGTGGCAAGGAGATCTGGGGCCACGGCGGCGGCATCCACGGCTCCTCCTCCGACGCGCAGGTCACCCGCGACGGCCGCCACTCCCTCGCCCTGAACTTCAACGCCGACTGGACGGGCGACTCCCAGCCGGTCCTGGAGGCCGAGTTCTGCGGCGTCACCCCGAAGGGCTGATCCGGCCGGCCCTCCACCGGGTCAGCGCGGCAGGACGACGACGTACGCGCTGGGCTGCCGGTCCGGCGCGGCCATCAGGGCCGTACGGACCACGGTGGCCTGCTGGTCGAGGGCCTCGCGCAGCTTGCGCGGGGTCAGGTGGACGACCGTGATGCCGAGCCGCTCCAGGTGCTCGCGCTTGCGGGTGTACTCCGACCACAGCGCCTCGTCGTCCTGCCGCGGCGCCCGGGTGTCCAGTTCGACGGCGACCGCCTGGTCCGGCCAGTAGGCGTCCACCCCGCCGAGGTGCGGGCCGCCCGGCAGCCGCAGGTCCACGTTCCACAGCGGGTCCGGCAGCCCGAACTCCCGCACCATCTCGTACAGCCGCTCTTCGGAGAGCGAGCGCCCCTCCACGAGGAGCGTGTCCACCGCGTCCACCACGTGCGGCCGGGTCAGCAGCCGTGCCCGATTCAACTCCCGGACGATCGCCGCCGGTTCGCAGTGCCCGCCGCGGACCGCCTCCGTGAGCAGCCGGCGTACGGTCTCCGCGTCGTCAAGGCCCGCGACCGCGTCGGCGACGGCGCGGGCGGCCGGGGCGACGGGGAGACCGGTGAGCTCCACGGGCTCCGGGTGCTCGGCGGCGCGCACCACCCGCACCCAGCCGGTGGAGCGCAGCCGCCGGGTGCGCGGGACGAGCACGTCGATCCGGTCCAGGGCGGTGAGCGGGGGAGCGGAGGAGAAGCGGTGCAGGGTCAGCGCGGCGAGGCCGGTGATCATCGCCTCGGGGGCCTGCGGGGGCACGGACCCGCCCCGACGGGCGTACAGGAGCGCGGCGCCCAGCCGGTCCTCGCTGGTCGGCGGGCCGGGCTTGAGGAGGAAGACGCCGGGGAGCAGCTGCTGCCAGCCGCCACCGGGCCGGCAGCGCGCGGCGACCTCGCCGGCGGGGACGCCCTGGGACCTCAACTGTGCTGCGGATACGAGCCGTTGGGTGCGGCCGGTACGCGAGGCGAGGGGGAGGGGGCGGGGGGTGATGGGGGTGTTGTGGTTCATGCCGGGGGTCTTCCGCTTCCGAAGGCTCCCCTAACCTCTGTTACACGCTCGTCGACATTTAGGGACAAGCTCGCCCTAAAGTACGCACGTTCGAGTGCCGATGAGGGGCGCCCTCCAGAGCGCGCGGCACCTGTACCCGCACCCGCACGCCGACGGGGGCCGCGCGCCGAAGCGCACGGCCCCCGTCGGAGCGTCGGCCCTACGCGGCCAGGCGGTCGCAGGCCTGCGCGCGCAGCGCCCGCGCCAGGTCGTCCCGCGCCTCCAGGACGAGGCGGCGCAGCGCCGGCGCGGCCGACTCGTGCGCCGTCAGCCAGGCGTCCGCCGCGGCCAGCGTCTCGTCACTGTCCTGGAGTCCCGGGAAGAGACCCCTGACGACGTCCATGCCGATCTGGATCGACCGGTCGGCCCACAGCTGCTCGATCGCCGCGAAGTACTTCTCCGCGTACGGCGCGATCAGCTCGCGCTGCGAGGGCTGGACGAAGCCCGCGATCGTCGCCTCGACCAGCGCGTTCGACAGCGTGTCCGACTCGACGACCTGCGCCCAGGCCTGCGCCTTGACCGCGGCCGAGGGCCGCGAGGCGAGCAGCCGCACCTGGTGGCGCTTGCCCGTCGCCGTGTCGTCCCGGGACAGCTCCTCGGCGATCCGGTCCTCGTCCGCCCGGCCGTGCACGGCCAGCGGGGAGAGCAGCGCCCAGCGCAGCTCCTGGTCGACGTCGAGCCCGTCGATCTTCGCCGTGCCGTCGAGCAGCCCCTCCAGGAGCTGGAAGTCGGCGTCCGAACCGGCCGTGGCCGCGAAGAACCGCGCCCAGGTCAGCTGGTGCTCGCTGCCCGGCTCGGCCAGCCGCAGCTCGCGCAGCCCGCCCTCGGCGAGCAGCCGCCCGCCCTCCTCGCGCCACTCGGGCGCCGCGTAGAGCGTGACTGCCGACTTCGTCCAGGCGTGCACCATCTGGACCACGCCGATGTCCGTCTCGCGGCCCGCGAAGGCGAGCGCGACGGAGACGAAGTCCCGGGCGGGCATCAGCCCGTCACGGGTCAGGTTCCACAGCGCCGACCAGCACAGGGCGCGGGCCAGCGGGTCGGTGATGTCGCCGAGGTGTGCGCGCAGGGTGGCGAGCGAGCCCTCGTCGAAGCGGACCTTGCAGTAGGTCAGGTCGTCGTCGTTGACGAGCACCAGGTCGGGCTTCTCCTCGCCCGCAAGCTCCGCGACGACCGTCCGGGCGCCGGTGATGTCGGCCTCGGCGCGGGCGAAGCGCACGAGGTCGCCGTCGGCGGACAGTCGGTAGAGGCCGACCGCCGCGCGGTGCGGACGCGGCTCGCCGCCCTCCTGGACGACGGCGAGCTCGGTGATCCGGCCCTCCGCGTCGTAGGTGACGGCCGGCGTCAGCGTGTTCACGCCGGAGGTCTGGAGCCAGGACTTCGCCCAGGACGTCATGTCCCGGCCCGAGGTCTCCTCCAGGATCGAGAGGAGGTCGGCGAGGCGCGTGTTCCCGTAGGCGTGACGCTTGAAGTAGCGGCGCGCGCCCTCCAGGAAGGCGTCCCGGCCCGCGTACGCGACGAGCTGCTTCAGCACCGACGCGCCCTTGGCGTAGGTGATGCCGTCGAAGTTGAGCTTGGCGTCCTCCAGGTCACGGATGTCGGCCGTGATCGGGTGCGTGGACGGCAGCTGGTCGGCGCGGTAGGCCCAGGCCTTGCGGTTGTTGGCGAAGGTGACCCAGCTGTTGGTGAAGCGGGTCGCCTCGGCGTTCACGAAGGAGCCCATGAAGTCCGCGAAGGACTCCTTCAGCCACAGGTCGTCCCACCACACCATGGTGACGAGGTCGCCGAACCACATGTGCGCCATCTCGTGGAGGATGACGTTGGCCCGGCTCTCGTAGGCGGCCTGGGTGACCTTGCCCCGGTAGATGTACTCCTCGCGGAAGGTCACCATGCCCGGGTTCTCCATCGCGCCGAGGTTGTACTCGGGGACGAAGGCCTGGTCGTACTTCCCGAAGGGGTACGGGTAGTCGAAGTTGGCGTGGAAGAAGTCGAAGCCCTGCTTGGTGATCAGGAAGACGTCGTCCGCGTCGAAGTGCTTCGCGAGGCTCTTGCGGCACATCGCGCCGAGCGGGATCTCCAGCTCGGACCCGTCGGCGAGCGCACGCGTGTAGCTGTCCGTCACGTAGTGGTAGGGGCCGGCCACGACGCACGTGATGTAGGTGGAGATCGGCTTCGTCTCGGCGAACCGCCACACGCCCTCGGCGTCCCGCTCCCCGGCGCCGTTCGACCAGACCGTCCAGCCCTCGGGCGCGGTCACCGCGAAGCGGTACGGGGCCTTGAGGTCGGGCTGCTCGAAGTTGGCGTACACCCGGCGGGCGTCGGCCGGCTCGTACTGCGTGTAGAGGTAGACCTCGCCGTCCTCCGGGTCGACGAAGCGGTGCATGCCCTCGCCGGTCCGGCTGTAGGCGCACTGCGCGTCCACGACGAGCACGTTCTCGTCGGCGAGGCCGTCGATCGCGATCCGCGAGCCGTCGAAGACGACGGCCGGGTCCAGCGAGCGGCCGTTGAGGGTGACCGCGTTCACGGAAGGGGCGATCAGGTCGACGAACGTGCTCGTGCCCTCGCCGGTGCGGCGGAAGCGGATCGTCGTCTCCGAGCGGAAGGTGCGCACCGCCTCGGCGGAGTCGCCGACCGCCGAGCGCAGGTCGAGGACGACCTCGTACCCGTCGACGGACAGCAGCGCGGCCCGCTCGTGGGCCTCGTCGCGGGACAGATTCTCACCGGGCACGGTCACTCCTTCGTGGCACGTTCGAAACAGCACCGATCCTCCCATGTGCCACTGTCGCGCGGCACACGGGAATGCCCGTGACGGCCCGTGGTGTTTGCTCCTTTCGGCGCACCACCGTCAACACGTCCGTACCGAGGAGTGACATGTCCGAGAGCAGGACCACCGCAGACTTCTACTTCGACCCGCTGTGCCCGTGGGCCTGGATGACCTCCCGCTGGATGCTGGAGGTGGAGCAGGTCCGCCCGGTCGACGTGCGCTGGAAGGTCATGAGCCTGGCCGTGCTCAACGAGAACCGGCTCGACGAGGTCCCGGCCGAGTACCGCGAGATGCTGGAGACCAAGGCCTGGGGCCCTGTCCGTGTGGTCATCGCCGCCCAGCAGCTGCACGGCGACGAGGTCGTCGGCAAGCTCTACACGGCGCTCGGCACCCGCTTCCACAACAACGGCGAGGGCCCGACCCGCGAGGCGATCGTCGGCGCGCTGACGGACGTCGGCCTGCCCGAGGACCTGGTGGAGTACGCCGACAAGGACACGTACGACACCGAGCTGCGCGCCTCCCACCACGAGGGCATAGGCAAGGTCGGCCAGGACGTCGGCACCCCCGTCATCGCGGTGCCGGGCCCGACGGGCGACGAGGTCGCCTTCTTCGGCCCCGTCGTCACCCCGACCCCGCGCGGCGACGCGGCGGCCCGGCTCTGGGACGGCACGCTGCTCGTGGCGTCGACGCCGGGCTTCTACGAGATCAAGCGCACCCGGACGGCGGGCCCCAGCTTCGAGTAGGCGGCGCCGCAGGCACAGAAGAACCCCCGTGATTCACGTCATCACGGGGGTTCTTCCTCTTTACGTCCGCAGGTGAAGGTTGAGAAGACGATCACGAGCAGGACGGCGGGGGGCCCTTTCGGGCGCGGATCAGAAGGAGATCAGCGGGACCGAGGCCTTGGCCGCCTGGTAGCGCTTGTTCACGTCCTGCCAGTTGACGACCTGCCACATGGCCTCGATGAAGTCGACCTTCTGGTTCTTGTACTGCAGGTAGAAGGCGTGCTCCCAGGCGTCGAAGACGAGGACCGGGACCGAACCCACGCCGACGTTGCCCTGGTGGTCGTAGACCTGCTCGACGACGAGGCGGCCGCTGACCGGCTCGTAGGCGAGGACGCCCCAGCCGGAGCCCTGGGTCGTCGCGGAGGCCTTCGTCAGCTGCGCCTTGAACTTGGCGAAGGAGCCGAAGGACTCGGTGATCGCGTCCGCGAGCTCACCGACGCCGTCGGCGGCCAGCGGCTCGCCGCCGCCACCGTCCTTCGGGCTGTTCATGTTGTTCCAGTAGATGGAGTGGAGGATGTGGCCGGAGAGGTGGAAGGCCAGGTTCTTCTCCAGGCCGTTGATCGCGCCCCACTGGTCCTTGTCGCGCGCCTCCTCCAGCTGCTCCAGGGTGTCGTTCGCTCCCTTGACGTACGCGGCGTGGTGCTTGTCGTGGTGCAGCTCGATGATCTGCGGATTGATCACCGGCTCCAGCGCCGCGTAGTCGTACGGCAGCTCCGGAAGTGTGTAGATCGCCATGTGCCCGGCCCCTTCGACTGACCTCTTATTGCAACCCGTATGCAAGTGCAGGCTAACAGTAGGTGCGGTCCATGTTGATCAGCCCTTCGCCCTAGGTCCCGGGGTCCGGACATGGCGAAACCCCCGAACCGGGCGGTGGTTCGGGGGTTTTGCGGGGGAGTCGGCGTTTCTCGGCGGATCCGGCAGGGAGATCAGGCCGTACGGTCCGCTGCCGCCGTCCGGGCGGACTTCTGACGTACGAAGCCGACGGCGGCGAGCAGCAGGGTCAGCCCGCCCGTCCAGTACAGCTGCACGCGCGTGCCCTCCTCGCGGGCCATCAGGAAGAAGATCGCCGCCATGCCGGCCAGTGCCACCCAGGTCAGCACCGGGAACGCCCACATCCGCACGACCAGCTTCTCGGGCGCCTCGCGCTCGGTGCGGCGGCGCAGCACCAGCTGCGAGGCGGCGATGAAGAACCAGACGACGAGGATGATCGCGCCGATGGTGTTGAGGAGCCAGATGAAGATGTCGTCCGGCCGCCAGTAGCTCAGCAGCACACAGCCGAAGCCGAAGACGGAGGAGACGAGGACCGCCGGGCGCGGGACGCCGCCGGAGAGCTTGCCGAGCGCCTTCGGACCCTGGCCGCGCGCGACGAGCGAGCCGGCCATGCGGGAGGCGCCGTAGATGTTGGCGTTCATCGCGGAGAGCAGGGCGACGAGCACGACCACGTTCATGATCTGGCCGGCGGCCGGGATGCCCAGGTGGTCGAGGGCGGCGACGTACGGGCCCTTCTCGACGACCGCCTTGTCGTCCCAGGGGACGAGGGTGACGATGACCGCCATCGAGCCGATGTAGAAGAGCGCGATCCGCCACATCGCCGTACGGACCGCCTTCGCGACGCCCTGCACGGGGTGCTCGGACTCGGCGGCCGCGATGGTGACGGTCTCCAGGCCTCCGTAAGCGAAGACGGAGGCGAGCAGGCCGACGATCAGACCCTCGGAGCCGTGCGGGAAGAAGCCGCCGTCACCCGTGAGGTTCGCGGCGCCGGGGGCGTCCGTGCCGGGCAGGAGGCCGGTGATGGCGAGCACGCCGATGCCGAGGAAGAGGACGATCGCGCCGACCTTGAGGGCGGCGAACCAGAACTCGAACTCGCCGAAGTTCTTCACGGCCGCCAGGTTGGTGACGGTGAAGACCACCATGAAGAGCGCAACCCAGGCCCACTCGGGGCTGCCGGGGAACCAGCCGGTCATGATCTTCGCCGCGCCGATGCCCTCCAGGCCGACGGCGACGCAGAGCAGGAACCAGAAGGCCCAGCCCGAGGTGAAGCCGGCCCAGGAGCCGAAGGCCCGCTCGGCGTGGACGGAGAAGGAGCCGGAGGCCGGGTTCGCCGCCGACATCTCGCCGAGCATGCGCATCACGAGCATGACGAGGATGCCCGATATGGCGTAGGCGATGACGATCGAGGGGCCGGCGGCGGCGATGCCGGCGCCGGAGCCGACGAAGAGTCCGGCGCCGATGACGCCACCGAGGGCGATCATCGAGAGGTGGCGCTGCTTCAGGCCGTGCGTGAGGCCCTCGGCGGGTGCGGTCGCGCCGTCCTTGCGGTCGGCCGGCGCGGGCGCGGTGGTCCGAGACATGGGCGAGCCCTGTTCACTAGCTGAGACGGGGAGGGGAGCCCACAGTCTGGGTGGCCGCACCGCTCAGAAGGAACCGGTATCCGCTATACGGTCACGACTTTCACACAAAGTGAAGAATCATGCCCGCTTCGTGCGCAGCTCGCGCACCCACGCCACCAGCAGCACCGCCCCCGTCGCCGCCCCCGACCACAGCACCTGCGGACGCGCCGCCTCGTCCGTCAGCATCAGCACGAGCACCGCCGTCATCGCGGCGAGCGCCACCCAGGTCAGCCACGGGAAGCCCCACATCCGCAGCGTCAGCGTCTCCGGCGCCTCGCGCTCGATCCGCCGCCGCAGCCTCAGCTGCGACACCGCGATCAGCGCCCAGACGAAGAGCAGCACCGCGCCGACCGCGTTGAGCATGTAGAGGAAGACCGAGTCCGGCCACTTCAGATTGAGGAGTACGGAGACGAAGCCGAAGGCCACCGAGGCGAGCACCGCCCGGCGCGGCACCCCTCCGCCCGAGACCCGGAGCAGCCCCTTCGGCGCCTCGCCGCGCTCCGCCAGCGAGAAGACCATCCGGGAGGACCCGTACAGATTGGCGTTGAGCGCCGAGAGCAGCGCCACGAACACCACCACGTTCATGATCTGCCCCGCCGCCGGCACCCCGATCGAGTCGAGCACCGCCACGTACGGCGACTGTCCCGGCATCATCGACGTCCACGGCAGCAGCGTCACGATGACCAGCATCGAGCCCACGTAGAAGAGGAGGATCCGCCACACCGCGCTGCGCACCGCCCGCGCCACGTTCCGCGCCGGGTCGGCCGACTCGGCCGCCGCGATGGTGACGACCTCCAGGCCGCCGAAGGCGAAGATCACGGCGAGGACCCCGGAGACCACGCCCTCCCAGCCGTTCGGCAGAAAGCCGCCCTGCCCGGTCAGATTGGCCGTCCCCACGGGGTCCGTGTCGGGCAGCCAACCGAAGATCGCCAGCGTGCCCAGGATCAGGAACAGCACGATCGCGCCGACCTTCAGCGCGGCGAACCAGAACTCGAACTCGCCGAAGTTCTTCACCGCCGCCAGGTTGGCCAGGGTGAAGACGACCATGAAGATCAGCACCCAGGTCCACTGCGGGACCCCCGGCGCCCAGCCGTTCGCGATCCGCGCCGCGCCCGTCGCCTCCACGGCGAGGACGACGACCAGCAGGAACCAGTACAGCCAGCCCACCGAGAAGCCCGCCCAGCGGCCCAGCGCCCGCTCGGCGTGGACCGAGAACGCCCCGGAGGCGGGCATCGCCGCCGACATCTCGCCCAGCATCCGCATGACGAGCATCGCGAGCGCGCCCGCGATCAGGTACGAGACCACGATGCCGGGACCGGCGACCGCGATGCCCGCGCCCGAACCCACGAAGAGCCCGGCGCCGATCACCCCGCCGAGCCCCAGCATCGTCAGGTGACGCTGCTTCAGGCCGTGGGAGAGGGGCTCCGGTTCGGGAGTGAGGGAGTCGTGCATGTGGGGGCTCGTGCTCTCTGGCGGTTTATGGAGACTCCACAGTCTCTCCAGTGAACGCCCCGTGGCGCAAAAGGGACCTCCATGGGCGAGATCCCACGTGACAAGCGTCACGTGGCGAAGCGCGCGATCGACGGTCTTTGTTCGATCTCCACGAAATGCTCGACCGCTGCTTTGTGGGCGGCTGACGGTGATCGGCCGCTCACTCCTGGCATACCGTCAACCTGTCCCTCCCGCCCTCACCCCCCGCGGAGTACCGATGAGCACCGCCGCCGCCCCCGCCCGTTCCCTCCGTGCGGGCACCGTCCTCGCCGACCTGCTCCCTGCGAGCCGCGCCCGCGACATCGCCCTGGTCGTCGGTGGCGCCGCCCTCACCGGCCTCGCCGCGCAGATCTCCGTCCCGGTCCCCGGCTCCCCGGTTCCGGTCTCCGGCCAGACCTTCGCCGCGCTGCTCGTCGGCACCGCGCTCGGCGCCCGCCGCGGCTTCCTGGCCCTCGCCACGTACGCCGTGGCCGGCATGGCGGGCGTGCCGTGGTTCGCGCAGGCCACCTCCGGCTACGGCATGCCGTCCTTCGGCTACATCCTCGGCATGCTCCTCGCCGCGACCGTCGTCGGCGCCCTCGCCCGCCGCGGCGCCGACCGCTCGGTGCTCCGCACGGCCGGCGCGATGGCCCTCGGTTCCGCGATCATCTACGCGGTCGGCGTGCCCTACCTGGCGCTCGCCACCGGCATGACCTTCGGTCAGGCCGTCGCCGCCGGGCTGACCCCCTTCCTCATCGGCGACGCCCTCAAGGCCGCCCTCGCCATGGGCGCCCTGCCGGCCGCCTGGAAGCTCGTCGGCCGCAAGGGCTGAGCCCCGCCGACACACGAGAGGGCCCGTCGTTCCCGGGGGAACGACGGGCCCTCTTCGCGTACGGACCTACGGGGTCACACGCGGTCGAGCTGCGGCTCGGACTCGGCGGAGCCCTTCCCGAGCTTCTGCCGGACCAGCGAGATCGCGATCACGAGCGCGGCCACGAGCAGCGAGAGCACGACCTGCTCACGGGCGCTGCCGCCGTCGTAGAGCATGTAGCCGAGGACGAAGACGATCATGCCGATCGTCGCCCAGGTCAGGTACGGGAAGAGCCACATCTTCACGACGAGCTTCTCCGGCGTCTCGCGCTGGATGATGCCGCGCATCTTCAGCTGGGTCACGCAGATGACCAGCCAGACGAAGAGCGCCACGGCGCCGGAGGAGTTCAGCAGGAAGGCGAAGACGGTGTCCGGCCACTTGTAGTTGAAGAAGACCGCGACGAAGCCGAAGACGACCGAGCCGAGGATCGCGGCCGTCGGCACGCCCCGCTTGTTGACCTTGGCGAAGGCCTTGGGCGCGTCGCCGCGCTGGCCGAGCGAGAACGCCATGCGGGAAGCGGTGTAGAGACCCGAGTTCAGGCAGGACAGGACGGCCGTCAGGACGATCACGTTCATGATCTGGCCGGCGTTCGCGATGCCGATGGAGTCGAGGGCGGCGACGTACGAGCCCTTCTCGACGATCGACTTGTCGTTCCACGGCAGCAGGGTGAGGACGATGAAGATCGAGCCCAGGTAGAAGACGCCGATCCGCCAGATCACGCTGTTGGTGGCCTTGGTGACCGCCTTCTGCGGGTCCTCGGACTCACCGGCGGCCAGGGTGACGATCTCGCTGCCCATGAAGGAGAAGACGACCATCAGCACACCGGTGAGGACCGCTCCCGCACCCATCGGGAAGAAGCCCCCGCTGTCGGTGAGGTGCGCGAATCCCTCGCCCGGGTTGTCCGAGCCCGGCAGCACGCCGAAGACCGCGAGCATGCCGATGACGACGAAGGCGCCGATGGCCACGACCTTGATGCCCGCGAACCAGAACTCGAACTCGCCGTACGAGGCGACGGAGCCGAGGTTGGTGGCGGTGAGGACCACCATCACGATGAGCGCCCAGCCCCACTGCGGAACGGCCGGGATCCAGCCCTCCAGGATCTTGGCGCCGGCGGTCGCCTCGACGGCGAGGACGACGACCCAGAAGAACCAGTACAGCCAGCCGATGCTGAAGCCGGCCCAGCGGCCGAGGGCCCGGTCCGCGTAGGCGGAGAACGAACCGGAGGACGGGCGGGCGGCGGCCATCTCGCCGAGCATCCGCATCACGAAGACGACCATGGCGCCGACGAGGAAGTACGACAGCAGGATCGCGGGGCCGGCCGCGGCGATGCCGGAGCCGGAGCCGACGAAGAGGCCGGCACCGATGACACCACCGATGGCGATCATCGAGAGGTGACGGTTCTTGAGACCGGCCTTGAGGCCGTCGGAGGAGTGCGGTGCCCCGGGGGTGCCGGTCTCCTCGCCGTCCTTCGTCAGGGTCGGTTGCGTGTTCATGAACGCTTCCTTGCGTGTGGGGGGCGCTCGGGTCGCGAGCCTGAGCATTGAACACTGTGAACAGGTGTGATCGGAAGACCTCATTCCGGATAGTTGTGTGGACCACTCCGCGAGAGGCGAAGGTCCATACCAGGCCGGGTGAACGTCCCGACCCCGCTGACCGTTACCCGGCCCCGGACATGCCACACTCGGCACCATGCGCGTCTACCTCGGTTCCGACCACGCCGGCTACGAACTCAAGAACCACCTCGTCGAGTGGCTCAAGGCTCACGGCCACGAGCCCGTCGACTGCGGTCCCCACATCTACGACGCCCTCGACGACTACCCGCCGTTCTGCCTGCGCGCCGCCGAGAAGACGGCCGCGGACCCGGACAGCCTCGGCGTCGTCATCGGCGGCTCCGGCAACGGCGAGCAGATCGCCGCGAACAAGGTGAAGGGGGTGCGAGCCGCCCTCGCCTGGAGCGAGCAGACCGCCGCCCTCGGCCGCGAGCACAACAACGCCAACGTGATCTCCGTCGGCGGCCGCATGCACACCCAGGAAGAGGCGACGAAGTTCGTCGAGATCTTCCTCAGCACCCCCTACTCGGGTGACGAGCGCCACACCCGCCGGATCGACATGCTCAGCGCGTACGAGACCACCGGCGAACTCCCCGCGATCCCGGCCCACCACCCGCAGGAGCCCACGGCCTGATGCCCGAAGGGCACACCATCCACCGGCTGGCCGCCGACCACCGCGAGCGGTTCGGCGGCCGGCCCGTGCGCGTCTCCAGCCCCCAGGGCAAGTTCGCCGACTCGGCGGCCCTGCTCGACGGGAGCGTCCTGGAGACCACCGAGGCCCACGGCAAGCACCTCTTCCTGGGCTTCCCGGGCGAGGAGTGGATCCACATCCACCTCGGGCTCTTCGGCAAGGTGGCCTTCGGCGACGCCCCGGCGCCGCCGCCCACCGACACCGTGCGACTGCGCCTCGTGAACCCCGAGGGGTACGTCGACCTCCGCGGCCCCACGACCTGCGCGCTCGTCACCGACGCGGAGAAGCGGGCGATACACGACCGCCTCGGCCCCGACCCGCTGCGCGCCGCCGACGACCCGGACAAGGCCTGGCGCCGCATCTCGAAGTCCCGCACGACGATCGCCGCCCTGCTCATGGACCAGAAGGTCATCGCGGGCGTCGGCAACGTCTACCGGGCCGAGGTCCTCTTCCGGCACGGCATCGACCCGTACCGCACCGGCAAGGACCTCGCGCGCCGGGAATGGGACGCGATCTGGTCGGACCTCGCCGCGCTCATGCGCGAGGGCGTCCGCCTCAACCGCATCGACACGGTCCGCCCCGAGCACACGCCCGAGGCGATGGGCCGCCCGCCGCGCGTCGACGACCACGGCGGCGAGGTGTACGTCTACCGCAGGACCCACCAGCCCTGCCTCGTCTGCGGCGACGAGATCCGTACCGCCGGCCTCGCCGCCCGCAACCTCTTCTGGTGCCCCGGCTGCCAGACCCGCTAGAGGGGCCGGGCCACCTGAAGGGGCGACCCACTAATGGGGCGACCCGCCAAAGGGGCGACCCGCCAAAGGGGCCCGGGCCCGCCCGCCTAGAACCCGTGCGGCAGCCAAGGCGCCACCGGCGACCCGAAGCCCACCGACGCCTCCACCAGCGCACCCTCCCGCAGCTCCCGCACCCGCCCGGCCGACGCCAGCGACACCAGCGACGTCCCGCCCAGGTACGCGGCGCCCAGCTCCCGTACCGACAGTTCGAGCTCCGCAGGATCCGACGTCCGGACGCAGACCGCGCCCTTGCCGTCACCCGTCAGCCGCCAACGCCCCTCGTTCCAGGGGCAGAATGCGTCCTCGACCTCGAACACCACGTCCACCGGCGCCTGGTACGTCCGCGCCTCCAGCGCCGCGCCCACCTCCACCAGACGCACGTGCAGCGAGTCCCGCAGCGTCGGGGCGCACCGCCGTACATCGCTCACCAGGTGCTGCCAGGCGTCGTCCACCGGACGGCCGTTGAGCCGCACCTCCTTGGTCAGGTCCACCGAGCAGAGGAACCGCCACAGCGCCGCCTCCGCCACCGCGTCGAGCCCCATCAGCTGATGGACCGCGACGGACCCCTCGGAACCCTTGAACGACCAGTCCGACTTGATCGCGTAGTGCGCGAACCCCACGACCTCCCCGGCCCGTTCGGCGAGCACGCACAGCCGCGGCGAGGAACCCTCCCGCTGGTCCGGCGGGTCGATCAGCGGCAGCCGCTCCCACTCGGGCAGCCGGGCGATCATCCCCGGCCGCGCGGGCACCAGCTTCGCGTACACCGCCTCGCACACGGCGGACGACTCCGTCAGGTCCGCCAGGCGCAGGGTCACCCCGTCCGTGCCCTCCGGCACCGACAGCCGCACCCGGGTCGTGTCGATCGTCGCCCGCGCCGCGTACGCGCCGACGCCGTAGCCGAACCGCCCGTAGATCTCCGGCTCCGAGGCTGTCAGGACCGCGAGCGACTCGCCCGCAGCCCGCAGGTCGTCAAGCTGGCGCCGCATCATCGAGGTCAGGATCCCGCGACGGCGGTGCGTCCCCGCCACGCTCACCATCGTCACCCCGCCCGCCGGCACCGACGCCCCGCCCGGCACCGTGAGCCGGAAGGAGAACGCGCCCGCCGTCCCCACACAGAGATCGCCGTCCCACACCCCCAGGAAACGGTCGAACTCGGTCACGTCGCGCCACAGAGTCCGCTCCTCCGGCGCCTCCGGCACACCCCCGAACGCCAGCTCCAGGACATCGAACCAACGATCCCACTCGGTCGGGTCGAGAACCCGCAGTTCAGTCGTCATATGCCATCGATATCAGCGCGGCGCGTCCAGGGCGACCCGATTTCACGCACATTGTCACCGGGGTACCCCTGCACGATGACGGACGAGGTGGATAGGGTCCAGGCCAATGGGACACCGCGCGGGAGTGAACACGTACGCGGCCCGGACGCGCAGGCGCGCCCGCCGGGCCCGCATCGCGCTGCGCAGGTCCGGCGTCGACTACTTCCGCGGGGACGGCTCCGACTGGCTCGCCTTCGCCGGACTCCTGCTGATGATCCCGGCCATCGCCTGCGGCACCCTCCTCGACCCGGTCTGGTGCGCGCCCTCCGCTCTCGTCCTGCCCATCGTCGCCGGCGGACTACTGCTCCGCCCTGCCAGCCTGCTCGGCCTGTACGCGGCCGCCGCCGGCGCCCTCATCGTCGAGTCCGTCGTCCTCGGCCCGTACACCCAGGGCCCCGCCCGGGTCACCCCCGGCACCGTCCTCACCGTCGCCGCCTGCGGACTCTTCGGCCTCCTCATCGCCCAGTTCCGCGCCCGTGTCGGCGTGCCCTGGCGGCGCGGCGGCACCATGCTCTTCGACCTGCGCGAACGCATCCGCGTCCAGAGCGCCCTGCCCCGGCTCCCGCAGGGCTGGCACCGCGAGATGGCGCTCCGCCCGGCCGGCGGCCAGTCCTTCTCCGGCGACTTCGTCGTCGCAGCCCGCACCCACGGCGGCCGCACCCTGGAGGTCGTCCTGACGGACGTCTCGGGCAAGGGCATGGACGCCGCCTCCCGCTCCCTCCTCCTGTCCGGCGCCTTCGGCGGCCTCCTCGGCTCGCTCCCGCCCCACGGCTTCCTGCCCGCCGCCAACGGCTACCTGCTCCGGCAGAACTGGGACGAGGGCTTCGCCACCTCCATCCACCTCGTCCTCGACCTGGAATCCGGCGACTACGAGCTCTTCTCCGCCGGGCACCTCCCCGCGCTCCAGCTCCACGCGGGCAACGGCCGCTGGGAGGAGAAGGCCGCGGACGGCCCCCTCCTCGGTGTCTACGACGGGGCCGAGTTCCACCCGGTCAAGGGCTCGCTGCTGCCCGGCGACGTCCTCATGCTCTTCACCGACGGCCTCGTCGAGGCCGCCGACCGGGACATCGCCGAGGGCATCGACCGCCTCACCGGCGAGGCCGACCGCTGCGTCGCCGAGGGCTTCGAGGGCGTCACCTGGCACCTGATCGAGGCCGTCGCCAAGGACGTCAACGACGACCGGGCCCTCCTCCTCATCTCCCGCCGCGCCTGAACACGCAGGCCAGGTACGGCTCGCACGGGCGGGGCGGCCGTGTGAGTCCGGCTCCCGTGGTGCCCTTCCCGAGGGGATGATTCGCCACCCGGCAACGGGGGCAGGGGGGTTGATGGCACCATGGAGCCGGGGGGTGTCAGGCGTGCGCTCCCCGGCGGGCAAGGCGGGACCGACCGAGGGTGTGATCAGTTGTGGCCATTTCACTGTCTGTGGTGTTGCTGTTGGCAATCATCCTGGTGGTGCTGATCCGAGGGGGGAACCTCAAGGGCGGACCGGCCGTCGTCGCCGTCCTCTTCGGCTTCTTCCTCGCCTCCACCGGCATGGCCGACGACATCCAGCGCTTCCTGGACTCGATAACGCAGACGGTCGGCTCCATCAAGTTCTGAGCCACGGGACGCCCCCAGGGGGTGTCTAGCGGGACTTGGAGGCCTTGGCCGTCGTGGTCGCCCTGGACTTCTTGGCGCTCGCCGCGGGCGGCTTCGCGGGCTGCGCGTCCGGTTTGGCGGGCTGCGTGGCCTGCTTCGCGCTCTGCGTGGCGGCCGGCTTCGGCGCGGACCGCTTCGCGCCCATGGTCCCGCCCGAGACGGCGGCGCTCGGCTTCGCCGGCGTCCGGGCCCCGCGCGTCGACCACTTGAGCTCGATCTCCAGCTCGATCTCGCCGTCCTCGATCTCCAGCTCCACCTCGCTGCGGAACTCCTCGGGGACGTGCAGGATCAGCGTTCCGGCTCCCAGCTCCAGTTCGGCCTCCCCGCCCTCCCGCAGCGCGGCCGCCAGGGCGGTCAGCTGATCGGCTGCCTCGAGACGGGACACCGAGCGCTTCCGCTCGAACTTCAGGTCCTTCATCGCTACCTCCGGTGCGACGGGAGACGGGCTGAGCCCAGTCTGCGCGAGCACGCCGGACCCGGCATCTCGCGAGCCACCGGAAAACGCCTCGGGGCCGGCCCTGGAGAGACTTCTCCGGACCGGCCCCGAGACCGTGGAGCGGGTGACGGGAATCGAACCCGCGTAGCTAGTTTGGAAGACTAGTGCTCTACCATTGAGCTACACCCGCACAGCATCGCGCCGCAGGTCACGAGGACCGCGGCACGGACAGCATGTTAGCGGGTCGGAGCACCTTTCCGCACACCCGTAAAACGGGGGGCGCCGCAGTGTCCGCGTCCATGTACCCTACGTGTCGCACCGACGGGGTGTGGCGCAGCTTGGTAGCGCGTCCGCTTTGGGAGCGGAAGGCCGTGGGTTCAAATCCCGCCACCCCGACCAGGACGATCACGCGCCCACCAGTCGCGTTCTTGATCACGTTGTGGCTGCCTCCCCGCTTGCGGTTACTATGCAAGCTGCGTGCCCGTGTGTCTTTCTGACCGGGCCGACCCGCCGGAACCGCTGACCGCGGAGACGGTGGATTCCAGGAATCAGCCACAAGGAGACCGAACCGTGAAGAGCGCCGTGGAGACCCTGAACCCGACCCGGGTTCGGCTCACTGTCGAGGTGCCCTTCGAGGAGCTCAAGGACAGCCTCGACGCGGCGTACAAGAAGATCAACCAGCAGGTCACGGTCAAGGGCTTCCGTAAGGGCAAGATCCCGGCTCGCGTGATCGACCAGCGGTTCGGCCGCGGCGCCGTGCTGGAAGAGGCCGTCAACGACGCGCTCCCGAAGTTCTACACCGAGGCCGTCAACGAGGCCGAGGTCAACCCGCTGGGTCAGCCCGAGGTCGACATCACCGAGCTGAAGGACGGCGAGCTGCTGGCCTTCACCGCCGAGGTCGACATCCGCCCGACGATCGAGATCCCGGACTACTCCGGCATCGAGGTCACCGTCGACGCGGTCGAGGTCACCGACGAGGACATCGAGAAGTCGGTCGAGCAGCTCCGTGAGCGCTTCGCCTCGACCTCCACCGTCGAGCGGGCCGCCCAGGACGGCGACGTCGTCACCATCGACCTCGAGGCCAAGGTCGACGGCGAGGTCCTGCCCGACGGTGTCGCCGACGGTGTCTCGTACACCATCGGTTCCGGCGAGCTGCTCGACGGCATCGACGAGGCCGTCAAGGGCCTGGAGGCCGGTGGCGAGGCCACCTTCACCTCGCAGCTGAAGGGCGGCTCCGCCGAGGGCAAGGACGCGGAGGTCACCGTCAAGGTCACCACCGTCGCCGCCCGTGAGCTCCCCGAGCTGGACGACGAGTTCGCGCAGATGGCGTCGGAGTTCGACACCCTCGACGAGCTCAAGGCCGACAGCCGCAAGCGCCTCGAGAACATGAAGCAGTTCGACCAGGCCACCCAGGCCCAGGAGCGCGTCCTCGACGAGCTCCTCAAGCTGGTCGAGGTCCCGATGCCCGAGAAGCTTCTCGAGGACGAGATCAACACCCGCAAGCACAACCTGGAGCACCACCAGCTCGGCCAGATGGGCATCGACCTCGCGAAGTACCTGGAGCTCCAGGGCAAGACCGAGGAAGAGTTCCTGGCGGAGACCAAGGAGCAGGCCGAGAAGGGCATCAAGACGCAGTTCATCCTCGATGAGCTCGTCAACAAGGAGAAGCTCGACGTCTCCCGCGAGGAGCTCACCGAGCACCTCTTCCGTCGCGCCGCCTCCTCCGGCATGAGCCCCGACCAGTTCGCCCAGGCCGTGGCCCAGGGCGGCCAGGTGCCGATGCTCGTCGGCGAGGTCGCCCGCGGCAAGGCCCTCGCGGTCGTCGTCGAGGCCGCCAAGGTCGTCGACACCAACGGTGAGGTCGTCGACCTCTCCGACGACGAGGACGAGGTCGAGGCCGCCGCCGAGGCCGTCGAGGCCGTCACCGGCGAGGCCGAGGTCTCCGAGGACAAGTAAGCGGCTCCGCGCCCCGGCGCCGAACCCCGTTCCACGGGCCCGTACGCACTGCTGTGCGTCCGGGCCCGTGGGCGTACCGGAAGCCCTTATGCGCCCGCGCGTACCTTGCGCTCCCAGCGAACAGTTCGGGAACCGGGATGGCGTTGTCCTACCTGCGCGTTAGGGTCCATGAATACGAGGGCACTGCCCTCAGAACAAGACGCTGAGACGGCCTTGGCCGTCGGAGACGAGCAGGTGGATACGTGACGAATCTGAAGCCTTACGCCGCGGGTGAGCCGTCCATCGGTGGCGGCCTCGGCGACCATGTCTACAACCGGCTGCTCGGCGAGCGGATCATCTTCCTCGGCCAGCAGGTCGACGACGACATCGCCAACAAGATCACCGCTCAGATGCTTCTCCTGGCCGCCGACCCGGAGAAGGACATCTTCCTGTACATCAACAGCCCCGGTGGCTCCGTGACGGCCGGCATGGCCGTCTACGACACCATGCAGTACATCCCCAACGACGTCGTCACCATCGGTATGGGCATGGCGGCCTCCATGGGCCAGTTCCTGCTCACCGGCGGTACCCCCGGCAAGCGCTTCGCCCTGCCGAACACCGACATCCTGATGCACCAGGGCTCCGCCGGCATCGGCGGCACGGCCTCCGACATCAAGATCCAGGCCGAGTACCTCCTGCGCACGAAGCAGCGCATGGCCGAGATCACCGCGCACCACTCCGGCCAGACCGTCGAGGCGATCATCCGCGACGGCGACCGTGACCGCTGGTTCACCGCGGACGAGGCCAAGCAGTACGGCCTCATCGACGACATCATCACGCACGCCGCGGGCGTTCCGGGCGGTGGCGGCACGGGCGCCTGAGCGCCTTCAGCCCGCCCCAGAGCCCCAGCCCACCGAACGCCACCAGGACGGTGAACACCCAGATGCAGAACAACCTCTCCGCGAGCGGCCTCTACACCGGCGCGCCGATGGACAACCGCTACGTCGTTCCGCGCTTCGTCGAGCGCACCTCGCAGGGCGTCCGCGAGTACGACCCGTACGCGAAGCTCTTCGAGGAGCGCGTGATCTTCCTCGGCGTGCAGATCGACGACGCCTCGGCCAACGACGTCATGGCGCAGCTCCTGTGCCTGGAGTCGATGGACCCGGACCGCGACATCTCGATCTACATCAACAGCCCGGGCGGCTCCTTCACCGCCCTCACGGCCATCTACGACACGATGCAGTTCGTGAAGCCGGACATCCAGACGGTCTGCATGGGTCAGGCGGCCTCCGCCGCGGCCGTGCTGCTCGCCGCCGGTACGCCCGGCAAGCGGATGGCCCTGCCGAACGCCCGCGTGCTGATCCACCAGCCCTCCGGTGGCACCGGCCGCGAGCAGCTCTCCGACCTGGAGATCGCGGCCCGCGAGATCCTGCGGATGCGCACGCAGCTGGAGGAGATGCTGGCCAAGCACTCCTCGACGCCGATCGAGAAGATCCGCGACGACATCGAGCGTGACAAGATCCTGACGGCGGAGGACGCCCTCGCCTACGGCCTGGTCGACCAGATCGTCTCGACCCGCAAGAGCACCGCCTCCGCGGAGCGCTGACGTCCGACCTTCCCTCGGCACGGGGCACATGACGCATTCCCGTCCATGTGAACCGTGCCAAGGGGGGCCCGAACGGGGGCCCCGGCAAGGTACCGTCGAATATGAGGCACCAGGAGTCGCTGAACCAAGCACTCCCAGGCGAAGGGGAAGCACCTCGTGGCACGCATCGGTGATGGCGGCGACCTGCTCAAGTGCTCGTTCTGCGGAAAGAGCCAGAAGCAGGTGAAGAAGCTCATCGCGGGTCCCGGTGTGTACATCTGCGACGAGTGCATCGACCTCTGCAACGAGATCATCGAGGAAGAACTCGCGGAGACGAGCGAGGTGCGC
The DNA here is from genome assembly GCF_014649015.1 of Streptomyces narbonensis. Classification (GTDB taxonomy): domain Bacteria; phylum Actinomycetota; class Actinomycetes; order Streptomycetales; family Streptomycetaceae; genus Streptomyces; species Streptomyces narbonensis. The sequence continues at coordinate 413,674 of NZ_BMSF01000001.1, forward strand.
TGGGAGGAACTCCCCAAGCCCCGCGAGATCTACGAGTTCCTCGAGGGGTACGTCGTCGGGCAGGAGCCCGCGAAGAAGGCCCTCTCGGTCGCGGTGTACAACCACTACAAGCGCGTCCAGGCCGGCGAGAACGGCGGCGCGCAGGGCCGGGACGACGCCATCGAACTGGCGAAGTCCAACATTCTGCTGCTCGGCCCCACGGGCTCCGGGAAGACGCTCCTCGCGCAGACCCTGGCCCGCATGCTGAACGTCCCGTTCGCCATCGCCGACGCGACGGCGCTGACGGAGGCCGGCTATGTCGGCGAGGACGTCGAGAACATCCTGCTCAAGCTGATCCAGGCGGCCGACTACGACGTCAAGAAGGCCGAGACCGGGATCATCTACATCGACGAGATCGACAAGGTCGCCCGTAAGAGCGAAAACCCGTCGATCACGCGTGACGTGAGCGGTGAGGGCGTCCAGCAGGCCCTCCTCAAGATCCTGGAGGGCACCACCGCCTCCGTACCGCCGCAGGGCGGGCGGAAGCACCCGCACCAGGAGTTCATCCAGATCGACACGACGAACGTGCTCTTCATCGTGGGCGGCGCCTTCGCCGGCCTCGAGAAGATCATCGAGTCGCGGGCGGGCGCCAAGGGCATCGGCTTCGGGGCGACCATCCGCTCCAAGCGCGAGATCGAGGCGAGCGACCAGTTCCAGGAGGTCATGCCGGAGGACCTGGTGAAGTTCGGGATGATCCCGGAGTTCATCGGCCGCCTCCCCGTCCTCACCTCGGTCCACAACCTGGACCGCGAGGCGCTCCTCCAGATCCTCGTCGAGCCGCGGAACGCCCTGGTGAAGCAGTACCAGCGCCTCTTCGAACTCGACGGCGTGGAGCTGGACTTCGACCGCCCGGCCCTGGAGGCCATCGCCGACCAGGCGATCCTCCGCGGCACCGGCGCGCGCGGCCTGCGCGCCATCATGGAGGAGGTCCTCCAGTCGGTGATGTACGAGGTCCCGTCCCGCAAGGACGTGGCCCGGGTCGTCATCACGGCGGACGTCGTCCGGAACAACGTCAACCCGACGCTGGTCCCCAGGATCGTGAAGAACGACGGCAGGCACGAGAAGTCGGCCTGACGCCACGAGCGTGACGCAGTGAGGGGGTCCCACCCGAAGGTGGGACCCCCTCATTCGTTCTCATGTCCGGTCGGAGACCGGGAGGTTCAGAGCTTGACGCGGACTTCCTTGCGGAGCTTGGCGGTGAGGGAGGCGGCGTCCTCCATCGAGCCCGACTTGCCCGCGAACATGTCGGCCATGTTCACCGGGACGACGAAGCCGACCGTGCTGTGGTCGGCCCACACGCAGAACGTCATGGAGAACGCCGGGGTGGACTCGGCCGGGTTGGCCTCGGACTTGGCCTCCTGGCACTTGAGGATGGCGCCGTCCAGCTCCGCCGGGGTGAACTCCTGGGGGCTGCCGACCAGTTTCGGCTCGTCGGCCTTCGCCTCGTCCTTCTCGGCCTCGGCCTTGATGCCCGCGAAGACGCTGTCGATGGTCTTCTCGGGGTCGTCGATCTCGCCGTAGAGACCGCTGAAGGAGAGCAGCTTGCCGCCGAGCGGGTTGGCGGCGTCCTTCACCTCCCAGCTGGCGCCGACGTCCTTGGCGTTCTTGACGCCCTTCTGCTCGGGGTCCTTGAGGGAGTCCTTCTGATTGCCGCCGGGCTTCTTCTTGTACTCGGTGAGCACCGTGTCCGGGGTGGTCAGCTTGTGCGGGCCGTCGTCCGCGACCGAGGAGCTGCCACCGCCGAAGACGAAGTACGCGCCGACGCCGATCGCCGCGACGACCGCGACCGCGCCGATGATCCAGCCGGCCTTGGACTTCTTCGGGGCCGGGGGGTGCGGGACGTAGCCGCCGGGGCCCTGGGGGGCGCCGTACTGCGGCTGCTGGCCGTAGGGGCCCGGCTGCTGCTGCGGGTAGCCGTACGGCGGCTGTTGCGGCGGCACGCCCTGAGGAGCCTGCTGGGGGTACCCGTAACCCGGCTGGGGAGCCTGCGGCTGGCCGTACGGGCCCGGCTGCTGCGGCTGCTGGCCGTACGGGCCCGGCTGGCCGTAGGGCCCGGGCTGCTGGGGCGGCTGGCCGCCGTACGGGCCGGGCTGGTTGTAGCTCATCGACAGGTTCCCCTCACAGGATGTTTATGTCTGCCGAACATCCTGGCGGAAGCGATGACCACGAAGTGCGGCGGGGGCCACACCGTTACCGAACCAAAGCGTTTCGGCACAAGGCGAGGACACCCCTAAACTGACCCCGTGACCGAGAACACTCAGCAGCAGACAGCGCCCACCACCGAACTGCCGACCCAGTACGCGCCGGCCGAGGTAGAGGGGCCGCTGTACCAGCGCTGGGTAGAGCGCGGGTACTTCGAGGCGGACGAGAAGAGCGAGAAGCCGCCGTACACGATCGTCATCCCGCCGCCGAACGTCACCGGTTCGCTCCACCTGGGCCACGCCTTCGAGCACACGCTGATCGACGCCCTCACCCGCCGCAAGCGCATGCAGGGCTTCGAGACGCTGTGGCAGCCCGGCATGGACCACGCCGGCATCGCCACCCAGAACGTCGTCGAGCGCGAGCTCGCCAAGGAGGGCAAGTCCCGCCACGACCTGGGCCGCGAGGCCTTCGTCGAGCGCGTCTGGCAGTGGAAGGCCGAGTCCGGCGGTCAGATCTCCGGCCAGATGAAGCGTCTGGGTGACGGCGTCGCCTGGTCCCGTGAGCGCTTCACCATGGACGAGGGTCTGTCCCAGGCCGTCCAGACCATCTTCAAGAAGCTCTACGACGACGAGCTGATCTACCGCGCCGAGCGCATCATCAACTGGTGCCCGCGCTGTCTCACGGCGATCTCGGACATCGAGGTCGAGTACCAGGACGACGACGGCGAGCTCGTCTCGATCCGGTACGGCGAGGGTGACGACTCCCTGGTCGTCGCCACCACCCGTGCCGAGACGATGCTCGGTGACACGGCCGTCGCCGTCCACCCCGACGACGAGCGGTACAAGCACCTGGTCGGCAAGCAGATCAAGCTGCCGCTGACCGACCGCACGATCCCGGTCGTCGCCGACACCCACGTCGACCCCGAGTTCGGCACCGGCGCCGTCAAGGTGACCCCGGCGCACGACCCGAACGACTTCGAGATCGGCCAGCGCCACGACCTGCCGAACCTCGCCGTCATGGACGAGCGCGCCATCATCACGGCCCACGGTCCCTTCCAGGGCCTGGACCGCCTGGAGGCCCGCTCCGCCATCGTCGCCGCGCTGCGCGCCGAGGGCCGGATCGTCGCCGAGAAGCGTCCGTACACCCACTCCGTCGGCCACTGCTCGCGCTGCAAGACCACCATCGAGCCGCGCCTGTCGATGCAGTGGTGGGTCAAGGTCGGCCCGCTCGCGCAGGCCGCCGGTGACGCGGTCCGCGACGGCAAGGTCAAGATCCACCCGCAGGAGATGGAGAAGCGGTACTTCGACTGGGTCGACAACCTGCACGACTGGTGCATCTCGCGCCAGCTGTGGTGGGGCCACCGCATCCCCGTCTGGTACGGCCCGAACGGCGAGGTCGTCTGCGTCGGACCCGACGAGCAGGCGCCGACGGGCGAGGGCTGGCACCAGGACACGGACGTCCTGGACACCTGGTTCTCCTCCGGCCTGTGGCCGTTCTCCACGCTCGGCTGGCCCGAGCGGACCGAGAGCCTCGAGAAGTTCTATCCGAACTCCGTCCTGGTCACCGGCTACGACATCCTCTTCTTCTGGGTCGCCCGGATGATGATGTTCGGTCTGTACGCGATGGACGGCACCCCGCCGTTCCACACCATCGCCCTGCACGGCATGGTCCGTGACCAGAACGGCAAGAAGATGTCGAAGTCCTTCGGCAACGTGGTCAACCCGCTGGACTGGATGGACACGTACGGCTCCGACGCCGTCCGCTTCACCCTGGCCCGCGGCGCCAACCCGGGCGTCGACGTCCCGATCGGCGAGGACTGGGTCCAGGCCTCCAGCAAGTTCGCCAACAAGATCTGGAACGCCACCCGCTTCGCCCTGATGAACGGCGCGACGGTCGAGGGCCCGCTGCCGGACGCCTCGGAGATGTCGGCGACCGACCGCTGGATCCTGTCGCGGCTCAACAAGACGGTCGCCGAGGTCGACGCGTTCTACGACGACTACCAGTTCTCCAAGCTGTCGGACGCCCTCTACCACTTCGCGTGGGACGAGGTCTTCGACTGGTACGTCGAGCTGTCGAAGACGACGTTCTTCGCCGGCGGCGAGGGCGCCCGGGTCTCCGGCCGTGTCCTCGGCGAGGTCCTCGACGTCATGCTGCGCCTGCTGCACCCGGTGGTCCCGTTCGTCACCGAGACGCTGTGGACCACGCTGACCGGCGGCGAGTCCGTCGTGATCGCCGACTGGCCGAAGGACAGCGGCTTCCGCGACGCGGCCGCCGAGCAGGAGATCGCCCTGGTCCAGCGGGTCATCACCGAGGTCCGCAGGTTCCGCAAGGAGCAGGGCCTCCAGGACGCCCAGAAGGTGCCCGCCCGCCTCACGCTCGACGGCACCTCGCTCGCCGCGCACGAGGCGGCCATCCGCCAGATCCTGCGCCTCCAGCCGGAGGGTGAGGGCTTCTCGGCCACCGCCTCCCTGCCGGTCGCCGGGGCGACGGTCGCGCTGGACCTGTCGGGCACGATCGACGTGGCCGCCGAGCGCAAGCGCCTCGCGAAGGACCTCGCGGCGGCGGAGAAGGAGAAGGCCCAGGCGAACGGGAAGCTCGGGAACGAGGCCTTCCTCGCCAAGGCCCCGGACAACGTGGTCGACAAGATCCGTGGCCGCCTCGCCAAGGCGGACGAGGACATCGCCCGCATCCAGACGCAGCTGGCGACCCTGCCGCAGGCGTAGCCCGTACGGAAGGGGCCCGGAACCGATGACGACCATCGGTTCCGGGCCCCTTCCGCGTGTCCCCCAGGAGGCGGCTCCGCTCCTCGGGCCGGCCCGGCATCCCCGCGATTTCCGAGTGAGACAGCAATGTGGGCGAAGTGCCTGATCTCACACCAGAAGGGACTTCGGGTCCGCCGTTCCGGGACGAAAGACCTTGGATGATGGACGGCATGCTCCGCCTCCCCACCGTCCCCGCGCTGCGCCGTTGTGCGGACCGGTGGGCCGCCTCGCCCCGCGCCCTCGACGTCGTCGCCGCGCTGAGCGCCTTCGGCCTGATGGTCCTCGACGTGCCGGGCCTCGCCCGCGCCGACAACTCGCTGACCGGGATCACCGCGACCCTCGTCCTGGCGGCCGGGGCGGCCACGCTGGTGCTCAGGCGCCGGCTGCCGTGGGTCCCGTACCTCGTGGCGCTCGGCCTGATGGGGTGGCTCCACGAGCTGACCATGATCCAGTTCGCGCTGTACTCGATCGGCCGGTTCCGGGGGAGGCGGGCCGCGGTCGCCGCCACCGTGCTCTACATCGGCGTGGCGTGCGCCTTCTTCCAGACGCCCGGCTGGCCCGCCCGGCACGGCGCCACCCTGATGGACTTCCTGAGCATCGTCGTCCCGATCGGGGTGCTCGCGGCGGGCGTCGGCATCGCCGCGTACCGCCAGGACCTCGTGCGCGCCCTGGAGTTCCAGCGCCGCGAGGCGGCCGCCCGGCAGGCCGTGCAGGAGGAGCGGATCTCGGTCGGCCGGGACGTCCACGACCTGGTCGGCCGGGAGCTCACCGTCCTCGCGGTACGGGCCGAGGTCCTCGCCGTACGTGCCCGGGGCGAGGCCCGCCAGAAGGACTTCGAGGAGCTCGCGGACACCGCCCGCCGCGCCCACCTCATGCTCAACGAGACGATCGTGCGCCGCGCCGACCGGGAGGCGGCCACTCCCGGGCTCGAAGGACTCGCCGTCCTCGCCGAGGAGAGCGAACGGATGGGCAGCCCCGTGGACCTGACGGTTGCCGACGCGGCCAGGGCGCTGTCGCCGCTGCGGCAGGCGGCCGTCCACCGGGTCGTCCGGGAGTGTCTGACGAACGCTGCCAAGCACGCGCCCGGCCTGCCGGTGGCGGTCGCGATCACGCTGGAGGGCCCCGATCTGCGGATCGAGGTGCGCAACCCGCTGCCGAAGAACCCGCCGGACCCGGCGCCGGTCTCGACGGGCACCGGGCTGTTCTCGATGGAGGAGCGTGTCGCCAGCATGGGTGGCACGCTGAAGGCCCGCGCGGAGGACGGCGCCTACGCGGTGACGGCGCTGCTCCCGACGGGCCTGGAACGCTGAGGCGTACGGGCTCGGGGGCCGTCCTGATCCGTCGTACGGGCTCGGGGGCCGTCCTGATCCGTCGTACGGGCTCGGGGGCCGCCCCGATCCGTCGGTACGGGCCTCGGCTCCCCCTAACGCCCCCGCTCCGCCTTCCCCATGACCCGCTGGAGGCTGTCGAAGTCCTCCACGCACCGCCCAGACCCCAGCACCACGCAGTCCAGCGGCCGGTCCGCTACGAAGACCGGGATCTCCGTCGCCGAGGCCAGCCGCAGGTCCAGACCCGGCAGCAGCGCCCCGCCGCCGGTCAGGACGATGCCGTGCTCCATCACGTCGCCGGACAGCTCCGGCGGACACTCCTCCAGGGTCGCCCGCACCGCCGCGATGATCGCCTCCACCGGCTCGTCGAGCGCCGCCCGCACCTCCGGCACCGTCAGCTCCACCGTCCGGGGCAGCCCGCTGACCTTCTCCCGCCCCCGCACGGTGTAGGTGGCCCGCTCCCGCTCCTCCTCGCCCGGCACCGGCCACGCCGAGCCGATCGCGACCTTGACGTCCTCGGCCGTCCGCTCGCCGATGAGGAGCGAGTGCTCCTTGCGGACGAAGTCGGTGACGGCCGCGTCGAGGCGGTCGCCGCCGACCCGCAGCGACCGGGCCGTGACGATCCCGCCCAGGGAGATGACCGCCACCTCCGTCGTCCCGCCGCCGATGTCGACGACCATCGAGCCGCGTGGGTCGGAGACCGGGAGCCCCGCCCCGATCGCCGCCGCCATCGGCTCCTCGACGAGGTGCACCGCCCGCGCCCCCGCCGAGAGCGAGGCATGCACGATCGCCCGCCGCTCGACCGGCGTCACCCCGCTCGGCACACAGACCACCATCCGGGTGCGGGGCCTGCGGCGGCCCGGGACCGCCTTGCGCACGAAGTGCCGGATCATCTCCTCGGCCGCCTCGTAGTCGCTGATCACGCCGTCCTTGAGCGGGCGGATCGCGCTGATCGACCCCGGTGTGCGGCCGATCGTCTCCTTCGCCTCGGTGCCGACCGCGAGCGCCTGTCGCGAGCCCTCCTGGACCGCCACCACGGACGGCTCGTTGAGCACGATGCCCTGGCCGCGGGCGTAGAGGAGCGTGTTGGCCGTGCCGAGGTCGATCCCTATGTCCATGATCGCCAAGTTTGCCGGGCCGATACGGCGGGCGGTGGACCGAAAGTCCCGAAAGGGGTGGGTCCATGGTCCTGTCGGTGCCCCTCCGTAGACTGGCCCCGTGAGCGAGCCGAGCGACCCGAATGACCAGTTCGACGACATCGTCGACAACGAGACGAACCGCGACCCCGACCTGGCGGTGATCGAGGCCGGCAGCCGTACGCTGCGCACCCAGGGCGGTCCGCCGCAGGGCGACCCCGTGCCGAGCCGTCCCGAGGACCCGGAGCTCGACAAGGCCCTGCGCGAGGTCGAGACCGAGCTGTCCACCCGCTGGGGCGAGACCAAGCTGGAGCCCTCGGTCACCCGGATCGCGGCCCTGATGGACGTGCTCGGCGAGCCGCAGCGCGCGTACCCCTCGATCCACGTCACCGGCACCAACGGCAAGACGTCGACGGCCCGCATGATCGAGGCGCTGCTCGGCGCCTTCGAGCTGCGCACCGGGAGGTACACCTCGCCGCACGTGCAGACGATCACCGAGCGGATCAGCCTGGACGGCGCCCCGATCTCGGCCGAGCGGTTCATCGAGACGTACCAGGACGTCAAGCCGTACGTGGAGCTGGTCGACGCCCGCGAGGAGTACCGCCTCTCCTTCTTCGAGGTCCTCACCGGAATGGCGTACGCGGCCTTCGCCGACGCCCCGGTCGACGTGGCCGTCGTCGAGGTCGGCATGGGCGGCACCTGGGACGCGACGAACGTCATCGACGCCTCGGTCGCCGTCGTCACCCCGATCGACCTCGACCACACCGACCGGCTCGGCGGGACCACCGGCGAGATCGCCGGCGAGAAGTCCGGGATCATCAAGCAGGGCGCGACCGTCATCCTGGCCCAGCAGCCGGTGGACGCCGCCCAGGTCCTGCTGAAGAAGGCCGTCGAGACGGACGCCACCGTCGCCCGCGAGGGCATGGAGTTCGGCATCGTCTCCCGCGAGGTCGCGGTCGGCGGGCAGCTCCTCACCCTGCGCGGTCTCGGCGGCGAGTACGACGGCGTGTTCCTGCCGCTGCACGGCGCCTACCAGGCGCACAACGCGGCCGTGGCGCTCGCCGCGGTCGAGGCCTTCTTCGGGATCGGCGCGGACCACGCGCGGACCCTGGACGCGGACACGGTCCGCCGGGCCTTCGCCCAGGTGGCCTCGCCCGGCCGCCTGGAGATCGTCCGCTCCTCCCCGACGGTGATCCTCGACGCCGCGCACAATCCGCACGGCGCGCGGGCCACGGCGGAGGGCGTCAGCGAGGCGTTCGGCTTCTCGCGGCTCGTCGGCGTGGTCTCCACGAGCGCCGACAAGGATGCCCGGGGTCTTCTGGAGGCCTTCGAGCCGATCTTCGCGGAGGTCGTGATCACCACGAACTCCAACCCGCGGGCCACGGACGTCGACGCGCTCGCCGCCATCGCGGTCGAGGTCTTCGGCGAGGACCGGGTCGTCGTCGAGCCCCGGCTGCCCGACGCTCTCGAAGCGGCCATCACCCTCGCGGAGGAAGAGGCCGAGTACGGCGGCGCGGGAGTCCTCGTGACCGGTTCGATCTTCACGGTCGGCGACGCCCGGCTGCTGCTGCGAAGGGGCTGAATCCGATGCGCGTGCTCTGCTCCTCGACACTCATCGGCGAGTTCTTCGTCATCGGCTTCGCCGGTCTCGTCGCCATGAAGGACGACAGCCTGGCGATGTCGACGGTCTGGACCGTCTGCGGCGTCGCGATGGTCCTCTCGGTGCTGCTGTGCGGGATGGTCACCCGCCCCGGCGGCGTACAGCTCGGCTGGGTGCTCCAGATCGGTCTCATCGCCAGCGGTTTCTTCGTGCCGGTCATGTACGTCCTCGGGGCCGCCTTCGCCGTCCTGTGGTGGGCCTCGGTGCACTACGGCCGGAAGGTCGACGACATCAAGGCCCGCTGGGCCGAGTCCCAGGCCGGGCAGGGCGCGCAGGCCACGGCAGGGCCTGACGCTGCGTAATCGAGGGTCGTCCGGGACCTGTAGCCTCGGAGGTCCCGCACACCGCTTTTCCGAAGGAGTCCCCCCGTGAGCCAGCGCACGCTCGTCCTGCTCAAGCCCGACGCCGTCCGCCGTGGCCTGATCGGCGAGATCATCGGCCGTATCGAGCGCAAGGCCGGCTGGAGCCTGGCGGCCCTGGAGCTGCGCGAGCTGGACCAGGACACGCTGGAGCAGCACTACGGCGAGCACAAGGGCAAGCCCTTCTACGAGCCGCTGATGGGCTTCATGTCCTCCGGTCCCGTCGTCGCGCTCGTCGTCGAGGGCGAGCGGGTCATCGAGGGCGTCCGCCAGCTCGCCGGCCCGACCGACCCGATCGCCGCCGCGCCCGGCTCCATCCGCGGCGACTTCGGCACCATCGTCCGCGAGAACCTGATCCACGCCTCGGACTCCGAGGAGTCGGCGCTCCGCGAGCTGAAGATCTTCTTCCCGGGTCTCGTCTGATCCGGTGCCGATCGGATGCTGACCCGGCGTCAGCCGATCGGCACAACCCTGTGGGGCGACCGAAGGAATTTCGGTCGCCCCCAGGCATATGAACGCCAATCCCGGGAACGGATCGCCGCGTCCTACCGTCACCTGTACAGAGGTGGACCGCCGCGCGGTATCCGGGCGGGCGGCACTACGATGGAAAACTCCACGCCGCACCACCTTCAGCCACCCATTTCAGCCACCGTTTCGCCTGCCTGAGAAGCCGTCAACGCTCGCTGGGGAAGGCCCGAAGCATCCTCATGGGAAACAAGGGGAACTCAATGTCGTTCATCGGCCGTGACATGGCTATCGACCTCGGGACTGCCAACACGCTGGTGTACGTCAGGGGGCGTGGCATCGTCCTCAACGAGCCGTCCGTCGTCGCGATCAACACCAACACCGGCGGCATCCTGGCGGTCGGCGCCGAGGCGAAGAAGATGATCGGCCGGACGCCCGGCAACATCGTCGCCGTCCGCCCGCTCAAGGACGGCGTGATCGCCGACTTCGAGATCACGGAGCGGATGCTCCGCTACTTCATCCTCAAGATCCACAAGCGTCGCTACCTCGCGCGCCCCCGGGTCGTCGTCTGCGTGCCCTCCGGCATCACCGGCGTGGAGCGCCGCGCCGTCATCGAGGCCTCGACGCAGGCCGGTGCCCGCCAGGTGCACATCATCGAGGAGCCCATGGCGGCGGCCATCGGTTCGGGCCTCCCCGTCCACGAGGCCACCGGCAACATGGTCGTCGACATCGGCGGCGGCACCACCGAGGTCGCCGTCATCTCGCTCGGCGGAATCGTCACGGCACAGTCGATCCGGGTCGCCGGCGACGAGCTGGACAACGCGATCATCCAGCACATCAAGAAGGAGTACTCGCTCCTCCTCGGCGAGCGGACCGCCGAGCAGATCAAGATCACCATCGGCTCGGCCTACGACCTGGACAAGGACGAGCACACCGAGATCCGCGGCCGCGACCTCGTCTCCGGCCTGCCCAAGACGGTGGTCATCTCCGCCGCCGAGGTCCGCAAGGCCATCGAGGAGCCGGTCAACGCGATCGTCGACGCCGTGAAGACGACCCTGGACAAGTGCCCGCCGGAGCTCTCCGGTGACGTCATGGACCGCGGCATCGTTCTCACGGGTGGCGGCGCCCTGCTGCGCGGCCTCGACGAGCGGCTCCGCCGTGAGACCGGCATGCCGATCCACATCGCCGAGGACCCGCTGGACTCGGTGGCGCTGGGCTCCGGCAAGTGCGTGGAGGAGTTCGAGGCCCTCCAGCAGGTCCTGGACGCCCAGCCGCGCCGCTAGCCGCGGTACCGCACCCGCACCACACGAGCAGAACCCACAAGAGAACACGTACAGCCGAACAACGAACCACGAGGAAAGGCACGGCCGCCGCACGTGAGGGACACACGAGAGAGCCGGCTGCTCCTGGTGCTGCTGATCGCCATCGCGTTCGCACTGATCACGGTGGACATCCGCGGAGGCCAGGAGTCACCCGTCGACGGTGCCCGACAGGCCGCCGCCGCGGTCTTCGGACCCGTCGAGAACGGTGTGGCGGCGGCCGTCGACCCCATCGGGAACGCCATAGGCGCGGTACGCGACTCCGGTGAGCGGCACACCCGGATCGCCGCCCTGGAGAAGGAGAACGCCGAGCTGAAGGCCGAGCTCGGCAGCGACGACCGCAACCGAAACCGGCTGCGCGAGCTCGACTCCATCCTCAGGACGGCCGGCGCCGGACAGTACGGCATCAAGGGCGCGCAGGTCATCGCCATAGGAGCGGCCCAGGGCTTCTCCTGGACCGTGACCGTCGACATCGGCGCCCGCGACGGCGTCAAGCGGGACATGACCGTGCTCAACGGCTCCGGACTCGTCGGCCGCGTCACCACCGTCGGCCCGTCCACGTCCACGGTCCTGCTCGCCAACGACCCCGACTTCACCGTCGGCACGCGCATGGAGAAGAGCAACGAGCTCGGCTTTGCCACCGGCCAGGGCGACGGCCCCCTGCTCGTTCAGCTCCTCAACGGCAAGGCCAAGGTGAAGCAGGGCGACCGTCTCGTCACCTTCGGCTCCAGCGGCGACAAGCCCTTCGTGCCCGGCGTCCCGGTCGGCGAGATCGTTCGCATCGACCCCGCGGGCGGCGGCCTGACCCGAAACGTCTACGTCCGCCCGTACGTCGGCTTCACCAAGCTCGACATCGTCGGCGTCGTCGTCCAGGCCCCGGTCTCCAACCCGCGCGACACGGTCCTGCCGCCGAAGCCCAAGCCCGCCCCGACCGTCACCGTCACGGTCACGCCGCCGCCACCGGACGGACAGCAGGCCGCCGACGGACAGAAGCCGAACGAGAACCAGCAGGGCCAGGACCAGGGGGACGCGACACCGTGAAGTTCAACCGCATCCTCCTCTCCGCGACCCTGATCGTGGTCGCCCTCGTCGTCCAGGTCTCCGTCCTCGCCCGCCTGCAACTCCCCGGCGCCGTACCCGACCTGGTCCTCCTCACCGTGGTCGCCCTCGCCCTGGTGTACGGCCCCGTTAGCGGCTCCCTCATCGGCTTCACCGCCGGCCTCCTCGCCGACCTCGCCCCGCCCGCGGACCACGCCGCCGGCCGCTACGCCCTCGTGCTCTGCGTCATCGGCTACCTCGTCGGCCTCGCCAAGCCCGAGAACGGCCGGCTGACCTCGGCGACCGGCCCCATGGCCGTCGTCGTCGCCGCGGCCGTCGGCTCCACGCTCCTCTACGCGGGCGTGGGCGCCCTCGTGGGGGACACCGCCGCCCGCCATGTGGGCCTCGGCTTCCTGCTCTTCACCGCGGCGGTCTACGACCTGCTCCTCGCGCCCTTCACCGTGCCGCTCATCATGGCGCTGGCCCGGCGCGCCGAGAACGATCCACTCGCCGACGCCACCGGGGCGAACGGCGCCGACGTCGCCTCCGGCTGGCTCTCCTCCGGCACGGGCCTGCGGATCGGCAACCAGCGCGGCGGCCTGCGCGTGAAGGCCGCCCGCGGCCGCGCCTCACGGGCCGGACGCATCAAGGGAGTCAAGCGACTGTGACCGAGGGGGTCCCGGCAGTATGAGCAACATCCCCGAGACCGGGCGGACCCCGCGGGTCCAGATCCGGCTCGTCGTCATCCAGATCCTCGTCTTCTCGCTGCTCCTGACCCTGGGAGGCCGCCTCTGGTACCTCCAGATCCGGAACGGCAAGGAGTACACGGACGAGGCGAAGAACAACCACGTCCAGCAGGTCGTCCGGCCCGCCGTCCGCGGCTCCATCCTCGACGCCCGCGGCGTCCCGCTCGCCGACAACGAGACCCGCCTGGTCGTCTCGGCGTCCCGCACCGAGCTGATGAAGATAAAGGACAAGGGCAAGGACGTCCTCACCCGGCTCGCCGGCGTCCTGGAGATGAAGCCCGAGGACGTCATCAACAAGATCCGCCTCTGCGACTCCCAGACCCCCAAGCCCTGCTGGAACGGTTCGCCCTACCAGCCGATCCCGGTCACCGACGAAGCCACCACCCAGCAGGCGCTGACGATCCGCGAGGCCTCGGAGGACTTCCCCGGCATCACCGCCGAACCCGCCGCCGTGCGCCGCTACCCCGCGCCCGGAAAGGCCCGCACCTCTCAGGTGCTCGGCTACCTCTCACCCGTCACCGACACCGAGATCGAGAAGGCCAAGGACGGCGACTCGCCGTTCCTCCGCTCCGACCAGGTCGGCCGCTCCGGCATCGAGCGCACGTACGACAAGGAGCTGCGGGGCAAGGCGGGCGTCACCCGGTACGAGGTCGACAACCTCGGCCGGGTCATGGGCCAGACCGAGTCCGACCCCGGGGTCGCCGGCTCCACCCTCGTCACCAGCATCGACGCCCGGGTCCAGGCCGTCGCCGAGTACGAGCTCAACCAGGCCATGAAGACCGTCCGCGGCGAGACCGACAAGATCACCAACCGCAAGTACGAGGCCGACTCGGGCGCCGTCGTCGTCATGGAGACGAAGACCGGCCGCATCGTCGCGATGGCCTCCCAGCCCGACTACGACCCGAACGCCTGGGTCGGCGGCATCTCCGCCAAGGACTACGCCGCGCTCACCAGCAAGAACTCCAACTACCCGCTGCTCAACCGGGCCATCCAGGGCCAGGCCGCCGCCGGCTCCATCTTCAAGGTGGTGTCGGCGAGCGCCGCCGTCCGGGCCGGCCACGACTTCAACGACAAGTACAACTGCAGCAGCTCCTACAGCCTCGGCAACCGCAGCTTCGCCAACTTCGAGTCCCAGGGACACGGCCCCATCACCCTGGGCGAGGCCCTCAAGTTCTCCTGCAACACCGTCTTCTACGCCCTGGGCCACCAGGAGTGGCAGCGTGATGGCGGAATAAAGCCCAAGAAGGGCGCCAACGACTGGTTCTACCGGACCGCCCGGGACTTCGGCCTCGGCTCCGAGACCGGCATCGACCTGCCCAACGAGGTCAAGGGCCGCATCCCCGACCGCCAGTGGAAGCAGAACTTCTGGGCGGCCAACAAGGACGCGTGGTGCAAGCAGGGCAAGAAGGGCGGCACCTACGTCCAGCAGATCGCCTACGAGAGCTGCCTCGAAGGCAACCAGCTCAAGGCCTACGACAGCATCAACTTCGCCATCGGCCAGGGTGACGTCCTCGTCACCCCCATCCAGATGGCCACCGCCTACTCCGCCATCAGCAACGGCGGCACCCTCTTCAACCCCACCGTCGGCAAGGCCGTCATCAGCCCCGACGGCAAGAGCGTCCGGGAGATCAAGCCGACGGCGCACGGCAAGCTGCCGGTCGGCGCCGAGACCATCAGGGACCTCGACAAGGGACTGCGCTCGGTCGTCGAGCCCGGCGGCACCGCGGCCTGGCGCTTCGGCGGCTGGCCCCAGGACAAGATCCCGCTGCGGGCCAAGACCGGCACCGCCCAGGTCTACGGCAAGCAGACCACCTCGTGGCTGGCGACCTACTCCGACGACTTCACCATCGTCATGACGATCTCCCAGGGCGGCACCGGCTCCGGCGCTTCCGGCCCCGCCGTGCGCAACATCTACGACGCCCTCTACGGCCTCGACGACGCGGGCAACCAGGACCTCAAGCGGGCCCTGCTCCCCGCGCCGCAGAAGGCCCTGCCGAAGGTCAACGCCGACGGCACCATCGACGCGCCCGACATCACGGCGTACGACCCGAAGTCGCAGCTGGTCGAGCCCACCGAGAACGCGGGCCCGCCGCCACTCGCGGGCCCGCCCCCCGGAAAGCGGGACTGACCCGATGACGACACGTACGAGCTTCTCCGTCTCGCGCTACGCACCCGAGCGCGGGCCGCTGGCGAAACTCACCGCCCGCGACTCGCTGCTCCGGCGCCTCGACTGGCCGATGCTGCTCTCGGCGCTCGCGCTCTCCTTCATCGGCTCGCTGCTCGTCTGGTCCGCGACCCGGAACCGCACCGAGCTGAACCAGGGCGACCCGTACTACTTCCTCTTCCGGCACGTGCTCAACACCGGCATCGGGGTCGCCCTGATGATCGGCACGATCTGGCTCGGCCACCGCACCCTGCGCGGCGCGGTCCCGATCCTCTACACGCTCTCGATCGTGCTGATCCTCGCCGTGCTCACCCCGCTCGGCGCCACCATCAACGGCGCCCACGCGTGGATCGTCGTCGGCGGCGGCTTCTCCCTCCAGCCCAGCGAGTTCGTGAAGATCACGATCATCCTGGTCATGGCGATGCTGCTGGCGGCCAAGGTCGACGCCGGCGACCAGATCCATCCCGACCACCGGACCGTCGCCAAGGCCCTCACCCTGGCCGCGCTCCCCATGGGCATCGTCATGCTGATGCCCGACCTCGGCTCGGTCATGGTCATGGCCGTCATCGTGCTCGGCGTGCTGCTCGCCTCCGGCGCCTCCAACCGCTGGGTCCTCGGCCTGATCGGCGCGGGCATCGGCGGCGCGGTCCTGGTCACGGCGCTCGGCATGCTGGACGAGTACCAGATCAACCGCTTCGCGGCCTTCGCCAACCCCGACCTCGACCCCGCGGGCGTCGGCTACAACACCAACCAGGCCCGTATCGCGATCGGCTCCGGCGGCCTCCTCGGCGCCGGGCTCTTCAAGGGCTCCCAGACCACCGGCCAGTTCGTCCCCGAGCAGCAGACGGACTTCGTCTTCACGGTCGCGGGCGAGGAACTGGGCTTCGTCGGCGCGGGCCTGATCCTGCTGCTCCTCGGCGTCGTCCTCTGGCGGGCCTGCCGGATCGCCCGCGAGACCACCGAGCTCTACGGCACGGTCGTCGCGGCCGGCATCATCGCCTGGTTCGCCTTCCAGTCCTTCGAGAACATCGGCATGACGCTCGGCATCATGCCGGTCGCGGGCCTGCCGCTGCCCTTCGTGTCGTACGGAGGCTCGTCGATGTTCGCGGTGTGGGTGGCGATCGGGCTGCTGCAGTCGATCCGGGTGCAGCGCCCGATGACGGCGTAGGGCCCGCCGGGCGGGGCCAGGCGTATTAGATTCGTCTCATGGCGGAGACGAAGCGCGAGATCGAGCGGAAGTACGAAGCCACGAGCAGGACCCGGGTTCCGGACCTCACCCGGGTCCCCGCGGTCGCGGAGGTGGTGGACCGGGGCGTCATGGAGCTCGACGCGGTCTACTACGACACCCCCGACCTACGGCTCGCCGCCGACGCGATCACCCTGCGGCGCCGCACCGGCGGGAGCGACGAGGGCTGGCACCTCAAGCTCCCCGTCGCCTCCGGCATCCGCGACGAGATCAGGGCCCCGCTGGCCGACACCCTCCCGGGTGAGCTGGCGGGGCTTCTGCGTTCCCGGGTCCGGGACGGCGAGGTCGTCCCCGTCGTACGGCTCCGCTCCGCCCGTGACGTCCGCCACCTCCAGGCCGCCGACGGCACCCTCCTGGCCGAACTCTCGATCGACACCGTCCACGCGGAACGGCTGCCCGGGGGAGCCGAGGCCGCCTGGACGGAGATCGAGGTCGAACTGGCCGACGACACCGAGGGAACGGACGGCGCGGACGAGGCGCTCCTCGACGCGATCGAGAAGCGGCTGCGCAAGGCGGACATCCGCCCCTCGTCGGCCCCCTCCAAGCTGTCGAGGGCCCTGAAGGAGACGTCCACGGACGGCGACACGGCCTCCGGCGGCGCCCTCGCCCCCACCGGAGCCTCGGCACCCGGCGGCGCCCCCGCCCCCGGCACCGCCGGGCACGCCGTCCTCGCCTACGTGCGCGAGCAGGCCGAGGCGATCGTCGCGCTCGACCCGGCCGTCCGGCGGGACCTGCCCGATGCCGTGCACCAGCTGCGGGTCGCGTGCCGCCGGATGCGCAGCGCCTTCAAGACGTATCGGAAGGTCCTCGACAGGGACGTCACCGACCCGGTCGGCGCGGAGCTGAAGTGGCTGGCCGGCGAGCTCGGCGTCGCCCGGGACCAGGAGGTGCTGACCGAGCGGCTGCGCGGCCGGATCGACGCGCTGCCCCGGCCCCTGCGCCTCGGACCGGTCCGCGGCCGGCTGCGGACCTGGTCGGCGGCCCACGCCCGGAGCGGCCGGCGCCGAGTCCTCGCCGCGCTGGACTCGGCCCGCTACCTCGCCCTGCTCGACACCCTCGACGAGCTGCTCGCCGACCCGCCCCTGCGGAAGGCCGCCGGCCGTGACGCCCGCAAGGTCCTCGCCCGCGCCGTCCTCAAGGACCACGACCGCCTCACCGCCCGGGTCGGCCGGGCTCGCGCCCTCGACCCCGGCCGGGAGCTCGACGTGGCCCTCCACGAGGCCCGCAAGGCCGCCAAACGCGCGAGGTACGCGGCCGACGCCGCCGCCCCCACCCTCGGCAAGCCCGCACGGAGGTTCGCGAAGCGTGTGAAGTCCGTCCAGTCGCTTCTGGGCGAACACCAGGACGCCGTCGTCGCCCGGGAGGCCCTGCGCGAGCTCGCGGACCAGGCGCACGCGGCCGGCGAGACCGCTTTCACCTGGGGACTTCTCCACGGCCGGGAGGAGACGGCGGCCGCGGCCGCGGAAGGCGAGCTCCCCGGCGCCTGGGCCAGGGCGTCGGCCCCGGAGATCCGCGCGGCGCTGACCCGCTGAGCACCGGGGTACGCTTGAGAGTCGCCCCCCTGCCAGCTCACGAAGGTTCGAGATGTCTGCTGCCGAGTCTGTCTTCCCGCAGCTCGAAGCTCTGCTCCCGCACGTGCAGAAGCCGATTCAGTACGTCGGTGGAGAGCTGAACTCCACGGTGAAGCCGTGGGAGTCCGCCGACGTCCGCTGGGCGCTGATGTACCCGGACGCGTACGAGGTCGGACTGCCCAACCAGGGCGTCATGATCCTGTACGAGGTGCTCAACGAGCGCGAGGGCGTCCTCGCCGAGCGCACGTACAGCGTGTGGCCGGACCTCGAGGAGCTCATGCGTGAGCACAAGGTCCCGCAGTTCACGGTCGACTCCCACCGTCCCGTCGGCGCCTTCGACGTCTTCGGCCTGAGCTTCTCCACGGAGCTCGGCTACACGAACATGCTGACCGCCCTCGACCTCGCCGGCATCCCGCTGGAGTCGAAGGACCGGACCGTCGACCACCCGATCGTGCTCGCCGGCGGCCACGCCGCCTTCAACCCCGAGCCGATCGCGGACTTCATCGACGCGGCGATCATCGGCGACGGCGAGCAGGCCGTCCTCGACATGACCGAGATCATCCGCACCTGGAAGGCGGAGGGCAGGCCGGGCGGCCGCGAGGAGGTCCTCCTCCGTCTCGCGAAGACGGGCTCGGTCTACATCCCGGGCTTCTACGACGTCGAGTACCTGCCGGACGGCCGGATCGGCCGTGTCGTGCCCAACAGGTCCGGCGTGCCGTGGCGCGTCTCCAAGCACACCGTCATGGACCTCGACGAGTGGCCGTACCCCAAGCAGCCCCTCGTCCCGCTCGCGGAGACCGTCCACGAGCGCATGTCCGTCGAGATCTTCCGCGGCTGCACCCGCGGCTGCCGTTTCTGCCAGGCCGGCATGATCACGCGCCCCGTGCGGGAGCGAAGCATCACCGGCATCGGCGAGATGGTCGAGAAGGGCCTCAAGGCGACGGGCTTCGAGGAGGTCGGCCTCCTCTCGCTGTCCTCCGCCGACCACACCGAGATCGGTGACATCGCGAAGGGCCTCGCCGACCGGTACACGGAGGACAAGGTCGGCCTGTCCCTCCCGTCGACCCGTGTGGACGCGTTCAACGTCGACCTGGCCAACGAGCTCACGAGGAACGGCCGCCGGTCCGGCCTCACCTTCGCCCCCGAGGGCGGCTCCGAGCGCATGCGCAAGGTCATCAACAAGATGGTCTCGGAGGAGGACCTGATCCGGACCGTCTCCACGGCGTACGGCAACGGCTGGCGCCAGGTGAAGCTGTACTTCATGTGCGGCCTGCCGACGGAGACCGACGAGGACGTCCTGCAGATCGGCGACATGGCCGTCAAGGTCATCGCCGAGGGCCGCCAGGTCTCCGGGCAGAACGACATCCGCTGCACCGTCTCCATCGGCGGTTTCGTCCCGAAGCCGCACACCCCGTTCCAGTGGGCGCCGCAGCTGTCCGCCGAGGAGACCGACGCGCGGCTCGCGAAGCTCCGCGACAAGATCCGCGGCGACAAGAAGTACGGCCGCTCGATCGGCTTCCGCTACCACGACGGCAAGCCCGGCATCGTCGAGGGCCTCCTGTCGCGCGGCGACCGCCGCATCGGCTCGGTCATCCGCGCGGTGTACGAGGACGGCGGCCGCTTCGACGGCTGGCGCGAGCACTTCTCGTACGACCGCTGGATGGCGTGCGCCGAGAAGACGCTGCCCGGCTTCGGTGTCGACGTCGCCTGGTACACGACCCGCGAGCGCACCTACGAGGAGGTCCTGCCCTGGGACCACCTGGACTCCGGTCTCGACAAGGACTGGCTCTGGGAGGACTGGCAGGACGCGCTCGACGAGACCGAGGTCGAGGACTGCCGCTGGACGCCGTGCTTCGACTGCGGTGTCTGCCCCGCGATGCAGACCGAGATCCAGGTCGGCCCGACGGGCAAGAAGCTGCTGCCGCTGTCGGTCGTGAAGTAGCACGCGGCAGGCACAGGAGGAACGGGCGAGGGCCCGGCCACGGATTCCGCGGCCGGGCCCTCGCCCGTTTCCGCGCGGGTCTCCCGGTCCCGGGACACGAAGAGGCGCCCGGAGCATTCCGCTCCGGGCGCCTCTTCGTTACCGCGTGGCCTTAGTGGTCCGACCCCGCCGTGGTGAGCTCGTCCTGGTCGGCGGCGCGGGGGCGGGGCGTCGCGATGCCCTCGGCCGCGCGCGGCGACGGGGCCGGGCGGTGCTCGGCCACCGGGACGACGGGCGGCCGCAGCGACTCCTCGCCGAGGAAGACCTGCCGGGCGACCCGCTCGGCCGCGAAGCCGTCGTCCCAGGTGCAGAACCTCTCCCGGAAGGCCTGGCGCAGCGTGGCCGCGTGCTCGCCCTCCCAGGCGCCGCTGCGGAAGGCCTCGATGAGCTCGTCCTCGGTGGTCGTGAGCACGCCGGGGGACTCGCCGGGCTCGCCGGAGAGCAGGTCGAAGGTGACGCCGCGGCAGGTCCGGTAGGCCTCCCAGTCGTCGGCGTACGTGACGATCGGCCGGTCGAGGTTGGCGTAGTCGAACATGATCGACGAGTAGTCCGTGACCAGTGCGTCCGCCGCCAGGCAGAGCTCCTCGACGGACGGGTGTCGCGACACGTCGACGAGCGCGCCGCGCTCGGCGAGCGAGTTCAACTCCGGGTCGCTGCCGTAGAAGTAGTGCGCGCGGACCAACAGGACGAAGTCCGGGCCGAGTTCGCGGGCGACGCGGGCCAGGTCCAGCCGGGAGACGAAGGCGTCCTTCTGGTGGTCGCGCACGGTGGGGGCGTACAGGATCGCCGTCTTGTCGTGGGCGATGCCGAGTTCGCCGCGGATCCGGCGGACGTCCGCGGCCGTGGCGCGGTAGTAGACGTCGTTGCGGGGGTAGCCGGTGTTGAGGGTGCGGAAGGCGGCCGGGTAGACCCGCTCCCAGTGCTCCGTGGAGTGCCGGTTGGACGAGACGCTCCAGTCCCAGCGGTCGACGCGCTGCAGCAGCTTGTCGAAGTCCATGCTGCGGGAGACGGCCGGGTAGAACTGCTGGTCCAGGCCCATCCGCTTGAGCGGGGTGCCGTGGTGCGTCTGCAGGTGGATCTGGCCGGGGCGCTTGATCACGGCGTCCGGGAAGTTGACGTTGTTGACCAGGTACTTGGCCCGGGCCATCGCCTTCCAGTAGCCGAAGGTGGCCGGGGCGATCCGCTGGAGGCCGGGCTGAAGGCTGCCGGCGTACTCCTGGTTCACGACCCACACGCCGCGGACGCCGGGCGCGACCCGCTTGGCCGCCTCGTGCACGGCGAGCGGGTTGCAGCCGGGGGTGCGGCCCCAGTAGGCCGAGTACACGGCGAGGTTGTCGTCCACGGGGAGACGGCGCTGCACGGCGTAGTAGGCGCGCAGGGCCTTGCGGCCGCCCCAGCGCTTGGACCGGCCGAGGGAGCGGATGCTCGCCTCGCGGGTGCCGTTGACGACCTTGAGGCCTTCGAAGCCGGTGTACGAACCGCTCTTCAGCACCTTGAACTTGAGGCCGAGGATGCCGGGCGGCGGCGTGTAGCCCGCCGGTTCGAGGTCGCGGTAGACCTTGGAGGCCTGCTTCAGATACGCGCGACGGTGGCCCTTGGGTATGCGGAAGTCCCGGGCGAAGGTGAACAGGAAGTGGGAGATCATCCGCGTGAAGACGGCGCTGCGGTACTCGTCGAGGCCGGGGCGGCCGTCGAGGTACGCGAAGACCCTGCGGTACTGCTCGAAGATCACGAAGTGCTTGCGCGGGGTGCTGCTGCGCATCGAGCTGCCGACCCGGCGCTGGCGGTACTCGACGACCACGTACTCCAGGCCGGCGACGCGCTGGGCCGCGGCCATGGACGTGTAGACCATGAGCGCGTCCTCGTACAGGCCGTCGGTGAAGGCGTAGCCCTCGCCGGTGAAGAAGTCGCGGCGGTAGAGGCGGTTCCAGACGACGGCGAACATCCGCAGCAGTTCGAGGCGGTCGGCGGGGCGGACGATCTGGTCGCGGATGCCGGCCAGGTACGGGCCGGAGTTGCTGACCTCGACGGCGCCGTCGAAGTGGGTGCGGACGTGGTCGAAGAGGAGGACCTCGGGATCCTCGGCCTCGGCGAGCCGGTCCGCCATGGCCTGCAGGGAGCCGGGGCGGATCGAGTCGTCGCCGTCGATGAAGAGCAGGTAGTCGCCGCGGGCGTGCTCGACGCCGGTGTTGCGCGCGGCGCCTATGCCGCCGTTCTCGGCGCGGTGGACGGCGCGCACGCGCGGGTCGCGCGCGGCGATCTCGTCGATGATGGCCCCGCTGCCGTCGAGGGAGCAGTCGTCGACCGCGATGATCTCGAAATCGGGGTAACTCTGCGTAGTCACCGATTCGAGGCACTCGCGGATGTAGCCCTCGACCCCGTACACCGGGATGATCACGCTGAATCGGGGGGTAGCTGCAGCCGGCATGGCTTGTGTCTCCTCAGTCGAACCGCTCGAACGCAGTATGACAGGAGGCTTTCCGCACCCCGGAAACCGCGGGCACCCGCGTACGCGGTTAACGCACCCCTCCTCGGGGGCGAGGAGGGGGCCAACGAGGGGCGAACGGCCGAATTGCGGATCGTCTACCCTGGAGTGCTGCGGCGGTCGGGGGCCGCCGCACAGTCATGCAGGCAGATGGACCGGTGAAGAATGTCCCGAGTGGCCCTGGTGGTCCACAAACGTCACGCGCGCTCCCGCATGCCGGGGCGCGCGGAAACGGTCCTGCGCTCTTCTGTGTCACTGGTCACGAATCCCCCGGTCACGGTGCCGGCGCGGGTCCGCTTCCTTCCGGGGTGGGCCGAAGGCAGGCAGCTAAGCTGCGGACCGGGTACCGGGACAAGTACTGCAGTTCGACGGCGGGCGTGCGGCCCAGCACGTCGCCCGGCGGATCTTGCTCGGAGGGTGGAGACGCCTCCCGACGACCCGCCGGAAAACCCCTAGCACGCCCCGTCACCCCTCAGGCGCTCGAGTTCGTCGAGCGGGTCTGAACCAGAAAGGAACGCAGAACTTCATGGCACCCCGGCTCAGCGTCATCGTCCCGATCTACAACGTGGCGGAGTACCTCCCCGCCTGCCTCAACTCCTTGGCCGTGCAGACCTTCCAGGACCTGGAAGTTCTCATGATCGACGACGGCTCCACCGACGACTCCAACGCCATCGCGGCGGAGTTCGCGGAGCAGGACGCCCGTTTCCGGCTGATACGCAAGGAGAACGCCGGCCTGGGTGCGGCCCGCAACACGGGACTCGACAACCTGGCGCCGGAGAGCGAGTTCGTCACCTACGTCGACAGTGACGACATGATCCCGCCGGACGCCTTCCGGCTCATGATCAGCAGCCTGGACGAGACCGGCTCCTCCTTCGCCACGGGCAACGTGGAGCACATCAACTCCACCCGGATCTGGCAGTCCCCGATGCACCGGTTCCTGTCCCGGGGCGCGGTGCAGAAGACGCACGTCACGAGGAAGCGCAACCTCCTGACGGACCGCCTCGCCTGCAACAAGGTCTTCCGCCGCGACTTCTGGGAGCAGCACGGACTGCGCTTCCCCGAGGGCGTGCTGTACGAGGACACCCCGGTCATCGTCCCGGCCCAGTTCCTCGCCGAGTCCGTCGACATCATCAGCGAGCCCTGCTACTACTGGCGCCTGCGCGAGGGCGAGGCGAACCCCTCGATCACCCAGCGCCGCAACGAGCCCAAGGCCGCCCGGGACCGCGCGACCGGCGTCGAGCACGTCAGCCGCTTCTTCGCCGAGCAGAACGACCCCGCCGCCGACGCGATGAAGCTCGCGTACGACAAGACCGTCCTCACCGGCGACCTGCGCATCTTCCTCAACGTGATGCCCGAGGGCGACGAGGAGTACCGCGCCGAGTTCCTGCGCGTGGCGAACAAGTTCCTCGACCAGATCGACTTCAAGCTGATCAACACGCTGCCCACGGCGCTCCGCGTCAAGTGGCTGCTGGTCCGCAAGCACGCCGCGAACGAGCTGGTCGACTTCATCGAGGCCGAGCGCCTCGGCGAGCCCGTCGGGCTCGACGGCGTCGTCCGCAAGTACGCCCGGTACTCGGCGCTGGAAGACCGCGGCGACCTCGTGCCCAAGAAGCTCCTGCGCGTCGACAAGGACCTCCAGCTCCGCTCCCCGCTGGACGATCTGACCTGGGAGGACGGCAAGCTGAGGCTGTCCGGCCACGCCTGGATCGACCGCGTCGACCAGACGGGCAAGCGCAGCGTCGTCAAGCTGCTCCAGCTGAAGAAGGACGG
The DNA here is from genome assembly GCF_014649015.1 of Streptomyces narbonensis. Lineage (GTDB taxonomy): Bacteria > Actinomycetota > Actinomycetes > Streptomycetales > Streptomycetaceae > Streptomyces > Streptomyces narbonensis. Next base: position 437,885 of record NZ_BMSF01000001.1, read on the forward strand.
CACCCAGCGCCGCGTCCTCGTCCCGCTGGGCAACATCTTCGCCCCCGAGGCCACCACCGCCTCCGGCCACAAGGGCCGGGGCCACAGCTTCGACTGGGCCGGCTGGGAGACCGTCATCGACCCCGCCCGGTTCCGCAAGGGCGGCAAGTGGCAGGAGGGCCTCTGGCACGTCGGCATGCGCGTCATGTCCGGTGGCCTCGTGCGCTCCCGCTCCGTGCACTCGTACGGCACGGACCGCCTGACCTACCCGCCGTACCAGTGGCTCGACGACGACTTCCGGATGGTCCCCGAGATCCGGCGCGCCGCGCTCAAGCTGCGCATCGAGAAGGTTCCGGTCGTCGTCACCGGCTTCGAGCCCTCCGGCGACGAGATCGTCGTCGACGCCGTCTTCCGCGAGACCTTCGCCGCGGACACCGAGATCATCCTCCGGGTCGGCAACCAGAACAGCGGTGAGGTGTTCACCTACCCGGCCGAGGTCCTCGGCGTCACCGGCGGGCACACGCAGCTGCGGATCCGCGTTCCCCTGCGTGACATAGCCCTGCTGCCGGAGCACCAGGACAGCGCCGAGGCCGCGGCCGGTGGCGGTTCCGACGCCGCGAAGACGATGCGCCGCAACTGGAGCACCCAGATACGGGTCACGGAGCCGGGCGCGAAGCAGCGCACCGTCAAGGTCGTCGTCAAGGACGGCGTGCCGGACCTCCAGGTCCGCCTGCCCGCCGAGTTCGGCGAGGAGGCCATGCAGAACGAGGTGGCCGTCCTCTCCGGAGCCAACGGCTACCTGAAGTTCTCCGGCCGCCCGCTGCGCGCCCGCATCACCGGCGTCGCCTTCGCCGACGGGACGTTCCTCATCCGCGGCGCCGCCCCCGTGGACCTGACGGACCACCACCTGGTCGTCAGTGCCAAGGGCCGCTTCGACGAGCGGAAGGTCCCGATCAACGTCCTGCCGGACGGCTCCTTCGAGGCCTCCTTCCGCCCCGCCACGATGACGGGCACCAACAACAGGCTGCCGCTCAAGGCCGGCCGCTGGGTGCTCCGCCTGGAGTCCTCCGACGAGGAGCGGGAGCAGTCCCTGCCGCTCGTCGTGGACCGCCTCGCCGGGCCCCGGTTCCCGCTGGAGGGCTCGCACAACGGCCGCGACTACCGGCTCGAGTGCCACTGGCAGGACCACCCGCAGCTCAACTGCCTGCCCGACCTCAACGACATGGAGCGCGGCGCCAACCGCCAGTACCAGCTGCGTCACGAGGTCTACGAGCGCGGCCGCGAGCTGCCGCTGCGCGACGAGGTCCTGTACATCAGCTACAACGGCAAGCAGTTCTCGGACAGCCCGCGCGCCGTCCACGAGGAGCTGCTGCGCCGCGGCGCCGACGTGAAGCACCGGTGGCTGGTCCGCGACGGCCAGGTCGAGCTCCCGGACACCCTCGAAGCGGTCCGCTTCCAGGGCGCCGACTGGTACGACGCGCTGGCGCGCTCGCGCTACATCATCACCAACGCCCACCTCCCGCACTGGATCAAGCGGCGGCCGGGACAGGTGATCGTGCAGGCCTGGCACGGCACGATGCTCAAGAAGATCGGCCTCGACATCGAGGCGCCGAAGTTCGACCCGAACTACCACGAGCGCCTGGTCCAGGAAGCGGCGAACTGGAACATCCTCGTCTCGTCGAACCGTTTCAGCACGCCCATCCTCAAGCGGGCCATGGGCTACAACGGCCTGATCGCCGAGACGGGCTACCCGCGCAACGACTACCTGTACTCCGAGGACCGCGACGAGCGGGCCAAGGAGGTCAAGGCGCGCCTCGGACTGCCGGAGGGCAAGAAGGTCGTGCTGTACGCGCCGACCTGGCGCGACGACCTCTCGCACGCCCGCGGCCAGTTCAAGTTCGACCTCCGGGTCGACCTGGAGGACGCCCGCCGCCGCCTCGGGGACGACCACGTCTTCCTCGTCCGGCGCCACTCGAACATCGTGGACAGCATCCCGGGCGCCGGGAACGGCTTCGTCTTCGACGTCTCCGAGTACCCGGACATCGCGGACCTGTACCTGGCCGCCGACATCATGATCACGGACTACTCGTCGGTCATGTTCGACTACGCGCACCTGCGTCGGCCGATGCTCTTCTTCACGTACGACCTCGAGCACTACCGTGACCGGCTGCGCGGGTTCTACTTCGACTTCGAGCAGGACGCCCCGGGTCCGCTGGTCGAGACCTCGGACGACCTGATCCAGGCCATCCGGGAGATCGACGAGGTCGCGGTCGAGTACCAGGAGAAGTACGACGAGTTCCACCACCAGTTCTGCGACCTCGACGACGGCCACGCGGCCGGCCGGGTCGCCGACCTGATGTTCAAGATCGCCGAGGAGGGCGCCCCGCTGTAGGCGGTGCCCCCCGGGCGTACGAGAAGAGCCCCGGTCCGCAGGTCTCCCTGCGGACCGGGGCTCTTTCGTGCGGGCCGGGCATGTGCGAGCCGGGCTCCTCGTGCGGGCCGGACCCCGTCGCGCGGGCCCGGCTACCGCCCTCCGGTCACTTCTTGTCGATGATCTTCAGCGAGAGCTGGCCGTTGCTGGAGAAGTACGGGCGCAGCTCGCTCCGGGCGCCGGTGACGGCCGTGACGGCGGCGGTGGGGACAGCCGCCAGCCGGTTGCGCCAGCCGCTCTTCGGCTTGGTGTCCACGGAGGCGGCAGGGACCGGAGCGCCGGACTGGCTCACCACCGGGTACGGGAAGGTGAAGACGTCCATCGGGACGAGCACGTCGGTGGCCAGCTTGCAGACGCGGATCCGGGCGGACTCCTGGTCCGGCAGCAGCCAGAGGTCCCAGACGTCCTCGGCGCCGTTCTCGTGGAGGCGGGCCGCGGCGGCGTTGTCCAGGGAGGCCGTGAAGCGTCCGTCGGCGCCGGGCTTCACCGGGAAGGTGAAGTTCCGGTCGGCCTCCTTGCGGTGCACGGCCTCGATGACGCTGTCCTTGCCGGGCTCGACGCCCCAGGCCGCGGCGTCGATCACGATCGCGGTGGCGCCGGCGTGCAGGGCCGCCACCTCGACGTGCTGGGCGCGCACCCGGCTCTGCACCCGCAGGGTGCCGTCCGTGTGGGCGTGCGGCAGCAGCACGGACAGGGCGGGGCCCTCGGTGCGGGGCAGCTTCAGCGACAGGATCTGAAGGGTGTCGCAGCCGGCCGAGCGCAGCGGCAGGTCGAAGCCGGCGGCGCGGATCTCCAGCTGCCAGTCGCCCTCGACGAGCTTGCCGAGCGCGGGGACCAGCGCCTCCTCGCCGACGAAGGGGACGACGACCTCGTCGGCCTTCTTGCGGATGTCCTTGCACACCAGCCGGGCGTCGCTGTCGGCGGGCAGCCCGGCGATCCGCACCCGGACGTCGCCCTGCGGGGTGACCACGGCGGCGGCCGAGCGGGGGATGGCCCGGCGGGCCCGCATGGTCTCCACGAGCTGCTCGAAGCGGGCGGCGGTCTCGGCCTCCTGGAAGCGGACCACGTTGGTCACCGCGGCGGCGGCCATCTTCCGGCGCAGGTCCTCGTCGGAGATCAGCTTCTCGATGTGCTCGGCGAGCGCCTGCTTGTCGCCGAGCGGCACGACGTAGCCGTCCTCGCCCTGCCTGATGATGTTGCGCGGGCCGTGCGGCGCGTCGTAGCAGATCGCCGGCAGGCCGGCGGCCATCGCCTCGACCGTGACGTTGCCGAAGGCCTCCAGGTGGGAGGGGAGGACGAAGACGGACGCCTTGGCGAACTCCGGGGTGACGGGCGTGGCAGGGCCCATCAGGAAGATCTGGTTGTTGCTGTCCGTCTCGTCGATCTTCTTGCGCAGGTTGGCGCGCTCGGGACCGGAGCCGTAGATCCGCAGGCTCCAGTCCGGGTGGCGCGGCGCCACGGTGGAGAACGCCTCGATCAGGTCGCCGAAGCCCTTGTGGGTCTTCAGCAGGCCCGCGGTGACGACGATCTTGTTGTCACCGGTGGACATCTGGCCCTCGTGGGCCGGGATGCAGTTGGGCATCGGGGAGAGCAGGTGGCTCACGGCGGGGACGACCCCGGCGATGGTCCGGCACTCGTCCGGCGTCGGCGCGGTGATCGCGTCCATCTTCGGGTACGCGTCCCGGAAGAGGGCGTCCCGGATGTGCGGGCCGTAGCGCGCGGGCCGCGAGTGCTCCATCGCGACCTTGAGGAAGTCGCGGTCCGAGTAGGCCAGCATGATGGTGATCTTGGGGTTGTTGCTGACCACGACGTCGGCGTCGGTCGTGGCCAGGTACTGCATCAGCCGCTTCTCGGCCAGCCGGCTGATCCACGGCTTCTTGTCCGTCGGCTCGTTCGGGTAGATGTGCGGGAAGACCTCGATCGCCGGGTCGTCGCCGTCGTACGTGTGGGAGTGCTTCCGCATGTCGCTGAGGGCCAGGGTCTTCACCCGCGGATCGAGCGGGAAGAACGCCTGGTCGCGGTTGCGGCGGAGGGAGACCAGCTCGACCTCGTGGTCATCCGCGAGCGCCTTGGCCAGGTTGTGGATGGCGCTGACCACGCCGCCGATGTGACAGCGGTCAACCAGCAGGAAGGATATTTTCATACCGAGCCTCAACGTGTCCTGGGTTAGGTGGGGGGATGCGCAAGGTGTGTGGGGGAGCGGGCGTCGGCACCTAGGCTACGGGGCCTCCCCGTGAGGCGGTGCCGAACAGTCCGGATGAGGCGGTGCCGAACACTCCGGATCCCGCCGGCGAGGTGAACCGCGCGCGGGGCTTTTGCGTCTCCCGACACATGCACCTGGAGAAAGCGGCCCCCGGCCCGGCACCCGAAGGCTGCCTGACCGCGGCGATCAGGATCCCCGTACGGATCGTGGTGCTGGTCGTCGTCGTCCCCGTGCGCCTCGTCTGGGACGCGCTCGTCCTGTGCGGCACCTTCCTGGGCCGCGTGCTGCTGCGCCCGCTCGGCCGGGCCTACGACTGGCTCCACGAGAACGTGCTCGCGCCCGTCGGCCGAGCCGTCGCCCGGACGGCCGAAGCCCTCGCCACGGCGACGTGGTGGCTGGTCAAGGCCGTCCTCTACTGGCCCTGGCTCGGCCTGTGGCGCCACGTCCTCGTACCGCTCGCCGTCCACCTGATCGCCGCCCCGGTCGCCTGGCTGTACCGCGCCGTCCTGACACCGGTCGGGCACGGCCTCGCCCGCGCGTCGGCCTGGCTGTACGCCCGGCTCCTCGCACCGCTCGGCCGCGGCACCGCCCTCACGCTGTGGGCGGTGCTCGTCTGGCCGTGGACCGCGCTGTGGCGGTACGTGGCCGTGCCGCTGGCCTCGGGGACGTACCGGTACGTCCTCACGCCGCTCGGCCACGGCCTCGCCTGGATCGGAAGGGGCGCCGCCTGGCTCCTGAAGGGCCTCGCGACCGGCCTGATGTGGCTCGGGAAGGTCCTCGTCGTCGTCCCCGCCGTCTTCCTGTACCGCTGGGTGCTCACCCCCGTCGGACGGGTCCTCGCGGTGATCGGCCGTGAGGTCGCCGCCGCCCTCGCCATCGGCTGGCGTATGGCCGGGTACATCTCCCTGGCGGTCGGCCGCGCCCTGAAATGGCTCGCGTGGAACCTGCTCGGCCGCCCCGTGAGCTGGTTCTACCGGAGCGTGTGCACCCCGGTCGGCCACTTCGTCCGCGACGCCGTGTGGCGGCCCGCGAAGCAGGTCGCCGTGGAGACCGGACGGGCGGTCCGCGGAGCCCTCGCCTCGGCACGGGAGACCGTGCGCCGGGCACGCCGCGACGCGTGGCACGCCCTCGTCGGCGGGGAGCGGCGGCCCGAGCCTGTGAACGCTCCACAGGGTCAGGCGCGTAACCTGGGAGGTGCTGCACCACGACAGACCGTTCCCGGCATGGTGGCCGAGGCCGAGATCTCCCTGCACAAGCGGGGGTGAGCCGGCCGGGCCCCGAGGGAACCCCCGTACACCTGTGGGCGGTGCGCCACCCGCGCCCGCCCCGCACCGAGGAGAAGAACCACTGGGCAAGCGACAGCCCGAAGGCCCGCCGCCCGCACCGGCGGTGCAGCGCATCCGACTGCGCTACACCAAGCGCGGCCGCCTCCGGTTCACCAGCCACCGTGACTTCCAGCGCGCCTTCGAGCGTGCGCTGCGCCGTGCCGAGGTGCCCATGGCGTACTCGGCCGGTTTCACCCCGCACCCCAAGGTGTCGTACGCCAACGCCGCCCCGACGGGTGTGGGCTCCGAGGCCGAGTACCTGGAGATCGCGCTCACCCAGACGCGCGACCCGGAGATGCTGCGGGCCCTGCTCGACGAGTCCCTCCCCGCGGGCCTCGACATCACCGACGCCGTCGAGGCCCGGACCTCGGGTCTCGCCGACCGCCTCACCGCCTCCGTGTGGGAGCTGCGGCTCGAAGGCGTCGCCGTCGAGGACGCGAAGAAGGCCGCCGACGCGTTTCTCGCGGCCGAGACCGTGGAAGTACAGCGCAAGACCAAGAACGGCATCCGCACCTTCGACGCCCGCTCCGCGGTCACCGAGCTGACGGTTTCCTCTCCCCAGGGCGATCCCCAGGGTGATAGGCCGCTGGACAGCGCCTGTGCGATACTGCGGCTGGTTGTTCGGCACGTGACACCTGCCGTACGACCCGACGACGTCCTGTCCGGTCTCCGAGCTGTGGCCGACCTGGCGCCGCCGGTCCCCGCTGCGGTGACCAGGCTGGCGCAGGGGCTCTTCGACGAGGAGTCCGGCACGGTGACCGACCCGCTCGCGCCCGACCGCGAGGCAGTCACGGCCGCTTCAACCACGGCCGCCGCGACCGCCTCAGCGACGGCGCCGGGTGCAGGTACCGCGTAGGGAGCGGTCGTTGTAGCGCCGCCCTGGTACTCGGGAGCCACCTGGGTCGGGCAGCGCACAGACCAGGAGACTTTCGCCAGGCCGTACGCACAGGGCGTACGGAACCGGCGAGCCAGACATCAGCTCCCGTGCGGCGCCCGCGCCCCGGACGGCGGCACCGCGCCACAGGCGTGATCGTGCCGCCGGACCGGAACCAGACGCGGCGCCCGGGAGCGTGACGGGAGAACCGCCCGCATGCTCGAGTCCAACGAAGACACCAACGCACCCGGTGACAAGCTGCCGCCGCGCCGTCGGCGCCGCGCCGCTTCCCGCCCCGCCGGTCCGCCGGTGACGGACGCCGCCACCGAGACCACGGCGCCCGCCGAGACCCCGGCCGCGGAGGCCGCGCCGGTCGAGGCCGAGGCCGCCCCCGCGCCGCGCACCCGCCGCCGCGCCACCCGCAAGGCCACGGCACCGGCCGTGGAGACCATCGAGGTCGGCGCCCCCCTCGCGGAGGTCCCCGCCGAGACCGCCACCGCCGAGCCGGCCGCCGAGACCGCAGCCCCGGCCGACGAGGCCGCTCCGGCGCGCCCGGCCCGCCGTCGCGCCACCCGTAAGGCCACTTCCCCGGTGACGTCCACGGCCGCCGTGGAGGAGCCCGCGGTCGAGGCCGCGCCGGTCGTCGAGACCGCCGCCGTCCCGGTCGAGGAGGCCGCCGAGGCCGCGCCCGCCCCGCGCACCCGCCGTCGCGCCACCCGTAAGGCCACCTCGCCCGTGACGTCCACGGCCGCCGTGGAGGAGCCCGCGGTCGAGGCCGCGCCGGTCGTCGAGACCGCCGCCGCCCCGGTCGAGGAGGCCGCCGAGGCCGCGCCCGCCCCGCGCACCCGCCGCCGCGCCACCCGCAGGGCGACCTCGCCCGAGGCCGCCCCCGAGGCGCCCGCCGAGACCCCCACCGGCGAGTCCCTGCCGCAGGCCGCCGTCGCGCAGATCGCCGCCGACGAGGCCGAGGTCGCCGCGGCCGAGACCGCCGCCACCCGTGGCCGCGGCCGCCGCCGCGCCACCTCGCCGCAGTTCACCTCCGAGCCCGTCGCGAAGCCGGATACCTCCCGCGCCCGCCGCGCCGAGCGTCCTGCGGTCGCCGTCTTCCAGGCCCCGGTCTTCTCCGAGCCGATGTTCCAGACTCCGGAGACGGCCGCCATCGCAGCGGCCGAGGTCGTGGAGCCCGAGGAGCTGGAGGAGGACGAGACGGTCGAGGTCGAGGCCGAGGCCGTCGAGGCGACCGGGCCCATCGAGATCCCGGAGGCCACGGAGCGGGCCGAGTCCGGCTCCCGCCGTCGCCGTCGCCGCCGTGGCGAGCCCGTCGCCGTCGAGCCCGTCCCGACCACCGTCGCCGACGAGCCCGAGATCGAGGCCGCCGCCGACGAGCTCGACGAGGCCGACGAGACCGAGGACGGCGACGAGTACGGGGACCGCCCGTCCCGCCGTCGCCGCCGTGGCGGCCGTCGCCGTCGCCGCGGTGAGCTCACCGAAGTCGAGGAGTCGGAGGAGTCCGACGAGCTCCGCGCCGAGGACGAGGGCGAGACCGAGGAGGGCGAGGAGGAGCAGGACGAGACCGAGGCGTACGCCGGCGGCTCCAGCAGCTCCCGTCGCCGTCGTCGCCGTCGCCGTCGCAGCGGGGACGCCGCCGCCGACGTCGAGGGCGCCGACGAGGAAGGCGTCCGTACGGTCGTCAAGGTCCGCGAGCCCCGCCCGGCCCGCGAGAAGGCCGAGGCCGGCACCGGCGCCGACGAGGTCCAGTCCATCAAGGGCTCGACCCGCCTGGAGGCCAAGAAGCAGCGGCGCCGCGAGGGCCGCGAGCAGGGCCGCCGCCGCGTCCCGATCATCACCGAGGCCGAGTTCCTCGCCCGCCGCGAGGCCGTCGAGCGCGTCATGGTCGTCCGCCAGAGCGGCGAGCGCACCCAGATCGGCGTCCTGGAAGACAACGTGCTCGTCGAGCACTACGTCAACAAGGAGCAGGCCACCTCGTACGTCGGCAACGTCTACCTGGGCAAGGTCCAGAACGTGCTGCCGTCGATGGAGGCCGCGTTCGTCGACATCGGCAAGGGCCGCAACGCCGTCCTGTACGCCGGCGAGGTCAACTTCGAGGCGCTCGGCATGGCCAACGGGCCGCGCCGCATCGAGACCGCCCTCAAGTCCGGCCAGTCGGTCCTCGTGCAGGTCACGAAGGACCCGATCGGCCACAAGGGCGCCCGCCTGACCAGCCAGGTCTCCCTGCCCGGCCGCTACCTCGTGTACGTGCCCGAGGGCTCGATGACCGGCATCAGCCGCAAGCTCCCGGACACCGAGCGCGCCCGGCTGAAGACCATCCTCAAGAAGATCGTCCCCGAGGACGCGGGCGTCATCGTGCGCACCGCCGCCGAGGGCGCGAGCGAGGACGAGCTGCGCCGCGACGTCGAGCGTCTGCAGGCGCAGTGGGAGGACATCCAGAAGAAGGCCAAGCAGATCTCGACGAGCGCGCCGAGCCTGCTGTACGGCGAGCCGGACATGACCGTCCGGGTCGTCCGCGACATCTTCAACGAGGACTTCTCCAAGGTCATCGTCAGTGGTGACGAGGCGTGGGAGACCATCCACGGCTACGTCTCGCACGTCGCCCCGGACCTGGCCGACCGCCTGTCCAAGTGGACGAGCGAGGTCGACGTCTTCGCGACGTACCGGATCGACGAGCAGCTCATGAAGGCGCTCGACCGCAAGGTCTGGCTGCCGTCCGGCGGCTCGCTGGTGATCGACAAGACCGAGGCGATGATCGTCGTCGACGTCAACACCGGCAAGTTCACCGGCCAGGGCGGCAACCTCGAAGAGACCGTGACGAGGAACAACCTCGAAGCGGCCGAGGAGATCGTGCGCCAGCTCCGGCTGCGCGACCTCGGCGGCATCGTCGTCATCGACTTCATCGACATGGTCCTGGAGTCCAACCGCGACCTGGTGCTGCGCCGCCTCCTGGAGTGCCTGGGGCGTGACCGGACCAAGCACCAGGTGGCCGAGGTCACCTCGCTCGGCCTGGTCCAGATGACCCGCAAGCGGGTCGGCCAGGGCCTCCTCGAGTCCTTCTCCGAGACCTGCGTCCACTGCAACGGCCGCGGTGTCATCGTCCACATGGAGCAGCCGGCGGTCACCGGCGGCGGTGGCAAGCGGGCGAAGAAGCGCGGCCGCGGCGGCGCCGAGCACGCCCACGACCACGAGCACGAGCACGAGACCACCGAGTCCGGTGCCGAGACCGAGGCCGAGGTCGAGGCGGAGCTGGCCGCGCCGGTCGCCCTGCCCGAGCCGATCGCCCCGGACGAGGAGCTGTACGGCAGCATCGCCGAGGCCGAGGCCGCCGCCACGCGCGGTCGTGGCCGCCGCCGCGCCACCCGCCGGGTGTCCGCGCCGGCCACCCCGTCCCGTGTCGTCGAGACCGAGACCTACGTGGTGGAGCCGGAGCCCGTCGCCGAGGCCGCTGCGGTCGTCGAGCCGGTGGCCGAGCCCGTCGTCGAGCCGGTCGTCGAGGCCGCGGTCGAGGAGACCGCCGCCCCGGCCCCGCGCACCCGTCGCCGCGCCACGCGCCGGGCGACGTCCCCGGTCGTGTCGACCACGGAGGCCGCCGAGGCCGCTGCGGTCGTCGAGCCGGTCGTCGAGCCGGTGGCCGCGCCCGTCGTCGAGGAGGCCCCCGTGGCCGCCCCGGAGCCGGAGCCCGTCGTGGAGACCGCGCCCGAGCCCGCCGTCGAGGAGGCCCCCGTGGCCGCCCCGCCGCGTGCCCGCCGCCGGGTGGTCCGCAAGGCCACCGCACCCGCCGGTTCCCCCGCGGGTGCCGAGGAGGCCGCCGTCCTGGTGGTCGCCACGGCCCCGGCCGAGACCGAGTCCGCCACGGCGGAGCCCGAGGCGGAAGCCGAGACCGAGGCCGCGCCGGCCAAGAAGACGGCCGCGCGCAAGACCGCGAAGAAGGCCACGGCCAAGAAGGCCGCCACCAAGAAGACGGCGGCGACCAAGAAGACGGCGGCGAAGAAGACCACCGCCAAGAAGGCCCCGGCCAAGAAGGCGGCGGAGAAGACCCCGGCTCCGGCCCAGGACTGATCCACCGGGTGCGGGCCGTCCCCTTCGGGACGGCCCGCACCCGCTCGGGGGTGCCTCGCCGATCAGGCCGGGCTCGCGTGGGCGAATTTGACCCTCTGCGGCGCCCGCCCGTAACCTAGACCGTCGGCGTGTCTGACTGGACGCGTCGCGCCTCTGAGCACCTCCCTCCCGCTCGTCGGGAGAGGCCGCTCGTCCGATTCCGGAACGCCGCGGGCCCTTGGGCCCGTGTGAGCGGCTGGCTTCAGAGGTTTCATCCCGAGTGAGAGAGAGATCCGCGTGTACGCCATCGTGCGCAGCGGTGGTCGCCAGCACAAGGTTGCTGTCGGCGACATCGTTGAGGTTGACAAGATTTCCACTGCCAAGGTTGGCGACACGGTCGAGCTCTCGACCCTGCTCGTTGTCGACGGCGACGCCGTGACCAGCGACCCGTGGGTCCTGGCCGGTATCAAGGTCACGGCCGAGGTCGTGGACCACCACAAGGGCGCCAAGATCGACATCCTGCGCTACAAGAACAAGACCGGCTACCGCCGTCGCCAGGGTCACCGCCAGCAGTACACGGCGATCAAGGTCACCGGTATCCCCGCGGCTGCGAAGTAAGAGGGACTGAGACATGGCACACAAGAAGGGCGCATCGTCCACCCGGAACGGGCGCGATTCCAACGCTCAGCGGCTCGGCGTGAAGCGCTTCGGCGGTCAGGTCGTTTCCGCTGGTGAGATCCTCGTCCGCCAGCGCGGCACCCACTTCCACCCCGGCGCGGGCGTCGGCCGTGGCGGCGACGACACGCTGTTCGCCCTGCTGCCCGGCTCGGTGCAGTTCGGCACCCACCGTGGCCGCAAGGTCGTGAACATCGTTCCGGTCGCCTGATCGGATCTTTGCGGAGGCGGACCTCACTTCCCGTACGGGAAGCGGGTCCGCCTTTCGCGTGTTACTAGATAGACATTCCGTACTTCCCCCGCCTTCGGCCGGGGACCCCCCAATGGAGGCACCACCATGACCACCTTCGTGGACCGCGTCGAGCTGCACGTCGCCGCGGGTAACGGAGGCCACGGCTGCGCCTCCGTTCACCGGGAGAAGTTCAAGCCGCTCGGCGGCCCCGACGGCGGCAACGGCGGCCGCGGCGGTGACGTGACCCTGGTCGTCGACCAGTCGGTCACCACCCTGCTCGAGTACCACCACTCGCCGCACCGCAAGGCCACCAACGGCCAGCCCGGCGCCGGCGACAACCGCTCCGGCAAGGAGGGCCAGGACCTCGTCCTGACCGTGCCGGACGGCACCGTCGTCCTCGACAAGCAGGGCAACGTGCTCGCGGACCTCGTCGGCGAGGGCACCACCTTCGTCGCGGGCCAGGGCGGCCGCGGCGGCCTCGGCAACGCAGCGCTGGCGTCCGCCCGCCGCAAGGCCCCCGGCTTCGCCCTCCTCGGCGAGCCCGGCGAGTCGCGGGACATCGTCCTGGAGCTCAAGACCGTCGCGGACGTGGCCCTCGTCGGCTACCCGAGCGCGGGCAAGTCCTCGCTCATCTCCGTCCTGTCGGCCGCCAAGCCGAAGATCGCCGACTACCCCTTCACGACGCTCGTCCCGAACCTGGGCGTGGTCACGGCCGGCTCGACCGTCTACACGATCGCCGACGTGCCGGGCCTGATCCCGGGCGCGAGCCAGGGCCGCGGCCTGGGCCTGGAGTTCCTGCGCCACGTCGAGCGCTGCTCGGTCCTCGTGCACGTCCTGGACACGGCGACGCTGGAGTCCGACCGCGACCCCGTCTCCGACCTCGACATCATCGAGGAGGAGCTCCGGCAGTACGGCGGTCTCGAGGACCGCCCCCGCATCGTCGTCCTCAACAAGATCGACATCCCGGACGGCCAGGACCTCGCGGACATGATCCGCCCGGACCTGGAGGCACGCGGCTACCAGGTGTACGAGGCCTCCGCTGTCGCCCGTACGGGACTCAAGGAGCTCTCCTTCGCCCTCGCCGGCATCGTCGCCGAAGCGCGCGCCGCCAAGCCGAAGGAGGAGGCGACCCGCATCGTCATCACCCCGAAGGCCGTCGACGACGCGGGCTTCACCGTCACGTACGACGAGGCCGAGGACGTCTACCGGGTGCGCGGCGACAAGCCCGAGCGCTGGGTCCGCCAGACCGACTTCAACAACGACGAGGCCGTGGGCTACCTGGCCGACCGCCTCAACCGCCTCGGCGTCGAGGACCGGCTGATGAAGGCGGGCGCCCGCGCCGGCGACGGTGTGGCGATCGGCACAGAGGACAACGCGGTCGTCTTCGACTGGGAGCCCACGATGATGGCGGGCGCCGAGATGCTCGGCCGCCGTGGCGAGGACCACCGTCTGGAGGCCCCGCGCCCGGCGGCGCAGCGCCGCCGCGACCGGGACGCGCAGCGGGACGATGCACAGCGCGAGTACGACGAGTTCGACCCCTTCTAGCATGTCCGTGGTCGGGGGAGTGCCGCCGACGCGCTCGGCGGCCCTCCCTTCCGGTTCTCCGGTCAGGGGTCCGGTTTGCTCCCGCTACGATGCTCGGATGGTCGAGCCACCCCACGCGGCACGGGTCAGTGTCGTCGTCATCGCGTACAACGACGCCGAGCACGTGGGCGACGCGATCCGGTCCGCCCTCGCGCAGGGCGAGGCCGTCGGTGAGGTCGTCGTCGTCGACGACGCCTCCACGGACGCGACGCCCGACGTGGTCGCCGGCTTCGCCGCCGAGCCGCGTGTGAAGCCGCTGGTCCGCGAGGTCAACAGCGGCGGCTGCGGCACCCCCCGCAACGACGGCATCGCCGCCGCCGTCCACCCGTGGGTCATGCTCCTGGACAGCGACGACGTGCTGGTTCCCGGTGCCGTCGACCGGCTTCTCGCCGTCGCGTCCGACGCGGGCGCGGACGTCGTGACCGGCCTCTGCGTGCGCCGCGAGCTCCCCGAGGGCCGCGAGAAGATCTGGGCAGCCTCGCTGTACGACGTCAACGACGGCGCCACCCTCCCCGGCACCGTCCTCGACAGTGTCGAGGACCACCCCGAGCTGGTCCTCGACACCCTCTCCGTCAACAAGCTCTACCGCCGTGACTTCCTGAACACGCATGCGATCCGCTTCCCCGAGGGCGCCTTCCACTACGAGGACTTCGTCTTCAGCGCCCAGGTCCAGGCCGCGGCGCCCCGGCTCGCCGTCACCGACGTCCCCCTGTACGTCTGGCACGTCCGGCGCCAGGCCGCGAACCTGTCGATCTCGCTGCGCCAGGGCTCCCTGGCGAACTGGGAGCACCGGGTCGCCGCGCACCGCGCCGTCGTCGAGGTCTTCCGCAAGGCCGGGCGTCCCGCGCTCGCGATCCCCGCGCAGACGAAGTTCCTCGACTACGACCTCCCCATGTACCTCCGCGAGCTGCCGCGCCGGCCCGCCGCCTACCGCGCCGACTGGTGGACGGTCACCCGTGACCACGTCGTCGGCTTCGACGACGCGGCGGTTGCCGCCGCCCGGGCGCCGCACCGCTGGCTGCACGCCGGGATCACGGCCCTCGCCGCCGTGCCCGAGGGCCGCGAGCTCACCCGCCTCGCGGAGCTCGCCGCCGGCCGACCGCGGCTCGTCCCTCCGTACCCCCGCTCCGAGGACGGCGCCCCCGTGCTGGCCGCCGCCCCCGCCGACGTACCCCTGGACGGTCTCGACGAGCTGCCCCCGGCCGGGCTGCCCGTCGCCGTGGACGGCGTCGCCACCGTCGGCGGCAGCGCCCGGGTCACGCTGACCGTGCACGAGCTGTACGGCCGGATCGGCGCACTGCACCCCGTCTCCGTGCGGGTCGAGTTCACCGAGCGCGTCTCGGGCCAGAAGCTCCTCGCCGAGGCCGTCCCCCTGCGCCCCTCCGGCGAGGGGTGGACCGCCACCGCGCGGATCCCCAGTGCCCAGCTGCTCCGGGCCGGCCGGCTCGCCTCCTGGTCGCTCGTCGCCGTGCTGCGCTACGCGGACGGCTCGACCGGCCGCGCCGAGGTCAGGACCCCGGACGGCTTCGCCGGCCGGCGGGGCGTGGCCCTCGGCAGGTTCGGCCGCGTCCTGCTCGTCCAGGTCGTGGCCTCGCCGCGCAGGGCCCTGACCCTCCGCCTCACGGGCGGGATGGCGGGCGCCCGCCAGGTGCTGTCCGGACGTATCAGGAGGATCCTGGCAAGACGCTGAGCACCCCCGACGAACGGGAAACCAGTTTCAGAACAATTCCCCCCGGGGGAGTGACTTGGCGGTCGCCGAGGGCGTTCATCAGTCAACTGAGAACGCGCTCTGTACTACCGCATGCCTGTGTGAGAGGACTTGGATGCCGACCACCGACGTCCCCGATGTGAGCGTCGTCGTCATCGTCTACAACGATGAGGAACGGCTCCCGCGAGCGGTCCGGTCCCTACTCGACCAGACCCTGAACAACATCGAAGTGATCATCGCCGACGACTGTTCGACCGATGGCACGGAGCGTGTGGCGCGGGCACTCGAAGCCGCCGACCCGCGCGTCCGGTACGCCCGCCTGGAGCAGAACAGCGGCGGCTGCAGCGCCCCCCGCAACCACGGGATCGCGCTCGCCCGCGCCCCGTTCGTCATGTTCCTCGACAGCGACGACGAACTGCCGCGGCACGCCTGCAAGAGCATGTTGCTCGTCGCCGAGGAGACCGGCGTCGACTTCGTGACCGGCGAGGTCACGCGGTTCTACGAGGCGAACGACACCACGGGCCTGTGGTACCCGCACCTCTTCACCGAGCAGCGGGTCGTGGGCGGCATCGCCGAGGCACCCGAGTACTTCTTCGACCACCTGTCGACGAACAAGCTCTACCGGACCGCCTTCATCCGGGACAACGGCCTCGCCTTCCCCGAGGGCATCCACTACGAGGACCAGCTGTTCTCCGCGCAGGCGTACACGCTCGCGGAGTCCTTCGCCGTCGTGCCGTGGTCGGTCTACACCTGGCGCCTCGCGCCGGAGAGCGTCTCCATCTCGTCGAGCCGCCACAAGATCCAGAACGTTCGCGACCGCATCGGCGTGGCCCGGCTGATCGACGCCTGGCTGGAGGAGCGCGGCGAGACCGGGCTCCGCGCGGAGAAGGACTACAAGTTCCTCCGCCACGACTTCCGCCTCTACCTGGGCGACCTGCCGTTCCGCGACGGCGAATGGATCGCGGAGTTCGCCGCCGAGGTCACCCCCTACCTCGACGAGATCTCCGACGAGACCTACGAGCGGCTCTCGCGCGAGGAGCGCATCTGCCTCCACCTGCTGCGCACCGGCAGGCTGGAGGACGTCGCCGTGGCCGCCCGCCAGTTCGGCCGGCCGCAGCTCGCGCCCCGCGCCGTGACCGAGGTGGACGGCGTCTCCTACTGGGGCGACGTCGCCCCGGCCGACGACACGAGCCGCGCCGAGCTGGACCTCAGCGAGTGGCATCTCCACGACCAGGCCCTCGGCAGCGGCCGCCTGCGGCACGAGCTGACCTCCGTGTCGATGCTCGGCCCGGTCCTGCGCCTGGAGATCCGGACGTACGACCCCGTCGGTCTGATCACCGACGACATCAAGGCGTCGGTCAAGCTGGCCGCCCACAAGACGCCGATGACCGTGCCTCTCACGCTCGTCGCGGACGTCCCGGGACAGTACGTGTCGAAGGCCGAGGTGGACCTGCGCAAGGTCCCCGTCGGCAAGGTCGGCGTGGCGACCTGCCGCCACCCGGTGATCGCCCTGGAGCGCGAGGGCGCACGGCGCACGGACATCCTGCTGGCCCAGCACGACCAGCCCGACTTCCGCGCCACCCTGCGCTACCACCAGTTCGGCATCCACCACCTGCGCGTCCAGGCCGAGCAGAAGGGCGCGGGGCGCCTTGAGGTGACCTGGCAGCGCTCCGGCGTCCTGAAGTCCCTCGAACCGCTCGGCCCCTACGCCCGCAAGACCAAGGCCAAGGTCGGCAAGGTCAAGAAGATCCTCGTCGGCAACGAGGGCAAGGCGACCGCCTACGACGCCGTCGCCAGGCTCCCGCGCAAGCGCGGCCTGGCCGTCTTCGAGGCGGTGGAGGGCCGCGGCTACGCGGACAACCCCCGCTACGTCTACGAGGAGCTCAAGCGCCGCAACCTCCCGATCGACGTCGTGTGGGCCTACTCGGGCAGCCGGGACTCCTTCCCCGACGACGTCAAGCTCGTGAAGCGCGGCAGCTTCGCCTACGGCACCGCGCTGGCCCGGGCCGCGTACTGGGTCGACTCGCACAACCTGCCGTACCTGTACGCGAAGCCCAAGGGCACCCGGTACCTCCAGACCTGGCACGGTCAGACCTTCAAGGCCATGGGCTTCGACGTCCCGTCGCTGCGTGGTGCCGCGGAGACCGAGAAGGAGCGCTTCCGCGCCGCCGTCGGCCGCTGGGACGCGCTCGTCTGTCCGAGCGCCGAGTTCGAGCGGACCTTCGTCCCCGCCTTCGAGGTCGGGGCCGACCTCATCCGCTCCGGCTACCCGCGCAACGACGTGCTCGTGCGCTGGGCCGAGCCGGAGCAGCGGGCCAGGGCGGCCGCCGCCCGCGAGACCCTGGACATCCCCGCCGGCCGCAAGGTGCTGCTCTACGCCCCGACCTTCCGCGACGCGGCCCGCCGCACCGGACAGTCGATCCGGGTGGACTTCGAGGCGCTGGCCCCGTACCTGGCCGACGAGTGGACCATCGTCGTGCGCGCCCACCCGTACGACCGGTTCAAGGTCGATCCGGCACTCGGCCACTTCCTCCGCGACGGTTCGGGCTTCGCCGACGTCAACGACCTGATGCTGGCCTCGGACGCGGTCCTCACGGACTACTCGTCGCTGATGTTCGACTACGCGAACACCGGCCGGCCGATACTGCTGTACACGGACGACTACGAGGACTACAAGGGCGGTGACCGGGGCACGTACTACGACCTCGAGGACATCGCCCCGGGTCCGATGCTGACGACCACCGAGGACCTCGCCGCCGCCGTGCGCGACCTGGAGGGCGTGCGCGAGCGGCACGCCCAGCGCTACACGCGCTTCCAGGAGATGTTCTGCTCGTACGAGACCGGCCACGCGAGCAAACTGGTGGTCGATGCTTTTTTCGAAGGCGGCACCCATGACTGAGGCCTCCCCTGCCCGCAACGTGTTCTTCGTCGGCGTCGACGTCGACTCGATGGGCGGCTCCCAGCGGGTGCTGCACACCCTCGCCCAGGGCATGGGCGAGCGTGGCCACCGCGTCGAGCTGATCGGCATCCGGCCGAGCCCCGAGCCTTTCCCGTACAACTCCACGCGCGCCTACCGCCACGCGACGCTCTACCCGCCGAGCCCGGCGCCCAAGCCGCCGGTGCGGACGGTCGGCGACCGGCTCAGCCTGGCGCGCCGCGCCGACGCCCGCCGGGCGCGGGCCGCCCGCGAGCACGCGCGAGCGGAGATGCAGCGCAGGCTGTCCTCGGTCGAGGACGGCTACATCGTCTTCGGCTCGCCGTGGGCGGCGGACTGGGTCATGCCCATGGAGTGGCAGCACCTGAAGGGCATCGGGCAGTACCACGAGTCCTTCGCGCAGGCCCGGCGCAGCGCCAACCTGGGGCTGATCCGTCGGCACTACCCGGCTCTGGAGCAGACCCTGGTCCTCTCCCAGGGCGACGCGGTCGAGTTCGTCAACCAGCGCGTGCCGAACGTCCGGGTCATGCCGAACCCGCTGCCGTTCTACCCGGACGAACCGGCTCCGCTCGACACCCGCAAGATCGGCGCGGTCGGCCGACTGGACCCGATCAAGCGGTACGACCGGATGATCGAGGCCTTCGCGCAGGCCCACAAGGGGCGCGAGGGCTGGGAGCTGCACCTCTTCGGCGACGGCCCGCTGGAGCAGGAGCTGCGGATGAAGGCCGAGGACCTCGGCGTCGCCGAGCAGGTCGTCCTCCGCGGCACGGTCAAGGACATGGCGGCCGCCTACCGCGAGCTGTCGGTCGTCGCGATCAGCAGTGAGCGCGAGGGCCGTCCGATGGCACTGGCCGAGGCCGCCGCATGCGGTGTGCCGTGTGTGAGCTTCGACGTCTCGGGCGGTGTCCGGGAGCTCGTCGAGGACGGCGTCACGGGCACCCTGGTGCCGCCGGCCGACGTGCCCGGTCTCGCCGCCGCGTTCGGCGAGCTCATGGACGACGCCGGGATGCGGCGGCGGTACGGCGCCGCGGGGCGGGAGCACGTCGCGCGACTGGCGCTGCCGAGCGTCCTCGACCGGTGGGACTCCGTGTTCGCGGAGATAGACCGCTAGATCCCCTCCCGGCAGCCCTCGACGGCCCCCCGGCGGACCCTTGAAGCGGTCCGACGGGGGGCCGCCGGCCTGTGGCTAAACTGTCGGAATGACCTGGCTCATCACCGGCGGCGCCGGATACATCGGTTCCCACGTCGTCAAAGCAATGACCGAGGCCGGCGAGTCCGTCGTCGTGGTCGACGACCTCAGCACCGGCAACCCCGCGCGCGTCCCCGACGGCATCGTCCTGGAGCAGGGCACGGTCCTCGACCGCGACTTCCTCGACCGCGTGCTGCGCGAGCACCGGATCAAGGGCATCGTCCACCTGGCCGGCAAGAAGCAGGTCGGCGAGTCCGTCGAGAAGCCGCTGTACTACTACCGCGAGAACGTGACGGGCCTCCAGGTCATCCTCGAAGCGGCGGCGGCCGCGGGCGTGAAGAGCTTCCTCTTCTCCTCCTCCGCCTCCGTGTACGGCATGCCCGACGTGGACCTCGTCACCGAGGACACCGAGTGCCTGCCGCTCAGCCCGTACGGCGAGACCAAGCTCGTCGGTGAGTGGATGGCGCGCGCCGCCGGCCAGGCGAACGGCCTGTCCACCGCCTGCCTGCGGTACTTCAACGTGGCGGGCGCCGCGGCTCCCGAGCTCGCGGACACCGGTGTCTTCAACCTGGTGCCGATGGTCTTCGAGCGGCTCGATGCCGGCGAGGCCCCGCGCATCTTCGGTGACGACTACCCGACGCCGGACGGCACCTGCATCCGCGACTACATCCACGTCGCCGACATCGCGGACGCGCACCTGGCCGCCGCCCGCGCGCTCGTCGCGGCGGGCGAGGCCGGCGAGACCGCCACGCTGACCCTGAACATCGGGCGTGGCGAGGGCGTGTCGGTGCGCGAGATGGTGAACCTCATCAACGAGATCACCGGCCACAGCGTCGAGCCGCTGGTCACCCCGCGCCGTCCGGGCGACCCGGCGCGCGTGGTCGCCTCGGCGGAGCGCATCGAGTCGGAGCTGAGCTGGAAGGCGCAGCACGACGTCCGCGCCATGATCAGCTCCGCCTGGGAGGGCTGGGGCGCGAACCGGGCGGCCCGCACGGCCGGCTGATCCACAGCACCGAGCAGTACGGAGTGGGGCGTCCCGGGTTCGGCCCGGGGCGCCCCACTCCGCCGTGTCGGGGGTCTTGTCAGCGGTCCTGATCAGGGGTCCGGTGCGCGCCCAGGGGCCCTCAGGGGCGGTGGATGCGGTCCACGCCGTAGTACGTGGCCGTGCACCGCGCCGCCCAGTCCCGCTCGTACGTGCGGGCGAACAGCGGCTCCGTCAGCCCGCCGATGAGGAGCGGCCGGTACGCGACCTCGCGGGCGCCCGCCGCGACCTCGGACCGGATCCGCGCGTTCTGCCGGTCCCAGGCCGTCGCGCGGACCACCGTGCTCGTGGTCAGGTCGTACACCGGCCGCACCAGCGCGGCCGTGCTCCCGACGGCGACCGCGCCCACCGCGACCAGCACCGCGGCGCGGGCGGCGGGCCGCCCGGCCGTCCGGAGCAGGAGTCCCAGCCGGTACCCGCCCCACGTGCCGTACGCGCAGAGGGCGAGCAGCAGCGGGAGCAGGAAGCTCGTCCAGGTCCGCCCGTAGGTCCAGCCCACGTCCCCGTACCCGGTGCGCAGCCCGTAGGTGACGGCCAGGCTCGCGAGGGCGACGAGCGGCAGCGGCAGCAGCACCGCGATCCGGAACAGGCGGCGCGGGGGGAGTCCGACGGCGGGGGCGTGCCCCCTCTTCGTGCGGGAGAGCCACAGACCCAGCAGCACTCCGACGGCGGCGGCGCCCGCGTACGCCCACTGGCCGCCGATCGTCTCCCACACGCGCCACCAGTCGCGGAACGTTTCTCTCAGGAGTGCGAACGACAGCGGCTCCGGCGGATGCTGGGCGCGCCGCCACCGCGCCCCCGGTGACGTCGAGAGCAGGACGAGGCCGACGGCGAGCCCCAGACAGGCCGCCGCGCACCAGGTCGACGCGTACCGGTCCTTCGCCCAGCCGAGTCGGGGCAGGCAGAGAAGACCGGCCGTGACCGCGAACACCCCGGCCACCAGGGCGAAGGGCTCGCTGAGCATGCCGAGCGCCGTCCCGAGAAGCAGCGCCGCGCCGACCGCCGCCGAGCGCTCCCACCCGCGCCCGCCGCGCGCCGCGCGGACGGCGCCGAGTACGGCCCAGAGGGCGATCACGCTCGGCAGGGTGTGGGAGATGGTCGCCGGGGCCCAGAGGAGTACCTGGTACGAGCGGGTGCCGGCGAAGAACAGCAGCGCCGAGAGGAGCGCCGCGGCCGCGGCGAGCAGGACCCGGGAGGGCGGGGGCACGCGCAGGGCGCGCAGCGCCGCGCGGGCGAGGAGGAAGAGCGCGGCGCCGAGCGCCACCACGAGGACGGCGGGCAGCAGTTTCGGCCCCCGCATGTCGTCGGAGTAGGCCAGGCCGGTCAGGAAGGCGTTGGTGACCCGCCCGTTCTGGGTGCGGTAGAAGTCCGCGGTGATGCCCAGGACGCCCATGTCCCGGGCCTTCCACAGGGCGCACCAGTCGTCCGACGTGGGGCGGACGTAGAGCCCGAGGAAGGCGCCGACCGAGAGGAGCGCGCCGGCGCCGGCGGCGACGACGAGCCCGGTCCAGGACAGAGCCCGCCCCGTGCCGTCCGCGCGCTCCGTGTGCCCGTCCTCTTCCTCGTCCTCGTTCCTGCCTGTCAGCGCGCTGCCGTGCTCCGGGGTGGTCGTCCTGCTCACCGGTCTTCGCTCCAGGTGGTCGACATGCGTGGCACGGCGTCTCTATGGGTGACAAATGGGTAAGGATGCCCCGTATATGAATATCTTCCCCGCATGCTTTGCTGCATGGACGACATGCCGACCAGGAGAGGCCACCCGGGCGACGCCCAGCGGTCACCGCCGCTCAGTACCGTGGCCGCGCTGCTCGAAGGAGAGTTCGGTGGCGGTCCCTCAGGACGTAATCTCGCTCAGCCCTCTGGAGTGACCGTTCCATGACCAGGCTTTCCGTCGTCGTCCCCTGCTACAACGAGGAGGACGTCGTCGAGCGGTTCGACGCGCGCATGCGCCAGGTGCTCGACGGCCTCCCGGTCGGCTACGAGATCTGTTACGTGGACGACGGCAGCTCCGACGGCACCCTCGGCAAGCTGCGCGCGATCGCCGCCCGGCACCCGCACCGCACCCAGTACGCCTCCTTCAGCCGCAACTTCGGCAAGGAGGCAGCCATGCTCGCGGGCCTGCGGAAGTCCACCGGCGACGCCGTGGTGATCATGGACGCCGACCTCCAGCACCCGCCCGAGCTCCTCGCTCGCATGCTGGACCTCTTTCACCAGGGCCACGACCAGGTCATGGCGCGGCGCACCCGCGAAGGGGACAAGAAGCTCCGCTCCGCGCTCAGCCGCGTGTACTACCGGGCCGTCAACCGCTGGGTCGACGTGGAACTCACCGACGGGGTCGGGGACTTCCGCCTGCTCTCCCGCCCCGCCGTCGACGCCCTGCTCTCGCTGCCCGAGTACAACCGCTTCTCCAAGGGCCTCTTCTCCTGGATCGGCTTCGACACCGTCACCTTCGACTACCAGAACGCCGCGCGCGAGGGCGGCGAGACGAAGTGGAAGTTCAGCTCCCTGCTCAACTACGGCATGGACGGGCTGATCTCCTTCAACAACCGCCCGCTGCGCATCGCCCTGTGGCTGGGAATGATGCTCAGCGGCCTCGCCGTCCTGTATGCGGCCTGGGTGGCCGTCGCCGCGATCACCCAGGGCGTCACCGCACCCGGATACGTCACCCTGGTCGCGATCATCGTGGGGCTCGGGGGAGTGCAGATGGTGATGCTGGGGCTGATCGGCGAGTACATCGGCCGGATCTACTACGAGACGAAACGGAGGCCGCACTTCCTCGTCAAGGAGACCCACCGCTCCTTCGGGCGCGGAGCCGCCGAGCTGGCCTCCGCCGAACGCATCCGCGTCGTGGCCACCGACCGGGACCACTGATGGCGTCAGGTGGCGAGAGGAACGGGAAGAGCGAGGGCGACGAGGGCCACGAGCGCCGCGAGCGCCACGAAGGAGGCAAGGGGAACGAGGGGAGCGGCCGGCGGGCGGGGCGGGCTCGGCGGGCACGACTGGCCGAGATCTTCCGGTTCGCCCTCGTCGGCGGCGTCAACACCTGCACGTTCTTCGGCTGTTACCTGCTGCTCCACCCCTGGATGCCGTATTTCGCCGCGTACTCCCTCGCCTTCGTCCTCAGCATGGTCGGCTCCTTCTTCCTCAACACCTACTTCACCTACCGCACCCGGCCGACCTGGAAGAAGTTCGCCCTCTTCCCGCTCACCAACGTCACCAACTACCTCGTGCAGAGCGTCGGACTGTACGCGCTCGTCACCTGGGCCGGCATGGACGACAGGATCGCGCCCCTCGTCGCGGCCGTCGTCGCGATCCCGTTCACCTATCTGATCTCCCAGCGGATCCTGGTGCCCCGCGGCAAGGCGGCCGAGGGACCGGACGGTCCGGAGGGCCCCGACGGGTCCGGTCCAGAGAACGGAATGGACGAGCGGCAGCCCTCCCGCCTCGCGTAGATTGCCTGGCAGCCGCGGCGGGGCGCGCGCGGCGCGTGGGACAGCCGAGTGAGGACGACGCAGGTGACGACGCAGGTGACGGGACAGACGGACGTGGCAAGGCAGTACGTGACGGAGGCCCGCAGGATCGTCGTCAAGGTCGGCTCCTCCTCGCTCACCACCGCCTCCGGAGGCCTCGACGCCGACCGCGTCGACGCCCTCGTGGACGTCCTCGCCAAGGTCCGCAGCGGAGGCGAGAAGGAGATCGTCCTCGTCTCCTCCGGCGCCATCGCGGCGGGTCTCGCCCCGCTAGGCCTCACCCGCCGCCCCAAGGACCTCGCCCGCCAGCAGGCCGCCGCCAGCGTCGGCCAGGGCCTCCTCGTCGCCCGCTACACCGCCTCCTTCGCCCGCTACGGCGTCCGCGTCGGCCAGGTCCTCCTCACCACGGACGACACCAGCCGCCGCGCCCACTACCGCAACGCCTACCGGACGCTCGACCAGCTCCTCGCCATGGGTGCGCTGCCCGTCGTCAACGAGAACGACACCGTCGCCACCGACGAGATCCGCTTCGGCGACAACGACCGGCTCGCCGCCCTCGTCGCCCACCTCGTCCGGGCGGACCTGCTCGTCCTGCTCTCCGACGTCGACGGGCTGTACGACGGCGACCCGGCCAAGCCCGGCACGTCGCGGATCGCGCAGGTCACCGGCCCCCAGGACATCGCCCACGTCGAGATCGGCGCTGCCGGCAAGGCCGGCGTCGGCACCGGCGGCATGGTCACCAAGGTCGAGGCCGCCCGGATCGCCGCCGCCGCCGGCGTCCCGGTGGTCCTCACCTCCGCGAGCCGCGCCGCCGACGCCCTCGCGGGCCGCGACACCGGCACCTACTTCCACCCGACCGGCCGCCGCTCCGCCGACCGGCTCCTCTGGCTCGCCCACGCCTCCACCCCGCAGGGCTCCCTGACCCTGGACGACGGAGCCGTACGAGCCGTCGTCGAGGGCAAGAAATCCCTGCTCGCGGCAGGTATCGCGGGTGTCGAGGGCGACTTCGTGGCCGGTGACCCCGTCGAGCTCCGCGACGCGCAGGGCCGGGCCGTCGCCCGCGGCCTCGTCAACTTCGACGCCAAGGAGATCCCCCAGCTCCTCGGCCGCTCCACCCCGGAGCTCGCCAGGGAACTCGGCCCTGAGTACGAGCGCGAGGTCGTCCACCGTGACGACCTGGTCGTCATCCGCTGAAACGGCTGAAAGTACGGCCATCCGGAAGGGACGTTTACCAAAACCGCCCCATCTGCCGCCTCGGGCTGGTCAACTTTGTCTCGGGGGTAAGAGCAAGGCGGGTACAGCACCACACGCATCACACAGGAGGCCGCCGGTGAGACGAGCGCGCCCTGGGGCACCGCCCCGTGGGACTGCCGAACGCGCCCTGACCAGTGTCGAGGCCGGAGCCGACTTCGACGAGGCACGGGACAGGTCCACGGACAGCAAGACCGAGACCACCACCGAGACACGGGAATCACGCGCCGAGGAGCGGCCCCTGTCCAAACTCTGGCACATCACCCTCAGCGTCTCCGGGGCGGAGTCACCGCTGAAGGAGGTGCGACGCGGGCTCGAACAGCTGGCCCATGACCACCCCTTCCTGCTGACCAGCCGCTATGCCAACGACCACGCCGAGATCCGGTACTGGGAAGAGGCCCGCGACCTGCACGACGCCGCGGCCGTCGCCCTGCGCCTGTGGGGCGAGCACCGACAGACCGCGAAGCTGCCGCCCTGGGAGATCGTCGGCCTCGAGGTCATCGACCGCGAGACCTACCACCAGCGGATCGCGGAGGGCTACGGCCCGCCCCCGGCGGCCCCGGTCGGCGTCCACCCCTACTGAGGACCTCCCGGCCCGAGGACGACGTCCCCCACCGAGATCGTCCTCGGCCGAGCCGAGATCGTCCCGGGACGAGTGTGTCTCGGAGTGCGGGATACGTGAGGGATGTCCGCAGGGGTGCCAGTACCCTGCGGACATGACCTCGCTCACGCCCCTCGACAACCTCTCCCCGGTCACCCGGGCCGCCTACCGGGCCCGTGGCGCCGCCGCCGAAATCGCGCCACTCCCGCGCTCGGCCAAGGACGACGCCCTGCTGGCGATCGCGGACGCCCTCGAAGTCCGTACCGCCGAGATCGTCGAGGCCAACGCCGAGGACATCGCCAAGGCCCGCGAGGCCGGCACCGGCGAGGGCATCATCGACCGCCTCACCCTCACCCCGGAGCGCGTCCGGGCCATCGCCGCCGACGTCCGCCACGTCGCCGCGCTGCCCGACCCCGTCGGCGAGGTCGTCCGAGGCTCGACCCTCCCCAACGGCATCGACCTCCGCCAGATCCGCGTACCCCTCGGCGTCGTCGGCATCATCTACGAGGCCCGGCCCAACGTCACCGTCGACGCCGCCGCCCTCTGCCTCAAGTCCGGCAACGCCGTCCTGCTCCGCGGCTCCTCCTCCGCGTACGCCTCCAACACCGCCCTCGTGAAGGTCCTGCGCGACGCCGTCGGCGGCGCCGGACTGCCCGCCGACGCCATCCAGCTCGTCCCTGGGGAGTCCCGCGAATCGGTCCGCGAGCTGATGCGCGCCCGAGGCCTCGTCGACGTCCTCATCCCGCGCGGCGGCGCCTCCCTGATCCGCACCGTCGTCGAGGAGTCCACCGTCCCGGTCATCGAGACCGGCACCGGCAACTGCCACGTCTACGTCGACGCCAACGCCGACCTCGACATGGCCGTGGACATCCTGATCAACTCCAAGGCCCAGCGGCCCAGCGTCTGCAACGCCGCGGAGACACTCCTCGTCCACCAGGACATCGCCGAGGCCTTCCTGCCCCGGGCCCTCGACGCCCTCGCCGAGGCCGGCGTCACCGTCCACGCCGACGAGCGGGTCCTCACCCACGCCCCGGCCTCCAAGGCCACCGTCGTACCGGCCACGCCCGAGGACTGGGAGACCGAGTACCTCTCGTACGACATCGCCGCCGCCGTCGTCGACTCCCTCGACAGGGCCGTGGAGCACATCCGCACCTGGTCCTCCGGTCACACCGAGGCGATCGTCACCACCTCGCAGGCCGCGGCGCGCCGTTTCACCCAGCTGGTCGACTCCACCACGGTGGCCGTGAACGCCTCCACCCGGTTCACGGACGGCGGGCAGTTCGGATTCGGCGCCGAGATCGGCATCTCCACGCAGAAGCTCCACGCCAGGGGCCCCATGGGCCTTCCGGAGCTGACCTCGACCAAGTACATCGTCACCGGCGACGGTCACGTTCGATAACCGGCTTCTTTCGGTACGGGCGGGGAGGGTTCGCACTCTCCCTGCCCAAAACCACCTCCCGGGTCTACTCTGAATCCGTGCCGGACGACGTGGGGGGCACGCCGTTTCCGGACGGCGGGGACCCTGAGGACTCTGTCGACCGCGGAGGCGCAGACGACTACGCCACCGTGGTCTTCGACGAGGCCTTCGTACGGGCCGCCACGGTGCACGAGCCGAGCGCGGTCGAGCGACTTCTCGCAGCAGCCCAGGCCCGCGCGGAGGCCGAATCCGCCCGTACCCGCGCCGCCGTCGGATCCGGGGACGACGACCCCTACGAGGACGGCTACGACCCCGTAGGCCTCACCTACGAGCCCGACGACATCGGCGACGACGCCAGCCCCTACGGCCGCCACGGCGGCGCCCTGCGCCCCTACCGGGGCAGCGCCCGCTGGCACCGGCCCGTCGCCTGGATCCTGGCCCTCCTGATGGGCATCGGCATGGTCGCCCTCGCCTTCAGCGCCGTCTACCGCGGCGCCGTCGCCAACCGCCAGGACCAGATTTCCCCGCCGGCCACGACCGGCGTGGACACCCCGAATCCGGCCCCGGCCCCGCCCGCCGCGTACGCACCCCCGCGGGTGTCCGTCGCCCCCCGTACCCCCTGACGGGCGCACCCGTCCGAAGTTGTCGTACCGCTCGGCGTTTACCGATGCCCCCGCAGACCTACCCTGAAGGTATGGCAGGGCGTGGCGACCCGCCTGAGGGGACACCCGAGGGTCTCCCCGGCGGTGGTGAGGACGAGTACCGATCCGTCGTCTTCGACGAGTCGTTCGTCCGCGCTGCCCGCCTCCAGGAGTACTCCGCCCAGGAGCGGATGGGGGAGTACGCCCAGCCCGTACGGTCCCGGACCGCCCGGGAGGGCAGAACCGGCTCCCGCCAGGCCGTCCTGCTGGTCCTGCTGATCCTTTTGGCCTTCGGCACCGCCATCTACCTCGGCGTCCGCAACCCGTACCAGCCCCCCGCCGACCAGCGGGCCGAACCGCTGCGGACGACCGTGGTCCCGCTCGCCCCGCAGGGCGCCGTCCCGGGCGGGCAGCCCGAGCAGCTCTTCGCCCGCAGCCCCGTCGCCGAGTACCGCACGGGAGCCGCCGGGATCAATCTGCCCGTCGTCGGACGCACCTCCCACTTCGCCGAGAGCCAGGTCGTCACCGCCCTCAGCATCGCCAAGGACTACCTCGTCGCCTCGTCCCTGGAGCCCGACACCCTCTCCGGGACCACCGTGCGGCCCGTCCGGCTGCTGCTCGACCCCGACCAGCTGGAGCAGTTCGACCGGAGCGTCGAGTCACCAGCCGATGACGGACGGCACGCGCTCGCCGCCTGGCTCGTCCGCTTCGACCCGAAGCAGGTCGTGCTCGCCGACTCCGGCACCCGCGTGCAGGGCACGCTCCGCTTCGAGGAGTCCGGCCCGGACACGCTGGACGTCACCGCCGACCACACGTTCACCTACGCCCTGCGCCCGGCCGAAGGCGCGGGACCGGCCGCCGCGGCCTCGCTCTTCACCGTCCACCGCGTGGTGCACTTCCGCTTCGACCGTGAGGACCTGCGCATGCACCGCGCCGAGCTCCTCGCCAGCACGGCGGAGGCCGGGCCGCAGGCCTGCGGCCCCGACTCCACAGGCGCCCTGAAGCCGCTCCTGGCCGGAGCGCGGGCCCCGGAGGCGGGCGGGCCGGCGGTCACCGACCCGTACGCCACGACCAGGCCCGCGGCCCCGTCCCTGTGCGGCGCGCTGGCGCCGAGCGCTCAGCCCTCGCTCTGATCGTCCCCGGTCCCGCCGTCGGCCTCCTTGGTGGTCTGCCCACCGCCCTGCCCGGCGCTCTGGCCGCCGAAGCGGTTGCGCAGCCGCCCGCCCAGGTCGCCCGCGAGGTCACCGGCGCCCCCCGCTATGTCCCCGACGAGCTTGATCAGCGGATCCTTGCTGGTCCGCACCGTCTCGGCGTAGTGCTCGGCCGACTCGCGGAAGGCGTCCGAGACCGAGGTGTCCTTGTCCTCGGAGCGCCGGGGGTAGTGCCCGTCCATGATCCGCTGGTGGTCGCGGCTTTCCGACCACTTCTTCAGCTCCGCGGCCCGCACGGTGGCGAAGGGGTGCGAGCGGGGCAGCACATTGAGGATCTTCAGGACCGAGTCCCGCAGGTCACCGGCCTTCTCGTACTCGTCGGCCTGGGCGAGGAACGCGTCCACGTTCATCTCGTGGAGGTGGTTGCCGCCGGCGAGCTTCATCAGACCGCGCATCGAGGCCTGCACGTCCTGCCCGACGAGGAGCCCGGCCCGGTCGGCGGAGAGCTCCGACTTGCGGAACCACTCGCGCAGCGCCGTCACGATGGCCGTGATCGCCACGGTCCCCAGCGGCACCCAGGCGATCTTGAGCGCGAGATTGGTGAGGAAGAGGAGGATCGTTCGGTACACGGCGTGGCCGGAGAGCGCGTGGCCCACCTCGTGGCCGATGACCGCCCGCATCTCCTCCTCGTCGAGCAGCTCCACCAGTCCGGTGGTGACCACGATGATCGGCTCGTCCATGCCGATGCACATGGCGTTGGGCTTGGGGTCCTGCGTGACGTACATCGACGGGACCTTCTCCAGGTCCAGGATGTAACAGGCGTCCCGCAGCATGTCGTTGAGCTGGCTGAACTGCGCGTCGCTCACCCGGACGGAGTCCGAGAGGAAAAGCAGCCTCAGGCTGCGCTCGGGAAGAAGCCCGCTGAGCGCCTTGAAGGCGGTGTCGAAGCCGCTGAGCTTCCGCAGCGCGACCAGCGCCGAGCGGTCGGCCGGATGTTCGTAGGCCCGCGAGGAGATGCCGGGGAACCGCTTTCGCTGCCTGCTCGGCACGTTCCCCTGGTGGTTCTCGGTCATGGATGCCCCCTGTTCGTACGAGTCGGTGCTCGTCCCCCTGACGGGACCCACCCTAGGCGTTGGCGCTACCGTGTGCCGGAGCCTGTGGATAACTCGGGCACAGCGGACCACCGAGGAGCACGACCGACATGCCGGACACCATCGACGCGACCGCGGCCCTGCTCGCGGCCGCCGCATCGGAAGGCCCCGGGGACACCCTCCGGATCGTGCTGCTCGGCTCGATCGTGGGAGTCGCCCTGCTCGCCTGGTTCCTGCTGCGCGGCTACCGCACCGACGACACCGCCACTCGTACGGACGGCGACGCCAACACCGACGGCGACGCCAACGCCTGAGTCGGCGTGAGAGTGTCCGGACGGCCCGCATACGATGTGCGCGAAGTCTCCGCTCCCATCCCCGATCGAATAGGTCCTGCTGACGATGAGCCTCCACAGCACCGCCGCCAACCTGGTCACGCTCGCCGAGGGCGCCACCGAGCACGGTGGCAACCACGAAAGCCTCAGCCCCTACCTCACCGGCTTCGGCGCCCTCGGGGCGCTGCTCCTGCTGCTGTGGATCACCACGCGCTTCAACCGCGACCGCTGATCCGACGACCGCCGATCGGGCGTCCGCCGCGGTGCCAGTAGGCTCTGCACGCATGGGAGAGCAGGAAGTGTCTACCGGCGGCCGCGGCAAACGCCGACTCGGCGTGATGGGCGGGACGTTCGACCCGATCCACCACGGTCACCTGGTGGCGGCCAGTGAGGTGGCCGCCCTGTTCCACCTCGACGAGGTGGTGTTCGTGCCGACCGGGGAGCCGTGGCAGAAGGGGCACAAGGCCGTGTCCGCGGCGGAGGACCGCTATCTGATGACGGTCATCGCCACCGCGTCCAACCCGCAGTTCTCGGTCAGCCGGATCGACATCGACCGGCCCGGCGCGACCTACACCATCGACACGCTGAGGGACCTGCGCTCTCTCAACAGCGACGCGGACCTGTTCTTCATCACCGGGGCCGACGCGCTGTCGCAGATCCTCACCTGGCGCGACGCCGAGGAGCTCTTCTCGCTCGCGCACTTCATCGGCGTCACCCGGCCGGGCCACGACCTCACCGACGACGGACTGCCCAAGGGCGGCGTCTCTCTGGTCGAGGTTCCCGCGCTCGCGATCTCGTCCACCGACTGCCGGGCGCGGGTCGCCCAGGGCGATCCCGTCTGGTATCTCGTCCCGGACGGTGTGGTGCGCTACATCGACAAGCGCCAGTTGTACCGCGGCGAGTGAGCTTCGGGGAGGGCCACCGGTGAACGACCAGCAGAATCCGTACGATCCGTACTATCCGCAGCCGCAGATCATCGGCTACGACGAGTACGGGCAGCCGGTGTACCAGCCACCGCAGCCACCGCAGCCACCGCAGCCACCGCAGCCACCGCAGCCACCGCAGCCACCGCAGCCACCGCAGCCACCGCAGCCACCGCAGCCACCGCAGCAGCCCGGGCAGCAGCACTACGACCCGTACGGCGGCCCGCAGCAGCAGCCGCAGCAGGCGTACGGCTACGACCCCTACGCCCAGCAGCAGCCCGTCCAGCAGCCTCAGCAGCAGCCGCAGTACGACCCGTACGGGCAGCAGGGCTACGCGTACCCCTCGTACGACACGGACACCGGCCGGCAGTGGGCCGCCCAGGCCGAGCCCGCCCCCGTACAGGCCACGCAGGCGATGCCGGCCGCGCAGACGGCGCAGGCCGCACCCGCCGCTCCCGTCGCTGCCCCGGCCGGTGTCCCCGGTCAGCGGCCCGCGTCCGAGCAGCCCGCCCCGGCCCGGCAGGGCGACGACGACCGGGAGTACCGCACCGAGCAGTTCTCGTTCATCGAGGAGCCCGACGAGGACTCCGAGGACGTCATCGACTGGCTCAAGTTCACCGAGAGCCGATCGGAGCGGCGCGAGGAGGCCAGGCGGCGCGGCCGCAACCGGATCGTCGCGCTCGTCGTCGTCCTCGTGCTCGCCGTCGTGGGTGGTGTCGGCTACCTCTGGTCCGCCGGGATGCTCCCCGGCACCTCCGCCCCGGAGCAGAAGCAGGACACGGCGACCGGCCCGCAGAAGCGCGACACGATCGTCGTCCACCTCCACAACACGAAGGGCGGGGGGACCTCCACCGTCCTGCTCGTCGACAACACCACCACCAAGCAGGGCACCACGATCCTGCTCCCCAACAACCTCACCGTCGCCGACGGCGAGGGTTCCGCGACCACCCTCGGCAAGTCCGTCGAGGACGACGGCTCGGGCGGCACCCGCGAGGCGATCGGCAACCTCCTCGGCGCGAAGATCACCGGCACGTGGCGGCTCGACACCCCGTTCCTGGAGAACCTGGTCGAGCTGGTCAGCGGCATCGAGATCGACACGGACACGGCCGTGCCCGACACGAAGAAGGGCGCGGGGCCGCTCGTCGAGAAGGGCGAGAAGCAGAGCCTGGGCGGCCGCGCGGCCGTCGCCTACGCGACCTACCGGGCTCCCGGCGAGGCCGAGGTCAAGCAGCTCCAGCGCTTCGGCCAGGTCATGTACGGGGTGCTGCGCAAGATCTCCGACGACCCCAAGGCCGCGACGGTCACCGTCGAGTCCCTGGTCCAGATCCTCGACCCCTCGCTCCCGGAGAAGGACCTCGGCGCCTCCCTCGCGAAGCTCGCCGAGCACGCCAAGATCGGCGACCACAAGACCGCCCTGCTGCCGGTCGGGCAGGACGGCACCCTCACCGAGGGCACCAGCGACAGCGTGGTGAAGGACATCCTCGGCGGCAAGGTCTCCGCGCCCGACGCAGGAGACGTCCCGCGGGTCTCCGTGCGGGACGGATCCGGCAAGGACGCGACCGAGGCGGCCCGGGTGGTCCTGATCAACGGTGGCTTCGCCTTCATCGGCGGCGCCGAGGCGGAAACGCAGGAGAAGTCGCAGGTCATCTACGGTGACGAGGCCCAGAAGGTGACGGCGGCCGAGGTCGCCAAGACCCTGGGGCTCCCGGCCGGCTCCGTCGAGAAGGGCAAGCCCTCCGGGACAGCCGCGGTGACCGTCGTCCTGGGCCAGGACTACAAGGCCCCGGGGGCCCGGTAAAGGCCCCGGGATTAAACGTTGGCGGCGTCGTCGGCGGTCCGTGAGACCCTGGAGGGGTACTGGACCGCCGACGAAAGCCTGCTTGTGACCGCCACGGATCGCTCCATCGAGCTCGTCAACGCCGCCGCTCTTGCGGCCGCCGACCGGCTCGCTCACGACATCATCGCGTACGACGTCAGCGATGTGCTGTCGATCACCGACGCCTTCCTGCTCGCCTCCGCCCCCAACGACCGCCAGGTCAAGTCGATCGTCGACGAGATCGAGGAGCGGCTCAACAAGGACCTCGGCGCCAAGCCGGTGCGCCGCGAGGGCGACCGCGACGCCCGCTGGATCCTCCTGGACTACGTCGACATCGTCGTCCACGTCCAGCACAGCGAGGAGCGTGTCTTCTACGCCCTCGAGCGCCTGTGGAAGGACTGCCCCGAGCTCCCGCTGCCCGAGGAAGCCCTGAAGACCCGCGGCAAGGCGGCCGAGCACGCCGCCCTGACCGGTGTCGACCTGGAGGGCTCCGGCCTGCCCGACGGACCGGACGGTGAGCTCAGCTGAGCACCACCAAGGGCGGCAGTGGCCGCCGCATCGTCCTCTGGCGTCACGGCCAGACCTCCTGGAACCTGGAGCGCCGGTTCCAGGGGTCCACGGACATCGAGCTGACGGAGACCGGTGTCGCCCAGGCGCGCCGGGCCGCCCGGCTGCTCGCCGCGCTGAAGCCGGACGCCGTCGTGGCCTCCGACCTGAAGCGGGCGGCGGCCACCGCCGCCGAGCTGGCCGCGCTCACCGGCCACACCGTCGCCCACGACTCCGCGCTGCGCGAGACGTACGCGGGGGCGTGGCAGGGGCTCACCCACGACGAGATCGTCGCCCGCTACGGCGAGCAGTACGCCGCCTGGAAGCGCGGCGAGCCCGTGCGCCGGGGCGGCGGCGAACTGGAGACCGAGGTGGCCGACCGGGCTGCTCCGGTCGTCCTGGAACACGCCGAGAAGCTTCCCGAGGACGGCACGCTCGTCGTCGTGAGCCACGGCGGCACGATCCGCACCACCATCGGCCGGCTCCTGGGCCTGGAGGCCCGGCACTGGGAGAGCCTGGGCGGGCTCTCCAACTGCTGCTGGTCCGTCCTCGGAGAGGGCGCCCGTGGCTGGCGCCTGATGGAGCACAACGCCGGCACGCTGCCCGAGCCGGTCCTCGGCGACGACGACTGAGGCACGTGAGCGGCCTGCCGGACCCGGATTTCACTTTCCGGCAGGTCACAGGCTAAAGTTCATCTTGTTCGCAGCGCAGAGAGCGCAGAGAACACGAGGGGCTATAGCTCAGTTGGTAGAGCGCCTGCATGGCATGCAGGAGGTCAGGAGTTCAATTCTCCTTAGCTCCACAGTCACCGGATCCCGTCCCCAACAGGGGGCGGGATTCGTCGTTTCCACCCAGCGTCCGTATCGCGCGGCGGCTCTCCTCGTCGTTCGGCGTGTACGTCACGATCCGGCACTCCGGCATCCCGTTGACGGAGAGGGAGACCGAGGTCATCCGCATCTCGCCGACCGCCTCGTGACGGAAGGCCTTCACCCGGGTCCCCGGCGGCACGACGTCGCCGCTCCGCCAGAGCCGCGCGAAAACGGGGCTGGCCTCCGCCAGACGCCGCACGAACGCCTCCCACGCGGGCTCGCCCACATGGCGTCCGTACGCGCCCCTCAGCTGGGCCACCATCAGCGGCAGCTCCTGCTCCCGGTCGACCAGGGGGCACGTCGGCTCCGGCGCCGTGAAGAGCGCCCACAGCACGTTGCGTAAACCGAACGGGCCCGTGTCGAGGCCACTGCCTTCCCACAGGAAGAGCCGCTCATAGGTGGTGTTGGTCGCCAGCACGTCGTACCGCGCGTTGTAGAGCACCGCCGGGTGCGGGTCCAGGGCGTCGAGGATCCCCTGGATCTCCGGGCTGACGACCTCGACGTCCGGGGCGGCGCGCTCCGGCGTGTACGGCACCTCGGCCAGGTGGTAGAGGTGCTCGCGCTCGGGCCGGTCGAGGCGGAGTGTGCGGGCGACGGCGTCGAGCACCTGCGCCGAGGCGTTGATCGGGCGACCCTGCTCCAACCACGTGTACCAGGTCACACCGACACCGGAGAGCTGGGCGACCTCCTCGCGGCGCAGCCCCGGGGTGCGGCGGCGCAGCCCCGGCGGCATGCCCACGTCCTCCGGGGTCACCCGGGCCCTGCGGCCGCGCAGGAACGCGGCCAGCTCAGGCCGTCGGCGCGGCTGGATCGGTACAGCTGCCACAGTCGTCACACCCCCATGGTCGGGTCCCCGTGCCGCCGTTGCCAGGTGGTGTCAGTACCAGCATCAGCGGGCTCTCGTTACCCGTATCGGACCGAGGGCACGCTCCTCGCATGCCCTCGACCACAACACGTCCCGTACTCAGTAAAGACGGTGGCACCGACAATCGGCCCGGAATGCTGCTCGCCGTGGTGCTGGCCGCCCAGTTCATGGCGCTCCTCGACGTCTTCATCGTCAACGTCGCCGCACCCACCATCCGCTCCGAACTCTCCGCGTCCGGAGCCGGACTCCAGCTCGTCGTCGCCGGATACACCGTCACCTACGCCGTGTTGCTGATCACCGGCGCCCGACTCGGCGACCTGCTGGGCCACCGCCGGATGTACCTCGGCGGCCTCGCCCTCTTCACCGCGGCCTCCCTGGCCTGCGGACTCGCCGCCGATACCGGCCAGTTGATCGCCTTCCGGATGCTCCAGGGCGCCGGCTCCGCCCTGATGATCCCGCAGGTGCTGAGCCTCATCCAGCGGAACTTCACCGGCGAGGGCCGGGTCCGGGCGCTCGGCGCGTACTCCGCCGTCCTGGCCACCGGCGCCGCCGCGGGCCAGGTCGCCGGCGGCGTCCTCGTCAGCGCCGACCTCTTCGGCACGGGCTGGCGGCCGGTCTTCCTGGTCAACGTCCCGATCGGCATCGCCCTGCTCGCCCTCGGCGCCCGGGTCCTGCCGCGCGACGCCCGCACCGGCCCCGAGCGGACCCGCGGCCTCGACCTGCCCGGACTGCTCCTCCTCGCGGCCGCCGTGGCCCTGCTGACCGCCCCCCTGGTGCTCGGGGAGGAGCAGGACTGGCCGCTGTGGTCGTGGCTCTCGCTCGGCGGCTCCCTGCTGCTCCTCGCCCTGTTCGGCGCGTACGAGTCGAGGCTCGCCCGGCGCGGCGGCGCGCCCCTCATCGCCCCGCGCGTCCTGCGGATTCCCGGTATGGGACGGGCGGTCGTCCGGATCGCCGTGGCGATGGGCGTCAACGCCGGTTTCCTGTTCACCCTCACCCTCCACCTGCAGGGCGGGCTCGGTCACAGCGCCCTGCGCGCCGGACTCACCTTCGGCCCCGCCGCCGTCGCGTTCGGCGTCGTCGGACTGACCTGGCGGCGCTGGCCGGACCGGGTGCAACGTGCGCTGGTCCCGGGCGGATTCCTGCTCACGGCGGGCGCCTCGATCGCCCTCGGCCGGTCCCTCGCGGACGGCGGCACGGGCGGCTGGGGTCTCTACCCGGCCCTGTGCGGCATGGGCGTGGGCATCGCCCTGGCCTTCAGCCCCGCCCTGACCGGCGCGCTGGCCACCGTACGGCCCGAGGACGCCGCCGATGCCAGCGGACTGCTCGTCACCGTCACCCAGCTCGGCCAGCTCGTCGGAGTCGCCGCCTTCGGCACTCTCTTCCTGGGCCGGGTGACGGCCACCGGAGCGCAGACGTCCGCCGACGCGTTCCGGGCGACCGCCCTCGCCCTGGCCGTCGCGGCGGTCGTGGGCGCCCTGGCCGGGCTGCCCCGGCGAGCGCGCTGACCCTCTTGCGGGGCCATGGCAGAATCGGACGGCCGGAGGGGGACGAGAATCCGGACGGGAGGGTGACCCTAGTGCTCGGCGACAACGGCAGGGTGTCCTATGGGTGCGCGGCCTGCGGCCACAGCTGGAGCTGACTGATGGGTGCACACAGGCGGAAGTGCGACTGGTGCGGCAGCGGTACGCCCATCGTGCGCGACATGGACCCCGTCAACCCCGACTTCCAGTACTGGTGCGAGGAGTGCGCGCGGGCGCTGATCATAAAAGGCGATCCCATCGAGACGTACCGCGAGCTGGAGGGAGAGCCGATCTACGGCCGGCTCCTCGACGAGCACTGCACCCTCAAGCGCTTCTACTCCTTCGCCAGAGCCTGACGCCGCTCCTTCAGCACGTACGCCACGAGCAGCGCCGTCGCCGTCAGCGGATAGACGGCGGACAGCAGCATCTGACCCGCGTTCTGGTCCAGTTCGGGACGGCCCGGGTCGTGCGGCACCCACCACAGCGCGAACGACGTGAAGGCCAGGGCCACCACACCCGTCACCGGCCACGCGCGCGTGGCGCGGTCCGCGAGCAGGATCAGCAGGGGCACGCACCAGACCCAGTGGTGGGACCAGGAGATCGGGCTGATCATCAGCGCCGTGAACGCACAGATGATCACGGCCACCGCCTTGTCGCCGCGGACGGCGGCCCGGACCGCGAGGTACATCGCCGCGCCGCCCATGACGGCGGCGGTCAGCAGCCACCAGATGCCCGGGGAGTCCGTGTGCATCAGGCGGGCCAGGACGCCGCTGATGGACTGGTTGGCGGTCTCCTCGGCGAAGCCGACCCGGCCGGTCGCGAAGAGCGTCTCCGTCCAGAACTTCTTCGAGTCCGCCGGCAGGGCCAGCGCCACGGTCAGCGTCGTCGCCAGGAACACGCCGGTCGCCGTCACCGCTGTGCGGAGCCACTGGTTCCAGCGGCGGTCCCGGCGCCACAGCAACAGTCCGGCGGCGAGCAGCAGGACCACGAAGAGCCCCGGCGTGAGCTTCACCGCTGTCGCGAGACCGATGCCGAGCCCGGCCCAGCGGCTGCCCTCGCGGCGCGTCAGGTCCCAGAGGACCGCCACCGCTATGAGCAGGTTGATCTGGCCGTACCGCAGCGTCGTCCACACCGGCTCGCACCAGACCACGGCGGCGGCGACGAACAGTGTCGTGCGCCACAGGTCCGTCCGGGACAGCGCCGGGCGGACCAACTGCAACGACAGCTGGACCAGGGCGATCACCAGGAGCAGGTTCCCCGCGGTCGAGAGCGTCCGCATCAGGGGGACGCTCACCAGGGTCAGCGGGACGAACAGCACCGCCGCGAACGGCGGATAGGTCATGGCGAGATTCGCCGAGGTGGCGCGCATCGCGTAGAGGTCCCCGCCGGCCCGCAGCGTCTCGCCCTCGGCCCGGTAGACCATCACGTCGAGCATGTTCACGTGGGCGAGGCGTTGCGCCACCCAGAAGGACGCGAAGGAGAGCAGGCATACCGTCGCGGCGGTGGCCAGGGGCCACGGCCGGACGCGGGATTTCGAGAGCACGGAGACGGACACAGTCGGCGACCCTACCGGGCAGGTCGGAGGGGCTCGGAGAATCGATTTGGAGATCTGCCCGGGAGCCGGTTAATGTTCTGTCTGTCGCCGCGAGGGAAACCGAAACGGAGACGGGAAAGAAGCAAGGGGCTATAGCTCAGTTGGTAGAGCGCCTGCATGGCATGCAGGAGGTCAGGAGTTCAATTCTCCTTAGCTCCACAGTTAAAGAAGCGGGTCACCCGGATCGGGTGGCCCGCTTCTTCGTTTATCTGCTTCCTTCTTCGTTCGCCTGCTTCACTGATTGCCCGGACGTCTGTGCCCGGACGTCGTGTGGACGTCTTCCCCGTCCGTTCGCGCGTGGAACGCCGGTGCGGCCCGCGCGGGCCCTGCGGTACCCTGGCGCCATGCGTGCCGTACGCCTCCTGCTTACCGAGCCGCGCTGATCAGTCCCGGCGCATGACCGTCGCCCCGTCGACCGTCATCCCGCCGGAGTCGGCGCGGCGTCCCCTCCTGTGCGAGGGGATTTTTCATTTCGCGGCAGTTCGTGGCAGTGGGCAGAGACGATCGATGGAGCTTCAAGGACCATGACCGAGATCAATACGACCGCCGAGACGGCGGCCCCGCATCGCTACACGGCGGCCATGGCCGCCGACATCGAGGCACGCTGGCAGGACTTCTGGGACGCCGAGGGCACGTACGAGGCGCCGAACCCTTCCGGTGACCTGGCGGGCGACCCCGAGGTCGCCGCCCGGCCCAAGAAGTTCATCATGGACATGTTCCCGTACCCCTCGGGTGCGGGCCTGCACGTCGGCCACCCGCTGGGCTACATCGCCACGGACGTCTACGCCCGCCACGCGCGTATGACCGGTCACAACGTGCTGCACACCCTGGGCTTCGACGCCTTCGGCCTGCCGGCCGAGCAGTACGCCGTGCAGACGGGCACGCACCCGCGTGTGTCCACCGAGGCCAACATGGAGAACATGAAGGTCCAGCTGCGCCGGCTGGGTCTGGGCCACGACAAGCGCCGGTCGTTCGCCACGATCGACCCGGAGTACTACAAGTGGACCCAGTGGATCTTCCTGCAGATCTTCAACTCCTGGTACGACGACGAGGCCGGCAAGGCCCGTCCGATCGCCGAGCTGATCGAGCAGTTCGAGAACGGCACGCGTGAGGTTCCCGGCGCCGCGCGCGCGTGGAGCGAGCTGACCGCCGCCGAGCGCTCCGACGTCCTGAGCGAGTACCGCCTGGCGTACGCCTCCGACGCGCCCGTCAACTGGTGCCCCGGCCTGGGCACGGTCCTGGCCAACGAGGAGGTCACCGCCGACGGTCGTTCCGAGCGCGGCAACTTCCCCGTCTTCAAGTCCAAGCTGCGCCAGTGGAACATGCGGATCACCGCCTACGCGGACCGCCTGCTGGACGACCTGGACGCGCTGGACTGGCCCGAGGCCATCAAGCTGCAGCAGCGGAACTGGATCGGCCGCTCCGAGGGTGCCCGCGTCGACTTCCAGGTCGGCGACACCGGCGCGATCACCGTCTTCACCACCCGCCAGGACACCCTGTTCGGCGCCACCTACATGGTCCTGGCTCCTGAGCACCCCCTGGTCGACGGCGCTGCGAAGATCGTCCCGGCCGTCTGGCCCGAGGGCACCCACGACGTCTGGACCGGCGGGCACGCCACGCCGTCCGAGGCCGTCGACGCCTACCGCAAGCAGGCCGCCTCCAAGTCCGACGTCGAGCGCCAGGCCGAGGCCAAGGACAAGACCGGCGTCTTCACCGGCGCGTACGCGACCAACCCGGTCAGCGGCGAGCAGGTCCCCGTCTTCATCGCCGACTACGTCCTGATGGGCTACGGCACCGGCGCCATCATGGCCGTCCCGGCGCACGACACCCGCGACTTCGCCTTCGCGCGCGCCTTCGAGCT
Source organism: Streptomyces narbonensis (assembly GCF_014649015.1). GTDB lineage: Bacteria > Actinomycetota > Actinomycetes > Streptomycetales > Streptomycetaceae > Streptomyces > Streptomyces narbonensis. Next base: position 478,057 of record NZ_BMSF01000001.1, read on the forward strand.
GCCGATGCGCTGCGTCGTCGAGCCGTCGGACGACCGCGGCACGGACCCGTCGCTCTGGGACGACGCCTTCGCCTCGTACGAGGCGAAGCTGATCAACTCGGCCAACGACGAGATCTCGCTGGACGGTCTGGGCGTCGTCGACGCCAAGGCGAAGATCACCTCCTGGCTGGCCGACCGCGGCATCGGCGAGGGCACCGTCAACTTCCGGCTGCGCGACTGGCTGTTCAGCCGCCAGCGGTACTGGGGCGAGCCCTTCCCGATCGTCTACGACGAGGACGGCGTCGCGCACTCGCTGCCCGAGTCGATGCTGCCGCTGGAGCTGCCCGAGGTCGAGGACTACTCGCCGCGCACCTTCGACCCGGACGACGCGGACACCCAGCCGGAGACCCCGCTGTCCCGCAACGAGGACTGGGTCAACGTCACCCTGGACCTGGGCGACGGCGCGGGCCCGCGGAGCTACCGCCGCGAGACCAACACCATGCCCAACTGGGCCGGCTCCTGCTGGTACGAGCTGCGCTACCTGGACCCGCGCAACTCCGAGAAGCTGGTCGACCCGGCCGTCGAGCAGTACTGGATGGGCCCGCGCGAGGGCATGCCCACCGGCGGCGTCGACCTGTACGTCGGTGGCGCCGAGCACGCCGTGCTGCACCTGCTGTACGCGCGCTTCTGGTCCAAGATGCTGTTCGACCTGGGCCACGTCTCCTCGGCCGAGCCGTTCCACAAGCTGTACAACCAGGGCATGATCCAGGCCTTCGTCTACCGGGACGCCCGCGGCATCGCCGTGCCGGCCGCCGAGGTCGAGGAGCGGGACGGCGCCTTCTGGTACGAGGGCGAGAAGGTCAGCCGCGTCCTGGGCAAGATGGGCAAGTCCCTGAAGAACGCGGTGACGCCGGACGAGATCTGCTCCGAGTACGGCGCCGACACCCTGCGCCTGTACGAGATGGCGATGGGCCCGCTGGACGTCTCGCGTCCCTGGGACACGCGCGCGGTGGTCGGCCAGTACCGGCTGCTGCAGAGGCTGTGGCGCAACATCGTCGACGAGGCGACCGGCGAGGTCACCGTCGTCGACACCGCGGCCGACGAGGACACGCTGCGTGCCCTGCACAAGGCGATCGACGGTGTCGCCCAGGACATGGCGGCGATGCGCTTCAACACCGCGATCGCCAAGGTCACCGAACTGAACAACCACCTGACGAAGACCGGTGCCGCGCTGTCCCGGCCGGTCGCCGAGCAGCTGGTGCTGCTGGTCGCTCCGCTGGCCCCGCACATCGCCGAGGAGCTGTGGCGCCGGCTGGGCCACACCGAGTCGGTCGTCCACCAGGGCTTCCCGGTCGCCGACCCGGCGTACGTCGTCGACGAGACCGTGACCTGCGTCGTGCAGATCAAGGGCAAGGTCAAGGCCCGCCTGGAGGTCTCCCCGTCGATCACGGACGCGGAGCTGGAGACGCTGGCGCTGGCCGACCCGCACGTGGTCGGGGCGCTGGGCGGCGCGGAGATCCGCAAGGTGATCGTGCGCGCGCCGAAGCTGGTCAACATCGTCGCAGGCTGACGGCTACGGCTGACGGCCACAGCCGACGTCCGTCGGCTGACGTCTGACGTCTGACGTCTGTCGGCTGACGACGGAGGTATGGGGGGTTTCCCCTACGGGCAGGTTGGGGGTTCCGATGGAACCCCTGGCCTGCCTGTTCCGTTTACGGTGGAGGGACCACAGCCGTGGGGACTCGACCGATGCCGGAGGGGCGGACATGGAAGCCGCGATTATCACGATCATGGCGCTGCTCTTCTTCGCCTTCGTGGCGCTCGGCGTCTACGCCACCGTGAAGGTGGCCAAAGCGACCAAGCGCGGGGTGGACCGCACCCTGGACCAGGCACGACGCACGGTGGAGGACACCACGCTGCGCGCCAAGAGCTTCGGTCAGGCCGGGGTCGCGGGAGAGCTTGCCCGGCTGCGACTCTCGCTGCGCACCTCGATGAGGGCCACGCAGGAGGCGCTGCAGGCGGGTGTCGGCGAGGATGCCTCGCTCAAGGAGTCGCTCGACCTGTTCCACCGCCTCAGCGCGCACGGGCTCGAACTGGACGGGGACCTGAAGCGCATGGAGCGGGAGCCGGACAAGGCGTGGGTGGCCGGTCAGCTGCCCGAGCTCACGCGGCGGACGGAGCAGATCGCGGGATCGGCCGACGCCCTGCGCCGGGCGGCCCGGGACCGGGCGCTGAAGTTCGCGGAGGACGACCTGTCCTCGCTGAGTGCGCAGATCGACGTCGAGGCGGGCGCCCTGCGCCACTGGGACGGTCCGGAGACGGCGTCGGAGTCGGGTGCGGCGGATCCGTGGGGGAGCCCCACCGGGGCGGCGGGTCCGGCGTCCGGGGACGAGCCGCCCGCGATCACGGCGCCTGATCCCCGGCGCACTGCCTATCCGTGGGAGAAGTCGGCCCGCCCGGAGACCACGACCTGATGTGACCCGACCCGCCGGACCTGACGTGGTCCGGCGGGTCGCGTGTGTTTGGTGGGGCGGGAAGGGGCGTCCGGGGCGTCCGGCGGGGGGCCGGGCTGCCGCGCCGGGGCTGCGGGAGGTAACCTCCCGCTCATGTCCCGGCATGTCGCGATCGTCACCGATTCCACGGCCTACCTGCCACCCCAGACGAGGGAGCGGCACGCCATCACGACGGTCCCGCTGACTGTCGTCATCGGTGACCGCGCGCTGGAGGAGGGTACGGAGATCTCGGCCCGGTCCCTGGCCGAGGCTCTGCAGAAGCGGCGGCCCGTCACCACCTCGCGGCCGAGTCCCGAGATCTTCGCCGCCGCCTACCGCGAGGCGGCGGAGGCGGGGGCGCGGGGAATCGTCTCGCTCCATCTGTCCGCCGAGGTCTCCGGGACGTACGACGCCGCCGTGCTCGCGGCGAAGGACGCCCCCGTGCCGGTGCGCGTGGTGGACACCCGCATGGTCGGCATGGCGCTGGGGTTCTGCGCGCTGGCCGCGGCGGAGGTCGCGGAGGCGGGCGGCTCTCTCGACGAGGTGGTCGCGGCGGCCGAGAAGCGGGTCGCCGGGACCTCCGCGTACTTCTACGTGGACACGCTCGACTACCTGCGCAGGGGCGGGCGCATCGGTGCCGCGCAGGCGCTGCTCGGCTCCGCGCTCGCGGTGAAGCCGCTCCTCGAACTCGACGGCGGGCGCATCGAGCTGCGGGAGAAGGTGCGGACGGCCTCGAAGGCCATCGCACGCCTGGAGGAGATCGCCGTGGAGCGGGCCGGCTCCGGCGCCGTCGACATCGCCGTGCACCACCTTTCCGCACCGGAGCGGGCCGCTGTGCTGGCCGACCGGCTCAGGGAGCGGATCCCGGGCATCGAGGATTTCCACGTCAGCGAGGTAGGGGCGGTCATCGGCGCCCACACGGGCCCGGGGCTCCTCGCGGTCGTCGTCTCACCGCGCTGAGATCCGCCTGCACCTTCGTCTTTTCGTCCTCGTCCTCGTCCTCGTCCTCGTACGAGTGACGGAGATATCCACAACCGAACTCTTTTCCACGGGACTTGAGTGAGTCCCGCGCAGGGCCGTCGTGATCTCTACCGTCACGAGCATGGCACTTCGTACACGTATCGCATCGATCACCACCGGAGCCGCGGACAGGCCGGGGGCTCCGACGAGCGGGCCCGGCAGGGCACCGGGTTCGGACGGGCGCAGTCGACCGGGAAGGCGCGGCGCGTCCCCTGGGCGGGCGCGGAGGCGCACCCGGGTGCGCCCGGCCTCCGAGGTACCGGGAGCTGTCGTACGACGACGGGGGGATGCCCTGTTCCCGCCGGTCGTGTCCGAGGCAGCGGAGGCGCTGGAGGCACGGGAGCGGGGGTCTCCGGTGGGGGCGGTGCGGGGGCGGCTGGTGGCAGTGCTGCGGGAGCGGACTCCGCTGTGGGTGCAGACGCGGTGCGGGCTCGAACCTCGGGCGCTGGCCGCGCTGACCGTGATCCTGCTCGTGGCCGCCGGCCTCGCGGGCGGGTACTTCTGGACGGGCCGGCCGGAGCCGGTGCGGGCACCCGAGATCGTCCGCGCCGCCCCCGCGGCGGCCACACCCGCCCCGTCCGGGGCCCGGACCGGAGCGGGGAGCGGGCAGAGCCCGGGGCACGGCGCGGGTGGGGCGAGGGTGGTCGTCGACGTGGGCGGCAAGGTGCGCAGGCCCGGAGTGCTGACGCTGCCCGGGGGCTCGCGGGTGGCGGACGCGCTGAGGGCCGCGGGCGGGGCGGAACCGGGCGCCGATCTGACCGGGATCAACAGGGCCCGTGTGCTCATGGACGGTGAGCAGGTCCTGGTCGGGCTGCCGGGGGTGCCGGTCGGCGGCTCCGGTCCTGGAGCCGGCGTCGGGCCGGGCGGGCCGGGGGCGCCGCTGAGTCTCAACGCGGCCACCGTGGAGCAGCTCGACACCCTGCCCGGCGTCGGCCCGGTCCTCGCGCGGCACATCGTCGACCATCGCACGGAGCAGGGCGGCTTTCGGTCGGTGGCCGAGCTGCGGGAGGTCAACGGCATCGGGGAGCGCCGGTTCGCCGACCTCGAACCGTTGGTGCGGCCGTGAACCGGTCCCGAGGGGTGGGGGAGGAGGGGCCGGCCGACCTGCGGCTCGTTCCTCTCGCGCTGGCGGTCTGGGCGGCGTCGGCCTGTGCTGTGGGGGGCACCGGCTGGTGGACGGTTGCCGGTGTCGCGGTCTGCCTGGTGGGGGCGTTGGTCCTGCTGGTTCCGGGACTGGTCCGGAGGCGGTCCGGCGGGGCGGGGGCCGCTCCGGTGACGTCGGGGCGGCGGTTGCGGGTGACCGCGTGTGCGGGGGTCCTGCTGTGCGCGGCGGCCGGGGCGGCCTCGGCGGGACTGCACGCGGCGGACCTGCGGCGCGGTCCCGTGCCGGCGCTGGCGCGTGACCATGTCCGGGCGCAGATGGAGGTCACCGTCACGTCCGATCCACGGCTCACCCGGCCCCGGGTGCGGGGCAACGCGATGGCGCCGGTCTCGGTCGTCCTCGACGGCGAGGTGACCCGCGTCGAGCGGCCGGACGGATCGGCGCACCGGACGCGAGCGCCGGTGCTGCTGATCGTGCCGCCGGGGGAGCACAGGGAGGAGTGGCTGCGGCTGCTGCCCTCGACACGGCTGCGGGTCGGAGCCCGTGCGGCGCCGCCGCTGCGCTCCGGCGAGCCGTTCGCCGCGGTCGTCAAAGTCGACGGAGCGGGTCCGCCGCTGATCGTCGGTCCACCGAGCGCGCCACAGCGCACGGCGGGTGAGCTGCGCGCCGGGCTGCGGAGAGCGACCGAGGGGCTTGCTCCGGACGCGCGGGCCCTGTTGCCGGGGCTGGTCGTGGGGGACACCTCAAGGATCGAGCCCGACCTGCGGGACGCCTTCGAGGCCACCGACCTCACGCATCTCCTCGCGGTCTCCGGCAGCAACCTTTCCGTGATCTTGCTCCTGCTCATCGGGCGTCCCGGGAGGGCGCACCAGGTGGAGCGAGGGGGCCTCGCTCCCCGGCTCGGGCTGTCGCTGCGGGCGACCGCGGTGGCCGGGGGAGCGCTGACGCTGGCCTTCGTGGTCGTCTGCCGGCCCGATCCGAGCGTGCTGCGTGCCGCGGCCTGCGGGCTCGTCGTCCTCCTGGCGATCGGCACCGGGCGCCGGAGATCGCTGATCCCCGCGCTGGCCGCCGCCGTCCTGATCCTGGTGCTCTACGACCCCTGGCTGGCGCGGAGTTACGGCTTCCTGCTCTCGGTGCTCGCTACCGGGGCCCTGCTGACGGTCGCCCCGCGGTGGAGCGAGGCGCTGCGGCGGCGTCGGGTGCCGGGGCGGCTCGCGGAGGCACTGGCGGCGGCCCTCGCGGCGCAGGCGGTGTGCGCGCCGGTCGTGGTGGTCTTCGCCGCCCGGGTGAGCCTGGTCGCGATCCCGGCGAATCTCTTCGCCGAACTGGCGGTCGCGCCCGCGACGGTGCTGGGCTTCGCCGCGCTCGCCCTGGCGCAGGTGTGGGAGCCGGCCGCGGCGGCGGTCGCCTGGGTGGCGGGGTGGCCGGCCGGGTGGATCGCGAGGGTGGCCCGTGTGGGCGGGGAGTTGCCGGGAGCCCAGCTGGCCTGGCCCGGCGGGTGGTGGGGCGGGCTGGTTCTGGCGGTGGCCACGGGGCTCTTGCTGGTCGGGGCGCGCAGGCTGCCGTACCGGGGGTGGATCGCCGGTTTCGTCGCCGCGCTGCTTCTCCTCGTGGTCGTCCGGCCGGTGCCCCTCACCCGGTGGGCCACGGGGTGGCCGCCGCCGGGCTGGGCGTTCGCGATGTGCCAGGTGGGGCAGGGGGACGCGACGGTGCTCTCGGCGGGCGGTGACGCGGCCGTCGTGGTGGACGCCGGCCCTGATCCCGTACTGGTGGATCGTTGTCTGCGGGAGCTCGGGGTGCGGCGGGTGCCGTTGCTGGTGCTGACGCACTTCCATGCCGATCACGTGGCCGGGCTGAGGGGGGTGCTGCGGGGGCGCTCGGTGGGGGCGATCCAGACCACGGGGCTCGAAGAGCCGCCCACACAGGCCGCGTTCGTGCGGCGGACGGCGGCCGCCGCGGGGGTGCCGGTGGTCCGTGCGGGGGCGGGCGAGCACCGGCGGGTCGGAGGACTGGAGTGGTGGGTGCTGTGGCCACCGGCCGGTTCCGGCGAGGCGGTCGGCCACTCGGCCGGCGGGGCGAACGACGCCAGTGTCACCCTCCTCGTCCGGGCCGCCGGAGGGCTGCGACTGCTGCTCCTGGGCGACCTCGAACCGCCGGCCCAGCGCGCGCTGCTGAGGAGCGGTCCGGGGCTGGGGCCGGTGGACGTGCTCAAGGTCGCCCACCACGGGTCCGCGCACCAGGATCCCAGGCTGATAAGGGCGGTGCGGCCGCGTCTCGCGCTGGTGTCCGCGGGGCGAGACAACCCGTACGGGCACCCGTCGCCCCGGACCGTGGAGGCCTTGCGGGCCGGTGGGGCGCGGGTGCTGCGGACCGATCGGGACGGGGCCGTCGCGGTGGTGGGTGCGGGGCGCGGGCTCGTGGCCGTGCCGAGGGGGTGAGCCGGTGGAGTGAAGGGGGCGAGTCGATGTAGAGAACGCTTGTAAAGGCGCTTGTAAAGGATCCTTTCTAAAGATACCTTTTCATCGTGCCGGAGACGAGTGAACCGCAACCCGAGGGCGAGCAGCCCCGCAGTATCCGCCTCACCAACCCGCGGGCCCTGCGGGCCTACGCCCACCCCCTGCGGATGACCCTGGTGGGACTGCTGCGCAGCAGTGGCCCTTTCACCGCGACCAAGGCCGCCGAGCTGACCGGCGAGTCCGTGGCCAGCTGCTCCTACCACCTGCGGATACTCGCCAAGTACGGCCTCGTGGAGGAGGCGCCGGGCGGCAAGGGGCGGGAGAAGCCCTGGCGGGCCACCGCGCGGTACACGGAGTGGCCGGAGTACAGCGAGGACGCGACGGTCGCGGAGGCCTCCGACGCGCTCACGGTCGCCGTCGCCGAGCGCTACTTCGAGCGGGTCACCCGGGCCATGGAGCGCCGGCACACGCTGCCGAGGGAATGGCGGGAGGCCGAGCAGTTCGGCGACTCCCTGCTCTTCCTCACCCCCGAGGAGCTGACCGGCCTCGGCGAGCGGATCGAGGCACTGCTCCGCCCCTTCGAGGGGCGCGAGTCCGACCCGTCCCTCATGCCCGAGGGCGCCCGGGCCGTCAGCATCCTGCGGATCGCCCACCTGGAACAGGACGTCCCCCACCACCGAGACGCGGAGTGAACGGCATGGCCCTCGTGGAACGCATACCGGAACTGCTGCGCGAGCGGACTTTCCGCCGCTACTGGACCGGGCAGACCATCTCGCTCGCCGGGGACCAGATCTCACTCATCGCCATCCCGCTCGCCGCCGTCCTGATCCTCGGTGCGGACGCCGCCGAGATGGGCTGGCTCAAGACGGCCGAACTCCTCCCCGCCCTCCTGCTCAACCTGCCGCTCGGCGCCTGGGCCGACCGGCAGACGAGCCGCAGACGCGCCATGATCGTGGCGGACCTCGCGCGGGCCGCGCTCATCCTGACCCTCCCGGTCGCCTACGCGCTCGACGCGCTGACGCTCGGGCAGCTGTACGCGGTGGCCTTCGGGGTCGGTGCGCTCACCGTTCTCTTCGAGGCCTGCAACAACACGCTCCTCGTCGCGCTCGTCCCCACCGACCGGTACATACAGGCGAACGCACTGGTCAACGGCAGCCGTTCGATGTCCTGGCTCGCGGGCCCCGGGATCGGGGGCGTGCTCGTGCAGGTCCTCACCGCGCCCTTCGCCCTGGTCGCCGACGCCCTCACCTACGTGGCGTCGGCCGGGTACCTCGCCCGGATCGACGCGGTCGAACCCCCGCCGGCCCCCGTGGTCAAGGGGCACTTCACCGAAGGGCTGCGCTGGGTGCTCCATGACGCGTCCATGCGCGCGCTGTTCGCCGCTTCCGGCACGATCCAGCTGTTCAACTACATGTTCCACACCCTCTTCGTGCTCTACGCGACCGCTGAACTCGGTATCAGCGCGGGCCTGCTCGGCCTGATCCTGGGAGCCGGAGCGGTGGGCGGTCTCATCGGAGCCGCGGTCAGCGGAGCCGTCGTCCGGCGGATCGGCATCGGCGCTTCACTCGTCGTCGGCTTCCTCGGGTTCACGATGCCCCTGCTCCTGATACCCCTGGCCGGTGGGCCGCTTCCGCTGGTGGTGGCCGTGATGTTCGTGGCCGAGTTCCTCTCCTGTGTCGGCGTGATGATCGTGGACATCGCCGCGGGTTCGTTCCAGATGGCGGTGATCCCCGACGCCGTACGGGCCCGGGTCATGGGGGCGTTCCGCACGCTCAACCACGGTTTCCGCCCCGTGGGCGCGCTGCTCGGAGGCCTGCTCGGCACGGCGATCGGGCTGCGCCCGACGCTGTGGATCGCCACCGGCGGAGCCGTCCTCGCCGTGCTCTGGCTGCTGCCCTCGCCGCTGGCGCGCATGCGTGAACTGCCCGCGAAGGAAGAGGAGTCGGCCCCTGTCGGGGCCTCGTGACCGACCGGGAAGAGGGAGACTGGCCGCATGAGTGACGAAGTGACGGACGCACCCGACCGGACGGCTCCCGCCCCGGCGGCCCCCACCCTCCCGGACACGGGCGCCTACCTGGCACGGATCGGCGCGCGGCGGCCCGTGCGCGCAGACGCGGACGCCTTGCGCGAACTCCATGTGCGGCACCTGCTGAGCGTGCCCTTCGAGAACCTCTCGATCCATCTCGGCGAGGACATCGTCCTTGACGAGAAGGCACTGGTCGGCAAGGTGGTCGACGACCGCAGGGGCGGCTTCTGCTACGAGCTCAACACCGCGTTCGCGGTGCTGCTGAGGGAGCTCGGCTACCGGGTGTCGCTGCTCCAGGCGCGCGTCGTCGACGCGGAGGGGAGAGTCGGGATCCCGTACGACCACATGGCGCTGCTTGTGGTGACGGCCGACGGGGAACGGTGGCTGGCCGACGTCGGATTCGGCGACCACAGCCACTACCCGCTGGCCTTCGACGAGCGCGGCGACCAGGAGGACCCGGGCGGCCGGTTCCGTGTCCAGGAGGCCGCCGACGGCGATCTGGAGGTGCTGCGCGACGGGAAGCCGCAGTACCGGCTGGAGGTGCGGCCCCGTGAGCTCGCGGACTTCGCGGCCGGCGCGTGGTACCACCGGACCTCGCCCGACTCGCACTTTCCGCGCTCCCTGGTCTGCTCCCTGCTCACGGAGGAGGGGCGGATCACCCTCAGCGAAAGGAAGCTGATCACCCGCGCCCACGGGGAGCGCGTCGAGCGAGTGCTCGACGGGGACGAGGAGGTGCGGGGCGCGTACCGGGAGCTGTTCGGGATCGTTCTCGACGAGCTTCCGGTCGTCGGTCACGACACACCGAACTCCTGAGGGGTGTCACTGCACGGAACCCTCGATTCGGACTCTCGGTAACACTTGGCGGGCCGCAAGGTGGGTCGTCCGCAAGAACGCCTAGGGGAGGCCGGCTCTACGGGGCCTCCAGCCAGCCCTCGTACTCGGCGGCGAGCTCGTCGAGCGCCGCCGCGTCGAGCTTTCCGTCCGGGTCCTCGACGACCACCAACCACTGGGCGTCCTCGGCGTCGTCCTCGCCGGCGAGGGCGTCCCGGACGAGCTGCGGTGTCTCGGCGACGCCGAAGCGGTCGGGGAGTTCCTCGGCGACCTCCTCGGCGGCGTCGCGGTCGGGGAGTACCAGTACGTGTCGTCGTTCGCTCACCCGGTCATTCTCGGGCATGACCGTAGGGGTCTCGGGTGCGGCCCTTGGTCGCGGCCTTCGGGCACGGCTGTCGGTGGCCCGTGGGATGCTGGATCGCGATGGCCACCAGAAAGACTTCCCCCGACGACCTCCTCGGCCCCGTGACGCTCGCCGTGGGGCAGGAGGACCTGCTCCTCGACCGCGCCGTCCAGGAGGTGGTGGCGGCCGCCAGGGCCGCCGACGCCGACACGGACGTACGCGACCTCACCTCCGACCAGCTCCAGCCCGGGTCGCTGGCGGAGCTCACCAGCCCCTCGCTCTTCGCCGAGCGCAAGGTCCTGGTCGTGCGCAACGCGCAGGACCTCTCCGCCGACACGATCAAGGACGTCAAGGCCTACCTCGACGACCCGGTCGAGGACATCTCGCTCGTCCTGCTCCATGCCGGAGGCGCGAAGGGCAAGGGCCTGCTCGACGCGGCGCGGAAGGCGGGCGCGCGGGAGGTGGCCTGCCCGAAGACGACGAAGCCGGCGGAGCGGCTGACGTTCGTACGGCAGGAGTTCCGGGCGCTCGGGCGCGCGGCGACGCCGGAGGCGTGCCAGGCGCTGGTGGACTCGATCGGCAGCGACCTGCGGGAGCTGGCGTCCGCGTGCGCGCAGCTGACGGCGGACGTCGACGGCACGATCGACGAGGCGGTCGTCGGGCGGTACTACACGGGCCGTGCCGAGGCCTCGTCCTTCAACGTGGCGGACCGGGCCGTCGAGGGGCGTGCCGCGGAGGCCCTGGAGGCGCTGCGGTGGTCGCTGTCGACCGGGGTCGCGCCGGTACTCATCACCAGTGCGTTGGCGCAGGGCGTACGGGCGATCGGCAAGCTCTCGTCGGCGCGGGGTGGGCGGCCGGCGGATCTGGCGCGTGAGCTGGGCATGCCGCCCTGGAAGATCGACCGCGTGCGGCAGCAGATGCGGGGCTGGACCCCTGACGGGGTCTCGGTCGCACTCCGTGCGATCGCTGACGCCGATGCGGGGGTGAAGGGCGGAGGCGACGATCCCGAGTACGCCCTGGAGAAGGCGGTGGTCGCGGTGGCGCGGGCGGCGAGGATGCGGCGCGGGTAGCCGGGGCCGGGGCGGTATCGGTGGCCGGGCCCTGCCGGGCCGGGCCGGGCCGGTGGGCTGGTCGGTGCGGTGCGGTGCGGTGCCGTGCCGTGCGGTTCGTGGCTGGTGTCTGGGTCGATTCCCCCACCCCGCCCCTTCCCGAAACCCTGCCGGGGGCTGGTGGGGGACGAGGTTGTTTCCCGGGGGCTCCGCCCCCGGACCCCGGATGCTCCGGCGGCGGCTTCGCGCCGCGGGCTCCGGCTCCCCCGGGGGAGGGACTCGCGGCTGGGCTCCGCCCCGGGCCCCTGCAGGGCCGGCGGCGGCTTCGCGCCGTGGTGTGTCGAATCCGGGCCCCTCGAGGAGCAGCGGCAGCTTCGCGGGTGTGGCTTCGGCCCGCGCCCCGGAGGGCACGCGGCGGCTTTGCGGGTGTGGCTTCGGCCCGCGCCCCGGAGGGCACGCGGCAGCTTAGCCGTGGTGCCCTGCCCCGGGACCCCCGGCGGCTTCGCGCCGCCCACGTGTCGGTTTCTTCGTGGCTCGTCCTGGAGCGGGGGCATCACGCCCTAGGCGCGGCGAAGGCCCCGGCGGCTCCTGGGGTGGAGGCGGCGGGGCCTTCGGCGTTACAGCTGGTGGGCTCGCACCCGCGTGGCGAACGCGTCCGCGTGCGAGTCCTGGTGGTCGGCGGGAGCGGGAGAGAGGGCCCGCTGGGTCCCGTACGACCGGTTACATCAGAGCTCAGCCCTGGAGGGAGGCAACCTTGGTGGCCAGCGCCGACTTCTTGTTGGCGGCGGCGTTCTTGTGGATGACACCCTTCGAGACAGCCTTGTCGAGCTGACGCGAGGCGGCACGAGTGGCAACGGTGGCCTTCTCGAAGTCGCCGGCGGCGACGGCCTCGCGGGCCTTGCGGATCGCGGTCTTGAGCGACGACTTGACGGCCTTGTTACGCAGGCGCGCCTTCTCGTTGGTCTTGTTCCGCTTGATCTGGGACTTGATGTTCGCCACGAAAAGAGCCTTTACAGGTTCGATGTTCCTTCTGGAGTGTGACTCGCAGCTGAGAGGGCACACGAGGCACAGCTGTCCACAGTATCAGTCACCCGCGGGGCCGCCCAAACCGGGCGCAGGGCGGCGGGCATGGGACCATGGAGCCTACGTATCGATCCGACATCGCCCCGAGACGAGACCCTGCGTGCCCGCGACTCCTACCAACGTGCCCGAGCCGAGCCGTACCGACCCGGCTCTGATCCGCAACTTCTGCATCATCGCGCACATCGACCACGGCAAGTCCACGCTCGCCGACCGGATGCTCCAGCTCACCGGTGTGGTCGACCAGCGGCAGATGCGTGCCCAGTATCTCGACCGGATGGACATCGAGCGGGAGCGCGGCATCACGATCAAGTCCCAGGCGGTCCGTCTGCCGTGGGCGCCCACCGACGGGCAGGGTGACGGGAAGACCCACATCCTGAACATGATCGACACTCCTGGGCACGTCGACTTCACGTACGAGGTGTCGCGTTCGCTGGCCGCCTGTGAGGGCACGGTCCTGCTCGTGGACGCGGCGCAGGGCATCGAGGCGCAGACCCTCGCCAACCTCTACCTGGCGATGGAGAACGACCTCACGATCGTTCCGGTCCTGAACAAGATCGACCTTCCGGCCGCCCAGCCGGAGAAGTTCTCCGAGGAGCTGGCCAACCTCATCGGCTGCCAGCCGGAGGACGTGCTGAAGGTCTCCGCCAAGACCGGCATGGGCGTCGAGGCGCTGCTCGACCGTGTCGTCCGGGACGTGCCGGCTCCGGTCGGTGTCGCCGACGCACCCGCCCGCGCGATGATCTTCGACTCCGTGTACGACTCGTACCGGGGCGTCGTGACGTACGTCCGTGTCGTCGACGGGCAGCTCAACAAGCGCGAGCGCATCAAGATGATGTCGACGGGCGCCACGCACGAGCTGCTGGAGATCGGCGTCTCGTCGCCGGAGATGACCGCGTCCGACGGGCTCGGCGTCGGTGAGGTCGGCTACCTCATCACCGGCGTGAAGGACGTCCGTCAGTCCAAGGTCGGTGACACGATCACCTCCCTGAACAAGGGCGCGACCGAGGCGCTCGGCGGCTACAAGGACCCCAAGCCGATGGTGTTCTCGGGTCTCTACCCGCTGGACGGATCGGAGTACCCGGACCTCCGCGAGGCCCTCGACAAGCTCCAGCTCAACGACGCCGCGCTCGTCTACGAGCCGGAGACCTCCGCCGCGCTGGGCTTCGGCTTCCGCGTCGGCTTCCTGGGCCTGCTCCACCTCGACGTGATCCGCGAGCGGCTGGAGCGCGAGTTCGGGCTCGACCTGATCGCCACCGCCCCCAACGTGGTCTACCGCGTGGTCATGGAGGACGGCAGCGAGCACACGGTCACGAACCCGAGCGAGTTCCCCGAGGGCAAGATCGACGACGTGTTCGAGCCCGTCGTGCGCGCCACGATCCTCGCCCCCAGCGAGTTCATCGGCGCGATCATGGAGCTGTGCCAGACCCGTCGCGGCACCCTGATCGGCATGGACTACCTCTCCGAGGACCGGGTCGAGATCCGCTACACCCTGCCCCTCGCCGAGATCGTCTTCGACTTCTTCGACCAGCTGAAGTCCAAGACGCGCGGCTACGCCTCCCTCGACTACGAGCCCACGGGCGAGCAGGCCTCCAGCCTGGTCAAGGTCGACATCCTGCTGCACGGCGACAAGGTCGACGCGTTCTCCGCCGTCACCCACAAGGACGCCGCGTACGCCTACGGTGTGCGGCTCGTCGCCAAGCTGCGCGAGCTCATCCCGCGCCAGGCCTTCGAGGTGCCGATCCAGGCCGCCATCGGCTCCCGGGTCATCGCCCGCGAGACCATCCGCGCCATCCGGAAGGACGTCCTCGCCAAGTGCTACGGCGGTGACATCTCCCGTAAGCGGAAGCTGCTGGAGAAGCAGAAGGAAGGCAAGAAGCGCATGAAGATGGTCGGCTCGGTGGAGGTGCCGCAGGAGGCCTTCATCGCCGTCCTGTCGAGCGACGAGTCCGCCGGCAAGAAGAAGTAGCCGGGAACGTCAGAAGTAGGTGCCTAGTGCATCGAACGGGTCCACGTGCCGACGGCGCGTGGACCCGTTCGTTATGAAGCGGCGGCTTGCAAGCCCTTACGCGCCAGTCCTCGGCCCTTTACTCTGATCCCGACTCGAAGGTTACTCGCCAGTTAGTTACGTAGTTACGCACCGCCAGCAGGCACCGCCGCCGCCCGGAGGACGTCGTGAGCGACACACAGACCCTGATCGAGAACCGGCCGCCCTCCGTGGCGACCCTCTTCCTTGAGCGCGTCGAGCGGACTCCCGACGCGGAGGCCTACCGATACCCGGTGCCCGCCGCGTCCGGTGCCGGTCCCGACGACTGGAAGTCGCTCAGTTGGGGGCAGGCCGCCGAGCGGGTCTACGCGATCGCCGCCGGCCTCATCGATCTCGGCGTGCGGCCCGAGGAGCGGGTGGCCCTCGCCTCCTCCACCCGGGTGGAGTGGGTCCTCTCCGACCTCGGCGTGATGTGCGCGGGCGCCGCGACGACCACCATCTACCCGCAGACGAACGCCGAGGAGTCGGCCTTCATCCTCGCGGACTCCGAGTCCAAGGTCCTGATCGCCGAGGACGCGGCCCAGGTCGCCAAGGCCCGTGAGCGCCGCGCCGAGCTGCCCGACCTCCACCACGTCGTGGTCCTCGACCCCGAGGGCGTGGAGACCGACGACTGGGTCCTCTCGCTCGCCGACCTGGAAGCGCGCGGCAAGGCGTACCTGGAGAAGAACCCCGAGGCCGTGAAGGAGCGGGTCGCCGCGATCACCGCCGACCAGCTCGCCACCCTCATCTACACCTCGGGCACCACCGGCCGCCCCAAGGGCGTCCGCCTCCCGCACGACAACTGGTCGTACATGGCCAAGGCCATCGCAGCCACCGGCCTCGTCACCAAGGACGACGTCCAGTACCTGTGGCTGCCGCTCGCCCACGTCTTCGGCAAGGTGCTGACCTCCGGCCAGATCGAGGTCGGACACGTCACGGCCCTGGACGGCCGGATCGACAAGATCATCGTGAACCTGCCGATCGTGCAGCCGACCTACATGGCGGCCGTCCCGCGCATCTTCGAGAAGGTCTACAACGGGGTCGCCGCCAAGGCCCGCGAGGGCGGCGGCGCCAAGTACAAGATCTTCCAGTGGTCGGCCGGCGTCGCCCGCGAGTACGCCAAGGTCACCCAGGACAACTTCCGCCGCACCGGCACGGCCTCGGCCCCCTTCGGCCTCACGGCCAAGCACAAGGTCGCCGACGCGCTGGTCTACAAGAAGCTCCGCGAGGCCTTCGGCGGGCGGCTGCGCGCCGCCGTCTCCGGCTCCGTCGCCCTGGCGCCCGAGATCGGCTACTTCTTCTCCGGCGCCGGCATCCACATCCTGGAGGGCTACGGCCTCACGGAGTCCAGCGCCGCCTCCTTCGTCAACCCCGGCGAGGCCTACCGCACCGGCACCGTCGGCAAGCCGCTCCCCGGCACCGAGGTCCGGATCGCCGACGACGGCGAGATCCTGCTGCGCGGCCCCGGCATCATGGAGGGCTACCACCGCCTGCCGGAGAAGACGGCCGAGGTCCTGGAGCCGGACGGCTGGTTCCACACCGGCGACATCGGCGAGCTGTCCGCCGACGGGTACCTGCGGATCACCGACCGCAAGAAGGACCTGTTCAAGACCTCCGGCGGCAAGTACATCGCCCCGACCGAGGTCGAGGGCCAGTTCAAGGCCGTCTGCCCCTTCGTCTCCAACATCGTGGTGCTCGGCGCCGACCGGAACTACTGCTCCGCGCTCATCGCCCTCGACGAGCCCGCCATTCTCGGCTGGGCCGCCGAGCAGGGCCTCACCGGCAAGACCTACGCGGAGGTCGTCGCCGCCCCGGAGACCGAGAAGCTCGTCCAGGGGTACATCGAGCGCCTCAACGAGAACCTCCAGCGCTGGCAGACGATCAAGAAGTTCCGCCTGCTGCCGCGCGACCTCGACGTCGAGCACGGCGAGCTGACCCCGTCGCTGAAAATGAAGCGGCCCGTCGTGGAGCGGACCTACCAGCACCTCATCGACGCGATGTACGAGGGCTCGCGCGAGGCGTAAGCCGGACCGGAGGGCGGGACCGTCGCCGTGAGGCGGCGGATACCCACAGGCCGGCTGTCCACAGGCCGGCTGTCCACAGGCCGGCTGTCCGCAGGTCGGCTGTCCGCAGGCCGGCTGTCCGCAGGCCGGCTGTCCGCAGGTCGGTTATCCACAGGCCGGAGGTTCACCTCGGGCGGTACGGGACAATGGGCTCATGCCTTCCGTACTGCCCGATGGTGAGAACGTCCCCGACGACGGGGCGCTGCCCCCGCACGCCCTCGAAGGGGCGGGGGAGCGGCCCCTCGGGTTCTACCTGCACGTGCCGTACTGCGCCACGCGCTGCGGCTACTGCGACTTCAACACGTACACCGCGAGCGAGCTCCGCGGTGCCGGTGGCGTGCTCGCCTCCCGGGACAACTACGCCGGGCAGGTCACCGAGGAGATCCGGCTCGCCCGGAAGGTCCTCGGCGACGATCCCCGGCCGGTCCGGACCGTCTTCGTCGGCGGCGGCACACCCACGCTGCTCGCCGCCGGTGACCTCGTACGGATGCTGGGGGCCATCCGCGACGAGTTCGGACTCGCGGACGACGCCGAGGTCACGACCGAGGCGAACCCGGAGTCCGTGAACCCCGCGTATCTGGCGGAGCTGCGGGAGGGCGGGTTCAACCGGATCTCCTTCGGCATGCAGAGCGCCAAGCAGCACGTCCTGAAGATCCTCGACCGGACCCACACCCCCGGTCGCCCCGAGGCGTGCGTCGCGGAGGCGCGGGCCGCCGGCTTCGAGCACGTCAACCTCGACCTGATCTACGGCACGCCGGGGGAGTCCGACGACGACTGGCGGGCGTCCCTCGACGCGGCCATCGGTGCCGGGCCCGATCACGTCAGTGCGTACGCCCTGATCGTCGAGGAGGGGACGCAGCTCGCGCGCCGCATCCGGCGCGGCGAGGTGCCGATGACCGACGACGACGTGCACGCGGACCGGTACCTGATCGCGGACGCGGCCTTCGAGGAGGCGGGGTTCTCCTGGTACGAGGTGTCCAACTGGGCCACCTCCGAAGCCGGGCGCTGCCTCCACAACGAGCTGTACTGGCGCGGCGCCGACTGGTGGGGCGCCGGGCCCGGTGCGCACTCGCACGTCGGCGGGGTGCGCTGGTGGAACGTGAAGCATCCGGGGGCGTACGCGGCGGCACTGGGGGCCGGGAAGTCGCCCGGTGCCGGGCGGGAGCTCCTCTCGGAGGAGGACCGGCGGGTGGAGCGGGTGCTGCTGGAGCTGCGGCTGCGGGACGGGTGCCCACTGGATCTGCTGAAGCCGGCGGGGCTGGCGGCCGCGGGGAGGGCGCTGGGGGACGGGCTTCTCGACCCCGGGTCGTACGAGGACGGGCGGGCGGTTCTGACCCTGCGGGGTCGGCTGCTGGCCGATGCGGTGGTGCGGGACCTGGTGGACTAGGGCCGGGGCGGGGTGCTGCCCCGGCGGGGCGCATGCCCGCGCTACGGGGCCGTCACGAAGTCGATCAGTTCTTCCACTCGGCCCAGGAGCTCCGGTTCCAGGTCCTTGTAGGACGTGACCTTCGACAGGATGTGCTGCCAGGCCGCGCCCGTGTTGTCCGAGGGCCAACCCAGGGCGCGGCAGACGCCGGTCTTCCAGTCCTGGCCGCGCGGGACCGTCGGCCAGGCCCTGATGCCGACCGAGGACGGTTTCACCGCCTCCCAGACGTCGATGTACGGGTGGCCGACCACCAGGACGTCCGGGGACGTGACCTGGGCGGCGATCCGGCTCTCCTTCGAGCCCGGGACCAGGTGGTCCACCAGGACGCCCAGGCGGGCGTCCGGCGCCGGACCGAACTCGGCCACGATCGACGGCAGGTCGTCGATGCCCTCCAGGTACTCGACGACCACGCCCTCGATCCGCAGGTCGTCACCCCAGACCCGCTCGACGAGCTCGGCGTCGTGCCGGCCCTCCACGTAGATGCGGCCCGCCCGCGCCACGCGCGCCCGCGCGCCCGGGACGGCGACCGAGCCGGAGGCCGTGCGGGTGGGGCGTACCGGGGCGGCCGGGGCCGGGCGGACCAGGGTCACGACCCTGCCCTCCAGGAGGAAGCCGCGCGGCTCCATCGGGAAGACCCGGTGCTTGCCGAAGCGGTCCTCCAGGGTCACCGTGCCCGCCTCGCAGCGGATCACCGCCCCGCAGAAGCCCGTGGCGACCTCCTCCACGACGAGGTCGGGGTCGGCCGGCACCTCGGGGACGGGCGCCGAGCGCTTCCAAGCGGGAGTCAGATCCGGGTCGTAGCTGCGCATGGGGCCCAATTCTCTCCGGGACGAGGTGGCGGGGGGACGCTGCTGGGGGTCCGGGGGTCGTCCCCCGGGAGCTGGAGTCAAGCGGGAGTCAGATCCGGGTCGTAGCTGCGCATGGGGCCCAATTCTCTCCGGGACGAGGTGGCGGGGGGATGCTGCGGGGGTCCGGGGGTCGTCCCCCGGGAGCTGGAGTCAAGCGGGAGTCGGATCCGGGTCGTAGCTGCGCATTCGGGCGACGTTATGACACGGCGAAGCGCCGTGCCAGTTCCTCGCGCTGTGTCCGTACGAACGTGGCGTCCACCACGGCCCCGTGGCCCGGCACGTACACCGCGTCCTCGCCGCCGAGCGAGAGCAGCCGGTCCAGCGCGTCCGGCCAGCGGGACGGGATCGCGTCCGGTCCAGCCTGCGGCTCGCCCGACTCCTCCACCAGGTCCCCGCAGAAGACGACCTCCCGCTCCCCGGGGACGAAGAGCGCCAGGTCGTGGCCCGTGTGGCCCGGGCCGATGTTCGCCAGGAGTACCTGCCGGCCGCCCAGGTCGAGCGTCCACTCGCCGGAGACCACGTGCCGCGGGGCCACCAGCACGTCCACCGCCTCGGCCGCCTCCGCGGCGTCGAGCCCGTGGCGCACCGCGTCCGTGCGCAGCGCCTCCCGGTCCCGCGTGCGCGCCATGAGGTCGTCCGAGCCCACCGCGCCGAAGACCTCCGCGCCCGCGAACGCCGCCGTCCCGAAGACGTGGTCGAAGTGCGGATGGCTCAGTGCGATGTGCGTCACTCTTCGGCCGCCCGTCAGCGCCGCGATCCGCCCCCGGAGCTCGGCGCCCTCCGCGAGCGACGAGCCCGTGTCGTACAGCAGAAGCCCCTCCGCGCCCACCACCAGGCCCACCGTGGCGTCCCAGCCCGGCAGTCGGACCCTGCCGACACCGCGCGCCAGCCGCTCCCACCCGTACGCTTCCCAATCGATGTCCATGGGGCGACGCTAACCGGTGCGCGCCCGCCTCCTTGCCAGGAGCGTTGCCCGCCGCCGTACACTGGCCGGGGGATTTGCTGGCACTCGGGCAGGGTGAGTGCCAAAAGTGGAGCAACCGGAACGACGACGACAGCTGGAGGTGCGCACGAATGCTCAGCGAACGCAGACTCGAGGTCCTGCGCGCCATCGTCCAGGACTACGTCGGGACGGAGGAGCCGGTCGGCTCGAAGGCGCTCACCGAGCGCCACAAGCTCGGCGTCTCGCCCGCCACCGTCCGCAACGACATGGCGGTGCTGGAGGAGGAGGGGTACATCGCCCAGCCCCACACCAGCGCCGGCCGCATTCCGACCGACAAGGGCTATCGGCTCTTCGTCGACCGGCTGGCCGGCGTCAAGCCGCTGTCGACGCCCGAGCGGCGGGCCATCCACAACTTCCTCGACGGCGCGGTCGACCTCGACGACGTCGTCGGCCGCACGGTGCGGCTGCTCGCGCAGCTGACCCGTCAGGTCGCCGTCGTCCAGTACCCCTCGCTGACCCGTTCGACCGTCCGGCACGTGGAGCTCCTCGCGCTGGCCCCGGCCCGCCTGATGCTCGTGCTCATCACGGACACCGGCCGCGTCGAGCAGCGCGTCATCGACTGCCCCGCGCCCTTCGGCGAGACCTCCCTCGCCGACCTGCGGGCCCGGCTCAACAGCCGGGTCGTCGGCCGCCGGTTCGCCGACGTGCCGCAGCTGGTGCAGGACCTCCCCGAGTCCTTCGAGGAGATCGAGGACCGCGCCACGGTCTCGACCGTGCTCGCGACCCTCCTCGAAACGCTCGTGGAGGAGCACGAGGAGCGGCTGATGATCGGCGGCACCGCCAATCTCACCCGCTTCGGACACGACTTCCCCCTGATGATCAGGCCCGTCCTGGAGGCTCTGGAGGAGCAGGTCGTGCTCCTCAAGCTGCTCGGCGAGGCCAAGGAATCGGGCATGACCGTACGCATCGGGCACGAGAACGCCCACGAGGGGCTGAGCTCCACCTCGGTCGTCTCGGTCGGCTACGGTTCGGGCGGCGAAGCAGTCGCCAAACTCGGCGTGGTCGGACCGACCCGCATGGACTACCCCGGAACGATGGGAGCGGTACGCGCAGTGGCACGTTACGTCGGACAGATCCTGGCGGAGTCGTAAGTGGCCACGGACTACTACGCCGTACTCGGCGTGCGCCGCGACGCTTCCCAGGACGAGATCAAGAAGGCCTTCCGGAGGCTCGCGCGCGAGCTGCACCCGGACGTCAACCCTGATCCGAAGACGCAGGAGCGCTTCAAGGAGATCAACGCCGCCTACGAGGTCCTCTCGGACCCGCAGAAGAAGCAGGTCTACGACCTGGGCGGCGACCCCCTCTCGGCCTCCGGCGGCGGTGGCGCGGGCGGCTTCGGCGCGGGTGGCTTCGGCAACTTCTCCGACATCATGGACGCCTTCTTCGGCACGGCCTCGCAGCGCGGTCCGCGCTCGCGGACGCGCCGCGGCCAGGACGCCATGATCCGTCTGGAGATCGACCTCAACGAGGCGGCCTTCGGCACCACGAAGGACATCCAGGTCGACACGGCCGTCGTCTGCACCACCTGTTCGGGTGAGGGCGCGGCCCCCGGCACGTCCGCGCAGACCTGTGACATGTGCCGCGGCCGCGGCGAGGTCTCCCAGGTCACCCGGTCCTTCCTGGGCCAGGTCATGACCTCCCGGCCCTGCCCGCAGTGCCAGGGCTTCGGCACCGTCGTCCCGACCCCGTGCCCCGAGTGCGCGGGCGACGGCCGGGTCCGGTCCCGCCGCACGCTCACCGTCAAGATCCCGGCCGGTGTCGACAACGGCACCCGGATCCAGCTCGCGGGCGAGGGCGAGGTCGGCCCCGGCGGCGGCCCCGCCGGCGACCTGTACGTCGAGATCCACGAGATCCCGCACGAGACGTTCCAGCGGCGCGGCGACGACCTGCACTGCACGGTGACCATCCCGATGACGGCGGGTGCGCTCGGCACGAAGGTGCCGCTGCAGACCCTCGACGGCATCGAGGAGATCGACATCCGCCCGGGCACGCAGTCCGGCCAGTCGGTCCCGCTGCACGGCCGCGGCGTCACGCACCTGCGGGGCAACGGCCGGGGCGACCTGATCGTGCACGTCGAGGTGCAGACCCCGGGCAAGCTCGACGCAGAGCAGGAGCGGCTCCTGCGCGAGCTGGCCAAGCTCCGCGGCGAGGAGCGCCCCACCGGGCAGTTCCAGCCTGGGCAGCAGGGCTTGTTCTCGCGCCTCAAGGACGCCTTCAACGGGCGGTAGGCGCTTGGCCTGGGCCGCTCGGCTCACAGCCGGCGGACGAGGGCGGTACCCGTGTCTCACGGGTACCGCCCTTTCCCCGTCCCGCCTACGGGTTCGGCCCGCCGACTCCCCGTCCCGCCCACCGGTTCGGCCCGCCGACACGGCCATGAAACGATGCCCGTATGTCCACCACCGCACTGAACGATCTCTTTCGGTTTCCGATCGTGCAGGCCCCCATGGCGGGTGGCGCTTCCTGTCCCGAGCTCGTCGGAGCCGTCTGCAAGGCCGGTGCGCTCGGCTTCCTGGCCGGCGGGTACAAGACGGCCGGAGGCCTGTACCAGGAGATCAAGCAGGTACGCGGGCTCACCTCGCGGCCCTTCGGCGTCAACCTCTTCATGCCGCCGGGCGGCCCGCACGCCGACCCCGCCGCCGTCGAGGTCTACCGGCACCAGCTCGCGGGCGAGGCGACCTGGTACGAGACCTCCCTCGGCGAGGCCGACGACAGCCGTGACGACGGCTACGACGCCAAGCTGGCGATCCTCCTGGAGGACCCGGTCCGCGTCGTCTCCTTCGCCTTCGGCTGCCCCGCACCCGAGACGCTCGCCGCCTTCGCCCGTGCCGGAACGTTCACGCTCGTCACCGTCACCTCCGCCGAGGACGCCGTCGCCGCCGAGCGGGCCGGTGCGGACGCCGTCTGCGTCCAGGGCGCCGAGGCCGGCGGCCACCAGAGCACGTACCGCGACGACCCGGCCGACGACGGCACGCCGGGGACCGGGCTCCTCGCCCTCGTCACCCAGGTCCGCGAGAGCGTCGCGCTGCCGATCGTCGCCACCGGCGGGATCATGCGGGGCGCGCAGATCGCCGCAGCCCTCGCCGCCGGGGCCGACGCCGCCCAGCTCGGCACCGCCTTCCTCTCCTGCCCCGAGTCCGGCGCGCACCCGCTGCACAAGAGGGCCCTGACCGATCCGCTCTTCACCCGGACCGCCTTCACCCGGGCCTTCTCCGGGCGTCCGGCGCGCGGGCTCGTCAACCGCTTCATGCGCGAGCACGGGCCGTACGCCCCCGCCGCCTACCCGGAGGTCCACCACCTCACCGCCCCGCTCCGCAAGGCCGCCGCCGCCGCCGGCGACGCCCAGGGCATGGCCCTGTGGGCCGGGCAGGGCCACCGTCTCGCCCGCGAACTCCCCGCCGGGCAGCTCGTCGAGGTCCTGGCAGCCGAACTCGACACCGCACTCTCCGACCTGGCTCACAGGAGCGCCTCATGACCGCACCCGTCTTCGTCGTCGACACGATCCCCGACACCCGCCTCTTCGTCCTGGACGGGCCCGAGGGCCGGCACGCCGTCT
This sequence comes from Streptomyces narbonensis, assembly GCF_014649015.1. Lineage (GTDB taxonomy): Bacteria > Actinomycetota > Actinomycetes > Streptomycetales > Streptomycetaceae > Streptomyces > Streptomyces narbonensis. The sequence continues at coordinate 501,354 of NZ_BMSF01000001.1, forward strand.
CCGTGAAGCGGCTGAACCCGGGGGAGGAGCTCGTCCTGACGGACGGCCGGGGCCGCTGGGCCGACTGCGTGGTGTCCGCCGCCGAGGGCAAGGACCGGCTGACGGTGGAGCTCTCCACCGTGCACGAGGACCCCGAGGAGGAGCCGCGCGTCACCGTCGTCCAGGCGCTGCCCAAGGGCGACCGGGGCGAACTCGCCGTCGAGACCATGACGGAGACCGGGGTCGACGCGATCGTGCCCTGGGCCGCCTCCCGCTGCATCACCCAGTGGAAGGGCGACCGGGGCCTCAAGGCGCTCGCCAAGTGGCGCTCCACCGCCCGCGAGGCGGGCAAGCAGTCGCGCCGCACCCGCTTCCCCGAGGTCGCCGACCTGATGACGACCAAGCAGGTCGCCGCCCTCCTCGCCGCCGCCGACTTCGCCGGGGTCCTGCACGAGGACCGCGCGCACGGGAGTGACGCGCTGGCCACCGTCGAACTGCCCGCGAAGGGCTCGATCGTGCTGGTCGTCGGCCCCGAGGGCGGTGTCTCGCCCGACGAGCTCGCGGCCTTCGAGGCGGCCGGGGCGAAGCCGTACCGGCTGGGCCGCAGCGTCCTGCGCACCTCCACGGCGGGGACGGCGGCGACGGCGCTCGTCCTGGCACGCACCGGCCGCTGGAGCTAGGGGGTGTCGTCACATTCCCGTCTGCCCCGCGGCGCCGCCCTTCGGGCGACGACGGGAATGTGACGACACCCCCTAGGGGGAGCCGGCTGGTGTCAGCCTGAGCCGGCCGGAGCCCGCTGGGGCTATCCCTCGGCCGGCTCCGCCAGCGTGTCGTAGAGCGGCCAGGCGTCCTCCTCGCGGACGCCGTGGGCCGTGGGGAGGAGGCCGCGGGTCCCGGCCTCCTCCAGGAAGCGGCGTACGACTCCCGGCTTGTTGAGGTTCAGGATCTCGCCGCCGGTCGAGGCCACGTCGCCCAGGCCGAAGGGGTATCCGGCGACGATGCGGCCCGGGCCGTCCCGGAAGGCCAGACGGAGCTGGGCGTGCCGGGTCTCCGCGCGGCGCAGGGTGAGGACCGTCCGGCAGTCGGGGTGGCGGTGGCGGACGTTCCAGAGCCACACCGTGCCGTCCACCGTCAGTTCGCGCACCGCGCCGTCCCGTCTCATCCGGCGCAGTGTACGGACGGTGGCTCCGGCGGAGGGTGACGTCGGTGGACCGTGGGTGCCGGGGGTCGGTGATGTTGGTGGACCGTGATGCCGGGGGTCGGTGACGTCGAGGGTCGGCGTTTTTGCCGGAACCCGGTGGACGGCCGCCCCCGGGTCCTTCATAGGGTGGCCGCATGGCCGACGAGTCCCCTCTGATCCGCAGTCTGCGCACCGCCGTTGCCGCCGCACCCGGTGACGTACCCCTGCGCCTCCACTTCGCCGAGCTGCTCCTTTCCGAGGGGCGCAACGAGGAGGCCGTCGCGGAGGCGGCCGTCGCCCTCCAGCACGCGCCCGGGGACGCGGACGCCCGCGCGCTGATGATGCGGGCGATGGGCGTGCCCTCGGCCCCGGTGCCGGAGCCGGACCCCGCGCCGGTGCAGCCGCCCGTGGCCGAGAAGCCCGCGGCGTCGGCCGAGAAGCCCGCGGCGTCGGCCGAGAAGCCCGTGGCAGAGAAGCCCGCGGCCCCGAGCGAGGCCTCCGCCCCGTCCCACCCCGCCTTCGACTGGGACGCCGCCGAGCAGCAGGTCCAGGACCTCGTCGGCCCCCGCTTCCTCGACGATCCGCAGGCCGAGGGCGGCGAGGGCGCCGCCGGGGACGCCGCCGCCTGGGACGTGGACGCCCCCGGTGCCGTACGCCTCGCCGACGTCGGCGGCATGGAGGAGGTCAAGGAGCGCCTGGAGGCCGCCTTCCTCGCCCCCATGCGCAATCCCGAACTGCGCAGGCTGTACGGCAAGTCGCTGCGCGGCGGCCTGCTCCTGTACGGGCCTCCCGGCTGTGGCAAGACCTTCATCGCCCGGGCCGTCGCGGGCGAGCTCGGCGCGAACTTCCTCACCGTCTCGCTCTCCGACGTCCTCGACATGTGGATCGGGGCCTCCGAGAAGAACATCCACGACATCTTCGAGACCGCCCGCCGCCAGGCCCCCTGTGTCGTCTTCCTCGACGAGCTGGACGCCCTCGGCGCCAAGCGTTCCCGTACGCACCACAGCGGCCTGCGCAATGTCGTCAACCAGCTCCTCACCGAGCTGGACGGCATCGCGAGCGGCGCCGGCAACGAGGGCGTCTTCGTGCTCGCCGCCACCAACGTGCCCTGGGACGTGGACATCGCGCTGCGCCGCCCCGGCCGGCTCGACCGCACGCTCCTCGTGCTGCCGCCCGACGCCGCCGCCCGGGAGGCGATCCTCCGCTACCACCTGCGGGAGCGCCCCATCGAGGCCGTCGACCTCGGCAAGCTCGTCAAGGTCACCGAGGACTTCTCCGGCGCCGACCTCGCCCACCTCTGCGAGTCCGCCGCCGAGTCCGCGCTCCTCGACTCCGCCCGCACCGGCTCCGTACGCCTGATCACCACCAAGGACCTCCTCGGCGCGGCCAAGCAGATCAAGCCGTCCACGGAGCCGTGGTTCGCCGCCGCGCGGAACGTCGCCATGTTCGCCAACGAGGGCGGGCTGTACGACGACCTCCTCGCCTACCTGAAGCGGAAGCGCAAGCTGTGACCACTCCGACCGCGCTCCTGCGCGCCGAGGCGCTGTACGACACCGGCCGGTACGAGCAGGCCGGGGCGCTCGTCGCCCAGCACCTGGCGACCGACCCGGAGGACGCCGACGCCCTCGTCCTGCTCGCCCGCTGCCACCACCGGGCCGGCGACGCCCCGGCCGCCCTGGCCGCCGTGGAGGAGGCGCTGCGCGCCCGGCCCGAGCTGCTCATGGGCTGGCTGATGCGCGTCCAGATCCTGCTCGCCCTGAAGCGGTTCCAGGACGCCGAGGCGAGCGGCCGGCAGGCCGTCGAGCTCGCCCCGCAGTACTGGGGGAGCCACTACGCGCTCGGCACGGCCCTCGCCGAGCACGCCGAGCACGCCCGGTCCCGGGGCCGCGCGCACGAGGCCTACGAGGCGGCGCGGGCCGCCGTCGCCCTCGGCCCCGAGGAGGACGCGGCCCACTTCCTGGTGGGCCTGACCGCCCAGCGCCGGGGCGACCACGCCACCGCGCAGCGGGCCTACGAGACGGCTCTGCGGCTCAACCCGCAGAGCAGCGAGGCCCACAACAACCTCTCGCTGCTGCGGCTGCGCCGCCGCTGGTTCCGGCGCGGGGCCTGGACGCAGGCCGCCGAGGGCTTCGTCGCCTCCGCCGCGCTCGACCTCGACGACCGCAAGGCCCGCTACAACCTGGAGGCCATGGCCTGGAACACCGCGGCAGGGGCCCGCTGGGTCGCCCTCCTCGGCTTCATCGCCTCCGCCGTCGCCGTCGCCTGGATCCCCGTCGGCGCGGGCTGGGCCGAGGCGGCCGTCCCGCTCCTGCTCGGCGGGGCCGTACTCGTCGGCGCCTGGGCCGGGTGGGCGGTGTGGATGGGCCGCCGGGTGCCGCCCCGGCTGCGCCGCCCCATGCTGCTCGTGGCGCGCAACTGCAGGCCCGTGCTGTTCATGGCCGGTGCCGTCGGCCTTCTCGGGCTCTATTCGCTCGCCGACCTCGCCCTGTGGTCCTTCGACTCGGGGGTGGTGAGCGCATTCGGCACGCCCCTCTTCTGGGGTGTGATCATCACGTACTGGGTGAGCCGCTCGGCACTGAACCGCCGCGCGCCGAAGGACTGATCGAGCGAACGGCCGGACGTCCCGATCTTGTCGGCGGCGGCCTATAGCATTCCCGATGGACCCATACACAACAGAGGCGAGGAGGCCCGGGCCATGGCCGGAGAGCCGCAGAGCGACTGCCTGTTCTGCAAGATCGTGGCAGGGGAGGTGCCGGCGACGATCGTGCGCGAGACCGAGACGACCGTCGCGTTCCGCGACATCAACCCGCAGGCGCCGACGCACGTCCTGGTCATCCCGCGCCTCCACTACCCGGACGCCGCGTCGCTGGCCGCCGCCGTGCCGACCGTCGCCGCCGACATACTGCGTGAGGCCGGAGAGGTCGCCGCCCAGGAGAAGGTCGACGGCCACGGCTTCCGGATCGTCTTCAACACCGGCGCCGGCGCGGGCCAGACCGTCTTCCACGCCCACGCGCACGTGCTGGGCGGCCGCGGTCTCAACTGGCCCCCCGGCTAAGCCGTGTCCGTACGCGAACTGGTCGTCCTCGGGACCGCGAGCCAGGTCCCGACCCGGCACCGCAACCACAACGGCTACCTGCTGCGCTGGGACGGCCAGGGCATCCTCTTCGACCCCGGCGAGGGCACCCAGCGCCAGATGCTGCGCGCCGGGGTCGCCGCCCACGACCTCGACCGGATCTGCGTCACGCACTTCCACGGCGACCACTCGCTCGGCCTGGCCGGGGTGATCCAGCGGATCAACCTCGACCAGGTCCCGCACCCGGTCACCGCCCACTACCCGGCGAGCGGGCAGCACTTCTTCGAGCGGCTGCGGTACGCCACGGCCTACCGCGAGACGGTGCAGCTGACCGAGTCGCCGGTCGCCGCCGACGGGCCGCTCGCGGTCACCGAGGCGTACACCCTCGACGCGTGCAGGCTCTCGCACCCCGTCGAGTCGTACGGCTACCGGGTCACCGAGCCCGACGGGCGCCGGATCCTGCCGGAGAAGCTCGCCGCGCACGGCATCAAGGGCCCGGACGTAGGCCGGATCCAGCGGGAGGGCAGCCTGAACGGCATCTCCCTCGACGAGGTCAGCGAGGTCCGTCGCGGGCAGCGCTTCGCCTTCGTCATGGACACCCGCCTCTGCGACGGGGTGCACGCGCTCGCCGAGGGTGCCGACATGCTCGTCATCGAGTCGACCTTCCTCGACGAGGACGTCCGGCTCGCCACGGACCACGGCCATCTGACGGCCGGACAGGCCGCCGCCGTCGCGCGGGACGCGGGCGTGCGGCACCTCGTCCTGACCCACTTCTCCCAGCGCTACAGCGAGCCGGCCGAGTTCGAGCGGCAGGCGCGGGCGGCCGGCTTCGACGGCGAACTGAGCATTGCCCAGGACCTCATGAGGGTCCCCGTACCGAAGAGATAGAGCACCACCCATGCACCTCCCCGTGGGCCTCCCCAAGGCCGAGCTCCACCTCCACATCGAAGGCACCCTCGAACCCGAGCTGGCCTTCGCGCTCGCCGCGCGCAACGGCGTCACCCTGCCGTACGCGGACACGACCGCACTGCGCGAGGCGTACGAGTTCAGCGACCTCCAGTCCTTCCTGGACCTGTACTACGGCCTGATGGCGGTCCTGCGCACCGCCGAGGACTTCACCGAGCTCGCCGAGGCCTATCTGGAGCGGGCCGCGGGCCAGGGCGTCCGGCACGCCGAGATCTTCTTCGATCCGCAGGCTCACACCGCGCGCGGAGTCCCGATCGGCACGGTCATCGAGGGCCTTGGGGCCGCCCTCGACCGGTCCGAGGAGCGGTACGGGATCTCGACCCGGCTGATCCTGTGCTTCCTGCGCGACGAGTCCGCCGAGTCGGCCCTGGCCACCCTGGAGGCCGCGAAGCCGTACCTGCACCGGATCACCGGCGTCGGCCTGGACTCGGCGGAGGCCGGCCACCCGCCCGCGAAGTTCCGCGAGGTGTACGAGGAGGCCGCCCGGCTCGGGCTGCGCCGCGTCGCCCACGCCGGCGAGGAGGGCCCCGCGGCCTACGTCCGGGAGGCCCTCGACGTCCTCGGGGTGGAGCGGATCGACCACGGTCTGCGCTGCATGGAGGACCCGGAGCTCGTCGACCGGCTGGCCCGGGAGCAGGTGCCGCTGACGCTCTGCCCCCTGTCGAACGTCCGGCTCCGCGTCATCGACACCCTCGCCGACCACCCGCTCCCCGCGATGATGGCCGCAGGCCTCCTCGTGACGGTGAACTCCGACGACCCGGCCTACTTCGGCGGCTACGCGGGTGACAACTTCGACGCGGTCCGGGCCGCCCTGGCCCTGGAGCCGGAGCAGCTCCGCGCACTCGCCCGCAACTCCTTCGAGGCCTCCTTCCTGGAGGACGACGAACCGCGCAGGGCCCGGTACCTCGCGGACGTGGAGGCCTACGACTTCGGCGCCTCCTAGGGCTCTCCCAGCGCTCTCCGGTTTCGACGATCGCGCCTTCGCACCGGCCGACCATCCGATGATTCTCCGGCGGTGATCGCCCGGTCGAGCACACTTGCAAGCGGTGGCGGCGGGCAGGTGTGTTGCCCGTTTCGGGTTCGATGGCGAGTGCCATCATCGGGCAAAAATCCGCTCCTCTATCACTGGGGCCGTCAGGCCTTGAGGAGGACCATCGCATGTCAAGGGTCGGTCGGTGCGCGCGTCTGTTCGCCGCACTTCTGTTGATGCTCGTGGGCTCGGCCGCCGTAGGCGCCACCTCAGCCCACGCCGCCACCGAGCAAATCACCGTGAGCCTCTACCGGGTCGTCGAAATCTCCTGTGACGAGGGAGACGGCGAGGCGTGTGGGAACGACTACTATCCGAAATTCGAAATCGACCATCAAGGGCTGTTCGACGGGAAAGACGACTACTGCTGCGCCCACGGGGCCGACTTCAGGACCAACTGGGTCCGGACGGCGACCGTGGACACCAGCCACAACCCCGTCGCCATCCACCTGGAGCTGTGGGACCAGGACGACCTGAGCGCCGACGACCCCGTCCGGTGGGTCGGTGCGAGCAACGACCTCAACCTCTCGTTCGACCTGACGACCTGCACGTTCACCGGCAGCGGTCTGACCGGTCAACAGGGAGCGGGGGTCCCCACCCTGGCCGGTGAGAGCGAGGGCCCCGTGGCCCGGGGCTACTTCACGATCACCACACCCACGTGCGTGGGCCTGGCGAACAGCGTGGACAGCGACGGCGACGGCCTCATGAACACCTGGGAGGTCCCGGGCAGGGGCTACGACTTCGACACCGACGGAACCGTGGACCTGCCCCTGGGGGACCAGCCGTACGGGGCCGTCCCCTACCGCAAGGACCTGTTCGTCGAGGCGGACTACATGGCCGAGACCAAACCGCAGGCCGAAGCCCTCGCCGACGTGGTCAAGGCGTTCGCCGAGGCTCCGGTCGACCCGTACCCCGATCCGGCCGACGCGACGAAGACCAAGTTCCGGGGAGTCAACCTCCATGCCATGGAGGGAGAAGCCGTCACGACCGTGAACCCCCTCATGTGGCGGTCGGACGGCCCTGGCACGGCGGACGACTTCAACGACCTGAAGAGCGGGACCCCGCGCGGCCCCTGCACCGGATTCTTCGGCTCGGCAGCCGATCGGTCCAGCCCCAACTGCGCGAACATCCTGAGTGCGAAACGCCAGGCCTTCCGCTACATGCTCTTCGCCATCAGCTTCTTCGACGGATCCACGCCGCCCAAGGCGTCAACGGCGTCGGGCAGTTCCGAGTGGACCTCCGTGGGCCCGCAGGGCGGCAACGACTTCATCGTGACCCTGGACACCTGGGATTCCTCGACGGTCGAGAAGATCGGCGCACGCAGGAAGTCCGAGGCCGCCACCTTCATGCACGAGCTCGGGCACACGCTGAGCCTGGGACACGGCGGCAACGACGCGGTCAACTGCAAACCGAACTACCTCAGCGTCATGAACTACACGCTGCAGTTCGCGGGCAGGGACCCCGAAAGGCCGCTGGACTATTCCAGCGCGGCCCGGGGCACGGCCCTCGGGACGACCCCGGCCACGGTGCTCGACGAGGCGAGCCTGAACGAGAACAACGGCGTGTACGGGACGCCCTCACCCGCGCGCAAAACCGTCTACGGAGTCGGCGGCAAGCTGCGCGTCGCACCCGCCACGAACGGTCCCATCGACTGGAACGAAACCGGCGGCGACAAGGAATCCGCCATCCCGGCCGACATCAACTACATCCAGTCCATCGGTCCTGACAACGGCGGATGCAGCAAGGCCAGCCCCGGTCAGAGCCTGGGCGGCTTCGACGACTGGGCGAACATCCAGTACAACCCCCGCCTCAACGCCGAGTTCTTCGCCGACGGAGACCGCCCGCTCCTGCCGGAGCTGACCGAGGAATCGGTCCGCGCCATGTTCCAGCAGGCCGACCTCAAGATCGCCAAGTCCGCCGACGAAGCCGACGCCACCGGCGGGGACACGGTGCACTACACGACCACCGTGACCGACCTCGGCCCCGGTACCGCCACGGGCATCCACGTGGACGACACCCTGCCCGACGGCAGCACCCAGCAGCGCTCGCTCGCCGACCTGGCCAACGGCGCCACCGCCACGGTCACACCGGCCTTCACCTACCTCGTGCCGTGCGACACGGCAGACGGCACGGTCCTCACCAACCGCGCCACGGTCACCGGCACCGACACCGAGGGCGTGCCCGACCCGTACACGGACGACAACACGGCACGGGCGACCACCACCGTGCACGCCCCGGTCCTGACCGTGGACAAAGCCGCCACGGCCACCGTCGACGCGGGCCAGGCCATCACGTACACCCTCACCTACGCGAACACGGGGAGCGGCGCCGCATCCGGCGTCACCCTCACCGACACCCTGCCGGCGGGCGTGTACTACAGCCAGGCCCTCGATCTCGGCACCGGCCCCAGGCCGAGCTCCGTGACCCTCAACGACGACGGCACCCGGACCCTGGTCTGGAACGTCGGCAGCCTCCCGGCGCACTCCGGCGACCGGCAGATCGTCTTCACCGCGAGGCCGACGCTCCTGGCCCTGGCCGGCACCACCTACACCGACACCGTGTCCGTCGGCTACAAGAACGCCGGCGGGGCGTGCACCTTCGCGCCCGTCACGGACTCCGCCACCACCACCATCACCGTGACTCCGCCCAGCCGCGACCCGCTCTCCCAGGGCTACTGGAGGAACCACCCGGAGCAGTGGACCGCCGAGTTCCTGGCCCGCGTACAGGCCACCGACCAGCGATACGACACCGACCGGAGCGGGGCCCTGTCCGCAGCCGAGGTCACCGCGGCCTTCGGCGACAACAACGCGCCCAAGAGCATCCTGGGCAAGCAGCTGTTGGCCGTCTACCTCAACCTGGCCACCCGGCGCATCAACGCCGGAACGGTCATCCTCTCGCGTACCACCCAGTCACTGGGCCTGCACAACGTCCGCGAGGCCGTGATCCACGCACAGGACACGCTGCTCCTCCCGGTGAACTCCGGCACCGCGCAGCGCTACAGCAGGATCATCGGAGTGCTGGACGACATCAACGCCAACAGGATCGAGCAGTACTGACGGCTGACCACAAGGCCCTCCGTACGCTCCGAGGCCCCGCTCCCGCGCGTTTCCGCGCCGGTGGCGGGGCCTCGCCGCCGAGGTGTCCGCGCAGCCGCCCCGCCCTCCCCGCAGGGCGGCCCCGCGGACCGCGTCAGGCGCGGCAGCGCAGCAGTTCCAGCGGCGGGTTGGAGAGCATGTCCGCCCAGAACTCCTCGCCGTACTCGCGGACGCCCCCCTCGGACACCGACAGCGGGACCCACTCCAGCGCGCCGAACCCGGCCCCCTTGAGGGACTGCTCGTAGACCTCGCGGCGCGGGCACGTGGTGATGATGGTGATCGGATGCGGGGCGAGGAGGGCCGTGAGCCGTCCTCGGCTGCCCGTCTCGATCTCCTCGCCGGTCGCCTCGATGCGGAAGCCGTACTTGTCCAGCGGCGGGCCGTCGTAACGGTAGTCGGGTGTCTGGACGAGCAGGAAGAACTCCCCGCCCGGCTTCAGGTTCTTGTGGATGGCGGCGCACATCCGCTCCATCTCCGCGATGTCCCCAGCGTAGTTGAGACACTGCACGCCCAGCGCGACGTCGTAGCTCCGGTCGAGCTGCCGCAGCTCGGAGACGTCGCCGACCTCGTAGACCACGCCCAGCGGGTCACGCCGGTCGATCTCCTTCGCGGCGGCGATCATCTCGGCGGAGAGGTCGACGCCGAAGACGTCGGCGGCGCCGCGCCGCTTGAACTCCCTGCTGTAGAAGCCGGTGCCGCACGCCAGGTCGAGGACCGACTTGCCGGTCACGTCCCCGACCAGGCTCAGGAAGCTGGGCACCTCCCCGTAGCGCATCAGGGGCAGGGACTTGAATCCTTCGAACGCCTCGCCGATCTCGTCGTACTGGTCCTGCACGTTCACGTGCTTCCCCCGTCTACGTTTCGTCCGGTAGGTGGCCACGCCGAACAGCCCTCCGGGAAGGGAGGGTTGGCCGGCAGTGGTCGTGGCAGTGAGTCTGCGCCCGTCCCGTCCGGCCGTCGTATTGGCGGAAGGCACGAAGAAGTCGACGGGGTGACGCCCGTATCACCCAACAAGTCGATCGACGGCGGGACGAACGCCGCAGGTGGCGGGCGTGGAGCCGCCGCTCAGCCCCGGTCCGACGGTCCGGCCGGCCGGAAGGCCGATTTCGCCGCGCGGCGGCGGGACGCGCGGACGGGGAACTCGGTCACCGGCTGCTCCGGGGCGCCCATCTGGGGGACGAGCGCGGAGGACGCCGAGGCCGTGCCCGCGAGGACGGCGGCGGGGGCGCCGCCGCGGCGCCGGACGGAGCCCGGGACGAGCGGGCGGCCGGAGGCGTGGCGGGCCACGGCCGTCATGGGGACCGCGACGAGGAGGAGCAGGGAGCAGAGGACCACGCCCATGCCCGTGTACCCGGCGTTCTCCGAGAGCAGGCTGCCGACGACCGGGCCGCAGGCGACGCCCAGGGAGGACGCCGAGCCGACCAGGACGGCCCAGCGGCCGCGGGGGTCGAGGGAGGCGGCGAGGCCCAGGAGGTACGAGAGGACGACCGGGTAGACGGCGTTCCAGAGGATCTCGCCGGTCGCGAAGGAGGCCAGGCTCCCGGCGGCCGAGCTCAGCAGCACGCAGCCCGCGATGACGACGGTGCCCACGCCGATCGGCACCGCCCGGCCGAGGCGCGAGCCGAGCGCGCCCGCCGCGGTGACCCCGGCGAGCCCGGCGCCGAGCGCCGCCGCGAAGACCGCGCCGACGGTGACCTCTGAGAGGCCGGCCTGGGTGAGCCCGATCCGGCCGCTGACGCCCCAGAGCGCGTTCTGCGCGAGGGACCAGCACAGGATGCCCCCGGCGAGCACGGCCCCGGCCCGGCGGTGGGGCAGCGGGCCGGTGGGGGCGGCCGACGGTTCCGTACGCCCGGCTCCCGCGCGCGGGGCGCCCGGCAGCCGGCCCGTCAGCGGCCACACCAGGGCAGCCGCGCAGGCGATGGCGACCAGCGGGGGAGCGTGCCCGGAGCTCAGGTGCGGCAGCGTGAGGTAGAGGGCACCGGCGGTCGCCGAGACCGTGAGCAGGCCCAGCGACGAGGCCCGGTGCGGGTCGCGCTGCCCGGCGATCCCGGCCGCCGCGACCGCCGTCGCCGTGCCCGAGCCGAGGCCGCCGAGGACCGCGCCCGCGACCACCAGCGGCACGGCGTGGGTCGCGGCGGCGGAGCCGTACCCGATCGCCATGGCGATCAGACCCGCGCGGGCCGCCGCGCGGGGGCCGATCCGCTCCCCGCGCGCGGCGAGCGTGAATCCGGCGGTGGAGGAGCCGAGCAGCAGGACGGAGCCGACCAGGCCCGCCTGGGAGGGGCCGATGCCGAGGCCCGAGGCGAGGCGGCCGACGACGGTCGGCAGCAGGTACGGAGCGAGGTAACCGGCGGTGAAGAGAGCAACGAGGGCGACGAGGGCCCCCGAGCCGCGAGGCCGCGACGACATGGGCGTTCCCGGGAACGAAAAGGGGAGGGGTGGAGCGCCCGGTGGTGCACGGGGCACGGGGTCGCGGAACCATGTGTATCAAGCAGGTGAGTTGCCCGAGAAGGTGGTATCCGGGAGTAAATTATGTGATCCGGGTCACCATCGGTTTGGCATGCGACTTTCCGGGTAGGCGGTCAGCCTTCCTCGTGCGTCCCACCCGTCACCCGGCCCTCATCGGGCACACTGATTTGATCCGCACCACGTCCGGGGAGCCGCCGTGAGCACAGCAAGGGGAGACCAGCCGCAACACCAAGCAGGGGTCGACCCGTTGGTGTGCCTGCGCGAGCCCACCGACCCCGCCTGCGACGTCTTCCTGACCGGCACGGTCTTCCTCGACATCATCTTCACCGGCCTCGACAGCGCCCCCGTCCGCGGCACCGAGTCCTGGGCCCGCGGCATGGGCTCCAGCCCCGGTGGCGTCGCCAACATGGCCACCGCCCTCGCCCGCCTCGGCCTGCGCACCTCCCTCGCCGCCGCCTTCGGCGACGACCACTACGGCGAGTACTGCTGGGACGCGCTGGAGCAGGGCGAGGGCATCGACCTGACGCTCTCCCGCACCGTCCCCGGCTGGCACTCCCCGGTGACCGTCTCCATGGCCTACGAGGGCGAGCGGACCATGGTCTCCCACGGCCACGAGGCCCCGCCGCTCGACGGCGCCCTGCCCGCCTACCCGCCGCACGCCCGCGCCGCCGTCGCCTCCCTCGTCCCCGGCCGCGCCGAGGAGTGGGTGGCGCAGGCCGCGCGCGGCGGCGCCAAGGTCTTCGCCGACGTCGGCTGGGACGACACCGGCCGCTGGGACCTGGCGGGCCTCACCGACCTGGAGCACTGCGAGGCCTTCCTGCCCAACGCCGCCGAGGCCATGCGGTACACCCGCACCGACTGCCCCCGGGCCGCCGCCCGCGCCCTCGCCGACAAGGTCCGCTACGCGGTGGTCACCCTCGGTGCCGAGGGCGCCTACGCCGTCGACGGCGCCACCGGCGAGACCGCCGAGGTCCCCGCCATCCAGGTCTCCGCCCTCGACCCGACCGGCGCCGGGGACGTCTTCGTCGCCGGTTTCGTCACCGGCACCCTCGCCGACTGGCCCCTCGCCGACCGGCTCGCCTTCGCGGGCCTCACCGCCGCCCTCTCCGTCCAGGAGTTCGGCGGCTCGCTCTCCGCCCCCACCTGGGGAGAGATCGCCGCCTGGTGGCAGCACGTCCAGGGCCACGCCCAGCAGGATCCGGAGGCGCTGCGCGACCGGTACGCCTTCCTGGAGCGGCTCCTTCCGGCCCCCGCGCGCCCCTGGCCGCTGCGCCGCGCGGTGCCCACGATCGGCTTCCGTGCGGCCGCCTCGTAAATCCCTTCGGCCCGTCGCCCCCAAGTCGTAGGCTTGGAAGCCGAGAGGTTGTCGAGCAGCGAGAACCCTGCAACGGGAGGTATGCGCAGGCCACAGTGCCGGCCCATGACTCAGACACCCACAGCCCACGACGGAGCGTCCCTCGACGGGAAGCCCGACCAGGCCCGCGCCCACTTCACCGTCCCCGCCAAGCATCCGATGGTGAGCCTGCTGGGCTCCGGTGACGCGCTGCTCCGCGTCATCGAGAAGTCCTTCCCGCGGGCCGACATTCATGTCCGGGGCAATCAGGTCAGCGCGGTCGGGGACGCGGCGGAAGTCGCCCTGATACAGCGCCTGTTCGACGAGATGATGCTGGTGCTCCGCACCGGTCAGCCGATGACGGAGGACGCAGTGGAACGCTCGATCGCCATGCTCAGGGCGAGCGACGAAGGATCGGCGGACGGCGGCGAGACCCCCGCAGAGGTGCTCACGCAGAACATCCTCTCCAGCCGGGGCCGCACCATCCGCCCCAAGACGCTCAACCAGAAGCGGTACGTCGACGCCATCGACAAGCACACGATCGTCTTCGGCATCGGCCCCGCCGGCACGGGCAAGACCTACCTCGCCATGGCCAAGGCGGTCCAGGCCCTGCAGTCCAAGCAGGTCACCCGGATCATCCTGACCCGGCCCGCCGTCGAGGCGGGCGAGCGGCTCGGCTTCCTGCCCGGCACGCTCTACGAGAAGATCGACCCCTACCTGCGCCCGCTCTACGACGCGCTGCACGACATGCTCGACCCCGACTCGATCCCCAAGCTCATGGCGAGCGGGACGATCGAGGTCGCACCGCTGGCATACATGCGTGGCCGCACCCTCAACGACGCGTTCATCATCCTCGACGAGGCGCAGAACACGAACCCCGAGCAGATGAAGATGTTCCTCACCCGCCTCGGCTTCGACTCGAAGATCGTCATCACCGGTGACGTCACCCAGGTCGACCTGCCGAACGGCACGAAGAGCGGTCTTCGCCAGGTCCGCGACATCCTGGACGGTGTCCCGGACGTCCACTTCTCGACGCTCACGTCGCAGGATGTCGTCCGGCACAAGCTCGTCGGCCGTATCGTCGACGCGTACGAGCAGTACGACCTCCGCAACGACAGCCGCGACGACAGCCGCGGCGAGCACCGGCGCGGCCGTAACGGGAAGTAGAACGCAGAACACATGTCGATCGACGTCAACAACGAGTCCGGTACCGAGGTCGACGAGCAGGCGATCCTCGACATCGCCCGCTACGCGCTCGCGCGCATGCGCATCCACCCGCTCTCCGAGCTCTCGGTGATCGTCGTGGACGCGGAGGCGATGGAGCAGCTCCACATCCAGTGGATGGACCTGCCCGGGCCCACGGACGTCATGTCCTTCCCGATGGACGAGCTGCGTCCGCCGGCCAAGGACGACCAGGAGCCCCCGCAGGGGCTCCTGGGCGACATCGTGCTCTGCCCCGAGGTCGCCACCCAGCAGGGCAAGGACGCGCCGACGGAGCACTCCATGGACGAGGAGCTCCAGCTCCTCACCGTCCACGGCGTGCTCCACCTCCTCGGGTACGACCACGAGGAGCCCGAGGAGAAGGCCGAGATGTTCGGCCTCCAGGCGGCGATCGTCGACGGCTGGCGCGCGGAGAAGGGCCTCACCGGCCCGTCCCCGGCTCCGACCGTCTCCTGACCCGATGGACGTCTCGCTGATCCTCGGCGCCGTCGCGCTGGTCGTCGTCGCCTGGCTCGCCGCCTGCGCCGAGGCCGGCCTCGCCCGCGTCTCCAGCTTCCGCGCCGCCGAGGCCGTCCGGTCCGGGCGGCGCGGGGCCGAGAAGCTCGCCCAGATCTCCTCCGACCCGACCCGCTATCTCAACGTGGCGCTGCTCGTCCGCGTCGCCTGCGAGATGGCGGCCGGCGTCCTCGTCACGTACGCCTGCCTCGAAGCCTTCCCGGAGACCTGGGAGGCGCTGCTCGTCGCCATCGTCGTGATGGTCCTCGTGTCGTACGTGGCCGTCGGCGTCTCGCCGCGCACCATCGGCCGCCAGCACCCGCTGAACACGGCGACGGCCGCCGCGTACGTCCTGCTGCCGCTGGCCCGGATCATGGGGCCGATCCCGCAGCTCCTGATCCTCATCGGCAACGCGCTGACCCCGGGCAAGGGCTTCCGCAAGGGCCCCTTCGCCTCCGAGGCCGAGCTGCGGGCCATGGTGGACCTCGCCGAGCAGGAGTCGCTCATCGAGGACGAGGAGCGCCGCATGGTGCACTCCGTCTTCGAGCTGGGCGACACGCTCGTGCGGGAGGTCATGGTGCCGCGCACCGACCTCGTCTGCATCGAGCGGTACAAGACGATCCGTCAGGCCCTCACCCTCGCGCTGCGCTCCGGTTTCTCCCGGATCCCGGTGACCGGCGAGAACGAGGACGACATCGTCGGCATCGTGTACCTGAAGGACCTCGTCCGGAAGACGCACATCAACCGCGACTCCGAGGCCGACCTCGTGTCGACCGCGATGCGGGCCGCCGCCTTCGTCCCCGACACCAAGAACGCCGGCGACCTCCTGCGCGAGATGCAGCAGGAGCGGAACCACGTCGCCGTCGTCATCGACGAGTACGGCGGCACGGCCGGCATCGTCACCATCGAGGACATCCTGGAGGAGATCGTCGGCGAGATCACCGACGAGTACGACCGCGAGCTGCCGCCCGTCCAGGACCTGGGCGAGGGCAGTCACCGCGTCACGGCCCGCCTCGACATCGGCGACCTCGGCGAGCTGTACGGCCTGGGCCCCGACGAGTACGACGACGAGGACGTGGAGACCGTCGGCGGACTGCTCGCCAAGGCCCTCGGCCGCGTCCCGATCGCGGGCGCGAAGGCGGTCGTGGAGCTGCCGGACGGCCGCTCGCTGCGGCTCACGGCGGAGTCCCCGGCCGGCCGCCGGAACAAGATCGTCACCGTGCTGGTGGAGCCCCTGGAACCGGAGGACGAAACGGAATGACCCCCGACGAGCTGCGTGCGCTCTGCCTGGACTTCAACGACGCCTCGGAGGAGTTCCCGTTCGGACCGGACACCTCCGTCTTCAAGGTCGCCGGGAAGATGTTCGCGCTGTCGTGGCTCGACGGGGACCCGCTGCGGATCAACCTCAAGTGCGACCCGGACGAGGCGGTACGGCTCCGCGCGGAGCACCCCGCCGTCGCCCCGGGCTACCACATGAACAAGCGGCACTGGAACACCGTGACCGTCGGAGAGCTCCCGGACCGCATGGTCCGGGAGCTCGTCGAGGACTCGTACGACCTCGTCGTCGCCGGTCTCCCCAAGGCGGTACGGCTCCGACTCGACCGGCCGTAGGACGGGTCGGGGCCCGCCCTGGGGGTGTTTTGTCGATCACGCCGCGAGCCCGGCCTGATCGGCAAGACACCCCCTGGGCTCAGGCGCGTCGCCGCAGGCCGAGGGCGACGAGCACCGCCGTGCCGAGCACGATCGCCGCGTCCAGGGCGAGGACCGTGCGGACACCCCCGAACAGGTCCCCGCCCGTCGTCGCGAGGACCCCGAGCAGTGGGATCCCGATGGTGAGCCCGACCTGCTGGGTGGTCGTCACCAGGCCGGTCGCCAGGCCCTGCTCCTCGTCCGGGACGCCGGAGGTGACGATCAGTCCGTACGAGATGATCGCGCCGAGATGGAACATGCAGGCCAGCGAGGCCGCGACCGTCGCCAGGAGCGCACCCGACTCCTGGCCCACACCGAGGATCGCCGCCGTCAGCAGGCCCTGCCCGGCGAGCGAGCCGACCAGGACGCGGCGGGCGCCGAGCCGGCCGATCACCTTCGGCGCGAGCATCCCCGCCACGACCGCGAAGACGCCCTGGACGCCGAAGACGAGACCGGTGGCGAAGGACGACAGGCCCAGCGTCTCCTGGAGGTACAGGGTCAGGACGAAGATGACGGTCGACATCATCGAGAAGGTGATCAGGCCGCCCAGGTTGCCGAAGGCGACCGTGCGCCGGCGCAGCATCGGCAGCGAGACGAGCGGGGCCGCGTGCCGGGACTCGACCCGGACGAAGACCGCGAGCAGCAGCAGCCCGGCCGCCAGGGTGACCAGGACGTCCGTCCGGCCGAAGCCGTGCTCGGCGGCCGTCGACAGGGAGTAGATCAGGGCGAGCAGACCGCCCGTGACCGTCACCGCGCCCGGCACGTCGAGCCGGGGCTTCTCGGGGGTCCGGGACTCGGGCAGCAGGCTCGGCGCCAGCGGCAGCACGATCACGGTGAAGAGCGCGAGCAGGCCCATCGTGGAGCGCCAGCCGAGCGTGTCGGTCATGACCCCGCCGAGCACCATGCCGACGGTGAAGCCCAGCGACAGCAGGGTGCCGGAGATGCCGAGCGCCTTGTCCCGCAGGGGGCCCTCGGGGAAGGTCGTCGTCAGGAGCGACATGCCGGTGGGCACGATCGCGGCGGCGCCGATGCCCTGGAGGGCGCGCCCGGTGAGGAAGGCGGCCGGGTTCCAGGCGAAGGTGGCGAGCAGCGAGGCCGCTCCGAAGAGCGCGAGCCCGGCGAGGAAGAGCTTCTTGCGGCCGTAGAGGTCGCCCATCCGTCCGAAGAGGAGCAGGAAACCGCCGGAGGGCAGGGCGAAGGCGGTGACGGCCCACTGGAGAGCCGACTGCCCGAGGCCGAGGTCGGCGCCGAGGGCGGGCAGGGCCACGTTCAGGACGGAGAAGTCGAGCGCCACCATGAACTGGGCGGCGCACAGGACGAAGAGGATGAGCCGGTTGCGGCCCGTGAGGGACGCAGGGGCGGCCGGGGGAGCGGCGGGCGGAGCGGGTGAAGTGGTCGTCGTTGCCATGCCCACGACTCTCGCGTCACGGGAACACGGGTGGGGAGCGGGTACTTATCCTGTTGGTCGCACCACCAGGCATCCAGGGGGAGGAAGCAGACGTGGCCACCGCTCTCGAGAGCACCAGCGCGAAGCAGCACCGCCTCGGCGAACTGCGCGAGTTCCTGATGAGCCGCCGGGCCCGGGTGAGCCCGGCCGAGGCGGGACTCCCGGACGGCGGGGCGCGCCGCCGCACGCCGGGCCTGCGTCGCGAGGAGGTCGCGGTCCTCGCGGGCGTCGGGGTGTCCTGGTACCAGTGGCTGGAGCAGGGCCGCGACATCACGGTCTCGCCGCAGGTGCTGGACTCGGTGGCGCGGGTGCTGCGGCTCAGCCCGGCGGAGCGGCGCCATCTGTACGTCCTCGCGGCGCTCAACCCGCCGGCCCTGGAGGCCGCCCCGGAGGACCGGGACATGTGCCAGGGGCTGCGGCGGCTGATCGACACGTGGATGCCGTTCCCCGCGCACATCATGGACGTGTACTGGAACACGGTGCTCTACAACGACGCGGCGGCGATCGTGCTCGGGATGCGGCCGGAGGCCTCGCAGAACTGCCTGGTCACCTTCTTCACCGACCCGCTGTACCGCTCGCGGATGGGGCACTGGGAGGAGCTCGCGCCGCGGGTCGTCGCCCAGTTCCGGTCCGCCTGCTCGGAGTGCCCGGACGACGAGGGGTTCCGGGCGGTCGTCGAGGAGCTCAAGGAGCTGAGCCCGGAGTTCGCCGAGCTGTGGGAGCGGCGGGACATCCTGCCGGGCGGCCAGAACCGCAAGGAGATGGAGCACCCGCTGGTCGGCACGCTGGTCGTGGAGGCCACGCAGCTCAGGGTCCCGGCCCGGCCGGACCTGGTCATCGTCATGCACACCCCGCTCCCGGAGGCCGACACGGCCGCGAAGCTGGAGTGGCTGGTCTCCCCGGAGGGCCGCCGCGGGGCGATGTACCCGGTCGCGGGCTGAGATCCGCAGGGCCGTGGGGTGAGACGGAGCGCGGCCGTCCGCGGGCTCCGACCTATGCTCGGGCCATGACACTCAGCAGCGAGCACGGCGACCTCGGCGCCGAGGACCTCAAGATCATCACCCTGGCGCGCAGCGCCCGCGCACGCAACGGCGTGCCCGAGGGGGCGGCCGTACGGGACGAGACCGGGCGGACGTACGTGGCGGGGACCGTGGAGCTGGAGTCGCTCAAGCTGAGCGCGCTGCAGACCGCGGTGGCGATGGCGGTGGCCAGCGGTGCCCAGTCCCTGGAGGCGGCGGCCGTCGTGTCGAACGCCGGTGCCGCGTCGGCGGAGGACCGCGCGGCCGTACGGGACCTCGGCGGCCCGGAGACGCCGGTGCTGCTCGCCGGTCCGGACGGAAAGCTGCGCGAGGCCGTCACCGCGGGCTGACACGCCGTCGTCGCGGGCTGACACGCCGTCGTCGCGAAGGGCGACAATGAGACATCGAGGGCCCGGCCGTGTGCCGGGCCCTTGCGCGTTTGTGAAGGATCACCGCAACTTCTCTTGCCTTCCCCGGCCGTCTGCGTCTCAATGAGCATCGGTTCGCCCGACGGACCGTCAGATATTCGCCGTTCACGCAGCGCCCGCACCCCTGCGTTCGTCATCGGAAGGGGTTCGAACTCGCCATGAGAAGCAGAAGCACCTTAGGGACGGTCGCGGTACTCACCGGAGCACTCGCCGCCGCCGGACTCGCCTTCGCCCCGACGGCCGGAGCCGTCTCGCCGGGGTCCGCGTCGGCGCAGTACGACTGCGGCAGCTGGGGCGGCGGCACCGCCAACATCACCGCGACCCAGAGCGGTACGTCCGCGACCATGACGATCAGCACGGCCGTCACGACGCCGATCCCGGTCGGCGCCGACCAGATCAACGCCACGCTGACGCTGGCGAAGGCGGGCGGCGGCACCCGGGTCTTCACCGGGAAGAAGAACCCGGCGGTCGGCGCCGGGCAGCCCGTCACCATCGGCCCCCTGAGCGGGATCGTGGCCTCCGGCGACAGCCTCAACTCGTACTTCGCGGGTGTCGCCCTCAAGATGGTGATCTTCGGAGTCACGGTGAACTGTGACGCCGTGACCTCGCAGACGCCGGGCCCGTTCGTGTTCAGCTGAGCCCTGCCCCACCCCTGACCGGTGTCGCCGACGGCGGCACCGGTCTCTGGCGTGACCTGGGCAAATGCCAGGAATATGCTGATCTTGACAGAATCTGATGGGTCATCAGTCGATGGTTTTCGATTCCATTGACTTCTCTCGGCCCGCAGCCGTCAATGGCGCCCTCTCATCCCTCAGGAGGGGGCCCACACATGGCACTCACCCGATCCAGGGCGGCGACCCGAAGACGGCGCTGGACCGCCGTCCTCGGCGCCACCGCCCTCGCGGTCGCCGCAGGCGGCGCCATCGCCGCTCCGGCCCACGCGACCACCGACTCCGCCCCGGTGGAGTTCCAGACCCGATGCGTCCCGCCGCCGATCGCCGGCATCCCGCCCATCACGGGCACCACGACCGCCGAGATCACGGTCGACAAGGCCGCGCCCAAGGTCGGCGACACGGTCACGGTGACCTACACGATCACCAAGCCCGCCGCGTCGAACCCCGTCGACCTCGCGCTCCCGGCCGACATCATGACCCCGAGCGGCAAGGTCGTCCTCGGCGGCGCCCAGACCGGCGCGGTGAGCGTCACCGGACCCAAGAAGAACCCGCCCATCCCGGGCAAGGGCTCCTTCCCGGCCTTCTCCATGACCGGCACCTTCACGGTCACCGAGGCCGGATCGATCACCCTCTCGCCGGGCGACTACAACATCCACACCAGCTACCTCATGGAGCTGGACACCCCCTGTACGGTGCTCAACCCGCCCGCCCCGGTCTCCGAGACGGTCGTCGCGAGCCCCGTGACCAGCCCCAACGCCCGGACGCTCCAGCTCGACAGCGCCTCGGGCGACCCCGGGGTCCGGGTGACCGTCACCGGCGCCAAGTTCACCCCGCTCGCCGAGGTCACCGTCGTCGGCCGGGCCGGCGGCGCCGAGACCGCGGACAAGATGACCGTCACGACCGACAGCGAGGGCGGCTTCGCCGCGCGCCTGAAGGTCAACGACCCGGCGACCACCGGTGTCGTGGCGTACGAGGGCGCGGCCTGGGACCCGGAGAAGGGCGCCGGACCCGCCGCGTACAAGGTCGTCGTACCGGCCCCGCCGAACAGCCAGACGATCACCGCGGCCGTCACGGCGGGCGAGCTCTCCATGAGCCAGGCCGGGGACGCCGTCGAGCTGACCTCGGTCGACTTCGGGCAGGGCGGCGCGGCCACCGGCGATCTGAAGACGGTGACGGTCAAGGACTTCCGCGGCGGTCCCGCGGGCTGGTCCCTCACCGGCAAGGTCACCGACTTCACCGGCCCCGGCGGAGCCATCGGCGCCGGGAACCTCAGCTGGACCCCTGCCTGCGCCGCCAAGGCCGGCAGCCCCAGCGCCTGCGCGGCCGGCTCGGCCGGTCCCGTCGGCAGCGGCGGCGCGACCCTCGCCTCCACGCCGAACGGCACCCTCACGGGCGGCGAGTTCACCGTCGACGCCAAGCTCTCCCTCGACGTCCCGGCGTTCACCGCGCCCGGTTCGTACGCGGGCGTGCTGACGCTGACCCTGTCCTGACCACCCGGCGGGCCGGCCGGGCGACCCCCGGCCGGCCCGCTCCGCACCCGGGGGTTCTCCGCACTGTGCGCAGCAAGCCGTACGTCCTCCGACCGCTCCTCCTCGGCGCGCTCCTCGCGTCCCTCGTCTCCCTCGTGTCGCTCGTGCTCCCCGGCGCCGCACCGCGGGCCGCCGCCGCCGAGAACGGCGAGTGGGCCGTCTACCCGGCCGCCGCGAAGCCCGGCAGCCGCCCGTACTTCTACCTCTCCGTCGACCCCGGCACCTCGCTCACCGAGCGCGTCACCGTCACCAACAAGACGGCCGCCCCGCTCAGCTTCCGGCTGTACGGCGCCGACGCCTACAACACCGACCGGGACGGCGGCTTCGCCATCCGCACGCAGGCGGAGAAGCAGACCGGCGCAGGTGCCTGGATCAAGCCCCGGCAGACCCGGGTCACCGTCCCGCCGCGCTCCGCCGTCACCGTCCCGTACACGCTGGCCGTCCCCGCCGACGCCGACCCCGGCGACCACCCCGGCGCCCTCGTCGCCCTCGACGAGCGGATCAGCCCCAGCGGGCAGGGCTCCGTCGCCGTCGGCGTCCAGCGCGCGGTCGGCGCCCGCGTCTACCTCCGGGTCAACGGCCCTACCGTCCCCGCCCTCGCCGTGGAGGACGTCACCCTCGACCAGGACCGGCCGCTCGTCCCCGGCACCGGCACGAGCAGCGCCCTCGTCTCGTACACCCTCCACAACCGGGGCAACGTCACCCTCAACCCCAAGGTCGTCCTCAAGGCCGAGGGGCTCTTCGGGCGCACGCTCCTCGACCGGGACCTGGCGAAGGTGCCGTCCGAGCTGCTGCCCCGCCAGAAGATCCGGCTCACCGAGCGGTGGAACGGCTCCCCGCAGTTCGACTGGGGCGACGTGACGCTCACCGCCAGCGCGAAGAACGTGAAGGAGACCGGCACCGTGTCCTTCACGGCCCTGCCCTGGCTCGCCGGCGGGACCCTCCTCGTCGCGACCGTGACCGGCTTCTTCGGCCTCCGGATGCGCCGCCGCCGGGCCCTGGACGAGGCCTGAGGCGGGCCCCGGGACGTCCTGAGTGCGTGAGGCGGGCGCTCATCGGGGACAATGGCCCCCATGAGCGCTCGCAACCCTGAAACCGAAGCCGTCCACCGGGCCGGCTTCGCCTGCTTCGTCGGCCGCCCCAACGCGGGCAAGTCCACCCTCACGAACGCTCTGGTCGGCCAGAAGGTGGCCATCACCTCGAACCGGCCGCAGACCACCCGGCACACCGTCCGCGGCATCGTGCACCGCCCGGACGCGCAGCTGATCCTGGTCGACACCCCCGGCCTCCACAAGCCGCGCACCCTCCTCGGCGAGCGGCTCAACGACGTCGTGCGCACCACCTGGGCCGAGGTCGACGTGATCGGCTTCTGCCTGCCCGCCGACCAGAAGCTCGGCCCCGGCGACAAGTTCATCGTCAAGGAACTCGCCGCGATCAAGAAGACCCCGAAGGTCGCGATCATCACCAAGACCGACCTGGTCGACTCCAAGACGCTCGCCGAGCAGCTCATCGCGGTCGACCAGCTCGGCAAGGAGCTGGGCTTCGAGTGGCAGCAGATCGTCCCGGTCTCGGCCGTCGGCGACAAGCAGGTCCAGCTCGTCGCCGACCTGATCATCCCGCTGCTGCCCGAGTCCCCGCCGCTCTACCCGGAGGGCGACCTCACGGACGAGCCGGAGCAGGTCATGGTCGCGGAGCTGATCCGCGAGGCCGCGCTCGAAGGCGTACGGGACGAGCTGCCGCACTCGATCGCGGTGGTCGTCGAGGAGATGATCCCGCGCGAGAACCGCCCGGCGGACCGGCCGCTGCTCGACATCCACGCCAACGTGTATATCGAGCGCCCCAGCCAGAAGGGCATCATCATCGGCCCGAAGGGCAGCCGCCTCAAGGAGGTGGGCATGAAGTCCCGCAAGCACATCGAGGCCCTGCTCGGCACCCCGGTCTTCCTCGACCTGCACGTGAAGGTCGCGAAGGACTGGCAGCGGGACCCCAAGCAGCTGCGCAAGCTCGGTTTCTGAACCCGTCGACTTCCCCCCGGCCGCGTGCCAGCATGACGCGGTGACGCAGATCATCAAGGGGGGAAACCTGCCGGTCCCCGGGCAGGTGTGGCGGGTCGCGGTCGTCCGGCGGGCCGCCGGCGACGGGGTGCCGGAGGTCGACGCCTCCGCGCTGCTCCTGGACGCCGTGGGCAAGGTCAGGGGCGACGGCGACCTGGTCTTCTACAACCAGCTCGCGCACGCCTCCGGCGCCGTCCGCCACGTCGGGCAGGTGCGGGACGAGGAGCGGCGCGTCGCCGACTGGCTGGAGATCGACACGGCGCGCGTCGAGCCCGACGTCCAGCGCATCGCGATCACCGCCTCCTGCGACGAGGGAAGCTTCGGCCAGGTGCCCGGGCTGCTCGTGCGGACGATCAGCGCCGGTACGGGGGAGCAGCTGGCGCTGTACGAGGTGGACGACGCGACGACGGAGACGGCGTTCGTCCTCGGCGAGTTCTACCGGCGCGACGGCACGTGGAAGTTCCGCGCGGTGGGCCAGGGGTACGACTCCGGGCTCGTCGGCCTCGCCGAGGACTTCGGCATCGAGGGCAGCGGCCCGGCCGCGGCGCCCGGGCCCGAGTCCCTTGCCGTCGAGGGCGTGACCGAGCTCCCGGCGCCCGGGCCCGAGCCCGTCGCTGTCGAGGGCGTGACCAAGCTCCCGGCGCCCGAGGTCCTCGCAGCGGCGTCCTCGTCCCCCGCCGCGCTCTTCGGCAGGGACTTCCCGGAGTACGTCCGGGAGGGCGAGGGCAATCAGGACGTCACCGTCGACGTGCCCCTGCCGCCCGGCATCCTCCTGATCGACACCGAGCGGCAGGGCGACGGCTACTTCTGTGTCCGGAGGATCGACGAAGAGGGCGAGCCGGGCCCCGGCCACGCGCTGGCCAACACGACCCTGACGGACTTCGAGGGCCGGGCGGCGCTGTGGTTCGACGGAAAGGGCCCGCTCTACCTGCGCGTCGACGCCTCGAACCGCAGATGGAAGATCACACTCCGGCCGGTCGGCGCCGTGGCGGAACTCGGCCGAGGGGCCAAGGGCCGCGGCGCGGACGTGCTGCTCCACACGGGACCCGCCGCCGAGCTCGCCGCCGCCCTCCGCCCGGTCGGGGACCACGCCTACTTCGAGGTGCGGGGCTACGCGCCGGACTCCCGGGACTGCCACGACTACAAGTCGCTCGCCAACGAGGCCGGCAAGCGCCCGAAGTCCCTGAGACGGCTGCCGACGGGACCCCTGCTGGTGGCGGTCGGGTCCTCCGAAGGCGACTGGACGCTGGAGGTCCGGCGCCCGAAGGAGCAGGGGGCCGGCGGGTTCTGGCGCCGCGGGTGACCGCTACGCGCCCTCCTTGAGGACCCTCGTCACGAGGGTCCTCTGCGCCTCCGTGAGACGGGGGTCGCAACAGCGGACCGTGCGGCCGTCGACGGTGATCTCGTACGAGAAACCGTCCGGCACGCCCCGGACGTCACCGTCGCCCTCGGCGAGGACGGTGGCGGCCAGGGACTCCCACTCGGGGTCCGAGACCTCCACCTCCGCCGACCGCTCGATGCCCGCGAAACCGCCCGTGCGCCGCACTCGAATCCGCATGGGCCCTGTCTACCAGCCGGTCAGTCGGTGGGCACCCCCACCGCCGCCCAGGCCTTCAGGACGGCCTGGATCTCCTCCCCGTCGCCGTACCGGGCCTTGGCCGCCGCCACCGTGGCCGCCGCGAACTCCGAGAACCGGGTCTCGGGGGTGAGCGTCCCGCCCGTCATCACGTCGTACCAGACCTGCCCGGGCCGCTCCCAGGCGTTCCCGCCGAGCTCGGTCGCGAACAGGTAGAAGGCGTGGTTGGGGATGCCCGAGTTGATGTGCACCCCGCCGTTGTCCCGGCTCGTGCGGACGTAGTCGTCCATGTGGGCGGGCTGCGGGTCCTTGCCGAGGACGTCGTCGTCGTACGCGGTGCCCGGGGCCTTCATCGAGCGCAGGGCCGTGCCCTCCACGTTCGGGTGGAAGAGTCCCTCGCCGATCAGCCAGTCGGCCCGGTCGGCGCTCTGCCCGAGGGCGTACTGCTTCACGAGCGAGCCGAAGACGTCGGAGACGGACTCGTTGAGCGCGCCGGACTGGCTGAAGTACTCCAGGTTCGCCGTGTGCTGGGTGAAGCCGTGGGCCAGCTCGTGGCCGATGACGTCCACCGGCAGCGTGAAGTCGAGGAAGATCTCGTCGTCGCCGTCGCCGAACACCATCTGCTCGCCGTTCCAGAAGGCGTTGCCGTAGTTCTCGTCGTAGTGGACCGAGGCCCGCAGCGGCAGCCCCGAGCCGTCGATCGAGTCCCGCCCGAAGGCGTTCAGGAAGAGGTCGAAGGTGGCGCCGAGGCCCGCGTACGCGCGGTTGACGGTGGCGTCGCCGGTCGCCTCCTCACCCTCGGCGCGGACCCGCGTGCCCGGCAGCTCGGTGCCGCGCTCGCAGTCGTAGACGGTGCGGTGCGGCCGGCCGACGTCCGCCGGGGCGAGCGTCGGCGCGCTGCCGGGCAGCGGCAGCACCCGGCTCGTCCGGGCCGAGGCGTCCGCGATGAGGGTGCGGCGCGCGGCGGCGGCGACCGCCGGGTTCGAGGAGCGCGCCAGGTGCTCCAGGAGGTGCGGCGGGACGATCGAGCAGAAGACGGGCGTCTGGGGAGTCATCCCAGCAATGTGGCACTGCGTGATGTCACTGTCACGAGTTGAGACGAGGATTGGCGAAATGGAGTGATACGTCACTGATCAGCCTTGACGCGCGGCCCGTCCCGCATACTGAAACAGGACGTCCGTCTCCGACGTCCCTGGGCTAAGCTGCGGCACATCATGCGTTTCGGGCTGCTTCTCCTTAGCTGCCGCGGCGAGGGCCTGTAGTCGTAGGCCGACCCCCTCCCCGCGGGACCTGGTGTTGCGTTCGACAGTCGGCCGTCCTTCTTGAAGCTGGACCCGAGGAGCCAAACGCAATGACCCAGTCCCCGTTCGTCAGCCGCCCCACGCCCGTCACCAACGCGACGCAGCTGCAGAAGCCCTCCGGGATGCCGATCCACAAGTACGGCCGCTACGAGGCCGTGCAGATCCCCGACCGCACCTGGCCCGAGCAGCGCATCACGCAGGCGCCCCGCTGGCTGTCGACCGACCTGCGCGACGGCAATCAGGCCCTGATCGACCCGATGTCCCCGGCCCGCAAGCGCGAGATGTTCGACCTGCTGGTCCGCATGGGCTACAAGGAGATCGAGGTCGGCTTCCCCTCCTCCGGCGAGACCGACTTCAACTTCGTGCGTTCCATCATCGAAGAGGGCGCGATCCCGGACGACGTCACCATCTCCGTACTGACCCAGGCCCGCGAGGACCTGATCGAGCGGACCGTGGAGTCCCTGGTCGGCGCCAAGCGCGCCACCGTCCACCTGTACAACGCCACCGCGCCCACCTTCCGCCGGGTCGTCTTCCGCGGCTCGAAGGAGCAGATCAAGCAGATCGCCGTGGACGGCACCCGCCTGGTCATGGAGTACGCGGAGAAGCTGCTCGACGAGCGGACGGTCTTCGGCTACCAGTACAGCCCCGAGATCTTCACCGACACCGAGCTGGACTTCGCCCTGGAGGTCTGCGAGGCGGTCTGTGACGTCTGGCAGCCGGGCCCGGGCCGCGAGATCATCCTCAACCTGCCCGCCACCGTGGAGCGTTCGACGCCGTCCACGCACGCGGACCGGTTCGAGTGGATGTCCCGGAACCTGACCCGCCGCGAGCACGTCTGCCTGTCCGTCCACCCGCACAACGACCGCGGCACCGCGGTCGCGGCGGCCGAGCTGGCCATCATGGCCGGCGCCGACCGCATCGAGGGCTGCCTGTTCGGCCAGGGCGAGCGCACCGGCAACGTCGACCTGGTGACCCTGGGCATGAACCTGTTCAGCCAGGGCGTCGACCCGCAGATCGACTTCTCGCAGATCGACGAGATCCGCCGCACGAGCGAGTACTGCAACCAGATGGAGGTCCACCCGCGCCACCCCTACGCGGGCGACCTGGTCTACACCGCCTTCTCCGGCTCCCACCAGGACGCCATCAAGAAGGGCTTCGACGCGATGGAGGCCGACGCGGCCGCCAAGGGCGTCACCGTCGACGACATCGAGTGGGCCGTGCCCTACCTGCCGATCGACCCGAAGGACGTCGGCCGCTCCTACGAGGCGGTCATCCGGGTCAACTCGCAGTCCGGCAAGGGCGGCATCGCGTACGTCCTGAAGAACGACCACAAGCTGGACCTGCCCCGCCGGATGCAGATCGAGTTCTCGAAGATCATCCAGCAGAAGACCGACAGCGAGGGCGGCGAGGTCACGCCGGCCGCGATCTGGTCCGTCTTCCAGGACGAGTACCTGCCCAACCCGGACAACGCCTGGGGGCGCATCCAGCTGCGCTCCGGTCAGACGACCTCCGACACGGACGGCACGGACACGCTGACCGTCGAGGCGATCGTCGACGGTGCCGAGACCGTCCTGTCCGGCTCCGGCAACGGCCCGATCTCCGCCTTCTTCGCCGCCCTGCAGGCGATCGGCGTGGACGCCCGCCTGCTGGACTACCAGGAGCACACGATGAGCGAGGGCGCCTCCGCGCAGGCCGCCTCGTACATCGAGTGCGCCATCGACGGTCAGGTCCTGTGGGGCATCGGCATCGACGCCAACACGACCCGCGCCTCGCTGAAGGCCGTCATCTCGGCGGTCAACCGCTCCGCCCGCTGACACGCTGAGCCGCTGACGCGCTGCACGGCCGCTGCCCCGCACCCTTCCTCCCGGAGGGTGCGGGGCAGCTTCGTGTGTGAGCTGCGTCACGGTTTCAGATTCACTTAAGGAAGATCATGGCGTCATGCCGGATTCGGCGTCATATCGGGTGAGTTGACGGCACATCGGGGAATGGCGGAAGGTCACCTCGTCCCCTCGGACACTCCCCCCACGCGCCCCCTTCGCACCTCCCTGACCTGGAGTTTCGCATGCGCACGACCGCTGCCGTGGCCGCTGTCCTCGCGGTGACCGGCACCGCCCTCGCCTGGGCCCCCGCCGCCTCCGCCACCCCCGCGACGTCGTGCGCGACGAACCCGCTCGGCACGGCCGGCCTCTTCGCCGAGTTCGTCGAGAAGGACTCCGTCCGCCACTCCGACTCCGAGGGCGCGGTCGCGGTCGGCGGCGACGCCACCTTCGGCGACCCGAAGCAGCCCTCGGGCTTCTCGATCGGCCACAAGCTCACCGGCGCCGACCTCGCGAAGCTGCCCGGCGGCCACAGCCTCGTCGTCGGCGGCACCCTGTACGCGAACCAGGTCGTCCTCGACAACGGCACCGGCATCGCCGGCAAGGTCGTCGACCGCTCCACCCCGGGCCAGGGCTTCGGCGTCGACGGCGACAAGGTCGAGGAGGGCGCCACCCCGGCCTCCCCGATCGACTTCGCCAAGGAGTTCGCCGACCTGCGCGCGCTCTCCACCGCCTGGGCGGGGATCACGCCGGGCGGCACGGTCGCCGGCGACAAGGACGCCCAGGGCCTGTTCCTCACCGGCACGGACGCGAAGCTCAACGTCTTCGCGGTGGACGCCGCCGACCTGGAGAAGGTCCGGGCGATCACGCTCAAGGTCCCGGCCGGCTCCTCCACCCTCGTGAACGTGCTCGGCGCCTCGTACGACATGAACAAGTCGGCCACCTACGGCGTCTACTACCAGGGCGCGGACGGCACGGCCCCGGTCATCGACGACTACGTCCTGGCGAGCGAGGACTTCCGGCAGATCCGCTCCAAGCTGCTCTGGAACTTCCCGCAGGCCGAGAGCGTGAAGAAGAACTACACCTCCTGGCCCGGCACGATCCTCGCGCCGAACGCCAAGGTCGAGATGGGCGGGGCGAACATCGGCCCCGGGCACGTCAACGGCTCGGTCGTCGCCGAGGAGCTCGTCACCGTCCCCGGCGCCGAGACCCACCAGATGAACTTCGCCGGCTGCCTCCCGAAGGAGACCACGCCCGGCCCCGTCGTCACCCCCGAGCCGCCCGCGCCGACCGAGACGCCCGTCCCCACGCCGCCCGCGACTCCCGAGCCGACCCCGAGCGAGGGCGGCGGGACGCCCACGGCCCCCGCGACCCCGGGCGCCTCGCAGACCCCCGGGACCTCCGCCTCCCCGTCGACGCCCGCAGGCACCCCCGAGGCCCCGGGCACCGCCGCCACCCCGGGGACGCCGGGCGAGGCGACCACCGCCCCGGCCTCGACCCCGGCGCCGTCCGCCACCCCGGAGGGTGATCTCGCGACGACCGGTTCGGCCATCGGACCCGGGACGATCGGTGCCGCCGTGGCCGCCGTCCTCGTCGGCGGAGGCTTCCTGGCCTTCGCAAAGCGTCGTCGCCGCGCCTCCTGAGGCCGCTCGGACGGTGTCGTGTCTCGGCCATCTCCACGGCGATCTGCTGACGGGGTGCTGACGCCACATCAAGGATGTGGCTAACATCACGCCAACGCCGGCAGTGCAGCCGGGCCGTTGAGGAGGTGCGTGTGCGGTCTGCCCGGAATTCACGTGGTGGGAAAGTGGGCGTCTGCGGAATCCGCACCTCCTGGAACACGGTCGGAGACGGCGAGTTCTTCTGCGAGGAGTGCGGCGGCGACCGGAACTACCGGCGCCGCACCGGCCGCCGCAGATTCGCCGTCCTGGGCGTCCCGGTCCTGCCCAGGGGCTGTACGGGCCCCGTCGTCGAGTGCGCGGCCTGTCACACGCACTTCGGTACGGAGGTCCTCGACCGCCCGACGACGAGCCGCTTCTCCGCCATGCTCCGGGACGGCGTGCACACCGTCGCCCTGGCCGTGCTCGCGGCCGGCGGTACGGATTCCCGCGCGGTCCTCGACCGGGCCGTGAGCGCGGTCCGGTCCGCCGGCTTCGCCGAGTGCACGGCCGTCCAGCTCGTCGACCTCGTCGAGGCCCTGGAGGCCGACACCGGCCGCTTCATGCCCGAGGTGAACCCCGAGGGCAGTCTCCTCGCGATCGAGCTCCACGAGGCCCTGGAGCCGCTCACTCCGCACCTGGCGCCCGCCGGGCGGGAGTCGATCCTGCTCCAGGCCGCCCGGATCGCCCTCGCCGACGGCGTCTACAGCCCGACCGAGATGGAGGTCCTCGGGACCGTCGGGAACGCGCTCTCGCTCGCGCCCGACGACACCGTCCGCCTCCTCGCCTCGGCCCGGACGGTGCCGTAGGGACCCCGTCGTCCTCAGGGCGCGATGTTCTGGTTGAGCCGGAACACGTTGTCGGGGTCGTACCGGCGCTTGACCGCGCGCAGCCGGTCGAAGTTCTGCCGGTAGTTGACCCGGACCCGGTCCTGGTCGTCGGTGTCCATGAAGTTCACGTACCCGCCCTCCTCGGTGTGCGGGCGCAGCGCCTTGTCGTAGGCACGGGTCCAGGCGATGTTCGCCTCCGCGTCCGCCACGCCGGTCGACCAGGTCGCGCCGATGGAGTGCGAGAAGACGGCGTCCCGGTAGGCGAACGCGGTCTCCTCCGGCCCCACCTCGTGGCAGGCCCCGTCGATCGGGAAGATCGCGGTGTCCGACTCCATCGACGGCATCGTCCCGCCGTACTCCATGTGCGCGTCGATCGCGCCGTCCGTGAGGTCGCGGCTGAAGTTGCCCTTCCAGTAGTGGAAGAGCCCCGGCGGCAGCTGCTCGTCGAAGAGGGTGTTGATCACCGGGTAGGGCATCCGCTCCATGAACCGGCCGACGACCGGGCCGAGCCCGTCGAGCCGGGCGAGGACCTTCTCGTCGTCCGCCGCCGGGCCGCTGAAGCAGGTGAACGCGGCGCAGATCGGGCGGCCGTGCCAGCGCTCCGGCAGGAACGGTTCCTCGGGGCCGAGGGCGATCACCAGGATCGTGTTGAGCTCGACCGGCGCGTCCTCGATCATCCGCTGCCAGCCGCGGACCACGTCCGGGCCGAGCGGGTAGCAGGTCAGGCCGGCGAAGACGTCCGAGACCGGGTGCAGCCGGTATGCGAGCGAGACGGCGACCCCGAAGTTCCCGCCACCGCCGCGCAGCGCCCAGAAGAGGTCCGGATGCCGCTCCGCGTCGCAGGAGACGAGCGTG
This sequence comes from Streptomyces narbonensis, assembly GCF_014649015.1. GTDB lineage: Bacteria > Actinomycetota > Actinomycetes > Streptomycetales > Streptomycetaceae > Streptomyces > Streptomyces narbonensis. The sequence goes on from NZ_BMSF01000001.1 coordinate 533,069, forward strand.
CCCTCGGCGGTCACGACGTCCGCGGCGATCAGGTTGTCGCAGCTCAGCCCGCAGCGGCGGGCCAGATGCCCCATGCCGCCGCCGAGCGTCAGACCGCCGACGCCGGTCGTCGACACGACCCCGCCGGTGGTGGCCAGCCCGAAGGCGTGGGTGGCGTGGTTGAAGTCGCCCCAGGTGGCCCCGCCCTCGGCCCGGGCCGTACGGGCCTCCGGATCGACCCGTACGCCCCTCATGCGGGACAGGTCGACCACGAGGCCGTCGTCCACGGTGCCGAACCCGGCGACCGAGTGGGAGCCGCCGCGCACGGCGAGCGGGAGGGAGTGCTCCCGGGCGTACAGCACCGCGGCCATGACGTCGCCGGCGTCCACGGCGTGGACGACGACGGCCGGGCGGCGGTCGTGCAGGGCGTTGTAGACCCGGCGGGACTCGTCGTACGAGGGGTCGCCGCGGGTCACGACGGTGCCGCGCACGGCACCGCGGAGCGTGTCCAGGAGGGGGGCTGTGGTGGTCATGGTTCCGGTGTAGCCCGGGGGAGCGGTGCGGGGCATCGCCCGAACCGCCCATGTGGGGCGGTGGGCGGGCGTGGGCCGTTCGCACCAGTCGGCACCGGGGGCCCCGTCCGTGCGGGGCGAAGCCGGTCAGACCAGGCCGTGGGCGTACGCGTAGGCCGTCGCGGCGGCCCGGGAGCCCACGCCCAGCTTGGCGAAGATGTTGTTCAGGTGCCGGGAGACCGTGTGCTCGCTGATCACCAGCGCCTGGGCGATGTCCTTGTTCGTGCCGCCCCCGGCGACCAGCCGCAGGACCTCCGCCTCGCGGGCCGTGAGACCGCCCGGCAGCCGCCGCCGCTTCCCGCCGGAGAGCAGCGCCGCCGCGCGCCGGGCGTCCGGTACGGCGCCGAGCCGCTCGAAGACCGTCCGGGCGGCCGCCAGCTCCAGCCGGGCCGCCTCCTCGTCGCCCACCGCCCGGTCCGCCGCCGCGAGCAGCATCCGCACCTGCGCGGCCTCGTACGGGACACGGAGCTCCAGCCAGCCGGCGAGCGCCTGCCGCAGGAGCGGCAGCGCCCGCTCGTGGGCGGGGGTGCCGGGCGCGGTGCCCGTTTCGGCGCCCGCCAGGGCCACCGCGCCGCGCGCCGTGTCGGCGATCGCCCGCAGCAGCGGTACGTCTCCGGCCAGCGTGTCCAGCTCGTCCGCCGCCTCCGCCGCTCCCGGTACGTCTCCGACGGCGAGGGCCACCTCGGTGGTGGCGCCGAGCAGGCGGGCCCGGCCGAGGAGGTCGTGGCGGGAGTCGCCCGCACAGGCCAGGGCCAGCCTCAGTCCCGCCACCGCCGCGTCCGTCCGGCCCTGGGCGAGCCGCAGCAGCGCCAGGCCCGGCTGTGGGATCCGGCCCAGCTCGTGGGCGTGCGCGTACGAGACGGTCGCCGCGTCGAGCCTGCCCTGGCGCCGCTGGACGTCCCCGGCGGCGTAGTACGCGGCCGCCGCCGACTCCAGGCAGTCCGCCGGGACCTCCCGGCACGCCTGCCGGGCCTCCGCCTCCGCGAGCGCCCAGGAGCCCAGCAGGTCCAGCACGTCGACCCGGTGCGCCCGGCACACTCCTCGGAAGGGGTTCTCCCCGGACGGCAGGGCCGCGGGCACGGGCTCGTCGTCCCCCTCGCCGTGCCCTTCGGGCGGACGCCCCGCCCAGGGCGGGGCGCACCACTCCATCGCCGCGTTCGTCCACTCGACCGCGCGCGGGAAGTCCGCCGCCTCCATGCACTGGGTGAGGGCCAGACAGTAGAGCCAGCCCGTGACCATGCCGCTCAGTTCGCCCGCCGTCGCGGCGCAGATCGCGTCGTCGAGGAGCGACAGCGCCTCCGCGCGGCGGCCCTGGGCGAGCAGCGTCGAGGAGGCGGCCTGGCGGCTGAGGGCGAGGAGATCGGGGCTTCCGGAGCCGACGGCGAGGCGGGTCATGCGGTCGCTCGCCGCGAGGGCGCCGGCGGGGTCGCCGTGGGCCAGGGCCTCTTCCGCGTCCGTCCAGGCGAGGAAGCACTGCTCGGGGCAGTCCGGCAGGCCCTCCAAGTGGTGGCGGGCGCGGTGCAGCCAGCCGGAGGCGGCCGCGGGCCGCCCCAGGCCCGCGTACTCGTAATGGAGCCACCAGGCTTCGAGGCCGGCGCCGCGGTGGTCGTCGGCCGCCACGTAGGCGGAGTGGGCCCTCAGCCGGGCGGCGACCGACTCGTCGACGTGTCCGGACCACCAGGCCGCGTCCGCCAGCGCGGACAGGTCGGTGGCGGTGAGCGCCCGGGTGGGATGGAGGTCCTGCGCGTGCAGGAGTGCGTACGCCTCGGCCCAGGACTCCCGGGCCACCGCGTCGCGGGCGTGCTCGACCGTGTCGGCCGTCCCGGCTCCGGCGGTCGCGTCGGCGGTGTGCAGTGTGGGTGCGGACATGGCCTCGCCCCTTCCCGGTCCTTTCAGGGTAGGACCGGGAAGGGGCGAGGGCCTCGGCTCGCGCCGGTGACTACTGGATGGCGCCGCTCGCGCGCAGCATGTCCTCGCGCTCGACGATCTTCACGCGCTCGCGACCCTGCGGCTCGCCGAGCGCCTTCTCGGCGGCGTCCAGGGCGTACCAGCCCTCCCACGTCGTGTACGTGATGCCCTTGCCCTCCAGGAAGGACACGACCGCGTCCGCCTCCGGGGTCTCGGGCGTCAGCAGACGGCCGTTCGCGAAGTCGTCCAGCAGGTTCGCGACGGTCTCGTTGGCGTCGCCCTTGGTGTGGCCGATGAGGCCGACGGGGCCGCGGCGGATCCAGCCGGTGCAGTACGTGGAGGCCAGGTGCTCGCCGGTCTCCTCGATGACCCGGCCGCCCTGGTCGGGGATGGTGCCGGTCGTGGTGTCCCACGGGATCTTCGGGAGCTCGTCGGAGAGGTAGCCGACCGCGCGGTAGACGGCGGACACGTCCCAGTCGGTGGTGGCGCCGGTGCCCGTGACGTTGCCGGTGCCGTCGAGCTCGGTGCGCTCGGTGCGCAGGCCCACGACCTTGCCGTCCTCGCCGAGGATCTCGACGGGCGACTCGAAGAAGTGCAGGAAGAGCTTGTGCGGGCGGTCGCCGACGTCGCGGATCGCCCAGTTCTCCAGGGTCTTCGCGACCATGTCGGTCTGCTTGTTCTTGCGCCGCTCGGCGATCGAGCCCTCGTCGTAGTCGATGTCCTCGGGGTTGACGATGACCTCGATGGTGGGGGAGTGGTCCAGCTCGCGCAGCTCCATGGGGCTGAACTTGGCCTGGGCCGGGCCACGACGGCCGAAGACGTGGATCTCGACGGCCTTGTTGACCTTGAGACCGTCGTAGACGTTCGCCGGGATCTCGGTCGGGAGGAGCTCGTCCGCCGTCTTGGCGAGGATGCGGGCGATGTCGAGCGCCACGTTGCCGACGCCGAGGACGGCGACCTTCTCGGCCTCCAGCGGCCAGGTGCGCGGGACGTCCGGGTGGCCGTCGTACCAGGAGGCGAAGTCGGCGGCGCCGTACGAACCGTCGAGCTCGACGCCCGGTATGCGGAGCTCGCGGTCGAACATGGCGCCGGTTGAGAAGACCACCGCGTCGTAGAAGGAGCGCAGGTCGTCGAGGTGGACGTCGGTGCCGTAGTTCACGTTGCCGAAGAGACGGACCTGCGGCTTGTCGAGCACCTGGTGCAGCGCTGTGATGATGCCCTTGATGCGCGGGTGGTCCGGCGCCACGCCGTAGCGGATCAGGCCGAAGGGGGCGGGCATCCGCTCGAAGATGTCGATGGACACGCCCGGCTCGGTGGCGGCGTCGGACTTCAGCAGCGCGTCGGCGGCGTAGATGCCGGCGGGGCCGGCGCCGACGATCGCGACCCGGAGGGGGCGGGGCATGACGGGATTCCCTTCGCAAGCGAGGTGGCGGCGAAGCCGCCGACACTTAGGTCACCCTAAATAACAACACGCGCAAAGTGGTACCCGGGCCCGGTCTATGGACTCATAAGCCAGACTTATGAGTTCTATAGGCGAGACTTGGGGCCTCGTGGGGCAGGCCCCGGGGGTCAGCTCTGGGCGGCGGCTTCCACCATCAGCCCGACCGTCGCTGCCGCCCCGAGGATCCCGCAGAAGAGGAGGAACACTCCCGCTGTGAGGCCGAGGCGCTGCATGAATCCCGGCCGCAGCGTGACGACGTCCGCCGGGTCCTCCCGGTCGTACGCGACCTCCAGGTAAGGCCCCCCGCCGAAGTGGATGACGGCGCGGTGCAGCCCGGTGGCGTCGACGTAGAGCCACGACCCCGGCAGATTGGCCGGCCGGGCGAACTCCTGGGCGCCGTGCTTGCGGATGCGCCGCCTGTGGAGCCAGTCCGTCAGTTCGTGCTGGCTGCCCGCGAGGCATGCGACGGTGAAGCTCATGAGCGGGACGGTGAGGACGGGGTAGAGGGCGCCTCCGGTCATCCCGCCGACCACGGCCATGACGACGGTCGCCACGAGGCCCGCGAGCGAAAGCCGCTTCAACCGGCGCATGGCCCGCTGGGCCCGGCGCGTCCTCCGGGTGTCGCAGACGACGAGGGAAAGGCCGTCGACCTCCTCGTCGGGTTCGAGCAGCAAGGAGTTCACCCCGTCGGCGAAGGCGACGGCGTGAGCCTCGTCCACCCCCTCGATCCGGTACACCACCGGCGTCGCCCCGGCGGGCGCCCGCAGCTCGACGGCGACCGCCGCCCCCTCGGCCCGCACCCGGGCCACGGCCTCCCCGGGGATGTTGAACTGCTCGTGCCGGCTCCGCAGGAGCAGTCCCTCGGGGATGGCGGAGAGGTTGGTGTGGTCCTCACCCTTGAGCACGGGTATGGACGCGATGATCGACATGGCGGGATCGTAGGGGCGGGAGCCCGCCGTTGTCAGCGAGTGGACGCCACGGCCGTCATCCGGCGACGACGCCGGCGATGAACGCGGACCAGGCGGCGACGGGGATGACGAGGGCGGGGCCGTCGGTGGCCTTGCTGTCCCGGACGGGGACGACGCCGGGGACGTCGTGCGAGACCTCGACGCAGTCGCCGCCGTCACCGTTGCTGTAGGAGCTCTTGAACCAGTTGGCGTTGCTCAGGTCGTACTGGCGCATCGTCTGTAGTCCTCCGCCGCCGACTCGATCAGGGTCAGGGACGCCTCCGGCGACAAGGTTGCGACCCTGAGCAGATCGTAGGTGCGCTGTGCTTGCTTCACCACCGCCGGATCGTCGAGCAGCGTCCCCGAAAAGGCCGTCTCCGTATAGGCCGTTGGCGGCTGGTCCTCGAACTCCATGAGCTTGAGTGTGCCGGTCATGTGCGCGTGTGCGCCGACTGAGCGAGGCAGGACCGCCACCAGTGCCCGTCGTTCCCGCGCCAGCGTTGCGATGTGGCCCAGCGTCGCCGCCATTACCGACGGACCTCCCACAGGCGTGAGCAGCGTGTTCTCGTGCAGAACTACCCAATACTCGGGCCTTGTAGTGCTTCGGAGGATCGCTGCCCTGTCGATCCGTGCGGTGACCTTCTCCTCGATGAACTCCTCCGTGGCGAACGCGTGCGTCGCCACCGTCACCGCCCTTGCGTACTCGGGGGTCTGCATCAGCCCGGGTACGACCACCGGCGCGAACTCGCAGATTCTCGTCGCCACCGCCTCAAGCTCCGCCACCTCGTGGAAATAGGAGGCGTACGGCGACTTGTTGATGAGTTTGCGCACCGTCCGTTCGAAAATACCGCCGGTTTGTAGGACCTCGTCGAGCCTCTGTGCCACATCAAGCTGCGGCCTTCGAATTCCCTGCTCGAAAAGTCCGATGTACCCACCGGACACGAACACCCGTGCGCCCAGATCGCCCTGGGAGAACCCCGCCGTCTCCCGGCGGTCCTTGAGGAGCTCCCCGAAGAACTCCCACGCCTCGTCCTGCTTGCCCTTGGCCATGGATTAACTCTCCAACCCTACGCCGCAGTTGTACGACCTGCGCATCTGCCGATTCTACGGATCCCGACCCACCCTGGAGAGGCGAAGCGGGAAATGGATTCAGAAAGGCATACGTTGGTGAAGGAAGACATCATGAAGACGACCACGGGGGCACTCGAAGCCACGCAAGAGGCAGTGACGGAATTGCGCGAGGCGCTCGCGAGGGCGGGAATCACCCTCCCCTCGCTCGGGCTCGACGTCGTCACCCTCGCCGCCGACCCCCCGAGGCCGCTCGTCGAATTGGGATGCTGCACGGCGGAAACGGCGCGGCTCATCGCCGCGGCCCTGCTGCCGGGGGAGGAGGACAGGCCATGACACTGCCCATCGGGTCGTACGTCGTGGAGATCCGCACCGGACGGGTCGGGAGAGTCATGGGGCACGAGGGGCCCTACGTCCAGATCCGCCCGCTCGGTGGCGGGCGGGAGTGGGACGTGGAGCCCGAGGGTGTGCGCGAGGCGACCTCGTCCGAGCGGCTGAGCGCCGCCACGGCCCACGTCAACGCCCGGAGCCGGGGCGAGGTGCCCTGAAGGTCCCGCGCCCCCGGCCGCGCGGTGCGCGTCACTCCGGCCGGTGGAGCGTGCGGCCGAACGCGAGCAGGAGGAGTTCCCGGGCGGGGCGGCTCACCACCCGGGAGCCGGTCCCGTACGACCAGTCCAGGTCGGTGGCCCGCAGGACGGTGCCGTCGAGGTCCGCCCCGAAGAAGCGCAGCGACCGAGGGGTGACCGTCCCCAGCAGGATCCGCAGGCGCTCCTCGGGGACGCGGCGCCCGAGGCCGAGCGGGACGGTGATGTCCAGGCCGTGGACCACGTCGTGGCCGAGGGCCGCCGTCAGGCCGCCCGGCGGCTTCCAGGGATGGTGGGCGTTGTCCCGCAGGGCCGCCGCGAGTTCGCGCGGGGTGAGGGCGGCGGAGTCTCGGCGTGCGAGGCGGTCGGTCATCCGGTGCAGGTTGCCGCGGGCGCGGGCGAGCTCCAGCGCCGTCCTGCCGAGGGAGTACCGGAACCCCATGCTCATGTGGCCGGCGACCTCCCGTACGCGCCAGCCGTCACACAGCGTCGGTGCGTCCCACTGTTCGTCGGTCAGTCCGTCCAGGACGTCCGCGAGTTCGCGCCGCTCGGCCGCGATCTCCGCCCGTATCCGTGCTCGTATCCGTGCCCGTGCGTCTGCCCGCGTCCCCGCCGTCGTGGTGTCCATGGTCACCAGCGTGGTGAACGGCTTGCCATAAGTCCAAGAGTGAGTTCTTCTCCCGACTAGAATCACTGGTTATGGAGCTTCGCCAGCTGCAGTACTTCCTCGCCGTCGTCGAGGAGGCCAACTTCACCCGTGCCGCCGCCCGCCTCCATCTCGCGCAGCCGGGCGTGAGCGCGCAGATCCGGCAGCTCGAACGGGAGCTCGGGCAGCCGCTGCTCGACCGCTCCGGCCGGACCGTGACCGCGACCGCCGTCGGCGAGGCGGTCGTCCCCTTCGCGCGGGCGGCGCTCGCGGCCGTCGAGGGGCTGCGGCGGACCGTGGACGAGTACACCGGGCTCGTCCGGGGGCAGGTCACGATCGGGCTCGTGTCCGGCGCCGCCGCCGAGGAGTTCGACGTGGCCGCCGTCCTGGCCGACTTCCACGACGACCACCCGCAGGTCGAGATCTCCCTCACCGAGGACACCTCGGAGCGGATGCTGGCCGCCCTGCGCCGGGGCGAGCTCGACCTCGCCGTGATCGGCCTCGCCGACGAGGAGCCCCCGCAGGGCGTCGACCTCCAGGTCTTCGTCGACGTACCCCTGGTCGTCGCCGCGGCCCCGGACGACCCGCTGCTCGCCACCGCCGAGGGCGGCCGCACGGCGCTCCCGCTGGCCGCGCTCGAAGGCCGTCCCCTGATCAGCCTGCCGCGCGGCACCGGCCTGCGCGGGGTGCTGGAGCGCGCCTGCGCCCGGGCGGGCTTCCGGCCGCACGTCGCCTTCGAGGCCGCCGCGCCGCTGCTCCTCGCGCGGCTCGCCGCCCGGGGCCTCGGGATCGCCGTCCTCCCGGAGCTCCCGCCCGGCGCGGTGGCCGAGCTGGGGCTCCGGACCCTCCCCCTCGCCGAACCCGACCTCCGCGGCCGGGTCGCCCTGGCCTGGCCGGCGGACGGACCCGCGGCCCCGGCGGCCGAGGCCCTTCTCGCCCGTATGCGGAAAGCGTTCCCCGCGGTCGGAGTGCCCTCGCCGTACGGGAGAATGGCTCCATGAGTCTGTTCCGCGACGACGGCATCGTGCTGCGCACCCAGAAGCTGGGTGAAGCGGACCGCATCATCACGATCCTCACGCGCGGTCACGGGCGCGTACGCGCTGTCGCACGCGGGGTGCGGCGGACGAAGTCCAAGTTCGGGGCGCGGCTCGAACCGTTCTCGCACGTGGACGTGCAGTTCTTCGCCCGGGGGAGTGAGCTGGTCGGACGCGGGCTGCCGCTCTGCACGCAGAGCGAGACGATCGCCGCGTACGGCGGCGGGATCGTCACCGACTACGCCCGGTACACCGCCGGCACGGCCATGCTGGAGACGGCGGAACGGTTCACCGACCACGAGGGCGAACCCGCCGTCCAGCAGTACCTGCTGCTGGTCGGAGGCCTGCGGACGCTCGCCAGGGGCGAGCACGCGCCGCACCTCATCCTCGACGCCTTCCTGCTCCGCTCGCTCGCCGTGAACGGCTACGCGCCCAGCTTCGACGACTGCGCGAAATGCGGACTTCACGGGCCGAACCGGTTCTTTTCGGTCGGGGCGGGCGGGGTCATATGCGGCGACTGCCGGGTGCCCGGAAGCGTCGTACCCTCTGCGGAGGCCATCGGCCTGCTCAGCGCGCTGCTCACCGGCGACTGGGCGACGGCGGACGCGTGCGAGCCGCGTCACGTCAGGGAGGGCAGCGGACTCGTGTCCGCCTACCTGCACTGGCACCTGGAGCGCGGCCTGCGCTCCCTGCGGTACGTAGAGAAGAACTAGGAGAGACCACCCATGGCCATCGGACGACTTCTCGGGCGGCAGCGTCGGGAGTACAGCATCCCCGAGCCGCACCCCTCCGGTGCCCGCCCGCCGAAGCTCCCGAGCGAGCTCGTCCCGGAGCACGTGGCGATCGTCATGGACGGCAACGGCCGCTGGGCCAAGGAGCGCGGCCTGCCGCGCACCGAGGGGCACAAGGTCGGCGCCGAGCAGGTGCTCGACGTGCTCCAGGGCGCGATCGAGATGGGCGTCGGGGCGATCTCGCTCTACGCCTTCTCCACCGAGAACTGGAAGCGCTCGCCCGAGGAGGTGCGCTTCCTCATGAACTTCAACCGCGACTTCATCCGCAAGACCCGCGACCAGCTCGACGAGCTCGGCATCCGGGTGCGCTGGGTGGGCCGCATGCCCAAGCTGTGGAAGTCGGTGGCCAAGGAGCTCCAGGTCGCGCAGGAGCAGACCAAGGACAACACCAAGCTCACGCTCTACTTCTGCATGAACTACGGCGGCCGCGCGGAGCTCACGGACGCGGCGCAGGCGCTGGCGGAGGACGTGAAGGCGGGCCGGCTCGACCCGGCGAAGATCACCGAGAAGACCATCCAGAAGTACCTGTACTACCCGGACATGCCGGACGTGGACCTCTTCCTGCGGCCCAGCGGCGAGCAGCGCACCTCCAACTACCTGATCTGGCAGAGCGCGTACGCCGAGATGGTCTTTCAGGACGTGCTGTGGCCGGACTTCGACCGCCGCGACCTGTGGCGCGCCTGCGTCGAGTTCGCGTCCCGCGACCGCCGCTTCGGCGGCGTCGACCCGGCCGACCTTGCCGTCCTCGACAAGGCCTGATCACTCTCCGGGGGGACGTTCCGTGGAAGCGAACGAGCGGGTCGAGCTGGCCTATCCGGCCGAGTTCCAGGACGTGCACGAAGCGGTACGGGTCCGCCTGCGGGCCACCTGGTGGTGGAAGCTGCTGCGGTGGGCGGCGTGGGGCGCGAGCCTCCTCGCCCTGCTGGTCACGATCCTGAGCCTGCTGCCGCCCTCGCCCGAACCGGGGGAGAGCGTCCCGCTGGTGGCGCTCTGCGTGGTGGCCGTGGGCTGCGCGGAGTCGCTGCCCTGGCTGACGGCCCAGAGCATCTTCCGGCTGATCAGGGCACAGGGGGACGCGACGGCCGTCGTCGACGACGGCGGGGGGCGGTGGACCTCCAGGGACACCGAGACGACGATCCGCTGGGCCATGCTGCCCCGGTACGTGGAGACGCCACGGCTCTTCGTCCTGCTCACCGCCAAGCAGTCCGGCACCGGCTTCGCCTACCTGCCCAAGCGCGGGCTCGCGGACCCCGCCGACGCGGACCGGCTGCGGGCGGTCCTCGACCGGTGCAGCAGCAGGATCTGACACGACGAGCGGGCCCGTACCGAAGGGATTCGGTACGGGCCCGCTCTCGTCCGCGTGCGGGCGTCGACTCCGCGTGCTCCGCTGCGTACAGGCGCTACTTCTGCGCGCACTCCGCGCACGTGCCGAAGATCTCGACCGTGTGCGCCACGTTCACGAAGCCGTGCTCCGAGGCGATCGTCTCGGCCCACTGCTCCACCATCGGGCCCTCCACCTCCACGGCCTTGCCGCAGACGCGGCAGACCAGATGGTGGTGGTGGTCGCCGGTCGAGCAGCGGCGGTAGACCGTCTCGCCGTCGCTCGTGCGCAGCGCGTCGACCTCGCCGGCCTCCGCGAGGGACTGGAGCGTCCGGTAGACGGTGGTGAGGCCGACCGAGTCGCCGCGGTGCTTGAGCATGTCGTGCAGCTCCTGGGCGCTGCGGAACTCGTCCACCTCGTTCAGCGCCGCCGACACGGCGGCCCGCTGCTTGGTCGAGCGGCCTCGTACGGGGGGTCCTGCCGTCACCACGCGGGCCTCCTTGAATGCTTGTCTGCCCCCGCCATTCTGCCAGCCCCCCGTGTGCCCGCGGTCAGACCGCGTACTGCGGGTCAGACCTTCACGTCGTCGCTCGGCCGCGGACGCGGCGGCTGCGGGGCGTCACAGCCCTCCGCGTCCGCCTCGGCGGCCCGGGCCCGCCGCTTGGCGAGCGGGGTGGCCAGGAGCGTCAGGAGGACGAAGACGCCGATCGCGTACAGGACGATCGTCGCGCCCGGCGGGACGTCCTGGTAGTACGAGGTGGCCGTGCCCGCCAGGGTGACCGTGATGCCGGTCGCCACGGCGAGGACGAAGGTCGTGCGGAACGACTTCGACAGCTGCTGGGCCGCCGCCACCGGCACCACCATGAGCGCGCTGACGAGGAGCAGGCCCACGACCCGCATCGCGACCGTGACCGTCACCGCGGCCGTGACCGCGACGAGCAGGTTCAGGGCGCGCACCGGAAGGCCGGTGACCCGGGCGAACTCCTCGTCCTGGCTGACGGCGAAGAGCTGGCGGCGCAGGCCGACCGTGACCAGGACCACGAAGGCCGCGAGGATCGCGATCGCGGTGATGTCCTCGGAGGAGACCGTCGAGAGCGAGCCGAAGAGGTACGAGCTGAGGTTGGCGTTCGAGCCGGTCGGCGAGAGGTTGATCAGCAGGACGCCGCCGGCCATGCCGCCGTAGAAGAGCAGCGCGAGCGCGAGGTCGCCGCGGGTCTTCCCGTACGCCCGGATCAGCTCCATGGCGACCGAGCCGGCGATGGCGACGATCGTCGCCATCCAGACCGGGCTGGAGTTCAGCAGGAAGCCGAGGCCGACGCCGGTCATGGCGACGTGGCCGATGCCGTCGCCCATCAGCGCCTGGCGGCGCTGGACGAGGTAGATGCCGACGGCGGGCGCGGTGATGCCGACGAGCACGGCCGCGAGGAGCGCGCGCTGCATGAAGGCGAGATCGAGCATTTCCATGATCAGGTCGGCTTCCTCAGGTCAGCAGACCCGTGCGGAGCGGCTCACCGGCCGCGTGCGGATGGACGTGGTCGTGGCCCGGCAGCGCGTGCTGCCCGACGGCCTCGGGCGGCGGGCCGTCGTGGACGACGCAGCCGTCGCGCAGGACGACCGCCCGGTCGATCAGCGGCTCCAGCGGGCCCAGCTCGTGCAGGACGAGGAGGACGGACGTACCGCCCGCGACCTGCTCGCGCAGCGTCGCGGCCAGGATCTCCTGGCTCGCGAGGTCCACGCCGGCCATCGGCTCGTCCATGATCAGCAGTTCGGGCTCGGAGGCGAGCGCACGGGCGATCAGGACGCGCTGGTGCTGGCCGCCGGAGAGCGCGGAGACGGAGTCCTTGGCGCGCTCGGTGAGACCGACGAGGTCGATGGCCCGCGCGACGGCGGCCTTGTCGTCCTTCGTCAGCCAGCCGAAGCGGCGGCGGGAGAGCCGGCCGGAGGCGACGACCTCGCGGATGGTGGCGGGGACGCCGCTGGCCGCGGTGGTGCGCTGCGGCACGTAGCCGACGCGGGACCAGTCGCGGAAGCGCTTCTGCTCCGTGCCGAACAGCTCGATCCGGCCGCCGGTCAGCGGCACCTGGCCTATGACGGAGCGGACGGCGGTGGACTTGCCGGAGCCGTTGGCGCCGAGCAGGGCGACGACCTCACCGCGGCGGACGGTGAGGTCGACGCCCCGGAGGACGGGCCGGGCGCCGAGGGCCGCCGTGGCTCCGCGGACGGAGATGACGGGTTCCGGATCCAGTTCCTGGGCCATGGCTCGTGCCTCCTGCTGCGCTGCTGTGGTCACTTCGCGCCGAGGGCCTTCTTCAGCGCGGCGAGGTTGGACTGCATGACCTCGATGTAGTCATCGCCCTTGGACTTGTCCGTGATTCCCTCCAGCGGGTCGAGCACGTCGGTCGTGAGACCGGTGTCGCCGGCGAGGGTCTTCGCGGTCTTGTCGCTCGCGAGGGTCTCGAAGAAGACGGTGGAGACCTTGTCCTTCTTCGCGATGTCCTGGAGTTCCTTGATGCGGGCGGGGCTCGGCTCGGACTCGGGGTCGATGCCGGTGATGCCCTCCTGCTCCAGTCCGTAGCGCTCGGCGAGGTAGCCGAAGGCGGAGTGGGTGGTGATGAAGGTCCTGGTGGTGGTGTTCTTCAGGCCCGTCGCGAACTGCGTGTTCAGGTCGCCGAGCTTCTTCACCAGGGCGTCGGTGTTCTTCTTGTAGTCCGCGGCGTGGGCCGGATCGGCCTTCTCCAGGGCGGCTCCGACACCCTTGGCGACCTCGGCGTACTTCACGGGGTCGAGCCAGATGTGCGGGTCGGTGCCGGCCTCGGTGCCGTGGTCGTGGCCTTCGTGGCCTTCGTGGGCCTCGTGGCCCGCTTCCTCGGCGCCGTGCTCCTCGCCCTCGTGCTCGTGGCCGACCTCGGTGCCGTGCGCTTCGAGCTTCGTGAGGGTGGCGGCGTCGACGGTGTTCTTGACGCCGGCCTGGGCGATGGCGTCGTCGACGGCGGGCTGGATGCCCTTGAGGTAGAGGATGACGTCGGCCTCGCCGAGCTCGCCGATCTGCCGCGGCTTGAGCTCCAGGTCGTGGGGTTCGACGCCGGGCTTGGTGAGCGTGTCGACGGAGACGTGGCCGCCGCCTATCTGCTCGGCCAGGTACTGCATGGGGTAGAACGACGCGACCACGTCCAGCTTGCCGCTGCTCCCCTTGTCGGCGGCGTCGGAGGTTCCGGCGCAGGCGGACAGGGTGACGAGTCCGAGCGCGACGGCTCCGGTGACGGCGGTGGCGGGTATCAGTCGACGTACGTTCATGACACTCATTTTCAACAAAACTGGAAACGATTGTCAATTGTCATACGTGTGGTCCGGCCCACGTGAGACCTCGGGAGCCCTCGGGATCCCCTGACGCCGGACCGATTTGATGCGGGGGGTACGGGCGCCGGTAACCTGTGGCATTCGCACTTCGTCGTCGTAATGAAGAGAGCACCGTGGCCGCCGACAAGATCGACACCATCGTCAGCCTGAGCAAGCGCCGTGGCTTCGTCTACCCGTGCAGTGAGATCTACGGCGGCCAGCGTGCCGCCTGGGACTACGGACCGCTGGGTGTCGAGCTCAAGGAGAACCTCAAGCGCCAGTGGTGGCGTTACATGGTCACCGCGCGCGAGGACGTCGTCGGCATCGACTCGTCGGTGATCCTGGCCACCGAGGTGTGGGAGGCGTCCGGTCACGTCGCCACCTTCACCGACCCGCTGACCGAGTGCACCTCCTGCCACAAGCGCTTCCGCGCGGACCACCTGGAGGAGGCGTACGAGGCGAAGCACGGCCGCCTCCCCGAGAACGGCTTCGCCGACCTCAACTGCCCCAACTGCGGCAACAAGGGCACCTTCACCGAGCCCAAGCAGTTCTCCGGCCTGCTCTCCACGCACCTCGGCCCGACCCAGGACACCGGCTCCGTCGCCTACCTGCGTCCCGAGACCGCCCAGGGCATCTTCACCAACTTCGGCCAGGTCCAGCAGACCTCGCGCAAGAAGCCGCCGTTCGGCATCGGCCAGATGGGCAAGTCCTTCCGGAACGAGATCACTCCGGGCAACTTCATCTTCCGCACGCGCGAGTTCGAGCAGATGGAGATGGAGTTCTTCGTCAAGCCGGGCGAGGACGAGCAGTGGCAGGAGTACTGGATGGAGCAGCGCTGGAACTGGTACACGGGTCTGGGTCTCCGTGAGGAGAACATGCGCTGGTACGAGCACCCGAAGGAGAAGCTCTCCCACTACTCGAAGCGCACCGCCGACATCGAGTACCGCTTCCAGTTCGGCGGCAACGAGTGGGGCGAGCTGGAGGGCGTCGCCAACCGCACCGACTACGACCTGAACGCGCACTCCAAGGCCTCCGGCGCCAACCTCACCTACCTGGACCAGGAGACCGGCGAGCGCTACACGCCGTACGTCATCGAGCCCGCCGCCGGTGTCGGCCGCGCGATGCTGGCCTTCCTCCTCGACGCGTACAACGAGGACGAGGCCCCCAACGCCAAGGGCGTCATGGAGAAGCGCGCCGTGCTGCGCCTCGACCCGCGCCTGGCCCCGGTCAAGGTCGCCGTCCTGCCGCTGTCCCGCAACCCGCAGCTCTCCCCGAAGGCCAAGGGCCTCGCGGCGGACCTGCGTCAGAACTGGAACATCGAGTTCGACGACGCCGGCGCCATCGGCCGCCGCTACCGCCGCCAGGACGAGATCGGCACCCCGTTCTGCGTGACCGTCGACTTCGACACCCTCGACGACAACGCGGTGACCGTGCGCGAGCGCGACACCATGAAGCAGGAGCGCGTCTCCCTCGACCAGATCCAGGGCTACCTGGGCAGCCGCCTGCTCGGCTGCTGAACTCCCTGATCGCGTACGGCGAAGCCCCCGGTTCCGGATGTCGGAACCGGGGGCTTTCCCGTGCCGTCAGGCCGACGCGGTGGCCGACTCGGCCTGTGCGTCGGCCTCCGCCTGGCGCCGGCCCCTCGGCCGCCCTGCGCTTTCCGAACCAGGCCGTCCATGCGCCGAGGGCGCCGAGGACTCCCCTCGGTCAGGGTGTTGTACGTGAGGATCGGCGCGACCACGTTGAGGCCGATGGTGAGGACCCAACCGATCGCGGAGGCGGCGCCCGACCGGGCCGGCGGCTTGGCGGGTGTGGACATGGCTCCCCCTGGGAGCTTCTACGGTCGCGGTGCGGGAGAACGCTGGTGAGGCACCGGGAAGGGAAGGGGAAAGTCCAGGCCAAGTGATCTTCAAGAGCGCCGGGGCTCAGGCGCGCAGCGCCCTCTGCACCAGGGAGACCACCGCCGTGAAGGCGTCCTCGGCGGCCGGGGACGACCAGTCGGCGGCGTGGGCCGGGTTGTGGAATCGGTCCGTGGCGTCGAAGACCGCGCGGGCCGTCGCCTTGGCGTCCCGCTCCGGCGCGGCGAACAGGCCCTCGGTGCGGCCGGCCGCCAGGATCTCGGCGATCTGCTCGACGAGGTGGTCCTCGTGCCGGTCGACGACCGCGCTGTTCTCGCCGATCAGTACCTGGAACGTCGCCATCAGCTCCGGGTCGCCGCCCGCCTTGCGGCGCTTCAGGGTGAAGAGGGCCGTGAGCCAGCCGGTGAGCCGCTCGTCCGCGGGCTGCCCGCCATCGACGTACGGCCGCAGCGCGACGATCGTCCGCTCCAGCCACCGCTCGGTGACCGCCTCGCGGAGGGCCGCCTTCGTGCGGAAGTGGCGGTAGACGCTGCCGTGGCTGACGCCGAGCACCCGGGCCACGTCGACGACGGTCGCCTTCGCGGGGCCGTAGCGCCGGAGCACCTCCTCGGTGGCTTCGAGGATGCGCTCGGCGGTCAGGGTCTCGGTGGCGGCCATGGAATGACAGTACCTGTCAGTGCTCGCTGTCCAGGTGGGCCATCTGCGCCGCCGGGTAGCGCTCGCCGGCCGCGGCGCCCGCCGGTACCGCCTCCTCGATCGCCGCGAGGTCGGCGGCGTCGAGCGTGACGTCCAGGGCGCCGAGCGCCTCCACGAGCCGGTCCCGGCGCCGGGCTCCGACCAGCGGGACGATGTCCGCGCCCTGCCGCTCGCCCTGCGCGAGGACCCAGGCGATCGCGGTCTGCGCGACCGTCACGCCCTTCGCCTCGGCGAGGGCGCGCAGCCGGTCCACCAGGTCGAGGTTCCGGTGGAGGTTGTCCCCCTGGAAGCGCGGGCTCATGCCCCGGAAGTCGCCCGGTGCCAGCTCGCGGTCCCGGGTGAAGTGGCCGCTGATCAGGCCGCGCGACAGCACTCCGTACGCCGTGATCCCGATGCCCAGCTCGCGCGCGGTGGGCAGGATCTTCTCCTCGATGGAGCGGGAGATCAGCGAGTACTCGATCTGGAGGTCCGCGATCGGGGCCACGGCCGCCGCCCTGCGCAGGGTGTCCGCGCCGACCTCGGAGAGGCCGATGTGCCGGACGTGGCCCGCCTCGACCAGCTCGGCGATGGCGCCGACGGTCTCCTCGATCGGTACGTCGGGGTCGACGCGGGCGATCCGGTAGATGTCGATGTGGTCCGTGCCGAGGCGCTGGAGCGAGTACGCCGCGAAGTTCCTCACCGCGGCCGGGCGGCCGTCGTAGCCGGTGAAGCCGCCCTCGACCGTGCGCAGCGCGCCGAACTTCACACTGGTCAGCGCCTGCTCGCGGGCGGCGGCGGGGGCGCTGCGGAGGGCTTCGGCGATCAGGAGTTCGTTGTGCCCCATCCCGTAGAAGTCGCCCGTGTCGAGCAGGGTCACCCCGGCGTCCAGGGCGGCGTGGATCGTGGCGATCGACTCGGCGCGGTCGCTCTCCCCGTACAGCGCGGACATGCCCATGCAGCCGAGACCGAGGGCGGAGACCGCGGGGCCGGTGGCGCCGAGGTGACGGGTGGGGACGGTGGTGGCGTTCTGGTTCGTGGTCATGGAACAACCATGGCATGACCGATGACAGATTTCAATATTTGTCATTCGCTGGGGTGGGAGATGGGGGATGGATGGAGTGGAGGGAGAGGGGGATGGGAGGGGGATGGGGATGGGGTGGAGGGGGATGGGGTGGCGAGGGTGGGAAAAACGGGTGCCGCCTTCGAGGGGCCGGGGTAGCGTCGACGGCATGTCTCTGTTCTTCCAGATCTACGAGTGAGCGCGCCGCACAGGCCGTCCGACCACCGCACACCTCACTGATTGGGAGAACCCCATGGGTAAGAGCCGAAACGACCTCCTCGGCGTCGGCGGACAGCGGAAGAAGCTGTCCCGCGCCGACCAGCACGGCACCGGACGGAGCCGTGGCGCCGTCCGCCGCACGGCCGACGAGCAGAAGCAGGAGCTCCTGAAGAAGATGCGCGAGCGCGCGCAGGGAGCCGGGGCCGCCGAGAGCGGTCAGGAGTAGCCGTCGTCATCGAGTGACGTGGGGGCCCGGGGTGTTCGCATCCCGGGCCCTTTTGCTCCTCACCTCAGGTGCTTCGGCAGGCGCAGCGCCGCCACCGCCGTCACGAGCGCCGTCGCCAGCTGGAGCAGCAGGGTCACCGTCAGGGCCGTCCCCGAGTCCGGGTCGGCGGCGGACAGGCTCAGGAAGAGCGTGCCGAGGGTGGCCACGCCCAGGGTCAGCGCCGCCTGCTGGGTCGTGACCAGGACCCCGCTGCCCACACCCGCCCGCTCCGCCGGCACCTCCGAGAGCACCACCCGGAAGAGCACCGGAAGCTGGAGGCCCTGCCCGAGCCCCGCGAGCGCCATGCCCGGAGCGAGGCTTCCCACCGACAGGTCCGGCCAGGAGCGCCAGGCCGTCAGGGCGAGCAGTCCCAGGCCGAGGGCCTGGAGCAGGGCGCCCGCCGGAACCACCCGGGTGCCCCAGCGCCGTACGAGCCGAGGGCCTGCCAGTGAGGCCCCGAAGAAGGCCACCGCCATCGGGACGAGCGCGAGCCCCGAGGCCACCGCCCCCAGGCCCAGGCCCTGCTGGAGCGCGACCGCGATCACGAACATGAAGCCGCCGAAGCCCCCCGACAGCGGCAGGACCAGGAGCAATCCGCGCCGCAGCGGGACCAGGCCGAGCAGGCTGGGCGGGACCAGCGGGGTGTCGCCCCGGGCCTCCGCCCGCCGCTCCACCCGCCAGAAGGCGGCCGCCGCGAACGGGAACACGGCGAGCGAGACCCAGGTCCACAGCGGCCAGCCTGCCGTCCGGCCCTCCGTCAGCGGGGCGAGCAGGGTGAACAGCGCGACCGCGAGCAGCAGCGTGCCCCGCACGTCGACCGGGGCCGGCCGGTCCGAGCGGGTCTCCGGCACGGTCCGCAGGGCGAGCAGGAGGCCCGCGACCGCCACCGGCACGTTCACCAGGAAGACCGACCGCCAGCCCGTGCCCGCGAGGTCGGCGGCGACGAGGACGCCGCCCAGGATCTGACCGGCCACCATCGACAGGCCGGCGGTCGCCCCGTACAGGCTCAGCGCCTTCGCGCGGCGCGGTCCCGTCGTGGAGGCGTGGATGGTCGCGAGCACCTGCGGCAGCATCAGTGCCGCCGCCGCGCCCTGCGCCACCCGGGCCGCGACGAGGGTCCACGCGTCCGGGGCGAGCCCGCAGGCCAGCGAGGTCAGGCCGAAGGCGGTCATGCCGGCGAGGAAGAGGCGGCGGCGTCCGAAGAGGTCGCCGAGACGTCCGCCGAGGACGAGGAGGACGGCGTACGACAGGCCGTATCCGGCCACGATCAGTTCGAGGAGCGAGGGACCGGCCGCCAGGTCCCGGCCGATGGACGGCAGGGCGACGTTGACGATGAAGAAGTCGATCAGCGGCAGCGCGGCGCCGAGAAGGACCGTGAACAGGCCCAGCGGGCCGAGCGTCGCGGGGCCGGGACCGGCGGTCGGTGCGCCGGTGGGGGCGGGGGTGGAGGTGGAGGCGGAGGCGGAGGTCGAAGTCACGCCTTCGACGATCCGCTCACCCTCAGCCTGGTACCAGAGTCTTCTTATCCTGGTAGTGGCGCTACCTGGCAACCGGACGGCCGGTCCGTCACCCTGGAGGAGTGACGATCATGACGACGCCCGTGACAGAGGCTTCGCCGGGGGCTGCGGCTTCGCCCGTGACGGAGGCTTCGCCCGTGACGGAGGCTTCGCCCGTGACGGAGGCTTCGCCCGTGACGGAGGCTTCGCCCGTGACGGAGGCTTCGCCCGTGACGGAGGCTTCGCCCGTGACGGAGGCTTCGCCCGTGACCGCGGCCTCCCCCCGGGCCCGGCGGCACGAACTCGCCGCCTTCCTTCGCAGCCGCCGCGAGCGCATCACCCCCGAACAGGTCGGCCTTCCGCGTGGCCGCCGCCGGCGAACCCCCGGCCTGCGCCGCGAGGAGGTCGCGCACCTCTCCGCCGTCGGCGTCACCTGGTACACCTGGCTCGAACAGGCCCGCGACATCCAGGTCTCCCCGCAGGTCCTCGACGCCCTCGCCGACGCGCTGCTCCTCGACCCGACCGAGCGGACCCACCTCTTCGCCCTCGCCGCGCAGGCCGACCCGCACCCCGGGACGAGCTCCCCGGCCGTCACGCCCGCGCTGCGGCAGATGCTCGACCAGCTGGAACCCCTGCCCGCCGCCGTCCAGAACAGCCGCTTCGACTTCCTCGCCTACAACCGCACCTTCGGGCGGCTCTTCCGCGACCTCGACTCCCTGCCCCGCGAGGACCGCAACTCCCTCTGGCTGGCCTTCACCGACGCGGACTTCCGGGCCGCCGCCACCGACCTGCCGGACCTCCTCCCGATCCTCGCCGGGAAGCTCCGCGCCGCCATGGCCGAACACCTGGCGGAGCCCGCCTGGAAGGCGCTCGTCCAGCGGCTCGAACGGGCCTCGCCCGAATTCCGGGAGATCTGGGCCCGGCACGACGTGGTCGCCCCGGGCGGGCGCACCAAGGTCATCCACAACGCCCTGGTCGGGGTGCTGCGCTTCGAGCACACCAACCTGTGGCTGGGCCCGACGTCCGGGCCGTGCCTCGTGACGTACGTCCCGGTGGACGCGGCGACCCGGGCGGGCGTCGAGCGGCTCCTCGCGCTGGTCGTCGAGGGGGAGGGGGAGGGGGAGGGGGAGTAGGGCGAGTCGCCGTCCGCGCCCGTCGGTCAGTCGGCCGGCCGGGGCGGTCCCGTCGGTCCGCCGGTCAGTACGGGCGGTCCCGTCGGTCCGCGGGTCAGTACGGGCGGTCCCGTCGGTCCGCGGGTCAGTACGGGCGGTCCCGTCGGTCCTCGGGTCAGTACGGGCGGTCCCGTCGGTCCTCGGGTCAGTACGGGCGGTCCCGTCGGCCGGTCCCGCCCGCCAGCTCCTCGGCGGACCCGACGGTCAGCCCCGCGGCGGACCCGCCCGCACCGCCGTGTGAACGTCCTCCTCCGCCGCCAGGAACCGGGCCGTCCGCTCCGCCGTGTGCCGCGCCCACGCCCCGCTCGTCAGCGCACCCACCAGGAGGACGGCGGCCCCGCAGGCCGTCACGATCCAGTAGCCCGGGCGGGCCGGGGCGACGAACGTCTCCGGGGCCGTGCCCGCGCCCACGCCCGCCGCCAGCACCGCGCCGACCACCGCCACCCCGAGGGTCTGCCCGACCTGGCGGCTCGTCGAGGCCACCGCGGCGGCCACCCCCGCCTGCGCCCGGGGCATCCCGGAGACCGCGGTGTTCGTGATCGGCGCGTTCGCCAGACCGAAGCCGATGCCGAAGAGCACGTACCCGGTGAAGAGCAGCGGATCGCTCGTCTCGGCCTCGAAGGCGGCGAAGAGCAGCGACCCGGCCGCCATCGTCGCGCCGGAGAGCAGCAGCGAGGGGCGCGGCCCGCGCGCTGCCGTCAGCCGCCCCGACAGCGGTGCGAAGACGAAGGTCATGCCGGCCAGCGGCAGCATGTAGAGCCCCGCCTCCAGGGGGGAGAGGCCTCGCACGTCCTGGAGGTACAGCGTGTTCAGGAAGAGGAAGCCGCCCAGCGCCGCGAAGGCGCAGACCGCGATCACCGTGGCCCCGCTGAAGGGCGCGCTGCGGAAGAACCGCAGGTCGATCAGGGGCTCGCGGCGCCTCGGCTCGTAGACGAGCACCCCGGCGAGGGCGGCGACGGCGATCCCGGCGAAAAGGGGGTCGCGCTCGATGATCGCGTACGTGAGCGAGCCGAGGAGCGCCGCGACGAGGAGCTGTCCGACGGGGTCGGGGCGCCGGGGCCGGGGCGCGCGGGACTCGGGGACGTACCGCAGGGTGAGGAGCAGGGCGACGAGGGCGACCGGCAGGTTCACCCAGAAGATCGCCCGCCAGCCGACCGACTCGACGAGCAGA
Source organism: Streptomyces narbonensis (assembly GCF_014649015.1). GTDB lineage: Bacteria > Actinomycetota > Actinomycetes > Streptomycetales > Streptomycetaceae > Streptomyces > Streptomyces narbonensis. The sequence goes on from NZ_BMSF01000001.1 coordinate 554,613, forward strand.
CCGCCCACCAGCGGGCCCGCGGCCATGGAGATGCCGACCACCGCGCCCCAGGCGCCGATGGCACGCGCGCGTGCGGCGGGCTCGGTGAAGGTGTTGGTGATGATCGACATGGCGACCGGGTTCAGCATCGAGCCGCCGACGGCCTGCACCGCCCGGAAGGCGATCAGGGCCTCCAGGCTGGGCGCGAGGGAGCAGAGCAGCGAGCCGAGGGCGAAGACGACCAGGCCCGTGACGAAGACCTTGCGGCGGCCGATCCGGTCGGCGGTCGAGCCGGCGAGCATCAGCAGCGAGGCGAGGACCAGCGTGTAGGCGTCGATGACCCACTGCAGGCCGGAGACGGAGGCGCCCAGGTCGCGCCGCAGGGAGGGCAGGGCGACGTTGAGGGCGGTGTTGTCCAGGCTGACGATCAGCAGGCTCATGCAGCAGATCGCGAGGACGACGAGCTGCCGGCGCCGGGGGAGCTGCGAGCGTGTGAGCTCTGGCATGTTCGGATAGTACGGCTAACTAATGACCGGCGCAGTGCGCGACAATGGCCCAATGACCGCGTTCTCCCCCCTCGCCATCGGGCCGCACATCGTGCAGCCGCCGGTGGTGCTCGCCCCGATGGCCGGCATCACCAACGCCCCCTTCCGTACCCTCTGCCGCGAGTTCAGCGGCGGCAAGGGGCTGTTCGTGAGCGAGATGATCACGACGCGCGCTCTGGTCGAGCGCAACGAGAAGACGATGCAGCTCATCCGGTTCGACGAGACCGAGAAGCCGCGCTCGATCCAGCTGTACGGGGTGGACCCCGTGACGGTCGGCAAGGCCGTGCGGATGATCGTCGACGAGGACCTCGCCGACCACATCGACCTGAACTTCGGCTGCCCGGTCCCCAAGGTGACGCGGAAGGGCGGCGGCTCGGCCCTGCCCTACAAGCGGCCGCTGCTGCGCGCGATCCTCAACGAGGCCGTGGGCAACGCGGGTGACCTGCCGGTCACGATGAAGATGCGCAAGGGCATCGACGACGACCACATCACCTATCTCGACGCGGGCCGGATCGCGGTCGAGGAGGGTGTCACGGCGATCGCGCTGCACGGGCGGACGGCGGCCCAGCACTACGGCGGTACGGCGGACTGGGACGCGATCGCGCGCCTCAAGGAGCACGTCCCGGAGATCCCGGTCCTCGGCAACGGCGACATCTGGTCGGCCGACGACGCCCTGCGGATGATGCGGGAGACGGGCTGCGACGGTGTGGTCGTCGGGCGCGGCTGCCTGGGGCGGCCGTGGCTCTTCGGCGACCTCGTGGCCGGCTTCGAGGGCACCGGCGAGTACGCGCAGCCGGGTCTGCGGGTGGTCGCGGACGCGATGGTGCGGCACGCGCGGCTGCTCGGCGAGTGGCTCGGCGACGAGGCACGCGGTGTCATCGACTTCCGCAAGCATGTCGCCTGGTACTTGAAGGGCTTCGCGGTCGGCTCCGAGATGCGCAAGAAGCTCGCCATCACCTCTTCCCTGGACGAGCTGCGCGCTCAGTTGAGCGAGCTCGACCTGGACCAGCCGTGGCCGGTGGGCGCGGACGGTCCGCGGGGCCGTACGTCCGGAAACAACCGAGTCGTCCTGCCGGATGGCTGGTTGAAGGACCCGTACGACTGCGCGGGCGTGAGTGAGGACGCCGAGCTGGACACGTCCGGCGGGTGAGATCCGTGCAGGAAACGACCTTTCCTGAGGAGTGATCCTCGCCACCCCTGAGGGGGGTGGCGCTCACATGAGCAGATAACGGTCGGCTGCACAGCCTGAAGGGTGGCACTGGGTGCCACCCTTTTTGCGTTCAAGAAGTGAACACAAGTGCTCGGATGTATGCTCACCTGAGCGGCAAGCCTCTATTTTGGGTCATCTGAGCTTCGGGGCCTGAAAGCGGAAGCTACCTCTCAGTTACTTTCGATGTGCTGGCGGACGGGTGGTTAAGACCATGTGACCGGCAGGCGTACCTCCACAGACGCCTTCGATCTGGGTATGTTCCTCGCCGTCAGGGCAGCCAACCGAGTCATCGAGGAGTCGGGACCCGTGTCGGAAATTAATGATCAGAAGTTCGTCTACGACTTCACCGAGGGCAACAGGGACCTGAAGGACCTGCTCGGTGGCAAGGGCGCGAACCTCGCCGAGATGACCAACCTCGGCCTGCCGGTTCCCCCCGGCTTCACGATCACCACCGAGGCGTGCAAGGTCTACCTCGAGAGCGGCTCGGAGCCCGTCGCACTGCGCGACGAGGTCAGCGCCCACCTCGACGCCCTTGAGCAGCAGATGGGCAAGAAGCTCGGCCAGGCCGACGACCCGCTGCTCGTCTCCGTCCGCTCCGGAGCCAAGTTCTCCATGCCGGGCATGATGGACACGGTCCTCAACATCGGCCTCTCCGACGAGTCCGTGGCCGGCCTCGCCCGCCAGGCCGACAACGAGCGCTTCGCGTGGGACTCGTACCGCCGCCTCATCCAGATGTTCGGCAAGACCGTCCTCGGCGTCGACGGCGAGCTCTTCGAGGAGGCCCTCGACGAGGCCAAGGCCGCGAAGAAGGTCGCCAGCGACACCGACCTGGACGCCGCCGACCTCAAGAAGGTCGTCAAGCACTTCAAGAAGATCGTGAAGGCCCAGACCGGCCGCGACTTCCCCCAGGACGCGCGTGAGCAGATGGACCTCGCCATCGAGGCCGTCTTCAACTCCTGGAACACCGACCGCGCGAAGCTCTACCGCCGCCAGGAGCGCATCCCGGGCGACCTCGGCACCGCCGTCAACGTCTGCTCGATGGTCTTCGGCAACCTCGGCCCGGACTCCGGCACCGGCGTCGCCTTCACCCGCGACCCCGCCTCGGGCCACGCCGGCGTCTACGGCGACTACCTGCAGAACGCGCAGGGCGAGGACGTCGTCGCCGGTATCCGCAACACCGTGCCGCTGGCCGACCTCGAGTCGATCGACAAGAAGTCGTACGACCAGCTCATGCACATCATGGAGACGCTGGAGACCCACTACAAGGATCTCTGCGACATCGAGTTCACCATCGAGCGCGGCCAGCTCTGGATGCTCCAGACCCGTGTCGGCAAGCGCACGGCCGGTGCCGCCTTCCGCATCGCCACGCAGCTCGTGGACCAGGGCCTGATCGACGAGGCCGAGGCGCTCCAGCGCGTCACCGGCGCCCAGCTCGCGCAGCTCATGTTCCCGAAGTTCGACGAGAACGCGAAGGTCGAGCAGATCGGGCGCGGCATCGCCGCCTCCCCGGGCGCCGCCGTCGGCAAGGCCGTCTTCGACTCGTACACCGCGGTCAAGTGGTCCCGCTCCGGCGAGAAGGTCATCCTGATCCGACGCGAGACCAACCCGGACGACCTGGACGGCATGATCGCCGCCGAGGGCATCCTCACCTCGCGCGGCGGCAAGACCTCGCACGCCGCCGTCGTCGCCCGCGGCATGGGCAAGACCTGTGTCTGCGGCGCCGAGGAGCTCGAGGTCGACACCAAGCGCCGCCGGATGACCACGGCCGACGGCCAGGTCGTCGAGGAGGGCGACGTCGTCTCCATCGACGGCTCCACCGGCAAGGTGTACCTCGGTGAGGTACCCGTCGTGCCGTCCCCGGTCGTCGAGTACTTCGAGGGCCGCATGCACGCCGGCGCCGACGACGCCGACGAGCTCGTCGCCGCCGTGCACCGCGTCATGGCCTACGCGGACCGCGTCCGCCGGCTGCGCGTCCGCGCCAACGCCGACAACGCCGAGGACGCGCTGCGCGCCCGCCGCTTCGGCGCCCAGGGCATCGGCCTGTGCCGCACCGAGCACATGTTCCTCGGTGAGCGCCGCCAGTACGTCGAGCGCCTCATCCTCGCCGACACGGACGCCGAGCGCGAGGAGTCGCTGAAGGCCCTCCTGCCGCTGCAGAAGCAGGACTTCATCGAGCTCTTCGAGGCCATGGACGGGCTGCCCGTCACGGTCCGCCTGCTCGACCCGCCGCTGCACGAGTTCCTGCCCGACATCACCGAGCTGTCGGTGCGCGTCGCCCTCGCCGAGTCCCGCAAGGAGCCGCACGAGAACGACCTGCGCCTGCTCCAGGCCGTGCACCGGCTGCACGAGCAGAACCCGATGCTGGGTCTGCGCGGCGTCCGCCTCGGCCTGGTCATCCCCGGCCTGTTCACCATGCAGGTCCGGGCGATCGCCGAGGCCGCGGCCCAGCGTGTCGACGCCAAGGGCGACCCGCGCGTCGAGATCATGATCCCGCTCGTCGGCACCGTCCAGGAGCTGGAGATCGTCCGCGAGGAGGCCGAGCAGGTCATCGCCGAGGTCCAGGCGCAGACCGGCGTCGAGCTGAAGCTCGCGCTCGGCACCATGATCGAGCTGCCGCGCGCCGCCGTGACCGCCGGACAGATCGCCGAGGCCGCGGAGTTCTTCTCCTTCGGCACGAACGACCTGACGCAGACGGTCTGGGGCTTCTCCCGCGACGACGTGGAGGCCTCGTTCTTCACCGCGTACCTGGAGAAGGGCATCTTCGGCGTCAGCCCCTTCGAGACCATCGACAAGGACGGCGTCGGCGCGCTCGTGCGCAGCGCCGTCCAGGCCGGCCGCGCCACCCGCCCCGACATCAAGCTCGGCGTCTGCGGCGAGCACGGCGGCGACCCGGAGTCGGTGCACTTCTTCCACGAGGTCGGCCTCGACTACGTCTCCTGCTCGCCCTTCCGGATCCCGGTGGCGCGCCTGGAGGCCGGCCGTGCGGCGGCCGAGTCGAAGGGCAGCGACAGCCGCTGAGTCCTGCTGAACCGGTGTTCAGGAGCGGCGGTCGGGCCCTCCTGAACGCCGGTTCAGCAGCGGTACCGGTCCTTGCTGAACCCCGGTTCAGCAGCCGTGCCGATCCTTGCTGAACCCCTGTTCAGCAGCGGAAACGCGGAACCACCGGGGTCGCCGTCGGTCACTTTCGACCCTCACCGACGGGCGGCGGCCCCGGGCGCCAAAGAGAGACGGGGCGGACACCTTTGTGCGGAGGTGTCCGCCCCGTCGCGTTTCACCCTGATCGAGGCCGCTCATTTTGCTTGGCCGTCGATCAGATGTGAGTTCCTGTTCAATTTCGGCCGATTGAATTATTGGCCATTGAACTTTTCTGTTTCCTCGACGCAAAGAACGGGGCGGGCGCGACCCCCGGATCCCCACCCAGGGGCCGCGCCCTTTACCGATGTCGGGCAGGTGAGCCGCAACCTCGCCGACCGCCGCCGGACGCGCAAAGCCCCCCACGGTCTTCGCCACGTCACCTCGGTCCTGAAGGTTTCCTGCCCGACCCGCACAGCTTTTCGTTTCCTCCCTGATTGCCGCGATGCTTTTCAACTGTGGCTGAAACACCCTGGTAACGTGCTGTGATGCTGTGCATACTCGTCGTCGGGGGTGGTTGCGAGTGCACAGGTGGGGACGTCATGCTGCGGATTCATTTCACCGGAAACGACTTGGCGGGGGTGCGGACGGCCGCCCGGCCGGATGTTCTATGGGAAACCATTCTCAGCTTTCACCGCTTAAGGGACCGGCGCGGATCGGTCGTCTACCGGGAATGGCGTACGGCGGCCCGGACACGGCTCGGGGGTGAGACCCGGCTCCTGGCCGCGCTCGTTCCCAGCCGCGGCTATTTTCCCGACTTCCTGACGCCCGCCGAAGGCGTCCACGGCCTCGACGAGGGCCTCCAGGCGATCCGTGCGACCGACTCGGGCCGGCTCCGCGGCGAGCTCTCCCTGCTCGCCGCCGACCGCTCCGGGGCCCGGACCGTGCCCCACTCGCTGCGCGCCCTCGCCGACGGCGGCGCGGAGCCCTTCGACCGGCTCGTGGGGGCCCTGCGCAGCTACCACCGGGCCGCGATCGAGCCGTACTGGCCGCACATCCGCGCCCGCGTCGAGGCCGACAGGGCGCGCCGCGGCCGGGCCCTGCTCGACGGCGGCGCCGACGAACTGCTCGCCTCGCTGCCGCCGATGCTGCGCTGGCGCGCACCCGTCCTGGAGGCCGACTACCCGGTCGACCGGGACGTCCACCTCGACGGGCGGGGGCTGCTGCTCCAGCCCTCGTACTTCTGCCGGGGGACACCGGTGGTGCTGCGCGACCCCGCGCTGCCGCCGGTCCTCGTCTACCCCGTCACCCACGGCGAGGCGCCGACCGTCCGCGAGCCGGGCGGCTCCTCGCTCGCCAAGCTGGTCGGCCAGACCCGCTCGACGGTCCTGCACGCCATCGGGGACGGCGGCACGACGAGCGAGCTCGCGCGCCGCGCGGGGGTCTCGCTCGCCTCCGCCAGCCAGCACGCGGGCGTGCTCCGGGAGGCCGGGCTCATCGCGACCCTGCGCCACGGGAACGCGGTCCTGCACACCCTGACGCCGTTGGGCGCCGCCCTGCTCGGCGGCGCCCAACGGACCACGGTGGACCTGCGGTGCTACGCGCGGAACGGGCCGGTCACCTCGTAGGTGATACCGCCCGAGGAGCTGCCGCTCGTGCCCCGCTGGCTGGAGAAGTACAGGCGCGAGCCGTCGGGGGAGAAGGCCGGTCCGGTGATCTCGGAGCTCGACTGGCCGGTGATCCGGAGGAACGGCGCGACGACGTCGTCCGGGGTGATGACGCAGATCTCCATGTTGCCGCCGTCCTCGGCGACGAACAGGTCGCCGGAGGACGTGCCGGTGATGTTGTCGACGCCGGTCAGCGGGGCGCCGCCGCCGGAGACGAGCGAGTCGTCGTAGGCCAGCTCGTAGGTGCCGGCGGCGAGGTTCACCTGCCAGACGCGGTTGTCGCCCTTGGTGGTGAACCAGACGGTGTCGTCCGCGTAGTAGCAGCCCTCGCCGCCGTTGAAGCGCTTGGCGCCGGAGACCTGGTTGCGGGTGGTGGTCGGCGAGCCGTCCGGGTCCGGCACGTTCTGCCAGGTGAAGGTGCCGGAGGTGGCGGTGCCCGCCTTGAAGACCTGGAGGGTGCCGGAGGAGAGGTTGCCCCAGGTCGTCGGGAGGAAGCGGTAGAAGCAGCCGTCCGACTCGTCCTCGGTCAGGTAGATCGCCTGGCGGACCGGGTCGGCCGCGGCGGCCTCGTGCTTGAACCGGCCCATCGCGTCCCGGCGGGTGGCGGTGCCGCCCCACGGGTTCGTCTCGTAGACGTAGCCGAGGGACACCTCCTCGCAGGAGAGCCAGGTGTTCCACGGGGTGGCGCCGCCCGCGCAGTTCTGCCGGGTGTTGGAGAGGATCCGGTACGCGCCGGTGATCGTGCCCGCGGAGTTGAACTTCACCGCGCTCGCGCCGCCGCTCGGGTTGATCTCCGAGTTCGAGACATAGATCCAGCCGGTGCCGTCGACGAAGCAGGCGCCGCCGTCGGGGGCGTTGTGCCAGGTGTAGGAGGTGCCGGTCACGGTCTGGCCGGACCGGGCGATCACCCGGCTGGTGAACCCGGCCGGCAGCAGGATGCCGTTCGAGTCCGCCGCGCCGAGCGCCCCGTAGGGGCCGGCGCCGGGCTGGGCGGGGGCGGCGAAGGCCGCCCCGTGCCAGAGGCTGCCGCCGAAGGCGGCGGCGGAGGTGCCGATGACCGCTCCACGCAGGAAACTGCGTCGCTCCACGTCTCACTCCTGAAGAGGGTGATGAACCGCCCCGCGCCGGTCGGCGGCGGGGTCGCGCGCTTCCGGAACCTAGGAGTCCCGCGTTGACGGTGCATCAACGAGCGATGACGTGGAAGAGGCGGGGACGGGGCGAAGGGCCGCGCCGAGGGAGGGCGGGGGCGTGAGGGGAGTACGGGGTGCCCGGGACGTTCGGCACTGGGGGAACGGGGGCCGGGCGGGCAGACTGGGAGGCATGCGCTCCACCACCCGGGACATCAGCGACCGCGACGACCTCGACGTCATCCTGCGCCGCTTCTACACGGCCGCCTTCGCGGACCCGCTGATCGGGCCCTTCTTCACCGAGATCGCCGGCACGGACCTGGAGGTCCACCTGCCGCGGATCACCGACTTCTGGGAGCGCGCCCTCTTCCGTACCGCCGACTACGGGCGGGACGCCTTCGCGCCGCACGCCGCGCTCCACTCCGCGCGCCCGCTCACCGCCGCTCACTTCGGGCGCTGGACACAGCTCTGGCGCGCCACCGTCGACGGCCTCCACCAGGGCCCGAGGGCCGAGCGGGCCAAGGCGCAGGGCGAGCGGATCGCCGTCGCGATGCTGCGGCGGCTGGCCGGGCCGGACGCGGCGACCGAGGGCGGAGGCAGCGGGGGATTCGTCCCCTTGGCGGCGTTCGAGCTGCGCTCGGTGGCCTGACCGGAGAAACCTTCGGAGAATTTCCCGGGAGAGCGATGAGTTCCGGGCGGGACGCCCGTCTTACCTCTCGACAGCGCCGGAACGCACCGAGCACCCCGGCCGCCCGATGGAAGAGAGCACGTCATGGCCCCGCAGATGATCTTCGTCAACCTGCCCGTGAAGGACCTCGACGCCAGCAAGGCCTTCTACGAGAAGATCGGCTACTCCATCAACCCGAACTTCACCGACGAGACCGCGGCCTGCGTCGTCATCAGCGACACGATCTTCGCCATGCTGCTCACCGAGGAGAAGTTCAGGAGCTTCACCGCCCCGGGCAAGACGATCTCCGACGCCACGAAGACCACCGAGGTGCTCATCACGCTGAGCGCCGAGAGCCGCGCGAAGGCCGACGAGCTGGCCGACGCGGCCCTCGCCGCCGGCGGCTCCCCGGCGAAGGAGCCGATGGACATGGGCTTCATGTACGGCCGCTCCTTCGCCGACCCGGACGGCCACCACTGGGAGGTCTTCTGGATGGACCCGGCGGCGGCCCAGGGCTGAGCCCCGCGCGGCAGCACGTCAGGCGGAGACCCCGCCGTCGATCACCAGGTCGGTGCCGACGGCGGAGCCCGCCGCGTCCGAGGCGAGGTACAGGACGGCCGCCGCGACCTCGGCGGCCGACGAGATCCGGCCCAGCGGCGACTGCTCCTTCATCCGGACCTCCCGCTCGGCCTCGGTCTCGCCGGGCAGCAGCGACATCGAGGACTCCGAGGCGCCCGGGCTGACCGCGTTGATCCGGACCCCGTCGGCGATATGGTCCAGGGCCGCGGCCCGGGTCAGGGCCGAGACGGCCGCCTTCGAGACCTGGTAGCCGAAGACTCCGGGGATCCGGACGTGCGGGCCCAGGTTGGACGAGACGTTCACGATCGCCCCGCCGCCGTGTGCCCGCATGTGCGCCACCTCGGCCTGGAGGGCGTGGAGCACGCCCGTCACGTTGATGTCGAGCAGCGTGTGCCAGTCCTCCAGGGGGAAGTCGGCCGCGCTGTGGCCGCCCCGGAAGACCCCGGCGTTGTTGACGGCGACGTCGAGACCCCCGAAGAGCTCGACCGAGCGGCGGACCAGCTCCCGCGTGGACTCGGCGTCGGACACGTCGGCCGGCACGGCGGCCGCGGTGCCTCCGGCGGCCTCGATCAGGGCGACCGTCTCGTCGAGCGGCCCGGGGGTCCGGCCGGCGACGACGACCTTCGCGCCCTCGGCGGCGAAGGCGAGCGCGATGACCCGGCCGAGCCCGGAGCCGGCGCCGGTGACGAGGGCGGTGTGGCCGGCGAAGCGCTCGGAGGTTACGGATGTTGCGGACATGTGTGTCGACTCCCCTGTGAATGCTTCTACTTGGTGCGGATCGTGGTGGTCGCGAGGGCGACGGCCAGGGCGGCGAACAGGGCGGCCGAGGCCGCCAGCGACACCGCGTCGCCGCCGAAGGTGAGCAGTGCGGCGAAGAGCACGGTCGGCCCGAGCTCCATCGCCGTGTTCAGGACGCCGCCCGCGAGCCCCGCGCGGTGCGCAGGGATGCCGTCGGTGGCGAGGACGGCGGCGCCCGCGAAGGACAGGGCGCCACCGGCCGGCAGCAGCAGGAGGCCGGGCAGCAGTCCGTACACGTACGGGACGGAGCTGTCGAAGCCGGTCGCGGCGAGCAGCCCGAGCCCGGCGGCGGCCGTGGCGAGCCCGGCGCCGGTCACCCGGGCGGCGCCGTACCGCCCGATCAGCGGGCCGGCGAGGCGGCCCGAGGCGAGGAGGGCGACCGCGAAGGGCACGAAGGCGGCGGAGGTGAGGAGCGCGGACCAGCCGCTTCCTTCCTGGAGGGCGAGGGACAGCAGGATGAAGACCGACGCCGTCCCGGCGGCCGTGAGCCCGATCGCCGCGAGACCCAGGAGGCGGCGGCCGTCGCGCAGGAAGTCCGGCGGCAGCAGCGGGTCGGCCGTCCGCCGCTCCACGGCCGTGAAGGCGGCGAGGAGGGCGAGGCCGGTGAGCAGCGGGACGAGGACCGGGGCGGAGTCCCAGGGGTGGGCGTCGGCGAGGACGAGCCCGGAGCTGGCGAGCGTGATGCCGGCGGTCGCGAGGAGCGCGCCGGGCAGGTCGAGGGACCGGTCCGCGCCGGGCGGGGTCGCGGGCAGCAGCCGGGGTGCGAGGAGCAGTGCGGCGAGGGCCACGGCGACCGGTACGGCGAAGGTGCCGCGCCAGGAGGAGGCGGCCGCGATCACGCCCGAGAGCAGGTTCCCGGCGGTCGCGCCGAGGACGGAGAGCCCGCCCCAGGTGGCCATCGCCCTGCCGTACGTGGCCGGTGCGGGGAACAGTGCCCGGAGCACGGCCATCGCGGCCGGGGCGACGAGCGCCGCGCCGACGCCCTGCCCGAAGCGGGCGGCGAGCAGCGCCTCGTACCCGGGGGCGAGGGGTGCCAGGGCGGAGGCGGCGCCGAAGACCAGGAGTCCGGCGGTGAGGGTCCGGCGTCCGCCGAAGCGGTCGGCGAGCCGGCCGCCGAGCAGGAGCAGCCCGGCGAAGGTCAGGCCGTAGGCGGCGCTCAGCAGGATCAGGTCGGCGCGGTCGAGCCGGAACTCGGCGCCGATGCGGGGGAGGGGGACGGCGAGGGCGGCGAGCGTGAAGATGAGCGTCATCTGTACGCAGCCGAGCAGGAGGAACCCGCTCCGTGACCGCACGCCGGGTGTCGGTTCCGCTCCGGCCGTCGGCGCCCCTGCGGCCCGTGGAACCGTCGCTGTCGCTGTCGCTGTCGCTGTCGCTGTCGCTGTCGCTGTCGATGGCGATGTCACTGGAGTCCCCCCTATACCTGACCGTACATTCCAATAAGAGATCCGAACAAAAGGGTGCCCCCGTGGGCACCCTTTCCCGGGTCCTCAGTCCAGCAGTGCCAGTGCCTGCTCCGCCGCGTCCAGGACCCTGCCCGGGTCCGTCGAGGCCTTGCCGACCACCCTGATCCCCTGGAGCAGGACCAGCAGCATCCGGGCCAGGGCCCGCGGGTCCCGGTCCGCCGGGAGCTCGCCCCCGGCGCGGGCCCGGGTGAGCGCCCCGTACAGGAGCGTCTCGATCTGCTCCCAGCTGAGCTCGACCCTGCGGGCGACGGCCGTGTCGTGAGGGGCCAGCTCCGTCGCCGAGTTGGTGACGAAGCAGCCGTTCAGCCGCTCGCCCTCCGTCGCCGCCTCGGCGGCGAAGCGGCGGACGAGCGCCCGCACGGCCGGCAGTGCCGGACCCGGCGTGGACAGCTCCTCGACGAGCGCCGGGTCCCGGGTCTCCAGGTAGCGGTCCATCGCCTTCATGTACAGCTCGTGCTTGTTGCCGAAGGTCGCGTAGATGCTGGCCCGGCCGACGCCGAGGTGCTCCACGAGGTCCGACATCGTCGTCGCCTCGTAGCCCCGCGCCCAGAACAGGTCGAGAGCGGCCTGGAGCGCGGCGTCGGGATCGAATTCCTTGGTCCTGGCCACAGGGCGACAGTACGTCTTTCTGGAACGATCGGTCAAGCTAGATGGAGCGGAGGGGATAGACCGCCACCGCGACCTCGTCGTCGTCCAGGCAGCGGCCCGTCTCCAGGTCGAAGCGCTGCTTCAGGAGCGGTGAGGCCACGAACGGCCGCCCGTCCACCGAGCCGACCAGCCCACGGGACAGCACCTGCGCCCCCGTGAACGGGTCGCGGTTGTCGATCGCGTACGTCCGCCCGGCCCGGTCCCGGAAGACCGCCGCCTGCCGGCCGTCGGGCAGCAGCGCCGCCACGCCCCGGCCCGGTGTCAGCCGGGACTCCTCGCAGACCGTCATCCAGGAATCCGCGGCGGGGGAGAGTTCGAGAGTCGTCGTCATCGGGAGGTGGCTCCTTCCAGGGTGCCGATCGTGAGGATCGTCAGGTCCGGCTTGATCTGGTCGCGCTCCGGCATGAACCGCACCGACGGGTCCGGTGCCTCCGGCGCGTTCACGAAGGAGACGAAGCGCCGCAGCCGGTCCGGGTCGTCCAGCGTCTGCGCCCATTCGTCCTGGTAGTCCGCGACGTGGGCCGCCATCAGCGACTCCAGCTCGTCGCACAGGCCGAGCGAGTCGTGCACCACCACGTCCTTGAGGTGGTCGAGCCCGCCCTCCAGGCGCTCCAGCCAGGTCGACGTCCGCTCCAGGCGGTCCGCCGTCCGGATGTAGAACATCAGGAACCGGTCGATCAGCCGGACGAGTTCGGCGTCCGAGAGGTCCTGCGCGAGCAGGTCCGCGTGGCGCGGGGTCGCGCCGCCGTTCCCGCCGACGTACAGGTTCCAGCCGTTCGCCGTCGCGATGATCCCGAAGTCCTTCGACTGGGCCTCCGCGCACTCACGGGCGCAGCCCGAGACCGCCGACTTGAGCTTGTGCGGGGAGCGCAGACCCCGGTAGCGCAGCTCCAGCTGGATCGCCATCTTCACCGAGTCCTGCACGCCGTAGCGGCACCAGGTCTGCCCCACACAGGACTTCACGGTGCGCAGCGACTTGCCGTAGGCGTGCCCCGACTCGAAGCCGGCGTCGACGAGCCGGGTCCAGATCGCCGGCAGCTGCTCGACCCGGGCGCCGAACATGTCGATCCGCTGACCGCCCGTGATCTTCGTGTAGAGCCCGAAGTCCCGGGCCACCTCGCCGATCACGATCAGCCCGTCCGGGGTGATCTCGCCGCCGGGGATGCGGGGCACGACCGAGTACGAGCCGTTGCGCTGCAGGTTGGCGAGGAAGTGGTCGTTGGTGTCCTGGAGGGAGGCCTGCTCGCCGTCGAGGATGTAGCCGTTGTTGAGGGAGGCCAGGATGGACCCGACGGTCGGCTTGCAGACCTCGCAGCCCTCCCCGCCCTTCGCCTCGTCCCGGCCGTGCGAGTCGAGCAGCGCGGCGAAGGAGGTGATCCGGAGCGTGCGGGCGACCTCGTACAGCTCGCTGCGGGTGTACGAGAAGTCGCGGCACAGGCCCTTGTCGGTGGGGGCCGGCAGCAGCTTCTCGATCACCTTCACGCAACTGCCGCAACCCGTACCGGCCTTGGTGCACTTCTTGACCTCGGCGAGCGATTCGCACTGGCCGATCGCGTGCTTCGTGACGTTGTGACAGGAGCAGATGACCGCGTCGTCCGGCAGCGCCGAGGGACCGAGCGCCACCGGCGCGCCGGCGCCCGCCGGGAGCACCAACTGCTCGGCGGAGACGGGCGGTACGGTGCCGGTCAGCGGCCGGAGGAGGCCGTACTGCTCGGCGTCGCCGACCAGGACGCCGCCGAGGAGGCGGCCCTCGCCGTCGATCACCAGCTTCTTGTAGACGCCCGAGCGGGAGTCGGAGTAGACGACGTCGAGGCAGCCCTCGGTCGTGCCGTGCGCGTCGCCGAAGGAGGCCACGTCCACGCCGAGGAGCTTCAGCTTGGTCGACATGTCGGCACCGGTGAAGCCGTCGCCTTCGCCGGCCTCGTCGGCGATCGCCGCCGCCACCGTCTGCGCCATCTCGTAGCCCGGCGCCACCAGGCCGTACACCCGGCCGTCCGAGGCGAGCGCGCACTCGCCGATCGCGAAGACCGCAGGGTCGGACGTGCGGCACAGCTCGTCGACCGCGATGCCGCCGCGCTCGCCGACGTCGAGGCCGCAGTCGCGGGCCAGCTGGTCCCGGGGCCGTACGCCCGCCGAGAAGACGACCATGTCCGTGGCCAGTTCGGAGCCGTCCGAGAGCTTCATTCCGGTCACGGCGCCGTCGGTCGTCACGACCTCCTGGGTGCCCGTCCCCGTGTGGACGCTCAGGCCCATCCGCTCGATCGTGCGCAGCAGCGCGGTGCCGCCGCCCTCGTCGACCTGCACCGGCATCAGGCGCGGCGCGAACTCCACCACGTGCGTCTCGAGTCCGAGCCCCTTGAGCGCGCCGGCCGCCTCCAGGCCGAGCAGTCCGCCGCCGACGACCGCGCCGGTCGTCGCCGTCTTCGCGTACTCCTCGATCGCCAGGAGGTCCTCGATCGTGCGGTAGACGAAGCAGCCGCGGGCGTCCTTGCCGGGGACCGGCGGGACGAAGGGGTACGAGCCGGTGGCGAGGACGAGCGTGTCGTACGCGAAGACCTGCCCGGAACGGGCGGTGACCGTGCGGGCCGCCCGGTCCACCGACTCCGCCGCGTCGCCCACGTACAGCTCGATGCCGTGCTTCTCCATGAAGCCGGCCTCGACCATCGACAGGTCGTCCGGGGTCTTGCCGGAGAAGTACGAGGTCAGCTGGACGCGGTCGTAGGCCGGGCGCGGCTCCTCGCAGAGAACCACGACGCGGGCCCGCTCGGTGACGCCACGGTCGGCGAGCGCCTCCAGGAAGCGCTGGCCGACCATTCCGTGGCCGACCAGGACGATCGTGGGGGTGGACGCGGTCGTCATGTCAGCGCTCATGTCAGGAGCCTCCGTCGTGGGTGAGCAGGTGCAGCAGGGGGGCCTCCGGGAGGGCTTCGTCGCCCTCCCAGGCCCGGGCGAGCGCGCCGACCGCGGCCAGGTCGCCGAGGAGGACGCCCCCGACGAGCCGGTCACCGCGGACGACGACCTTGCGGTAGGCGCCTCGGGTCGCGTCGGTCAGCTGGACGACGTCGTCGCCCGGCCGGGCGGTCGCCTCGCCGAAGGCGGCGAGGTCGAGCGGCTGCGCGCCGCCGAGGGTGAGACGGGTGAGGGCGCGGGTGCCGGTGTAGCGGGGTCCGGAGTCCGTCGGGGCGGGGGCACCTGCCGTGGCCGTCTCCGACAGCAGCAGGTCCGCCAGGACGTCGGCCTGTTCCAGCGCCGGGCCCGCCAGGCCGTACACCCGGCCGCCGTGCTCCGCGCAGTCGCCGATCGCGTGGATGTACGGGTCGGAGGTGCGGAGTTCGTCGTCGACGACGATGCCGGTGGCGATGTCGAGCCCCGCCTCGCGGGCGAGGGCGACCCGGGGCCGGACCCCGCAGGCCAGGACCACGACCTGGGCGTCGAGGACGAAGCCGTCGGCCAGTTCGACCGCCGTCACCGCCCCGTCACGCTGCCGCAGACCGCTCACCCGGCACTCCGTGTGCACCTCGACGCCGAGGGACTCCACGTGCTCGCGCAGCAGGGCCGAGGCCTGGACGTCCAGCTGGCGCTCCATCAGGCGCTCGCCCTGCTGGGTCAGTACGACCTCCGCGCCCAGCGCCGCGAGCGCCCGGGCCGCCGAGACGCCGAGGAGGCCGCCGCCGATGACCACCGCCCGCACTCCGGGCCGGACGACGGAGCGCAGCTCCAGGCAGTCGTCGAGTGTACGGAAGGGGTGGACGCCCGCCGGCAGCGCCCCGCGCAGTCCGCGCAGCGGCGGCAGCACCGGGTTGGAGCCCGTCGCCAGGACCAGCCGGTCGTAGCCGACGAGGGAGCCGTCCGCGCACTCCACCGTCCGCGCCGCCCGGTCGATCCGCACCGCCCGCACCCCGAGCCGTGCCGGCTCCCGGGTCCCGGGCACGGCGGTGACCTCGGGGGCGTACCGCCCGGCGAGGACGTCGGCGAGCAGCACCCGGTTGTACGGGGCGTGCGACTCCTCGCCGAGGAGGGTGACGGGCAGGCGCTGGGCGAGTCGGGCGCCCGCCGTTCCGCCCCCGACCACCACGATCCGTGTACTCATAACGGGAAGCGTGCGCGGCCGGTGTTACCCGGCGGCATCCCGGCTGTTTCCCGTACGGAACGCTGATCTCCGCCCCCGGTCCCGGGCACTGTGAGGGCCCGGCGGGATTAACCCGCAGTGAGCCTCGGCTCAAGCCCGCCTTAAGGATCCGGGGGACGGGGCCGAGCCGCGGATTCCCGTATACGGGCGGACCTAGGGTGCCGGATGTGACCACCGAGGCCCGCCACCACCCTCTCTACGTGCCGCTCCCCGACCAGCCGGCCCCCACCCCTCCGGCCGCTCCGCGGGCACCGGGCGCACGCGCGCCCGTTCCCGCTCCCGTCCCCGCTCCCGTCCCGTCGGAGCGCGTGCGCGTCCCCGCGCCCACCCGGTCGGAGCCAGCGCGCGTCCCCGCGCCCACCCGGTCGGAGCGCGTGCGCGTCCCCGCTCCCGTCCCCGCCCTCCGGCTCGCCCCCGAGCGGCTGCGGACCGGGATCGTCGCCGGGGCCGGAGCGGTCGCGCTCCTCTGGGGCCTCCAGGCCCGGCCCTCCGCCCGCCTCGACGCCCTCTTCGCGACCGGCGCCCACCTCACCGGGCTCCTCGCCGGCTATGGCGTCCTCGTCCTCCTCCTGCTCATGGCCCGCGTCCCGGCCGTCGAGCACGGCGTCGGCGCCGACCGGCTCGCCCGCTGGCACTCCCTCGGCGGCCGTCACGTCCTCGGTCTCATCGCCGCCCACGCCCTCCTCGCGCTCTGCGGGTACGCCGTGCACACCCACACGGACCTCGTCACCGCCACCGGGGACCTCCTCTCCTACGGGGCGATCGCCGCCGCCACCGCCGGCACCGCCCTCCTCGCCGCCATCGGCGTCACCTCGGCCCGGTCCGTCCGCCGCCGCGTCCGGCACGAGACCTGGCGGGCCGTCCACCTGAGCGGCCTCCTCGCCGCAGCGCTCGGCTTCGTCCACCAACTCGCGGGCCCCGACGTCGCCGGGAGCCTCCTCACCGTCTGGCTCTGGTCGATGGCCCACGCGACCGTCGGCGTCCTCCTCGTCTGGTACCGGATCGTCGTCCCCGTCCGCGCCGCCCTCCGGCACGAGCTGCGGGTCGCCGAGGTCCGCGACGAGGGCCCCGGGGTCGTCTCCGTCCTCGTCCAGGGCAGGGGAGTGGCCCGGCTGCGCGCCGAACCCGGCCAGTTCTTCCGCTGGCGCTTCCTCCGGCGCGGGCTCTGGGCGACGGCCCTGCCCTTCTCCCTCTCCGCGCCCGTCCGCGACGACACCCTGCGGATCACCGTCAAGGCGCTCGGCGACCACACCCGCCGGATCCGGCGCCTGCGCCCCGGGACGCGGGTCCTCGCCTCCGGCCCCTTCGGCGCGCTCACCGCCCACCGCCGCACCCGCCGCAAGGTCCTGCTGCTCGCGGGCGGCGTCGGCATCACCCCGCTGCGCGCCCTCTTCGAGACCCTGCCCGGCGGCCCCGGCGACATCACTCTCCTTTATCGGGCCTCCGACGCGGGCGGCCTCGTCCTGCGCGAGGAGCTGGAGGCCATCGCCCACGAACGCCGGGCCGCCCTCCACTACCTCCTCGGCCCCTCGGACGGCTCCTACGACCCCCTCGCGCCGCGCGCCCTGCGCGAGCTCGTACCGGACCTCGCCGCCCATGACGTGTACCTGTGCGGCCCGCCCGCGATGGCCCGGGCCGCGACCGACTCCCTGGGCCGGGCCGGGGTGCCCGCCTCCCGTATCCACAGCGAGGACTTCGACCATGGCTAGACACCGCGCCCGCACGGCGACCGGCGCACGAGCCCGCACGACGCTCGGCGGACGCCGAACGGCGGCCGACGGCGGACGCCGCACGACGGCCGCCGGCGAAGAGCAGGCCCGGCGCCGCCTCGCCGCCGCCCTCCTGGGCGTCGGGGCGCTCGCCGCGACCCTGCTCACCGCCGCCGTCGCCCCATCCGCCCCGCCCGCGCCCGACCGCGAACCGGGGGCCGCAAGCTCAGAGCTTGCTCAACGATCACAGGATTGATGGACGGGGCAACGATCGTCTCCCTAGGCTCTCGGCCATGCCCGAGATCACGCTGACCACCCTCGTCCTGCTCTGCCTCGCCGCGCTCGTCGCGGGGTGGATCGACGCCGTGGTGGGCGGAGGGGGACTGCTGCTGCTCCCCGCCTTCCTGCTCGGGCTGCCCCACGTCCCGGCCGCGCACATCCTCGGCACCAACAAGGCCGTCGCGATCGTGGGCACCACCGGGGCCGCCGTCACCTACGTCCGCAAGGCGCCCGTCGAGCTCCGGACGGCACTACGGATCGGGCTCGCCGCCCTCGTGGGCTCCATGGCCGGGGCCTTCTTCGCCTCCGGGATCAGCAACGACGTCCTGCGCCCGGTGGTCATGGTGGTGCTGCTCGCCGTGGCGGCCTTCGTGATGCTGCGGCCCTCCTTCGGCGCCAAGCCCGAAGGGGAGGACCGGGCGCCGCTGACCCGGGCCCGGATCGTGACCGCGATCGTGGTCGTCGGCGGCGGCATCGGCTTCTACGACGGTCTGTTCGGGCCGGGCACCGGCACCTTCCTCGTCCTCGCGCTGACCGCCGTGCTCCACCTGGACCTGGTGACCGCCTCGGCCAACGCGAAGATCGTCAACGTCTGCACCAATGCTGGCGCGCTCGCCATGTTCGCCTACCAGGGCAGCGTGTACTGGCAGCTGGCGGCCGTCATGGCCGTCTTCAACCTCGTGGGCGCCATGATCGGGGCGCGGATGGCGCTCAGCAAGGGGGCCGAGTTCGTCCGCGGGGTGCTGCTGGTCGTGGTCTTCTCGCTGGTCGCGAAGCTCGCCTTCGACCAGTGGGCGTGACGGACTCCGCTACCGCACCCCGATGAGGTGGCCGAAGGCGACCACGTTCCCCTGGTAGCCGTTCTCCTTCTTCGAGAAGCCGCCGCCGCAGGTGATGACCCGGATCTCGGAGCGGTCCGTCTCCCCGTACACCTTCTTGTCCGGGAAGTCCTTGTTCGCGTACACCTCGACCGCGTCCACCGTGAAGACGGCGGTACGGCCGTCCTGCCGGTCCACCTCGATCCGGTGGCCCTTCTTCAGGGCGCCCAGCGTGTAGAAGACGGCCGGCCCCTGGGCGTTGTCGACGTGGCCCGCGACGATCGCCGTGCCCTTGGCGCCGGGCGTGATGCCGTCCGCGTACCAGCCGGCGAGGTTCCGGTCGCCGGCGGGCGGCACGTCGAGCGAGCCGTCCGCCGCCAGGCCGAGCCCCGTCATCGGGGTGTCCACGTCGGTCTCGGGGATCCGGAGCCGTACGGGGGCGGAGGGCGGCAGCGGGTCGGCGGCGGCGTCGGTGTGCACGCTCGGCCCGGCCGCGAACGCCTGGGCTGCGGACGGTACGGGTGGGGTGACGTCCTGCGAGCCGTTCTGGACGAGCCAGAGCCCGACGCAGGCGGCCACGGCTATGCCCCAGCCCTTGCTCCTGTTGCTCACCTGGATTCCCTCACGTGTGGTTCCGGGCCCGTGCTTTCCGTGCCGGTGGCGATACGGCCCTGCCCCCGCCGGCCCGTGCGGGCGCGCGGCGGGAGCAGGGCGGGCGGGTCTCAGTGCCCCTGCGCGCCGCTCGCCCGGCGACGCAGGAGCCAGACACCGCCCACGGCAGCCGCGGCCAGCACCGCCGCGCCCGCCGCGACCTGGGTGGAGTCGGGACCGATGCTGCCGCCGACGCCGGTCTGGACATGGCCGCTCGGATTCCGGTGCTTGACGGTCAGGTCTCCCCGGGCCGTCTTGCCGTTGTCGCAGGCGACACTGATGCCGTAGGTACCGGGCTTGACGTGCTCCGGCACCCGGAACTGGCCGACCACGACCTCCTTGTGCGTGCTCGGCTCCAGCTTGAAGTCGCCCGCGTCCAGCGAGTTCGCGTCGCCGACGCCCCGGCCGTGCTTGCCGCAGGCCAGGGTGTTGACGGTGACGTGCGTGCCCGGGGTGGCGGAGGACGGGTAGATCTCCAGCGACTGGTAGCTGTGGTCGTTGTTGTTCTCACGGTCGTTCTCGTTGCCGGCGTACGCCGCGGGGGCGGCGAACGCCCCGATCGCGGCGACCGTCAGCGCGGTACCGGTGAACAGGCGGGCAAGGGTGCGCATGGGGTCCTCCGGAGGCGCGCGAGCGGTCATGCCGGTCATGACGGGGGTCCTCCAGGGAGGGACTTCCCGGGACGGACCTTCTACGACCGAGATAAGAGCGGCTCCGCGGCCCCCGCCTGCTGATGAGGCATCAGGATTGCGCCGTCCGGTGCGGTGTGTCGGCTGGATTTCCGGCGTTTACGCAGGTCAGGGCGGGTTACTTCGCGTCAGCTGACGACTCGTGCCGAACGGGTGACGCGGCGTGTCGCCCGCCTGCGGGTGCCTCCAGGCCGCCGCGTGGCGCCGCGGCCGGGCGCCCGGCGCACCCGGGGGCGTCCGTTCAGGTGATTCCTCCGAGGGCTCTCCGCACACCGCGACCACAGCCCGCCCGGACCGGCCCCCTTCGGCTTCCGCCTCCCCGGACCGCTTCCCTCTGGGTCGCTCCCGGACCGCCCCCCTCTGGGTCGCTCCCGGACCGCCCCCCTGGGTCGCTCCCGGACCGCCCCCCTGGGTCGCCTCCCCGAACCGCGCCCGGAGCCCCGCGCCCCCCGCCCGGCCTCCTGCTATAGCGCCTCCCACTCCACCGACTCGTACGCCGCGTGGACCCGCTTCATCAGCCCTTCGTCCACCGCGAAGTCGACCGCGTCGATCCCCGAAACCGGCGCGATCCCGCGGGAGTTCGTCACGAAGGCCGCACGGTACGCGCCCAGGTCCGCGAGCGTCACCCGGCGCCGCACCGAGCCGAGCGGGCCTTCGAGGAGCGCCATCGTGATGCCCGTCAGGCAGGGCGCCGACGGCCAGACGACCGAAGTGCCGTCCCAGAAGGCGATGTTGGTGACCGCGCCCTCGGCGATCTCGCCGGTCGAGGAGGTCAGCAGCGCCTCGTCGTAGCCGGCCCGCCGGGCCGCCTCGCCGTGGTAGCTCTGGCCGAAGCCGCCCAGGTGCTTGAGATGCGCGGCGGGGCGCAGGTAGTCGACGCTCCTCAGGCGCTGCGGCGCCCCGGGCCCGTCCGGGGCGGCCTCGCGGACGACGACCGCGAGGCGGACGCCGTCGTACACGTACACCCGGGCCGAGCAGTCCCGCAGTCCGGCGGCCGTGACGGCGCCGGTGAGCAGGGCGCGGACCCGGTCCCCGGGCAGCTCCTCCCCGAAGAGCTCGCGGGTGGCGAGGTCGAGCCGTTCGAGGTGGCGGTCGAGTCCCTTCACGCGCCCGTCCCGCACCTGCATGGCCGTGAAGTGACCGAAGCCGCTCATGAGGGTGGTGAGGAGCCCGGGGTCGCCCGCCGGGACTCCGTCGATCTCGACGTGGGCGGGCGGGGCGGGGGCTGCGTGCGCGCTGGTCATGCCTTCACCGTACGTGGCGGGAAAGGCCCTTCGGGAAGTGCCCGGAAATCGGCGCTTGACCTCAACCATGCTTGAGGTAGCACGATCATCGACATGGACATCACGAACTCCACCTCGCCCGCCGTTCCTTCCGCCGAGAAGGCCCCGCTGAGCCTCGCCCTGATCGTCGCGAGCGACCGCGAAGGCCGCTTCGCCCCCGTCATCACCGACTGGCTCCGCTCCCGGCTCGCCGAGCGCGAGGACTTCGCCGTGACGGTCGTCGACCTCGCCGAGATCGACCTCCCCACCTCCCTCTCCCGTGACCCCTCCCCGGCCGTCAGCGCCGAACTCGCCAAGGCCTCCCCGGTGCTGGCCGAGGCCGACGCCTTCGTCGTCCTCACCCCCGAGTACAACCACTCCTTCCCCGCCTCCCTCAAGAACCTCATCGACTGGCACTTCACCGAGTGGCAGGCCAAGCCCGTCGGCTTCGTCTCCTACGGCGGCCTCTCCGGCGGCCTGCGGGCCGTCGAGCAGCTCCGCCAGATCTTCGCCGAGCTGCACGCCGTCACCGTCCGCGACACCGTCTCCTTCCACTCCGCCTGGGGACTCTTCGACGACGAGGGACGCCACAAGGACCCCGCCGGCGCCGAGGGCGCGGTCAAGGTCCTCCTCGACCAGCTCGCCTGGTGGGCGCTCGCACTGAAGGAAGCCAAGTCCGTCCGCCCCTACGCCGCGTGAGGGACCGTCACCGTGCTGCTCCGACTCCTCGCTCCCCGCCTCAGGCCCTACCGGGCCCTCCTCGCCCTCCTCGTCCTACTCCAGCTCGTCCAGTCCCTCGCCTCACTCGCCCTGCCCGCCCTCAACGCCGGAGTCATCGACGAGGGCGTCCTCCTCGGGGACACCGACCGTGTCCTCGGCGGGGGCGCCACGATGCTCGGCGTCACCCTCCTCCAGGCCGCCGCGGCCGCCGCCGCCACCTACACCGGTGCCAGGATCGCCATGGGAGTCGCCCGCGACCTGCGCTCCGAGGTCTTCCGCCGCGTCCAGGACTTCTCCGCCCAGGAGCGGGGCCGCTTCGGCACCGCCTCCCTCATCACCCGTACGACCAACGACGTCCAGCAGGTCCAGACGTTCACCGTCCTCGTCCTGACGATGCTGGTCTCCGCGCCCCTGCTGTGCGTCGGCGGACTCGCCATGGCGCTGCGCCAGGACGTGCCGCTCGCCCTCGTCCTGCTCCTCTTCGTGCCCGTCATGACCGGTGCCGTCGGCACCGTCGTCCTGCGGATGCGACCCCTCTTCCGGGGCATGCAGGAGCGCGTCGACCGGGTCAACCGCGTGCTGCGCGAACAGATCACCGGCGTCCGCGTGGTCCGTGCCTTCGTCCGCGACCGGCACGAGCGGGAGCGGTTCGGCGCCGCCAACGACGAACTGCTCGCCGTCGGTCTCCGGGCCGGCCGGCTCCAGGCGCTCATGTTCCCGACGGTGCTCATCGTCTGGGAGGCGACGGCTGTCCTCCTCGTGTACGTCGGCGCCCACCGCATCGACAGCGGCGCCCTCCAGCCCGGCGGGCTCGTCGCCTTCCTCGGCTACCTGCTCCAGACCGCCATGTCCGTGATGATGGTCCTCTTCCTCCTCATGCACATGCCGCGCGCCGAGGTCGGCGCCGAGCGCATCCGCGAGGTCCTCGACACCCCGCTCTCCGTCACCCCGCCGGCCGATCCCGTCCGCACCCTCGAGGGCCCCGGCCGCCTCGACCTCACCGGCGTCGACTTCCGGTACCCGGGCGCCGAGGAGCCGGTCCTCAAGGACGTCGACCTCGTCGCACGCCCCGGGGAGACCACCGCGATCATCGGCTCCACCGGCAGCGGCAAGTCGACGCTCCTCGGGCTCGTGCCCCGCCTCTTCGACGCCACCGACGGCGAGGTCCGCGTCGACGGCGTGGACGTCCGCGCCCTCGACCCCGCCCTGATGGCCAGGACCATCGGCCTCGTCTCCCAGAAGCCCTACCTCTTCTCGGGGACGGTGGCGTCGAACCTGCGGTACGGAAAGCCCGACGCGACCGACGAGGAGCTCTGGCACGCCCTGGAGACCGCCCAGGCCGCCGACTTCGTCCGGGCCCTCGACGAGGGCCTGGACGCCCCGGTCACCCAGGGCGGCGGCAACTTCTCCGGCGGCCAGCGCCAGCGGCTCGCCATCGCCCGGGTCCTCGCAGCCCGCCCCCGCCTGTACCTCTTCGACGACTCCTTCTCCGCCCTCGACGCCCGCACCGACGCCCGGCTCCGCGAGGCGCTCCGCCGGGAGACGGCCGACGCGACCGTGGTGATCGTCGCCCAGCGCGTCTCCACCATCCGGCACGCCGACCGGATCGTCGTCCTCGACCGGGGCCGGACCGCCGGCACCGGCACCCACGAGTCCCTCATGCGGGACAGCGCCACCTACCGGGAGATCGTCCTCTCCCAGCTCACCGAGGAGGAAGCCGCATGAGTACGGCCACGGAGACCCGGCCCGACAACGACGGCACCGCCCCCGACCGCACCACGACCTCCTCCCACCCCACCGCCCCCGCCCGCAGCGGCCCGCCGGCCAAGGAGCGCAGCCCCGGCCCCGGCCTGGCCACCCCGGCCCTCGAACGCTCCCTGGCCTTCCGCGCCTCCGGCCTCCGGCTCCTGCGCACCCTCGCCCCCGACCGGGCCCGCCTGATCGGCGTCCTCGCCGTCGGCGCCACGGCCGTCGGCCTCGGCGTCCTCAGCCCCCTGCTCCTCGGCCGCGCCACCGACCTCGTCGTCACCGGCGCCACCGGCCCGGCCGGGGTCGACTTCGCGGCCGTCGGCCGGCTCCTCGCCCTCTCCGTCCTGGTCGTCGCCGGCTCGTCCGTCTTCACCTGGGTCCAGCTGAGGATCGCCACCACCGTCGTCCAGCGGGCCGGCCTGCGCCTGCGCGAGCAGGCCCAGCACAAGCTGGCACGGCTGCCCCTCACGTACTTCGACCGCCAGCCGCGCGGCGAGGTCCTCTCCCGCACCACGAACGACATCGACAACATCACCCAGACCCTCCAGCAGGCCTTCAGCCAGATGGTCCGCGCCCTGCTCACCCTCATCGGCGTCCTCGCGATGATGTTCTGGATCTCCCCGCTCCTCGCGCTCGTCGCCCTCGCCAGCGTGCCCGTCTCGGTCGCCGTCGCCGCCTTCGTCGGACGGCGCGCCCAGCCGCAGTTCGTGAAGCAGTGGGCGGTCACCGGGCGGCTCGGCAGCCACGTCGAGGAGATGATCACCGGCCACACCGAAGTCGTCGCCTTCGGCCGGCGCGCCGAGGCCGTGGACCGCTTCGACGAGCTCGGCGAGGAGCTGTACCGGGCGAGCTTCCGCGCCCAGTTCGTCTCCGGCTTCATCCAGCCCGCACTGACCCTCGTCGGCAACCTCAACTACGTCGTCCTCGCCGTGGTCGGCGGCCTGCGGGTGGCGAGCGGCACCCTGACCGTCGGCGACGTGCAGGCCTTCATCCAGTACTCGTACGAGTTCAACGGCCCGATCAACCAGGTCGCCGCCATGGCCAACCTCCTCCAGTCCGGGGTGGCCTCCGCCGAGCGCGTCTTCGACCTCCTCGACGCCGACGAGGAGACCCCGGACCCGGCCGAGCCGGAGCGCCCCGCGCAGGTCAAGGGGCGGGTCTCCTTCGAGAAGGTCGCCTTCCGCTACGAGCCGGACAAGCCGCTCGTCGAGGACCTGTCGCTCACGGTCGAACCGGGCAGGACGGTCGCGATCGTCGGCCCGACGGGCGCCGGCAAGACGACCCTCGTCAACCTCCTCATGCGGTTCCACGAGGTCACCGGCGGCCGGATCACCCTCGACGGCACGGACATCGCGAAGATGTCCCGCGAGGAGCTGCGGGCCGGGATCGGCATGGTCCTCCAGGACACCTGGCTCTTCGGCGGCACCATCGCCGACAACATCGCCTACGGCCTGCCCGGCGAGGTCTCCCGGGAGCGGATCGTCGAGGCCGCCAGGGCCGCGCACGCCGACCGCTTCGTCCGAACCCTCCCCGACGGGTACGACACGGTCCTCGACGAGGACGGGGGAGGCCTGAGCGCCGGCGAGAAGCAGCTGGTCACCCTCGCCAGGGCGTTCCTCTCCGAGCCGGTGATCCTCGTCCTCGACGAGGCCACCAGCTCCGTCGACACCCGCACCGAGCTCCTCGTCCAGCAGGCGATGTCGTCCCTCCGCGCGGGCCGCACCAGCTTCGTCGTCGCCCACCGGCTCTCCACGATCCGGGACGCGGACACGATCCTGGTCATGGACAGCGGGTCCATCGCCGAGCAGGGCACCCACGAGGAACTGCTCGCCGCAGGCGGCGCGTACGCCCGGCTGTACGAAGCCCAGTTCGCCGGAGCGTGAAGGCTCAGTACGGTGAGGGCGTGACCACTCTCGCCCTCACCGTCCTCACGACCACCGACAGCCCCGAGAAGGCCGAGACGCTCGCGCGCGGAGCCGTCGAGGCGCGGCTCGCCGCCTGCGCCCAGGTCTCCGGGCCCGTCACCTCCGTCTACCACTGGCAGCGGGCCATCGAGACCGCCGAGGAGTGGCAGGTGGTCTTCAAGACCACCGAGGCCCGCTACGAGGACCTGGAGGCCCACATCCTCGCCGCCCACGACTACGAGACGCCGGAGATCATCGCCACCCCCGTCGTCCGGGCCTCCTCCGCCTACCTGGCGTGGCTCGGCCGGGAGGTGGCGCACCCGTGACCGCGGCGGCCGACCTCATGACCCTGCCCTTCTTCGTGTACGGGACGCTCCGCCCCGGCGCCTACAACCACGACCGCCTCCTCCTCGGCCGGACGGCCGCCGAGGAGGCGGCCCGGCTCCCGGGCGCCCTCCTCCACGACGGCCCCGGCTACCCGTACGCGGTGCCGGGCGACGGCACGGTCGAGGGAACCCTCGTGACGGCGGCGCCCGACGCGTACGGCGAACTGCTCGGGGCGCTGGACCGGATGGAGGGCGACGCCGGGTACGAGCGGGCGGTCGTCGAGGCGGTCCGGCTCCGCGACGGCGGGACTGTCCGGGCCTGGACCTACCTCGCGGCCCCCGGGACCGAGCTCGGCCCGCTCATCCCCACCGGCGACTGGTTCAGGGCCTAGGTCCTGTCGTCAAACTCCCGCCTGCCCTGCGGGCGGACGACGGGAGTTCGACGACAGGACCTAACCGGCCCTGATCCGCCGGAGCAGGCCCTAGCCGTTCCTGAACCGCCGGACACCCCCTAGCCGTCCCGCTCCAGGCGCACCGCGCACACCTTGAACTCGGGCATCCGGGAGACCGGATCGAGCGCCGGGTTCACGAGCGTGTTCGCCCGGCCCTCACCCGCCCAGTGGAACGGCATGAAGACGGTGTCCGGCCGGATCGCCGTCGTGATCCGGGCGGGGGCGACGGCCCGGCCCCGCCGCGAGACCACCGCGAGCCGCTCGCCCTCGGCCACCCCGACGCGCTCGGCGAGCCGCGGGTGCAGCTCGACGAAGGGGCCGGGCGCCGCCGCGTTCAGCTCGGCGACCCGCCGGGTCTGCGCGCCCGACTGGTACTGGGACACGACCCGGCCCGTGGTGAGGACGACCGGGTACTCGGCGTCCGTCTCCTCCGCCGCCGCCCGGTGCACCACCGGCACGAACCGGGCCCGCCCGTCGGGCGTCGCGAAGCGGTCGAGGAAGAGCCGGGGTGTGCCGGCGTGGTCCTCGTCGGGACAGGGCCAGTAGACGCCCTGCTCCTCCTCGATGCGCCGGTAGTCGATGCCCGCGTAGTCGGCGGGGCCGCCGGCGGAGGCCCGCCGCAGCTCCTCGAAGACCTCCTCGGCATCCGTCGGGAAGCCCTTCTCCCAGCCGAGCAGCCCGGCGATCCCGTGCAGCACCTCCAGGTCGCTGCGGACACCCGCGGGCGGGGTGAGGGCGCGGCGCCGCAGCAGCACCCTGCCCTCCAGGTTGGTCATGGTGCCGGTCTCCTCGGCCCACTGGGTGACGGGCAGGACGACGTCGGCGAGCGCGGCGGTCTCGGAGAGGACGACGTCCGCGACGGCGAGGAAGTCGAGCGAGCGCAGCCGCCCCTCGACGTGTGCGGCGCGCGGCGCGGAGACGACCGGGTTGGAGCCCATCAGGAGCAGGGCCTTCACGTCGCCGCCGAGCGCGTCGAGGAGCTCGTACGCACTCCGCCCCGGCCCGGGCAGCGACTCGGGGTCGACGCCCCACACCCCGGCGACGTGCGCACGGGCGGCCGGATCGTCGAGCTTGCGGTAGCCGGGCAGCTGGTCGGCCTTCTGGCCGTGCTCGCGGCCGCCCTGGCCGTTGCCCTGGCCGGTCAGGCAGCCGTAGCCGCTCAGCGGCCGGCCCGCCCTGCCGGTGGCGAGGCAGAGGTTGATCCAGGCGCCGACGGTGTCGGTGCCCTTGGACTGCTGCTCGGGGCCGCGCGCGGTCAGCACCATGCCGCTGCCGGCGTCGCAGAACATCGCGACCGCCTCGCGGAGCTCCGGCACGGACACGCCGGTGATCCGCTCGACCTGCTCGGGCCAGTGGGACATGGCCCCGGCCCGGGCCGCCGCCCAGCCGTCGGTGCGCGTCGCCACGAACTCCTCGTCCACGCGCCCTTCGGCCACCACGAGGTGGAGCATGCCGAGGGCGAGCGCGAGGTCGGTGCCGGGGCGCGGCGCGAGGTGGAGGTCGGCCTGCTCGGCGGTGCGGGTGCGGCGAGGGTCGACGACGATCAGCTTCCCGCCGTTCTCCCGCAGCTCGGTGAGGTAGCGCAGGGCCGGCGGCATGGTCTCGGCGAGGTTGGAGCCGACGAGGATCACGCAGCCGGTCCTCGGGATGTCGTCCAGGGGGAAGGGGAGTCCCCGGTCGAGGCCGAAGGCCCGCTGGTGCGCGGCGGCGGCGGACGACATGCAGAAGCGCCCGTTGTAGTCGATCTGCGAGGTGCCGAGCACGAGCCGGGCGAACTTCCCCAGCGTGTAGGCCTTCTCGTTGGTGAGCCCGCCGCCGCCGAAGACCCCCACGGCATCGGCACCGTGGTCGGCGCGGGTCCTGTGCAGTCCGTCGGCGACGGCGGCGAGCGCCTCCTCCCAGGTCGCGGGCCGCAGATCCCCCGTGTCAGGGCATCGGACCAGGGGCTCGGTGAGCCGGACCCGGGAGGAGAGTACGGAGGGGGCGGTGCGGCCCTTGCCGCACAGGGCGCCCCGGTTGACGGGGAAGTCGGTCCGCTCGACCACCTCGGCGGGCAGCTCCGCGGCGCCGGTGGGGCGGAGCGACATGCCGCACTGTAGGGCGCAGTAGGGGCAGTGGGTCGGGACGGCGGTGGCGTCGGACATGCCGCCAGCGTGAGTCAGGAGTGTTACGCGGGGCGGCGCCCCGTATTACGGGCGCGGTGCCATGCTCTCCGTCGGCCGCTGCTCCCGGGGTGAGGCCAGCGCCTCGGTGACGCCCTTCTCCTCGGGGCCGAGGAAGTGCGGGTCGGGCCGGAGCGCGGCGTCAAGGGAGGCCTTGCCGGCGGCGAAGAGCTCCCGGGTGGTGCCGTAGTACCAGGTGGCGTCGTGGGGTTCGGCGACGCCGACGCCGTGCGCCTCGACGCCCGCCCTGCCGCACAGTGCGACGGCCCGCTTGATGTGGAAGTCCTGGGTGACGAGGACGGCCCGGTCGACGCCGAAGACCTTCTTGGCCCGGACGCAGGAGTCCCAGGTGTCGAAGCCCGCGTAGTCGCT
Source organism: Streptomyces narbonensis (assembly GCF_014649015.1). GTDB lineage: Bacteria > Actinomycetota > Actinomycetes > Streptomycetales > Streptomycetaceae > Streptomyces > Streptomyces narbonensis. The sequence goes on from NZ_BMSF01000001.1 coordinate 583,590, forward strand.
GACGATCCGCCCGTCGGGCACCCCGCGCTCGGTGAGGTAGGTGCGCATGGCGCTGGGCTCGTCGTACGCGGTCCTGCTGTTGTCGCCGGTGACGAGCAGGACCCGGACCTTGCCCTCGCGGTACAGCTCGGCGGCCGTGTCGAGCCGGTGCGCGAGATACGGGGTGGGGCGCCCCTTCCACAGCCCGGCGCCGAACACGACGGCGACGTCCCGGGCGGGCACGTCGGCGGTCGTGTGCAGCTTCCCGGCGGCGGCGGTGTGCATCCAGGTCGCGGGGGTGAGCGCGAGGACCGCTCCCAGCATGACGGCCTGGACGGTGCGGCGGCGCGCCCGGGTGGTGCGGGGTATCAGCCGGGTGAACCGTGCCGTCATGCGGAAACCTCCGTGGGGGCGTGGCGGTGGCGGTCTGTCACCCCGTCCGACGCGCTTCGGCACCGTTCGGTTCGCCGGTCGCCCGGAGTGTTCCGTACAGCACACCGGAAAGGCCCAGGCCGATGACCATGCCGAGGAGCTGGGCGGCGGCGAAGGCGGGCACCGAGCCGGGGGCGATCCCGGTGAAGGAGTCGGAGAAGGAGCGGCCGAGGGTGGCTGCCGGATTGGCGAAGGAGCCGGAGGAGGTGAACCAGATCGCCGCCCCGATGTACCCGGCGACCGCGACCGGGGCGAGCCCGGGCCGGCCGATGTGGCGCAGCCCCTGCACGACGAGGACGAGCCCGGCGGTGGCGACGGCCTCGCCGAGGAGGAGGTGGAGCGCCCCGCGGGGTTCGGTGGCCCAGGCGCCGGGCGCCCGCCCGAACATCGCCTCGGCGAGCACGGCGCCGCTGACGGCTCCGGCGATCTGGGCGCCGATGTAGGCGAGGACCTCGCGCCCGCCGCGCTCGTGGCGGCGGGACCACCACTCCGAGAGGGTCACGACGGGATTGAAGTGGGCCCCGGAGAGCGGGCCGATGAGGGCGATGAGCAGGCCGAGGCCGAGGGCGGAGGCGGCGGCGTTGGCGAGCAGGCGGACACCGATGTCCTGGCTGAGGGAGTCGGCGCGGATGCCGGAGCCGACGATGACGGCGACGAGGGCGGCGGTGCCGATGAACTCGGCGGCCGTACGCCGGGAAAGAGAGGGCGGGGACATTCTCATAGCGGAAAATGTATTCCGCAGAACGGAACACGAAAAGAAACAGGGGGCAGAAATCGGGGGACGCACCTACGATCCGCGCATGATCATCGATGCCGTCCGCAACAACGCCGAGTGGTGCGAGGCCATGTGCCGCGCCCACGGACACCCCGGCACCTTCGGCCCCCGAGCTTGGACCAACGACCGCCGCACGCCGCTGTACTACCCGGACGCGGTGACCCTCACCGAGGACGCGGACGTGCGGGATGTCCTGGCCGGCATCGACCGCAGCACCCCCGGAGCCTCCGTCAAGGACAGCTTCGGCCGCCTCGACCTGGCCACCGAGGGGTTCCGCCTCCTCTTCGAGGCGCGGTGGATCGCCCGCCCCGCGGGCCTTCCCGTCCCCGCCGCCACCGGCGACTGGCGCCCGGTCCGCACCCCGCAGGAACTCACCGCCTGGGCCCTCGCGTGGAGCGACGGCGACGAGGAGGAGGCGGAGCTCTTCCGCCCCGCACTCCTCGCCGACGGGGCCACGACGATCGTCGCGGGGTACGCGGCCGACGGCCGGATCCTCGGCGGCGCGGTCCTCAGCGACAGCGGCGCGGTGACCGGCGTCTCCAACCTCTTCACCACCGGGGACACCGACCCCGCCCGGGCCTGGGCGGGGTGCCTGAACCTCGCCGACGCCACCCGCCCCGTCGTCGGCTACGAGGGGGGCGACGACCTCGCCCCAGCCCTCGCCGCAGGCTTCGAGGAGACCGGACCGCTCCGGGTCTGGCTGGACGCCTGAGAGCCGTCCGGGGCCGGGCCGTCACGCCGCCGCGGGGACGAAACGATGCAGCTCGTCGGCCCCGGGCTGCACCACGCCGTAGCTGTTCTCCGGCACCTCGTGCCAGGCCCCGGGCAGGTCGCCGAGGGGTTCGGACACGATGAGACGGGTCTCCCCTGACACGTCCCGCAGGAACCCGAGGTCGGGGTGGAGCCTGCGCAGGGCCTCCACCCGGCTGCTGTAGAACAGCGAACGGGAAGCGCCCGCCGTGGAGTAGCGGAAGGCCCAGACCCGCTCGCCGTCGGTGATGGCGAGCGTCATCTGGAGGGGGAACTCCACCCCGTGCTCACGGCCGACCCGTTCCACGACGCCCGCCATCGTGGCGACGGCGGAGGGCGGGTCCCGGTCGAGCCCGAAGGTGAGCGCCAGGTAGAACATCACCTCGGAGTCCGTCGTGCCCTCGATGTCGGAGTAGAGCCCCGGATCGACGAGCAGCGAGAGGTCACGGCGCATGAGCCGGAACCCGTCGATGGCGCCGTTGTGCATGAACATCCAGCGACCGTGCCGGAAGGGGTGGCAGTTCGACTGTTGCACCGCCGTCCCGGTCGACGCCCGGATGTGGGCGAAGAACAGCGGGGAGCGGACATGGTCCGCCAACTCCCGCAGATTGCGGTTGTTCCAGGCGGGGCCGACCTCCCTGAGCAGCGCGGGCGTCTCGTTGTGCGACGAGTACCAGCCGACGCCGAACCCGTCGCCGTTGGTGGTCTCCACGCCCAGCTTGGAGTGCAGGCTCTGGTCGATCAGGGAGTGGGCCGGCCGGTACAGGATCGTGTCGAGCAGCACCGGCGTCCCCCAGTACGCGAGCCATCGGCACATGCGTGATCACCTGTGTCCCTGCCGGACCCGCGGGCGTCGCCCACACCCCGTCCGGCCCTCCCATTCTCGGCGCCCGCCCCGAGGGGTGCCACATCGGCCGGCGGGGACACGGCCCGCGGGGACACGGCCCGGCACAGGACGGGCGCGACTGGCACGCGGGGCCCGCGGCGCGTGAGCGGGTGGCAAAGACACGTCACGCGCCCGAAACGGCGAGGCAACGCGCCGCCCCCAGGATCGGTGCATGACGGAGCCGGACAGCACGTTCGACAGCGCCGCCGGACTGCTCGGGAGGATCACCGAGCAGCTGGCGGAGCGGCTCGCCCAGGTGCGTCCGGACGGCCGTCGGCAGCGGAAGTACGACGAGGAGGTACGCCCGCCCATGAACGTCCCCACCCTCGCCGGACGGAGCCGCACGGGGCTCACCATTGCCACCCCGGCCGCACCCACGCCCGCACCCACGCCCGCCCCCGCACTCACGCCCGCCCCCGCACTCACTTCCGCCCCCGCACTCACGCCCGCCCACGCGCCCTCGCCCGCACCGACCCTCGTCGCCGTCGGGCACGGCAGTCGCGACCCCCGCGCCCGGGCCACCCTCGGCCGCCTCCTCGACCGGGTCCGCGAGCTCCGCCCCGGACTCGACGTGCGCCTCGCCCACATAGAACTGAACGCCCCGCTGCTCGACGAGACCCTCGCCGACCTCGCGGCCGCAGGCCGGGACGCCGTCCTCGTACCCCTGCTCTTCGCCCCCGGCCACCACGTCACCCACGACCTGCCCGCCGCCCTCGCCGCCGCACCCGCCCTCCGGGCCAGGATCGCCGAGCCGCTCGGCGCGCACCCCCTCCTCGTCGAGGCCCTCGCCGGCCGGCTTGCCGAGGCCGGCTGGACCCCCCGGGACGGCGCCTCGCGCGCCACCGGCGTCGTCCTCGCCTCCGCCGGCTCCCGCGACCCCCGCTCCGGCGCCGAGATCCGCCGGATCGCCGCCCTCCTCGGCGAGCGGCTCGGCGGGGTCCCCGTCGTCCCCGCCTACGCCTCCGCCGCCGCCCCCACCGTCCCCGAGGCCGTCCGCGCGCTCACCGCCCGGGGCCGCCACCGCGTCGCCGTCGCCTCCTGCTTCACCGCCCCCGGCCTCTTCGCGACCCGCGCCGCCGCCCACGCCCCCTGGCTCGCCGCCGCCCCGCTCGGCGCCCACCCCGCCCTCGCCCGCCTGGTCCTCCACCGCTACGAACAGGCCCGCACGGCCCGCACCACCACCCCCGTGCGGGAACTCGCCGCCATCTGAACACTTCTGTCGGTCCCTCCGGTTACCGTCGAGGCATGGAAGGCATCGCAGACACTGCAGACACCAAGGACGGCCCGGGCATCACCGACATCACCGACACCCCCGGCTACGACTCCGCCGCGACCGACCGCTGGGCCGCCGAGCCCGACAAACGCCCCGGCCGCACCGCCTTCCAGCGTGACCGCGCCCGCGTGCTGCACTCCGCCGCGCTGCGCAGGCTCGCCGGCAAGACCCAGGTCGTCACCCCCGGCACCCGGAGCCACGCCTGGGACGCCAGCCCCCGCACCCGGCTCACCCACTCCCTGGAGTGCGCCCAGGTCGGCCGCGAGCTCGGCGCCGCCCTCGGCTGCGACCCCGACCTCGTCGAGGCCGCCTGCCTCTCCCACGACATGGGCCACCCGCCCTTCGGGCACAACGGCGAGCAGGCGCTCAACGACGTCGCCAAGGACTGCGGCGGCTTCGAGGGGAACGCCCAGTCGCTCCGCCTCCTCACCCGCATCGAGCCCAAGCGCTTCGTGAAGGACGCCGACGGGGAGCTCGTCAGCGTCGGCCTCAACCTCACCCGCGCCTCGCTCGACGCCGCCACCAAGTACCCCTGGCCGCGCGGCGGTCACCCCCAGGACCCCGGCTCGCCCAAGTTCGGCGTGTACGAGGACGACCTGCCCGTCTTCGAGTGGATCCGGCAGGGCGCCCCCGCCCACCGCAAGTGCTTCGAGGCCCAGGTCATGGACTGGTCCGACGACGTGGCCTACTCGGTCCACGACTTCGAGGACGGCCTGCACGCCGGACACGTCGACCCCAACCTGCTGCTCGCCGAGCCCGAGCGCGCCGACATCTGGACCGTCGCCATCGGACGGTACGTCCCCGAGGACACCGACCCGCAGGAGCTCGCCGAGGCCCTCGACCGGCTCGTCGACCAGGAGTGGTGGCCCCACGGCTACGACGGCTCGGCCGTCGCCCAGGCCCGCCTCAAGGACGCCACCAGCCAGCTCATCGGCCGCTTCTGCCTCGCCGCCGAGACCGCCACCCGCCAGGCCTTCGGCCCGGGACCCCTCACCCGCTACGGCGCCGAGCTCGTCGTCCCCCGCGAGACGCGCAACGAATGCGCCGTCCTCAAGGCCGTCGCCGACCGGTACGTGATGCAGCGCGCCGAGCAGGAGGTCCTCCGCGCCGACCAGCGTGTCGTCGTCGCCGAGCTCGCCGAGGCCCTCGTCGCCCGCGCCCCCGACGGCCTCGAACCGCAGTTCCGGGCCGCCTTCGACGCGGCGCGCGACGACCGCGCCCGCAAGCGCGTCATCGTCGACCAGATCGCCAACCTCACCGACGCCTCCGCCCGCGCCCTCCACCACCGCCTCCGCCCCCACCACGCGTAGGGGGTGTCCCGTCGGGCAGGCCGGGCTCGCCGACAAGAGACCCCGAGGTCCTCTTCCGTCCCCCGGCTCCGTGCGGGACGCTCGCATGCACGCCCCGAGGCGGTACGGCCGGACGAACGCCGGGGGGCGTAGGTTGGAACCGGTCGCAACGAGGAGGAATCGACGTGGTCGACGCAGATCAGACCTTTGTCATCGTCGGCGGAGGACTGGCAGGGGCCAAGGCGGCGGAGACGCTGCGCTCCGAGGGGTTCAACGGCCGGGTGATCCTCATCGGCGACGAGCGCGACCACCCCTACGAGCGCCCACCACTCTCCAAGGGCTACCTCACCGGCGCCAAGGAGCGGGACTCGGTCTTCGTCCACGAGGCCGCCTGGTACGCGGCGCACGACATCGAGCTCCACCTCGGCCAGGCCGTCACCGCAGTCGACCGCGAGGCCCGCACGGTCCGCCTCGGCGACGGCACCGTCATCCGCTACGACAAGCTGCTCCTCGCCACCGGCGCCGAGCCGCGCCGCCTCGTCGTCCCCGGCACCGAACTCGCCGGCGTCCACCACCTGCGCCGGCTCGCCCACGCCGACCGGCTCCGCCAGGTCCTCGCCGCCCTCGGCCGGGACAACGGCCACCTGGTGATCGCCGGCGCCGGCTGGATCGGCCTGGAGGTCGCCGCCGCCGCCCGCGGATACGGCGCCGAGGTCACCGTCGTCGAGTACGAGCCCACCCCGCTCCACCGCGTCCTCGGCCCCGAGCTCGGCCAGCTCTTCGCCGACCTCCACAGCGACCACGGCGTCCGCTTCCACTTCGGCGTGAAGCTCACCGAGATCGTCGGCCAGGACGGCATGGTCCTCGCCGTCCGCACCGACGACGGCGAGGAGCACCCCGCGCACGCCGTCCTCGCCGCGATCGGCGCCGCACCCCGTACCGCCCTCGCCGAGAACTCCGGGCTCGCCCTCGTCGACCGGGCCGACGGCGGCGGCATCGCCGTCGACGAGTCGCTGCGCACCTCCGACCCCGACATCTACGCCGCGGGGGACGTGGCCGCCGCCCACCACCCGTCGCTCCACACCCGGCTCCGCGTCGAGCACTGGGCCAACGCCCTCAACGGCGGCCCGGCCGCCGCCCGCGCCATGCTCGGGCAGCTCGTCTCCTACGACCGGGTGCCCTACTTCTTCTCCGACCAGTACGACCTGGGCATGGAGTACTCCGGCTGGGCGCCCCCGGGCACGTACGACCAGGTCGTGGTCCGCGGCGACACCGGCAAGCGCGAGTTCATCGCCTTCTGGCTGAAGGAGGGCCGCGTCCTCGCCGGCATGAACGTGAATGTGTGGGACGTCACAGAGCCGATCCAGCAGCTCATCCGCTCCAAGGCCGCCGTGGACCCCGAAGCCCTCGCCGACCCGTCCGTACCCCTGGAGAGCCTGGTCGGGTAACCCGCGCGCCCCCGTAGACTTCATGCGTGGCAGGCAGGATCAACGATGACGACGTGAAGGCGGTACGGGACGCGGTCCCGATCGACGCCGTCGTGTCCGAGTACCTCCAGCTGCGCAACGCGGGCGGCGGAAACCTCAAAGGCCTCTGCCCCTTCCACGACGAGAAGTCGCCCTCCTTCCAGGTCAGCCCCAGCAAGGGACTGTTCCACTGCTTCGGCTGCCAGGAGGGCGGCGACACCATCGCCTTCGTGATGAAGATCGACCACCTCTCCTTCTCGGAGACGGTCGAGCGCCTCGCCGCGAAGGCGGGCATCACCCTGCGGTACGAGGAAGGCGGCTACAACCCCGGCCACCAGCGCGGGGAGCGCATCCGCCTGGTCGAGGCGCACAAGGTCGCCACCCAGTTCTACATCGACCAACTCGACTCGCCCGAGGCCGAGATCGGCCGCAAGTTCCTCGCCGAGCGCGGCTTCGACCAGGCAGCCGCCGCCCACTTCGGCGTCGGCTACTCGCCGGCCGGCTGGGACCACCTCACCCGCTTCCTGCGCGGCAAGGGCTTCTCCGACAAGGAACTGATCCTCTCCGGCCTCTCCCAGGACGGCCGCCGCGGGCCCATCGACCGCTTCCGCGGCCGCCTCATGTGGCCCATCAGGGACGTCGGCGGCGACGTCGTCGGTTTCGGCGCGCGCAAGCTCCGCGACGACGACAACGGCCCCAAGTACCTCAACACGCCCGAGACGCCGATCTACAAGAAGTCCCAGGTGCTCTACGGCATCGACCTGGCCAAGAAGGACATCGCCAAAGTCAGCCGGGCCGTCGTCGTCGAGGGCTACACCGACGTCATGGCCTGCCACCTCGCCGGCGTCACCACCGCCATCGCCACCTGCGGCACCGCCTTCGGCGGCGACCACATCAAGATCCTCCGCCGCCTCCTGATGGACAACGGCTCGGCCCGCGTCATCTTCACCTTCGACGGCGACGCCGCCGGCCAGAAGGCCGCCCTGCGCGCCTTCGAGGACGACCAGAAGTTCGCCGCCGAGACGTACATCGCCATCGCCCCCGACGGCATGGACCCCTGCGAACTGCGGCTCGCCAAGGGCGACGAGGCCGTCGCCGAACTCGTCCGGCCCCGCACCCCGCTCTTCGAGTTCGCACTCCGCCAGATCGTGAAGCGGTACGACCTGGAGACCCCGGCCGGCCGCGCCGCCGCACTGGACGAGGCGGCCCCCGTCGTCGCCCGCATCAAGAACATCGGCGCCCAGCACGAGGTCGCCGTCCAGCTCGCCGGCATGCTCGGCATCCTCGACACCCAGTTCGTCGTCAAACGCGTCGCCCAGCTCGCCCGCTGGGCCCGCGACCGCGGCGGCAAGGGCCCGGCGCAGCAGCAGCCCGCGCAGCGCGGCTACGACACCCCGGCCCCGCCGGCCGCACCCTCCGGGCCCGCGCTCAACCTGCGCAGCCCCGCACACCGCACGGAGCGCGAGCTCCTCAAGCTGGCCCTCCAGCGCCCCGAACTGGTCTCGCCGGCCTTCGACGCGTACGGCATCGACGAGTTCACCGCCCCGCCCTACGCGGCCGTCCGCCAGTGCGTCCTGGACGCCGGCGGCGCCACCGGCGCGCCCTCCGACTACCTCGACACCGTCCGCGAGGCCGCCCCCAACGACACCGTCCGCGCCCTGGTCACCGAACTCGCCGTCGAGACGATCTTCGCCAAGACGATCGACGAGGTCTACGCCGGCGCCCAGCTCGTCCAGGTCCGGCTCCGCGCCGTCGACCGCCGTATCCGCGACGTCCAGGGCACCCTGGCCCGGCTCGGCGCCCACGGCGACCCGGAACAGCTCGCGGCCGTGCAGAACGAACTGTGGGTGCTCACCCAGTACGGCCAGTCCCTGCGGAACAACGGCGCCGACGCACTCTGACCGTCGGTCACGGTCCGGACTCAAAAAGTCACCGCACGCCCCTCGTGGCGGCGATGTGTCGTACCCCACACTGGATGACGGTGCCGTTCCGCCCCTCCTGGAGGTCGCCCGCCGTGCAGACCGAGATCCAGACCACCGAACAGGACGAGCCGGCCGAACTTCCCGAGGCCCCGGAGGTCCCTCCGCAGCGCCGCCGCGCCGACCTCGGAGGCAACGGACCCTCCTCCGACCTGTTCCGCCAGTACCTCCGCGAGATCGGCCGCATCCCGCTCCTCAGCGCCGAGGAGGAGGTCGAACTGGCCCGGCGCGTCGAGGCCGGACTCTTCGCCGAGGAGAAACTCGCCACCACCCCCGACCTCGACAGCCGCCTCGCGAGCGACCTGGACCGGCTCGTCGTCCTCGGCCGCATCGCCAAGCGCAAGCTCATCGAGGCCAACCTCCGCCTCGTCGTCTCCGTCGCCAAGCGGTACGTCGGACGCGGCCTCACCATGCTCGACCTCGTCCAGGAGGGGAACCTCGGCCTCATCCGGGCCGTCGAGAAGTTCGACTACGCACGCGGCTACAAGTTCTCCACGTACGCGACCTGGTGGATCCGCCAGGCCATGTCCCGGGCCCTCGCCGACCAGGCCCGGACCATCCGCGTCCCCGTCCACGTCGTCGAACTCATCAACCGGGTCATCCGCGTCCAGCGCCGCATGCTCCAGGAGCGCGGCTACGAACCCACCGCCGAGGAGGTCGCCGCCCAGCTCGACCTGGCCCCCGAACGGGTCGGCGAGGTCCTCCGCCTCGCCCAGGAACCGGTCTCCCTGCACGCCCCGGTCGGCGAGGAGGAGGACGTCGCGCTCGGCGACCTCATCGAGGACGGCGACGCCGCCTCACCCGTCGAGTCCGCCGCCTTCCTGCTGCTCCGCCGCCACCTGGAGGACGTCCTCTCCACCCTCGGCGAACGGGAACGGAAGGTCGTCCAGCTCCGCTACGGCCTCGACGACGGCAGGCCCCGCACCCTGGAGGAGATAGGCCGCATCTTCGGCGTGACGCGCGAACGCATCCGCCAGATCGAGTCCAAGACCCTCAACAAACTGCGGGACCACGCCTACGCGGACCAGCTGCGGGGGTATCTGGACTAGGTCCGGCCTGCCGGACACCCCCTAGTCGATCTCCCGTACCGTGAGCGTCCACGCCCCGTCCGCGCTGAAGAGCAGCAGCAGCGGCCCCGGCGGGATCGGGACGGTGTGCGCCAGCGCACCGGTGGCATTCATGATCAGGTCGGGGTGGGTCAGGAGCGTCGTGCGCCCGGCGACCTCGTGGCACCACATGCCGACGTACCCGCTGCCGTCCTCCTTGCCTTCGAAGTGCACCCGGAGGTCGGCAGCGCCGCCCGTGAACAGCAGGGCCTCGGGGCCGTACCCCCGCAGCGTGCCCGTCAGGCGTCGGGCGGAGGCGACGGGGCTCACGCGCAGGGCCCAGCGGTTGCGGCTGTCGACGCGAAGCCGCAGAGAGCGGTCCCCGGGGGCCCGGATGACCGAACTCCCCGTGAAGTGCGGGAGGGTGGTGTTGAAGAGGTAGTCGTCGTCCTTGTTGAACTTGTTCAGCGGGAAGACGCCGAAATAGTTCTTGCCCTCGTGCGCGGCCTCGACCAGGACGGGACCGGGCGGGACGCGGCCGTCCACGGTGACCACCTCGCCGCCCTTGCCGGAGGCCGTGAAGGGCTCGAAGACCGGCCCGAACTCCCAGCCCTCGACGAGCTCGTACGGCCGCTCGACCGGCGGGTACGCGGTGGGGACGGGCGGGTACGCGGTGGGGACGGGCGACGGTGTGGGGGAGGGCGGGCCGACGACCTCCTCGGCCGCTCGGGCGGGCGCGCTCGGGGCCACGAGTGCCTGCCACGGTGACCGGGCCAGTGGCCGACTCGGCGTCTGGCCCGGCGCCTTGGCCACGCCGGTCAGCGGGACGGGCCCGTCGGCGGGAGCCGGGGCCGGCTGCTCCACTTCCTTCTCGACCTCGGCCTCGACCTCGACCCCGTACGCCGTGACGAGCTCCGCGAGCCCGGAGGCGTACCCCTTGCCGATCCCGGTGAACTTCCAGCCGCCCGACTCGCGGAAGAACTCGCCGTACACGACGGCCTCCGCGTCGTCCGGGCGCGCGATCAGCCACGCGACGACCACCTGCCTGTCCGGGGCCATCGCGGCCAGCGAGCCGGAGGCCGCCGGACCGGCGATCACGATGCGCTCGACCTCCGGCTCCACCTCGTGCAGCGCGAGGGAGAGCGACTGCTTCGTGAGCCGCACGGCGCCGGACGGGTGGACGGGCTGGCCCTCGAAGACCATGTCCGCGTCCCCGCGGACCCGGCCGTCCGCGCCGAGCAGCAGCGCCGATATGCCCTCGTTCCCGACCCCGACCAGAAGGGTGACCGACGGCACCCAGGAACTCTCGCGCGTGTGACCCATGCCGCACATCATGCGACACGGGTCACACACCGGTCACGGCCGGGTCAGTCGACCTCGACGACCGCCTGCGCGAACTGCGCCGCGTACAGCCGGGCATAGGCCCCGCCGGACAGCAACAGCTCCTCGTGCGTGCCCTGTTCGACGATCGATCCGCTCTCCATCACCAGGATCACGTCCGCGTCCCGGATCGTGGAGAGCCGGTGCGCGATGACGAACGACGTACGCCCGTGGGCCAGTCGGGCCATCGCCTTCTGGATCAGCACCTCGGTCCGGGTGTCGACCGAGCTGGTGGCCTCGTCGAGGACGAGTATCACCGGATCGGACAGGAACGCCCGGGCGATGGTGATCAGCTGCTTCTCGCCCGCGCTGACCCCGGCCCCGTCGTCGTCGATGACCGTGTCGTACCCCTCGGGGAGCGTACGGACGAACCGGTCGGCGTGCGCGGCCCGCGCGGCCTCCTCGATCTCCTCCCGGGTCACCTTCCGCGTCGTGCCGTAGGCGATGTTGTCCGCGATGGTGCCGCCGAAGAGCCACGTGTCCTGGAGGACCATGCCGATGCCCCTGCGCAGGTCCTCGCGGGACATCTTCGCGATGTCCGTCCCGTCCAGCGTGATCCGGCCGCCCGTGACCTCGTAGAACCGCATCAGCAGGTTCACCAGGGTCGTTTTGCCGGCGCCCGTCGGTCCGACGATCGCGACCGTCTGGCCCGGCTCCACCGTGAGCGACAGGTCCTCGATGAGCGGCTTGTCCGCCTCGTACCGGAAGGCCACCCCCTCCAGGGCGACCTTGCCCTTGAGGTCCGCCGGGTGCTCGCTCCTCGGGGCGTCCGGCTCCTGCTCCTCCGCGTCGAGGAGCTCGAAGACCCGCTCCGCCGAGGCCACTCCCGACTGCACCAGGTTCGCCATCGACGCGACCTGCGTCAGCGGCATCGAGAACTGGCGCGAGTACTGGATGAAGGCCTGCACGTCACCGATGGAGAGCGTGCCGCTCGCCACCCGCAGACCGCCGACGACGGCCACCAGGACGTAGTTGAGGTTCGAGACGAAGAACATCACCGGCTGCATCACACCGCTGTTGAACTGCGCCTTGAACCCGGCCTCGTACAGCGCCTCGTTCTGCTCCCGGAAGTCCGTCGCGGACTCCTCCTGCCGGCCGAAGACCTTCACCAGGTTGTGCCCGGTGTACATCTCCTCGACGTGCGCGTTGAGCGTGCCCGTGGACTTCCACTGCTGCACGAAGTGCGGCTGCGAGCGCTTGCCGATCTTCGCCGCGACGAAGACCGAGACCGGCACCGTCACCAGCGCCACCAGGGCGAGCAGCGGCGAGATCCAGAGCATCATCGCGAGGACGCCGACGATCGTGAGCAGCGAGTTGATCAGCTGGCCCATCGACTGCTGGAGCGTCTGCGAGATGTTGTCGATGTCGTTGGTCGCCCGGGACAGCACCTCGCCGCGCTTGGCCTTGTCGAAGTACGACAGCGGCAGCCGCGCCAGCTTCGTCTGGACGTCCTCCCGCATGCGGAAGACCGTCCGGTTGATCACCTTGATCGACGCCCGCGTGGCGACCAGCATCAGCAGGCCCGCCGCCACGTAGATCACGAGGACCCAGAGCAGGACCCCGCCGACCGCGCCGAAGTCGATGCCCTGCCCGGGGGTGAAGTCGACCCCGGACAGCATGTCGGCCATGCCGGAGTCGCCCGACGCGCGGAGCCCCGCGATCGCCTCCGCCTTCGTGGAGGCCACATCGGCCGTCTGCCGCCCGACGACGCCCGCGAAGACGAGGTCGGTCGCCTTGCCGAGGATCTTCGGTCCGACCACGGAGGCCGCCACCGACAGCATGGTGGCGAGCAGCATCACCCAGAGCGTGGCGCGCTCGGGCGCCAGCTCCTTGAGCAGCCGCTTGCTCGAACCCTTGAAGTCCATCGACCGCTGGTCAGGGCCGCCACCGGCCATCATGCGTCCGCCAGGACCGGCCATCAGGCTGCCTCCGCCTCGGTCAGCTGGGAGAGCACGATCTCCCGGTACGTCTTGTTCTCCGCCATCAGCTCCCCGTGCCGGCCCGTCCCGACGACCCGGCCCTCGTCGAGGACGACGATCCGGTCGGCGTCCCGGATGGTCGACACCCGCTGGGCGACGATCACCACGGTCGAGTCCGCCGTCTCCCTCCGGAGCGCCTCGCGCAGCAGCGCGTCGGTCTCGTAGTCCAGGGCTGAGAAGGAGTCGTCGAAGAGGTAGATCTCCGGCTTCTGGACCAGCGTCCGCGCGATCGCGAGCCGCTGCCGCTGACCGCCGGACACGTTCGTGCCGCCCTGCGCGATCGGCGCGTTCAGCCCGTTCTCCAGCTTCCGTACGAAGTCGGCGGCCTGGGCCACCTCCAGCGCGTGCCAGAGCTCCTCGTCGCTCGCGTCGGGCTTCCCGTACCGCAGGTTCGTCGCCACCGTCCCGGAGAACAGGTACGGCTTCTGCGGCACCAGGCTGACGGTCCTCGCCACCAGCGCGGGGTCGAGCTCGCGCACGTCGACGCCATCGACGAGGACCTCGCCGCCGGTCGCGTCGAAGAGCCGCGGGACGAGCCCGAGGAGCGTCGACTTGCCGCTGCCGGTGGACCCGATGATCGCGGTGGTCTCCCCGGGGCGGGCGACGAGCCCGACGTCCTTCAGCACCGACTCCTCGGCGCCCGGGTACCGGAAGTCCGCGCTCCTGACCTCCAGGTGCCCGCGCCGGTCGAGGGTCGTCACCGGCTCGGCCGGCGGCACGACGCTGGACTCGGTCCCGAGGACCTCCTCGATGCGCTCGGCGCACACCTCGGCACGCGGCACCATCATGAACATGAAGGTGGCCATCATGACGGCCATCACGATCTGCATCAGATAGGCGAGGAAGGCGGTCAGCGCGCCGATCTCCATCCCGCCGCTGTCGATGCGGTGCGCGCCGAACCAGACGACGGCCACGCTGGAGACGTTCACCACGGTCATCACGACCGGGTACATCAGCGCCATCAGCCGCCCGGTCTGCATCGACACGTCCGTCAGATCGGCGTTGGCCCCGCGGAAGCGCTCCTCCTCGTACCCGTCCTTCACGAAGGCCCGGATGACGCGGTTGCCGGTGATCTGCTCGCGCAGCACCCGGTTCACGGTGTCGAGGCGCTCCTGCATCGTCCGGAAGAGCGGCCGCATCCTCCGCACGATCAGGGTCACGGAGACACCGAGGACCGGCACGACCGCGAGCAGCACGCCCGACAGCGGCACGTCCTGGCCGAGCGCCATCACGATGCCGCCGACACACATGATGGGCGCCGAGACCATCAGGGTGAACGCCATCAGGACCAGCATCTGGACCTGCTGCACGTCATTGGTCGTACGGGTGATCAGCGAGGGCGCGCCGAAGTGCCCGAGCTCCCGGGCGGAGAAGGACTGCACCCGGTCGAAGATCGCGCCGCGAATGTCCCGGCCCAGCGCGGAAGCCGTCCGCGCGCCGTAGTAGACCGCGCCGATGTTGCACACGACCTGCACGACGGACACGCCGACCATCAGCGCGCCGAACCGCAGGATGTAGCCGGTGTCCCCGTTCACGACACCGTCGTCGATGATGTCGGCGTTCAGGGTCGGCAGGTAGAGGCTCGCGCAGGTCTGCAGGAACTGCAGCAGGACGAGCAGCGCGATGGGTTTTCGGTAGGGCCGGAGGTGGGTTCGGAGAAGTCTTATGAGCACAGGACCTACTATCGCCCGCGCTCCTGTGCGAGACGACTCGGTTGAGGGCCGCGCGCCGAGCCCTGGCGAAGACTTTACGAAGCCGGGGTTTCCCTCACCGTTCTATGCACCGAACGCCCCGGGATGGATCTGCTCCCGGGTGGCCACGTACTGCTGCCGCACGGCCTGCCCCAGGGCCAGCTCCTCCCCGGCCTCCAGGATCTGCGCCGCGGCTCCCTGCCACGCCGGGGGAGCGGACGGCGAGAGGGTGCCCCGGGCGACTCCGAGAGCCCAGGCGGCCTGCCGGGCGGCGCCGAGCGCCGCGTAGTCGGCCGGCTGGGGGACGACGACCTGCACGCCGAACAGCGAGGGCGCGAGCGCCTGCACCGCCGGCAGCGCGGCGGCCGCGCCGAGCAGGAAGACCCGCCGCACCTCGACGCCCCGCCCGCGCAGGACGTCCATGGCGTCGGTGAGCGCGCAGAGCATCCCCTCGAACGCGGCCCGGGCGAGGTGCTCGGGCTTCATCGACTCGCGCCGCAGCCCGCTGAGCGTGCCCGCGGAGTGCGGCAGGTTCGGGGTCCGCTCGCCCTCCAGATAGGGCAGCAGGACGAGCCCGGAGGCGCCGGGCGTCGACTTCAGCGCGAGTGCGGAGAGCTCGTCGAGCGACTCCAGGCCCAGCATCTCGGCGGTCCCGCGCAACGCCCGTACGGCATTGGAGGTGGAGACGACCGGCAGGTGCATGCCGGCGGCGTCCGCAAAGGAGGTGATCATGCCGTTCGGGTCGGCGAGGGCCTCGTGGTGCACGGCCATCACGGAGCCGGAGGCCCCGAGCGAGACGACCGCGTCCCCGAGCCCGAGCCCGAGCCCGAGCGCGGCGGCCATCGTCTCGCCCGTACCGGCGGAGATGAGGAGCCCCTCGGGGGTGGTGCCGGCGGCCTCGGCCGGACCGAGGACCTCGGGCAGCACGGCCTGGTGGCCGAGCGCGAGCTCCACGAGGTCCGGGCGGTACGCGCCGGTGCGGGCCGACCAGTAGCCGGTGCCGGAGGCGGCGCCGCGGTCGGTGGTGCGCCGCGCGGGGCGGCCCAGGAGCTGCCAGACCAGCCAGTCGTGCGGCTGGAGGAGCAGCGAGGTCCGCCGGGCGCTCTCCGGCTCCGTACGGGCCAGCCAGCGCAGCTTGGCGACCGGCTGCCCGGCGCCGGGCACACTGCCGACGGCCTCGGCCCACGCCTGGCGCCCGCCCAGCGACTCGACGAGATCGGCGGCCGCGACCTGCGCCCGCTTGTCGTTGCCGACGAGCGCGGGCCGCACGAGGGCACCCTGCGCGTCCAACGGCACGAGCCCGTGCTGCTGGGCGGAGACGCCGATGGCCTGGACGCCCTCCAGGAGACCGCCGGTGGCGGCCTCCCCGAGCGAGAGCAGCCAGGTCTGCGGATCGACCTCGGCGGCCTTCGGATCGCCCTGGTGGGGGGCGTACCCCTGGCGCAACACGGCGCCCGTGTCCGCGTCGCAGACGACGATGCGTGTGAATCCTGCAGAGCTGTCGAGTCCGGCGACTATCCCCATGACACGTGATTCTGCCGCACGAGGGGGCCCTGGGGCATCAGGTGTTGCTCGTGCCCCAGTCGTCGTCCTCGACGCGTCCGTTGCTCCGGCCGCGGTCGCGCAGCGCGTGGACCCGGTCGGTCACCGACGACGGCAGCCTGTCGCCCACCGTGTCGCCCACGGCGTGCATCGCCTTGCCCGCGACCTGCCGCCCGGTCTGGGCGGCGGACTCGGCGGCGTTGCGCACCGCCGGGTTCTGCGAGAAGTCCCTCGCGGACTTCTTCATCTGCTCGTAGCGCTCGCGTCCGGCCCGCGTGCCGATCACGTAACCGAGGGCGAGACCCACGACGAACGTCAGCTTGTACCGCACGGCTGCGATCCTTCCCTGGAGGCCCTGGGGATACCGATTGGCGGAGCACCCCCCTGCTTGCGCTAATGTATGTCTCGCAGCGAGCGAGCGCCCTCCCGGTCAGCCGGACTGGGGTCCGTTCGGTGCAACGCAGCAATCCCCTGTAGCTCAATTGGCAGAGCAGCCGGCTGTTAACCGGCAGGTTACTGGTTCGAGTCCAGTCGGGGGAGCGCGATCCCCTGTAGCTCAATTGGCAGAGCATTCGGCTGTTAACCGGAGGGTTACTGGTTCGAGTCCAGTCGGGGGAGCGGAACGGAAGAGGACCCTTCGGGGTCCTTTTTCGCGTCTCAGGGAACCACGCGGGCCGCCGCGAGGTCTTCATGGTCAGCAGAGCCGATCTTCCGGAGCAGGAGATCGTATGAGCGGCTATGCTGCGGCAGACGGCGCGCACACATGTACGCGCCTCACCGTTCGGGGCGGTAGCTCAGCCGGTTAGAGCAGCGGACTCATAATCCGTCGGCCGTGGGTTCGAGTCCCACCCGCCCCACCGAAGAAAAACGATCTGACCTGCGAAAACGCCCCTCATGGGGTGTTTTCGCGTGCAGTGGTCACCTCTCGTCGGTGCGGCGAAACGGGCGCCCGTGGCTCGGCTCGTAGCGCCCGCACCTCTTGACCTGCGGTTCTGGGTTGAGCGTGGGATGTAGAGCGGTTTCGATGATCCCATGGCGATCCCACTGCTCCCGTGTGTGACACGCCGCACACCGGGCCGAAAATCTGCGCCCTTGTCGACACGTCACCCGAGAAGGTCTCGGCCGGCCAGACTCTGATTCTGCCGCCGGATTCACGCCCTGGAATGGGCCGAGGCCACGTCTTGATGCGCTCCGACGGGGTCACCCCCGTGCCTGGCGCCGAGGGTGCCCGCGAACCGCCTTCCGTCTTCGCGGCCGGGCAAGCACGGAGATCAGCTCCGACGTGACCGTCCAGGGGTGCCCGGTCGCCTCGGTGAGGTGGTGCTGCAGTCAGCGAAGAGAGTGAGTGATGCGCACCAGTCCGAACCGGTCGTCATGCGCGTGGCGACCGCCTCACTGTCGATCCACGCAGCCCGCGGGCCGGACGGAACCGAGGATCGGCGGCGATCGCGCGAGCTCTATGCTCCGGCCACTGTCCTCGTGTACCAGTGTGAAGTGCCCGGCCCTCCGGTGGTGCCAGGGGGCCGGGCGCTTACGTAGAGCGGTTCACTACTGGAGCTTCATGCCCTCGGGTGAGGTGAGGCCCTTGTCCGGGTGGGCGCGGAACGTCGCCGTCCAGACAGTGGGCGGACAGGAAGTGCCGTTGGGGTGCTGCTCCGTCAGTCTGGCCCGGGTGTTGTCTTCGACGACCGTGGCACCGCTTTTCGCGGACGTCACGGTGAGCCGCACCTGCACGGTGGACGATCCGATGTCGTCGGGGAGTCGGACCGACAGCGACGCGAACGGGTCATCGGGACTGCCCGACGTCCGCTCCTCGCAGGTGCCATCCACACACAGTCGGATCCTCACCGCGTCCCGGCCGCCGAAGTCGGCGGGCTGCCACACGGCGGAGACATCCGAGTCTGCGTCGGCCTTGGTACACGGCGTGTCCTGACCGAGGAAGGAGCATCCGGTCAGGGTCATCGCCAGCAGTGGTACGAGAAGGACTCGGCGCATGTCAGTACCACGCTACGGTGCCGGGGAGGGCGTTGCTGGCCAGCCCGATGTCAGTGAAGATCAGCTCGCATTGGTCGAAGAGCCCGCCGCTGTTGTCACTTCCGCCGCCGCCACCGCCGGACACGATGCCCTTGGCGTACGCCCGTCCGCTGCCATCGACGGTGTACACCGGGCCGCCGGAGTCACCCTTGACGGTGCAGGATCCGGACGACTTCCTGGCGATGACCACGTTCCTGGCGGTGGTTCCCTCGGTGTACCGCTTGGTTGCTTGGGTCGCGGTCACCTTCCATCCACACACCTCGCCGGTCATCATGCCTCCCGTGCACACCATGTCGCCGCTCTGTGCCCAGCGCCGCCAGTAGTCATGGACAGGCCGCGACGAGTTGGACGTCTTGCCGCCCTTGTAGATCCGGGGTGTCGCGACGCTGCCGCTCTTGACGTGGTACAGCGCCAGGTCACCCGAGTAGTAATTCTGGCCGGGGAGCTTCACGGAGCCGGCATTGTTGGCCCAGTTGTCCCGGACGACGGGTCCGATGTAGTCGCTCTCGCTGGGGTTCGTGATGGCCCCGTTGGCGGTGGTGCAGTGACCCGCGGTATCGGGCCGTCGTCCCCGACAGCACCGGCTCCGGCAGCACACCCCGCCACGACAGATCGAGTGACCGGCCTCCCCCGGCGTCCAACGAAACCAGCGGAACCGGAGTCGTCTTCGCCTCACCGGCATCACCCGACGCCATCACACGTGCCGCGAGCTTCGCAGGCGTTCTGCCGCCCAGTTTCAGGCCGAGCGGATGGTCCTTCGCGACCACCGAACCGTCCACCGACTTTGTCAGGTCGACATCGATGGTCCGCCATGCACCCGTGGCCTTGTCACGAAACCGCACCGGACCAGACGAGGCATCCGCCGTCACTGTGCCGTCCGGATTCGCCCACGTGGTTGTCGACTCCGTCCGCTCCGACGACGCCTCCACCCGCTTGCCCGACGACCGGGCAGCAGTCTTCGCCGACGGCAGATCCACCGCCTCGGCCGGAGAAGGGCTGTTGTCGACCACTGAATACCGCGACGGCAGGGCTACGCCCTGTCCCGTCGCCCCCAGAGCGACCCCACTCTCGACAGCCAGCAAAGCCGCCGTCGCAAGCGCCGATCGCTTCACCGTCCGCCGGGACAGCCATCTGTAACGTGCCCAGCCTGGTGGCGATATGGGCTTATTCATGCCGAGAACTCTCCCCCCTTGAAACAGCCGCTGACGCATCCAGCAGAGGCGGTTCGATAGCCGGAGCGCGAAGCGTGACCCGGCGCCGTACCTACTCCCTGGCCTTGCTTGGGGCCGGAAACGCATGCGAGCCCCAGAAGCCTGTGGAGTGCGCAGGGAGAGGGGGGTGGCGGAATGTTCGTGACGTGGTCGGCTGCCGCCCCTCGTGCGCGACGCGCGCTCCTGCCGGGCCTGCTGGTACGCAAGTTGTAAGGGCTCGGCGTCTTCCGGGACCCCTGCGGCAGGGAGTTGCTCACGCACCTCGGCGAGGCCGGCGTGGAGCCCGGTCTCGCGATCCTGTGTGGGACTCCCAACGGGTGGGTAAGTGCTACAGCTTCGAGGGCGTCCTGCTGATCGCGGAGGTGGTGTCCGACTCATCGACGCGCAAGGACGACGACTGCACCGCCAAGTACGGCCGCTACGGCGTCCCCGTCTACCTGGTCGTGGCCCCGTGTGCGGCGGAGGTCGTCCCTACCCGGCTCACCAGAACCGGCTACATCACGGCACACAGGCACCAGCACGGCACCGGCAAGCTCCCCATCGACCTGGCCGACGGACGCACCTTCACCCGCGACCTGGACGGACTGCCCCGACCTGAACCGGAGGCCGGCGCGCGCTGACGAGCGCGCCGCTGGTGGCCTGGAATGAGCCGGCGTCCCAGCGCCAGATGCATTACGTAGCGTGACCGCCTGCCGAGTACGCCTGGCGGGGTGTGTGTAGGGCCTTAAGCAGGCCCACAGAGTGATGGCGAGCCGCAGGGGGCGGAGTCGACCCGAGGGGCGCGGGGGAGCGTTGCGACATCGGTAGTTAGGCGGCTCAAGGCGAGGCTTCCGGGCGGACGCCCTCCCGAGCAGCTGGCCTCGTGAGGCGAGCCGCCCGTTCATCGGCCGAGCGGGCTCAGGAAGGTGAGCACGGACTCCCTCTCCTCGATCAACGGCTGGAGCGCCGCGTTGAACGGCGGGCCGTAGGGCGCCGTCAAGTGGGCCTGGAAGGCGGCCTCGTCCGCGTACACCTCGAAGATCCAGTACGCCAGGGGTCTGGATTCCTTGGTGTACACCTCGAACGCCAGGTTCCCGGGCTCTTCACGGACGCGCGCGGCGTACTCCTTGACCAGCTCGGCGACGCGCTCCTTGCTTCCGGGGAGCGCGGTGAACTCGGCCAGCAGCGTCTTCCTCATGTTCTTCTGTCTCTCTCGCCGGCGACACCGGCGTGGTGGAACGGTACGGAGGCGGGCTGCCGGGTCGGCGCCACGCCCCGTACCGTCAACGGAACCGCTCCGGTGGTCAGTCGCGGTACGACCGCACCTGCCAGACCTTGGCGCTGACGAGGCGGGCGGAGCCGCCTTCGGCGAAAAGCTTGATGCCGTCACTGTCCGGGCTGGGGAAGATCTGGTCCGTGATCACGGCCTCGCCGTCGCCGCCGAACACCTCGACCGAGGACCAGTCGACCAGGATCCGGAGCTCGACCTTGCCGTCCCTGGCCGCCAACGGTGCGCGCTGCACGCCGGGGAAGTCGCCGTGGAAATCCACCGCGCCCGAACGCGTCCGGTCGACGTACAGCTCCCGCGTCTTCCTGTCGTAGCCGATGACGGTCTCCTGGCCTTCGCCCGTGCGCACCTTGAACCCGAAACGCTCGGCGTCATCGAGGGCGAACGTGGCCCGGATGTCGAGTGCCTTACCGTCGGCCCGGCCCGCTGCCAATGGCACGGAGCCCTCCGCGATCCTGATGTCGCGCACGCCGATCGACGGGCCGTGGAGCGACTCCACGGTGGACACGGGCCGCTGCGTCAGCCGGATCCGGCCGCTCGTGGTCCGCAGCGCCATCTCGCGCGGGATGCTCTGCGCGCTGCGCCAGGGGGAGGTCGGGATGTTGTTGCCGTACTGCCAGTTGTTCATCCAGCCGATCATGCGGCGCTTCCCGTCCGGGGCGTCCTCCCAGGAGACGGCGGCGTAGTAGTCCTTGCCGTGGTCGACCCAGTCGGCCCGCTGGAGGGCCGGGACGGCCGGCTGGTCGGCGGCGACGAAGTGGTCGGCCAGGATGTGGCCCCAGCCGGCCGTGTTCATGTCGACGATCTGGATGGTGGCCCGCTTGCCCTGGTGGGCGCGGAGGTCGAAGGAGGCCCAGTCCAGGCTTCCGCTGTCCGCTCCGGTCGCGCTGTGGACGATCTTGCCGTCGATGAGGAGATTGACCGTGGTCTCCGTCGAGCGGGGGCGTGCGGGGGTGTCGGACAGCATGACCTGGTCGAGCAGGATGTGCCCCCAGCCGCCGGTGTTCTCGTCGACGACCTCGATGTGCGCGGTGCGGCCGGCGAGGTCGCCGAGGTCCCAGGAGACCCAGTTGAGCGACTCCGAGTCGGTGCCGGTGGCACTGCGCACCGTCCTGCCCTCGACGACGAGCCGGACGGCGGTGGGCGCGTCGGAACCTGAGGGGTGGTTGCCGCCGCCGATGAGGAGGTTGAGGTGCTTCGTGGTGAGGGTGAACTCGGGCGAGGTGAGGGTGCCCGTGGTCGCGTCGCCGCCCAGGAAGGTGTTCACCAGGCCGTCGCCCTCGTGTCCGGACACCTGGTGTTGGCCGGGGAGGGTGCCGGGTGCGGGGCTGTCGCCGAAGGCGGTGCCCGTGGCCGTCCAGGAGCCGTAGCCGTCCTGCTCGAAGTCGGCGAGGACTTCCCCTGCGGGGGCGGGGGAGTCGCCCGTCACGGAGCCGGGGACGCGGGGGTGACGGCCGCCGCCCACCTTGAAGTTGAGATACGGGCTGGTGACCGTGAAGGGCGGTGAGGTGAGGGTGCCGGTCTCGTGGTCGCCGCTGTGGAAACTGTCGACGAGTCCCTTGCCATCGAAGCCGCTCGTGCCCGACGTTCCGGGCGCGGGGGCGGGGACGGGACCGTCGCCGAAGGCGGTGCCGGTCGTCTGCCAGGTGCCGTAGTCGGGCCCCTCGAAGTCCTGGACCACCACTCCGGGAGGCGGCGTGTAGGAGCCGTCGTTGTCGGGCGTGAACCGCTTGCCGTCGAAGTCGCCCACGAAGTACTGGGCGGCCGAACCTCCCGCGATGCCACCGGGGTTGATGTTCACGACGAGCACCCACTTGACGCGCTTGGGGTCGCCGTCGACGGGCAGCGGGAACAGGTCCGGGCACTCCCAGACGCCGCCCACCGCGTTCTGCGGGCCGAAGTCGCTCAGATGGGTCCAGCTCTTGAGGTCCTTGGAGGAGTAGAACCGGACCTTGTGCTCGGTGGACAGCGACACCGTCATCAGCCAGCTCTTGGTGGGTGCGTACCACTGGACCTTGGGGTCGCGGAACTCCTTCGACCCGATGTCGAGCACCGGGTTTCCGGAGTACTTGGTCCAGGTGCGGCCGCGGTCGGTGCTGTAAGCCAGGGACTGGGCCTGCTTGCCGCCGTCCTTGTAGTGGCTGGTGTAGACAGCCACCATCGCGGGGTTCTCCTTGGTCCCGAACCCCGTGGTGTTGTCGTGATCGACGACGGCGCTGCCGGAGAAGACCATCTCCTCGTCGTCGTGCGGGATGGCGAGGGGGAGTTCCTGCCAGTGCACCAGGTCCTTGCTGACGGCGTGGCCCCAGGACATGTTGCCCCAGGTGTTGCCGCTTGGGTTGTACTGGTAGAAGAGGTGGTACTCGCCCTTGAACCAGACGAGTCCGTTGGGGTCGTTCATCCAGTTCTTCGCGGGACTGAAGTGGAACTGGGGGCGGTACGTCTCCGTGTACGGCCGGCTGTCCTCCGCCGACGCCTGCGGGGCGACGGCGGTGACGGTGAGCGCGCAGGTCGCGGCCGCGGCGGCGACGAGGCGCAGGGGGACACGGCGGCGTGCGGGGACTCGGCTCATGGTTTCTCCTGCACTGTGGGAGGCGGCGTCGTGCCCGCGTCCGCTGCGGTGGAACGACGCCGGGGGATTCGCAGTGCCGGGCGGTGGGGGCGACCCGGGAACCGGAATGTCATCGATGACAGGTGACAGCGATGACATCCGCTGGGGAGTGATGATGGGCGGGCTCGGGGCGGCGCGTCAATGGCCTGGGCCGAGTTCGTTCGGGGCGCCGGTTCAGCCGCCCGCTCAACCGACGGTTCAGCCGGCTATGCGCCTGGCGACACGCGCGGTCGTGGGCACCGGCAGCCGCAACTGGCCGGCCCAGGGCGGGTTGGGCCCGACGACACCGCAGGTCAGTGCCGCCACTTGGGCGGCGAAGTCGCAGGCGTCGAAGACGTCGTCGATCCGCAGATCCGTCAGCCGGCCACCGAGGAGCCCCTTGGCGCCGAGACGGTGCAGGAGGCCCGCGGTGAAGGAGTCGCCCGCGCCGACGGTGTCGACCACGTCGGTCGGGGGCGCCGGTACGGCGGTCCGCTCGCCGTCCAGTGAGGCGACCGCGCCGCGCTCCCCCCGGGTGATCACGACGAGGGGGACGCCCGCCGCATGCCAGGCGTCACAGGCTCGCTCGATCGTGTAGTCGGGGAGCAGCAGTTCCAGGTCGTCCTCGCTCAGCCGGAGGATGTCGGCGAGCGCGCACCAGCGCGGCAGGCGCTCGCGGTAGACCCCCAACCCCACGAGCAGCGGCCGGACGTTGGGGTCGATGGAGATCGTGGCCGTGGCGGAGGCGCGGGCGAGGAAGTCCTCCACGACCGTGTCACCGGGCTCGCGTACCAGGGCCAGGGAGCCCGAGTGCAGGCAGGCCGTATGGGCGAGGTCCGTCGCGGCGAGTTCGTCCGCCGTCCACTGCCAGTCGGCGGTTCCCTGGGCATGGAAGGAGTACTCGGCCCGGCCCTGGGCGTCGAGTTCGGCGACGGCCAGGGTGCTGGGCTCGGCCGCGCGCACGGCAGCCGAGAGATCGACACCCGAGGCCTCCAGGTGGCCGCGGAACAGCCGGCCGAAGACGTCGTCGGACAGCCGCGCCAGGAAGCGGGCGGGCGTGCCCAGCCGGGCGAGCGCCACCGCGGTGTTCGCCGGACCGCCGCCCGGCAGGACCCGCAGGGCAAGCTCGCCCGGCGTGGGTGCGGGGACGGTGAAGGCGTCCGCGACGCATTCTCCGAGGACGGTGACCAGGGGCAGGCTCATGGCTCGGTCTCCAAGGTGGGCAGCGCGAGAGGCTGCGTTTACGGGGGCCTTGAGGAAGCTCACGGAGAGCGCGCTCTCGATGTGAGGTGGTGCCGGCGGGCGGCGTTGCCGATTTGTGACGGCGCGAAGGCATTGACGTTTCCGGGTGATGGAGTTCATCATCCTCCGCAAGCAGTGTCAACGATGACATCTGTCAACGCTGACACCACCTCCCCGCCCTCGTCCCGCAGGAGATCAGCCATGCTTCGCAGAAACCGCACCCTCCGCGCCTCCGTCGGATTCACCGCTCTCGCCGCCGTCTCGGCGCTGACCCTGACGGCCTGCGGCTCCGGTGCGCAGGGAGGATCCGGGGGCGATGGAACCAAGGTCGGGCTGATCACCAAGACCGACACGAACCCGTTCTTCGTGAAGATGAAGGAGGGCGCCGAGCGGGCCGCGAAGGACAACGGCGTCGAACTCGTCAGCGCGGCCGGGAAGTTCGACGGCGACAACGCGGGCCAGGTCACCGCGATCGAGAACATGGTCAACTCCGGCGTCAAGGGCATCCTCATCACACCCAACGACTCCAAGGCGATCGTCCCCGCCCTTCAGAAGGCACGCGCCAAGGGCGTCCTGGTCATCGCGCTCGACAGCCCGACCGAGCCGCAGGACGCCACCGACGCCCTCTTCGCCACCGACAACGTCAAGGCAGGGGAGCTCATCGGCCGGTACGCCAAGGCCGCCATGGCCGGCAAGGAGGCGAAGATCGCCACCCTGGACCTCGCGCCCGGCGTCGCGGTGGGCGTGCAGCGCCACCAGGGCTTCCTCAAGGGCTTCGGCGTCGCGGAGGGCGACCCGTCGATCGTGTGCATGCAGGACACCGGCGGCGACCAGGCCAAGGGCCAGACGGCGATGGAGAACTGCCTCCAGAAGTCCCCGGACATCAACGTCGTCTACACGATCAACGAGCCGGCGGCGCTGGGCGCCTACACCGCGCTCAAGGCGAAGGGCCTGGAGAAGAAGGTGCTCGTCGTCTCCGTCGACGGCGGCTGCACCGGCACGAAGGCCGTCAAGGAAGGCAAGATCGCGGCGACCTCGCAGCAGTACCCCCTCGAAATGGCGTCCCAGGGCGTCAAGGCGGTCTCCGACTACGCCAAGGACGGCAAGAAGGCCTCCGGCTACACCGACACCGGCGTCACGCTGATCACCGACGCGGCCAAGCCGGGTGTCGACGCTGAGGACACCGCGTACGGCCTGGAGAAGTGCTGGGGCTGAGCCCCGGCGTCAAGGCGCGCCGCGGAAGCCGAACGCCCCCTAGGCCCTGTCGTCAAACTCCCCGCCTGCCCTGCGACGCCATGCACGCACTCTCACCGCACCGGGCACAGACCCGCGTACATCCAGTACGCGGGCCCGCGCCCGGCACGCCGAGAGCACGCACCTGACGCCGCAGGGCCCGCCCTTCGGGCGGACGACGGGAGTTTGACGACAGGACCTAGGGCGGACAGCCCTCCGGCACGTATCCCCTGACGCCCCCCGCCCCGCCGACCACCGACACCGGCAAGGACCACCATGACTGCCACAACCATGCCCTACGACCAGCTGAAAGGACCGACCAAGGTCCGCCGGCTGCTCGCCACACCCACCACAGGCCCGCTCGTCGCCCTGCTGCTGGCGTGCGTCTTCTTCTCCCTGACGACCGAGCAGTTCCTCTCCGGCGGCAACTTCTCGCTGATCGTCCAGCAGGTCATGGTCGTGGGCACGCTGGCCATCGGCCAGACCCTGATCATCCTCACCGCCGGCATCGACCTCTCGTGTGGCGCCGTCATGGCGTTCGGCAGCATCGTCATTGCCAAGGCGGCTGCCGAGGGCGGCCTGCCACCCTTCGTCGCGATCGCTCTCGGCCTGGTCGTCTGCGCGGTCTTCGGCCTGGTCAACGGACTGCTGGTGCAGCTGATCCCGCTCCCGCCGTTCATCGTGACCCTCGGCATGCTGAACGTGGCGTTCGCCCTCACCCACATCTACTCGGCAGAGCAGACGATCACCGACCTCCCGGCGCCCTTGACTGCCCTCGGTGAGACGTTCCCCCTGGGCAACACCGACATCACCTACGGCTCGCTCGTGACGATCGCCCTGTTTCTGCTCTTCGCCTACGCGCTGAGCGGCACGTCCTGGGGCCGGCACGTGTACGCGCTCGGCAACAGCCCCGAGGCCGCGCGGCTCAACGGCATCCGCACCTCCCGGCTCACGATCGGCCTCTACACCCTTGCCGGAGTCGTCTACGGGATCGCCGCACTGCTCCTGATCTCCCGCACCGGCGTCGGCGACCCGCAGGCCGGCCAGACCGACAACCTGGACAGCATCACCGCCGTCGTCCTCGGCGGCACCAGCCTCTTCGGTGGCCGGGGCGCCGTCCTCGGCACCTTCATCGGCGTCCTCATCGTCGGGGTGTTCCGCAACGGCCTCCAGCTGATGGGCGTCGCCTCCATCTACCAGACCCTGATCACCGGCGTGCTGGTGATCCTGGCCGTGACTGTCGACCAGATCTCCCGGAGGAAGGCACGATGAGTACTTCCGACGTCACTCCCGTGCTCCAGGCCCGCGGCCTGGTCAAGCGGTACGGCCATGTCACCGCCATCGACGGCGCCGACTTCGACCTCCTGCCCGGCGAGGTCCTCGCCGTCATCGGCGACAACGGGGCCGGAAAGACGAGCCTGATCAAAGCCCTCACCGGTGCGATCACCCCCGACGAGGGCGAGATCCGGCTGAACGGCGAACCCATCAGGTTCACCGGGCCGCAGAGCGCCCGGCAGCACGGCATCGAGACCGTCTACCAGGACCTGGCCGTCGCCGCCTCCATGGACATCGCCTCCAACATGTTCCTCGGCCGCGAACTGCGCCGGCCGGGCTTCCTCGGCAGTGCGCTGCGCATGCTCGACAAGAAGCGCATGCGGCAGGAGGCAGCGGCGCACATGGCCGACCTCAAGATCGGATTGCGGTCGCTCACCCAGCCGGTGGAGACACTCTCCGGCGGTCAGCGCCAGGCCGTGGCGGTCGCGCGTTCCGTCGCCTGGGCCAAGAGCGTCGTCGTGATGGACGAGCCCACCGCCGCGCTGGGCGTCAAGGAGTCGGGACAGGTCCTCGACCTGATCCGCCGAGTACGGGACAAGGGCATGCCCGTGGTCCTGATCAGCCACAACATGCCGCACGTCTTCGAGATCGCCGACCGCATCCACATCCACCGGCTCGGCCGTCGCGAGGCCCTGATCAAACCGTCCGACCATTCCATGGCGGAGGTCGTCGCGATCATGACGGGAGCGCTCAGGGTGAGCGACGATGGCGGTACGGTCGTTGCTGACGCGGATGCCGCCGAGGCGGCAGGCGTGTCCGCCCACTGAGTCGCCGCAGGGGCAACGCCGCGCAGACCACAGGGTCGCCGCACAGTCAGGACAGCGGGCCCGGCCCCGGGCAGGGGCCGGGCCCGCCGAACGCACAGGAACGGTGGAACATGCCCGCGAACCGTCGCCCCACGCTGGCCGATGTAGCCAAGGAAGTGGGCGTCAGCGCCAAGACGGTGTCGCGGGTGCTCAACGAGGACGGACCGAGTTCCCCGCAGACCCGCGAGCGCGTGCTCGCAGCGGTCGCGAAACTCGGCTTCCAGCCGAACCTGATGGCCCGCAACATCCGTGTCGGGGGCCCTGACACCACTGTCGGCCTGGTCGTGCCCGACCTCGGCAACCCGTTCTTCGGAACCGTCGCCGGCGGCATCGAGGACCTCGTACGCAGCCGGGGGCTCACCCTGCTCATGGGCTCCTCGGCCGAAGACCCGGACAGGGAACGGGCGTTGATCCAGACCTTCCTCGCCCGGCGCGTCAGCATGCTGATGGTCGTCCCGGCGTTCGGAGCCGACCACAGCGATCTCAAGGCACCACGCGCGGCCGGTCTGCCCGTCGTGTTCCTCGACCGGCCGGGAGTCGGACTGTCCGCCGACTGCGTCGTCAGCTCCAATCAGGCCGGCGTCCACGAGGGCATCTCCCACCTCATCGCCCGCGGCCACCGCCGGATCGGCTTCATCGGAGACCTTCCCGCCAAGCTCTACACCCGGCGCGAGCGCCTCGCCGGCTACCGCGAGGCCCTCGCCGCGGCCGGCCTGCCCTACGACCGGACCCTGGTGACCGGCGCCCACAGCCAGGATGAGGCCGCCGCCGAGACCACCGCACTGCTCGGCCTGCCGAACCCGCCCACCGCCCTCTTCGCGGCGAACAACATCATGGCCTTCGGAGTCATCGCCCAGCTCACCCTCGCGGGGCGCAAGGACATCGCCCTGGTCACCTTCGACGACCTCCCGCTTGCCGACGTCCTCGAACCGGCCCTGACGGTCGTGGCCCAGGACCCGGCGGCCATCGGCGAGGCGGCGGCCAGGACGGCCCTCGCCCGCCTCGACGGCGACCGTACCCGCGCCCGGACCATCACGGTCCCCACCCGTTTGGTGGTCCGCGGCTCCAGCGAACTGCTTCCGCGGCCCGCCGAGCAGGTACCGGCCGGGAGCTGAGTACCACCTCCATAGCGCCGCTGTCAGGGCACTCTCCGGCAGCGAAGAGGTGCGGCGTCCATCTCGGATGCGGAGCGACCCACATGCCTCCGGGGTTGCCGGTGAGGCCCGCTGCTGACGCGTGTCGACCGTATTCTGGGAGGCGACGGGAAGGAGCCGCTGATGAGCGTCGAGGCGATCACACCGAGTTCCCCGAGGGATACACGGTCTTCTTCGGCGCCGACGGGAAGGTGATCATGGCCCCTCGGAGCTTGGAGCATTCCACCACGATCAAGTCGTTGCAGTACGACACGATCGTGTCGCTCGGGCGCCACGCGAAGACCTCTCGGACGTCTATCTCGACTTGCCTGCGGACGAGAACTCCGCCCCCGATCTCGCGATCCTGCGTGAGGAATCCCTGAGGGTGGGCAAGCGCTACAGCTTCGAGGACGTCCTGCTGATCGCGGAGGTGGTGTCCGTCTCCTCGGCGCGCAAGGACTACGACGACTGCACCGCCAAGTACGGCCGCTACGGCATCCCCGTCTACCTGGTCGTGGACCCGCCCGGGGCGTTGAGGGCGGCGTTGTTCGTCACCCGGGTGTTGCTGAGCGTGACCGATCCCCCTCGGTTTGCGATGCCGCCGCCCTGTCTGCTGTCGAACAGCCCTTCGGTGACCCGGTTGGCGAAGATTTCACCCCCGGTCACCTGTAGCGTGCCGAAGTTGTTGATGCCGCCGCCGATGGCCGCGGACGTATTGCCGCGGACGACCGTGTTGGTGAGGTCGGCGGTCGCGTCGGGCGCGATGTTGATGCCGCCACCGTCGCCTCCGGCGGAGTTGTCGAGCACTCTGCTGT
The DNA here is from genome assembly GCF_014649015.1 of Streptomyces narbonensis. Lineage (GTDB taxonomy): Bacteria > Actinomycetota > Actinomycetes > Streptomycetales > Streptomycetaceae > Streptomyces > Streptomyces narbonensis. Next base: position 613,723 of record NZ_BMSF01000001.1, read on the forward strand.
CGCTGACCGTCAGCCTCCCGTCCACTTCGATCCCCCCGCCCTGGCCGGCGAGGGAAGTGTTGCCGCTGACCGTGCTGTTGCGGAAGGTCGTGACGCTCTGGAGGTAGTCGAGGTATCCGGCGCCGTCGCCCCTGCTGACGTTGTGCATGAGGTCGCTGTTCGAGACGGTGACCGTGCTGCTCTCGGATGCGACGCCACCGCCGCCTTCGGAGGCGTAGTTATGGATGATCTTGCTCCGGTCGACCGAGAGCTGTCCGCCGCCGTGCACCCAGACACCGCCCCCGAAGGCCGTCGAGGCGCGGCCGTTCCGTACGGTGAGACCGCCGAGGCGCAGGTCACCGCCGGGCCCGCTGACCTCGAAGATCCGGAACTCCGGCGTGCCGGTCTGGGTGCTGCGCCTGATGGTGCTCCCGTTACCGATGAGTGAGATCTGGCTGGTGATCACCGGCAGGCCGTTGGAGTCGTTGTGCGGCGTCGTCAGCGTGTACTGGCAGCCGAAGGAGAGGACGAGCAGGCTCGGGCCAGGGGTCGCGTTCGCCCGGGCGATGGCGTTCTTCAGTGCGGTCTGCCCGCAGGGCACGAACTCCTGGGCCGCGGCGCTCGTCGGTGCGCTCACGACCGCCGCAACCGCCATGGCCGCCGTGGCGACCCCCGCGAAGGCGGTGCGTCCGGCGTATTCGGTCCCTCTTGCATGTCTCAGCACAGACGTTCCCATCCGATCGATGTGACTACTGAACGCAACATATGCGTGACACAGAGTGGCTGCACTTCGATCGCGATCGACTGGAGGGAGACCCGGCGACCCGGCGCGTTCATTTGACTCGAATTAGTCCGCACCGTCGCATCCAGCCATCCGGGCCCTGGTGCTGAACCATCCTCAGGACGGCGTGGGGAACAATCGGCCGGGCCGCGGAGTTGCGCCGATCATGACGACACGGCCCTCCATCCTGCGTTACACCGCGTTCTCCCTCGACCCTCTGGGCGGCAACCCCGCCGGGGTCGTCCTGGACGCGGCCGGACTCGACGACGACGCGATGCTCGCGATAGCCGCGGACCTCGGCTACAGCGAGTCGGCGTTCCTGACCGCTCCGCCCGAGGGCCTCGGCGGCGTGAGCGGGCGGGCCTTCACCATCCGGTACTTCAGCCCCAAGGCGGAGGTCCCGTTCTGCGGTCACGCCACCGTGGCGACGGCCGTCGCCCTCGGCGAACACATCGGCGCCGGCGACCTGGTGTTCGCCACCCGCGCGGGGAACGTGCCGGTGAGCGTGACCGAGGAGGCCGGAGTCCTGCGGGCCACGCTCACCACCGTCGAACCGCACATCGAGGCGATCGACGACGCGGACCTCGCCGAGGCGCTCGCCGCCCTCGACTGGTCCGCAGCCGACCTCGACACCGCCTTGCCGCCGCGCATCGCCTTCGCGGGCGCCCGCCATCTCGTCCTCGCTGCGGCGACCCGGGAGCGCCTCGCGGACCTCGCGTACGACTTCGCACGACTCGAAGCGCTCATGCGCCGACTCGACCTCATCACCCTGCAACTGGTGTGGCGCGAGTCCCCGACCGTCTTCCACGTACGCAACCCCTTCCCGGTCGGCGGCGTCGTGGAAGACCCGGCGACCGGCGCGGCGGCCGGCGCCTTCGGCGCCTACGCCCGTGAACTCGGCCTGGTCCCGGACGCCTCGGTCCTCACCCTCCACCAAGGCGCCGACATGGGCCGCCCGGGCGTCCTGACAGTGGAACTACGCGAAGGCGACACACGGGTGCGGGTCAGCGGAACCGGCACGCGCATCGCCTGAGCGGCAGAGCCCGTACACCACGCCCTCGGGGACGTACACGATCACCGAGGGCTTCGGTGTCGAGTCCGGCGGGACCGCCATGCCGTACACCAAGGCCGACGACCGCCACGGGTGGGTGCAGGACCCGGAGTCGACATTCGACCACCAGTCGCACACGGCGGAGGACGCGGACTTCCCGCTCGCCGAGTCCGGCGACCGAGGCAGCGAGCACCTGGCCTACTACCCGACGCGGTAAGCCAAGGCGCTGGTCGTCGACTTCGACCGGCCCGCCGCGCCCGGCCGCTTGGCGTCGCGCGGCGGTCGCGGAGAGGGCGCGCGGCAGGGCCGCCTCGTCACGCCTCGGGGTCGCCAGGGGGCAGTGCGCCCGTGCACGTGGTGCGGCCGTACTCGCCCATGGCGGTGGCGCGCTGGACGTGCTTGCCGTGGATCGCCAGTGTGCAGGTCGCCCGGCCGCCCTTTCCGTCGAGGACCACGGCGACCGTCGGGGTCTTGCCGAGGGGTGCCCGGACGGACTTCTTCCAGGGGAGGGTGACGGCCTTCTCCACTGTGGCCGTGCCGTCCTCGCTGCGGGCGAGGTAGGAGATCTCGGCGGTCCCCGTTCCCGTGACCTCGTACGTCACCTCGGCCGTCGGCACGGCGCGCGGCTTCGGCGGCTCGTCGGTGTCGAGCGTGCCGTAGCCGACGAGTCCGGAGCAGGCGAGCAGGACGACGGCGGCGATCAGCAGCCCCCGCCGGCGCGGGGAGCCTTCCGTGCCCTCGTTTTCGTTCCCCTTCCGCGCAGCGTTTTCCGCGAGTTCATTGGACGGCATGACAGGGCCCGGCTTTCGTCGATCGGAAGGTGAACGCGTGGTTATACACCACGTCGTCGCTGCATTGCGAGCGAGCGGAAGAATCGGGCGAACCATGCGCCTTCGGCTCGTCGATTGTCCCTTTATGTCGCCGTGGTTGACGGAGCCCCGCGAAGGTGGTTAGAAAGCCCGCTGCAACGCTGTGACCTCGGGGTTCGCGCTTCCGTGTAATCACTTCGCATTGCTCAAAGCTGGGCGGAAACCTCCGCGCCGGCTCGTTCGGCGTGCCCAAATGACGTGCATGAATCGGGTGCGCCGATACCGAAGGGTATTGAGGTGAAAGTTCCGTACGGGAGATATCTCTCCTGTCTGGTCGTATCGGCGGTAGCGGGCACGCTATTGCCGCAGATCGCCTATGCGGCCCCGCAGTCGCCGGAGAGGAACGGCGACGACAAGGGCGTTTTCGACACGGTTTCGGGCTGGTTCTCGGACGACGGCGACGGCGAGGCGAAGGCCCCGGCCGGCGGGAACCTGGAGATGCCCAGCCGGGAGAAGCTGCCGAAGGGGGAGAAGCTCCCGAAGGCGAAGCGGATCAAGGAGCTGACGGGCAAGCGCACGTCGCAGGCGCGCTTCTGGCAGCTGTCGGACGGCCGGGTCGAGGCCGAGCTGACGGCCGTGCCGACGTCGTACCGCTCCGGGGCGACCTGGAAGCCGGTCGAGACCGCGGTGCGCGCGACCCAGGACAAGGGCTTTGATTTCGCCAACACCACGAACGCGGGCAAGAGCTGGTTCGGCTCCGACGCCGGACGTTTCATGCGCTTCGAGGCGGAGGGCGGCGGGGCGGTCTCGTTCGGCCTGTCCGGAGCCGGTGGGCTGAAGCCCGAGGCGAAGGGCGACCGGGTCGTCTACAAGGACGCCGTCGGCGGCGCGGACCTGTCGTACCGGATCGGCAAAGGCCAGGTGAAGGAGGACATCGTCCTGGCCGAACGCCCGGCCGGTCCGGTGTCGTTCACCTTCACCCTGGACACCGAGGGCGGCCTCACGCCGAAGACCCGCGAGGACGGCTCGATCGCCTTCTTCGGCGAGGCGCCCGGCACTCCGGTGATGGTGATCCCGGCCCCGTACATGACGGACGCCAAGAAGGATCCGCAGTCGGTCACCGGTGGTACGTACAGCACCAAGGTCACCCAGAAGCTGGCGAAGGACGCCGACGGCAAGGGGTGGAAGCTGACCGTCACGCCGGACGCCAGGTGGCTCGCGGCGAAGGAGCGCCAGTACCCGGTCGTCATCGACCCGACGATCACGATCACGCCGATCGCCTCGGTCTCCGAGGACACGATGGTCCTGTCGGACCAGCCGGCGGTGAACTTCAACAACACCTGGAAGCTGTCGGTCGGCAAGACCGACACCGGCATCGCCCGCTCGCTGATCAAGTTCCCGATGAGCGAGATCCCGGCCGGGGTGAAGGTCGACGCGGCCCGCCTCAGCCTGTACTACGACCAGTCGCACACCACCAACGCCAACGCCGTCGCCCTTGAGGCGCACCGGGCCACCGGGGCGTGGAGCGAGGCCGGCGCGACGCCCGCGACCTGGAACAACACCAGCGCGCTGGTGGGCGAGCTGTCCGGCACCACGGTGCAGCTGGACGACGGCGAGGCCGGTACGGCGGCGGTCGGCGAGTGGCCGCGATCCACCACGACCGGCGGCGCGGCGACCAACGACGACTACGCGTACAACAAGAACGCGCTCGCGGGCGAGTCGTACACCTGGCAGCCGAGGGTCCCGGAGACGGACACCTACCGGGTGGACGCCCACTACCCGGCCGCGGCGGATGCGGCCACGGCCGCCCCGTACACCGTCACCCACAACGGCGGCACCAAGAACTACACGGTCAACCAGACCGGCACCGGCGGCGTCTGGAAGACCCTGGACACGACGGAGCTGAGCTTCGCCAAGGGCAACGCCGGGAAGATCGTCCTCGGTGACACCGGCTCGGCCACGACCCGGACCCTCGCCGACTCGGTGCGGCTGGTGAACCCCTCCGAGATCACCAAGGCCGCCTGGGACTACAACAAGTGGCACGACTTCCCCGTCGCCGACACGGTCCAGAAGTGGGTCTCCGGCACGGCCACCAACCACGGCTTCGTGCTCAAGGCCAAGGACGAGTCGGGCACCGCGCCGACCGGCGGCCCGCGCTACGAGGCGGCCGACGGCAACACCTACGGCGACGAGACGTCCACCTACCCGCGCCTGACGGTGACCTACGGCGCCGTCGGCACGTCGCTGAACTCGCCGACCGTGGTCCACTCCACCGGCCCGGAGCTCTCGTGGCCGGCCTACGCCAACGGCAGCGGTGACACCGGCCTGAACATCGTGGAGTACCAGCTGCACCGCTCCACGCAGCAGGTCTTCACGCCGTCCGCCGCCACGCTGATCGCCCCGATCGCGTCCACGGCCACCGCCTACACGGACACCACCGCGGTGCCGACCCCGGACTCCAGCTCCAGCGAGATCGGGAAGTCGTACTACTACCAGCTCGCGGTCAAGACCGGGAACGGTCAGCTCCTCGGCTCGCCGACCCGGATCGTGGGCATCCCCAAGGCCGGCCGGACGATGAGGATCATCCAGGCCGGACAGGTCGACACCACGCTCTCCTCGCAGCAGCCGACCGTCAACCACGACGGCCTGGTCTCCGGCAAGGCGCAGACCTGGCTGAGCGTGGGCAACAACTCCGGTACGTACGGCAAGACCCGCGCCGCCCTGAAGTTCCCCACCACATCCATCCCCACCACCGCCACGGTGCTGGAGAACAAGATGTACATGTGGGGCGCGGAGACCACCAGCACCACCAACGGCGCGGTCTACGAACTCCACTCCCTGACCCGGGACTTCACCGAGACCCAGGCCACGTGGAACAACGCCGGCTCGACCACCCCGTGGACCACCGCGGGCGGTGACTTCTCCGCCGCCGTCTCCGACACCGTCCCCCAGATCACCGACGAGGTCGGCCGCCACTGGTGGGACGCCACCGGACTCATGCAGTCCTGGGTCAAGACCCCCGCCAACAACAAGGGCGTCCTGGTCAAGCTGAAGGACGAGACCACCACCGGCCCGCAGGAGCGCACGCTGTTCCTGTCGTCCGAGGCGTCCGACCCGCAGCTGCGGCCGTACATGCAGGTCATCTACGTCGACGCGACCACCGAGGACACCTACTACGCGCCGACCACCCCGGCCCGGATGACCCCGAACACCACCTACACGGTGGAGTTCACCGTCACCAACACCACCTCCGCGGCGTGGGCCGCCGGTGAGCGCGAGCTGTCCTACACCTGGAAGCTCCCCGACGGCACGGACGTGACGACGGGCGGCAACCAGCTCAGGACGGCGATCCCGGCCCTCCTGCCGGGCAAGTCCGCCACCGTCCAGGCGCAGGTCCAGACCCCGATCAACTCGGACTCCGGCAACAAGCGCAACGAATACGTGCTCGGCTGGGACGTCCGCAAGATCTCCGACGGCAGCTGGCTGTCCGCCGGCACCGGCGGCATCCCGTCGCTGAAGCAGAACGTGGCGGTCGAGGACCCCACCTCCAACAGCCTCGGCCTGGAGAAGTTCTACGGCTACACCGGCAAGAACACCGGTGCCGGATCCACGGTCATGAACAACCTGGCCTCCGGCAACAGCGTCTGGCAGTACAACGCCTTCAGCAACCCGGGCCGGGGGCTGAGCACCTTCGTCCGGTTCGCGTACAACAGCCAGGACACCTCGGACACGGTCGCCGGTCACGGCTGGTCGATGCAGGCCGCGGGACCGATCCGGCTCGGCGCGCCGCTGGACTTCCATCCGAATCCGAATCCGACGGAGATCCGGCTCCCGGACGGCGACGGCACCACGCACGTCTTCCGCAAGCAGGCGGACGGCACGTGGAAGGCCCCGGCGGGCGTCCACTACAAGGTCACGATGAAGGCGGGCCTGGACTGCAAGCCGACCAAGGACCCGGTCCCCGATGCCTGGACGCTCACGCGCCCGGACGGCACCCGGTTCCTGTTCGGCTGCGACGGCTACATGACCTCGACGGTGGACAGGAACGGCAACACGCAGACGTTCACCTACGAGGAGCGCAAGTCCAACAACAAGCCGACCAAGTTCCTGACCTACATCACGGACCCGGCCGGCCGACAGACGCTCACCGTCGACTACTACAAGAAGGGTGACGCGTCCTACGAGTACATCAACGACCTGGGCGCGAAGGTCACGGGATCGAACCTGACCAACACCAAGATCTACGACCACGTGAAGTCCATGACGGACATCTCCGGCCGCAAGATCGCCTTCTATTACACCGCCAAGGGCCTGCTCGGCCAGACAACCGACGGCGTCGGCTCCAGCCAGCCCAAGGACTTCAGGTTCACCTACGACGCCACGCAGGGGAACAAGAACGTCAAGCTGGTCGAGGCCACCGACCCGCGCGGCAACGCCACCCAGCTCGCGTACCACGCGCCGCAGGCCGGTGACGACCCGAAGTACCACTGGTGGACCAAGACGATCACCGACCGTCTGCAGGGCACCACGGGCTTCGCCTACGGGGTGAACGCGGCCAATGCGAAGTTCACCGACACCGAGGTCACCGACGCCGAGTCCCGCGTTACCGACCACGTGACGGACGACTTCGGCCGTCCTGTGCAGACGACGAACGCCAAGTCGCAGACCACGAAGATGTCGTGGGACGCCGACAACAACGTCACGTACCTGGAGGAGGCCAACGGCGCCAAGACCGCCTACTGCTACGACCAGAAGACGGGCTACCCCCTCTGGTCGCGTGACGCGGAGAACAACAAGGCCGGTGTGCCTGCGCCCGCGGACTGCGCACCGGGAACCTACCCGGCGAACTCCTCCCGCTACGGCTACCAGACCCGCCTCGACGGTTTCTCGGCCGACCTCTCCACCAAGACGTCTCCGGAGGGCCGCACCTGGCAGTTCGGCTATGACGCGTTCGGCAACCTGAAGACGGTCACCGACCCGAAGGGCGTCGCCACCGCGACGGCGGGCGACTACACCACGTCGTACGCCTACGACTCCTACGGCCGGCAGACCAAGGCGACGGACGCCAACGGCAACCCGACGACCAACGGTGACTTCGGGCCGACCGGATACCCGGCGACCATCACCGACGCACTGGGCAAGTCCACGACGTACGCCTACGACGGGCGCGGGCAGGTCACCGAGGTGACCGACGCGCTGGGCAAGAAGACCACGCAGACGTACGACACCTACGGGCGCCCGCTGGTCAGGACCGTTCCGAAGGACCAGGCCGCCGGCGTCCTGATCACCACGCCCGCTCCGGTGTACGACGCGAACGACAACGTCACGTCCTCCACCGCGGTCACCGGGGCCGTCTACACCGCGGTCTACGACGCGGCGGACCAGGCCGTGTCCACGTCCGACCCGAAGGACACCGCGGCTTCGGCGGCGCGGACCACGAACTACACCTACGACAAGGCCGGAAACGTCCGGACCGTCACCGAACCGAAGGGCACGCTGACGGCGGCGGATCCCTCGGACTACGTCACGACGCTGTCGTACGACGAGATCCACCAGCTCACGACGGTGCAGGACGCCGCCGGGGACAAGATCTCCTACGCCTACGACAACGTGGGCAACGAGACCCTGGTCGTCGACCCGAAGAAGAACGCCACCGCAGACACCACCGACTACACCTCGAAGACCGACTACGACCTGAACCACCGCGTCGTCTCGGTCACCGACCCGGCGGGGAACACCACCCGGCAGTCCTATGACAAGGACTCGCTCGTCGTCTCGACGACGGACGCGGAGAACAACACCACCACCTTCACCTACGACGAGCGCGGGAAGCGCAGCGAGGCAAAGGTCCCGCACAAGAACACGGCTCCGGTCACCTACCGGACCACGAAGTACGAGTACGACCAGGTCGGCAACACCACCAAGGTGATCACGCCGCGCGGCGCCGAGACCTCGGCCGCCGACGACTTCGCCTCGCGGACCGAGTACGACGCGCTGAACCGTCCGGTGAAGCAGTTCCAGCCGTACGACCCGAGCGACACCCGCTACAACGACCCGAACGTCTACATCCAGACCTCCTACGACGCCGTGGGTCGCGTGGCCACGTCCTCGCTGCCGCCGTCGGAGGGCCAGACGGTCCGCAGCGACACGGACTACAGCTACTTCGACAACGGCTGGACCAAGTCGTCCACCGACCCGTGGGACATCTCCACGACCTACGACTACAACGAGTCGGGCCAGCAGACGGCCCGCACGCTTGCTTCCGCCGGTGGCTCCTCGAACCGGACCATGACGTGGTCGTACTACCCGGACGGCAAGATCCGGTCCAAGGCCGACGACGGTGTCCCGGTCGGCAGCGCGGTCGTCCTGGTCGACAACTCGGACACCCAGAACACGTCCGCGACGGGCACCTGGAACAGCGGCGACATCGTCGGCCAGCACGGCTACGACCACCGCACCCACGCCGCCGGCACCGGGACCGACGCCTTCAGCTGGAAGCTCGGCATCCCCAAGGACGGCACGTACACCGCGTACGTGAAGTACCCGAAGGTCACGGGCGCCGCGACGTCGGCGAAGTACACGGTCAAGCACGCCACCGGCACGGTGGACGTGACCAGGGACCAGTCCGCCGCCACCGGGACCTGGGTCAGCCTGGGCTCGTACACCTTCACCCGGGGCAACACCGCCGAGCTGAAGCTGGCGCAGAACAGCGGCGGCACCGTGGTGGCCGACGCGGTCAAGCTGGTCCGGGACACCGCGGGCGAGACCGACGCGGAGAAGCACAGCTTCTCCTACGCGTATGACGTCAACGGCAACATGACGTCGATCGACGACACCTCCTCCGGTGCGAAGGTCGACGCATACACGATCGCCTACACGGGCCTCAACCAGGTCCAGAAGGTGACCGAGGCCCTGTCCGGCCAGGAGAAGAAGGCGACGTCCTACACGTACGACGCCAACGGCCTCACGGACACGGTCACCCATCCCGACCAGCACTCCGCGTACGCCTACGACCCGCGTGACCTGGTCAAGACCGTCACGGTCGGGAAGACGGCCACGGACACCTCGCCGAAGGTGACCTCCTACACGTACACCGCACGCGGCCAGAAGCTGAAGGAGACCAAGGCCAACGACAACACCGTCGACTACGGCTACTTCCTCGACGGCGCGCTCAGGTCCACGTCGGAGAAGAAGGCGAACGGCACCCTCGTCGCCTCGCACACCTACGCCTACGACGCCAACGGCAACAAGGCGCAGGACGTGGCGAGGAAGATGAACGCCGACAACCACACGGCGTACCTCGACTCCACTACCGACTACACCTACGACCCGGCCGACCGGCTGGCCCGGACGGTCAAGACGGGCAACGGCGCGGGTACGGATTCGTACGTCCACGACGCCAACGCCAACGTCATCAGCCAGACGGTCAAGGGAACGTCGACCACCTTCCACTACGACCGCAACCGGTTGCAGTCCGCTTCCACCTCGGGGCTCACCGCCGACTACACCTACGACCCCTTCGGCCGCCAGGAGTCGGTCACCAGCGGCGGACAGGTCGTCTCCCGCACCGTCTACGACGGATTCGACCACGTCGTCGAGTCCCAGAAGATGGACGACACGGGTGCCCTGAAGTCGACCACGTACGCCTTCGATCCGCTGGACCGGACCGCTTCGAAGACGGCGGGTGGAGAGACGACCGAGTTCACCTACCTCGGCCTGTCGAGCGAGGTGCTGAACGAAGAGGTCGCCGGCGAGCTGACCAAGTCCTACCAGTACAGCCCGTGGGGCGAGCGGCTCTCCCAGATCAAGCACAACGCGGACGGCACGACCGAGGACTCGTTCTACGGTTACAACAGCCACACCGACGTGGAGACGCTGACCGACGGCGCCGGCGACACCAAGGCCACGTACGGCTACAGCGCCTACGGTTCCGACGACACGTCGGAGTTCACGGGTGCGGACAAGCCCGACCCGGCCGCGCCGGGCAAGGAGGAGTACAACCCCTACCGGTACAACGCGAAGCGCTGGGACGCCCAGTCCGGCACTTACGACATGGGCTTCCGCGACTACGACCCGGGCCTGAACCGATTCACCACCCGTGACATGTACAACGGTGCCCTGGCCGACATGGGCCTCGGCAGCGACCCCTACACGGGCAACCGTTACGCCTTCACCGGCGGCAACCCCGTCAGCCGTGTCGAGCTGGACGGCCACTGCTTCGGCTGGGGCTGGTGCGAGGACGCGGTCGATGCCGGCGGGGACGCCCTGGACTCGACGCTGGACTGGGTCGACCACAACTCCGACGCACTGCTCGACGCGGGTGGCAGCCTGCTCGAAATGGCCGGTGGCATCGGCTCGATGGCCGGCGGTGCCACGCTCATCGCCGGATCCGTCGTCGGGTGCGTGGCGGGTGCGATTCCGACGATCGGTACCGTCTGCATCGCCAGTGCGGCCGGTGTGGTCGGCGGAGCTTCCCTCATCACCGCGGGTGCGTTCCTCTCCGTGCACGGTGCGATGGGGCTCGGAGACAGCATCGCGCGGATGGAGAGCACCGACGGAGGTGGCGGCTCCGGATCGTCCACGACTCCCGAGGTGGGGTCCCAGAACCCGGACGTCACGTGGAGCACGAAGGAGTACGACGGCTGGCAGCACACCCTCGACAGGCACCGGATCGGTGGCAAGGAGTACGACGCGGAGGACAAGGGTGCCTTCATCGGCAAGGAGAAGAAGGTCAAGGCCTGGATCCAGCAGGTCGTGAAGAACAACGAGGCGCAGAAGAACACCGACGGCCGTGACGGCTGGGTGTACGAGGGCCGAGTCAACGCCGGCACCGAAGGTGTCGGAATTCTCAGCGACAAGCAGAGTCGCGGTATGTCCCACAAGACGGCATACGGGATCAGGGTCATCCTCAATCCTGACGGAAGTCTGCGGACTGCCCACCCCATTCCGTAGTCACTCTGCGTGATAGCGTCCCATTCATGCCTGTGCCCGGCGGAATTCCGCCGGGCACAGGCGGCCGACCGGCCACAGAATCGAAAGGTTTCACCAAGCGATGTTTCTCCTTGAGTTCGATCACGACTCGGTCAGGGAGCCTTCCGAGAAGCAGGCCGCCGATCTGGCGGCGACGAGCGAGATGAACCTGCGCTACGGATACTTCGAGACGAGGATCTTCATCGCGGCGACGGGATTCGAAGCCGAGAGGATGAAATCCCCCCTGCTCGACTTCGTTCACTGTGCCCTCCTGGCGGCGCAGGCCGTCTCCCATGGGCAGCCCGGCCGCATCAGCTTCACCGAGAGCAGCCTGCTGATCGAATTCCTCCCTTCGGGCGAGGAGCTGACGGTCCTGCGGTCGTGGGATCCCGTCCCCGGATCATGCGCGGCAATTGATTTCCTGGAATCGGTTCTCCGATTCTCCGTCGACGCGCTGAAAAGCATCGGCGAACGTCATCCCGACTTCCGGCGAAACGCTTACCACGAGACCCTGAGCCGCATGATCGAGGAAGTGGAACCGGCTCCTGGCAGGTGAGGGCGTGCGATATCCGGCCGGGGACATGAGGGGCCGCTCGCCTCGGGTGGCGGAGCGCCCCGCGCCGGACCTCCGTCTTCCGTGCGACGCCTCGCGGCCGGGGCCCTGTGGAAGGGTCCCGGCCGCGGTGGTGCGTCAGTGGCGTGCTCGTCAGTTTCCGGTGGCGTACGGGGAACTGCCCGCGGCCGTACGGATACCGGGGAGCTCGGAGTACAGGCTCGCGCCGGGGCAGAGCGTGGCGTAGCCGTCACGGTGCCCGGAGACGGTGAACAGGGTGGCGGCCTGTCCCTTGGTCCACACACCGGTGTCGGCGGCGGCGGTGAGCGTCACCTTCGCCTCCGGGTCGACGCCGTGCAGACCGAGCTTCCAGGCGGCGAGGTCGGCGATGGCCTGCTTGGCCGCGGCGGTCGGCGTGCCGCCGTTCTCGTAGTCGCCGAGCAGCGAGATGCCCGAGGAGTAGCTGTTGAACCCGTAGGTGTGCGCCCCGAGGACGGGCCGGTCCACGCCGCCCGCGCGGCCCTCGAAGACCGTGCCGCACTTGTCGACGAAGAAGTTGTAGCCGACGTCGTTCCAGCCGTTCGTCTTCACGTGGTACGTGAGGATCGCGCGGATGATGGCCGGAGAGTCGGCGCAGGTGTAGTCGTTCGTCCCGGCGGTGTGGTGGACGAAGACGGCGTCGACCTTGTTCAGGTACGAGGGCGGGTCCTGGACGAGCGACTCGTCCGCGCCCCAGCCGGCACGGCTGACGATGGCGGGGGAGGAGCCCGTGGGTTCCTCCGTGGGCACCGTGCTGGGGGCCGGGTCCGTGGGGGACTCGCTGGTGGGAGGCTCGGTCGAGGGCCCCTCGGTGGGGCCGTCGGTGGGAGCCCCGGGAGCCCCGGTGGGAGCCTCGGTGGGCTCGTCGGTGGGAGCCTCGGTGGGCTCGTCGGTCGGAATCCCGGTGGGTGCGTCCGTCGGAATCCCGGTCGGGCCGTCGGTCGGAGCTTCGGTGGGGCCGTCGGTCGGGACCCCGGTGGGAGCCTCGGTGGGCTCGTCGGTCGGGGCCCCGGTGGGAGCCTCGGTGGGCTCGTTTGTCGGGACCCCGGTGGGTGCGTCCGTCGGAGTCTCGGTCGGCGCGTCCGTCGTCGGCGCGGGGGCGGAGGGTTCCGGGGCGGGGCCGGCGGAGGTGGTCTGCGTCGCGTCGGGCTTGCCGCTTCCCTTTCCGCCGCCCTTGCCCTTGCCCTTGACGGTCTCGCCGGGATCGATCATGTCGAGGCGGAGCGCATCGGGCACCGCGGTCTCCCCGCCGTCCGCGACGACCCGCGCCTCGACCCCGTCCGACGGGCCCACCCACAGCGGCTCCGAGGCGCCCCGTACCTCCGTCGCCCCGCCCTCGGCGGACTCCGGTGGCCGTACGTCGAAGTCGAGGTCGCGCCATGCGCTCCACTCGCCGGTGGCCGCCTCGCGCGTACGTATCTGAGCGGTGCCCTCGAAGGTGTCGCCCCCGTCCTCCCACGAAACGCCGATGAGCGAGAACGTCTGCGTCCCGGTGCGCGGGAGCGCTCGCTTCTTCGGGTCCTTGCCCTCCAGGGCCAGTACATGGGCCTTCGCCGACCGGGTCCCCTCGCCGGGCCCGGTGGTCTCGCCATCCGCCGAGGCGGCGACGGCGGTCACGGCCGTGCCTCCCAGGACGACCACTCCTGCCGCGAGCCACGTCACGCGCTTCCTACCGCTTGCCCGCCTGGCGCGGACCCCTCTCGGACTCATGTCCCATCCCTTGTGCGCAGCTGATCAGATCCGCGGCCGGTCGCCTGCGGCTGTTCGTTCGCGGGACGGGAAAACGAGGGAGGGCAGCACGAATTGAGAGCCACCGGGCTCAATCGCCCTTCGGCTCAGGAGAGTTGGGTCCCCACGTTCCCGCCCGCGGCGCAGCGTTTATACACGACGTGCCCGCTCAGGCGCACCCGAGCGGGCAAATCGGACAGCAGGTGTTCGCGGCGTGGCCGACGAGAATCCGGGCCGCGTCAGCCCGTGAGCTGGTACAGGCTCCTGCCGACCAGCCACAGGCCGAGGAGGAGGCAGATGAGGACGATCGCCTGGTCCTTGTGGCGGGACAGCCAGGAGCGCAGGCGTATCAGGTTGTGCTGGGCCTTCTCCGGGGCGAAGACCATGTACAGCTCCATGGCCAGCAGGGTGGCGGTGGCCAGGAGGCAGAAGCCGAGGAGGGCCAGGAAGGAGGCCGTGTGGGAGAGGTCGGCCTTCACCACGGTGGCGGCCGCGGCGCTGACCATTCCCCAGGGCTGCAGGAGGACCGCGAGTCCGGCCGCCGACCACGCCGAGGCCTGGTTCATGCGGGATGACAGCGACTTCTTCGAGTCCCCCGTGGGAGAGGGACCGGACCCGGTCGTGGCCGGGTGGCGGTGGCGGCGGCGGTGTTCGCCGTACACGATCAGGCCCAGGCCGATGACCAGCATGGCCACCGAGGCCACGAACGAGGGCGGGGAGCGTGGCGCGGGCGGCTGTCCGCCCGTGAAGAGCAGGACCATGGCGATCACGGCCACCAGGCAGGCGAGCCAGGCGAGGATGAAGGCCAGCCCCTTGTACAACCCGCGGGGCGCGGACACGACCAGCACGAAGGCCATCCCTGGCAGCGGGTAGAGCGTGATGGCCAGGCCGATGAAGACCAGATCGAGGATCATGTGCGCGCGCCCCCGCGCGTCAGCCGGCGAGGACCTTGGCCTTGGCCTGTGCGAACTCGGCCTCCGTGATCGCGCCGCGGTCCTTCAGCTCCGCGAGCCGCGCCAGCTCGTCCGCGTGGCCGCCGCCCGTTCCGGCGGTCTCCCGTACGTAGGACTGGAACTGCTCCTCGTTCCGGCGGACCCGGGCCAGCTCGCGTTCGCCCATGCCCTTGCCCCGGGCGATCAGGTAGACGAACACGCCCAGGAAGGGCAGCAGGATGACGAACGCGGTCCATCCCGCCTTGCCCCAGCCGCCCAGCTCGTCGTCGCGGAAGATGTCGCCGATGACGCGGAACAGCAGCATGAACCAGAGGATCCACAGGAAGATCATCAACATGGTCCAGAACATGTTGAGCAGCGGGTAGTCCACTGCCAGGTTCACCATCGAGTCCTTCATGGCCGATCTCCTGCCGGTCGTGACGGACCGCGGCTGCCCGTTCGGAAGCCTCGGTCCGGCGAGACGAACTACCTTCAGGGTGCGCTGTGGCGGAGTGCACCGCACTCCGGACGGTCGGTCAGGGTGCCGACAGCTCCTCCGCGGGCAGCCGGCCCGCGGCCACGGCGTCGAGCAGGGCCTGGTGGTCGCGCTCGTTCTGGTCGGCATAGGCCTCCGCGAACACGGCGAGCGCCCGGTCGAAGGAGTCACCGCGGCCCAGGTAGGAGGCGATCGCGATCCGGTCGCCGGACCGCGCGTGCGCGCGCGCCAGCGTGACCCCGCAGAGGTCGCCGAAGGCCTCCATGTCCTTGGGACGCATCCGCTCCGGCATGGCGATGCCCTTCCAGTCGCGCAGCTGGCGCACGTAGAAGTCGCGGCGCCTGCCGTCGATCCCGTCCACGCGCTCCCAGCCGAGGAAGATGTCGCTGGTGGCCTGCATCAGCCGCTGTCCGGAGACGACGCGTTCGCCCTGGTTGCGGTACGCGCTCGCGCCGACGTACGGGGCGAGCACCGAGGTGTCCGCCTCCTTGGCCTGGAGGAAGAGCGGGTCCTCGTCGTCCCGGCCGAGCAGCAGGAAGATCCAGCAGCGGGTGCCGACGCTGCCGACGCCGACCACCTTGCGGGCGACGTCCGCCAGCCGGTAGCCCGACAGGAGGGCGCGCCGGTCGGACTGCAGGGTGGCGCCGTACCGCTTCATCAGGTCGCGGAACTGTTCCTCGAGGGCGTTGCGCTCGAAATCGGGCATCAGGTCGCTCGCGGGGACGAGCAGCGGGGGGTCCGCCGCGATGACGGGCCGGCCGTCGACCGTCTCGGTGAGCCTGTCGAAGGCCTGCAGGCTGTCGCGGGTGCGGGCCTTCGCCATGGCGCGGGCCAGCTTCTTCCGTCCGCTCTTGTGGAGCTGGTCCGTCACCAGGGACTCCAGGCGGTCCGAGTCGATCTTCGCGTACCAGACGTCGATGGTGCGCATGCCCGCGAGGCGGATCATCGCCTCGCGGTACGCGCGGACCGTGTGCCTGACGATGCGGGCGCGCTCGGCGTCGTCGAAGCCGTTCGCCCGGGCCGCGATGACGAGGCTCGCCGACAGCCGCTTGACGTCCCACTCCCAGGGGCCCGGGAGCGTCTCGTCGAAGTCGTTGATGTCGAACATCAGCCGCCGCTCCGGTGAGGCGAGGAGGCGGAAGTTCAGCATGTGCGCGTCTCCGCACAGCTGGGCCGTGAGGCCCGAGCGGGGAGTGCCGGCAAGGTCGGAGGCCATGATCGCCGCGGCGCCGCGGTAGAAGCGGAAGGGGGACTCCGTCATCCGGCCGTAGCGGATCGGTACGAGCTCGGGGACCCGGGTCGACGACTGCGCCTCCAGGATCGTCAGCGGGTCGGTCCTGTCGCCGGACGGCCGGTACTCGGCGTGGCCGGAGCGCGGCGCGTGGCGCCGGGCCTTCCTGCCGAGCGCCGCGCGCTCCTTCGGCGTGGCGTGGCGCGCCGCGCGCGTCGCCGTGGTCGCCTTCCCGTTCCGGGCCATCGGTGCTCCTCTTGCCGGGTCTTCGTGCCGGCTGTGCCTGCCGTGCCGGCTGTGCCGTGCCGTATCTGCCGTGCCGGCCGTGCCTGCCGTACCGGCCGTTGGAATGCCCGGCGCGAGAGCCAGGTCGCCGGAAGGCATCCGTGGCCTCTCCGGTGTGGTCGCGCCGGGCATCAGTGTCGGAGTGGAGGTGGAGGTGGGGGAGTTCTCGCCGGGTTCAGTCCGGGGAGTCGATCTCGGCATCCGCGACGGCGATGGCGATGCCGAGCGCCGCGGAGATGTTGCCCGCCGCGGTCATGACGCGGGCGGTGCCCACGATCGGTGCGATGGCGACGAGGACGTCCTGCACCTGTTCCGCCGTCATGCCGGCCTCGACGGCGAGCTCGATGTGGGCCGCGTAGGAGATCGGCGGGGCGTCCGAGGCGGCGAGGGCCGCGATCCGCACGATCATGAGCATGTCCGGAGCCAGGCCGCAGCGCTCGATCGAGTCGACCGTCATCGCGGCGAGGGTGTCCAGGACAGGGGTTTCCGAAGCAGTGGCCATGTCGTGTGCCCTCCTGCGT
Organism: Streptomyces narbonensis; assembly: GCF_014649015.1. Lineage (GTDB taxonomy): Bacteria > Actinomycetota > Actinomycetes > Streptomycetales > Streptomycetaceae > Streptomyces > Streptomyces narbonensis. Next base: position 631,098 of record NZ_BMSF01000001.1, read on the forward strand.
GCTGTGGGGTGGGGTGGGGTGCTGTCAGTCGGTGGTGTGCGACCAGCTGGCGCACAGCGCCCAGATGATGAACACGTCGATGGCCAGGAGGGTGAGCGCCCACCACGGCTGGTACGGCAGCCAGATGAAGTTGGCGACCGCGCTGAGGCCGGCCAGGGTGATGCCGCCCGCCCTCGCCCAGTTCGCGTCCTTGAAGAGGCCCACCCCGGTCAGTACGACGAGGACGCCGATGATGAGGTGGATCCACCCCCAGGCCGTCAGGTCGAACTCGAAGAGGTAGTCGCCGACGCGGGCGTACACGTCGTCGTTGGCGATGGCCGTGATGCCCTGGAGGATGCCGAGGAGGCCCGCGAGGCACAGCAGCACCGCGGCAAGGATGGTGCCTCCGCCCGCGACACCGCCGCCGGACCGATGTCCCCCCGCGGTTCTCTGTGCTCCGGGAGTGTGCTGGCTCATGGACGTCACCTCGCAGCTTGCGATCCGTTGCCGGGTGTCCCTTCCGAGTATCAGGGCGGTCGTGGCGGTCCGCCCGACGACCGCCCGGGCGGACGTGCCGGTGGTCCGCACCCGCCCTCGGCGGAGCAACCCGGAGTGCGTTGATCGTCACCGTGCGTACCCGGTGGGGGCGCAGGCAGTTCCTCCACGCCCCCACAGCCGTACGGATCAGTACGTCAGGACGCCCGGGTCCGTGACGCCCGGAGCTCCCGTCTCCACATGTCCCGCGAGGCGCCGGAGGTAGTCGGCGGACGTGTTCGAGGTGATCGTCACGTCGTACCAGGCGCGGCTGGAGGTCAGGTCGACGGTGTGGGTGACCGTGGCGCCGCGCGGGACGAGGACCGTCGCGGGGCCGCCCGCGTAGGCGTGGGTGACGGTGAGGCGGGCATCGGCCGTTCCCGCGTTGGTGAAGGTCAGGTCCAGGTTGCCCGTGGTGGCGTTGTGGCGGGCGGTGACCTCGGGGACGGCCGTCTTGCCGGGGGAGCGGAAGTGGCGGAGGAAGCCGTTCGGGCCGTGGACGGTGAGGTCGGTGAGGCCCTTGGAGTACTTGGTGTTCCAGGTGTCCGCGAGGGACTTGCCCGCCTCGGTCGTGTACGTCCAGGGGGCGTCCGTGCGGTTGGCCGAGGTCACGTAGAACTGGGCGCCCGCCGAGGGGCCGCTGCCGAAGGACAGGCGGTACGTGCCGGCCGCGATGTCGGCGGCGCCGTCCACGTGAGGGGCGTACCGCAGCGGGCGGGTGGGCTTGGCGCCCGGCTCCTGGCGGGGCATCGTGCCGGTGGCCGGGGCGGTGGCCGGGAAGTCGGGGTGCCGGGCGCGGTCCGGCGGGTAGTAGCCGGCGGTCGGCGGCAGCGGGGCCGGCCGGGTGTTCGTGGTCGTGAAGTCGAAGGCCGAGGTCAGGTCGCCGCAGACCGCTCGCCGCCACGGGGAGATCTGGGGTTCCTGCACCCCGAAGCGGCTCTCCATGAAGCGGATGACCGAGGTGTGGTCGAAGGTCTCGGAGCAGGTGTAACCGCCGGTGGACCAGGGGGAGACGACGATCATCGGGACGCGCGGGCCGAGGCCGTAGGGCCCTGCCACGTACCCCGTCTTGCCCGGGAAGTGGTCCAGGGCCGTCGGGGTGGTCGACAGGCCCTGGGACGCCGAGGCCGGGACGTACGGCGGGACGACGTGGTCGAAGAAGCCGTCGTTCTCGTCGTACGTGATGAACAGCGCCGTACGCGCCCACACGTCCGGGTTCGAGGTCAGCGCGTCCAGAACCTGCGCGATGTACCAGGCTCCATAGTTGGAAGGCCAGTTGGAGTGTTCGGAGAACGCCTCGGGGGCCGCGATCCACGAGACCTTCGGCAGCCGGCCGGCCTGGACGTCGGCGCGGAGATCGGCGAGGTAGGTGTCGCCGTTCTTGACGCTCGTACCCGTGCGGGCCTTGTCGTACAGCGGGTTGCCGGGCTGGGCGTTCCGGTAGGTGTTGAAGTAGAGGAGCGAGTTGTCGCCGTAGTTGCCGCGGTACGCGTCGTTGATCCAGCCCCACGAGCCGGCGGCGTCCAGACCGTCACCCGTGTCCTGGTAGACCTTCCAGGAGATGCCGGCTGCCTCCAGTCGCTCGGGGTACGTCTTCCAGCCGTAGCCCGCCTCGGCGTTGTTGAGGACCGGGCCGCCGCCCGTGCCGTCGTTGCCGGTGTGGCCGCTCCACAGGTAGTAGCGGTTCGGGTCGGTGGAGCCGATGAACGAGCAGTGGTAGGCGTCGCAGATCGTGAACGCGTCGGCCAGCGCGTAGTGGAAGGGGATGTCCTCACGGGTGAGGTACGCCATCGTGGCCTTGGTCTTCGCCGGTATCCACTGGTCGTACCTGCCCTTGTTGAAGGCCTTCTGCCCGCCCGCCCAGTCGTGGTTCAGGCCCTGGAGGAACTCCATGCCGAGCTTGGCGCTCTCCGGCCGGAAGGGCAGGGTGACCTTCGTGCCGTCCGCCTGGTTCCAGACCGGCTTCCCGCTCGGCAGCGTCACCGGGCGCGGGTCCCCGAAGCCCCGCACGCCCTTCATCGCCCCGAAGTAGTGGTCGAAGGAACGGTTCTCCTGCATCAGGACGACGATGTGCTCGACGTCCTGGATCGTGCCGGTCGAGCCCTGCGCCGGGATCGCGGCGGCGCGCGCGATGCTCTCGGAGAGCAGGGTGAACGCGGCTGCCCCGCCGGTCAGCTGGAGGAACCGGCGGCGATCGATGTCGGTCATGGGGGAGTTCTCCTCGGGAGTGCGAGCGGTCGGTGGGGGTGCGGGTGCGCGCGCGGCCGGCCGTGCGGAGCCTGTGTGCGGGCGCCCCAAGGAGAGCGCTCGCGGCCCACGTCCGGAAGGCCGCCTCATGGCTGCCCGCCGTACGGTGGGCGAACACCCCGCAGCCGCCGCTGTTTGTCCGGGACCTGTCAGGCGGGTCTCCTGCTGTCAGGCCCCCGGCCGAGGGGCCCCGTCCGCCAGGCCGGCGATTCCGGCCGCGAGCCAGCGGGCCAGCCGCCGCGGGTCGGCCGTCGTGCCGATGACACGGAGCTCGCGGTGGACCGCCCGGGGGAGTTCGGGGCGCCGGAGCAGCGGGCGAGCGGCGGGCTCGGCGAGGGCGAGTGCCAGGACGAGACCGGTCCAGGCGTCGGGGTCCTCGGGGTCCTCGGCCAGCAGGCGGACGTAGCCGTCGGCCGCGGCCGGGTCGCCGGCGATCAGGGCGCGTTCGGCGGCGGACGGCGCGGGCGGGGCCGCGGAGGGGCCGGAGGGCGGGGTGCCGGGTTCCGGAGTCCCCAGCACCTGCCGGATCAGGCGGGTGCGGGCGTGGGACCAGCGGGCGGTGAGGTCGGGGACCACGGTGGACCCGGCGCCGCGGAGATCGGCCGCGGCCCCGGTGACGTAGGCCCTCGCGAGGGCGCGTACGGCGTCCGGGGCGGGCACCAGATGCCGTATCCGCCACTCGGTGCGGTGGTCCGTGGCGGCGAACCCAGCCATGGCGTCGATCCCGGGCCGGACCCGCCTGTCGGCCGTCCACGAGGGCAGCCGCGCGGCCATGCCCCGCAAGAAACGGCGTCCGTGGTCGGTCAGAGCGGGATCGGCGCCGAGGGTCTCGACGGCCTCCCGCGTCTGGCGCAGACCGAGGGCGAACTCGAACTCGGCCGAGGCCCGTTCGGCCGCGGGCGCCCGGTCCAGGCGGCGGGACCAGAAGTCGGTGATCCCCAGGAAGGCGTACGCACCCTGGAGCAGGCCACTCAGGGGGCGCGGGTCATCGCGCCAGGGGGCGTGGTGCCGCTCGGCGCCGTCGTCCTGCTCCAGCGTCAGCAGATGGAGCAGCGCGCCGAGTTTGGTGTGCTGGAACTCGTGGACCAGCGTCACGGCGAAGGTGACCGGATCCGGCGGCAGCGAGGTTAGCAGACCGCCGAAGGCATCCCCGGAGGAGGCGCTGAGCACCCTCCAGGTCGATAACGACCGCACGGGCGTCACACTGCGCAGACCCTCCGCGAGCGCCGCGGCCGCCTCCGGGTCGCTGTCCTCCAGGAGACCCAGCGCCAGGCGGAACCGCTCCCGCCAGCGGGCGGTGTCGTCCGGGGAGAGGCGGTGCGCGGGGAGCGGTTCGCTCAGGTCCCGGTAGGGGTCGATGTCGTCCAGCCAGACCCCAACGGGCCGTCCCGCCACGCGCGCGTGCATCCGGTGCGGAGCCTGCCACCCCGGTGCGTCGACGCCCAGCAGCCCGGCCGGGCCGTCCAGAACGGGTGGGCCGGCCGGGCCGGGAAGGTCGGGCGGGCCGACCGTGGCGGGAAGGTCGGGCGGGCCGGGCAGGTAGGGAGGACCAGGCGGGTCGAGCCGACCGGGCAGGTCGGGCGGTTCGGGAAGGTCGGGCGGTTCGGGCAGGTCGGGCGGGCCCGGCGGATCGAACCGCCCGGGCAGGCCGGGAGGGTCGGGCAGGTAGGGCGGGTCGGCGGGATCGGCGGGATCGGCAGGGCGGTCCGGGGCGGCGGGGTCGTCGGGCTCGTCCGGGTCGGGGTCGGCAGGGTCGTCCGGCTCGGTCGGCTCGTCCGGGTCGAGCCGACCAGACAGGTCGAGCCCACCGGGCGGACCGGGCGGACCGGGCGGACCGGGCCGGTCCGGCGGGCCCACGCACGCTCCGTGCGGGTCGACCCGCAGGCGTCCCGCCTCCACCACCACCTCCGCAGTCCCCCAGCGCGGCCGGTCCGGCAGCCGGGCGAGGCCGAGCGTGGGGAACATGACGCCGCCGTCCCGCAGGGGCACGGTGGTGCGCAGCGGCAGTCCCGTGCGCAGCGCGGCGACCGCGCACACCGTGAAGACGTGCCCGAGGTCGGTCCAGAGGGGCCCGTCCCCCCACGCCGTCCGCCGCAGCCGCCGCAGCCCGTGTCCCAGCCAGACCCCGACCTGCGGATGCAGCAGCAGCTCCCCGAAGACCTCCGGGGAGCGCTCCTGCGCGGCCGCGAGCGTGTCCCACACACTGTCCACGCCCGGCAGCGGACCGAGCGCGCCGGGCGTCTCCGCGACGGCGTCGAGGAGAGCCCGGAGCAGCAGGAGGCGCCTGCTGTACTCGGTGGTCCGCAGGAAGCGGACCGTACCGGCGTCGCCCCGGCCCGCGGCCAGGGCGTCGAAGTGCGCCGAGGGAACGAGATGGTGCGGGCTACGGGCGGGTTCGTGACGTCCGTCGGTCTGCACGGATCTCCTCCCGGGGACCGTCAGTCGGCCCGCCCGGGCTGCCCGTCCCCCCCGGCGAAGTTGACCCGCGGACACTCGATCTGACGGAGCAGCCGGTCCAGCGAGCGCGCATGCAGGCTCGGGCTCTGCGACCTGAGGGCGGACAGCGGCACCTCGCTGAGATCGATCAGCTCGGATCCCATGTATTCGTCGGACGCGTGCATGCGACAACCCCCTCACAGCCATGAACCCCGTTGACTTCATGATGGCGTAGGCAGGGGGGTTCGGGAAGAGCGTGATCCGCCGGTCAGCCGCTTGATCCGGGCGTCAGCCGGCGGTCGGCCCAGTCCTTCAGCTCGCGCTGCTCCAGGGAGCCCGGTTCGAGCAGGGCGAGCGCCTCGACGAGGGCCGCCAGTCCTCCCGGGTGGCGCCGGCAGGTCCGGACGATGCTGATGATGTCGGGGCGCGGCGCCCCCATGCGGGGGATCGCACCGGCGAGGTCGGGAGGCAGCATTCCGACCACCAGCTGACGGTGGTCCCGGTCCGCCATGCTCGGCCATCCGGCGAGCAGGCCGATGAGTTCGGCGAGAGCGGCGTCCGTCACCGGTTCCTCGAGGCGCCGGGTCGCCGGGAACTCAAGGCGGCGCTCGTCGCCCGCCCACGAGCGGTGCCAGAGCGCGGTGGGTCGCTGCCCGCTACCGGCGAACGGGCCGATGGAACCGCCCGACTGCCCGCCGGACCGTCCGCCGACCTGCCCGGTGGACCCTCCCGTGAACTCCCCGAGGACGGTGTCCGCGACCGCGTTCATGTCGGGCGGCCAGACGCCGCCGTCCGAAGCGGCCAGGGCGGCCAGTACGGCCCGGGAGAACGCCCCCGTCTGCCGTACGGGGTCGTTTGCCGCCCGCTGTCCGGGCCGGGAGGCCAGCAGGACGAACTGCTCCCGACCCGGCAACCGCTCGCCTCCGGAGGGCAGTTCGGTGGGTAGGGAGCGGGCGAAGCCGAGGTCCTCGACGAAGGTCTGGCAGGAGTCCACCAGCCAGATCTGGCGCCGGAAGCCCGGCAGGAGATCGGTGGTGAAGGCGGTCAGCCAGGCGTCCAGGTCCAGGTTCCGGCGGTCGTCCGGACCGGCGTCTGCGTAGAAGAGCCTGCGGTGCCCCTGCGGGTCGGTGACGCCGTGGCCGCCCCAGAACACCCATAGCAGGTCGCCCTCCAGCGCCGGCAGCCGGCGCGTCAGCACCTCCTGCACGGCCTCCCGTCCGGCGGTGCCCGCGGTGACGTCGACCTCGGGTCCGCCCGCGCCGGGCAGCGGATCGAGCAGCAGGAAGACGTTGGCCGCCGGCACGCCGTGCCCGCGCAGCCAGCCGGTGAAACGCCGGGCGTCGGCGGCGGGCCCCGGCAGGTCCCACGAGGGCCCGGCCGCGTACCGCTCCGCGCCGACGACGACGGCGTACGTGCGCTCCGGTCGCGCTCCCGTCACGGCAGCTCCTCCGCGAGGAGGCGGTACAGCTCGGGGTTGCTCCAGTAGGCGCTGTGCGCGAGGGGGAAGGGCTGGCGACTGTCGAGGGCCACGTCCCGGACCCGGTCCGGGAAGACGCCCGCGCCGACGTAGCTGAGCAGGTCCCGCCGGTCGTACACGTTCAGCCAGGGCGGTACGTGTCCGGGGAGCGGCGCGCCGTGCTCCAGGCTCGGCAGCGCCCCCAGCTCGTACAGGAACGGCGCCTGCGAGCCGACGGTGACGAGCAGCTCGACCTCCGGCAGCGCCCGCAGCACCAGCAGGTCCAGCGAGGCGATGCCGCCGAGGCTGTGCGCGAGCAGGACGACCGGCGGCTCGGCGGCCCGGACCGCCTCCGCGACGACCTCGCGGATCGCGCCGCCCCGGGACAGGTAGAGCAGCACGTCCCCGGCCGCCGGATGTGCCGCGTCGGTGAGCGCCGACCGCCGCTTCACGACCTGGGCGGAGGCCAGGCCGAGCGCCAGGCGCCCGGCGAGCTTCTTGACCTTCCGGGTGACGGGGCCGCGGTGCGTCCCGGACCCGCCGGAGGGATCGCCGGAGGGGTCGCCGGGGAGCAGGGCGACGATCCGGGCGACGGCCTCGTCGCGGGCGGTGCCGTCGAAGACCGGCGCCGCACCCGGCGGCTCGGCCCTGCGGCGTACCGCCTCGGCCGTGAACGCCCGTGCCAGCGCGTCGGCTTCGGAGCTCGCGGCGGGGGAGCGAAGGAACTGACGGCAGTCGGGCGAGGTGAGGACGGCGGCGACGGCGGCGGGGAAGTCCTCGCCGATGCCCGCGGCGTCCAGCAGTTCGCGCAGCCGGGCGTCCCCGGTGAGGGACTGGGCCGCCGAGGAGAGGGCCTCGCCCGGCGGTACGGCCCCCGGGGCCAGCTCCGCGCGGACGGCCGACTCCGGTGTGAGCAGGCGTAGTTCGAGCAGCGGGTCGAGATAGAGAAGTCCCCAGAACTCGACGTCCTCGTCGGGACCGTCGGCCTCCGCCCCCGGGGCGCCCGCCGCCGGCAGTCCGCGCCCGGTGCCGTATCCCGGCACGGAGGCGCCGTTCGAACGGAGTGCCGATCCCGCGCTTTCACCCCAATAGCAGGGAGTAACGGAGATCTCGGGCCGTAAGGGCCGCAATCCCTCCCGCACCAGCTCCAGGGTTCCGGTGAATCCCGGCTCTCGCACGCCCGTGCCGTGTACGAACAGCACCGTCGTCATGCTGACCCCCCGTCCGTGGCGGCATACGCCAAATGGCTTCCACGATAGGCCACTTGGCGCGTCGGCGGCTACACTCCGTAGGGACTGTGCCACAGTGGGCGGCATATGCCAGAAGGGGTGTGCCGGTGAGTTCGGACTCCGTCGTCACGCATGTCGTCGCAGCTCTCACCGTGGTGATCGCGACCTCCTCCGCCCTGGGCGCGGCGGCCCGCAGGTTGGGGCAACCGCCGGTCGTGGGCCAGCTCTTCGCAGGCATCGCGCTGGGCCCCAGCCTCCTGGGACTGCTCCCGGGCCGGGTCTACGAGACGCTCTTCCCGGCGGAGATCCAGCCCATCCTGACCTCCTTCGCCCAAGTGGCCCTGGTCCTGTTCCTGTTCGCCGTCGGATACGAACTGGACCTGGGACTCCTGCGCGGCCGGCGTGCGGTGGCCACCGTCTCCCTGGGCGGCTTCGTCGTCCCCATGGCGATGGGCGCCGGTCTCGTGCTCCTTCTCCCGGAGGCCTTCGCGGCGGTCAACGACGGGCGCCCGGTCGACGCCACCTTCACCCTCTACATGGCCGTGGCCCTCTCCATCACGGCGGTCCCGGTGCTCGCGAGCATCATCAAGGACCAGGGGCTGTCCGGGACCGTCCCCGGCACGGTCGCGATGGCCGCCGCCGGGGTCATCGACGCGCTGAGCTGGCCCGTCCTCGCCGTGGTGCTGGTGGGCGGCGCGCAGGGCTCGCTGCGGGACTGGCTGGTCAAGGCCGCCCTGCTGGCCGTGTACGTCCTGGTGATGCTCTTCGTCGTACGCCCCCTGCTGGCCTGGTGGAAGGAGCGGGCCGGTACCCGCGTGTCCCACCAGGTCCCCGTTGCCGTCTCCGTCGCGCTGGCATCGGCCTGGGCCACCAACGCGCTCGGCCTGCACGTCATCTTCGGCGCCCTGCTGGCCGGGGTCGTGATGCCCCGCCGCTCCGACGGCGCCCCGGACGGCAGCCTGCTGCGCCCGCTCCAGGACGCCGGGGGCCTGCTGCTCCCGGTGTTCTTCGCGGTCTCCGGGATGGCGGTCGCGCTCGACGGGCTGCACGGCTCCGACCTGCTGCTCCTGGTGGTGATATGCGCCGCCGCGGTGGTCGGCAAGGTGGCCTCCGGCACGCTCTCGGCGCGTGGCGCCCGCATCCCCTGGCGGGACTCGCTGCTGATCGGCGTCCTGCTCAACACCCGCGGGCTCACCGAACTCATCGTGCTCAACGTCGGGTTGGCGGCCGGGGTGATCGGCCCCCGGCTCTACGCCCTCCTGGTCGTGATGGCGCTCCTGACCACCGCCGCCGCGGGGCCGCTGATCAGACTGCTGCGCAGGCCCGCCAAGGGCCGCCCGACGAGCACCGGCACGCCCCCGGGGACCCTCTCGGGCCAGGGGGCCAAGGCGGGGCCGGTGCCCGCGGCGGACGCGGAGGCAGCGCCACTGCCGTAACGGGCCGGCGGCGCAAGGGCGTGTACGCCGACGGGCCGGCCGGGTCTCGCGATCCGGCCGGCCCGTCGTGCGTGGCCCGTGCTCCTCCCCGTAACCGGAGAGGTCCTAGGGGGGTGTCTTGCCGATCATGCCGGGCTCGCGACGTCCGGCACGGCACCTCGCCGCGTTGCCGAAACGCCTGAATAGCTCCGCTACTCAGTCGCTCCGGCGCCTTGCGATGCACCGCACCGGACGCCGCTCCCTGATCCGGCCTGATCGACAGGACACCCCCTAGAAGGGCACGGGTGCGATGTCGACGTCCGCCCGACGTCCGCCGGCCGAGGCGGCGATCGCCGGGTGGTCCTCGCCGAGCCGGCGACGGTAGCGGGTCAGGGTCTCGGTGTGCAGGACCGTGGCCTCGGCGTCGCGGCCCAGCGAACGCAGGTCCAGGACGACGTTGTTGGCGCAGGCCAGCGTGGTCGGGTGGTCCTCGCCGTGGTCGCGGGAAAGGATCTCCAGGGTCTTCTCGTCCAGCTCCAGGGCCTCCGCGAATCGCCCCTCGGCCGCGTACTGGCTGGCCGCGCCGATGGCCGTGGTCAGCGTGAGGATGTGCGCGTCGCCCAGCGAGTCGCGCATCCCCGACAGGGCCGCCGCGAGATGCTCCCCGGCGGCGTCGAGGTCACCGAGCTGCCGCAGGGTGATGGCCAGGTTGGTGCGGGCCGACAGCGTGTAGGGGTGGTCGGGTCCGAGCGTCGCCGCGTAGCGGTCGACGGTCGCCTCACCGAGCTCCCGCGAGCGCCGCAGCTGGCCGTCCTGCCGCAGGTCGACGACCAGGTTGGCCCCGCAGGCGACGGCGTCCGGGTGGTCGGGCCCGAAGCGGTTCACGAACTTCGTCCACACCGTCTCCGAGAGCTCCAGCGCCCCTTCGTGGTCCCCCGCGCGGCGGCGGCACACCGAGAGGACGCGGCCACAGCTGAGGGTGGTGGGGTTGTCCTCACCGAAGGCTGCGATGTAGCGGGCGTAGACGTCCTCCTGGTGGGCCGCGGCCTCCAGGTAGTCGCCGGTCTCGCGGATGTCGATCGACAGGCCGCTCAGCGTGTTCAGGGTGTCGAAGTGGTTCTCGCCCAGGTTGAGGGCGCGCAGCCGGGCCGTCTCCGTGTCGTACACGCGAGCCTCCCGGTACAGCCCCATCAGCCGCAGGCCGACGCCCAGGCTGTGGGCCGCGCGGAGGGTGGCCGGGTCGTCCTCGCCGAAGGCCCGCAGGGAACGCTCGTACACCGACCGGTTGATCTCCAGACCCCGCGCCATCTCGGCCCGCAGCCGCAGGCCGGTGCACAGCTGGATGAGGGCGTCGAGGGTGCCCTCGTCGTCCTCGCCGGCGGTCCGGACGTACGTGTCGGCCGTGCGCTGCATCATCGCGGCGGCCTCCTGGTACTCACCGAGCACGCGCAGGGTGAAGGCCAGCCACTTCGCCATCTCCAGCGTCTGCTGGTCCTCGGGGCCGAACTTCTCGGTCCAGATCTCCAGCGCCTCGCGGGCCATCGCCGCCGAGCCCTTGTGCTCGCCCCAGACGTAGAGGAACTCCACCATGCCCCGGACGAGGCCGCGCACCCATGGCGACTCGCACTCCACGGCCCGGGACACCACCACGTGCGGGAGCAGTGCCTGGTAGCGCGGCCACAGTTCGCGCGAGGCGGGGCTGTTGGGGTTGGCGTCGGCGAGGAGCAGATGGGCGCCGTGCCGCATGTCCGCCTGCTGCTGTGGGGACATGCGGTTGACCAGCACGGCCTGGACCAGTCGGTGCAGCTGGATCGTGTCGTGCCGGTGCTCGATGCGGGCCAGGGCGTAGACGTTGATCTCCCGGATGGCCCGGCCGAGTTTGATCGGATGCCGCAGGGCGTCGTCCAGCTCGGGGGCGATCGTGGTGCTCCGTGAGTTGTTGAACAGGGAGCGGGAGATCGGCTCGGGGGCGAAGAAGGAGCAGACCTGGAGGAGTTGGAGCGCGGACGGGTTGCGCTGTTCGAGCTGGCGCAGGCTGACGTCCCAGGCGGCGGCCACCGACATGGGGTAGTCGGGCGACGGGACGAGTTCGAGCATCAGCTCGGCGATCTTCTCGTTGATCAGCCGCAGGTACTCGGGCACGGCCATGCCGGTCACGGCCTGCCAGGCCGCCGCCTGCTCGATGGCGAGCGGGAGGTCGCCCAGGGCCTCGGCGAGCTTGTCGGCGTCCTCGTCGGTCAGGTCGCGGGCGCGCCGGCGGAGCAGCGACTTGCTCTCCTCGCGGGAGAAGACGTCGACGGAGAGCGTCCGGGCGACCCGGTCCCACTCCTGGTTCCGGGAGGTGATCAGGATCTTGCCCGTGCCGCCCGTCGGGAAGTAGGGGCGCACGGCCTCCACGTTCTCGGCGTTGTCGAAGACGAGCAGCCACCTGCTGTACGGGTCGCCGCGCCGCAGTGCCTCGCGGACGGCGGGAACGGCCCGGTTGGCCTCGCTGCCCGCGTTCAGGCCCATCCGCTGGGCGAGTTCGGTGAGCGCGGTCAGGATCATCGTGGGCTGTTCGGAGGGGATCCACCAGACGATGTCGTAGTCGGACGCGTACCGGTAGACGTACTCGATGGCGATCTGCGACTTTCCGACACCGCCCATGCCGTGGAGCGTGTGGGGCAGCACCGCCGAGGTGTCGCCGGTCAGCAGCTGCTCGCGGACCTGGGTGAGGAGGTCCTCGCGGCCGACGAAGTTGGGGTTGTTCGGAGGGACGTTGCCCCAGACGGCGGGTACGGACAGGCGCGAGTGGGTCGGCGGCTGGGGCTGGGGGGCGGCCGGGCCGGGGATCGGCGTGCCGTGGGCGGGAGTCGTCGCGCCGGCGGCAGGGCTCGCCCCGTTGTCCGACTGGCCGTCGGGACTCGGGCCAGGAATCGACTGGACTGGGGTGCCGTTCAAGGCCCCTCCGTCTTCGCGCTGGTGCTGGCTGGCAGTGGTGTCGGTCATGGCAAGGCCGCCCGTGTCGGAATTTTCAGGTGTATGACGGATATCGTGGACCAATGGCGCGACGTTCGGTACGAGCGACGCTCCCGGCGGGGCGGGAGCATCCGGTACGGGCGACGCTCCCGGCGGGCCGCCCTCAAGGGCCGCGCTGATCCGCTGTGCCCGCTCCAGGTAAGGCCCGGAGAGGGCGCGGAGCACGGCCAACTCGACCCGGACGAACGGAAGGCTTTCCTCCGTAAGTGGCGGGTCGGGTACGTCCTCCGGGGCGAGCAGGGCGCCGCGCAGCCCCCTGGCCGCCTCGAACCGGTCGCCGTAGAAGTCGGACATCGAGCGCGCCACCCGCGCGGTGTCCCCCCGCATCGCGCTCGCCAGCAGCGCCTCGCGAGCCCCGTCGACGAAGTCCAGCGGGGTCGGGAAGGCGGCGCCGAGCGGTTCCTCGGAAGGCAGCTCCTCGACCAGACCGCTGAGGAACAGCTCGGCCACGTGGGCCGGTTGGGCCTCCGGCACCAGCTTGCGCCGGACGTCCCGCACCAGACGCGGTTCGAGGACGGTGGCGGCCAGATGGGTGGCCAGCCGGAAGGCGGTGGGTGTGGCATGGCTGCGGAAGCGGCGGACGCGCTCCTGCACCGACGGTGCGCAGGGCTCGACCTCCTCGTCCTCCCAGGCGTCCGGGGCGGGCGCGCCGAGGAGCAGGACCGACGCGTCGGTCCACCCCGGCTCCGTACCGCCCACGAGCGCGGCCCAGCGGCCCAGCCAGCCGGCGTCCAGCTCAAGCACCGGAACCGCCACCCGCCAGGTCGAGGGAGGCGGGTCGAACGGGTCGCGCTCGGCCTCGGGGAAGTGCACGGACAGCTCGGTGTTGCGGGCGCCCGCGCGCGGGCCGTGGAGCCGCACCCGCCGGGGCGTCAGGGCGGTGCGGTGCCAGTCCCGCTGGGACAGCAGGTGCACGACCGCCGTCGGCCCCGCCGTCGCCCACAGCTCCAGGGCCCTCGCGCCGGCCTCGCCCCGCCACAGCGGTGCCAGGGCGTCGGTCAGGACGAGGACGATCCGGCGGCCGGTCCTGTCGACGAGCTCGGCGGGGTCGCCGGCCGGGCCGCGCTCCCCGTACGGGCCGCGGAGCACCACCTCCTCGCCGGCGGCGGTCTCGCGCACGCCCAGGCGGCGGACCCGGACGTCCCGGAAGGCGCCCGACTGCTCCACCACGGCGGTGAACTCGGCGACCGTCTGCTCCCAGATCGCCATGGTCACGTGGTCGTCGACCACGAGGACGAGGTCGAAGCGGCGCTCGTCCGCCGACCGGAGGTAGGGCAGCCACAGCCCGTCCTCGGCGGCGCGCTCGGCCGTGACCTCCTCGTCCAGCTCGATCTCGGACGCCGAGGGCACCACCTGTCTCAGCGGCCGCAGCCAGCGCCCGATGCCGGGCGCGTCCCGCAGGTCCGGTGCGGGGCCGGCCCGGACGTACACGTCCTGGAAGTCGCCCGTGAGGGGGTACGCGGAGACCGCGTCGCCCCCGGGCGGGAGCCGGTCGGGGCCGCCGGTTGCCACCCTGGGCCAGGGGAAACCGGGCAGCCCGCGCGCGGGGTCGGGACCGCCGCCGTTCGCGCCCGGGCCCGGGGCGCCACCGGGACCGCCGTCGGGAGCGCCACCGGCAGGGCCGCTGCGAGTCCCGTCGGCCGTGCCGCCCGGTGGCCCGTCGGGTGCTCTGTCGGGCGGCGGTCCGTGGCTCTCGGGCAGCCCGGAGCCGGCCGTCGGCCCGGGGGCGTCGGCCGGCTCGTGTCCCTCGGGGCTCCCGTGGCCGTCGAGCGGTCCGGAGAGGCCGGGCGGCACCGTCGGCCGGGGGCGCGGCGGGTCGGTGGACGGGGGAAGCCGTGCCGCGAGCGTCTGGTACGCGTGCAGCCACAGCGCCTCCGCCACCTCGAAGGCCTCCGGTTCGGGCCGGGCGTCGTCGTCCATCAGGGTGCTCCCGAGAGTTCGCGCCAGAGCGCGTCCAGCAGCTCGCCCCAGGCCTCGTCGTCCTCCCGGACGCCGGCCGTCCGCAGGAAGACCGCGTTCAGCAGCTGGTCCGTGGCCAGTCCGCCGTTCTCCCGGCTGCGCTCCATGAAGGCCCGGATCATGGCGTCGGGCCGGCCGCCCTGGTCCCGGAAGTGGGCGGCGATCATGGCGGCGAGCTGGTCCTCGCGCGGCGGGGAGACGTCCAGCCGGACGCAGCGGCGGAGGAAGGCCGGCGGGAACTGCCGCTCGCCGTTGCTGGTGATCACGATGAACGGGAAGGCCCGGCACTTCACCCGTCCGTCGGTCACGGTGACCGTCTGGTCCGGGTCGTCGGTGAACACCCGTGCCGCGCCCTCCTGATGGCGGGCGCGGACCAGCTCGGGGACGTCGTACGAGCCGTTCTCCAGGACGTGCAGGAGGTCGCTCGGCAGGTCGATGTCGCTCTTGTCGAGCTCGTCGATGAGCAGGACGCGGGGGAGTTCGTACGGCAGCAGGGCGGTGCCCAGCGGTCCCAGCCGGACGAAGTCCCCGATCCTCGCCCCGCCCGTGCCCTCCTCCGGGCCGCTCCCGGTCGCCTGGGGCGGCACCGGGAGGCCGGACCGGCCGCGCCCCAGGGAGGCCTGGGCCCGCCCGATGGCGTCGTACTCGTACAGCCCGGAGCGCAGGGTGCTGCGGGAGGTGATGCCCCAGTGGAGGACGCGGCCGAGGCCCAGCTCGCGGGCGACGAGGTAGGCCAGGGTGGACTTGCCGATGCCGGGCCGCCCCGTGACGAGGAGGGGCCTGCGGAGCAGCAGGGCGGTGTTGATCATGTCGATGTCGTGTGCGTCCTGCCGGGGCGTGGCGCGGCCCACCACGCCGAGGCGCCGGTCGCTCTCGGCGTTCTCGGCCGGTACGGGCGGCAGCACCGGGCCGCCGTCGAAGTCCCGCCAGCCGGGTGGCGCCGGCAGGATGTCGCCGAGGCGGATGTCGGTCAGCGGGCGGCCGGTTCCCCGGTAGATCCACCAGCTGCGGCTGCTGACGTGCCCGCCGTTCCGACCGCTCTCGACCGGATGTTGGACACCGCTCATGTTTCCCCCTCGTCGTCGTGTCCGCCCCGTACGCCCCCGGTGCCGGCCCCCGGCGACCCTGACCAGTCGACGATGCGGTTCGGGTCGTCGAACAGCACCGCGACATGCCGCCCGACATGGGCGTCGCGCTGTGCGGCGGCGGCGGTGGCGGCCTCGTTCCGCAGCTGCCGGACGCGCTGCGGCAGCTCGGCCGGCTTACCCCTCATGAGCTTCTTGGCCGCGCGCTTGCGGAAGTCGGCGGGTGCCCCGGGGCGGCGGTCCCAGACGGCCATCGGCACCCCCGAACGCAGGGCCGTCTCCAGGGAGTCCCGGCTGCCGCCAGGGCCCTGGAGCGGGGGGTCGTTGAGCGCGACGGCGACGAGCCGCTCGTCGGCGGTGAGCCTGCTGTTCCACTGGACGGGGTCGTGGCCGCGCTTGCCCGCCGTGTCCCAGTGGCAGACGGTGTCGTGGCTGTCCTGCATCTGCTGCCAGCGGTTGTGCCACCGCCGGTGGAACTGCGGTGCCCGCATGCGCTCCAGGCTGCGCAGCACGACGGGGTAGCTCAGGCACAGGGCGCTCGCGAAGGAGGACCGGGGGCCGAGCTGCAGCCATTCCATCGGATGGTTCAGGAGGTGGAAGGGGAGGACGAACTCCAGCACGGGGCTGCCGGGGCGCCCGGCCCAGTCGTTCTCCGCCCGGTAGACGAGCTGCTCCACGGTGGGCCCGACCTCGGCCAGGGTCACGACCCGGTCCTCGCCGCGCTCCGGGCGCCACGGCCCCGGACGGATCTGGCGCCAGTGGGACAGCAGATACCGGTCCGGGCTCATTCCGTGTTTGCACAACTGCACAACGAGACAGGCGGGAGCTGGTTGTGCCGCCGGGCCCCGGTCGCTCTCCGCGCGCATCGCGGCCAGCGGGGCCGCGAGCCCCAGCTTGGCGGCCTGGGCCTCGTTCCATTCGCGCAGGCCGACGGCGGTGGGGCCGTGGGCGGGCGACCGGTCGAGCGCGACGGCCACCTGCTCCACCAGCACCATGGTGGGGAGCAGTCCGTCGGGGCGGGCGTTGGCCCGGCTGAGGAAGTCGAAGGCCTCCCCGAGGGTGGCGACGGGCCGGTGGGGGAGGGGGAGGTCGCCCGCGGCCGCGTACAGCTCGCCGTGCGCGTCGAGGTGGTCGACGCGGGCCAGCAGCGCGCGGACGTCCCGTAACTCCGCTTCCGGCAGGGCCGCGAGGACCGGAGGGGCGGCGACGAGCTCCTTGATCCTCAGGACGGGGGCGGAGCCGGGGGCGTACACGTCCAGGGTGGCGAGCAGCTCGGGCAGTCCGCGCGGCTCCCGGAGGCAGGCCCGGACGATCTCCAGGGTGTCCAGCCGCGTCCGGCCGTGCCGGCGGACGTTCCCCAGCTCGGGTAACGGGCCGGCCAGCATGCTGATCAGGAGATCGCGTCCGTCCGGGGTGTCGAGACCCGTCACCGCGCACATCTGGTCCACCAGCGCGTGTTCGAGCGCCGGTGGATGAGCGACATGGCTCTCGCTGAACAATGGCCCCCCCGTCACGGATCCGAAGTTCCCGACTCCCCATCGGACATGGGCGGTTCGGGTGCCGTGGTCCCCCGCTCAGGGTATGGCGCGGGCCTGACGCGTCGCCACCCCGTACGCGGGATCCCCACCCGTTCCCTCCCCCGAAACCGTCCCGACTACTCGACGACCAGCTCGACCGCGATGTTCCCGCGGGTGGCCTTCGAGTACGGGCAGAAGGCGTGGGTCTTCTCCAGGAGGGCCAGGCCCGCCTCGCCCTGGAGGTGGTCGGGGAACTCGGCGCGCATGACGACCGCGAGGCCGAAGCCGCCGTCCGCCGGGTCCTTGCCGATGGAGACCTCGGCGGTGACCGAGGCCTCGGAGATGTCGATCTTCTCCTGGCGGGCGACGACGCCCATCGCGCTGGCGAAGCAGGCCGCGTACCCGGCGGCGAAGAGCTGCTCGGGGTTGGTGCCCAGGCCGTTGCCGCCGAGGGCCTGGGGGTGGGCGAGCGGGAGGTCGATGTGGCCGTCGGAACTGACGGCGCGGCCCTCGCGGCCGTTGGCGGTGGCGACTGCGGTGTAGATCGCGTCCATGGTTCTTCCGTTCCTGTCCTCGGGGGTGGTGTTCCCTCTGCGGTGTCCTCTCTATTGATAGCGCACGATTCAGTTGTGCACAACTCAATCGCGTGTGAGGTGTCCTCGCGTATCCTGGAGGCATGGAGACGCTCGACACGGTCCCGGACGAGGATTTCCTCCGGCTCGACCACCAGATCTGCTTCTCGCTGCACGCGGCGACCCGCGCCTTCAACGGCGTCTACCGCGAGGCGCTCAAGGAGCTCGGGCTCACCTATCCCCAGTACCTCGTCATGCTCGTGCTCTGGGAGCACGGCGAGCTGCCCGTGAAGGGGATCGGGGAGCGGCTGCGGCTCGACTCGGGGACCCTGTCCCCGCTGCTCAAGCGGCTCGAGGCCGCCGGATACGTCGAGCGGCGCCGCAGCCCCGAGGACGAGCGGTCCGTCACCGTGCGGCCGACCGGCGCAGGGACCGCGCTGAAGGAGAAGGCGCTCGGCGTCCCGCGCCGGATCGCCGCCGCGACCGGCCTCCCGCTGGAGGACATCCGCGACCTGCGGGAACGGCTCGACGCCCTGGCCGTCCGGCTCGACGGGGTCGACCCGGACGCCCTCGGCTCCTGCACCTGAACCACCGAGGACGCATGCGGCCGTCGGCTCCCGGGTGCCCCGCGGCCGGGGAACGCCGACTTCCCCCGGAGGGCGGACCGCCCTCCGGGGGAATGGATGGAGCTCTCTCGGTGGTCGTGCGGGGGCCCCGGGAGCGGCTCACGTGCGGGGGACGCCCCGCAGGAGGGTGAGGACCACGACCGCCGTCACCAGGGCGAAGGCCGCGCTCAGCCCCGAGGCCGTGTGCAGGGCCGTGGTGAACGCCTCCCTGGCCTGGGCGATCACGCCGTCGTCGGTCAGGGAGAGCGCCGCGCCCAGGCTCTCGTGGGCCGCCGCCGGGGCGTCCGCCGGGATGCCCGTGCGGTAGACGGCCACCGCGACGCTGCCGGTCACCGCGATCCCCAGGGCCAGCCCCAGGTCGTAGGCCGTCTGCCCGGTGGCCGCCGCCGCGCCCGCCTTCTCCGGAGGGGCGGCACCGACCGCGAGCGCCGTACCGAGGACGCTGATCGGCGCCGCGCCGAACATGATCACGGCGAGGCCCAGGGCGGCCGCGGTCACCCCGGAGGCCAGGGCGACCACCGCGTACCCGACGAGGGAGACGAGGAGCCCGCCGGCCAGGACGAAGGCAGGGCGGACGCGGGCGGCCACGAACGGCGTCAGCTGCGAACCGGCGATCAGGGCGGCCGCCCCCGGCAGCAGCCACAGTCCCGCGTCGAGCGGGGAGAGGCCGGCGACCGACTGGAGGTACTGCGGGATCAGGTACTCGACGCCGTTCAGCGCGGTCATCCCCAGGAGCAGGGCGAGCAGTGCGCCCGTGAAGGCCCGGCTCCTGAAGAGCCCGAGGTCCAGGAGCGGCGTCGCGAGCCGGTTCTGGCGGCGGGCGAAGAGGGCGGTGAAGGCTCCGCCGAGGGCGAAGGCGACCGCCGCCTCGGCCGTCGGGCCGTGCGCGGCCAGCGACTTCACGCCGTACACCAGCGGCAGCACCGCGAGGAGGAAGAGGGCCACGCTCGCCGCGTCGAGCCGGCCCGGCTTCGGGTCGCGGTACTCGGGCAGCAGCAGTGGGGCCGTGACCAGCGCGATCAGCATGACCGGCAGGCCCATCAGGAAGACCGACCCCCACCACCAGGCCGCGAGCAGCACCCCGCCGACGATCGGTCCGACAGCGAGGCCGACGGAGAGGGCGGTGACCCACATCGCGATGGCCGTGGCCCGCTGCCGGGCGTCCGCGAACATGTGGCTGATCAGGGCGAGCGTGGACGGCAGGACCGCCGCGCCGGCCACCCCGAGGAGGGCGCGGGCCGCGATCAGCGTCCCGGCGTTCGGGGCGTACGCGGCGAGCACCGAGGCGAGCAGGAAGCCCGCCGAGCCCGCCATCAGGAGCTTGCGCCGGCCGAGCCGGTCCCCGAGGGTGCCCATGATGACGAGGGTCGCCGCGGTGAGGAAGCCGTAGATGTCGGTGATCCACAGCAACTGGGCGCCGCTGGGCCGGAGATCGGCGGAGAGGTACGGGGTGGCCAGCCACAGCACCCCGAGGTCGGCCGTCATCAGGGTGACGGGGAGCAGGAGGACGGCGAGGCCGAGCCACTGGCGGGCCCCGGCCTTCGCGGGCGCCGCCTGGGGCGGGGAGACTTCGGGCCGGGCCGTGTCACGGGTCGTGGTCATCGCGAGAGCACTCCTTCCAGTGCCGCGTCCGCCTCGGCCAGCAGGGTCCGGACGCGCTCCGGGCGCCGGTCCTTCGGGACTCCGGCGAGCTCGGTGCCGTACACGATCCGTACGGACGCGTCCTTGATCCCGCAGTACTCCGAGACCCCGAGGCGCAGTTGGGTGTCCACGACGGCGGACAGGCCCTGGGCCTCGATCTCCTGGGCGGACTGGCCCATGAGGGCCAGCCACAGCATCCGCTTGGCGGCCAGACGGGGCTTGCTGCGCCCGTAGGCGAAGCCGTAGTTCCACACCCGGTCGATCCAGCCCTTGAGGACGGCGGGCGGCGCCATCCACCACACGGGGAAGACGACCACGATGTCGTCGGCGGCCAGGATGCGCTCCATGTGGGCGTGGACCTCGGGCGAGTACCTCTTCTCCCGGTCCTCCCAGTCCGGCTCGTCGGCCGGCCGCAGGACGGGGTCGAAGCCCTCGGCGTACAGATCGAGCACGTCGACGGTCCCTCCCTGGTCCTTCAGGCGGGCGTGGGCGAGGTCGGCGACCTGGGCGGTGAGCGAGTCGGAGCGGGGGTGGGCGTGGACGAGGAGGGTGTGCGGGGCCATGGCGGCGGGTCCTTCGGGGGAGGTGTGGGAGGGGAGGCGAGGGGTGACGGGTCAGAAGCCGAGGCCGGAGCCGCCGCTCGCGTCGATGTTCTGGCCCGTCACCCAGCGGGCGGCGTCGGAGGCGAGGAAGCCGACGACATCGGCCACGTCCCCCGGCTGGCCCACCCGGTTGAAGACGGAGAAGCCGGCGGCGTGCGCCTTGGCCGCGGGGTCGGCCATCCACGGGTGGATGTCGGTCTCGATCGTGCCCGGCGAGACGGCGTTGACCGTGATGCCCCGGGAGCCGAGGGTCTGGGCGAGGGTCAGGGTCAGCACCTCGACGGCGCCCTTGGACGCGGCGTACGAAGTCATGCCGGGGAAGGCGACCTTGGTGACCCCGGAGGAGATGTTGACGATCCGGCCGCCGTCGCGCAGCCGGCCGAGCCCCTGCTTGATGATGAAGAACGGCGCCTTGGCGTTGACCGCGAAGACCCGGTCGTAGTCGGCCTCCTCGACCTCGTGGATCAGGCCGGGGCCGGCGATCCCGGCGTTGTTGACGAGGATGTCGAGGCCGCCGTCCTGGCCCGCCCCGGCGTCGAAGGCGCTCCAGAGGGCCTCGGCGTCGCCGGGGAGGCCCAGTTCGGCGCGGATCGCGAAGGCGCTGCCGCCGGCCGCCTCGATCGCGGCGACCGTCTCCTTCGCCGCCGTCTCGTTGCCGGCGTAGTGGACGGCGACGCGGGCGCCGTCGGCGGCGAGGCGGAGGGCGATGGCCCGGCCGATGCCCCGGCTTGCGCCGGTGACGAGGGCGGTCTTGCCAGCGAGGGAGGGGGTGGCGACGGTGGCGACGGCGGTGGTGACGGCGGTGGCGACGGTGGTGACGGCGGTGGTGTCGGTGCTCATGGCGGGCTCCTCGTGAGTGTCTGTCGTGTCGTTTCCTGCTGACGGGAACGACTCTGCCGGGCGGGTGTTCGGGTCCGGCTCGGATCCTGTTCGGGCCTGGTCAGGGCTCTGTTCGGGCCCGGTTCGGGCCGGGTTACGGTGGCCGCATGCGATTCGCGGTGCTGGGGGAGACGTCCGTAGGGACCGAGGACGGGCAGCCGGTCCGGGTGCCGGAGCTCAAGGTGCGGGCCCTGCTCGCGGCCCTGCTCGTCGACGCGGGCCGGCCGGTCGCGGCGTACCGGCTCGTCGACGACCTGTGGGGCGACGAACCGCCCGGCAGCCCGCTGCGGGCCCTCCAGGCCAAGGTCTCCCAACTGCGCCGCGCCCTGGAGGAGGCCGAGCCCGGCGGGCGCGAGCTCGTCCTCACGCGGGCCCCCGGCTATCTGCTCGCCGTGCCCGAAGGGGCCCTGGACGCCCACCGGTTCGCGGCGCTCACCGCCCGCGCCCGGGACACGGCGGAGCCGCGCCCCCGGGCGGAGCTGCTCGGCGAGGCCCTCGGGCTGTGGCGGGGGCCGGCGTTCGCGGACTTCGCTGCCGAGCCCTTCGCCCGGGCGGCGGCCGACCGGCTGGAGGAGGAGCGGCTCTCCGTGCGCGAGGCGCTGGCGGAGACGCGCCTGCTGCTCGGCGAACATGACTTCGTCGTGGGGGAGTTGGCCGAGCTGGTGGCCCGTCACCCGCTGCGCGAACGGCTGCGCGCCGTGCAGCTGCGGGCCTTGTACCGGGCAGGCCGGCAGAGCGAGGCGCTCGCGGGATACGAGGAGCTGCGCGCCCTCCTCGCCGACGAGCTCGGACTCGACCCGAGTCCCGAACTGGCCGCGCTCCACACGGCGATGCTGCGACAGGACGCGGACCTGTCGGGGCCGGGGCCGGTGTCTGTGCCTGGGCCGGTGCCGGTGCCGGTGCCGGTGTCTGTGCCTGCGCCCTCGCCTGGGTCTGTGCCTGGGCCCGGGTCTGTGCCTGTGTCTGTGCCTGGGCCTGGGCCTGGGCCTGGGC
Source organism: Streptomyces narbonensis (assembly GCF_014649015.1). Lineage (GTDB taxonomy): Bacteria > Actinomycetota > Actinomycetes > Streptomycetales > Streptomycetaceae > Streptomyces > Streptomyces narbonensis. Next base: position 653,286 of record NZ_BMSF01000001.1, read on the forward strand.
CCGGGTCTGGGTCTGTGCCGGTGTCCGCGCCTGTTGCTGCCTTTGCGTCTGCCTCTGCCACCGCCTCTGCCCCTGCCCCCGCGCCTTCGTCCACCTCGGCCGGTGGGTTCGCGCGGGGCAACCTTCCCGTGCCGCTCAGCGGGATCGTCGGCCGTGACGAGGCGGTGGCGGAGGTGACCGGGCTGCTGCGCGAGCGGCGGCTCGTCACCCTGACCGGACCCGGCGGCGTCGGGAAGACCCGGCTGGCCGTCGAGGCGGCACGGCGGGTGGAGGAGGCCTTCCCGGACGGCGCGTGGCTCGTCGAGTTCGCCGGTGCGGGAGGCGAGCTCGCCGAGGTCGTCGCCGCCGCGCTCGAACTGCGCGACGACGGCGTGTGGGGGCTGCGGCCCGACGGAGAGCGGCCGCCCACCACGGCGGAGCGGCTCGCCGAGGTCCTGCGCGGGCGGCGCGCGCTGCTCGTCCTGGACAACTGCGAGCACGTCGTCGACGAGGCCGCCTCCCTCGCCGAACTCCTGCTGCGTGCCGCGCCGGGCCTCGTCGTCCTGACGACGAGCCAGGAGCCGCTGGCGCTCGCGGGCGAGACGCTGTGGGCGGTGGAGCCGCTCGACGCGGACGGCGCGGTCGCGCTGTTCACCGCCCGGGCGACCGCCTCCTCGCCGGGCATCGCGCTCGACGCTTCGGCCCGGGAGGCCGTACGGGGGATCTGCCGCCGCCTCGACGGCATCCCGCTCGCCCTGGAGCTGGCCGCGACCCGGGTCCGCGCGCTCGGCGTGCATGGGCTCCTGGAGCGGCTCGACGACCGGTTCCGGCTGCTCGACGCGGGCCTGCGCGGTGCGCCCGCCCGGCAGCAGACGCTCCGGGCGGTCATCGACTGGAGCTGGGACCTGCTGGGCGCCCCGGAGCGGACGGTCCTGCGCCGCCTCGCCGTCCACGCGGAGGGCTGCACGCTGGCGGCGGCGGAGCGGGTCTGCTCGGGGGAGGGCGACGTGGCCGTCGCCGACGTCCTCGGGCTGCTCGTGCGGCTCGTGGACCGCTCGCTCGTCGTGGCCGTCGACGGGCCGGACGGTCCGCGCTACCGGCTGCTGGAGTCCGTGGCCGCGTACTGCCTCGAACGGCTGGCGGACGCGGGCGAGACCGAGGCCGTACGGGAACGCCACCTCGCGTACTACCTCCGCGTCGCGGAGGAGGCCGGGACCGCCCTGCGCGGCCCCGACCAGCGCCGCCGCCTCGCCCGCCTCGACGCCGAGACCCCGAACCTGCGGGCGGCCCTCGACCGGGCGCTCACCGAGACCGGCCGCGCGGGGTCCGCGCTCCGGCTCGTCGACGCGCTCGCCTGGTACTGGATCATGCGCGGCCGGCTCGGCGAGGCGCTCCGCTCGGCGACCGCGGCCCTGCGGGTGCCGCCGGCCGACGGCGGCGAGGCCGGGACAGAGCCCGGACTCGCCGCTCTCCGGGCCCGGGTGGGCGTCTGGCGCACGGGGCTCGCGGTCATGGGCGGCGACGGGACGGACCGGCGCCGCCTGATCGAGGAAGCCCTGGCGGCCTACGAAGCGGCGACGACGGACGCGACGGAAGGTGCCGCCCCGGCCGCCCCGGCCGCCCCGGCCGCCCCGGCCGCTGCGACCGCCCCGGCCGCTGCGACCGGCCCGACCGCCCCGGCCGCCGTGGTCGGCTCACCCGCCGTGAGGGCTCTGCCCGACGAGGCCGGCTCGACCGGAGCGACCGGTTCGACGACGGGCCTGACCGGCCCGACCGCCCCGGCCGCCGCCCCAGCCCCCTCCGCCATCACCCCCTCCACCTACGAAAGCGCCGCCGGCCTTCCCTGGGCGCGTTGGTTCCTCGCCCACGCGCTCTGCGGTACCGGCAGCCAGGTCGAGGGCGGTGAGCTGACCGGTGGCGCCCTCGACGGCTTCCGGGCCCGTGGCGACCGCTGGGGCGAGGCCGCCGCGCTCGCGGATCGTTCCGTACAGCTCCTGCTCCGGGGCGACGTGGCGGGCGCGGAGGCCGACGCGGCCCGTTCCGACGCGCTGTTCGCCGAGCTCGGCGACGCCTGCTCCCGGCTGTGGACCGTCTACCCGCTCGCGACCGCCGCCGAGATCCGCGGCGAGTACGAGCGCGCCGACCGTCTCAAGAGGGCCGGTCTGGCGGCGGCCGAGAGCTTCGGCCTGACGACCGAGGTGCCCGACCTGCTCGCCGGGCTCGGCCGTACGGCCCTGCTCCGGGGCGATCTCGCCGAGTGCCGGACCTATCACGAGGCCGCCAGGGACCGGGCCGCCGAGGTCGGCTTCCGCGCGGGCCAGATCAACGCCGTCCTCGGCCTCGGCCTGGGCGCCCGGCGAGAGGGCCTCCACGAGGAGGCCGAGCGCCACATGCGGGAGGTCCTCGACTGGCACCGTTCGGTCGGCCTCGACTCGGCCAACGCCCTGATCCTGGCCGAACTCGGCTTCTCGGCGCTCGCGCGCGGTGACCTGGCGCAGGCCCTGAAGCTCCAGGAGGAGGGGTACGGCACCGCGCTGACCTCGGGCGACCCGAGGGCGGTCGCGCTCGCCCTGGAGGGCCTGGCCTCTGCGCACGCCCCGGCCGGCCGGGCCCGGGGCGCCGCGCTCCTGCTCGGCGCGGCGGCCGCGCTGCGCGCCTCGACGGGCGCGCCGCTGCCCCCGGCGGAGCGCGCCGACGTCGACCGTACGGAGGCGGCGGCCCGCGCCGCCCTCGGCGAGGAGGCCTTCGTGGCGGCATTCGCCCACGGCACGAACCTCACGCACGGCAGCGCCGTGAGCGAGGCGGCCCACGAGGACTGAAGGCCCCCCATCCCACGTTCACCAAACTGTAAGGAGTAACTGGCACCTACGCCCCTATACTCGCCCCATGCCCGACATCACCATCCGGCGCGCCACCGCCGACGACTCCAAGCGGCTCACCCGGCTCGTCCGGACCTCCGCCGCCTACCGGGGCGACTACGCCGCCATGGTCGACGGGTACCAGGTCGGCGGGGCGTACATCGAGCACCACCGCGTCTTCGCCGCCGTCGACGGGAACGACCGGGTGCTCGGGTTCTACGCCCTCCTCGTCGACGAGGCCGAGCTCGACCTCGCCTTCGTCGCCGACTCCGCCCAGGGCCTCGGCATCGGACGACTGCTCATGGAGCACATGACCGGGCAGGCCAGGGCCGCCGGACTGCATGCCGTACGGGTCGTCGCGCATCCGCCCGCCGAGGAGTTCTACCTGCGCACCGGTGCCGTCCGCACCGGCACCCTCCCGCCCGCCGGACGGATCCACTGGGCCCGCCCCGAGCTGCGGTACGACGTCGCGTGACCGCCACCGAGAAGCAGCACGAGCAGCAGCCCGAGCAGGGCGAACAGGCCCGCCGCAGGGTCTTCGCCGACCTCACCCCGCTCCGGACCTCCGCCGACTACCGCCGCCTCTGGTTCGGGAGCACCGTCTCCTGGGTCGGCCAGGGCATGACCGCCCTCGCCGTCTCCCTCCAGGTGTACGAGATCACCCGCTCGCCCTTCTCCGTCGGGCTCGTCGGGCTGTTCTCCCTCGTCCCGCTCGTCGTCTTCGGCCTGTACGGCGGCGCCGTCGCCGACACCGTCGACCGCCGCAAGCTCGGTCTCGCCAGCGCCCTCGGCTCCGCCGTCCTGTCCGTGGCCCTCGCGGGCGCCGCCTTCGCCGGCTTCCACCGCGTCTGGTTCCTCTACGGGATCGTCGCCCTCCAGGCCGTGTGCGCCGCGCTCAACGCGCCCGCCCGCAGTTCGATGATCCCCCGGCTCCTGCCGCCCGAGCAGCTGCGCGCCGCCAACGCGCTCAACTCGATGGTGATGACCTTCGGGACGCTCGTCGGGCCCAGCCTCGGCGGTCTGATCGTCGGCGTCGCCGGCTTCCAGGCCGCGTACCTCGTCGACGCCCTCGCCTTCTCCGCGAGCCTCTACGCGATGTGGCGCCTGCCGTCCATGCTCCCGGACCGGACGGGGAGCAAGAGGGCGTCCGTCCTCGACGGGCTGCGCTTCCTCGCCACCCGCCCCAACCTGCGCATGACGTTCTTCTCCGACTTCTGCGCGATGATCCTGGCCCACCCCCGCGCCCTGTTCCCGGCCGTCGCCGTGCTCTGGTACGGCGGGGACGCGAAGACCACCGGACTCCTCGTCGCCGCGCCCGCGTTCGGGGCGCTCCTCGGCGGCGTCCTCTCCGGCTGGCAGGGACGTATCCGCCACCACGGGCAGGCGATCCTGATCGCCGTCGCCTGCTGGGGCACCGCCATCGCCGTCTTCGGGCTGACCCGGAACCTCTGGCTCGGGCTGCTCCTGCTCGCGCTGGCCGGCTACTCGGACACCGTCTCGATGATCTTCCGGAACACGATGATGCAGGTCGCCGCGCCCGACGAGATGCGCGGCCGGCTCCAGGGCGTCTTCATCGTGGTCGTCGCGGGCGGGCCCCGGCTCGGCGACTTCCTCGCGGGCTCCGTCGCCGACCTGACGTCACCGGCCGTCGCCATCACGGGCGGTGGCATCGCCTGCGTCCTCGCCATCGGCCTCCTGGCCCTCTACGGCCGCCGTTTCCGCCGGTACGACGCACTCGACCCCACTCCGTGAGGCTCCGTGCGGGTTTCGACCCGAAGCAGCCGTCCTGACCTGGCGGTTGGCCGCCACGGCACATAACCGCCAGGACCGACGGGAGTCAACTTCCGCCCCGGAGGCGAAGACTCCTCGCGGCACCCGGAATACCCCCTACCCCGGGTCCGCGAGGAGTTTCGTCGATGACGTCGAGGATCACCCCCTTCGGCAGAGGGAGGGCCGGCCTGCTCGCCGCCGGCATCTCGCTCGTGATGCTCTCGGCCGGGCAGACCGCCGCCGCGCCGGGCACCACCACCCCCGTACCCGCGACCTTCACCGGGGCCAAGGGCACGGGCACCAGCACCACCGTCACCCTCCTCACCGGAGACCGCGTCACCCTCACCGATCTCGGCGACGGCAAGCAGACCGTCACCGTCGACCGGGCCGAGGGCGCCACCGGCGCGATACGCACCCAGGTCGTCGACGGACGCGTCACGGTCGTCCCCGACGAGGCCGCCCCCTATCTGGCCTCCGGTGCGCTCGATCCTCGCCTCTTCGACGTCACGGGCCTCGCCGAGCAGGGCTTCACCGGCGAACTGCCGCTGATCGTCACGTACGGAGCCAAGGGCGCCCGGGCAGCCGCCCCCGCCCCGCGCGGCGCCGAGACCGTCCGCGCCCTCCCCAGCATCGGCGGCGCGGCCGTCACCGCCACCGACCCCGCCGCCTTCTGGCAGGGCTTCACGGCGAAGGGCGCGACCTCCCGCGCCGCCGCCCCCGGCAAGGTCTGGCTCGACGGCCGGGTCGAGGCCGCCATGGCCGACTCCAACGTCCAGATCGGCACCCCGAAGGCCTGGGAGGCCGGCCTCACCGGCAAGGGCGTCAAGGTCGCCGTCCTCGACACCGGCGCCGACCTCGCCCACCCCGACCTCGGCGGCCGGGTCGCCGAGAGCAAGTCCTTCATCGAGGGCCAGGAGGTCGCCGACCGCAACGGCCACGGCACGCACGTCGCCTCCACCGTCGGCGGCTCCGGCGCCGCGAGCGACGGCAAGGAGCAAGGCGTCGCCCCCGGCGCCACCCTCGCCGTCGGCAAGGTCCTCAGCGACGAGGGCTCCGGCTCCGAGTCGCAGATCATCGCCGGCATGGAGTGGGCCGCCAAGGACATCGACGCGAAGATCGTCTCGATGAGCCTCGGCTCCCGCGAACCGAGCGACGGCACCGACCCGATGGCGCAGGCCGTCAACACCCTCACCGCCGAGACCGGCGCCCTCTTCGTCATCGCCGCCGGGAACTCCGGCTACCCCGGCTCCATCGGCTCGCCCGGCACCGCCGACTCCGCGCTCACCGTCGGCGCCGTCGACTCCGCCGACGAGGCCGCCTACTTCACGAGCCAGGGCCCCCGCTACGGCGACCAGGCCCTCAAGCCCGACCTCTCCGCCCCGGGCGTCGACATCCTCGCCGCCCGCTCCCAGCTCGTCGCCGGCAGCGGCCCCTACACCTCGATGAGCGGTACGTCGATGGCGACCCCGCACATCGCCGGCGTCGCCGCGCTGCTCGCCGAGAAGCACCCCGACTGGACCGGCGCCCAGCTCAAGAACGCCCTGATGTCCTCGTCGAAGACGCTCGACGCCTCCGCGTACGCCCTCGGCGCCGGCCGGGTCGACGTCGCCGCCGCGATCGCCGCGAACATCACGGCCACCGGCTCCGCCGACCTCGGCTTCGCCTCCTGGCCGTACGAGGAGAACAAGCCGGTCACCAAGACCGTCACCTACACCAACTCCTCCGACGCGCCGGTCGAGTTGAACCTCGCCGTCGAGGGCATGCCTGCCGGGGTCGCCGCCCTCGCCGACACCACCCTCACCGTCCCCGCCCACGGCTCCGCGAGCACCACCGTCACGGGCGACGGCACCAAGGCCCCCGTCGGGCAGTCCTCCGGCCGGATCACCGCCACCGCCGGCGGCGCCCCCGTCGCGCACACCGCGCTCGGCCTGGTCAAGGAGGAGGAGCGCTACACCCTCACCGTCCACGTCAAGGACCGCGACGGCGCCCCCACCGCGGCCTTCCTCGGCATGAAGAAGCTGGCCGGCGGCGAGGATCCCTTCCCGGCGGCCGTCGGCGACTCGGGCACCGTGCAACTGCGCCTCAAGCCCGGCACGTACACCGTCGACACGTTCCTCGACGTGCGCGGCTCGCACGGCGCGGACTCCCTCGGCCTCGGCTTCCTCACCGCTCCCGAGGTCGTCCTCGACCGCGACCGGGAGATCACCCTCGACGGACGGCAGCTGCGCGAGATCCGCGCCGAGGTCGAGAAGCGGACCGAGTCCCGGCAGCTCCTCATGGAGTACGACCGGAAGGCGAACGGGACCTCCTACACGGACATCGTCCAGGTGCCCATGACCTACGACTCCCTCTTCGCCGCGCCGACCGCGCCCGTCACCAACGGCACCTTCGAGTACCGGACCGTCTGGCGCCTCGGCAAGCCGACGGTGGAGGCGAGCGTCGACGGCGTCCGCCTCTCCGGCGCCACCGCGCAGGGCGGCGCGACCCTCCTCGAAGGCCGCCACCGCCTCGGCCTCGTCGACGCCGGCACCGGAACCCCCGCCGAGTACACGGGCAAGGACGCCTCCGGCAAGGCCGTCCTCGTCCGGCTCACCGCCGGAGCCGACCCGACGCAGCTGGCCCAGACCGCCCAGGACGCGGGAGCCATGGCCCTGTTCGTCACCGACGACCAGCCGGGCCGGCTGATGAAGTGGTTCGGCACCGCCGACTACGAGGACCGGCCGCTCTCCGTCGCCACCGTCAACACCGCCGACGCGAAGCGGCTCGCCGCCGGCGCGGCCCGGGGCCAGCGCGTCGACCTGACCGGCACCCGCTTCACCCCGTTCACCTACGACCTCTCCGAGGGTCACCCCCGCGCCATCGGCAAGGACCTCGTCTTCCGGCCCGACGAGGACGAACTGGCCACGATCCGCTCCACCTTCCACGCGCCGACCAAGCGCGCCGAGCTGGGCGGCGAGTTCCGCTACTCGATCACCGACACCTTCCCGATCGGCGTCGGCTTCAAGGAGTGGATCGGCTTCCCGACCGAGCGCACCGAGTACGTCTCCACCGGCACCGGCCAGCGCTGGCACGAGTCCGTCGACCTCGGCGACTCCCTCGAAGAGCGCGGCGGCACCCCCTCCTACAAGGGCGGCAGCCGCGTCGACCTCGACTGGTTCGGCCCCGTCTGGCACCCCTGGCTCGGCACCGGCCTCGGCTGGGGCCAGCAGCGCACCGGCAACGACCTGCGCTTCAACACCCCCGGCTGGGGCGACTCGGGCACCGACCACACCGGCTTCGGCAACGTGTGGGGCGACGACTCGATGACCCAGTACACCGAGGTGTACGTCGACGGCGTCCGCGTCGACCGGAAGAAGAGCTCCGGCGCCTACGCCTGGGACGCCCCGGCGCAGGAGGCGACCTACAAGGTCGTCACCGACACCACGCTCGACCCGGCCCGCTGGCGGCTCGCGACCAAGGGCCACACCGAGTGGACCGTCCGCTCGGCCGAGACCCCGAGCGACCGGATCACCTACCTGCCGATGCTCAACCTCGGCTTCGACCTGGACACCGACATCAACGGCGACGTCCGGGCCGGAAGCAGGCTGCCCGTACGGACCTTCGCGGAGTACGTGAAGGGCGCGGCCGGCACCGGAAAGATCACCGGCGGCACCCTGGACGTCTCCTACGACGAGGGCAGGACCTGGTCGAAGGTCGCCCTCAAGCCCTCGTGGCGCGGCGCCTCCTGGACCGGTGAGCTGCGGATCCCGGCCGGGGCGGGCTCCGTCTCGCTGCGGGCGGGCGCGAGCGACGACCAGGGCGGCACGGTCACCCAGGAACTCGTCCGCGCGCTCGGCGTGAAGTAGCGCCGACCCCGTACGAGGCCGGGCCCCGGTGAGCCGGGGGCCCGGCCTCTTCCTCTGCCTTCGTCAGCGAGCCGCCGGGAGCGCCTTCTTCAGGATCTTGCCCATGTCGTTGCGGGGGAGCGCCTCCAGGTAGCGCACCACCCGCGGCCGCTTGTGCGGGGCGAGCAGGCCGGCCACGTGCTCCGCGAGCTCCGTCTCGGCCGGTGGCGCCGAAGCGTCCGCCGGCACGACCCAGGCCACGATCCGCTCGCCCAGGTCCGGGTCCGGCTCGCCCGTGACGGCAGCCTCCCGGACGCCGGGGTGGTCGAGGAGCGCGTTCTCGATCTCGCCCGCCCCGATCTTGTAGCCGCCGCTCTTGATCAGGTCGGTCGCCTTGCGGCCCACCAGGCGCACCGCGCCGTCCGCCTCGCGGACGGCCATGTCGCCGGTGCGGAACCAGTCGCCGTCGAAGGCCGCGGCCGTCGCGTCCGGCCGGTTCAGGTAGCCGGAGAAGAGGTTCGGGCCGCGGACCTGCACCTCGCCGACCGTCTCCCCGTCGTACGCGCCCAGCACGGAACCGTCCTCGTCCACCAGCCGCAGGCCGACGCCCGCGAGCGGGGTCCCGACGCTGCCCGGCCGGGGCTCGCCGCCGGGCCGCACGCCGGTGTTCATGAGCGTCTCCGTCATCCCGTACCGCTCCACGACCGCCCGGCCCGTCGCCGCCGTGATCCGCTCGTGGTCGTGCACCGGCAGCGCCGCCGAGCCCGAGACGAGGAGCCGCGCCCCCGTCAGCGCCTCCGTGAGGCGGGCGTCCTCGCCGAGCGCGTCCGCGATCCGGTGGTACATGGTCGGTACGCCGAACAGCATCGTGCCGCCCCCGGCGCCCAGCTCCCGCGCCACGCCCTCCACCGAGAACGCCCCCAGGTGCCGGACCTCGCCGCCCCGCCGCAGCGGGCCCAGGATGCCGAGGATCAGCCCGTGGACGTGGAACAGCGGCAGCGCGTGCACGAGCACGTCGTCCGCCGTCCACTCCCAGGCCTCCGCCAGCGCGTCGAGGGAGGCGGCGATCGCCCGCCGGGAGAGCACGACACCCTTCGGGGGGCCGGTGGTGCCCGAGGTGTAGACGACGAGGGCGGGGGACTCGGCGTCGTCCGGTTCCGTCACCGCGGCCGCGGGCCCGGCCGCCGGAGCGAGGTCCACGTCGATCCGGGGGAGCGCGGCGAGTCCGGTCGGCAGCTCGTCCTTCGGAGCCGCGAGCACCGCGCCGGGCGCGCTGTCGCCGAGGATGTGCGCCAGCTCCCGCTCGCCCGTGCGCGGATTGAGCGGTACGGCGGGCACGCCCGCGAGCAGGGCGGCCACCACCGCGACCGCCGTGTGCGCGCTCGGCGTGGCCCAGACGGCGACCCGGCCCGTGCCCCCGATCCGTACCGCGAGGGCCCCGGCGGCGCGGGCCAGTCCGGCGTACGTCAGCGTGTCCGGGCCGCAGCGCAGCGCGGGCCGGCCGGAACCGGCCCCCACTGCGGGGGAACGGGTATCCAGGGCGGGGAAGAGCGCACTCACCGGTCGTACTCCTCGGGTCGATGTCGAGGTCGAGGGTTGCCCGGTGAATTCTGCCCGCCCATCAGGGCTGACGGACTGTGATCTTCGTCGGCTCGGGCTCCGGCTCCGCCCCGCCCGGCCGGATCGAGCGCATCCGCCCGTAGGCGTACACACAGCCCGCGAGCGCCAGGTCGGAGAGGAGCATGAAGCCGATCGAGTACGAGTCCTTGGCGCTGTAGATCGCGCCCATCACCAGCGGCGGCACGAAGCCGCCGAGGCCGCCCATCGCGCCGACGATGCCGGTGACGCTGCCGACCTGGGCCTGCGGTGTGACCTGCGAGACCAGGGCGAAGACGGAGCCGCTCGCCGTGCCGAGACCGGCGGCCATGACGAGCAGGGCGATCGTGCCGCCCGGGTTCAGCTTCGGGTCGAAGGCCTGGACGATCGCGAAGACGGCGACCACCCCGAGCGCGCCGGCCGTCACGACCGCCGGGTGGACCCGGTCCGAGAGCCAGCCGCCGATCGGCCGGAAAACGACGGTGACCAGGGCGAAGCCGGCGGCCTTGGTGCCCGCGTCCGTCGGGTCGAGCTCGTACCAGGTCTTCAGGTACGTCGGCAGGTAGACGCCGAAGGCGACGATGCCGCCGAAGCCGATCGCGTACAGAGCCGACAGCTCCCACGTCACCCGCAGCCGCCCCGCCGAGCCGAGCCGGCTCGCGAGGGAGGCGGTGGGCACGGGCCGGTCGGGCCGGTCGGTGATGAGGAGCGCGGCCAGCACCGCGTACACGGCGAGCGCGATCGCCACCACGATGAAGGGGAGGTTCTCGCCGTGCTCGGCGATCCGGGGCGTGAAGTAGCCGGAGAGCGCGACGCCGCCCATGCCCATGCCGAAAACACCGAGCGCGAGACCGCGCTTGGCCGGCGGGAACCAGGAGTTGACCAGCGGGATGCCGATGGCGAACGTCGTGCCGCCGAGGCCGAGGAGGAAGCCGACGACCAGCATCAGGGCGTAGCTGTCCTTGGCGACGATCAGGAGGAGCACGGGGACGATCGTCAGTGCCGAGACGACCGGGAACATCAGCTTCGCGCCGTACTTGTCGGTCAGCGCCCCGGCCGGGATGCGGCCCACCGAGCCGACCAGGACGGGCACCGCGACGAGCAGCGACTGCTGGAAGGAGCTCAGGCCGAGCCGGTCGCCGTACCAGCTCGCGATCGGCGCGATCAGGTCCCACGCCCAGAAGGTGAGCGTGAAGCCGATGGTGGCCATCACCAGATTGCGGTAGGCCGCCGCTGTCGGGGTCTTGGTCTCGGTGTCCACGCCACCAGTCAAGATCCCGACGGAGGCCGGGGCGCGCCGGACTGCTCCGTATGGGGGGTGTCCGGAATGCAGCGCCGTCTGCCCGCAGGGCCGGGCGGGCCAGGCGGGATTTTCCGGACACCCCCTAAGGCCACTCGACCGTGGTCGGCGGGGTCCCGTCGTCCTCGACCCGGAGCCGTACGCCCTCGCCCGCGCCGCCCGCCGTCACCTCGACGGTGATCGCGGTGATCCCCGACCGCCGGTGGGCCGCCGCGAGCGCCCCGCGCAGGGCGGCGAGGAGCTTGCCGGCCTCCTCGTCCTCGACGAGGGTGTCGACCGCGCCCGAGAAGTGCACGGACGGCTGGAAGCCGAGCAGGGCCGCCGCCCCGCCGGTCTCGCGCAGGACCCGGCCGCGGAAGGACGTCGGCGCGTCGGCCGGGGGCTGCTGGAGCGCGAAGATGGTCGTCCGGACCTCCTGGATCGTCGAGTCCAGCTCGTCCACGGCCCGGCCGATGAGCGCGCTCTCGTCGAAGTCGGGCTCGTCGGTGGGGTCGTCAGGGTCGGCGGTGGCGGTGGGGTTGTCGGGGTCGGCGGGGACGCTGTTGTCGGAGGGGCTCACGGGGCCGCCGGATCCCGGCGCGGGCGACGCGCCGGCCGCGCGCCGCCGGGTCGACTCCAGCATCATCTCCGTGGCGAACAGCCGCTGCACGACCAGGTCGTGCAGGTCCCGCGCGATCCGGTCCCGGTCCTCGTACACCGCGAGCCGCTCCCGGTCGTGCCGGGCGCCTGCCAGGACCAGAGCCAGAGCCGCCTGCGAGGCGAACTGCGAGGCCAGCAGGCGGTCCACCGCCGAGTACGGAGGGCCTCCGTGCCGCCGGGGCAGAGCGAGCGTGCCGATGAGCTTCCCGCCGCTCTGCAGCGGCAGCATCATCGACGGGCCGAAACGCGACCGGACATGGGTGGTCATCCGGGGGTCCGTCGCCGAGTCCTCCACGAAGACCGGCTCGCCGCCGAGCAGTTGGACGAGGACGGGGGAGCCGGGCGCGATCGTCGTGCCGACCAGATCGCCCGGGTCGTCGTTGGTCGAGGCGGCGACGATCTCCATCCCGCCCTCCGGGGTGGGCTGGAGGACCACACCGGCCGAGGCGCCGGCGAGGATCCTGGCCTGTTCGGCGACGGTCATCAGGGCGTTCTCGGCGGACTCGCCGGTGAGGAGGGCCGTGGTCACGGCCGCCGCGCCCTCGATCCAGCGCTCCCGCTGCCGGGTCGTCTCGTACAGGCGGGCGTTGCCGATGGCGATCCCGGCCTGGGAGGCGAGGATCCGGAGGAGCGTGAGGTCCTGCTCGGTGAAGGGGCCCGTCCGCTTCTCGGTGAGGTAGAGATTGCCGAAGACCTGGGTGTGGACCCGGATCGGGACGCCGAGGAAGGAGCGCATCCTCGGGTGGCCCTCGGGGACCCCGCACGAGCGCGGATCCGACGTCAGGTCGTCGACCCGCAGCGGCCGCGGGTCCTGGGTCAGGACGCCGAGCAGCCCGGTGTGACCGTCGGGGAGCCCGCGGACGCGCTGCCGCTCCTCCTCGGTCATGCCGGACGTGAAGAGGTCGGTGAGCCGGCGGCGCTCGGGGTCGACGACCCCGAGCGCGCCGTAGCGGGCCCCCGTGAGTTCGGCAGCCGAGTCCACGAGGTGCTGGAGGGTGGCGTGGAGTTCGAGATCCGTACCGACGCTGAGGACCGCTTCGAGCAGCAGGGGCAGGACGGCGTTCTGTTCGTCCACGTCGTCGGCCTCGTCCATGATCGTCATGGTCTCATTGTCGTACGAATCGTACGAATTGGGTGACTGTGGGGGTCAGTCGTCGTCGGCGAGCGGGTCGCGCACGGACAGCGGGTCGAGGATCATCGGCTGGACCTTGCCCTCCAGCATCGCGCCGAGCCCCAGGACCGCGCAGACGTCGGGCCGTTCGGCGATGTGCACCGGCATGCCGGTCGCCTCGCGCAGCATCTGGTCGAGGCCCGGCAGCAGGGCGCTGCCGCCGACCATCATGATCCCGCGGTCGGCGAGGTCGGCCACCAGGTCCGGCGGGCAGTCGCGCAGCACCTTCCCGATGCCGTCGAGGACCGCCGTCAGCGGGGTGTGGATCGCCTCCCGTACGGCGGCGGTGTCGACGGTCACCGAGCGGGCCAGGCCCGTGGCGACGTCCCGGCCGTGGATCTCCGTGGAGGCGGGGCCGTGCGGCGTCAGGCCGTTGCCGCTGAGGGCGAGCTGGAGCGGGCGCACCGACTGGCTCGGCAGCATCAGCTCGTGGTGGTGGCGCAGGTGCTGGATGACGGCGTGGTCGATGGCGTCGCCGCCGATCGGGATCCGCTCCGCCGTGACGATCGCGCCGAGCGAGAGCACCGCGACCTGCGTGGTCGCCGCACCGCACACCATGATCATGGTGGCGGTCGGCTGCTCGACCGGGAGTCCGCAGCCCACGGCGGCGGCGATCAGGGTGTCGACCAGCTCGACCCGGCGCGCGCCGAGACCGACGAGGGTCTCCACGGCGGCGCGCTGGGCGAGCGGGTCGCTGTCGTGGGGGGTGCAGGCCGCCGCGCGCAGCCGCGGCTTGCGGCGGAGCTGGCGGCGCAGCTTCTCGCCCAGGAGGTGGCGGAGCATCCGCTGCGCCATCTCGATGTCGACGACCGTGCCGCCGGAGACGGGCCGGGCGACCCGGATGTAGTCGGGGGTGCGGCCCGTCATCTTCTCCGCCAGCGCGCCGACGGCGATCAGCGCTCCGGTACGGGTGTTGACGGCGGCGACGCTGGGCTCGTCGACGACGAGTCCGGCGCCCTTGACGAAGACCCGGGTGCGCGCGGCCCCCAGGTCGACGGCGACATGGCAACGGCGCAGTTGCTCAAGGCTGACGGTCACGGCGGATCCTCCGGAATGCGGTGCTGGCACGGGCGAGGTGTTTCGCGTTGCGGTCCTGTTCGCATCGTGCGACCGCCCCGGGCCCGGCGCGCGCTGGGCTGAGCCGCCCGGGCCACCCGTGAGCGCCGGAAGGGAGCGGGTGAAGGGCGGGTGAAGGGCGGGAGGAGGGCCGGGTGAAGGGTGGGGGAGGAGCGGGAGAAGGCTGCCGGAAGCGTGCCGGAGGCGCGCCCGGAAGGGGGCCCGGTGTGGCCCGAGACGATCCTGACCGAAGCGGGAGAATCGCGACGCACCGCCGACGACCTGCGGTTTCCTCACAGGATCCTCACTTCCGTGCCTACCTGTCGCCGCACCGCGCCGCATAGCTTGTGGGCCCCATGGATTACTGCCACGCGTGCCGGCGGCATCTCAACGGGGCCCTCGCCTGTGCCGGGTGCGGGACCCCTGTCGAGGAACTGCGGTACGAGACCCCCCACGCACCCGTTCCGCCCGCCGAGCCCGAGTACGTCTACGAACTGGACGTCGTCGAGCCGCCGCGACCGGCCACGGGCGGCCGTCGCGCCGCCCGCACCGCCGCGCGGGGCCGGTCCGCCGCGCGCGGGGGCAGACGGGCGAGGGCGCGCCGGGGGCGGACGGTGCTGCTGGGGACGGTGGGCCTGGTCCTCGCGGCCGGGACGCTGGGCGTGGTGCAGCTGGCCCTGCAGGAGCCGGAGGCGAGCGGTGCGGCCACGGCCGTGCAGGAGCAGGAGGTCGTCGAGACCTCGATACCGCCCGTGCCTCCCGAGAGCACCGAAAGCCCGGAGAGCACCGAGGGCGCCGGCCCGCCGGACGGCTCGGCCCCGTCGGAGGTCACGGTCGCGCCGAGCACGAACGCGCCCACACGTGACCACCGGATCGGCACGGGCACGGAATCAGGATCCGGTTCCGGTACGGGGTCGGGCTCCGGTACGGGTACGGGTTCCGGCTCCGGCGCGGATTCCGGTTCCGGCTCCGGTACGGGTTCCGGTTCCGGCGCGGGGGAGGGTGCCGGCGGCGACCCGGCCGGATCGCCGACGCCCACGGGCCCGGCGTCCCCGTCCTCCGCCGCGCCCGATGTCCCGCAGCCCGGCACGCCGACGGCCTCGGGCACGGCCACGGCGACGCCCACGGGTACCGGGCCCGCCCCGAGCGGCTCACCGTCGGGAGGGGCGCCGGTGACGGCTTCGCCAAGCCCTACGCAGACCCCCACGCCCACCCCGACCCCGACCCCGACCTGCACCCGATTCCTCTGGTGGTGCGTCTGACCGTCGGGCGGAACCGGGGGCGTCCTGTCCGGCCCTAGGGGGTGTCCTCGCCGAGCATCCGCCTCAGCAGGTCCCGCAGAAGGGTCCGCTCGACCTCGGTCAGCTCGCCGAGGGGCTCGCGGGCGAAGTCCAGCGACTCGCGCAGCCGCCGGGCCGTGTCCTGGCCCTCGTCCGTGGGGACGGCCAGCTTGACCCGCCGGTCGTCCGGGTCGGGCCGGCGCTCGACCAGGCCGCGGGCCTCCAGGCGGTCCACGATCCCGGTGATGTTGGACGGCTCGCACTTCAGCTTCTGGGCGATCCTGCGCATCGGCAGCGGATCGAGCGAGAGCAGCCCGAGGACCCGGGCCTGCGCGCCGGTCAGCGAGTGCTGAGCGGCCGCCTGCTCGTACTCCTCGTAGTAGCGCGCCACGACCGTGCCGATCAGCTCGACGACTTCGAGGGTCAGGGGGTCCGTGCGTGAGGTGGCCATGGGCATCATCCTACCCGGATACTTGACAACATGAAATATTAAGGCGCATGGTTGTTTCAGTCAGTGAAACATTCGTGTTCTGAAGCTTTGCCTGGAGGCCGTGCTCATGTCCGTTCTTCCCGCGTCCAGCCGTGAGTGGCACCTCGTCGCCCGTCCGCACGGCTGGCCGACCGCAGCGGACTTCGCCCTGCGCGAGGTCCCGGTGACCGAGCCCGCCGAGGGCCGCATCCTCGTGCGCAACCTGCACTTCTCCGTCGACCCGTACATGCGCGGCCGGATGAACGACGTGAAGTCGTACATCCCGCCGTTCAAGCTGGACCACCCCATGGACGGCGGCGCGGTCGGCGAGGTCGTCGCGTCCAACGCGGAGGGCTTCGCCGTCGGCGACCACGTCCTGCACGGCCTCGGCTGGCGCGAGTACGCGGACGTCCCCGCGCAGCACGCGACCAAGGTCGACCCGGCGCTCGCCCCCCTCTCCGCCTACCTCGGCGTGCTCGGCATGACCGGCCTCACGGCCTACGCGGGCCTCTTCGAGGTCGCCTCCTTCAAGGAGGGCGACACGGTATTCGTCTCCGGCGCGGCCGGCGCCGTCGGCAGCCAGGTCGGCCAGATGGCGCGGCTCAAGGGCGCCTCCCGGGTCATCGGCTCCGCCGGCTCCGACGAGAAGGTGAAGTTCCTCGTCGAGGAGCTCGGCTTCGACGCGGCCTTCAACTACAAGAACGACCCGGTCAAGGACCAGCTCCGCGAGGCCGCCCCGGACGGCATCGACGTCTACTTCGACAACGTGGGCGGGGACCACCTCGAAGCCGCGATCTCCTCGCTCAACGTGCACGGCCGCGCCACCATCTGCGGCATGATCGCGCAGTACAACGACACGGAGCCGGTCCCCGGCCCGCGCAACATGGCGATGATCATCGGCAAGCGGCTGCGTCTCCAGGGCGTCCTGGTCGGCGACCACTACGGCCTGCAGGACCAGTTCGTCCAGGAGGTCGGCGGCTGGCTCGCCTCCGGAGAGCTGAAGCACCGAGAGACCTTCGTCGACGGCATCGAGAGCGGCGTGGACGCCTTCCTCGGACTGCTGCGCGGGGACAACACCGGAAAGATGATCGTCTCGGTGAACCGCTAGTCTTCCCTCAGCCGCCGCGATCGTGGGCGCGAGTCGCGGCGAACCGAAGAAGGAATGACCAGCATGTCCATTCAGCACACCGACGTTCTCTACACCGCCGTCGCCACCGCCGAGAACGGCCGTGACGGCCGGGTCGCCACCGACGACGGTCAGCTCGACGTCGTCGTGAACCCGCCCAAGGCGATGGGCGGCTCGGGCGCGGGCACGAACCCCGAGCAGCTCTTCGCCGCCGGCTACAGCGCCTGCTTCCAGGGCGCGCTGGGCGTCGTCGCCCGCAACGAGAACGCCGACGTGTCCGGCTCGACGGTCACCGCCGAGGTGGGCATCGGCAAGAACGACGACGGCTTCGGCATCATCGTCAAGATCTCGGCGACCATCCCGAACGTGGACGCCGAGACCGCCAAGAGCCTGATCGAGAAGGCCCACCAGGTCTGCCCGTACTCCAAGGCGACCCGCGGCAACATCACGGTCGAGCTCGCCGTCTGAGCTCCGGACCGGCACACTGAGTGAGGGCCGCACCCCGACCGACCGGGGTGCGGCCCTCGCCGCGTCCCCGGCGGTGGCCCGCACAGGGGCGCCCCGGCGAGGCCGCTCCGTGGCCCGTCAGGCCCGTCCTGGCCGCCCGACCGGCCCAAGTAGGGTGACTCCCATGCGTGATCTCGGGGTGGGTTTCAAGTACCTGGTGCAGGGCCAGAAGTGGGTGGGCTCGCACGGGCGGTGGTTCGGGTTCGGGCTGCTGCCCGGGCTCGTGACCCTCGTCCTCTACGTGGGCGCCCTCGTCGGCCTCGGCTACGGAGCCGACGACGTGGCGGCCTGGGCGACGCCGTTCGCCGACGACTGGAGCTCGCCCTGGCTCGGGTTCCTCCGCGGGACGCTCACCGGCCTGGTCTTCGCCTTCGGGCTCTTCCTCGCGGTCATCACCTTCACCGCCGTGACCCTCCTCGTCGGCCAGCCCTTCTACGAGTCGCTCTCCGAGGAGGTCGACCGCAGCCAGGGCGGTGACGTGCCCGAGTCCGGGCTGCCCCTCTGGCGCGAGCTGTGGATCTCGGCCCGTGACAGCCTGCGGGTCCTGCTGCGGGTCGCGTTCTACGGCATCCTGCTCTTCGCCTGCGGCTTCATCCCGGTGATCGGCCAGACCGTCGTCCCCGTCCTCGGCTTCTGCGTCTCCGGCTTCTTCCTCGCCGAGGAGCTCACGGCCGTCGCGCTCCAGCGCCGGGGCGTCGAGCTCAAGGAGCGCCTCACCCTGCTGCGCGGCCGCCGCTTGGCCACCCTCGGCTTCGGCGTGCCGCTCACCCTCGCCTTCCTGGTGCCGTTCGTCGCCGTCTTCCTGATGCCCGGCGCCGTCGCCGGAGCCACTCTGATGGCCCGCGACCTGCGCGGCGAGACGGCCGGCGACGACCGGGACGGCGACGCCCAGGAAAACGATCAAGAACGCGGCAACCTTCCCTCCTCCGGTGGCGACAAGGGAGTGCACCACCTCCCCCACTGAGGAAAGAGCACATGACGTCACACAAGCGGAAGACCGGCCGCCGCCGCGCACTCGTCGGCGGCCTGAGCGCCCTCGGCATCACCGGCGCGGCGATCGTCACCACCAGCCTCCTCGCCCCCGCGGGCGCCGCGACGCTGCCCGCCTGGCCGCAGGCCAAGGGCAGCACGCCGGTCCCCACGACCATCGAGGTCTCGGGCACCTACGACGGCAAGCTCAAGCGCTTCGTCGGAGCCGGGGAGCTCGGCTCCGACGGGCAGAGCGAGAGCCAGCAGCCCCTCTTCGTCCTCAAGGACGGCGCGACCCTCAAGAACGTGGTCATCGGCACCCCCGCCGCCGACGGGGTCCACTGCCTCGGCAGCTGCACCCTCCAGAACGTCTGGTGGGAGAACGTCGGTGAGGACGCCGCCACCTTCAAGGGCACCTCGAAGACGGCGGTGTACGCAGTCCACGGCGGCGGCGCGAAGGGCGCGTCCGACAAGGTCT
The DNA here is from genome assembly GCF_014649015.1 of Streptomyces narbonensis. Taxonomy (GTDB): domain Bacteria; phylum Actinomycetota; class Actinomycetes; order Streptomycetales; family Streptomycetaceae; genus Streptomyces; species Streptomyces narbonensis. The sequence continues at coordinate 672,308 of NZ_BMSF01000001.1, forward strand.
TCCAGTTCAACGGCGCCGGCAAGCTGGTCGTGAACAAGTTCCAGGTCGCCGACTTCGGCAAGCTCGTCCGCTCCTGCGGCAACTGCAAGAAGCAGTACCCCCGCACGATCCTGATCAACGACGTCGACATCACCGCACCCGGCAAGTCGATCGTCGGGGTCAACGCCAACTACGGCGACACCGCGAGCCTGCGCAACATCCGCATTCACGGCGACACCAAGAAGAAGATCAAGCCGTGCACCCGCTTCACCGGCAACAACACCGGCAAGGAGCCCAAGGAGATCGGCACCGGCCCGGACGGCACCACCTGCCGCTACGTGGCCGGCGACCTCTCCTACGACTAGGAACCCGGACGCCTAGGGCGCCTAGGACGCCTAGGACCCTCAGGGCACCGACGGCACCCGGTCCGCGCCGCCCGCGGCGTGAGGGCCGGGTGCCTCAGGCGTCGAGGACCGGGTGCAGCTCCGGCCGCGCGTCCCACCAGTCCCGGTAGAAGGCGTTGTTGTCCACGTTCGCCAGATAGGCCCGGCCCGCCGCCCGGTACAGCAGCTCCGCGTGCGGGGCCGGGACGGCCGCCCGGTTCCAGGCCAGCCGGATCCGCCCCAGGACCGGGTCGCCCTCCAGCGGCCGCAGCACCGTGCCCGCCGCGGCCGGCGCCGTCGGCTGGCTCATCGAGATGGCCCGGCCCGCCGCGATCAGGTCGTAGTGCATCTTCCGGTCGGCCACCCGGTGCCGCAGCGAGGGAGTGAACCCGGCCCGCGCGCAGGCCGCGACCAGCGCCTCGGGGCCGCCGTCGTCGTCCTCCACCAGCGTCATCCAGTCCTCGCCGGCCAGCTCGGCCAGCGCGATCCGCTCCTTCCCGGCCAGCGGATGCCCGGCCGAGAGCCGCACGCAGAACGGCTCCTTGGCCACCAGGGTCCGGGCCGTCGTGCCCTCCGGCAGCGGCACCTCGTGGTCGTTGACCTCCCCGTACAGCACGGCGTCGTACCGCCCCGCACCGAGCTGCCGGGTCAGCGTCGTCGCCGAGTGCTCCACCGTCACCGCGATCTCCTGCCCCGCGATGACCCGCTCCAACTCCCCGAGCAGCCCGTCGACGAGGACGAGCAGGATGCAGCCCAGGCGCAGCGGGGTGTGCGGGGAGACGGCCCGCGCCCCGGCGGCCAGCGCGTCCATCTCGCCGAGCACCAGCCGCGCCTTCGACAGCACGAACTCGCCCAGCGGAGTGGGCTCCACACCGTGCCGCCCGCGCAGGAACAGCTCCCCGCCCGCGACCCGTTCGATCCGCTTCAGCTGTGCCGAGAGAGCCGGCTGCGAGACCCCGAGCCGGCCGGCCGCACGCCCCAGACTGCCCGCCTCCGCTATCCGGCAGACGGCCTCCAGATGCCTCAACTCCAGCTGCATTTCAGCAGCGTACGCAGCACCGGACGGCCGCACCATAACCCGCGTCTTATGCCGGATGAGATGTCCCGAACTGGCCATGTCCACGCCCATACTCGGCGCGACGATCCGTCTCCCCCACCACGATCCCACCCCGATCGGAGCAGACGTTGCACCCCAGCAGAATCACGGCGGCCGTGGCCGCCCTGGCGCTCTCGGCGAGCCTCGCGACCGCCCTCGCCGGCACCGCCACCGCGGCCCCGCAGGCGCAGCCCGTACCCCCGGGCCACGGCAAGTCCCTCGCGCTCGCCGCCGCCGACGGCGCCGCGGCCAGCGGCCTCGACGAGCTGCGGCACGGCGCCGACGAGGAACTCGTCCGCACCTCCGTCACCCCCTGGTCCAACGGCCTCTACTTCGCCGCGTACGAGCGCACCTACCGCGGCCTCCCGGTCGTCGGCGGCGACGCGGTCGTCGTCTCCGACAGCGCCGGCAAGGTCCGCGACGTGACCGGTGCCAAGGCCCCCGCCATCAAGGTCTCCACCAAGGCCAAGGTGACGGCCGACGCCGCCCTCGCCACCGCACGCGAGCAGCTCGCCTCCGTGGAGAGCGCGAGCGCCCCCGAGCTGACCGTGCTCCTCAAGGGCGGCAAGGCCGTGCTGACCTGGCACACCCGGGTCGTCGGCCAGACCGCGCAGAACGTGCCGAGCGCCCTCGACACCTACGTCGACGCGCGCACCGGCTCCATCGCCCAGGCCACCGACAAGGTCCAGCACGCCGACGGCCGTGGCTACCACAACGGCAACGTCACCATCGACACCGCCGCGAGCTCCATGACCGACACCAGCCGCGGCGGCTTCAAGTGCGGCGGCCAGAACGGCAGCGCCTACACGGGCTCCTCGCCCTGGGGCAACAACGGCGCCAACGACCTGGTCACCGCCTGCGTCGACATCATGTACGCGGCCCAGCGCGAGTCCGACATGCTCAAGCAGTGGCTCGGCTACAACGGCATCAACGGCCAGGGCGGCATGGTCCCGGCCCGCGCCGGACTCAGCCAGGTCAACGCGTACTACGACGGTACGAAGACCACGTACGGCCGCAACCAGAACGGCACCAACCAGCTCACCGGCATCGACGTCGTGGCGCACGAGTACGGCCACGAGATCTTCGACCGGACCCCGGGCAGCGCCGGCTCGTCCAACGAGAACGGCGGCATGAACGAGTCGACCGGCGACATCTTCGGCGCGCTCACCGAGCACTTCGCCAACAACCCGAACGACACCCCCGACTACACCGTCGGCGAGGAACTGAACTTCACCGGCAACAACCAGCCGATCCGCAACATGTACAACCCGTCGCTCATCAACAACGACCCGAACTGCTACACCCAGTTGACCTCCGGCACCGAGGTGCACGCGGCGGCCGGCCCGCAGAACCACTGGTTCTACCTCCTCGCCGAGGGCTCCAACCCGGGCAACGGCAAGCCCAACAGCCCCATATGTTCCGGTGGTCCCTCCTCCGTGACCGGCATCGGCATCCAGAAGGCCGGCAAGGTCTTCATGGGCGCGCTGCTCATGAAGACCTCCTCCTGGAACCACCTCGCCGCCCGCAAGGCCACGCTGACCAGCGCCAAGAACACCTACGGCAGCGTCGAGTGCAACGCGGTGAAGGCGGCGTGGAACGCGATCGGCGTCCCGGCCCAGTCCGGTGAGACCGACTGCGGCGGCACCACCAACCCGGACTTCTCGCTCGCCCTGAACCCGGCCACGGGCTCGGTCCAGCCGGGTGCCTCCGTCACCTCGACGGTGAACACGAGCACCACCGGCGGCAGCGCTCAGACCGTCCAGCTCTCCGCGAGCGGCGCCCCGAGCGGTGTCACCGTCTCCTTCAGCCCCTCCTCGGTGACCTCCGGCTCCTCCTCCACGATGACCGTGCAGGTCGCGGCCGGCACGGCCAACGGCACCTACCCGATCACCGTCACCGGTACGGGCTCCGCCACCCACACCGTCACCTACCAGCTGTCGGTCGGCACCACGACGCCGCCCACCGGCTGCGCGAACTCCGAGTACAGCTACCAGGGCAGCCTGACGTCCGGCCAGACCGGGGTGCAGCCAGACGGCTCGTACTACTACTCGGCGACCTCCGGCACCCACGCGGGCTGCCTGCGCGGCCCGGCCGGCACCGACTTCGACCTCTACCTGCAGAAGTGGAACGGGTCGGGCTGGGTGGACGTGGCGGTCGGCGGCACGGCGACCGCCGACGAGAACACCAGCTACTACGGCACCGCGGGCTACTACCGGTACGTGGTCCACGCGTACAGCGGCTCCGGCGCGTACACGCTGGGCCTGAGCGCCCCGTAACGGGGACGGGGCACCGTCACGGGCCGGGGGTCCCGTGACGGACCTCCCCGAGCCGGGCGGCCGTATGTCCCGACGGCCGCCCGGCTCCTTCCCGTGAACCCGTCCCGCCGGATCCGCCGGCCGCCGGTCAGCCGACCTCGGCGAGCACGAACCCCGGCTTCTCCGGGCCCGCGTCGGCGATCCGCCCGCCGTCCGGACCCCAGACCCCGGCGGCGCCGCCGCCCACGCCGTCCTCGTTGGACCCGAGGACATTGCCGAGCACCACGTACAGGCCGAAGTCCCGGGCCCGTACCGGATACACCGTCTCGAACGAGTCGTTGTCGGCCGTGAGCACCGAACTCGCCAGATACACCGCGCAGTCGTCCGCAGCCGCCCGCTCGGCGAGCTCGGGGAAGCGGTTGTCGTAGCAGGTGGCCGTCGCGAACCGGACCCCGTCGAGCGCGAACCGCCCGTCGGCCGTTCCCGGCGCGAAGACCTCCTTCTCGATCCCGTACAGGTGCTGCTTGTCGTAGCGGGCGAGGAGCCCGCCGTCGGGACCGATCACCAGCGAGGTGACCCCGGTCCGCCCGTCGGCCGTCCGCACGGGCCCGTTGACCACGGCCGCCGCCGAGACCTCCCGGCAGGCGGCCCGTACCGGTTCGAGGCGCGGGTCGTCCTCGGTGAGGACGAGAGCGGGAGTGTCCCGGATCAGGGACGGCTCGTACCCGCTGAGGCAGAGCTCGGCGAAGACGACCACCCGGGCCCCCTCGGTCCCGGCGGCCCGGACGAGCCCGGCGATCGTACGGACGTTGGCGTCGATGTCCCCGGCGACCGGGGCGAACTGGGTGGCTGCGACGATCATGCCCCCATCATCCCGCCCGCCCGCCTCCCGGGAACCCCCGGGACCGGCGCATCGCCTCCGCCGTCTCCCGCAGCAGCCCGAGGAAGGCGCTCGCCGCCGCGGTCGGCGTCGACGGGGTCGCCGCGCAGACCCGCCGGTACGGGACGTCGTCCGGGTGGATCGTGACGAGGGCGACCTCCCGGGGGACGGACGCCGCCGCGAGCGCCGGGACGAGCGTGATGCCGAGACCGGCGGCGACCGCGCCGAGCTTGGCGATCCAGTCGTGCGCGAGGAGTCCGGTACGCGGCCGGAAGCCGGCGGCGACGGCCGGGCGGAAGAGGGTGTCCTCCAACCGCTCGGCGCCGACGATCCACTCCTCGGCGGCCAGCTCGGCCAGCCGCACCGCCCGCCGACCCGCATGCGCGTGTCCGCGTTCCAGGGCCACCAGCATCGGCTCGTCGAGGAGGTGATGCAGCGTCACGCCCTCCGGCGGGGGAGTGGCCAAGGCCGGGGCGACCACCGCGAGGTCCTGCTCCCCGGCGGCGAGCTGCCCCAGATGCTTCACGGACGGTCCCTCGGTGCGGGTGACCTTCACCCCCGGGTGCCGGCCGCGGAACACGGCCTGCGTACGGGGGACGAGCGCCGCGTTGGCGCTGGAGAACGACCCGAGCCGGAGCAGCCCGCCCTCCAGGGTGCGCAGCGCCTCCAGTTCGGTCCGGGCGGCGAGCAGCCGGTCCCGTACGGCCTCGGCGTGCGGCAGCAGCACCCGGCCCGCCTCGGTCGGGCGCACCCCGCGCGGCAGCCGCTCGAACAGCACCGCACCCGTCTCGTCCTCCAGGGCCTGGACCTGGCGCGAGACCGCGGACTGGGTGTACCCGAGGGTGCGGGCGGCGGCGGTGAAGGACCCCTCGCGGGCGACGGCGAGGAAGACCTCGTACAGGACATGACCATTCGGCATGGCTGCCATGCTAGACATTCGCTTGTCGCATGGGAGGGCCTTGCCTAGCGTCGTCCCCATGAACAGCGCACAGCAGAAGATCGCCTTCATCGGTCTCGGCTCCATGGGCCTCCCCATGGCCCGCCGGCTCCTCGACGCCGGGCACCCGTTGACCGTCTGGAACCGCACGGCCGCCAAGGCCGACGCGCTGGTCGCGGACGGCGCCGTGCGCGCCGCGAGCGCCGCCGATGCCGTCCGCGACGCCGATGTCGTCATCACCATGCTCGCGGACCCGGCCGCCGCCCTCGCCGTCGCGGACGACCTCCTCCCGGCCCTGCGCCCCGGCACCCACTGGATCGACACCTCGACCATCGGCCCCGACGCCGTCCGCGCCCTGGCCGCCCGGCTCCCCGAGGGGGTCACCCTGATCGACGCGCCCGTCATGGGCAGCGTGGACCGGGCGGCCGCGGGCGAACTGCTGATCCTCGCGGGCGGCGACACCACTCCCGTCGCCGCCGTCCTCGACCGGCTCGGCCAGGTCACGCCGTGCGGCGGCCCCGGCACCGGCGCCGCCCTCAAGCTGGTCCTCATCGACGCCGCCATCGGCGGGGTCGCGCTGGTCGCCGAGGTGCTCGCGCTCGCCGGGGCGCTCGGCCTGCCCCGCGAACTCGCCCTCCGGATGCTCTCCCAGGGGCCGCTCTCCGGCGCCGTGGCCCGCGCCACCGCCACCGGCTCGCACTTCCCGGTCGCCCTCGCGGCCAAGGACGTCGCCCTGGCGACCGCGGTGACGGAACTCCCCGTCCTGCGGTCCGTCCACACCGCGCTCACCCGGGATCCGGCCCTGCTCGGCGAGGACCTGTCGGCCGTCATCCGCTAGGGGGTGTCCGGGGGCCCCGCCCCCGTACCCCTACGGACGCTCCTCGCCTCCGTGCAGGAGGTGCAGGAAGTCCCGGAAGGCGGCCGGCATGTCCACCGCCGAGGGGTCCAGGAGCCACTGGTACTGCAGCCCGTCCATCATCGCCGTCAGGAGCGGCGCCGCCCGCTCCGGGCTCAGCCCGCTCGGCAGCCGGTCGCCGAACTCCAGACGCAGCACCTGCGCCATGTTCGCCCGCACCTGTGTGTACCGCTCGGTGAAGAAGGCGCGCGCCGGGTGCTCGTCCGTGATGCTCTCGCCGAGCAGGGCGGAGAAGGTCTGCACGATCCCGGGCCGCATCGCGTTGTACTCGACGAGCGATTCGAGCAGGTCGAGCCGCCAGCCCTCCCGGTCCCGGCCGCCGCTCGTGTCCCACCGGTCGCGCTCCTCCAGGACCGCGATGAGCAGGGCCTCCTTCGTCGGGAAGTAGTGCAGCAGCCCCTGCTGCGTCAGCCCGACGCGCTCGGCGACGGAGCCGAGGGTCGCGCCCCGGTAGCCGCGCTCGGCGATCACTTCGAGAGCGGCGCGCAGGATCTCCGCCCGCCGCTCCTCGCTTCTGGCCCGCACCATCGCCGTGGCCTCCTCTCACAGGGTCGTCCCAACAGGAGGACGGTACCCGGTCACCACTCCATCCAGATAACGGAATCATCACGGAACCTACCGATCTACAGGTAGGTGGGTGCACGATGGGCGCATCGGGGTCATCGGTACGTCAACGAGGAGGTACGGCCATGGCGGAGAACAGCGCGGAGACCGCGCGGAACGCTGCCGTCGAGGCGGCGCTCGGCAAGCTCGACCTGGACAGCAAGACGCGGCTGCTCGGCGGCCAGGACATGTGGTCCCTGCCCGCCCTGCCGGAGATCGGCCTGAAGTCGCTGGTCATGTCCGACGGGCCCATAGGCGTCCGAGGCGTTCGCTGGACCGCCGACGACCCGTCCGTCGCCCTGCCGTCCCCGACCGCACTCGCCGCGGCCTGGGACCCCGGGCTCGCCCGCCGCGCCGGCCGGCTCCTCGCACAGGAGGCCCGCCGCAAGGGCGTCCACGTCCTCCTCGCGCCCACCGTCAACCTGCACCGCTCGCCCCTGGGCGGCCGCCACTTCGAGGCGTACAGCGAGGACCCGTACCTCACCGGCGAGATCGGCACCGGCTACGTCCAGGGCGTCCAGGACGGCGGCGTCGGCACCACCGTCAAGCACTTCGTCGCCAACGACGCCGAGACCGACCGCTTCACCGTCGACAACAAGGTCACCGCGCGCCCGCTCCGCGAGCTCTACCTCGCCCCCTTCGAGGCCATCGTCAAGAACGCCCACCCCTGGGGCATCATGACCGCCTACAACCAGGTCAACGGCGTGACGATGACCGAGCACCGCCACCTCGTCAACGAGGTCCTGCGCGGCGACTGGGGCTTCGACGGCTACAACGTCTCCGACTGGATGGCCGCCCGCTCCACCACCGGCGACATCGAGGGCGGTCTCGACGTCGCCATGCCGGGCCCGCGGACCGTCTACGGCGAGGCCCTGGCCGCCGCCGTGCGCGCCGGCGAGGTCGAGGAGGCCACCGTCGACGCGGCCGTACGCAACGTCCTGCGGCTCGCCGCCCGCGTCGGCGCCCTCGAAGGCGCCCCGGCGGCCGTCACCGAGCACCCCGCCGCCATCGACGGCGACGCCCTCGCCCGCGAGATCGCCCGCCGCGGCTTCGTCCTCGTCCGCAACGAGAACGGTGCCCTGCCCCTCAGGGACGGCACGGTCGCCCTCTCCGGCGCCGCCGCCCGCGACGCCCGCGTCCTCGGCGGCGGCTCCGCCCAGGTCTTCCCCGACCACGTCGTCTCCCCGCTCGCCGGCCTCACCGCCGCCCTGCCCGACGGCGCGCTCACCTTCACGATCGGCGCCGACCCCAGCGAGGAACTCACCCCCGCCGAACAGGGCTTCACCCTCCGCGCCCGCTGCCGCGACGCCGAGGGCCGGGTCCTCGGCGAGGGCACCCTGCCCAACGGCCAGGTCCAGTGGATCGGCGACGACCTGCCCGCCGGCGTCACCCACGAGACCCTCGCCTCCATCGAGGTCCTCGGCACCTTCACCCCGCGCGAGACCGGCGAGCACTCCTTCGGCACCCGTGGCCTCGGCGCCTTCACCCTCGCCGTCGCCGGCGAGACCGTCTTCGACGGCGTCCAGGCGATGGGCCCCGAGACCGACCCCTTCGAGGCCTTCTTCGGCTCCCCGGTCGAGCGCGCCAAGGTCGCGCTCACCGAGGGCGAGACCGTCGAGGTCTCCCTCCTCCACACCCTCGACAAGGAGTTCGCGGCCCCGCTGCCGGCCGTCATGTTCTCCTTCGTCCACCTCGGTCCGCGCCGGGACCCCGACGAACTGATCACCGAAGCCGTCGAGGCCGCCCGCGCCGCCGACACCGCCGTCGTGGTCGTCGCCACCACCGAGCGCGTCGAGTCCGAGGGCTTCGACCGCAAGGACCTCGCCCTCCCAGGCCGCCAGGACGACCTCGTACGGGCCGTCGCCGCCGCCAACCCGAACACCGTCGTCGTCGTCAACGCCGGCTCCCCGGTCGAGATGCCGTGGCGCGAGGACGTGGCCGCGATCCTGCTCAGCTGGTTCCCCGGCCAGGAGGGCGGCGACGCCCTCGCCGACGTCCTCACCGGCGCCGAAGAGCCCGGCGGCCGCCTCCCCACCACCTGGCCCGCCGTCCTCGCCGACGCCCCCGTCACCGAGGTCACCCCCGCCGAGGGCGTACTCGACTACAGCGAGGGCGTCTTCATCGGCTACCGCGCCTGGGACAGGGCCGGCGTCACCCCCGCGTACGCCTTCGGCCACGGCCTCGGCTACACGACCTGGTCGTACGACTCCCTGACCGCCACCCCCGAGACGGTCACGGTCCGGCTCACCAACACCGGCGACCGCACCGGCCGCGAGGTCGTCCAGATCTACCTGGTGCCCGTCTCCACGGCGTCGACCGGCGCGCCGAGCGCGACGGTGGAGCGCCCGGCGCGCTGGCTCGCCGCCTTCACGGGCGTCGAGGCCGGGCCCGGCGAGACCGTCGAGACCGAGATCGCGCTGTCCCGCCGCGCCTTCGAGATCTGGGACGAGGAGAAGGACGACTGGACCTTCGTCCCCGGTGCCTACGAGGTCGTCGCGGCCCACTCCCTCGTGGACGCCCGCCTGACCGCCACCCTGGAGATCTGACCTCCGATCCCCGTGGACCGGGCCCCGGGACGGCACCTGACAACCGTCCCGGGGCTCCTCACTCCTTCGTGATCCGCCGGTACGCGAGCTCCGCGAGCCGCGCCTGCCCGTCCCGGCTCGGATGGAACCAGTCCCACGGGCTCAACTGCCCGCCGTCGAACCGGAAACCGAAGACCGCCCCGCCGTCGTACCGGCAGCGCTCGTCCTCGGCGCAGACCTCCTCCAGGACCTTGTTGTACGCCACGACCCGCGCCCGCACCGCCGTCCGGCGCCGCTCCGCCGCGGGGCCCAGATCCTCCGCGTCCTTCAGCATCGAGCCGCAGATCCCCAGCTTCCACACCTCAAGGCCCGCCGGGCTGAGCCGCCCCGTCGACCACAGGTGCTTCAGGTCCGGCACGCTCGACACGTACACCTGCGCCTTCGGCGCGCCCGCCCGCAGCCTGGCCAGCGCCGTCTCGAAGGAGAAGCGGAAGTCGTCGACCGGGGTCATGAGTGCCGGCGTCGGCCGGCAGGCGTCGTTGGCGCCCATCATCACCGTCACCAGCTCCGGCTTCTCGGCCGCCGCCCCCGCCATCTGCTCGGGCAGCTCCGCCATCCGCGCCCCCGTCCGCGCCAGGTTCCAGCTGCGCGTGGCCACCTTCGCGGGGCCGAGGAGCCGCAGCGCCAGGCTGTTGACGGCCGCGTCCGTCCCGGTCGCCCAGGACACCTCGGGGCAGTCCGCGAGGACCGCGCAGGCGTCGAAGGCGCGAGTGACGGAATCGCCGACGGCGGCGACGGAGCCGGGCGAGACGTCCCACAGCGAGTCCGGCGTCGGACTCGGCACGGGCGTCCGGGCGGGCGTCCGGGCGGCCGCCGGGGCGCGGCTCTCGGCCGGATCCGCCGCGCCCGGGCTCCCGGCCGTGCAGCCCGCGACCGTCCCCGCGCACAGCAGCGCCGCCGCCGCGGAGACGGCTGCGGTACGGATTCTGCGTCGACCGCGCATCCCCGGCCCCTCCTTCGGCGTCCTGGTGGGTGAAAGGTTCGTGTTCCCGGGCCCTCGGACCGACCGTACGTCACACCGATGACGGTGCGGCACGGTAGCTTTTCCCCCGTCGAACCAGAGGCGCCTTCGCCGACGGGCTCCGGTAAATTACATCACGTCACATGCTGTCCCCTTTTTGAGGGTTTGCGATGTTTTACTCCGGATGCTGTTAACTGAGGCCGCTGGGAAGGCGAACCTCGTCCCACACTGGAGGTCCCGGTGACGACACGTGGAGTCCTGTACGTACACTCCGCACCGCGCGCGCTGTGCCCGCACGTCGAATGGGCGGTCGCGGGTGTCCTCGGTGCGAGGGTCCAGCTCGACTGGATCCGCCAGCCGGCGTCCCCCGGCACCTGGAGAGCCGAGTTCTCCTGGAAGGGGCAGACCGGCACCGCCTCCAAACTCGCCTCCGCGCTGCGCGGCTGGCAGATGCTCCGCTTCGAGGTGACCGCGGAGCCCTGCCCCACCGCCGAGGGCGAGCGCTACAGCGCCACCCCCGACCTGGGCATCTTCCACGCCGTCACCGGCATGCACGGCGACATCCTGATCCCCGAGGACCGGCTGCGGGCCGCCCTGGCGCGCTCCCTCCAGGGCGAGACGCAGCTGGAGGCCGAGGTCGCCAGACTCCTCGGGAAGCCCTGGGACGACGAGCTGGAGCCCTTCCGGTACGCGGGCGAGGGCGCGCCGGTCCGCTGGCTTCACCAAGTCGTCTGATGGGCTTCACCCGCGCGTTGTAGATTCCGCCCGGGCACGCAGGGGGCGCGCCGGGCGGGAGAGAAGTGACACCTCAACGCAGGGGGCCCGCCACGGGCGCCGTGGCGCTGTCGGGGGCCGCGTTCGGCGCGGCGGCGGTGCTCCTCGGGGCGGGAGTCGTCGCCGGCGGGTGGCCGACGGGCTGGGCGGCGGCGGTCTGCGCCCTGGTCCTCGCGGCCGTCGGGGTGACCGTCCTCGCGGCGACGCGCCGTACGGCCGGGGGCGCGCGGACACCGGACACCGAGCCGCAGGACGCGGTACCGCGCGGCCACCCGAGCCCCGACGGCACCGCCACGCCGGGCCGTTCCTCCTCCTCCTCCTCCTTCGTCGCCGCCGTCGTGGCCTGGTCCGTAGCCGTCCTCGCCGCCGGCATCTGGGCGGCCACGTCCGGGGACGAGGACGAGCGAGGCGGCGGGGGGAACGCGAAGGGCGGCCCGTCGACGTCCGCACAGTCCACGCCGTCCGGGCGGTCCGCGGCGCCCTCCTCCCTCGCCGAGGACACGGCCGTCGCGTGGACGGTCCCCGCCGTCGGCCAGAAGTACGACGAGGGCGTCGGTGCCTGGACCCTCGGCCCGACCGTCGCCCAGGGGCGGATCGACGGCCTCTTCGCCTACGACGCCGCCGACGGCTCCGTCCGGTGGAGCGTGCCCGCACCCACCCGCGAGGCCCTGTGCGCGATCACCCCGGACACCGAGGAGGGCATCGGGCTCGTCGCGCACGGCCGGCACGAGAAGCCCTGCGCGACCCTGCTCGCCGTCCGGACCTCCGACGGCAAAGTCATGTGGAAGCGGAAGCTCGCCGGGACGGGCCTCGTCGGCCACGCGCTCGCAGTCGGCGGCACCACCGCCGTCACCGCCGAGGACGGAGCCGTACGGGCCCGCTCCACCGAGTCCGGCGAGCAGCGCTGGCAGCGCCCGGCGCCCAAGGGATGCCGGCCCCTGACGCTCGACGCCGACGCCACCCGCACCCTCCTCGTCGAACAGTGCGGCACGGGCGCGCGACTCCTCGCCCTCGACACCCGTACGGGCGCCCAGCGGTGGACCCGGGACCTGCCCGTCGAGTCGCCGGCCACGGCTTCGCTGGTCTCCGTCACCCCGGCGGTCGTCGCGGTCGACGAGGCGGACGCCCGCGGCACCCACGCCTTCCTGGGCTTCGACGACGAAGGAGCCCCGACCGTGTCCGTACCGCTCACCGGACCGGAGGGAGTCCTCTCCGCCCACGGGGACGTGGGCGACGGCTTCGCCGGCCGGCCCCTCGCCGTCGACGGGCTCCTGATCACGCTCGCCGAGAAGGCCCCGATGGGGTCGAGGGCCGTCGTGGCGTTCTCCCTGAAGGACGGCAAGAAGGCCTGGACGCACCGCGAGGAAGGCGCGACAGCGATCGCCGCCGAGCCCGATGGCCGCGTCGCCTGCCTCGCGTACGGCGACACGATCACTCTCCTCGAACCCGCCGACGGCAGGGTGTCCACCGTCCTGAAGCCCGACACGCCCGAGCTCCCGGCGGTCTCCATCAGGCCGCTACTGCTCCCCGTCACCGGCGGCCACGTCGTCCTCAACCAGATCAACATGTCGGCCGAACCGGCGGCCTTCGCCCTGCGCTGACAGCGGGACGGAACACGACGGAGGCCCACCCCCGTGCAGGGGGTGGGCCTCCGTCGTCAGGCGGGGATCAGGCGATCAGACCGTGCGGAACGCCAGGACCACGTTGTGGCCGCCGAAGCCGAAGCTGTTGTTGATCGCGGCGATCGTGCCCTGGGGGAGCGCGCGGGGCTCGCCGCGGACGATGTCCGCGTCGACCTCGGGGTCCAGCTCGTCGACGTTGATCGTCGGCGGGGCCAGGCGGTTGTGCAGCGCCAGGACCGTCGCGACGGTCTCGATGCCGCCGGCGCCGCCCAGGAGGTGACCGGTCATCGACTTGGTCGCGGAGATCGCGACGTGGTCGAGGTCGTCGCCCAGGACCTTCCGCAGCGCCTTGATCTCGGCGACGTCACCCTGCGGCGTCGACGTGGCGTGCGCGTTGAGGTGGACGACCTCGGACGGCTTGAGGTCCGTCGAGTCGAGCAGGTTCTGCATCGCGGCGGCGATGCCCCGGCCGGTCGGCTCGGGCTGCGCGATGTGGTGGCTGTCGGCCGACAGGCCCTGGCCGAGGACCTCGCAGTAGATGCGCGCGCCGCGCGCCTTCGCGTGCTCCTCGGACTCCAGGATCACGACGCCCGCGCCCTCGCCGAGGACGAAGCCGTCCCGGCCGGTGTCGTACGGACGCGAGGCCTTCGTCGGCTCCTCGTTGTTCTTGGACATCGCCATCATGTTGGCGAAGGCGGCGATCGGCAGCGGGTGGATCGCGGCCTCGGTACCGCCGGCGATGACCACGTCGGCACGGCCGGTGCGGATCATCTCGACGGCGTAGCCGATCGCCTCGGCACCCGACGCGCACGCGGAGACCGGGGTGTGGACGCCCGCGCGGGCGTTCACCTCCAGACCGACGTTGGCGGAGGGGCTGTTCGGCATGAGCATGGGCACGGTGTGCGGGGAGACGCGGCGTACGCCCTTCTCCTTCAGCACGTCGTACTGGTCGAGCAGCGTGGTGACACCGCCGATGCCGGAGGCGATGACGGAACCGAGCCGCTCGGGCACGATTTTCTCGTCCTCGCCGGCGGGGGCGGTGTAGCCCGCGTCGGCCCAGGCCTCGCGGGCCGCGATCACGGCGAACTGCGCCGAGCGGTCCAGCTTGCGGGCGAGCGGGCGGGGCAGGACGTCACCGGGGTCGACGGCGGCGGCCGCGGCGATCTGGACGGGCAGCTCCGCGAAGCGCTCGCCCTCCAGGGGCTTGACGCCGGAGCGTCCCGCAAGCAGACCTTCCCAGGTCGTTGCGGAGTCGCCACCCAGCGGTGTGGTTGCGCCGATACCGGTGACGACCACGGTGCGATTGGTCGAGCTCACAGGAATTCGTTCTCCATGTGTGTGATGGTCGGAATACGGCGCCACCGCCGGGTGGCGGACCGAGTCAGCAGGGGCCGAATCAGGCCTGGTGCTTCAGGATGTAGCCGGCGGCGTCGCCGACCGTCTTGAGGTTCTTGACGTCCTCGTCCGGGATCTTGACGTCGAAGCGCTCTTCGGCGGCGACGACGACCTCGACCATGGACAGGGAGTCGACGTCCAGGTCGTCGGTGAAGGACTTGTCCAGCTGGACGTCTTCGACCGGGATGCCGGCGATCTCGTTGACGATCTCGGCGAGACCCTCGACGATCTGCTCCTGGGTGTGAGCCATAGTGGCGCTCCTTCTTGCGGTTACTTCGGTAAAGGGGGCTTCCGGAGGATCCGGGTGCCTAGGGGAGGGTAACGACCGTCGCGGCGTAGACGAGACCCGCCCCGAAGCCGATGACGAGCGCGGTGTCGCCGCTCTTCGCCTTCCCGGTCGCCAGGAGCCGCTCCATCGCGAGCGGAATCGAGGCGGCCGAGGTGTTGCCGGTGGTCTCCACGTCACGGGCGACCGTGACGTGCTCCGGCAGCTTCAGGGTCTTCACCATCGAGTCGATGATCCGCATGTTCGCCTGGTGCGGGATGAAGACGTCCAGGTCGTCCGCCGTGATGCCGGCGGCGTCCATCGCTTGCTGGGCGACCTTCGCCATCTCGAAGACGGCCCAGCGGAAGACCGCCTGACCCTCCTGCGTGATGGCGGGGAACTTGATGTCGCCGGCCTCGTTGAGGGGCAGCTTCGAGACGTCGCCACTGGGGGTCCCCCCTGCTCGAGCGGAGTCGAGAGCTTGGGGGAGGAACTCGTTCCACGGCACGGTCTGCTTGATCGTCTCGGACTTGTCGCCCTCGGAGCCCCAGACGGTCGGGCCGATGTGCGGCTCGTCCGAGGGGCCGACGACCACGGCACCGGCGCCGTCGCCGAACAGGAAGGCCGTCGCGCGGTCCTCCAGATCCGTCAGGTCGCTGAGCCGCTCGACGCCGATGACGAGGACGTACTCCGCGGAACCCTCGACGATCATGCCCTTGGCGAGCGTCAGGCCGTAGCCGAAGCCCGCGCAGCCGGCGGAGATGTCGAACGCGGCCGGCTTCCCGGCGCCGATCTTGTCGGCGATCTCGGTGGCCACGGCCGGGGTCTGCTTGAAGTGCGAGACCGTGGAGACGACCACGGCGCCGATCTGCTCCGGGGTGATCCCGGCGTCGGCGATGGCCTTGCCGGAGGCCTCCACCGACATGGCGGTGACGGTCTCCTCCGGAGAGGCCCAGTGGCGGGTGGAGATGCCGGAGCGTGAGCGGATCCACTCGTCGGACGAGTCGATCGTCTCGAGGATCACCTCGTTCGGCACGACCCGGGTCGGGCGGTAGCCGCCGACACCCAGGATCCGCGCGTACGGGGCGCCCTTGCTGGGCTTGATCTTCGACATGCTTCTCGACACTCCTTCTCAGACGGCCGCGTGCTGGGCGATGAGCGTACGGGCCGCGTCGAGGTCGTCGGGGGTCTTGAGGGCGACCGTGGCCACGCCCGGCAGGGCGCGCTTGGCGATGCCGGTGAGAGTGCCGCCGGGGCACACCTCGATCAGGGCGGTCGCGCCGAGCTCCTGGAAGGTCTCCATGCACAGGTCCCAGCGGACCGGGTTCGCGACCTGGCCGACCAGGCGCGCGAGGACCTCGGCACCGGTGGCGACGGTCCGCCCGTCCTTGTTGGACACGTACGTCACGGTCGGGTCCGCCGGGGACAGCGCGGCGGCCGCCTCCTCCAGCTTCGCGACCGCGGGAGCCATGTGGTGCGTGTGGAAGGCGCCGGCGACCTTGAGCGGGACGACCCGGCGGACGCCCTCGGGCTTGTCCGTGGCGAGGTCGGCGAGCTGCTCCAGCGTGCCGGCGGCCACGATCTGGCCGGCGCCGTTCACGTTGGCCGCGGTCAGGCCGAGCTTCTCCAGGTGCGGGACGGTCACCTCGGGTTCGCCGCCGAGCAGCGCCGACATGCCGGTCGCGGTGATCGCGGCGGCCTCGGCCATCGCGAGACCACGGGTCCGGACGAGACGCAGCGCGGCGGTGTCGTCGAGGACACCGGCGAACGCGGCGGCGGTGATCTCGCCGACGCTGTGACCGGCGACGGCGCCGGGCGCCACGTCACCGAGGGCCGCGGCGGAGAGCAGGCCGGCGGCGACGAGCAGCGGCTGTGCCACGGCGGTGTCACGGATCTCGTCCGCGTCCGCCTTCGTGCCGTAGTGGACGAGGTCGAGCCCGATGGCCTCGGACCAGGCCGCGATGCGGTCGGCGGCGCCGGGGAGTTCGAGCCAGGGAGTCAGGAAGCCGGGCGTCTGAGCGCCTTGGCCGGGAGCGACGAGTACGAGCACCCTCACACTCTCTCTTGGGGACGGCTCCCGGCGCCCGTGAGGACAAGGACGAAGAACCGTCGGGGGAATTGTTGGTCTTCGACAAAAGTCTAGGACTGGGTATCCCCGTCGGCCAAGCGTCCGAGGATGAGCGCGATCCGCAGCGTGAACGCGGAGCGGACATCGGAGGGTGACCAGCCGGTGACGTCGGTCACACGTCGAAGCCGGTAGCGCACGGTGTTGGGGTGCACGAACAGCATCCGCGCCGCGCCTTCGAGGCTGCTCGCCTGCTCCAGATAGACGCTCAGCGTCTCAAGGAGAGCCGAGCCCGCCTCCTCCAGTGGTCTGTAGATCTCCTCCACCAGCTGCTCGCGCGCCGAAGGGTCGGAGGCGATGGCGCGCTCCGGGAGGAGATCGTCCGCGAGGACGGGGCGGGGCGCGTCCTGCCAGGCGGAGCAGGCCTTGAGGCCGGCCGCCGCGGCCTGTGCGGAGCGGGTCGCGGCCAGCAGGTCGGGGACGACGGGGCCGGCCACGACCGGGCCCGGTGCGTACGGGCCGATCAGCGACTTCGCCACGGCGAGGGGATTGTCGTTGCCGCCCGCGATGACGACGAGCCGGTCGCCGAGGACACCGGTGAGGACCTGGAGCTTGGCGTGCCGGGCGGCCCTCCGGATCGCCTCCACGGTCAGCTCGCTGTCCCCGTCGGGGGCGGTGCCGAGGATCACGCAGACGTGGTCCGGCGAGTTCCAGCCGAGGGCGGCGGCACGCGAGACGGCGCCCTCGTCGGCCTCGCCGGAGAGCACCGCGTTCACCACCAGCGACTCCAGGCGCGCGTCCCAGGCGCCCCGGGCCTCGGCGGCCTGCGCGTACACCTGGGCGGTGGCGAAGGCGATCTCACGGGCGTAGACCAGCAGCGCCTCGCGGAGCACGGACTCGTCGCCGGGAGCGGCGACCTCCTCGATCGCCGACTCCATGACCTCGATCGTGGTGCGGACCATCTCCACGGTCTGGCGCAGGGTGATCGCCCGGGTCAGCTCGCGGGGCGCGGTGCCGAAGACGTCCGTCGAGATCGCCTGCGGCGTCTCGGGGTGCCGGAACCACTCGGTGAACGCGGCGATACCGGCCTGGGCGACCAGGCCGATCCAGGAACGGTTCTCGGGCGGCATCGCCCGGTACCACGGCAGCGTCTCGTCCATGCGGGCGATCGCGCCCGCGGCGAGCCTCCCGGAGGACTGTTCGAGGCGCTTCAGGGTCGCGGAGTGCGGGTGAGCGGCGTTCGTGGGTTCTGGCACGGGGACAAGACTGCCTTATCAGGGCGCCGACGTGCGGGGGCGGGGCGGATTCGCCGGCGGGACCCGGGCCCGTGCCGGATACCGTGAGCCCGTGATGCGTATCCAGCGGGCGGCCGAGCGGTACCCCGGGGGCGACCCGGCGGCCGGGATCGAGACCCGGCACGCCCTCTCCTTCGGTTCCTCCTACGACCCGGACAACCTCCGCTTCGGCGCGGTCCTCGCCTGCAACGAGGAGCGGCTCGCGCCCGGCGCGGGCTTCGACGAGCACCCGCACAGCCACACCGAGATCGTCACCTGGGTCGTCGAGGGCGAGCTCACCCACCACGACACGGCCGGTCACACCACCGTCGTCCGCCCCGGCGACCTCCAGCGGCTCGGCTCCGCCGGGGGCGTCCGGCACGTCGAACGCAACGACGCCGCCGTCCCCCTGGTCTTCGTGCAGATGTGGCTCGCGCCGCTGGTGCCGGGCGGGGACCCGTCGTACGAGGTGGTCCGCGGTCTCGACGGGCCGTACGACCTGCCGGCGGCGGACGCGCGGCTGCACGTCCTGCGTCCGGCGGCGGGCGAGCGCACCGCCGTACCGGCCGCCGACTTCGCGTACGTCCACGTCGTACGCGGCACGGTCCGGCTCGACGACGACGGCATCAGCACCGGCACCGGCACCGGCACCGGCACCAGTACCGGCGTCGAGCTCGGCCCCGGTGACGCGGCCCGGCTCACCGGTGCCGAGGGAGGCACGCTCGTCGCCACGACCGGTGCGGAGGTCCTGGTCTGGGAGATGCGGGACCCGCGCAAGGGCCTGGGCTGACCGGGCCGGTCCTTCAGGCGAGCGCGCTCTTCGCCTTCCACTGCGCCCAGCTCAGGTTCCACGCCCCGTAGCCGTTGCCCTCCGCGACCGTGCCCTTGGTGTCGCGGCCGGTGATCTCGAAGGGGTCCCCGACGTTCACCGAGGCGTAGAACGACGAGGCGTTCTCGTCGCTCATGCCGATGCAGCCGGAGCTCTTGTTGGCCTTGCCGAAGTACGCCGCGTTCCACGGGGCCGCGTGCGCGTACATGCCCGACCAGGTCAGCCGCATCGAGTAGTCGACCATCTTGTCGTAGGCGTCGCCGAGGCCCACCGTCTCCGAGTTCATGTTGATGGTGCCCTCCTTCGCCATCAGGACGGCCGTGCCCCGCCAGGAGCGCTTGTCGCCGCCGGGGGTGCCGCCGGAGACCGGGATCGTGCGCACCGCGCGCCCGTCGCGCTCCAGCGTCAGCTTCTGCCGGTCCAGGTCGACCTTGACGACCTGCGCGGCGCCGACGGTGAAGCCGGTGCGGTAGTCCCGTACGAACCAGCCGCCTCCCGAGTCGGTGCCGTCGAGGTCCGCTTCGAGGGTGACCTTCGTACCGGGCTTCCAGTAGGTCCTGGGCCGCCAGTCCGCCCGGTCGCGGCCCGAGTAGTCCTTCACCCAGCCCCAGGACCCCTCGGTGGAGTTCGAGGTGGTGACCTTCAACTGCCGCTCCACGTCCGCCTTCTTCGTCACCGGCAGGTCGAAGACGATCGACAGCGGGTGCCCGATGCCCACCGTCGTGTTCTTGCCGGGCGCCAGGGTCAGCTTGTTCACCGCCTTCGGCTCCGGCGTCACGAAGGAGGACCGGGTCGTCGACTCCTTGCCGTCGGCGGTACGGGAGGTCACCTCCACCGTGTACGAGGCGCCCGGCACCGCCTTGCGGTCCGACGTCCAGCTCGTGCCCCCCGCGCCCGTACGGCCGGCGAGGACCCCGCCCTCCGCGTCGGAGACCTTCACCGCCGCGAGCGTGCCGCCCGCCGCGGTCACCGAGACGGGCCGGCCGGCCGCCGGGTCCACGACCGTCACCTTCGCCGGGGACGCGCCCGACGAGGCGGCACCCGACGACGGGCCGGCGCCCGGGCCGCTCGCCGCCTGGGCGGAACAGGCGGTGAGCGAGACGCCCAGCGCGACGGCCACGAGGACGGAACGGGGCGTGCGTATCGGCAGCACGGAAGACCTCCGCGGTGAGGGAAGAAGGTGGGATGTTCCGGACTGTAGGCCGACCGGCCGTCCCACGGGCCGCCGGAGGCCCGTATGACGAGGGCTGAGGCGGAACGGTCATCGTCCGGTCACAATGACCGAGCGCTTCCGTCGAATTCGGCTGTGAGCCTGCTGTGCGCCCCACCACCGAGGGGCGGAACCAGGAGGCTCCCGTTGTGTCAGCGCTGCTCGTGACGGCCGCACCCACCGACCGCCGTGCCCCCGCGGGCCCGGTCAGGCTCGGACCCGTGACACCCGAGACGTACCGCGCGTTCCTCGCCTCCCGCGCCACGGGCGCGGACGGGCCCAGCTTCCTCCAGCTGCCCTCCTGGGCACAGGTCAAGGACGGCTGGACCCACCAACTGCTCGGCTGGGGGCCGGAGTCCGGCGAGCTCACCGGCGTCGCCCTCGTCCTGCTCCGCGCCTTCCCCGGCACCCGCAAGTACTTCGCCTACCTCCCCGAAGGGCCCGTCGCCGACTGGTCGGACCCCGACCTGGACGGCTGGCTCTCCCCGCTCCTCGGCCACCTCCGCGCCTCCGGCGTCTTCGCCGTGCGCATGGGCCCGGGCCCCGCCTACCGCCGCTGGAGCGCCGCCACCGCCAAGGCCGCCACCGGTCCCGGCCGCCGCCTCGCCGACGTCCTCGCCGACGAGGTCGACCCGCTCGGCACCGTCGTCGCCGAGCGCCTGCGCGCCCGCGGCTGGCGCAAGTGCGGCGGCGACTCCGAGGACGGCGCCGACGCCCAGCCCCGCCACGTCTTCCAGGTCCCGCTCGCCGGCCGTTCCACCGACGACCTCTGGTCCGGCCTCAACCAGGAGTGGCGGCGCAACGTCCGCAAGGCCGGCAAGTCCGGCGTCGAGATCACCATCGGCTCCGCCGCCGACCTGCCCGAGTTCTACCGGCTGCTCCGCATCACCGAGGAGCGTGACGGCTTCCGCCTCGGCCGCTCCCTCGCCTACTACGAGCGCCAGTACGCCGTCCTCAACGCCGAACAGCCCGGCCGGATGCGGCTCTACCTCGCCCGCCACGAGGGCGAGATCCTCGCCGCCCACACCATGGTGACCGTCGGCGCCCGCGTCTGGTACCAGACCGGCGCCTCCGCCGACCACCGCCGCGAGGTCCGCCCCTCCAACGCCCTCCAGTGGCGCATGATGCTCGACGCCCACGCCCTCGGCGCCGCCGTCTACGACCTCCGCGGGGTACCCTCCACCCTCGATCCGGGCGACCGCGCCCACGGGCTCCTGCGCTGGAAGCTCGGCACGGGCGGACAGGTCGTCGAGACGCTGGGGGAGTGGGAGATTCCGATGCAGGGCACGACCAACGGGGCGCTGTTCCGCGCCTTCCAGGCATATCTGGCCCGCCGATGACGGCGACGCTCACCGAACCCGCCGTACCGAAGAAGGCGGCCGCGCCCTCCGCGCTCCGCAGCGGCGCGTTCATGGCGGCGGGCTCGCTCGTCTCCCGTGCCACCGGCTTCGTCCGGGCCGCCGTCGTCGCCGCCGCGCTGGGCGCGGGCCTCGTCGCCGACGGCTACGCGGTGGGCAACTCCGTCCCCACCATCATCTACACGCTGCTCCTCGGCGGTGCCCTCAACGCCGTCTTCGTGCCCGAGCTGGTCAAGGCCGCGAAGGAGCACGAGGACGGCGGCGTCGCCTACACCGACCGGCTCCTCACCCTCTGCGCGCTCGCCCTCACCGCCCTCACGGCCGCCGCCGTGTTCGCCGCGCCGCTGATCGTCGACACGTACACCGACTATGCGGGCGAGCAGCGGGAGATGACGGTCGCGTTCGCGCGCGCGTGCCTGCCGCAGATCTTCTTCCTCGGGCTCTTCACCCTGCTCGGCCAGGTCCTCAACGCCCGGGGCCGCTTCGGCGCCATGATGTGGACTCCCGTCCTCAACAACGTGGTCGTCGTCGCCGTCTTCGGCCTCTTCCTCGTCGTCGGCGACGGAGGGGAACTCACCCCCGGCGAGACCGCGCTCCTCGGCTGGGGCACCACCGCCGGCATCGCCCTCCAGGCCCTCGCCCTCCTGCCCTCGCTGCGCGCCGCCGGCTTCCGCTGGCGCCCGCGCCTCGACTTCCGCGGCAGCGGCCTCGCCGCGCCGCTGCGCTCGGCGGGCTGGCTGGTGCTGCTCGTCCTCACCAACCAGGGCGCGTACTGGGTGACCACCTGGCTCGCCACCTCCTCGGGCACCGAGACCCCCGGCGGCTCGGGCCTCGCCGGATACAACAACGCCTATCTGCTGTGGGCCGTCCCGCACGGCATCGTCACCGTCTCCCTCGTCACCGCGCTGCTGCCCCGGATGAGCGCCGCCGCCGCCGACGGCGACCTCGCGGGCGTCCGCCGGGACGTCGCCTACGCGCAGCGGACCAGCGCGGCGGCCGTCGTCCCGGCAGCCTGCGCGCTCCTCGCCCTCGCCGTGCCGCTGATGACCGTGGTCTTCGGGTACGGGGAGACCGGCGCCGACGACGTCCGGGCGATGTCCTGGATCCTGATGGCCTTCGCGCCCGGCCTCGTCGCCCTCTCCGGCCAGTACGTGTGCACCCGCGCCTTCTACGCCCTGCGCGACACCCGTACGCCCTTCTTCCTCAACCTGGTGATCGCCGGGCTCAACGCCGGGCTGTCCCTCGCCGCGTACCACTACCTCCCGGCCCACTGGGCCGTCGCGGGCATGGCCGCGGCCTACTCGCTCGCCCTGTGGGCGGGCTGGGCCCTCACCGCGTACGTCCTCGGGCGCAGGCTGCGGGGCGCCTCGGCAGGGGCCACCCCCGGGGAGAGCGGCGGCGACGGCAGGAGGAGCGGCGACCGCGACGGCGCGGGCTCCGCGCTCGTGCGGCTCCTCGTCGCAGCCGTGCCCGCCGCCGGATACGGCCTCCTCGTCGCCGACCTGACCGGCGAGGCCGGCTCCGTCGTCGCCGGTCTCGCCGGCGGTCTCGCCGTCCTCGGCGTCTTCGCCCTGCTCGCCCGCCCCCTCCGCCTCGTCGAGGTGCAGGCCCTCCTCGCCACCGGCACCACCCGCCTCCGCGCCCTCGGGCGCCGGGCGTGACCCGCCGCCCCCTCCGGGGGCGTCCGAACGACCCTGGGATACTCCACAGATGCCCCGCGTGCTCCTCATAGAAGACGACCCCTCCGTCCGCGAGGGCGTCGAACTCGGGCTGCGCCGCCGGGGACACGAGGTGCGGACCGCGGCCACCGGGGAGGCCGGACTCGCGGCCCTCGGGGAGTTCCGGCCCGACCTGCTCCTCCTCGACCTGATGCTCCCCGGCATGAACGGCGTCCAGGTCTGCCACCGGGTCCGGGAGAGCAGCCAGCTCCCGATCATCATGCTCACCGCCCGCGGCGACGACTTCGACGTCGTCATCGGCCTGGAGGCCGGCGCCGACGACTACATCGTCAAGCCCGCCCGCACCGAGGTCATCGAGGCCCGCATCCGGGCCGTGCTGCGGCGCATCGAGGAGCCCGGCGCGGGCCGCCCGGGCGTCGAGTTCCACGGGCAGCTCGCCGTCGACCGGGCCGGACTCACGGTCGCCAAGGCGGGCGAGCGGCTCGCCCTCGCCCCCTCCGAGCTGAAGCTGCTGCTCCACCTCACCGCCGCCCCCGAGCAGGTCTTCAGCCGGCAGCAGCTCCTCGAACACGTCTGGGAGCACAGCTACCACGGCGACGCCCGGCTGGTCGACGCCTGTGTCCGGCGCCTGCGCAACAAGATCGAGGACACCCCCGGCGAACCCCGCTACATCCAGACCCTGCGCGGCTTCGGCTACCGCTTCGGACCGCTGTGAGGACCTGTACGGCCCCCGAGCCGGCCCCCGAGACGGCGGGGGAGACGGCCGCCGGGGCGGACACGCAGGCGGAGACCCGGAAGCGCAGGTCCCGGCGCCCGCGCCGACGCCCCTTCGGCCTGCGTACCCGGCTCGTCCTGGCGTTCCTGCTCGTCGCCGCCGTCGGCTGCGGCACCACCGCCGCCCTGACCTACCGGGCCGCCCGCAACGCCATCCTGGAACAGGCCCAGAACACCGCCCTCTCCGCCTTCCGCGAGCAGGTCCAGGGCCTCAACATCGCCCTGCCCCCCTCGGCCGATTTCCTGGGGGACCAGGTCCGACGGATCGCCCGTCAGGGCAAGCCCCGCACCTGGCGCGTCTACGCCGAGTACGGCGACGTCCGGGTCTCCTCCACCGACCGCCCGACCTCCTCCGTCATCACCCCCGAGCTGAGGGCCCGGGCCCACGCGAACGCCGAATCGCCGCACGGCAGCTTCCAGCGGGTCGTCAAGAACGGCACCCCGTACCTGACCATGGCCGTCCCCGCCCTCTTCCACGTCTTCACGGCAGAGGACGCGGCGCGGCCCACCGGGCTCGTCCTCTACGCGGTCATGGAGCTCGACGAGGAGGAGGCCAACGTCGAGGCCATGGTCACCGCCGCCCGCGACGGGGCACTCCCCGCCCTCGCCGTCGCCCTGATCCCCGCGCTCATCGCGTCGCGCGGTGTGCTGCGCCCCGTGCGGGAACTGGGCATCGCCGCCCACAACATGGGCCGCGGCCGGCTCGACACCCGGATCCACGCCAAGGGCAGCGACGAACTCTCCGACCTCGCGCGGACGTTCAACGAGTCCGCCGCCGAGCTCGAACGGTCCGTCGCCGAACTCCGCCGCGCCGAGGCCCGCGCCCGCCGCTTCGCCTCCGACGTCTCGCACGAACTGCGCACCCCGCTCGCCGGCATGCTCGCCGTCACCGAGGTCCTCGACGAGGACGCCGCCGCCGGGACGCTCGACAGCGACACCGCCCGGGCCGTCCGGCTGGTCAGCGCCGAGACCGGCCGGCTCGCCGTCCTCGTGGAGGACCTGATGGAGATCTCCCGCTTCGACGCGCGAGCCGCCGAGCTCCACACGGACGAGGTCGACGTCGCCGACTGCGTCCGCAAGACGCTCCAGAACCGGCACTGGACCGACCCCGAGTCCGTCGTGCCGTACTTCACCCCGGGCATCAGGGCCCGGCTCGACCCGCGCCGCTTCGACGTCGTCGTCGCCAACCTCGTCGGGAACGCCCTGCGGCACGGCGGGGCGCCGGTGACCGTCCGGGTGTACGAGGAGGGGGACCGCTTCGTGACGGAGGTCGCCGACCGGGGGCCGGGCATCCACCCGGACGTCCTGCCGCACGTCTTCGACCGCTTCTACAAGGCGGACCCGGCGCGGACGCGCTCGGCGGGCAGCGGGCTCGGCCTCGCCATCACCCTGGAGAACGTCCGGCTGCACGGCGGCACCGTGGAGGCCGGCAACCGTCCGGAGGGCGGCGCCGTCTTCACGGTGCGGATGCCGCTGTGACCCGCCGCTCGGCCGCCGCCGCTCTCCGCCGCCGGGCCGCCGCCGCGACCGGCCGCCGGGCCGCCGCCGTGGCTCTGGCCGGGCTCCTGCCGCTGGTGGCCGCCTGCGGGATCCAGGGGAGCGACGTCGTCGAGGCGGGCGGCGCCCCGACCGTCCTGGTCGCGCCGAACCCCGAGTCCCGGATGATGCTGTACTTCGTCGGCCCGGACGGCCGCTCCATGCCGGTGGCCCGCGACGTCGGGTTCGGGAGCTCCGACAACCCCTTCGGGCCGGACTACGTCCTGGGCAGCGGGGACGGCCACGAGACCGCTCCCCCCGACAAGGCCCTCCTGGCCGAGAGGGGGGCCGCCGGCGACAAGGCGCTCGCCGCGCTCCTCGCCGGACCGAACGACGCCGAGACCGCAGCGGGTCTGACCACCGGTCTCCCGTCCGGCCTGGCCGCCCCGCACGTCACGGAGGACAAGCCCGCCGGCACCGAGGGCCGCCGGCTGCTGCGCGCGCGGGCCCCGTTCCCGGTCACGGGCCTGTCGGAGACGGCCGTGCGCCAGCTCGTGTGCACGACCGTCTACGCGCAGGACCGGTTCGGCCTGGCCGAGGTCGTCCTCATCGGCCCCGACGGCGCCCTGCCCGCGGCCACCTGCGACGACGACACCGACTGAGGAGCGCCGCCCAGGTAGGCGGGCGCCCAGGTCGGGCCGCTCCCAGGTCAGGCGGCGCGCAGCTCCGCGAGGACCGCGTCCGTGAACGGCGGCCAGGCCTCGACCGCCCACGCCCCGAAAGGCCGGTCGGTCAGCGCCACGCACGCGGCGCGCGCGTCCGGGTCGATCCACAGGAAGGTCCCCGACTGCCCGAAGTGCCCGAAGGTGCGCGGCGAGGACGTGGCGCCCGTCCAGTGCGGGGACTTGCCGTCGCGGATCTCGAAGCCGAGACCCCAGTCGTTCGGCCGCTGGTGCCCGTAACCGGGCAGGATGCCGGTCAGACCGGGGTACGTGACGGTCATCGCGTCGAGGACGGTCCGGGCGTCGAGCAGCCGCGGCGCCTGCACCTCGGCGGCGAACCGCACCAGGTCGTCGACGGTCGAGACGCCGTCCTTGGCGGGCGAGCCCTCCAGGCTCGTCGAGGCCATGCCGAGCGGTTCCAGGACCGCCTGGTGCAGATACTCGGCGAACGGGATGTCGGTCGCCTTGGCGACGTGGTCGCCGAGCGCCTCGAAACCGGTGTTGGAGTAGATCCGGCGGGCGCCGGGCGCCGCCATGACCCGGTTCTCGTCGAACGCGAGCCCAGAGGTGTGCGCGAGCAGGTGGCGGACCGTCGCGCCCTCGGGCCCGGCCGGCTCGTCGAGGTCGATCGCCCCCTCCTCGTACGCGACGAGGACGGCGTAGGCCGCGAGCGGCTTGGTGACGGAGGCGAGCGGGAAGCGCTGCCCGGTGGGGCCGTACGACCCGGCCAGGGTGCCGTCCGCACGGACGACTGCGGCGGCCGCCGTGGGGACGGGCCAGTTCTCGATCGACGCCAGGCTCGGCACGCTGCTGCTCTGCATGGGGCCGAGCCTACTTGCTTCGAGTGCACTCCAACGTTTTAGCGTGGAGTCATGAGCGTGATCGCGAGCACGGCCACGAGTGCGGGCAGCACCCGTGCGCACTACACCATCAGCGAGGTCGCGGCCCTGACCGGCCTGTCGGCGCACACCCTGCGCTGGTACGAGCGGATCGGCCTGATGCCGCACGTCGACCGCTCGCACACCGGGCAGCGCCGGTTCAGCGAGCGCGACCTCGGCTGGCTGGGCTTCGTCGGCAAGCTGCGGCTCACCGGCATGCCGGTCGCCGACATGGTCCGGTACGCCGAACTCGTCCGCGAGGGCGATCACACCCGCGACGAACGGCGGGAGCTCCTGGAGACCACCCGGCGGGACGTCCTCGCCCGGATCACCGAGCTCCAGGACACGCTCGCCGTGCTCGACATCAAGATCAGCCACTACGGGACCGCATGCGGAGGCACACCCACATGACCAGGATCGACACCGTACGTCTCGGCGGCCGGAACGGGCCGGAGATCGGCGTCCAGGGCTTCGGCGCCATGGGCATCAGCGAGTTCTACGGCGACACCGACGAGGCCGCCGCCCGCGACACCCTCGACGCGGCCCTGGAGGCCGGCGTCACCCTGATCGACACGGCCGACATCTACGGCAGCGGCGCCAACGAGGAGTTCCTCGCGCCCTTCGTCGCCGCCCACCGCGACGAGATCACCCTCGCGACCAAGTTCGCCATCGAGCGGCGCGCCGACGACCCCTCCTACCGGGCCGTCCGCAACGACCCCGCGTACATCAAGCGGGCCGCGGAGGAGAGCCTGCGCCGCCTCGGCGTCGAGACCATCGACCTCTACTACATGCACCGCCGTGACCCGGAGATCCCCTTCGCCGAGTCCGTCGGCGCGATGGCCGAGCTCGTCCAGGAGGGCAAGGTCCGCCACCTGGGGCTGAGCGAGGTGACCGGGCCCGAGCTGCGCGAGGCCCACGCGGTGCACCCGATCGCCGCGCTCCAGTCGGAGTGGTCGCTCTTCTCCCGGGACGTGGAGCGCAGTGCCGTCGGCGCCGCCGCCGAGCTCGGCGTCACCCTCGTGCCGTACTCGCCGCTCGGCCGGGGCTTCCTGACCGGGGCGTTCGCGGACGCCGGCAAGGAGCTGTCGGGCGGTGACTTCCGCCGGTACCAGCCGAGGTTCACCGGCGAGAACGCGGAGCGGAACGCCGCCCTCCTCGACCCGGTCCGGAAGATCGCCGCCGCGCACGGCGCCACCCCGGCGCAGATCGCCCTCGCCTGGGTGCAGCATCGGTCCGCCGTGCACGGCCTGACCGTCGTCCCGATCCCCGGCACCCGCAAGCGCTCCCGCCTGGAGGAGAACGCGGCCGCCACCCGGATCGTCCTCACCGCGGCCGAGCTGGCCGAACTGGAGCCGATCGCGGGTCTGGTGGCGGGCGACCGCTACCCGGACATGAGCCACACGTCCCTGGCCCGCGAGGTCTGAGACCGCTCGGCCGAGCCGCCCGGTCGAGCCGCCCTGCCGGGGCGCCCGCGCCCGGTCACCCGAGCCCCAGGGCGAAGACCCCGAATCCGGCCGCCAGCAGTCCCGCCAGGACGCGGCGCGCCGGGCCGGTCGTCGTCCAGGGTGACTCGAAGCCCCGCGCGAACCGCCCGATCAGGACGAGCAGCCCCGCGAAGACCGGCATCCACGCCAGCCGGGCCAGGATCCAGCCGACCGAGTCCGGCGCGCCGACCAGGCCGGGGACCTCCCCGAGGTACGAGCCGGGGATCGCCGCCGTGAGCATCGCCGTCTGGTGCCAGCACAGGATCGTCATCGCGGACAGGTTGACCACCACGACCGGAGCCCACAGCGCGGGCCGCTTCAGGAGCCGGCCGAGCCGCTCGCGGAGCAGGATCGCCGCACCGCTCTGCGCGGCGGCGAGGGCGAGGACGAGCAGCGACGGCGGGTGCGAGTTGGTGCGGGCCTCGCCGGGGACGCCGACCATGGACGCCGGGTACCCGAAGGCGAGCAGCAGGGTGGCGAAGAGCGCCGCCCCGCCGAGCAGCAGCGCCCAGGCGTGCTTGCGGGTCACCCGGCCCAAGCCCCACGAGACGCCGAGCTGATAGGCGAAGAGCCAGCCGGGCAGGATGTTCAGCAGGCTCAGCCAGGACGGCACGGCGTCGGCGTACGGCCCGTAGCGGAGGAAGTCGACCACGGCTACCGAGCCGAGCAGCGGCGCGGCGGCCCAGACCCCGAGGCGGCGGGCGACCCGGACGCAGTACGGGGTGAGCGCGGTGACCACCGTGTAGACCCCGACGAACCACAGCGGCTGGACGACGAGGGTGGACGCCGTCCGCAGGCTGTCCACGGGCACTCCGAGCCCGAAGTGGAGCAGCGGGAGCAGCGCCGCCCACACGGCGGTGACCCCCAGGACCGGGCGGCCGAGACGGGCCAGCCGGCCCTTCAGCCACGCGCCGGTCGAGCCCTTGCGGCGCCGGTAGGAGAGGACGGAGGCGTAGCCGCCGACGAGGAAGAAGATCCCCAGCATCTGGAGGACCCAGCTGACCGGGGCGAGACCGGCGAAGGTGCCGAGCGGGGACGCGTTGTGGATGGCGCCGTCGGTGGAGAGGGTGAAGCCGCCGAGCAGCCAGTGCCCGGTCGGCACGGCGAGCAGGGCGAGGGCGCGGAGCCCGTCGATCGCCCGGTCGCGGTGGGCGGGGGTGGAGGACTCGATCTTCGCGGCCGTCTTCCGGGCCGTCATGGCGAGGGTGCTCATCGGACGTCTCCCTCGGCGATCGAGGCGAAGGCGCGCAGGGAGCTGGTGCCGGGCGCGAAGTAGCCGCCGTGGCCGGTGGCGTCCTCGGCCGGGATCCGGCGGGCCCCGAAGGCCGGGTCGGTGGGGTCTGCGCCGTGCCCGAGCCCGGCGAGCTCGACGTTCGGGATCCGGTCGATCCAGTCGGTGGGATCCTTCGCCGCCCAGACGCGGGCGGAGGTGCCGAGTTCGGCGACGTTCGCGGCGCGCATCCCGGGGGAGCCGAAGACCACGAGGTCCTTCGCCTTCAGGTCGCGGGCGGCGAGGCCGCAGACGACGGAGCCGTAGCTGTGACAGAACACCGTCGGCTCGGCGGCCCCGGCGGGCCGGACGGCCGCGAGTCCGTCCACGAAGCGGGTGAGACGGTCCGCCCCGGCCTCGGCGAGCCGGCCGGTGGCCGCGTCCAGGCCGACGCCGACGGGGGTGGTGTAGCCGGCCCAGGCGACGACGGCGGTGCGGCCGCCGGTCGCCCGGTGCAGCTCCCGCGCCATGTCCGTGAGCGGCGTGAGGTGGTCGAGGTCGGTGTCGGAGCCGGGCACGATCACGGCGACCTGCTCGGCCCGCGCCGGGTCCCCGTACACGAGGGCGGCCTGACCCCGGCCGCGCGGATCGTGGGCCAGGACCCGCGCCCCGGCGATCCGGCCGTGCGTGGCCCGCTCGTTGGCCTCGTACCGCAGGGCGAGGGGGGCGCCGTCGAGGTTCCCGACGACCGTGGGGTGCGTGCGGGCCAGTTCCCTCTGTCGTACGGGGGCGAGTCCCGCGAAGAACCGCGCGGTCCCGGCCGGGCCCATCCGCTCGGGGTCCGGCAGCCCCGCATCCCGCCAGGCCCCCGTTCCGACAGGTGCTCCGGTGACGGCCTCCTGGGCGTCCCCGGACGCCCAGCCGGCCGTCCCGGCGATCACCGCGGCCACCACGGCCGCGGTCGTCAGGGTCCTCGCGAAGCGGCGCATGTGGTCGCCCTCCCTCTCCGGTTTCTCGCTCTTTCGTCGGCGAGAGGAAGGTAGGAAGACGACGGGTGACGGCACGTCACACCGGGGAGCCAACCACGGTTTGATACCGGGGTAGGGGGTGGAGGAGCAGCCAACCCCAGGGCGAGGGTGGGGTTTTCCCCCGGGGGGTGCCCGGGGGAGTGCCCGGAGGGCTCAGCTCGCGCCGGGGGTGACCAGGCCCGACTCGTACGCGAAGACGACGGCCTGCGCCCGGTCGCGCAGGTCCAGCTTGGCGAGGACCCGCCCGATGTGGGTCTTCACCGTCTGCTCCGCGAGGACCAGTCGGTCGGCGATCTCCTGGTTGGACAGGCCCCGGGCGATCAGCTCCAGGACCTCCGTCTCGCGCGGGGTGAGGCCGTTCAGACGGAGCGCGGTGGTGTCCCGGCGCGGGGCGGGCCGGGAGGCGGCGAAGTCGGCGATGAGCCGGCGCGTCACGGACGGGGCGAGCAGCGCCTCGCCCGCCGCCACGATCCGTACCGCCGCGATGAGGTCGGCGGGCGGCGCGTCCTTCAGGAGGAAGCCGGAGGCGCCCGCGCGCAGCGCCTCGTACACGTAGTCGTCCACGTCGAAGGTGGTCAGCATCAGCACCTTCGGCCGGTGCGTGACGCCGGTCGGCGGGTGGAGGATCTCCCGGGCCGCCGCGAGCCCGTCCATCTCCGGCATCCGCACGTCCATCAGCACGACGTCCGGATGCGTCGAGCGGGCCACGTCCACGCCCTGCCGCCCGTCCGGCGCCTCGCCCACCACGTCGATGTCGGGCTGGGCGGCGAGCAGGGCGGCGAAACCGGCCCGCACCATGGCCTGGTCGTCGACGATGATCACGCGGATGGTCACTCGGGGTCCTCGGGGGTCGGAGTGGGGGTCGGGTTCGGAGCCGGGCCTCTGCCGGGTCCGGGTGCCGGGTCCGTCGCCGGTACCCCTCAGGGAGCCGGTTCCGGTTCCGCGGCGGGCGCCGGGTCCGCCGTCAGCGGGAGCCGTGCGGCCACCCGGAAGCCGCCGTCCGGCAGCGGCCCGGTGTCCAGCGAGCCGCCCGTCAACCGTACGCGCTCCCGCATCCCGACGAGACCGTGCCCGGTGCCGGCCGCACCCCGCTCCACCCCGGAACCGGCCTCCTCGCCGGGCCCGTTGACGACGAGGACGGTCAGCCACCCGTCGTCCGAGACCCGCACCGACACGCGCGTCGCGGCGCCCGGCGCATGCCGGACGACGTTGGCGAGGGCCTCCTGCACGATCCGGTACGCGGACAGGTCCACCGCCTGCGGCACGTCCTTCAGACCGGCGGCGAGCGACAGCTCGGCCGGCACCCCGGCCCGCACGGTCGCCTCGACCAGCTGCTGGACCCGGTCGAGACCCGGCTGAGGGGCCCGCTCGCCCTCGCTGCCGTCGCTGCGCAGCACCGAGAGCAGCCGCCGCATCTCGGCCAGCGACTCGCGCGCGCTCGTCGCGATGGAGGTGAACTCCTCGCGCGCCGCGTCCGGGAGGTCCGGGATGCGGTACGGGGCCGAGTCGGCCTGCACGGTGATCACGGACATGTGGTGGGCGACGACGTCGTGCAGCTCGCGCGCGATCCTCGCCCGCTCCTCCAGGAGCGTGCGGCGGGAGCGCTCGGCCTCGTTGATGATCTCCTGCTCGACGAGCCGCCGCTGCGCGTCGCCCCGGGCGCGTACGGCAGAGGTGAGCAGCAGCAGGACGCCGCTCAGCACGAGCAGCAGCGTGTGGACGCTGGTGTCCCCGTCGGGCCGGAAGATCTCCAGGACGAAACCGGCCGCGCCGGTCGCCAGCCAGACGCCGAACAGGGCCCGGCGGGACTCCCGTAGGCCGAGCGCGACCATCAGCGCGCAGTAGCCGATGACGACCGGAGGGGTCCAGGGCCACAGGTCCCCGTGGGGACCGTCGGAGGCGAGGAGGGGGAGCGCGCCGAGCACGTCGGCGGTGAAGATCACCCACCAGGCCTGGAGGGGCCGGGAGACGGCGAGCAGCAGCGGCGTGGTCTGGGCGGTGGCGAGGGCCCCGGCCAGGGCGCCGTTGAGGCCGTAGTCGTTGACGAGGACGGTGACGGTGGTGGGCAGCAGCGAGGCGACGAACGCGACGGCGACGACGTACGGCAGCAGGCGCACCCACCGCGAGGAGGCCTCGGAGAGCAGGGGTGCGCCGGGGGTGGTCGGGGTGGTGAGCGCGGCCCCGAGGCCCTGGAACAACGCGCGTGACCTTGCGCTGAACCGGCTGAGGCGGGCGGTGGGCGGCTCGTGCCGCTGTTCGGTAGCCATGACCCGCTCAGGGTAGGCAGCGGCCGTGGGCGCGGGCGTCATACCGGGGTGGGGGCCGCGACCCGATACCGAGGTATGACGCCGGGGCTGGTATCCCCTCCGCTCGGACCCAGAGCTCCGCGCTCCGCTGGGACCCAGAGCTCCGCGCTCCGCTGGGACCCAGAGCTCCGCGCTCTCCTCGGACTCAGAGCTCCGCGCTCCCCTCGGACCCAGAGCTCCGCGCTCTCCTCGGACTCAGAGCTCCGCGCTCTCCTCGGACTCAGAGCTCCGCGCTCCCCTCGGACCCAGAGCTCCGCGCTCTCCTCGGACTCAGAGCTCCGCGCTCTCCTCGGACTCAGAGCTCCGCGCTCCCCTCGGACCCAGAGCTCCGCGCTCCCCTCGGACCCAGAGCTCCGCGCTCTCCTCGGACTCAGAGCTCCGCGAGGAGTTCCGCCTTCTTCGCCGAGAACTCCTCGTCCGTCACGAGCCCCGCCCGGTGCAGGTCTCCCAGGTGCCGGATCCTTTCCGCGACCGCCCCGGGGTCGCGGCGCGCCGTGTCAGGGGCGCCGGCCGTGACGGCGGCGGGCGTGCGGTCCTTCCCCCGGATGGCGGCGAGGACGGCCGCCGCGAAGGGGAGGGACTCGTGCACCGGCCCGAGGCCGAGTCCGAAGACGACCGAGGCCGGGTCCCGGTCGGGCTGGGCGGGCCGGGCGCCGCCGTCCCGGGGCACCAGCCGCAGGTACCCGTCGAGGATCTCCGGCGAGCGCCACTCGACGCCGCTGAGCTCCCGTACGGAGAAGGTCTGGTCGCCGGCCTTCCACTTCTCTGAGGACGCGCCCGTCCAGGACCAGCGGAAGGCCACCTCCGACGTCCCGTCGAAGCTCGCCCGCCCGTCGTACGTCTTGAAGGACAGCGGCCCCGTGGGCGCGGCCACCAGGAAGCCGTCGGTGGGGCGCACGGCCATGCCGTCGTCCCCGGCGCCCCTGCCCTCGGCGGGGCCCGCGTCCGTGAAGCCGCCGTCGGCGAAGCCCGTGTCCGTGAAGCTCGTGTCCGCGAAGCCGCCGTCGGCGAAGCCCGCGTCCGCCGGGAGCAGCGCCCGCAGCTCGTCCCGGTAGTACTCGGCGAGCGTCTCCCGGTCCGCCGGCAGCACCAGACGGTACGGGTCGCAGGCCTCCTTGAGCTGCCCCGCGGCCGCCTCCATCAGCGGATCGGCGCCGGGCCGCGGCACGGCGTGCAGCACGACGGTGCCCCGCTTGCCGGGCGTGAGCGTCACGGACGCCAACGCCTCGTGCGGTACTCGTCGTTCGCGTAGCGCGCTGAAGAGCTTCGGCGTGTTGCGGTTCCCCCGTTCGAAGCGGATGACGAGGGCATCGCTCTCGAACTCCCAGGTGGCATGAATTCCGGCCAGCACATCACCCATACGCCTCATCGTATGCGGCGTATGCCTGTGCGTCGCCCCTGTGAAAGGTCGGGAAATTCCGTGATCTACGCGCGTCAGGCCGCTTCCGCACCGGATATTCCATGGTGGCAAGCGCTGTCGGCACGTGCGCAGACCAGGTCCTGGTAGGAACCGACGCCTATCGCGGCGAAGTTGCCGAGGCTCTCCGTGCCCGGCTCGAAATAGCCGCTGTGACCGGCGGCTCCGCCCGCAGAGAGCAGCCGCGCGCCGAATTCCGGTTCCACCGGGTCCGCGCCGTGCCCGACCCCGCCGACCTCCAGGTGCGGCACGTCCTCGATCCAGTCGTCCGGGTCCCGCATCGCCCACACCCGGGCCGTGGTGGCGAGCTCCGCGGCGCGCTCCACCCGCATGCCGGGGCTGCCCGCGACGGCGAGATCCGTCACCCGGGAGGGCAACTCGGGCGCGGCGAGCCCGCACAGGACGGAGCCGTAGCTGTGGCAGAAGAGCGCCACCCGGGCGCCACCGGGCAGCGCCGAGGTCAGCTCCACGAGCCGTACGGCTCCGTTCGCGGCGAGCCGGCCGGTCATCGCGTCGACGCCGACCCCGGCGGGTGCGGTGTAGTCGGCCCACGCGATGACGGCGACCCGGGCGCCGGGGGAGGCCCGCCGCTCGGCGGCGTACAGCGCCTGGGCCATGCCGGCGGGTGCCGCGTACCGGCCGTGGGTCTTCTGGAAGGTGAGGAGGGTCGTGTCGACGCCGGGCACGATCACCGAGACCCGCCGGGCCCGCTCCAGATCGCCGAGGACCTCGGCCGCGCGCCCCTTGCCCGTCGGGTCGAAGGCCAGGACCTGACGGCCGGGCCGCATCAGGGAGGCGAAGCGGTCGGCGCGCCGTCGCGCCTCGTGCCGGCCGTCGGCGGAGAGGCGCGTGCCGTCGAGCCTGCCACGCTCGGCGTCGAGCGCCGCCGCGAGCGTGAGCCGGTTGGCGCGGTAGCGCAGCGCGACGGGGACGCCGTTGAGATTGCCGACGACGAGCGGGTGCCGCTCGGCGAGCCGGGCGCCGCCGGCCGGTCCGAGCCGGGCGAAGAACGCGGCGACCGTACGGGCCGGGGTGGCCGACGGATCGGGCAGCGGCTGGTGGCCGACGCGGTCGCGCGCCCACGCGGCGAGCGCGGCCGCCCGGGACGGTCCGGGCTCGGGACGGTGCCGGATCGCGGTCCACCCGGTGGTCGCGAGCAGCACGAACACGACGGCGAGCGCGAGGAGCGTGCGCGTCACGGCGAGGGCGGGCGAGGCGTCGGCGGTGGTCACGGGGCGCCACCTTACGGGGGCCGGAGCGGGTGGCCCAAAGGGTGTCGCCCGGCATTTCGGAGCGGTACGGAGCGCCTACGGGGCGTCGCCGGCCGCCCCGGTACGCCAGTGCGGGGCGAGCGCCGGGCCGAGGTGGTCGAGGTAACGCTCGGTGAGGGCGCGGATGCCTTCGAGGCTCTGGTCCGTGCCCCGGACCCACATCTGGCCGGTGACCCGCATGACGCCGCTGAAGGCCGCCACCGCGATCCGCGGCCGCGGGTCCCCGTCCACGTCGAGGCCTTCCCGGTCGGCGATGATCCGGGCGATCGTCTCCTCCGTCTCCGCCGAGCGGCGCAGATGGAAGGCGAGCAGCGCGGGGGTCGACTCGATCATCTGGAAGTTCCGCAGGTACAGCTCGACGGGGACGACGTCGGCGATGGCCTCACCGGCGTGGTCCCAGGAGCTGAGGACGGCGTGCCGCAGCGCGTCGAAGGGGCCTTCGGCCGGCGGCCGCTCGCCGAGGGCTCGCACGAACAGCTCCTCGACCATGTGCTGGACGGCGAAGGCGACCTCTTCCTTGGAGCCGAAGTAGCGGAAGAAGGTGCGCTGGGAGACTTCGACGGCCTCGACGATCTCGTCGACGGTCGTCCGCTCGTACCCCTGGGTGGTGAAGAGCTCCAGGGCCACCCGGATCAGTGCGTCGTGCGTGCGCTGCTTCTTCCGCTCGCGGAGGCCAGGGGTGGGAACGGTCAATTCGATTCTCTTTTCAGGTGCTTCGTCCGAGTCCGGGCGTAGTCAGGGTACCTGTGAGCTACGTGACAGTTACCGGCGTGTGAATCGCTTTGTCAATTGTCAGTGACTGACACTAGCCTCGCTCGCATGACTAGTCAGACCACCGTGGAAAAGGCCCCGCAGGGTCAGGGGGGCATCGCCCGGGAACCCGTACCGGGCCCGGCGAAGGGACTGCGCGGGCACCCGTGGCTGACCCTGTTCGCCGTCGCCGTGGGCGTGATGATGGTCGCGCTCGACGGCACGATCGTCGCCATCGCCAACCCCGCTATCAAGACCGACCTCGGCGCCACGCTCGCCCAGGTCCAGTGGATCACCAACGGCTACCTCCTCGCCCTCGCCGTCGCCCTGATCACCGCGGGCAAGCTCGGCGACCGCTTCGGCCACCGCCAGACCTTCCTCATCGGCATCGCCGGCTTCGCCGCGGCCTCCGGGGCGATCGGCCTGTCCGACTCGATCGGTGCCGTGATCGCCTTCCGCGTCCTCCAGGGCCTCTTCGGCGCCCTGCTGATGCCGGCCGCGCTCGGCCTGCTGCGCGCCACCTTCCCCGCCGAGAAGCTGAACATGGCCATCGGCATCTGGGGCATGGTCATCGGCGCGTCCACGGCGGGCGGCCCGATCGTCGGCGGCCTGCTCGTCGAGCACGTCAGCTGGCAGTCCGTCTTCTTCATCAACGTGCCGGTCGGTGTCGTCGCGCTCGTCCTCGGCCTGGTCATCCTCAAGGACCACCGCGCCGAGAACGCGCCGCGCTCCTTCGACGTCCTCGGCATCCTGCTGCTCTCCGGTGCCATGGCCTCCCTCGTCTGGAGCCTGATCAAGGCCGGCGAGTCCTGGGGCTGGTCCAGCGGCAAGACCTGGGGCTGCCTGATCGGCGCGCTGGTCCTCTTCGGGCTCTTCGCCTTCTGGGAGACCAAGGTCAAGGAGCCGCTGATCCCGCTGGCCATGTTCCGCTCCGTGCCGCTCTCGGCCGGTGTCGTCCTGATGGTCCTCATGGCCTTCGCCTTCATGGGCGGCCTGTTCTTCGTGACCTTCTACCTCCAGGGCGTGAAGGGCCTCAGCCCGGTCGACAGCGGTCTGCACCTGCTGCCGCTGACCGCGATGATGATCGTCTCCTCGCCGCTGGCCGGCGCGCTCATCACCAAGTTCGGGCCGCGCGTGCCGCTCGTCGGCGGCATGGTCTGCACCGCCGTCGCGATGTTCGGCATGATCACGCTCTCGGCCGGTACGAGCACCTTCGCGATGTCCCTGTGGTTCGCGCTGCTGGGCCTGGGCCTCGCCCCGGTCATGGTCGGCGCCACCGAGGTCATCGTCGGCAACGCCCCGCTGGAGCTCTCCGGCGTGGCCGGCGGTCTCCAGCAGGCCGCCATGCAGGTCGGCGGCGCGCTCGGTACGGCGGTGCTCGGCGCCGTCATGTCCTCCAAGGTGGCGGACTCCTTCGCGGGCAACTGGAAGGAGGCCGGCATCCCGGCCCCGGTCAACCCGCAGCTGGAGCAGGCCGCCGAGTTCGGCATGGCCCCGCCGGAGCTCGCCGAGGCGCCGGGGATGACCCCGGACCTCTTCGAGAAGATCTCCGGCGTCATCCACGACACCTTCCTGGACGGCATGGGCCTGGCGTTCACCGTCGCCGGCGGCGTCGCGGTCGTCGCGGCCCTCGTCGCCACGCTCACCAAGCGCGGGGCGAACGCGGAGGCGGGCGGCATGGGCGGTCACATCTGACGTCCACGGAGTCCCGTGATCAGGGTTCCCGTAGGGGGCCGTCACCCGTTCGCGTGAACGGGGGCGGCCCCTCTTCCGTCGTGGGGGAGACCTCCGTCATGCTCGTGATTACAGAGAGTAATCAAACGGGGGTTCATCGGCATGAACGCGTACACGCAGTCGTATACGAAGTCGGCTCCGGCCGCGATGGTCGCGGTGGTCCTGACCGCACTCCTCAGCACGATCCTGGTGGCCCCGGCGGCGGCAGCGGCCCCCTCCGGCACCACCCTCGGGGCCTGCGGTCCGGGCCGCCTCTGTCTCTGGCCCAAGCCCGACTTCAAGGGGCGCGTCCAGAGCCACGAGCTGGCCACGACCGACATCGAGAGCTGCGTCGCCCTGCCGCAGGGCACCTCGGCACAGTCCCTCGCGAACCGCACGGGGCGGCCGGTCACCACGTACCAGTCGGCGGAGTGTGCGGAAGCGGGGGAGTTCGAGACGTACCCGGGGCGCGGGACGTGGGTGCCGCAGACGCCCTACGAGGTCAGAGCGTTCAAGATCTGGGAGCGCTAGGAACCGTGGGCCCGTCGGGCTCGACCGGGCCGGAAGGCACGGGGACGGCGCGTGACCCGTCCGGCGGGGAGAGCCGCGCGACCTCCGCGCGGAGCTCCCGGACCTCCAGGGTCAGGGCCTCCAGGAGCTCGGTCTGCCGGCGCTCCACCGCGTCGTCCCGGTCGAAGCGGGAGATGAACCAGGCCACGATGTTGGCGGTGACGACACCCAGCAGGGCGATGCCCGAGAGCATCAGACCGACCGCGAGGACCCGGCCGAGACCCGTGGTCGGGGCGTGGTCGCCGTAGCCGACCGTGGTCATCGTGGTGAAGGACCACCAGACCGCGTCCCCGAGCGTCTTGATGTTGCCGTTCGGGGCGTCGCGCTCGACGTGCAGCACGGCCAGCGAGCCGAACATCATCAGCCCGACCACCGCGCCCGCCACATAGGTGGTGAGCGTGATCTGCGGGGCCATCCGGGCCCGCCGGCCCACGAGGAGGAGCGTGGAGACGACCCGCAGCAGCCGCAGCGGCTGCACCATCGGCAGCACGACCGCGAGCAGATCGAGGGGGTGGGAGCGGACGAAG
Organism: Streptomyces narbonensis; assembly: GCF_014649015.1. Classification (GTDB taxonomy): domain Bacteria; phylum Actinomycetota; class Actinomycetes; order Streptomycetales; family Streptomycetaceae; genus Streptomyces; species Streptomyces narbonensis. Next base: position 711,500 of record NZ_BMSF01000001.1, read on the forward strand.
GCCCAGCGGGCCGGGGCGAGGACGAGCCGGACGAGGTAGTCGAGGGCGAAGGCCGCCCACACCGCCCATTCGACCTGGGTGCACAGCCGGTGTACCCACGGGGCGGCGCCCGGAGCCACGATCGGCACGGCGTAGGCGACGCCGAACGCCACCGCGAGTACCAGCAGCGGCGTCTGTGTGCGCTCTTCCCAGCTCTTCCAGCGAACCTTCATGCCGGGCATCGTAGAGAACGCCGAAGGGCGGCGGGACCATCGGTCCCACCGCCCCTCACCAGGCGCTATGCGCTACGGACTCAGGCGTCGCCGCCGGCGGCGCCCGGGTCGGCGGCCGCCACGTCGAGCAGCTGGTAGCGGTCGACGGCCTGCTTCAGGGCCGACCGGTCGACCTTGCCCGCGCGTGCCAGCTCGGTCAGCACCGAGAGCACGATCGACTGGGCGTCGATGTGGAAGTAGCGGCGGGCCGCACCCCGCGTGTCCGCGAAGCCGAAGCCGTCCGCGCCCAGCGAGGTGTAGGTCCCCGGCACCCAGCGGGAGATCTGGTCCGGGACCGCGCGCATCCAGTCCGAGACCGCGACGAACGGGCCCTCGGCGCCCTGGAGCTTGCGCGTCACGTACGGGACGAGCTGCTCCTCGTCGGGGTGGAGCAGATTGCGCTCCTCGACGGCCACGGCCTCGCGGCGCAGCTCGGTCCACGAGGTCGCGGACCAGACGTCGGCCCGGACGTTCCACTCCTCGGCGAGGATCCGCTGCGCCTCGATCGCCCACGGCACGGCGACGCCGGAGGCCATGATCTGCGCCGGGATCGCACCGCCCTCGGCAGGCTTGAAGCGGTGGATGCCGGCGAGGATGCCCTCGACGTCCACGTCCGCCGGCTCGGCCGGGTGCTGGATCGGCTCGTTGTAGACGGTCAGGTAGTAGAAGACGTCCTCGGCGGCCGGGCCGTACATCCGGCGCAGGCCGTCCTTGACGATGTGCGCGATCTCGAAACCGAAGGCCGGGTCGTAGGCGATACAAGCCGGGTTGGTCGAGGCGAGCAGGTGCGAGTGGCCGTCCGCGTGCTGCAGGCCCTCGCCGGTCAGCGTCGTGCGGCCGGCGGTGGCGCCGAGCACGAAGCCGCGCGCCAGCTGGTCGGCCATCTGCCAGAACTGGTCGCCGGTCCGCTGGAAACCGAACATCGAGTAGAAGACGTACACCGGGATCAGCGGCTCGCCGTGCGTGGCGTACGCCGAGCCCGCGGCGATCAGCGAGGCCGTGCAGCCGGCCTCGGAGATCCCGTCATGCAGCATCTGACCGGTCGGCGACTCCTTGTAGGCGAGGAGGAGTTCGCGGTCCACCGCCTCGTACTGCTGGCCCAGCGGGTTGTAGATCTTGGCGCTCGGGAAGAAGGCGTCCATGCCGAAGGTGCGGTACTCGTCGGGGGCGATCAGCACGAAGCGCTTGCCGATCTCCTTGTCCCGCATGAGGTCCTTCAGGATGCGGACGAAGGCCATCGTGGTGGCGATCGACTGCTGCCCCGAGCCCTTCTTGGCCGCCGCGTAGGTCTTGTCGTCGGGAAGGACCAGCGGCTTCGCCCGCACGACACGGGTCGGCACGTACCCGCCCAGCGCGCTGCGCCGGTCGTGCATGTACTGGATCTCCTCGGAGTTCCGGCCGGGGTGGTAGTACGGCGGCAGGCCGTCCTCCAACTGCCGGTCCGTCACCGGGATGTGCAGTCGGTCGCGGAAGCGCTTGAGGTCGTCGACCGTCAGCTTCTTCATCTGGTGGGTCGCGTTGCGGCCCTCGAAGTTCGGGCCCAGCGTCCAGCCCTTGACGGTCTGGGCGAGGATCACGGTCGGCTGGCCGGCATGCGCCTTCGCCGCCGCGTAGGCCGCGTAGATCTTCTTGTGGTCGTGGCCGCCGCGGCCCAGGTGCAGGACCTGCTGGTCCGACATGCCCTCGACCATGGCGCGCAGCCGGTGGTCGTCGCCGAAGAAGTGGTCGCGGATGTAGCCGCCGGTCTCCGTTGCGTACGTCTGGAACTGGCCGTCCGGGGTGGTGTTCAGCTTGTTCACCAGGATGCCGTCGCGGTCCTGCGCGAGCAGCGGGTCCCAGGAGCGGTCCCAGATCAGCTTGATGACGTTCCAGCCGTTGCCCCGGAAGATCGACTCCAGCTCCTGGATGATCTTGCCGTTGCCGCGGACCGGGCCGTCGAGCCGCTGGAGGTTGCAGTTGACGACGAAGGTCAGGTTGTCCAGGCCCTCGCGGGCGGCGATGGAGAGCTGGCCGAGCGACTCGACCTCGTCCATCTCGCCGTCGCCGAGGAACGCCCAGACGTGCGACTTGGAGGTGTCGGCGATGCCGCGCGCCTCCATGTACCGGTTCATCCGCGCCTGGTAGATCGCGCCGAGCGGGCCGAGGCCCATCGACACGGTCGGGAACTCCCAGAAGTCCGGCATCAGCCGGGGATGCGGGTACGACGAAAGGCCGTTGGGGAACTTCGACCTCTCCTGGCGGAACCCGTCGAGCTGGGTGTCGTTCAGCCGGTCCAGGAGGTAGGCGCGGGCGTAGATACCGGGGGAGGCGTGCCCCTGGAAGAAGATCTGGTCGCCGCCGTCGCCCTCGTCCTTCCCGCGGAAGAAGTGGTTGAAGCCGACGTCGTAGAGGGAGGCCGAGGAGGCGAAGGTGGCGATGTGACCGCCGACGCCGATGCCGGGGCGCTGGGCGCGCGAGACCATCACGGCCGCGTTCCACCGCGTCGCGTTGAGGACCTTGCGCTCGATCTCCTCGTTGCCGGGGAAGAAGGGCTCGTCCTTGGTGGCGATGGTGTTGACGTAGTCCGAGCTGCGCATCTCGGGCACGGCCACGCGCTTCTCGCGTGCCCGCTCGATCAGGCGGAGCATGAGGTAGCGGGCCCGCTCACGGCCCCGCTCGTCGACGGCCGCGTCGAGGGAGTCGAGCCATTCCTGGGTCTCTTCCGGGTCGAAATCCGGGACCTGGCTGGGAAGGCCGCCAATGATGATCGGGTTGCGATCGGATCCGGGAGCCACGCTCTTCCTTCACTTGTCGGTGGTGCCCACGGGGCCACGGAGTGGTCGGGGGTTGTCCATCGTGTACCCCGTCGGCGCCAGACGTCACATTTACCGAGGGGTAACCCCTACGGGGGTCCCGGCGGTGTCCGCGGTGTCCTCCACGTCTTCGGATGTGTTCAAATCGCAACCTTACGCCCAACTCGCGCATGCGTTTCGTCCGGACGTTCGGCAGACTGAAAGCTCAGAAGTCCGTAAACCGGGATGAATCATGTGGGACTGATCACGGAGTGCGGCCGGAGCGTGCCGGATGTTGGGGCGAGACGGCCCCAAACGTCACCGTTTCGGCGGTCTCCGCGGCCCAGTACTTGCGCGATGAGCCCCGGCACGTGTGGACTACGGCCAGCGCCGCGCGCATACGCGTGGCCCACAGCATTTTCCGAATGAGCAGGAGGCAAGCCGTGAGCGCGACCGCGGACCACGCGGAGGAGCGGACCAACCCGGCAGCGAGGCTGGGGTTCGAGCCCGGACAGGTGGTCCAGGAGATCGGCTACGACGACGACGTCGACCAGGATCTCCGTGAAGGCATCGAGTCCATCATCGGCGCCGAGCTCGTGGACGAGGACTACGACGACGTCGCCGACGCCGTCGTGCTCTGGTTCCGCGACGAGGACGGCGATCTCACCGACGCACTGGTGGACGCCATCGGTCTTCTGGAGGACGGCGGCGTGATCTGGCTGCTGACGCCGAAGACCGGCCGTGACGGCTACATCGAGCCGAGCGATATCAACGATGCCGCGCAGACTGCTGGTCTCTCCCAGACCAAGAGCATCAGCGTCGCCAAGGACTGGGCGGGCGCCCGTCTGGTGGCCCCCAAGCGCTGATCACCAAGTTGCGAGACGCCCCCGCCGGTACGCCGGCGGGGGCTTTCGCACGCAGGCCGTAGGCTGGGCCTCACCGATTCGGCCCATGGGGCCGATTCGCTCCGCGGGCCGGTCGGGTCCGGGGTTCGGGCTCCGGCGGAAGGATGCGTGGGCGATGGCGATCGAGGTCGGCACCGAGGCCCCGGGATTCGAGCTGAAGGACAACCACGGACGCACCGTGCGGCTCTCGGACTTCCGCGGCGAGAAGACCGTGGTGCTGCTCTTCTACCCCTTCGCCTTCACCGGTGTCTGCACCGGCGAACTGCGCGAGCTGCGGGACAACCTCCCGACGTTCGTCAACGACGACACCCAGCTCCTCGCCGTCTCCAACGACTCGATCCACACCCTGCGCGTCTTCGCCGACCAGGAGGACCTGGACTTCCCGCTGCTCTCCGACTTCTGGAAGCACGGCGAGGCCTCCCGCGCCTACGGCGTCTTCGACGAGGAGAAGGGCTGCGCCGTGCGCGGCACCTTCATCATCGACAAGGAGGGCGTGGTCCGCTGGACCGTCGTGAACGCCCTGCCGGACGCCCGGGATATCGGCGACTACGTCAAGGCGCTCGACGCCGTCTGAGCCGGGTCGCGGCCGACACCTCGGATTCGCCGGGCGAATCGACTGTTTCGACCGGGAACCCGTCACTAGGATCCACTCGTTGATCCGATGCCAACGCACGACTGGGGCGCTGCCCCTGAAAACGTATGGAGGGACTCGTGGGAGTCAGCCTCAGCAAGGGCGGCAACGTCTCGCTGACCAAGGAGGCCCCTGGCCTCACCGCCGTGACCGTCGGTCTGGGCTGGGACGTCCGCACCACCACCGGTACGGACTTCGACCTCGACGCCAGCGCCATCCTGGTGAGCGAAGAGGGCAAGGTCCGTAACGACCAGGACTTCGTCTTCTTCAACAACCTGAAGAGCGCCGACGGCTCGGTCGAGCACACCGGTGACAACCTCACCGGCGAGGGCGAGGGCGACGACGAGCAGGTCAAGGTCAGCCTGGCGACCGTGCCGGCCGACGTGAGCAAGATCGTCTTCCCGGTGTCGATCTACGACGCCGAGAACCGCCAGCAGTCCTTCGGCCAGGTGCGCAACGCGTTCATCCGCGTCGTGAACCAGGCCGGCGGCGCCGAGATCGCCCGCTACGACCTCTCCGAGGACGCCTCGACCGAGACCGCCATGGTCTTCGGCGAGCTCTACCGCCACGGCGCGGAGTGGAAGTTCCGCGCGGTCGGTCAGGGGTATGCCTCAGGTCTGCGCGGGATCGCCGCGGACTTCGGCGTCAACGTCTGAGCCGAACCGTTCGAACCGTCCGGCGCCGCACACTCCGTGCGGCGCCGGACGTGCCTCATCACCACCGGGGAGGAACTGATCACATGGGCGTCACACTCGCCAAGGGAGGCAATGTCTCCCTCTCCAAGGCCGCTCCCAACCTCACCAAGGTCCTCGTCGGGCTCGGCTGGGACGCGCGCTCCACCACCGGAGCCCCCTTCGACCTCGACGCCAGCGCCCTCCTGTGCCAGGCCGGCCGCGTGCTGGGCGACGAGTACTTCGTCTTCTACAACCAGCTCCGCAGCCCCGAGGGCTCCGTCGAACACACCGGCGACAACCTCACCGGCGAGGGTGACGGGGACGACGAGTCCCTCATCGTGGACCTCACCCAGGTCCCGGCCCACTGCGACAAGATCGTCTTCCCCGTCTCGATCCACGACGCCGACAACCGGGGGCAGAGCTTCGGCCAGGTCAGCAATGCCTTCATCCGGGTCGTGAACCAGCTGGACGGCCAGGAACTCGCGCGCTACGACCTCTCCGAGGACGCCTCCTCCGAGACCGCGATGATCTTCGGCGAGCTCTACCGCTACAACGGCGAATGGAAGTTCAGAGCGGTCGGTCAGGGGTACGCGTCCGGGCTCCGGGGCATCGCTCTAGACTTCGGGGTCAACGTTTCGTAAAGCCATGTAATTTCACGATGGGGTAGACAGTGGTTCTGAAAACCTTCGGCTGGTCGTTCGCGATCACTGCGCTCGGTCTGGTCGCAGCGGTGCTCTACGGGGGGTGGGAGGCATTCGGGATCGTCGCGATCCTCTGCGTCCTCGAGATCTCGCTGTCCTTCGACAACGCGGTGGTCAACGCCGGAATCCTGAAGAAGATGAATGCCTTCTGGCAGAAGATCTTCCTCACCATCGGCGTGCTCATCGCCGTCTTCGGCATGCGACTGGTCTTCCCCGTCGTGATCGTCGCCATCAGCGCCAAGATCGGCCCCATCGAGGCCGTCGACCTCGCGCTCAACGACGCCGAGCGCTACGAGCAGCTCGTGACCGACGCCCACCCGTCGATCGCGGCCTTCGGCGGCATGTTCCTCCTGATGATCTTCCTCGACTTCATCTTCGAGGACCGTGACATCAAGTGGCTCGGCTGGCTGGAGCGCCCGCTGGCCAAGCTCGGCAAGGTCGACATGCTCTCGGTCTGCATCGCCCTGATCGTCCTGGCGATCAGCGCCATGACCTTCGCGACCCAGGCCCACCAGCACGGCGGAACGCACATCGACGCGGCGTCGACCGTCCTGCTCTCGGGCGTCTTCGGCCTCATCACCTACCTCGTCGTCGGCGGTCTCTCCAGCTTCTTCGAGAACAAGCTGGAGGAGGAAGAGGAGCGCGAGCACGAGGCCGAGGAAGAGGCCAAGCGCAGCGGCAAGAAGGTCACCGCGGTCCAGCTGGCCGGCAAGGCCGCCTTCTTCATGTTCCTGTACCTGGAGGTCCTCGACGCCTCCTTCTCCTTCGACGGCGTCATCGGCGCCTTCGCCATCACCAACGACATCGTCCTGATGGCGCTCGGCCTCGGCGTCGGCGCCATGTACGTCCGTTCGCTGACGGTCTACCTGGTCCGCCAGGGCACCCTCGACGACTACGTCTACCTGGAGCACGGCGCGCACTACGCGATCGGCGCGCTGGCCCTGATCCTCATGGTCTCCATCCGCTACCAGATCCCCGAGGTGATCACCGGTCTCATCGGTGTCGCCCTCATCGCCTGGTCCTTCTGGTCCTCCGTCCGGCGCAACAAGGCCCTCGCGGCGGCCGAGGGCGGCTCGGGAGACAAGACCGAGGTGTCCGCCGGGGTGTGACACCCCCGGTAGCGAGGAACGCTTCACTGCGGGGCGGTCGGTGCACCCGACCGCCCCGCAGGCATGTGTGCGGTGATCAGTGGGCGATCAGTGGGGGGTGAAGGCGTCATGGCCTTCTGGGACAACCTGTTTCCGGGGCGGACGGCGCAGTTCGACATGGGCGGCACCGCGTCCAGCACGATCGACCTGACGAAGCGGCGCCCGTCGGTCTCGCTCACCAAGCAGGGCGCCGGGACCGGCAACCTCCGGGTCAACCTCTCCTGGCGGATGCGGACCTCCGACCTCGAAGGACGCTCCCGGCAGAGCGGCCGGCTGCTGCGCAACCCCTCGCAGCTCTTCAAGCCCGAGGTCGTCCAGGCCCACACGCAGGGCATGGTCAACGTCGACCTGGACCTCGGCTGCCTCTACGAGCTCACCGACGGCAGCAAGGGCGTCGTGCAGCCCCTCGGCGGCTTCTTCGGCGACCTGAACGCCGCCCCGTACGTGAAGCTCAGCGGCGACGACCGCTTCGGAGGCTCCTCCGGAGAGACGATCTTCATCAATCTGGACCACAAGGACGAGATCAAGAGGCTGCTCTTCTTCGTCTACATCTACGACCAGACGCCGGCCTTCGACCGCACCCACGCCAAGATCACGCTCTACCCGAGCAACGGCCCCCGGATCGAGATCGACCTCGACGAGCGGGCCCCGCAGGCCCGCTCCTGCGCGGTCTTCTCCGTGGACAACACCAAGGGCGACCTGACGGTCCGCCGCGAGGTGCGCTTCGTGTACGGCTTCCAGGCCGAGCTGGACCGCCTGTACGGCTGGGGACTCCAGTGGGGGCGCGGCTACAAGACCAAGGCGTGACCGTGCGCTCCCGGGCCTCAGGGTGTCCTGAGCGCTCGGCGTTCACCCGGGGCTCGGGGTGTCCTGAGCCCCGGGAGCTCATCCGGGGCTCGGGGTGCTCCCGTCTCCCGGTGCCTGCCCGGGTCTCAGGGCCTGACGAACTGGGGACCCATGGGGGGCATCCGGAACTCCGGAGCCGCGTGCGGGTCGGTCCGGTGGACGGGCTGGGGGTAGCCGTACGCGGGGGCCGGGGCGTGCGCGGGCGCTCCGCCCTGAGAGGTCCCCTGCGGGTACCCGTAGGAGGGCGCCCGGTCCGGCATGGGCGGCACCGTCGGCTGCGGCGGCACGGGTGCGTGGACCACCGTCGCGTCGAGGTCCGGGGAGCCGGCGACGGGGAGATCCGGGGCCGGGGCGCCCGTCGTGCCGTCCTGGGCCTCGGGGAGGTCCTGGGCCCCCTGAGCGGCCCCCTGGGCGGCCTCCTGCGCGGCCTCCTGCGCGGCCTCCTGGGCGTCCTCGTCGACCGAGATGCCGAAGTCCGTGGCGAGGCCGACGAGACCCGTCGGGTAGCCCTGCCCCACCGCGCGGAACTTCCAGCCGTCCCCGCGCCGGTACAGCTCGCCGCAGATGACCGCGGTCTCCTCGCCGGTCTCCGCCGTCACGTCGAACAGCGCCAGCGGCTCACGGTCCGGTCCCGCGGTCGCGTCGTACAGCAGGATCCGCAGGTCGGAGACGGACCGGAAGGTGCCGCCGTCGGAGGAGGCCGCGACGACCACCCGGTCGACCGAACCCTCCAGGCTGCCCAGATCGGCCTCCACGGTGTCCGTCAGGCCCTGGCCCACCCGCTTCTTCGGCAGCCGCCGCACACACCCCGAGGGGTGGCGCGGCTGGTTGTAGAAGACGAAGTCCTCGTCGGACCGCACGCGGCCCTCGGCGCCGAGGAGCAGGGCCGAGGCATCAACGTCGGGGACCCCGGGGCCCGGGGTCCAGCAGAGCACGGCCCGTACGGCCGCGGTGTCGAGAGGGACGTTGGAGCCCTTCAGCATCGCGTGCGTCATGACCGTAATCCTGCCCTCCCGCCCGACCCGCGGACAACGCGGGGGCGCCACCGATACCGGGACGAGATGACGGATGCTGACGAGTTACCTGAATTTCATGCACGAAGGGAACTACGGACACCCGCACCTACGTACTATTACCGGCCACGTGTCGTCAGGGCCAGGAGAGGCAGACGGGGGACTTACATGCGTCATTTCGGGCACATCCCGTCCGCAATGCGGACCGGGTTGTTCCACAGCGAGCCGGCCGAGTTCACGGCCGACTCGCCCGCACGCACGCTCGCCGTGGCCCTCGGCGCCACGCTCTACAGCCCGGCCACCCGGCCGCGGCTGGCCGACGACATCCGCAAACAGGCGGCGCGCGGCGTGGTCTCCATGGTGCTCTGCCTGGAGGACTCCATCAGCGACGCCGACGTCCAGGAGGGCGAGAACAACCTCGTCCGCCAGTTCGCCGACCTCGCCGCCGGAGCCGAGGAGGCCACCCGGACGGACGCGGAGACCGCCATCGGTGTGCCTCTGCTCTTCATTCGCGTACGCGATCCGCGCCAGATCACCGACCTCGTCGACAGGCTCGGCGACACGGTCCGACTGCTGTCCGGATTCGTACTGCCCAAGTTCACCGAGACGCGTGGCCGCGCCTTCCTCGAAGCGCTTGCCCAGGCCGAGCGGACGAGCGGCAGGCGGCTTTTCGCCATGCCCGTCCTGGAGTCCCCCGAACTCCTCCACCTGGAGACCCGGGCCGAGACCCTCGCCGGGATCGCCTCGATCACCGACAAGTACCGCGAGCGCGTCCTCGCCCTGCGCCTCGGCGTCACCGACTTCTGCTCCGCCTACGGCCTGCGTCGCTCGCCCGACATGACCGCCTACGACGTCAAGATCGTCGCCCACGTCATCGCCGACGTCGTCAACGTCCTCGGCCGCTCCGACGGCACCGGCTTCACCGTCACCGGGCCCGTCTGGGAGTACTTCCGACCCGGCGAGCGCATGTTCAAGCCCCAGCTGCGCCGCAGCCCCTTCCTGGAGGGCCGCGCCGAGGACCTGCGCACCGCCCTCATCGAGCACGACCTCGACGGGCTGCTGCGCGAGATCGAGCTCGACCGCGCGAACGGCCTGCTCGGCAAGACCTGCATCCACCCCACCCATGTGGTGCCGGTGCACGCACTCTCCGTGGTCAGCCACGAGGAGTGGAGCGACGCCCAGGACATCCTGCGGCCCGAACAGGGCGGCGGCGGGGTGCTGCGCTCCGCGTACACGAACAAGATGAACGAAGTGAAGCCGCATCGCGCGTGGGCCGAACGCACCCTGCTGCGCGCCGAGGTCTTCGGCGTCGCGAAGGAAGACGTCGGCTTCGTGGATCTGCTCACCGCCGGACTTGCCGGCTGACGAAAGGACGTCGACGACGTGGTGTGGACCGGAACGTGGGTCGCGGAGCGACTGGGCGTCGAACTGATCGGCGGCGAGGAGCTACCGGCCCTGTTGGGCCTCGCACTGCGTCGCAACCCCAAACGGGCGCACCTGCTCGTCTCCAGCGTGCTCGGCAAGCACGTGCCGCAGCGGCCCTCCGTCGTGTACGGCTCCGGCCTCGGCCTCGGCGTGCGCGTCCGTGAGCTCCTCGGCGACGAGGAGGCGGCGCGCTCGGTCGTCCTCGGCTACGCGGAGACCGCCACCGCCCTGGGCCATGCCGTCGCCGACGGCCTCGGCCTGGCCCCGTACCTCCACTCCACCCGGCGGCCGGTGGCCGGGGTCGCCCCCGCGGGCGGCTTCGAGGAGTCCCACTCGCACGCGACCTCGCACCTCCTGCTCCCCGAGGACCCCACGCTCCTCGCCGGCGGCGGGCCGCTGGTCCTCGTCGACGACGAGTTCTCCACCGGGAACACCGTCCTCAACACCATCCGGGACCTGCACGCCCGCTACCCGCGCGAGCGGTACGTCGTCGTGGCCCTCGTCGACATGCGCTCCACCGCCGACCTCGGCCGGCTGGACGCCTTCGCGGAGGAGATCGGCGCCCGCGTCGACCTGATCTCCGCCGCCGCCGGGACCGTACGGCTCCCTGAGGGCGTCCTGGAGAAGGGCCGCGCCCTGGTGGCCCGGCACGAGACCGCGCACGCCGCCCCGGCGGCCCCCGGCGGGAAGTCGGCCCCCGTGCGGGTCACGCTCGGCTGGCCCGAGGGCCTGCCCGACGGCGGACGGCACGGCTTCACGCCCGAGCACCGCGAACACCTCGAAGAGGTCCTGCCCGCCCTGGCGGCGAGGATCGCGGAGGCACTGGAGGACGGCCGCGGCGACAGCGACAGCGGTCGCGTCCTCGTGCTCGGCTTCGAGGAGCTGATGTACGCGCCGCTGCGCCTCGCAGGCGCCCTGGAGGACACCGGGCACGACGTCCACTACTCCACCACGACCCGCTCACCCGTCCTCGCGGTCGACGACCCCGGCTACGCGATACGCACCCGGCTCGTCTTCCCGGCCCACGACGACCCGGCCGACGGCCCCGGCGAGCGCTACGCGTACAACGTGGCGGGCGCCGGCTTCGACACCGTCGTCCTCGTCGTCGACTCCGCCGCCGACACCCCGGAACTGCACGCCCCGGACGGCCTGCTGGCCCAGCTCGCCGCACACGTCCCGCACGTCGTGCTCGCGGTAGTCCCCGCGTACGAGCCGGCGGCCACCCTGTCCATACCGGGGGCCACTTCGTCCGCACCGGCGGTCGCCTCGTCCGCACCGGCGGCCGCTTGGTCCGCACCGGCGGTCGCCTCGTCCGCACCGGCGGTCGCCTCGTCCACGCCCACGGTCTCCGACTCCGAAGCTCCCGAAAGGAGCTCCATGCTGCCCGAGCCCCTCCGCGGCCCCGCCTTCTCCTCGTACGCGCCCGAGGAGGTCGGCTGGCTGCTCCAGGACCTCTCGGACGTCGAGCTGGAGGCGCCCACCGAGGAACGCGAGGAAGCCATCCAGGGCGGCGGCGCGCACTACGCCGAATCGCTCCCCGTCGAGTACCAGCCCAGCGCCCGCTACCAGGAGCTCTTCCACTCCGCCCTGGAGAGCTCCGCCGCCCGGATGGCCCGCGCGGTCGGCACCGTCACCGAGACCGTCCTCGCCGAGCTCCCCCTGCGCCGCGGACGGCAGGGGAGGGACCCCCAGGGCCGCGGCCCCGTCCTGGTCTCGCTCGCCCGGGCCGGCACCCCCGTCGGCGTCCTCATGCGCCGCTGGGCGAAGGCCCGCCACGGCCTCGACCTCCCGCACTACGCCGTCTCCATCGTGCGCGGCCGCGGCATCGACGCCAACGCGCTGCGCTGGCTCGCCGCCCACCACGACCCCGCTGACGTCGTGTTCGTCGACGGCTGGACGGGCAAGGGCGCCATCACCCGCGAACTCGCCGAAGCGATAAAGGAGTTCGAGAAGGCGGAAGGGATATCGGGCTTCGACCCGGAGATAGCGGTCCTCGCCGACCCCGGCTCCTGCGTCCGCACCTACGGCACCCGCGAGGACTTCCTCATCCCCTCCGCCTGCCTCAACTCCACGGTCTCCGGCCTGATATCCCGCACCGTGCTCCGCTCCGACCTCGTCGGACCGCATGACTTCCACGGCGCCAAGTTCTACCGCGAGCTGGCCGGATCCGACGTCTCCGGCGCCTTCCTCGACGCCGTCACCGCCCGCTTCGACGAGGTCGCCGAGACCGTCGACGTGGACGTCAAGGAACTCCTCGCCGCCGACCGCACCCCCACCTGGGAGGGCTGGGCCGCCGTCGAGCGGATCAGCGAGGAGTACGGCATCCACGACGTGAACCTGGTCAAGCCCGGCGTCGGCGAGACGACCCGCGTCCTGCTGCGCCGTGTCCCCTGGAAGATCCTCGCCAAGCGGGGCGCCGACGCCGACCTCGCACACGTCCGGCTGCTCGCCGAGCAGCGCGGTGTGCCCGTCGAGATCGTCGACGAACTCCCGTACAACTGCGTCGGCCTGATCCACCCCCAGTACACCAGGGGTGCGACAGGCGCCGACGGGAAGGCGGTGGTGTCCCAGTGAGCACGCCACTGACCGCGCCACTGACCGCATCGCTGACCGGACCGCTGACCGCGCCGCTGACCGGACCGCCGGCCACACCACTGGCCACGACCCTGGTCGCGAGCGACCTCGACCGCACCCTCATCTACTCGAGCGCGGCCCTCTCCCTCGGCATGCCCGACGCCCAGGCCCCCCGGCTCCTCTGCGTCGAGGTCCACGAGTCGAAGCCGCTCTCCTACATGACGGAGGACGCGGCCGGACTCCTTGAGCGGCTGGCCGACGAGACCGTCTTCGTGCCCACCACGACACGGACGCGCAAGCAGTACCAGCGCATCCAACTCCCGGGCGCCGCACCGAAGTACGCGATCTGCGCGAACGGCGGGCACATCCTCGTCGACGGCGTGACCGACCGCGAATGGCACGCGAAGGTGGTGAACCGGCTGGCCGAGGAGTGCGCGCCGCTCTCCGAGATCCGCGCCTACCTCACCGCCACGACGGACCTGTCGTGGGTCCGCAAGCACCGGGTGGCCGAGGACCTCTTCGCCTACCTCGTCGTCGAGCGCGAGCGGCTCCCCGCGGAGTGGCTGGGACGCTTCGGCGAGTGGGCGGGGGAGCGCGGCTGGACCGTCTCCCTCCAGGGCCGCAAGGTGTACGCGGTGCCGAAGCCGCTCACCAAGAGCGCGGCCGTCCGCGAGGTCGCCCGCCGGATCGGCGCCACGCTCACCCTGGCGGCGGGGGACTCGCTCCTCGACGCCGACCTGCTGATGGCCGCGGACCGGGCATGGCGCCCGGGCCACGGCGAACTCGCCGAGAGCGAGTGGACCGCCCCCCACCTCGACGTCCTCGCGGAACGCGGGGTCGCGGCGGGGGAGGAGATCCTCCGCCGCTTCCGCGCGGCGGCGGCGAGGTAGTACCGGGGCGCGAGGGCTCAGCCGCAGCAGCCCCCACCGCAACAGCCACCGCCGCCACCGCCCGCACCCTGGGCGGGGGCGGCGGAGCTGCTTCCGCCCACGGCCACGGCCGAGAGCAGCTTCACGGTGTCGTCGTGCCCGGCGGGGCAGGCGGCCGGGTCGGAGGACTCGGCCATGGGACGGCTGAGCTCGAAGGTGTCGCCGCAGGTGCGGCAGCGGAATTCGTAACGAGGCATGGGGACAGGCTAACGGGGGCGGGGCGAGGAGGGCAGTGAGGCGGGGAGGCCGGCCCCGGGCTCACGGCCGTCGGCCCGTCGGCCCGTCGGCCTCGGACACGAAGCTCCTGAGCTGAACGCCCCCGCTGGCTCAACGCCTACCAGGGCTGAACGTCCCCCAGGCTTGACGCCTGCCCGACCAGCCCTCAGCGCCTCCCCAGCTTCAACGACCGGCGGCGGCGGTGCCCCGGTCCTCCCGGATCTGCTCGACGACTCGGGCGGCGTCGGTACGGACGCCCTCCAGCTCGGTCAGGAAGTGCCAGTAGTCCGGGTGCCGGCCCTCCAGCGAGCCGACGGCCCGGTCGAGCCGGGCGACGGCCTGGTCGAGGGGGCGGGCGTGGCGCGGGTCGGGCGTGTTGCGCCCCGCCATCGCCAGCCGCTGGGCGTCCCGTACCGCGAAGCGGGCGCGGTCGGTCTCCGCCTTCGGGTCCTTCGCGACGGCGTCCAGGCGGCGCAGCCGCTCCCCGGCCGCCGACACGGCCTCGTCGGTCGTGTCGAGGAGCGCGCGGACGGTGGAGAGCCGGGAGGTCGCGTCGGGCCAGCGCTGCTCCTCGCGGGCCTTGGCGGCCTCGGCGAGCCGCTCCTCGGCCTGCCGGAGCGTGCCGGTGGCCTGCTCGGGCACGTGCTGGAGGTCCTGCCAGCAGGCTGCGGAGAACCGCCGCCGCAGCTCCGAGAGGACCGGCTCGACGCCCTCGGTGCGCGTGGTCAGGGCCTCGGTGCGGGTGCGGAGGGAGACGAGGCGCTTGTCGATCTCGGCGGCGCGCTGCGGCAGCCGCTCGGCCTCGGCGCGTACGGCCTCGGCGTCCCGCAGGACGCGGTCGGCGCGCTGGAGGGTCTCGGGGACGCCGTGCCGGCCGGCGCCTTCGTTGAGGCGGGTCAGTTCGGGTCCGAGCTGTGCGAGCCGCAGCGCGAGGTCGTCCGCGCGCAGCCCCCCGTCCCGTACGGCGTCGAGGGCGCCGCTCGCGCCGCGCAGGGCCTGCCGGGCCCGCTCGACGGCGGGGACGAGCCGGGCGAGCTGGGTCTCGGCGCGGTCGAGCAGGGGCGCGAGGCCCTCCTCGAACCGGTCGAGCTCGCCCCTGACCCGGTTCAGCTCGTCCTTGGCGCGGGTCAGCTCGGTGCGGGCGCGGGAGGCGGTCGCCGCGTCGAGCTCGTCACGGTCGAGGTCGTGGGCGTCGACGGCGGTGATGTAGCCGTGGCTGACCTCGTCGATACGACGCCCGAGGGCCTCGAACCCCTCGACGGCGCGGCGGGCGTCCGGGGAGCTGTCGGCTGCGGTGATCGTCTCGATGGAGATCCGCAGCCCGCGCTGGGCGGTGTCGAGCTCGTAGAAGGCTGCGGCGGCTTCGTCCTTGGCGGCCTGGGCCTCGGCCCGCTGGCTTTCCCCGCGGCCGCCGAACCAGCGCCGCGTACCGCCGCCGGCGAAGGCCTGTGGCAGCAGCGCGCCGACAAGCAGCGGCAGCGCGAGGGCCAGCCGGAACGTGGACGGAATCCTGGGCGGCGCACTGCCCCCAGGGGGTGTCCTGCCGTCGCTCGCCGCCACGTACCTCTCCCCGTGCTGTGTCCGCCGTCACCGGTCCGGTTCATTCTCCCACCCGGTAAGGACGAACACACGGGCCGATCAGTTCGCCGTTCGGACGGAGATGTCGCCGTCCTCACTGCGGATGCTCAGGGAGTGCTCGCCGCCCTCGCGCCGCGGGACGTCGAGGCTGACGTCGCCGTCGCCGCTGGAGGCGGTGGCGTCGTACTCGGCGGTGGGCACGGTGACGGAGACGTCGCCGTCCTTGGTGACGACGTCGAGGCTGCGGGGGACGGCCCCGAGGGTGACCGTCACGTCGCCGTCGTCGGAGTGGGCGAGGACCTTCGGCGCGCGGGTGTCGCCCTCCACCTCCAGGTCGCCGTCCTTGCTGCCGAGATCGACGTCCGCGGTGCTCCCGGCGACCCGGACGTCACCGTCGTCGGACCGTACCTTCAGGGGCGTGGCGAAGCCCTCGGCCCTGATGTCGCCGTCCTTGTTCTCGACGCTGACGGCGACGTCACGCGGGACCTTGACGCGGTGCACGGCCTCGCAGTGGGAGGCGACGGCGTCGCACTCCACCCGCAGCGTGAGCCGCCCGTCCTCCAGCTTCCAGCTGGTGTCGGGCCCCGACCCCATGACCACCCATCCGTCGACCTGCCGCTCGACGAGGACGTCGTCGACGTCGGCGGGCGTGAGGACGAGTTCGGAGTTGTCGGAGTCGACGACGAGGGTCTTGCCGTCGAACGCGAAGGTCTTCCTCTCGACCGGCGCCTCTCCGGCGTCGGCCGTCCCACAGCCACTGAGCGCGAACAGAGCGGCGAGGACTCCGCCGGCGGCGAGGAGCGGGTTGCGTACGTTCATGGCGATCTCGATCCCCCAGGAGAAAACGTCGGTTCGACGACAGTACGAGCCCCCCACCCCGCGTCACGATCCGGCGACCCACCGTCCGCGGGGTGGGGCTACCCCCCGCCCGCACACTTCGGATTCGGCCCCCACCCCTCGGCCATGTACGCTGTTGTCTCTTCCACGGGTGCGTAGCTCAGGGGTAGAGCGCTGCTCTTACAAAGCAGATGTCGGCGGTTCGAAACCGTCCGCGCCCACCAGTGCAAAGGCCACCGCAGCTCCTTGCTGCGGGGGCCTTTGACGGTAGTTGTCGGCGGCAGTCTCACTCGTGACGGCGATCTGCCGGAACGGACGGATGAGGTTCATCGGCTCGACCGTGCGACCGGTGCGCGTCGTGAACCGGCGTGATCACTCGTGGTCGCCGCCGCGCTGACGCAGATACAGCGGAAGGCCTCCGTCCCATGGGCGGAGGCCTTCACTGCGGACTAGAAGACGCCGTTCAGGCCCCACCAGTCGGTGGCCTTCCGTACGGCCGGTCCGAGCTTGCCTGTTCCTGTGCCCGGGTAGATGAGCAGGCAGCCGTCCCCCGCGGGGCACAGAGTGGTGGAGGTGCCGATCCCCGTGATCGCGGCCAGGTCGTTGCTGCCGTCGCCGGTGTAGTCGGCGGGCGCGAGGAGCGAGGCCATGGAGTTCCAGCCACCGCCGATGAGCACGCGGGCGCCGTAGGCCCCCGCCTTGCCCGGGTAGAACCAGAGCTTGCCCGTGGACGCCTCGCGGGCGACCAGGTCGGGGTGGCCGTCGTTGTTCATGTCCCCGACGCCGGTCAGGGCGTTCATGCCGTTCCAGCCGCCGGAGCCCAGGAGCTTGCGGGCGCCGAGGGTGCCGGCGGCCGTGCCCGGGTAGAGCCAGAGCTTGCCCGAGGCCTTCTCGACGGCGACCAGGTCGGAGCGGGTGTCGCCGTTCAGGTCGCCGGCGCCGACGAGCTGGCCCATGACGTTCCAGCCACCGGTGCCGATGAGCTTGCGGGTGCCGAAGGCGACCGTGCTCATGCCCGAATTCTGGCCCGGGTACAGCCAGAGTCTGCCCGTGGCCGCCTCTCGCGCGATCACGTCCTCCTGGCCGTCCTGGCTGAAGTCGCCGTGGCGCACGAGAGCGTTGAAGGTGTTCCAGCCGCCCGTGCCGAGGAGGTCGACGGTTCTGCCTCCGGGCAGGAACCAGAGCTCTCCCCGCTTCGTGCGGACGAGGACGTCCGGGCTCCAGTCGCCGTTGAAATCACTGAACCCGGACGAGCCGGTCTCGGTCGAGGTCCAGGTCGGCGTCGATCTCGGGTAGCAGTCGTCCTCGGTCGGGACCATTCGTACCGATCCGCCGAAGCCGTTGAACCAGCCGGTCTCCTTGAAGCCGGGCGCGAGCGCCATGAAGCCGCCGGAGGTGCCGTAGTTCGTGCCGCTGAACAGGCAGGCCCACTTGGACGTGCGGTTGTTGACCGACCGGAACGTGCCGTTCCAGGTGCCGAGTGACAGTGCGGTCGATGTCGTCTTGTACATCGTGCCCGTGGCGTTGCCGGTCTTCCAGGCGCAGAAGTAGCCGGACGGGCAGTCGCTGGTCGCGGCCTGCGCGGGCGACGTGCCCGCCCCCAGCAGACCCGCAGCGGTGAGCCCCAGCGTCGTGGCCACCGTGGCCAGGCGCCGGAGTATGGATGTGCGCAATTGATCCCTCCCTGACGTGGCGCGGAGAGATCTCGACGCGCCACGCGGGCACCGTATCCCGTCCTGCGACGATCACGACACGCAGGTGGAGCCAGCGGGGCTGCCACAAGGCCGTCCGTGCCCGCGTCGTTTCTGCGGGGCCGGGGCGGTCCGGCCCGTCTCGGGGGTGGGCTGTGCAGCCGTGGTGGTTGCGTAGGGTCGGAGACCATGAGCACTCGGACCCTGTATCTGTTCGCCTCGGCGGCCCCGCCCCTCTTCGATGTCGCGCGCGTCATCGAGGACGCGCAGGCCGAAGGCTGGGACGTCTGCCTCGGTCTCACGCCGACGGCTGCCAGATGGCTGGCCGAGTCCCTCGACGGTCTTGCCGTGCTCACCGGGAACCCGGTCCGGTGGGAGTACGGGCTGCCCGGGCAGCCGGACGTGTGGCCGTCGGCGGACGCGATCCTCGTGGCGCCGGCGACCTTCAACACCGTGAACGCCTGGGCCCTCGGGCTCACGGGCACGTTCGTCGTCGGCGTCGCCGCGGAGGGCGTCGGTACGGGCGTTCCGACCGTGGCCGTGCCGTGCGTGAGCGCGGCCCACGCTCAGCACCCGCAGTTCGACCGGTCGATGGAGACGCTTCGCGGGGCCGGGGTGACCGTGCTCCACGGCGATCCGGCGGCGTATCCGTGGCGGGGCGCCCTGGACGCGGTGGGGAACCCGGGAGCCCGCGTCTGATCTTGGACATGACGAAGTCGGCCCCCTTTGCCCGCAGGAGGAGGGGGCCTTTCCTGTGTCGTCGGGGCCCGGACGTACTGTGGCCGCGGAGGTGGGACCGTGAGCGAGTCGGACTGGGATGACGACAGTGACTACAGAGCGGCTGTGCGGCGTACGCGGGTCCTGACGGGGTTCGGGCTGGTCGCCGCGGTCGGTCTGATCGGGCTCGTGGTGGCGACCGCTCTCGCGGTGGCGTTGGTTCTGGGAGTGAGAGGGGGCATCGACTGGTAGGGGGGACCTGCGTCGGGAAGTTGACGCGGGGTTGCGCAGGCCGGTGTACTCCCGGCATGGCTGACGTGGGGGACGCGCCCGAATCCGTGGTGCAGGGCGGGGAGATGACCCCGCAGCGGTACATCGAGACCAGGCTCGTGCAGTACCAGGAGTGGTACGACGTCAAGGCGACCCGGATGAAGGCGATGCATCTGCGGATGCGGACCGTGTCCGTCGTCGGCGGGGCGCTCGTGCCGGTGTTCGTGAACGTCGACCTGGCGTTCGCTCGGGTCACGGCCACCGTACTGAGTGTCGTGGTCGTCGCCGCCGTGTCGCTGGAGAGCGTCTACCGGTATCGCGAGCAGTGGAAGAACTACCGGTCGACCGAGCAGCTCCTCGGCCACGAGCGGGTCTACTTCGAGACCAAGGTGGGGCCGTACCAGGGTCTTTCGCGGCGGGACGCCTTCTCCGCGCTCGTCGCCCGGGTCGAGAGGGCCATCGCCGGTGAGAACTCGGCGACCTTGAACGTGATGACGCTCGGTGGGCAGGTCAATGCCGACGTGGCGCAGCAGGGTGTGCCCGCCGCCCGGCAGGAGTCGGAGAGTTCCTGAGACGGCCGGGGGCCCCGGGTTCTCCGGGGCCCTCGGTTCGTCAGGCGTGGTGCGGGGTCAGCACCACTTGTAGTCGACCCGCGTCGAGTTGTACGAGCAGCTGTCGACCCACGTGCCGTTCGCCTTGCGCAGCGTCGCCGTGTCCTTGTCGTTGTTCCAGACGTACCAGCCGCGGTTCTGGTAGACGTTCGTGGACGTGTTCGTGCCGCGGCCGGTGCGGACCGTGACGATCTTGCCCTTGCCGAGGGTGAAGTTGCCGAAGGTGTACTTGTGGTTGGCGGCGTCCCGCACCGTCCAGCCCCGCAGGTTCACCGCGGCGCCGGTCGTGTTGCGTATCTGCACGTACTCGGCGTTGAGGCTCGAGTTCGCCCCGCGGTCCGAACCCGGGCTGTCGTAGTAGATCTTGTACAGGTGGACCGAGCCGGCGGCCTGGGCCGGCGAAGGCAGCAGCAGGACGCCGGAAGCGGCGGCCGCGGTCACCGCCGCGAGCGTGCGTGCACGAAGCATGAATGTCCCTCAGTTTCTGCCGGGCGCCCGCCGATGGGGCCCGGCGAGCACACAGGATACGCACGTCCTTCACCTCGCCCGCACATGTTCGGACAGGAGGAAGAGGGGGTGGGGGTGGAGCCTAGGGTGGGGGTATGGGTTCTGATGCGTTTCGGGTTGTCGTTCTCGGGTCCGCCACTCCGTATCCCCGGCCCGGCAACCCCTGTTCCGGCCATCTCGTCGAGGGTGGTGGCGTCCGCGTCTGGGTGGACGCAGGGACCGGCACCCTCGCCGAGCTCCAGCGGCACGTCGCACTCGGCGACATCGACGCCGTCTGGATCTCGCACCTCCACGCCGACCACTGCGCCGATCTGCTCACCGCGTACTACGCGCTGCTGTACGCCGGACTCGACGTGTCCGTGCCCGTGCCCCTCTTCGGGCCCGCCGGCATCGCCGACCGGCTGGCCGGATTCCTGACCAACGGGCCCGAGCGCAGCCCCGTGGAGAAGGCCTTCGCCGTCGAGGAGCTCCACGACGGGCACGTCGCCACCGTCGGCGGGCTCACCCTCCGGTCGCGCGCCGTCGACCACGCCGGACCGGACGCCTTCGCCCTGCGCGTCGAGAGCGAGGACGGGCGCTCGTTCGTCTACTCCGGGGACTGCGAGCCCTGTCCCCCGCTCGTCGAACTCGCCCGGGGGTGTGATCTGTTCTTCTGTGAGGCCGACGGGGCTGTGCCCGGGCACCACACCCCCGCGCAGGCGGGACTGAGCGCCGCCGCGGCCGGTGTCGGGCGGCTCGTCGTGACGCATGTGGGGGCCGGGGTCGAGCCCGGCGAGGCCGTCGCGCTCGCCGCCGCCGGGTTCCCCGGCCCCGTCGCCCACGCCGACCCCGGCGCGTGGTTCGAGGTCACGCGTCGAAGTCGTACTCCAGGACGTACGCCGACGAGTCCAGCGTCATCTCGTTGAGCTCCACCGCCACCCCTGGCCCCGTGAACGCCGTCCGGCCGATCAGGACCACCGGAGTGCCGAACTCCAGGGCGAGCCGGTCCGACTCGTCCGCCGTCGGCATCCGGCAGCGGATCTCCTCGCGGAAGCGCACCGGCCGGTGCCCCAGCTCCGTCAGCCGGGCGTAGGTGCCGCCCGGGCCCGTGTCCGGTTCCGTGATGGGCGTCCCGCGCACCAGTTCCGCGGAGAGGTACGAGACCGAGAGCAGCACCGGCTTGGCGTCCAGGACGAAGCGGCGGCTGCGGACGCAGACGGGCGTGCCCGGGGCGAGGTTCAGTGCCCCGGCGACCCTGGCTCCGGCAGCCGCCTCCGCCACCTCGATCTGGTCGACGACCAGGTCCCGGTCCTCCACGTCCGCCGACCAGACCGAGCGGCCGCTGCCCCAGCGGTCACCGGCGAGGCGCGGGATGCCCCGGCGGCGCAGCGGGCGGAAGACCCGGACGAAGACCCCGGCGCCCTTGCGGGCCTCTGCGAGGCCTTCGTTGCGCAGGACGGAGAGGGCCTGGCGCGCCGTCATCCGTGCCACCTCGTAGGTCGACATGAGGTCGTTCTCGCCGGGGAGCCGGTCGCCCGGCGCGAAGGCGCCTGACTGGATCGCGGTTCTCAACTCGTCGGCGATGCGCTGGTACTTGGGCCGACGAGCGCTGTCCTGGTCAGTCACGGGTGGACCACTCCCTTCATCTGCGGGACACCCTAGGGCCTGTCGTCACCTTCCCGTCCGCCCCGCGACGCCTGCCACGCACTCTCCCCATACCGGGCGAAAGCCCACGTACGCCCGGTACGCGGGCTTCCACCCGGCCGAGAGCACGCACCAGACGCCGCGGGGCCGCCCTTCGGGCAACGACGGGAAGGTGACGACAGACCCTAGGCGCACCCCCGGGCCGGGGTGCACACGTGTGCGCCGTCCCGCCCGGTCGATCCATCCAACGGGGGACATCTCTAGAGATACGTTGACAGGGCGGGGCGTCCCCGCTTCTCTGGTGGTCCCCAGCTTCAGGATTCGGGACGGAGGGGATGCGTGCAGCCACTGCCGGAGGTCGGTGACCTCGTCCGTGACACCGCCACCGGGCGGGTCGGTTTCTATGTGGAGAGCGCTTCCGGACGCTTGCGGATCCGGGCCGTCCACGGTGGCGCCGAGTGGGACGCCGAGCCCGCCGACGTACAGCTCGCCACTCCCCTGCGCGAGCTCCGGGCCCGCGCCGCCGAGATCAACGCGCGTAGTCGGCGCGGGCTCGCGTGACCGAGGCGGTTGGTCGCGTGACCGAGGCGGTTGTCAGTGGGGCGCGCCACACTGGAGGCATGTGCCGCAGCATCAAGACGCTCCGACCGCCCGCGCTGCCCGAGGAGGCGACCGAGGAGGACTTCCACGCCGCCGCCCTGCAGTACGTCCGCAAGGTCTCCGGCTTCCGCGCGCCCGCCGCCCACAACCGCGAGGTCTTCGACCGCGCCGTGGACGAGATCACGGACGCGACCGCGAGACTCCTCGCCGGTCTGGAGGTGCGCGGGGCGCACCCCGCCGTCACGAGACCGGCGCGGGAGCCGCAGCCGGACGCCGTATGAGGTACGCGGCGAGGCCGCCCGCGAGGAAGAGCGCGAGGGTCGACACCCCCGCGCTGAACCAGGTCGCGCCCAGCCACTGACCGCCGAGCCAGCCGAGGCCCACGCTGTAGGAGGCCCAGGTCACGCCGGCGAGCGCCGACCACGGCAGGAAGTCCTTGCTCCTCCGCTTGGCCGCGCCCGCGCCCAGGGAGACCACGGAGCGGCCCGCCGGGGCGAAGCGCGCGAGGACCACGAGCAGCCCGCCACCCCTGGCCAGCGCGGTGCCGAGACGTTCCTGCGCCAGGGAGAGGCGGCGTGAGCGGGCGATCGCCCGGTCCAGCCTGGCGCCGCCCCGGCGAGCCAGGCGGTACGCCAGGAAGTCGCCGAGCACGGAAGCGGAGGCCGCGCAGAGGAGCAGCGGGAGGACCGAGGGCACGTCGGGGGAGGCCGCGGTGGCCGTCGCCGCGGCCGTGGCGGCGGTGATCACCAGGAAGCCGCTCGGCAGCACGGGCAGGAAGACGTCGAGCAGGATCGACGCCGTCACCACCGGGTAGATCCACGGGCCGGCGGTCAGCGACCGCAGCGAGCCGAGGCTGTCGAGCAGATTCACAGAGCCAGAGCCTACGCGGGGGTGGGCGAGGCCCTGCCGGGCGGGTGCCGGAGCGGTGTGCGCGGTCCGTGCGGCGCACGGGAAGGGCCGGAAACCGTCCTCCGGCTTCCGGCCCGTCCGTCGGTGCGGGGCTCAGGCCGTGATCGGCGCGCCCTGCTTCTCGTGCTCCTGGCCGGTTTTCGCGTCCGCGCCGCCCCGGGCGCCGAAGAGGCTGTCGAGGGCCAGCGCGCCCGGGCCGGTGAAGACGAGCAGCGCGAGGGACCAGCAGAACAGGGCCGCGGTCTCGCCGCCGTTCTGGAGCGGGAAGAGGGCCTCGGGCTGGTGGACCTTGAAGTACGCGTACGCCATCGAGCCCGAGGCGAGGAACGCGGCGCTCCGGGTGCCGAGGCCCGCCAGGACCAGGACGCCGCCGACGAGCTGGATCACGGCCGCGTACCAGCCCGGCCAGGTCCCGGCCGGGATGGTGCTGCCGCCCATGGCGCCGCCGAGCACGCCGAAGAGCGAGGCCGCGCCGTGGCAGGCGAAGAGCAGGCCGACCACGATGCGGAAGAGGCCGAGCGCGTAGGGCTGGGCCTGGTTCAGGCGGCCTATGAGGCTGTTCGAGCTGTTGTTCATGGGGGTGACTCCTTCGGCCTGACCCTGTCCGTGGGGAGGACGGGGTGTGGGGGACGGAAACCGACGAGGCCGCAAGGTTAGGCACCCCTCACGAGTACTTGCAAGTTCAACATTCGGCCACCGGGGGGTGTGTGGCGAGGCTCACTCCCCGGGGCCGCTCCGGTGACGGTGCTTCAGGAGGTGAGGGGTCAGCAGCCGTTGAGCACGGACTGCAGGGCGCTCTTCTCGGCGGAGTCGACACTGAGGTTCCAGTGGTGCTTCACGTGCACCCAGGCCCTGGCGTACGTGCAGCGGTAGGCCGTGCGCGAGGGCATCCACTCCGCCGGGTCCAGGTCGCCCTTGGCCTGGTTGACGTTGTCGGTCACGGCTATGAGCTGGGGGCGGGTCAGGTCGTTCGCGAAGGCCTGGCGCTGCGCGGTGGTCCACGCGTTCGCGCCCGAGCGCCATGCCTCGGACAGGGCGACGACGTGGTCGATGTCGAGGTCGGAGGCGGCGGTCCAGGTGGCGCCGTCGTACTGCGAGTACCAGCTGCCGCTGACGGAGGCACAGCTGGAGTCGGTGACGACGTTCACGCCGTCGCGCTTGAGGACGGTCTCGCGGGTGTTGCACGCCCCGGACTGGGTGATCCAGTGCGGGAAGAGATCCCTGCTGTAGCCGGTGGAGGAACCTTCCGCCTTGACCGTGAGGGCGGCCAGATAGGTGCGGGCGGTGGCCGCGCTGACGGGGGTGGGCATGGCGGCCTGGGCGGCCGGTGCCGTGGCGAGGAGGCCGGTGGCGGCGAGGCCGGCGGAGGTGGCCAGGACAGCGAGTCGACGCGCGTAGATCATGCCGACGGGCATGTGAACTCCCTTGAGGTGGGGGATCTTGGCCGGCACCGCCCCCGTGGGGGCGCCGGGCGCCGGCCCGGTCATCGTGGCGGCGCGAGGTTTCCTTGCGGGGTGCGCCAGGTAACAGGGTGGCGACATGGGCACGTCACATCAAGGGGTGTGGCGTGCCTGATGGAGCAACAGATTCCGCGAGGTGCCGCCGCGTTGCGGCCGGGCTCTACTGTGGCTGTGTGCTTCTGGACGTGAACGTCACCTTTGGGGCGGTACTCGCCGTCCTGCTCGCCCTCGCCGCGAGTGTCGTCGCCCTCGCGCACCTCGGCCGGGCCCGCGACACCCTGTTCGCCGGAGCGCGCGCCGCCGTCCAGCTGGTCGCCGTCTCGCTCGTGATCGGGTGGGTCGTCCGCTCCGTACCGCTGCTGCTGGGCTTCCTGCTCCTGATGTACGCCGTGGCGGTACGGACGGCGGGGCGGCGGGTCGTGCCCGCGCCGGGCCGCGGCTGGTGGTGGGCGGGCGTGCCGATCGCCGCCGCCGTCGCGCCGGTGGTCCTCGCGCTCGTCGTCACCGGGCTCGTGCCGGTGAAGGGGATCACGCTCGTGCCCGTGACCGGCATCCTCGTCGGCGGTGCGCTCACCGCCACCGTCCTCGCGGGGCGGCGCGCGCTCGACGAGCTGAGGACGCGGCGGGGCGAGGTGGAGGCGGGGCTGGCGATCGGGCTCGTCGAGCGCGAGGCGCGGCTCGAGGTGGCGCGGAAGGCGGCGGCGGACGCCCTGCTCCCCGGCATGGACCAGACGCGCACGGTGGGTCTCGTCACGCTGCCGGGGGCCTTCGTGGGCATGCTGCTCGGCGGCGCTTCACCGCTGCACGCGGGCGCCGTCCAGCTCTTCGTGCTCATCGCGCTGCTGGCGGTACAGGCGGTGGCCGCCGCGACCACCCTGGAGCTGGTCGCGCGCGGCCGGATCAGCCGGGAGGCGGGGGAGGGGGAACCTACGCCAGGGCGCTCAGGGTGATCGTGCCGTCCGGCGCCGCCTCGACCCGCAGACCGGTGAGGTCCTCGACGTGGAGGTCGGGCGCGAAGGCCGCCGCGCGCGGGCCGACGCCCACGATCCGCATGCCGGCCGCGCGGCCCGCCTGGATGCCGGCCTCGGAGTCCTCGAAGACGACGCAGTCCGCCGGAGCGAAGCCCAGCTCCGCCGCGCCCTTGAGGAAGCCCTCCGGGTCCGGCTTGCTCGCGCCGACGCACTCCGCGGTGACCCGGACCGAGGGCATCGGGAGGCCGGCCGCACCCATCCGCGCCTGGGCGAGGGCCTCGTCGGCCGAGGTCACCAGGGCGAACGGCAGAGCGGCGATCGCGGCCATGAAGGCGGGGGCGCCGGGGACGGGCACGACGCCGTCGAGGTCGGCGGTCTCCTCGGCGAGCATCAGCCGGTTGTCGGCGTGGTTCTCCGCCATCGGGCGGTCCGGGAGGAGGACGGCCATCGTCGCGTACCCCTGGCGGCCGTGGACCACCTTGAGGACGGCGTCCGCGTCGAGGTCCTGCCGCCGGGTCTCCAGGGAGGGGTGCGGAGAACGAAGCGGTCCCGCCCGCCGGTCAGGGAGTACGGGCGGGGCCACTTTGTTTTTCTACGATACAAAACCGGGGGCCGTCTTGGCCAGCCGGTCCCGCCCGCAGCGGATCCCGTGCCGTCAGAGCCAGGTGCTCCGCTCCAGTGCCTCGCGCGTGGCGGGGCCGTACACGCCCTTCGGGTCCTCCTCGATGAACATCCAGGACTGGTAGTTCTTCACCGCACGCCAGACCCCCTGTCCGTACTCCCCGTCGATGGGCCCGTCATAGGCCCCCGCGAGCTCCAGGCGCTGCTGGAGCTCCTCCACCTCGGGGCCGCTGGAGCCGTAGCTCAGTGTCTCGACGGACTCCTCGGTCTCCTCCGGCGGCGCCGGCTCCTCGGGTGCCTGTGAGGTGGGCGGGGCCGTCGTCGTCGGCGCGGTCGTCGGCGCCGTGGTCGTCGGGGCGGCCGTGGTGGTGGCGGCCGGAGGGGCCGCCGCGCCGGTCGTGGCGCTGGGGGACGGGGCGGTCCGGGAGGCGGAGGGGGTGGACGTGGCGGACGGGGAGGCGGACGTGGCCGTCGGGCGTACGGACGGGGGCGACGAGCTCGGCTCCGGGGTCTCGGAGGAGGGGGAGGGGGACGGGGCCTCCGACACGGCGACGTTCAGGGAAGCGCTGGTGGTGATCTCCAGGCCGGTCGCCCGGTCGTCGCTCTCGTCCCCGCCGCCGAGGACGGCCGCCGCGAGGGCGGCGGTGCCGGCGACGGCGACGGCGGCCACCGCCGCGACGACCATCCCGCGCCTGCGCCCCCGCGCCGGCGCGTGTCCGTCCGCCGGGCCCGCGCCGCGGTCGCCGCGGCCGATGCCGTGCAGCAGCAGGGGCATCGTCTCGGAGGGGTCGGTGTGCGGGTCGGCGTACGGGTCGGCGTACGGGTCGGGCTGCGCCGCCGGGTACGGGGCCGGCGGGCCGTCCGGGCGGATCGCCGCCAGTCGGGCCGTCGGCGGATCCTCCGTCGCGTAGTACCCCGAGGCACTCCCGGGTCCCGCGGCGCTCGCGTGCCCCGACGGTCCTGCGTGCCCCGAGGGTCCCGCAAGCCCCGACGGTCCCGCAGGTCCCGTGAGCCCCCCAGCCCCCGAGCCCCCCTCGGGCCCCTCCGCGTCCAGCGTCACGTACGGCCTGATCCGCAGCGGATCGAAGTCCTCGGCCGCCGCTATCTCCGCCTGGGCGCAGGCGCAGCCAGGTCTTTGTACACCGCATTCAGGACAGACATGTCCGGTCATGATGGGTCCCCTCCCCGAGACAACTGCGAGCGATTATGCAGCCCGCCCCTGTTCGAGGGGTGACGGCGGTATCTCCCGGTAGGCCATAACCGGACATTCAGATCAGGGGAACGCGTCGCCCCGGGACGGCCCGAGGAGACGGACGCTGCCGTGAGGCGAGGACGCGGTGGCCGATGCGGCCGGTCGGGTGCAGTTCGGCACCTGCCTCCGGCGCCCTCCGCCGGGAGCGGCGTGTCGCCGGATTACATGGGCCTGCGCCTCTGCGCGAGGCGTACCGGCGTCCTCACGGCCGGATCCGACGATCGAAAGAGCGCAATGGCAGAGCGCGAACCCCGCAGACGCACCGGCCGCAGCCCGCTATTTCGCGGGCTCGCCGCTGCCGTTCTCGCGGCCGGCATGCTGGTGGCCTCGACGGGACCCGGCTACGGGACCGACGGGGCGCCTCCGGCGCCCGGCGCACAGTTCACTCCGCTGACGGCGGCGGTGATGACCGAACCGGCGCCGTTCGTCGCCACGGACGGCAAGACGCACCTTTCGTACGAACTCCTCACCACGAGCGCACTGTCCGAGAGCACGCCGGTGCGGCTCGACCGCGTCGACGTCCGGGACGCCCGCACGCACCGGGTCGTGGGCTCGCTGAGCGGGCAGGCGCTGGCCGACGCCGCCAATCCGGTGGGCGACCCCCTGCCGGGTGCGGACGCGTACACCCCGGCGCCCCCGGGACCGACGCCGACCGTCATCCAGGGCTCCCAGCAGTGGGTCATCTGGATCGACCTGGTCCTCGACCGCGGCCAGCGGGTGCCCAAGGCACTCGAACACCATCTCTCGGGCGCCGTCCTGACCCCCGCCGGCCCCTCCGCGTTCGAGGAGACGGTGCAGATCACCCCGACCTCCCGCGCCGAGCCGCTGAACCTGGGCGCGCCGGTCCGCCCCGGCACCTGGTACTCCAGTGAGTCGTGCTGCGGCAACACCCACCACCGGCGCGGACTCGGCCCGATCAACGGCCGCTTCTACGTGCCGCAGCGCTTCGCGATCGACTGGTACCGGGTCGGCGAGCAGGGGCAGACCTGGGAAGGCGACCCCGCCCGGCTCGACAGCTACCTGAGCTACCGTCAGCCGGTCGTGGCCGCGGCCGGCGGCAGGGTGGTGGAGGTCCAGGACGGAGTCCCGGAGAACACGCCGCCCATCACCCCGCCCGTCCCGCCGATCCAGGACACCGTCGGCAACCACGTCACCGTGAAGGTCGCGCCGGGCCGCTACGTGCTCTACGCCCACATGAAGCCCGGCTCCCTCAAGGTCCGGAAGGGTGACCACGTCGAACCCGGCCAGCTCCTCGGGCTGATCGGCAACAGCGGCAACTCGACCACGCCGCACCTGCACTTCCAGGTGATGACCACGGCCGAGTTCTTCCCGACCGACAGCCCGCCCTTCACCTTCCGGAAGTTCCGCGTCGTCGGACAGGTCCTCCCTCGGATCTGGGACGACAACCTGGGGACGCAGCCGACGGGCGTCCTGCCCCTCACTCCCTCGCCGAACCAGGGCCTTCACCATGCCCGGTATCCGCTCGACCGCGAGGTGCTGGTGTTCTGACCGGATTCTCCGGTCGGACGGACGGCAAGGGCGTCCAGCCGCCTCTCAACTGGGCGCCCGCACGCCCTCTATGACTGCCGCTCAGCGCCCCTCAGTAGGCTGTCCCCCTCCAAGATCGCATCACAGGGGGATGGGCAGGATGAACACCGAGGATCCACGTCACGCGAACGGCCCGTACAGCGGCTACGAGGGCAACAGCGGGTACGAGGGCAACGGCCCGTACGGCGCGAACAACGGCCACGGCGGTTACGTGGCGAACGGCGCGTACGGTACCCAGATACCGGCCGCTCCGGCACGCGCGACCCAGCACCGAGGGGCCTGGATCGGCGCGGGAGCCACGCTGGTGGCGGCGGTCATCGGTGTCGTCGGCACGTACATGGTGAGCAGCAACAACGGCAACGCGAACCCCGCACCGCCCGCCGCGCAGGGCCCGGCGACCGGCACCACCACTCCCGGAGAAGAGGCCCAGGGCGGTGACCAGGCTGCCTCGGACTCGTCGGAGAGCCCGGAGTCCACGGAGAGCCCGGAGGGCACGCAGTCCGCGGAGGCCTCGGAGGCCCCGGCGCCCACGACTCCGCCCGGGAAGCCGGCCGGCACCGTCGAATGGCAGGGTCCGCTGGCGATCACGTACACGGACGACAAGGACCTGGACTCGGTGCCCCCCGTGGAGTCCGAGATCCGCGAGGAGAACGACTTCTCCGTGTACACGTTCGGCACGACAAAAATGCTGCAGCCCGACAACGGGGTCAAGGCGCTGGTGTGGAAGGACTCGGCCAAGGCGCCCACGTACGCGGACTGCGCCGGTGTCGTCGACACCCTGGGAACCTCTGAGGAGATCAAGATGAAGACGGGCCTGGTCGTCTGCGCGAGCACGAACGACGGCCGCCTCGCCCGGCTGACCGTCAAGGAGATGACCGGCCAGGTCTCCGACGTGACCGGTATCTTCGACGTCGTCGTCTGGAGCCGCTGAGTCGGCTCTCGGACACCTGCGTCCGCCGGAGACCCCTGCGCCTGTCGGAGCCCCCTGCGTCTGTCGGAGACCCTGCGTCTTCCGGAGACCCCTCCGTCAGAACAGCTCCTTGCCGTACCAGATGTCCATGTACGGGCCCGTGCAGTACGCCGGGATCTCGACGTACCCGTGCCGTGCGTACAGGGCGCGTGCCTCGACCAGGTCCAGGCGGGTGTTGAGGACCATCCGGCGGGCGCCGAGGCCGCGCGCCGCGTCCTCCAGCTCGCCGAGCAGGGCACCGGCGCCGCCCAGGCCGCGGAAGGCGTGGCGCAGGAAGACCCGGGTCAGCTCGGCGCGTTCGCCGTCGAGCATCAGGACCCCGCCGCAGCCGGCCGCCTTGCCCTCGTACCGCGCGACGAGGAACTGCCCGGTCGGCGGGGTGAGCAGCTCGACCCCGTCGTTCGTGAGGCCCTCGTCGAGCTCCGCGGCGGTCGCGGGCCGCTTCCAGTAGCGGCTGGCGACGTCGTCGTAGTAGTCGCGGCGCAGGGCGGCGGCGTCCGGGGTGTCGACGGCCTCGGGGGAGAAGTTCCAGGTCATGCGCGCCATTGTGCGGCGCGCACGACCAGGGACGCAGCTCAGTTCTTCGGGGACGCCTGCTGGACGACCTCGAACGACCAGAGGGTGGACCCGGTGGCGGCCGGCTTCGGCCGCTCGCCGCCCTCGCCGCCCGCACCGCTGCCGCCGCCCCCGTGCGCGGCCTTCATCGAGCCGTTCATCCAGTTCTGGAAGTCCTCCTCGCTGCGCCAGCGGGTGTAGACGAGGTACTGGTCGGTGCCCTCCAGCGGGCGCAGCAGCTCGAACCACTCGAAGCCGTCGGAGCCCTCCACGGCCCCGGCGCGGGAGGCGAAGCGCTGCTCCAGGACCTCGCGCTGCTCGGCCGGAACGGTCAGGACGTTGATCTTCACCACGCTGGGCACTGGACACCTCTCACGACGTACGGATGTGCCTGCAGTCTCCTACATCGGCACGTCGGGACGGCGTGAGGTCCGCTTCCCGGCGCGGACGCGGTACGGGAGCCGGCGGCGCGGTGGCTGCCACGCGGAGCGCCGCCGACGGCCCAGGGGGTGCTTCGACTTCGATCCGGAACACTCCGGCAGACACGGAAAACCGCTACCCGGGCGCCTGTGCGACTGGCTACGCTCACCCCCTCTGACCAGCACAGATGTGGGGAACGCATGACGCAGCAGTTCACCGACCGCCAGGGCCGGGCCGTGGTGCTCGAGGAGATCACGGAGGGCAACTGGCGCGATGTCGCCGACGTGGCGCCCGCCGACGAGCAGCGCCGGTACGTGGCCGCGCTCGCGGCGCGCTACCTCCTGCTCTCCCAGCGCGGCGACGTGTGGACGTCCCTCGGCGTCCGCGCCGGTGACACCGTCGTGGGCCACGTCATGTGGGCGTACGACGACGGGGACGGCACCCACTGGATCGGCGGCATGGTGGTGAGCGCGGCCGAGCAGGGCAAGGGAGTGGGCCGCGCCACCCTGGGCGCCGTGATCGAGCGCCTGTCGGATCTGCCGGACTGCCGGCAGATCCGACTCTCCTGCCACCCGGACAACACCTCCGCCGCCGGCCTCTACGCCTCGTTCGGCTTCCAGCCGACCGGGGGCCTCGAGGACGAGGAGATCGTGATGGCGCTTCCGGTCGGCCAGGACGACGGTGCCTAGCCGACGACGCGGGCCAGCAGCAGGCCGTCGTGGCCCTTCGTGCCGACCGTCTGGAACGCGGTGGCGTCCAGGCGCGGTTCGCGGGACACGAGTTCGAACATCTCGCGCGTGCCCGTGATCGCCGGGTCGTCGGGGTGCGCGGTGGCGACCTTCCCGCCGCGCACCACGTTGTCGACGATGATCAGCGTGCCCGGGCGGGACAGCTTCAGCGCCCATTCCACGTACCGCGGGTTGTTGACCTTGTCGGCGTCCACGAAGACCAGGTCGAAGGGGCCCGCGCCCTCCTCCTCCAGGCGCGGCAGGGTGTCCAGGGCCGCGCCCGTGCGGACCTCGACGAGCTTGTCGAGACCCGCGCGGGCGAGGTTGGCGCGGGCGACGTCCGCATGGGCGGGGTCGTACTCCAGGGTGATGAGCCGGCCGTCGGCGGGCAGGGCGCGGGCGAGCCAGATCGTGCTGTAGCCGCCGAGGGTGCCGATCTCCAGGATGTTCCGGGCGCCCAGCGTCACGGCGAGCAGGTGCAGCAGCTTGCCCTGGTTCGGGGCGACCGCGATCTCGGGCAGGCCGGCCGCCGTGGACGCGGCGAGCGCGCCGGTCAGCGCCTCGTCCGCCGGGGCGAGCAGCTCGGTGATGTAGCGGTCCACATCACCCCATTCGGGGTTTACCTGAGGGTTCGTCATGCGGTCGAACGTACACCTGGGGCGGGCTGGGAGCGGCGCCTCGACGCCCGTACGGCGAGGAGCGTCGCCGCCGCCGCGAGCAGTGCGCCGCCGCCGACCGTCACCAGCCAGGCCGGGACGTCGTCACCGATCGTCAACAGGCGGTCGTTGTAGACGACTTCGCGGTACGGGGTGTCGGAAACCGCGCGGAGGCGGTGGTCGTCGTCGATGCGGTCCGGGTGGGGGAACTCCTGTTCCAGGGCGGTCAGATGGACCGGTACGCCGCCGGTGAGCCCAGTGACGGCGGCGCTCTCGTCGCCGTCGATCCGGCCCGCGAAGGTCACCTCGGGGCGGTCGCCGCCGATGGGGGAGCGGGGCTCCATCCGGTGGTCGGCGAGGACGTACAGGCCGAGCGTCTGCGGTGTCCGCGCGAGCCGGGACAGCCGCATGGGATAGACGAGTTCGGGGGAGGCGAAGCTGATCCGCAGCGGGGACAGCTTGCCCTGGAGGGACGCGCCCTTCTCCTGCGGGGCGAGACGGACGGCGACGTACTCCCACCTCCGGTCCACATACGGCCGGAGCGCGCCGGGGAGCCGTTCGGGCAGCTCGAAGCCGTTGGCGTGCAGCCAGTCGCCGAGCGCGGCGGGGTCGGTGGCGGTCAGCCGGGCCACGTCGAAGGGGCCGAGCCGCTCGCGGCCCACGACGCCGACGCCGGAGCCCGCGCCGGGCGGGGCGGCGCCGGCCGCGCCGTCGCCGTACGAGCTGTCGAAGGGCCAGTCGCCCTCGCGCGGCCAGAAGT
Source organism: Streptomyces narbonensis (assembly GCF_014649015.1). Taxonomy (GTDB): domain Bacteria; phylum Actinomycetota; class Actinomycetes; order Streptomycetales; family Streptomycetaceae; genus Streptomyces; species Streptomyces narbonensis. The sequence continues at coordinate 744,868 of NZ_BMSF01000001.1, forward strand.
AGTGCCGGTCGCGTTCTTCGGGCGCGGTGAGCGATTCGAGCGCGTCGAAGAGGGCAGGGTCGCCGAGGGTGACCTCGGCGCGGCTCGGTACCGGCATGATCCAGGCGGCCCGCCTGGCGTTCCCGTGGACGTTGAAGCGCATGACGATGGTCTCGGTGCGCCCGTCCCAGCGGACGGCCGACTCCTCCCGGTCGACGCCGATGCGCTCGGAGCTGTCCGGGATCATCGCGCCGCAGCCGCAGGCGTACGCCGGTGCGACGAGCGAGCCGATCTGGAGCGCGAGCAGCGCGACGAGCGTCGTCAGGATTCTGGTGGCCGGATTGCTTCCGTGTGTCCCCCGCATGTGGGGTCGGACGCGGCCGGAGACGTTCCGGTTCCGGCCGGTCACCGTTCCTCGGCGGGGTCCTGCCGATCAGGCCGACGTGCGGACCCTGAGTTCCTTCACCCCGTTCAGCCAGGCGGCCCGCAGCCGGCGCGGTTCGCCCACGAGCGTGAGGTCGGGCAGGACGTCCGCGATCGCGTTGAAGATCAGCTCGATCTCCTTGATGGCGAGGGACTTGCCGAGGCAGAAGTGCGGTCCGCCGCCGCCGAAGCCGAGGTGGGGATTCGGGTCGCGGGTGATGTCGAAGCGCTCGGGGTCGGTGAAGACCTCGGGGTCGTTGTTGGCGGAGGAGTAGAAGATGCCGACGCGGTCGCCCGCGCGGATCTTCTGCCCGCCGATCTCGGTGTCCTGCGTCGCGGTCCGCTGGAAGGAGACCACGGGTGTCGCCCAGCGGACGATCTCCTCGGCGGCGGTCGCCGGCCGCTCCCGCTTGAAGAGTTCCCACTGGTCGGGGTGGGTGAGGAAGGCGTGCATGCCGTGGCTGATGGCGTTGCGCGTGGTCTCGTTGCCGGCGACGGCGAGGAGGAGGACGAAGAGGCCGAACTCGTCGGAGGAGAGGTTGCCCTGGCCCTCGGCGGCGACGAGCTGGCTCACGATGTCGGCGGCCGGGCATTCCTTGCGGGCGGCGGCCATGGTCATCGCGTAGCCGATGAGTTCCATGGCGGCCTCGGCGCCGACCTCTTCGGTGATGGCGTACTCGGGATCGTCGTAGGCGATCATCTTGTTCGACCAGTCGAAGATCCGGGAGCGGTCCTCCTGGGGGACGCCGATGAGCTCGGCGATCGCCTGGAGGGGCAGTTCGACGGCGACCCGGGTGACGAAGTCGAAGCTGCCGTCGGGTCCCGCGCCCTGCCGGGCCTCCTCGGCGATGGCGCGGGCGCGGTCGCGCAGGGCCGTCTCCAGGCTCCGGATCGCCCGGGGCGTGAAGCCGCGCTGGACGATCTGGCGGACCCGGGTGTGCTCGGGCGGGTCCATGTTGAGCATGATCAGCTTCTGGACGTCGATCTGCTCCTGGGCGATGCTCTCGTTGAAGCGGATCACGGCGGTGTTGAGGTTCGAGGAGAACAACTCCGGGTGCGTGGAGACGTACTTGACGTCCGCGTGGCGCGTGACGGCCCAGTACCCCTCGTCCCTGAAGCCCGTGATGCCGGCCGGCTGCGGGCACCACCACACGGGGGCGGTCTTCCGCAGTTCGGCGAACTCCGGGAAGGGTATGCGCGTACGGAGCAGGTCGGGGTCGGTGGCGTCGAACCCTTCGGGGAGATGGGGGCAGGGCATCGGCAACACGCTCCATTATCTGATGGCCCATCAGAAACTGCCGGGAAAGTTAGTAACGACTTCGCCAAGTAGCAAGAGGCGGGGCGAGAACTGTTGCGGCCCGGACCCTTGCGTACCCGGGGTAGCAGTCATAAGACTGCACTCAGAACTAGAACGCGTACTAGTTCCCCCGGGACGCCGACCGGACGAGGTGCCGGGACACCTCGACCGGTCGAGGAGAGGACGAGCTCATGGCCGCGGAACCCGTCATCGTCGAAGCCGTACGCACCCCCATCGGCAAGCGCGGAGGCGCGCTCGCCAACCTCCATCCCGCCTACCTCCTGGGCGAGACCTACCGTGAACTCCTCGGCCGCACCGGCATCCACGCCGACTGCGTCGAACAGATCGTCGGCGGTACGGTCACCCACGCCGGCGAGCAATCCATGAACCCGGCGCGCACCGCCTGGCTCACCATGGGCCTCCCCTACGAGACGGCCGCCACCACCGTCGACTGTCAGTGCGGCTCCTCGCAGCAGGCCAGCCACATGGTCGCCAACATGGTCGCGGCCGGCGTCATCGACATCGGCATCAGCTGCGGCGTCGAGGCCATGTCCCGCGTCCCGCTCGGCTCCGGTTCCAAGCACGGCCCCGGCAAGCCGTTCCCCGACGAGTGGAACGTCGACCTGCCCAACCAGTTCGAGGCCGCCGAGCGCATCGCCCGCCGTCGCGGACTCACCCGCGAGCGAGTCGACTCCCTCGGCCTCCTCTCCCAGGAACGGGCCGCGGCCGCCTGGGCCGAGGAGCGGTACAAGCGCGAGACCTTCGCCGTCCAGGTCCCCACCACGGAGGCCGAACAGGCCGCGGGACAGGGCATGTGGCGGCTCGTCGACCGTGACGAGGGCCTGCGCGACACCAGCATGGAAGGCCTGGCCCGGCTCAAGCCCGTCATGCCGACCGCCGTCCACACCGCCGGGAACTCCTCCCAGATCTCCGACGGCGCCTCCGCCATCATGTGGGCCTCCAAGCGCATGGCCCGTGCCCTCAAACTCCGCCCGCGCGCCCGCATCGTCGCCCAGGCCCTCGTCGGCGCCGACCCGCACTTCCACCTCGACGGACCGGTCGACGCGACCCGCGCGGTGCTCGGCAAGGCCGGCATGTCGCTCAAGGACATCGACCTCGTCGAGATCAACGAGGCCTTCGCCTCGGTGGTCCTGAGCTGGGCCCAGGTCTTCGACCAGGACCTGGAGAAGGTCAACGTCAACGGCGGCGCCATCGCCCTCGGCCACCCGGTCGGAGCCACGGGAGCCCGTCTCATCACCACCGCCCTGCACGAACTGGAGCGCACCGACAAGGAGTTCGCGCTCATCACCATGTGCGCCGGCGGGGCTCTGGCCACGGGCACCATCATCCAGAGGCTGTGATCCCCGTTGTGGTCGGGATCCCTGTGCTGTCCGGGGTCGCCGTGGTGTCACGGATTCCCGTGGCGGCCGGCGCCCCGCCCAGGGCCCGCGTCGCCTGTGCGACGAGTGCGGTGAGGTAGGAACCCGCCGACGGGGACTCCTGGGCCAGGGCCGCCGCCTGCCCGGCCCACAGGTTCAGGTACTCGGGCCGGTCCTGGGCGGCGGCGGCCCGGCGGACGGGCTGCATCAGGGCGTTCTGCACGGGGTACGGCGGCACACGGCCCTCGTGGGCCGCCATGTCCCGGACGAAGCGGTTCGGGATGCCCCGGGCCGTGCGCCCGGAGAAGAGTCGGGTGAGCACGGTCGTCCGGGCCTCCGGGGTGCCGAGGGTCCGCCGGTGGGCCTCGCTCGCCCCCGACTCGCGGGCGGCGAGGAAGCCCGTGCCGATCTGGACCGCGTCCGCGCCGAGGGCGAGGGCGGCGGCGATCCCGCGGCCGTCGGCGATCCCGCCCGCCGCGACGACGGGGACGGACACCGCGTCCGCCACCTGCGGGACGAGGGAGAAGGTGCCGACCAGGGATTCCCGTACCGGCCGGAGGAAAGCGCCCCGGTGGCCGCCCGCGTCGCTGCCGGAGGCGACGACCGCGTCCGCCCCGGCCCGCTCCAGGGCCACCGCCTCCTCGACGGTCGTCGCCGTGCCCACCACGACGATCCCGCGCCGCCGGGCCTCGGTGACGAGGCGGCGCGGCGGCAGGCCCATGACCAGGCTGATCACCGGCGGCGACGCCGCGAGCAGGGCGTCGAGCTGCTCGTCGAAGTCCGGCCACGCCCGTACGTCCACGGCGCTCGGCGGTCGTGCGCCCAGCTCCTCGTAGTACGGCCGCAGGCGCTCGACGTGCTCCGCGTGCTCCGCCGTCATCGGTTCCGTGACGGCGGCGAGGGCCTCGGCCTCACCCTCCTGCGGGACCCAGAGGTTCACGGCGAAGGGCCGGCCGGTGGCCGCGCGGAGCCGGGCCACGAGCGCGGTGATCTCCTCGGGGGTGTGGATGTGGGCCCCGTACGAGCCGAGGCCACCGCCCTCGGACACGGCCGCCGCGAGCGCGACGGAGGACAGACCGCCGCCGAAGGGGCCCTGGACGACGGGGAGCGCGGTGCCGACGAGCTCGCCGAAGCGGCCGGGGGCGAGGGGGCCCGGCTCCGTGAGGAGCGGGAGCGGGTGCGGGGTGGGTACTGCGGACATGGGCAGCCTCCGGCGTCGTCGCGACGGGATCTCTGGCCCGCCGACCTCATGGACACTAGACGACCGGTCTACTAAATTTCCACAGCGGAAAGCGCCGCCGGCGAAACGCCGCAGGCCCCGCCCCTCCGAGAGGAGGGCGGGGCCTTGCGGGTGCGCTGTGCGGCGGCGGGACTCTTAGTACCAGCCGTTGGCCTGCCAGAACGCCCAGGCGGCGTTCGGGGAGCCGTAGCGCTCGTTCATGTAGTCCAGGCCCCACTTGATCTGGGTGGCCGGGTTGGTCTTCCAGTCGGCACCGGCCGAGGACATCTTCGAGGCCGGCAGGGCCTGGACCAGGCCGTAGGCGCCGCTGGAGGAGTTGGTCGCGGTGTGGTTCCAGTGCGACTCGTGCTCGACGATCTTGCTGAAGGACGCGTACTGCGAGGCGGGGACGATGTCACGAGCGAGCTCCTGCGGGCTGGCGGCCGAAACCGAGCCCGTCGTGCCGAGCACCGCACCCGAAGCGCCCAGCAGCACGGCTGCGGTGGCGGCGAAGGTCTTCTTGCGGGCGGCGACACGAGTGGTGAGCGAGCTGATCAACGTTTCTACCTAACGTCGGGAACAAGGGGCGTGCCAGGCGATTTCGGCAAGCCGGAACCAGAGCCCGGGAGTCCCGGGAACTGGGGGGAACCGGCCGTCCGAGGCGCTGCGGTGAGCACCGGCTGCCTGGCGACGTCCTCAACAGAACCAGGATCGGAACCTCGGCGCAACGACCCCCTGTACGAGGAAGGTTCGGACCCGGGCGGAAGGTCCCGGGGGGTGGGTAGGGCACGTTTCCGCAGGTCATGACGGGATCTGGGGCGATTTGAGAGGGTACGCCCGACTACTATTTCCGCTCGTACGTGACGTAGGTCCTGTGGGCCGCCTCACCCGGAGCGCCCCTTTTCGGGCCTTCGAATGTGACCTGGGCCTCGAAGTTCGCCCGTCGAGTGGCACGGCGCAGTGCCTTCAGAAGCGTGGATCCGATGGTGAGCGTGAGGACGACGGTCAGGGCGGCGCGGCCGAGGTCCCAGCCGAGGGAGGTGGCGACGAGGAAGGTCAGGAAGCGGACGAGGTTCTCGTGGAGGGGGGCGCCGGGCACGAAGTAGATCCCGCCGCTTCCGTCGCCCGTGGCCGTCTCTCCGCCTCCGATCGTCACCCAGCCGTACAGGTTGGTGATCGTGCCGTACGCGAACGCCGCCACGAAGCCGTACGCGGCGAGCATCAGCCGCTCACCCCGGCCCCGGAGTCTCTCGGGCGCCGGCAGCAGCCCGGCCCCCATCGTGAACCAGCCCATCGCGAGCATCTGCGTCGGCATCCAAGGGCCCACCCCGCCCGTGAGCAGGGCCGACGCGAACATCGTCACCGCGCCGAGGACGAAACCGAAGCCCGGCCCGAGGACCCGGCCGCTCAGCACCATCAGGAAGAACATCGGCTCCAGGCCCGCCGTACCCGCCCCCAGCGGGCGGAGCGCGGCCCCCACGGCAGCGAGCACCCCCAGCATCGCGATGGCCTTGGCGTCCATCCCGCAGTCGGAGATCGTGGCGATGACGACCGCGATCAGCAGCGGCAGCAGAGCGGCGAAGAGCCACGGCGCATCCGCCGAGTGCGTGGTGACGGCCGAGGACGCGTCCGCGAAGAGCGGCCAGCAGATGCCGATGAGCCCGATGAAGGAGACCAGGACCAGCGCGGTGATCGAGCGCGGGCCGAGCCGGACGGGGCGGCTGCTCCCGGGCTTCGCGGGGTGCTTCACAGCGCCCCCTCCACCTGTTCCACCGTGAGCCAGGGCTGCGGCGCGAGGATCTTGGCGACCTGCGGGGAGAAGGCGGGGGAGGAGACGACGACCTCGGCGGTCGGGCCGTCCGCGACCACCTCGCCGTCCGCGATGATCACCACCCGGTGCGCGAGCTCCGCCGCAAGCTCCACGTCGTGCGTGGCCAGCACGATCGCGTGACCGTCCGCCGCGAGGGCGCGCAGGTGCGTGACGAGGCGGGCCTTGGCCGCGTAGTCCAGACCGCGCGTCGGCTCGTCCAGCAGGAGGAGGGGCGGGCGGCCGGTCAGGACCACGGCCAGCGCGAGCGCGAGCCGCTGTCCCTCGGACAGGTCGCGGGGGTGCGTGTCGTCCGCGACCCCCGGCAACAGCTCGGAGACCAGATCCCGGCAGGTCCCGGGCCGCGCGCCCGCGTCGGCGTCGGCCGCCGCGCACTCGGCGGCGACGGTGTCCGCGTACAGCAGGTCCCTGGGCTCCTGCGGGACGAGTCCGACCTGGCGGATCAGCTCGCGGGGGGTGGTGGTGTGGGGGGTGCGGCCGGCGACACGGACGGTGCCGGAGGTCGGGGCGATCATGCCGACGAGGGTGGAGAGGAGGGTGGACTTGCCGGCGCCGTTGCGCCCCATGAGGGCGACGGTCTCGCCTGCCCGGACCTGGAGGTCGATGCGGCGGAGGGCCTCGACCCGTCCGCGCCGGACGCCGAGGCCTTCGGCGCGGACGAGGGGGGTGGGGTCGGTGGCCGGGGCGGGTGTGGTGGGGCGGGTGCGGCGCCGTAGGAACGGGAGGACTCCCCCACCCCGCCCCTTCCCGGAACCAGGGGCTCCGCCCCCGGACCCCCGCGCCTCAATCGCCGGCGGGGCTGACACGGCTCCCCGGGCCGAACGTGCGGCGTCCCACGAGGTCTCCCCCTCCGGGGAACCCGCCGAGCGGGGTGAATCCACCCGCCCCGCCGACTTCTCCTCCAGCCGCCCCTCCAGCCGCTCCTTCAGCTCGCCCGCTCTCCGCCTCGCGTCCCTCACCGTCAGCGGTAGCGGGTCCCAGCCCGCCAGGCGGCCCAGGCTCACCACCGGCGGGTGGACCGGGGAGATCGCCATGATGTCCGCCGGCGCGCCCATCACGCCCTCCGGCAGCAGGACGACCTGGTCCGCGTACTGGACGACCCGCTCCAGGCGGTGCTCGGCCAGGAGGACCGTCGTGCCCAGGTCGTGGACCAGGCGCTGGAGCACCGCGAGGACGTCCTCCGCCGCCGACGGGTCCAGCGCGGACGTCGGCTCGTCGAGGACGAGGACCTTGGGGTGCGGGGTGAGGACCGAGCCGATCGCGACGCGCTGGCGCTGCCCGCCGGAGAGCGTGGCGATCGGGCGGTCGCGGAGTTCCGCCAGGCCCAGGAGGTCGAGCGTCTCCTCGACCCGGCGCCGCATGACGGCCGGCGCGAGACCCAGAGACTCCATCCCGTACGCGAGCTCGTCCTCGACCGTGTCCGTCACGAAGTGCGCCGACGGGTCCTGCCCGACCGTCCCCACCACGTCCGCCAGCTCGCGCGGCGGATGCGTGCGGGTGTCCCGGCCGTCGACGGTCACCCGGCCGGTCAGCGTGCCGCCCGTGAAGTGCGGGACGAGGCCGGAGACCGCGCCGAGCAGGGTCGACTTGCCGACGCCGGACGGGCCGACGAGCAGGACGAGCTCCCCCTCGGGGACGGTGAGATCCAGGCCCCGCAGGGTGGGCTCGGCTTCCTCCTCGTACCTCACCGAGACGTTCTCGAAGCGGATCACGAGTCCTCCTTGGCGACGGTGACGGCGACGGTGTCCTGGGGGACGGGGGCCACGAACGCCGGGAGCAGGCCCACCAGGATCGAGACGGCCGGCCAGAGCGGCAGTTCCGGCGCCTCCAGCGGGACGACCCCGGGGTGCAGCGCGTCCGGTGCGTACGCGTTGGCCCAGATCATCAGGACCGCGACGGTCACCCCGGAGCCCGCGACCAGCCAGGCCCGCACGCCCCAGTGGTCGGGCCGGTACCGGGTCCGCACGGTCCGCAGCCCGCCGAGCCGGAGCCCCGCCATCGCCGCGAGGAGCCCGGCGGCCAGCAGCGGCAGCCCGTAGCCGGCGCCCTCCGCCGCGAGCAGGCCGTACGACCCGGCGCAGACGCCGAGCAGCCCGCCCAGGGTCAGCACGTTCGTCGTACGGCGTACGGACGCGGGGACCTGCGCCGTCCGGCCGTAACCCCGGGCGTCCATCGAGGCCGCCACCGCGATCGACCGCTCCAGGGCTCCTTCGAGCACCGGCAGACCGATCTGGAGCACCGCCCGGACCCCGCCCGTGGGGCGGCCCCGGAGCCGGCGGGCCGTCCGCAGCCGGACCACGTCGGCGACCATGTTCGGCGCGAAGGTCATCGCCACGACGACGGCGACCCCGGCCTCGTACAGCGCCCCCGGCAGCGACTTCAGCAGCCGCGCCGGGTTGGCCAGCGCGTTCGCCGCGCCCACGCAGATCAGCAGGGTCGCCAGCTTCGCCCCGTCGTAGAGGGCGAAGACCAGCTGCTCGGCGCTGACCCGGCCCCCGATCCGCACCCCTTGCGCCCACTCGGGCAGCGGCACCTCGGGCAGCGTGAACAGAAGGTGAGTCCCCGGGATCGGGGAGCCGAGCAGCAGCGAGAAGACGACCCGCAGGAAGACGACGAACAGCCCGAGCTTCACGAACGCCCCGTACGAGCGCGCCCAGGGCGCGTCCGTACGGCGGGCCGCCACGACGTACCCGGCGACGCCGACCAGCAGGCCGAGGAGCAGCGGGTTCGTGGTGCGCGAAGCGGCGACGGCCAGGCCGAGCGCCCACAGCCACCAGGCTCCGGCGTGGAGGGCGTTCGACCGGTTCGCTTCGGGGGCCGTGAGCGTCCGGCGGCCAAGGGCGGGGCTCATGCGGGGCTCATCCGCGGCGGCGGGCCTTCCAGATCGCGGCGCCACCGAGCGCGAGCACGGCCGCCCCGCCGGCGAGCACGCCGAAGGAGGGGCCGCCGCCGCTCTTGCCGCCGGAGTCGGCGGCGGAGGCAGGAGTGGTGGCAGGAGCGGTGGGGCCTGCGGAAGCGGAACGGGAAGCGGACGGCGCGGTGGGCTGCTCCTCGCCCTCCGCGACCTGCTCGCCGCAGCCCCGCGCCGGATATCCGGCGATCCCGCACAGCATGGCCGCGCCGTCGTACCGCAGCGGCTTCGCCACCGCGGCCAGCGCCTCCGCGCCCGTCGCGTCCTCATGGACCTGCGCGCAGTCGCTCGTCACCGGCTTCGCCGGGGGCTGCTCACCGGCCGGGGCGTCCTCCGGGCCGCCGAAGTCGACGACGACCGCGACGCGCTTGCTGCCGTCCTTCTTCTCCACGCCCGCGCAGATCTCCGAGAAGTCGGGGGCGGCGGAGGGCCGGGAGGTGTCGCTCGTGCCCTGGCTGAGCGCGAAGCGGAAGCCGATCGTGTCGCCGTCGGCGGGACGGGCGGTGGCGGGGCCCTGTGTGGCGTAGGTCCAGGTCTTCCCGCCGTCGCTCTCCCAGAACGACCAGTAGCGGTAGCCCGCGGCCTGCGCCGGCGCCGCCGCGACGGCGGTGAGTACGAGGACGGCCCCGGCCGCGACGGCACCGCTCCGGGCGGCTGCGCCGCCGATCCTGCTCCTCGTCACTTCTTGCGGCCGCTCACGAGGAAGCCGATGCCGACGCCGACGACCATGCCGATGCCGATGATCCACCAGACGTCGAAGCCGGACTCGTCCTCGCTCGTGGACGCGTCGGAGGTGTCCGGGGTCTTGGGCTCCGGGCCCAGGGCGTTCAGCTGCTCGACGAGGTCGGCCGAGCCGAACTCGCGCGGGTCGGTCTCCGTCGCGCGGGCGGTCAGGATCAGCTGCGCGTACGCGGCGGGGCCGCTCTCCTTCGCCCACGCGGCGGAGTTCTTCTCCAGCCACTCCATCGCGGGCTGGGCCTCCTTCGTCGCACCGGACGCGGCGAGCGCCAGGACCGCGTCGGCGGTGTTGCCGAAGTCGGGCTTCTCCGTCGTGTCGGTGGATCCGGGCATCGGCGGGGCGGTGAGGTGGCCGGTCTTCGCGAGGGCCTTCGCCAGGTAGGAGGCGCCGTTGAGCGCGGCCCGCTCGGCGGTCGGCTTCGGCAGGTCCTGGCAGGTCGGGGACTGCTCGGGGGAGGACTTGGTGGAGACGACGCTCTTGCCGAGCCCGGCGAGGGTCGCGGCGGCGGTGGCGTCCGCGTTGGCGAGGAGCTTGCCGGTCTTGTCGGGCTGGTACGCGAAGGCTCCGGCGCCGTCCTTGTCGGAGCAGGGCACCGCGAAGGTGAGGAGCGCGTCGTAGGGGGTGCGGCCCTCGACGGAGGTGTAGGAGCCGGGCTTGATGCCGGTCGCGGCGAGGGCGCCGATGACGAGCGAGGTGGAGTTGGCGTCGCTGGGGCTGCCGGGGGCGTAGCCCCAGCCGCCGTCCTTGTTCTGCACGGACCGCAGCCAGCCGTCGCCGGCCTTGACGGCCTTGTCGACCTTCTCCGGGAACATGGACTCGCGGCGGACGGAGCCCAGCGCCTGGACGGCGAGGGCGGTGGCGTTGGTGTCGCGCATCGTCTTCGCGTCGCAGGGCACGGTCGTGTCCGCGCGGTAGGCGCTGAAGGAACCGTCGGCGCACTGCTGGTCGAGCAGCCAGTCCACGGCCAGGCCGGCGGGCTGGAAGCCGGCGCCGCGCTGGGCGAGGAAGGCGTAGGACTGCCGCCACACACCGTCGTAGGTCGGGTCCTTCGTGCCGTACAGACCACTGGAGGCACCGGAAGCGGAGGGGGAAGCGGAGGCCGGGTCGGACGGCGAGGGCGCGGCGGCGGCCGGCAGGGCCAGGGCCGCTCCGGTGCCGAAGACGACGGCTGCGGCGGCGAGCGCGGCTGCGCTGCGGCGGACGGTGTTCATGGGGCCCTCTCCTGCGGCCGGGCACCGGCACGCCACAGGGGCACCAGGCTCCGGCTCCGTATTCCTCGACGGTGCCGGCGTTCACGTCCCGGACGGGGCAGTCCGACTCACCACCCTTTGAGGGGGTGGATCACGGTTGCGGGTCAGTGCCGGATTCCCACCGGCTTCCCCCCGTACGGGCATGATGACGACCCGCTCACTCTACCGGCCCGTACGCCCGCGGCCCGGTGGGTGCGAGGCGCCTCACACAGCGCCGCACACAGGGCCTCGCGCCGGGCCTCACACCGCGACGTACGTGACCGGGTCCGTGCCCGTCACGGCCTCCGCGCGGCCCAGCTTCACCAGGCGGCGGACGTGGGCCTCGGCCTCGCTGACGGCGATGTTCCGTGAGCCGTGGGGGATCTCGGCCCAGGGGCGGTTCCACTCCATCCGCTCGGCGAGCTGCCACGGGGTGAGCGGGGTGGCGAGCAGGGCGAGGAGCCCGGTGAGCCGTTCCTCGTGGTGGGTGAGGAGCTCGTCGACCCGGCCGGCGGCGTCGGCGAAGGCGTACTGGTGGGCGGGGAGGACCTCGGCGACGCCGAGGCGGCCGATGCGTTCGAGGGAGTCGAGGTAGTCGCCGAGGGGGTCGGTCTCGTGGGCGTCGCCCGGGTTCTCGTACAGGCCGATGTGCGGGGAGATCCCCGGCAGCAGGTGGTCGCCGGAGAAGAGCCGGCCGTGACCCGGCAGCCCGGCGGGGTGCTGCTCCTCCAGGTGGAGGCAGACGTGGCCGGGGGTGTGGCCGGGGGTCCAGATCGCGCGCAGCCGCCGGCCGGTGAGGTCGAGGAGCTCGCCGGGGACGATCTCCCGGTCGGGCACGGCGGAGCGCAGCCCCGGCAGGGTCCGCATCCGGCCGGCGGCGCGGGCGGCCCGCAGTGGGGCGACGTGCTCCTCGGGGGCGCCGACGGCGGTCAGCTTCTGGGTCATGTAGTCGAGCCAGGTGCCCGGCTCGGCCTCGCGGGTGCGGCGGACGACGGCCGTGTCGGCGGCGTGCATGGCGATCCAGGCCCCGGACTCCTCGCGGACCCGGCCGGAGAGTCCGTGGTGGTCGGGGTGGTGGTGGGTGATGACGACCCCGTGGATCTCCTGGACCGAGAGCCCCAGCGCGCCGAGTCCGGAGGTGAGTTCGGCCCAGGAGGTCGGGTCGTCCCAGCCGGTGTCGACGAGCACGGGGCCGCGGTCGGTGTCGAGCACGTGGACCAGGGTGTGGCCGAGCGGATTGTCCGGGATGGGCACCCGCAGGGACCAGACGCCTCCGCCGTGCTCGGTCACCTGGGTCATGTGCCCTCATCTCTCCAAGACCGTACGGAGCTTGCTCGACTCGTTGCCCATGGTAACTAGAACTGGTATCAGTTCTGAAGCACCGTCAGAAAGTCATTCAGGGAACTTCATCTCCTCGGGAGGCAGCGGTCATGACCGAGCTTGTGGAGCACGGAAAGCTGTTCATCGGCGGGGAGTTGACCGATCCGCTCGGTAACGGGGTGATCGAGGTGATCTCGCCCCACACCGAGGAGGTCATCGGCCGCGTGCCGCACGCCTCCGAGGCCGATGTCGACCGGGCCGTCGCCGCCGCCCGCCGGGCCTTCGACGAGGGACCCTGGCCGCGGATGGCGCTGGAGGAGCGGATCGCGGTCGTCACCCGCATCAAGGACGCGATCGCCGTCCGCTACGAGGAGATCGCCCGCTCCATCAGCTCGCAGAACGGCTCCCCGTACTCCTGGTCCGTCCTCGCCCAGGCTCTCGGCGCGATGATGGTCTGGGACGCGGCGATCACCGTCGCCCGGGACTTCGCCTACGAGGAGCGGCGCGGCGGCGTGCTCGGCCCGCTGCTCGTGCGGCGCGAACCGGTGGGCGTGGTCGCGGCCGTCATCCCGTGGAACGTGCCGCAGTTCACCGCCGCCGCCAAGCTGGGGCCCGCGCTGCTCGCCGGCTGCGCGGTCGTCCTCAAGCCCTCGCCGGAGGCGCCCCTCGACTCGTACATCCTCGCCGAGATCGCGGCCGAGGCGGGGCTGCCCGAGGGTGTGCTCAGCATCCTGCCCGCCGACCGGGAGGTCAGCGAGTACCTCGTCGGGCACCCCGGCGTCGACAAGGTCTCCTTCACCGGCTCGGTCGCGGCCGGCCGGCGGGTCATGGAGGTCGCGTCCCGCAACCTCACCCGGGTCACCCTCGAACTCGGCGGGAAGTCGGCCGCGGTGATCCTGCCGGACGCGGACCTCGACACCGCCCTCGCCGGGATCGTCCCCGCCGCCTGGATGAACAACGGCCAGGCGTGCGTGGCCCAGACCCGCATCCTCGCCCCGCGCTCCCGCTACGAGGAGATCGCCGAGGCCTTCGCCGCGGCGGCGGGCGCGCTCGTCGTCGGCGACCCGCTCGACCCGGCCACCCAGGTCGGCCCGCTCGTCGCCCGGCGCCAGCAGCAGCGCTCGCTCGACTACATCGGCATCGGCCAGGCGGAGGGTGCCAAGGTCCTCGCGGGCGGCGGCCGGCCTGCCGGGCTCGACCGTGGCTGGTACGTCGAACCGACCCTCTTCGGCGGCGTCGACAACTCCATGCGGATCGCCCGCGAGGAGATCTTCGGCCCGGTCATCTGCCTCCTGCCGTACGAGGACGAGGCCGAGGCCCTGCGGATCGCCAACGACTCCGACTTCGGGCTCAGCGGCAGCGTCTGGACCGGGGACGTGGAGCACGGCATCGACTTCGCCCGCGGGGTCCGCACGGGCACCTTCAACGTCAACACCTTCAGCCTGGACATGCTCGGCCCCTTCGGCGGCTACAAGAACTCCGGCCTGGGACGCGAGTTCGGCCCCGAGGGCTTCGGCGAGTACCTGGAGCACAAGATGATCCACCTGCCGGCCGGCTACGGGGACGCGTGATGGGGGACCGCTGGCACGTCGAGGTCGACCGCGGCGTCTGCATCGGCTCCGGCATGTGCGTCAACCATGCCCCGGACGGCTTCCGCCTCGACAGCGCCCGTCAGTCCCACGCGCGGGAGCCGGAGTCGGACGCGGGCGAGAGGCTGCTCGCGGCGGCGGAGGGCTGTCCGGTGGAGGCCATCATGATCACTCTCGCGGACGGCGGGGAGCCGGTCTTCCCACCGGAGGAGTAGCGGGGCCGGTGGGCCTCCCGGTGGCCCCGCCCGCGCCGCCGGAACCGCCGTGACCTGCGCGTACCGCGTGTGTGAGACTCCCTCGGCACACGTACGTACGCGCAGGGAGCGGGGCAGGCATGCGGGGTCGGGACAGCCGGTGGGCGAAGGTCGCGGGAGCGACGGCGGTGTTGCTCCTCGGGGCGGGGTGCGGGGCCGGGAGCGGGGGAGGGGACTCGGCCTTCGGTCGTGAGGCGGCGCACGCCGAGATCGTCGCCGCCGTCGAGAAGGCGGGTCTGCCGAAGTCCGACCTGCCAGGGATCGGCGGGCCGACCCCCACGGATTCCACGCCGGCGCCCACGCCGTCCACGGAGCGGGAGCGGCTGCAGGAGCGGGCCGCCGCGTGCAGCGCCTCGTGGCAGTACCTCGGCCCTCCCGTCGACGGGTCGCGCCCCGGCGTCGAGAAGGCGGTCGCCGCCCTCGTCGGCGAGGACTGGGTCCAGGGCGAGCGCCAGGTGGAGAAGCTCGACGAGAAGGGCGGCACCATGCTCCAGATCACGCTCAGGAAGCGGGGCTGGGTGCTGTACGCCCGGCACACCGGCGCGCAGGGGCTGGGCATGGAGATGATCGCCCTGCATGCGACGGAGACCGCGTGCATGAACCGGTTCACCGAGCAGGAGCAGAAGGTCCTGTTCGGGGAGGACGCCGAACAGGGCTGACGGGAGGTGTCCTTCGTACGCCGTCCGTTTCCACGTGCAAAACTAGGTCGCTGGAAACGGGGGCAAGAGGTCGCCGTGCATGCGTATTTGGGAGTGTTGTGCGCAAGCTGACGTGGGTGGCCGCGGCCGCCGGTGTGGTGCTGCTGGTCGCCGGCTGCGGAAGCGAGGGCGGCGGCGCGGACAAGGGCGGTTCGTCCTCCGGTGGTTCGTCCGCGGCCGGTGCGGACTCGGCGGGTGGCTCCGGCGGTTCGGACGGCGAGCGGCTGACCGGGGCCGCGGTCACCGCGGAGCTCACCGCCGCGGCGACCGGGGCCGGCTTCGCGCAGGACGCCTCGGGCGAGCAGATTCCGGCCGAGGTCAAGGACTGCATGGTCAGCTGGACGGCCGACGCCGAGAAGGCGGCGGACCCGGCGAAGTCCTACACGGACACCGTGGCGGCCCTCAACAAGGGCGGCTGGACGGAGGAGCGCAGCTCCGGCCAGGGCGGCTCCGTGATCAAGTCCCTGAAGAAGAGCAGCTGGCAGCTCCAGGCCAGCAACCACTCGCAGGGCCCGCTGAAGCTGGTCATGTTCGTCGCCGTCGACAGCGGCCCGGAGTGCGCCGCGGCCATCGCGGAGGAGAACGCGAAGGCCAAGCAGTAGGGACCCGATGCCGTGCGTGCCCCCGGAGCGTGAACCGCCGGGGGTGCGGGCGGCGTTCCCCGGCCGACTGCCGGGCCCTGCCCGAGTGGCGTGCCCCCGTGGACCGCCGGGGACTGCCTTGGCGGTGTTCCCCGGCTGACCGCCGGCCCTTGCCTTGGTGGTGTTCCCCGGCTGACCGGCGGGGACTGCCTTGGCGGTGTTCCCCGGCCGACTGCCGGGCCCTGCCTTGGTGGTGTTCCTCGGCTGACCGCCGGGCCCTACCCGAGTGGCGGGACCCGTCAGCGCTTCCCCGGCCCCGGCCCCGGCCCCGGCCCCGGCCCCGGAGCCGGAGCCGGAGTGGGGGCCGTCAGGTCGATCAGCCGGCAGACCGTCTCGATGTCGATCTTGACCTGGGCGATCGAGGCGCGCCCCGACAGCCAGGTGATCAGCGCCGAGTGCCACGTGTGCTCGATCACCCGCACCGCCGACAGCTGCTCCGGGCTCGGGCGTTCGGCCCCCATCGCGTCCAGGATGATCGCGGTCGTCAGTCGCGAGACCGTGTCGACCTCGGGGCTCACCCCGCGGTCGGCGAAGGTCAGCGCCCGCACCATCGCGTCGGCGAGCTGCGGCTCGCGCTGGAGCGCCCGGAAGGCCCGCATGAGGGTCTCCGCGACCCGCTCCGCCGGGTCGGCGCCCGCCGGCGGACGTTTCCGCAGCGTGGTGTGCATGTGCTGGAGCTGGTCCTGCATCGTCGCGACCAGCAGGTGGATCTTGGACGGGAAGTAGCGGTACAGCGTGCCGAGGGCCACCCCGGCCGCCTCCGCGACCTCCCGCATCTGCACGGCGTCGAAGCCGCCCCGCGCCGCGAGCTGCGCGCTGGCGTCCAGGATGCGGCGCCGCCGCGCCTCCTGGCGCTCCGTGAGCGGCGGCGCCGAGGGGCTGAGGTCCGCCCTGTTGTCTGCGGTCATGGGTTCCCGTTCCGTGCGGTGGAGCGGCGGTGGAGGCAGCGGTGGAAGCGGCGATGCGGAGCGACAGTATGGCGGTCCGGCCGTCGTGGCGCGAATCACCTGTTCCGGCTCTCACCAGGGAGCTACCTGCCGGTAGATTCTGTCCTCCTTGAACGATCAAGAAGATCGTCCGAGGAGATCGAGAACGATCAAGTCTGTAACTTGTTCTAGATTAGCGCGAGCGGTTACGCTCCGGCGAAACACGCTCGAAGGGGGTCGCCGCATGACCGCGGAAGCCATAGAGGCAAGCCCGGCCGGCCCCCGGCAGGGTGTCACCGCGGACGGTGACGGCCCGTTGCGGATCGCTCTCCTCACGTACAAGGGCAACCCCTTCTGCGGCGGTCAGGGCGTCTACGTCCGCCACCTCTCCCGCGAGCTCTCCCGCCTCGGTCACAGCGTCGAGGTCATCGGCTCCCAGCCGTACCCCACGCTCGACGACGGCGTACCGCTCACCGAGATCGCCAGCCTCGACCTCTACCGCTCGCCGGACCCCTTCCGGACGCCGAAGCGCGAGGAGTACCGGGACTGGATCGACGGCCTCGAAGTCGCGACCATGTGGACCGGCGGCTTCCCCGAGCCGCTCACCTTCTCCCTGCGGGCCCGGCGCATGCTCGCCGCCCGCCGCGGGGACTTCGACGTCGTCCACGACAACCAGACCCTCGGGTACGGGCTCCTCGGCGGCCCCAAGGCCCTCGGCGCGCCGCTCGTCACCACGATCCACCACCCCATCACCGTCGACCGGCAGCTCGAACTCGACGCCGCCGCCGACTGGAAGCGCCGCGCCTCCGTCCGCCGCTGGTACGCCTTCACCCGCATGCAGAAGCGCGTGGCCCGCCGGTCGGAGTCCGTCCTCACCGTCTCCGGCACCTCCCGCCAGGAGATCGTCGAGCACCTCGGCGTACGCGAGGACCGCATCCGGGTCGTCCACATCGGCGCCGACACCACGCTCTGGTCCCCGGACCCGGCCGTCGCCGAGGTCCCCGGCCGGATCGTCACGACCTCCAGCGCCGACGTCCCCCTCAAGGGTCTGGTCTTCCTGATCGAGGCGCTCGCCAAGCTCCGCACCGAACACCCCGACGCCCACCTCGTCGTCGTCGGCAAGCGCGCCGAGGACGGCCCCGTCGCCCAGGCCATCGAGCGGTACGGACTCGGCGGCGCCGTCGAGTTCGTCAAGGGCATCAGCGACGCCGAGCTCGTCGACCTCTACCGCTCCGCCCAGGTCGCCTGCGTCCCCTCCCTCTACGAGGGCTTCTCGCTGCCCGCGGCCGAGGGCATGGCCACCGGCACCCCTCTGGTCGCCACGACCGGCGGCGCGATCCCCGAGGTCGCGGGAGCCGACGGCGAGACCTGCCTGGCGGTGCCCCCGGGCGACGCGGGCGCGCTGGCGGCGGCGCTCGGCCGGGTGCTCGGCGACCGTGAACTCCGGGCGCGGCTCGGTGCGGCGGGGCGGGCCAGGGTCCTGGACCGCTTCACCTGGGCCCGCGCGGCCCAGGGGACCGCCGAGCTCTACCGCGAGGCCGTCGCCCGCCAAGGCGCGATCCGGGCCACCGGCCAGGGCGCCCGGCCAGGCGCCCGCCAGGGCCTCCGCGGGTGACCACCGCGCCCGAGGGCCCGGCCCATCAGCTTCCGTCCCACCCGCACCACCCCCGTCCCGACCGCGAAGGCAGGCCCTCGTGCTGACCGTCGACTTCACCCGCTTCCCGCTCGCCCCCGGCGACCGCGTGCTCGATCTGGGCTGCGGTGCGGGCCGGCACGCCTTCGAGTGCTACCGGCGCGGCGCCCAGGTCGTGGCCCTCGACCAGAACGGCGAGGAGATCCGCGAGGTCGCCAAGTGGTTCGCGGCGATGAAGGAGGCCGGCGAGGCCCCCGCCGGGGCGACCGCCACGGCCATGGAGGGCGACGCCCTCAACCTGCCCTTCCCCGACGAGTCCTTCGACGTCGTGATCATCTCCGAGGTCATGGAGCACATCCCGGACGACAAGGGCGTCCTCGCCGAGATGGTCCGCGTCCTCAAGCCCGGCGGCCGGATCGCGATCACCGTCCCCCGCTACGGCCCCGAGAAGATCTGCTGGGCGCTCTCCGACGAGTACCACGAGGTCGAGGGCGGCCACATCCGCATCTACAAGGCCGACGAGCTCCTCGCCAAGATCCGGCAGGCCGGCCTCAAGCCGTACGGCACCCACCACGCGCACGCCCTGCACGCCCCGTACTGGTGGCTGAAGTGCGCCTTCGGCGTCGACAACGACAAGGCCCTGCCGGTCCGCGCCTACCACAAGCTCCTGGTCTGGGACATCATGAAGAAGCCCGCCCTGACCCGGATCACCGAGCAGCTGCTCAACCCGGTCGTCGGCAAGAGCTTCGTGGCGTACGCGACCAAGCCCCACCTCCCCAAGGCCGACGCCAAGTGACGAGCCCCGAGCGGATCGCGGAGCACCTCGTCCTGCCCGGCGTGCTCACCGCGGAGCAGGCCGCCGAGACCGTCTCCGGGATACTCGCCGTCCAGCGCGAGGACGGGGCCGTGCCCTGGTTCCGGGGCCACCACCTCGACCCGTGGGACCACACCGAGGCCGCCATGGCCCTCGACGCGGCCGGCGAGCACGCCGCCGCGGCCCGCGCCTACGAGTGGCTCGCCCGCCACCAGAACGCCGACGGCTCCTGGTTCGCGGCCTACCACGACGGCGACCCGGACGACGTCACCGACCGGAGCCGGGAGTCCAACTTCGTCGCGTACATAGCCGTCGGCGTCTGGCACCACTACCTGTCCACCGGTGACGACGCCTTCCTCGACCGGATGTGGCCCGTCGTCTACGCGGCCGTCGAGTTCGTCCTCGGACTCCAGCAGCCCGGCGGCCAGATCGGCTGGAAGCGCGAGCCCTCCGGCGAGGCCGTGAACGACGCGCTCCTCACCGGCTCGTCCTCCATCCACCAGGCGCTGCGCTGCGCCCTCGCCATCGCCGAGGTCCGCGAGGAGTCGCAGCCCGACTGGGAGCTGGCGACGGGCGCGCTCGGCCACGCGATCCGCCGGCACCCCGAGCGCTTCCTCGACAAGTCCCGCTACTCGATGGACTGGTACTACCCGGTCCTCGGCGGCGCGGTCACCGGCCCCGAGGCCACGGCCCGGATCGAGGCCGCCTGGGACGCCTTCGTCGTGCCCGGCCTCGGTGTCCGCTGCGTGATCCCCAACCCGTGGGTCACCGGCGGCGAGTCCTGCGAACTGGCCCTCACCCTCTGGGCGATGGGCGAGTCGGACCGGGCCCTGACGATCCTCCAGGACATCGGCCACCTGCGCGCCGAGAACGGCATGTACTGGACGGGGTACGTCTTCGAGGGCGAGACGGAGAGCGACAAGGCCGTGTGGCCGGAGGAGCAGACCGCCTGGACCGCGGGCTCGCTGCTGCTCGCGGTGGCGGCGCTCGGCGGGGAAGAGGCGACGGTCGCCGTCTTCGGCGGCGAGCGCCTCCCCACCGGCCTCGAACCGGACTGCTGCGGGAGCTGACGGCGGCCGGACGGCAGGCCGTTCCGTACGCGAGCCTGTGCCGGATCCGTACGGGGCCTGTGCCGGCTCTCCGTACGGGGTCCTGCGCCGGATCCGTACGGACCCTTGTGCCGGCTCCGTACGGGGGCCTGTGCGGGCTCCCTCCGTACGGGGGGCCTGTGCGGGCTCCCTCCGTACGGGGGCTCTCCGCGTGGAACCCGTACGGAGTCGCCCGGGTGGCGGACCTCCCGGGCCGGGGTGAGGCTGACGACGCCGCTACCCCCAGGGAGGTCCCGCCGTGCCCCGAACCGCTCCCGAGTCCAGAAGGGTGTCCCGCCCCTTCACCCGGGGCGTCGTCGCCCTGGTGCTGTCCTGCACCCTGCTCCTGACGACTGCCGCCTGCGGCGACGACGACACGCAGAGCGCGAGCGCGGCCACGACCCCGACGGCCTCCGCCACCTTCGAGCAGCAGAAGCTGGCCAAGACCCGGTTCGTGGCCAACGCGGGGCTGGCGGCGGGTGCCGCGTACCAGTGGATCGTGAAGCCGTACCGCGCGGGCAAGTTCACGAAGGGCGCGGACGGGCGGACGATCGCCCTCGTGAAGGCGGGCCTCGCGGGCGCGTTCACCTACAACCGGCTCAAGGCGGCGGTGAACAACGCCAAGGGCGACCCGCTCCTCTCCAAGGCGGTCGCGCCGCTCTCGGCCGGCATCGAGTCGCTCAAGGACCTCGGGACCAAGCTCCGGAAGGGCGAGGCGGGTGCCGCGGACGTCGGCGCCTTCGAGTCCGTCATCAACAGCGTCAAGGACGCGGGCAAGAGCGCCGGCGCCGAGGTGGTCGACCAGGTGCCCAGTACGTCCCAGCTCGGCGGATAGGGGCGGAGCTCCGGTCAGGAGTTCAGTAATTCAGCAGCTCAGCAGTTCAGCTCCGCCAGGACGCGGAGCGTCGCGGGGTCCGGTGAGGTGACCAGCAGGTCCGTCACAGGGCCCCGCCGCCATGCGTCGAGGCGTTCGGCGATCCGCTCGCGCGGGCCGACGAGCGAGATCTCGTCGGCGAAGGCGTCCGGGACGGCGAGCACCGCCTCCTCGCGCCGTCCCGCCGCGAACAGCTCCTGGATGCGGGCGGCCTCCTTCCCGTACCCCATGCGTCCCATGAGGTCGGCGTGGAAGTTGCGGGCGGCGTGCCCCATGCCGCCGATGTAGAAGCCGAGCATCGCCTTCACGGGCAGCAGCCCGGCCGTCACGTCCTCGCAGAGCTGCGCGCGGACCATCGGCGCGACGGTGAAGCCCTCGGGGAGCGTCCCGGGCAGCGCGTACACCTCGGCCCAGCGGTCCGGGGACCAGTAGAGCGGCAGCCAGCCGTCGGCGATGGTGAGGGTCTGCGCGATGTTCTTCGGGCCCTCGGCGCCCAGGAGGATCGGGAGATCCGCCCGGAGGGGGTGGGTGATCGGCTTGAGGGCCTTGCCGAGGCCGGTGCCGTCCTCGCCGGCGTACGGGTGGGAGTGGAAGTGCCCGTCGAGCGTGACGGGTCCCTCGCGGCGCAGGACCTGGCGGATCACGTCCACGTACTCGCGGGTGGCGGTCAGCGGGGAGCGGGGGAAGGGGCGGCCGTACCAGCCCTCGACGACCTGCGGCCCGGAGAGGCCGAGCCCGAGCATCATCCGCCCGCCGGAGAGGTGGTCGAGCGTGAGGGCGTGCATCGCGGTCGCCGTCGGGGTGCGGGCGGCCATCTGCGCGACGGCCGTCCCGAGCCTGATGCGCGAGGTGTGCGCGGCGATCCAGGTCAGCGCGGTGAAGGCGTCGGAGCCCCAGGCCTCCGCCGTCCACACGGAGTCGTAGCCGAGCCGCTCTGCCTCGCGGGCGAGGTCCAGGTGGGCGGCGGAGGGGCCGCGGCCCCAGTAGCCGAGGGCGAGTCCTAGGCGCATGCCGAGACCTTTCTGACGATCCGTCAGCTCACTTCCCGGGACGGGACTGTACGCCAACGGCCCCCCGCCCGGAAGGGATTCCGGACGAGGGGCCGTCGTGTGGGCGCTACGGGGTCAGCCGCGCTGGATGCCCGTGGTGTCCTGCAGGACGCCACGGCGGCCGTCCTGCGTCTGGGCCACCAGGGCCGGGCCGCGCTGCTCGACCGCCAGGTACCAGGTACCGGGGGCCAGTTCGGCGATCGGGGCCTGCGAGCCGTCCTCCGCGTAGAGCGGGCGGGCGACCGGGACCGCGAACCAGAACGGCGCGAAGTCCCCGGCGGGCTGCGCCGCCTGGGGCTGCGGGGCCGGGACGGCGGCCTGCGGCTCCGGGGCGTGCGGCTGCGGAGCGTGCGGCTGAGGGGCGCCCTGCGCACCGAACGGCTGGCCCGCACCGTGCGACGGGTCCTGCGGCGCGCCGGCACCGAACTGCTGCTGCGCACCCGGGTAGCCGTAGCCGCCGGGGACGCCCGGCTGACCCGGCTGACCGGGCTGCATGCCGTACGGCTGCGGGGTCTGCGGGCTCGGCGCGCCCACGAGCGGGGCCTTGAGGGCGGGCACCAGCGGACCGGCGACGGCGGCACCGGCGAGCACGAGCGAGGCGATCAGGCCGAGGATGAGGCCGGCGCCCGCGTTGTTCGACTCGAAGATCCACATGAGCAGGTTCCAGGCGGCGGCGATGGTGAACGCGGTGCCGACCTGGCCCAGCTCAAGACCGGCCACCTTGCGCTGCTGCGGCAGGGCGCGGGAGGCGACGACCAGCGCGGCGCCGGCGAAGCCGAGGAAGAAGGCGCCCCAGCCGAGGTAGGACACCTCCCACGAGTTCGGGGTCTCGTACTGCTCGCAGAGCGCGTCGGGCCCGTCGCAGCCTGCGACACCCAGGAACGAGGCGATGAGCAGCACCACCGCTGCACCGATCAGCACGCCATCGCCTCGGGTGAGGGAGCGGATATTCACGTAAGAGTCCTTCGTCGGGTCGTCGTCGCGTCGTCGTCGCGTCGGGCTGGCGCTCAAGGTCGTGGCACGGGGGCGGCCCCATGTTACGGAGCGAATCTATCGCTCGCCGGTTCTACCCGTTGAGGTAGGTGGCGATGCCGTCCGCGATGCCCTGGGCGGCCTTCTGTCGCCATGCCGCCGATGTCAGCAGCGCGGCGTCCTTCGGATCACGCATATTGCCGCATTCGACGAAGACCTTGGGCACGGTTGAGAGATTCAGGCCGCCGAGGTCCTTGCGGACGTCCAACCCCGTACCTCCGCCGAGGTAGTTGGAGGGCTTCGTCCCGGTCGCGCGGGCGAAGCGGTCGGCGACGGCCTCCCCCAGCTCACGGGAAGGGCCGACGATCGGACCGGTGTCCGCCGCGCCGGAGCTCACGCGTGCGGGAAGGATCACATGGAAGCCGCGGTTGCCGACGGCCGAGCCGTCCGCGTGGACGGAGACGACCGCGTCGGCGCGGGCCGCGTTGCCGATCGCGGCCCGCTCGTCGATGCAGGGGCCCCAGGGGCGGTCGGCGTCGTGGGTGAGGACCACCTTCGCGCCGCGCGCGGTGAGGAGGTCCCGCAGCCGGTGCGAGACGTCCAGGGTGAAGTCGGCCTCCGTGTACGCGGCCTTCGAGGCGGTGCCGTTCGTGGACGTGCCGGTGGTGTCGCATTCCTTGCGGGCCGTGCCGATGTCCACCTTCGCGTTGATCTCCCGGGAGTGCCGGAAGTTCCCCGGGTTGTGGCCGGGGTCGACGACGACGGTCCGCCCGGCGAGGGAGCGGGACTCCTGCGACCCCGAGGGGGAGGAGGGGGCAGCGGTCGTCGGAGTCGCGGCGGAGGCGCCGGGTGTCGTGGGCGTGACGGGTGTGGTGCTGACGGCGGGTGGCGGAGTCTGCGTCGCGCCCTTCCCGGACGCGGCGGAGCCCTCGGAGGCCTGGGAGGCGCCGCAGCCGGCGAGCGCGGCGCAGCAGCCCGCGAGGGCCAGCGCGAGGGCGAGGGTACGGGGGGCGGTCTTCCGGTGGTCGTACGGCACCCCGCGACTTTAGGCCCTGTAGGGGGTGAATGCCGGTAGCGGGTAGGTCGCAGCTTGGTCACCGGCTTCGCGGAACCGTGGACGCGTGTGCGTGGACGGTGAAGGGTAGGTGGAAGGAGTTGCGGTGGGGTGTCACCGCGCATTGGCCCACGAGGGGGAACCGTGGTGGGGGAAGAACCGAACGACGCACGTCCCGAGCCGTCCGACCGGGTGCCGGGAGCGGGAGACGGAACGTTGAACAGACCGCCGCAGGACGGTGGTACGGGCGGGGGCTTCGGTGCTCCTGCGCCCTGGGAGGCCCCGCCGCCCGGCGGCCCGGCACCCGGACCCGCGAGCGCCGCCGCCCCGGGAGCCTCCGGATCCTCGGCCCCGCCGCCCGGTTTCGGCCCGCAGCCCGGCGGCCCGCAGCCCGGCTTCGGCCCGCAGCCCGGCTTCGGCCCGCCGCCGGGCGCCGGTGCCGGTGCCGGGCAGGGATTCGGAGCGCCCGGGTCCGCGCCCGCGACCGCGACCGGCTGGGCCGGCGCGGGGACGCTGCCGCCGCCGCCCGGTGCTCCGCCCGGGTACGGCCCGCCCTCCGGCCAGGGGCCGCGCGGTGAGGCGAACCCGGCGCAGGCCGCCCTGATCGGCCTGCTCAACCTCTCGTGCCTGGGCCTCGGCTACGTCCTCCTGCGCAACTGGATCGGCGCCGCGCTCTGCTGGGTCGCCACCGTGGCCCTGCTCGTCCTCGCGCTCCCCGCCGACGTCGACGGCGTGCCCATGGGCCTCCTCGTCGGCTACGGCGTCTTCCTGCTGGCCGTCGCCGCCGACGGGGCCCGGCGCGGACTGCGCGCGAACCTCAGGATCGGCGCCTCCTTCCGGCGCCTGGCCCTCCCGCTCGCCGTCGTGCTGCTCGCCGTCCCCGCGGGCGGTTCGCTCGCCTACGGGGCGGCCCGCGACGAGGCGCGCGAGCAGGCGCTGCTCGACCGGCTCACCGCCGCCGACGCCCAGGTGACGTCGGCGGACGGCCTGGCCTTCGACCGGGCCGAGCCGCTCCTCGCCAAGGCCCTGGACGAGTACGAGGACCTGGGCACGAAGCACGCGGGCTCGCGGGCCGGCAAGCTCGTCCCCGCGCGGCTCGACGCGTACTACAAGACGGTCGCCGGCCCGTACGAGAAGAAGACGTACTGCGAGGCGATCGCCCCGCTCAAGCACCTTCGGGGGCTCGCCGACTCCTTCGACAAGGGCCTCCTGGGCTCCCGGCCCGCCAAGACCGACGAGCCGCTGGCGCACTCCCTCTACGAGTGCGGGACGGCCGCGCTCGCCGTGGCGACCGCCAAGCCGACGGCCGCCGAGAGCCTCAACGAGCTCCTCGGCACCTTCCCGAAGTCGTCCCACGCCACCCGCGTCGAGCCGGCCGTCCGGGAGGCGGTCAAGAAGCGCACGAGCGTGCTCGACACCGTCCCCGAGCCCTGCGACACCACGGTCGAACTGCGCACGCTCCGGACGACCCTCAGGGACATGACGGACGCCTCGCTCGACGGCGTCACGCGCGAGGCCGTCGAGGGCCTCCAGCGGGGCGACTTCGCCTGCGGGACCGACCAGTTCAAGGACAAGGAGTACGAGGAGGCGGTCAAGACCATGACCGAGTACGCGACGGCGTACCCGGACAGCCCGCAGGCCGCGCACGCCCGCTCCATCGCCATCGCGGCCGAGATCGCCGACGAGGAGCCGGCGGCCGGCAAGCGCCTGCCGCCCTCGGAGGCTCCCGGCGGATCGCGGATGGTCCTGGTCGTGAGCAACGACGGCCCGGGCGCGGTGGACCTGCTCTACACGGGCCCGACGACCGGCAAGGTCACGCTCAAGACCTGCACGACCTGCACCAAGTACCCCGGCCCGATCTTCTCGCAGGGCAAGAAGATCAAGGCGTGCCAGGGCCCCGCCTCCAAGTACCCGAAGGCGACCCTGCTGCTGCCCGCCGGTGACTACCACTTCCTCCAGAAGCGCGCGGGCACCGGTTCGTCGTACAGCGACACCAAGACCAGCAAGGTCAAGATCGAACCGGGCTACAGCTACACCAACTGCCTGTACGTGACCTCGGGCTACTGACCCCCGCGTACCCGGCGCCGGCGTACCGGCACCCGCGTACCGACGGCCGTTCCCCGAGGAGGGGGCGGCCGTCGGGCCGTCCCGCCTACCGCGTACGCCTCCGCAGGACGACCAGCCAGCCGGCCCCGCCGACGAGGGCCGTGGCACCCAGGCCGAGGACCACACCCTCGCCGACGCCGAACGCCTTCATCTCCTCGTACGTGCGGGAGGTGGCGACGGTGGCGCGAACCGTCGTGCACACGTCGCCCGGGGACATCTCCTCCCCGTCGCAGTGGGGGGTTCGCAGGCTGTTGAGGGTCATGAGAAGCAGAAGGATCCCGAGCCCCGTGATGGCAACCGGTGGCTTGCTCATGACACAGTCCCCCGTCGTGTGTGCGTGCGGGGACATCCTGCGGCCGTGCGGGACGTGTCGTCCAGGTGCATGCCGGCCCGGAGAAGGTCAGCGGCGGCGCAGGACCCGCAGCGAGTCGGTGACCGAGACCTCGTCGAAGTCACCCGACTCCAGGGCCCGGAGGTAGATCCGGTACGGCGCCTGGCCGCCGTCCTCCGGGTTCGGGAAGACGTCGTGGATGACGAGCAGGCCGCCGGGGGCGACCTTGGGGGCCCAGCCCTCGTAGTCGTTCGTGGCGTGCTCGTCGGTGTGCCCGCCGTCGATGAAGACCAGGCCGAGCTGCCCGCCCCACGCCTTCGCGACCAGCGGCGACCGGCCGACGACCGCCACGACGTGCTCTTCGAGCCCCGCCTTGTGGAGCGTCCGCCGGAAGGTCGGCAGCGTGTCCATCAGCCCCACCTCCGGGTCGACGACGGTCGGGTCGTGGTACTCCCACCCCGGCTGCTGCTCCTCGCTGCCCCGGTGGTGGTCCACGGTCACCGCGACCGTCCCCGCCTGCCGTGCCACGTCCGCGAGCAGGATCGTCGACCGCCCGCAGTAGGTCCCGACCTCCAGGAGCGGCAGCCCCAGCTTGGCGGCGTCCGTGGCCGCCTCGTACAGCGCGAGGCCCTCCCCGACGGGCATGAAGCCCTTCGCGGCCTCGAAGGCGGCAAGGATCTCGGGCGCGGGCACGGACATGATGGGCTCCTACTGGCGAGTACGCGGTTACGGGCGCCTATCGTGCCCTACGCCCGTCCCGGCGCGCCCTCCGCGTCGCACTCGAACCACACCGTCTTCCCGGCGGCGGTCCCGTCGACCCCCCACCGGTCCGTCACCGCCTCCACGAGCGCCAGCCCCCGCCCGCTCTCCTCCAGCGGACCGGCGAGCTTCGCGAACACGGCCCCGGGGACGGAGTCCGCGACCTCCACCCGCAGCCCGTGCGGCTCCCGCAGGATCAGCACAGAGCACCGCCGGCCCGGCACGTGCCGGACGACGTTGGCGACGAGCTCGGTGAGCGCGAGAGTCGCCGGGTCGGCGAGGTGGCCGAGCGCCCAGCGCGTGAGGTAGACGCGCAGGATGCGGCGCATGTGACCGGCGGAGTGCTCACCCACGGTGAACCCCATCCGGTAGCTGGTGGCAAGAACCGGGGGATAGAGGTCAGTTGCGTGATTCATGCCACCAGGGTGGGGCGGCGTCGTTACGCTCGGCTACGGACTGAACGCAACGCCTCACCGTGTGAGCTTGGGGGTGACCTCGCCGTGGTCAACATCCGCAGCCTGGATCCCAGCGCCTCGCCGCTGGACTACTACGGATCGGAACTCCGCCGCCTGAGAGAGGAGGCGAACCTCGGGCAGGCGCAGTTGGGTTCGATCCTCTACTGCACGGCCTCCCTCATCGGCCAGATAGAGACGGCGAAGAAGGTGCCCACCCGCCAGTTCTCGGAACGGCTGGACGCAGCGCTGATGACGGGCGGGGTGTTCACCCGGCTGGTGGGGCTGGTCCTGAAGAGCCAGCTGCCGACGTGGTTCCAGCCGTACGCGGAGCTGGAGGCGAAGGCGACGTACATCTCGACGTACCAGTCGCAACTGGTCTACGGCCTGCTCCAGACGGCCGCGTACGCCCGGGCGGTCCTGAGCGTTGAAAACCCGGGCCGGCTCGACGAGATGGTGGCGGCCCGGATGGAACGCCAGCGGATCCTGGAGCGGGAGCTCCCGCCGGTGCTGTGCGTGGTCCTCGACGAGGCGGTGCTGTACCGGGAGATCGGCGGGGCGGGGGTGATGCGGAACCAACTCGGCCACGTGTTGGGTTTCCGTGACCACCCGTGGGTGCAGGTGCAGGTGCTGCCCTTTGCGGTCGGTCAGCACCCGGGTCTGCTGGGTTCGTTCACCCTTCTGCGCTTTGAGGACGATCCGGATGTCTTCTATTCGCCGGTTTACGGTGGAGGACACATGGCCGCAGATACGCAAGTGATCAGGGAACGGACCGTCGGCTACGCTCGGCTGCAAGCCTCGGCCCTCTCCAGGGAGGACTCGGCGGCGCTGATCGAACGCGCGATGAAGGAGCGGTATGGGCACCAGCCAGGAACTGCGGTGGCGTAAGTCCTCCTACAGCGGCCCCGACGGCGGCGAGTGCATCGAGTGCGCCCCCCTCGGCACCGCAGCCTGGCATAAGTCCTCCTTCAGCGGCTCCGACGGCGGCGACTGCATCGAAGTCGCCGACCTCACCGCCCACATCGCCGTCCGCGACTCCAAGAACCCCGAAGGCCCCGCCTTCCTCGCCCGCCCCGCCGCCTTCACGGCCTTCGTGCGCGCCGCCGTCGAGGGGCGTATCGGCGGGCGCTGATCATGACGACCCTCATAGGGACGATGATCCTCGCCATCGGCCTGCCGGCCTGGGCGGGGATCACCTACGTCGGGCTGGTCCGGGCCCGCAGGGGCGACGACCTGCCCCAGCCCGATCCGCCCCGGCTCCGCCGCACGCCCGCCAAGAAGGCGGCCTGGGTCGCCGTGCTCGCCTACCTCGTGGGCGGGGCGCTGCACCTGTACGGGCTGTCGTACCTGCCGTTCCTCTTCCCGGAGGACGCGTGCTGGTTCAACGCGGGGTACATGGGCGTCCCCGACTCCAGCAGCGCGCTCCCCGTCAGCCTGGTGTGCGCGGGCGAGGAGATCGTCCCGTGGTGGCTGAACCCCGCGCTGCTCGTTCTCGCGGTCACCGCCGTCGGCGCGACCGTCACGAGCGCCGTCCTCGCCCTGCGGCGCCGCGCCGCGCGGCGAGCTCTCCGGCCGGCGGATTCCCGTTCGTGACGGATTCGTCGTGACGGCCCGATGACACCGAAGCCCCGCCGGACGATTGCCGGCGGGGCTTCCGGTCGTCAAGGGGCGAGGACCGCCCGGAGCTTCCGTATGCCCGCCTTCCACTCCTCGCCGTCCGACTCCTCCCACAGCTCCAGCAGTTCCGACTCCGGGCCGAGTACGCGGTCGAGGGCGGCCACGGCCAGCGGACGGAGGTCCGTCGGGAGTTCGGGCAGGGGCTTCTTCGGGGCGTACGAGGTGGTGACCGGGTCGCCGCCGGGGCACTGCGCGGCGAGCAGGGCGGCCGAGGCGACGGCCTTCACCGCGAAGTAGGAATCCAGGAAGGTGTCGTCGCCCGTCGCGGTCACCTCCTCGAAGGCCGCGCGCAGCACCTCCGCCTTCTTCTCCGCCGGTGCCTCGTCCACCCGGTACGAGAAGTCGGCGGCGGTGTCGTTGTCGAAGGGGCCGATGTCCCACGTACCCATGGCGTGCTCGCTTTCGCTGTCGTTCAGGTCTCCGGGCATCGTGGCAGGCCCCACTGACAACGGGCCCTCAAGGCCCGTCAGGTGCCGAGCGCGTGGCCGGTCGTCGCGTCGACGTGGGCCGGAAGCTCGTCGTGGCGGTCGCCGACCGTCGACGTGCCCGTGGGCTCGAACATGAGGATGGCGGCGCCCTCGGGGGCGTACGGCCTGTGCTCCGTGCCGCGCGGGACGGTGAAGACCGAGCCGCGGGGGAGGCGGACCGTGCGCTCCCCGGCCGGCTCGCGCAGCGAGAGGTGCAGCTCGCCGTCGAGGACGAGGAAGAACTCGTCGGTGGTGTCGTGGGCGTGCCAGACGTGCTCGCCCGCGACCTTGGCGACGCGGACGTCGTAGTCGTTGACGTGCGTGACGACGCGGGGGCTCCACAGGGCGTCGAAGGAGGCCAGGGCCTGGTCGAGGGCGATGGGGTCGCTGCCGTTGCTCATACGGGGATCGTCGCCGGTGGGGCGTGGGTGGTGTGAGTGCCAGGAATCGCATATGTCGCACGAATCCTCGCAGGTACGTATCGTCGCCATGGCCACACGGCCACTCACCAGAGAAGAGGAACCCATGGGAGTCACGCGAGAAGTCATCGAGGCGGGGGACGGCCAGAACTTCCCCAAGCCCGGAGACGTGGTGACGATGCACTACACCGGCACGCTGGAGAACGGGAACAAGTTCGACTCCTCCCGGGACCGGGGCGAGCCCTTCGTCAGTCAGATCGGCGTCGGCCAGCTCATCAAGGGCTGGGACGAGGGCGTCCCGCAGATGTCCGTGGGCGAGCGCGCCAAGCTGACGATCACCTCCGACTACGGCTACGGCGACCGGGGTGTGCCGGGCGTCATCCCGCCCAAGGCCACGCTCGTCTTCGACGTGCAGCTCATCAAGATCAACTAGGGTCCGCCCCTACCCGCCCGGCAGCGTCCGGGCGTGGCTTCGTTCCCCCGGCCACGCGCCGGGGGAACGCCCGCCGGGCGGGCCGGCGCCTCCCCGGCCGGTGGAGCGCGGACCGCGTGAATGCCAGGAGAAGCCCATGCCGCCGCACGCGTCCTCGCAGGGGACCCACGCCGACCGTCTTCACCGGGTCGTCGTGATCGTCGACGCCAACTCGAACCCCTTCGAGCTCGGCTGCGCCACCGAGGTCTTCGGTCTGCGCCGCCCCGAGATCGGCCGCGAGCTGTACGACTTCCGCCTCTGCTCGCCCGAGCCGGACACCCTCATGCGGGACGGGTTCTTCACCCTCTCCGGGGTCGCCGGTCTGGAGGCGGCCGAGGCGGCGGACACCGTGATCGTCCCCAACCGGCCCGACGTCGAGGTGCCCCGCCGGCCGGCGGTGCTCGACGCCGTGCGCAGGGCGCACGCGCGCGGTGCGCGGCTCGTCGGCTTCTGCAGCGGTGCCTTCACGCTCGCCGAGGCCGGGGTGCTCGACGGACGGCGGGCCACCGCGCACTGGCAGTGGGCGGAGGACTTCCGGGTGCGCTACCCCGCCGTGGCGCTCGAAGAAGACGTCCTCTTCGTCGACGACGGCGACATCCTCACCGCCGCCGGCAGCGCCGCCGCGCTCGACCTCGGGCTGCACCTGGTCCGTCGCGACCACGGCGCGGAGATCGCCAACGCGGTCAGCCGGCGCCTGGTCTTCGCGGCCCACCGGGACGGCGGGCAGCGGCAGTTCGTGGAGCGGCCCGTGCCCGACATCCCCGACGAGTCGCTCGCTCCCGTCCTGGCCTGGGCGCAGGAGCGCCTCGACGAGCCCCTGACGGTCGCCGCCCTGGCCGCGCGCGCCGCCGTCAGTCCCGCGACCCTGCACCGCCGCTTCCGGTCGCAGTTGGGCACGACCCCGCTGGCCTGGCTCACGGGGGAGCGGGTCGCCCTGGCCTGCCGTCTCATCGAGCGGGGCGAGGCGCGCCTCGACGCGGTCGCACGGAGCAGCGGGCTCGGTTCGGCCGCGCACCTGCGGGCCCTCATGCGCCGCGAGACGGGGCTCGCCCCGTCGGAGTACCGCCGCAGGTTCGGCCCCGGATTCCCCTGATCTCCACGTCATCTGACCTTCCGTCAGAATGGAACGTGTTCTAGTCTGCGGCGCATGGGCATCGCCATCACGCACGAACAGCGGGAGCTCGCCCGATCCGTCCGCGGCTGGCTCACCCGCGCCGTACCTCCCGAAGAGGTCCGCAAACACCTGGACGTCCCCGGCGCCGCCGCCGGCCGGCCCGCCTACTGGGACGCGGCCGTCGGGCAAGGGCTCCTCGGGCTCCACCTCCCCGAGGAGTACGGCGGCGGGGGCGGCGGTCTCGGAGACCTCGCCGTCGTCGTGGAGGAGGCCGCCAGGGCGCTGCTGCCCGGGCCGTACCTGCCCTCCGTCCTCGCCGCCGAGGTCCTCCACCGCGCAGGCCGGCAGGACCTGGCCGCCTCGATCGCGAGCGGGGAGCGGATCGCGGCCGTCGCCCTCGGCGGCACCGGCAGCCTCACCGCCGTCCGCACCGCGAGCGGCTGGCTCCTCGACGGCACCTCACCCCCCGTCCTCGGCGGCGGCCAGGCCGGGCTCGTGATCCTCCGGGCCGCCACCGCCGACGGCTCCGTCCGGCTCGCCGTCGACGTCACGGACACCGAAGGACTCGCCGTCCGGGCCCACGAGAGCGCCGACCCGACCCGGCCCACCGGCGAGATCACCGCCCGCGCCGCCCCCGTGCCCGCCGCGCGCGAACTCGCCCTCGACACCTCCCTCGTACACGACCTCGCCGCCGTCCTCCTCGCCGCCGACGCCTGCGGCACCGCCGCCCGCGCCGTCGAGACCGCCGCCGAACACGCCCGCACCCGCGAGCAGTTCGGCCGGCCCATCGGACAGTTCCAAGGCGTCAAACACCTCTGCGCCGACATGCTCGTCCGGCTCGAACAGGCCCGCGCCCTCACCTGGGACGCCGCCCGCGCCGGAGAGGACGCCGCCCGAGCCGGAGGCGACGAGGACGACGCCCGCTCCCTCACCGCCGCGCTCGCCGCCGCCACCGCCCTCGACGCCGCCTACACCTGCGCCAAGGACTGCATCCAGATCCTCGGAGGCATCGGCTTCACCTGGGAGCACGACGCCCACCTCCTGCTCCGCCGCGCCGTCGTCGCCCGCCAGCTCCTCGGCACCGGCGACCACCACCGCCTCGCTGCCCTGCGGCACGCCGCCGACGGCGTCCGACGCGGCCTCCGCCTCGACCTGCCGCCCGAGGCCGACGCCTACCGGAGCGCGGCCCGCGAGGCCGTCGCCCCCGCCGTCGGGCTCGAACCGGCCGCCGCCCGGCGCGCCCTCGCCCCCACCGGCTACGCCGCCCCGCACCTCCCGGAGCCGTACGGACTCGGCGCGGACCCGCTCCGGCAGCTCGCCGTACAGCGGGAGCTGGAGGCCGCCGGGATCACCCTGCCCGGGCTCGGGATCGGGGCCTGGGTCGTCCCCTCGCTCCTCAGCTACGGCACCCCCGAGCAGCAGGAGACGCACCTCGGTCCCACCCTGCGCGGCGACCGGCTCTGGTGCCAGCTCTTCTCCGAGCCGGGCGCCGGCTCCGACCTCGCCTCCCTCCGCACCCGCGCCGAGCGGACAGAGGACGGCCGCTGGAGGATCACCGGACAGAAGGTGTGGACGAGCGCCGCCCAGTGGGCCCACCACGGAATCCTGCTCGCCCGCACCGACCCCGCCGCCCCCAAGCACAAGGGGCTGACCTACTTCCTCGTCGACATGCGGAACACGCCCGGCATCGACATCCGGCCGCTCAAGGAGATCACCGGGGACTCCCTCTTCAACGAGGTCTGGTTCGACGACGCGATCCTCCCCGCCGACGCCTTCGTCGGCGAGGTGAACGACGGCTGGCGGGTCGCCCGCAACACCCTCGGCAACGAACGCGTCCACATGGCCGACCAGGTCGCCTTCGACACCGGGCTCGAAGCCCTCATCGAGCGGGCCGCGCAGCACGACAGCTCCGTCCGCGCCCGCATCGGCGGCCTCGTCGCCGAGGCACACGCCCTCGCCTGCATCGGCCTGCGTACCACCCTGCTCCAGGTCTCCGGCCTCGAACCCGGCGCGGGCGCCAGCGTCCGCAAGCTCGTCCAGACCCTCCACCAGCAGAAGGTCGCCGAACTCACCCTCGAACTCCTGGGCCCCGAGGGCGCCCTGCGCGAGGGACCCGGCGAACGGGCGCTGCACGGAATGCTCATGTCCCGCTGCCTCACCATCGCGGGCGGCACCACGCAAGTACAGCTCAATGTCGTCGCCGAGCGCCTGCTCGGCCTGCCGAGAGACTGAGGGGGACCCGCGATGACCACCAAGGCATACGTCGTCGGCGTCGGGATGACGAAGTTCGAGAAGCCGGAGACCCGGGACTGGCAGTACTGGGACATGGCGAAGGAGGCGGGCACCGCCGCCCTCGCCGACGCCGGCATCCCGTACGAGACCGTGGAACAGGCGGCCGTCGGCTACTGCTTCCAGGCCTCCACCGCCGGCCAGCGGGCCGTGTACGAACTGGGGCTGACCGGCATCCCCGTCTACAACCTCAACAACAACTGCGCGACCGGCTCCACCGCCCTCATGACCGCCCGGCAGTTCGTCGAGGGCGGCATCGCCGACTGCGTCCTCGCCCTCGGCTTCGAGAAGATGACGCGCGGGGCCCTGGGGGGCGGCTCCGGCTCCGGCGACTTCGCGACCTCTCCCGTCGCCCGGCACTACGGCATCATGGCCGCCGCCCACGGCTTCGAGATGTCCCCGCCCACCGCGCAGATCTTCGGCAACGCGGCCCGCGAGCACATGGAGCGGTACGGGACGACCGAGGTGCAGCTCGCGGCCGTCGGCGCCAAGAACCACCAGCACTCGGCCGCCAACCCCAACGCGCAGTTCCAGGACGTCTACACGGTCGACGAGATCCTCGCCGCCAGGACCGTCCACCAGCCGCTCACCAAGCTCCAGTGCTCGCCCACCTCCGACGGCGCGGCGGCGGCCGTCGTCGTCTCCGAGCGGTTCGTCGAGGAACACGGGCTGCGCGGGAGGGCGGTGGAGATCGCCGCCCAGGCGATGACCACCGACACCGGGGAGTCCTTCGCCTCCGGCTCCTGCATCGACGCCGTCGGCCGCCCGATGTCCCGGGCCGCCGCCCGCCAGGTCTACGAGCGCTCCGGGCTCGGCATCGAGGACGTCGACGTCATCGAGCTGCACGACTGCTTCTCGATCAACGAACTGCTCACCTACGAGGCCCTCGGCATGTGCGAGGAGGGCGCCTCCGGCAAGCTCGTCGAGTCCGGCGCCACCACGTACGGCGGCCGCTGGGTCGTGAACCCCTCCGGCGGGCTCATCTCCAAGGGCCACCCGCTGGGCGCGACCGGGCTCGCGCAGACGGCGGAGCTGGTGTGGCAGCTGCGGGGCGATGCGGGGCCGCGGCAGGTCGCCGGGGCGAGGGTCGGGCTCGCGCACAACATCGGCCTCGGCGGGGCGGCGGTGGTGACGCTGCTGCGGAAGGCGCAGGGAAAGGCCTGACGGAAGCCGCGGCGGAAGGCGTGACGGAGGCCGCGGGGGCGGGCGCAGGGGGCTCGGAGCCGGGGTGACCGTGCGGCGGAGGTCGTAGGGCGGAATGCCCATGTACGGGGCCCGACAGGTCTGCGACCATCACATTCATGCCGCAGACCGACTCCGCCACGAGCGACACCAGCACGCCCTCCACCCCCCGCACGCCCCGCCCGTGGCTGGTCGTCCTGACCGCCTGCGCCGCCCAGTTCCTGGTCGTCCTCGACGTCTCCGTCGTGAACGTCGCACTGCCGTCCATGCGGACCGACCTCGGTCTCTCCGCGTTCGGGCTGCAGTGGGTGATCAGCGCGTACTCGATCGCCTTCGCCGGCTTCATGCTGCTCGGCGGCCGGGCCGCCGACCTCTACGGGCGGAAGGCGATATTCCTGCTCGGGCTCGGGCTCTTCACCGCCGCGTCCGTCGTCGGCGGCATCGCGCCGGAGGGCCAGTACCTGATCGGCGCCCGCGCCGTGCAGGGCCTCGGCGCCGCCCTCCTCTCGCCCGCCACGCTCACCCTCGTCACCGGGGCCGTCGAGGCCGGACCCGCGAGGACCCGGGCCATCGGCACCTGGACCGCGGTCGGCGCGGCGGGCGGCGCCGCGGGCGGCTTCGTCGGCGGGCTCCTTGTCGACCTGCTGTCCTGGCGCTGGGTCCTCCTCATCAACGTCCCCATCGGCGTCCTCGTCCTCGCCGCCGCCGCGCTCTGGCTCCGCGAGGGCCGCACCGGCACCGGCAACCGCCACCTCGACCTGCCGGGCGCCGTGCTCGTCACCGGCGGGCTCGCCACCCTCGCGTACGGCATCGTCCAGACCGAGGAGGCGGGCTGGACCGACCCGGCCACCCTGCTCACGCTCCTCGGCGGCCTCGTCCTCCTCGCGGTCTTCGTCGCCGTCGAGGCGCGCACGGCGGCCCCGCTGATGCCGCTGAAGATCTTCCGCATCCGAGCCGTGTCGGGGGCCAACGTGGCGATCCTGCTGTGCGGTTCGAGCTCCTTCGGCATGTGGTACTTCATGACGGTCTACGCGCAGAACGTCCTCGGCTACACCCCGATCCAGGCCGGCCTCGCGCTCGTCCCCAGCTCCCTCAGCGTCATCCTGGGCTCCAAGCTGGCCCCGCGCCTCATGCCGGCCCTCGGCGCCCGGAACGTCGCCGTGGCGGGCGCGCTCATCGGGGCGGCGGGCTTCGCCTGGCAGTCGACGCTGACGGTCGACGGCACCTTCCTCGGGACGATCCTCGGCCCCGGCGTCGTGATGATGGTGGGCCTCGGCCTGGCCACCACCCCGCTGGCGACGCTCGCCACCTCCCACGCGGGCCCGGGGGACGCGGGCCTCGTCTCCGGCCTGGTCAACACCTCCCGCACGATGGGCGGCGCCCTCGGCCTCTCGGTCCTCTCCACGGTCGCGGCGGCGGGTGCCCTGTCGGCCCCCGTCTCGTTCTCCGACTACTCCGTGATCGGCACCCCGGACTCGTCGTACCTGGTCCCGGGTTACGCCATGGCCTTCCGCGTCTCGGCGGGGATCCTCGTGGCGGCGTCGGTCCTGATGCTGGCCTGGCTCCCGAAGGGGACGAAGCGCACCGGGTGACAATGCCCGAGTGATATCGATCAAGAAGAAGAGCCGGCGCCGGAACCGGAGCGGAAACCGGAGCCGGAACCAGAACAAGTTCAGAACGGCCGTGACCGCCCTCGCCGTCGGCGCGGCTCTGACGGTCGCTCCGTCGGCCTCGGCGGATCCGGTCCTGGCCGTGACCACCGGCGCCCTGTTCAACGAGCCGAACAGCACCGACGCCGCCGCGCGGGGACGGATCCTCTTCCACCTGGGGGACCTCGTCGACGGCACGGAGGCGGGATCGTCCATCCGGATCTCCCTCTACCTCTTCCAGTCGGTCTACCTGGCGAACAAGCTCGGCGACGCCCACGAGCGGGGCGTCACCGTCCAGGTCGTCGTCGACGCCGACAGCCGGTCCACGGGGCTCGACACCCTGAAGACCCGGCTCGCGGACCCGGCCGGCAGCCCCGACTCCTGGGTGCGGACCTGCAAGCCGGAGGAGGCCTGCCTGGCCCTGGACCCGGGCACCACGGAGGCCGACCCGAACGGCACCTACGACAACGTCAACCACAACAAGTTCTTCCTCTTCTCCCGTACCAAGGGCAAGGGCGACATCGCGGTCGACGACGTGGTGGTGCAGTCCTCCGGGAACCTCACGAGCCAGGACACCGACGACTGGTGGAACGACGCGCTGACGGTCGTCGGCAACCCGGCCCTGTCCGCCGCGTACGGGCAGTACTTCGCCGATCTGGCCGCGGCCGCCGCCGGGCAGAAGCCGCAGGTCGCCGACTACGCGCACGACACCCAGGCGGGCAAGGCGAAGGTCTACTTCTTCCCGAGGTCCGGCACCGACACGATCGTCAACATCCTCGGGACGGTGGCGCCGGTCGGCACCCCGGACTCCTGCGGCGGCAACTCCACGGGCTTCGGCACGACCGACGGCCGTACGAAGATCCGCATCGCCCAGGGCCACACCACCCGCACCGACGTCGCCCGGAAGCTGTGGGAACTCGCCAACGCGGGCTGCGACATCGGGATCGTCTACCGGTCCCTCGACAACTGGACCACCGACGACAAGCCCATGGGCCAGGTCGCCAACTGGCTGACCAGGCCGGTGACGGGCAAGGGCCGCATCACCCTGCACCAGCTGGACAACGACAAGCGCGGCGGCTCCGACTCCCACACCAAGTACCTGCTGATCGAGGGCACGTACTACGGGGGCGTGAACAAGAAGATCGTCTTCACCGGCAGCCACACCTACACGACGACGGCGCTCCGGTACAACGACGAGACGCTGCTCAAGTACGAGGACGCGACGGTCTTCGACGCGTACGTGAGGAACTTCGAGGCCCAGCGGACGGCGGCCCGGACCGAGGGCCTGTAGTCGTGGACGCCGGCGGGTCCTACAGCCACCCCTGCTGACGTGCCGCCCGCACCGCCTCCATGCGGTTGCGGGTGGACGTCTTGCCGATCGCCGAGGACAGGTAGTTGCGGACGGTGGACTCGGAGAGGTGGAGCCGGGCCGCGATGTCCGCGATCGTCGCCCCGTCCACCGAGGCGGCGAGGGCCTCCCGCTCCCGGCCCGTCAGCGGGTTCGGCCCCGCGCCGAGGGCGGCGGTCGCGAGGGCCGGGTCGATGACCGTCTCGCCCCGGAGGACCCGGCGGACCGCCTCGGCCAGCTCCTCCACGGGCCCGTCCTTCACCAGGAACCCGGCCGCACCGGCCTCCATCGCCCGGCGCAGATAGCCGGGGCGGCCGAAGGTCGTGAGGATCAGGACCCGGCAGTCCGGCACCTCGTCGCGAAGCTCGGCCGCGGCGTCGAGCCCGCTGCGCCCGGGCAGTTCGATGTCGAGGAGCGCCACGTCGGGCCGCGAGAGCAGCGCGGCGTCGACGATCTCGTCGCCCCGCCCCACCTGCGCGACGACCTCGATGTCCGGCTCCATCCCGAGCAGCAGGGCCAGCGCACCGCGCGTCATCCCCTGGTCCTCGGCGAGGAGGACGCGGACGGACTTCGCGGGGCGGTGGTCCTGCGGCATCTCGGTCATGAGAAACAGCGTAGGTCCGCCGGCTTCCCGCCGCCGTGCTCCGGCGGATCAGGCGCGCACCGGCCGACGCCGGATTCGGGAGTGCGGCGGACCCTCGGCGGATCAGGCGTGCTGCGGTTCCCCGTCGGCGGCCGACCGCCGGCCTCCGTAGGAGGCGACCAGCGCGTCCGCCACGATCGCCGCGTCCGCCTCCGCCACGTCCTCCGGGTACTCCGGCAGGAGGTCGTCCCAGACGACCATCCACGACCCGTACATCTGGGCCTGCCCCTCGGGGCGGGCGAAGAACCAGATGTGCAGATGGGCGCCGCCGTCTCCGATGCGGTAGACGTGGGCCCGTGAGATGTGCGGCAGGGCCTGCACATGGCGGGCGATGTGGGTGCTGAGCACGCCCAGTTCGGCGGCCAGTTCGTCCGGCAGGTCCGCCAGGTCGTGGTGGTCGAGCGGATGCAGCATCAGCACCAGGGGCACGCCGACCTTCGCGATCCGGGTGAGCCGCCAGCGCTCGTTGAACCAGATCCCCTCGTCCCGGCCGCGGCAGGAGTCGCAGTCCGAGGGGTCCTCGCCGTGCCGAGGAGGCTCGGGCAGCACCGGCGGGGCGCAGCGGCGCGACGCGCAGGCCGTCCGGCTCGAAGGGGCTGATGTCCCACCCCGTCATACGGGCCAGCGGGAGCCGCCGTTCGCCGTCCGCGGCGGTGGTGGCGTGGTCGTAGAACTCGTCAGGTCGCAGTGCCATGACGGAAGGCTACTGGTGTTCGAGCGAGGGGGGTTGGGCGGGAAGTTCGGTGGGGAGTTCCGCCGTGATCCGGAATCCGCCTCGTGGTGCCGGGCCCGAGGTCAGGGTGCCGCCCGCCGCGGCCAAGCGTTCGCTCAGGCCCCGCAGGCCGCTGCCCGGTGTGCCGGGCGTCGGGCCGCGGCCGTCGCCTTGGAGGCGGCCTCGAAGGCGACCGCGGGTTCGTTCGTCATGCCGACGACGCTACGGATCCGGGCACCCGGGGCGGCAGGCGTGAACGTACGGACCTGTCGGTGACAAATGTCCTGGGTGCCGCCCCTGACCTCTTTCTGACGTACCGTCAGAGAGGCGGTGCCGGGAGGGTTCCCAACTTCTAGCGCCTCAGCTATACATGGGATCCACCGACCTGGAACGCGTTCTAGAACGGCCGCGTCCGGGACGGTCCCGCACGGCCTCGGTGCGGCCGACGGTGCGGACGGTCGCATCGAGGTCTTTCCCCGCCACCTCGCCCACGAGGAAACACTCGCCCACGAGGAGCAGCAGCCCGATGCCGATCGACCCCGCCAAGGCCGTCGCCGCCGAACCCCGCAGCGCCGAGATCTCCTGGGACCACAAGGACGTCCAGCTCTACCACCTGGGACTCGGCGCGGGCAGGCCCGCGACCGACCCCGACGAGCTCCGCTACACCCTGGAGTCCAGGCTCCACGTCCTCCCCAGCTTCGCCACCGTCGCGGGCGCCGGCATGGGCGTCGTCGGCGGGCTCTCCGCCCCCGGCATCGACATCGACCTCGCCGCCGTCCTGCACGGCGGCCAGTCGGTCACGCTCCACCGGCCCGTCCCCGTCAGCGGCCGCGCCGTCTCCACCTCCCGCGTCGCCGCCGTCTACGACAAGGGCAAGGCCGCCGTCCTCGTCCTGCGCAGCGAGGCCGCCGACGCCGACGGACCGCTCTGGACCAGCGACGCCCAGATCTTCGTCCGCGGCGAGGGTGGCTGGGGCGGCGACCGCGGTCCCTCCGAGCGGCTCGCGCTCCCGGAGCGGCAGCCGGACGCCACCGCCGAGCGCCCGATCCGCGAGGAACAGGCCCTGCTCTACCGGCTCTCCGGGGACTGGAACCCGCTCCACGCCGACCCCGAGTTCGCCAAGCTCGCCGGCTTCGACCGGCCGATCCTGCACGGGCTCTGCTCGTACGGCATGACTCTCAAGGCCGTCGTCGACACCCTCCTCGACGGGGACGTCACCCGGGTCCGCTCGTACCGCACGCGCTTCGCCGGGATCGTCTTCCCCGGCGAGACCCTGCGCCTGCGGATGTGGGCGGCCGAGGGCCGCGTCCAGGTGGCGGTCACCGCCGTGGAGCGCGACGACGCCCCCGTACTCGCCGACACCGTCGTCGAGCACTCCTGATCCGCAGATCCGTACCGAGTAGATCCGTACCGAGCAGATCCGCACCGAGTAGATCCGTACCGATTGGAGCCGCACCCATGCGCGCAGCCGTACTGCACGAGATCGGCCAGGACAAACTCGAGGTCCTCGACGACGTCGAGGCGGTGGGCTTCGGCCCCGGGAAGGTGCGCATCCGGGTCCGGGCCACCGGCCTCTGCCACTCCGACGTCTCCGCGATGAGCGGCGTCCTCCCGCAGCCCGCCCCCTTCATCCCCGGCCACGAGGGCGCGGGCGAGATCCTCGACATCGGCGACGGCGTCGCCGGGCTCACCCCGGGCCAGCGGGTGCTGCTCTGCTGGCTGCCCGCCTGTGGCACCTGTCCCGCCTGCAAGCGCGGCCAGACGCAGCTCTGCCTGGCCGGCTTCATGAACGCCGGCACGCCCAACTTCAAGCGCCCCGGGGGCGACGTCTTCGGCTTCGCCGGCACCGGCACCTTCACCGAGGAGGTCGTCGTCGACGCGGGCTGCGCCGTCCCGATCCCCGACGACGTGCCCTACGACATCGCGGCCCTCATCGGCTGCGGCGTCACCACGGGCCTCGGAGCGGCCATCAACACCGCGAAGGTGGAGGCCGGTTCGTCGGTCGCCGTCATCGGCTGCGGCGGCGTCGGCATCTCCGCCATCCAGGGCGCCAAGCTCCAGGGCGCCGCCCAGATCATCGCCGTCGACCCCGTCGAGTCCCGGCGGGAGGCGGCGCTGCGCTTCGGCGCCACCGAGGCCATCGCCCCGGACGCGCTCGCCGACGCCAAGCAGCGGATCACCGCCGGAGAGGGCTTCGACTACGTCTTCGAGGTCGTCGGCAAGTCCGCCACCGCCCGCACCGCCTACGACACGACCCGGCGCGGCGGCACCCTCTGCATCGTCGGCGCCGGCGCCCTCGACGACCACCTCCAGCTCAACATGTTCGAGCTGTTCTTCGACGAGAAGCGGATCCTGCCCTCCATGTACGGCGGCGGGGACGTGCTCACCTCGTACGAGCGGACCATCGCGCTCTGGCGGGCCGGCCGTGTCGACCTGGAGTCGCTCATCACCCACCGCGTACCGCTGGCGGGGATCAACGAGGCCCTGGAGCAGATGCGTACGGGCACGGCACTGCGCACCTGCATCGAGATCTGAGAGGACTGCAGCGAGATGTCACTCCCCCTTGAGGGCTTGAGCGCGATCGTCACCGGCGCCGGACGGGGGCTCGGCCGTGCCGAGGCGCTCGAACTGGCCCGGCTCGGCGCCGCCGTCGTCGTCAACGACTACGGCCAGGCCGGCCGCGACGGCTCCGGAGAGGCCTCCGCCGCGCCTGCCGAGGAGGTCGCCGCGGAGATCCGCGCGGCGGGCGGCCGGGCGGTCGCCCACCTCGGCGACGTGTCCGACTTCGAGACGGCACGGGGCCTGGTGGACCTGGCCGTGGCCGAGTTCGGGAAGCTGGACGTCCTGGTCAACAACGCGGGCATCCTGCGCGACCGGATG
Organism: Streptomyces narbonensis; assembly: GCF_014649015.1. Lineage (GTDB taxonomy): Bacteria > Actinomycetota > Actinomycetes > Streptomycetales > Streptomycetaceae > Streptomyces > Streptomyces narbonensis. Next base: position 787,284 of record NZ_BMSF01000001.1, read on the forward strand.
GTCTTCTCGATGAGCGAGGACGAGTGGGACTCCGTCGTACGGGTCCACCTCAAGGGCCACTTCAACACCACCCACTTCGCCGCGGTGCACTGGCGGGGCCGGTCCAAGGCGGGGGAGGCCGGAGTCTACGGCCGGATCGTCAACACCTCCTCCGAGGCCTTCCTCGCCGGCTCGGCCGGCCAGCCCAACTACGCCGCTGCCAAGGGCGGCATCGTGGGCCTGACGACCTCCTCGGCGCTCGCGCTCGCGCGCTACGGGGTCACGGCCAACGCGATCTGCCCGCGGGCCAGGACCCGCATGACGGAGGACGTCTTCGCCGGCTTCGCCGAGCCGGCGGCCGAGGGGGACCTCGACCCGCTGTCCCCGGAGCACGTGGCGCCCCTCGTCGGCTATCTCGCCTCCCCGGCGGCGGCCGGGGTCAACGGCCAGCTGCTCGTCGTCCACGGCGGGATGGTGGCGGTCGTGGACCGGCCGAAGGTCGCGGCCAAGTTCGACACGGCCAAGGAGGCCTTCACCTATGAGGAGCTGGACTCCGTCCTGACCCCGCACTACGCGTCCCGGCCGGCGGGCGAGACCTTCGCCGCGTCGGAGGTGCTGGGCCTGAAGAAGGGCTGACGGGGGCAGGGCCGTCCGCGAGGCCGGCCCTGGGTGGGGAACGGCGATGGGCCCCGGGGAGACCCGGGGCCCATCGCCGTGCTCACTGGACCGCTCGCTGGACTACTCGGTCACTGCGCGTCGGGTTCGCGGCGGTGCCGGCCGTGCGGCGAGGACGTGGAGTCCTCCGCCGGGGACGCCTCACCGCGGTGCCTTCCGGAGCCGTTCGGCTCCCTACCCTCCGTGCTTGCTTCCGACATGCTGGAACTCACCCCGTATGAATCGGTCTTTCGGTGTCGCTGTGCAGCCAGTGAGTTTAGTGATGCCGACCGACAAGAGCAGAACCGTTCAGCCCGCGGGTCGACGGTCCGTCAGGGGCGCCTGCTGGAGAGGTACCGGGCGGCACACCCGGGGCTCGTCGACGGCCACCACCACCGGTACCGGCTCCGGCTCGGGCGGAGCCTCCAGGTCCGCGAGGCCGCACGGCGCCCCGGCCGTCGCGTACGGCAGGCGCAGCACGCCCTGCGCCGTCCACAGCCCCGCGCCGGCCAGCCAGCCCGCGGGCGCGGCCGACTGGACCAGCCGGCGCGAGGAGGGCTCCCAGGTCCCCACCCAGCTCCCGCCCGCCGCGTCGATCCGCAGCGCCACCGAGCAGCTCTCCGGCATCAGGACCTGGCCCGGCTGCACCGCGAAGGGCGTCACCGTCGCGTCGTCGAGCTTCAGGCACTCCGGGAACCGCACCGGCAGCAGGCTGCCGAGCACGCCCCAGCCGAGCCGCTCGCGCCCCGGCGACGGCGCGTCGGAGCCGATGAGGAGCAGCCCGCTGTCCGGGTCGGCGAGGAGCAGCCGGTCGTCGCTCTCCTCGGTGATCTGGAGCAGCGGCGTCACCTCGCCGCCCCGCTCCAGGTCGACGGCGACGGCCTTCACCGGTCCGTCGTCCAGCCGCCGGTCGAGCGAGAGCATCCGGCCCGTGCGGTCGAGCCACACCCCGCCCGTGCAGCGGCCGCTGACCTCGGCGACCTGCTCGGGGCCGAAGGCGCCGCCGGCGACGAGCCACAGCGTCGTCGTGTCGGGGCCGGCGCACATCGCGTACGCGCAGATGCCGTCCGGCGAGGGCGGCAGCAGGACCAGCCGCTCGGAGCCGGGTGCCTCGACCGAGCCGAGCTGGAGCTCCCCGGTGGCCGGGCCGGTGGGGTAGAGCAGCGAGAACGTGGTCCGCCGCCCGTCCACACGGCGGGCGACGAGGACCCGGCCGTCCGCGAGGGGCAGCAGCTGGGTGTGCGGCTCCTCCGGCTGACCGAGGGGGAGCGGGACGGCGTACGGCTCGGGGCCGTCGAGCGTCCACCGCTCCACGTACAGGGCGTCACCGGCACCCGTGAGCCTGGCCGCGTACGCGCCGTTGGCCGTGATCGTGAAGCCGGCCGACCCTGTGGGGTCCTTGTCGCGGTCGTCGTCCTCGGCCGCGGTCTCGATGGCACACGCTGTCATCGACTCGTCACCTCCGGCCACGAAGCTAGTTTTCGCACTTCCTGCCGAACAACACGAGCCCGGTCACTTCACACATAAGGGTGGTCGTGCGGCGGTTCGGCTGTGGGTCAGGGGGCGGCTGTGCTGGAGTGACCCGTGATGAGTAAGGTAAGGCGAGCCTAAGCGGAGCCCGTGGCTCCGGTGCGGTCGCGCCCGTATCCCCCGTACGGACGCGTGTGTCGAAGCACGCGGCGCGCCACGGAAACACGGAGCGGCGCGCCACAGAAGCACGTACAGGAGCCTTCTCATGTCCTTCCGCCGTCGCGGCACCGCCACCGTCGTCGCCCTCGCCACCGCGCTCTCCCTCGCGGCCTGCGGAGGAGGGGACGAAGGGTCCGGCACCTCCGCGAAGGAGGACGCGACCAAGAAGAAGGACGTCGCCACCGGCGGCAAGGACTTCGGCGACGCCGCCGCCAAGACCGCGGCCATGGGCACCGACGCGAAGCCGGGCCGGTTCCCGCGCACGCTCACCCACGCCCTCGGCACGACCGAGCTGAAGGCCGCCCCCAAGCGGGTCGTCGTCCTCGACGTCGGCGAGCTCGACAACGTCGTCTCCCTCGGCGTCCAGCCCGTCGGCTACGCGCCCTCCGAGGGTGACGACGGCATCCCCGGCTACCTCAAGAAGGACGCGGGCGCCCCGAAGTCCGTCGGCACCATCAACAACCTCAACCTGGAGGCCATCGCCAACCTCCAGCCCGACCTCATCCTCGGCAGCCAGCTCCGCGCCGCCGACAAGTACGACGAGCTGTCGAAGATCGCGCCGACCGTCTTCTCCATCCGCCCGGGCTTCACGTGGAAGGAGAACTACCTCCTCAACGCCGCCGCGCTCGACAAGACCGCCGAGGCGAAGACGAAGCTCTCCGCCTACGAGGCGAAGGCGAAGCAGCTCGGCACGGACATCGGCGCGGACAAGCCGACCGTCTCCATGGTCCGCTACCTCCCCGGCAAGATCCGCCTCTACGCGAAGGCCTCCTTCATCGGCACGATCCTGGACGACAGCGGCCTGCCCCGGCCCGAGAACCAGCGGATCGACGAGCTCGCGGCCGAGATCAGCCCGGAGAAGATCGACGACGCCGACGCCGACTGGATCTTCACCGGCGTCTACGGCGACGCCAAGGCCACCAAGAAGGACGCCGCCCAGACCAACCCGCTCTGGAAGAACCTGACGGCGGTCAAGTCCGGCCGGGCCAAGGACGTCCCGGACGAGACCTGGTACCTCGGCCTCGGCGTGACCGCGGCGAACAGCGTCCTCGACGACCTGCGCGGCTACCTGGTCAAGAAGTAGCCGTACGCCCGCCGGCCCGGCCCGTGGCCATTTCCCCGGGCTTGTCCACAGGCCAGGACGGCGGGGCGCGGGGGGCAGGTAGCCTTTCCTTCGTGCCCCGTCTGTCTGAAGTCATCGCCGCGCTCGACGCCCTCTGGCCGCCAGAGCGGGCCGAGTCGTGGGACGCCGTCGGGACCGTCTGCGGCGACCCCGACGCGGAGGTCGCACGCGTCCTCTTCGCCGTCGACCCCGTCCAGGAGATCGCCGACGAGGCGATCGCCCTCGGCGCCGACCTGCTCGTCACCCACCACCCGCTCTACCTGCGGGGTACGACGACGGTAGCGGCCGGCCACTTCAAGGGCCGCGTCGTGCACGAGCTCATCAAGCACGACATCGCCCTCCACGTCGCGCACACCAACGCCGACACCGCCGACCCGGGCGTCTCCGACGCCCTCGCCGGCGCGCTCGGCCTCCGGGTCACCGGCCCCCTCGTGCCCGAGAACAACCTCGGCCGGATCTGCGAGCTCGACCACCCCGAGACCCTCGCCGAGTTCGCGGCCCGCGCCGCGAAGCGGCTGCCCGCCACCGCGCAGGGCATCCGGGTCGCCGGCGACCCCGACATGATCCTGCGCCGTGTCGCCGTCAGCGGTGGCTCCGGCGACAGCCTCTTCGACGCCGTACGGGCCGCGGGCGTGGACGCCTTCCTCACCGCGGACCTGCGCCACCACCCGGTCTCCGAGGCCACCCAGCACGCGACCCGGTCGTCCGGGCCGCTGGGCCTGGTCGACGCCGCCCACTGGGCCACCGAATGGCCCTGGTGCGAGCAGGCCGCCGCCCAGCTCGACGAGATTTCCGACCGCCACGGCTGGGACCTCCGCGTCCACGTCTCGAAGACGGTCACCGACCCCTGGTCCTTCCACCACACCTCCCCTGGAGCCCCCAACTGAACGCCGCGCCCGCCGACCAGATCCGCCTCCTCGACGTCCAGGCCCTGGACGTACGACTCCAGCAGCTCGCCCACAAGCGGAAGTCGCTCCCCGAGCACGCCGAGATCGAGTCGCTGACCAAGGACCTCACGCAGCTGCGCGACCTGCTCGTCGCCGCGCAGACCGAGGAGAGCGACTGCGGCCGCGAGCAGACCAAGGCCGAGCAGGACGTCGACCAGGTCCGCCAGCGCGCCGCGCGCGACCAGCAGCGGCTCGACTCCGGCGCCGTGTCCTCCCCGAAGGACCTGGAGAACCTCCAGCGCGAGATCGTCTCCCTCGCCAAGCGCCAGGGCGACCTCGAGGAGATCGTCCTGGAGGTCATGGAGCGCCGCGAGTCCGCCCAGGAGCGCGTCTCCGAGCTGACCGGCCGGGTCTCGGCCGTCCAGGCCAAGGCCGACGACGCCACCGCCCGGCGCGACGCCGCCCAGGGCGAGCTGGACGCCGAGGCCGCCTCCGTCACCAAGGAGCGCGAGCTCATCGCGGGCTCGGTCCCGGACGACCTGCTCAAGCTGTACGACCGTCTGCGCGAGAAGCAGGGCGGCATCGGCGCGGCCCGGCTGCACCAGCGCCGCTGCGAGGGCTGCCGCCTGGAGCTCGACGTCACCGAGGTGAACGAGATCCGCGCCTCCGCGCCCGACAAGGTCGTCCGCTGCGAGAACTGCAGCCGGATTCTGGTCCGCACCTCGGAGTCCGGTCTGTAATGACGTCTTCGCGTGAGCTGATCGTCGAGGCGGACGGAGGCTCCCGGGGCAACCCGGGGCCGGCCGGTTACGGGGCCGTGGTCCTGGACCCCGTGACGGGCGAGACGCTCGCGGAGGCGGCCGAGTACATCGGCGTGGCGACGAACAACGTCGCCGAGTACAAGGGCCTGGTCGCCGGCCTCAGGGCGGCCCTGGCGCTCTTCCCCGATGCCACCGTCCACGTCCGCATGGACTCCAAGCTGGTCGTCGAGCAGATGTCCGGCCGCTGGAAGATCAAGCACCCGGACATGAAGCCGCTGGCGGCCGAGGCGGGGCGGGTCTTCCCGGCGGGCCGGGTCCGCTACGAGTGGATCCCGCGCGAGCTGAACAAGCACGCGGACCGGCTCGCCAACGAGGCGATGGACGCGGGCAAACAGGGCCGCCAGTGGGAGCCGTCCGGCTCGACGGCCGCGCTGGACGCGGTCGCCGCGCGCAACGCCGCGGCCCTGCCGCCGTCGGGCCCGCCCGGCGACGCCACCGCGGGCGCGGCCAAGGCGCGCGCGGCCCTGGCGACGGCCGCGGGAACGCCCGACGGCTCCGCCCGGTCGGACGGTGCGGGTGCGGGTGCGGGTGCGGGTGCGGGTGCGGCTGCGGAGCGGGGTACGGCTGCGGGTACGGGACCCGGCGCGGGCTCCGGCACCGGCGCCTGGCCGGAGGCCGCCGCACGCACGGCGACCGCGGACGCGGACGCCGGTCAGGACGAGGGCCTGTTCGCCGCGGCCGAGGCCGCCGCTGCCTCGGGGGACTTCGAGGCGGAGGCGGGCGCGTCGGCCCCGACGGGCCGGGCCGCGCGCGCCCACGCGCCGGCCGCTCCGGCTTCCACCGCCCCGGCTTCCATCGCTCCGGCTTCCACCGCTCCGGCTTCCACCGCCCCGCCCCAGGGCTGGACCGGGCCCGACATGGGGGCGCCCGCGACCTTCGTCCTGCTGCGGCACGGCGAGACCGCCCTCACGCCCGAGAAGCGGTTCTCGGGCAGCGGCGGCACCGACCCCGAGCTGTCGGCGGCCGGGCTGCGCCAGGCAGAGGCCGTCGCCGCCGCGCTCGCCGCGCGCGGCACGATCCAGGAGATCGTCAGCTCGCCCCTCACCCGCTGCCGTCAGACCGCGGCCGCCGTCGCCGCCCGCCTCGGGCTCGACGTCCGGGTCGAGCGCGGGCTGCGCGAGACCGACTTCGGGGCCTGGGAGGGCCTGACCTTCGGCGAGGTCCGCGAGCGGTACCCGGACGACCTCGACGCCTGGCTGGCCTCCCCGAAGGCCGCGCCGACCGGCGGGGGCGAGAGCTTCGCGGCCGTCGCCCGGCGCGTCGCCGCCACCCGGGACCGGCTGACCGCCGCCCACGCGGGCCGCACCGTCCTCCTCGTCACCCACGTCACCCCGATCAAGACCCTGGTCCGGCTCGCACTCGGTGCCCCGCCGGAGTCGCTGTTCCGGATGGAGCTCTCGGCGGCCTCGATCTCGGCGGTGGCGTACTACGCCGACGGCAACGCGTCCGTACGCCTCCTCAACGACACCTCGCACCTGCGCTGAAGCCGGTTCACCGGTCTCACCGGTCTCACCGGGCCACGGGCGTCCCGGCGGGGGCCCGGAGCGCCGCCGCGCCGCGGGCGAGGGCCTCGACGCGGGGCCAGTCGTGGGCTGCGAGGGCGTCGGGCGGCAGCATCCACGTACCGCCGACGCAGCCGACGTTCGGGAGGGACAGGTAGGCGGGGGCGGATGCGAGGGTGACGCCGCCCGTCGGGCAGAAGCGGGCCTGCGGGAGCGGGCCCGCCAGGGACTTCAGGTACGGGACCCCGCCCGCCGCCTCCGCCGGGAAGAACTTCATGTCCCGCACCCCGCGCTCGACCAGGGCCACCACCTCCGAGGCCGTCGAGACGCCCGGCAGGAAGGGCACGCCCGAATCCCGCATCGCGCCGAGGAGCCGCTCGGTCCATCCCGGGCTCACCAGGAACCGGGCCCCGGCGCCGACCGCGTCCGCGACGCCGGCTGCGGAGACGACCGTGCCCGCGCCGACGACCGCCTCCGGCACCTCGGCCGCGATCGCCCTGACGGCGTCGAGCGCCGCCGGGGTGCGGAGGGTGACCTCGATCAGCGGGAGGCCGCCGGCGACGAGGGCGCGGGCCATCGGGACGGCGTCGGCCGCCTCCTCGATCACCACCACGGGGATGACGGGGAGGGCGGGTCCGGGGGCAAGGTCGAGCACGCTCGTCATGGGCCTCATCGTGCCCAGGGCGAGCGTAAGGCGCAACGAGCGTTGCGCAGGGCGCAACAGGTTAGTGGATCTCGTCCACCAGGACGTCCAGCGCCCCCGCCTTGCCGCCTTCCTCCACCACGTACCCCAGATCCCGCAGGGCCGCCGTCAGCTCCGCCGGCGACGCGGGCTCCGCACCCGCCTCCAGGAGGCTCCGGACGATCCGGCCCTTCGTCGCCTTGTTGAAGTGGCTGACCACCTTCCGGGTCGGGGCGTGCAGCACCCGCACGGTCGCCGTCCGCGCCGCCACCTCGCCCTTCGGCTTCCACGCCGACGCGTACGCCGACGAGCGCAGGTCCAGGACCAGGCCGTCCCCGGCCGCCTCCGGCAGCACCGACGCCATCGCGCCCCGCCAGTGCGCGCCCAGAGCGCCGAGCCCCGGCAGCTTGACCCCCATCGAGCAGCGGTACGACGGAATCCGGTCCGTCACCTTCACCGCGCCCCACAGCCCCGAGAAGACGAGCAGGGACCGCCCCGCGCGCTTCCGGGCCGCGGCGTCCAGCGTCGCCAGACCCAGCGCGTCGTACAGGACACCCGTGTAGACCTCGCCCGCCGGGCGCGCGCCCGCCGTCCGGAGCTCGACGTTCTTCGCGACCTCGCCGCGCAGCCCCTCGCTCAGCCCGAGGACCTCACGCGCCTTCCCCTCGTCGGCGGCGCACAGCTCGACCAGCTCCTCCAGAACCGCGGCCCGCGCCTCCGCGAGCCCCGGCAGGGACAGCGACTCCGGCTTGAGCGGCGCCCCGCGCCCCGAGGAGGCCTTGCCTTCGGAGGGCGGCAACAGCACGAGCACGGTGGTTCTCCTTCGTCCGTACGGGGTGGGGGTGCGGTCCAGCCTACGAGGTGCCGCACCCCACCCCTCGCCATACGCTCGGTCCATGCCCCGCCGCCACATCCACGTGACCGGCGCAGCCGAGGCTCCGCTGCGGGCCGCCCTGCGCGCACTCCGTACCGAGCTCGCGATCCCCGCGGCCTTCCCGCCCGCGGTCCTCGCCGAGGCCGAGGCCGCCGCGAAGAACCCCAGGCTTCCCGCGTACGACGCCACCGACCTGCCGTTCCTCACGATCGACCCGCCCACCTCCACCGACCTCGACCAGGCCATGCACCTGGCCCGGCGGGCCGACGGCGGCTACCGCGTCCACTACGCCATCGCCGACGTCGCCGCCTTCGTCGCACCCGGCTCCGCGCTCGACGCCGAGGCCCACCGGCGGGTCCTCACCCTCTACTTCCCCGACGGCAAGGTCCCCCTCCACCCCACCGTCCTCTCCGAGGGCGCCGCCAGCCTCCTCCCCGGCGAACCCCGCCCCGCGCTCCTCTGGCGCATCGACCTCGACGCCGAGGGCCGCAGGGTCGCCACCGACGTCCGGCGCGCCCTCGTCCGCAGCCGCGCCAAGCTCGACTACGCGGGCGTGCAGCGGCAGATCGACGCCGGCACGGCCGAGGAGCCCCTCGCGCTCCTCCGCGAGATCGGACGGCTCCGCGAGGCCCTCGAAGCGGAGCGCGGCGGGATCTCCCTCAGCGTCCCCGAGCAGGAGATCGTCGAGAGCGACCACACGTACTCCCTCGCCTACCGGGCGCCGCTCCCCGCCGACGGCTGGAACGCCCAGATCTCGCTGCTCACCGGCATGGCCGCCGCCGACCTCATGACCGCCGCCGGCACCGGCATCCTCCGCACCCTGCCCACGGCCCCCGACGGTGCGGTCGCCCGGCTGCGCCGCTCCGCGCGGGCCCTCGGCGTCGACTGGCCGCACCACGTCTCGTACGCGGACGTCGTCCGCTCCGCCGACCCCGAGAACCCGCGCCACGCCGCCTTCCTCCAGGAGTGCACCACCCTCCTGCGCGGCGCCGGCTACACGGTCTTCACCGACGGCCACGTCCCCACCCCGGCCGTGCACGCCGCCGTCGCCGACGAGTACACCCACTGCACCGCGCCGCTGCGCCGGCTCGTCGACCGGTACGCGGGCGAGCTGTGCGTGGCGGCGGTAGCCGGGAACGAACCGCCCGAGTGGGTCCGGGCCGCGCTCCCCCTCCTCCCCGACGAGATGGCGGCGGGCACGCGCCGCGCCAACACCGTCGAGCGCGAGAGCGTCGACATCGTCGAGGCGGCGCTCCTGAAGGAGCGGGTCGGCGAGGTCTTCGACGCGTACGTGATCGACGTGAAGGAACGCGAACCGGCCGTGGGCACCGTCCACCTGGAGGACCCGGCGGTCGTCGCCCGGATCGTCGGCGGCACCTCCCACCTGCCGCTGGGGGAGTGGCTGCGGGTCAGGCTCGCGGAGGCGGACCCGGGCTCGGCGAAGGTGCTGTTCGCGCCCGCGTGAGCGCGTCGGCCAAGGCGTCGGCCAGCGCCTTCGGGTCGTCGGCGTGGACGCGGACGATCCGTACGGGCCGGGGCCCGCCGAGCAGCCGGGGCGCGTCGACCGGCTCGGTCAGCTCGATCGTCAGGGAGGTCTGCGAGCCGACCGCGAGGTTCAGCTCGCCCTCGGTCTTCTCGTGCGAGAACAGCGACTCGCGGCGGACGGACGCGATCAGGCCGAGCGGTACGCGGACGTCGACGTGGGCCGCCTGCCGCAGGCGCAGGACGTCACCGGTCAGGACGTGCGGGCGGGTCACGGAGGCCGCGTGCAGGCCGAGGACGAAGAGCACGGTGTAGACGTCGAGGACGAAGACGATCGCGTGGACGACGGGCCAGCCGGCGAGCAGGTACGACACGCCGACGGTCTCGACGAGGCAGACGAAGGCGAAGCCGTACATGAGCGCGGCCTGGTCACGGGCGTGCGGGAAGACCCCGTCCGCGCCGGCGACCCCGTGCGGCCGCCGCGCGACCCACCGCACCAGGCTCGTCATCAGCCGCAGCTCGTGCCCGACGAGCCGCAGCACGGCCTCGGGGACGAGCTCGGCGACGGCCTCCCGGGCGGAGAGCCCGCGCCGGCGCAAGCCGAGGAAGACGAGCCCGGTGACCGTCAGGAGGGTGAGGGTCACCACCTCGGTGACGGCGAGGACGGCTCCAGGTATCCGCACCCCGGCGACGAGGCAGACCGCGAGGACGACCTCGGCGGGCAGCGCCGCGTACGCCACGAGCCGCAGGACGCGCAGGACGGGACGGAGCCGGTCGTCGGAGCCGTTCACCGGTCCTCCTCCTGCCGCTGCCGCTGCCGTTCCTGTACGAGCCGCATCGCGAGGCGGACGGCAGCGGACTGGGCGGGCGCGAGGTCGCCGAAGAAGGCGTCCGCGAGCCGGTTCGTCCCCTCGGCGGGCAGCTCCCCGCCCACCTCGTCGGGCAGACAGGCGGCAAGCACCCCGGCGGCCTCGGCCACCCGCGGATCGTCCGGCTCCGCCCCGGCGAGGGCGTCGAACCGCGCGTACACCTCGTGCGCGTACTCCGCCGTCCCGTGCAGCAGCCCCATCAGCCGGGCCCGCTCCTCCTCCGGGACGACGGTGTCGAGCAGCGCGAGGATCTCGCGGTCCTTCGCCGCCATCGGCGAGTCGGGCGCCGGGCCGAGCCCCGCCAGGAGCTCGCCGAGCTCCTCCGACACGGGCCCCTCGGCCGGCAGCAGCCCGCCCCGCGCCCGGTCCAGCAGCGCATTGAGCCGCTCCCGCCGCTCCCGGATGACGGCCTCCTGCCGGGCGAGGTCCTCCTCCAGCTCCCGCAGCACCTCCACGAGCCCCCTCCCCTCGTCGTCCGCGAGCACGCCCCGCACCTCGTCGAGCCCGAGCCCCAGCTCGGTCAGCCGCCGGATCCGCGCGAGCAGCACGGCGTCCCGGATCCCGTACTCCCGGTACCCGTTGGCCCGCCGCGCGGGCTCGGGCAGCAGCCCGGACTGGTGGTAGTGCCGCACGGCCCGCGGGGTGACCCCCACGAGCGCGGCGATCTCGCCGATACGCATGGCCCCAGTAGAAACCCTGACGCTGCGACAAGGTCAAGCGCGCTCCGGAGCGGTTCGTGGATCATGTGCCACGATCGAGGGAACGACCCCGATCCGACGGACGGCAGGTGCCTTGATGTCCGAGCCTGACGGCATGACTGCCATGCCGCATGAATCGCTCACGCAGGCGGACGTCCTGCTGGAGGGCTTCCTGGCGCTGGACACGCCGGAGGGCTTCCGCGCGGAGTTGATCGAGGGGGAGATCGTCGTGACACCGCCGCCGGACGGGGACCACGAGAAGTACATCAGCCGGGTTCTCAGGCAGGTGATCAGGCGGTCCGTCGTCGACATGGACGTCTCGGGCAACAAGGGGCTGAAGTCGCCGAGCGCCGTGGAGCGGCCGAGGAACCACGTCATCCCGGACCTCACGTTCGCTCCGGCCGATTCCGATCTGTTCGCGGGCGCCGACTCCTGGATGCCCGTCGACGGCGTGGCCATGGTCCTGGAGGTCACCTCCAGCCGGCCGAACGCCGATCGAGAGGCCAAGCGCCGCTGCTACGCCCGGGGCGGCATCCCGCTCTACCTGCTGGTCGATCGGGACACGTCCACGGTGACGCTCTTCACCGACCCGGAAAGCGGCGACTACCGCGAACTCCACGCCGTGCCCTTCGGCAAACCCCTTCCCCTCCCCGACCCCTTCGGCTTCGAACTGGAGACGGCCGACTTCCTCTGAAACGGCGGGTAGCATGGTCGGCACGGCAGACGAGCCGGGCGGGCGGCCGCGTGGAGATCCTCGGATCTTCCCGAGGAACGTCCGGGCTCCACAGAGCAGGGTGGTGGCTAACGGCCACCCGGGGTGACCCGCGGGACAGTGCCACAGAAAACAGACCGCCGGGGACCTCGGTCCTCGGTAAGGGTGAAACGGTGGTGTAAGAGACCACCAGCGCCTGAGGTGACTCAGGCGGCTAGGTAAACCCCACTCGGAGCAAGGTCAAGAGGGGACACTCCGGTGTCCCTGCGCGGATGTTCGAGGGCTGCTCGCCCGAGTCCGCGGGTAGACCGCAGGAGGCCGGCGGCAACGCCGGTCCTAGATGGATGGCCGTCGCCCCGACGACCGCGAGGTCCCGGGGCACAGAACCCGGCGTACAGCCCGACTCGTCTGTCGGCCCACGTAGGGAGGGCCCCCGGCCAGGTTTTTGACCTGGTCGGGGGCCCTTTCGTGGGGGTCTTCGGCGGGAACCGGCGGATCCGCTTCAGAATCCCTCCAGCGCTGCGCTATCGCCCCGCGCGACCTTCTTCACCACAGCAGTCGACGCTGAAGCGCTGCGAAGAAGGAGAGGGTTCCCGCGATGGTCTCCATCGACGCACCGCCGCCCACCCCCGTCGTCCTCATGCTGCCGGGGCAGGGCTCGCAGTACCCGGGCATGGGCCATGGCCTCTACGGCACCGAGGCCGTCTTCACCCGGGTCGTCGACGAGGTCCTGGAGCTCCTCGGGGCCGAGGGGCGTCGGGTGCGGGACGACTGGCTGGCCGAGCGGCCCCTCGTCGACCTCGACGACGTCACCCGCGCCCAGCCCCTGATCTTCGCCCTCGACATCGCCTACGGCGCCCTCCTCTTCTCCTGGGGCGTCCGGCCCGCCGCGCTCGTCGGGCACAGCGCCGGCGAGTACGCGGCCGCCGTTCTCGCCGGGATCATGAAGCTGCCCGACGCGGTGGCCGCGCTCGACGCCCGCGTACGGGCGCTCGCCGCCGCCCCGCGCGGCGGGATGGCCTCGGTGGCCGCCAGTCCGGCGATGCTCACCCCCTGGCTCACCTCGCAGGTCGTCGTCGGCGCGGTCAACGCGCCCCTGCAGACGATGATCGCCGGACCCGAGCCCCAGCTGACCGCCGTCACCGACGCCCTGACCGCCGGGTCGGTGACCTGGATGCGGGCCAAGGCCACCACCGGCTTCCACAGCCCGTCCGTCGAGGCGGCCTGCGCGAGCACCCGGCCCGCGTACGAGCGGATCGACTTCAAGGCGCCGAGGACCGTCGTGGTCTCCGGTTACACCGCGCGGCCGCTCGCCGAACCGCAGCTGAGCGACCCGGACTTCTGGGCGATGCAGCCCGCCAGGACCGTCCTCTTCCACGCGGCGCTCACCCATCTCCTCGACGGCGCCGGGCCCGTCGGCGGCGGACCCTTCCTCCTCGTCGAGGCGGGCCCCGGGGAGGGCCTCTCCCTGATCGCCCGCCGCCACCAGGCCGTCACCCGGAACGGATCGGCTGTGGTGCCCCTCTCCCCGGTACGGGCGGGTGCGCAGCTCGATGCCGGGCAACTGGCTGTCGTGGCAGGGAAGCTGCGGGACCGCGGACATCGGCTCGGCCGCCGGGCCCCCGCCCCCGTGGAGCCCGCAGGCCCCGGAGGCCCCGAGGGCGCCACCGCCCCTTCCGCACGGCAGCGAGAGGACCAGAGATGGACAGCGAGAGCGGGCGCCGCGTAGTCCTCGTCCCCGGAAGGAAGAGCTCCTTGACCACCACCGACGGCCCGGCCGTCCACGTCATCCGCCACGAGACGGCCGTCGCGGCCCCGCCCGAGGCGGTCTTCGCCCTGGTGGCTGACGTGACCCGGTGGCCCCAGGTCTTCGGGTCCACCGTGTACGCCGAGGTGACCCGGGACGACGGCACCGAACAGGCCCTGCGCAGCTGGGCCTTCGTCGACCGTGAGGTCCGCTCCTGCGCCTCCCGGCGGACCCTGGACCGGACCGCGCGCACGATCGCCTTCCGTCAGGACGCCCCGACGGCGCCGCTGGCCGCGATGGGCGGCGAATGGCGCGTGGAGGCCGGTCCGGCGGACGGCTGCCGGGTGGTCCTGCTGCACGACTACTCCGTCCTGGACGACGAGCCCGGGACCGTCGAGCGGGTGGCCGCGGCGGTCGAGGCCACCGGTGCGACGGAGCTCGACGCCCTGCGCACCACCGCCGAGCAGGCCGCCGCCGCGGGCGGCGACGGGGGCGAGCTGACCTTCACCTTCAGCGACGGCGGGCGGATCCAGGGCTCCGCTCGCGACGTGTACGCGTTCCTCGACCGCGCCGACCTGTGGCCCGGGCGGCTGCCGCACGTCGCCGTCACCCGCCTGACCGAGCAGGAAGGGGGCGTCCAGGTCCTCGACATGGACACCCGCGGCCCCGACGGCTCCCTCCACAACTCCCGTGCCGTCCGCGTGAGCTTCCCCGAGCGCGGACTGCTCGTCCACAAGCAGCTGAAGGTGCCGACGCTCATGGCCTGCCACACCGGGCGCTGGACCGTCGTCCAGCACGGGGAGGAGGTCACGGCCACCTCCTGGCACACCGTGACCCTGGATCCGGCCGGCGTCCGGCAGGTCCTCGGCGAGGCCGCGACGCTCGCCGACGCCCGGTCCCTGGTGCGCCACGCCCTCGGGACGAACAGCTCCACCCTGCTCCGGTACGCCAGGGCGCACGCCGAAGCCGCCAGGGCGTGAAGCGATGGGCACCCCGGGGCTCCGTACGCGCCGGCCGTGCCGTACACGCCGAACGCGCCGCACGGGATGTGAGGGCATCCCGTACGGCGCGTACGCGCGTGGAGGCGGCCGGCCGGCCGCGCGGTCAGCGGCCCCGGGGCACCGAGCGCCAGGAACCGGCCGCCTGCGAGGTGTGCGACCTGCTCCAGCGCGCCGTGCGGTCGGTCCTGGCGCTCGCCGCGCGGGGCGGCTCGCGGTGCAGCGTCGCCAGCAGGGCGGCGGTCACGGCGGCGACCTCCTCCGGGGTGGGGTTGCCGCTCAGGATCCGCAGGGGGCGGGCCGGCGTGGCGGTGGAGTCCGCGGTGTGCGGCGGCAGCGGGAACGGGGTCGAGGTGACGGTCATGGCGATGGCCTCCTGCGGGGAGGGGCGGACCCCTCGGGCGGATTCACGATGGGTGGGCGGTAAGGCGGTAGGGCGGTGTGCGGGGCGGGCGGCCCCGCGAGGTGTGCGCGGTCGGGCGGGACTGCGGGTGTACGCGGTCGGGTGCGACGGCGGGTGTACGGGGTGGGCCGGGCGGCCTCCGGGGCCTGTCCGGCTCCGGAAACGGGCAACGGCAACGGCGCGGGCACTGGCAGCGGCACGGGCACTGGCAACGGCGCCGGCGCCGGCCGGGGGCTCAGCGGGCGGCGAGGTCCTCCAGGCCTCCGGCGAAGGCCTCCGGCGAGGGCAGGGCGGCCATCGCCGAGCGCAGCCGCTGGGCGGTCGCCAGGGCCCGGCCGCCGTAGAGGAGGTCGGCGAGATGGCGGCGCAGCCGCAGCGAACTCCCGGTCTCCCGGGGGGCCTCGGCGGTCACGAGCCGGCGCCCGGCGCCGATCCGGTCCAGCCGGTCGCCCGCCGGGCGGCTGTCGGCGAGCACCAGCTGCGTGACGCCGTGGGCCGCGGCCTCCAGGGTCACGTCGGGGCCGCCCTCGTGGGCGACGGCCACACAGGTCGACAGGACCGGGCCGAGCAGGTCCGGATCCGCGAACCGGAGCGGGGAGCCGGGCCCGCCGAGGAAGCCCAGGGCGCCGACCACCCTGGCCCGTTCGGCGGTGGGGAGGAGGACGATCACCTCGACGTCGAGGCCGAGCGCGGCGCGGGCGACGAGGAGCAGCCGCTCGGGCGTCCAGCTCTCCGGCGAGCCGGCCGGGCCGGGACGCAGACACACCCGCAGCAGGTGGTGCGGCTCGCGCAGCTCGTACGGCAACTGTCCGGCGTGGGAGGTGGGCTGGCGTACGGACAGGGCGTCCGGCTCGGTGCCGGGGCCGGGCCCGCCGCGCAGCCCCGGCGGGCAGGGGTCGATGCGGACCGGCGCCGGTCCGTCGGAGCTCCGGTGGTCGAGCGGCGTCCATCGCACGACCCGCCCGTCGGGGAACGCCGCGCGGGCGCCGTCCTCCGGTGCGCCGTCCTCGGCGGACACCACCAGGTCGGGGTGCCAGCCGGGTGCGGGCGAGGACGTGCCGCGCAGCGCCGAGGAGAGCGGGGTGCCGGGCGGCCCGGCGGTGCGGACCTCGTGACCGGCGGCCGCGCAGGCCTCTGCGGCGGCCGTCATCGCGAGCAGATGCGAGACGGATTGCCGCGCGGTGAACAGGACGCGCATGGGTTCCCCTTCCGGCCGCGCAGTGCGCTTGATGCGCACGCTCATGCCGACCAGGGGACCCCCAGGCGGTCCAGCCTCGTTAGGGGGACGGTGGAGCCGGTACGTCAGGCGTGGTGAGAGGCCTGTCCGGCGAGCTCCCGGAGCTCCTGGCCGAGGCGCAGGAGGTCGGGTGAGGGGAGCAGTCCGAAGCGCTCGTCGAGGCGCGCCGTCACCGTCTCGTACACGCTGAGGGCTCCCGACACCCGGCCGGAGCGGGCCAGCGCGGTCATCAGGAGTCCGTGCAGCGCCTCGTGGTGGGGGTGCTCCTCGACCAGCGCGGACAGCTCGGGCAGCAGGCGCTCCCCGGCGCCGAGCCGCAACTCGGCGGTCAGGCACCGCTCCAGCACGTCCGTGCGGCTCTGCTCCAGGCGCATCGCCTCCAGGCCGAGGGCGGGGCCGCCCTGGACGCCGTCGAGCGCGCGTCCCTTCCAGAGGGCGAGGGCCTCCCGGAGCCGGGCGGCGGCGGTCGCGTCGTCACCGGTCTCGAAGGCCGACTGCCCCTGGGCGCACAGCCGGTCGTAGGCGTGGACGTCCACCGCGCCCTCGCCGGCGAGGAGCGCGTAACTCCCGTGCCGCGTCACGAGGACGTCCCGGCCGGCGCGCGGGTCGTCGAGCGCCTGGCCGATGAGGGTGCGGAGCTGGAGCACGTACGTCTGGACCGTCATGTGCGCCTTGGGGGAGGCCTCCGCCCCCCACACCTCGTCGACGACGGCGGAGACCGGCACGGCCTGGCCCGCGTGGAGGGCGAGCAGCGCCAGGATGCGGCGGGGCTTCCCGGCGCTCGGGGCGATCGGTACGCCGGCGAGGGCAGCGGAGAACGGACCCAGCATGTCGATCTTCAATCGATGCCTCCTCCTGGTCGTGGATTCCACCGTCGCACGCCCCCGTGACGGTGGACCAGTGAGGCCGGAACGAGTCGGGCGTGAACCGCTCCCGGTCGGACCGTGACGAATTCACGGTCCGAGTCCACGACGTGTCCCGGCCCGGATCACGGACCGTGCGGGGGGCTCACAGCCAGCCGGAGGTCTGGGCGATGCGGATGGCGTCCACGCGGTTGCGGGCACCCAGCTTGTAGACCACCGCGGTGAGGTAGTTCCGGACGGTGCCGGACGAGAGGTACAGCGCGGCGGCGATCTCGTCGACGTCGTCGCCGTCGGCCGCGAGCCGCAGGACGTCCGCCTCGCGCGGGGTCAGCGGGGACTCGGCGGCGCCGAGCGCGGCGAGCATGAGCTGCGGGTCGAAGACGCGCTCGCCCTTGGCGATGGCTCGGATCGCCTCGGCGAGCCGGCCGGGCTCCGCGTCCTTCAGGAGGAAGCCGTGCACCTGCGCGTCCAGGGCCCGGCGCAGGTTTCCGGGCCTGCCCAGGCTGGTGAGGATCAGCACCCGGGCCGCGGCGCCCCGCCGGTGCAGGTCCTCGGCCGCCGCGATGCCGTCGACACCGGGCAGCTCGATGTCGAGGATCGCGACGTCCGGCTGCAGTTCCTCGACGCGCGCCACGATCTCGCTGCCGGTCTCCAGCTCGGCGACGACCTCGATGTCGGGCTCCAGGGAAATCAGTTCCACCAGAGCACGGCGCAGCATGCGCATGTCCTCGGCGATCAGAATTCTGATCAAGCTTCGTTCCACCCCCCGTGGACTGGCGTTGACTCTGCCGACTCTGTCGACGGGGATGGAGCGTACTGGCTATTTTTCATCGCCGCGCGGGGGTGGGACGGCTGGATTCGTCCGAAGATCGAGGCGGCCGCTCCACGGCCGCCTCGATCGTCATCGACGGTTCACTCGTTCGTCAGGACGTACTGGCGAGTAGCCGGGCCCGGTGCGGCTCAGAGGAACAGCGGGACCGGGTTCAGCTGCTCGTACGGAGTCGGTACGGCCAGCCTGCCGAGGCTCACGGGCACGTCGAAGAGCCGGCCGGGCGCGAAGCGGTCCCAGAAGTGGCGCATGCCGGGCACGATCACCTTGACCACCGGGAGCCCGACGTCGGGCCGGGTCTGGTCGAGGACGAGCAGTTCCATGCCGCGCTCGCGGACCGCCGCGCCGATCGCGGCGACGTCGTCGCGGAGGTCGGCGCGCGGTGCGTACGCGAAGTCGGCGGGGCCGCGCAGCGGGGCCCCGGGGTCCGGCAGCAGGTAGGGGTGGGCCGCGGTGGTGGCCGTCCGCCACCAGCTCAGCAGCCGCTCGTCCTGGCAGCCGTAGCCGGTGCCGTCGGCCCGGACCTCGGCGACGGACGGCATCATCTGGTTCGCCTCGGCGAGCGCGCGGCACAGCGCGACCTTCGGGTCGAAGTGGGCGCCGAAGCCGAACAGGATGTCCTCGGCGGGCTTGTCGGTGCGCCGGGTGACGGCGGCGAAGGTCGGAACGCCGAAGTCGGCGGTGACGTCGAGGACCCACACCTCGCGGCCGAGCGAGGCGTGCAGCGCCCGCATCCGGTCGATCCAGGGCTCGTCGAAGGCGTCGAGGTCGACCGCGGGGTGCCGGGTGCGGTTGTACCACCAGAGGGCGACCGCGTCCCGCTCGACCAGCTCCAGGAAGCCCTGGACGATCGCGTCCTCCCGGCTGCTGCCGGCGGCGTTGCCGTTCGAGTCGGCCCGGACGTGGCCGAGGCCGGGCGGGCGCGGGGCGTCGAAGTAGAGCAGCGCGGTGGGCAGCAGCCGGTGTTCGCCGTGGGTCAGGCTCCAGACCGGCGTCCAGTCGACGGGCGCGTCCTCGTCGAAGGGCTCCATGCCCTGGCGGGGGTCGTACAGCTGGCAGGCGGCCGGGTGGACGGCCCGGTCCGCGACCTCGCGAAAGCTCGCCCGGACGGTCGGCTCGTCGCCCTCGTACATCCCGGAGTGCCGCTCCAGGGACTCGCACAGGGCGCCGACCCGGGCGTCGAGCTCGGTCATGCCCTTGCCGCCGCTCTCGCTGCGCAGCTGGGAGGCGGGACCGGTCAGACCGCGCGGTCCCCGGGCGTGGTTGTGCCCGGCGCGGAAGGAGTTGAGGCCGGCGGGGCCGCGGGTGTCGCGCTGCACGGCCTTGACGACGCCGGTGATGGGGCTGATGAGGTGCTCGTACCGCCGCAGGGTCTGCTCGGCCGTGGCGGAGCGGTGGCCCGAGCCGGTGAGATCGGCCTTGGGGCGGGATTCCACGGTGACGGGGGAGAGGACCCGGCGCGTCACCAGGCCCGGATCGCCGCACCCCGGGCACTGCGGGCGGGCCCGCAGCGCGTGCACCCGGGTCGTGAGGCTGAAGGTGTCGAAGGTGAGGACGCCGTCCTGGCCGGGATGGCGGTGCCCGCCCAGCCACTTGACACACTCGGCGACGGCGAGCTGATTGCCGAGGAGGAGACTCGCCGGCGTCTCGGCCGGCGGATGAGCGACCGGCCGGCCGAGCGCGCGGCTCAGATGGGTCTCGGCGCCGCGGTGGCCCGAGATCCGGTGGGACAGGCACTGCCAGCAGGGGCCGTCGTCGGGCCGGAACAGCGGGCCGATCCAGGGGGTGGTGCCGTGCGGTTTCGCGAGCAGCCAGGGCGTGCCGGCCGCGCGGTGCTCCGCGTCGACCTCGGCGAGCTCGGGGTCGAGGTAGTTGTCGCAGACGACGAGGGTGAGCTGGGCGGGGACACGGCCGCCGATGCCGTCCCCGCCCTGCCCGCCGTCCGTGCCTGCGCGGTCGTACGTGGCGTCCGTGCCGTCCGTGAGGAGCAGGCCGGACGCGGTGCAGGCCTGTTCGGCGGACCGGGAGTCGGCGCCGCCGACCGCCCGGACCCGCACGGCCGAGAGGGATAACGGGCCCGGCGCGCCGGCCAGTTCCCAGTAGGCGGCGGCCGCCGCCGCCGTGGGGTTCGCGGGCACCGGGTCGCGGGTCAGGAGGTCGGCCTCGTTGAGGCGGCCGACCGCCAGGGCCACGTCCCGTGGCGAGCAGTGGGGAGAGGCGTCGGCGACGAGGGACCGGAAGTCCCTGGTGCCGTCGAGGAGCGGAGCGACGACCGCGACCCGCGCGTCGTCGAAGGCGGTGATGCCCCGTTCGGAGATGACGTACGTCGCTTCACCGGGCACCACTTCGGCCCGCAGATGCTCCTTGAACCCCATGCGCATGCGTGTGCCCCTCCCCTTACGTGTCGGACGTACGGATTCAGTGAGCGGTGGAGGGCAGCGGAGCCAGGGCGGCGGCGGGGATGGCGCGGATGCAGAGGGTGAGGAGGGTGGTGCCGTCGGGGGCTATCGCGGCGTACTCCTCCGTGACGGCGCCGAGTCCGGTGGTGGCCGGGATGACCGGAGCGGTGGCGCCCTCCTCGAGGTCGATGCCGGACTCCTTCAGCACGGCGTCCGGGTCGCTCGCGTAGCGGGCGGCGAAGGCCGGGTCCACGAAGGTGTGGAGCATGAGCTCGGCGAAGGCCAGCTCCTGCTCGATCGAGCCGATCTCAAGGGCCGTGGCGACAGACTGGTTCATGGCAACTCCCGTGATGTCAGCGGTTGGTGAGGGCCGTGTGAGGCTCGATAGGAGTAGACGAAACTTCGCGACTTCTCCACAAGTGATCGCTTCACCCTCACCGACATGAGATTTTCACCACGGTGACAAATCACTTCTGTTGGCGGATCCGACCGCCATTCGGACATCCGGACGACCATAATCCGGGCACGCAGCGACATGAAGCGGATCCGTGTGGTTATGATCCGGCCATGGGTGGCCCCGGGGGAGGGGCCGACAGGGGGGCTGGATCCGATGACAGCACAGGGCACCTCTCGCCTGAGACTCACCGCGCTGCGGCCATGTGCCACAGAACGGGCCAGTGGCAAAAGGGAGTTGTCGGCCATCAGTTCAGCCGCTCCCGCGCCTCGGATCGCCAATGTCCTGGTCGTGGTGGTCTTCCTCGGCTATTTGCTGATGCAGGCGGTCAATGTCCTCGAAGCCGCTCCGGGGACGTCGGAGCTGGCCGCCTGCCTCGCCATTCCGCCGGTGCTCGCCGCCCTCCAGTACGTGCACTTCGCACCGCATCTCGCGCTGCTCAGACAGCGGCTCCACCCCTGGTCCCTGATCCTCCAGGCGATCGTCACCTTCGTGCCGTTCGCCCTCTTCGGGTGGCACTGGGGAGGCATGGCGGGCTTCCTTGCCGGATCGTTCCTGCTCCGGCTGTCGCCGGCCCTGGGCTGGGTGCTCTACGGCCTCACCGTGGTCGGCGTCATGGCCATCTCGACGACCGAACAGCTACGGCCCGTCGACATCGCCTACATGGGCGTCTCGACCGCCCTCACCGGCCTGGTCCTGTACTCCATGGCCCGGCTCGCGATGCTGGCCACCGCCATCCACGACTCGCGCGGCGAGCTCGCCCGCATGGCCGTCGCCCGGGAGCGGCTCCGCTTCGCCCGGGACCTGCACGACCTGCTCGGCTACAGCCTCTCCTCCATCACGCTGAAGAACGAGCTGATCCAGCGGCTGATCGTCAGCAACCCCCAGCGCGCCTGCGAGGAGGTCACCGAGGTCCTCGTCATCTCGCGGCAGGCCCTGGCCGACGTCCGCGAAGTGGCGCGCGGCTACCGGGACATGTCGCTCCTCGTCGAGGCCGAGTCCGCCGGGTCGGTGCTGAAGGCGGCCGGCATCAGGGCCGAGATCGAGGTGGAGTGCACGGGGCTCTCATCGATCGCGAACACGATCCTGGCGACCGTCCTGCGGGAGGGCGTCACCAACGTCCTCCGGCACAGCCAGCCCCGGAACTGCTCCGTCACGGCGGGCGCGGACCCCGAGCGCACGGGGTTCTGCCGGCTGGAGATCGTCAACGACGGGGTGGGCCAGCGGGGGCTCGTCGTCTCCGACAGCACCGGCACGGGGCTCACCAACCTGGCGGCGCGGGCCGCCGCCGTGGGCGGCCGGCTGCGCAGCGGGGTGGACCCCGAGGGCACCACCTTCCGGCTCGTGGTCGCCGTTCCGGCCGACGCGGCCGCCGTGAAGGACGGTTTAGCCCTTCTGACGGAGGATCCCCGGACGGCCTGCGCCGACGAGCCCGCGGCGGCCGAGCGGCCCACCCTGGAGTCCCGACGCAGCGCCTGACCGGGGAGCGGGCGTCAGACGCCCTTCAACTGCCGGGCCAGGCCCCTCTCCAGCTCGCTGAGCGGTACGTCGACGCAGAGCCGCTCCGGATGTCCGGGCGGCGGGCCGGGCGGGGTGCCGAGCCTCCTGGCCGGTCTGCCGGCCGTCCCGCCCGTCGTCCTCCTCGCGGGGGTCCTGGCCGCGGCGGGGCGGGTGACCCGGTCTTCGGCCCGGTCACCGGCGGGGTTCCCGGTCGAGTCCCGGTGCGGGCCGGTGGGCGGGGTCCGGCCGGTGGGCGGGGTCGGGGCGGTGGCGACGGCCGTGGCCGTCGTGCCGGACCCGGACCCGGTCTCCGGGCCCTGCTCCTCGGTCCGGGGGCCGTGCTCCGCGGTCTCGCCGGCCTCTCCGTACAGGATCCGCCGCAACTGGTCCTCGGGCAGGGGCAGCCAGAGGGCTCCGAAGGCCACCAGGGCCCGGTAGCAGCCCCGGGCCACCCGTACCACGTGCCGCAGGGCGTGGTTCAGCACTCCGTGCACCGCTCGACCTCCGTCTCCGTCCGTGGGCGGCGGCCGGGGCCGGGGGAACCCTCGGGCCGCCGCCACCCCCGGAGCGTCGTCCGCACCGCTCACGTCCGGCTCGAACGCGGGTGGAACGGCGTCGGGACCCCCGCTTCAGAGGGAGTGCCCGGAGGCTCCGACGAGATTCGAGCGGGCGGTGTCAGCATGCTCCCCAGGTTGTCCTGCCGTGAGCCGACCGGACACCTCACACCGGCCGCCGTCAGGGCGACGCCAGGCCGTGGCCGCCGAGAGGAGCGAGGGATGGCCGTGCGCGACATCCGTCGGGGGCCGGTGCCCGCGAGCGGTCCCGACCCGGTCTGGTGGAGCGGCGGATCGGACCCGGAAAGGCCGCTGGTGCTCGTCGTCGGCGGGGCGCTGGGCGGCGGCCCGGAGTGCACCCGGCTCCTGTGCCGGCTCGTGGCCCACGGCCACGCGGTGGTCGCCGCGCGCCTGCCCCGGCCCGTGCCGTGCGCCGAGTGCACGGCGGCTTCCGTCTCCCGGCTGATCGACCGCCACGCCCGCACGGCCGACACCCGGCGCGCCCGCGTGATCGGCTTCGACCTCGGCGGACGCCAGGCGCTCGCCGCCGCCGCGACCGACCACCGGATCGCCTCCGTCCACCTCGTCGGCACCCCGGTCTCCCGTCTCTTCGAGGAACCGGACCGGATCCTCGACCTGCCCCCGGCGACGGTCGACGCGCTGGTGTCCGCGACCGGGGCGGCGGGCGGTGAGCAACTCCCGTACCTCCTGAAGGGCCTGGCGCTGCTCCCCGAGCAGCTGTACGAGATCCGGGGCCAGGTGTGGGTCGGGCACGCCCCCGACGACCCGCTCACCGCGCCGCAGGACCTCGCCCTGCTGAAGCTGACCCTGGAGCGCTCGGTGTTCCACGCCTTCGGCGCGACCGGGGGGACGACGCCGCGCGGCGGGGCCGTGCACCGCTGGCTGGTCGACGGGGTGCGGAGAGCGGGTGCGCCGCCGGTGCGCTGACACCTCGTACGCCGTACCCCCCGGGGCCACGGCACGGGTCGACTCACGGTCAAGGCTGTCTCCAGCGTCTTTCGACATGGTGCGAGGGATTGTCCGCCGATGCCCCCTCTGACGCCCTGGGGTGACCATGTACGAACCCGATGAACTGATCGCCGCCGCACTCGGTGCCGATCCGCAGTGGCAGCCCGACCGGCTGACGCGTGCCCGCTCCCGCCTGGCCGAGATCGAAGACGGTCTCGGCGACCCCTGGAGCCCTGACAACCCCGTCGGCCTCGCCGCCGTCCTCGCCGCCGACGACTCGGGGGACAGCTCCGTCATCGGCATCCGACGGTTCCAGAACCTCGGCATGCCGGCCGAGATGGTGCCGGCGGAGCTCGGCGGCAAGATGGCCGGTGTCGACCTGCTCGGCCTCGTCATGCGGCCCTTCTTCCGCCGCGACCCGGCCCTCGCCTTCAGCCACGGCTTCACGCCCTTCCTCGGCGCGCAGATGGTGTGGCTCAACGGGGACGCGCGCCAGCGCTCCCGGATGGCCAACGTCGTCCTGCGCGGCGGCATGGTGGGCGTGGCCTGCCAGCGCTTCGAGCACGAGAGCGAGTTCCACGCCCAGGAGTTCACCGCCGCCTGGGCCGAGGACGGCATGCTCCGCCTCAACGGCAGCAAGGGCGCCATCAACAACGCCCACACCGCCGAGCTGATCGTCGGCTTCGTCTCCACCGGCGACGGCGCCACCGACTACTCGATCCTCATGTTCGACCCGGCCTCGGTGCCGCCCTCGCGGGTGCGCGCGCTGCCCCGGCACCGTACGACCGGGGTCCGCGGGGTCCAGGCCGCCGGCCTCGAGTTCCTCGACTGCCCGCTGCCCGGCGAGTCCCTCGTCGGCACCTGGGGCGACGGCGTGGCGCTCAGCCTGCGTGCCTACCCGGCCGTGCACGCGGCCTTCCCCTCGATGGCCATCGGCCTCGCCGACACCGCCCTGCGCTCCGCCGTCCGCGCCGCCCAGGAGCGCGACTACGGCAGCCAGGGCGTGGTGGGCGACGCCTCGGCGCGCTCCGCGATCGCCGGTACGTTCGCGGACCTGCTGATCGCGGACTGCCTGTCCCTGACGGCCGCCCGCTCCACGCACCTGCTGCCCGAGCAGTGCGACGTCCTCGCGGCGGTCACCAAGTACATCGTCCCGAAGATCGTCGGCGAGGCGCTCTACGACCTGTCGGCCGTGATGGGCGACGCGTTCCACGCGGAGAGCGGGCACGACGCCGTCTTCCGCAAGCAGCTGCGCGACCTCTCGACCATCACCTTCGGGCACGTCAGCAGCGCGATCTGCCAGTCCGTCATCGCGCCCTACCTGCCCGCCCTCGCCTTCGTCGACCCGGACGCCGCCACCACCCCCGCCGACCTCTTCCGGCTGGAGGTGCCGCTGCCGCCGCTCGACGGCGAGCGGCTCTCCGGCTTCGGCGGCGACGACCGACTCCTCGACTACCTCGGGCACGCCGCCGGGCGGCTGCCCCTCGCGCTCACCGGCCTCCCGCACGCCGACCTGCTCACCGGCCTCGTGGCCGGACTGTGCGAGGAGGCCGCCGAGATCCGCCGGGAGGCCGCCGCGCTCACCGGCGACGACGACGGGCTGCTCTTCGACACGCGCACCTTCCCGCTCAGCGAGCGGTACGCGCTGCTGCTCGCCGCCTCGGCCTGCGTCGGCGTCTGGCTCAACGCGGGCGTCGGTCCCGACGAGTTCCTCGACGAACCGACCTGGCTCGTCCTCGCCCTGCACCGGCTGCTGCGCCGCATCGGCCGTTCCGTACCCCCGCTGCCCCGCGAGATCGAGGCCCTCACCTGCGAGGAGGTCCTGGCGCGGGTCCGCGTCCCGCAGAGCCTCGACCTGCTGCGCACCGGACTCGCGGGATGAGCGCAGCAGCGCCCGACCGGGGCTTCGCGCCCGCGCCCGGCCGGGTCTTCCCGCCCGAGCCGAGCCGTGTCGGCGGCCCGGCCGGGCCGTGGGCACACCTGCTGCGTGATCTGGAGAGCTCCGGCTTCGGCATGGTGCACGCCTCGCTCGACGAGTGGCGCGCCCAACTGCCGCCCGAGGACGAGCGCAAGGAGCTCCTCGGGCGTGACTGGGAGCGGTACAGCAAGCTCGCGGGCGTCCATCTGAGGGAACGGTTCCTCGCCACCCGCATGCTCATCCGGCACACCGCCGCGGTCGCCCTGGGCACGGAACCGTACGCCCTGGAGCTGCGCTACGGGCTCAACGGCCGCGTCCACCTCCGGGGCTACGACCAGATCGACGTCAGCCTCAGCCACACCGCCGACCTGCTCCTCTGCGGCATCACCTCCCTCGGCGTCGTCGGCATCGACACCGAGCCGGCCGGCCGCCGCCTCAGCGGCCAGGACGTCGAGCGGCTGATGTGCACCGAACCGGAACGCAAGAGGATCGCCCGCGCCCCCGAGGAGGAGCGCAACGGGCAACTCCTCAGCCTGTGGACGCTGAAGGAGGCCTACAGCAAGGCGCTGGGGCAGGGACTGCGCTTCCCCTTCGCCGAGTTCGGCTTCCGCATGGAGGAGGGCGAGGGAGGCCGTACGGGCCACGCACGGCTCGAACGCGCCGACGGGACGCTCGTCGAGGACCACACCTGGCGGTTCGCCACCTGCGAGGTACCCGGGGGCCACGTAGCCGCCGTCGCCCTCCAGGACACCCGGCGCTCCGGCCGGCCCGACACCCGGGCCAGCACCGCCCTGAACCGCCAGATCCTGGCCGCCATCAAGCGGTCCAGGCCCGCCTGACCTGGATCTACCTGCACTCAAGGGGCCGTCGAGTCACCCCCGCCAAGGTAGAGGAGCCGGTGGGGCCCCCTCGGGATCCGAGGAGGTTTCACACCGCAGGCGCCCGGGACGGGGCAGAAGGCCACAAGCTCGCTGCCCCGCCCCCGATCGCGCCGGAGCGGATGAATCTGCCGTGGTGAAGGGGTAATTGACGATGGCACAACTCACCCTGCGGGAGCTGGGAGAGATCCTTCTCGAGTTCCAGTTCCAGGACCGGGATTCGCCGGGCGTCCTCGACACCGGCAGCCTCGACGTCGTCTTCCAGGATCTGGGCTACGACTCGCTGGCGCTGCTCCAGACCACCGGCCGTATCCAACGCGAGTACGGCGTCGAACTGGACCGGGACGGGGTGGCCTCGGCGGAGACGCCGCGCGCACTGCTCGACCTGGTCAACACCACATTGACTGGAGCGACGGCATGAGGCTCACCGGATTCAGCGAAGTGCTGCCGGGCGAACCCGTCACCAATCGGGACATGGCCGAGCGGTTCGGCCTGCACGAGAAGTGGCTGGACATGATGACGGGGAACCGGACGCGCTACTTCTGCGCGACGGACTCCCCACCCTCCGTACCCAAGAGCACCGGCGACCTCGCCGTCGCCGCGGCCACCGCGGCCCTCGCGGACGCCGACGTGGACGTCGCCTCGCTCGACTTCCTCGTCCTGACCACCGCGTCGCCCGACCACCTGATGCCGGCCACCGTCAACCTGGTCGCCGACCGCATCGGGCTCAACGACGTCCCCACCTTCCAGCTCATGTCGGGCTGCGCCGGCGCCCTCACGGGCCTCTACACCGCCCGCGCGCTCCTCGCCTCCGGGCTCCGCCGCGGCCTCGTCATCGGCGCCGACACCTGCCTCAACTTCTTCCCCTCCAGCGGGCAGATCGAGGCCATGTCGCCGGCCGAGCTCATCAACTTCGCCCTCTTCGGCGACGGCGCCGGCGCGGCGGTCGTGGACGCCGACCCGGACGGCCCCGGCCTGCTCGTCGAGCACCTCTTCCTGCGGACCACCGGCATGGGCCGCAAGCCCGCGCAGACCGCCCGCTGGTTCGGCATCGAGGGCGCCCCGCTCCTGGAGGGCCCCGACGGCCCGTACCGCGAGTCCTGGGGCGAGGAGGACTACAAGGCCATCGAGCACCACGTGCCCGAGCACGCCGAGTCCATCTTCAAGGAGCTCACCGCCGAGACCGGCTGGCAGCTCGACGAGGTCGAGCACGTCCTCCTCCCGCAGCTCAACGGCGTCATGACGGACTCCATCCGCAAGCGCCTGGGCGTCCGCCCCGAGCAGGCCGTCAACTGCGTCGCGGACACCGGCAACAACGGCAACGCCGTGCCCTTCATCCAGCTCAACCGGGCGATGCGGCGCATCCGCTCCGGCCTCGGCGTCGAGGGACGGCTCCTCGTCGCCAACGTCGAGTCCTCCAAGTGGATCACCTCGGGCCTCGCGCTGCGCCACCAGAACGGAGCCCGGTGATGACCGGCGACGCCCTCACCGAACTCCGCGCCCTCAAGCGCGCGGGCATCGCCGACTCCGCCGAGCGCGTCCCCGGACTGCTGCGCTCCCTCGACGACGCCCTCGACCGCGAGGCCGCCGGGATGCTCCTCGGCGGCCGGGCCGTCAAGGCCGCGCTCGCCGCCACCGGCCGGTACACGCCGGTGGCCCTCGGGCTCCTCGCCGGCTCCACCGTCGACCCGCTGCCCCACCTGCTGACCGCCGCGCTCCTCGCCGAGGGCGTCCAGCCCGAGACCGGCACCACCGGCTTCAACCAGTGGCGGTTCGAGATCCTCTCCGGGGCCCCGAACCTCAAGGAGCTCGCCCCCGCGGTCACCGCCTGCCTCCTCGACGACACCGCCGTCTTCGAGAAGGTCGCCGATCCGCTGGACGCCGCCGAGGTCGAGGCGCGCTGCGCCGCCCTCCCCGCCGAGCTCGACGCCTGGCTGACCGCCTTCGAGGGCGCGCCCGGAGGCGTCGCCGTACTCAACACGCTGCCGCTGTCCGCGCTGCGCCGCGACCGGTACGTCGACTACGCCACCAAGGCCCGCGTCGAAGCGGCCTGGCACCGCATGAACGCCGGGATCCTCGACCTCGCCGGCCGGCCGAACGTCGTGGTGCTCGCCACCGACGGCCTCGCCGCCAGGGCGGGCTCGGCCGCCGCCACCGACCGCATGCGGCACATCGCCGGCCACGCCTGGAGCCAGGAGTTCCTCGACGCGTACGCCCGCGAGGTCGCCCGGGTCGTCCTGGCCCGCCTCGGCCGCGCCAGGAAGTGCCTGGTCCTCGACCTCGACCACACCCTGTGGGGCGGCGTCGTCGGCGACGACGGGATCCCCGCGCTGAAGATCGGCGGCTCCTTCCCGGGCTCCGCCCACGCCGAACTCCAGGCGCTCGCCAAGGACCTGTCCCGGCAGGGCGTCCTGCTCACGGTCTGCTCCAAGAACGACGACTCCGTCGCCCGCGAGGCCGTGGCCACCCACCCCGACATGGTCCTCGGCCCGGACGACTTCTCCGCCTTCCGCGCCAACTGGGACCCGAAGCCCGGCAACGCCGCCTCGATCGCCGCCGAACTCAACATCGGCATCGACTCGATGGTCTTCGTCGACGACAACCCGGCCGAGCGCGGCCTCATGGAGGCCCAGCGCCCCGAGGTCGCGGTCGTCGCCCTGCCGGACGACCCCGCGGGGTACGCCTCCGCGCTCGCCCGCGCCGGCCTGTTCAACCAGTTCGCCCTCACCGACGAGGACCGCGTCCGCGGCTCGCTCTACCGGGCGCGCGCCCAGCGCGACGAACTGCTGCAGACCGCCGTCAGCGTCGAGGACTACCTCCGCGAGCTGGCCTCCGAGATCACCGTCGAGGAGTACGGGACGCTCAACGCCGCCCGCATCACCCAGCTCTTCGGCAAGACCAACCAGTTCAACCTGACCGGCGTCCGCTACGGGGCCGACGAGGTCGCCCGGCGGGTCGAGACCGGCCAGGCCGCCTTCTTCGGCGTACGGGCCACGGACGCCTTCGGCGACAACGGGCTCGTCGGCGCGCTCGCCCTCGTGCGGGAGACGGACGGCGACTGGACGATCGAGAACTTCGTCCTCTCCTGCCGGGTCTTCTCCCGCTCCATCGAGCAGGCCGTCGTCGGCCTGGTCCTGCGCGCCGCGCGCGACGCCGGGGCCCCCGGCGTCCGAGGCCGGCACGTGCCCACGGCCAAGAACGGCCGCTTCGCGGACTTCTACCCCTCCCTCGGATTCACCGGGCAGGACGGCGACTTCCGCCACGACCTCACTCAACTCGCCGAACTGCCCGACTGGGTGGCGGTCGGCACCGGCGAAGGGAAGTTCCATGCCTGAGGCGACCCCCAACGAGCCCACCGAGCACGACCGGGACGCCGCCGTGGCGTTCGTCGTCGAGGCCGTCGCGCAGCTGCTCGACGTCGACGAGGACACCCTCGCCCTCGACGCCCCGCTCGAGGCCATCGAGGGCTGGGACTCGGTCAACCAGCTGCGGATACTCGTCTACCTGGAGCGCGAGCTCGGCGCCTCGCTCGACTACGACCGGTTCACCGCCGCCGAGACCCTCGGCGAGCTGGCGTCCCTCGTCGCCGACACCGAGGCCGCCGGAGCCCGGACATGAGCGCGGTCACCGCCCCGCTGCCCGCCGCCCGCAAGCAGACGCTGGTCTTCCTGGAGGACGCCCGGCGCACCTCGCACGTCTATCTGATGACCGAGGTCGACGCCACCGCCCTCCGGGCCGCCCGCGCCCGGGCCGCCACGCCGGTCAGCTACGTCAGCTACGTCGTCAAGGCCACCGCCGAGGTCCTCGCCGACTACCCGGACGCCCGCGCCGTCATCCTCGGCGGCCGCTCCCCGAAGCTGACCACCTCGCCCGAGGTGCACGCCAAGGTGCTCTTCGACAAGACCGTCGAGGGCCAGCGGTGCGTCGTCTCCGGCATCGTGCGGGACGTCCAGGCCCTCGACGTGACCGCCGTCCAGTCCGCCATCGACCTCTACAAGACGGCGGACGTCGACGACCAGGGCCCCTTCGCGAACATCAAGCGCCTCCAGCGGCTGCCGCTGCCGGCCTTCCGCGCCGTCTACCGGACGATGATGCGCAACCCGGTGCGCCGCGCCGCCCTCCAGGGCACCTTCGCCGTGACCTCCATCGGTCACGAGCAGGTCGGCGCGATCCTGCCGCTCATCACCGGAACGCTCGGCCTGGGCGTCGGCCACATCGCCGACGCCCCCGTGGTGCGCGACGGCGCCGTCGCCGTCGCGCCCGTCTTCACCCTCTCGCTCGTCTTCGACCACCGCGTACTCGACGGCGCGATGGCCGCCGAAATCCTCGCGGGCATCAAGAACCGCCTGGACAACTGGGAGTTGGCATGACCGAAACCGCCCACCAGGGCAGCTCCGCCGGAATACCCGACGAGACCGACGTCCTGATCGTCGGAGGTGGTCCCGCCGGCTCCCTGCTCGCCTGTCTGCTGGCCCGCCGGGGCATCAGCACCGTGCTCGTGGAGAAGCAGACCAGCCTGGAGCGCAGCTTCCGCGGCGAGACGATCGCCGCGCCGTCGGTGGCCTCGCTCAACGCGCTGGGCTTCGGACCGGCCCTGCGCGCGCACGGCTTCCTGGAGACCACCGCCGTCACCACGATCGCCGAGCAGCGCAAGGTACTGCGCGTCGACTACAGCAAGTTCAAGGGCCTCCCGCTGCCCATCGACATCCCGCAGCCGGGCCTGATCCGCATCTTCAACGAGCACACCGAGGGCCTCGCCGGCCACGTCTATCTCTCGGGCTGGAGCTTCGGCTCGCTCATCGAGGACGCCGGTACGGTCCGCGGCGCGGTCCTCACCCGGCGCGGCGAGAAGGTCGCCGTGCGCGCCCGCCTCGTCATCGGCGCCGACGGCCGCTTCTCCAAGGTCCGCAAGGCCTCCGGACTCGTCGCCGACGTCCAGCCGATGGCCCGCGACTTCCTCTCCTTCCTGGTGCCCCGCCCGCCGTCCTGGGGCAGCGAGGCCCAGCTGGTCATCGAGGGCGACCGCCACCTCGTCATCCTGCCGACCTTCCCGGACTCCCTGCGCATCGGGCACAACCTGCCCAAGCGCGGCCTCGGGGACCTGCGGGCCGCCGGCTTCGACGCGTTCAAGCGCGGCATCATGTCGATCTCCCCGGAGCTCGCCCCGCTCGTCGACGAGCACCTGCACACCTGGGACGACACCGGCTTCCTGGAGATCTTCACCGCCGAGCTGGAGGAGTGGGCCCGCGACGGCCTGCTGCTCATCGGCGACGCCTCGCACACCGCGACCCCCATCCTCGGCCAGGGCGTCAACCTGGCGATGCAGGACGCCATCACGATCGTCCCCGTGATCGCCGCGTCCCTCGCCAAGGGCGGCCGGGACCAGGTCGTCACCAAGGCCGAGCTCGCCGACTTCGTCGCCAAGCGCCGCGCCCACAAGATCCACGTCACCGGCTTCCAGCGGATGCAGGAGGCCCAGCTCGCCGTCGGCGACCCGCGCGGCATCAAGCTGCGCAGCCTCCGCTTCCGGCTTCTCAACAACCTCCCCGGCAAGTACCGGATCTTCAACAAGGTCATCAACGCGCGCCACGAGATCGACCCCGTCGACCTCGCCGCCGCCAGGACGGCCCCCAAGCCCGTACGCACCGGCGCCAAGGCCCTCCAGGAGGCCGGCCGTGACTGATCTGCCCACCTACGAGGACCCGGAGCGGCTCGTCGCCGTCGTCGGCATGGCCGGAAAGTTCCCCGGCGCCCCCGACGTCGACCGCTACTGGAAGCTCCTGACCGCGGGGGAGGAGGCGGTACGCCCCGTACCGCCCGAGCGCTGGGACACCACCGCGCAGCTCGACCCCGTCAAGAAGATTCCCGGCATCGCCGGACTCATCGACGGCGTCGACCAGTTCGACCCCGGCTTCTTCGGCATCTCCCCGCGCGAGGCCGAGGAGCTCGACCCGCAGCAGCGCCTCATGCTGGAGGTCGGCTGGCAGACCCTGGAGGACGCGGGCATCCCCGCCTCCAAGGTCCGCGGCACCCGCACCGGCGTGTACGTCGGCGCCCTCTGGCACGACTACGAGCTGGCCCGCAAGGAGCGCGGGGTCCTCACGACCCAGCACACCGCCGTCGGCAACGGCCTCGACATCATCGCCGCCCGGCTCTCGTACTTCCTCGGCCTCCGCGGCCCCAGCCTCGTCGTCGAGACGGGCTGCTCCTCCGGCCTCGTCGCCCTGGACCTCGCCGTCGCGGCCCTGCGCTCCGGCGACCTCGACGGCGCCTTCGTCGGCGGCGTCAACCTGATCCTGATGCCGGACATGTCCATCGGCCTCACCCACTTCGGCGGCCTCTCGCCCGACGGCCACTGCCGGGCGTTCTCCGCCCAGGCCAACGGCTTCGTCCGCGGCGAGGGCGCCATCAGCCTCTACCTCAAGCGGCTCGACAAGGCCCTCGCGGACGGCGACCGGATCCACGGCGTCATCGTCAACAGCGCCGTCAACAACGACGGTGGCGGCCACAGCCTCGTCTCCCCGAACGTCGAGGCCCAGACCGAGCTGCTCCGCCGCGTCTACTCCGAGGCCGGGGTGAACGTCGACCGCCTCTCGTACGTCGAGGCCCACGGCACCGGCACCCTGCGCGGCGACCCGATCGAGGCCGAGGCGCTGGGCACCGCGCTGGGCACCGCGCGCGGCGCCGAAGCCGGCCCGCTCCTCATCGGCTCGGCCAAGTCGAACATCGGCCACCTGGAGGCGGCGGCCGGCCTCGCGGGCATCGTCAAGACGATCCTCGCCCTCAAGCACCGCACCATCCCGCGCACCCTCCACGTGGACGAGCTCAACCCGAACATCCCGTTCGACGAGCTGAACCTCAAGGTCGCCACCCAGCCGTCCGCACTCGCCGACGAGGACACCTGGTTCGCGGGCGTCAACTCCTTCGGCTGGGGCGGCACCAACGCCCACGTCGTGCTCCGCACGCCCCCGACCGCCACGGCCCCGGCCACCGCCGAGCCGGGCCCGCTGCTGCTCCCGCTCACCGGCCACAACGACGCCGCGCTGCGGCAGCGCGCCGCCGACCTCCTCGACGTCCTCACCGAGAACGCGGACGACACCGACGCGACCGTCCGCCTCCTCGCCACCCTCGGCCAGGAGCGCGACCACTTCCCCGCCCGCACCGCCGTCGTCGCCGAGGACACCGCCGAACTCGTCGACCGGCTGCGGGCGTTCACCGAGCAGCCCGAGGCCGAGCTGCCCGGCACCTTCACCGGGCGCGCCAAGGAGCGCGGCAAGGTCGCCTTCGTCCTGCCCGGCCAGGGCTCCCAGTGGGCCGGCATGGGCAAGGACCTGTACGCGCGGTCGGAGGTCTTCGCCGAGACCGTACGGCGCTGTGCCGAGGCGCTCGCCCCGTACGTCTCCTGGGACCCGACGGCCGTCCTCTCCGGCGCCGCCGGCGACGAGTGGCTCGACCAGAACGACCAGGTCCAGCCCACCCTGTGGGCCATGTCCATCGGCATCGCCGAGATGTGGCGCGCCGCCGGCGTCGAGCCCGACGTCGTCATCGGCCACAGCCAGGGCGAGGTGACGGCCGCGACCATCGCCGGACACCTCTCGTACGAGGACGGGGCGCGGATCATCGCGATCCGCAGCGCGCTCGCCAAGCGCACCGCGGGCCGCGGCCGGATGCTCGCCGTCGACCTCGACGTCGAGGGCGCCCAGAAGGCCCTCGACGGCTTCGAGGACACCGTCTCGCTCGCCGTCAACAACGGACCCACGTCCTGCGTGCTCTCCGGCGACACCGACTCCGTCCTCATGCTCCGCGAACTCCTGGAGGCCGACGGCACCTTCTGCCGCCTGGTCAACGTGGACTACGCCTCGCACTGCCACCACATGGACGAGCTCACCGACGAGCTGATCGAGGCCCTCGCGCCGATCCGCCCCCGGCGCGGCGCCGTCCCGCTGATGTCCACGGTCGTCGGCCGCGAACTCGACGGCTCCGAGCTCGACCCGGCGTACTGGGCCGCCAACCTGCGGCAGCCGGTGCTCTTCGCCGACGCCATGGGCAAGCTCCTCGACGCGGGCGTCACCCACGTCGTCGAGATCAGCCCCCACCCGGTGCTCTCCCCGGCCGTGGAGCAGCTCGTCGCCACCCGTACGGAGCCGGTCGCCGTCCTCGGCAGCCTCCGCCGCAAGGAGGGCGCCCTCGGCGACTTCACGCAGGCGCTCGCCCGCGCCTACGTCCAGGGCCTCGCCCCCTTCGCCGCGCTCCCGGCCCGCGCGGGCGCCGCCGTGCCCGCGTACCCCTTCCAGCGCTCCCGCTACTGGCTGCCCGACGCCGTGCGCCGCAGCAGCGGACCCGGCGGGCTCGCCTTCGAGTTCGCGCCGGCCTCCACCGAGCAGGACGTCCACGAGGGCCGTACCGAGCTCTCCCTGAACGAGCTGCCGTGGCTCCGCGACCACCAGGTCTACGACGCCGTCGTGCTGCCCGGCGCCGCGATGCTGGCGCTCGCCGTGGCCGCCGCCCGCGCCCGTACCGGTGAGAACCCGGGGGCCCTGGAGTCGGTCCGCTTCCGCAGCGACCTCACCCTCACCGACGAGCCGGTCCGCGTCGGCGCCGTCTGGCGCGAGGACGGCGCCGCCTCCGCCGGCTTCACCCTCAGCTCGCTCGCCGCCGGGGCCGACGGCTGGACGCGGCACGCCACCGCCCGTGTCGGCGGCGCCACCGCCTCCGACCTGCCCGCCTTCCCCGGCCGCCCGCAGGGCGCCGAGGACATCGAGCCGGACGCCTTCTACGCGGCCTGCGGCGAACGAGGCCTCAACTACGGCCCGGCGTTCCAGGGCGTGCGCACCCTCGCCGTCGCCGAACGCGAGGCGCTCGCCGAGGTGCGGCTCCCGGACCGCTGCCTCGCCGGCGTCCGCCCCGGCGAACTGCACCCGGCCCTCTGGGACGCGGCGCTCCAGCTCACCCTGGCGCTGCTGCCCGGCGACGCCACCGTCGTCCCCACCGCCGTCCGGCGCGTCGACTACGCGCTGCCGCGCGACGGGCACGTCTCCGTGCTCCTCGCGCACGCCGTCCGCAACGCCGACGGCACCTTCGACCTGGTCTGCTACGACGAGGACGCCCAGCCGCTGCTCCGCATGGCCGGGCTCGCCTTCCAGACCATCGAGACGGCGACCGCCGAGGGCGTCGACACGGCGCGGCTGCACCGCTTCGCCTTCCGGCCCGCCGAGGCCCCCGAGGCCCCCGACCGCGCCGCCGGACACTGGGTCGTCTCCGACGCCTCGGGCCGGGGCGGGCTCCTCGCCGCCGCGCTCACCGCCGCCGGTGCCACCGCCGAGGTCCTCCCGGCCGAGGGCGCCGACCTCGCCGCCGCCCTGAGCGGCAGCGGAAGCGCCGCCGGCCTGGTCTTCCTCGCACCCGGCGCCGACCGGGGCCTGGAGGCGCAGCGCACCGGGCTGCTCACGCTCGCCGGGACCGTCAAGGCGGTCACCGCGCTTCCCGTGCCGCCCCGGACGTTCGTCGTCACCGACGGCGCCCAGACCGTCTCCTCCGACGACGCGCCCGACCCGGGCGCCGCCCTCTACTGGGGCTTCGGCCGCGTCCTGCGCCGCGAGCACCCCGAACTCGCCGCCACCCTCGTCGACGTCCGTACCGGCGCCGACGGATGGGCGGAGGAGTGCGCCCGCCAGCTGCTCGTCGCCGACGCCGAGGACCAGGTCGTCCTGCGCGGCACCGACCGCCACGTCGGCCGGGTCGTGCGCGGCGAGGAGCAGGAGGCCACCGTCACGGCGCCGTGGGCCGGTCCCGCGCAGCCGTTCCGGCTGAGCCCCGACGGCACCGGCCTCTGGGAGGGCCTCGGCTTCCGCCCGTACACCAGGACGGCGCCCGCCGCCGGCCAGGTCGAGGTGGAGGTCACCGCCGCCGCGCTCAACTTCATCGACGTGATGAAGGCGATGGGCACCTACCCCGACACCTCCGCCGGTGCGGGCCTCATCGGCGGCGAGTGCGCCGGTGTCGTCGCCGCCGTCGGCGAGGGCGTCACCGGTCTCGCCGTCGGCGACCGGGTCGCCGCCTGCGGCTTCGGTGCCGTCGCCTCCCACCTGACCGTGCCCGCCGGGCACGTACGTCGGATCCCCGAGGGCCTGTCCGACGCCGAGGCGGCCGGACTGCCCCTGGTCACCGCCACCGCCTGGTACGCGCTCGCCGAGCAGGCCCGTCTGGAGGCCGGCGAGACCGTACTGATCCACTCCGCGGCCGGCGGCCTCGGCCTCGCCGCGGTCGGCGTCGCGAAGGCGCTCGGCGCCACGGTCATCGCCACCGCGGGCACCGAGTCCAAGCGGGCCGGACTCCGGGCCCTCGGCATCGACCACGTCTTCGACTCCCGCGACCTGTCCTGGGCCGAGGACGTCGACCTGGTCACCGGCGGGCGCGGTGTGGACGTCGTCCTCAACTCGCTCTCCGGCGCCGCGATCGACCTCGGCATCGCCGCGCTCGCCGAGGACGGCCGCTTCGTCGAGGTCGGCAAGAAGGACATCTACAACTCCCGCACCATCGGCCTCCGCGACTTCGCCAAGGGCATCAGCTTCGCCGCCGTGGACGTCGCCGGGCTCATCACCCGCCGCCCCGAGCGCTTCGCCAGGCTCCTGGCGACCGTGTGGGAGAAGGTCGCCGACGGCACCCTGCCGCCGCTGCCCGTCACCCCGTACGCCTTCGACCGGGCCGCCGAGGTGCTCCGCACCATGGCCCGCGGCGAGCACACCGGCAAGCTGGTCCTCACCGACCCCGGCCGGGTCGCCTCCGTCGTACCGGAGCCGCTCCCCGGCGGGCGGCTGCGCCCCGACGCGAGCTACCTCATCAGCGGCGGTCTCGGCGCGCTCGGCCTCTCCCTGGCCGAACACCTCGCCGACCACGGCGCCCGCAGCCTCGTCCTCCTCGGCCGCTCCGCGCCCGGAGAGGCCGCGCTGCGGCACATCGAGGCGCTACGGGTGCGCGGCACGACCGTCACCACCTTCCCGGTGGACGTCGCCGACCGGGAGGGCCTCGCGGCCGTCCTCGACCGCGTACGGACGGAACTGCCGCCGCTGAGGGGCGTCTTCCACGCCGCCGGCGTCCTCGACGACGCGGTCGTCGCCAACCTCACCGGCGCCCAGCTCGACAAGGTCCTCGCCCCCAAGGTGGACGGCGCCCGCCATCTGGACGCCCTCACCGAGGACGATCCCCTCGACCTGTTCGTCCTCTTCTCCTCGGTCGCCGGCCTCGTCGGCAACCCCGGACAGGCGGGCTACGCGGCGGGCAACGTCTACATGGACGCCCTCGCCCAGGCCCGACGGCACCGCGGCAGGCCCGCACTGGCCGTCCAGTGGGGCCCGTTCGCCGACATCGGCCTCGCCGCCGACGAGGCGATCCGCGGCGAACGCCTCGCCGACCACGGCATGACCGGCTTCACCGCCGCCGAGGGCTGGCAGGCCCTCTTCCACCTCCTGGACGCCCCGGGGCAGGTCGCGTCGTACGTCCCCCTGGACGCACGGCACTGGTTCGACGCGTACCCGGAGACGGCCGCACAGCCCAGCTGGCGTGCCATCGCCGAGCTCGCCAAGGACGGCGCCACCGCCGGCGGCGGCGCCGAGGAGTTCCTCGGCCGGCTGCGCGGCTCCTCCGACACGGAGCGGCCCGTCCTCGTCGAGGGCAAGATCCGTGAACTCGCGGGGCGTGTACTGCGGCTCGAGGAAAGCTCCATCGACCGTGAAGCTCCCTTCAAGTCACTTGGGTTGGACTCACTGATGAGCCTGGAGCTGCGCAACCGCCTCGAAATGGCCTTCGGGATGAAGCTCTCGCCCACGCTGCTGTGGACCTACGGAACCACGGCGGCCCTGGCGGGAATGCTCACCGGACGCCTCGGAGCGACCGAGGACGCCCACCCGTAGGGCGCGTGGAGCTCCGCCCGGCTCCTTGAAACCAGTCAGTACGACATGCCGACCGCGAGGGACCTTCTTG
The DNA here is from genome assembly GCF_014649015.1 of Streptomyces narbonensis. Lineage (GTDB taxonomy): Bacteria > Actinomycetota > Actinomycetes > Streptomycetales > Streptomycetaceae > Streptomyces > Streptomyces narbonensis. Next base: position 825,984 of record NZ_BMSF01000001.1, read on the forward strand.
TGACGACGCAACCGACCCATGAGGAATCGGCAGACCGGAAGACCGGTGCCGGGCGAAGCTCCACCACCCCGCTCAGCCGCGCGATGGACACCATCAAGCGACTGCGCGGAGAACTCGAAGACGCCCGTTCCGGGCAGAGCGGACCGCTCGCCGTCGTCGGCGTCGGACTCCGCCTGCCCGGCGGCATCGTCGACCTCGACGGCTACTGGGACGCCCTGTCCGAGGGGCGCGACCTGGTCGCCCCGATGCCCGAGCACCGCAAGGGCCCGTTCGCCGAGGAGTGGGAGACCCTCCCGCGCCGGGGCGGCTACCTCGACGAGGTCCTGGAGTTCGACGCCGGGTTCTTCGGCATCAGCCCCCGCGAGGCCCGCAGCCTCGACCCCCAGCACCGCCTCCTCCTCGAAGTGGCCTGGGAGGCCCTGGAGGACGCGGCCTTCGCGCCGGAGTACCTCTCCGGCCTCCGCACCGGCCTGTACGTCGGCGTCACCGGCCAGGACTACCGCGACTGGCAGCCCGCCGGCCAGGAGGACGCCTACTGGCTCACCGGCAACGGCCACTGCTTCGCCGCCGGCCGGATCGCCTACACGATGGGCCTGATGGGCCCGGCCGTCGCCGTCGACACCGCCTGCTCGTCCTCGCTCACCGCCGTCCACCTGGCGGGGCAGGCACTGCGCCGCGACGAGTGCGACGTCGCCATCGCCGCCGGCGTCAACCTCATCCTGTCGCCCCGCTCCACCCGCCTCATCCAGCAGACCAACTCCCTTTCCCCGGACGGTCTCTGCAAGACCTTCGACGCCCGCGCCAACGGCTTCACCCGCGGCGAGGGCTGCGGCGTCGTCGTCCTCAAGCGGCTCTCCGAGGCCCTGCGCGACGGCGACCGGGTGCACGCCGTGATCCGCGGCAGCGCCGTCAACCAGGACGGCCGCTCCACCGGCTTCACTGCCCCCAACGTCCGCGCCCAGATCTCCCTCATCCAGGCCGCGCTCGACGACGCCGGCCTGACGCCCGCCGCGATCGGCGCCCTGGAGGCCCACGGCACCGGCACGGCCCTCGGCGACCCGATCGAGGTCGAGGCGATCGTCGAGGCCCTCGGCCGCCGCGACGGCGGCGCGCCGCTGCGCATCGGCTCCGTCAAGACGAGCATCGGCCACCTGGAGGCCGCCTCCGGCATCGCCGGACTCATCAGGGGCGTCGCGTCCGTCAAGCGCCGCGCGGTCCCGCCCGTCGTCCACCTGGACACCCTCAACCCCCGCATCGACATCGCGGACACCGGCATCGAGTTCCCGCGCGCCGAGACCCCCTGGACCGGCGAGGACGGCGCGGGCGACTGCCTCGGCATCAGCTCCTTCGGCATGAGCGGCACCAACGCCCACGTGGTCCTGGGCCCGCTGACCACCGACGAGCTGGCACCCCCCGCGACCGGCGCCGCTCCCGCGACAGGCTCCGCGCCCGTGACCGGCTTCGAGATCACCGCCCGCAGCGAGGACGCCCTGCGCGCCTGGGCCGGCCGGCTCGCCGACCGCGTCGCCGACCTTCCCGAGGACGCCTACCCGGCGTTCGCGTACACCGTCACCGAGGGCCGCGCCCGCCACGCCGTGCGCGCCGTGATCACCGCCGGGGACCCGGCGGCCGCCGCCCGAGCCCTGCGCGCCCTCGCCGGCGGCACCGACTCCGAGGCCGTCCGCCTCGACGCCGCCGCCCCCGCCGCGCTCCCGCGCCACGTCGCCGACCTCCCGGCCTACCCCTGGGAGCGGGTCCGGTACGCACCGGAGACCGCCGCCCCGGCGACGATCCGCACGGCCGACACCGCCGTGGAAGCCGCGGTCGCCGCCCCGGCCGATGCCACGGAGCCGCTGCCCGCGCTCGGCGTCGAGTGGATCCCGTACACCCCGGCCGCGACCGCCACCCGCCCGCTCGTCGTGGCCGGTGACGACAGCGCCGCCGTCGCCCTCCTCGCCGAGGCCGCCCGCACCGCGGGCCGCACCGTCGCCGCCCTCGACACGCTTCCGGCGACGACCGAGGAGTGGACCCGGGCGCTGGACGGGGTCTCCGCCGACCTGCTGCTCGCGCTCGCCGCCGCCCCGCTGCCCGGCACGCTCGACGCCGACGCGCCCACCGCGCACGCCGCGGCCCTCTGCGCCGCCGCGACCACCGCCGTCCGCGCCGTCCCCGCCGGCACCGGCCGGGTCCACCTCGTCACCGCCGGCGTCCGCCAGGTGACCGGCTCCGACCCGATCGCCGCCACCGACCACGGCGTCCTGCACGGCCTCGCGCCGGTCCTCGCCCTGGAGTTCCCCGACACCTGGGGCGGCATCCTCGACCTGCCGGCCGCCCCGACCGCCGCCGACGCCACGGCCGCCGTCACGGCCCTCGCCGACGGCTCCGCCGAGGACCTGATCGCCGTCCGCGACGGCGCCGCCCACACCGCACGGCTGCGGCCCGCCGCCGCACCGCTGCGCCCGCTGCCCGTCCGCCCCGACGCCACCTACCTCCTCACCGGCGGACTCGGCGCCATCGGCACCGGACTCGTCCGCGACCTCGCCGCCCGCGGCGCCCGCCACCTCGTCCTCCTCGGCCGCCGGCCGCAGGACGAACTCCCCGCGGAGGCCCGCGAGCTGCTCGCCGAACTCGCCGGGACCGGCGTCACCGCCGCCTACGTGCCCGCCGACACCGGCGACGCCGCCCGCCTCACCGAGGCCCTCGCCGTCCTGGAGGGCATGCCGCCCGTCCGCGGAGTCGTGCACGCCGCCGGCAGCATCGACCGCCTGCCGCTCGCCGAGGCCGACGCGGACACCTTCGCCACGGCCCTCGCCGGCAAGTTCACCGGCGCCGCCTGGCTGCGCCTGCTCGCCGCCGACTGGGAGCTCGACTTCCTCGTCCACCTCTCCTCCGTCTCGGCGGTCTGGGGCACCGACGGCTACGGCGCCTACGCCGCCGCCAACGGAGGCCTCGACGCCGTCGCCGCGCTCTGCGCCACCGAGGGCATCCCGGCGACCAGCGTCGCCTTCGGCCCCTGGGACCTCGACGGCATGGCGAGCCCCGAGGCCCGCGCCCTCCTCGCCCGGATGGGCGTCAGCCCCGTCGCCCCCGCCGAGGGCTTCGCCGGACTCGCCGGAAACGGCGCGGGCGCGCACACCGTCGCCTGCCGCCTGGACGCCGAGCGGTTCCGCACGGTCATGAACTCCGTACGCTCCAGGCCCCTCTTCGACGGCCTCACCGGAGCGGACACGGCCCCGGACACCACGTCCGACACCCCCGCCGAGACCCCGGCGGCCGCCTTCGCCCGGGAGCTCGCCGAGGCCCCCGAGCACCGCCGCGCCACCCTCGTCACCCGCCGCACCCGCGAGGTCCTCGCCGGGATCCTCGGCCACGACGACCCGGCCGCGCTGCCCGAGACCACCGGCTTCCTCGACCTCGGCCTCGACTCGATCATGGCCGTGGACGCGGCCGCCGCGCTCACCGAGACGCTCGGCGTCGACGTCGGCATCGGTGACGTCTTCGGCCACCCGACCGTCGAGCGCCTCTCCGCCGAGCTGACCGGCCGCCTCGCCGGCCGCACCACGGCCCCCGCGCCCCGCAAGACCCCGGCGGCCCGCCCCGTGCAGGCCCAGGCCGTGCAGGTCACCCCGGCCGCCGAGGCCGACCGCCCCGACCAGGAGCCCATCGCCATCGTCGGCATGGCCGGCCGCTTCCCCGGCGCCGACTCCGTCGAGGAGTTCTGGTCCCTGCTCGACGAGGGCCGCGACGGCGTCGGACCCGTCCCCGCCGACCGCTGGGACACCGGCACCCTCCACGACCCGGCCGGCGCCCGCCCCGGCTCCATCTCCACCGACCAGGGCGGCTTCCTCCGCGACATCCGCCGCTTCGACGCCGCCTTCTTCGACGTCCCGGCCCGCGAGGCCGAGAGCCTCGACCCGCAGCAGCGCCTCCTCCTCGAAGCCGCCTGGCACGCCCTGGAGGACGCCGGGACCGACCCGAAGTCCCTCGCCGGCAGCCGCACCGGAGTCTTCGTCGGCATCTCCAACTCCGACTACGCCCGCGTCCTGGAGAGCGGCGGCCTGGAGCCCCTCGACGCCTACTTCGCGACCGGCACCGCGCTGAACGCCGCCGCCGGCCGGCTCTCCTACTACCTCGGCGCCCAGGGCCCCGCCCTCGCCGTCGACACCGCCTGCTCGTCCTCGCTCGTCGCCCTGCACCTCGCGGTCCGCTCCCTGCGCTCCGGCGAGACCGACCGGGCCCTCACGGGCGGCGTCAACGTCATCGCCGCACCCTCCTGCTCGGTCGCCGTCAGCCGCGCCCACATGCTCGCCCCCGACGGCCGCTGCAAGACCTTCGACGCCTCCGCCGACGGCTTCGTCCGCGCCGAGGGCTGCGGAGTCCTCGTCCTGCGCCGGCTCTCCGACGCCCTGCGCGACGGCGAGCAGGTCCTCGCCGTCATCCACGGCAGCGCCGTCAACCAGGACGGAGCCTCCTCCGGCTTCACCGCCCCCAACGGCACCGCGCAGCGCCAGGTCATCCGGGCCGCGCTCGAGGACGCCGGCGTCGAAGGCTCCGAGATCGGCTACCTGGAGGCCCACGGCACCGGCACCTCGCTCGGCGACCCGATCGAACTCGAAGCCGCCTGGGACGTCTTCGGCCCCGGCCGCCGCCCCGGCGAGCCGCTGCTCATCGGCTCCGTGAAGAGCAACATCGGCCACTGCGAGTCCGCCTCCGGCATGGCCTCCGTCTTCAAGACGGTCCTCGCCCTGCGCAACGGCCGCATCCCCGGTGACCTGCACTTCGAGAACCCCAACCCGCACGTCTCCTGGCGCGACATGAACGTCCGCGTCGTCGACTCCCGCGCCACCTGGGCCCGCAGCGAGGTCCCGCGCCTGGCCGGCGTCTCCGGATTCGGCTTCTCCGGCACCAACGCCCACATCGTCATCGGCGAGGCCCCCGCCGTCGAGACGCAGCCGGCCCCGCCGCGCGACTCCGCCGACGGACTCCTCCTGCCCCTCTCCGCCCCCGACGCGGCCGGCCTCGACCGGCTCACCGAGCAGTGGCGGCGGACCCTGGAGGAGACCCCCGAGGAGGCGCTCGCCCAGCTCACCGCCACCGCCGGTGCCGGCCGCGCCCACCTCCCGGTGCGCCGCGCCGTCTTCGGCCGCGACCGCGAGCAGCTGCTCGCCGCGCTCGCCTCGGCGACCCCGGCCTCCGGCCCCGCCAAGGCGCCCAGGGTGGCCTTCCTCTTCTCCGGCCAGGGCGCCCAGTACTTCGGCATGGGACGCGAACTGTACGAGACGGAGCCGGTGTTCAGCGCGGTCTTCGACGCCTGCGACCAGGCCCTCGCCCCGCACCTCGGCGACTCGCTCCTCAACCTGGTCTTCTACGGCGACGACCCGACCGTCGTCAACCAGACCCGCATCACCCAGCCCGCCCTCGTCGCCCTGGAGCTGGCCCTGGCCGCGCTCTGGGAGTCCTGGGGCGTCCACGCCGTGGCCGTCATGGGCCACAGCGTCGGCGAGATCGCCGCGGCCGTCCACGCCGGGGTGATGAGCCTCGACGACGGCATGACGCTGATCGCCCACCGCGCCCGGCTCATGCAGTCCACCGAGCCCGGCGGGATGCTGTCCATCCCGGAGGACCCGGAGACCGTCGCCGCCTGGGCCGCCGAGGCCGGAGTCGACGTCGCCGCCGTGAACGGACCGCAGTCCGTCGTCGTCGCCGGCCCCTCCGACCGGCTCGACGCCCTCGCCGAACGCCTGCGGAACCAGGGCGTACGGTGCAGGCCGCTGACCGTCTCGCACGCCTTCCACTCCCGCCTCATGGACCCCGTCCTCGACGAGTTCCGACAGACCCTCGCGGGCCTGGAGTTCGGCGCCCCGAAGCTCCCCGTCATCGCCAACGTCACCGGCACCGAGGCCGGGCCCGACACCTTCACGCCCGCCTACTTCGCCGACCACATCCGCCGGCCCGTCCGGTTCGTCGAAGGCGCCCGCGCACTCGGCACCCTCGACGTCGACGTCCTCCTCGAAGTCGGCCCCGACCGCACCCTGGTCAACCTCGTCCGGGCCGCCGGACTCACCCCCGACGGCGGCTCCACGCCCTCCCTGCGCCGCGGCGGCCAGGACCGCGCCGTCCTGCTCGGCGCCGCCAAGACGCTCTACGAGCGCGGCCAGCGCCTCGACTGGGAGAAGATCACCGGCCGTCGAACCGACCGGGCCGACGCCCCCCGCTACCCCTTCGCCGACACCGAGTACTGGACCACGGCGGGCAGCCGCGCCACCGGCGGCACCTTCGCCGCCTCACCGGCCGTCCGCGCCGGCGCCGGCCGCCACTGGGGCGCCGAACTCCGCTCGCCCGGCCTCACCGGCCGCGCCTTCTCCTTCGAGCGCAGCTCCGGCTTCCCCGCGTACCTCACCGACCACCGCCTCTACGGCACGGTCGTCACCCCGGCCGCGTCCCACCTCGCGACCGTCCTCTCCGCCCTCGGCAACGACGGCAGCCCCGTCGTCGTCCGCGACCTGATCTGCCCGCGGGCCCTGGTCATCAAGGACGGCGAGGAGTACGAGGCGCAGATCGTCGTCGACCGGCCCACCGACGGAGCCGGCGCCGAACTCTCCGTACAGAGCCTCCTCGACGCCGAGCGCGGCGTCTGGCAGAAGCACATCGGCGGCCGCTACTCCGCCACCCCGGACGCCCACCAGCCGCCCGCCGAGAGCCGGACCGCCTTCATGGAGTCCAGCGACCGACACCTGACCCGGACCGAGTTCTACGACTACTTCCGGGAGCTCGGCTACACCCTCGGCCCGTCCTTCCAGTGGATCGACGAGGTGTGGATCCGCGGCGACGAGGCCCTCGTCCGCTACACGATGCCCGCCCTGCCCGACGACCCGGCCGGCTACGAGCTCTACCCCGGCCTGATCGACTCCTGCTTCCAGTCCATCGCCGTCTTCCTCGTCGACGACGGAGCCGTCGAGGCCCCCTCGCTCGCCATCCCGTTCGCCGCGAAGGAGCTCTCCTTCCACGGCCGCCCGCTCACCGAGAACGGCGAGCTGTGGGGCCGGGTCCGCGTCCTGCGCGCCGAACCCCTCCCGAACGACCGGCTGCGCGTCGAGACCGCCGACCTCCACCTGTACGCCAGGGACACGGCCACCGGCGCCGAGCACAGCGTCTTCACCGCCGACCAGTTCCGCATCCGGCACGCCTCCCGCGCCGTCCTGGAGGCCAGCCTCCGCGGCGACGGCCTCGTCCACACCCTGGACTGGGCGGCGCTCCCCGAGACCCCGGAGGCCGGCGGCACGCTCGACGTCCTGGTCCTCGCGGACGGCGACGGAGCCCCCGAGCTGGTCACCGCGCTGACCGGCGCGGGACACCGCGCCCTCGTCCACACCGGCGAACTCCCCGCCCACCCCGAGGCCGACCTCGTCCTCGACGCCCGCTGGGCCACCCCCGGCACCGGCGACGCGGGCGACGCCCTGCACGCGGCACAGACCCTCGCCGCCGGACTGCGCGCCCTCCCGCAGACCCTGCCGTACCTCCTGGCCGTCGACGGCTCCGCCGGACGGGCACCGCTCCGCGAGGCCCTCTTCGGCATGGCCACCGCCCTGGAGGCCGAGCAGACCGACCGCCGCCTCACCCGGGTCCGGCTCGACGCCGCGCACTCGGCGGGGCGCCTCGCGAAGCTGGCGGGCGCACTGCCCACCGAGACCCGCCTCGCCCTGACCGAGGACGGCGTACGGGCCGCCCGGCTCGTCAAGGTCCCGGCCGAACCCGACGGTGACCGCCCCGCCGGCGGCGCCCTCGTCACCGGCGGACTCGGGGCCCTCGGCCTCGCCGTCGCCACCTCCCACGCCGCCCGCGGCGGCGACCGGATCACCCTCATGGCCCGGTCCGCTCCCGGCGAGACCGAGCAGGGCGTCATCGACGGACTGCGCAACTCGGGCGTCCGCGTCACCGTCGTCCGCGGCGACGTCACCGACCCCGCCGACTGCGCAGCCGCCGTCGCCGCAGCCACGGCCGACGGACCGCTCGGCACCGTCTACCACCTGGCCGGCGTCAACGCCGACGCGGCCTTCGGCTCCCTCACCGACGCCTCCTACGAGAAGGTCTTCCACGCCAAGGCACGCGGCGCGGACGTCCTCGCCGAGGCGATCACCGGCCACGACCCGCAGGCCCTGGTGCTCTTCTCCTCGGTGTCCGCCGTGCTCGGCGCCGCGGGCCAGGCCAACTACGCCGCGGCCAACGGCTACCTCGACGGACTCGCGGAGCACCTCCGCGACCGGGGCATCCCGGCCGTCAGCGTCAACTGGGGCCCCTGGGTCCCGGAGGCCAAGGGCGGCATGGCGGCCGCGGCGGCCGTCGAACGCGCCGCGGGCCGGCTCGGCATCCGCGCCCTGTCCGACGCGGACGCGGCCAACCCGCTCGCCTTCGCGACCGACGCCCCGCTGGCCCGCCTCGTGGTCGTCGGCCTCGACCCCGCCCGGTACGCCGAGCAGAACGCGGGCCACGCCCGCGCCGCCCTCGTCGCCGAACTCACCGGCCCCGCCCCGGCCGCGGAGCGCGCCGAGGCCGACAACGCCGAACCCGCCGGCTGGATCACCGACCGGCTGCGCGGCACCGACGAGGAGGAGCGCGAGCACGAACTGCGCACCGCCGTCCGCTCGCTCGTCGCACGGATGCTCGGCTCCGACGACGGACTCCCCGCCGACGGCTCCGCGGACGCCGAGGGCTTCTCCGAGCTCGGCCTCGACTCCATCATGGCGATCGACCTGCGCAGCGCCCTCGCCCACGCCATGGGCAAGGACCTTCCGGCGACCGTCGCCATCGACCACCCGAGCGTCCTGTCGATGAGCGAGTTCCTCCTGGCCGAGGACGCCGGCTCGCCGGCCGCCCTCGCCGCCACCCCCGCACCGGCGACGACGCCGGTGTCCGCCCTGGTGCCCAGCACCGCCGACACCCCGCAGGCCGGGCCGTCGTCCGAGGAGCTCGACGAGCTCTCCCTCGACGATCTGCTCGCTGCCGTCCACGACGACCTCTCCCAGGAGCGGTGAGCAGGCGATGAAGGCGATACCGATACCGACGTCCACCCCGAACACGGCGACGCACGCGAACGCAGGAGCAGAGTGATGGCGACCGGCCCCGACACCGCAGCACTGCGGCAGGTGATCCAGGACCAGCTGAAGCTGTCCCGCCGTCTCAAGGACCGCGTGGCCGAGCTGGAGGCCCGCACCCACGCCCCCGTGGCCGTGGTCGGCACCGCGATGCGGCTGCCCGGCGGGATCGACACCCCCGAGGCGTACCGGACCTTCCTGTACGCCCCCGACCCCGACAGCCGGGCCCTCGGCCCGATCCCCGAGGACCGCACCGGCCTGCGGTCCGTCTACCACCCGGAGCGCGGCAAGGAGGGCCACTCCTACGTGGACCGCGCCGGGTTCCTCGACGACATCGCCTCCTTCGACGCGGCGTTCTTCGGGATCTCGCAGCGCGAGGCCGAGACCATGGACCCGCAGCAGCGCATGCTGCTCGAAGTGGCCTGGGAGGCCCTGGAGCGCGGCGGCATCGCCGCCCGCCGCCAGGACCGGATGCCGATCGGCGTGTTCGTCGGCGTCATGGCCTCCGAGTACGGCCGCAGGTTCGTCCACGACGGCGACTACACCCGCATCGACCCGTACCACAGCACCAGCAGCGGCCACTGCTTCGTCGCCGGCCGGATCAGCTACGCGCTGGGCCTCTCCGGCCCGGCGACCAGCGTCGACACCGCCTGCTCCTCCTCCCTGGTGGCGGTCCACCAGGCGGTACGGGCGCTGCGCGGCGGCGAGTGCGACTACGCGCTCGCCGGCGGCGCCAACCTGATCCTCGGCGCCGACCTCATGGTCTCCCTGTGCCAGGGCGAGGCCCTCTCGCCCGGCGGCAGGTCCCGGAGCTTCCTCGCCGACGCCGACGGCTACGGCCGTGGCGAGGGCGTCGGCATGGTCGCCCTGATGCGGCTCGACGACGCCCTCGCGCAGGGCCACCCGGTCCTCGCGGTCGTCCGCGGCAGCGCCGTCAACCACGACGGGGCCTCCTCCGGTTTCACCGTGCCGAGCGGCCCCGCCCAGCAGGAGGTGATCCGCGCGGCCCTGGCCGACGCCCGGGTCGCCCCCGGCGCGGTCGGCTACATCGAGGCGCACGGCACCGGCACCGCCCTCGGCGACCCCATCGAGGTCGGCGCCCTGGACGCCGTCCTCGGCACCGGCGCGGGGGAGCGGACGGCCCCCGTCGCCCTCGGCAGCGTCAAGGCGCGGCTCGGGCACCTGGAGGCCGCGGCCGGCATCGCCGGCGTCCTGAAGCTGGTCCTCATGCTCGGCGACGGCACCGTCCCGGCGGGCGCCCAGCCCGGCGACGGACGGCTCAACCCGCTCATCCCCTGGGACCGGATCGCCCTCAACGTGCCCCGGGAGACGGCGCCCTGGGCAGGCGCCCCCGAGGAGCGCACGGCCGGCATCAGCGCCTTCGGTCTCTCCGGGACCAACGCGCACGCCGTGCTCTCCTCGTACCGCCCGGCGCCCGCCGCCCCCGCCGACGTACCGGCGGACCACCCGGAGCTGCTCACCCTGTCCGCCAAGGACCCCCGGGCGCTCGCCGAGCTGTCCGGGCGGGTGCAGGAGGCGCTGACGGGACTCGACGCCGCCGGTGTCGCCTCCCTCTGCCACACCCTGCGCGCCGGCCGCGTCCACTTCGGCCACCGGCTGGCCGTCGTCGGCACCGACGCGGCCGCCCTCGCCGACGCCCTCGCCGACGGACAGCCGGCGGACGGGGTGCGCTCCGCCGACCGCGTCGTCCTGGAGACCGGCGCCGACACCGCCGCCCTGGACGGCGCGCTGACCGAACTGGCCCGCCACTTCCCCGGACTGGGCGAGGCGACCGGCAAGGAGGGCACGCCCGCCGCCCGGCTGCGGGCCGTCCTGACGCTCCTCGGCGTCAAGACGACCCTCGCCGGCGGCGACACGGGCGCCCCGGGCGCCCGGATCACGGCCGGCGGACAGAGCCTGACCCTCGTGGGCGCCACCCCCGAGGACGCGCCCCGCCTCCTCACCGAGGCGCTGGCCGCGCTCTACCGGGGCGGCGCGCCCCTGCGGCTCGACCGCCTCGGCGCCCCCGGCGCGGTGTTCACCGACGCGCCGACCTACCCCTTCCAGCGCAAGCGGTTCTGGATCGAGGAGACGGCCCCCGAGCCGTCGCACCCCGTGACGGTCGCGGTCACCCCGACGCGCACCGCGCCGCTCGACCGGGCCGAGATCGGCGCCTATCTGACGACCGAGCTCGCCGTCGTGCTCAAGGCGGACTGCGGCCTCGACCCCGACGTGCCGTTCTGCGACGTCGGCGGCGACTCCTTCACCGCGATGCTCCTCACCAAGAGCGTCGAGCAGCAGTACGGGGTGGACCTGCCCACCCTCGACTGCCCGGTGGAGATGCCGGTCGCCGATCTCCTCGACCACCTCAGCGACCAGGTGTGCGTCGCGATGGGGGTGGACAAGTGACCGTCGGCAGAAGCCCGTTCCTGCGGCCGCGGCCGGTCGACGACCCGGCGGTCCGGCTGATCGGCTTCCACCACGCGGGCGGATCGGCGGCCGTCTACTACCCCTTCGTCCGCCATCTGCCCGCCGACTGGGACCTGCTCCTGCTCGACCTGCCCGGCCGCGGCCGGCGGGCGACCGCCCCCCAACTGGACGAGATGGCCGAGGTGGTGGAGACCGTCGTCGCCGACGTCCTGCCGTGGGCGGACGACGACGCGCCGTTCGCCCTGTTCGGCCACAGCATGGGGGCCGTCGTGGCCCTGGAGACGGCCAGGGCCCTGGAGGCCCTGGGCCGCTACCCGGTGTGGACCGGGGTGTCGGGGCGCGTCGCGCCCCGGCACCCCGGTGTCGGGGCCGTACCCCTGCACACCCTCGACGACCCCGCGCTCCTCGACGTGATGCTGGAGCTGGGCGGCATGCCCGAAGGGGTCACCGAGGCCCCCGACTTCCTCGAACGGTTCCTGCGGACCGTCCGCGCGGACCTGAAGGCCGTCGACAACTACCGCCCCGCCCCGGGCCGTACGCCGCTGAACTCGCCCCTGACCGTGTTCGGCGGCACCCAGGACGCCTGGGCCCCCGCCTCAGCGATGCACATGTGGCGCCGCGAGACGGGGGCGAGGTTCTCCCAGAAGTTCTTCCCCGGAGGCCACTTCTACTTCCTGGACTCCGGCTTCCCGGCCCTCACGGACCAGGTGATCGGCCAGATCGAGACCTTCCTCGACCTGGCGGACGACGCCCAGGTCGCCTAGAGCCCGTCCGGCGGATCCCGGGCCCGTCCGACGGATCCCGGTCCAGTCCGGCAGATCCCGGGCCCGTTCGGCGGATCCCGGGCCTGACCGCCGGATCCCAGGCCGGTCCGGCGGAACACCACCGGCCCCGCCCCCGCGCCCGTCCGGCGCACCACGCAACACAGCAGTCACACCACACACGTTCGAGAACAGAGGGAGCACGCGGATGCGCTGGGACAACCTGTACGTCGCCGGACTCGGGGCCTACCTTCCGGAGCAGGTGGAGACCGTCGACGAGGCCATCGCCGCCGGCCGCTACAACGGGGCGGAGGCGGAGGCCAACGGCTTCCGCGCCGTCCGCGTGGCCCGCGCCGACGAGCCCGGCCCGGTCCAGGCCGCGCACGCCGGACGCCAGGCGGTGGAGCGGGCCGGGATACCGCACGAGCAGTACGACATCGTCCTGCACGGCTGCATGGGCCACCAGGGCCAGGACTTCTGGACCCCGGTCAACTACGTCCAGAACGAGACGGTCGGCGGCACCGGCCTCGCCGTCGAGATCCGGCAGGGATCCAACGGCGGCCTCGCCGGCCTGGAGCTCGCCGCCTCGCACCTCGCGAGCCGCCCCGCGCCCGCCGCGGCGCTCGTCACCACCGGCGACGCCTTCCGGCTGCCGTACTTCGACCGCTGGGGCTCCGACAGCCAGCAGGCCTACGGCGACGGCGCCGGCGCCGTCGTCCTCTCCAACCAGGGCGGTTTCGCCCGCCTCCGGTCCACCGCGACCTACACGGACTCCTCCCTGGAGCCCATCTACCGCGGCACGCAGGGCTGGACGGACGGCCCCTTCCTCGACGGCAAGCCGGTCGACCTGCACACCCGCAAGGCCGACTACCTCCTCAAGGAGGAGGGCGCCTACGACCGCGCCATCCAGCAGATGACGAAGAACGCCTCCCAGGTGCTCCAGGAGGCGCTCGACGACGCGGACATCAAGCTGTCCGACGCCCGGTTCTTCGTCCACGCGAACATCGCGAAGACGATCGTCCAGTTCTCGTTCTACTCGCTGCTCGGCGTCCAGCCGGAGACCACCACGTACGAATGGGGCCTCGACTACGGCCACATGGGCGCCGGCGACCAGCTCATCGGCATGAACCACGTCGCGGAGGCCAGGAACCCGCAGCCCGGCGACTTCCTCGTCACCATGGGCGTCGGCGTCGGCTTCATGTGGACCGTCGCCGTCCTGGAGTTCACCGAGGCGCCCGCCTGGTGACCCCGTATCACGCCCCCGGGTACTGATTCCAGAGGAACCGCAGACCCGCGTTGACCAGGAAGATCCCCGCGAACGCCGCCGCCCAGCCCTGCCTCCCCGAGGCGGCCAGGGCGGCGGCGCCGCTTCCGAACCACAGCGCCTCCAGGAGCACCCGGCCGCCGCCGTACACCGGATAGGTCGCCTTCGGCGAACCGAACAGCGCCCACACCGCGATCAGGGCGGCCGGCGCGCCGATCGCGAGGAGCGTCTTCAGCCACAACTTATCCGTCGTGCTGAGCGCCCACATGATGGACGCGGCGTACACCGAGAGCTCCAACAGGAACATGACCAGCATGTTGAAGGCCTTGAGGGACGAGAGCATGAGGGACTCCTAGGACGTGCGGGGGCGGGGGTTCCGCGCTGGTGGGCAGATCAGACCGTCAGGTCGGTACGGGACGTGAGGCGGGTCAGCCGCGGGTCGGAGCTGAGGATCGCCCGCTGCAACTCCTGGAGCCGCGGCGAGGGATCCACCCCCAGCTCCTCCACGAGGCAGCCGCGGAGCGCGGTGAACGCCTCCAGCGCCCGCCACTGCTGACCCGACCGGTAGAGCGCCGTCATGTACAGGGCGCAGAGGTTCTCGTGCATCGGGTGGCGAGCGGTCAGCACCGCCAGCTCGCTCAGCAGCGCGTGGTGCCGGCCCAGCGCCAGATCGGCCTCGACCCGGGACTCCACGACACACAGGTGGCTCTCCTCGAGCCGGGTGACCTCCACGCCGAGCCGCAGCCCGTGGTGCACGTCGACCAGCGCCCGGCCGCGCCACACCGCGAGCGCCTGGCGCAGCAGCCGGGAACCCGTCTCCCGGTCGCCGAGGTCGAGCGCGCGCCGCCCGGCGGCCGCGAGCCGCTCGAAGGCGTGGACGTCGACCTCCTCCGGCGTGATGTCCAGGAGGTAGCCGCCGTACCGGGTGGCGAGCACGTCCTTCGCGCGCAGCGGCCCGTCCGGCGGCAGCGCCGCCTCGATGCGCTTGCGCAGCTGGAGGATGTACGTCTGCAGCGTGGTCTGCGCGCTCCGCGGCGGCTCCAGGTCCCACAGCTCCTCCATGAGCGTGGGCACCGGCACGATCTGGCCGGCCTGCAGGGCAAGCAGCGCGAGGATCTGGCGGGGCTTCCCCGCGGTCGGCAGGAGCGCGACCCCGTTCTCCGATGCCTCGAAGGACCCCAGGACCTTGATGTCCATGCAGCTTCACCCCTCCACTACTCGCCAGCTCTCATGGTGGTACCGAGTCTGGTCCGCCCGCCTGCCGGGCGACAGTGCCCAGGTCACCGGCCTCCCATGAACTCCGAACGTGCCGATCCATGAGAAATGCACGGGCCCGTACGGGGCACGGGGCAGGGCCCGGTCGGGGCCCGGGGCGAAGCGCTGGACGCGAGTGCGAGTGCCGCTCAAGCGCCGCCGCCGACGATCTGTCCGTACCCGTGGGGGGAACAGGCCCGGCGGCACGCGTGAGGAGACGACATTGACCACGGTATCCAGCCCGGCGGTGCGCGAAACCCGCAAGTCTCCGCTGGAGACACTGCGCGCGCTGCGCGCCGACGGCACGCTCGCCGCCGACTACCCGTCCGTCGCCCCCCTCCTGGCCGCCATGGTGTCCGGCGGGGCGGAATCCGACCTCCGGCGGGCCGGCAACCTCCTCGTCCAACTCGACCGGCAGTCCGTCCTCGCGGCCCGCCCCGAGACCGAGACCGCGGTCGTCGCCCTCACCGGACACTCCACGATCGGGGGCGTACGCGCCCCGCTGACCGCCGAGTTCGCGCGCCACGGCGTCCTGGTCGAGAACCGGCTCGGCGACTTCGACTCGTACCTCCGCGACCTGCGCGACCCGACGAGCGCCCTGCACGCCCCGGACGTCGACCTCGCCCTGTGGATCCTCGACCCGCAGACCCTCGTCGACGAGATGGGCACGCCATGGCGAGCCGACGACCTCGTCCGGACCGCCGAGCGCAAGCTCGCCCAGATCGGGAGCCTCGCCACCGCCTTCACCCGGAACAGCACGGCCGCGCTCGTCCTCAACACCGTGCCGCTGCCCCGGAGCGTCACCCACCAGCTCATCGACCACGAGTCCCGCGCCCGCGCCGGCATCGCCTGGCGCGACTTCAACAGCGGACTCCTGCGCCTCGCCCTCGGCAACCCGCGGATCCACGTCGTCGACCTCGACCCGATCGTCGCCGCCGGCGTCCCGCTCGACGAGCCCCGCATGGCCGCCTACGCCAAGGCCAGCCTCGGCGACGACCTGCTCGCCGGCTATGCCCGGGAGGTCGCCCACCTCTCCCGAATGCTGCGCGGCCGGACGAAGAAGGTCCTCGTCGTCGACGCCGACAACACCCTCTGGGACGGGATCCTCGGCGACGACGGCCCGGACGGCATCGCCGCCGCCACCACCTTCCGCGGCGAGGCCTTCGGCACCTTCCAGCGAGCCGTCCAGCAGATCGGCTCCCAGGGCATCCTGCTCGCGATCAGCAGCAAGAACGACCATGAGCCGGTCGTCCAGGTCCTCAAGGACCACCCCGACATGGTGCTGCGCGAGCGCGACTTCGCCCGCGTCAACGCCAACTGGCAGCCGAAGGACGCCAATCTGCGGGACATCGCCGAGAAGCTCAACCTCGGCATCGACAGCTTCGTCTTCGCCGACGACTCGCCCTTCGAGTGCGGCCTCGTCGCCGACAGCCTCCCGCAGGTCGCCATCGTCCGCCTCGACGAAGAGCCCGCCCTGCACATCGAGAAGCTGCTCGCCGACGGATGGTTCGACACGGCCCGCCTCACCGACGAGGACCGGGCCAGGGCCGCCCTCTACCGCACGGAGAGCGAGCGCGCCGAACTCCAGGAGAACTCCGGCTCCCTGGAGGAGTACCTCCAAGGCCTCGGCGTCCGCGTCCGGCTCACCTGGGCCGCCGCCGGAGACATCGACCGCGTCGCCCAACTCTCGCTGCGCGCGAACCAGTTCAACCTGACCACGGTCCGCCTCGGCGTCGAGGACGTGACCGCCCGGGCCGGCGACCCGGACCACCTCGTCCTCACGATCCGCTCGGGCGACCGATTCGGCGACAACGGAGTCGTCGGAGCCGTCTTCGCCCGCAGCGCCGCCGACGGCACGGAACTCCACGTCGACAACATGCTGCTCTCCTGCCGGGTCTTCGCCCGCGGCATCGAGCAGGCCACCGTCGCCGCCCTCCTCGCCCACGCCAGGGCCACCGGCGTCCGCACGGTGCACGCGAGCTACCGGCCGACCGCCAAGAACAGGAACGTCCGGGACTTCTGGCCCTCCATGGGCTTCGCCTCCACGTCGACGACGGACGACGGACTCCGCTTCCGCCACGACCTGGCGGACCTCCCCGCCGTCCCCGCCCACATCCTGCTCGACTCCTCCCTGGAAGGCACCGCGTCATGACCAAAGAGGACTTCATCCACCTGGTGCGCGACGAACTCGACCTGCCCCTCGGCGTCGACGACCTCTCCGCGGACTTCGACCACGTCGTGAGCTGGGACTCGATGCACATGCTGCGCCTCGTCACCGCCGTCGAGCGCGAGACCGGCACCCGCGTCCCCGTCGGCAGGCTCCTCGCCGACCGCAGCCTCGGGGCCATATACGAGCGCGTCAGCGCCGCGTGACGCACCCCGCGACCGACCGCGCGCCGCACCCCGCGACCGACCGCGCGCCGCACCGCGCGACCGACCGCGCGCCGCACCGCGCGACCGACCGCTCGACCCAGTGCGTGACCCACCGCCCGACCCAGTGCGTGACCCACCGCGTGAACCGTCGCGCGGACCGCCGAGGAACCAAGAAGAAACAGGAGAGAACATGAGTATCGACGCCCGGGAAACCGCTCGGGACACCCGGCTCGCGTCGCCCGAGGCGCCGGTCCGACCGTCCCCCGTCACCCCCAAGGCCCCGGCCGCCGGCAAGCGCGGACTCGTCCTCGCCGTCGTCGCCGTCGCCCAGCTCGTCTGTGTGCTCGACTCGACCATCGCCAACGTGATGCTGCCCCAGCTCCGCGCCGACCTCGGTCTCAGCACCTCGGGTCTGCAGTGGGTGATGAACATCTACATCCTGCTGTTCGGCGGCCTGATGCTCCTCGGCGGCCGGCTCACCGACGTCTTCCCCCGCCGCACCATGCTCGTCACCGGCATCGGCCTCTTCACCCTCGGCTCCCTCGCCGCGGCCACCGCCGACAGCGGCGGCATGCTGCTGGCAGGCCGCGGCATCCAGGGCATCGGCGCCGCCGTGCTCTCCCCGGCCGCGCTCTCCATCCTCGTCACGACCTACCCGGAGCCCGGTGAGCGGGCCAAGGCCCTCGGCATCTGGGGCACCGTCATGGGCGTCGGCGCCAGCCTCGGCACCCTGCTCGGCGGCGCGATCACCGACATCAACTGGCGCTGGGCCTTCCTCATCAACCTCCCCATCGGCCTGCTGCTGATCGCCGCCGCGTACGCCTACGTCCCGAAGATCGCCCGCACCGGCAGCCGCCCGCCGGCCGACGTCCTCGGCGGCATCACCGGCACCATCGGCCTGCTCGCCCTGGTCTTCGGCATCGTCACCGCCGGCGAGGACGGCTGGACCGACCCGATCGCCACCGGCGCCCTCGCCGCCGCCGTGGTCCTGCTCACCGTCTTCGTACGGGTCGAGAGCAAGGCGAAGGCCCCGCTGCTGCCCCTCGGCCTGCTGCGCCGCCGCTCCGTCGCCACCGGCACCATCGCCCAGCTGATCACCGCCGGCCTGATGCTGCCCTCGTTCTTCATGCTCCCGCAGTACATGCAGCTCGGCCTCGGCTACAGCCCGATGGAGGTCGGCCTCGCGTACATCCCGACCTGCCTCGCCATGCTCGTCGTCTCCGGCGCCGTCCCGGTCCTCATCGCCAAGTTCGGCCCCCGCGTCCCGTACGTCATCGGCACCGCCATGCTCGCCGTGATGCTGGTCCTGATGCTCGGCGCCGAGACCACCAGCAGCTACTGGGCGCTCCTGCTCCCCGTCACCGCCCTGCTCGGCGTCGGCCTGGTCCTGTGCGTGATGACCGCCCCGGTCGTCGGCACCGCGGACGCCTCGGACGCGGACGCCGGCACCACCTCGGCCGTCCTCAACGCCTCCTCCGAGATCGGCGGCGCCCTCGCCCTCGCGATCACCGCCACCGTCGTCGGCTCCCGCCTCACCGAGCTCACCGCCCAGGGTGTCGGCACCGCCCAGGCCTTCACCGAGGCCCTCCAGCGCGGCTTCCTGGTCATGTTCCTCTGGGTCGCCGCCAACGTGGTCATCGGCCTCTTCGGATTCGCCGGCCGCCCGGCGACCGAGGCCGCGCCGAAGTCCTGACCAGTGCCGCCGGGCGGACCCCCACCCGCCCGGCGGCCCCCACCCTCCTCCGTGCCCGCCCCCACCGGGCCGAGGAGGTCCCCAGCCCGCTCTCTCCGCGCAGAGAGGCAGACAGATGCTGCAGCAACGCCACCGGTCCGTCGCACGGTCCGCAGTCCAGCACCCCACCTCCCGGCCCGCCGTCACCGCCACCCCGGACACCACCGCCCCCGCCGCCGGCCCCGCCACCTCCGGCGGACCCGTCGCCCTCCTCGTCGGAGCGGCGGCACCCCACCGGCACCCGAGCGAGGCAGCCGCCAACTCCACCCTCCTGGAGGCCTGGTCGAGCGGGGTACGCACCTGGGTCCTCGACCGCGCGGAGCTGCTCGCGGCCCGCGGCCCCGAGGCCCGGACCCTCTCCGACGAGTCGACCGGCCTCGCCGGCGTCCACCCCGACGCCTGCGTCGCCTGGGCCCGCGACCGGCACGCCGCCGGCCACCGCTTCGACCTCGTCCTCGGACTGCGCGAGGACGTCCAGCTCGCGGTCGCCGACCTCGCTGCCGCACTGCACCTGCCCGGCAACCACCCGGACGCCGTCCGCCGCGTCCAGGACCCCGGCGCCCGGCTCACGGCCCTCGCCGCCGGCGGCTTCCTCGTCGACCAGGACCGCGACCGGACCCCCGAGGGCACCGCGCTCAGCGCCGTCGGCGCCTTCGTCTCCGGCCGGCCCCACGTCTTCCTCCTCGCCGCGCCCGCCAAGGACGGCTGGGCCCCCGTCACCGGGCTGCCCCACACCCACCAGGCCCTCGCCGCCGAGGCGGCCGCGGCCGTCCTCCACCTCGGACTCTGCTTCGGCGTCTTCCGGGTGGACCTGCGCGTCACCGACCGGGGCATCGCCGTCTCGGACGTCCGCCTCACCCTCGAAGCCCCCGGCCTCCAGGCCCACCTGGCCCGGACGCTGCCCTGCGTCGAGCTCTTCAACCTCGTGTACGACGACGCCCTGGGCCGCACCGCGGCCCTCCCCGCGACGCCCCTCGCCCCGGCCGCCAAGCCGCCCGCCCCCTCGACGGTGCCTCCGTTCGTCCTCCTCGCGGGCGAGCCCGAGGGAGCGGCGGAGGAGCCCCACATATGCCGCGGCACCGACTGAGACCCGGAGATCCCGAATGACCACCGAGCTCGTCCAGCTGCTCACTCCCGAGGGCCGCCGGGTCCACCATCCCGAGTACGCCGTCGACCCCAGCGCGGCGGAACTCCGCGGCCTCCACCGCGACATGGTGCTGGCCCGCCGCCTCGACGCCGAGGCCGTCACCCTGCAGCGCCAGGGCGAACTGGCCCTCTGGCCCTCACTGCTCGGCCAGGAGGCGGCGCAGATCGGCTCCGCCCGCGCCCTGCGGCCCAAGGACCACGCCTTCCCCAGCTACCGCGAACACGGTGTGGCCCTGGTCAGGAACCTCGACCCGGCCCACCTCCTCTCGCTCTTCCGCGGCGCGAGCAACGGCAGCTGGGACCCGGCGGAGAACAACTTTCACCTCTACACCCTCGTCATCGGCTCGCAGGCGCTGCACGCCACCGGCTACGCGATGGGCGTCGCCAAGGACGGCGCCGACACCGCCGTCATCGGCTACTTCGGCGACGGCGCCTCCAGCCAGGGCGACGTGGCGGAGGCCTTCACCTTCGGCGCGGTCTACGACGCCCCGATCGTCTTCTTCTGCCAGAACAACCAGTGGGCCATCTCCGAGCCCACCGAACGCCAGACGCGCGTCCCGCTCTACCGGCGCGCCGCCGGCTTCGGCTTCCCCGGCGTCCGCGTCGACGGCAACGACGTCCTCGCGTGCCTGGCCGTCACCCGCGCCGCCCTCGACCACGTACGGACCGGCTCCGGGCCGATGCTCGTCGAGGCGTTCACGTACCGCATGGGCGCCCACACCACCTCCGACGACCCGACGAAGTACCGCGACGAGGCCGAGGTCGAGGAGTGGCGGGCCAAGGATCCGATCCTGCGGCTCCGCCGGCTGCTTGAGCGCGAGGGCCACGCCGACGAGGACTGGTTCGCCGCCCTCGACGAGGAGGCGGAGACGCTCGGACGGCGCGTCCGCGAGATCGTCAGGACGATGCCCGACCCCGACCCGTCGGTGATGTTCGAGAACGTGTACGCGGACGGGCACGCGCTCGTCGACGAGGAACGTGCCCGGTTCGCCGCCTACCAGGAGTCCTTCGCGGACGCCGGACGGAGCAACTAGTCATGGTCACGAAGAGTCTTCCCCTCGCGAAGGCGCTCAACGAGGCCCTCCGCGCCGCACTGGAGTCCGACCCCAAGGTCCTCCTCATGGGCGAGGACATCGGCAAGCTCGGCGGTGTCTTCCGCGTCACCGACGGCCTGCAGAAGGACTTCGGCGAGAGCCGCGTCATGGACTCGCCGCTCGCCGAGTCCGGCATCGTCGGCACCGCGATCGGCCTGGCCCTGCGCGGCTACCGGCCGGTCGTGGAGATCCAGTTCGACGGCTTCGTCTTCCCCGCGTACGACCAGATCGTCACGCAGCTCGCGAAGATGCCCGCCCGCTCGCAGGGCAAGGTGCGCCTGCCCGTCGTCATCCGCATCCCGTACGGCGGCGGCATCGGCGCGGTCGAGCACCACTCCGAGTCCCCCGAGGCGCTCTTCGCGCACGTCGCGGGCCTGAAGATCGTGTCGCCCTCGACACCGTCCGACGCGTACTGGATGCTCCGGCAGGCCATCGAGTCCGACGACCCGGTCATCTTCTTCGAGCCCAAGCGCCGCTACTGGGACAAGGGTGAGGTCGACACGGAGGCGGTTCCCGGCGAGCTCCACAAGGCGCAGGTCGCCCGCGAGGGCACGGACCTCACCCTCGCCGCCTACGGCCCGATGGTGAAGACCTGCCTCCAGGCCGCCGTCGCGGCCGAGGAGGAGGGCAGGTCGATCGAGGTCGTGGACCTCCGCTCGGTCTCCCCGATCGACTTCGACACGATCCAGGCCTCGGTCGAGAAGACCGGCCGCCTCGTCGTCGTCCACGAGGCCCCCGTCTTCTTCGGCTCGGGCGCGGAGATCGCCGCCCGGATCACCGAGCGCTGCTTCCATCACCTGGAGGCCCCCGTCCTGCGGGTCGGCGGCTACCACGCGCCGTACCCGCCGGCGCGCCTGGAGGAGGAGTACCTGCCGGGCCTCGACCGCGTACTCGACGCCGTAGACCGCTCGCTGGCGTACTAGGAATTCCGGCGTACTAGGAAATAAGGAATCATGGCGATTCGCGAATTCAGGATGCCCGACGTGGGGGAGGGGCTCACCGAGGCCGACATCCTCACCTGGTACGTCAAGCCCGGCGACCCCGTCGTCGACGGGCAGGTCGTGTGCGAGATCGAGACGGCGAAGGCGGCGGTGGAACTCCCCGTCCCCTTCGACGGGGTCGTACGGGAGATCGGCTTCCCCGAGGGCGCGACGGTCGACGTCGGCGCCGTGATCATCTCGGTCGACACGGCGGGCGCGGCAGGCCCGCAGGACCGGGCCGTGGCAGCGGCACCGGTCGTCACGGCCGCCGCCGTCGGTGTCACCGCCGACGCGCCGGCCCGGACGGAACGCCGGCCCGTCCTGGTCGGCTACGGCGTCGTGGAGTCCTCCGGGAAGCGCCGCCCCCGTAAGACCGCCAACGGCACGGCCCCCGGCAGCCGCGGGCCCGCCGCCGGCCCGCGCCCGCTGGCCAAGCCGCCGGTGCGCAAGCTGGCCAAGGACCTCGGGGTCGACCTGACGGCCGTCCGCCCCTCCGGCGGCGGAGGCACGATCACGCGCGCCGACGTGCACGCCGCCGCCGTGGTCGACATCGGCACCCGGGAGATCGTGGAGCGACCGGTCCCGACTCCGGTCCCGACTCCGGTCCCGACTCCGTCCCCGGCCGCGGCGACCGACGCCCGGGAGACCCGTACCCCCGTCAAGGGTGTGCGGAAGGCGACGGCGGCGGCGATGGTGGGTTCGGCGTTCACCGCGCCGCACG
>NZ_BMSF01000002.1 GCF_014649015.1 Streptomyces narbonensis
ACGCACCAGACGCCGCGGGGCCGCCCTTCGGGCGACGACGGGAATGTGACGACACCCCCTAGGCCCTGTCGATCAGGGCGAACCGCGGCCGGCCAGGACCGCGGCCGGTCAGGACCGCGGCCGGTCAGGACCGCGGCCGGCCAGGACCGCGGCCGGCCAGGACCGCGGCCGGCCAGGGGCCGGGGACGGCCCCTCCCGGCACCTCACGCCGGGCCGGACGAGAGCCGGGCCCGGAGTCGGTCCCGGGATCAGGCCTCGGCGCGCGCGGAGTCCAGGGCGGCCACCAGGGCCTCCGGCTCACGGCTCGACAGGTACGCGTACGGCGTCGGGTCCGTCGGGTCGGTGATCTCGACCCGCACCGCCCGCGGCACATAGCTGCGCATCAGCATGAAAGCGCGCGGGTCCGCCTTGTGGGAGCGCCAGGCGCGCGCCTCCTCCTCGTCCAGCGCCTCGGCCGCCCCGAGCGCCGAGACCGGGATCCGGGCGTCGCCCGCCACGAGCGAACCCGCCACCACCCGGACCCGGGCGGAGCCGTACGAGGAGACCGCCGCCCCCGCGAGCACCGCTGCCACGATCACACCGGCCAGCGTCGGGACCGCACCCAGCGGGTACATGACGAGGCCGCCGGAGAGACCGAGCAGACCCGCGATGACCCACCACGACCGGGGCGCCGTCAGCCGCTCGTCGAAGCGCGGCGCGACCGCCGCCGGGGACGACGCTGCGGGCGCCGCCGAGGTCGCCTCGGCGGACGGCACGGGCGAGGGCTCGGAGGAGGGGGCGGGGGACGGCACGGAAGGCTGCATGCGTCCAAGCTTGGCACGGCGCGACCCGCGCCCGGCCGCGCGGGTAAGGTCTGCGCCTGTGACTGCAACATCTGCCGCCCTCACCCCGCCGGCCGACGCCATACCGCCGGTACGCCACCCCGACGCCCCGGCCCCCGGCGAGCTGCTCGGTTCCCACTACGAGTACTGCTTCGGGTGCGGCGGCGGGCAGCCCCACGGCCTGCACCTGGAGGCGCGGGCGGGCGAGGGCGTGACCGTCACCGCCGAGTTCACCGTGACCCCCGACCACCAGGGCGCCCCCGGCCTCGCGCACGGCGGCGTCCTCGCCACCGCGCTCGACGAGACCCTCGGCTCCCTGAACTGGCTGCTGCGGGTCATCGCCGTGACCGGCAGGCTGGAGACCGACTTCGCCCGGCCCGTCCCGGTCGGGACCGTTCTCCACCTGGAGGCCGCGGTCACCGCCGTACACGGCCGCAAGATCTTCTCGACCGCCGTCGGCCGGATCGGCGGCCCCGAGGGGCCCGTCGCCGTCCGCGCCGACGCCCTCTTCGTCGAGGTCAAGGTCGACCACTTCATCGACAACGGCCGGCCTGAGGAGATCCAGGCCGCCATGTCCGACCCCGACCAGGTCCGGCGCGCCCGCGCCTTCGAGGTGAACCCCTGATGCGCAACCCTGTCGACGTACTGATCCGCCGCGTGGACCCCGAAGTGCCGATCCCGGCCTACGGGCACCCCGGCGACGCCGGTGCCGACCTCGTGACCACCGAGGCCGCCGTCCTCGCCCCCGGGGAGCGCGCCGTGCTGCCCACCGGGGTCTCCATCGCGCTGCCGGACGGGTACGCGGCCTTCGTGCACCCGCGCTCCGGCCTGGCCGCCCGCTGCGGAGTCGCGCTCGTGAATGCCCCGGGGACGGTGGATGCCGGGTACCGTGGAGAGATCAAAGTGATCGTGGTCAATCTCGACCCGCGCGAGAGCGTGCGGTTCGAGCGGTTCGACCGGATTGCCCAACTGGTCGTCCAGCAGGTCGAGAAGGTTCGCTTCCACGAGGTGGCGGAGCTTCCCGGCTCGGCGCGGGCCGAGGGGGGCTTCGGGTCCACCGGCGGCCATGCCGCCGTGGACGGCGCAACGGGTGGGAATCGATACGCTTCGGTCGTATCCGACCGGGAAGGACAGTGACGTGTTCGGACGTCGCAAGAAGAGCGGTGCCGCTGAGGACGCAGCGGGCGAGGCCGAGCAGGTCGTCGACGAGGTCGGCACCGACGAGTCGGCCGAGGCGCCGCGTCGGGTGAACCTTCCGCCGGCGCCCCGGCCCGACGGACCGTGGGACATCTCCGAGGTCACGACGCCGGAGGACGGCCGTGTCGACCTCGGTGGCGTCTTCGTGCCCGGAGTCGAGGGCATGGAGCTGCGGGTCGAGGTGGCGGGCGACGCGATCGTCGCGGCCACCGTCGTCCTGCGCGACAGCGCCGTGCAGCTCCAGGCCTTCGCCGCCCCGAAGAAGGAGGGCATCTGGGGCGAGGTCCGTGACGAGATCGCCACGGGCATCGTCCAGCAGGGCGGAGTGATCGACGAGGTCGAGGGCCCCCTCGGCTGGGAGCTGCGGGCCCAGGTCCCCGTCCAGCTGCCCGACGGCAACCGCGGCGTGCAGCTCGTGCGCTTCGTGGGCGTCGACGGACCCCGCTGGTTCCTGCGCGGAGTGATCTCCGGGCAGGGCGCGGTGCAGCCGGAGGCGGCCGGGCTCCTGGAGCAGATCGTGCGCGACACCGTGGTCGTCCGCGGTGACGGCCCGATGGCCCCGCGCGACCCGATCGTCCTCAAGCTGCCGAACGACGCGCAGATGGTGCCGGACGGTGTCCAGCAGGAGGAGCAGGCGAACTCGCGCTTCTCCGGCGGCATGGGCCAGCTCCAGCGCGGCCCGGAGGTCTCCGAGATCCGCTGAGCCGCGATCGAGGATCGTGCACGCGCACATCGAGCAACGAGCGGTGGGCCGCTTCCCGTACGAGAGGTACGGGAAGCGGCCCACCGGCCGTTGTCCCGCCGCCCCACCGCTGCTTCCTCCGCTGCTTCCTCCGCCGTCCCCCTGTCCGTACGGCCTTGGGCTCTGGCCCTGGGGCCCGGCGGCGGACCATACTGGCGCGCACATGTTCGAGGAGGGGGAGTACGCGGTGAGTGAGAGCAGCACGCGGTCCGGAACAGCCGTCGCCGAGGACCCGGCCGGCACGCCGATGGTCCGCGTCGAGGGCCTCCGGCGCTCGTACGGCACGGGCGAGGCCGCCGTCCACGCCCTGCGCGGGGTCACCTTCGACATCCCGCGCGGCGAGCTCGTCGCCCTGAAGGGCCGCTCCGGCTCCGGCAAGACGACCCTGCTCAACCTCGTGGGCGGCCTCGACCAGGCCGACGGGGGCCGGATCGTCATCGACGGCACCGACCTCTCCACCCTCGGCGAGAGCGGACTCCTGGAGCTGCGCCGCGACCGGATCGGCTTCATCTTCCAGTCCTTCGGACTCCTCCCGATCCTCTCCGCGGCCGAGAACGTCGGCGTACCCCTCCGGCTGCGGAAGGCCGACCCCAAGGAGCGCGAGGAGCGGGTCGCGCTGCTGCTCTCCCTCGTGGGCCTCGCCGATCACGCGGCCCAGCGGCCCGGCGAGCTCTCCGGCGGCCAGCAGCAGCGGGTCGCCATCGCCCGAGCCCTCGCCAACAAGCCCGCCCTGCTGATCGCCGACGAGCCGACCGGCCAGCTCGACGCGGAGACCGGGCTCGCCGTCATGGAGCTGCTGCGCGCGGTGGTGCGCAGCGAGGGCTGTACGGCCCTGGTAGCCACGCACGACCCGCAGCTCCTGGGCCTGGCGGACCGGGTCCTGGAGCTCAGCGACGGCGAGATCACCGAGCACTGACCTCCGGATCCGCCGACCCCGGGGCACCCGCTCCGGGCCGGCTGGTCCGGCCGTCGGCCTTCGGACATCAGAATCACGTCAATACCGCCCCGGGGCCTCCGCCCGCGTACGGAATGTCCGATTGGCTGGACGTATGGTCGTGCCATGGGACGCGGCAAGCTTCGGATCTACCTCGGCGCTGCGCCGGGCGTCGGCAAGACGTACGCGATGCTCTCCGAGGGACATCGCCGGATCGAGCGCGGCACGGACTGCGTCGTGGCCTTCGTGGAGCACCACGGACGGCCGCGCACGGAGGTGATGCTGCACGGCCTGGAGCAGGTCCCGCGCCGGACCCTGGAGCACAGGGGCGCCACCTTCACCGAGATGGACGTCGACGCGGTCCTGGCCAGGAAGCCGACCGTCGCTCTCGTCGACGAGCTCGCCCACACGAACGTCCCCGGCTCCCGGAACTCCAAGCGCTGGCAGGACGTCGTCGAGCTCCTCGCGGCCGGTATCGACGTCGTGTCGACGGTCAACATCCAGCACCTGGAGTCGCTGGGGGACGTCGTCGAGTCGATCACCGGCGTACGGCAGAAGGAGACCGTCCCCGACGAGGTCGTCCGCCGGGCCGACCAGATCGAGCTGGTCGACATGTCGCCGCAGGCCCTGCGCCGCCGCATGGCCCACGGCAACGTCTACACGTCCGACAAGGTCGACGCGGCCCTCTCCAACTACTTCCGCCCGGGCAACCTCACCGCCCTGCGCGAGCTCGCCCTGCTGTGGACGGCCGACCGGGTCGACGAGTACCTCCAGCAGTACCGCGGCGAGCACAACATCCGCTCCACCTGGCAGGCCCGGGAGCGCATCGTCGTGGGCCTCACCGGCGGACCCGAGGGCCGCACGCTCATACGCCGGGCCACGCGGCTGGCCGAGAAGGGCGCGGGCGGCGAGGTGCTCGCCGTCTACATCGCCCGCAGCGACGGACTGACCGCCGCCTCGCCCAAGGAGCTGGCCGTCCAGCGGACCCTCGTCGAGGATCTCGGCGGAACGTTCCACCACGTCATCGGCGACGACGTCCCCTCCGCGCTCCTGGAGTTCGCCCGCGGGGTCAACGCCACCCAGATCGTCCTCGGCTCCAGCCGCCGCCGCGCCTGGCAGTACGTGTTCGGCCCCGGCGTCGGCCAGACCGTGGCACGGGAGTCCGGCCCCGACCTCGACGTCCACATCGTCACCCACAGCGAGGTCGCCAAGGGGCGGGGGCTGCCCGTCGCGCGCGGGGCGCGCCTCGGCCGGTCCCGGATCCTCGGCGGCTGGCTCGTCGGCGTCGCGGGGCCCGCCGCCCTGGCCCTGCTCCTCACCCATGTCGACGCCGACCTCGGCCTCGCCAACGACATGCTGCTCTTCCTCGCCCTGACCGTGGCCGCCGCGCTGCTCGGCGGGTTCCTGCCGGCGCTCGCCTCGGCCGCGGTCGGCTCCTTCCTCCTGAACTGGTTCTTCACCCCGCCCGTCCACCGGCTCACCATCGCCGACCCGAAGAACATCGTCGCCATCACCGTCTTCCTCGGGGTCGCGATGGCCGTCGCCTCGGTGGTGGACCTGGCGGCCCGGCGCACCCACCAGGCGGCCCGGCTCCGCGCCGAGTCCGAGGTCCTGTCGTACCTCGCGGGCAGCGTGCTGCGCGGCGAGACCAGCCTGGACGCCCTCCTCGAACGGGTCCGCGAGACCTTCTCGATGGAGTCGGTGACCCTGCTGGAGCGGGCGGACGAGATCGAACCGTGGACCCCGGCGGCGAGCGTCGGCCCCCACCCGGCGGCCCGGCCGGAGGACGCCGATGTGGACATGCCCGTCGGCGACCATCTGGCCCTGGCGCTGACCGGCCGGGTCCTGCCCGCCGAGGACCGGCGCGTCCTCGGCGCCTTCGCGGCCCAGGCCGCGGTCGTCCTGGACCGGCAGCGGCTCGTCGGCGAGGCCGAGGAGGCCAGGAAGCTGGCCGAGGGCAAC
Organism: Streptomyces narbonensis; assembly: GCF_014649015.1. Classification (GTDB taxonomy): domain Bacteria; phylum Actinomycetota; class Actinomycetes; order Streptomycetales; family Streptomycetaceae; genus Streptomyces; species Streptomyces narbonensis. Next base: position 5,657 of record NZ_BMSF01000002.1, read on the forward strand.
AAGATCCGTACGTCGCTCCTCGCCGCCGTCAGCCACGACCTGCGCACCCCGCTCGCGAGCATCAAGGCCTCCGTCACCTCCCTCCGCTCCGACGACGTCGAGTGGTCCGAGGAGGACCGCGCCGAACTCCTGGAGGGCATCGAGGCAGGCGCCGACCGGCTCGACCACCTCGTCGGCAACCTCCTCGACATGTCCCGCCTCCAGACCGGCACCGTCACCCCGCTGATCCGCGCCGTGGACCTCGACGAGGTCGTCCCGATGGCCCTCGGGGGAGTGCCCGACGGCAGCGCCGAGCTCGACATCCCCGAGACGCTGCCCATGGTCGAGGTCGACAAGGGCCTCCTGGAGAGGGCCGTCGCCAACATCGTCGAGAACGCCGTCAAGTACAGCCCCGACGGCCGGCCCGTCTCGGTCGCGGCCAGCACCCTGGGGGAGCGCGTCGAGCTGCGCGTCGTGGACCGGGGCCCCGGAGTGCCCGACGAGAGCAAGGACGGCATCTTCGAGCCGTTCCAGCGCTTCGGCGACGCTCCCCGCGGCGCCGGTGTCGGTCTCGGCCTCGCGGTCGCCCGCGGCTTCGTCGAGGCCATGGGCGGCACCCTCGCCGCCGAGGACACCCCGGGCGGGGGGCTGACCATGGTGCTCACCCTCAGGACCGTGCGGGGCGCGCCCCCGGAACCGGCCGCCGAGCTCCCGGCGCAGGCCGTGAGCTGAGCCGGGCGGCGCCCGGCCGCAATACAGCCCCCGCCGCCCGCCCGTACAGCCCCCGCCGCCCGGGCCGCACGCCCCCGCCGTACAACCGCTCCCGCAGCCCTCCGGCGCCGCCCCCCGCTCACGTACTGCCTGCCCCGCAAGCCCCACCGCCATCACCCAAGCCGCCCGCAACGGGCACCGAAGAAGGTAGGTCCCCCTCCATGACCCGGGTCCTCGTGGTCGACGACGAGCCACAGATCGTCCGCGCCCTGGTGATCAACCTCAAGGCGCGGAAGTACGAGGTCGACGCCGCGCCCGACGGCGCCACCGCCCTCCGGCTGGCCGCCGAGCGCCACCCCGACGTCGTCGTCCTCGACCTCGGCCTGCCCGACATGGACGGCGTCGAGGTGATCAGGGGCCTGCGCGGCTGGACGAGGGTGCCGATCCTGGTCCTCTCCGCCCGCCAGACCTCCGACGAGAAGGTCGAGGCGCTCGACGCCGGCGCCGACGACTACGTCACCAAGCCCTTCGGCATGGACGAGCTGCTCGCGCGGCTGCGCGCGGCCGTGCGCCGCGCCGAGCCGGTCGGCGGTGCCGAGGACGGCGTGGTGCTCGTCGAGACCGAGGGCTTCACCGTCGACCTGGCGGCGAAGAAGGTCCACCGCGACGGCCGCGACGTCCGCCTCACCCCCACCGAATGGCACCTCCTGGAGGTCCTCGTCCGTAACGGCGGGCGGCTGGTCAGCCAGAAGCAACTGCTCCAGGAGGTCTGGGGGCCCTCGTACGGTACGGAGACCAACTACCTCCGCGTCTACATGGCGCAGCTGCGGCGCAAGCTGGAGGCCGACCCCTCCCACCCCCGCCACTTCGTCACCGAACCGGGCATGGGTTACCGCTTCGAACGATGAAGCGAACGTCGTGTGTGTAGCCGGTCCTGGTGGGGGTGGGGGCCGGTACGCTTTCTGTATGAGTGCTGCACCGCGTACAGAGAAGCCGGCCGGAAGGTTCCGCCGGATGCTCGACCGGCTCTCCTCCACCCCGGAGGACCTGGAGTCGGAGGAGCTCCAGGAGGACGCCGAGGCCACCGGGTGCACGCGTATCTGCGACTGCTCCGACCGCCAGATAGTCAAGGTGACTGGTACCTTGCGCACGGTCACGCTGCGCCCCCGGGCCGGTGTGCCCGCGCTGGAGGCCGAGCTCTTCGACGGCACGGCACCGCTGGACGTCGTCTGGCTGGGCCGCCGCTCCATCGTGGGCATCGAACCGGGCCGCAAGCTGATCGCCTCCGGCCGGATCTCCATGAGCCACGGCCGGCGGGTCCTCTTCAACCCCAAATACGAGCTCCGACCGCTCGGACAGGAGTAGCCGGTGACGTCCCTCGACAAGCCGACCACGGATCAGGGCGCCGAGGCCCCGCAGGACGCCCGGGCCTCGAAGGAGGTCACCGAGGCCGCGCTGTTCGAGGCCTTCGGCGGCCTGCGAGGCATGATCGAGACGGTCGTGCCCGGCCTGCTCTTCGTCACGATCTTCACGATCAACAAGAACCTGCACGTCTCGGCGATCGCCGCGCTCGCGGTCTCGCTGGTCCTGGTCGCGGTCCGGCTGATCCGTCGCGACACCGTCAAGCACGCCTTCAGCGGCGTCTTCGGCGTCGCCTTCGGTGTCGTCTTCGCGATGATGACGGGCAACGCCAAGGACTTCTACCTGCCGGGCATGCTGTACACCCTCGGCCTCGCCCTCGCGTACATTGTCACCACGCTCGCGGGCGTCCCGCTGATCGGCCTGATCCTCGGCCCGGTGTTCAAGGAGAACCTCTCCTGGCGCACCCGCAACCCCGGCCGCAAGAAGGCGTACGCGAAGGCCAGCCTGGCCTGGGGCTTCATCCTGCTCGCCAAGTGCGCGATCCTCTTCCCGATGTACTGGTGGGCCGACACGACCAAGTTCGGCTGGGTGCTGGTCGCCCTGAAGATCCCGCCGTTCCTGCTCGCGGTCTACCTCACCTGGATGTTCCTCGCGAAGGCGCCGCCGCCGATCGACGTCTTCGCCGAGATGGAGGCCGAGGAGCGCGCCGAGAAGGAGCGCAAGGCGGCCGCGGCCGCCGCGCGGAGCGGCACGCCGGAGGCCTGAGCCGTACGCCGGAGGGCCCGGACCTGACGAACAGGTCCGGGCCCTCCCGCGTATCACGCCTGATCAGGAATCGGTCGTCTCGCGGCGGACCTGCAGCAGGTCCTCCAGCTGCTCCTCGCGGGCCTGCGCGGCCACGAACAGCAGCTCGTCGCCGGCCTCCAGGGTCTCCTCGGGGCTCGGCGTGAGCACCCGGGAACCACGGATGATCGTCACCAGCGAGGTGTCCTGCGGCCAGGCCACGTCCCCGACCGAAGTGCCGGCGACCGCCGACTCCGGCGGGAGCGTCAGCTCGACCAGGTTCGCGTCGCCGTGGCTGAAGCGCAGCAGCCGGACCAGGTCGCCGACGCTCACCGCCTCCTCGACCAGGGCCGACATGAGGCGCGGCGTCGAGACGGCCACGTCCACGCCCCAGGCCTCGTTGAACAACCACTCGTTCTTCGGGTTGTTCACCCGGGCCACGACCCGCGGCACGCCGTACTCGGTCTTGGCGAGCAGCGAGACGACCAGGTTCACCTTGTCGTCGCCGGTCGCCGCGATCACCACGTTGCAGCGCTGGAGCGCCGCCTCGTCGAGGGACGTGATCTCGCAGGCGTCGGCCAGCAGCCACTCCGCCTGCGGCACCCGCTCCACCGAGATGGCGGTCGGCGCCTTGTCGATCAGCAGGACCTCGTGCCCGTTCTCCAGCAGCTCGCCCGCGATGGAACGGCCCACCGCACCCGCGCCCGCAATAGCGACACGCATCAGTGACCGCCCTCCTCAGGACCTTCGGCGAAGGCCTCCTCGACCTGCGCGATCTCGTCCGTACGCATCATCACGTGCACCAGGTCACCTTCCTGGAGCACCGTCTGAGAGGTGGGCAGAATCGCTTCGCCCAGCCGGGTGAGGAAGGCGACGCGGACGCCGGTCTCCTCCTGGAGCCGGCTCACCTTGTGGCCGATCCAGGCGGGCGTGGTGTGCACCTCGGCGAGCTGCACACCGCCGCTCGGGTCCCGCCACAGCGGCTCCGCTCCGGAGGGCAGCAGCCGCCGCAGCATCTGGTCGGCGGTCCACCGGACCGTCGCGACCGTCGGGATCCCGAGGCGCTGGTAGACCTCGGCTCGGCGCGGGTCGTAGATCCGCGCCGCCACGTTCTCGATGCCGAACATCTCGCGCGCGACCCGCGCCGCGATGATGTTCGAGTTGTCGCCGCTGCTCACCGCGGCGAAGGCACCGGCGTCCTCGATCCCGGCCTCACGCAGAGTGTCCTGGTCGAAGCCCACACCCGTGACGCGCCGACCGCCGAAACCCGACCCCAGACGACGGAAGGCCGTCGGGTCCTGGTCGACGACCGCGACGGTGTGCCCCTGCTGTTCGAGGGTCTGCGCGAGAGCGGCTCCCACTCGCCCGCAGCCCATGATGACGATGTGCACGTCCCCTTACCCCGCACTCCTGATCGCCCTGCTGACCTGCGAAAACACCCTGCCCACAACTTTCCTCGCCCGATCGGCCCGGGCCGCGGCGGACAACACCCTGCCGGGTTGCCCGGTCCGAGCTTATGCGGCAACGCCGACCGGGACTGCATCAGAGGTGGTAGACGGAAAGATTCCGTATGGATAGGGGGTCGCGTTGAGCTTGGCTGTTTTCGAACGCTTACGATCCTCTCCGTGTCCAAACTGACCGACGTGCCCAAACGGATCCTGATCGGGCGGGCTCTGCGCAGCGACAAGCTCGGGGAGACCCTCCTCCCGAAGCGGATCGCCCTCCCCGTCTTCGCCTCCGACCCGCTGTCCTCGGTGGCGTACGCGCCCGGCGAGGTGCTGCTGGTCCTCTCCGTCGCGGGACTGTCGGCGTACCACTTCAGCCCGTGGATCGCGCTCGCGGTCGTCGTACTGATGTTCACGGTCGTCGCCTCGTACCGGCAGAACGTGCACGCGTACCCGAGCGGCGGCGGCGACTACGAGGTCGCCACCACCAACCTCGGGCCGAAGGCCGGACTCACCGTCGCGAGCGCCCTGCTCGTCGACTACGTCCTGACCGTCGCCGTCTCGATCTCCTCGGGCATCGAGAACCTGGGCTCCGCGATCCCCTTCGTCGTCGAGCACAAGGTGGCCTGCGCGGTCGGCGTCATCGTCCTGCTGACGGTGATGAACCTGCGCGGGGTGAAGGAGTCGGGCAGCCTCTTCGCCATCCCCACCTACGTCTTCGTCGCCGGCGTCTTCATCATGATCGCCTGGGGCGCCTACAAGGGGATCGTCCTCGACGAGACCATGAAGGCCCCCACCGCCGACTTCGAGATCAAGCCCGAACACGAAGGACTGGCGGGCTTCGCCCTCGTCTTCCTCCTCCTGCGCGCGTTCTCCTCCGGCTGTGCCGCGCTCACCGGCGTCGAGGCGATCTCCAACGGCGTCCCCGCCTTCCGGAAGCCGAAGTCGAAGAACGCCGCCACCACGCTCGCCCTCATGGGCGGTCTGGCCGTCACCATGTTCTGCGGCATCATCTTCCTCGCCATGGCCACCGACGTCCGGATGGCCGAGAAGCCCGCCCAGGACCTCCTGAACAACGGAGTGCCGGTCGGCGAGGGCTACGTCCAGGACCCGGTCATCTCCCAGGTCGCCGCCGCCGTCTTCGGCGACGGAACGTTCTTCTTCGTCGTCCTGGCCGCCGCCACCGCGCTCGTCCTCTTCCTGGCCGCCAACACCGCGTACAACGGCTTCCCGCTCCTCGGCTCGATCCTCGCCCAGGACCGGTATCTGCCGCGCCAGCTGCACACCCGCGGCGACCGCCTCGCCTTCTCCAACGGCATCGTGCTCCTCGCCGGCGCCGCCGCGCTCCTCGTCTGGCTCTACGGGGCCGACTCGACCCGGCTGATCCAGCTGTACATCGTCGGCGTCTTCGTCTCCTTCACGCTCAGCCAGATCGGCATGGTCCGGCACTGGAACCGGCACCTGAGGACGGAACGCGAACCCGCCAAGCGCCGCCACATGATCCGCTCCCGCGCGATCAACACCTTCGGCGCCTTCTTCACCGGCCTCGTCCTGGTCGTCGTCCTCGCCACCAAGTTCACCCACGGCGCCTGGGTCGCCCTGCTCGGCATGGTGATCTTCTACGGGACGATGACCGCGATCCGGAAGCACTACGACTCGGTCGGCGCCGAGATCGCCGCCGCGGAGGAGCGGCCGGACGAGTACGTGCGCCCCTCCCGGGTCCGCTCCATCGTCCTCGTCTCCAAGCTCCACAAGCCCACCCTGCGCGCCCTGGCCTACGCCAAGCTCATGCACGCGAACGAGCTGGAGGCGCTGACCGTCAACGTCGACCCGGTCGAGGTGAAGGCGCTCAAGGAGGAGTGGGAGCGGCGCAACATCAACGTCCCGCTCAAGATCCTCGACTCCCCGTACCGCGAGATCACCCGGCCGGTGATCGAGTACGTGAAGAGCCTCCGCCGCGAGAGCCCGCGCGACGTCGTCTCCGTCTACATCCCCGAGTACGTCGTCGGCCACTGGTACGAGCACCTGCTCCACAACCAGTCCGCACTCCGCCTCAAGGGCAGGCTGCTCTTCACCCCCGGCGTCATGGTCACCTCGGTCCCGTACCAGCTCCAGTCCTCCGAGGCCGCGAAGAAGCGGGCCCGGAAGCGCCAGGAGTGGAACGCGCCGGGCTCGGTCCGCCGCGGTCCCGTGGAGAAGGGCCAGAAGGAACCGGCCGCGAAGAACAACCGGTAAAGAACAACTAGACTGGTGGGCTGCCGTCCGAACTGTCACGAACGGCGGCCCACCGTCACTTCCTCTTGGAGTCCCCCCGCCATGCAGAACACCCCTGTTTCGTCGTTGGTCGGGGAAGAGTACGAGGTCGAGGTCGGTCCGGTGGCCCACGGCGGGCACTGCATCGCCCGCACCGAGGCGGGCCGCGTCCTCTTCGTCCGCCACGCGCTGCCCGGCGAGAAGGTCGTCGCCCGCGTCACCGAGGGCGAGGAGACCTCCCGCTTCCTGCGCGCCGACGCCATCACGATCCTCGAACCCTCCAAGGACCGCGTCGAGGCCCCCTGCCCCTTCGCCGGCCCCGGCAAGTGCGGCGGCTGCGACTGGCAGCACGCCAAGCCCGGCGCCCAGCGCCGCCTCAAGGGCGAGGTCATCGCCGAGCAGCTCCTGCGGCTCGCCGGGCTGACCCCGGAGGAGGCCGGCTGGGACGGCACCGTCATGCCGGCCGAGGGCGACAAGCTGCCGCCGGGCGAGGTCCCGCAGTGGCGCACCCGTGTCCAGTACGCGATCGACGCCGAGGGCCACGCGGGCCTGCGCAAGCACCGCTCGCACGAGGTCGAGATCATCGACCACTGCATGATCGCCGCTCCGGGCGTCTCGGAGCTCGGCATCGAGAAGCGCACCTGGGAGGGCATGGCCTCGGTCGAGGCCATCGCCGCCTCGGGCTCGAACGACCGCCAGGTCATCCTGACCCCGAAGCCCGGCGGCCGCCTGCCCCTGGTGGAGCTGGACAAGCCGGTCGCCGTCCTCCGCGTCGACGAGAACGACGGCGGCGTCCACCGCGTCCACGGCCGCGGCTTCGTCCGCGAGCGCGCCGACGAGCGCACCCACCGCGTCGGCAGCGGCGGCTTCTGGCAGGTCCACCCGCAGGCCGCCCAGACCCTCATGCTCGCCGTCATGCAGGGACTGACCCCTCGCAAGGGCGACACCGCCCTCGACCTCTACTGCGGCGTCGGCCTCTTCGCGGGCGCCATCGCCGACCGTGTCGGCGAGCGGGGCGCGGTCCTCGGGATCGAGTCCGGCAAGCGCGCCGTCGAGGACGCCCGCCACAACCTGGCCGGCTTCCCCCGCGTCCGCATCGAGCAGGGCAAGGTCGAGTCCGTCCTCCCGCGCACGGGCATCACGGACGTCGACCTCATCGTCCTGGACCCGCCCCGCGCGGGCGCGGGCAAGCAGACGGTCACCCACCTCGCCGGCCTGGGCGCCCGCCGCATCGCCTACGTCGCCTGCGACCCGGCGGCCCTGGCCCGCGACATCTCCTACTTCGCGGAACGCGGCTACAAGGTCCGTACTCTGCGTGCTTTCGACCTGTTCCCGATGACGCATCACGTGGAGTGCGTGGCGATCCTGGAGCCGGTGAAGAAGGACGCCTGACCGGCTGTCACTCCGCGTGTGACGGGGCGGGCGGTTACGGCTTCCGGGAGTCGGCTCAGGGCAGGTCGATGTGTACGCTCGTCGACTTCACCCGGGCCGTCACCGTGACCCCCACGTCGAGCCCCAGTTCCTCCACGGCTTCCCGGGTCACCAGGGAGACCAGTCGGTGCGGACCCGACTGGATCTCCACCTGGGCGGCCACGTCGTCGACGCGTACCCCCGTGACGATGCCCACGAAGGAGTTCCGGACGGACGTGGGCACGTCGTCCTCCGGGACGGCGTGGAAGCCGGCGCCCCGTTCCTGCGCGAAGCCGGCCAGGGCCGCTCCGTCGATCACCCGCTTGCCGGAGCCGTCCCGTTGCATGGCCAGCTTGCCGCCGTCCGCCCAACGGCGGACGGTCTCCGAACTCACTCCGAGCAGCTGCGCTGCCTGCCCAATGCTGTATGACGGCACCGTCGCACTCTAGGCCACGCACCAGCCTTCCCCCGCAGGACAAAAGGTACAAATAGGAATAGGTTCGGGGGTCATGAGGCGGGCCGATGCCGGTGCCGCGGCGTTCGAGCGCTTCGACGAGGAACCACATGGCCCGAGCCGACACCCACGACGACACCGGAGCGGCGCCGTCGGCGCCGACCGCGAAACTCACCCTGCTGACGCTCACCGCGATGGTCGTCGGCTCCATGGTGGGTGCCGGCGTGTTCTCCCTCCCACGGCGATTCGCGCAGGAGACCGGTGTCGCGGGCGCGCTGATCGCCTGGACGGTGGCGGGTCTGGGCATGCTGATGCTCGCCTTCGTCTTCCAGGCCCTCGCCGTGCGCCGGCCGGACCTGGACGCCGGCGTCTACGCGTACGCCAAGGCCGGCTTCGGGGAGTACCTGGGCTTCTTCTCCGCCTTCGGGTACTGGGCGAGCGCCTGCGTCGGCAACGTCACGTACTGGGTGCTCATCATGTCGACGATCGGCGCGATCGCGCCCGCCCTCGGTGACGGGGACACGGCACTCGCCATCATCCTCTCGTCCGCCGGACTGTGGGGATTCTTCCTCCTCATCCGCCGGGGCGTGAAGGAGGCGACGGCGATCAACAGGATCGTGACCGTCGCCAAACTCGTCCCCATCATCGTCTTCGTCATCCTGGCGCTGTTCTGCCTCGACACGTCCGTGTTCGCCGACAACTTCGCCGGCGAGGACTACGCCGGCTCCCTCTTCAACCAGGTCCGCGGGACGATGCTGGCCACCGTCTTCGTCTTCCTCGGCGTGGAGGGCGCCAGCGTCTACTCCCGGCACGCCAAGCGTCGGGAAGACGTGGGGCGGGCCACTCTGCTCGGATTCCTCAGCGTCTTCGCGATCTTCGCCTCCGTCACCATCGTGTCGTACGGCATCCTGCCCATGAGCGAGATCGCCGAGCTCCGCCAGCCCTCCATGGCCGGCGTCCTGGAGGCGGCGGTCGGCACCTGGGGCAAGACCTTCGTGAGCGTCGGCCTCATCATCTCCGTCCTCGGCGCCTACCTGGCCTGGTCCCTCATGGCGGCGGAGGTCCTCTTCGTCGCCGCCAAGGACGAGGACATGCCCCGCTTCCTCGGCCGGTCGAGCGGTGACGACGTACCCGTCCCGGCCCTGCTCATGACGACGGCTCTCAGCCAGGTCGTCCTGATCGTCACGGCCTTCTCCGACGACGCGTTCGGCTTCGCCCTCGACCTGACCAGCTCGCTGAGCCTGATCCCCTTCCTGCTGGCCGCGGCCTTCGCCGTGAAGATCGCCCTGCGGCCCCGGCAGGAGAGAGTCGTCGGGCGGGGCACCCGCGCGGAACTCGTCTTCGCCGTCCTCGCGACCGTCTACACGGTGTTCCTGCTCTTCGCGGCCGGGCTCAAGTTCGTCCTCGTCTCCTTCATCATCTACGCCCCGGCCACCTTCCTGTTCGTCAAGGCCCGCCGGGAACAGAACCGGCGCCTGTTCTCCCCGAAGGAGGCCCTCATCTGCGCCGTCTCCGTCGCGGGGGCCGTCGTCGGCATCGTCGCCCTGGCCGCCGGGTGGATCGAACTGTGACCTGCCGGGGCCCCCGCCCGTCCCACCTGCCGGGGCCCCCGCCCCTCCCGCACACCGAGCCTCCCGCACCCGCCGCATCACCGGAAAGGCTGCTCATGAACCTCCCCGAGACCGGTACCGGTACCAGTACCGGCGCTGGTGCCGTGACCTCCGACCTCGGCGTCCACTCCGAGGTCGGACGCCTGCGCAAGGTCCTCGTCTGCGCCCCGGGACTCGCCCACCGGCGGCTCACCCCGGGCAACTCCGACGATCTGCTCTTCGACGACGTCATGTGGGTCGAGAACGCCCAGCGCGACCATGCCGACTTCGTCAACAAGCTCACCCAGCGGGGCGTCGAGGTCGTCGAACTGCACAACCTCCTCGCCGAGACCATGGCCGTCCCGGAGGCCAGGGCATGGCTCCTCGACCGCAAGATCGTCCCCAACGAGGTCGGACTCGGCCTGGTCGACGACACCCGCGCCTACCTCGAGTCCCTCGCCCCGCGCGAGCTCGCCGAGTTCCTCATCGGCGGCCTGTCCACCGCCGACCTGCCGGAGGACTTCCGCTCCGGATACGTGGCACTCGCCAGGGAGGGCGTCGGCGCGCGCGAGTACCTGATGCCCCCGCTGCCCAACACCCTCTACACCCGGGACACGACCTGCTGGCTGTACGGGGGAGTCACGCTCAACCCCCTGTACTGGCCCGCACGGCACGGCGAGACCCTCCTGATGAAGGCGATCTACACCTTCCACCCGGACTACAAGGCCGCCACCGTGTGGTGGGGCGACCCTGAACAGGACTGGGGTCAGGCCACCTTCGAGGGCGGCGACATCATGCCGGTCGGCAACGGCGTCGTCCTCATGGGCATGAGCGAGCGCACCTCCCGTCAGGCCATCACCCAGGTCGCCCGGGCACTCTTCGACAACGGCGCGGCCCAGCACGTCGTCGTCGCCGGCATGCCGAAGCTTCGCTCCGCCATGCACCTCGACACCGTCTTCACCTTCGCGGACCGCGACATCGTCACCCTCTACCCGACGATCATGGACGCCGTGCACACCTTCTCCCTGCGTCCCTCCGACAAGGCGCCGGGCGTCGAGATCACCGACGAGGGCGGTGCCGCGTTCGTGGACGTGGTGGCCAAGGCCCTCGGCCTGCCCCAGCTGCGGGTGATCGGGACGGGCGGTGACGTCTACGCCTCGGAGCGGCAGCAGTGGGACAGCGGCAACAACGCCGTCGCCCTGGAGCCGGGCGTCGTCTTCACGTACGACCGCAACACCCAGACGAACACGCTGCTGCGCAAGGCAGGTGTCGAGGTCATCACCATCGTCGGCGCCGAGCTGGGGCGCGGCCGCGGCGGCGGCCACTGCATGACCTGCCCTCTGGTCCGGGACCCGGTCGCGTTCTGACGCGAACCGGATAGCAGGAAGCGGCCGGGTCCCGGTGGGACCCGGCCGCTTCCCTCGCGTCGGAAGGCGCGTCGGAAGGCGCGTCAGAGCAGCGCGTCAGGCAGCGGATTCGGCGGAGCCGGCCAGCTGCTCCGCGAGCTCCCGCTCGCGCTCCTCGGAGAGCGAGGTCTTGAGCACCTCTCCGCCGAGGGGCCCCATCGCCGCGGCGAACCGGTCCTCCGTGACCTTCGTGGCCATGATCACCACCGCGTGCGAGCCCGGCCGGAGCAGCTCCTGGACCTTGTTGCGGAACTTGTTGTCGACGCCCATCTGCTGGAGCTTGCCGATCAGGCCGCCGGCGGCCGCACCCACGACGCCGATACCCGGGGTGAGGATGAGGATGCCGAAGACCATGCCCCACAGGGCGCCGGCGGTGGCCGACATGGCGATCTCCTCGGTTCTGGCCGGGGTGTCCACATGGGTCTTGCCGTCCTCGTCGACCGTCACGACGGCGAGTCCGGACAGGTCGACCACGTGGTCCTTTGCCAGCCGCTGGACCTCGGCGAACGCCTTGTCGGCGACGGCCCGGTCCTCGTAGCCGAGGACGATGAGTTCGGACATTGCGCAATCTCCTTGAGAGGGGGCTGTCAGTACCGCTGGGCCTTGGTCAGCCTCGCTGTGAGGACGGGTTCGGGCGGCTGCCGGCTGATGACCAAGGGCTGCCGGCGCTCGCCGGGAGCGAGATCCTCCTCGCCGACGAACTGGGTTTCGACGACCTCGCCCGCCGAGTCGATGAAGTCGACCTGGACGGCGTACGAGGCGGTGTCCTGCGTCTTGTTGGTGATGCTGACGACGGCGGTCGTGACGCCGTTGTCCCCGGTTCGGGGCTTGCCGGTCAGCGCCACCTCGCCCAGGGCGTTCCCCCGGCCCTGCACGTCCTTCAGGGCGTCCTCGGCCGCGCGGCGCGAGCGTTCGATCTCGGTCCCGATCGACGCCTTGCGCGACGCCTCCCTGGCGGACGCGGACGCGGCGGCCGACGAGGCGGACGCACGGGCGGACTCGACGACCGCAGAGGCCGAGGAGGCGACCGCGGAGGGCGCTGCTCCGCTGAAGGACTCGGTGATGGGAGGGGTCGGGCGTTCACTGAAGGTCGGTCCGCTCGTGTCGTCGCCGCCCGAGTCGCAGGAGACGACGGCCGTCGCGCCCAAGGCGACGAGGACGACGGCGGCGGCCGCGGTCGCGGCGCGAGAACGGACCGGGCGGCTGAGCCGCTCGGGTGACTTATTCACGGTCGTGCCTTCTCGGTAGGGGGTCAAGGTGGTCGTGCCGGGTGGTCGTGCAGGGTCCGGTCCTCTTCGGGACCGGACCCCTCGGACGCCGGTCAGTACCTCAGCACTCCGGCGATGTGGCCCTGGCCGGCCAGCGCCTCATCGGGTACGAAGCGGATCTCGGCCCCCCTCTCCAGGGCCTGCTCGACGATCTCGTCGACCATGTCGTCCCGCGCTCCGGGCTGGCCGGCGTCCGCGGGCTCCAGGTGGCCTCCCTCTTCCCGTACGACGGTCCGGTAGTGCTCCTCGACGGCCAGCAGCCGCACGCGCCCCTCCTGCACGGCCTGCCACACCTCGTCGAGCCCGCCCGCGAACTCCCTGCGGCCGCGTGCCGCTTCCAGCTCGGCGGCGATCGTGGCCGTCGAGGCCGCCTCGCGGGCCTCGCGGACCGGCTCCACGGCCTTGGCGACAGCACCGGCCGGCCCGTCGGCGAGCCCTCCGTGCTGGACCGAGACCGCGCCCGGGCCCAGCGGGCCGAGCTCCTCCAGAAGCGCGAGTGCGGCGGCCGACCCGATCACGTACAGCGGACGGGGCGCGCCGCCGAGGACGGCACGCAACCGCTCGTGCGCCTCGCGCAGGAACCGGCGGGTGGCCTCGTCCTGGAAGGTGCTGGGCAGGTCCCCGATCTGCTGCTTGCGCTCCGCGTCGGGGTCCTCAAGGCTCCGCGTGAGCGGGAAACCGTCCCCGGAGTGCTCGGCGACCTGCTCGGGACTGCCGTCCCACAGGGAGACCCGGTCGGCGGCCACCGCGACCGCCCAGTACGGCTGCTCGGCGGCCTGCGCCGCGACGAGGTTGCGGGTGAGGAAGGTGTCGGCGAGCACCACACGCTCGGGCACGGCGCGGGCTACCGACCACACGTGGTGCTCGCCCTCGGCCACGAAGATCACCAGACCGTCCTGCGCGTGGGTCGGATCGAGCTCGGCGACGGCTCGCCTCAGCCGCTCGACCATCTCCGTGCGCCGCTCGCGCGGCACGTCGGGGTCGCTCTCCAGCGCCTTCTCCGCCTGGGCCACCAGGTTGCGCAGACGCACGGGGTCCTGCGCGTTCCCCGGCTCGCGCCGGTGGGTCGGCATCAGCAGGGAGAGGGCGGGATAGGGCCGGGGCCGGCGCAGCTCGGCGAGCTGGTCCGAGGTGAGCTGGGGATCCATCGGATGCCTTCCTGGTGGTCGGGTGGTCGGGTGGTGGGGTGGGGGAGAGGGGCGTCCGTCGAGCCCGTGTGGCCCGCTCGTCCTGTCCGACGACGATGAGCTCGCCTACTGCCGCCTCCTCGGTCCGGTGCCCCTCACGACGGTCAGCTGTCGAGCGATTCCGCCAGAAAGCGCACACATGGACGAGCTTGACCCGATATGCAGGAGGGCGCGACTCGATGAGTACCTGTCCACTGCGTTTCTGGTTTGGCGGAAAAGTGCCGTAGGTCCCCCTCGCTTGTGCCAAGCTGGCGGTTCTTTCCAGCCGGGTGCGATGGGGCCGCCCCGGCAACCGGTCAGTGCGCTCGGGGGACAGCAGTGGGCAATGGCGACTGGTATGTGAACGAGGACTGGGCCGACATCCCGCTGGGCCGGGGCGGCGGGTTTCCCCGGACCGCCCGGGAGCGCTACGGCAAGGACGAGGATTGGGTCCGCCGCTGGAGCTGCTACGCCCAGATCATGAGCATCGCCGCCGAGCACTGGGGTGAGCGCGCGGACATCTACGAGGAGATGGGCGATCCGCACCTGCGGATCTACCAGGATCTGGTCTCCACCGAACTACTCGCACCTTCGCCGCGGGAGCTGGGCCGTTTCCTGTACGACTCCATCATCCAACCCGTCCTGACCGAGCTGTACGAGGACGACGAGGCACCGCCGCTCGACGGGGCCGGCCGTCAGCACCGGAACAAGTCGCGTGAGGCGATCTGCGCCTGGTACTGGGCCGTGGAATCCCACAGGTCCTGGAAAGAGGCGGCCCGGAAGTGGCAGTCGGCGATCCGGCAGCCGAGCCGCGAACTGAGCCAGCCCGAGCGGACGATCAAGGAGCGGATGTGGGCGGGCGGGCTGGCCGACCCCGAGGCCTTCCCGCCGTACTCCGCCGCCGGCCTCCGGCTGATCACGGAGCGGCTCGACGAGGCGTTACGGCAGTACCGCCGGGTGCCCGCGGTGGTGACGGACCTGCTCGACCAGCTCCTCCCGGCCTCGGTAGCCGAGAAGGTACGCAAGGGAACCGCGGAGCTGGCGCTCAGCCGCGCCCAGTACCCGCCCTCGGTGCTGGAGAACCTGGGCATCGACGAGGAGGGCCACACGGACCTGATGGCCGCCGCACTGCCCCGGCTGCTCGAATGCATCACCCAGCAGGAGTCGATGCTGCTGCTCGGCCCCACGTCCAGCGGCAAGAGCCGGGTCGGCCGGATCGCGGTGTGCCACGCGATCACCCGCGCGCGACGCCGGCACGGCCGGGCCGTCGTCCTGATGCCGACGAAGGCGCTCGTCAGTCAGGCCGTCGAGGAATGGGCCGAGTTCCTGGCGGGCACGGAGTTCGAGCACTGGCGCATCGTGCCGGGGTCCCGTGACTACCCGCACAACGACGAGGCCATCGCCCGCGGTGAGTTCGACGTCGCCGTGATCATCCCCGAGAAGCTGGCCGGTCTGATGGCGGGCGGCATGACCCTGGACGGCTGCGACCTCGTCGTCGTCGACGAGCTGCAGAACCTGGCCGACCGGGACCGCGGGCCCCGGCTGGAGATGCTGCTCACGACGATCCGCGCGAGCTACCAGATGCCGATCCTCGGGCTCTCCGCGACCCTGACCGAGGCCGCGGCCGAGGACGTGCGCGAGTGGCTGAAGATCAGTCCGCACGCCGTCGTCCGGGTGACCAGGCGCCCGGTGCCCCTCAACGTGATCGTCAGGGACGACCGGAAGGTCTCCGAGCGGCGTGCCGAGTACGACGAGCCCGAGAAGTACGCGCAGGACGTCGGCATCGTGCTGCGCCAGTGGAGAGCGGACCCCGTCCTCAAGGCGCATCTCAACACCAACACCGGGCGCCTGTACGAACGCGCCCTCGCGGTCGCCGTCGGGCTCCTCAAGGAGGACCGGCGCGACATCCGCAGCGTGCTGTGCTTCGTCGGCTCCCGGCAGGACGCCCAGAGGCTCGCGGAAGTCGCCCAGGCGCTGCTCGACCGGGACCCCGGCATGGGACGGGTCGCGCCCGCGGCCAATCCCTTCGACGGCCGCTTCGGCACCCTGGACAAGAAGGACGCGGACCTACGGCACCGCTCCTTCAACAGGTTCCCTCAGACCAGCGTGCGCGATTCGGTCGAGAAATCGCTGCGGACCGGCGTCGGCTACCACTCCGCCCGCCTCGAACAGGGCCTGCGCAGCGTGGTGGAGAAGGCCTTCCGGGACGGCCTGATCCGGCTGCTGTTCGCCACCGACACCCTCAAGCTCGGCATCAACCTGCCCGCCGACGCGGTCGTCGTCGGCTCGCTGACCACGCCGACGGGCGGCCGCAAGAGCGAAGTTCTCAACCGTGACACGGTGGCGCAGCGCCTGGGACGGGCCGGCCGCCTCGGCCTCGGCACGGGTCCGAGTCCGCGCGGTCACGGCTTCCTGGTGATTCCCCATCCGATCCCGAAGAAGAGCGCGGTGGACTTCCAGCTGGAGGAACTCCTCGGGCTGTCCGGGCGGATGAAGCCCCTCTACGAGGGCGAGCCGGAGATCGACAGGGCCTTGAGGGCGCTGGGCGACGTGGACGCCGTGTACGGGCACTACATCGACTACACCTCGGTGGGCGCGACGATCGCGTCCCAGGTGGACGACCGGTGGTTCGCCACCGAGCTGCTGCACTGGGCGGTGCAGCAGCGGTTCCCGTTCACCCGGTCGGACCTCGTCCGCAGGCTGGAGGCGCTGTACAGCGCCTCCCTGGGCGCCGTGAGGAACGCCCCGCCGCCCGACGCGGACACGGTCGTCGGCATGCTGGAGCAGGGCAGGCTGATCGGGCCCTTCCCCGGCCGCGCGAAGGACGCCGGCGACGGGCAGCCCGAGAGCTGGGTCGTCACCGGACTCGGGAGGGCGATCAGCACCTCGGGGCTGCCCTTCGCGGACGCCCGCATCGTGGAGCAACTGGTGGCCGAGGCCACGCACGGCGCCGGGGACCTGACGCTCCTGTGGATCGCGGCCCGGTCGCAGCACGTCAAGGACACCATGAGCTGGCTCTCCGTCGTGCCCGCCGCGGCCGACGACGAGCGGGAGAGGGAGCAGCGCGTCAGGGTCCTGCACCTGGCCTCGGTCCTGGTTGTGTCCGACCCCGAGGAACGACGCAGGCGCGCCTTCCAGCTCGCCGAGAGCACTTTCGTGGCGAGCCTCGGCGACCGGGACCTGATCGGCCGGGGCGTCGTGGCCGACCAGCTGCGGCAGCTGACCTCAGGGCCCGCCGAGAACCCGGGTCTCGACGACATCACGGCACTGCTGCGGGCCTGCGTGATGGTGCTGTGGATGTCCGGATGCCCGCTGCTCGACATCGCGTCGGCGATCGAGACCAACACGAGGGTCGGGAGCGCCCGGGTGCAGGGGCCGCGCGAGGTGGCCGTCCACGCCGCGGACGTCCGGAACCTCGGCGAGAACGCCAGCTACCTCTTCGACGCCGCACGCGAGCTGTCGGGCGTCCGGCCCCAGAACGCGGGCTTCCGGCGGTTCGAGGCGCTCAGCGAGGCGGTCGAGCTCGGCATGCCGAGCGTGCTGGGCCCGCTCGTCCGGCTGCCGCTGCCGACCACGCACCGCGAGCGCATCGTGCACCTCGTGCCGTACCTGCCCGCGATCACCGCCAAGGGGGTCGACCACATCGGCGACGTGGTGGACCACTACCTGGCGCGGCCCAAACGCAGGCCGAAGAACCTTCGTGACGCACAGAAGATCTACGACTTCACCCTGAGCGAGGAGGAGCGGGCCGAGATCCGTCGGATGCTCGACGCCCAGGAGCAGACACGGCGCCGCGGTCTCCGGCTGGCGCCCGCCTTCGGCCGGTTCCGGGTGCCCGGCCACACCAACTACCAGTTCGCGGAAGCGCTGGACAGGCTCTCCCGCGGCGACGCGGACGGCGCCCCCGACGAAGTCGCCACCCTGCTGGAGGCCTTCGGTCTGATGCCCGAGAAGGACCAGCTGACCGGCACGCTCACGGTGACGAGCCCACGGGACCCGGAGCTGACGCGCCGGATCGCCGTGCACACAGGCGACTTCGGGGTGCGGCAGCTCGTGGACGCCCGGGGCCGCGAGGAGATCGTGATCGCCTGCGGGGCGGTCACCGACGGGGTGCGGCGCGCCTTCCCCTCCTCCTCGCGCAACCCCGTGGTGGTGCAGCCGGCGATCCTGCTGGAGGCGTTGGGGCGGGTCATGCAGCTGGCGCACGTGGACGGGCTGATCGCGGATCCGGCGGCCGCGCCGGCGAAGGACGACTCGGCTGTCCGGCAACACCTCTCGGGAGTCGGCGGCTTCGGCGAGGCCGTGGTCGAGTCCGTGGTCAAGGTCGAGGTCGAGGACGACGTCGAGGACGACGTCGAGGACGACGTCGAGGTCGTGGCCCAGGTCGAGGGCTCGGAGATGGCGGTGGAGGTGTCGGCCGAGAGCTCCGAAGTGGAGGACGAGACCTTCGGGTGGGAATTCGAGGACGACAGGGAAGACGGGGAGCACGAGGACGACGAGGACGACGAGGACGACGAGGACGACGACGGTGGGTGGGACAACCTGTCCCCGACCGTGGGAACCGAGGAGGGCATGAGCGCGGTGGGCCACCGACTGCTGAAGCTGCTGACCGCCGCCCCGCCCGTGCTCGGGCGGAGCGAACTCAACCGGCTCGTCGCCGGACTCCGGGTCGCCGCACCGCCGGAGGACGACTCCCTTGAGCCCCTGGCCGGGGGTGAGGTCCGGTGAACCGCTTCGATCTGGGCGTCTTCGTCGACGCCCACCACCTCCTCGAAGCCGCTCCGAGGGTTCGAAGGGCCTCCGACGTGCTCGTCCGCATCGAGGCCGCCGCCGAGGAACAGTGCATGTCCTTCGGCATCGCGAACCGGCTCGTCGTCGCCGACTGCGCGGACGCGGAGGCCAGGGCCGTCGCCGAGGACTTCGGGGCCCAGGGATTCGTCATCCGGCACGTGCCCGCCGGTTCGACGGTGACGAGGGCGCACGTACTGACGGCCGAGATCATCGAGGCCGCGGTGGTCCGGGAGGAGCTGCGTACCGTCGCCGTCGTCGCGGCGGACGGCGTGCCGTTGTCCGTCGCCGACATGCTCCACCGCGCCGGCCGCGCGCTGATCGCCTGTGTGGCCGGCGGCACCCGCGACTCCGCCGCGCTGGACCGGCTGCTCACACTTGCACTCGACAGCCGCCCGCTGCAGTCGTTCGTGACCGACGCGGTGAACTCCCTACGGGAGGCGGGGCGGAGCGACGTACTGATCCCGGAGTTCGAGTCGGCGCTCCGCCGCGTGCGCCCCGGGTTCGCCCCCGCGGCGTACGGCACGACGACGAAGCAGCTGCTCCGGCAGCTGTCCGGGACCGGATTCCGGTTCGTCGAGCCGGACCGCGTCCTGATCACCCCGCAGGTCGGCACGCCAGGGTCCGAACACGCCTCGCCCGGCGCCGAACCGCGCCCGACCGTGGCCGCCGACGGATTCGTCCCCGCGCCTCGTGGGCTGCTGAGCGCCATGGCCGCCGCGGCCGCCGTGCTGCCCGCGACCACGAGCGTCGACCCCGGCTCGGTGGTGAAGGCGCTGCGTTCGGTTCTCGACCTGGCCGCCGAGCGGTCCCCTCTCCGTGAGGCCGCCGTGGGACGCGGGCTCACCATCATGGAAGTGTGCGCCGGGCTCGCGGTCGTCGCGCACCGATACCGGGCCTTGCCGTACAAGCCCTTGGAGCTCTGCCAGATGGCGGTGGACGGCACCCCGTGGACGGTGCTGAGGAACCCGGACAAGCCCGAGGACATCCGTCTCCGTCTCCGTCTTTCCGAGGACAGCGTGTCCGGGGCGTCCGAGGGCTCCGTGTCCGGCGTGTCCGGCGCGTCCGAGGACAGCGTGTCCGGGGCGTCCGAGGGCTCCGTGTCCGGCGCGTCCGGCGCGTCCGAGGACTCCGTGCCCGGCGAGACCTGACGACAACGCCCGCCCGCTGTCGGGGGATTCCCCGTGCGTTCCCCGATCCGGTCTCGTGAGCTGCTCGCGTTCCCCAACTCCCCCGTCCAGCCTGATGGCGAGCCGGAAGGGTTCCGGCGGAGACGGAGAACAGTCATGAAGAAGGGCATCTTCCGGGGGCGGGGCCGAGGCAGCGCTTCCCCGGCGGCAGGGAGCCAGGACACCGGCGGTGCGCACCCGGCACCGAGTGCTCCGGTGGACACCGGGCAACCCGACAGGGCGAGTCCGTTCCTCGTCCTCCTGAAAGCGCTCGACGTGGCGGTCCGCGTCATCGACATCGCGCTTCGCATGTGATTCGCCCTGTGGTGGGCGGCCCCCCCGGGAGGCCGCCCACCACAGGCCTGTCGAAGGAGCTGAAAGTTTGGGAGTCCACCCGTTCCTCATCGGTCCGACGCCCCTGCGGTGGCCCGCCGATCTCGTCGTCGCCGAGCTGGACCGGCTCATCGCCGCCGCGCCCGCCGACGGTCCCGGCGCGGCGGATCCCCATCTGTGGGGTCAGGAGGTCGAGCACTTCCTGCGCGAGGTGTTCCCCGCCGGCCCGGTCGAGGAATGGCAGGCCCTGTGGTCGTCGGGCTGGGAGCAGGACCACGACCACGCGGCCTCCGGCGTCGGGACGCGATGGCTCCGCGAACTGCGCAGTGCCGTCGACACCATGCCGGAGCCGCGATCCCGCCCCGCGTACTGGACACAGCGCCGCGCCGGCGACCTTCCCCGGACGCGCGGGGCCCGGGAGAGCGCTGCCGCCGTCGCCGACGCCGTCGCGGATCTCGAAGAGGCGGGCTATCTGGTCTGGGCCTTCGGGCAGGCCTGCGTGGACCGACCCGCAGCGGGCGTGCTGGGCGAGGATCCGGCCGAGGCCGTCCACAGCACGCTGGGCCGCGTCGGGCTCTGGCCGATCGCGCTGCACCACACGAGCTACACGCTGGACGACCTGGCCGACGTCATTGAGTTCCTCGCGGACCAGGTGCGCCGCCCCACCCGTTCGTACCTGCACGACTACGCGGGCTGTGGCCGGCACTTCGACGGGTTCGACGCCGTCCGCGGAGCGCAGGTGTACCGGGCGAGGATCAACGCGGTGCTGCGGTCGAGCGACCTCGGGGTGGAGCTCGGAGAGCATGGCAGGCTCGTGCAGACCACGCCGCCCGGCCTGGGAGTCCTCGTCACCGACGTCCTCGGCGGCTCCTCCGTCCATGCGGCCGACGCCGCGGAACTCGCCCACGCCGTTGTGCGGTTCCGCGCTCGTGACGCCACGGAACTGGACCGCAGGCACGCGGTCATCGCCCTGGCCGGCATCCTGGAGCGCCGCCGCGGCCTGGTGTCCGAGCACCTCCTGCAGAAGGACGCCGGCGCGCTCTTCACCATTGCCAACACCTATGGAATCCGGCACCAGAAGGCCGACCAGCGCATCGAGTACGAGCCGCAGCTGTACCTGGAGTGGGTCTTCTACCTGTATCTCGGCGTCATCCACCTGACCAACCGCATCGTCGCCGAGCAGCAGCAGCAGCAGGAGGAGCAGCAGCAGGAGGAGCAGGAGGAGCAGGAGGAGCAGGAGCAGCAGTAGTCGGCCCCCGGCTCGTGAAGATGGGTGTCGGCCCCGATGCGGCGCGTCGGCGCCGCGGGTGATGGTGGGGTTTCGGAGCACCTGCTGTTCGGGGTGGGCCTGGTGGGGCGTGGGTGCTCGCGGCAGTCGCTGCGATGGGAGCCACGCCGATGAGCACCCAGCGGCTGACCACCCGGCCGATGAGCACCCAGCGGCTGACCACCCGGCCGATGAGCACCCAGCGGCTGACCACCCCGCCCAGGGCTCCGCGTCACGCCGGTACCAGCCGGGCCGGCCCGCCATGAGTGGCACCGCCTGGGTCGCCCTGGCCGTGTTCGCGGCCGTCTACGTGCTGATCGCCACCGAGAAGGTCCACCGGGTCGCCGCGGCCCTGGGCGGTGCGGTCGTCATGCTGCTGATCGGCGCGACCAGCACGGAGCACGCCTTCTTCTCCGAGGCCGCCGGGATCGACTGGAACGTCATCTTCCTGCTACTCGGCATGATGCTGATCGTCTCGGTCCTCAAGCGCACCGGCCTCTTCGAGTTCGTCGCGATCTGGGCCGCCAAGAGGTCGCACGGCCGCCCCTACCGGCTGATGGTGCTCCTGATCCTCGCCACGGCGTTCCTCTCGGCGTGGCTGGACAACGTCACCACCGTCCTGCTGATCGCCCCCGTGACCATCGCGGTCTGCACCAAGCTCGGCGTCCCGGTCGTGCCCTACCTGATCGCCGAGGTGATGGCCTGCAACATCGGCGGCGCCGCGACCCTGATCGGCGATCCGCCCAACATCATGATCGGCTCCCGCGCCGGACTCTCCTTCAACGACTTCCTGATCCACATGGCGCCCGTCACCACGGTGCTGATCGTGGTGTTCGCGGTGCTCGCCCGGTGGATGTTCCACGGCGCCTTCTCGTACGACCCCCAGCGCGCCGCGCACGTCATGGCCATGCGCGAGCGTGACGCCATCACCGACGGCCGTCTGCTGGCCGTCAGTGGCATCGTCGTCGTGGCCGTGATGGCGGGCTTCGTCCTGCACACCACCCTGCATCTGGAGCCCGCGGTGGTGGCCGTCTCGGGTGGCCTGATCCTGCTCGCCGTCTCCCGGCTCGACGCGCGCCGGGTCGCGGCCGACGTCGAGTGGGAGACCCTCGCGTTCTTCGCCGGTCTGTTCGTGATGGTCGGCGCCATGGTGAACACGGGCATCCTCACCGACCTGGGCCAGGCCGCGGCCCGCGTGCTCGACGGCAACCTGTTCGGCGCTTCCATGGCCCTGCTGCTCGGGTCGATCGTGCCGTCCGCGCTGATCGACAACATCCCGTTCGTCGCGTCGACCGGCCCGGTCGTCTCCGAGATCGTCACCGCCTCCGGCGGCACCGGGGAGGCCCAGGTCCTGTGGTGGTCCTTCGCCCTCGGGGCCGACCTCGCCGGCAACGCCACCGTCATCGCGTCCTCCGCCAACGTCGTGACGGTGGGCATCGCCGAACGAGCCGGACACCACATCTCCTTCTGGCAGTTCAGCCGCTACGGCCTCGTCGTCACCGCCGTCACCACGGTGCTGGCCGGGGTGTACGTGTGGCTGCGCTACTTCGTACTCGCCTGACCGACGGAGAGGGAGAGGGAGGGACGAGCGAGGGAGACGAGCGAGGAAGAGAGATGCGTGAGGGAGCGAGACGAGCGAGGAAGAGAGATGCGTGAGGGAGCGAGCGAGCGAGGAGGAGAGATGCGTGAGGGAGCGAGCGAGCGAGGAGGAGAGATGCGTGAGGGAGCGAGACGAGCGAGGAGGAGAGATGCGTGAGGGAGCGAGACGAGCGAGGAAGAGAGATGCGTGAGGGAGCGAGACGAGCGAGGAGGAGAGATGCGTGAGGGAGCGAGACGCGTGAGGAGAGGAGGGCGTCGTCATGACGGGATCCGACGACGAGAGGATCGCCGACCTCGAAGCCGCTCTGTGGCACGACGATCCCCGCTTCGCCCGCGGCCTGGGCCAAGGCCGCCCCTGCCGTCCTCGCGAGTACCGGCGTGGCCGGGCCTGGCCGGTGACGGCCCTGGGCGCCCTGGCCGCCGTGGTCGCCGGAGCCCTCATCCCCAACGGGCTGGTGCTGGCGGCCGGTCTGATCGCGGCCGCGTTCGCGGTGCATCTCTTCGACGCCACCCGTCGGCGCCGCGGCCGCCACCCGGGGCCAGGCCGAGGCGAGCACCGCTGACGCGGGCGGCCTCAGCCTCCGTCCTGCCGTGCCCTCGTCCTACGCGCGCCCCACCGGGTCCGGGTCCTGGGCAGGGTCCGGGTCCTGGTCCTGGGCCTGGTCCCCTTCCTTGAGCTCCTCCGGAGAAGGCGCCAGGGAAGGCACCGCGGCCGGGAGCGGGCCCGACGGGGCGCGCCGGCCGGTGATCCAGGTGGCCACGGGTTCGGTGTAGCGGGCGGTGAGCGGTCCGATCACCACGAGGATCAGGACGTACGCGGTGGCGAGCGGGCCCATGGCGGGTTCGATGCCGGCGCTGACGGCGAGGCCGGCGATGACGATGGAGAACTCGCCGCGGGCCACGAGCGTGCCGCCGGCGCGCCAGCGGCCCTTGACCCCGACCCCGGCGCGCTTCGCCGCCCAGTAGCCGGTGGCGATCTTCGTACCCGCCGTGGCCAGGGCGAGAGCGAGCGCCGGGAGCAGGACCGGCGGGATGCTGGCGGGGTCGGTGTGCAGGCCGAAGAAGACGAAGAACACCGCGGCGAAAAGGTCGCGCAGCGGGCTGAGCAGGGTGTGCGTGCCCTCGGCCACCTCACCGGACAGCGCGATGCCGACGAGGAACGCGCCGACGGCGGCGGAGACCTGGAGCTGCTGGGCGATACCCGCGACGAGCAGCGTCAGGCCGAGGACCACGAGGAGGAGCTTCTCGGGGTCGTCGCTGGAGACGAAACGGGAGATGTGGCGCCCGTAGCGCACGGCGACGAAGAGGACCGCTCCGGCGACGCCGAGGGCGATGGCCAGGGTCGCGCTGCCGGCGGCGAAGCTGACGCCGGCGAGGAGGGCGGTGACGATCGGGAGATAGACGGCCATCGCGAGGTCCTCGAGGACCAGGATGCTGAGGATGACCGGGGTCTCGCGGTTACCGACCCGCCCCAGGTCACCCATCACCTTGGCGATCACCCCGGAGGAGGAGATCCAGGTGACCCCGGCCAGGACGACGGCGGCGACCGGGCCCCAGCCCATGAGCAGGGCGGCGACCGCCCCGGGCACGGCGTTCAGGCCGAAGTCGACGAGACCGGCCGGGTACTGCGTCTTGAGATTGGAGACCAGATCGGTGGCCGTGTACTCCAGGCCCAGCATCAGCAGCAGGAGGATGACGCCGATCTCGGCGCCGATCGCCACGAACTCCTCGCTCGCGCCCATCGGCAGCAGCCCGCCCGTGCCGAACGCGAGCCCGGCCAGCAGGTAGAGGGGTATCGGGGAGAACTTGAAGCGGCCGGCGAGCCTGCCCAGCAGTCCCAGGCCGAGGATGATCGCACCGAACTCGATCAGGAAGACAGCGGAGTGCACAGGCGATCACTCCCGTCCGAGTATCGCCGCGGCGGCGTCGACACCCTCGCGGGTGCCGATGACGATGAGGGTGTCCCCGCCCGCCAGGCGGAATCCCGGCGCGGGGGAGGGGCGGGCCTCGGCCCGGCGCAGTACCGCCACGATCGAGACGCCGGTCTCCGTACGCATCCGGGTCTCACCGAGCACCCGGCCGTTCCAGTACGAGTGCGGTGACAGCTCGATCCGCTCGGCCACCAGGCCGAGATCGGTGGTGTGCAGCAGGCTCGGGCTGTGGTGCGCGGGCATCAGCGCGTCGATCAGCGAGGTCGTCTCCGCTCCGGTCAGGTGCAGCGACTGGGCGCAGGCGTCCGGGTCGTCGGTCCGGTAGACGTTCACCGTCCGCGTCCCGTCGCGGTGCGCGACCACGGACAGATGGCGGCGCTCGCGGGTGGTCAGGTCGTACTGCACCCCGATCCCTGGCAGTGGTGTGGTGCTCATCCGTGAAGCCGGCACAGCCGTCCCCCTTTTGTGTTCGTCTGGGTTAGTTTGGGTGGTGTTCGGTTTTCGGTGTTCGTGTTCGCTGTTCGGCGCTCGTTCGGGTTCGTTCCTACGAGGTGCCGTCGCGGTGAACGGCCGAGCTCAGGCGCGACGGAAGGCGCCGCCCGGCGGGCTCATCGTGCCACTTTCCGTGTGTCCGAAATATGGGTGTCGGCACGGATGGACGGCCGCCTTCCGTCGACGTGAGGATGGAGGCGGGACGGCCGCGAGGTCATGACGGATGCTGGGAGAGACCGGCTGGAAAGGTGTATGTGGCCGTGTCGCTGTACTGGCGGATCTTCCTCCTGAACACCGGCGTCCTGGCACTCGCGGTGGCTCTGCTCCTCGGCCCGGTCACGGTCTCCACCCCGGTCCTCTTCGGCGAGGCCCTCGTCCTCCTCGGCGGACTGGTCGCGATGCTGGTCGTCAACGCGGTGCTCCTCAGGGTCGGACTGGCACCGCTCGCCCGGCTGAACCGGGCCATGGCCACCGCCGACCTCCTCAAGCCCGGGGCCCGCCCGGCCGTCACCGGAGATGGCGAGGTCGCCGCTCTCACCCAGACCTTCAACGCGATGCTCGACCGCCTCGAAGCCGAACGGGCCACCAGCAGCGGCCGGGTGCTCACCGCCCTGGAGGCCGAACGCCAGCGCATCGCCCAGGAGCTCCACGACGAGATCGGCCAGACCCTCACCGCCGTCCTCCTCCAGCTCAAGCACGCCGCCGACCGCGCACCCGAACCGCTCCGCACCGACCTGCACCAGGCCCAGGAGACCACCCGCGCCAGCCTCGACGAGATCCGCCGCATCGCCCGCCGGCTGCGCCCGGGCGTCCTGGAGGAACTCGGCCTGCACAGCGCCCTGCGCTCCCTGGCCGCCGAGTTCACCACCCCGCGCCTGAGCGTCACCGCCCACATCACCCCCGGCCTGCCCCACCTCGACGGGGCCACCGAACTGGTCCTCTACCGCGTCGCCCAGGAAGGCCTGACGAACGCCGCCCGCCACTCCGGCGCCACGCGCGTCGAGGTGCACCTGCGGTCCCTGCCCGGCGGCGGCACCGGACTGCTCGTCCGCGACAACGGACACGGCCTCGGGGAAGCGCCCGAGGGCGCCGGCATCCGGGGGATGCGCGAGCGCGCCCTGCTGATCGGCGCCGAACTCCTCGTCGGTGCAGGCCCGCAGGGCGGCACCCAGGTCCGACTCGACATCGCCGACACGACGAAGGCCACGCGATGACCCAGCCCACCGCGGGACCCGCCCGCATCCTGCTCGCCGACGACCACACCCTCGTACGCCGCGGTGTACGGCTCATCCTCGACTCCGAACCCGACCTGACCGTCGTCGCCGAGGCCGCCGACGGAGCGGAGGCCGTCGCCCAGGCCCGCAGCCTCGATCTCGACCTCGCCGTCCTCGACATCGCCATGCCCCGTCAGACCGGCCTCCAGGCCGCCCGCGAACTGGCCCGCATCCGGCCGGGCCTGCGGATCCTGATGCTGACCATGTACGACAACGAGCAGTACTTCTTCGAGGCCCTGCGCGCCGGAGCCTCCGGCTACGTGCTCAAGTCCGTCGCCGACCGCGACCTCGTCGAGGCCTGCCGCGCCGCGCTGCGCGACGAGCCGTTCATCTACCCCGGTGCGGAGACCACCCTCGTCCGCACCTATCTCGACAGCGCCCGCTCGGGCGGCCCGATCCCGGACCGGCCCATCACCGAGCGCGAGGAGGAGATCCTCAAACTCGTCGCGGAAGGCCACAGCTCCAAGGAGATCGGCGACCTCCTCGTCATCAGCCCCAAGACCGTGGAACGTCACCGGGCCAACCTGCTCCAGAAGCTCGGCCTGCGCGACCGCCTCGAACTCACCCGCTACGCGATCCGCGTCGGCCTCATCGAGCCGTGACCGGGGCCGGGGACCAGGACCCCGGCCCAGGCCCTTGACCCCGGCCCCGTCCGCCTCCCCTGACGCCGACACCGCCGCACCCGCCCTGGTGGCCGCCGTGGTCGCCGGAACCAGCAAGGTCCTCCAGGCTGACGGACTGCTCTTCCGGGCGAGCGAACGGACCCCGCGGCAACGCCGCGAGGCCGCGACGACCCCCCTGTGCACGCTGGCCCTGCTGTCCTCGCCCACGGACGATCCGGTGGGAGCCGACGGTTCCGACCGCAGCGGACCGGCGGGACCCCAACTCCTGCCCTCCGCCATGGACATCGCGCACTCCGCCCAGCGCGACGCCGTCGTCCTGGAGGCCGTACCGAACACGGCCCGCCCCGAGCGGCGCGAGAGGCGGATCGGCACGGCCGGCCTCCCGGTGATGGAGCTCTTCTCCCGACGGGTCCGCTGGGCGCTGGCCGCCTTCACCGCGGCCGTCCTCGCCATCGCCGTCACTTCCTGGATCACCACCGGCGACCCACCCGCCCACGCCGCCTATGTCACCCTCCTGGACCTCTTCTCCATCAACGACCCCGCCGTCGGCGACCCCACCGAACGCCAGCTCCTCCAGCTCTTCACCGGGCGCGCGCCCTCCTCGCCCCCACCAGCTCCCTGGCCGCCCCCGCCCTCGCGAGCGCCATGATGGGACGCCAGATCCTCGGCGCGCTGCCCGTCGAGCGCCGGGTGCTGCTCTTCGCCGCGCTGGACGTGGCGGGCCTCCCCCGTCTCCAGGGCCGCACCGTCGCCGAGGCCACCCGGCCCGGCCGCTGGCGAGCCCTCGCCCTCGACACGGCGGCGCCCGCCGACCGGCGTCCCGATCTGCGCGCCACGCGCCTCGACGGCCGGGCCCACGACAGCGGTCTCCTCTTCGACCTCCACCCCGGCCACGTCCTCGGTCCCGAGGACCGAGTGGTCATCGCGGCCACCCGCCAGGGCCGGCCGAACAGCTCGGCGACGGGCCCTGACCGCAACTGGTGGAAGCGAAGGGTGAGATGGGTCCGTCGGATAATGTGGACGTCCGTCGTTGATCTCTGTTGCCGTGGTCGTGGCTGTGACGGTCCCGTTCGCGGTCGCAGTCTCCGTTCCGGTTCCGGTTCCGGTTCCGGTTCCGGTTCCGGTTCCGGTTCCTGTACCCGTACCCGTACCCGTTCTCGTCGCCGTTGCAGTTGCTCGAAAGGCCTCCATGTCGATCCCTTCGCTCGACCACTCCGCATCCGTCATCGTCACCCGGCTCCGGACCGCCGGGTGCGTCTTCGCCGAGGACGAGGCGGAGATGATCATGGCCGCTGCCGGTGACGCCGCCGAGCTGGAGAAGATGGTCGAGCGTCGCGTCGTCGGGCTGCCGCTGGAGCACGTCGTCGGATACGCGGAGTTCCGCGGCCTGCGGATCGAGGTCGACGCCGAGGTCTTCGTACCCCGGCGGCGCACGGAGGCACTCGTCCAGCAGGCGGCGGAGCTCGCTCCGGAGCGGGCGGTCGTCGTCGACATGTGCTGCGGCTCCGGCGCGCTGGGCGTCGCGCTCGCCGCGGCCCTGGGCGAGGTCGAGCTGCATTCCGCGGACGTCCACCCGGCCGCCGTCCGCTGCGCCCGGCGCAACGTGACCCCGGCCGGCGGCGAGGTCTACGAGGGCGACCTCTTCGAGCCGCTGCCCGCCGGGCTGAAGGGCCGCGTGGACGTCCTGCTGTCCAACGTCCCGTACGTGCCCACCGTGGAGATCGAGCTGCTGCCGTCCGAGGCCCGCGACCACGAGGCGCGCGTGGCGCTCGACGGGGGAGTGGACGGCCTGGAGATCCTGCGGCGCGTCGTCGCCGAGGCCGGCGAGTGGCTGGCCCCGGGCGGCGTCCTGCTGTTCGAGACGAGCGAGCGGCAGGCCGGCGAGGCCGTGGCCGCGGTCTCCGCCGCCGGGCTCGTCGCCCGGGTGGCCACTGACGACGAGCTGGACGCCACCGTGATCATCGCGAGTCGCCCCGACGCCGCCTGAGCGGACACCGCCGGAGAGGGCGCTGTCCCAGAGAGAGAGGTCATCCGTGACGCCGTCCGTGACGCCGCCGTCCGTGAACTTATCCGTGGAAGACGATCCCTCCGATCGTCGGCCGCAGCTCCTCGCCATCAGCGACCTGCACGTCTCCCACGAGGAGAACAAGCGGATCGTCGAGGAGCTCCGCCCGGCCTCGGACGGCGACTGGCTGATCGTGGCCGGCGACGTGGGGGAGATGTCCGAGCAGATCACCTGGGCGCTCCGGACGCTCAGCGAGCGCTTCGCCCGGGTGATCTGGAGCCCGGGCAACCACGAGCTGTGGACGCCGAACGAGGACCCCGTCCAGCTGCGGGGCGTCGAGCGGTACGAGTACCTGGTCGACGTCTGCCGCGACCTGGGCGTGCTCACCCCCGAGGACCCGTACGCCCTGTGGGAGGGCGACGGCGGGCCCGTCCGCGTCGCGCCCCTCTTCCTCCTGTACGACTACACCTTCCGCACGCCGACCGCCGCGAACAAGGCGCAGTCGCTGGAGCAGGCCTACGAGGCGGGGGTGGTGTGCACCGACGAGTTCTTCCTGCACCCCGACCCGTACGCGGGCCGCGAGGACTGGTGCGCGGCCCGGGTGGCCCTCACCGAGCGGCGCCTCGCGGAGTGCGACCCCGACGTCCCGCTCGTCCTGGTCAACCACTGGCCCCTGCTCCGCGAACCGACCAGGATCCTGCACTACCAGGAGTTCGCCCAGTGGTGCGGGACGGAGCGCACGGCGGACTGGCACCGCCGGTTCAACACCGCGGTGGCGGTCTACGGCCATCTGCACATCCCTCGGACCACCTGGCACGACGGCGTGCGCTTCGAGGAGGTGTCGGTCGGCTACCCGAGGGAGTGGAAGCGCCCCGGTCACCCCAGGAACGTGCCGCGCCCGGTCCTCGTCCCGTGAACGAGCGCGCCTTCCCGTAGGGGCGGCGCGCCCGCCCACGGAAGTCGTTCCGCCGCGGAATCCGGTCCGCCACGGAAGTCGTTCAATCCTGGAACTCACCCCTTGTGGCGATACCGACGATCGGTAAAATGTCACACACCATACAAGGGAGTTCCTACATGGCCCACGAGCATGCCCCGGCGCACCGTGCCCACCCCTGGCACGGCATCATGGTCGCCACTGCCCTCCCCCTGCGCGACGACCGTTCCGTCGACCTCGACGCGTACGCGGAGCACGTGGCCTGGCTGATCGCCAACGGGTGTGACGGGGTCGTCCCGAACGGCTCTCTCGGCGAGTACCAGACCCTGACCGACGAGGAGCGCGGCCAGGTCGTCCGTACCGCCGTCGAGGCGGCGGGCGACGGGGCGCGCGTCATGCCCGGCGTCTCCGCGTACGGGAGTGCCGAGTCGCGCCGCTGGGCCGAGCAGGCCGCCGAGGCCGGGGCGGAGTCGGTCCTGCTCCTGCCGCCGAACTCCTACCGCGCGGACGAGCGGGCCGTACGCGCCCACTACGCCGAGGTCGCCGCCGTCGGCCTGCCCGTCGTCGCGTACAACAACCCGCTCGACACCAAGGTCGACCTCACCCCCGACCTGCTCGCGCGCCTGCACGGCGACGGCAGCATCGTCGCCGTCAAGGAGTTCAGCGGCGACGTCCGCAGGGCATACGAGATCGCCGAACTCGCTCCCGAACTGGACCTCCTGATCGGCGCCGACGACGTCCTCCTGGAGCTGGCGCTCGCCGGTGCGGTCGGCTGGATCGCCGGCTACCCGAACGCTCTGCCCCGCAGCTGCGCCACGCTCTACCGGGCCGCCGTGGCCGGCGACCTCTCCGTCGCGCTCCCGCTGTACAAGTCGCTCCACCCGCTCCTGCGCTGGGACTCCAAGGTCGAGTTCGTCCAGGCGATCAAGCTCTCCATGGACCTCGCCGGACGCCACGGCGGAGCGACCCGGCCGCCCCGCGCGCCGCTGACGCCCGAGCAGGACGCCGTCGTGCGCGCCGCCACAGAGAAGGCCCTCGCCGAGGGCCACGGGTGAGCCCCCGAGCCCCGGGCCCGCGAGCTCCCGGGCTCCGGGGCTCCGGGGCTCCGGGGCTCCGGGGCTCTCGAGCCTCTGTGCTCCCGAGCTCCCGGGTCCGCCTCGCTCCGGTCCACCCGCAACCACCCATGGCAACCCGTAACCACCTATAACTTCCTCCCTCCCTCCCCCTCCCTCCCTCCGAAAGGGACCCCATGCGTACGCGCCATGTCTTCCATGCCGTCGACTCGCACACCGAGGGCATGCCCACGCGCGTCATCACCGGTGGCGTCGGGGTCATCCCCGGTGCCACGATGGCCGAGCGCCGGCTGCACTTCATCGAGCACATGGACCACCTCCGTACGCTCCTCATGTTCGAGCCGCGCGGTCACGCCGCAATGAGCGGCGCGATCCTGCAGCCGCCCACCCGGCCGGACGCGGACTACGGCGTGCTGTACATCGAGGTGTCCGGGCTGCTCCCGATGTGCGGGCACGGCACCATCGGGGTCGCGACCGTGCTCGTCGAGACCGGGATGGTGCCGGTCGTCGAACCGGTCACCACCGTCCGCCTCGACACCCCGGCCGGGCTCGTCAGCGTCGACGTGCAGGTCGAGGACGGCGCCGCGAAGGCGGTCACGCTCACCAACGTGCCCGCGTTCTCCGTCGGGCTCGACCTCAAGACGGAGGTGCCCGGGTACGGCACCGTCACCTATGACCTCGCCTACGGCGGAAACTTCTACGCCTTCGTCGAACTCGACTCCCTGGGCCTGCCGTTCGACCGCGACCGCAAGGACGACCTCCTCGCAGCCGGCCTCGCCATCATGGACTCGATCAACTCCGGCCCCGACCGCCCCGTCCACCCCCTGGACCCCGCCTTCGCCGGAGTGAAGCACGTCTATCTGGCCGCGCCCGGCTCGGACGCGACCCGCTCGCGGCACGCGATGGCCATCCACCCCGGCTGGTTCGACCGCTCGCCCTGCGGCACCGGGACCAGCGCTCGCATGGCCCAGCTCCACGCCCGCGGCGAGCTCCCGCTCGACACCGACTTCGTCAACGAGTCCTTCATCGGTACGGAGTTCACGGGCCGGCTCGTCGGCGAGACCGAGGTGGGCGGCGTGCCCGCGGTCGTTCCCACAGTGACCGGCCGCGCCTGGATCACCGGCACCGCGCAGTACTTCCTCGACCCCGCCGATCCCTTCCCCGCCGGATTCCTCCTCTGACCTGCGCTGCGGGGCCCGCCCCGTACGGACCGGCAGGGAAACGTGACATTGTACGATGCTCCTCCGTGACTTCTCGGAGGGCGCACGATGGGTGACCTGAAACAGTACGGCCTCGTGAGGGCGCAGGAGCGGCTCCGCGACCAGGTAGGGCACGCCCTCCGGGCCGCCCTCATAGCGGGCGAACTCCGCCCCGGCCAGGTCTACTCGGCCCCCGGGCTCGCCGCCGACCTCGGTGTCTCGGCGACCCCGGTCCGTGAGGCGATGCTCGACCTGGCCCGCGAGGGTCTGGTCGAGCCCGTACGCAACAAGGGCTTCCGCATCACCGAGGTCAGCGAGCGCGACCTCGACCAGTTCACCGAACTGCGGACCCTCATCGAGGTCCCCACCATCGGCCGCGTCACGCGCAAGGCCACCAAGGAGGAGCTGGAGGAACTCCGGCCGGTTGCCGAGGAGATCGTCTCCCGCGCCGGGGAGCACGACCTCATCGGCTATCTGGAGGCCGACCGCCGCTTCCATCTCGCCCTGCTCGCCCTGTCCGGAAACGATCGCCTCGTCGAGACGGTCGGAGACCTCCGCAAGCGCTCCCGTCTCTACGGCCTCACCGGCCTGGACGAGGCGGGCAAGCTCGTCTCCTCCGCCGAGGAGCACCTCGAACTCCTCGACCTGATGCTGGCCGGTGACGCCCAGGGCGCCGAGGAGTGCATGCGCCGCCACCTCGGACATGTCCGCTCCCTCTGGGCCGACGCCCACGACGAACCGGCCGGGCAGGCGGCGGCCGGGCAGGCGATGGCGGGGCAGCCGACGGCCGTCTGAACGGGGTCGGTGTGTGGCGTGATCCCGCCCGTCGACGGACATGCGGGAGAACGCCAACTCGGCTTCTCCCAGAGGGATTCCGCGAAGTCTGGACAGTCGGCGGACGATCTATATGCTGACGCCATGCATTCCGCCGCCTCGACGCCCGCGAACGCCGCCACCCCCCTCCCTTCCCCCGGCCAGGCCGTACCCGCCCCCGCCTTCGCCTCCCGGCTGGCCGGAGTCGCGTCGTCGCCGGTACGGGACATCCTGGCGCTCACCGCGCGCCCCGAGGTGATCTCCTTCGCCGGTGGACTGCCCGCCCCCGAGCTGTTCGACATCGCGGGGATCCGGGCGGCGTACGACCGCGTCCTGGCCGAAATACCGCGCCAGGCCCTCCAGTACTCGACCACCGAGGGCGACCCGGAGCTGCGCACCGCCGTCGCGGACCGGCTCACGGACCGCGGCCTGCCCACGGACGCCGACGACCTGCTGATCACCACCGGCTCGCAGCAGGCCCTCACCCTCCTCACGACGGCCCTCGTCGAACCGGGCAGCGTGGTCCTCGTCGAGGACCCCTGCTACCTCGCGGCCCTCCAGACCTTCGCCTTCGCCGGTGCCCGGGTCGTCCCCGTACCCACCGACGACCAGGGCATCATCCCCGCCGCGCTCGAAGAGATCGCGGCACGCGAGAAGGCCACCCTCCTCTACGTCATCCCCACCTTCCAGAACCCCACGGGCCGTACGCTCCCCGCCGAGCGCCGCGCCGCCGTCGCCGAGGCCTCCGCGCGGCACGGGTTCTGGATCGTCGAGGACGACCCGTACGGCGAACTCCGCTACGACGGCGAGCGCGTCCTCCCCATCGCCGCCGACCCCACGGCCGCCGACCGGACCGTCCTGCTCGGCTCCTTCTCCAAGGTGATGGCCCCCGGGCTCCGGCTCGGTTTCCTGCGCGCCCCCGCCCGGCTGCGCCGCGCGTGCGTCATCGCGAAGCAGGCCGCCGACCTGCACACCTCCTCCATCGACCAGGCGGCGGCCGCGCGCTATCTGCGCGACAGCGACCTCGACGCGCACGTCGCGGGGATGCGGGCCGCGTACCAGGAGCGCAGGGACGCCATGCTCGAAGGCCTGCCGGCCGCACTGCCCGAGGGCAGCCGCTGGAACCGGCCCGAGGGCGGCATGTTCATCTGGGTCAACCTCCCCGACGGCCACGACGCGACGGCCCTCCTGAGGACCGCCATCGGACACGAGGTGGCGTACGTGCCGGGGGCGCCGTTCTTCTCGGGCGAGCCGGACCCCGGCTCGGTGCGGCTGTCGTTCACCACGCACTCGGCCGAGGAGATCGGGGAGGGCCTGCGCAGACTGGCGAAGACCTTCGCCTGAGCACCGCCCGCTTCCCGGCAGGCCATGACCTCGTGTCGTTGTTGGGCCGAACGGGTGAGGAGCGGGAGGATGTGCGCATGAGTAGGTACGAGAGCTACGACGTCACCGACGAACAGTGGGAGGGCCTCGCCCAGGTCCTGCCCCTGCGCGGCCGTGACGAATGGCCGTCCAGAGTCGACCACCGCACGATCCCCGAGCAGTACGAGTCCGCCGAGCAGCGCCGCATGATCGTGCTGCGGGTCCAGGTGTTCGCCGACGCCCGTGAGGTCGCCGAGTACCTCATCGCCCAGATCCCGGTCCTCCTCGATCTGACGAGCGCCGACGCCGACGTCGCCAAGCGCATCCTCGACTTCAGCAGCGGGGTCGTCTTCGGCCTCGGCAGCGGGATGCACCGCGTCGACCGGAACGTTTTCCTTCTCGCCCCCGCCGGCACGGAGGTCGAGGGCGCGGAGGGCGGCGACGGTGAGGAGGTCGTGGGCGGCCGGACCGCGGGCGTCCCCCGTTCGTAGGAAGGTCATCTGGACGTAACGGTTCGTCACGGAGTGGGCTGCGTACGGTCCGGGCATGGACCTCACCGGCGGCAGCACGCTCGCCCGCACGCCACACGCGCCCCCCTCCGACGCCGTCCCCTCCCAGTCCCGCTCCTCCCAGTCCCGCTCCTCCGAAGCCCGTCCCTCCGAAGCCCGTCCCTCCGGAACCCACCCTTCCGAAGCCCGTACCCCCGAAGCCCGTCCTTCCGAAGTCCGGCCCTCCGGCGTCCGTCCGTCCGGCGGTCGCGGAGGCGGGGCCCGGGTCGAGGGCGGGCGGGCGTGCGCCCGGCCGGTGGTCACCGAGCTACGGCTGTCCGCGTTCGCAGGCCACCGCGGCGCCGTCCACGCGCTCGGGCCGGTCACCCTCTTCGCCGGGCCCAGCGGAAGCGGCAAGTCCACCATGCTCCGGGCCTACGAGGCCCTGGCCCGGCTCGGCGCGGGCGACTCCCTCGACGAGGTCTTCCCCGACGCCGTCGACTGCGTCCCCGAACGCGCCCGCCCCGACGCCCAGGGCCGCCGCGGATTCCGGATCGGCTGCACGGTCGACGGAGCGGCCGGCCCGGTCCGCCTCGACCTCGCCGTCCAGGCCGAGCCCCGGCTCCGTATCGTCGGCGAGCGGCTCACCGGCCGGGGCCGCACCCTGCTCGCGACCGCCCTGCGCGACCCGAGCCGCAGCACCGTCCAGGCCGAGTGGCACACGGCCGGAGCCACCCCCGTCACCCGGGCACCCCTCCCCGACGACCTGCTCGGTACGGCCCTGCTGCCGCTGCGCGTCGCCGGCAAGACGCCCGGACAGCTGGAGGTGCTGGCAGCGGCCGAGCAACTGGTCATCGGGCTGCGGTCCGCCTTCCCCTGCGACCCCCGGCCCTCCGGGATGCGGGCCTCCGTGCTCCCCGGCGAAGGACGCCTGCGGCGCGACTGCGCCAACCTCGCAGAGGTCCTGCACCGCACCCACACGGACTGCCCCCGCAGACACCACCGCCTCGCGGCCATGGCGGGTGCCGGCTGCGCGGGACCCGTCACGGGGCTCGGCGTGCGGGAACTCGCCGACGGCACCGTCCGCGCCGTCCTCGAAAGGGGCGGACGGTCCGCGACCCCGCTCGGCCGCCTGGCCGACGGCGAACTGCGCTACCTGGCCCTGGCGCTCACGCTGCTCACGGGCCCCGGCGTTCTCGCGATGGACCGGATCGCCGAGGTGCCGGACGCGATGCAGAGCCTGACCCTGCTCGCCGACGGCCTGGACCGGGGGCTCGACGGGCGTCAGGTGCGCGAACTGCTCGGCCTCGCTGTGGCCATCGCCGCCGACGGACACATCCGGGTCGCCGGGACCGTGGGGGAGCGAGGGGCGGGGGAGGCGCGGCGGACGTCCGGTGTGACGGTGGTAGACCTGGGCGTGTGACGGAGAAGAAGACGGAGTACGAGACGGTGGACGGCGACGGCGACGGCGACGACGCCGAGGGCGGCGGCGACGAGGGCGGCGGCGACGAGGGCGTGGGCGTGGGAGAAGGGGTGGGCGTGGGCGAAGGCGTGGGCGAAGGCGTGGGCGTGGGAGAAGGGGTGGGCGTGGGCGTGGGTGGCGAGTCGGCGGGCACGAGCGGGACGGGCAGCGGTGACGTGGTGCGCCAGGACGTGGCGGCGCTCCAGCGCAGGCTGGCCGAGTTCGCGGCCGCCCGTGACTGGCAGCCGTACCACACGCCCAAGAACCTGGCGGCGGCGCTCAGTGTGGAGGCGTCCGAACTCCTGGAGATCTTCCAGTGGTTGACCCCTGAGCAGGCGGAACGGGTGATGGACGACCCCGAGTCGGCGCACCGCGTCGCGGACGAGGTGGCCGACGTGCTCGCCTATCTGCTGCAGTTCTGCGAGGTGCTCGGGGTTGATCCGCTGGTGGCGCTCGCGGCGAAGATCGACAGGAACGAGGTCCGATTTCCCGTCCGGAGGCGGGGTGGCGGGGAGGTCGGCGGGGACGCCGGCGGGGCTGAGACGGGAGATCGTCACTCTTCGGAGTGATCGACTTTTCCCCGCCGAGCCTACTGTCCACAGATTTCCGAATTCCCCTGGTGGTGGGGCTCAGTCGGCCTCACTCTGGGTAGTGGAATGAGTGGGCGGTAAGTCGTATGAACGGGGGCGGCGTTGATGGAAGCAGAGCGGCTCATCGCGGCCGGGCGGCACGCGTTGGCGGGGAGCGGGACAGCACAGGACATTGTGGCGGAGGCCTGGCAGGCTCAGGCGCTCGCCCAGGCGATAGGGAGTCATCTCGCGCTCTGCGGGCCGTTGGAACTGCGCGGTGAGGCACGGGGGCTGAGCGAGATCGGGGA
Organism: Streptomyces narbonensis; assembly: GCF_014649015.1. Lineage (GTDB taxonomy): Bacteria > Actinomycetota > Actinomycetes > Streptomycetales > Streptomycetaceae > Streptomyces > Streptomyces narbonensis. The sequence goes on from NZ_BMSF01000002.1 coordinate 43,172, forward strand.
GTACCCGGCGTGGGGGGCCGGTGGGCCGCGTGCGGCGCAGTTGACCGAGGTCGGCGATCCGGTCGCGGCGCTGACGGCGCTCGGGGCGCTGCTCGGCGAGGTGGGGATCGCACTCGTCGGGGTGGCCTGCGCCACCGACGAGGAGGGGCTCTACTGGCAGTGCATCGAGGCCATCGATGCGGTCGACGAGTCGAGCGACAGGGTGGGCGGGATGCTCCGCCGGCTGGCGGTGCGCGACGACCGGGAGCGGGCCCGCCCGCCCGACCCGGCCCGAGGCCGGGCGGGCCCCGGGCCGCGACCGGCGTGAGCGGCGTGAACGACGGACGGCGATCGGCCGGACTGGCTCTAGAAGCGGGGCCGAGGGTCGCCGGGGGCCGGGCGGTGCTCGGGGCCGTGGTCCGCACTCTCGCGGTGCTTGGTGTCGTGGGGCTGGGAGCCGTGGTTCTCGGGTCGCGTGCTCTCGGGGCCGTGGCGGTCGGTCCGCAGGGCACCGGAGCCGTCCTGATCGGAGTGGTCCTGCTCGGAGCCGTCCTGCTCGGCCTGGTCGCGCTCGGCGCTGAGTCGGTCGCTGTCGGGGTGCGGGGGCTCCGGGTCCAGGCGCTCGGCCGTGGACTGGATGTCGGCGTCGAGCTGGGAGAGGTCGGCGGAGAGCGCCGCCATCAGCTCCTCCATCTGCTGGAGCAGGCCCTTGGGCGCGCCGGCGTCCTTCTGCTCGGGCACGGACGGCGGCGCGGACTGCTCGGGCACGGCCCGCTCCGGCGCGGCTTCCTGGGACATGGCGGCCTCCTCGGCCCGGACCCACCGCCGTCGGCGGGGACACGGGAGAGAGCGACGCACCGGCTGCGGCCGCCGGCACGCGGGCCGGGCGGTCCGGCTCCGCCCGAGCCAACGACGGGTCCCCGGCCACGGTCACTGGCCGGGTAGGACGCGGCCCGCCACGGGCCGGATATTCACCCGACCGGGCCGGAGCCACCCGCGAGCTGACGGAGAGGTTGACACGCACCCGACGGTGCAGGATGGAGGTATGGATCTCCGTATCTTCACCGAACCCCAGCAGGGGGCCGACTACGACACCCTCCTCGCGGTGGCCCGGGCCACCGAGGAGCTCGGCTTCGACGCCTTCTTCCGCTCCGACCACTACCTCAGCATGGGCTCGTCCGACGGGCTTCCCGGGCCGACGGACGCCTGGATCACCCTGGCCGGTCTCGCACGGGAGACGAAGCGGATCCGGCTCGGCACCCTGATGACCGCCGGTACGTTCCGGCTGCCGGGAGTCCTGGCCATCCAGGTCGCGCAGGTCGACCGGATGTCCGGCGGCCGGGTCGAACTGGGGCTCGGCGCGGGCTGGTTCGAGGAGGAGCACAAGGCCTACGGCATTCCGTTCCCGAAGGAGAAGTTCGGCCGGCTGGAGGAGCAGCTGGCGATCGTGACCGGCCTGTGGGAGACCGAGCTTGGCAAGACGTTCTCCTACGAGGGGCAGTACTACCAGCTCACCGACTCGCCCGCGCTGCCGAAGCCCGCGCAGGACAGGATCCCGGTGCTGATCGGCGGACACGGTGCGAGTCGTACGCCGCGGCTGGCCGCGCGGTACGCGGACGAGTTCAACATCCCCTTCGCCTCGCTGGAGGACAGCGAGCGGCAGTTCGGCCGGGTCCGGGCGGCGGCGGAGGCGGCGGGGCGGCAGGCCGGTGACCTCGTGTACTCCAACGCGCTGGTCGTCTGTGTCGGCAAGAACGACGCGGAGGTGGCCCGCCGGGCCGCCGCGATCGGGCGGGACATGGACGAGCTCAAGGCGAACGGCCTCGCGGGCTCGCCCGCCGAGGTCGTCGACAAGATCGGGCGGTACGCGGCCATCGGCTCCTCCCGGGTCTACCTCCAGGTCCTCGATCTCGACGACCTGGACCACTTGGAGCTGATCTCCGCGCGGGTCCAGTCGCAGCTGGGATGAGCGGGGAGAGCCGATGAGACCGGTCCGTACGCTTGCCGAGGCCCTCCGGGCGGGGCCGCTCGTCCTCGACGGCGGGCTGTCCAACCAGCTTGAGGCGCAGGGCTGCGACCTCTCGGACGCGCTCTGGTCCGCGCGGCTCCTCGCCGACGGGCCCGAGCAGATCGAGGCGGCGCACGCGGCGTACGTACGGGCCGGCGCCCGGGTGGTCACCACCGCCTCCTACCAGGCCACCTTCGAGGGCTTCGCCCGCCGGGGTGTGGACCGGGCCGGGGCGGCGCTGCTCCTCGGCCGGAGCGTGGAGCTCGCCAGGGAGGCGGCGGGAAGGGTCGGGGAGGGGGTCTGGGTCGCCGCGTCCGTCGGGCCGTACGGAGCGATGCTCGCGGACGGGAGCGAGTACCGGGGACGGTACGGGCTGTCCGTGCGAGAGCTGGAGCGGTTCCACCGGCCCCGGATCGAGGTGCTCGCCGCGGCCGGGCCCGATGTCCTGGCCCTGGAGACGGTGCCGGACATGGACGAGGCGGAGGCGCTGCTGCGGGCGGTCGACGGGTGCGGGGTACCGGTGTGGCTCTCGTACACGGTCGACGGCGGGCGGACGAGGGCCGGGCAGGAGCTGGCGGAGGCCTTCGCGGTCGCCGCCGGGAACGACCAGGTCGTGGCCGTGGGGGTCAACTGCTGCGACCCGGAGGGGGTGGGGTCTGCCGTGGAGCTCGCCGTCGCCGCGACCGGGAAGCCGGCCGTGGTCTACCCGAACAGCGGGGAGCGGTGGGACGCCGGGGCCCGGGGCTGGCGTGGCGACGGCACCTTCGACCCGTCCCGGGCCGCCGCCTGGGCGGTCGCCGGGGCCCGGTTGGTCGGGGGCTGCTGCCGCGTCGGTCCGCCGCTCGTCGCCGCGCTGGCCGGGGCTCTCGCCCGCGGGACGGAGCCTCCGCCCGAGTAGCCGACGGGCGACCCAGGTGCGCCGAAATTGCCTGGTGGGGCGGGCGGGGCGCGCTCATACTCGAGCGTGTGTTCCTGACGATCAGTACAACCGGCATCCCGGAGCGACCCGCGACCGATCTCGGATTTCTGCTGCACAAGCATCCCGAGAGGGCGCAGGCGTTCTCGACCTCGCACGGCACCGCGCACGTCCTCTACCCCGAGGCGAGCGCCGAGCGGTGCACTGCGGCACTCCTCCTGGAGGTGGATACCGTGGCGCTGGTGCGCCGCGGCAAGGGCAAGGGCCGGGGCGGCGCCCCCGACGCCGCGCTCGCTCAGTACGTGAACGACCGGCCCTACGCGGCGTCCTCGCTGCTCGCCGTGGCGCTCGCCAAGGTCTTCAAGACCGCGCTGCACGGCGTGTGTCAGGCGATGCCCGAACGGGCCGCCGCACCGCTGCCGTTGCGCGTCGAGGTCCCCGCGCTCCCCGCCCGGGGCGGCGCCGGCCTCGTGCGCGCCCTCTTCGAGCCGCTCGGCTGGAGCACGGTGGAGGCCGAACCGGTCGCGCTGGACGAGGAGTTCCCCGAGTGGGGCGACTCCCGGTACGTGCGGCTGGTGCTCGAAGGCGAGCTACGGCTCGCCGACGCGCTCAACCAGCTGTACGTCCTGCTGCCCGTCCTCGACGACGCCAAGCACTACTGGGTCGCGCCCGACGAGGTCGACAAGCTGCTGCGCGCCGGGGACGGCTGGCTGGCCGGGCACCCGGAGCGGAAGCTGATCACCGCGCGCTACCTCTCGCGCCGCTGGGGCCTGGCCCGGGAGGCGACGGAGCGCCTCGAGCTGGTGCGCCTCGCCGAGGCCGAGGGGCTCGACGTCGAGGACGTCGACAACGCCGTGGACGAGTCCACCGACACGGAGGAGCGGCCGGTGCCGCTCGCCGAGCAGCGGCGGGACGCGATCCTCGCCGCGCTCCACGGCGCCGGTGCGGCCCGCGTCCTCGACCTCGGCTGCGGCCAGGGCCAGTTGGTGCAGGCCCTGCTCAAGGACGTCCGGTTCACCGAGATCGTCGGCGTCGACGTGTCCGTCCGGGCGCTGACCGTCGCCGCCCGCCGGCTGCGGCTCGACCGGATGGGGGAGCGGCAGGCCGCCCGGGTCACGCTGCTCCAGGGCTCGCTGGCGTACACCGACAAGCGGCTCGCCGGCTACGACGCGGCCGTGCTCAGCGAGGTGATCGAGCACCTGGACCTGCCGAGGCTCCCGGCGCTCGAGTACGCGGTGTTCGGCGCGGCCCGGCCCCGTACGGTCCTCGTGACCACGCCGAACGTCGAGTACAACGTGCGCTGGGAGTCGCTGCCCGCCGGACACGTCCGGCACGGCGACCACCGCTTCGAATGGACCCGGGAGGAGTTCCGGGAGTGGGCGGCCTCGGTCGCCGGACCGTACGGCTACGGCGTGGAGTTCGTGCCCGTCGGGCCGGACGACCCCGAGGTCGGGCCCCCCACGCAGATGGCCGTCTTCACCCGGACGGACAAGACCGACGAGACCTTGAAGGAGGTCACGGCATGACCACCCGCACGCTGCCCGTCACCGACCTGTCCCTCGTGGTCCTCGTCGGTGCCACCGGCTCCGGCAAGTCGACCTTCGCCCGGCGCCACTTCAAGCCGACCGAGATCGTCTCCTCCGACTTCTGCCGGGGGCTCGTCGCCGACGACGAGAACGACCAGTCCGCGAGCAAGGACGCCTTCGACGTCCTCCACTACATCGCCGGCAAGCGGCTGGCGGCGGGACGGCTGACCGTCGTCGACGCCACCAACGTGCAGCCGGAGGCCCGCCGTCAGCTGGTCAGGCTGGCCCGGGAGCACGACGTGCTGCCCATCGCCATCGTGCTCGACCTGCCCGAAGAGGTGTGCCGCACGCGGAACGCCGGCCGTCCCGACCGCGCCGACATGCCCGCGCACGTCATCCAGCGCCACCGCCGCGAGCTGCGCCGCTCGCTGCGCGGACTGGAGCGCGAGGGCTTCCGCAAGGTGCACGTGCTGCGCTCGGTGGAGGAGGTCGAGGAGGCCGAGGTCGTCCTGGAGCGCCGCTACAACGACCTGCGCCACCTCACCGGCCCCTTCGACATCATCGGTGACATCCACGGCTGCCGGTCCGAGCTCGACAGCCTGCTCGCCCGGCTCGGCTATGTCGACGGCCACCACCCGGAGGGGCGTACGGCCGTCTTCGTCGGCGACCTCGTCGACCGGGGCCCCGACTCGCCGGGCGTCCTGCGGCGCGTCATGGCCATGGTCGCCGCCGGCGACGCCCTGTGCGTCCCCGGCAACCACGAGAACAAGCTCGGCCGCTGGCTGAAGGGCCGGAAGGTCCAGCAGACCCACGGACTCGCCGAGACGATCGAACAGCTGGAGGGCGAGAGCGAGGAGTTCCGCGCCCAGGTCGCCGAGTTCATCGACGGGCTCGTCAGCCACTACGTCCTCGACGGCGGCGCGCTCGTCGTCTGCCACGCAGGGCTGCCGGAGAAGTACCACGGCCGGACCTCCGGCCGGGTGCGTTCGCACGCGCTGTACGGGGACACCACCGGGGAGACCGACGAGTTCGGGCTGCCGGTGCGCTACCCATGGGCGGAGGACTACCGGGGCCGGGCCGCCGTCGTGTACGGCCACACGCCCGTACCGAACACCTCCTGGATCAACAACACCATCTGCCTCGACACCGGAGCCGTCTTCGGCGGGAAGATGACCGCGCTGCGCTGGCCGGAGCGCGAACTCGTCGACGTACCGGCCGAGCGGGTCTGGTACGAGCCGGCCCGGCCGCTCGTGACCGAGGCGCCCGGCGGGCACGAGGGGCGCCCGCTGGACCTGGCCGACGTGCACGGCCGACGGATCGTGGAGACCCGGCACCTCGGCAACGTCGCCGTACGCGAGGAGAACGCCGCGGCGGCCCTGGAGGTCATGAGCCGCTTCGCCGTCGACCCGCGGCTGCTCGCCTACCTGCCGCCGACCATGGCACCGACCGCCACCTCGCGCGCCGAGGGCTACCTGGAACACCCGGCGGAGGCCTTCGCCCAGTACCGGGCGGACGGCGTCGAGCGGGTCGTGTGCGAGGAGAAGCACATGGGTTCCCGGGCCGTGGCCCTGGTCTGCCGGGACGAGAAGGCGGCCCACGAGCGCTTCGGCGTCACCGGGGTGACCGGCGCCCTGTACACCCGTACCGGCCGCCCCTTCTTCGATGACCAGGACGTCACCGAGCAGGTCCTCGACCGGCTGCGGACCGCGATCGGCGCCGCCGGGCTGTGGGACGACCTCGCCGCGTCGGACAGCGCCCCCGGCGCGGGCGACTGGCTCCTCCTCGACGGCGAGCTGATGCCGTGGTCGCTCAAGTCGGCCGGGCTGCTGCGCTCGCAGTACGCGGCGGTCGGCGCCGCCTCGGGCGCCGTCCTCCCCGGGGCGGTCTCCGCCCTGGAGCAGGCGGTCGCGCGCGGGGTCGAAGGGCTCGACGGGCTCCTCGCCAAGCAGCGGGAGCGGGGGGTGGACGCGGCCGCGTTCACCGAGGCGTACCGCAGGTACTGCTGGCCGACGCAGGGCCTGGAAGGCGTGCGGTTCGCCCCCTTCCAGCTCCTCGCCGCGCGCGGACGCTCGCTCGCGGCCGTCCCGCACGACGAGCAGCTGGCCTGGCTCGACCGGCTCGTCGAGCACGACCCGACCGGGCTGCTCCAGGTCACCCGCAGGCTCGTCGTCGACACCGGCGACGAGGCCTCGGTCGCCGCGGGCACCGACTGGTGGCTGGAGCTGACCGCGGCAGGCGGCGAGGGGATGGTCGTCAAGCCGCTGGCCGCCCTCGTCCGCGATGCCAAGGGGCGCCTCGGGCAGCCGGGCGTGAAGGTGCGCGGCCGGGAGTACCTGCGGATCATCTACGGCCCCGAGTACACCCGCCCGGAGAACCTGGAGCGGCTGCGGCAGCGGTTCCTCGGCCACAAGCGCTCGCTGGCCCTGCGCGAGTACGCGCTCGGGCTGGAGGCGCTGGACCGGCTCGCCGACGGAGAACCGCTCTGGCGGGTCCACGAGGCCGTCTTCGCGGTCCTCGCGCTGGAGTCGGAGCCGGTCGACCCGAGGCTCTGAACCGCGCGATCGGGGCCGTTTCCATGGCGGTTCCGTGATTCTTTCGTGCTGCTCCGACGGGGGGCGCAGGGGTGCAGGGAACGGCGCTCCCCTGCGCCCCCCGTGCTCGTTGACGTTGTCGTTCCGCACCTCTAGCGTTCTTCACCCCACGAGGTGACACAGTGTCAACAGTGTGACGGGGCACGCCACATGAGGTGTGAACACACGCGCGAGCGGCGCCGGTCGGTGACCGGTGGGCGGGACTCTCCGAGGGCCCGCGGACGGTACGGGGGTGAGCGGGTGATGAGTCTCTTCGGGCAGGACCGCTCCTTCCTGCACGCCCTCCCGGCGGCCGACCGCCGCTCCCTCATCGCCGAGGGCGCCCGCCGCTCCTACGAGCCGGGCGAGGTGATGATCCGCGAGCACGACACCAGCGCCTACGTCCTCGCGCTGCTCTCCGGCTGGTCCGTCGTCTCCGTCGGCACCGAGCGCGGCTCCCGGCTCATCCTCGCCCTGCGCGGGGCCGGTGAGGTCGTCGGGGACCTCGCAGCCGTCGACCTCCGCCCGCGCAGCGCCACCGTCACCGCGCTCGGCGCCGTCGAGGCCGTGGCCGTCTCCGGCGACCGCTTCCGGCGCTTCCTCGCCGCCCGGCCGCACGCCACCTCGCTGATCATGCGCCAGCTCGCCACCCGGCTGCGCAGCGCCGACGTCGAACGCCGCGCGCTCGCCTCCGAGACCGTCCTCCAGCGCCTCGCCGCCCGTCTCGTCGAACTGGCGGAGCGCGCGGGCCGGCCGGCGGACGCCGGGACCGTACTCCAACTCCCGCTGCCCCAGCACGACCTGGCGGCCGCCATCGGAGCCACCCGGGAAGCCGTGGCCAAGGCGCTGCGCCTGCTGCGCGAACAGGACGTCGTCCGGACGGCGAACCGCACCGTCATCGTCATCGACATGCGGGTCCTCGTGCTGCTCGCCGAGGGGCGCGCACGCCCCCGCGCGGAACAGGCGGACGAATCTCCGCCGGATGTGTAAACGGCTACATCGCAGGTCGCGGAGTGCGGCCAGGCTGGACATCACACCACCACGGCACCAACGGCACCACGGCGTCCAACAGGGAGTCCGAGTGAGCAGTGCGGGAGTGAACGGGGCGTACGAGGAGGCGGTTTCGCGCCGCGAGGCCTCCTCCGGCGGGATCCACCGGTTCGTCGTCTTCGGCGACATCTGCGGATCCGGCACCCTGAACATGGCCGAGAAAGAGCTGCACCGCACGGCGATGTACGCGGCGTTCGACGAGGCCTACGCCTCCGTCGGGGTAGAGCCCGGCACCTACCACCAGGAGGACCGGGGGGACGGCATCCTCGCCGCCCTGCGCCCCGACATGCCGCCGCGGCTCATGGTCGGACGGTGGATCGACACCCTGTACGAGAGCCTCCGCGCCCACAACACGGGCCGGAGTCCGCGACTGCGGCTGCGGATCGGCATGAACGCCGGGCTCGTGGTCCAGGACCGGCACGGGCTCGTCGGACGGGCGGTGGACCTCGCCGCCAGGCTCTGCGACAGCCCCACGGCCAAGCGGATCATGGCGGAGGCCCCCGACGTCGACCTGCTCGTCGCGGTCTCCGACTGGCTGTACGGGAACGTGGTCGCCGAGGGCGGGCGGTACGTGGAACCGGACCACTACCGGCGGGCCCGGATCCGGTCCAAGGAGACCGACGAGGCCGCCTGGTTCCATGTGCCGCGGCGTGCCGCGCCGCCGCTGGTCGGGCCCGAGGGGGAGGCCGCGCCGGGGGACGCGGACACGGGGCGACGGGCACCCGGGGTGGGTTCAGGATCCGGCGTTGGGCCGTCGCGGGGGGACGGCCCAACGCCCCGAACCGGCGGGGGGAACCGCACGTACAACGTCGGGGGAGACCTGCTCGACATCCACGGCAACACCATCCACGGCGGGTTCACCGGCATCCGCAAGGACAGGGGCGAGGACAAGGGCAAGAACACGGGGGCGGGTGGGCCGGAGTGAGCGACGACCACGACGACGGCGCCTCCTCGCACGACGCACACGACTCGCACGACTCGCGCGAACCGCAGGACGGGGGCCGCGGCTCGGAGGACCGGGGAGGCGGCAGGGGCTCCGGACGGGGCGGAGAACGGAGCTCGGGACGAGGCGGAGAACGGAGCTCGGGGCGGGGCGGAGAGCGGGGCTCCGGGAGGGGCGGCGAGCGGGAGGGCGAGCGCTCCGGCGAGCGGGCGGGCGGCGGCGAGCGCGGCGACGGCTCGGGGGAGCCGCCGCGCGAGGTCAGCGTCTTCGCGTCCGCCGACCGGAGCCCCATCGGCGGCGACGGCGACACCGGGGGCTCCGCCACCGCGCGCCGGGCCCTGCGGACCTGGGCCGCCGCCGAGGGGGACCGCCACACCACCTTCCTCGGCGACGGCACCCTCTTCGAGGGCAACCAGTTCTTCAACGTGTTCGGCTCCGACCACTCCTCGCGCTTCGTCCGGGGACCCGTACCGACCGAGACGCTCGCCGACCTCGGACAGGTGTACTGCGAGATCGCCGGCTACCACGAGATGAAGCAACGGCTCCGCGACCACCGCGTCCTCGTCCTCTGCGGCGAGCCCGGCAGCGGCCGCAAGGCCACCGCGCTCGCCCTCCTCGACGAACTCACCGGAGGCCGCGTCTTCCGCCTCGACCCGCGCCACGGCGTCGACGAGATCACCGAGGAGGCCCTCCAGGAAGGTAGCGGTCACCTCATGGAGCTGCTCACCGAGGACGTCAGGACGGAGAGCGAGCCACGGCACTCCCGCTCCGGCCGGGGCGAGGGCGCCGACTCCGCGCGCCGGCCCGCCACCCGCCTCTCCGGACTGCACCTGGACCGCTTCGGAGACCTGCTGCGCGGCCGCGACGCCTACGGCATCGTCCTCGCCGAGAGCGGCGAGCTCGCCGACCGGATCCTGCGCGGCCGGTACGGGATGCCCTGCGCGCCGCCGCCCGCCGACGAGGTCCTGCGGCGCCACCTGAGGGTCCGGCTGCGCGGGGAGCCGCCCGAGGCCCTCGCCGCCGCGTGGGAACTCTCCGAGCGCCCCGATGTCGTCCGGGCCGTCGGCCTGGAGGAGCTGCGCCCGCGCGAGGCCGCCCGCTTCGCCGACCACCTCGCCCGCCACTGGCGCGGCGAGGCGACGGACGAGCAACTCCTCGGCGAATGCGCCACCTTCGTGGCCTCCCAGGCCCGCGAGTGGTTCTCCGGCGCCGACCGGCCCGGCACCCTCCCCGAGGCTCTCCCCGCACTGAGCACCGGAGCGTTCCGCATCTCCGTCGCCGTCTTCGACGGCTCCGCCTTCAGTCTCGCCGCCGAGGCCGCCGAACTCCTCGCCTGGGAGTTCGCCGTCGCCCTCGACCCCGAACACGCCCCGGGGAGGCGTCTGTTCGGCACGCGTGCCGAACACCGCCCGATGCGGGCGCGTGCCGTCCTGGAGGACGGCGAGCTGGACCTCGGTCCGGCGAAGGTGCCGGTGCGGGCGGTGCGCTTCCAGGGTGAGGCCCTCGCCGGCGCCGTCCTCGGGGAGGTCTGGCACGGCTACCACAACGCCCGCGGCCCGGTGGCCCGTTGGCTGCGGGCCCTCTGCGACGACCCGCGCGCGGAGGTGTGGGTGCGCGCCTCCGTCGCCGCCGGAGTGCTCTGCTCCTGGGACTGGATACACGGCTTCCGCGAGCTGATCGTCCCCCTCGCGGTGACGGACGTGCCCGTCGCCCGGCTGGCCGCCGCGACCGCGCTCGCCGAGTCCGCCCGCGACCCCCGGGTCAGGCCGGCCGTCGCCTCCGTCCTCAAGGACTGGGCGGTGTCCGAGGACTCCACACTCGTCGGGACCGCCCTGCTGGCCCACGGCTACGTCCTCGCGGCCGGGGGAGTGACCGGCTCGCTCGACGCCCTCGCCCGGGTCGTCCGGGCCCACGAGGCCTCCGACAGCGAGGTGCTGGTGCTCGCCGCGTTCAGCGTGGCCCGGCTGCTGGCCTCCGGCGAGCCCGAGACCGTCCTGCCACGGCTCCACCACTGGCTCGACGACGGGCGGCTCACCCTCGCCAACGTGGTCCACCTCGCCGTCATCCGCGCGCTGACCACCCGGACCACCCACCTGTGGGGACTGCGGGAGGTGCCCGAGCTCGACCCGCACGCGGCCCGCCCGCTGCTCGTCGCGCTGCTCGCCACCCGCCCGGGCCTCGCGCCCGAGCTGGCCCGGCTGCTGCGGACCACGCTCGCGACGGCACGCGCGGGGTCGGCGGCCCTGGAGGCCCTGGGGGGTCTGCTCAGGCGGGCGGCCAAGGACGAGGAGGCGCTCGTCCACATCTGCCGCTTCCTCCCGCTCCTCGCCGTGGACCGCCGGGACCGCGACCGGTTGAGGGGACTGCTGAACGAACTGGTCCGGGACCGTGACCGGCCCCTGGACAGAGGCGCGGCGCGCCGCATGTGGGACGCCGTGACGGAAGGAGCGAACCGATGAGCGGGCCCGAGCAGAACAGGCGCGCGCGGCCGGACGAGCGGGCGCGAGGGGACGAGCGGGCACCGGACGGACGGGTGCCGGACGGCCGGGCCCGGCAGCGGTACGAGGAGTCGCCCGGGCGGGCACGGGACGACAGGGAACGGCAGCAGCGGTACGAGCGGGAACGGCAGATGCAGGGGTACGAGGGCGAGGGCGGGGCGCGGGACGGGGAGAGGGGCCGGGAACGGGAGCGGTACGGCGACCGGGAGGGGTACGGGGACGGGGAGCGCTACGGGGACGGGGAGCGGTACGGCGACCGGGAGCGGTACGGCGACGGAGACCGGGACCGGCGGCGGGAGCCGGGGCGTGAACAGGGGCAGGGAGGCGCGCGGGTGCCGGAGGACAGGCAGCGGGACGGGGAGCGGGGCAGGGACCAGGACCGGGGCCGGGACGGAGGGCGCGACGAGGCCTGGGACGACGTGCGGGACGGCGCGCGAGGCGGGGGACGGGTGCGGGAGCAGTGGAGCCCGGAGGCCTCCGGGCGGCCGCGCGGACCGCTCCTGCGCGAGTACGCGCCCCCGTACCGCCGCCGGAGCGGCCGGGTCGCCGCCGTGCTCCTCTACCGCAACGGCGGGCACCGTGTCGCCTGGCCGGATCGCAACGAGGACGTGAACAAGCCGCTGCTGGGCTCCCCGTACACCGTCTTCGAGGTCCAACTGGGCCGTAACGTCACGGAGTTCAGGCTCCAGCTGCCCGCCGCCGGGGATGGCGTCTTCTTCGACGCCGTCGCCCGGGTCACCTGGGTGGTCACCGATCCGCACCTCGTCGTCCAGGAGCAGGTCGAGGACGTCGCCGAGCTGCTGCACGACGAGCTCCTCGACCGGCTGCGGCGGCTGTCCCGGAGGTTCCGGATCACCGAGGCGCAGCGCGCCGACGAGGCGGTGCGGGACGAGCTGAACGCCGGACGCTTCGTCCTCGGCCGGGACATGGGTCTGAAGACCCGGGTCCATGTCTTCATCGACCTCGACGACCTGGTGAAGGCCGAGGTCTACCGCCGGGACCGGGTCGGCGTGACGATGGAGGCCGACGCGCGCGAGGCCGAGGCGGAGCGCCGCAAGGACGCCGCCGAGCGTGCCCGGATCGCCGACCGGGCCCGCGAGATGGAGGCCCTCTTCCGGCGCGGAGACCTGGCCCAGATCGCCCATCACATGGCGATGCACCCCGACAAGCAGTGGGAGATCCGGACACAGCTCCAGCGGGAGCGGCGCGAGGGCCAGGAGGACTACCTCGCGGTCTTCAACCGGCTCCTCGACACGGGTGTCCTGGAACGGCACGACATCGGCGAGCAGATGTACCAGGTCCTGATGTACCTGCGGACCCAGACAAGCACCGTCGTCGGCGGCATCACCGATCACGTGCTCAACCCCTCGGGCGGGCCGGGGGGAGCCCGTGCGCGGCGCGCCCTGGAGGAGGGGAATCCGGAGCCGGTCCGGCCGGACTGGGGCGACGAGCGCGGGGAACGGACGGATGGTATGGAGCGCACGGAGCGCGAGGGGCGCACGGAGCGCGAGGAGTCCCCGCACGACCGGCGGGTCTACGAGCCGACCCGCGTCGAGTCCGGGTCCGACCGGGAGCGGGGGGAGTACCGCGACAGGCACGGGGACAGGGGCAGGGCCGGGGACGGCGACGGGTACCCGTACGAGGACCGCGAGCGGGGCTCCGGCCGGCGGAACGGCGACCGGGACCGGTACGACCGGGACGACCCGTACGACCGGTTCGACCGGTTCGACCGCGACGATCCTTACGACCGCGAGGGCTCCGACCGGGCCCGACGGTCCTCCGGGCCCGTGCGCCCCGGCCGGCCCAGCGCGGAGTTCGACGACTGGGAGGACGAGTGACGACCCCGGACCCCACGGCCCACACGCCGACCTCGGATCCCACGCCGACCTCGGTCCCCACGCCGACCTCGGTCCCCACGCCGACCTCGGATCCCACGCCGACCTCGGATCCCACGCCGACCTCGGTCCCCACGGCGGCCTCGGACCGCGCGCCGCTTCCGGACGCCACGGAGCCGCCGGACCCCACGCCGGCCCAGGGCAGCACCCCGGCCCCGCCCCGAGCGGACCCCGCGGCCGCCCCGGTCGCGCCCGAAGAGCTGCGGTTCATGGCCGAGCGGCTGCTCGCCACCGTCCGCGAGGACATCGGGCGGGCCGACACCAAGGCCGCGATCCTACTCTCCGGCGCCCTCGCCTTCCTCGCCGTCGTGTTCTCCGGCGACCGCGCCCCGATGCCCACGGCCGGCGTCGGGCTCGGCCTCCTGCTCATCGCCGGGGGGCTGTGGACCGCCGGTGTCCTGATGCTCGTGTCGGTGGTCCTGCCCCGCACCCGGATAGGCGCGGAGCGCACGCTCCTGCGCGACCTGGCGGCCGGGCCGTCCGAGGGCGAACTGCGCGAGCGGCTCGCCCCGCCCGGCGCGGACGCCACCGGCTGGCTCCTCGAACAGGCCAGCGTGCACGGGCTCGTGCTCGCGGCGAAGTACCGGTGGCTGCGCCTGGGCGTCTCGGCGCTGGCGCTCGGCGCCCTCCTGGCCCTCCTCAGCGAACTGTGGTGAGAGTGACGATGCGTTGGACGAACAAGGGGAGCGCCCTGCTCCTCGCCGGTGCGCTGCTCGCGCTCACCGGCCCGCTCGCGACCGCCGGAACCGCCGGCGTGCCGCGGGGACCCCGAGCGGCCGCCGATCCGGCCGAGGGGCCCGCCCCGATCGACTTCGCCGTCGTCGTCGACCAGTCGAAGAGCCTGGCCGACAAGGACCTCGCGCGCGAGACGGAGGCCGCGGGGCTGCTCAGCCAGGGAGAGATATCCGAGCGCTCCCGGGCGACCGTCATCGGCTTCGGCAGCTCGGAGAAGCCCGGACAGTCACCCGTACGCGAGGTCTGCGCCCTCACCGTCGCCGACGCGGCGGGCCGTGAGCGGCTCAGCGACTGCGTCCAGGACCTCAACAAGCGCGACGCGGCCCGGATGGGACCGGGCACCGACTTCCCGGCGGCCATCCGCCAGGCCGTCACCCGCCTCACCCAGAAGAGCGCCACCGGCGGAGCGGCCGCGAAGGCCCCCGCCAAGCACAAGGTCGTCTTCCTCCTCACCGACGGAAAGCTCGACGTCTCCGACAGCCCCGAGTACGGCCGGGACCCCGCGAGCCGCCGCTCCAACGGCGAGCGGCGGCTAAGGGAGGAACTCGCCCGGGCCAGGGCGGCCGGCGTCCAGATCTGGCCCCTCGGCTTCGGCACCGAGATCGACCGCACCGCCCTCCGGGCCATGGCCGAGGGCGGCTACCGGGGCGCGTGCTCCGACGTGCCGGGCTCCGTCCCCCACATGCGGGTCGTCGCGAGCTCCGCCGACCTCGACAAGGCGCTCCAGGAGACCTTCGCCGTCGCCCGCTGCGCGCGGATCTCGCACGGCACCGCGGGCAAGCCGCCCGCCGACCTGGCCGTCGTCATCCCGCCCATCGCCACCGACGGCTCCCTCACGGTCTCCAAGCACGACCCGAAGGTCCGGGTCACCTACTACGACCCGGCGGGCCGCAAGGTCCCCACCCGGGGCGAGTTCGACGGCTCCACCTTCGAGGTCGGCGGACAGGACGGGCCGGTCGAGGCGCTCCGCGTGAAGAACCCCCTGCCGGGCCGCTGGCGCGTGCACATCGAGGCGCCTGAGGGCCACCGCGACCGCGAGGTCGTCGTCCGGGCCATCTGGCAGGGCAGGCTCAGCTCCGACGTCACCCTGGACCCGGCCTCCCCGCGCCCCGGCGAGCAGGTCACCGTCGCCGTGCGGATGCAGACCCGGCGCGGGGTGACCATCACCGACCCCCGCCAGCTCACGGGGCTCAAGGTCTCGGCCGAACTGCGCGGCGAGGGCTTCGCCCCCGTGACGTTCCGGCTCGCCGACGACGGGAAGGCCCCCGACCGCAGGGCCGACGACGTCCGGTTCACCGGCACGCTCACCGTGCCCGCCGGCGCCACCGGCGACCTCCGGTTCACGACCCGCATGTCGGCTCCCGGCGTCACCTCCGACCTGCGACCGCTGAACGCCCGCATCACCCAGGGCACCCCGCTCGTCACCGCCGGACTCGCCTTCGACCGCGCGACCGCGCACCCCGGGGGCACCGTCCGCGGCACCCTCGACGTCACCAACAACGACGCCGGACCGCGCGTCCTGCGCCTCGCCGTGGAGAACCCGACGCCCGGCGCCGAACTCTCCGTCTCCCCGGCGACCGCCACCGCGCCGCCCGGCGGGAGCACACGCATCCCCTTCACGGTCACCCTCGGCGGCGGTACGCCGCTCGGCGAACTGGGCGGCCGGATCGCGGTCGTGGACACCGGCGACGACGACCGCGTCCTCGACGCCGACTTCCTCGACGTCCTCGTCGTGGCCCCGCCGACCTGGTGGGACCGATGGTGGAAGGCCGTCGTCGGCGGCGCGGCCGTCCTCGCCGTCCTCGCCGCGCTCGTCGTCGCGCAGACGGTCGCCCGGCGCCGCCGCCGCGACCTCACCGGGGTCACGCTCGAACTCCGCCAGGACGGGCGCGTCATCGACACGCTCACCATCCGGCGCGGCCAGAGCGTCCGCGGGTCCTTCCCCTTCGCCGTCGACGACGCGGGCGGTGCGCCGGCCACCCTCCGCCGCGCCCGCGAGGGCTCCTCGTCAGGCGCCCACGTCCTGCGCCGCACGGGCACCGGCCAGCTGCTGCTGCGCCCCCGGGGCGGTGCGCAGGTGCCCCTGCGGCCGGGCGAGCCGACCGGCCTCGACGCGTACGAACTGGTCGTTCGAGGCGGGGGTGGGAGTGCGGGCCGTGCCGGCAGGACGGGCCGCGCCGGCACCGGCTCCGGTTACGGCTCCGGATACGACACGGACACCGACACGGACACCGACTCGGGATACGGGTACGGGTATGGATACGGGGCCGGACAGGGCTCCGGTCCCGGCCCGGGCGCGGCCACCGGCTTCCGTACGGACGACGGCTTCGGCACGGACGACGACGGCCCGGGATTCGGTACGGACGACGGAAGCGGAGCGCGTACGGGCGGGGGTTCCGGCTCCCGTACGGGCGACGGCACCAGGTCCCGTACGCGTACCACCCAGGAACGCCGCGTTCCGTGGCAGCGCCGGTTCGGCGGGACCCGACGGTCCGGCCGCTCCGGCGCCGGGACCGGCGACCCCACGACGACCGATGCCGCGACCGGCGACAGCGGAACAGCACGCAGTACGGGCACGGGGGGCGCGACCGCCGGGGACCCGGACCCCAACTTCTGAACGGGCCCCCAAGGGAGACGACATGAAGATCTACCAGCCCATGCTCTTCGTCGGGCTCGGCGGCACCGGCGGACGCATCGGTACCGAACTGGAGCGCAGCCTCCGCCGGGAGCTCTGCGGCCCCGACGGCACCGACCTCGTCGACGGCGGCCGCCGGATGCCCTTCCAGCTGCCGGACTGCCTCCAGTTCGTCTACGCCGACTTCAGCGAGGCCGAGCTCACGAAGCAGCCGCAGTTCAAGGCCAAGGGCGCCGAGGGCGCCGCCTTCGCCCGTACGTCCCGGATGATCCGGGACCTGCTGCCCACGGACTTCGACTCCTCGCCCGAGGTCACGGAGATGCTCCGCGTCTCCGTCCCCGAGGAGACCCGGCTCTGGCTGCCGCCCCGGCTCCGGCAGCCGCGCGTCGCCCCCCTCAACAGCGGCGCGGGACAGCTGCCCACCGTCGGGCGCTCCGCGCTCTTCGCCACCCTGCGCTCCGGCCTGGAACCCGTCCTGCGGCAGCTCCGCGAGGCGATCGGCGCCATCGGCCAGGCGGCCGGCGACCTTCACCGGGTCGGCGGCGGCAAGATCCGGGGCTGCGACGTCTTCGTCGCCTTCTCCGTCGCCGGCGGCACCGGCGCCGGCATCTTCTACGACTTCATCCACCTCATCGGGCACGAGTTCCGCAACGCCAAGGTGCCCGGGGTGAAGATCTACCCGCTCGTCGTCATGCCCTCGGCGTTCCCGCCGGAGGCCGGCGGCGGACGCGAGGCCGAACTCAACGCCGCCCGTGCCCTTGTGGACCTCTCACGACTCGTCGACGACCAGAACATGCCCGATTCCACCGACTCCGTCGGCGACGTCGAGCAGCGCGGCCGGCTCAGCGTCACGTACCCCAGGGACGGGGTCGTCGCCCTGCGCCCCGCGACCATGCAGACCGCCTTCCTCTTCTCCAAGCCGTCCGTCATCGGAGCCGAGGACCTGCGCCGCTCCATCACCGCCATGGTGATGTCGCTGATCGGCACCGAACTCAGCGAGTCCAACGGCGGGGTGGCCCACGCCGACGACGACTACCAGTCCTTCGCGGAACGGTTCGTGAACAAGGCCGTCGAGCGCTCGACGCCCGCCCGCTCCGGCATCGGCTACCGGGGCATGTCGACCAGCCTCGCCGCCTCCCTCACCGTCCCCGTCGACGACCTCGCCGAGATCGTCGCCGCCCGGCTCCTCGCCCAGGCCGTACGTGGGATGGACGAACGGGCCCGGCGGCCCGCCCGGGACGGCTCGGAGGCCGTCCGCGACCTCTTCGTCCGCTCCGGCATCGGCCGGCTCTGGAACCGCGAGGCACCGGACGTCCCCGGACCCGAGGACCTCCCCAGGGGCCGCAAGGACATCGCCCAGGAACTGCAGCACCGGCTCGGGGACATGGAGGACGCCCTCCGCCGCCTCGACGCCAACCTCGCCCGTGAGATCCCGCGTCTCACCGAGGACTTCAGGCCGGGCTACGGGGCCCGGGAACTCCTCGGCCTCATCGGTCCGTTCCAGCTCGAAGCCGTCCTGCACGGTCTGCCCGCCCACCCCGAGAGGGTCGCCAGGGTGGGCTTCACCGGCATGCTCGACAACCGGCGCAACGAACCCGAACGGCCCTCCCACGTCCAGGCCGCCGCCCCGCCGATTCCCCCGATCAAGGGCAGCTTCGGCGGCGTCGTACCGGCCCGGTGGAACGACCCCGACGTCCAGGACACCCTCGCCGCACAGCAGGCCTGGTACCAGTGGCGCGCCCGGAGCCTCTGGCACCGCGGCTGGCAGGCGGGCGAGACCCAGTGGCGGCTCGCCCTGACCCGGACCGTCAACGAGCTCGGCGAACTCACCAAGGCGCTCCGCGCCCACGAGCAGGACGAGGCACGGAACTTCGCCGACCGCCGCCGCGACCTCTACCGCGACGACCGCGCCGGCATCGCCTACCTCCTGCCCCCGCAGAACACCCTGCGCGCCTTCTACGACGACGTCGTCGACCGGCTCGCCCAGAGCGAGGGCCTCCCCGAGGCCACCGACGCCGCGGCCCTCCTCGACAAGCTGGTCCGGCCCGACGACTGGCGCAACGCCCTCGACGCGGTCCGCCGCTCGCCGGGAGCACCGGTCAAGGAGATCAAGCAGGTCCTCGAACGCCGGGTCAAGAAGCTCTTCGGCGAGGCCAACGAGGCCAAGTTCACCCGCCCCCTCCTGCCCTCCATGGAGCTGCTGCTGAGGGCGGCGGCGGGCGACGAGGGCGCCGAGTCGAAGGTCGACCCGCGCTGGCTCGACCAGTTCCGCGCCCGGCTCGCCGGACTACTGCCCGTCGGCTTCGTCCCGGACGGCAGCGGCCCGATGAAGATCCTCATCGTGCACCCGGCCAGCGAGTCCGACGGGCGGGCCGCCGGCTTCCTCCGGCAGGCGCTCAACCTGCCCGCCAAGGCCGACCAGGAATACCGGGCCGTCGACACCCACTCCCTCACCGTCGTCCTCTTCCGCAGCGGCATGAACCTCACCGACATCTCCGAGGTCCGCAGCGTCCTCAGCCTCTGGTCCGACGCCCGCGACTCGGCCGGCGAGGACGACTTCCTGCACTGGCGGCAGCGGCTCGGCTACCAGGACGACTGGCTCGTCGCCACCGAGCAGGACCGCCAGCGGATCATGCACCGGCTGCTCTGCGCGATGTGGAACGGCGACATCGCCACCGAAGGGCCGGCCGAGTCGCCCGACCTCGTCCGGATCCGGCTCCGGGAGGGCGAGTCCGCGACCATGTCGCTGCGCCTCGAGGGCTTCGACGGCTCGCTCTCCAGCTGGGCGGGGATGCTGCGCGCGTACGAGCGCTGGGCGCTGCTCGACGAGGGCCAGATCATCGAGGTGTTCTGCGAACGCCTCATGCGCACCCTGCCCAAGGGCCTCTCTCAGGTGCCGCAGCCGCCGTCGCGGCTCTTCACCCACTTCGTGGAGGAGGTCGCGCCGCGCCAGCTCGTCCTGCTCGACCGGCTGGAGGCCGAGTACCGCGAGTACGGCGACACGGACGTCGAATGGCTCGCTCCGCTCCGGCAGTTCTGGGAGGTCACCTACCCGGGGGCCCTCGACATGCGCTTCCCGCCGGGAACCCGCGCGGCCCGCTCCACCCTCCGCGCCCTCTTCGACCGGCACGGGCCGGCGGGCGCGGGGCGGGGGAGGGGCCGGGGGCCGGGCACGGACGGGGGTGTGGGAGCTGCGGGCCAGGGGCAGGGTCCGATTCCGGGCCAGGGCCATGGGCACGGCCACGAGCAGGGCCATGGGCACGGCCAGGGCCAGGGCCATGGTCAGGGACAGAGACAAGACCAGGCGCAGAGTCACGGGCACGGGCACGGGCAGAGTCAGGGTCAGGGCCAGAGTCACGGGCACGGACAAAGTCACGGCCAGGGCCAGGGGCACGGCCAGGGCCAGGGGCACGGCCAGGGGCGCGGGGCCGGGCAGGCGCCGCCGCCGGGAGCGGGGTGGTACGGACAGGCCTCCGGGACCGGGCGGGCCGGTGAGGCGCCGAGGTCCGAGGACCCCGGCCGGTCCTTCTACGACGGGGATTGGGAGACGGAGCCCGAGCCCGAGTTCGAACACGACGGGTACCCCTGGGACCCGGAAGAGGAGGAGCAGTGAACCACCGGGTCCTCCCCGAACGGCCCCTGCCGGGCCACGCCGTCTGCCTCGACCTGCGGGCGGGCGGCCCGGACGACCCCGGCGCCGCCGTCCGCGCGGCACTTGACGCCCCCCAGCCCGGCGGCGAACGGCGGTTCCTCGTCGTCGACGAGGCCGACGGGCTCGTCGGCCACCAGCTCCTCTACGAGCGCCTCTCCTCCTACGGCCCCGCCCAGATCGTGTGCCTGGCCGTCGGAGCGCGCGGCGACAGGACGCTGCGCCGCACCCTGACCCTGCGTCCGCCCGCCGCCGGAGTGCTGTGGCTCCTCGACATCGGGGGCGACGACGAGGCCGGCGGCGGCGACGGGACCGACGCCGCCCTGCGCCCGCTCGTCGAGGTGCTGGCCACCCCGGAGGTCTTCGACGCCGTCCTCGGCTCGCTCGGGGACGTCGTGCACGGCGTGGCCGTACCCGCGGTGCGGGTCCTGGAGCACGACCTCACCGACGAGGCCCGCGCACGGGCCTGGCGGCAGGCCGTCGAAGGGCTGACGGGCCCTGAGGTACCGGCCGGGTCCGTCTCTCCGGAAGGCGTGCCGGGCGCGCTCGCACTGCTCCTCGGCGAGGGCGTGCCGCGCTCCCTGTCCGGTCACGACTGGCTCCCCGCGACCGGTCGCGAGGGGGCCCGGCTCGCCGCCTGCCAGGAGGCCCTCGACGACGCCGTCGAAGGCCACGACCGGGTGCGGGGCGCGGCGGGTCTCCTCACCGGGGCGGGGCGTGAGGTCGACCTGCCGGGGGACATCGAGCGGCTCACGGAGGAGCTCGCCCGGCTCCGTACCGCCGTCGCGGACGCGTTCGGCGCGGCGGGCGGCACCCGGCTCACGGCGGAGCACCGCGGGCTGCTCCGTGACCGAGGGGTCGAACTCCCCGAGCTGCCGAGGGAGATCACCCGGGCCGGGATCGTCCCGGCGCTGCGGGACCACACGTACGAGCTGATCGGCCGGGGCCTGCCGCTGCGCTCCGTGGCGGCCCGGCTCTCAGCACTCTCCGCGCGCACCGCCCCGGCAGGCAGCGCCTCCCGGCTGGCGCGGCTCGACGCGATCTGCGGTCCTGAGCGGCTGCGGCGGCTCGGGCGCCGCCATCCCTTCACGGCAGGCGGCCCGCGCCCGGCGGCCTTCGCCCTGACGGGCCTCCTCGCGCTGCTCGCCGGGGTGTGGCCGGTGCTCGGCTGGTTCCTCGGACCCGCCGTCGGCGCCCTCGCCGCCGTACTCGCCTGGCTGATGCTGCGGCGCAGGCCGAACCGTTCGCCGGACGGGCGGATCGACGGCGGCGGTGCGACGGGCGCGGCGCCCCGGCTCGTCGGCGGGGTCCTCGGCGGCCTCACCGGGGCGGGACTCGGGCAGTTCCTGGGACCGCCGGTCTGGGTCGGGGCCGTGGCCCTGGCCGTGTCCGCCGTGGCCGTGGTGGTGCTCGCGCTGCGCGACTGGACCCGGGCCGTGGACGACTGGTGGGCGCGGGCGGACCCGGAGGAGGCGGGCCGGATCCTGCGGGAGATCCACGCCCTGGTCGTGACGACCGCCGTGCACGACTGGCTCTTCGCCGACGTACGGCACCACTGCTCGGCCGGCGCGGGTGCCGCGGCCCGGCTGCTGCGCGACCTCGCGGAGACCGCCGAAGCGTACGGCGGGCGGTGGGCTGCGGACCGTGGGCCGGGGGGAGGGCCGGACCGTCCGTCGGACCGGGCGTCGGACCGTCCGTCGGATCCGGTGTCGGACTGGGCTTCCTGGGAGGACGAACCCCTGGAACCCCCGTCGGGTCCGGGACGGGGCCCGAACGCGGCCGGCGGCGCCGACACCGGGACGACCAGCTGGAGTTGGGACGACTGGAGCGACGCAGGGGAGGAGGACGGCTGGTCGGACATGGCAGAGGAGCCGCCGGTACGGGCCCCGGCCGCGTCCTCGTACGCGCCGCCGTCGCCCCCACCCTCCTCGTACGGATCGTCCGCGCACCCGCCGTCGTCCTCGTACGGATCGTCCGCGTACCCGCCGTCGTCCTCGTACCCGCCGTCGTCCCGGCAGTCCGAGCCCGCTCCGGCGTGGCTGGAGCGGCGGTACGGGGACGGGGGCTCCGCGCTCGTCGACACGCTCGTCGGCGATCTGGTCGCCGGCGCGGTCCTCCTCCTCGACGGGTGCTGGGCGGGCATCGAACGCGACCCCGGCGGTACGGATCACACGGTGCAGACACGGCGGCTGACGGAGCTCCTGGACGAGACCCGGATCCGCCTGGAGCGCGATGCGGCGGCCTCGCCCCCGCCCCCGTACGAAGGCCTCCGCGACCTCGGCGCGCTCACCTCGCTCGCCGCGCTCACCGACCGCTCCGAACGGCCCGACGCCGCCCGCCTCACCGGTGTCGCCCCGGATGCGGTGGCCCGGCTGCTGCTGACCGAGGACGACCCCGGCAGCACGGTCGCGCTCTGCGGCCCCGCGCACCTGCGGCTGCTCTCCCACGACCCGCTCGCGGCCCGGCAGGTCCGCTTCGTGCCCGAGGCGATGCGGCGCGGCACGGCGGGGGACGACATCTGGCGGGGCACCGCCGAAGGCGTCGTGTGGACCGGTGCGGGACGGCACGCCGGCATCCTCCGTCTCGTACCGCTGCGCGCGGACGTCGTGCACACCGTCCGCGCCGAGGAGGCGGGAGAACCGTGACAGACCCGAACCACCCGAACCAACCGAACCACCCGAACGACTCGAGCCACCTGAACCATCCGAGCCACCTGAACCGCCCGAGCCATCCGAACGACGCGACTCACCTGAACCGCCCGGACTACCTGGACGGCCCGAACGGCCCGCGCGACCCGGACGAGACCGGCTCGGACGCCGCGCACGGCCCGCAGATCCACCCCGTCGATCCCCACCACCCCGACCACCTGAGCGAGCCCATGAGCCCTCCGCACCCGTATTACGAGGAGCTGGCGTTCCTCAGCCACCGGGAGGAGCCGGTCCGCTTCACCGTCCGGTTCGGCGACGACCGCAGGCCGCCCGGCCGGCCCGGAGTCCTCGCGCGCCGGGCCACACTGGGCGCGGGATGGCCGGTCCTGCAGTTCCGGCTGTCGGCCTCCGTGCAGGCCGACCCCCACGCGTACGACCTCCTCGAACGCGAGGTCGCGGCCGCCGTCTCCCTCGAACGGCGTTACGGGGAGGAGAAGTTCGGCGCCGTCTTCGCCAGGGTCGTCGGCTTCGATCTCACCGCGCCGGAACCCTTCGTGCTGTACCGGATGCCCGGCGGACGGCCGCTCACCGAGTGGGCGGGCCGCCTCGGCCCGGAGGCGCAGGAGCGGATCATCGGCCAACTCGCCTTCGCCGTGCGGCTCCTGGAGCGGGCCGAGCTCGTGCACCGGGCCGTCACCCCCGACACCGTACGGTGGGACGGCGCTCACGTGCGGCTCAGCGAACCCTTCGCCGCGCTGCGCGCGGGCGAGCCGCGCGAGCCGCTCGGCGGCCCGCCGTGGGCTTCGCCCGAGCAGCGCGAGGGACTGGGAGCCGCCGACCCGCGCGACGACCTGTGGTCCGTCGCCCAGCTCGGCTACTACCTCCTCTCCGGGCGTCCCGCGCGAGGCGAGGGCCCGCCGGGGGACCTCGCCGACTACCGCCGGCTCGCCGCGCTGGCCCAGAGCGGACTCTTCTCCCCGAGGGCGGCCGACCGGCCGCGCCCCGTCGAGCTCATGCGGCTCCTGAACGTCCCCGATCCGCTCGCCACCGCCGCCGGAGCCACCGACCGCTTCGCCCGGGGCCGCGCCGAGTACGACCGCCAACTGGCCAGGAAGCGGGGCGTGTTCGAAGGGGGCGTCGCGCCGGGAGCGGAGTCGTACGCCGACGCCGACGACATGGGGGATCCCGGTCCGGATCCGACCTCGTCGCGCACCACCCTGATCGACCGGATCTTCGGCGGCGGGGAGGGCCCCGGCCGCCCGGTCGCGGCTGCATCGCCGCTCGAACCGACCCCGGCCCCGCTCTCGCGGAGCCGGATGTGCCCGCACTGCCTGCTGCCCGTCGAGTACGACCAACGCCTGCTCGTCACCATCGACGCCAAGGGCAACCGGATCCCGCTCGACCTGAGCGGCGAACGGCGCCCCGCCCACATCGCGGACGCCCTCCGCAAGGCCTACCACCTGTGCCCGCACACCGTGGAGGGCGACGAGGAGCACGAACTCCCCGTGCCCTACCTCACCAACGGCGAGCCGCTCTCCGTCGCCCTCGTCGGCAGCTCGTCCGTCGGCAAGACCCACCTCCTCGCCGCGATGCTCGGCGAGATCGAACTCGGCGGCCTCGCCCCGTACGGACTGCGGAGCCGTCCGCTCAACCCCGAGGCGCACCGCACCTATCTGCGCGAACGCGTCCAGAACCTCCAGCAGGGGCGGCAGTTGGGCCGCACGGGACAGCAGACCTTCGCCCGCTTCGCCGACGGCCTGCTCGTCTCCGCGGGCGGCGGGACGCCCCGGCCCGTCGTCTTCTTCGACCTCGCGGGCGAGGACCTCGCGCAGGACGGCGAAGTGGCCCGCTTCCTCATGGGGGTCGACGCCTTCATCTTCGTCCTGGACCCGCTGCGCGCGCTCCGACTCGGCCCTCTCGACGTCATACGGGACCAGAGCGGGCTGCGCCGTCGCGACCTCGGCGACGAGGCCTTCGCCACGGTCCTCGACCGCATCCCGAGGCAGCGCGGCGGTCTCGTCGCGGCGCCCGCGGCGCTCGCCGTCAACAAGAGCGACCTCGTGCGCTTCGAGCCGTCCGTCGACCGGTGGCTCGGCCGGGCCCTGCCCGGCCGCTACGACCCCGCCGAGGCGCACGAGGAGAGCCGGGACGCGTACGCCTTCCTCGCCCACCACGCCAGCGCCGCCTGGCTCAAGCCCTTCGACGACTGCGTGAACTGCTCCCTGCACTTCGTCGCCGCGACCGGCGGGCAGGCCCGCGGTGACCGCTTTCCGCACGGGGTCCGGCCGCGCCGGGTCCTGGCGCCCCTGCTGTCCCTGTTCGCCATGTGCGGGCTGCTGCCCGGGGCGGAGCCTACGGAGGGAATCGTCCGATGACACGGTCGGAGAACGAGGTCGACCAGATCGTCTTCCGCTGGGACAGCGAGAACGCCGCGGGAAGCACCGGCTTCGGCCCGGTGGCCTGGTCCGGGTCCCGGGAGCAGGCGGAGGGCCTCTTCCGGATCTCCGGTCCCATGCTGCGCGCGAGCGGCGACGAGACCCGGCCGGCCCTGATCCGGCTCCACCGGCGCCGGGGCGTGATGCTGATCCGGCGCATCCCGTTCACCGACGCCGACGGAGCGTCGTCCGTGCTCTGCCACGCGCTCGTCGGCTCGCCCGCCCTCCTCGATCCTGCCGACTGCCTCGGCCTCCACGCCTGGAACTGGCCGGGCGTCGACGCCGCGCACCTCGCCGTGGTGCGCGGCCGGCTGCCGGCGGTGCGCGAGGAGTCCCTGCTGCCGTCGACGGGCGAGGGGCAGTGGAAGCTCGACGAGGCCCTGTCGTACGCCGCCGAGGAACTCATCGGAGCGGTCGCGGAGTTGCTGCGCAGGCCCGAGGACCGCTTCACGGTCCTGGACGAGCGGGGCGACACCGCCTACCTCGTGCTCTGGGGGCTGCACAGCATGTTCGGCGCGCTCATCGACCGCCGGTGGACCTTCGCCACCCACGACACGGCCGAACTCCCCGATCTGCGCTTCGTGTTCGTCGGCCGCTGGTCGGGTGCGGCGAGCCCCAACACCGGTCGCCGCCGCGTCGACCCGCGCGAGCGGTTCGGCGACCGCGCGGAGGAGACCGCGGCCCGGCTCGTCCGGCACCACCTGCGGGGCGTCGAGGACGGCGACGGCCGCGAGTACGCCGTCAGCAGCGCCCTCCACGAGGCGGCGCCCGCCCGCCGCTCCCTCCTCGACACGGTGACCCGGGCCCTGGACATCCTCGACACCCAGGCCCGCCGCGGCACCCCACGCCCCGGGGAACGGCGCTTGTCGCCCGGGGGGAGGACGGGGTACGGGGCCGAGCCGGAGCGGCGGTACGAGGCCGAGCAGGCGCCGGGGTACGGAAACGCGGAGGATCCACGGCGCGGGGCCGGGCAGGAGTCTCGCCGCGGGCCCGATCCGGAGCCTCGCCGCGGGTACGAGCCTCGTCGCGGGTCCGATCCGGAGCCTCGGCGCGGGTCCGAGCCTCGGCCCGGGTCCGAACAGGAGCCCCGCAGCGGGTCCGGGCCTCGGCGCGGGCCGGAGCGCGAGCCGGATCCGAGGTACGGGTCCGGGCCGGAGCCGCGGTACGAGGCGGCCGAGCCGGACCCGTGGTTCGAGGCCGAGCCGGACCCGTGGTCGGAGGGGGCGCCGGAACCGCGGCGCGCATCCGGACCCGAGGCGAGGCCCGGGCCCGGACCGGAGCCGCGGTACGAGCCGGAGCCGGACCCGTGGTTCGAGGTGGAGCGGGAGCCGCGGCGCGCATCGGGGCCGGAAGCCCGGCGGGCGGAGCCGGACCCGCGGTCGGCGGCGGCGGATCCGCGGTACGAGGCCGGGAGGGAGCCGACCTCGGGGGCGGCGCCGGAGCCGCGGCGCGGGCAGGGGGAGGAGCCGGGCCCCCGGCCCGGGGCGGCGACGGGGCCGCGACCTCGCTCCGTACCGGAGCAGGCGTACCCGGCCGAACCGGAAGCGGGCCGGCCGGCCGCGCCCGGGTCGCGATACCCGGCCGAGCCGGGCCCGGAGTACCCACCAGCCGCGCAGGACCCGCGCCGCTCCCCGGTCCCGCCCCGCGACTCCGGCAGCCGTACCCCTGCCTCCACCGACCGGTCCCGCCCCCTGTACTCGCCCGACGCGGGGCGCCCCCCGTCCTCCCCGGACCTTTGGGACGGCGACCAGGCCTCGCCCCGCACCGGCCGTCCTCCCCAGGAGTCGTCCCGGCACCCGACGGAGGCGTACACGGACACGCCGCACGGGGAGGCCCCCGGCGGGGCCGACCCCTGGGCCAAGGGCACGCCACCACGCCAGACCGGCCCCGCTCCCGATCCCGCACGCGAACCCGGACCCGGACCCGAACCCGCCCCGGACCGTGACACCGATCCCGCGCCCCGCCCGGGTCCCACGCCTGTCCCCGCCCCCGAACCCGTCTCCGCCCCCGTCCGCTCCCACCCCGCCCCCGACCGGGCGGACGACCCGTACCCCCGTCCCGTCCTCCCGTTCGTCGGCGCCCAGTGGACCGGTCCGGCCGACGGCGGCCGACGGGTGTGGGCCAGGATGCCGTGGGCGCGGGAGCGGGAACGGGAGGCCGACACCGGGCTCGTGCACCGGCTGCCGACCGCGTACGACGTGGCGGAGGCCCGCGGCTTCGTCGAACGGGCGGGCAGCCGCGAGCTGCTCGACGCCCTGCGACGCCCCCAGGTGTACGTGGTCGTCACCCTGCTCCTCCGGGAGATCGCCAAGCGCCTGCCCACCTGGGAGCATCCGGCACGCCGCGAACTGTGCGAGGTGGTCCTCGGGCGCGAGCTCTGGGCGACCGCGCTGCCCGGCGCCGAGCAAGACCGCTCCGAGCCGCCCGAGGAACAGCGCGCGTCCAACGCCGCCGAGCTGCACCGCTGGGCCGTCCGGCCCCTCCTCGGCGGCGGTGACGCCCCGGTCGGCACGGTCGCGGCCCTGCTCGTCCGGCTCCGGACGAGCCCCGTGCCGTCGGCCCGGGAGGCCTTCTGGCAGATCGTCGACGGCGACCGCCCGGGCCTGCCCGACGCGGTCTGGCTCACGCTCCTCAAGGACGCCTACGGCGTCAGGCGCACCCCGCCGCCCCGCCACGGCCGACCTTCCCACCACACCCCACCGCCCGACCACACCCCAGCACCCGACCACGCTCCACCGCCCGACCACGCTCCACCGCCCGACCAGACCCCGCCCTCGCCCCATCAGGCCCCGCCGGCCGGGAGGCCGACACACCAGACCGCACCCCGCGGTGTTCCGTACCAACCGCAGCCGCAACCCCAACCGCCGCAGGACGACGAGTCGGTCAACGGCTACACCCGGCGTTTCCTCAGCCGTACCGCCGTCGTGCTCGCCCTCCTCCTCACCGCGATCCTCGTCGCCACCGTCATGAAGTGACGCCACCGGCCCCCGCGGCCGGAGGCGTCTTCGCAACCCCAGGCCCGAAGGCCCGAAAGACGGGCCCGGGCCG
Source organism: Streptomyces narbonensis (assembly GCF_014649015.1). Lineage (GTDB taxonomy): Bacteria > Actinomycetota > Actinomycetes > Streptomycetales > Streptomycetaceae > Streptomyces > Streptomyces narbonensis. The sequence goes on from NZ_BMSF01000002.1 coordinate 71,707, forward strand.
CCAGGCTCCGTCAGGATGGGCCCATGGGATTCCATGTCGATTCCGAGACCGGGCGGCTGCGCCGCGTCATCCTCCACCGCCCCGACCTGGAGCTGAAGCGGCTCACGCCGTCGAACAAGGACGCCCTCCTCTTCGACGACGTGCTCTGGGTGCGCAGGGCCCGCCAGGAGCACGACGGCTTCGCCGACGTGCTGCGTGACCGCGGGGTCGAGGTGCATCTCTTCGGCGACCTGCTGCGGGAGTCCCTGGAGGTACCGGCCGCCCGCGCGCTGGTCCTGGACCGGGTCTTCGACGAGAAGGAGTACGGGCCGCTGGCCGCCGACCACCTGCGGGCCGCGTTCGACTCGCTGGACGCGGGGGCGCTCGGCGAGGCGCTCGTCGGCGGCATGACCAAGCGGGAGTTCCTGGCGTCGCACCGCGAGCCGACGTCGGTGCGGTTCCACGCCCTCGACCTGGACGACTTCGTCCTCGGTCCGCTGCCGAACCACCTCTTCACCCGGGACACCTCGGCCTGGATCTACGACGGCGTCTCGATCAACGCGATGCGCTGGCCCGCCCGGCAGCGCGAGACGGTGCACTTCGAGGCGATCTACGGGCACCACCCGCTCTTCGCCGGCCCGGAGGCGGGCCCCTTCCACCACTGGTCGGAGGGACAGCGCGACTACCCGTCGACGATCGAGGGCGGCGACGTCCTGGTCATCGGCAACGGCGCCGTGCTCATCGGGATGAGCGAGCGCACCACCCCGCAGGCGGTGGAGATGCTGGCCCGGGGCCTGTTCGCGGCCGGTTCGGCGCGCACGATCGTCGCGCTCGACATGCCGAAGCGGCGTGCGTTCATGCACCTGGACACGGTGATGACGATGGTCGACCAGGACACCTTCACGCAGTACGCGGGGCTCGGCATGCTCCGCTCGTACACGATCGAACCCGGCGACGCGGGGCAGTCCCTGCGGGTGACCGACCATCCGCCGGAGCAGATGCACAGCGCCATCGCCGCGGCCCTGGGACTCCAGGACGTCCGGGTCCTGACGGCGACGCAGGACGTGCACGCGGCGGAGCGGGAGCAGTGGGACGACGGGTGCAACGTCCTCGCCGTGGAGCCGGGCGTGGTCGTGGCGTACGAGCGGAACGTCACCACCAACACCCACCTGCGCAAGCAGGGCATCGAGGTGATCGAGATTCCCGGGAGCGAGCTGGGCCGGGGGAGGGGCGGCCCGCGCTGCATGAGCTGCCCGGTGGAGCGCGACGCGAGCTGACCGCAGGCGAGGAGACGCCGGGGCTGTATATAAATGCTGATGTACGTATAGACTTCCAGGGTCGACCGGTCGTCGCCCCTCGGTCGTCGCGCCGTCACCCCTGCTGCCACCGTCCCGTCGACCCGTACCCCAGGAGCGCGTCCCATGGCCACCACTGACCTCATCGGCCGCCACTTCCTCAAGGAGCTGGACTTCACCGCCGAGGAGTTCCGCGGCCTGATCGCGCTCGCCGCCGAGCTCAAGGCCGCCAAGAAGGCCGGCGTCGAGGTCCAGCGGCTGCGCGGCAGGAACATCGCCCTCATCTTCGAGAAGACCTCGACCCGCACCCGCTGCGCCTTCGAGGTCGCCGCCGCGGACCAGGGCGCCTCCACCACCTACCTGGACCCCGCGGGTTCCCAGATGGGACACAAGGAGTCGGTCAAGGACACCGCCCGTGTCCTCGGCCGGATGTTCGACGGCATCGAGTACCGGGGCGACAGTCAGGCCACGGTCGAGGCGCTCGCCGAGTTCGCCGGCGTGCCCGTCTTCAACGGCCTCACGGACGACTGGCACCCCACGCAGATGCTCGCCGACGTGCTCACCATGACCGAGTACACCGACAAGCCCCTCGACGGGATCGCCTTCGCCTACCTCGGCGACGCCCGCTTCAACATGGGCAATTCCTACCTCGTCACCGGGGCCCTGCTCGGCATGGACGTGCGGATCGTCGCCCCGGAGGCGTACTGGCCGGCCGAGGGGGTCGTCGCCGCTGCCCGCAAGCTCGCCGAGACGAGCGGCGCCACGATCACGCTCACCGACTCCGTGGCGGACGGGGTCCGTGGCGCCGACTTCGTGGCCACCGACGTCTGGGTGTCGATGGGTGAGCCCAAGGAGGTCTGGGACGCGCGGATCGCCGCCCTCGCCCCGTACTCCGTGACCATGGACGTGCTGCGGGCCACCGGGAACCCGGACGTCAGGTTCCTGCACTGCCTGCCGGCCTTCCACGACCTGGGCACGGCCATCGGCCGCGACCTCCACGCCCGGCACGGTCTGACCGAGCTGGAGGTCTCCGACGAGGTCTTCGAGTCGGCGCACTCCGTCGTCTTCGACGAGGCCGAGAATCGCATGCACACGATCAAGGCGGTCCTGGTGGCCACCATGGCGGGCCCCGCCTGAGGTGCGTACGGGCATGGCTTCACGCCCGGGAGGGGGACTCGCCGCGCTCCACGATCCCGTTGGCCGACCGGCTCCGCTCAGGGCTCCCGGTGACGGCGCTGGGCCGGGATCCCCGGGAGCGTGAACCACACCGCCTTGCCGTGCGCGGTCGGGCGATGGCCGCAGTCGCTGCTGAGCGCGCGGATCAGGAGGAGGCCGCGGCCGTGTTCCTGCCAGGGGTCGACCTCGACCTCGGGGCCGGGGCGGACGAGGGCGGCGGGGCCGGCCGGCTCGGGGTCGTGGACCTCTATCTGACAGCCGCCCGGCGCGGCGAGCAGCTCGACGACCAGCTCGATCGGGCCCTGGCCTGCGGTGTGCTCGACGGCGTTGGCGACGAGCTCGGCGGTGAGCAGCTCCGCGGTGTCGCCGTCGGGGAGGGCGGCCATGCCGGGCTCGATGTCGTTGAGGGCGGCGCGGATCAGGGCGCGGGCGATCGGCACGGCGGCGGTCGTGTGCGGCAGTCGGATGTGCCAGGAGGCGGGGCGTCCGGTGGCGGGTCCGGCGGCGGGTCCGGGGGCGGATCCGGCGGCGGGTCCGGGGGCTTCGGGCATGGCTGGCAGGGCTCCCTTCGCCGAGGGGCGGCAGGTGGGCGAGTGGGGTGGGGGCGATGGTGGGGGCATCCCGAGACGTCCTGGTTTCAACCTTACGAGGCACAAGATCCCGTTCCCAGGGCCCCCCTCCCCGGGCGCCAGGGACTTCGGTCATCGGTCTCCCGGGACCTTGTGAGGCCCGGGCACACACTCGCTTTATCGCGTACTCGTGACGGTGGTCACACTTGAGTGATACCCTCCGGGTGGAGGAAGGAGGCCGTTCCGGATGAGCCCCTTTACCGGCTCCGCGACCCGCACCGAACGCTGGCGGCACCTGCGCCTGGACCTCGACGAGGGCGTCGCCACCGTGACCCTCGCGCGCCCCGCGAAGCTCAACGCCCTCACCTTCGGTGCCTACGCCGACCTGCGCGACCTGCTCGCCGAGCTCTCCCGCGAGCGGGCCGTCCGCGCCCTCGTGCTCGGTGGCGAGGGGCGGGGCTTCTGCTCGGGCGGTGACGTCGACGAGATCATCGGCGCCACCCTCTCGCTCGACACCGCCCGGCTCCTCGACTTCAACCGGATGACCGGCCAGGTCGTCCGGGCGCTCCGCGAGTGCCCCTTCCCGGTCGTCGCCGCGCTGCACGGCGTCGCGGCCGGCGCCGGGGCCGTCCTCGCCCTCGCCGCCGACTTCCGGGTCGCCGACCCCACCACCCGCTTCGCCTTCCTCTTCACCCGGGTCGGCCTGTCCGGCGGGGACATGGGCGCGGCCTATCTGCTGCCCCGGGTCGTCGGGCTCGGCCACGCCACCCGGCTCCTGATGCTCGGCGAGCCCGTCATGGCGGCCGAGGCCGAGCGCATCGGCCTGCTCAGCGAGCTGACGGAGGAGGGCGCCGCCGACACCCGCGCCGCCGCACTCGCCCGCCGGCTCGCGGACGGCCCGGCGCTGGCACTGGCCCAGACGAAGGCACTGCTCTCGGCGGAGCTCGACATGCCGCTCGCGGCCTCGATCGAACTGGACGCGGCGACGCAGGCCCTGCTGATGCACGGCGAGGACTACGCGGAGTTCCACGCGGCCTTCACGGAGAAGCGCCCCCCGAAATGGCAGGGCCGCTGACCATGACACCCCACCCCGAGCGGCTCAGGGCGCCCCTGCGGATCGCCGTCATCGGGGGTGGCCCCGGTGGTCTCTACGCCGCCGCACTGCTCAAGCGGCTCGACCCCGCCCGTGAGGTCACCGTCTGGGAGCGGAACGCGCCCTCCGACACCTTCGGCTTCGGGGTCGTCCTCTCCGACGAGACCCTCGGCGGGATCAGGGACGCCGACCCCGCCGTGTACGAGGCGCTCCGCCGCGAGCTCGTCCGCTGGGACGACATCGACGTCGTCCACCGGGGCCATCGCACGACCTCCACCGGCCACGGCTTCGCCGCCCTCGGCCGCCGCCGCCTCCTGGAGCTCCTCCACGCCCGCTGCGCCGAGCTGGGCGTACGGCTCCGCTTCCACGCCGAGGCCCCGCCCGCCGCCGAGCTCGCGGCCGTCCACGACCTTGTCATCGCCGCCGACGGCGTCCACAGCCGCACCCGCGAGGCACACGCCGACCATTTCCGCCCCACCGTCACCACCCATCGCTGCCGCTACATCTGGCTCGCCGCGGACTTCCCCTTGGAGGCCTTCCGCTTCGAGACCGCCGAGACCGAGCACGGCGTGATGCAGCTCCACGCCTACCCGTTCTCCGCGGACTCCTCCACCGTCATCGTGGAGATGCGCGAGGAGGTCTGGCGGGCCTCCGGGTTCGACGAACTCGACGAGGCCGAGTCCACCGCCCGCTGCGCCAAGATCTTCGCCGAGGCGCTCGGCGGCCGGGAGCTCCGCGCGAACAACTCCGCCTGGACCGCGTTCCGCACGGTCGTCAACGAGCGCTGGTCGTACGGCAACACCGTCCTCATCGGCGACGCCGCCCACACCGCGCACTTCTCCATCGGATCCGGTACCAAGCTGGCCGTCGAGGACGCCCTCGCCCTCTCCCGGCACATCGGCGAACACCCCACCCTCGCCGAGGCGTTGACGGCCTACGAGACCGAGCGCCGTCCCGTCGTCGCGTCCACCCAGCGCGCCGCCGCGGCCAGCCTCCGCTGGTTCGAGGAGCTCGCCGACCGCGTGGACAGGCCGCCCCGCCGCTTCGCCTTCGACCTCCTCACCCGCAGCCGCCGCGTCACCCACGCGAACCTCCGGCTGCGCGACCCGGCCTTCACCAGCACCGTCGAGAACGACTTCGGCTGCCCGCCCGGGACCCCGCCCATGTTCACGCCCTTCCGCCTGCGCGGTCTCACCCTCCGCAACCGGATCGTCGTCTCGCCCATGGACCTGTACGTCGCCGAGGACGGCGTCCCGGGCGACTTCCACCTCGTCCACCTGGGAGCCAGGGCCCTCGGCGGCCCCGGACTCGTCATGACCGAGATGGTGTGCGTCAGCCCGGAGGGCCGCATCACCCCGGGCTGCTCCGGCCTGTGGACGGACGAACAGGCCGAGGCCTGGGCCCGGATCACCGCCTTCGTCCACACCCGAGCACCCGGCACGGCGCTCGGCGTCCAGCTCGGCCACTCCGGCCGCAAGGGCTCCACCCGGCGCATGTGGGAGGGCATCGACCAGCCGCTGCCGGACGGCAACTGGCCGCTCGTCGCCGCCTCACCCCTCCCGTACCGGGCGGGCGTCAACCAGACCCCGCGCGCCCTCGACCGGGCCGGACTCGCCTCCGTACGCGAGGAGTTCACGGCAGCGGCCCACCGCGCCGCCCGCTGCGACTTCGACCTCCTCGAACTCCACTGCGCCCACGGCTACCTGCTCTCCGGCTTCCTCTCCCCACTCACCAACCACCGCACCGACGCCTACGGCGGAAACCTCGAAGGCCGACTGCGCTTCCCGCTCGAAGTCTTCGACGCCGTACGGGAGGTGTGGCCAGAGGACCGTCCCATGACGGTGCGCGTGTCGGCGACCGACTGGGCCGAGGGCGGCACGGACACCGAGGACGCCATCGCGATCGCCCGCGCCTTCGCCGCGCACGGGGCCGACGCGATCGACGTCTCGACCGGCCAGGTCGTCCCCGAGGAACGCCCCGAGTACGGCCGCTCGTACCAGACCCCGTACGCCGACCGGATCCGCGGCGCGGTCGGCGTCCCCGTCGTCGCCGTCGGTGCGATCTCCTCCTGGGACGACGTCAACTCCCTGCTCCTGGCGGGCCGTGCCGACCTGTGCGCCCTCGCCCGCCCGCACCTCTACGACCCGCACTGGACGCTCCACGCGGCGGCCGAACAGGGCTACGAGGGCCCGGCGGCGCCCTGGCCGGCCCCGTACCGCGCGGGCAGCCGCCCACCCCCGACGGGCCGCCGCGAGTAGGACGACCGCCCGGCCGCCCGTGGACGCTCGCGCATGCGGGTGCGACGCGAAACCATGGCCCGCGCGCTGCCGCTGCCCTTGAATGGGCGCATGACACCAAACAGGGGTGGGAAGGGCGCCGGGGTGGTCCTCGGCGCGGCGGCGGTGGCGACCGGACTGGTCGCGGGGGTCTTCTTCGCGTACGTCTGCTCGGTGATGCCGGCGCTGGCCCGCAGCGACGACCGGGTCTTCGTGGAGGTCATGCGGAACATCAACGACGTGATCCAGAACCCGGTCTTCTTCGCCGCCTTCTTCGGGGCGCCGATCCTCGCGGGCGTGGCCGCCTGGCAGCACCGCACCACCAGGGCCGGCGCGTGGACGCTCCTCGGGTTCGTCCTCTGCGCGGCGGTCTTCGTGGTCACCACGGCGGCGAACGTCCCCCTGAACGACGCCCTGGCGACCACGAAGGACCCGACGGCGGCCCGCTCCGCCTTCGAGGACACCTGGGTGGCCTGGAACACGGCCCGCACGATCCTGTCCGCCGCGGCACTCGCCTCCCTGCTCATGGCGATCTCGGCACGGAAGACGACCCGCCGCGAGAACACCTGAGGAGGCCCTGATTCCACCGTTCCACGTGCACGGGGCGGGCCCAGTCGCCGGCCCGGGCAGCCGGGCGGTCGACAAGGACCTGTTCCGTCTGCTGTCCCTGCAGGCCGCCGACCGCTACTGGGAACTCGCGGTCCCCGCCGCCGACGTCGCCCTGGTCCGTGTCGCCCTGCGCGGGTAAGACGTCCCCGAGCAGCCGGAGGACGGCCCGACACCTGGCCGACGCACCCACCGCGCCACCCGCGGCCGCCGGACCTACGGTGGCACCATGAGCGACGCGGAGACGGGCATGGAGCAGGGGCCCGAGAGGAACAAGGCCACGGCCAAGGCGTTCTACGACCTGATGTTCAACCAGTGCCGACCCGCCGAGGCCGTCGAGCGGTACGTCGGTGACACCTATATCCAGCACAATCCGCACGTCGGCGACGGCAAGCAGGCGTTCGTCGACTACTTCGAGCGCATGGCCGGCGAGTACCCGGGCAAGCACGTCGCGTACAAGCGCGCGTTCGCCGACGGCGACCACGTCGTCCTGCACTGCCACCAGACCTGGCCCGGCGACGAGGAGTACGCGGGCATCGACATCTTCCGCTTCGACGCCGACGGCAGGATCGTCGAGCACTGGGACGTCCTCCAGGTCGTCCCGCCCACCTCGAAGAACGACAACACCATGTTCTAGGAGGTACCGCTGACGAACGGGCGCACGAACTGCGCGCCCCGGTCCCACAGCAGTTCGTGCAGCGCCGCGAAGACCTCCGCCGAGCGGCGGCCCGGCCAGTCGTGGGGGAGCAGCTCCGCCGGCAGGACCGGGTCCGCGTACGGCAGACGGCGCCAGGAGTCCAGGACGAGCAGGTACGCCCGGTAGGCGTCCTCCGGGCCGCCCGGCGTGGAGCGCCAGGACCGCAGGACCGGCTCGTGGACCGCGAGGAACTCCTCGTGCAGCCCCGCGATCGCCGGCAGGTCCCACCAGCGGGCCGCCGCCTCGGCCGTCGCCGCGTACCCCAGGTGCTCGCCCCGGAAGAGGTCCACGTACGTCGAGAGCTCCAGCCGCTCCAGCGCGTTCCGCGTCTCCTCGTACAGCCGAGCGGGGGCGATCCAGACACCCGGCGCCGCCGTGCCGAAGCCCAGCCGGGCGAGCCGGGAGCGCAGCAGGTGCCGCTTGTGCCGCTCCGCCTCGGGCACCGAGAAGACGGCCAGCACCCAGCCGTCGGACAGCTTCGGCTCCGTACGGGCGTAGATCCGGCGGTCGCCGTCGTCGAGGAGCCGCCGCGCGTCCTCCGACAGGGCGTACCCGGCGGCGCCGTCCGCCGTCCGGCTCGGCAGCAGCAGCCCGCGCCGCTTCAGCCGCGAGACCGAGGACCGCACCGACGGCGCGTCCACGCCGAGTCCCCCGAGCAGCCGGATCAGCGCGGCCACCGGCATCGGGGACTCGTCGGGCCCACGGCCGTACGCGCCGTAGAGGGAGACGATCAGGGATCGGGGAGTGTGCTGCTCGGCCACGTGATCACTTTAGGGGGTCGGCCGGACCTGCCCGGCGTCGGATCAGACCGGATCCCGCAGCCGGTAGCGCTGCAGTTTGCCCGTCGCGGTGCGGGGCAGCGCGTCGAGGAAGACGATCCGGCGGGGCGACTTGTACGGGGCGAGGCGGGCGCGGACGAAGGCCCGCAGCGCTGCGGCCGTACCGGAGTCGCGCGGCACCCCGTCCCGTACGACCGTGTACGCGACGACGATCTGGCCGCGCAGCGCGTCGGGGCGGCCCACGACCGCCGTCTCGACGACGTCGGGGTGGTCGAGGAGCGCCTCCTCGACCTGCGGCCCGGCGATGTTGTACCCCGCCGAGATGATCATGTCGTCGGCCCGCGAGACGTACCGGAACCAGCCGTCGGGCCGGCGGACGTACGTGTCGCCGGTGACGTTCCAGCCGTCCCGTACGTACTCCGCCTGGCGCGGATCGGCGAGATACCGGCAGCCCACCGGGCCGCGCACGGCGAGCAGGCCTTCCTCGCCGTCCGGGACCTCCCGGCCCTCCCGGTCCACGATCCTGGCCTGCCAGCCGGGCACCGGGCGGCCCGTGGTGCCCGGGCGGATGTCGCCGTCGGCGGCCGAGATGAAGATGTGCAGGAGCTCGGTCGCGCCGATGCCGTTGATCAGGCGCAGGCCCGTGCGGCCGTACCAGGCGTTCCAGGTCGCCTCGGGGAGGTTCTCGCCGGCGGACACGCAGCGCCGCAGCGAACCGATGTCGGGGGCGCCCTCGCCGGCCAGCTCGTCGAGCATGACGCGGTAGGCCGTCGGGGCGGTGAAGAGCACCGAGACCCGGTGCCGCTCGACCGCCGCGAGGAGCTGCCGGGGACCGGCCTGTTCGAGGAGGACCGCGCTCGCCCCGGCCCGCAGGGGGAAGACGACGAGCCCGCCGAGGCCGAACGTGAAGGCGAGCGGCGGCGAACCGGCGAAGACGTCGTCGGGCAGCGGGCGCAGGACGTGCGCGGAGAACGTGTCGGCGACGGCGAGGACGTCCCGGTGGAAGTGGACGCAGCCCTTCGGCTGCCCGGTGGTGCCGGAGGTGAAGGCGATGAGCGCCACGTCGTCGGCAGCGGTCGCCACCGCCTCGTACCGGCCGTCACGGCGGGCGGCGAGGGCCAGCAGGTCGTCCGGGCCGTCCCCGCCGAAGGGGGTGACGCGGAGGTCCGGGATCCGGGCGGCGAGGAGTTCGTCGAGGGAGTGGGCGTCGCAGAGCGCGTGGGTGCAGCGGGCCGCCTCGGCCATCGCGGCGAGCTCGGGTGCGCGCTGCTGGGCCAGGACGGTGACGGCGACGCCGCCGGCCTTCATCACGGCGAGCCAGCAGGCGGCGAGCCACGGCGTGGTGGGGCCGCGCAGGAGCACGCGGTTGCCGGGCCGGACCTTCAGGTCGGAGGTGAGGACGTGGGCGATGCGGTCGACCCGGTCGAGGAGGTCTCCGTAGCTCCAGATCCGGCCCTCGGCGTCGTGGAAGGCGGGCCGGTCGGTGCCGAATCGTTCCACCGTGCGGTCGAGGAGTTCCGCTCCGCAGTTGAGCCGGTCGGGGTACGCGAGCTCCGGCAGCTCGAAGACGAGGCGGGGCCAGCGCTCCGGCGGAGGCAGGCCGTCGCGGGCGAAGGTGTCGAGATGGGCCGAGGGCGTCAGCTCCATGAGTCCGTCCCCCTGTCGTGGTGGGGTCGCTCAACGCCACACGAGCGTATCGTGTTGGTGACGGCAGTCAACGGTTCGCGACAAGAGCGTCGGTCGGCAGAGGGTCGAACGTGCCGGGCGGCATAAGGCCGAACGTGCCGGGCGGCACAGGGTCGAACGTGCCGGGCGGCACAGGGTCGAACGTGCCGGGCGGCACAGGGTCGACCGTGCCGGGCGGCGCACGACGGAACACGCCGGGCGGCGCACGACGGAACACGCCGGGCGGCGCACGACCGAGCGTGTCGGCCTGCGCACGGAGAAAAGCGCCGCAGGGCGCAGCGACAAGGGCGCCACAGGGCGCCGGAGAGGGCCCACATGCCCGCATTCTCGCTCGATCCGGGACAGATCACCTGGTGTGCGGAGCTCCGCGCCCTCGCCGCCGACCACCTCGCGCCGCTCGCCGCGAAGGGCGAGCCGGGCCGCGTCAACCGCCCCCTCGTCGCCGCCCTCGGCGAACTCGGCCTCCTCGCCCGCCTCTTCGACGCCGGCGCCCTCGACCTCTGCCTCCTGCGCGAATCCCTCGCCCAGGCCTGCACCGAGGCCGAGACCGCACTCGCCCTCCAGGGCCTCGGCACCCATCCGGTCGCCGCCTTCGGCACGGACGCGCAGCGCGCCCGCTGGCTCCCCGAGGCCGCCGCCGGACGGGCGGTCGCGGCCTTCGCCCTCTCCGAACCCGGCGCCGGCTCCGACGCCGCCGCCCTCGCCCTCGACGCCGTCCCCGACGGCCGCGGCGGCTGGCGTCTGCACGGCGAGAAGCGCTGGATCTCCAACGCCCCCGAGGCCGACTTCGCCACCGTCTTCGCCCGCACCACCCGAGGCGCGGGGTCCCGTGGCGTCACCGCCTTCCTCGTCCCGGCCGACCGCCCCGGGCTCGGCGGCGAGGCGCTCGACATGCTGTCCCCGCACGCCCTGGGCACCCTCACCTTCGACGGGGTCCCCGTCGGCGCCGAAGACCTCCTCGGCGAACCGGACCGGGGCTTCCGGGTCGCGATGCACACGCTCAACCTCTTCCGCCCCAGCGTCGGGGCCTTCGCCGTGGGCATGGCGCAGGCGGCCCTCGACGCCGCAGTCGCCCACACCGCCGATCGCCCCGCCTTCGGCGGACACCTCGCCGACCTCCAGGCCGTCGCCCACCGGATCGCCGAGATGGCCACCCGCACCGAAGCCGCCCGCCTGCTCGTCTACGCGGCCGCGGCCGCGTACGACGGCGGAGACCCGGACGTACCCCGCCGCTCCGCCATGGCCAAACTCCTCGCCACCGAGACCGCCCAGTACGTCGTCGACTCTGCCGTCCAACTCCACGGAGCCCGCGCCCTGCAACGCGGTCACCTCCTCGAACACCTCTACCGCGAGGTCCGCGCGCCCCGGATCTACGAGGGAGCCACCGAAGTCCAGCGCACGATCATCGCCAAGGAGCTGTACGCGTCCCACCGGCGTAGGCTCGACAGCCTCCAGGAGGTGCCGTCCTCATGAGCCTGCACCGGCACAACCCCGCCGAACTCGCCCCGCCCACCGGCTTCTCCCACGCCGTGACGGCCACCGGCTCCCGGCTTGTCTTTCTCGCCGGGCAGACCGCCCTCGACAACGAGGGCGCCGTCGTGGGGGACACCCTCACCGAGCAGTTCACCACGGCCCTCGGCAATCTGCTCACCGCCCTGCGGCACGCCGGCGGCACCCCCGCCGACCTGGCCCGCGTCACCGTCTACACGACCGACGTCGACGACTACCGCACCCACGCCCACGAACTCGGGAGGATCTGGCGACGGTTGGCGGGCCGCGACTACCCGGCGATGGCCGTCATCGGAGTCGTACGCCTCTGGGACGAGCAGGCCCGGGTGGAACTGGACGGCTTCGCGGTCCTGGACGAGCCCGTACACGCTTGATCAACTGGTCGCCCGGGCAGGCCGGGCTTAGTGTCGAAAGGTGGACTGACCGGCCCACGGCTCACTCACCAGGCGAGGACCCGAGGTCGCCAAATGAGTACACCCCAGCCGACGCCCCCGGCACAGACGGCCACCCCCAGGAAAGGCAGTGACGGCAAGGGCATTGCCCTGTTCGTCATCGCGTCCTGTCAACTGATGGTCGTTCTCGACATCACCATCGTGAACATCGCGCTCCCCCACATCCAGACAGCGCTGGACTTCTCCACCACCAGCCTGTCGTGGGTCGTCAACGCCTACACGCTGACCTTCGGCGGTCTGCTCCTGCTGGGCGGACGCGCAGGTGACATCCTGGGCCGACGGCGCGTGTTCATCTTCGGTGTGCTGCTCTTCGGACTGGCCTCGCTCTTCTGCGGACTCGCGCAGAGCGAGTGGCAACTCCTCGCGGCCCGCGCCCTCCAGGGCGTCGGCGGCGCGATAGCCTCCCCGACCTCGCTCTCCCTGATCACCACGACGTTCGACGAAGGCCCGGAACGCAACCGGGCCTTCGGCGTCTTCGCGGGCGTCTCGGCCGGCGGCGGCGCGATCGGTCTGGTCGCCGGCGGCATGCTCGTCCAATGGCTCGACTGGCGCTGGATCTTCTTCGTCAACGTGCCGATCGCGCTGATCATCGCCTTCCTCACCCCGCGACACGTCAAGGAGTCCGAGCGGCACCCCGGCCACTTCGACCTCGCGGGCGCGCTCACCTCCACGCTCGGCATGGTGGCTCTGGTCTACGGGTTCATCCGGGCCGCCCAGGAGGGCTGGAGCGATCCGTACACGATCGGCTCGTTCGTCGCGGCGGTCGTCCTCCTGGCCACCTTCATCCTGATCGAGCGGCGCTCCCAGCAACCCATCACGCCGCTGCACATGTTCGCCGACCGCAACCGCTCGGGCACCTACGTCATCATGCTCTGTCTGGCGGCGGCCATCTTCGGGATGTTCTTCTTCCTCACCCTGTTCGTCCAACAGGTGCTGGGCTTCAGCCCCCTGGCGACAGGGCTCGCCTTCCTGCCGGTCAGCGCGATCATCGGGGTCGGCGCCGGCCTCACGTCCAACCTGCTGCCCCGGTACGGCCCGAAACCCTTCATGGTGGTGGGCTCGGTGCTCGCCGCGGCCGGACTGTCCTGGCTGACCCTGACCGACGTCGACTCCACCTATCTCGGCAGCATCCTCGGACCGATCCTCGTCTTCGGCCTCGGCATGGGCCTGATGTTCGTCTCCCTGACCATCATGGCGCTGTCGAACGTCGAACCCCAGGAATCCGGCGCCGCGTCCGGTCTGCTCAACGCCATGCAACAGGTGGGCGGTTCGCTGGGCCTGTCGATCCTGGTGACGGTCTTCGGCACGGCCAGCCGCAACGAGGCGGACACCCAGGTCCCCCTCTTCCTCTCCCAGGCGACCCCGCTGCAGAAGGCCGAGTTCGCCAAAACGGGCCAGCTTCCCGCTCCCTGGGGCGACCAGGTGCTGACCTCGGGCGTGTCCGCGGGCTTCGTCACAGCGGCGATCTTCGCCGTCGTCGGCGCCCTGGTGGCCCTCTTCGTGATCCAGGTCCGCCAGTCCGACATCGACCGTCTCAAGGGCGGAATGGGCCCACCGGGCATGGGCTGACCGACAACCCGGTCGGCTCGGCTCGGGCTCAACTCGGAGAGCGGTCGGACCCCCCAGGCCTGGGAGGTCCGACCGCTCTCCGACACCTTCAGTCCTGCTCTCAGATGTCCCGGAAGATCTCGATCTGCGCGCCGACCGAGTTGAGGCGCTCCGCGAGTTCCTCGTAGCCGCGGTTGATGACGTACACGTTGCGGAGGACCGACGTGCCCTCGGCGGCCATCATCGCCAGGAGGACGACCACCGCGGGGCGCAGGGCCGGCGGGCACATCATCTCGGCGGCGCGCCAGCGGGTGGGGCCCTCGACCAGGACGCGGTGGGGGTCCAGGAGCTGGAGGCGGCCGCCGAGGCGGTTGAGGTCGGTGAGGTAGATGGCGCGGTTGTCGTAGACCCAGTCGTGGATGAGGGTCTTGCCCTGTGCCGTCGCCGCGATCGCCGCGAAGAAGGGGACGTTGTCGATGTTCAGGCCCGGGAAGGGCATCGGGTGGATCTTGTCGATCGGCGCCTCCAGCTTGGAGGGGCGGACCGTCAGGTCGACCAGGCGCGTGCGGCCGTTGTCGGCGGCGTATTCGGCCGAGCGGTCGTGGTCGAGGCCCATCTCCTCCAGGACCGCGAGCTCGATCTCCATGAACTCGATCGGGACCCGGCGGATGGTCAGCTCGGATTCCGTGACGACCGCCGCGGCCAGCAGGCTCATCGCCTCGACCGGGTCCTCGGAGGGGGAGTAGTCGACGTCGACGTCGATCTGGGGGATGCCGTGGACGGTCAGGGTGGTGGTGCCGATGCCGTCGACCCGTACGCCCAGCGCCTCCAGGAAGAAGCACAGGTCCTGGACCATGTAGTTGGAGGAGGCGTTGCGGATGACCGTCACGCCGTCGTGGCGGGCGGCGGCGAGCAGTGCGTTCTCGGTCACCGTGTCGCCGCGCTCGGTCAGGACGATCGGGCGGTCGGGGGAGACCGAGCGCTCGACCTGGGCGTGGTAGATCCCCTCGGTGGCCGTGATGTCCAGGCCGAAGCGCCGCAGCGCGATCATGTGCGGCTCGATCGTGCGCGTACCGAGGTCGCAGCCACCGGCGTACGGCAGCTTGAAGCGGTCCATGCGGTGCAGCAGCGGGCCGAGGAACATGATGATCGAGCGGGTGCGGATCGCGGCCTCGGCGTCGATGGACTCCATGTCCAGCTCGGCGGGCGGCACGATCTCCAGGTCGACGCCGTCGTTGATCCAGCGGGTGCGCACGCCGATGGAGTTGAGGACCTCCAGGAGCCGGAAGACCTCTTCGATGCGGGCGACGCGGCGCAGGACCGTGCGGCCCTTGTTCAGGAGCGAGGCGCAGAGCAGCGCGACACAGGCGTTCTTGCTCGTCTTGACGTCGATGGCTCCGGAGAGCCGACGGCGCCCGACGACGCGGAGGTGCATCGGTCCCGCGTAACCCAGGGACACGATCTCGCTGTCGAGGGCCTCGCCGATCCGGGCGATCATCTCAAGGCTGATGTTCTGGTTGCCGCGCTCGATCCGGTTGACGGCGCTCTGGCTTGTGGCCAGCGCCTCGGCAAGCTGCGTCTGCGTCCAGCCGCGGTGCTGCCGGGCGTCACGGATGAGCTTGCCGATGCGTACGAGGTAGTCGTCTGCCATGGCGTCACGTTATCTCAGATATGAGATGGGGCTCGCCATTGGGGTAGGCCGTCAGGGTGACAGCGTGTGCGCGGTCGGGTGACGCGGTTCGTACAGGGGGAGTTCGGCGCCGCTCGGCAGCCGGACGGCCCCGAGCAGTCCCCAGCCCTGGTCGGTGATGGGGCGTGAGATCTCGGCCCCGCGGTCCTCCAGGGCCGTCAGGGTGCCGGCGATGTCCTCGCACATCAGATAGACCTCGTGCTTCGGCTCGCCCTCCGTGGGATGCACGGCGATCTCGGCGGGCGGCAGCTTGAAGATGAGCCACCCCCGGCCGGCGTCCACATGGTCGAAGCCGAGGACGTCCTTGAGGAAGTCGCGGTCGGCCTCCGCGTCCTGGGTGTACAGAATCACGTGCGCGCCGTTGAACATGACTCGATCCTCGGTCCGCCGGCCGCCCCCGGCCAGCAGTGCGCCGCCATCCGTGGCCGGCCGTGCGCCGCCGGCAGTGCGCTGTCGGCGGGTGTCCCCTCAGCTCTATCGCCGCCGTGCTACCCGGCGGTAATCTGCGGGCCCGTCCGCAGCATGGGGGAGTGGCATGGGCACCGTCCCGACGTTCGATCCCGTCTCCGAGCACCAGAGGACCCGCGCCGCGCTGGCCGCCGCGATCCCGCGCCTCGCGCGGCTGCTCCGCGAGGTCCCCGACCTGGACGCCGCCTCCGGCGTCCCCAGGTGGAGCGTCGGCGACGTCGGTGCGCACCTCGCCTCCGTGTACCTCGCGTACGGCTCCGTCGTGTCGACGAATGTCGACGCCGGAGCCGGGGCCGATGCGGGGGCCAGGGTCGACGCCGATGCCGGGGCCAGGGTCGACGCCGGAGCCGGAGCCGGAGCCGGAGCCGGAGCCTGGGCCGACGCCGACGCCGACGCCGACGCCGACGCCGACGCCGACGCCGACGCCGGGGCCGGGGCCGTGGACTGGGCGAGCGTCCTGCCCTCCGGCGACCTGCCTTTCGTCGAGCGGATCGCGGCCATGAACGACACCTCCGTCGCCCTCCTCGACGGCGCGGGGCGCGCCCGGCTCGGCGACCTCCTCGCCGAGCGGGGTGAGACGTTCCTGCGGATCACCGAGGACCTCGCCCCGGACGCTCCGGTCACCGCGCCCTGGTACGGCCCGGAGCCCACGCTCACCGTCGCGGTGGTGACCGGCCTGATGCTCAGCGAGAGTCTCGTGCACGGCCTGGACATCGCGCGCGGCGCGGGGCTCCCCTGGTTGATCGGAGCGGACGAGGCGAGCCTGGTGATCGGCCAGTCGATGCCGACGATGATGAGCCTGGCCCTGGACCCGGCGAAGGCGCGGGGCGTCCGCATCGCCTTCGACCTGGTGGTCAAGGGCGGCCCCCGTCTCGCGGTCGTCGTCGACGGCGGGGCGATGACGGTGACCCGAGACGCCCCGCCGCGGGCGTACGACTGCAGGCTCACGGTCGACCCGGCCGCCTTCCTGCTCGTCTCCTTCCGGCGCACCCCGGTCTGGAAGGCCGTGGCCCTGGGGCGGATGCGGGCCGGCGGCCGCAGGCCGTGGCTCGCCGCACGGCTTGGCGACCTCGTCGCCACCCCGTGACCGGGGGAGACGCGCGCCACCCGGATCTGCGGGGCGGCCGGGCATGACCGAGCGGCGGGGATGCACTAGAGTTATCTCGACATCGAGATAACTGCTTACGGCGCACCGCAGCCGCCCGCCCGGTAAGGGTTACCTAACTAAGTCTTACCTTAGCGGATCGGCGTGGAGCCGTGGCGGCAGCATGGCGGTAGTACGCGCACATTGATGAAGGAGACTGTCGTGTCGGCGAACAGCTTCGACGCCCGCAGCACGCTGCGCGTGGGCGACGAGTCGTACGAGATCTTCAAGCTGGACAAGGTCGAGGGCTCCGCGCGCCTCCCTTACAGCCTGAAGGTCCTCCTGGAGAACCTGCTCCGCACCGAGGACGGCGCGAACATCACCGCCGACCACATCCGGGCGCTCGGCAACTGGGACTCGCAGGCCCAGCCGAGCCAGGAGATCCAGTTCACGCCGGCGCGCGTGATCATGCAGGACTTCACCGGTGTCCCCTGTGTCGTCGACCTCGCCACCATGCGTGAGGCCGTCGCCGCACTCGGCGGCGACCCGGCGAAGATCAACCCGCTCTCCCCGGCCGAGATGGTCATCGACCACTCCGTCATCGCGGACAAGTTCGGCACGAACGACGCCTTCGCGCAGAACGTCGAGCTGGAGTACGGCCGCAACAAGGAGCGCTACCAGTTCCTGCGCTGGGGCCAGACCGCCTTCGACGACTTCAAGGTCGTCCCCCCGGGCACCGGCATCGTCCACCAGGTGAACATCGAGCACCTGGCCCGTACGGTCATGGTCCGCAACGGCCAGGCGTACCCCGACACCCTCGTCGGCACCGACTCGCACACCACCATGGTCAACGGCCTGGGCGTGCTGGGCTGGGGCGTCGGCGGCATCGAGGCCGAGGCCGCGATGCTCGGCCAGCCGGTCTCCATGCTCATCCCGCGCGTCGTCGGCTTCAAGCTGACCGGCGAGCTGCCGGCCGGCACCACCGCCACCGACCTGGTCCTCACGATCACCGAGATGCTGCGCAAGCACGGCGTCGTCGGCAAGTTCGTCGAGTTCTACGGTGAGGGCGTCGCCGCCACCTCCCTCGCGAACCGCGCCACCATCGGCAACATGTCGCCGGAGTTCGGTTCCACCGCCGCGGTCTTCCCGATCGACGGCGAGACCCTGAACTACCTCAAGCTGACCGGCCGCTCCGCGCAGCAGGTCGCGCTCGTCGAGGCGTACGCCAAGGAGCAGGGTCTCTGGCTGGACCCGGCCGCCGAGCCCGACTTCTCCGAGAAGCTGGAGCTCGACCTCTCCACGGTCGTCCCCTCCATCGCCGGCCCGAAGCGCCCGCAGGACCGCATCGTCCTCGCGAACGCCGCCGAGCAGTTCGCCCTGGACGTCCGCAACTACGTCGACAGCGTCGACGAGGCGGGCCAGGAGTCCTTCCCGGCCTCCGACGCCCCGGCCGTCAGCAGCACGGTCCCGTCGAACCCGGTCCAGGTGACCGCCCCCGACGGCACCACCTACACGATCGACCACGGCGCCGTCACCGTCGCCGCGATCACCTCCTGCACCAACACGTCGAACCCGTACGTGATGGTCGCCGCCGCGCTCGTCGCGAAGAAGGCCACCGAGAAGGGCCTGACCCGCAAGCCGTGGGTCAAGACCACCCTCGCCCCGGGCTCGAAGGTCGTCACCGACTACTTCGACAAGGCGGGCCTCACCCCGTACCTCGACAAGGTCGGCTTCAACCTCGTCGGCTACGGCTGCACCACCTGCATCGGCAACTCCGGCCCGCTGCCGGAGGAGGTCTCCAAGGCCGTCAACGAGCACGACCTGGCCGTGACCTCGGTGCTCTCGGGCAACCGTAACTTCGAGGGTCGTATCAACCCCGACGTCAAGATGAACTACCTGGCCTCCCCGCCGCTGGTCGTCGCGTACGCCATCGCGGGTTCCATGAAGGTGGACATCACCAAGGACGCCCTCGGCGTCGACCAGGACGGCAAGCCCGTCTACCTGGCCGACATCTGGCCGTCGGAGGCCGAGGTCAACGACGTCGTCGCCAACGCCATCGGCGAGGACATGTTCAACAAGTCCTACCAGGACGTCTTCGCAGGCGACGCCCAGTGGCAGGCGCTGGAGATCCCGACCGGCAACACCTTCGAGTGGGACACCGAGTCCACCTACGTCCGGAAGCCCCCGTACTTCGAGGGCATGACGATGGAGACCACCCCGGTCACCGACATCGTCGGCGCGCGCGTCCTGGCAAAGCTGGGCGACTCGGTCACCACCGACCACATCTCCCCGGCCGGCGCCATCAAGGCCGACACCCCGGCCGGCAAGTACCTCACCGAGCACGGTGTGGAGCGTCGTGACTTCAACTCCTACGGCTCGCGCCGTGGCAACCACGAGGTCATGATCCGCGGCACCTTCGCCAACATCCGCCTGCGCAACCAGATCGCGCCGGGCACCGAGGGCGGCTTCACCCGCGACTTCACCGTCGAGGGCGCGCCGGTGTCGTTCATCTACGACGCCTCGCAGAACTACCAGGCCGCCGGCACCCCGCTGGTCATCCTGGGCGGCAAGGAGTACGGCTCCGGCTCGTCCCGCGACTGGGCCGCCAAGGGCACCGCGCTCCTCGGCGTCAAGGCCGTCATCACCGAGTCGTACGAGCGCATCCACCGCTCGAACCTCATCGGCATGGGTGTCCTGCCGCTGCAGTTCCCGGCCGGCCAGTCGGCCGACTCGCTCGGCCTGACCGGCGAGGAGACGTTCTCCATCGCGGGCGTCACCGAGCTGAACGACGGCACCACGCCGTCGACGGTCAAGGTCACGACCGACACCGGTGTCGAGTTCGACGCGGTCGTCCGCATCGACACCCCCGGCGAGGCGGACTACTACCGCAACGGCGGCATCATGCAGTACGTGCTCCGCAACCTGATCCGCGGCTGACGCGTCGGGTGATCGGCTAGTACGACAAGGGCCCCGCTCCTCGGAAGAGGAGCGGGGCCCTTGCGCTTGCCCTGAGGCCTAGACGCCCATAGGCGCCCGGGGACGACTAGAACAGCTCGCGGAAGCCGTTCCAGCCGGACGTGCCGATCTTCACGCGTCCGGTGTACGGGGTCGTGGCGTTGCCACGGCCCTTGTACAGCCACAGCGCGCCGGCGCCGTCGCGGGCGACGAGGTCGGCCTTGCCGTCGAAGTTCAGGTCGCCCGAGGAGACGATGGCGTTGTACGTGTTCCAGCCACTGCCGACACGGGTGCGGCTGGCGAAGGGCGTCCGGTAGTTGCCGGTGCCCTTGTAGAGCCACAGGACGCCGTTGCGGTCACGCGCGACGACGTCGGGACGCCCGTCGCCCGAGACATCGCCCTTGCCGGCGATCTGGGTGTACGCGTTCCAGCCGGAACCGATGCGGTAGCGCTGGGTCAGCGAGCCGTTGCCGTTGCCCAGGTAGTGCCACAGCACACCGGCGCTGTCGCGGGCGAGGACGTCGTCGGCCGTGCCGCCGCCGGTGTTGGCGGCGGAGAAGACCTCGTTGTAGATGCCCCAGCCGCCACCGATGAAGCGGGGCGAGCCGCCGAACGCGGTGTAGGTCAGGTTGCCGCGGTTGACGGTGTACATACCGTCGGCGGAGCCGTTGCCGTTCATGTCGGCCTGCGAGAAGTGCTTGTCGTAGTTCCAGCCGGAGCCGGACTGGGTGTTGAGACGCTGGATGGCACCGCCACCGACCGGCTCGTAGCGCCAGATGATGCCCGCGCTGTTGACGCCGTTCAGGTAGTTCACCGGAGCGACGGCGGCGGCCGACGCGGCCGAGAAGGCGCTCGCGCCGGAGGCCTGCTCGACGCCGGCGATGGTGGGCTTCGGCGCGTCGGCGGCCGTGGCCGCCGTCGTCGTGCCGACCAGAGCCGCCGTTATCGCCGCGACCGTCACACGGGACAGAACGCCCGTGCGGTTCAGGCGAGAAGACTTCGCCACGTATTACTCCAAACGCATAGGAAACAGGCAGGTTCGCCGCGCCTCCGTCGCGAGGACGGGCGTCGGCGAGACCTCTATGATCCCGGATCTTCCTTATGGAATCTTCACTTGGTGGGGGGTCTGTGACACAACTGTTTCGGTCACGAACATATGTCCCTGTTTGCCCCTCCGTTGCCCTGGTCGGCACGGTTCGGCCCCACCAATGGCGTAGCGCGGCCTCCCAATAGGCGGAGCTCTGATGTGCTGTCAAGGGTGTTACAGGGCCAACGGTTGGACGAAACGCCGCAGATTCGGCGCGCTTATCGCGGAGGTCTCAACTCGGGAAAGATGGTTGCTGAAACCTGCTTTCGATCTTGCTCAGGTGAAGGGAAGTGGACTATACCTGTCGGCGTCCAGCCAGTCGGAGTACTCCTCGGGGCACTCCCCGGAGCACTCCGGCCACGGCCCGACGCGTGCACGACCCGGCTGCAAATGACCGCGGTGGCGGGGCCCTTCGCCTGTGGCGAGTGAGTTACGGGCGACCGGTACACCGCCTGAGTCCTGAATGAAGGCGAGGACTTGAGCATGGGATCCACCTCCGCACACAACGGTGAGGGCGGCCTCGGCCGTCGCGATCTGATCAAGCGTTCCGCCGCGATCGGCCTGATCTCGGTGCCGACCATGGGCTTCCTCTCCGCCTGCGCGAGCAGTGGCGGCGACGGCAACGAAAAGGTCGAGAAGGGCACGAAGTCCGAAAAGAACCCGCTCGGGGTGAACGGGTCGGCCGCGCTCGATTTCGTTCTCTTCGACGGCGGATTCGGACAGCAGTACGCCAAGGACGCGATCAAGGTCTACGAGACGAATTACCCCGGGGCCAAGGTCAAGTTCACGCCCACCCAGAAGATCACGACCGAGCTCCAGCCGCGCTTCAACGGCGGCAACCCGCCGGACCTCATCGACAACTCCGGCGCCGAGCAGATGGACATGGGCGTCCTCGTCGGGCAGAAGCAGCTGGCCGACCTCACCGCCCTCCTGGACTCGGCCTCCATCGACGACCCGAAGAAGACGGTCCGCGACACCTTGCGGCCCGGCATCGTCGAGATGGGCCAGTTCGACGGCGCCCCGGTCTGGGTCCTCTACTACGCCTACACCGTCTACGGGGTCTGGTACTCGCAGAAGCTGCTCGACTCCCTCGACGCGAAGTACCCCGAGACCTGGGACGAGATGCTGGCCGTCTGCGAGAAGGCCAAGAAGAAGGGCATCGCCGGCTGGACGTACGCGGGCAAGCACCCCTACTACCTGCCCTTCTCGCTCTACCCGATGATCGCCAAGGTCGGCGGCCGCGAGGTCCTGGACGCCATCGACAACCTGGAGCCGAAGGCCTGGGAGCACCCCGCGGTCAAGGCCTGTTTCGAGGCGTACTACGAGCTCAAGCGCAAGGGCTACATCCTCAACGGCACCCCCGGCCTCGACCACATCCAGTCGCAGACCGCCTGGACCGAGAACAAGGCCCTCTTCATCCCGAACGGCTCCTGGGTCGAGAACGAGGCGGCCAAGACCATGCCGGCCGACTTCGACCTGGCCGTCTCGGCGCCGAGCGGCCTCGACGCCTCCGACAAGATGCCCTTCGGCACCATGTGGGCCTCCGGCGGCGAGCCCTTCATCGTCCCGGCCAAGGCGGCGAACCCCGAGGGCGGCATGGAGCAGCTGCGCATCATGCTCAGCGAGGCCTCGTCCAAGAACTTCACGCAGTCCGTGAAGTCCCTCTCCGCGTTCAACGGCGGCACCGACGGCATCGAGCTGACGCCGGGCCTCAAGTCCGGTGTCGCGGCTCTGGAGAAGGCCGGCCAGAACGTCGTCAACCTGCGCCTCCAGGACTGGTACGTCGCCCTCCAGAAGGAGAAGATCGGTGTCGCGGGCATCGGCGAGATGATGGCCGGCCGTGCGACCCCGGCCGAGACGATCAAGAAGATCCAGAAGTTCGCCGACGAAGCGGCCAAGGACTCCTCGATCAAGCACTACAAGCACCAGTGAGCAGTGCCGGGGCCCCTTCCCGCCGACCGGGAGCGGGCCCCGGTCCCTTCGCGCGCGGCACCCGCGGCGCGCCTCCGCGGGAAGATCGGGGTCGGTAGGAATGCAGCACGGCAAGTACCGTTTCATCGTGGGGTTCCTGGCGGCGCCCCTCGCGCTCTACGCGCTCTTCGTCATCTGGCCGTTCATCCAGTCCATCTACTACTCGCTGACGGACTGGAGCGGACTGAGCCCCGAATTCGGGTTCGTCGGATTCGACAACTACAGCAGAATGCTGGACGACGAGATCTTCTGGAAATCGCTCCAGCACAGTCTGACCCTCGCCGTGGTGCTGCCGCTGGTGACCGTCGGACTCGCGCTGTTCTTCGCGTTCATGCTCAATGTCGGCGGTCGGCGCCGCCGTGGAGCGGCCATTGCCGGTGTGCGCGGATCAGGCTTCTACAAGATCGTGTACTTCTTCCCGCAGGTGCTGTCGATCGCCATCGTCGCGCTGCTCTTCCAGTTCGCCTACAACCCGAACAGCGGAGCCATCAATTCCGGACTGAAGCTCGTGGGCCTCGGCAGTATTCAGCCGGACTGGCTGGGCGATCCGAACCTCGCCCTCATCTGTGTGATGGCCGTTCTCGTCTGGTCCACGGTCGGATTCTTCGTCGTCCTCTTCTCGGCCGGCATGGCGTCCATTCCGAGGGACTTCTACGAGGCCGCCCTGCTCGACGGCGCCAACCGCTTCACGACGTTCTTCAAGATCACGCTGCCGCTGCTCTGGGACACCGTGCAGTCCGGCTGGATCTACATGGGCATCCTCGCGCTCGGCGCGGAGTCCTTCGCCGTCGTCCAGATCATGACCGTCGGCCCCAACGGCGGCGGGCCCGACTACTCCACCGTCGTCCTTCCGCTGTACGTGTACCAGAAGGCGTTCCGGGACGGTCAGGCCGCCTACGCAACGACCATCGGTGTCGCGCTCCTTCTCGTCACCCTGGCCTTCGCGGCCATCGTGATGAAGCTGGGCCGGCGCGAGCGGCTGGAGTTCTGATGAAGACGACCGACACTGCCACCCCCGGCGTCGAGACCCCGGGCCCCTCGGGGGGCCCCGGGCCCGCGGTCGCCAAGACGGCGGCGCCCACGCCCCCCAAGGAGTCCGGGAAGGAGGGCGCGGTCCTCAACGTCTTCTCGCACGGCGTCCTCGTCATCTGGGCGATCATGGTCGTCATGCCGCTGCTCTGGGCGGTGATGACCTCGTTCAAGACCGACCGGGCGATCTTCACCTCCCCGTGGTCGCTGCCGGACGGCCTGCACTTCGAGAACTGGTCGCGCGCCTGGTCCCAGGCACACATGAGCGACTACTTCATGAACACGATCGTGGTCGTCGGCGGTTCGCTCATCGGCACCCTGCTCCTCGGCTCGATGGCGGCGTACGTGCTGGCCCGCTTCGACTTCCCCGGGAACCGCTTCATCTACTTCCTCTTCATCGGAGGGATGAGCTTCCCGATCATCCTGGCGCTGGTGCCGCTCTTCTACGTGATGCAGAACATGGCCCTGCTCAACACCCCGCACGGCCTGATCCTCGTCTACATCGCGTACTCGCTGCCCTTCACCGTCTTCTTCCTGACGGCCTTCTTCCGCACCCTGCCGTCCTCGGTGGCGGAAGCGGCCTTCGTGGACGGCGCCTCGCACACCCGGACCTTCTTCCAGGTCATGCTGCCCATGGCCAGGCCGGGCCTGATCAGCGTCGGCATCTTCAACTTCCTCGGCCAGTGGAACCAGTACCTGCTGCCCACCGTGCTCAACACGGAGCAGGACGAGAAGGTGCTCTCCCAGGGCCTCGTCCAGCTGGCCACGAGCCAGGGCTACAAGGGCGACTGGTCCGGCCTCTTCGCCGGCCTCGTGATGGCGATGCTGCCGGTCCTCGCCGCGTACATCATCTTCCAGCGGCAGGTGGTGGCCGGTCTGACCGCCGGCGCCGTGAAGTAGCCGCAACCCGCCCCCGGAGGGGGACGAAGCCCCGCTCTCCCGCCCCCGAAGAGCCCCCGGCGCCGCCGCGCCGGGGGCCTTTCGTGTGCCGTGACACCCGACGCCCGCCACTCAAGGTCTTGACGGGGAGCAAGGCGAAAGCGTCCCCTTAGAGTTCACATGTTGGAGAAAACGGTGGGAGTGAGTGAGTCGATGGAGACTCCGGGGTCGCAGACCTCTCTGCACAAGGCCAACCTCGAACGGGTCGTCCGGGCGGTGCGGATGGCCGGATCCCTGACCCAGGCGGAGATCGCCCGGGCGACGGGCCTGTCCGCCGCCACGGTCTCCAACATCGTGCGGGAGCTGAAGGACGGCGGGACGGTCGAGGTCACCCCGACCTCCGCGGGGGGCCGCAGGGCCCGCAGCGTCTCGCTCTCCGGGGACGCCGGCATCGTCATCGGCGTCGACTTCGGCCACACCCACCTGCGGGTCGCCGTCGGCAACCTCGCCCACCAGGTGCTGGCCGAGGAGGCCGAGCCGCTCGACGTGGACGCCTCCGCGGCCGAGGGCTTCGACCGGGCGGAACAGCTGGTCACACGGCTGATCGCGGCCACCGGGATCAGCCGCGACAAGGTCATCGGCGTCGGGCTCGGCGTACCCGGCCCCATCGACGTCTCCTCCGGCCGGCTCGGCTCGACCTCGATCCTCCCGGGCTGGAGCGGCATCAACCCCGCCGAGGAGCTCTCCGGCCGCCTCGGCGTCCCCGTGCACGTCGACAACGACGCCAACCTCGGCGCGCTCGGCGAGCTGGTCTGGGGGAGCGGGCGGGGCGTCAAGGACCTCGCGTACATCAAGGTGGCCAGCGGCGTCGGAGCCGGCCTCGTCATCGACGGGCGGGTCTACCGGGGGCCCGGCGGCACCGCCGGCGAGATCGGGCACATCACCCTCGACGAGTCGGGACCGGTCTGCCGCTGCGGCAACCGCGGCTGCCTGGAGACCTTCACCGCCGCCCGCTACGTCCTGCCGCTCCTCCAGCCCAGTCACGGCCCGGACCTGACCATGGAGCGGGTCGTCCAGCTGGCCCGCGCGGGCGACCCCGGCTGCCGCCGCGTCGTCGCCGACGTCGGCCGGCACATCGGCAGCGGCATCGCCAACCTCTGCAACCTCCTCAACCCCAGCCGGGTCGTGCTCGGCGGCGACCTCGCCGAGGCCGGTGAGCTGGTCCTCGCGCCCATCAGGGACTCCGTCTCGCGGTACGCGATCCCCAGCGCCGCCCGGCAGCTCTCGCTGGCCCAGGGGGCCCTCGGCGGACGCGCGGAGGTGCTCGGCGCCCTCGCCCTCGTCCTGAGCGAGATGGGCGATTCGACCCTGTTGGAGAGCCCCCTGCCGACGGCGGCCCCGGTCTCCACGCCTGCCTTCACTTAGATAACGAAAGGCACCGTTGTCATCTCGTTAAGAATTTACTTCTTGACGACGGTGTTGCGGCCGAGTTGACTTCGGGCATCCTCGGCCGCAACGTCGCGGCCTCGTCAGGGAGGCAACCCCAATGAACAAGGTGACGCGTCGCGCCGTCATAGCCACGGCCGCGGTCTCGATGGCCCTGTCCCTCGCCGCCTGTGGTCAGGCCGGCGGCGGAGACGGTGAAGACAAGGGCAGCTCGACCAAGATCGGTCTGCTCCTTCCCGAGAACAAGACCTCGCGCTACGAGGCCCTGGACAAGCCGCAGTTCGAGAAGGCCGTCAAGGCCGCCTGCTCCGACTGCGAGATCGTGTACAACAACGCCGTCTCCGACGTCGTCAAGCAGAAGCAGCAGTTCGACCAGCTGATCGCCGACGGCGTCAAGGTCATCGCCCTGGACCCGGTCGACTCGGCCAAGGCCGCGGGCTGGGTCAAGGACGCGAAGGCGAAGGGCGTGAAGGTCGTCGCGTACGACCGTGCCGTCCCGGGCGCCGACGCCTACGTCAGCCACGACAACAACAAGGTCGGCGAGCTCCAGGGCCAGGCGCTCCTCGCCGCCCTCGGCTCCAAGGCGGCCGGCGCCAACGTCGTGATGATCAACGGCGACGAGAAGGACCCGAACGCCGCCCTGTTCAAGAAGGGCGCCCACACCGCGCTCGACGGCAAGGTCGGCAAGATCGCCTACGAGGCGTCCGGCGAGTGGGACCCGAAGGTCGCCGGCGAGAAGATGTCCGCCGCGATCTCCTCGGTCGGCAAGGACAAGATCGGCGCCGTCTACTCCGCCAACGACGGCATGGCCGGAGGCATCATCACCTCCCTCGAGAACGCCGGCGTGAAGAACATCCCGGTCGGCGGCCAGGACGCCGAGGTCGCGGGCATCCAGCGCATCGTCGCCGGCTCGCAGACCTTCACGATCTACAAGTCCCCGCTGCAGCTGGCCCCCGAGGCCGCCAAGTTCGCCGTGAACCTGCTGCAGGGCAAGGAGCTCGGCGCGCAGGGCGCGACCGACGGCGTGCCCTCCACGCTCTTCCCGCCGGTCGTGGTCGACAAGACCAACATCCAGACCACGGTGATCGCGGACGGCATCTACAAGGCCGCGGACGTCTGCACCGCGGACCTCGCCGCCAAGTGCACCGAGCTGGGCATCAAGTAACCCCCCGGGCCTCCTCCCGGGCCCGACCGGGCCCGCGAGGGCCCGAATCCCCGGCGACGGACCCCCGTGACCCCGTGGTCCCGGGACCCCCGGTCCCGTGATCCGCGTACGACGCCCCCTCCCCGCCTCCCCGCCCGTGCGACCGGCCTCCCGGCCGGGCGCCACGTGCAAGAGGTGAAGGACCGCGCGGCGCAGACGCACCACGAAGGGGCTCCGTCCCCACCCACCCGTCCGGTTCCCGGCCGACCCAGACCCCGCTGTCGGTCCGGGAGCCGGACGTGCAAGCCCCCCTCAGATCTCGGCGCCGCCCGGCGGCGCGCCTTGCCCGCCGCCGCACCGGTGGCGAAGGAGTTGGTTCACGTGTCCCAGACGCCCGTGTTGGCGTTGCGCGGGATCTTCAAGCGGTTCGGAGCGGTTCAGGTCCTCTCCGGTGTCGATCTCGAAGTCCACGCAGGAGAGGTCGTCGCGCTCGTCGGCGACAACGGAGCGGGCAAGTCCACGCTCGTCAAGACGATCGCGGGCGTGCACCCCATCGACGAGGGCGTCATCGAGTGGGAGGGCGAGCCGGTGGAGATCAACCGCCCGCACGACTCCCAGAACCTCGGTGTCGCGACCGTCTACCAGGACCTCGCCCTCTGCGACAACCTCGACGTCGTCGCCAATCTGTTCCTCGGACGCGAGATCAAGAAGGGCGGCGTCCTCGACGAGGTCGCCATGGAGAAGCGGGCGAAGGACCTCCTGTCGACCCTCTCCATCCGCATCCCCAGCGTCCGCATCCCCGTCGCCGCCCTCTCCGGCGGCCAGCGGCAGGTCGTCGCCATCGCGCGCGCCCTCGTCGGCAACCCCAAGATCGTGATCCTGGACGAGCCGACCGCCGCCCTCGGCGTCGAGCAGACCGCGCAGGTCCTCGACCTGGTCGAGCGGCTGCGCGAGCAGGGCCTCGGCGTCATCCTCATCAGCCACAACATGGCGGACGTCAAGGCCGTGGCCGACACCGTCGCCGTGCTGCGCCTGGGCCGCAACAACGGCACCTTCCCGGTCGCCACCACCACGCACGAAGAGATCATCGCCGCGATCACGGGAGCCACGGACAACGCCGTGACCCGCCGTCAGGCCCGCAACGCGGAGGTAGCGAAGTGAGCACGACCCCTCCCACCGCGAGCGACGAGACGGCCGTCCCCGAGCCTCGTGCGGGCCAGGACGCCCCCGCCGCCGGCGCGATCCCCGCCGTCGACCCCCGCCTCCTCGTCCGCCAGCAGGGCCTGAAGGGCTACGTCGAGGAGTTCAAGCGCAAGATCCGCTCCGGCGAGATCGGCTCGCTGCCCGTCGTGGTCGGCCTGATCGTCATCGGCATCGTCTTCCAGGCGCTGACCGGCAACTTCATCACCTCGTACAACCTCGACCAGATCACGCTGTACGCGGTCGGCCCCGGCATCATGGCCGTCGGCATCGTCTTCGTCCTGCTGCTCGGCGAGATCGACCTCGCCGTCGGCTCCGTGGCGGGTCTGGCCGGCGCGGTCTGGGGCGTCCTCGGCACCGACATGCCCGACGGCCTCGCGATCGTCCTCGGCATCCTCTCCGGCACCCTGATCGGCGCCTTCCACGGTCTGGTCTTCGCCAAGATCGGCGTGCCCGCCTTCGTCGTCACCCTCGCCGGCTTCCTCGGCTGGGCCGGTCTGCAGACCTGGGTGATGGGCGACCGCTCCACCATCCCCACCCCGATCGGCAGCTTCGTCGGCGACCTCACGAAGTACTACTTCTCCGACGTCGCCGCCGCCTACGGCCTCGCCGTGGCCGTCGTCGCCGCCTTCTACCTCGCCCAGCTGCGGGACTCCCGCCGCCGCAAGGCCGCCGAGCTGCCGCACCGCCCGCAGAGCGAGATCATCCTGCGCACCGCCGTCCTGGCGGTCCTGGTCCTCGTCGCCGCGTACGGCTTCAACCAGGAGCAGGGCCTCCCGCTCTCCCTGGTGATCTTCCTGCTGATCCTGCTCGTCACCGACTTCGTGCTCCGCCGCACCACGTACGGCCGTCAGGTCTTCGCGGTCGGCGGCGGCATCGAGGCAGCCCGCCGCGCCGGCATCAACGTCTCCTGGATCCGGATCTCGGTCTTCATGATCTCCGGCACCATGGGCGCGATCGGCGGCCTCTTCCTGGCCTCCGCCACCGGCGGCGCCGACCGCTCCCTGGGCGGCGGCAACCAGCTGATGATGTGCATCGCCGCGGCGGTCATCGGCGGCACGTCCCTCTTCGGCGGACGCGGCAAGGTCTGGTCGGCGCTCCTGGGCATCCTGGTCATCCAGTCCATCGTCCAGGGCCTCAACCAGATGAACCTGTCCTCGAACGCGATCCAGTACATGATCACCGGAGCGGTCCTGCTCATCGCCGTGATCATCGACTCGGTCTCCCGCAAGACGCAGAAGTCGGCCGGCCGCGCCTAGGGACCCCGTCCCGCGCGCGTAACGCTCGCCACACCGCCCGGCGCCGTGAAACCGGCGCCGGGCACTGCTGCGTCCGGAGCAGTGCACGACGGCGTACGAGAGCGGTGCGCGCGGGCGCACAGAGCCGTACAGATCAGCGGCATGTCGGCCATGAGGGTGACGCCTCACCCCCCGGCCCGATGCCCACGATCCAAGACGGAACATTAGACTCGACAAATCGGCATGCTCGACCAGCTCAAACGCAAGGAGGCACGGGTGGCTCTGCTGACCCGTATCAGGGGACCGAGAGATCTTGACCGGCTCTCCCCGGAACAGCTGGACCAGCTGGCCGACGAGATCAGGACGTTCCTCGTGGACGCCGTCTCCAAGACCGGCGGGCACCTCGGCCCCAACCTCGGCGTGGTCGAGCTGACCATCGCCCTGCACCGCGTGTTCGACTCCCCGAAGGACAAGGTCCTCTGGGACACCGGACACCAGAGCTACGTCCACAAGCTGCTCACGGGCCGCCAGGACTTCTCCAAGCTCAAGATGAAGGGCGGCCTCTCCGGCTACCCCTCACAGGCGGAGTCCGAGCACGACGTGATCGAGAACTCGCACGCCTCGACGGTCCTCGGCTGGGCCGACGGACTCGCCAAGGCCAACGAGGTCCTGAAGAAGGACGACCACGTCGTCGCCGTCATCGGCGACGGAGCCCTCACGGGCGGCATGGCCTGGGAGGCGCTGAACAACATCGCCGCCGCCAAGGACCGCCCGCTCGTCATCGTCGTCAACGACAACGAGCGCTCCTACGCGCCCACGATCGGCGGCCTCGCCAACCACCTGGCGACCCTGCGCACCACCGACGGCTACGAGCGCTTCCTCGCCCGCGGCAAGGACATCCTGGAGCGCACCCCCGTCGTCGGGAAGCCGCTCTACGAGACCCTGCACGGCGCCAAGAAGGGCCTCAAGGACTTCATCGCCCCGCAGGGCATGTTCGAGGACCTCGGCCTCAAGTACGTCGGCCCCATCGACGGCCACGACATCGAGGCCCTGGAGTCCGCGCTGACCCGCGCCAAGCGCTTCGGCGGCCCGGTCATCGTCCACTGCCTCACCGAGAAGGGCCGCGGCTACCAGCCGGCCCTCCAGGACGAGGCCGACCGCTTCCACGCCGTCGGCAAGATCCACCCCGACACCGGCCTGCCCATCGCCTCCTCCGGCGCCGACTGGACCGGCGTCTTCGCCGAGGAGATGGTCGCGCTCGGCAAGGAGCGCGAGGACGTCGTCGCCATCACGGCGGCCATGCTCCAGCCCGTCGGCCTCGACAAGTTCGCCAAGGCGTTCCCCGAGCGGGTCTTCGACGTCGGCATCGCCGAGCAGCACGCCGCGGTCTCCGCGGCCGGCCTCGCCACCGGCGGCCTCCACCCGGTCTTCGCCGTCTACGCGACCTTCCTCAACCGCGCCTTCGACCAGGTCCTGATGGACGTGGCCCTGCACAAGTGCGGCGTCACCTTCGTCCTGGACCGGGCCGGTGTCACCGGCACCGACGGCGCCTCCCACAACGGCATGTGGGACATGTCGATCCTCCAGGTCGTGCCCGGTCTGCGGCTCGCCGCGCCGCGCGATGCCGACCAGGTCCGTGCCCAGCTCCGCGAGGCCGTCGAGATCACCGACGCCCCGACCGTGGTCCGCTTCTCGAAGGGCGCCGTCGGCCCCGCCGTACCGGCCCTGCGCCGCGTCGGCGGCATGGACGTGCTCCGTGAGCCCGGCTCGGACAGGCCCGACGTCCTCCTGGTCTCCGTGGGCGCCCTGGCGCCCATGTGCCTGGAGATCGCCGATCTGCTCGACCGTCAGGGCATCTCCACCACCGTCGTCGACCCCCGTTGGGTCAAGCCGGTCGACGAGGCCCTCGCCCCGCTCGCCGAGCAGCACCGGGTCGTCGTCACCGTCGAGGACAACAGCCGCGTCGGCGGCGTCGGCTCGGCCGTCGCCCAGGCGCTGCGCGACGCCGGCGTGGACGTGCCGCTGCGTGACTTCGGCATCCCGCCGCGCTTCCTCGACCACGCCTCGCGCGCCGAGGTCATGGCCGAGATCGGGCTGACCGCCCCGGACATCGCCCGTCAGGTCACCGGTCTGGTCTCACGTCTGGACGGTCGTTTCGAGTCCAGCGCGCAGGCCGTGGAGCCCGCGCGCGACTGACGGACCACCCTCACCCGGCGTCACCATTGGGCCGGTCGGCTCACTCTTCGGAGTGCCGACCGGCCCTTTCGCGTGCATTCTGACCACAGGGCGGGCAGCCCCATGGCAGGGAGCAGCAGGGAGGTACGACCGTGAGTACGGACCAACAGCCGCGCGCGAACTCCGGAGTGTTCCGGACCAAGTCGGTCGAGCAGTCGATCCGGGACACCGAGGAACCGGAGCACGCGCTCAAAAAGTCCCTGTCCGCCTGGGACCTGACCGTCTTCGGTGTCGGCGTCATCATCGGCACCGGCATCTTCGTCCTCACGGGCAAGGTCGCCAAGGAGAACGCGGGACCGGCCACGGCCCTCGCCTTCGTCGCGGCCGGCATCGTCTGCGCCCTCGCCGCCCTGTGCTACGCCGAGTTCGCCTCGACGGTGCCGGTGGCGGGATCGGCGTACACCTTCGCGTACGCCTCGATCGGCGAGCTGCCGGCCTGGATCATCGGCTGGGACCTCGTCCTGGAGTTCGCCCTCGGTACGGCGGTGGTGGCGGTCGGCTGGTCCGGCTACGTCCGCTCGCTGATGGACAACGTCGACTGGCATCTACCGAACGCGCTGGAAGGCCCGGACGTGGCGGGCGGCACCTTCGACATCCTGGCCTTCCTGCTGGTCCTGGTGCTGACCGTCGTCCTCGTCCTGGGCATGAAGCTCTCCGCCCGGATCACCGCGGTCGTCGTGGCCATCAAGGTGACCGTGGTGATGATCGTGATCGTCGCCGGCCTGTTCTTCATCGTCGGCGACAACTACGACCCGTTCATCCCGCCGGCCGTCACCCCGGAGGGCGGCGGCTCCAACTGGGACGCCCCGCTCGTCCAGCTCCTCTTCGGCTACGAGCCGACCAACTTCGGCGTGATGGGCATCTTCACCGCCGCCTCGGTCGTCTTCTTCGCCTTCATCGGCTTCGACGTGGTCGCCACGGCCGCCGAGGAGACCAAGCTGCCGCAGCGGGACATGCCCCGCGGCATCCTCGGCTCCCTCTTCATCTGCACCGTGCTGTACGTGGCGGTGGCCCTCGTCGTCACCGGCATGCAGCACTACACGGAGCTGTCCGTGAGCGCCCCGCTCGCCGACGCCTTCAAGGCCGCCGGGCATCCGTTCTACGCGGGCGTGATCAGCTTCGGCGCCGCCGTCGGTCTCACCACGGTCTGTCTGATCCTGCTCCTGGGACAGACCCGCGTGTTCTTCGCGATGAGTCGCGACGGCCTGCTGCCGCGCTTCTTCTCCGTCACGCACCCGCGGTTCAAGACCCCGTACCGCCCGACGATCCTGCTCGGTGTGATCATCGCCATCGTCGCCGGCTTCACCAGCATCAACGAACTCGCGACCCTGGTGAACATCGGCACGCTCTTCGCCTTCGTCATGGTGGCCGTCGGCGTCATGGTGCTCCGCAGGACGCGCCCCGACCTGCACCGCGCCTTCCGCACCCCCTGGGTGCCGGTGCTGCCGTGCCTCTCCATCGCGGCTTCGTTGTGGCTGATGCTCAACCTGCCGGGCGAGACCTGGTTCCGCTTCGCCGTGTGGATGGTGATCGGCATCGTCGTGTACTTCCTGTACGGGCGCGGGCACAGCCGGTTGGGCCGGGAGGGCCGGGAGGCCACGTACTGAGCGGGCGGGGTACCGGGCCGACGGAGGGGTTCGGGCGGGCGACTACAGTCGGTTCGTACCCGAACTCCTCCCGACGACCGGAGCGCTGGATCCCCCCATGGCGAATCGATCCCAGGCCCCCACAGCCTCTGCCCACGGTTCCACTTCCTCTCCTCTCCTCCAGGGCAACTGGCTGACCAGAGGGGAGGAGGGCCGGTTCAGCGTCTACCTGCCCCGGGACGGTGAGGTGGTGCGCTGGACCGAGGAACCGGGCGGTGGCTGGAGCGGTCCGGTCTCGCTCGGTGGCGACGGCCTGACGCCCTTCCTGGCGGTCGGCCAGGGCGCCGACCGCTACGTCCACCTGGTCGGCCTGCGGCCCACGGCCGGGGACGAGGGACACGTCGAGCTGGTGCACAGCGTCCAGTTCCAGACGGGCCGTCCGGCCGTGGCCTGGCGCTCCATCGGACACTCGAACGGCAAGGGGCCGTGGACGGGCAACCCGGCCGTCGCGGTGGACGCCCAGGGGCGCGCGTACGCCTTCGTGCGGAACGGCGGCGGCGGGCTGAGCGTCCGGGCGCAGAAGGACGCCGGCGGCTGGCACCCGTGGTGGGACCTGCACGGCTCGGGCACCGACCCGTCCCCCGTCGCGGCGGTCAACGGCCAGGGGCGCGTCGAGCTCCTCACGGCCACCGCGAAGGGCCTGCTCCGCTACGTCCAGGAGGAGCCGGGCGCCAAGCCCGTGCGCCAGGACCTGCTGCCCGCGGAAGTCACCCTCGGCACGCTCGCTGCGGTGACCGGCCCGTCGGGTCACGTGACGCTCTACTACTGCGACCAGGACGGCGGGGTCCGCGCCTGGTCCCCGGGCCGCGGCCTGGCCCCGACACGCCTCGCCGACGCGGTCGGTACGGGACGGCTCGCCGCGACCCGCTGTCTGATCGACGGTTTCGACTGCACGGTCCTCGCACAGCAGTCGGCGGACGGCCGCCTCGCCCTCGCCGCCTACCCGAGCGAGCAGGAGGAGTCGGGCGCCCGCTGGTCGGAGACCGGTGAGGCACGCGGACAGCTGACCACGGTCCTCACCCGGAGCCTCGACGGCCGCCTGGTCGCCATGGCCCTGGCCGGTGCGGGCGGGCTGGTCACCACGCGTCAGAAGGCGGCGGCGGACGGCCTCCTCCTGGAGAGCTGGCGCCCCGTCGGCTGAGCCCACCCGCCCCGCGGGGCGCACGCGAAACGGCCCCGGCACCTTTCTTCAGGTGCCGGGGCCGTTCACGTACTCCCTAGGGAGTGCGCTCCGGTGTTACGCCGGGACGCTCGCCACGCCCTGCGCCAGGAAACGCTTGCCGTTGACGCGCTCGGAGACGCCCTCGCGGTCCAGGTACGGCGTGATGCCGCCCAGGTGGAAGGGCCAGCCGGCGCCCGTGATCAGGCAGAGGTCGATGTCCTGCGCCTCGGCGACGACACCCTCCTCCAGCATCAGGCCGATCTCCTGCGCCACCGCGTCGAGGACGCGGTCGCGGACCTGCTGCTCGGTCAGGACGGAGTCGCCCTGGACGAGAAGCGCGGCGACCTCGGGGTCGAGCTCGGGCTTGAAGCCGTTCTCCGGCTTGTAGACGTAGAAGCCGCGCTTGCCGGCCTCGACGACGGCCTTCAGGTTGGGGGAGACGATGAAGCGCTCCGGGAAGGCGCGGTTCAGGGTCTCGGAGACGTGCAGACCGATCGCCGGCCCGACGAGCTCCAGGAGGACCAGGGGGGACATCGGCAGGCCGAGCGGCTCGATCGCCTTCTCGGCGGTCTCGACCGACGTGCCCTCGTCGATGACGTTCTGGATCTCGCCCATGAAGCGGGTGAGGATGCGGTTCACGACGAACGCCGGGGCGTCCTTCGTCAGGACCGCGGTCTTCTTCAGCTTCTTCGCGACACCGAACGCGGTGGCCAGCGAGGCGTCGTCCGTCTGCTCGCCGCGGACGATCTCCAGGAGCGGGAGGATCGCGACCGGGTTGAAGAAGTGGAAGCCGACCACGCGCTCGGGGTGCTGGAGCTTCGACGCCATCTCGGAGACCGACAGCGAGGAGGTGTTGGTGGCGAGGATCGCGTGCGCCGGGGCGACCGCCTCGACCTCCGCGAACACCTTCTGCTTGACGGACATCTCCTCGAACACGGCCTCGATGATGAAGTCCGCGTCCGCGAAGCCCTCGGCCTTGTCCAGGACACCGGAGACCAGGCCCTTGAGACGGTTGGCCTTGTCCTGGTTGATGCGGCCCTTGCCGAGCAGCTTCTCGATCTCGGCGTGGACGTAGCCCACACCCTTGTCGACGCGCTCCTGGTCGATGTCGGTCAGGACGACCGGCACCTCGAGGCGGCGCAGGAAGAGCAGGGCGAGCTGGGAGGCCATCAGGCCGGCACCGACGACACCGACCTTGGTGACCGCGCGGGCCAGCGACTTGTCCGGGGCGCCGGCGGGGCGCTTGCCGCGCTTCTGCACCAGGTTGAAGGCGTAGATGCCGGAGCGGAGCTCGCCGCCCATGATCAGGTCCGCGAGGGCCTGGTCCTCGGCGTCGAAGCCCTTCTGCAGGTCCCCGTCCTTGGCGGCCTCGATGATGTCGAGGGCGCGGTAGGCGGCCGGGGCGGCGCCGTGCACCTTGGAGTCGGCGATGGCGCGGCCCTTGGCGACGGCCTGGTCCCAGCCCTCGCCGCGGTCGATCTCGGGGCGCTCGACGGCCACGGAGCCGTTCAGGACGGAGGCCGTCCAGATCAGCGACTGCTCCAGGAAGTCGGCGCCCTCGAACAGTGCGTCGGCGATGCCGAGCTCGAAGACCTGCTTGCCCTTGAGCTGGCGGTTCTGGTTCAGCGAGTTCTCGATGATGACCGAGACGGCCTTCTCGGCGCCGATGAGGTTCGGCAGGATCGCGCAGCCGCCCCAGCCGGGCACCAGGCCGAGGAAGACCTCGGGCAGCGAGAAGGCCGGCAGGGCCTTCGACACGGTGCGGTAGGTGCAGTGCAGACCGACCTCGACGCCGCCGCCCATGGCAGCGCCGTTGTAGTACGCGAAGGTCGGCACGGCGAGCGCGGACAGACGCTTGAAGACGTCGTGGCCGCCCTTGCCGATGGCGAGGGCCTCGTCGTGCTGCTTGAGCAGCTCGACGCCCTTGAGGTCGGCGCCGACGGCGAAGATGAACGGCTTCCCGGTGATACCGGCGCCGACGATCTCACCGTTCGCGGCCTCGGCCTCGACCTGGTCGATCGCCGTGTTCAGGTTGGCCAGCGACTGCGGGCCGAAGGTGGTCGGCTTGGTGTGGTCGAAGCCGTTGTCCAGCGTGATCAGTGCGAACCGACCCGCACCGGCGGGCAGTTCGAAGTGCCGTACGTGGGCGCTCGTGACGACCTCGTCGGGGAAGAGCGCGGCGGCGCCCTTCAGAAGCTCGGCGGTGGTGCTCACTTGCCCTCCCAGTGGGGGTTTTCCCAGATGACCGTCGCGCCCATGCCGAAGCCGACGCACATGGTGTTGAGGCCGTAGCGGACCTGCGGGTTCTCCTCGAACTGGCGGGCCAGCTGCGTCATCAGACGGACGCCGGAGGAGGCGAGCGGGTGGCCGTACGCGATGGCGCCGCCGTACTGGTTGACGCGGGCGTCGTCGTCGGCGATGCCGTAGTGCTCCAGGAACGCGAGGACCTGGACCGCGAAGGCCTCGTTGATCTCGAAGAGGTCGATGTCCTCGATCGACAGACCGGCCTTGGCGAGGGCCTTCTCCGTCGCGGGGATCGGGCCGTAGCCCATGACCTCGGGCTCGACGCCGGCGAAGGCGTACGAGACGAGGCGCATCTTCACCGGGAGGTCGTTCTCGCGGGCGAAGTCCTCGGAGGCGATGATCGAGGCGGTGGCGCCGTCGTTGAGACCGGCCGCGTTGCCCGCGGTGACGTTGCCGTGGACGCGGAACGGCGTCTTCAGGTTGGCCAGCGACTCCAGGGTGGTGCCCGGGCGCATCGGCTCGTCGGCGGTGACCAGGCCCCAGCCGGTCTCGCCGGCCTCGGCGTTGGTGCGGCGCACCGAGATCGGCACGAGGTCCGCCTGGATCTTGCCGTCGGCGTACGCCTTGGCGGCCTTCTCCTGCGAGCGCACGGCGTACTCGTCGGCGCGGCGCTTGGTGATGCTCGGGTAGCGGTCGTGCAGGTTCTCGGCGGTCATGCCCATGAACAGGGCGGACTCGTCGACCAGCTTCTCGCTGACGAACCGCGGGTTCGGGTCGACGCCCTCGCCCATGGGGTGACGGCCCATGTGCTCGACACCACCGGCGATGACGGCGTCGTACGCGCCGAAGGCGATGGAACCGGCGACGCTCGTGACGGCGGTGAGGGCACCGGCGCACATGCGGTCGATCGAGTAGCCGGGCACGGACTGCGGCAGGCCGGCGAGGATGCCCGCCGTGCGACCGAGGGTCAGGCCCTGGTCACCGATCTGCGTGGTCGCGGCGATGGCGACCTCGTCGATCTTCGCGGGGTCGAGGCCGGGGTTGCGGCGCAGCAGCTCCCGGATGGCCTTGACGACGAGGTCGTCGGCGCGGGTCTCGTGGTAGATGCCCTTCGGGCCCGCCTTGCCGAACGGGGTGCGGACGCCGTCGACGAAGACGACGTCCCTGACGCTACGAGGCACGATGGCTCTCCTCCAGGGTGCGGGATGGCACTGCTGCTGCGACGCACACCTAAGCGTGCGCTTGCTTCCCCCCATGCTACTTGCGGGTAACCAGGCTGCCCAGCCCCTGGGGCCCAAGCGGCGAAGGTCACACTGCACGAGCGTGCTCGAACGACCGCGCGCCCCGGGCGCACGCCCGTCCGATCGGCGCGCTCGCGCTACCCGATCGGGTCGGCTGCCCGCCAGACCCGGTCATGTCGACCCCCTCCGGCGACCGTCCGGGCGGAACCTGGCCCCGCCCGGGGCGCCCGTCCCGGGCCCGGTCCCAGCGAAACGGAGCACCCATGGCGGCCACGGTCACCCAGGCGGCACCCAGCATCACCGATCTCTACGTGGATCACATCTCGACGATTCCGGCGAACGCCGGCGACAAGGTCAAGCTCTTCGTCCGGGAGCACAAGGCACACTCCCACGGCGGCGGCCCGCGTCGGCCCGTCCTGATGCTGCACGGCCGCAGCGTCGCGGGCGTGGCGGTCTTCGACCTTCCGTACAAGGAGTACAGCTGGGCCGCGAAGCTGGCGAAGGCCGGCCACGACGTGTACGTGATGGAGCTGCAGGGCTCCGGCTTGTCCACCCGGCCGAGGATGGACGACCACCGCAACGTCAGCCCGGCCCCGTCCCAGCGCGGACTCCTCGTCCCGAACCCGAACGCCGCGATCTACACCGGCCCGGTGGAGTACGGGAGCCAGCTGAACAACTCGCAGAGCGACTGGGACGAGGTCGACGCCGTCGTCGACTTCGTCCTCGACCGCGCCGGCGTCACGAAGCTGGACCTCGTCGGCTATTCCGCGGGGTCCCAGCAGCTTGGGCCCTATGCCATCAAGCACCACGGCAAGGTGCGCAGCCTCTTCCTGGTGGCGCCGATCTTCCCGCCGAACGGCAGGAAGAGCAAGGACGGGACCGATTTCGACGCCCCGCAGCCCATGCCGGTGTCCGCTCCCGAGGGGGCCTTCGACTTTCCGATGACGGTGGGCACCAAGGGCGGCCTCGAAAACTCCTGGCAGAGGGACCTGAAGTGTCCCGACCAGCGCGAGCCCGCCATGGTCGACGAGGCGTGGAAGGCGATGATGGCGGCCGACCCCATCGGCGCCACCTGGGGCGGCAAGGTGCCCGGTTCCCCGGAGGGGCTGAACCGGATCCGGAACTCCTTCTGGTGGGGCTGGAACTCCACCACCGTGGCGCTGCACAAGGTCCTCGGCGACAAGGTGCCCGTGTGCATCGTGTACGGGGAGCACGACTCGATCGTCAACACCTCGCCGGACCTCGGACTGACGTACTTCTCGACGCCCGAGCTCTACCGGAAGATGCCCGGGAAGAAGAAGCTGATGTTCCGGATCTCCTGCGCGGGCCACCAGGTGCTCTGGGAGCACCAGGCCGAGCTGGTGCACAGCATGTCCGAGGATTGGCTGAAGAACAACAAGGTCGAGGGCGCGACCAGGGGAAGCTACGACCGGGACGCGGACGGGGCCCTCACCCTGCTGGAGGAGTGAGGACCCCGTCATGGGACCCGGTCGTGAGGACCCGCTCGTGAGGCTCCGTCGTACGGGCCTCCGGGCCGCCGGCTCAGGCCTCCGCGGCCAGGGCCTCGACGAGCAGCGGGGTCACGAGCCCGACCTGCCAGGGGCGCGCGCCGTGGCCCGCCAGGGCGGCGGCCACGGCGTCCGCGTCGGCCGGCGTCGGCGGTTCCCAGCAGACGCGGCGGACCGTGTCCGGGGTGATCAGGTTCTCCTGGGGGAGGTTCAGCTCCTCCGCGAGCGCCGAGACCGCGGTGCGGGCCGCCGCGAGACGGGCCGCCGCGACCGGGTCCTTGTCCGCCCAGGCGCGCGGCGGGGGCGGGCCCGCGACCTGCGTGCCCGGCTGGGGGAGCTCGCTCTCGGGCAGGGCCCTGGCCCGGTCCACCGCGGCCTGCCACTGCTCCAGCTGCCGCCGACCCATCCGGTTGCCGAAACCGGGCAGGGCGGTGAGCGCGGCCACGTTCACCGGCACCGCGAGCGCCGCCTCGACGATCGCCGCGTCGCTCAGCACCTTGCCGGGGGAGACGTCCCGCCGCTGGGCGACCTTGTCACGGGCCGTCCACAGCTCCCGTACGACCGCCATCTGGCGGCGGCGGCGCACCTTGTGCATGCCGGAGGTGCGGCGCCACGGGTCCTTGCGCGGGGGGGCGGGCGGGGCGGAGGCGATCGCGTCGAACTCCTGGTGCGCCCACTCCAGCTTCCCCTGCCGGTCGAGCTCCTTCTCCAGCGCGTCGCGCAGGTCGACGAGGAGCTCGACGTCCAGCGCCGCGTACCGGAGCCAGGGCTCGGGAAGCGGGCGGGTGGACCAGTCGACGGCGGAGTGGCCCTTCTCCAGGGCGTAGCCGAGGACGGACTCGACCATCGCGCCGAGGCCGACACGCGGGAAGCCCGCGAGCCGTCCGGCCAGCTCGGTGTCGAAGAGCGAGGTGGGGAGCATGCCTATGTCGCGCAGGCACGGAAGGTCCTGGGTCGCGGCGTGCAGGATCCACTCGGTTCCGGCGAGCGCCTCGCCGAGCCCCGAGAGGTCGGGGCAGCCCACGGGGTCGATGAGCGCGGTGCCCGCGCCCTCGCGGCGGAGCTGCACGAGATAGGCGCGCTGCCCGTAGCGGTAGCCGGAGGCGCGCTCGGCGTCGACGGCCACCGGGCCGCTCCCGGCGGCGAAGGCGGCGATCACCTCGGCGAGGGCGTCCTCCGTCTCGACGACGGGCGGGATCCCCTCGCGGGGCTCCAGCAACGGGATCGGAAGCCCATTCGCAGGGACATCGTCGTCCGGGGGGCCGCCCCCGGTGGTGCGCAGTGCTGTGTCTGCTGCGGTCTCTTGGGCGTCGGTCACCTGTCAAGGGTATCGGTGAACGGCAAGCGCCTGTCGACGGAACGTTCCGTCGACAGGCGCTTGCCGTCCCTCGGCCTCGTATCAGTGGATGATGCCCGTCCGCAGGGCCACCGCGACCATGCCGGCGCGGTCGCCGGTGCCCAGCTTGCGGGCGATGCGGGCGAGGTGGCTCTTGACGGTGAGGGCGGAGAGGCCCATGGAGACTCCGATCGCCTTGTTCGACTGGCCCTCCGCGACGAGCCGGAGCACCTCGACCTCACGGCCGGAGAGCTCGCGGTAGCCGCCCGGGTGGCTCGGGGCACCCGGGGGGCGGCGGTGGCCGAGACGCGCGGCGGCGGAGCCGATGGGGGCGGCTCCGGGCCGGGTCGGATGACCGATGTTGGTCCGGGTGCCGGTGACGACATAGCCCTTCACGCCGCCCGCCAGGGCGTTGCGTACGGCGCCGATGTCATCGGCGGCCGAGAGGGCGAGGCCGTTGGGCCAGCCCGCGGCGCGGGTCTCGGACAGCAGGGTCAGGCCGCTGCCGTCGGGCAGGTGGACGTCGGCAACGCAGATGTCGCGCGGGTTGCCGACGCGGG
This sequence comes from Streptomyces narbonensis, assembly GCF_014649015.1. Taxonomy (GTDB): domain Bacteria; phylum Actinomycetota; class Actinomycetes; order Streptomycetales; family Streptomycetaceae; genus Streptomyces; species Streptomyces narbonensis. The sequence continues at coordinate 113,495 of NZ_BMSF01000002.1, forward strand.
GACGTGCCTCCGCGATGGACGAAGCCTCGATCACGTCGCGTACTCCGAGGGCCCACAGGTGGCGGGTCACGGTGGAGCGGACGCGCGGGTCGGCCACGACGACCATGGCCGTCGGCTTGTTCGGGCGGTAGGCGACCAGGCTTGCGGGCTGCTCGAGGAGAACGGACACCAGGCCTCCTGGGGGGAAGGATGCGGGACGGAGCCGGCTCGGGGATGAAGCCGGGGGGCGAACCCGTGCTGCTGATGGGGTCACTGACTCCTTCGGCAGCTGGGCCGCCCTCCTTTAGGGAAAGATCACGATTTGGTGAGTAACAATTAGGGCAATTCGGACGCGTGATCGATCATCCTACGAGCGGACCCCCTTCCGAGGGCCCTCGGAAGGGGGTCCCCGGACCGGTCCCGGAGCCGCTCCTACGCCTGCTGAGGGCCCCGCCGCTGGGGCAGCGAGACGACCCCCGCGCCCGTCACCGTCCCCGTCGGCCCCGCCCCCGGCTCGGATGTCGCGGGAGGCAGGCCCGCGATCTGGCAGAGCAGATCACACCAGGCCGCCAGGTGCGCCCCCGTGTCCGGCACCCCGCCCATCCCTTCGCGCGGCGTCCAGGAGGCCCGGATCTCGATCTGGGTCGCGGGGCGCCGGTCCGCCAGCCCGCCGAAGTAGTGCGAGCCGGCCATCGTGACGGTCCCGCTCGCCTCCCCGTACGCGAGCCCGCGCGCCTCCATCGCCCCGGTCAGCCAGGACCAGCACACCTCGGGGAGCAGCGGGTCCGCCGCCATCTCCGGCTCCAGCTCCGCCCGGACGAGCGTCACGAGCCGGAACGTGCCCTTCCATGCCTCGTGGCCGTCCGGATCGTGCAGCAGCACGAGCCGGCCGTCCGCGAGATCGTCCTCGCCGTCGACGACGGCCGCCTCCACCGCGTACGCGTACGGGGCCAGGCGCTGCGGGGGCCTGGTCGGGTCGATCTCGATCTCGGAACGCAGTCGCGCCGATCGCAGCGCCTCCACCGCACGCCGGAAGGCGGGGGGTACCGGGTTCGTCTCCGTACTGTCCGCTGTCTCGTCCGTCCCTCTTTTGCCGTCGGAATGATCGGAAAAATGTCCCTGAGCCGCAGCCATGCGGGGAAGAGTAGGCGGAATGGGGCCTCTGTGCGGGGAGGACACCCGCCCCGCACGAGCGGCTTCCCGCCACATGCGAAGATTCTGGGCGTGAGTGCCAATGAACGCCCGCAGGGCCACCAGACGAAGCAGCAGTCGCGGACGTACGACTCCGCGTTCCTCCGGGCATGCCGGCGCGAGCCCGTGCCGCACACCCCCGTCTGGTTCATGCGGCAGGCCGGGCGCTCCCTCCCCGAGTACCTGAAGGTCCGCGAGGGCATCCCGATGCTCGAGTCGTGCATGCGGCCCGAGCTGGTCACCGAGATCACGCTCCAGCCGGTGCGCCGCCACAAGGTCGACGCGGCCATCTACTTCAGCGACATCGTCGTCCCGCTCAAGGCCATCGGCCTCGACCTCGACATCAAGCCCGGCGTCGGCCCGGTCGTCGCCGACCCGATCCGGACCCGCGCCGACCTGGCCCGGCTGCGCGACCTGACCCCCGAGGACGTCCACTACGTCACCGAGGCCATCGGGATGCTCACCGCCGAGCTGGGCGAGACCCCGCTCATCGGCTTCGCGGGCGCGCCTTTCACCCTCGCGAGCTACCTCGTCGAGGGCGGCCCGTCGCGCAGCCACGAGCGCACCAAGGCGATGATGTACGGCGACCCGCAGCTCTGGGCCGACCTGCTCGACCGCCTCGCCGAGATCACCGCGGCCTTCCTCAAGGTCCAGATCGAGGCCGGCGCCTCCGCCGTGCAGCTCTTCGACTCCTGGGTGGGTGCCCTCGCCCCGGCCGACTACCGCCGCTCGGTGATGCCGGCCTCCGTGAAGGTCTTCGACGCGGTCGCCGAGTACGGCGTCCCGCGTATCCACTTCGGCGTGGGTACGGGTGAGCTGCTCGGCCTCATGGGCGAGGCGGGCGCGGACGTCGTCGGCGTCGACTGGCGCGTCCCGCTCGACGAGGCCGCGCGCCGCGTCGGCCCCGGAAAGGCGCTCCAGGGCAACCTGGACCCGGCCGTGCTCTTCGCCTCGACCGAGGTCGTCGAGGCGAAGGCGGACGAGGTCCTCGCCGCCGCGAAGGGCCTGGAGGGGCACGTCTTCAACCTGGGCCACGGCGTCATGCCGTCGATGGACCCGGACGCGCTGACGCGTCTCGTCGAGCACGTCCACACGCGGACCGCCGTCTGACACGCCTTGGGGCATACGTACGCGCGGGCGGCCGTCCGGGACGGCCGCCCGCGGTGCGGGACCGGTGTGGAGGCGCGGGCTCAGCCCTCGCAGTTGATCGGCGCGTTGCCGACGCCCACCCGGCAGAAGTCCACGCCCAGGCTGCCGTCGACGACGCCCGCGTTGGCGGAGACCCGGAGGAGGTCGCTCCCGGCCCCGCCCGTCACGGCGCCGGTCGGGGAGACGGTCCCGGCCGTGAGGTAGTCGGACGAGTCGCCTCCGGACACCGTGCCGGAGATCGTGCCGGGCGTGCTGACGTAGTCGGCGCCGGGACCGCCGGACACCAGACCGGCGACCGACCCGGTGACGACGATCGTGTCGTTGCCGCCGAGGCCGTTCACCTGGTCGCCGCCGGCGACGGACGCGCAGCGGATGAAGTCGCTGCCGGCGGTGCCGGACACGACCGTGCCGGTCACGGGGAGTCCGTTGACCGTGCAGGTCGTTATCGCGTGCGCCGGGGCGGCGGCGAGGGCGAGCGGGGCGATGACGAGCGAGGCGGCGCAGAGCGCGCGCAGGGTGTGTCTGATCATGTGACCACTTACCCACGGTGAGGGAATAGCCGCAAACGGTCACATCGCGTCACTCCGCCGCTCGGGTCATCCTGCCGCCCGAACAGCCGCCGTCGCCTTCCGGGCCGCGATCAGCACCGGGTCCCACACCGGCGAGAACGGCGGCGCGTACCCCAGGTCCAGGGCCGTCATCGCCTCCACGGTCATCCCCGCCGTCAGCGCGACCGCCGCGACGTCCACCCGCTTCGCCGCGCCCTCACGCCCCACGATCTGCACCCCGAGCAGCCGGCCAGTACGCCGCTCCGCCAGCATCTTCACCGTCATCGGCGCGGCCCCCGGGTAGTAGCCCGCCCGGCTCGTCGACTCCACCGTCACGGTCACGAACCGCAGCCCCACCTCCCGGGCGTCCTTCTCCCGCAGACCCGTCCGGGCGATCTCCAGGTCGCACACCTTCGACACCGCCGTGCCCACCACACCGGGGAAGACGGCGTAGTCGCCGCCGACGTTCGCCCCGATGACCTGGCCGTGCTTGTTCGCGTGCGTCCCCAGCGGTACGTGCCGTTCCCGGCCCGAGACCAGGTCCAGGACCTCCACGCAGTCACCGCCCGCCCAGATGTTCTCGTGACCGCGCACCCGCATCGCCAGATCGGTGAGGAGCCCGCCGTACGTGCCCAGCGGCAGCCCCGCCGCCCGCGCGAGCGAGGTCTCGGGCACCACACCCGTCCCCAGCACGACCACGTCCGCCGGATACTCGGCGGCGGCCGTCGCCACCGCCCGCACACGGCCGTCCGCGCCCGTCAGGATCTTCGTCGCCTCCGCCGAGACGACCGTCGTGATCCCCAGGCCGTCCATCGCCCGGTGCACCAGCCGGCCCATGTCCGGATCGAGCGTCGCCATCGGCTGCTCGCCCCGGGTCAGCACCGTCACGTCGTACCCCCGGGCGAGCAGCGCCTCCGCCATCTCCACGCCGATGTAGCCCGCGCCGACCACGACCGCCCGCCGGCCCGGCGTCCGCTCCAGCGAGTCCAGCAGCGCCTGGCCGTCGTCGAGGGTCTGCACGCCGTGCACGCCGGGCGCGTCGATCCCCGGCACCGGCGGCCGCAGCGGCCGGGCCCCGGTCGCGATCACCAGCTTGTCGAAGCCCGTCCACGCCTCCGTACCCGCGTCGAGGTCCCGGGAGAGGACCCGCTGCCCGGACACGTCGATCGCGGTCACCTCGGTCCGCATCCGCAGATCGATGTCCCGGGCCCGGTGCTCCTCCGGGGACCGGGCGATCAACTCGCCCCGCGCGGCGACGTCCCCGCCGACCCAGTACGGGATGCCGCAGGCCGAGTACGAGGAGAAGTGACCGCGCTCGAAGGCGACGATCTCCAGCTCCCCGGCGGACCTGAGCCTGCGCGCCTGCGACGCGGCGGACATGCCCGCCGCGTCGCCCCCGATGACCACCAGTCGTTCGCTCATGAGAAGAAACTACTTCTCGGGAGACTCCGGGGTCTCGGGAGCGCCGGAGATCCCGGGGACAGTGCGGGCCGCGGGGACGCCCGCGGCGTTCGCCTCCGGCGCGGCCGGGGTCTCCGGAGCCGGGGCCGCGGCCGGGGCAGGGCGCGCCGACAGACGCGGGCGGACCACCCGGCGCCACACCACGAAGGCGATCAGCGTCACCGCGAGCCACGGCGCCAGCGCGGCCAGCACGACCACGACCCAGGCGGCCGCGCCCACCAGCGCGTTCCACCCGCCGCCCAGCGCGTCACCGACGCCCGGGCGGCCCCCGTCCTCCTCCTTGTCGGCGCCCGGCTTCTCCTTCTCGGTCAGTTCGAGGGTGATCGTCGCCAGCGACGTCCGGTCCTTCAGGGAGGACTGCTGGGCGAGCAGGGACTCCAGGTCCGCCTGGCGGCGGCTCAGCTCGCCCTCCAGGGTGACCACGTCGGCCAGCTTCTCCGCCCGCTGCATCAGCGCCCGGACGCGCGCCACACTCGCCCGCTGGGTGGCGATCCGGCTCTCCACGTCCACCACCTGCTCGGTGACGTCCTTGGCGTCGGCCTTGCGGGCGAGGAGCCTGCCGGTGCCCGCCAGCTCGACGAGGACCGCGTCGTACTGCTCCTGCGGCACGCGCAGCACCACATGCGAGGTGACGTAAGAGTCGTCGAGCCGCTCCGTCGACTCGTTCTCCACCCGTCCGCCCGCGCCCGCAGCCACCCTGCGGGCCGTGACCAGGGCCTTCGTGGCGTCCTCCACCTCCACGGTCAGCGAGGCGGTACGGATGACGTGCTGCTGCCGGACCGCAGGACCGGGCTTCGCCGAAGCCTGCTCACCGCCCGGGGCCGCGTCGGCCGCACCCCCCTTCTCGGCCTGGGCGCCCCTCTCCTCCGCGCTCACGCCGCTCTTGGCGTCGCCGGCCGTCTTCCCCGCGTCGGCGGCGCCGCAGCCGGTCAGGACGAGCGAAGCCGTCAGCAGCGCGGCGGCGGCCGCCGTCCGAGCCCGTGACGACGTGCGTGTTCTGTTCATGAGATCCCCCCAGGGATGGATGCCGAGTCGCGTGCCCCTTGGACGTGGCGGTCCTCGGTACGGGTTTCCCTCCGGCGGTAGCGATGCGGTCACGGTCCGGCCTCGGAACGGAAGCGCGTGGGCGATTTGAGAGAGTGGTCCCATGAACGCGGACACCACGGGACCCCACGTCGTCGTCGCCGGAGGCGGAATCGCCGGACTCGCGGCCGCCCACCGGCTCGCCACCGCCGGCCACCGGGTGACCCTCCTGGAAGCGGACGACCGCCTCGGCGGCAAACTCCTCGCCGGGGAGATCGCCGGCGCGCCCGTGGACCTCGGCGCCGAGTCGCTGCTCGCCCGCCGCCCCGAGGCCGTCGCCCTCACCCGGGCCGTCGGCCTCGGCGACCGGCTCCAGGCACCGGCCACGACCACCGCCTCCGTCTGGTCCCGCGGCATGCTCACCCCCATGCCCAAGGGCCATGTGATGGGCGTCCCCGGCGACGGCCGCGCGGTCGAAGGGCTCCTCTCCGAGGAGGGCGTCCGCCGGATCGGCCTCGACCGCGAGCTGCCCCCGACCGAGATCGGTGACGACATCGCCATCGGCGCGTACGTCTCCGAACGCATGGGCCACGAGGTCGTCGACCGGCTCGTCGAACCCCTCCTCGGTGGCGTCTACGCGGGCGACGCCTACCGGATCTCGATGAAGGCCGCCGTCCCCGCCCTCTTCGAGGCCGCCCGCCGCCACCCCACGCTCAACGCCGCCGTCCAGGCCGTCCAGCAGGCCGGAGCAGCCGTCCCGGCCGACGCGGCGGGCGCCGCCACCGGCCTCGGCGGCTCCGTCTTCCTCGGCGTCGAGGGCGGTGTCGGCACCCTGCCCGGCGCCGTCGCCGACGCGATCCGCGCCGCCGGCGGCGAGATCCTCACCCGCACTCCCGTCACCGCCCTCCGCCGCACCGGACCGGCCGGCTGGGAGGTCGTCGCCGGAGACAGGGTCCTGGCCGCCGACGCCGTCGTCCTCGCCACCCCCGCCGGGCCCGCCGCCGCGCTCCTCGCCGACCACGCGCCCGCGGCCGCCACCGAGCTCGCCGGCATCGAGTACGCCTCCATGGCCCTCGTCACGCTCGCCTTCCGCCGCACCGACCTCCCCGCCCTCCCCGGCTCCGGATTCCTCGTTCCCCCCGTGGACGGCCACACCATCAAGGCCTCCACCTTCTCCAGCCAGAAGTGGGGGTGGGTCGCCGACGGCGCCCCCGACCTCTTCGTGCTGCGCACCTCCGTCGGCCGCCACGGCGAGGAGGAGCAGCTCCACCGCGAGGACACCGACCTCGTCGCCGCCTCGCTCAAGGACCTCGCCGCCGCCACCGGGCTCGCCGCGCGCCCCGTGGCCACCACGGTCACCCGATGGACCGGCGGCCTGCCCCAGTACCCCGTAGGCCATCTCGCCCGGGTCGCCCGCCTCCGCGAGGCCGTCGCGGAACTGCCCGGACTGCGGGTCGCGGGCGCCGCGTACGACGGCGTCGGCATCCCCGCGTGCATCGCCTCGGCCCACCGCGCGGCCGACGAGATCGGGGAGGAGATCATCGCCACGTCGAAAAGGACCCACCCCGGTGCGGGGCACTCCTCGTGACGGGCGAGAATAGGCGTATGAGTGCGCCCGAAAAGATCCCGAACGCCGGTAAGAAGGCGAAGGACCTCAACGAGGTCATCCGCTACACCCTGTGGTCTGTGTTCAAGCTGCGCGACGTTCTGCCCGAGGACCGCGCCGGCTACGCCGACGAGGTCCAGGAGCTGTTCGACCAGCTCGCCGCCAAGGACATCACCGTCCGCGGCACGTACGACCTCTCGGGTCTGCGCGCCGACGCCGACGTGATGATCTGGTGGCACGCCGAGACGAGCGACGAGCTCCAGGAGGCGTACAGCCTCTTCCGCCGCACCAAGCTCGGCCGCGCCCTGGAGCCGGTCTGGTCCAACATGGCGCTGCACCGCCCCGCCGAGTTCAACAAGTCGCACATCCCGGCCTTCCTGGCCGACGAGAACCCGCGCGACTACATCTCGGTCTACCCCTTCGTGCGCTCCTACGACTGGTACCTGCTGCCGGACGAGGACCGTCGCCGCATGCTCGCCGACCACGGCAAGATGGCCCGCGGCTACCCCGACGTCCGCGCGAACACGGTCGCCTCCTTCTCGCTCGGCGACTACGAGTGGCTCCTCGCCTTCGAGGCCGACGAGCTGCACCGCATCGTCGACCTCATGCGCCACCTGCGCGCCTCCGAGGCCCGGATGCACGTCCGCGAGGAGGTCCCGTTCTACACCGGTCGTCGCAAGAGCGTCGCCGACCTGGTGGCGGGCCTGGCCTGACACGGCCGTACGAACCTGGTGGCGGCCCGGCTCCCGGCCGGGCGCGCCATCCCTTGACCCGGAAGATCAGAGCGCGGGCGTCTTCTCTGCCCTCCGCTCCAGCGACACCGGGTCCGGCTCCGGGTGCGGCGCGCACGACGCGCGCCGCACCGGCGTCATTTCCGGGGCCTTTTCCGGGTCTTCTGCGTGCCCGCCACGTCTCCGGGGAAGTGAAGGACCTACCGGAGGCGCACGGGAGCGTGTCCGCGGAGGGCCGCTCGGAGCTCGGGCTCCAGGACGGCGGGGCCGCGCGTGGCGAGCGCGGTGAGCGGATCCGTGGGGGAGAGACCGGAGAGCAGCCGCTGCCCGGCGGGGGACGCCCAGCGGGTGTGCGGGTGCACCTCGACCCTGCCGATCAGCAGGCACAGCCCCGACGCGACCAGCGGCAGCGAGAACGCGGCGACGACCAGGGTCCGCTCGGCGCCGGGTACGAGGAGCGCCGCCGCCGTCCCGAGTGCCAGGGAGAGCAGGAAGGCGGCCCGCACCGCCCGCACCCCCGCCGCGACCTCCCGGCGGCCGACCTCGGAGACGGCGAGTCCCCGGTCGACGAGCGCCTGGCCGAGGGACCGCACCGCGTCGGCGCCGGCCACCGCCGGACGGACCGCGGGGATCGGGCACTGACCGCCGGGCCCGATGGCGCCGAGCACGGCACGCTCCCACTCGTCCCGGGAGCCGGTGGCACCGTCCACGACGGTCGCCCAGCCGGTGTGGGCGAGGAGCAGCCGCCGCTCCCGGTGCATCGTGACGAGGGTGAGGTCGGTGACGCGGAGCGGACCGCCGGCGAGGTAGGCGGCTTCGAGGACGGTGAGCTCGTGCTCCGCGGCGGACGGGGCTGTGGGCCGGTCCGCCGCGAGGGAGGCCCGGCACAGCCGTGCGCAGCCGATGCCGGCCACGACGCACGCCACGAGGAGGAGCGGAACCCAGACCATGTCCGAGTTCTACGACAGGACGGGCGGGCCCGCCACTCGAATGGGTGATCAGCTGCTGGAGCTGGAGCACGAACTGCCGCTGGAACTGGAGCTGGAGCACGAACTGCCGCTGGAGCTCGAACAGGAACTGGCCCCTCCACCACCGCAGCCGGACCCCGACCCGCCGCCCGAGCACGACCCGGAGGAGCAGGAACCGGAGGAGCACGAACCGGAGTTCCCGCCGGAGGAACCGCCGCCGCAGAAGGTGTTCCCGGCGCACCACACGAGGGCCGCACCGGCGGCGGCGTGGTCCGTGGAGTGGTGACGCGGGGCCGCGGGACGGCGTCCGCGCCCGCGCGGCGGCGCGTACACCCTGGCGGCGGCGAGGAGTTGCTCCCGCAGCACCGGGTCGGGAAGCCCCCGCAGCCCGTACAGGGCCACGAGATGGCCGGTGTCCGCGAGGTGACCGTGGGCCCGTCCGTAGGCCGAGACGGCCTGCTGCCCGGCCGAGGTGATCCGCCGCCCGGCGACCGCCCCGCACGCGATGGCTGCCGCCCCCGCGGCCAGCAGGGCCGGCAGCACCTTCACGACGAACGGCACCGACATCTCCGGCGCGGTGGAGAGGTGGACCATCGTGATGCCGACCGAGACGGGGAAGAGGAAGAAGGCCGTGAGACCGACCCCGAGGCACCAGGCGGCGGTGGTGCGCCGCCTCGACGGCTCGACGATCAGTCCGCGTGCCGCGAGCCCGTCGCCGATCTCCTGCACGGCCGGGTGCCGCATCACGGCGAGCCGCAGGTGGTGCAGGGCCCCGTGCGGGGCCGCCGCGTGCTCCTGGAGCACGGCGCGCTCGACCGGATCGTGCGCGACGGACCGGACGACCGCGACGATGCCGGGGCCGCCGATCGCGATGCGTCCGTCGGACTGGAGGGCGGCGACGGCGGTGTCGACGACCCTGGCCGGCCCGCCGTTCAGGAAGGCGGCCTCGTACCGGTCGTGGACCGGCCCGCCCGGGCCGCCGCGCGAGCGGACGACCCGGGTGACGAGCAGCGCGATGCCGACGGCGGCGGCTACGTAGAAGACGACGACCAGAGTGTTCACGGTCACCTCCTGGCGAGGGCGTGGCGGGCGGCCCGGGCGAGCCGGACGGCGCGGCCGGGCGGACGGCTGCCGGAACGGTCCTGCCACCACTCCGTGAGCCGCCGGCGGGCCGCCGGGTCATCGGGGCGGTCGGCGAGCAGGAGGTGCTCGGCGAAGTCGAGGGCGTCACGTCGGTAGCCGCCGGTCATGGGGCGGGTCCTGGCGTACGCGAGGAACGCGGGCCGGAAGCCCTTGCCGAGGATCTCCGGCAGCTCGGGGGCGACCTTCGCGACGACCCCGGCCCGCTTGGCGGCGAGGGCCCGGCTCTGCACCCCGAGCCGCCGGCTGTCGAAGCCCTCGGGCGCGGGCGTCCCGGCGACGAGCGCCGAGAGCAGCGCGGCCTGCGCGAGCCCGACCCGCTGCCGGGCGCCGTCGCGCGCCGCGGACTCCTGCCCGGGTACGGACTCCTGCTCGGGTACGGACTTCTGCCCGGGTGCGGACTCCTGCCCGGGTGCGGGAGCCTGTGCGGATCCGGACTCCTGTGCGGAAGCGGGAGCCTGTGCGGATCCGGACTCCCGTGCGGATCCGGGCGACGCCTGCACGGGTACGGCTGTCGGCTCCTGCGTGAGGTCCTGCACGACGGGAGTGCCCGGCATCGGCCCGCCCGACACGCGGGCACCGGCGCCGATGAGCAGCGGCGTCCGCCGGGACGCGAGCACGGACGAACGGGCGCCGCGCGGGCGGACCGTGCCCCCCGGGGTCGCCGTTCCCCCGGCGGCCACCCTCCTCCCGGCGGCCACCGTCTCCCGGATCACCGTCAGCTCCGACGCCAGCTCCTCCGCCGGCGGGAAGTCGTCGTCCCGCTCCAGGAGGACCCCGGGGGGCGAGACCCGTGAGGCGAGGTCCGAGAGGACGTCGAGCACGGCCCTCGGCACCGGGTGGGCGTGCGTGTCGTGCCAGACCCCGTCCCGCTCGACCCCGCCCGCCACGTGCACGTACGCGATGGCCTCGACCGGCAGCTCGGACAGGGCCTTCGCGGGGTCCTCGCCGCGGTTGACGTGGTTGGTGTGCAGGTTGGCGACGTCGATGAGGAGCCGTACCCCCGTACGCTCCACCAGCTCCGCCAGGAACTGCCCCTCCGTCAGCTCCTCCCCGGGCCAGGCGATCAGCGCCGCGATGTTCTCCAGGGCGAGCGGCACGGGCAGCGCGTCCTGGGCGATGCGCACGTTCTCGCAGAGCACGTCGAGCGCGTCCCGGGTCCGGGGTACTGGCAGCAGGTGACCCGCTTCGAGGAGCGGCGAGGCGGTGAGCGGCCCCCCGGCCCGTACGAACGCGATGTGCTCCGTGACCAGCGGCGCCCCCAGCGCCACCGCCTTCTCGCCGAGCGCCGCGAGCCTGGCCGGGTCGGGCCGGTCCGCGCCGCCGAGTCCCAGCGACACCCCGTGCGGGACGACCGTCACGCCGCGCTCGCGCAGCCGGGTCAGCGAGTCGGGCAGGTGGTCGGCGCAGATGTTCTCCGCGACCACTTCGACCCAGTCGACGCCGGGCAGCGCCTCCACCGCCTCCGCGATCTCGGGACGCCAGCCGATGCCGATGCCGAGTTCCGTCATGTCCCCCTCCTTCGGTCCTCAGTCATCCACGTGATGACCCGGGGAGCGACGTTCGAACCCGGAGAGGGGGACGTTCAGAGCTACATTTGAGGTTCGGCCTCGAAACGGGGTCCCGTCGGAGCAGCCGCTACGTGCGGACGATCTCCTCGGCGCGCGCCCTCGGTTCACGCTCGGTGCGCTCGCGCTTCCGCCGGACCTCGGCCGACCTGGCGATCCTCCTGAGCTTCCGGCTGCGGGGCCGGCCGGCGCGGCCGAGCCCCGCCAGGAGGAAGAAGAGCAGCAGGCCCGCGATCCGGTCCGCTCGACGGACTGAAGGTGGGGTCATGCTGCGAGTCTCCTACGGCTGCCGCAGCCGCAGGTGAGAAGCGAAGAGGTGGCTTCCCTCGGAGACGACCGTCTTTCCGGGCGCGATCTCCGTGAATCCGGCGTCCCGCACGACGGGCAGCCCGCTGCCGCTCGCCGTGAGCGCGGTCCAGTGCTCGGGCGTCGCGGTGCGCACGGCGAGCGGGAAGCCCGCCTCCTTCCAGGCCTTCCGGTCGGCGTCCGCCATCGCCCACCACAGCAGCTGCGCGCCGTGCCCGGCCTGCGCCATCGTCTTGCCCGCCGACATGTCGAGCCCGGGATTGATCCAGAGCACCACGGCCCCGTCCGCCACGGGACCGGGCTCGGCCGGGTCGTCGAGGTCGGTGCCCGACACCTGGAGCTTGACCAGCTCCTTGGGCCAGCCGTCGAGCGGCACCGGCGGAAAGACCCGTACCTCCGCCTCCGCGCCGGTCACGGCGATCCCGGGGAGCGTCCCCGCCCGGCGCCACTCCGCGCCGCGCGCCCGGCGCACGACCTTGCGGATCCGGGCGTCCTGCCAGTCCGCCATGGCCTGCGCCCACTCGCCCTCACCGAGGGATCGGTCGTCGGTGAGGATCTCCAGGACGGCCCGCGCGGCGGTCTCCAGGGCGTCGGTACGGGTCGGGGGCGCGTCGCGCTCGATCCGCACCACCAGGGGGAGGACGAACTGCGGCTTCTCATCGCGGAGGTCGGTCTCTTCACTGCTCACCGGGCAAGTCTGCCACCGCGGCGCGCAGCGAATCTTGTGGGAATCATCGCTTCCGGGTCAGGATGCCCCGCATGACGAGCGATCTTCGCGGATGAGGCTGGAGCGGGTGGGGCGCCGGTACGGGCCGCGCGGACCATGGGTCCTGCGCGGGGCCGACCTCGACCTGCCCGGCTCCTCCCTCGTCCGGGTCGTCGGCACGAACGGCACCGGCAAGTCGACGCTGCTCCGGCTGGTCGCCGGGATCGACGCCCCGAGCGAGGGCCGGATCACCGGCCGCCCGCCCCGCACGGCGTACGTCCCCGAGCGCTTCCCGGCGGCCCTGCCCTTCACGGCCACCGACTACCTGGTCCACCTGGGCCGCGTCCAGGGCCTCGGCAGGGCGACGGCCAGGGCGCGGGCGGGCGAGTGGCTGGAGCGCTTCGGGGCCGGCGAGCACGCCCGGACGGAACTGGCGGAGCTCTCCAAGGGCACCAGCCAGAAGGTCGCCGTCGCCCAGGCGCTGCTCGCCGATCCCGGCCCCGGCCTCCTCGTCCTCGACGAGGCATGGACCGGCCTCGACGCCGCGGCACGCGGCGAGCTCGACCGCGCCGTCCGGGAACGGGTCGCGGCGGGCGCCACGGCCGTCTTCGTCGACCACGACCCGCGCCGCCTCGCGGGGGAGGCGGACGCGGTGTACGGCGTGGAGTCGGGGGCGGTACGGGCCGTGGCGGCCACGCCCCGGGACGTACCTCCGGAGCCCCGGGTCCGGATCAGCGCCTCCGGCGGCAAGCCGCTCCCGGAGGGCCTGCCGGGCGCCCCCACGACCGAGCCGCCGGACCCGGACGACCCCACGCGCCCCCTCGTCCTCACGGTGGACGCGGCGCACTCCGACGCCCTGCTCGGGGCGCTCCTCGCGGCCTCCTGGCACATCCACCACCTGGGCACGGAAGAGGGCGTACGGGTATGACGGCGCTCCTGCGCTACCAGTCGGGTCTGCTGCTCCGCTCGCAGCGCTGGCTCGCGCCCCTCCTCCTGTACGCGGCCGTCCTCGCCGTCGGCGTCCGCGCGGGCGAACCCGTGCTCGGCGCCCTCGGCTTCTCGGCGGCGGCCCTGGTGCCCGTGACGGCCTGGTGCGTACGGATCTGTGTCACCCAGGAACCGCCCGCCGCCCGTGACGTGGTCGCCGCGGCCGCCGGCCGGGGTCGGGCCCATCTCGCGGCGCTCGTCACCGGGGCCGCGCTGCCGGGGTTCCTCGGCGCGGTCGCCGTCCTCGGTCTCACGGCGATCGGCGACCGGCGCGGGGTGGGCGCGCCGGCCGCGACGGGCGCCGGGCTGCTCGCGACGGCGGCCTGCGTCCTGACGGGCGCCTCGGTCGGCGCGCTGGCCGCCCGCCCGTTCCTCAAGGCCACCGGCTGGTCGGTCACGGCGCTCGTCACCGGCGCGCTCCTCGCCCTCGTCACCACGGGCTCCCCGGCGAAGCACGCCCTGACCGCTCTGGTCACCGGCTCCCGTACGACGACCGCGCAGCTGCCCTGGCTCGCCTGCGCGGGTGCCGTGGTCCTCGCGGCGGCGACGGCGGCCCTCGCCTGCCGGGCCACGGCACGCCTGGAATGAGCGGACCAGGGAGGCGTACGCTCGAAGACATGACCGAGTCGACGTCGTACTGCGGCACCCCCGAGCCCGCCGGACCGAAGCCCGAACGGGCGGCGGAGGGCCCCTTCGCCTCGTGCGTGCTGTGCCAGGAGCCGACCGAGTACCCGGAGTCGACCAAGGGGATCACGCTGTGCCCGGTCTGCGAGTGGCAGGAGGCCGAGCGGATGGCCTGCTCGGGCTAGCTCTTCTACGCCATCAGCCCCGGGACATCAGCTCCGAGACCTTCACGAAGCGGTAGCCGCGCGCCCGCAGCTCCGGGACGATCCGGCGGATCGCCTCCTCGGTGACGGGGGCGGCGCTGCGCGTGCAGTGCATGACGACGAGCGAACCGGGCTTCACCCCGTCGATCACCTGCTCGGCGACGGCGTCCGCGTCCTTGGCGAAGGCGTCGCCGCTGACCACGTCCCACTGGACCGCCGTCACCCCGGCGGGGCCGAGCGCGCGCAGGGCGGCGTCGTCGTAGCAGCCGCCGGGGAAGCGGAAGTACGGGACGACGTTGACGGCCCCGGCGTCCCGGAAGGCGTCGAAGGCGCGCTGCACGTCGGCCGTCATGTCGGGTCCCGCGACGGTCGGGAGGCCGTAGCAGGGGGACGCGAAGGCGTAGTGGCTGTAGGAGTGGTTGGCGATCTCGAAGCGGGGGTCGCCGCCGATGGACCTGGCCTGGTCCGGGTACTCCTCCGCCCAGCGGCCCGTCATGAAGACGGTGGCGTCCACCTTGAGGCGGCGCAGGGTCGCGATGAGCTGTGGATTGTCGAAGCGTTCGCCGCTCGCGGCCCGGGGGCCCTGATCGGCCGTCATGTCGGCGTCGAAGGTGAGCGCGACGACCTTCTCGGCGCTCTTCGGGGACTTCGCGACCCGGCGCGAGTACACCGGGGTGAGCCCACCGGGCCCCGGGGCCATGGTCGGCACCGCGCCCTGCCCCGCTCCGCGCTCGGGGGCCGGCTTGGCACCGGCCGCCGCGTCGGCCCGCGGCGACGCGCTGCGGGAGGCGACCGGCCCCTTCGACTCCGTCGGCTCCTTCACCACGGGGGCCGGGGCGCCGCCCCCACCGCAACCGACGAGAGCGGCGCCCAGAAGAACGAACGCCGCCATGTTTCGTACAGGAATGTTCACGATCGGAAGTTATCCGATCAAAGTGTCTAACGCTCGCGACTCGACAGCAGCAGCACCCGAGTCCACGCACTGAGCTGACGCACCATCGCCCGGGCATGCGCGGCCCGCTCGCGACGGGCCGTCGCGGCGTGACCGGCGCCGCTCACGTCGCCAGTAGCCGCCGTCGGCACTCCGCCACGTCGAAGTCCCCCGGCGGGTACTTCGGGTCCAGGGCCTCCAGGTGTTCGAGCAGCAGCTTGCTGACCGCCCAGTTCCGGTACCACTTGCGGTCCGCCGGGACCAGGTACCAGGGCGCCTCGTCCGTCGTGCAGCGCTCCAGGGCGATCTCGTACGCCTCCTGGTACGCGGGCCACACCGACCGCTCCTCGATGTCGCCGGCGTTGAACTTCCAGTGCTTCTCGGGGTTGTCCAGGCGCTCCAGGAGGCGGTTGCGCTGCTCCTCGTACGAGATGTGGAGGAAGACCTTGACGACCGTCACGCCGTCGTCCGCGAGGGACTTCTCGAAGCGGTTGATCTGGCCGTAGCGGCTGGCGAGCTGCGAGCGCGGGGCCAGGTCGCGGACGCGCGCGATGAGGACGTCCTCGTAGTGGGAGCGGTCGAAGATGCCGATCTCGCCCGGCTTGGGGAGCGCCTGCATGATCCGCCAGAGGAACGGATGGTTCTGCTCCTCCGGGGTCGGGGCCTTGAAGGCACGGATGCGGCAGCCGGACGGGTTGAAGAGGCCGATGACGTGCTTGACCGTGCCGCCCTTGCCGCTGGTGTCCATGCCCTGGAGGACCAGGAGCAGCCTGCGCCGGTCGCCCGCCGTGCTCGCCGCGTACAGGCGTTCCTGGAGGTCCGCGAGGCGCGGTCCGAGCGCGGCGGTGGCGGCCAGGCCGGCTGCCTTGCCGGCGGGGCCGGCCGGGGTCGCCGAGGCGTCGTACGCCGCGAGGTCGAGCCGCTCGCCCTCGGGCACCCGCAGCACGTCACGCAGGGGCGTGTCCGGTGGCCTCCGCCAGTGCTTCTTCTTCTCCACCGCGTGACCCTTCCGCCGCGCCCCGTCCCGACCGTCCTCTTCCCCTCCCGATCCTGCGACGGAACCGGCCCGGCCGCGACCCCGGCCCTCCCGTCAGCTCAGCACCACGGGCCCGTCACCGCGAACGTCGTCCCCGGGGTGTAGCAGTTCACGTACATCGTGGAGCCGTCCGGGGAGAAGGTGACGCCGGCGAACTCGCCCCACTCCGGCGCGTCGGGGGTCCCGATGTTCTGCGCGCCCCGGGCGACCGCGTACACCTCGCCCTTCCTGCTCACCCCGTAGACGTGCTGCGCCCCGTCGCCGTCCTCGCTCACCATCAGGCCCCCGCTCGGCGTCAGACAGATGTTGTCCGGGGACTCGCCCGGGAGCTGGATGTCGGTGCTCGGGCCGAAGACGACGACGAGCGTGAGACGGCGCCGGTGCGGCTCGTACTTCCAGACCTGTCCGAAGTGGGTCGCACCGGAGCCGTCCTTCTGCCGGGCGAAGGAGGACACGAAGTACACGGCCCGCCCGCCCCAGTAACAGCCCTCCAGCTTCTGGGCGTGCGTGATGCCCTTCGGGCCGAAGTCCTGGAGCCTGATGGGGGTCTCGGCCGCCCGCGGATCCGGTACGGGGACCCACTCGACGCCCTCGAAGCGTGCGCCGGTCTCCTGGATCACGGAGAGGTCGGGGACGCCGGGCACCCGCATGGCCTCCAGGGCGCCGCCCGCGCGCAGCGAACCGGTGCCGCCGAGCGGCTTGCGGGGGAGGAAGCGGTAGAAGAGGCCGAAGGGCCGCTCGAAGGCGTCCTCCGTCTCGTAGACGATGCCGCTCGACGGGTCGACGGCGATCGCCTCGTGCTGGAAGCGGCCCATCGCGGTGAGGGGGACGGCGCCGGTGCGGTGCGGGTCGGCCCCGTCGACCTCGAAGATGAAGCCGTGGTCCTTGGTGTAGCCGTTCGTCCCGGCCTTGTCCTCGGTCTCCTCGCAGGTCAGCCAGGTGTTCCAAGGCGTGGGCCCGCCCGCGCAGTTGACTGCGGTCCCGGCGATGGCGACGCGCTCGCCGAGGACGTTGTTCCGGCCGTCGAGTTCGAGGGCCGTGCATCCGCCCTTCGCCGCCGGGTCGTACGTCAGGCCGGGGACGGTCGGGACGCCGATCTTCCCGGTGACCCGGTTCTCGTGGTTGCGGACGAGGTGCACGCGTCCGCGCCGGCCGGCGAAGGCGGCCATGCCGTCGTGGTTGCTGGGGACGGGCCCCTCGCCGGAGCGGAGCGGATCGCCCTGCCGGGAGAGGACCTTGTAGCGGAAGCCGGCCGGGAGGTCGAGGAGCCCAGCGGGGTCGGGGAGGAGGGGGCCGTAGCCACCCCGCGACCCGAGCCTCCCGAGGTCCCCGGCGGCGGCCGCGCTGCCCGCGAAGAGTTCGGAGAAGGCGCCGGTGAAGGCGATCCCGGCGACGGACGCGCCGGTGCGGGAGAGGATCTGACGTCGTGTTGCGGACATGAGGCAACCCACTTTTCCTGTTGGCGGACAGGTGTGTGTGATGTGACGTGTGACCCGCATGTGTGTATCACGCACTGTGGTGACACGTGAACCATGCGGGCCACAACTGCCTCGTGTGGCGCGCTTGCTGACGTGAGGTCAGGACACGTAGTAGCCCGGGGTGGTCTGGGTGGTCCCCGGGGTCGTCCCGGGGGCGTCCCCGGGTGGTACCCGGGTGGTCCCTGGGTGGTCCCAGGGTGGTCCCAGGGTGGCCGGGGTGGGCCCCGTCGTCAGGCCAGCTTGGCGGTGAGGGTGATCGTCGTGCCCGTGAGTGCCTGGCTGACCGGGCAGTTCTTCTTCGCGTCCTCCGCGAGCTCCTGGAAGCGGTCCGCCTCCAGGCCGGGGACCTCACCGGTCACGGTCAGGTGGATGCCCGTGATGCCCTCACCCGGCTGGAAGGTGACGTCGGCCTTGGTCTCCAGGCGCGTCGGCGCGTGGCCGGCCTTGGCCAGGCCGTTGGAGAAGGCCATCGAGAAGCAGGAGGAGTGCGCGGCGGCGATGAGCTCCTCGGGGCTCGTCTTGCCGTTCGGCTCCTCGGTGCGGGCGGGCCAGGAGACGTCGTACGAGCCGAGGCCGGACGAGTCGAGGGTGACGACGCCGGAGCCCTTGAGAAGGTCGCCCTGCCAGACGGTGTGGGCGTGACGCACGGTGGCCATGGTGGATCCCTTTCGATCGGGTATGGCCCCAACCTACTGCCCGACAAGCCCCTTTGCGTCGCGCGCGAGCGCGGTGAGCCGGGAGATGGCCCGGAAGTACTTCTTGCGGTATCCGCCGTTCAGCATCTCGTCGCTGAAGAGCTGGTCGAAGGGCAGTCCGGAGGCGAGGACGGGTATCTCGCGGTCGTAGAGGCGGTCGGCGAGGACGACGAGCCGGAGGGCCGTCGACTGGTCGGGGACCGGCCGGACATCGGTGAGGCAGACCGCCGCGAGGTCGTCGGTGAGCGCGCCGTACCGGCTCGGGTGCACCTTGGCCAGGTGGTCGAGCAGGTGCGGGAAGTCGTCGAGGGAGGCGCCCGGCGTCCGGTACGCGGTCTCCGTGACGACCTGGTCGGAGTAGGGGGCGGGGGCCTCGGGCAGGCCGCGGTGGCGGTAGTCCTCGCCGTCGATCCGCAGCGGCATGAAGTGTGCGGAGAGACCCTGGATCTCGCGGAGGAAGTCGGCGGCGGCGAAGCGGCCCTCGCCGAGCTTGCCCGGGAGCGTGTTGGAGGTGGCGGCGAGCGCCACGCCCGCCTCGACGAGCTTGCCGAGGAGGCTGGAGACGAGGACGGTGTCGCCCGGGTCGTCCAGCTCGAATTCGTCGATGCAGAGGAGACGGTGCCCGCTGAGGGTCTTCACCGTCTGCTGGAAGCCGAG
Organism: Streptomyces narbonensis; assembly: GCF_014649015.1. GTDB lineage: Bacteria > Actinomycetota > Actinomycetes > Streptomycetales > Streptomycetaceae > Streptomyces > Streptomyces narbonensis. Next base: position 132,482 of record NZ_BMSF01000002.1, read on the forward strand.
CGCGCCGACCAGGTTGGTCAGCTCGACGAAGGTGCCGAAAGCTTTCAGCGCGGGTTCGGCGGGGGTCGCGTGCCAGAGGGAAGCCAGCAGGTGGGTCTTGCCGACGCCGTATCCGCCGTCCAGGTAGACCCCGCGCGGCCCGCTCGGGGCGGCCGGCTTCTTGGCGAACCAGCGGCGCTTCCCGGCGCCGGAGGCGTGCGCCCCGCCGAGACCCTCGGCGAAGCCGCTCAGCGCCTTGACGGCGTCCGTCTGGCTTGGCTGGTTCGGGTCCGGCAGGTACGTGTCGAAGCGCACGGAGTCGAAGCGCGGCGGCGGCACCATCTCCGCGACGAGACGGTCGGCGGGGACGTGGGGCTCTCGGGAGCAGAGCGAGAGCGGGGCCGCTTCGGTGGAAGCCGCTTCGGTGAGGGCGTGGGTCGACACAGTTCCCCACTGTAAGCGCCATGTCAGACTGCGAGGATGCGACGCCTGCTCCCTGTGACGGACATGACAGCCCACGAGACCGGCGCGGGGGAGGTCCACGGGACCGCCGCGGGGAAGGCCACGGCCGCCACGGAAGCCACAGCCACCAGGGCGGGGGAGGCCCAGGTGGCCGCCGTCGGCGAGGCCCCGGCCGCCGGCCGGGAGTGGACCCTGGACGAGCTGGCCGACGCCTACGCGTATCCGGAGGGTGACGCCGTGTGGCTGCGGGCCAACATGGTCTCGTCCCTCGACGGGGCCGGTCAGCACGAGGGCCGCTCCCAGCCGCTCTCGTCCGAGACCGACATGCGGATCTTCGGCACCCTGCGCGGCCTCGCCGACGTGATCGTCGTGGGCGCGGAAACGGTACGTCTGGAGGGGTACCGCCCTGCCCGGGCGCGGGAGGCCTTCGCCGCCCGCCGGGCCGCCGCCGGGCAGGGCCCCGCACCCGTGATCGCCGTGGTGACGGCCTCCCTCGATCTTGACTTCTCGCTGCCGCTCTTCACCGAGCCGCTCGTCCCGACCCTGATCCTGACGGGGGCCGCCGCGCCCGCCGAGCGCGTACGGGCCGCCCGAGAGGCGGGTGCCGAGGTGCTGGTCGCGGGCGACGGGGCCGGGGTGGACCCCGCCCGTGCGGTGGCGGTCCTCGCGGAGCGCGGGCTGCGGCGCCAGCTGACCGAGGGCGGACCCCGGCTGCTCGGCCAGTTCGTGGCGGCGGAGGTCCTCGACGAGCTGTGCCTGACGATCTCGCCGACGATGACCGCGGGGGGCGCCCAGCGGATCGCCGGAGGCCCTTCGGTGGTCGTCCCGACACGCTTCTCGGTGGCTTCCGTGCTGGAGCAGGACGGCTTCCTCTTCACCCGCTACCGTCGGATCTGACAATCAGCGGAATTTGTCGTTCCGCTTTCCGTCCGCTGGGCACACTTATGTCGCAGACCCCGTGCGGGCACGGGGAAGGATGGTTTCCGCAGAAGGGCTCCAGAGGTGTTCACAAGCGTTCTGATGATCGAGAAGCCCCTGACGTCCGTCGACGTGGAGTTCGTCACCACGCTGCACGGCGACGAGGGCGTGTCCTTCATCGTCCTTATGCAGCCGCGTGGTGACCAGGCCGATGTGCTCTTGCGTGCCATCGACGACGTCGCCATGGGCGAACTGAAGGAAGCCGCCCACGAGGGCGGGGAACCGGAGGGCAAGGCCGCCCGGGTCCCCGCCGAGCAGGCCCTGGAGCACTCGCTCCAGGCCCTGAGAGACGCCGGCTGCGAAGCGGTCGGCCAGGTCGTCGAGGACCACCCGCTCACCAGGATGAAGTCGGTGGTCGAGGAGTCGGAGGCGGACGAGGTGATCGTTCTCACCGCCCCGCACTACGTGGAGGAGTTCTTCCACCGGGACTGGGCCTCCCGGGCCCGGCACAAGGTCGGCGTCCCGGTGCTCAAGCTCTTCGCCCACAGCGAGCAGGACGCCTCCTAGGGGTATCCGGCCCCGGGTCGCGCCCCGTGCAGGGGGCGCGACCCTGGGGGGCGGCTTGCCGATCAGGCCACGCACCGCCCGACGTGCCTGGCCCCGGTCACGGAAGCCGGAGCCACTAGGCTGGGGACTTCCACCGCTGCGTGTTGCGTACGCAACACGTAGGAGATACGAGACTCACCCCGGGGAGAGATCCGCATGGCACCCGCCATCCCTGCCGCCATGGAACGGCCGCACTTCATCGGCATCGGCGGTGCCGGAATGTCGGGCATCGCGAAGATCCTCGCCCAGCGGGGCGCCAAGGTCGCCGGCAGCGACGCCAAGGAGTCCCCGACCGCCGAGGCGCTGCGCGCCCTCGGCGCCACCGTGCACATCGGCCACGCCGCCGAGCACCTCGCCGACGACGCCTCCGCCGTCGTCGTCTCCAGTGCCATCCGCGCCGACAACCCCGAGCTGGCCCGCGCCGCCGAGCTCGGCATCCCCGTCGTGCACCGTTCCGACGCGCTCGCCTCCCTCATGGACGACCTGCGCGCCATCGCGGTCGCCGGCACGCACGGCAAGACGACGACCACCTCGATGCTGGCCGTCGCCCTGACCGAGCTGGGTCTCGACCCCTCGTACGCCATCGGCGGCGACCTCGCGGGCCCCGGCACCAACGCCCGCCACGGCTCCGGGGACGTCTTCGTCGCCGAGGCCGACGAGAGCGACCGCAGCTTCCAGAAGTACGACCCCGAGGTCGCGATCGTCCTCAACGTCGAGCTGGACCACCACGCGAACTACGCCTCCATGGACGAGATCTACGAGTCCTTCGAGGCCTTCACCGCCAAGATCCGCCCGGGCGGCACCCTGGTCGTCGGCGAGCACGCCGGCGCCCGTGAGCTGGCCCGCCGGGTCGCGGACCGCGACGGTCTGGACATCGTCACGGTCGGCGAGTCCGAGGACTCCGACGCCCGGATCCTGAAGATCGCCCCGAACGGCATGAAGAGCGAGGTCGTCGTCCTCCTCGACGGCGTCGAGCACGCCTTCACCGTCTCCGTCCCGGGCCGCCACTACGCGCACAACGCCGCCGCGGCCCTCGCCGCCGGCGCCCGCGTCGGCATCGACCCGGCCGAGCTCGCCCAGGCCCTCACCGCCTACACCGGCGTCGGCCGCCGCCTCCAGCTCAAGGGCGAGGCCGCGGGGGTCCAGGTCATCGACTCGTACGCCCACCACCCCACCGAGATGACCGCCGACCTGGAGGCCATGCGCGGCGCCGCCGGAGCCGCCCGCCTGCTCGTCGTCTTCCAGCCGCACCTCTTCTCCCGCACGCAGGAGCTCGGCAAGGAGATGGGAGACGCGCTGGCCCTCGCCGACGCCTCCGTCGTCCTCGACATCTACCCGGCCCGCGAGGACCCGATCCCGGGCATCACCAGCGAGCTGATCATCGCCGCCGCGCAGCGGGCCGGCGCCGACGTCACGGCCGTCCACGACAAGGACACCGTCCCGGACGTCGTCGCGGGAATGGCGAAGCCCGGTGATCTCGTTCTGACGATGGGCGCGGGCGACGTCACGGACCTCGGACCGCGGATCCTGGACCACCTGGCGAACTGAGGAGCAGCTGATGTCGGCGTACGAGGTCGAGAAGCCGGACGAGCAGTGGCGGGCGGAGCTCACCCCGGCGGAGTACCAGGTGCTGCGCCAGGCGGGCACCGAGCCGGCCTTCCGGGGGGAGTACACGGACACGAAGACGAAGGGCGTGTACTCCTGCCGTGCCTGTGGCGCGGAGCTGTTCACGTCGAACGAGAAGTTCGAGTCGCACTGCGGCTGGCCCTCGTTCTTCGACCCCAAGGACTCCGGGGCGGTCGAGCTGATCGAGGACCGCTCGCACGGCATGCTCCGCACCGAGGTCCGCTGCTCGCGCTGCGGTTCGCACCTGGGTCACGTCTTCGAGGGTGAGGGCTACCCCACCCCGACGGACCAGCGGTACTGCATCAACTCGATCTCGCTCCGTCTGGAGCCGGAAGAGGGCTGACGCCCGGACGCCTCGTCACCCGCCCCCTGTGGTAGGACTATTGCGGATTGCAAACAGTCTTCACGGGGGGGCGGGGGAACGTGGCAGTCACGGTTCCGGATTGGGCGGACACTCTTCTCGACTTGATCGGCGTGGCCTGGCCGAACGTCGACGAGGACGCGTACCGCGAGATGGCGGACGCGCTCAGGGAGTTCGCGGAGGACCTGGAGGACGACGGCCAGCTCGCGAACAACCACTTCGAGCGGCTGCTGTCGTCCGGCGAGGGTGAGGCGCTCGACGCGCTCAACGAGCACTGGGCGAAGATCAAGACCAAGCACCTGAAGGACATCTCGGGTGCGGCGCGGACGGTCGCGGGCGGCCTGGACACGGCGGCCGGCGCGATCGAGGGCATGAAGCTCGCCGCACTCGTGCAGCTGGGCTATCTCGCGGCCGAGGCCGGTATCGCGATCTCCCTGATCCCGGTGACGGGCGGTCTTTCGGCGCTGATCGGCGCGGCGTCGATGCGGGCCACGCAGGAGGTCATCAAGCGGCTGATCAAGGAGTGCGTGGAGGAGGCCGTCGGCTACGTCGTGGCCGCGATGACCGAGCCGGCGGTGGCCGCCCTCGAAGGCATGGCCGCCGATCTCGTCGTCCAGCTCGGCGCGGTGGCGATCGGCCTGCAGGACGGGGTCGACCTCGACCAGACCAAGGACGCCGGGCAGCAGGGCTTCAAGGACGGGGTCCAGTCCGGCAAGGAGGCCATGAACCTGGCCTCGGCCGGCGGTGGCGGCGGTGGCTCGAAGGGCGGGGGGCTGAAGAACCTGCACATCGAGCACGCCGAGCACACCCACGCCTCCACCCAGCTCAACACCGTCAGCGCGGGCATCCACGGCAAGACCGCGGGCAAGCTCACGAAGGCGAAGACCGCGCACGGCCGGACGCGGGGCCGCGACTCGATCGCCGACGCGATCGACCCGATCGCCGACAAGGCGCTCGAAGCCCTCACCAAGGCCGCGAAGAACATGGGCGACCACGTCGGCCAGACGCTGCCCAAGGCCGTCAAGCAGATCTCCGTCGACCACAAGAACACCGACGACAACCTCCGCGACCGCTTCGCCCGCCAGCGCAAGGGCGACCACGACAACGACGGCAAGGGCGGGGGTGGAGGCGGCGGTGCGGGTGGCGGCGGCGGGAACGGCAATCCCCCCGGCGGCAACGGCAACAGCGGCTCCGGGAACAACCCCGGCGGCAACCGCATCACCCCGGCCCCGCCCTGGCACGGCAGCTCCGCGGGCGGTATGCGCCACCACCGTACGGACCCCCTCGACGTGCGTCACCTCACCCCCGAGCAGCAGCGTGACGCCCTGGTCCAGGAGGCCCGCGACCTGGCCGACCGGTCGCGGCGGGCCGACCCGGACAACCCGGACGACCCCAAGCACCAGATCGACCTGGCCAAGACCCGGTTCCCGGTCGGTGAGCACCTCCTCAAGGACAACGCGTGCTCCGGCTCCCTGCTCCACGACGGTGTCGTCACCAGCCACTCCAGCACGACCAAGTGGGAGGGCCAGGACAAGCCGAACCTGCATCCCGCCGCGCAGGACATCTACGACCAGGTGAAGGCCAGGGCGGACGCCGCGGGCGAGCGCACGGGCGCCGGCCACGGCAAGTGCGCGGAGGCCAACCTCCTCTCGGACCGGCTGCGCCAGCTCGACCCGGACGGAACGTCGATCCGTACGCTCGACCAGGTGCGCGAGGCGATGAACGGGGCGCAGATGTACTCCGTGCAGATCGGCAAGGACCCGAAGGGCCTCCTCGCGCACAACGACTACAAAGCACCGTGCCCTTCGTGCGCGGTCGCCCTCGACATGGCGGGCATCGCCGCCTACGCAGGTTAGGAGCCACTCATGCCCCATCTCAAAGTTCCGGCTGACGTCGATGCCTGGTTCACCGAGAACGGCTGGTTCCCCGGCAGGAACGCCGCCGAGCAGGCTTCGGCGTTCGTGGCCGAGGTCGTCGAGGAGAGCCGGAAGCGCGGGTTCCCTGTAGAGCCGTTGCCCACCGCGACCGCGTTCCTCGCCGAGCACGCCGGGCTCCGGGTGATGCACAACGTGGAGCGCGACTGGTACATCGCCTTCACGCCCGTTCCCGACTGGGTCAGTCTCTTCGAGGACATGGCCGAGCTGAGCCGCAGGCTGGGCGTGCGGCTCTTCCCGGTCGGCTGGGACTCCACGGACGCGGAGTTGTACGTCGTGGACGAGCGGGGCCGCTTCTTCTGCATGCACCACACGGGCGACTACTACATGGGCACCGGCAAGCACGAGGCGATGATCGGCCTCTACGCCAACCCCATGCAGGACGCGGAGGACTTCTATGTCTGACCTGATTCCCGGTACGGCGGCGTCGTTGCTCATCCACGGCACAATCACCAGCCACACCAACCTCACCGGCGACGGCGAGCCCCGGCTGCACCCCGCCGTCCAGGAGTTCTTCGACGGGCTCCCGCCGGCCCTGCGCGAGCCGTTCATCGGGTACTGCGCCGAGTCCGCGCTCGTCTCCGACGAGCTCTTCGGCTTCGACCGGCAGCGCGGCGACGGACGTGCCGCCAACCTCGACGAGGCCACCCCGCACTTCGCGGGAGCCGCGATCGTCGCCCGGAAGATCCGCCCGCACGGCGACCCCGAGCACGGCACTGAGGCCGAGGTGTGCCGCTCGTGCTCGGCCCTCCTCGACCGTCTGGGGATCACGATCATCCACGACGAAGCATGACCGGCGTGCTGATGCGGGCCGGATGGCGGCCGGACCGCGACACCGGGGACGCCGCCATGCTCGCGATCCTCACCTCGGCGGCCGTCGGCGCCGTGTCGTTCCCCGCCGCCGAACGGGCCCTGCGCGAGTTCCACGGCCTGCACGTCCTCCCCGCCGACACCGGCGGCCGTGAGGTCGCCGCCATCGGCAGCGTCGTCGACCCCCGCGAGGCCCGCTTCGACGTCCCGGCCCTGCACAGGCTCGCCGACTCCCTCGGAGCACGCCTCTTTCCTCTCGGCCGTACGGACACGGACGCGCCGCTCGCGGTCGACGAGCACGGCAGGCTGCTGATGCTCGGCCCCGGCGGGCCCTGGCTCCTGGGCGAGACGGTGTACGACGGCCTCTCGGCGCTCGCGGAGGGGATCGCGCCGGTACGGCTCCGCGCACCACGCCGGCGCTTCCCGCTGCCCGACGGGCCCGCCGATCTCGGCGCCGCCGTACGGGCCGCGCTCGTCGCCGTCTACGTCCTGCACAGCGCGGGCCTGTACAGCGGCCGCGCCCTGCACCTGCGGGCCACCACCCTTCGGGGGATCGGCGTCGTGGCCGTCGACGAGGATTTCCCGCTGGGCCCGGGCTCCCTGGACAGCAGCGCCGAACCGCTGCTCGCGGCGATGACCGGCCGCCTCGACGCCTCGGGCGCCCGCGCGGCCGGCTGCGAGCTGACCCTGACGATCCCCGTACCGCCCGGCACGGAAGGCCCGCCCGCCACCGTGGAGTGCACCGTGACGGTGGGCAACCCGTCCGAAGCCCCCGCACTGACCCTCTCGGCGGGCCTGTCCGCGTCCGCGGGCCCCACGGCGACGGTCCTGGACACCTGCGCCCGGTCCCTCGCCGCCTGGTCGGCGGCTCCGCTCCGCCCCTGAAGGGAGACGGCCGTGCCGCGCATGGAAACCCGGGAGGACGTCGACGCCTGGTTCGGGGAACACGGATGGTTCCCCGGCCGTGACGCGGCCGAGCGGGTCCCCGCGATCGTCGCGGAGATCACCGAGGAGTGCCGGCGTGCGGGGTACCCGCTGGAGCCGTTCGCTGCCGCCACCGACTTCCTCGCCGAACACGCCGGACTCCGGCTGACGCTCGACGCCCGGCGCGAGGAGTACCTCCACTTCACCCCGGCCCTCGTCTGGCACTCGACCCCCGGCGACATCGCCGAGCTGAGCCGCAACCTCGGCATACGGCTCTTCCCGGTCGGCTACGACTCGTCGGAGGGGTCGCCCCTGCTCGTCGACGCGCGGGGCAGGTTCTTCTACCAGCACCACACCGGCGACTACTACATGGGCGCCGACAAGTACGAGGCGATGATCGCCCTCGCTCACGCGCCCATGCCGGACGCCGAGGACCACTTCGTCTGATCGGACGCGTGCCGGCCGGACCTCCGGGAGGAGCTCCGGCCCGACGCCCCGGGGGCTCAGTGGACGGAGAAGCCGCCGTCCACGAAGAGGGACTGGCCGGTGACGTACGCGGAGGAGGCACTCGCCAGGAAGACCGCCGCGCCCGCGAAGTCCTCCGCCAGGCCGTTGCGGCCGACCATCGTGCGGGCGGCCAGGGCGGCCACCTTCTCGGGGTCGGAGGAGAGCCGCCGGTTGAGCGCGGTCATGACGAAGCCGGGGACCAGGGTGTTGGCCGTCACGCCGTACGGCGACCACGCCTCCGCCTGCGAGCGGGCCAGCGACTCCAGGGCGCCCTTGGAGACCCCGTACGCCCCGCTCTGGACAAACGCGCGGTGCGCCTGCTGCGACGTGATGTGGATGATCCGGCCGAAGCCCCGCTCGGCCATGCCGGGGCCGAAGCGCTGACCGAGGAGGAACGGCGCCTCCAGGTTCACGGTCATCGTCGTGTCCCACACCTCCTCGCCCAGCTCGCCGAAGGGCGGACGGAGGTTGATGCCCGCCGAGTTGACCAGGATGTCGGGCTCCCCGAAGACGGCCGCCGCCGCCTCCGCCCCGGCCTTGATCCCCTCGCGGGTGCTCAGGTCGGCGCTCACCCACGCGGCCCGGCAGCCGTCGGCCGTCAGCTCGTCCACCGTCGCGACGAGCTCCTCCTCCTTGCGCGCGAGGACCACGACCCGCGCCCCGGCCCGGGCCAGGGCCCCGGCGACGGCCCGGCCGATGCCCGAACTGCCGCCGGTGACGAGGGCGGTGCGCCCGTCGAGGGAGAAGAGGTCGGAGAGATACCCGCCGGGCGTCGTGCTCATCTGGTCTGCGCTCCTCGCGTCGTGCGTGTGCCGGCCGCCCCGGGTGCGGTGGAGGGCAGGTACACGCATCCTGTCAGACGCCGTCCGGACGCGGTCGGCCGATCGCGTCGTCGACGGACCGTGCGAGTACCTTGATCGGGAAGGAACAACCGAAGGGGGTGGGCGACTTGGACGCCGAGACACACGCGGGCCAGGGAGTCCTGGGGCCACGTACGGCGGTCGTGTTCGCGCTGGCGATGACCCTGCTGCTGGCGGCCCTGTCGGGTCTCGTGATGCTTCCGGCGGCCCAGCACCTGCGCTCCCTCCAGGACGGCCGACAGGCCGACGCGACGCTGGTGGCCGCCGGCTCGGGGTGCTTCCTGGGGGGATGCAGGGTCAGGTTCGAGGCCGAGGGGCGGACCGTGGTGGCGGACCTTCCGGTGGGGAGCGGCCACGGGGAGGACCAGGCCGGTGAACGACTCACCGTCCGGTACCGGGAGGGCGACCCGCAGGTGGCCGCCTCTCAGGACGATGTCGGTGGCGGTGGGGCGGCGGTGGGCACCGTGGCGTTCGGCGCCGGGGCCGTGCTCTTCCTGGCGGCGTCCGTGTGGTCCACGGTCCACCTGAGGCGGCAGCGCCGCGCGACGGACGTTCCCGGAGCCACCCGCCCAGCCGCCGGGACCGCAGGCTGAGCGGGCGTCCGGGCCGCGGGAACCACCGCGGCCCGGACACCCTCTCCCTCAGCCGACCTCACCTCGCGGCGCCGGGGCGTACCCCGCCGGGCGGGTGGTGAAGGTGCCGCGGCCCTGGGTGCGGCTGCGGAGGCGGGAGGCGTAGCCGAAGAGTTCGGCCAGCGGGACCGTCGCCGAGACCACCGCCGTACCGGAGCGGGTCGTCTGGTCCGTCACCCGGCCCCGGCGGGCCGCGAGGTCGCCGAGGACCGCGCCGACGGACTCCGCGGGGACGGTGACCGTCACCTCGGCCACCGGCTCCAGGAGCGTCATCGCGCTCGCGCGGAGCGCCTCGCGCAGCGCGAAGCGGCCGGCCGTGCGGAACGCCATCTCCGAGGAGTCCTTCGCATGCGTCGCGCCGTCCGTGAGCGTGACCCGGACACCCGTCACCGGATGGCCGCCGAGGGGGCCCTCGACGAGGGCGTCCCGGCAGCCGGCCTCGACCGCGCGGACGTACTCCTGCGGTACGCGGCCGCCCGTGACCGAGGAGGTGAAGGCGAAGTCCTGCTCCTCACCGGCCGGTTCGACGTCGATGACGACATGGGCGAACTGGCCCGCGCCACCGTCCTGTTTGACGTGTCGGTACAGCAGGCCGGTGACGCCCTTCGCCACCGTCTCCCGGTACGCGACCTGCGGACGGCCCACGGTCACCTCAAGGCCGCGGTCGCGCCGCAGCTTCTCCACCGCGACCTCCAGGTGCAGCTCGCCGAGACCCGACAGCACGGTCTGGCCCGTCTCCGGGTCGGACCGCACGGCCAGCGACGGGTCCTCCTCGGAGAGCCGGGCCAGGGCCGTCGCCAGCCGGCCCGTGTCCGTGCTCCGGCGGGCCTCCACGGCGACCGAGACCACCGGGTCGGCGGTCGTCGGCGGTTCGAGGAGGACCGGCGCGTCCGGGGCGCAGAGCGTCGCGCCCGGACGGGCCGTCTTCGGGCCGACGACGGCGACGATGTCCCCGGCGCGCGCCGCGTCCAGCTCCGTCGTCCGGTCGGCCTGGACGCGCAGGATGCGGGAGATCCGCTCGGTGCGGCCGGTGGTGCTGTCGAGCACGGTGTCCCCCTTCGTGATCGTGCCCGCGTAGACGCGGACGTAGGTCATGCGGCCGGTGGCCGTCGCGCTCACCTTGAACGCGAGCGCGGTGAACGGCTCCACCGGGTCCGCGGGCGTCTCGCCGCGGACCGGAGGCATGTCGGACGGTGCCGGGAGGTACGCGACGACCGCGTCGAGGAGCGGTTCGACGCCCCGGTTGCGGTACGCCGAGCCGCACAGGACGACCACGGCCTCGCCGGAGAGGGTCAGGTCGCGGAGCGCGCCCGTCAGCGTCCCCTCGGAGAGCGCGGACTCGGCACAGAACTCCTCGAGGGCGCCAGGGTGCAGCTCCGCCACCGTCTCCTCCAGGCGTCGCCTGCGGTGCCGCGCCTCGTCCGCCAGGTCGTCGGGGACCGGCTCGTCGGTGAACGTGTCGGCGCCGTCGGCCCACACGTACGCCCGCATCCTGACCAGGTCCACGACGCCCGTGAAGCCGTCCTCGCGCCCGATGGGCAGCTGGACGGGGAGCGGGACGGTGCCGAGGCGCGTACGGATCGACTCCACGGCGCCGTCGAGCTCCGCGCCCGCCCGGTCCAGCTTGTTGACGAACGCGATGCGCGGGACGCCGTGCCGGTCCGCCTGCCGCCACACGGTCTCGCTCTGCGGCTCGACGCCGGCGACGGCGTCGAAGACGGCGACGGCGCCGTCGAGGACGCGCAGCGAACGCTCGACCTCGTCGGAGAAGTCGACGTGCCCCGGGGTGTCGATCAGGTTGATCCGGTGGCCCGCCCAGTCGCAGCTGACGGCCGCGGCGAAGATCGTGATGCCCCGGTCCCGCTCCTGCGGGTCGAAGTCGGTGACGGTCGTGCCGTCGTGGACCTCACCGCGCTTGTGGGTGGCGCCGGTGAGGAAGAGGATCCGCTCGGTGACGGTGGTCTTGCCCGCGTCGACGTGGGCGAGGATGCCGAGGTTGCGGATGGCGGTGGTGAGGTGGGTACGCACGGTGTCGTGCCTTTCGCTGCTGCGTGAGAACAGGGCAGCGCGATTCCCGGAACGGATCGAGAAGGGATCAGGATCCGGACGTCACGGGTCGGCGATGGCGGGCGCGCAGCCGCCACCGGCCGGGAGGAGAGGCGAGGATCACGTCGTACCGGGCACGGGAGGGCGACACGGCGACGGCACGGTGGCTGCGCACGGTCTTCTCCCCTCGGGCGGACGGTTCCTGGCGCACCGATCGGCGCGCCGAGACGTGAGTGTAGGGAGAGCGACGGGCCGCGCGACAGCGAATTTCTCCCTCAGTCGCGATCAACCGCGTTGTTGGCCTTGCTCTTCGAGCTACGGGGGAGACGAGAGATGACAGCGACCACGTTCCGCATCGGCGGCGACCTGAGCGTGCGGAGGCTCGGATTCGGCGCCATGCGCCTGCCCGCCGGACCCGGCCCCGCCCGCGAGGCGTCCTTCCAGGTGGCCCGGCGAGCCGTCGAGCTCGGCGTCACCCTGATCGACACCGCCCACATGTACGGCTGGGGGGCCAACGAAGAGCTGCTCGCCGAAGCCCTGCATCCCTACCCCGACGGGCTGCTCATCGCCACCAAGGTCGGCATCGTGCGATCGGACTCGGCGGAGGGATGGAAGCACGACGCACGGCCGGAGGCTCTGCGCGAACAGGTCGAGCACGCTCTGCGTCGCCTCCGCGTCGAGCGGATCGAGCTGCTCCAACTGCACCGTATCGACCCGGGGACACCCCTCGCGGACCAGCTCGGGACCCTGCGGGACCTCCGGACGGAGGGCAAGGTCGGACGGATCGGGCTGTCCGAGGTCACCGTCGCCGAACTCGACCGGGCGCGGGAGATCGTCGACATCGCGAGCGTGCAGAACCGCTACAGCGTGGTCGACCGCGAACACGAGCCCGTGCTCGTGGCCTGTGAGGCGGCGGGCATCGCCTTCCTGCCGTGGCGGCCCGTCGGGGGAGGGGCGCCGGGCGCGTCGGCCGAGCTCGCCGCCGTCGCTGCCGAACTCGACGCCACTCCCACGCAGGTCTCCCTCGCGTGGCTCCTCGACCGCTCACCGGTCATCCTCCCGATCCCGGGCACCGGACGCGTGGAGCACCTGGAGGAGAACGTCGCGGCGGCGCGGCTCCGCCTGACGCCGGCCCGGCGCGAGCGGCTCGGCCGGCTCGCCCGGCTGCCCGGGCAGGCGTAGGCGGGGAGCCGCGCGCCGTTACGCGGAGGGGGCGCCGTCCGCCGGCTGGAGGAGGTCCCAGCGGTTGCCGTAGAGGTCCTCGAAGACGGCGACCGAGCCGTACGGCTCGTGGCGCGGCTCCTCCTTGAAGACGACGCCCGCCGCCGTCATCCGGGCGTGGTCGCGGGCGAAGTCCTCGGTGTGGAGGAAGAAGCCGACCCGGCCGCCCGTCTGGTTGCCGACGGAGGCCGCCTCGGTCTCGTTCTTGGCGCGGGCCAGGAGCAGGCCCGCGTTCCCGAGGCCGCCGACGCCCGCCGCGCCGGGCGGGCGGACGACGACCCAGCGACTGCCGTCGCCCCGGTCGGTGTCCTCGACGAGTTCGAAGCCGAGGGCGTCGGTGAAGAAGGCGATGGCTTCGTCGTATTCACGGACGACGAGGGTGACGAGTGCGATGGACGGCATTACCCCAACGTAATACGTGGAAGCGGTAGGAATCTACTCGCGTCAACCCGCGTCGTCGCAGGTACGACCCTCGTCGGAACGAGGGTGCGAACGAGGGGCCGGGGAGGGTCGGAGAGGGGTCGGGCGAGGGTCCGGGGGAGGGGTGGCGAGGGGTGCGACAATGCCCCGCATGGACGAGCGGAGCTTCGAACGGCTCGCGGCCCGGGCGCGGGCCCTCGCCGAGCCGGGTCCCGACCCGCGCCGACGTCGGATACTCGGGCTCGCGGGCGCGCCCGGGGCCGGGAAGTCCACGCTGGCCGCCCGGCTCGTCGCCCGCCTCGACGGACTCGCCGTCCTGGTCCCGATGGACGGCTTCCACCTCGCCCAGGCCGAGCTGGATCGCCTGGGCCGGGCCGGCCGGAAGGGCGCGCCCGACACCTTCGACGCCGCCGGGTACGCGGCGCTCCTCGCCCGGCTGCGCGCCCCCGAACCGGGCACCACCGTCTACGCCCCGGCCTTCGACCGCTCCCTGGAGGAGCCGATCGCCGGCGCCGTGGCCGTCCCGCCCGAGGTCCCGCTCGTCGTCACCGAGGGCAACTACCTCCTCCACGACGAGGGCGCCTGGGCCGCGGTCCTGCCCCTCCTCGACGAGGTCTGGTACCTGGACCTGGACGACCGCCGCCGCGTCACCCGGCTCGTCGAGAGGCACGTCCGCTTCGGCAAGGAGCGGGCCGCGGCCGAGCGCTGGGTCCACGACTCGGACGAAGCCAACGCCCGCCTGGTGGCGCGGAGTCGGGACCGCGCGCACCTGGTCGTACCGATGACGTAGCGGAACAGTACGATCCCGTTCCATGGTCATGAACGCGGGGCGCGACGACAGCCAGGGCGACATACGCGGCACGGTCGAGCTGGAGTACCGGCCGACCCGTGCCGACATCCTCACGGGGATCCTGGCGCGCGAGCGCCTGCGCCGCCTCCATGTCGTGCGGTGGGGCTTCACGGTGCTCCTCGGAGGCGCCGCCCTGCTGACGATCGCCGCCCAGGGGACCGTCACCGTGCTGACCGCGCTCGTCGCCCTCTGCGCCGCGCTGGGCTGGGCGACGCCGCACATCCAGGCCGGCCAGGTGCTGCGTGCGGTCGCGGGGCAGGGCGACCACCGGACCTCCGTGAGCGAGAGCGGGAGCGCGACCGAGACCGCGCACGCCTCGCTCCTGCAGCGCTGGTCGGTCTTCCGCGGCTACCGCGAGACCCGCGACCACGTGGTGCTGTTCGGCCGGGACCGGAGCGTCCGGCTCGTGGAGGTGCTGCCCAAGCGCGGGATGCGCTCCCGCGAGGACGTGGAGCGGCTCCTCGACCTCGTCGGCCGTCACCTGCCCCGCGTCTGAGCCCCTCTCAGGGGGTGCTCAGGGCGTGTCGCTCCCCGCGTGCCGCACCGCCGCCGTCGCCAGCGCGCGGATCAGGGGGTGCGGGCGGGTGCCGTCGCCCGCGAGCTCGGGCTGGAAGAGGGTCGCCAGGAAGAAGGGGTGCCCGGGGAGTTCCGCCACGCGGACCCCGCCCTCCTCGTCGGCGCCCGTGAACCGCAGGCCGCGGGCGCGCAGGGCGTCGAGGTGCCGGCTGTCCGGGCCGTAGTTGCAGTGGTACCGCTCGGTGGTCCGCTCCGCGCCGAGGGCCCGCTCGGCGAGCGAGCCGGGGGTGACCCGGACGACGCCCTCGTGGCCGACGAGCGAGCAGGCGAGCGGCGCGATCAGCAGGTCGCCGGAGTCGGCCGCCGGGTCGTTCTCGGCGTGCGCGGCGCGGGACAGGCCGCAGACGTTCCGCGCGTACTCCAGCAGGGCGTGCTGGAAGCCGCCGCAGGTGCCGAGGAAGGGGATGCCGTCCTCACGGGCCGTACGGATCGCGGCCAGCGCCCCCGCCTCGCTCGCGTACGGGCTGCCCGGCAGCACCCACACCGCGTCGAAGCCCTCGACGGCGCCGGGCGCCTCCGCGTCGCCCGTCGGGATCCAGTACGCGTCGAGCGCGAGCCCGTCCCTTTCGGCGAGGGCGTCGAGGAGGACGGGGATACGGACGTGGGACCTGACGTGCGGGGACCGGTCGCCGACCAGGGCGATGCGGGGGACGGGGCGGGAGGTGTTCGTGTTCATGGCGACCATGCTGGTCGGCGCCCCTCGTTCACGTCCAACGATGATTCGTGCATTCTCCATCGCGAATGCTTATGTCGCCGTCGGTAGGGTGGCTGTATGACCAGTCATCACTCGGTGGAGCAGGAGTGGGAGCGACGGGTCGCCGCGCTCTGGGAGCGCCTCGACGACCACGAGCCCGCCGACTTCCGCGCCGCCGTCGCCGCCCTCGCCGCCGAGCGGGCCGACGACGACCCCGCAGCCCTCTTCGAACTGGGCGCCGCCCACGACTCCACCGGCCTGCCCGCGGAGGCCGTCCGCCTCTACGAGCGCGCCCTCGGCCACGGCCTCGCCGGGCTGCGCCGCCGCCGGGCCGTCGTCCAGCTCGCCAGCAGCCTTCGCAACCTGGGCCGGCCCGACCGCAGCGTCGAACTCCTCACCGCCGAGCGGGACATCCCCGCCGACCGGCTCGACGCCGACGAACTCGCGCTCTCCGGCGCCGTCGACGCCTTCCTGGCCCTCGCCCTCGCCGACACCGGCCGCGACCGCGAGGCCGCCGCCCTCGCCCTCGGCGCCCTCGCACCCCTGCTGCCCCGCTACAACCGTTCCCTCGCCCACTACGCCCGCGCCCTCCTCACCGCCCCCGACGGCTCCTGAGCGGCGCCGTGGACCCGCACCTCCTCCGTACGTACGTCACCGTCGCCCGGCTCGCCTCCTTCTCCGAGGCCGCCCGCGAGCTGGGCTACACCCAGTCGGCCGTCTCCCAGCACATCGCCGCCCTGGAGACCGACCTCGGGCTGCCGCTCCTCAGTCGACGGCCCGTCGCCCCCACCCCCGCCGGGCGGCGGCTCCTCGAACACGCCGGTGCGCTCCTGCTGCGCCTCGACGCGGCCCGTGCCGACCTCGGCCGGTTCGCCGGCGCGCCCCGCGCGACGCTGAGCGTCGCCGCCTCCCCGCTCGCCCTGCACCCCCGTACCCTCGCCGCCCTGCCCGCCACCGGGGTCACCCTGCGCGGCCTGTCCCGCGAGCGGGTGCCCGAGGCCGTCGCCACCGGCGAGGCCGACGCCGGGCTCGTCGACGGGATCGCCGCGCCCAGCGACCCGCTGCGGCTGCCCGACGTCGCGCCGCTCACCGCGACCGGCGTCGCCGAGGAGCCGCTCGCCGTCGTCCTGCCCGCCGGCCATCCGCTCGCCGGGCGCACCGGGCTGCGGCTCGACGACCTCGTGGACGCCCGCTGGCTCGACGCGCCCGCCGCCGGCGTCCCCCTCGGGCAGCTCCGGGCCGTCCACGCCGGACCGGCCGGCCGGGGCTTCCGTACGGCCCTGCGCTACGAGGGCACCGACACCCGCACCCTCGCCGGGCTCGCCGCCGCCGGGCACGGCCTCGCGCTCCTGCCGCTCCCTGTGGCCGCCGGAGTCCCCGGCGCCACCGCCGTCCCGCTGGTCGCGCCCCGTCTCGTCCACCGCGTCGAGCTCCTCCTCCCGGGTTCCGGCGGGGGCGAAGCCGGTGAACGCGGTGAACCCGCCGGACCTGCGGACGAGTTCGCGAGACGGCTCAAGAGCTGACACCCGCACTCGCTACCCTGTGCGCAACGGCGACGGAAGGCGGGCTGACGTGGGCTGGCTGCGGCGAGGACCCAAGCGGGACGGCGAGGACGCGCCGAGGGATCCCGAGTTCGCGTACTTCTCCGAGCGGGAGGCCGCGCTCTTCCGCGGCCGGGTCCGCTCCACCTTCGCCGAGCTCGGCCTGGAGGTCTCCGTCTACGCGGACCACGTCGTCGACGACAGGAAGCGGCGTTTCGGCCTCGGCAACCTCGCCGCCGTCTGTCACCAGGACCGCCGCGGCACACGCGTCTGGCCCGAATTGATTCATCGTCATGTCGACCTGGTGGTAAGGGCGATGGAGGGGCCGTCCGCCCTGGAGACGCTCCCACCCGAGCAGATCCGGGCTCAGCTCTACCCCCGGGTCGTCAGCGGCGACGGCATCGACGCCGGGGCCTTCGGCTACGCCAGGACCGTCGCCCCCGGGCTGTACGAGGTCCTCGCGCTCGACCTGCCGGAGAGCGTCATGATGCTCACCGACGAGGCCCTGGACCGGCTCGGCGACCACGCGCAGCTCCGCGACCGGGCGCTGCGCAATCTGCGCGGGCTGCCCGTGGAGGAGCACGAGACCGTCCGTGACGCCGACGGCATGTGCTTCGAGATCATCCTCGGCGACTCCTTCTACACGGCGAGCCGCGTCCTCGACCTGGACGGCGTGGCCCGGCGGGTCACCGGACTGCCGCTCGGCGAGCACGGCGCGCTCGTCGCCCTGCCCTTCCGCCACCAGCTCGCCTTCCACCCCATCCGGGACACCTCGATCGTCCCCGCGCTCGGCGCGATGGCCTCCTTCGCCGCCTCCGCGTACGAGGACACGCCGGGGGCCATCAGCCCGTACGTCTTCTGGTGGCGCGGCGGCACGCTCACCCAGCTCAGCGAGCACGACGAGGAGCGCGGCGATCTGCGGATCGTCGTCGGCGACGACTTCCAGGAGCTCCTGGAGCGGCTCATCGCGCAGGGCCCGGGCCACCTCTGAGCGGTCGCGGCGGGCCCTGCCCGGGGGCAGGATGCTGTACGTCGACGCCGCCGCTGCCGCCGCGAAGGAGCCCCCCCCATGCCGAGTACTCCCACCGCATCCGCCGAAGAGGTCACACCCTTCACCGCGGACGACTACCGGGCCCGGATGACCCGCGCGGCCGAGTCCGCGGCGGACGCCGGGCTCGCGGGCGTACTCGTCGCGCCCGGCCCCGACCTCGTCTACCTCACCGGCTACCAGCCGACCGCGATCACCGAGCGCCTCACCGTCCTCGTCCTCGCCGTCGGCCAGGAGCCGGTCCTCGTCGTCCCCACCCTGGAGGCACCCGACGCGGAGAAGGCGGCGGGCGCGGCGGCGCTCACGCTGCGCGACTGGACGGACGGCAAGGACCCGTACGCGGTCACCGCGCCCCTCCTGGACGTCGCGGGCAGCTTCGGCGTCAGCGACAACGCCTGGGCCATGCACCTCCTCGGTCTCCAGCAGGCCCTGCCCGGCACCTCGTACGTCTCCCTCACCGAGGCCCTGCCCATGCTCCGCGGCGTCAAGGACGCGCACGAGCTCGCGCGGATCGCGGCGGCCGGGGCCGCGGCCGACCAGGCGTACGGCGAGATCCTCAAGGTCCGTTTCGCCGGCCGCAAGGAGACCGAGGTCGCCGCCGACCTCGCCGCGCTCCTCATGCGCTTCGGCCACTCCCAGGTCGACTTCACCGTCGTCGGCTCGGGACCCAACGGCGCCAACCCGCACCACGAGGCGGGCGACCGGACCATCGAGCGCGGCGACATGGTCGTCCTCGACTTCGGCGGCCTCAAGCACGGCTACGGCTCCGACACCACCCGCACCGTCCACGTCGGCGAACCGACCGACGAGGAGCGGCGCGTCCACGACCTCGTCCGCGAGGCCCAGCAGGCCGGCTTCGAGGCGGTCCGCCCCGGGGCCGCCTGCCAGGAGGTCGACCGCGCGGCCCGCAAGGTCATCACGGACGCCGGCTACGGCGAGTACTTCATCCACCGCACGGGCCACGGCATCGGCGTCACGACGCACGAACCGCCTTACATGATCGAGGGCGAGGAGCTCCCGATCGTCCCCGGCATGTGCTTCTCGATCGAACCGGGCGTCTACCTCCCGGGCCGCTTCGGGGTCCGCATCGAGGACATCGTGACGGCGACGGAGGACGGTGCGGGGCGCCGCTTCAACAACACCCCGCACGAGATGGCGATCGTCGAGTAACCGGGCCGGCTCCCTCCCCGGCTCCCTCCCCGGCTCCCGTCAGCCGTCCGTCAGGACGACCGCCGACTCTCCCGGGAGGCGCAGGACCCCGTCCGCGTCCGGGGCGTCGACCGGGTCCCAGGCCGCGAGGACCCGGTCGCGGCCGTTCGAACCGAGCGGGATGGCCACCGGCTCCTTGCCCAGGTTGACCGCGACCCGCAGGTCGCCCCGGCGGAAGACCAGCCAGCGGGACTCCTCGTCGAAGGCGACCTTCACGCCCCCCAGGTCCGGATCCGTCAGGTCCGGCAGGGTGCGGCGCAGGGCGATGAGCTGACGGTGCCACGCCAGCAGGCGCTTGTGGGGGTCCCGCTCCCGCTCGGTGCGGTCGAGGACCGAGCGGTCACGGGTGGCCGGGTCCTGCGGGTCGGGGACCTCGTTCTCGGACCAGCCGTGCTCCGCGAACTCCCGCCGCCTGCCCCGCCGTACGGCCTCCGCGAGCTCCGGGTCGGTGTGGTCGGTGAAGTACTGCCAGGGCGTCGTCGCCCCCCACTCCTCGCCCATGAAGAGCATCGGCACGGACGGTCCGGTCAGGACGAGCGTCGCCGCGCAGGCGAGCAGGCCGGGGGAGAGGGAGGCCGAAAGACGGTCGCCCAGGGCGCGGTTGCCGATCTGGTCGTGGGTCTGGGCGTACCCCAGGAAGCGGTGGGCGGGGGTACGCTCCCGGTCCACCGGACGGCCGTGCCGACGGCCCCGGAAGGCCGAGTGCGTGCCGTCGTGGAAGAAGACGTGCGTGAGGGTCTTGGCGAGCGCGGCCATCGGGGCGCGCGCGAAGTCGCCGTAATAGCCCTGCGATTCACCGGTCAGGGCCGTGTGCAGCGAGTGATGGAAGTCGTCGTTCCACTGGGCGTGGACGCCGAGGCCGCCGAGCGTGCGGGGGGTCGTCGTGCGCGGGTCGGCGAGGTCCGACTCGGCGATCAGGAAGTGCTGGCGGGCCTGCTCCTTCGCCAACTCGTCCACGGCCGAGGAGAGTTCTTCGAGGAAGGTCAGCGCCCGGGTGTCGGCGAGCGCGTGGACGGCGTCGAGCCGCAGCCCGTCGATCCGGTAGTCCCGCAGCCACGCGAGCGCGCTCCCCAGGAAGTACGCCCGGACCTCGTCCGAGCCGGGCGCGTCCAGGTTCACCGCCGCGCCCCACGGCGTGTGGTGCGTGTCCGTGAAGTACGGTCCGAAGAAGGGAAGATGGTTTCCGGACGGGCCCAGGTGGTTGTGCACCACGTCGAGGACCACGCCCATGCCGAGACCGTGCGCCGCGTCCACGAACCGCTTGAGGGCCTCCGGGCCCCCGTACGGCTCGTGGACCGCCCAGGGCGCCACGCCGTCGTACCCCCAGCCGCGCACCCCGGGGAACGGGCACAGTGGCATCAGCTCCACATGGGTGACGCCGAGGCCCGCGAGCTCCCCGAGGCGCGCCGTCGCCGCGTCGAGCGTCCCCTCGCGGGTGAAGGTGCCGACGTGCAGCTCGTACAGGACCGCGCTGCGCAGCCGCAGCCGCGGGGACTCGTGCCGCCAGGCGTACGAGGAGTGGTCGACGACCGCGCTCAGGCCGTCGGGCCCGTCGGGCAGCCGGCGCGAGCGCGGGTCCGGCAGGACGTGCCCGCCGTCGAGGGTGAAGCCGTAGCGGTCGCCGTCCTCCGCGGGGACGACCCCGGTCCACCAGCCGGCCCGCTCGGCGTCCCTCTCCAGGGCGTGGCCCGTGCCGTTCAGCTCCAGTGCGACCTGGTCCCGGGCGCTCGGCGCCCACACCTCGAAGAGCACGCGCATCCCCTCGTCGACGGTTCCACCACTCAACGACTGACTACCGCGTCCATCCTGGCAGTCAGGACTCCGACGCGCCCGGCGCGTCCCACACGTAGTTGATCGCCCGCTCGAAGGTGACGTAACCCGTCCGGCCGAAGGATGCCGCCATCGGCACGTTCCCCAGGTCCGTCGCCGCCCTGATCCGCGGCACGTCCGTGGCCGCCAGGATCCGGGTGCCCTCCGCCAGGATGTCGTCGATGTAGCCGTGACCGCGGTGGGCGGGCAGCACGCCGATGTAGGCGATGGTGTGGTGGTAGTTGTTCCGGGCGGGAACGACGAAGCCGACCGGCTCGTCCGTCCCCGGCAGCTGTGCGACCTGCCACCATTCGCGGGGCGAGGTGTAGTGCTCGAACTCCTCGTCGTAGTGCAGCTCCGCCGCCTCACGGGCCGAGAGGCCGGACGCCATGTCGGCCTGCCCGTGTGCGTCGAGGGTGCCCTCCATCACGGGCGTCATCAGGGCGACGAGGTCCTCGCGGTCCCGGACGGGGCGGAACTCCAGACGGCCCGTGGGCTCCGGCACGGGAGTGCCGGGGCGCCACTCCAGGCGGAGCCGCTCGACCAGCGGGCGGGCGCCCGAGCGCTCCAGGACGTCGAAGAGCGACTCCAGGACGGACCGGGTCTCCGGGACCTCGCGCCAGTCCGCCGGCATGAACCGGCCGAACTCCGGGCGCCGGCTCCCCGCCGGCACGACCGAGGCGGCCGCGGTCTCCAGGAGCCGCAGACCGATGTCGGCGCGCTCCTCCTCCGTCAGCTCCGGGGCGATGTCGAAGAAGTCGAGCGCCAGCGGCTCGGCGCCCGCCTTGTTCGTCCACCAGGCGATCCGGCCGAGGAGGCGGTCGCCGTCGAGCGCCACCCACATCCACTCGGGCACGCGTCGGCCGGTGGCGAGGTCGTCCGCCAGCTCGTGGTCGAGCGAGTACGTGAGGCGGAGGAACAGGTCGAGTTCCTCGGGGCCGGCGAGCGGACGTATGACGAGGTCCGGAGTGGCGGCGGTCGGCGTGGAGGCAGGAGCGGTACGAGAAGAAGTGGAGGCAGGAGCGGTACGAGAAGAAGACGCGGTCACGTCGTGGTTCCCCCTGGGAATGGTCTCTGGTGTGGAGACCGCAGACCGTAGCAGTGATCTTGTCGGGCGGGTACGGAGTTCCCAGGTCGGGGGCCCTTCTGGACACTTCGGGCCCGACGGGCCGACAATCACGTGTGTGACGACCCCCTTCGAGCTCCCGGCGAACACCCCTCGGCTGACAGACGCCGAGCGGGACCGCGCGCTCGGGCTGCTCCGAGAGGGCGCGGCCCAGGGACGCCTCTCGCACGACACCTTCCTCTACCGGATGGAGCGCGCGCTCCAGGCCCGCCGGCCGGACGAGCTCGACGTGCTCGTCGCCGACCTGCGCACCGAGGGGACCTGGACCAAGCGGGTCGTCGGCGCGGTCGAGCGGATGTCCGCGTTCACGGCGCGGATCGGCCGCGCCTGGCACGCGGAGCGACTGCCGAAGCTACTGCTGCCGCTCCCGGGCCCGCATCCGCTGAGAATCGGCCGCGACCCGGTCAACGGGCTGCGGCTCAGCCACGAGACCGCGTCCCGGCTGCACGCCGAGCTCTCGATCCAGAGCGGGATGTGGGTGCTGCGCGACCTCGGCTCGACGAACGGGACGACGGTCAACGGCCGACGGGTCACCGGGGCGGTGGTCGTACGGCCCGGGGACGTCGTCGGCTTCGGACAGATGTCGTTCCGTCTCTCCCACGGCTGACACCGCACACCGCACCGCACACCGCACCGCACACCGCAGCGCACACAGCACCGCACCCAGCGCACCGCACATCGCGTCGGCACCGCTCCCCACGGCTCCCCACGTCTTTGTAGGGCTCCGCACGTCTTCGCACCGCTTCCCACGTCCTCGTACGGCTCCTCGCGTCTGCGCACGTCACCGGCAGTCGCCCGTCACCCGTTCGGCGGTACGTGACGCGCCGCGCCGGCCGCCCGGTGATGGGGTGAGGAGACGCGCGCCACGCTTCTCCGGCCGCGGCACCCAACGCCGATCGACAGGGGGCGCGATGAGCGACGAGCCGAACCGCGGAGCACCGGACCGAGCCATAGGCAACGCCCGGCCGGAGGAGTCCGGGGACCCCTGGACGCGGCTTCCGTCCATGGTCCCGGGCGCGGCCTCCGCCGCGATCCCGACCCTGACCTCCGGCGCGGCCCCCGCGCGGGGCACCACCGCGGGCCGCGTGCGGACCGTCACCGAGCCGACGGCCGGGGGTCCCGTGGGCCCGGCCGGATCCGCGGGCCCGGCCGACGGGCCCTCCGTGCCCACCGGGCGGACCGTCGCACCGAGCCCCCTCGACCCCGGCGCCACCCTCGACCCGCACGCGATCCACCGGACGCTGCGCGAGAAGTTCCCGCTCACGTACGACCCGTTGCTGCGCGCCTGGGTCCTCAGCCGGTACGCGGACGTCGCCACCGCCCTCACCGACGCTCGCTTCACCCATGGGCACCGGCCGGGCGACCCTCCCTGTTCCCGGGCCCATATCGACGTCGACATGGCCGAGTTGAGATCTGTCACCGAACGCACGGCGTACGTCTTGGCCCGCCGCATCGCCGAGCGCCCGCAGGCCGACCTCGTCGCCGACTTCTGCCACTGGCTGCCCGCCGGGACCGTCGCCGCGGCCGTCGGCGTGCCCTACCGCGACATGATGCGGCTTGTGCGCGGCCGGGCCGCCGGGGCGCTCGCCGGCGAGTGCGGCGGCCAGATCGCCGTACGGGAGAAGGCGCTCGCCTCCTTCCTCGGCAACGTCCTCGCCGACCCCGACCAGGTCGCCGCCCTCCGCGACGCCCCCACCGGGCTCGTCGCCCGCGCCTGGACCGAGTCGCTGCGCCGCGACCCGCCCGTGCAGATCGCCGTGCGCCGCACCCGCTCCGAGGTGCCGGTGAGCGGTGGCATCATCCCGGCGGGCGCGTCCGTCGCCCTGCTCGTCGGCTCCGCCGGCCGGGACCCGGAACGCTTCCACGACCCCGACCGCTTCGACCCGTTCCGTGGCGACCCGGGCCAGCTCACGTACGGCAGCGGCTTCTGCCCCGCCGTCCTGCTCGCCGGCCTGGAGGCCGAGTACGCCCTGCGCGCGCTCTTCTCGGCGATGCCCCGGCTGCGGCTCGCCGACGGCTTCCGGCCCGACTCCACCGGCCTGATCACCCGGGCGCCGCGCAGCCTGATCGTCCGCCCGGGCGGCTGATCCGGGGTGGGACGAGCGGTCCGGCACCGCTGCTAGGGTGACGTGCGCTCGTCAAACGAGCCCTTCTTCTATGCCACTTTCCACGGGGATTGAAACATGAATAAGCGTCATGTCCGCGCCATCGCTGTCGCCGCCGTCGCAGTCGTCGCCCTGACGGGTGCCCGCGGCTCGAACGGCGCCAGCTGCGGCGGCAGCAGCAGCGGCAGCTCCGGCAGCTCCAGCGGCGGCAACCACAGCGACAACGACGGCGGCAGCACCTCCGGTGGCTCCCTGCCCGGCGGCTCCGGCAGCGCGGACAAGGCGATCCGCGACGTGACCATCGACGAGTGCAAGTACGACCAGGCGACCAAGAACCTCGTCGCCCGGATCACCGTGAAGAACGACGGCTCGATGGACTACGACTACAGCGTCAGCATGAAGTTCAAGGGCGTCGCGGGCGGCGACGCCATCCCGCGGACCGCGTTCGAGGCCGGTATCGCGGTTGCGGCCGGCGCCTCCAAGAGCGTCGAGGTGAAGACTCCGTACATCGGCACCGGCGACGGCTCCGAGTACACCGAGTGCGAGGTCTCGCGCGTCTCCCGCTTCTGATCTCCTCCGCTGATCGACCGAGCGCTTCCGGCCCCCCCGGGAGCGCTCAGTCGTCCAACCGGGCGAGAAGCGCCACGGGCCGGTCCGCGAAGAGCTCGGCGAGCTTGAGCTCCGTCGCCGGACCGCCCGTGAACTCCCTTACGCCGTCGAGGACATCGGCCCAGCGGCCCTCCGGCAGGACCAGCTCTGTGTCCTGCCAGCCGCCCGCCTCCGCGAGCCGCAGGGAGAGCCGGGTCACGGCCGTCACCACCGCGCCGGAGCGGGCGAAGGCCAGACAGTGTGCGGCGGCGGGGCCGCTCGCCGCCAGCGGGGCGTAGGCGCCGTCCGGGCCGAAGGCCTCCGGGCGCTCCCGGCGCAGCCCGAGGGCCGCCCGGACCAGGACCGTCCGGTCGTCGTCCGGGCCCGTCGCGAACGGGGCCCGGTTGTCCGGGTCGACGAGCGCCCGGTACTCCCGCTCCGTGTTCTGGTACAGCTCCGGCACCCCCGGCATCGTCAGCTGCACGAGCGCCGCGCCGAGTGCGTGAGCCCGGATGTGCGGCTCCAGGGCGAAGGCCGCCTCCGAGGCCGACCGCAGCGGGATCCGGCCGGGCCCGGCCGCCGTGAACTCGGCCACCGCCCGCTCGTACGCCGCGTCCGGCTCGGTCCAGCTCGTCCGGAGCCCCGCCTCCCGCACGGACTTGAGGACCACGGGACCGAGCCGCTCCGCGTCGGGAGAGCCGAAGCCGAAAGCCGTCTGCCAGGCCGTCCACGCCAGGTGCGGATCGGGCGCAGGCACCCCCGCGACCTGCGTCAGGAGCGCCGCCCACACCTCCGGGCACTGGGCGAGCACCGCGATCGCGGCCCGCACGTCCGCGCTGCGCTTGGTGTCGTGCGTGGACAGCACCGTCCCGGTGGCCGGCCAGTCCCGGGCGATCCGCAGGCAGTACGCGTGGAACTCGTCGGGCGACACCGCCGGACGCCCCGCGTCCCCGCCCACCTCGTTCGCCGAGAGCAGCGGCGTGTACCGGTAGAAGGCCGTGTCCTCCACGGACTTGGCCCGCAGCGCCGAGGACGTCTGCGCGAACCGCGCGCGGAACGCCCGGTGTTCGGGCCCGTCTCCCAGCGAGCCGAGCGCCAGGTCCCGTACGAGGTCGACGGCCGAGGCCTCCTCCGGTACGGCGAACGCGGCCTTCGCGCCCCGCGCCGCCGCCGGGGTCAGCACCTCCTCGCCGCCCGTCCGGTAGCCGCGGTAGACCGGCACCCTGACGAGCAGCTCCCGCACGGCCGTCCGCACGGCCCAGGGCGCGTGGTCCCGCAGTGCCGGGTCGGCGGAGCAGATCCGCTCCGCGAGCCGGGTCAGCGCGGCCGTCTCGGCGGCCAGGTCGTGCGTCACCACCTCATACGCGGCGCGCCGCGCGGTCGCCTCCCACCTGCCGCCCCTGTCCCCGGCCGCGCCCGTGAACTCCCGGTACACATCCGCCAGTTCATCGGCGCCGACCGGATCGGTGAGGACTCCCTCGACCTGCCGCAGCGCGTCGTAACCGGTGGTGCCCGCGACGGGCCAGTCGGCCGGCAGGTGCTCCGTCCCCGTGAGGATCTTCTCCACCACCGTCCAGCAGCGCCCACCGGTCGCCGCCGCCAGGTCCTCCAGGTAGCCCCGCGGGTCCGCGAGCCCGTCAGGGTGGTCGATGCGCAGCCCCTCGACCACCCCGTCCGCCACCAGCTCCACGATCTTCGCGTGGGTCGCCGCGAACACCTCGGGGTCCTCGACCCGCACCCCGATGAGCTCCGAAATGGTGAAGAACCGGCGGTAGTTGAGATCCGTGCGGGCCAGCCGCCACCAGGCCAGGCGGTACCACTGGGCGTCGAGGAGCTCGTCGAGCGGCAGCCCCTCCGTGCCGTCCCGCAGCGGGAAGTCCTGCCCGTCGAGGCGCAGCGCCCCGTCCGCGACCCGCAGTCGGTCCCGCACCTCGGGGAGCCGGGCGGGCAGCACGGGCAACAGCAGCCGGCCGTCGCCCGCCGCCCAGTCGACGTCGAACCAGCGGGCGTACGGCGAGTCCGGGCCCTCGCGGAGCACCGACCGCAGCGCGTGGTTGTGCCGGGGGGAGGCCGCCATGTGGTTGGGGACCAGGTCCACGACCAGGCCGAGGCCGTGGGCCCGCGCGGTCGCCGCCAGAGCCCGCAGCCCCTCCTCGCCGCCCAGCTCGGCCCGTACGGACCGGTGGTCGGTGACGTCGTAGCCGTGGGTCGAGCCGGGCACCGACTCCAGGACGGGGGAGAGGTGGAGGTGCGAGACCCCGAGCCCGGCGAGGTGCGGCACGGCCCGCTCGGCGGCGGCGAAGGGGAACTCCGGCTGGAGCTGGAGCCGGTAGGTGGCGGTGGGGAGCGCGGAACGGGCCGAGGAGGAGGTCATGCGAACGTACGTACCCCGCGAAAGGGCTTCTGTGTCATCGCCCTATGCACTCGTTCGTGTGCATCGCGTTACGGTCGCGTGATGCTTCGGATGTATCGCGACACGCTTTCCCTGCTCGGACCGGCCCTGCCGGTGATCTCCTTCCTCGGCCGGCTGCCCACCGCCATGTGTCAGCTCGGCAGCCTCCTCCTCGTCGCCGAGACCAGCGGCTCGCTCGCCACGGCCGGGCTCGCCGGCGGCGCGCTCGCCGCCGGACAGACCGTCGCCGGACCGGTCATCGGCCGACTCGCCGACCGGCACGGCCAGCGGGGGGTCGTCCTCGCCGCCTCCCTCGCCAACGCGGTCGCCGTCGCCGTCCTGGTCCTCGCCGCGCTCGCCCACGCGGGCACCGGCTGGCTCATGCTGGCCGGCGCTCTCGCCGGCGCCACCGTCCCCCAGATCGGGCCGCTCGCCCGGACCCGCGCGGTGGCCCTCGCCCGCCGCTCCGGGGCCCGCGACGAACGGACCGTCGGCGCGATCCTCTCCTTCGAGGGCACCCTCGACGAGGTGTCCTTCGTCCTCGGCCCGGCCCTCGTCGGACTCGCCGCCGCCCTCGCCCACCCCGCCGCCGCGCTCCTCACGGCCGCGCTCCTGCTCGCCGTCTGCGGCTCCGCCTTCGCCCTGCACCCCACCGCGGAGGTCACCGCGCCGGACCCGGGCCGGGCCACCCGTACGGACGCGGCCGAGCGGGCGCGGCTGCCCCGCTCCGCGTACGCGCTGCGCGGCACGATGGTCCTCCAGGGCGCGATGTTCGGCGCCTCCCAGGCGGGGATCACCGCCCTCACCGAGGAGCTCGGCGCGCCCGCACAGGCGGGGCTCGTCTACGCGGCGATGGGCGTGATGAGCGCGGCCGTCGGCCTCTCCCTCGCCGCGCTGCCCGCCCGCATCGGGCTCACGACCCGCTGGCGCGCGGCCACCGTCGCCCTCGTCGTCCTGTCCGTGCCGCTGCTCTTCGTCGGCTCGCTCGGCGCGCTGTACGCGGTCGTCATCGTCCTCGGCGCGGCCTACGCCCCGCACCTGATCACGGTCTTCGGGCTCACCGAGCAGACCGTGCCGGCCGCCCGGCTCGGCGAGTCCATGGCCTTCCTCACCAGCGGGATCGTCGCGGGCCAGGCCCTCGCCCTCGCCCTCTCCGGCCGGCTCGCCGAGAACCAAGGCGCCCCCGCCGCCTTCGCGGTGGCGGTGGGGGCGGCCGCGGCCTGCGCGGCGCTGTCCTGGTCGGTGCGGGTGACGGCCCCCGTCCATCCGGTACGGGAGCTCAGGCCGGCCGGCGCAGAACGGTCAGGCTGAGCGGCGCCAGCGTCACCCGCTCGCCGCCCGCGAGCTCCGGCCCCTCCTGCGGTGGCATGCCCTCCGGGTCGGAGGTGTCGACCACCATCCGCCAGTAGCGGCCGTGACTGTCCGGCACCACGAACTCCAACTCCTTCGCGGAGGCGTTGAACATCAGCAGGAAGGAGTCGTCGGCGATCCGCTCGCCCTGCGTCCCCGGCTCCGAGATGGCGTTGCCGTTGAGGAAGACCGTCAGCGCCTGGGCGTGGGCCGCCTGCCAGTCCCTCGACGTCATCTCCTCACCCTCGGGCGTGAACCAGGCGATGTCGGTCAGCTCGTCGTGGGTGCCCTCCACCGGCCGCCCGTGGAAGAAGCGGCGCCGCCGGAAGACCGGGTGTTCCCGGCGCAGGCGCACCATCGACCGGGTGAAGCGGAGCAGCGTGGCCTCGGCCTCGCTGTCCGCCTTCGGCCAGCGCACCCAGGACACCTCGTTGTCCTGGCAGTACGCGTTGTTGTTGCCGCCCTGCGTCCGCCCGAACTCGTCGCCGTGGCTCAGCATCGGCACGCCCTGCGAAAGCATCAGCGTGGCGAGGAAGTTGCGCATCTGGCGGGCGCGCAGCTCGGCGATCCCGACGTCCTCGGTCTCGCCCTCCTCGCCGCAGTTCCACGAGCGGTTGTAGCTCTCGCCGTCCCGATTGCCCTCACCGTTCGCCTCGTTGCGCTTCTCGTTGTACGAGACGAGGTCGCGCAGCGTGAAACCGTCGTGGCAGGTCACGAAGTTGACCGAGGCGAGCGGGCGGCGGCCGTCGTCCTGGTAGAGGTCCGACGAGCCCGTGAGCCGGGACGCGAACTCGGCGAGCGTGCGGGGCTCGCCCCGCCACAAGTCCCTGACACAGTCGCGGTACTTGCCGTTCCACTCGGTCCACAGCGGAGGGAAGTTGCCCACCTGGTAGCCGCCCTCGCCCACGTCCCAGGGCTCGGCGATCAGCTTCACCTGGCTCACCACCGGATCCTGCTGCACGAGGTCGAAGAACGAGGACAACCGGTCCACCTCGTGGAACTGCCGGGCCAGGGTGGCCGCCAGGTCGAAGCGGAAACCGTCCACGTGCATCTCGGTCACCCAGTACCGCAGGCTGTCCATGATGAGCTGGAGCACGTGCGGGGAGCGCATGAGCAGCGAGTTCCCCGTGCCCGTCGTGTCCATGTAGTAGCGGGGGTCGTCCGCGAGCCGGTAGTACGAGGGGTTGTCCAGGCCCCGCATGGAGAGCGTCGGGCCCAGGTGGTTGCCCTCGGCGGTGTGGTTGTAGACCACGTCGAGGATGACCTCGATGCCCGCCTTGTGCAGCGCCCGGACCGCCGACTTGAACTCCAGGACCTGCTGGCCCCGGTCGCCCCAGGACGCGTAGGCGTTGTGCGGGGCGAAGAAGCCGATCGTGTTGTAGCCCCAGTAGTTCGACAGCCCCGCGTCCACGAGCCGGTGATCGTTCACGAACTGGTGAACGGGCATCAGTTCCAGTGCCGTGACGCCGAGTTTCTTCAGATGGCCGATGACCGAGGGGTGCGCGAGCCCCGCGTAGGTCCCGCGCAGCTCCTCCGGGAGGTCCGGATGGAGCATCGTCAGGCCCTTCACATGGGCCTCGTAGATCACCGTGTGGTGGTACTCGGTGCGCGGGCGCCGGTCGTCGCCCCAGTCGAAGTACGGATTGACCACGACCGAGGTCATCGTGTCGGGGGCGGAGTCGAGGTCGTTGCGCGCGTCCGGCCGCCCGAAGGGATAGCCGTACACCGCCTCGCCCCAGCGGATCCGCCCCGAGACCGCCCGCGCGTAGGGGTCGATCAGCAGCTTCGCCGCGTTGCAGCGCAGCCCGCGCTCGGGGGCGTACGGGCCGTGGACCCTGAACCCGTACCGCTGACCCGGCATCACACCCGGCAGATAGGCGTGCCGGACGAAGGCGTCCGTCTCGCGCAGCTCCACCGCCGTCTCCGAGCCGTCGTCGTGAAGCAGACACAGCTCGATCCTGTGGGCGGCCTCCGAGAAGACCGCGAAGTTGGTTCCCGCTCCGTCATAGGTGGCGCCCAAGGGGTACGCCTGTCCCGGCCAGACCTGCATGGATACGACTCTTCCTCTTCTGTCCGGGTTTAGTGGGTGTTCTTCGGCCAGATCCTGCCCGAAAGAGGCGCAACCTCCTAGGACTTCGCCCCGTCCTACCGGGTGACCGCACATCAAGAGGGGGATAGAGGGGGAAGTGTGTACGAAATAGCGCGCCGCCACCTGGGGAAGGTGGTGGCCGGAGCGGCCATGGCGGTGACGGGAACCGCCGTCGCGGTCGCGATCAGCCTGCCGGGCAGCGCGGGAGCGAACGGCGCCGCGGGAACCGCCGGTACGGCGGGGGTCGCCGGCACCGCCGGCAGCGCCGGATCCGGCGGTACGTCGGCAGGGGGCGGATCGGCCGGCGCGACCGGCCAGGGCCAGGCCGGGACCGCGGCCGACGGCGCGGCCGAGGCCGGCGCCCAGGCGGCCGGCTCGCCGCCGCCCGCGACCGTGGCACCGGCCGCGGCCGAGGGGGACAAGGGCATCGGGAGCGACCCGCTCACCGACGACGAGCTCACCAGGGCCGAGGAGCTGGCGCTCACCCCGCCGGCCGCCGCAGCCCAGGAGAACGTCGAGGGAGGCCGGGGCCCGCAGCACCTGGGCACCGTCCTCGCCGACCCGCAGTCGGGCGACGACTCGCGCCGCGCCGAGGTCCGGTTCTACGACTACGCGAAGGACGAGCTCGTCACCCGTACCGTCAACCTCGGCACGGGCAAGGTCGAGAGGTCCGCGGCGCAGCGCGGGGTCCAGCCCTCCGCCCACCCCGAGGAGCTCCGCGAGGCCCTGGAGCTGATCCTCGCGAGCCCGCTCGGCAAGGGCGTCAAGGAGGACTACAAGGACGCCACGGGCAAGGAGCTCACCTCCACCGGGCAGCTGTGGTTCAACGGCGACGTCTACCGCCCCTACCGCGAGGCGAAGGTGCCCGCGCAGCTCAAGGAATGCGGCAAGCACCGCTGCGTCCGCCTCGTCACCAAGGTCCTCAACGGGGCCTGGATCGACAGCCGGAACCTGATCGTCGACCTCTCCGCGAGGACCGTCACGCGCGTCGGCTGACCAGCGCCGCCCACGGTCCTCCCGATCCACGACATCTCCGTACGAGGGAGTTCGTTCCCATGTCCACCCAGCGAACCACGCGAACCCGCCGGAAGGGCGCGGTCGTCACCGCGGCCGTCCTGCTCGGCACCGCCACGGCCGCCGCGGGACCCGCGACCGCCGCCCCGCCCCGCCCGTCGGCCCCGCCGCTGCCCACCGCCGCGCCGCGCCCGCCCGCCCAGCCCGCCTGCTCGGCCGCCTACCGCATCACGCAGAAGCTCGAGGGCGGCGCGGTCTGGAACATGTGCTGGCGCTACAACACCGACGCCGGGCTCACCCTCGACCGCGTCACCTACCAGGCCCCCGGTGCGGCGCCCGTCAAGGTCCTCACCAGCGCCCGGCTCGCCCAGATCCACGTGCCGTACGACGACGGCGTCGCCGAGTACGACGACCTCACCGGCGCCGGCTTCGGCTGGGGCCTGCAGAACCTCAAGCCCGCCGAGTGCCCCGGCGGCACCATCTCCACCGTCAAGGTGCCCGAGGTCGGTCAGGTCAAGGGCCTGTGCACCACGACCCGTGCGCGCGGCCACGCCTACCGCATGGCGGCCGACGGCGGCGACAAGGTCTACCAGGTGCAGGGCAAGGACCTGCTCGTCTACACGGTGAACAAGGTCGGCTGGTACGAGTACATCTCCGAGTGGCGCTTCTCCGCCGACGGCACCATCGGCGCCAACGTCGGTGCCACCGGCAGCCTTTCGCCCGTCGACTACAACGCGACCGACGGCCGCGGCTGGCCCATCGGCAAGGGCGCCCGCGCCTACGCCACCAGCCACGCCCACAACGTCTTCTGGAAGCTCGACTTCGGCCTCGACGGCTCCACCAAGGACCGGATCGAGCAGTTCGACTCCACCGTCACCGCGCCGCCCGCGACCGGCGGCGGACCGACCGTGAAGACGAAGCGCACCGTCGTCACCAAGGAACTCGCCGGCGACGCGAAGAACATGCGCTGGTGGCGGGTGGTCAGCGGCACCGGCAAGAACGCCGACGGCCACGCCCGTTCGTACGAGATCGTGCCCGGCCACACCGACACCCACGCCGGCCGCGGCTTCACCAAGCACGACGTGTACTTCACCCAGTCGCGGGCCTGCGAGCAGTTCGCGAGCAACAACATCGGCAACTGCGGGACCAACGCCGGTGACAGCGTGGACAAGTGGGTCAACGGCGAGACGCTGACCAAGCCCTCGGTGTGGGTCAACATCGGGTTCCACCACATCGCCCGGGACGAGGACCAGCAGCCGATGCCGGTCCACTGGCAGGGCTTCCAGCTCGCGCCCAGGGACCTTACCGCTATGAATCCGCTCACTCCGGCCGATCTCGCCTCCGAGAACGGGCAGCCCGATGCGGGTAGTTGAGCAAGGAGCCTGACGATCCTGCTGCACCGCCTCCCGCTCGCGGAGTACCCTTCCTTGATCGTTGTCGGAATGGTCGAAGAAGCGGGCTTCCAGGAGCAGAAGGCGGTGCGCGGGTGAGCTCGGGAGGTCTGGAGCTGCCCCCAGGTGACGC
This sequence comes from Streptomyces narbonensis, assembly GCF_014649015.1. GTDB lineage: Bacteria > Actinomycetota > Actinomycetes > Streptomycetales > Streptomycetaceae > Streptomyces > Streptomyces narbonensis. The sequence goes on from NZ_BMSF01000002.1 coordinate 165,703, forward strand.
GGGTCACGAGGGGGGTCCGGCCGACCCCGCCGAGGCGCCGCCCGGCGCGGTCGTCCCGCCCGGCGCGGCGATCCCGCCGGGGACGGTCGTGCCGCCCGGGACGGTCTCCGTCGCCCGGCCGGTGGAGATCGGGGCGGAGCTCGACTGGGGCGTCGAGGCCTGGGGCGAGGTGCGCACCCGCGCCCAGCGCGCGGGGCGCGCCTACATCTGGCTCAACCTGGTCGAGCAGCGGCTGCGGGCCGTGGTCGCGGCCGTCCTGCGACCCGTGTACGAACCCGTGCACGGCGAGGAGTGGGTCGTGGCGGCGGCCGGTCCCGCCGGCCAGGAATGGGTGCAGCGGGCGGTCGCCGTCCGCGAGGTCTCCCGGCGCAAGGGCTACCTGCTCGACCCGGCCGACGACAACGTCCTGAGCTTCCTCACGCTGCCGCAGCTGCGCGAGCTGATGGTGCAGCACTGGCCCTGCTTCGAGCCCTACTTCGACGACCGGCGCGAGGTCGAGCTCGCCCTGGACGAGCTGGAGGTCACGCGCAACGTGGTCTCCCGCAACCGGGCGCTGTCGCTGACCGTGCTCGCCCAGTCCGAGCGGGCCTCGGCCCGGCTCCTGGAGATCCTCGGCAGCGGGGCCGGGGTACCGTCCGCCGACCGGCTGCCGGTGGACGCGGTCGAGGACCTCGTCGGCGACCGATACGCGGATGTGGTCTCCGTCCACCCCGACCGGGTGCGGCTCCAGCGGCAGCTGCCGGCCGAGGACCTCTTCGGCGGAGCCCGGCGCCTCGACGCAACCGGCATAGGCCTGAACCTCCTCGTGCAGAACTTCTCCGGCCGCCGCATGGTCCGGCTGGCGGAGTCCGGCTGCCGGACGCGGCTGCTCTTCCTCAACCCGGCGAGCAGCGCGGTCAAGCGGCGCGAGCGGGAACTCGGCCTCAAGAAGGGCGAGCTCAGCCGCTCCGTCGAGATGAACATCCTGCACATGCGGCGGGTGCGCTCGAAGCTGCGCGACCCGGGCGCCTTCCAGATCCACGTCTTCGACGAGACCCCGCGCTTCACCGCGTACCTGGTGGACGGCGACGGCCCGGACGGGGTGGGCGTCGTGCAGTCCTACCTGCGCAAGGCCCGCGGCATGGAGGCCCCGGTCCTCGTCCTGCGGGGCGGCGGGCGGAGCGTGGTGCGGCACGGCCAGCCGGGCGGCGACGGTGAACACGGACTTTTCGCGACATACCGGGAGGAGTTCGAGTCGGTGTGGCTCGACTCCCGGCCGGTCTCCTGAGCGGTCTCCGGACCGGATTCCGACCGCCTCTGACCGGTCGTCCGGCCGGTGTCCGGCCAGTCCGGCCGGTCCGTCCGGCCGGTCTCCGGACCTGTTCTGGACCGCCGCCGGAGGCGTTGTCAGTGGTGCGTGCGAGGGTGGTCACCACCACGGGGGAGATCACGTAAGGAGGACCCGATGGCCTGGCACGGCGACACGCTGGTCGGCTTCGACCTGGAGACGACCGGCACCGATCCGCTGGAGGCCCGTATCGTCACGGCCTCGATCATCGAGGTCGACGGCGGGGGAGACGTCGTCCGACGACGGGACTGGCTCGCCGATCCCGGCATCCGCATCCCGGAGCAGGCCTCCGCGATCCACGGCATCAGCACCGAGCGCGCCGCGGCCGAGGGCCGGCCGGTGCGGGAGGTCGCCGACGAGATCGCGAGGACCCTCGCCGCGTACTGGGAGGACGGCGTGCCGATCGTGGCGTACAACGCCTCCTTCGACCTCACCCTCCTCTCCGCCGAACTGCGCCGCCACGGGCTGCCCTCGCTGAGCGAGCGGCTCGGCGGCGTCGGGATCGGCCCGGTCGTCGACCCGTACACGATCGACCGGGCCGTCGACCGCTACCGGCGCGGCAAGCGGACCCTGGAAGCGGTCTGCGGGGAGTACGGCGTGGTCCTCGAAGCCGCCCACCAGGCCGCGGCCGACGCGCTCGCCGCCGTCCGGGTCGCCGTGGCGATAGCCGAGCGGCACCGCCAGGTGGCGGAGCTGGACCCGGCCGAGCTGCACGAGCGGCAGATCGCCTGGTACCGCGTCTGGGCCGAGGACTTCCAGGCCTTCCTGCGCCGCAAGGGAGACCCGGAAGCGGTCGTCGAATCCACCTGGCCCCTGCGCCCGGCGGTCCTGGCCGTCGGTTAGGAGTTCTCCTTGAAGAAGGAGAGCAGCAGCTCGTTGACCCTCTCCGGCTGGTCCAGCTGGAGCCAGTGGCCCGCCTCCTCGACGCGCTCGTAGCGCCAGGAGCCGGCGACGTACTCGCCCGTGCCCGACATCGAGCGCTCCGTGAGGAAGCGGTCGCCCGTCGACCAGAGGCCCATCACCGGGACCGACTCCGGCACCGGTGACAGCACCGGGTCAGGGCCGAACTGCACCTCCGGCGGGAGGCCGGCGCGGTAGATGTCCAGCGCCGCCGTCAGCGCGCCCGGCGCGCGCAGCGGTTCGAGGACGGACTCCGCGTCCGGGTGCTCGGCCAGCATCTCGCGGAAGTTGGCCCAGTCGTCCCGCAGGAGCCAATCCTCGGCCACCCCGGCCAGCTGGAACAGCACCATGTACCAGGACAGCTGCCGCTGCTTCCAGCCCGCCGCCCGGATCGCACCCAGGTGCCCCACCGACAGCAGGCTCAGGCTCCGCACCCGGTCCGGCGCGAACTGCGCGAGCCCCTGGGTGATGCCCGAGCCCCAGTCGTGGCCGACCAGATGGACCCGGTCGAGCTCCAGCCGGGCCAGCAGTTCGAGAAGGTCACGGACGTGCTTGCCCGGGTGGTACGCCTCCGGCCCGCCCTCGGGCCGGTCCGAGGCACCGAAGCCCCGCAGGGTGGGCGCGACACAGGAGAAGCCGGCCGCGGTCAGCGCCGGGATCTGACGGCGCCAGAGCTCGTGGCTGTCAGGGAAACCGTGCACCAGGAGGACGGCAGGCCCATCGCCGTCGACCCGGACGTCGAGCGTCACTTCGGAAAGCTCCACACGCATCACAACACCCCGTCCGACAGAGGGAATCCGGGCCGGTCGCCCGGCCCGGACATGATGTCAGAACGGGTACCAGCGAACCTCCGGGTCGCCGTCCCGCAGCGAGCGCACCCGCCTCTCGAACTCGGCCAGCGCCTTCGGGTTCGCCGGCGCGTGCTGGGCCACCCACGCACAGCTCGCGGTCTCCCGCGCGCCCCGCAGCACCGCGCACCCCTCCCACTCCCGGACGTCCCAGCCGTACGCCTCCGTGAAGGCGTCGTAGGCGGCCGGGTCGAGGCCGTAGCGGTCCCGGGAGAGCGCGAGCACCACGAGGTCGTGCTCGCGCAGGTCGGAGGAGAAGGTCTCCAGGTCCATCAGGACCGGACCGTCGGGTCCGACGAGCACGTTCCGGGGGAGGGCGTCGCCGTGGACAGGTCCCGGCGTCAGGTGCGGGGTGAGCGCGGCGGCCGCCGGGGCGAAGGCGTCGCGCCGCTCGCGGAGGAAGGCCGCGTCCGCCGGGTCGATCGCGTCGCCCGCGAGCCGCAGCCACCGCTCGACCCCGCCCAGCAGCTCGCGCCGGGGGAGCGTGAACCCCACCGGCTCGGGCAGGGCGTGCACCGCCCGCAGCAGCGGCGCGAGATCGCGGGGCTCCGCCGGGCGGACCGCGTCGGGCAGCCGGTGCCAGAAGGTGACCGGATGTCCGTCGACCAGCCGCGGCTTCTCCTCGGCGGCCCGCGGAGCCGGGACCCCCGCCGCCGCGAGCCAGCCGGCCAGCGCCATCTCCCGCTCGGCCCGCTCGAACACCTCGGCGTCCCTGCCGACCTTCACCACCAGGTCGTCCACGGCGAAGACCGCGTTCTCCCCCAGCGCCAGCAACCGCGCCTCCGAGACCGGCAGCCCCGCCGCCGCCAGGATCTCCCGCGCCCGCGCCTCGTCCATCGACCTCTCCCTACCTGTGCGTTTGAGCCAAAGTCTCGCACCCGCCCAGGTCGCCGCGCCGGTCGCCTTGACGGCCCCCCAACCCGTCAGGACCATGACGGGGTTCCTCACCGGCGGCGTGGTGGTCCCTCCGGACGCAGTCCGGGGGATGGCGGACGGGGGTCGGATCGATGAGCTCGGCGACCGCGACGAAGCGGCCGGGCGGGACGCGGACACCGCGGACCGTCCGCTCGTCACGCCCCCGGGGGCCCGACTTCGGCGCCTGGTTCCTGGTGCTCCCCGCACTCCTGCCGATCCTCGTCCTCAGCGTCGGCCCGCTGCTCTACGGCATCGCGCTCGCCTTCACCGACGCCCAGTCCGGCCGCACCCAGGCCACCCGCTGGATCGGCACCCTCAACTTCCAGGACCTGCTGCACGACACCCTCTTCTGGGACTCCTTCCGCATCGGCCTGCTCTGGGCCGTCGGGGTCACCGTCCCGCAGTTCCTGCTGGCCCTCGGCCTCGCCCTCCTCCTCAACGAGAAGCTCCGCTTCCGCTGGCTGGCGAGGGCCCTCGCGATCGTCCCCTGGGCGATGCCCGAGGTCGTCGTCGGCATCATGTGGCGGCTCGTCTACAACCCCGACGCCGGCATCCTCAACGAGACCCTCCGCGACCTCGGCCTCGGCCAGGGCCACGACTGGCTCTCCGGCCTCGCCACCGCCCTCCCCGCCGTCGTCCTCGTCGGCATCTGGGCCGGCATGCCGCAGACCACCGTCGCCCTGCTCGCCGGACTCCAGAACACCCCGCGCGAACTCCACGAGGCGGCCGCCCTCGACGGCGCCGGCGCCTGGCGCCGCTTCCGCACCGTCACCTGGCCCGCGCTGAGACCCGTGGCCCTCGCGATCACCGCGCTCAACCTCATCTGGAACTTCAACTCCTTCGCCCTGGTCTACGTCCTGACCAGCGGCGGACCGGGTGGCCGGACCCGGCTCCCGATGCTCTTCGCCTACGAAGAGGCCTTCCGGTACGGGCAGTTCGGCTACGCCGCCGCGATGGGCTGCGTGATGGTCGCCGCCGTGTCGGTGCTCATCGCGCTCTCCCTCGTACGCCGGCTGAAAGGGGACCAGGACCGGTGAGCGCCCTCCGGACGAGCAGACCCGCGCGGATCGGCCAGTACCTCGCCCTCCTCGCCTATCTGGTCTTCCTCGCCTTCCCCTTCCTCTGGCTGGTCTCCACCGCCTTCAAGCCCGCCCCCGAGCTGGCCTCGCTCCACCCCACCTGGATCCCCGAGGAACCGACCCTCGCCAACTTCCGACAGGCCTTCGACGAGCAGCCGCTGCTCAGGGCGGCCGGGAACAGCCTGGTCGCCGCGCTCGCCGCGGCCCTGATCGCCGTCCTCATCGCGACCCCGCTCGCCTACGTCACCGCCCGCCACCGGGGCCGGCTCGCGACCGCGGCCACCGGCTGGGTCGTGATCAGCCAGGCCTTCCCCTTCGTCCTGGTGATCATCCCGCTCTTCCTGATCCTCAAGAACCTGCATCTGATCAACAGCGTCCCCGGCCTCGTCATGGTCTACGTGGTGTGGTCGCTGCCCTTCGCGCTCTGGATGCTCATGGGGTACGTCAGGGCCGTGCCCGCCGAACTGGAGGAGGCCGCGGCCGTCGACGGCGCCGGCCGGCTCCGTACCCTCGTCTCCGTCACCGCCCCGCTGCTCGCCCCCGGCATCGTCGCCACCGCCCTCTTCGCCTTCGTCACCGCCTGGAACGAGTTCTTCTTCGCGCTCGTCCTGCTCAAGACCCCCGAGAAACAGACGCTGCCCGTCGTCCTCACCCACTTCCTCGGTGCCGAGGGCGTCGCCGACCTCGGCCCGCTGGCCGCCGCGGCCTTCCTCGCCACCCTGCCCTCCCTCGTCGTCTTCGCCGTCCTCCAACGCCGCATCGCCGGCGGCATGCTCGCCGGGGCGGTGAAGTCATGAGGCGACGGCTCCCCACCACCCTCACCGGCCTCACCGCCGCCCTCGCCCTGCTCCTCACCGGCTGCGCCGGCGGCGACGGGCACCCCGACGACGGCGTCGTACGACTCCGCTTCCAGTCGCTCGCCTGGCAGAAGGAGTCCGTCGACGCCAACAAGCAGCTCGTCGCGGAGTGGAACGCCGCCCACCCGAAGGTCCAGGTCGACTACGTCCAGGGCAGCTGGGACTCCGTCCACGACCAGCTCCTCACCTCCTTCGAGGGCGGTGAGGCGCCGGACATCATCCACGACGCCTCCGACGACCTGGCCGACTTCGCCTACGGCGGCGACCTCGCCGACCTGCGCCCGCTGCTCCCCGAGCGGCTGCGCGCCGACATCCCCGCCCGCAGCTGGGAGACCACCACCTTCGGCGAGGGCGTCCACGGCATCCCGTTCCTCCAGGAACCGCGCATGATCATCGCCAACCGGAAGATCCTGGAGGCCTCCGGCGTCCGCATCCCCACCCCCGAGAAGCCCTGGAGCTGGAGCGAGTTCCGGCAGATCGCCCGCGACCTCACCACGGCCATGGGCCCCGGCCGGTACGCGGTCGCCTGGCCGCTCAAGGAGCCCGTCTCCGTCAGCCTCAACCTCGGCGTCTCGGCCGGCGGCGGCCTCTTCCACCGCGGCGCGGACGGCCGGGTCACCGTCGACTTCACCGAGGCCGACGCCATCGTCCCCGGCACGGTCCACGACCAGGTGGTCACCGACCGGACCGCCCCGCGCACGACCCTCGGCAGCGGCGGCTCCGACACCCTGCCCGGCTTCTTCGCCGGCAAGTACGCCATGGTCCCGCTGGGCTTCGCCTACCGGCAGCAGATCGCCCAGCAGGCCCCCAAGGGCTTCGCATGGACGGTGCTGCCCGCCCCCGCCGGGAGCGAGGGCCTCGCCCAGGGCGTCTCCCCGCAGACCCTGTCGATCGCCGAGGACAGCCCGTACAAGAAGGAGGCGATGGAGTTCCTCGACTTCTTCCTGCGGCCGGCGAACATGGTGCGGCTCGCGCGCGGCGACTGGATGCTGCCCACCGGCAGAGCCGCGCTCGCCGACCCCTCCCTGCGCACCGCCCGCGACGGATGGGCCGTCGGCGCCGAGGTCGCCGAGCGGCTGCGGCCCGCCCCCGCCCAGGGTGTGCGCGGCTATCCGGAATGGAAGGACAAGGTGGCGACGCCTGCCTTCCAGGAGTACTACAGCGGCGCCATCGACGGCGCCGAGCTCCGCAGAAGGCTGGTGGAGGACGGCAATCGGGTCCTCGCCCGCTATCAGCGCAAATGATGGATTCGTCATTACGAAACCTTGTTGAATAAGTCACAGATGAGTGAAGGGTCTTCTCCCGGATCACTTCCATCGGAGAGTGTTCGAACCGGCCACCGTGCCGCCCCCCACGAGGCGCGGTGGCCGCCCTAAGGTGAACCCCATGGCGAAGACATACGCGGCCCTTCTCCGCGGCATCAACGTGTCCGGACACCGCAAGGTCCCCATGGCGGAGCTCCGTTCCGTCCTGGAGGACCTCGGCCACCGGGACGTCCGCACCTACCTCCAGAGCGGGAACGCCGTCTTCACCACGGACTCGGCCGCCTCCGACGCCGAGCTCACCACCGCGCTGGAGGACGCGATCGAGGCCCGCTTCGGCTTCCGCGTCGACTGCCTCGTCCGCGACGGCGACTACCTCGCGGCCGTCGCCGAGGCCTGCCCCTTCCCAGCCGCCGAACTCGAAGGCAAGCAGCTCCACGCGATCTACTACTCGGGACCCGCCGAGCCCGATCGCTTCGCCGCGATCGACCGGGAGGCGTACCTCCCGGAGGATTTCGCCCTCGGCGACCGCGTGCTCTACCTCTACGTCCCCGAGGGCCTCGGCCGGTCCAAGCTGGGCGACGTGCTGTCCCGCCCGTCGGTGGTGAAGGGGCTCGTGGCCACGGCCCGGAACTGGAACACCGTGGTCAAGCTCGTCGAGATGACCCACGAGGACTGAAGGCGCGAAGTGGCCCAGCCGGCCGACTGCCGATTGGCCCAGGCCGACGGGCCACCCGCTGGCTAGATTCGGTCATATGACGAGCACCGCGACCGCCACCGGACCCCGCACCACCGTCGACTTCTACTTCGACCCCGCCTGCCCCTTCGCCTGGATCACCTCCCGCTGGATCCTGGAGGTCGAACGCCACCGGCCCGTCGACCTCCGCTTCAAGGTGATGAGCCTGTACTTCCACAACGAGGGCAACACCCTGCCCGACTGGTACCGCGCACTCGTCGACGCCTCGATCGGCCCGGTGCGCGTGGCGGCCGCCGCTGCCGAGCAGCACGGCGAGGAGATCCTGCGCCCGCTCTACACCGCGTACGGAACCCGCATCCACGAGAAGAAGCAGAAGGACTTCGACGCCGTGATCGCCGAGTCCCTCACCGAACTCGGCCTCCCGCCCGAACTCGCCGCCGCGGCCCACGACCCGGCCCACGACGAGACCGTCCGCCGCAGCCACGACGCGGGCAAGGACCCCGAGGCCGGAGCGTACGTGGGAACCCCGACGATCCACGTCGACGGCACCGTCTGGTTCGGCCCTGTCCTCCGCGCCGTCCCGCGCGGCGAGAAGGCCGCCGAGCTCTTCGACAGCTTCCGCGTCCTGGCCGCCCACCCCGACCTCTTCGAACTGAAGAGGACCCGCACGGGTGGGCTCGACTTCAGCTGACCCGAGCGGCCGACGGGGTCGCTAGCCGGCCGCTGCGGTCAGGTACTCCGAGGCACGCACCGCGCCCTCGTACCGCTCCACGAGGAGCGCCGCCAGTTCGGGCGACGGGCCCAGGACGTCCGCCAGGACGTCCGCCTCGGCCGCGCCCGCCGCGATGCGGTCCGGGAGGCGGCCCGGGGCGATCACGTACGGGGCGACGGCCACCCGGCGCACCCCGGGGTCGGTACGGACGAGCCGGACCGCCTCCTCCGTGCGGGGGAGAGATGCGGAGGCGAACGCGGGCCGCACGGAGCACCAACCGGTGCGCCGCAGCTCCCGCGCCGTTTCTGCGATCACCGCGATCGCCTCCGGGTCGGTGGAGCCCGCCGAGGCCAGGACGACCCCGGTCGCGCTCTTGTCGCCGGGCCTGAGCCCGGCCTCGTACAGCCGCCGTTCCACCGCTGCGATGAGCAGGGGCGAGGGGCCGAGGACCTCCGCCTGCCGGATCCGCAGCGAGGGCGGGGCCTGCCGCAGGACGGCGGGGATGTCGGCCTTCGCGTGGAAGGCCCGGGTCAGCAGCAGCGGCAGCGCCACCACGTCCCGTACCCCCTCGGCGGCGAGCCGGTCGAGGACCCCCGCCACCGACGGCAGGTTGAAGTCCAGGAACGCCGTCTCCACGCGCAGCCCCGGCCGCAGCGAGCCCGCCCGGCGCACGAGCGCCTGGACGGTCGCCGCGTGCCGCGGGTCGCGGCTGCCGTGGGCGATGACGAGGAGGGAGGGCCTGTTCACGGTGCGGCTCAGCCCTTCGCGAGCAGGCCGCGGCGGCGCAGCACCGCGCGCTCCAGCGGGCTGAAGATCAGCAGGTCGATGGCGATGCCGACGATCAGGATCAGGATGATCGCCAGGAAGATGCCCGCCATGTCGATGTTGTTGCGGCCGTTCTCCAGGAGCTGGCCGAGGCCGAGTCCCAGGTCGGGCGAGGAGGCGATGATCTCCGCGGCCATCAGCGAGCGCCACGAGAACGCCCAGCCCTGCTTGAGGCCGGCGAGGTAGCCGGGCAGTGCGGCCGGCATGACGATGTACCAGGCGCCCTTGAGACCGGTCGCGCCGAGCGTCTGGCCGGCCCGCAGGTAGAGCGGCGGGACCTGGTCGACGCCCGCGACGAGGCCGTTGGCGATCGACGGGACGGCGCCGAGCAGGATGACCGCGAACATCATGCTGTCGTTCAGGCCGAGCCAGAGCACCGCCGGTGCCACCCAGGCCACCGAGGGCAGCGACTGGAGGCCGGAGAGGATCGGGCCGATCGCCGCGCGCACGAACTTCACCCGGGAGACCAGCAGTCCCAGCGGGGTGCCGATGGCGAGCGCCATGAGGAAGCCGAGCAGGGCCCGGGACACGCTGGTCCACAGGACTTCGAGGAGCGTGCCCTCCAGCCACATCGTGGTCAGGCTGTCCCAGACCGCGGACGGGGCGGGGAGCTTGTACTCGTCGGTGACCTTGCCCCAGACCAGCAGCTGCCACACGACCAGGATCAGCGCGACCGCGATGACCGGCGGGAACACCTTCTTGAGGAGGACCTCACGGACCGGGGTCCGCCGGATCTGCACGCTGTCCAGGGCGTCCAGACCGGCTTCCAGGCCGGCCAGGTCGTCGGCCTTCCCCGTCTTGGGGGCCTTAGGAGTGGTGTCAGTGCTGGCCATGACGGCGGATCTCCCCACGCAGGTGCTCGGTGATCTCGAGGGACAGCTCCGCGACGTCGGAGTCCTCGATGCGGCGCGGCTGCGGGATGTCGATCTTCCACTCGTGGGCGATCCGGCCGGGCCGGGACGAGAGGAGGACGACGCGCTCGGCCAGCCGCACGGCCTCGCGGACGTTGTGGGTGACGAAGAGCACCGACACGTTCGTCTCCCGCCAGATCCGGGTCAGCTCGTCGTGCAGCACGTCCCGGGTGATGGCGTCGAGCGCGGCGAACGGCTCGTCCATGAGGAGCAGGTCGCTGTCCTGGGCGAGCGCGCGCGCCAGGGCGACCCGCTGGCGCATGCCGCCGGACAGCTCGTGGACCCGCTTGCCGTACGAGCCGCCGAGCCGCACGAGGTCGAGCAGCCGCTCGGCCTCCCCGCGCCGCTCGGCCTTGGGCACCCCGCGCAGCCGCAGGGCCAGTTCGATGTTCTTGCCCGCGGTCAGCCACGGGAAGAGGGCGTGCTCCTGGAACATCAGGGCCGGCCGGCCGCCGGGGGTCTCGATGGACCCCGCGGACGGCCGGTCGAGTCCGGCGACCAGGTTGAGCAGTGTGGACTTGCCGCAGCCCGAGGCACCCAGGAGGGTGACGAACTCGCCGGGGGCGACATCGAGAGAGATGTCGTCGAGGACGAGCTGCCCGCCGGCGGGTCCGGCGAAGGACTTGGAGACATGCTCGATGCGGGCGGCATGGGTCACCGCCGCACGGTCCTCGGCCTTGGCGAGCGTCGCGGTCGTGGCCATGGTCGTCACCTCCTGGGAATGAGCTGCGGGCTGGTTACTTCGCGCCGAGACCGGCGTCGGACACCTCGGGCCGGCCCGCGGCCTTCAGGACCTGGTTGAGCGGCTTCAGGTCGTAGATGCCGGTGAGCTCGGGCTTCTCCAGGAGACCCGCCTTCACCGCGTGGTCGGCCTGCGCCTGCAGGGTGGCCGCCAGCGGGTCGTTGGTGAACTGGATCGACGGCCACGCGGCGTCGATCACCTTGTCACCCAGAGCCTTGCCCGAGAGACCCTTCAGCTTGGCGTTGGCCGAGGCCTTCGCCTTGTCCGGGTTGGCGTTGATCCACTCGTTGGTCTTCACCGCGCCGCGCAGGAAGGCCTCGACGACGTCCGGGTGGGCCTTGAGGAACTTCTGCGACACGATGATGTTCGTGATGACGAACTTCTTGTCCGGCCACAGGTCGGACTCGTCGAGCAGCACCTTCGCACCGTCGCTGACCAGCTTGGACGCGGTCGGCTCGGGCACCCAGGCACCGTCGATGGCGCCGGAGGCGTAGGCGTTCGGCGTCACCTTGTTGTCCGTGCGGACCACCGAGACGTCGCCCTTGCCGCTCTGGGCGTCGACCTTCCAGCCCTTCTCGGAGATCCAGTTGAGGAAGGCCACGTCCTGCGTGTTACCGAGCTGCGGCGTGGCGATCTTCTTGCCCTTGAGGTCGTCGAGCGTCTTGACCTTCGCCGGGTTCACCACGAGCTTCACGCCGCCGGAGGCCGAGCCGCCGATGATGCGGAGGTTGGAGCCCTTGGTCTTGACGTAGCCGTTGATGGACGGCGACGGGCCGATGAAGCCGATGTCGATCGAGTCGGCGTTCAGCGCCTCGATCTCGGACGGACCGGCGTTGAAGGTGGTGGGCACCAACTTCGTGCCACCCAGCTCCTTCTGGAGGATGCCCTCCTGGTCACCGACGAGCGCGGTGGCGTGCGTGAGATTGGGGAAGTACCCGAGCCGTACGGTGTCGGCGGAGAGCTTCTCGCCCTCGGCGGCCACCTTCTTCTCGTCGTTCTTGGCCTCGGAGCCGTATCCGCAGGAGGCGAGTGCGCCGATCAGCAGCGGCAGGGCGGCAGCGGCGGCGAGGCTGCGGCGCAGGGTGGTACGGGTGGTGGCAGGCACGGGAGGTGTCCCCTCGATGTCAACTTCTGCGAAGTCTGCGTTTATGTCGTTCGGGGTGGAGCGGGTGGAGCCGCGTCGCACCGCTCGCGCGGTGCGTGGAGGTCGACGCGCGACATCGCGCAACGCCTCCCTGGCCCGTGCCGAGGGTGCCGCCGCCCACGCGACCACCCTCCTTGGCGAAGGTGGCGTAGATGTCCTGGAACATCAGAAGTCCCACCCCTCCTCGTCCTCGACGACCGCGACGGCCTTGGCGGTGGCGAAGGACTCGCCCGCCATGCCCGCCGCGAGCGTGGTGCCGTCCGCCGGGTCGATCAGCAGGAAGGAACCGGTGCGGCGCGAGTCCGCGTACGCGTCGAGCGCGAGCGGCTCGGCGGTGCGTACGACGACCCGGCCGATGTCGTTGGCGACCAGCTGCCCGGGGTTCGGGTGCTGGGAGAGATCGTCCAGCGTCAACCGCGAGGGGATCTCCTTGACGATCGCCTTGACCGTGCGGGTCGTGTGCTTGAGCAGCACGCGCTGGCCCACGGCGAGCGGCTGGTCGGCCACGTGGCAGACCGTCGCCTCGACGTCCTGGCTGGTCGTCGGGGCGTCACCGACCGGGGCGAGCAGGTCGCCGCGCGAGATGTCGATGTCGTCGGTGAGCCGGATCGTGACCGACTGCGGGGCCCAGGCGATGTCCACGGACTCGCCGAGGGCGTCGATACCGCTGATCGTGGTGGTCTTCCCCGACGGCAGGACGGTGATCTGCTCGCCGACGCGGAAGGCGCCCGCCGCGATCTGACCGGCGTAACCCCGGTAGTCGGGGTGCTCGGCGGTCTGCGGGCGGATCACGTACTGGACCGGGAAGCGCGCGTGGCAGGCCGTCAGGTCGTGGCTGACCGGGACGGTCTCCAGGTGCTCCAGGACCGTCGGGCCGCCGTACCAGTCCATGTTCGCGGACGGCTCCACGACGTTGTCGCCGGCGAGCGCCGAGATCGGGATCGCGGTGATCTCCGGGACGCCGAGCTCGGAGGCGTACGTCGTGAACTCCTCGGCGATCGTGGCGAAGACGGGCTCCTGGTAGTCGACCAGGTCCATCTTGTTCACGGCCAGGACCACGTGCGGGACACGGAGCAGCGCGGCGACGGCGGCGTGCCGGCGGGTCTGCTCGACCACGCCGTTGCGGGCGTCGACCAGGACGACGGCCAGCTCGGCGGTGGAGGCGCCGGTGACCATGTTCCGGGTGTACTGCACGTGGCCCGGGGTGTCCGCGAGGATGAAGCGGCGGCGGGCGGTGGCGAAGTAGCGGTAGGCCACGTCGATCGTGATGCCCTGCTCACGCTCGGCCCGCAGGCCGTCGGTGAGGAGCGCCAGGTCGGGCGCCTCCTGGCCGCGCTTGATCGACGCGGCCTCGACGGCCTCCAGCTGGTCGGTGAGGACCGACTTGGAGTCGTGCAGGAGACGGCCCACCAGCGTGGACTTGCCGTCGTCGACGGAGCCGGCGGTGGCGAAGCGCAGCAGGGTGGTCGCCGAGACGTCGGCGAACTCGGCGAACTGGTCGGTCGTGTTCGTCATGGCTAGAAGTACCCTTCGCGCTTACGGTCTTCCATCGCGGCCTCGGACATCTTGTCGTCGGCGCGGGTCGCGCCCCGCTCGGTGAGGCGGGAGGCGGCGATCTCGGCGATGACGGCGTCCAGCGTGGTGGCGTCGGAGTCGACGGCACCGGTGCAGGACATGTCACCGACGGTGCGGTAGCGGATGAGCCGCTTCTCGACCGTCTCGGTGTCCTTCGGGCCGCCCCACTCGCCGGCGGTCAGCCACATGCCGCTGCGCGCGAAGACCTCGCGCTCGTGCGCGAAGTAGATCTCCGGCAGCTCGATGCCCTCGCGGGCGATGTACTGCCAGACGTCCAGCTCGGTCCAGTTGGAGAGCGGGAAGACCCGGACGTGCTCGCCGGGCGCGTGGCGGCCGTTGTAGAGCTGCCACAGCTCGGGGCGCTGACGGCGCGGGTCCCACTGCGAGAACTCGTCGCGCAGCGAGAACACCCGCTCCTTGGCGCGGGCCTTCTCCTCGTCGCGGCGGCCGCCGCCGAAGACCGCGTCGAAGCGGTGCTGCTGGATCGCCTCGGTCAGCGGGACGGTCTGGAGCGGGTTGCGGGTGCCGTCCGGGCGCTCGCGCAGCTTGCCCGCGTCGATGTACTCCTGCACGGAGGCGACGTGCAGCCGCAGCCCGTGCTCGGCCACGACCCGGTCGCGGTAGGCGAGGACCTCGGGGAAGTTGTGCCCGGTGTCGACGTGCAGCAGCGTGAAGGGGACCGGCGCCGGGGCGAAGGCCTTCAGCGCCAGGTGCAGCATGACGATGGAGTCCTTGCCGCCGGAGAAGAGGATCACCGGCCGCTCGAACTCGCCCGCCACCTCGCGGAAGATGTGGACGGCCTCCGACTCCAGGGAGTCGAGGTGCGACAGCGCGAACGGGCTGTCGGTCGCCTCGTGGGCATTCACGACGGTGGTCACAGCAGACCCCTCTCGGTGAGCAGCGCGTGGAGCTGCGCCGCGGACTCCTGCACGGTCTGGTTCTGGGACTCGATCCGGAGATCGGGCGTCTCGGGGGCTTCGTACGGGTCGTCGACGCCGGTCAGGCCGCTGATCTCGCCGGCGGCCTGCTTGGCGTAGAGGCCCTTGACGTCGCGGACCGAGCAGACCTCGACGGGGGTGGCCACGTGCACCTCGACGAAGGTGGTGCCCTCGGCGGCGTGGCGCTTGCGGACCGCCTCGCGGCTGTCGGCGTACGGGGCGATGACCGGCACCAGGACCTGCACGCCCTGGGAGGCGAGCAGTTCGGCGACGAAGCCGATGCGCTGCACGTTGGTGTGCCGGTCCTCGCGGGTGAAGCCGAGGCCCGCGGAGAGGAACTCGCGTATCTCGTCGCCGTCGAGGATCTCGACGCGGTGGCCCTCGTCGCGGAGGCGGCCGGCCAGCTCGTACGCGATGGTGGTCTTTCCGGCGCTCGGCAGGCCGGTGAGCCAGATGGTGGCACCGGTCACGTGGTTCTCCTGGGAGGTGTGGGAGGTCTCGGGGGAGGTCCGAGGGGTGGGGGTCATCAGCCGTGGAGCCCGCACTCGGTCTTGGTGCGGCCCGCCCAGCGTCCGGCGCGGGCGTCTTCGCCCTCCAGGACGCGACGGGTACAGGGGGCACACCCGACGGAGGCGTAACCGTCCGTCAGGAGAGGGTTGGTGAGGACCCCGTGCTCCATGACGTACGCGTCGACGTCGTCCTGCGTCCAGCGGGCGATGGGGGAGACCTTGACCTTCTGCCGCTTCTCGTCCCAGCCGACGACCGGGGTGTTCGCCCGGGTCGGGGACTCGTCGCGGCGCAGGCCGGTGGCCCAGGCGCTGTAGGCGGTCAGGCCCTCCTCCAGCGGCTTGACCTTGCGCAGCGCGCAGCACAGGTCGGGGTCGCGCTCGTGCAGCTTCGCCCCGTACTCGGCGTCCTGCTCGGCCACGGTCTGACGCGGCGTCAGAGTGATGACGTGGACGTCCATGACGGCGTCGACGGCGTCCCGGGTGCCGATGGTCTCCTCGAAGTGGTAGCCCGTGTCGAGGAAGACGACGTCCACGCCGGGCCGCACCCGCGAGGCGAGGTGGGCGACGACCGCGTCCTCCATGGAGGACGTGACGCAGAAGCGCGCGCCGAAGGTGTCCACGGCCCACCGGAGGATCTCCAGGGGCGAGGCGTCCTCCAGGTCGCGGCCGGCCTGCTCGGCGAGTGCCTTGAGGTCGGCCGCGGTGGCGTCCTGATCGATCTGGGTGACCGTCATATCGTTTCCCTCCCAGGGGTGTTGCCCGAAGTGCCCGGGGCGAGCAGCCCCAGGAACTTCAACTGGAAGGCCCGGCTGCACGCGGCGCATTCCCAGGCGCCGTGACCCTGCTCGTTCGGACGCAGGTCCTCGTCCCCGCAGTAGGGGCAGTGGAACGGTGCGGCACGCTCGCTCACAGTGCCTCCTTGTTCGCTTCTCCGCCCACGCGGCGCAGAGGTGCGGCCGTCATCGTCGGCTGCGGCCCGGCGGCCGCGTGTGCGTCGTTCACGACAGAGCCTCCTCGGAGGCGCGGGCCGTCCAGGTCGCGAACCGCTCGCCGTCCTCGCGCTCCGCCTGGAAGCGCTTGAGGACCCGCTCCACGTAGTCCGGGAGCTCGGCGGCGGTGACCTTGAGGCCACGGACCTTGCGGCCGAAGCCGGCCTCCAGGCCGAGTGCGCCGCCCAGGTGTACCTGGTAGCCCTCGACGCGGTTGCCCTCGTCGTCCAGGACCAGCTGGCCCTTGAGACCGATGTCCGCGACCTGGATACGGGCGCAGGCGTTCGGGCAGCCGTTGATGTTGATCGTCAGCGGCTCGTCGAAGTCCGGGACGCGGCGCTCCAGTTCGTCGATCAGGGAGGCGCCGCGCGCCTTCGTCTCGACGATCGCGAGCTTGCAGAACTCGATGCCGGTGCAGGCCATCGTGCCGCGCCGGAACGGCGTCGGGTTCACCCGCAGGTCCAGCGCCTCCAGGGCGGAGACCGCCGAGTCGAGCTGCGCCTCCTCGACGTCCAGGAGGATCATCTTCTGGTCCGCGGTCGTCCGCAGCCGGCCGGAGCCGTGCTCCTCGGCCAGCGCGGCGATCTTGGTCAGGGTGGTGCCGTCGACCCGGCCCACACGCGGGGCGAAGCCGATGTAGAAGCGGCCGTCCTTCTGCCGGTGCACGCCCATGTGGTCGCGCCACTGGCCGGCGGGCTGCTCGGGGGCGGGGCCGTCGGTCAGCTTCCGCTTCAGGTACTCGTCCTCCAGGACCTGGCGGAACTTCTCCGGGCCCCAGTCGGCGACGAGGAACTTCAGGCGGGCGCGGTTGCGCAGCCGGCGGTAGCCGTAGTCGCGGAAGATCGAGATGACGCCGGTGTAGACGTCCGGGACCTCGTCGAGCGAGACCCAGGTGCCGAGCCGGACACCGAGCTTGGGGTTGGTGGAGAGACCGCCGCCGACCCAGACGTCGAAGCCGGGGCCGTGCTCCGGGTGGTCCACGCCGACGAAGGCGATGTCGTTGATCTCGTGCGCCACGTCGAGCTGCGGTGAGCCGGAGACGGCGGACTTGAACTTGCGGGGCAGGTTGGAGAAGTCCTTGTTGCCCACGATCCGGCGGTAGATCTCGTCGATGGCGGGGGTGCCGTCGATGATCTCGTCCTCGGCGATCCCGGCGACGGGCGAGCCGAGGATGACGCGCGGGGTGTCGCCGCAGGCCTCGGTGGTCGACAGGCCGACCGCCTCCAGGCGGTTCCAGATCTCGGGGACGTCCTCGATGCGGATCCAGTGGTACTGGACGTTCTGCCGGTCGGTGATGTCGGCCGTGCCGCGGGCGAACTCCTCGGAGATCTCACCGATCACCCGGAGCTGCTGCGTGGTCAACCGGCCGCCGTCGATGCGGACCCGGAGCATGAAGTACTCGTCGTCCAGCTCCTCCGGCTCCAGGACACCGGTCTTGGTGCCGTCCAGGCCCTGCTTGCGCTGGGTGTAGAGACCCCACCAGCGCATGCGGCCGCGCAGGTCGTTGGGGTCGATCGAGTCGAAACCGCGCTTCGAGTAGATCGTCTCAATGCGTGTCCGCACATTGAGACCGTCGTCGTCCTTCTTGAACTGCTCATTGCCGTTCAGCGGGGTGAAGTGCCCCACGGCCCACTGACCCTCGCCACGGTGGCGCCCGGTCTTGCGGCGTGCGGCGGCGGGTGTGGGGTTTTCCGGGGTGGCGGCCATGGCGTTTTGTCCTTCGGGACTGCGAGAGGGCGGCTCTGACCTGCACACTCGCGCTGAGGTCAGAGGGTGGCGCGTCAGTGCGCAGCAGGGTCGGGCAGAGGAGATATCGCGGCGGTGCTGGTGGTCTCAGCGCGCCGGACAGATGGCGCTGGACATGCGGCCGAGGTCGACGTGCCGCCGACTCACCAAGGCAGTTCCAGTTCCAGACATGACGGAAGCGTGTCACGGGACTTTGGACCCAGTCCAGCATCGTCCGTAATTTGGACAGAACTGTCTCGGTCTGCGAGATGGTGTGGTCCAGGTCACGCAAAAGGGGCCCCGAGAGGGCCCCTTCACCGTAGTCGCCGCGCGGGTCAGGCGTGGGCCCCGGGCCACGGGCCGGGGGTCTCCGACTCCTCGACCTCCTCCACCTTCGTGTCGAAGAGCCGGAAGCCGCGCCGCTCGTAGTTGGCCATCGCGTGCGGACCGTCGAGCGAGCAGGTGTGCAGCCAGACACGCTTCGTGGCCTCCCGGTCCGGCCAGCGCTCGGCCAGGTCCCAGGCGCGCCGCACGCCCTCGGTGAGCAGGTGGCCGCCGATCGCGCGCCCCCGGAAGGCGGGGATCAGGCCGAAGTAGACGATCTCCACGACACCGTCGGGCTGCGGGTCGAGCTCCACGTACCCGGCAGGCGTCCCCCGGTCGTACGCCACCCAGATCTCGGCGCCCGGCTTCTCGACGATCTCCTGCCACTGCTTGTACGTGAGTGACAGCCGGTCGTTCCAGCGGATGTCACCACCGACCGCCGTATAGAGGAAGCGGCTGAACTCCGCCGATGGAACCTCGGCCCGGGCGATCGTGACGTCGTCGCCCTCCGGTACCCGGGCGGGCCGGAGATCGGCCGGCGAGGTCTGTTCGAGGGACCAGGTGGTGAGCGTGATGTGCATGGGCCCATCGCATCACGAGCCCCGCGGGGGAGTCGACCGGGGTCGTGCGCCGCGGTCCGGGGCTCGATGGGCGGGGTGTCCAAGGAGTGGGACGGAGGTCCGCGGGCGTACGGCTGCGCGTCCCGTCCGCGAGGGATCCGTCCGTGCGGCGCTCCTTGCCCGGCGTCCATGCGCTGCTACGGATCGGTCGGCGTCCATGCGGCGCTACGCCTCCGTCGCCATCCGTACGGTGCTACGCCTCCGTCGTCGTCCCGTACGGTGCTACGCCTCCGTCGTCGTCCGGGCCGCTCTGACCGCCGGGGCCGTCGAGTGGGGGAGGAGGTCCGCCGGGCGCTCCGGGCGGCGGAGCTCCACCGCCACCTCCTCGCGGAAGCGGTACGGCCGGTGGGCCAGGACGCCCGCCAGGTTCCGGCGGACCCGGGACATCTCCGCGCGCACGGTCACCGTCCTCGTACGGTCGCCGAAGACGTCGTCCGCCAGCTCCGCCGCCGTCCGGCCGTCGCGGTGCAGCGCCAGGACGTAGAGGAGCTCCGCGTGCCGGGGGCTGAGCTCCTGCTGCCAGCTGCCCGCCTCCCCCGAGACGTCCACCGTCCAGCGGCGCGGCCGGCTCAGGTCGAGGACGACCCGGCTCGCCGCGGGCGCGCCGGACTCCACCGGCCGGGGCTCCTCCTCCACCCGCAGCAGCCACCCCCCGGGCAGCGGCTCCACCGCGCACAGGCCCAGCGAGGGCAGCCACACCCGGCCCGCGCGGAACGACTTGGGCAGCGCGATCCGGTCCACCGGCGCGAGACCCGTCACCGCCGCCGTCCAGCCGTGGATGTCGACCGCCACGGCCCGCCCGCCCACCCGGCACAGGATCGGCGCGGCCACCGCCCGCAGGCGCTCGACCGACCCCCGGTGCCGCTCCCGCATCTCGGCCTCGGCGAGCTGGGCGACCGAGGCCACCAGTGCCAGCATCGCCGGATGGAAGCTCGACGCGGGACCGCTCACGTCCAGGATCCCCAGGAGCCGCTGGTCGCGCGGGTCGTGCACGGGCGCGGCGGCGCAGGTCCAGTTGTGCAGCGTGTGCACGTAGTGCTCGGCGGAGTGCACCTGCACGGCCCGGCCCATGGCGAGCGCCGTGCCCACCGCGTTCGTCCCGGTCGCGTGCTCGCTCCAGGCCGCGCCCTCCTCCAGACAGATGCCGTTCGCCTGGCGCAGCACCGCGAGGTTCCCCTGGCGCCACAGCACCCGGCCGTGCTCGTCGGTGACCACCATGATCTGGAGAGAGGTGTCGGCGATGCCCGCGAGGCCGCCGCTCAGCGTCTGCATCACCTCGGCCAGGAGCGTGCTCCTGCGCCGCTGCTCCAGCTCGTCCCGCTGGAGCAGCACGCTGCTCGTGCCCTGGTCGGGGTCGAGCCCCAGCCGGGCCATCCGCTGCCAGGACGCGTCGATCACCGCACGGGGCGCGATCGGCGGCGTACGGCCCGCGAGGACCTCGTCGCGGACCCGGTGCAGCAGGCGGGCGGCCTGAGCGGCGTCCATGGCGGCCAGCCGCTTCATGTCGAGCTGCGTGTTCTTCATCGGTCTCTCCCAGCCACCCGTGGTGCTGTATCGGTTCTGCATAGGGCAGATGTCCGGAGTGTCGCTGCCCATCGTGCCGTTCAGGGCCGCCCGGCGCGGCCCGGTTCGGGTAATCCTGCAACCCTTTGCAACTCTGGCGACCCACCGGCCGCGTGCCCGAGGGTGGAACGAGCGGTGGGTGGTGCCGTGTCGGCGCAGCACCACCCCCGCTCTCCGCGCGTGCCGGCCCTGACGGGCCCACCCCTGGTACGCGCGGCTCGACGTTCCGGCCCGCGCGAGCCGTACGACGCGCACGCGCCGAGGAGACCCGTACGACGCGTGTGGGGCGCAGGGCCTGTCAGACCGTCACCCGCGCCCGCTCCACCACCGCCCGCAGGTCCAGCGTGTGCGGCAGAGTCCCGAAGGTCGACCCCCCGTCCCCGCCGAGCCGCGAGGCGCAGTACGCGTCCGCCACCTCCGGGGGCGCCCACCGCACGAGAAGCGCCCCCTGGAGCACCAGTGCCATCCGCTCCACGAGCCGCCGCGCCCGCGCCTCGATCCCCTCCAGGTCGGCCAGTTCGCCCAGCAGTTCCCGGATCGCCCGGTCGAGCCGGTGATCCGCGCCCCGCGCCGCCCCCACCTCCCGCAGGAACGCGTCGAACGCCCCGGGCGAGGTCCGCAGTGCCCGCAGCACGTCGAGGGCCTGCACGTTTCCGGAGCCCTCCCAGACCGAGTTGAGCGGCGACTCCCGCAACAGCCGCGGCAGCCCCGACTCCTCCACATACCCGTTGCCGCCCAGGCACTCCAGGGCCTCCGCCACCACGGGCGTACACCGCTTCGTCACCCAGTACTTCGCCACCGGCACGGCGATGCGGAGGAAGGCGCGCTCGCGTTCGGCGTGGGGGCTGCCGTCGGTCCCGCCGGTGGCGTCGGCGCTGTCCACCGCGTCGTACGCAGCCGCGAGGCGCACCCCCAGCACCGTCGCCGCCTCCGACTCCAGGGCCAGATCGGCGAGGACGTTCCGCATCAGCGGCTTCTCGATCAGCACCCCGCCGAAGGCCTCCCGATACGCGCAGTGGTGCACGGCCTGCGCCACCGCCTGCCGCATCAGCGCCGCCGAGCCGAGCACACAGTCGAGGCGTGTCGCCGCCACCATGCCGATGACCGCCCGGACCCCGTGTCCCTCCTCGCCGATCCGGCGCGCCCAGGTCGTCCCGTCGAACTCCACCTCGGCGGACGCGTTCGAGCGGTTGCCCAGCTTGTCCTTCAGCCGCTGGATCGCGAACGCGTTGCGCGAGCCGTCGGGCAGGACCCGCGGCAGCAGGAAACAGGTCAGCCCCGCCGGAGCCTGCGCCAGGACCAGGAAGGCGTCCGACATCGGCGCCGAGCAGAACCACTTGTGCCCCGTCAGGACGTACTCCCCGTCGGCCGCCAGCGGACGCGCCTCCGTCGTGTTCGCGCGTACGTCGCTGCCGCCCTGCTTCTCCGTCAGCGCCATCCCCAGCAGCGCCCCCGGCTTCTCGGCGACGGGACCCGGCTCCCGCTCGTACACGTGCGACGTCGCCGCCGGCTCCCACACCTCCGCGAGCTCCGGCTCGGCGCGCAGCGCGGGCACCGACGCGTGCGTCATGGACAGCGGACAGACGTGCCCCGCCTCCGCCTGCGACACCACCAGGAGGCCGGCGGCGCGCCGCACATGTCCACCCGGACGGCCCCACGCGTCCGTGAGCCCCGCCGCCACCGACTTGCCGAGCAGCCGGTGCCAGGACGGATGGAAGTCGACCTCGTCGATCCGGCGGCCGTACCGGTCGTGGGTCCGCAGCCGCGGCGGGTACGTGTTCGCGAGCTCTCCCCACTCCCTGACCTGCTCGGATCCCCACGCCCTGCCCAGCAGGCTCAGCTCGTCGCGGACCTCCGCCAGCAGCTCGGGGGCGATGTGCCGCTCGACCGCCTCCGCCAGCGTCCGATCGCACGTGAAGACGTCGTATCCCACCAGGGGCGGAGCCTGGTTGGTCACGGTGTGGGTGCTCGCTGCCATGCCGATACGGTAAGCAGGTGCAGGCAGCAAGCGAAACACCCGATCGGCCCGAGCGGCGGCCCTGGAGCAGGCTCCACCGAGCGCGCGTCCTCTACCGCAACGTCTCCAAGCGGAAGATGGTCTGGCTCCTTCTCAAGGACACCGTCAACTCGTGCATCGAGTACCGCATCCTCGGCCTCGCCGCCGAGGCCGCGTTCTTCACGCTGCTGTCGCTGCCGCCCCTGCTCCTCGGCCTGATCGCGCTCCTCGGCTACGCCGACGACTGGACCAACACCGACACGGTCGCGAGCATCGAGGAGAACATCCTCCGCGCCGCCGGAACGGTCCTCTCCGACCGGGGCGTACGCGACATCGCCAAGCCCCTCCTCGACGACGTCACCCAGGGAAAACGGCCGGAACTGGTCTCCCTCGGCTTCGCCATCGCCCTCTGGTCCGGCTCGCGCGCGGTGAACGTCTTCATCGACACCATCACCGTCATGTACGGGCTCGACGGCCACCGCGGCATCGTCAAGACCCGGCTCCTGGCCTTCCTGCTCTACATCGTGGCCCTGATCATCGGAGCCGTCGTCCTGCCCCTCGCCGTCGTCGGACCGGACCGCGTCGTCGAACTGGTGCCCTGGGGGACAGAAGTCGTCGCCGTGTTGTACTGGCCGGCCGTCATCCTGCTCTCCGTCGCCTTCCTCACGACGCTCTACCACGTGTCCGTACCCGTCAGATCGCCGTGGATCGAGGACATCCCCGGAGCCCTCGTCGCGCTCGGCATGTGGGTCCTGGGCAGCTTCCTGCTGCGGATCTACCTCACCAGCCAGGTCGAGGGACCGACGATCTACGGTTCCCTCGCCGCGCCCATCGCCGTCCTCCTCTGGATCGGCATCTCCGCCTTCGCGGTCCTCGTCGGCGCCGCCGTGAACGCCGCGATCGACCGGGTCTGGCCCTCCGTCGCCACCGCCGCGGCCCGTGAGGCCAACGAACGCGCCCGCGCCGTCCAGGCCGCCGAGCTGGTCGCCCGCGTCCGCGCGGAGGCGGAGGACGTCGACGAGGACGACCCGGACATGCCCTCCGAGTTCCCCGAGCGCTGGTCCAAGTTCCTGCCCCCGGACGACGTGAAGTCGCGGATCCACTCGGGCTGGGAGAAGGAATGAGGCGGCGCGCCGTCCGGTCGTAGGCTCAAAGGGTGTACGAGGAGCGCCCGGCCCTGCTCGACGGAGCCGTCCTGTGGACGAGGACCCTGACGAGGGTCACCCACTCGGACAGCCCCGACAGCCCCGACAGCCCCGACAGCCCCGACAGCCCCGACAGCCCCGTCGGCCCCGCCCTCCCCGCCCTCCCCGTACGTCCCGCCCTCGTCCTCCCCGACGGGTGCATGGACCTGATCTGGGCCGACGGCCGGCTCCTCGTCGCCGGGCCCGACACGCGGGCGTACGCACCGGGGGAGACCGTCACGCGGTACGCGGGCATCCGCTTCGCCCCCGGAGAGGCGCCCGCGATCCTCGGAGTACCGGCCCATGAACTGCGCGACCGGCGGGTCGCTCTCGGCACGCTCTGGGGCGAGGCCGAGGCGCGACGGCTCGGCGAGCGGATCGCGGAGGCCCCCGACCCGGCCACCGCCCTGGAGGCCCTGGCCCTGCGCACGGCGGCCGGCGCCCCCGCCCCCGACCCGCTGCTGCGGGCCGTCGTCGCCCGCCTGGACGCGGGCCGCCCGGTCGCGGAGACCGCCGAGGCGGTCGGACTCGGCGCGCGGCAGCTGCACCGGCGCTCCCTGGAGGCCTTCGGCTACGGCCCCAAGACACTCGCCCGGATCCTCCGCCTCCAGCGCGCCCTGGCCCTGGTCAGGTCCGGGCTGCCGTACGCCGAGGCCGCCCTCCGCGCGGGCTGCGCCGACCAGGCCCACCTCGCACGCGAGACGAGGGCCCTGGCCGGCACGACGCTGAGCGCCTACGAGGCGTCGGCAGGGGCCTCGGCCTGAGGGGTGGAGCCGTCACGATGCGCCGGCCTGAGGGGTCGAGCCGTCACGATGCGCCGGCCCGAGCCGTCACGGGGCGTCCTTCGGCGCGTCCGCGAACAGGGACACCCCGTTGCCGTCCGGGTCCAGGACCACCGCGTACCGCTGGCCCCAGACGGCGTCCCAGGGCTTCAGGTGTCCGCCGTGGCCCGCGCCCACGAGCTCCTCGTACACCGCGTCGACGTCCTCCGGCGTGGCGCACCGGAAGGCGAGCTCGATCCGGTTCCCGCCCTCGGGCCGCCGCCAGGAAGGGTCGAAGGAGCGCACGGTCTCCTCCGTGTCCCAGGCGATGCGCAGCCCGCCGGGCAGGGCCGCCTCCACGTGCGGGGCGGTCTCCGCACCGGCCGGGAGGTCCAGGCCGAGGCGACGGTAGAAGGCGAGCGAGGCGGCCATGTCCGAGACGACGACGCCGACGAGGTCGAGGCGGGGCGATACGCGAGGTGCTGTGTCCATGCCCCGCACGCTAGAACCTGCGGTGCGGTGCCGTCTTGAACGAAACGGACGCGTGCGCCGGCCGACCGCCCGGGCGCCCGGAAGCCCGGGGAAGTCCGCCGCGAAAAAACCCGTGGCGGGTTCTCGGAGCCCCCCGCTAAGGTGTTTCTCGTACAAGATCGCTTGTACGAGATCGCTCGTGCCGGATCACTTGTACGGGATCGCGAAAAGACACAGGAGGTGTGACCGATGGCTGTCATCTCGAAGGGCCTTGCCCACACGCGGATGTTCGTCCACACCACCTCCGCGGCCACCGGCTGACCTCACTCTCTGTCTTTCAGCGCCGGGGCCGCCCCTGTGAAGGGTCCCCCTTGTCTCTCCGTTCTTCCGTTTCGTCTTCTTCCGCTCCGTCTTCCTCCTCCTCGCTGCTCGACGTCCACGGCTGGGACGCCGGCTGGGCCGAGGCCTTCGCCCCGTACGCGGCTCAGGGACTGCTCCCGGGCCGGGTCGTCCGGGTCGACCGAGGACAGTGCGACGTCGCCACCCCCGAGGGGATCGTGCGCGCCGACACGGCGTTCGTGACCCCGCACGACCCCCTGCGGGTCGTCTGCACCGGCGACTGGGCCGCCGTCGACCCCGAGGGCGTCAGCGACCCCCGCTACGTACGGACGCTGCTGCCGCGCCGTACGGCCTTCGCGCGCTCCACCTCCTCCTCCCGGTCCGAGGGGCAGATCCTCGCGGCCAACGTCGACCACGCGGTCATCACCGTCTCGCTCGCCGTCGAGCTGGACCTCGGCCGGATCGAGCGCTTCCTCGCGCTCGCCTGGGAGAGCGCGAGTAATACGCAACAGTCCTCACCTGCACAGATGTAGTTCGGAGCGGCCAGATCCGTGGGGTATGAGGGTGCCAAGATAAGGAAGACACAGACGATTTTCGACCGCCCGCAGCGGCGCCACCCACGTCAAGGAAGCCCTGAACGCGCGGCTTTGTCCGAAGCCAGACCTGACCCTGCTCGCTTGTGCGCCGATGGCGACGGTCGCTCATGATGGGACCAGCCGGCCGGCAGGCTTTCCGGCTTCGAGGGGTCCCTCGACCTCACCAACTGCAGCCCGTTCACGCTGCTGACTGAATACCAGACGCCAGCTTTTCTGCGCCGACTTGGCCCTGAGAAGCCATCTCAATTGGTTGGCACGTCTCGGTGATGCCTTTCGGTGCGCTTGACCGTGATGTGAGACTTGCGGGATGGACATGGGACGTGAGTCGCGGTGGGAGAAGGACGCCATAACGGTGGAGATCGTTTTCGCTTTGGTGACTGCCGTCTCGCTGGCTGCGGCAGTCATTGCCGTAGCCCTGCTTCCTGCCCTGGCTCTCGGGGTCTCTAGTCCAGGGGAAAGGCCACGCTGACAGGGGGCGCCCTGCTTGGAGCGTCGGCCGGAGTGTGGTGTTTAGTGCGGGTACTGCTCCGCTTCGACACGCAGCGTCGTAAGGGGCGCTGCCTGCGGGTCCCCTTCGGTCGGTAGCCTGCCGACGTGGCAATTGTTGAACGGCTGGTGCCTGACGAGTTGTGGGAGTTGTTCCAGCGGGTGGTGCCGGATGCTCCTGTCCGGCCTCAGGGCGATGGCCGGCGTCGGCACGGCGACCGAGAGGTGCTGGCGGCGATCGTGTTCGTGGCCACGTCGGGCTGCACGTGGCAGCAGCTGCCGACAGCATCCTTCGGCTTGTCAGGGGCGACGGCCCACCGACGGTTCAGTGAGCTTCTTCGAGTTGGTCACCGATCGGGTGATGGGCCGTGACGCGCAACGAGCGAGGCCCCCGGGCTGTTGATCGAGATGTCTGAGGTCTCAATCACGTTGCTCGGGGGCCTCGTCGGTCATCCATCCTGCCGCACTCGACCTGCCGCATGCACTCGTGGAGTGGGTCACCATGCTGATCGTCACTCGTGAGGGCGACCGGCGGTGCAAGCTCCGTCCGTCCAAGCGCGCGATGGTGGTACTGGTGTACCTGCGCGAACACACCACTCTCGCGAAGATCGCCGCCGGGTTCGGGATCAGCGAGTCCACCGCCCACGCCTACACCAGCGCGGTCGTCGACATCCTCGCCGAACGCGCACCGGGCCTGCTGAAGACACTGCGCGAGCATGATCCCGAGTTCGTCTGCTCGACGGGACACTCGCCGAGTGCGACCGGGTCGGCGACGGCCGGGCCGACTACTCCCACAAGCACCGGCGCCACGGCGTGAACGTGCAGGTCGTCACCGATCCCGACGGAGGGTTGCTGTGGCTCTCGCCCGCCCTGCCGGGCCGCACCCACGAACTGACCGCCGCCCGAACCCACCGGATCATCCGGATCTGCGAGCGCCAGGGCGTCCCCATCGTGGCCGATCTCGCCTACCAGGGCGCCGGCCCATGGCTGACCACCGGCATCAAACGCAGACCCCTGCGGGAGCTCACCACCACCGAGAAGACCCGCAACCGGGCCCTGGCCACAGCACGGGCACCCGTTGAACGCGGCGTCGCCCGCCTGAAGTCTGGCGGATCTTCCGCAGATCCCGCTGCAGCCCCAACCGCATGACGTCAATCGCCAAGGCCATCCTCACCCTAGAGCGGCAACGCTGAAGAAGCTCAGTGGTCGAAGGCCCGGGTGTGGGCAAAGCTCCACCGCGTGGTGCTCGACGAGCTCGGTGCCCGCGGAGAGCTGGACTGGTCATGCTGTGCGATCGACTCGGTGAACATGCGGGTCCAGAAAAGGGGGAACTGACAGGTCCGAATCCTGTAGACCGGGGTAAGTACGGGTCGAAGATCCACCTGATCACCGAGCGGACCGGTCTGCCCAATTTCCGTCGGAATTTTCGGTGCCAACCTCCACGACAGTCAGGCCCTGATCCCGCTGGTGAAGGGCATACCCCCGATCCGCTCACGCCGCGGGCGACGCAGACGCAAGCCCGGCAAGCTCCACGCCGACAAGGGCTACGACTACCGCCACCTGCGGCAATGGCTCTCCGGCCGAGGTATCCGACACCGCATCGCCCGTAAAGGGATCGAGTCCTCTCAGCGGCTCGGACGGCACCGGTGGATCATCGAGCGCACCATGGCCTGGCTCGCCGGCTGCCGACGGCTCCACCGACGCTACGAACGCAAAGCTGACCACTTCCTTGCCTTCACCAGCATCGCCTGCACCCTCATCTGCTACCGCAGACTGACCGAATGGGATGACGTCTTAGGATCATCGCGCCGCAGCCTATCCCGTGACGGGAGTTAAAAGAAGGGCCCTTGCCGGCCGCCTGAGGAAAAATCACCGGGCGGCCGTCACGGGCGAGTACGATGGAGTCTAATTCCTACTTCTGTCGAACTCGCCATTCGATACCAGCCAGCGATTTGAGGAAAGCGATTGATTCACTCGAACCGGCACCCACGGTAATCGAGAATGAATCCGGAGCCCACTTGCTAGGCCCCGCATCCGCGATCATTCCGTCTGCGATGTAGAAGGCCCATCCCGCAGTAGGCCACATCGAACCCGCGAATGAAACCTTTCGAAACTTCGAGAGGGCTTCATTTACGGCTTCGGTGGAAGCGTTTGATGACCACTGTACGAATGGAGCATGCTTGACCGCTTCACTAAATGAGTGCCAAAGGAGCATCTCATCCCAGTCCGCATCAAGTCGCCGCCACGGATCGTCATCCTTCGCTTCAAAGATGAAGGATGGCTCGGCCAAGTCGAAAGCCCATGCCCATCCGCCCTGATCCATCAGGAAGATGAACTTTCCTTCTTCTTCCGAAATCTCGGAAGGAGGGATTAGGCGCTTCACTCCCTCGACCGGAATTCCCCACCGAGAGCTGATTTCATACCACTTTTTCAGCCCGGTCGGGATCCAGTCAAACTCAGGGTCGATTCCCTTCGCACTCGATTCGGCTGGACCGAACCACGACGCGAGGAACGAATCCATCTCGATTTCCACCGGACTCAAGGCATCCGCTCCCATGGGTATTAAATCCCACCAATCTCGACTGAGATACGTCTCTCCGTGCGCTTCTCCGTCTTTCCTGTAGTAGACAGTGCGTACGAGTTGGATGGAAGCATATCTGGAAGCGTAGGACGGCCGGCAGACTTCGCAGCTGCGGGCGGTCCCTCGACCTCACCATCTGCAGCAAGTTCACGCTGCTGACCGAATTCCAGACGCCAGCTGCTCTGCGCCACCTTGCACAGATTGCTGAACGCCAACCGCCGGGAGAAGTTGACCCACAGACGGTCCGTACGCTGGTCAAGGCGGCGATGGCGCTCAACCAACAGGTGGCTGAGCTGGACAACCTCATCGAGACCCGGTCGCGGCCATCCGTATTTCGACGTGCTCACCAGCATGCCTGGCCTCCGAGTCACCTCGGCGCCGAATTTCTCGCGGCTCACCGGCTGAGGTATGACTGCCTCTGGAATAGTGTTTAGGATCATGGCGCCGCACCCTATTGCGTGACGGGAGATGCTCAGAAACTTCCTCCGTGATGTAATCACCCGTCGCGGTATCGCTGAAAAATCCCTCCCAGAATCCAGATGGGCGGATGTGGGCGGCTCAGGCGGCCGAGTTCGATACCGAGGTATGGCTCACAGTCCTGGTCGATATTCCTGGAAACCACCCATCATCGAGAAACTCGGATGGTGTTCATAGTGAGAGCCGTACTGGACGCTAGGGGGGCGTGATCGCGAAAGCCCCGTCAGGGCAACCTGACGGGGCTTCAGCTCTTACGCCGGGAATCCGATTCTTGCCGGAGGTCCTCCACTTGGGTGACGCAGGGACTATCGCCTAAGTGCCACGCTAGCGGCGTTAATTAGTCTATGAATGGCGCTCGCCATTCAATTCTCCGTGGACCCACGCTACGCACTCGGGGCGATTGCCTGATTCATTCCGACAGAATTCCTCAAGCGCTGCTCTGATCTGGTTGACAGGGAGGGTGCTTCTCGGGTCGAAGAAATACGGGACCCCAGGATCTGATACCACGCGCGGATCGAAATCTGGAGGATTCGGATTATTGGAGACCCAGATGTGTTCGGAGATCTCGTCCCTCGTGATCCGATCCTGATTTGCAGACCAGACGAGACCGCCGTATCCAGACTCCGAATTTACCGCAACCTGAAGGCAGTTGTCGGGCCACCAGTCGCGCACCGTCTCCGAGTGGCGCCGTTCGGCGAACATGAACGCCGCGGTCTCTCCGGCGCTGATCCATGGCCCGCTACGGTCCTCATGCTGAAGATTCTCCAGGACCTCCGTGATTAGTGCAGATTTCCCGTTCCAATCATCGGCGTACTGGTATCGCCCGTGGATTATTGCGTTAAGGATCATGGCGCCGATCCCTCTCCGTGTATTATCTTCGCAGCCTCCGCGCCAGGATACCAGACTTCCATTGTGTAACCGACGGGAAGGATCTTGGCAACTGCCCCTTGACAGCCGTACATGTCGCCACACACGCCCGCTCTATTGTTCATGACCACAGTGGCTGATTTCGTTCTCCCTTCGCGCATTACCATGGCGTATTGCGCTTCGACGTGCTGCGCTGCCGGGTAATACTTCACCCTTGGGTTGATGGGTGCTCCGTGCTGCCTCAAGTACGCGTCGGTCGCTTGAACCAGAGGACTGTTTCCTCCGGCCTCAATCTCAGCATGCATTTCCTTTGAGTTGCTAAACAGGCGCCCCGTCGTGACGCGCTTGTTCGCGAGTTCGCTCAATATCTGAGCAACATTGAGGCAGGTGTTGTGGACGAGGACTGGGGTCTGGCCGGCCAGCACGTAGTACGTGTGTAGATCGTCAACGGTGAAGTTGTACGTCTTTACGTACTGGATGAAGGAGGTGTTCCCGTTGACGGCGACGGTCTCGCCGTTGTCGGTGAGCAGGGCCATGCCCGGCTTCAGGTCTTTCGCGGCAATCCAGGAGTGCTGTGAAGCTGACCAGAAGGGGTGCTCGGAGGTTGCCGTGAGGGTCTCGGTGCCGTCGGGGGTGGCGATGGAGAGCGTGTTGAGGTGCTTGGTTTCCTCGGTGCGGATCAGTTGAGTGACGGGTCGGGCACCCGTTTCTCCGGTCTCGGGATCCGTTGCCAGGACCTCGTCGCCGACCTCGACGTCCTGGATCTCCTTTGTGCTGCCGTCGCCCATGAGGACTAGCGTTCCGGCGAGGAAGCAGTTGCCGCCGGGCAGCGGCGTTGTCTTGCGAGGCTTTGTTCCGGCCCCGCCGCCAGCGCGGCCGTGGGCGATCATTTCTCCGACGAAGCCGGGTACTTGGTACCAGTCTGACGTCGAGTCCACACCCTGCTCAAGGACCCATTGGTCGAAGGTGGCTCCGTAGTCGCAGCCAGGGGCGCCAGCTCCGCCGTTCCAGCAGTCGGAATCACCTATCCAGCCAAAGAGCGATGATGTGTGTGCGCCGATGCTGATTACGCCCCAGAAAGCTTCGCTGACTGGGTTCGACCAGGAGAGGTCGTGACTTTCAGGGGCACCACTTGACCCTGCGTTGCCACCGCCACCGCCACCGCTGGAGCTAGCCGTTCCAGTTGGGGCGGTGGTCCGGCCGAAGTGAGTTCCGCCGTGGGTGGGGTTGCCACTTCCGTTTCCGTTTCCCGCGCCGCCCTTTCCGGCATCTACACCGTCGCTACTGCTGCAAACGTATATGTAGCAATAGTCACGGTTCGGGTTCGAAGGGACATCATCCGTACGAAGGCCGGTGGGATCAGCAGTGGTGGTGGGGTGTTGGTTGGCGTAGCTGTAGCCGTTGAGGGATTGGTGTTGGTCGGTCGAGAGGAGAGGATCGACGCTGATGAACTGGCCGATTTTCGGGTCGTACTGACGGGCGCCGATGTGTGTAAGGCCCGTGGATGCGTCGGTGGTCTTGTTGAGGAAGCCCTTGTCGGTGGGCCAGGTGCCGACCGCGCCGCCGCGTTTCGCCCCGAATGGCGTCATGTAGCGCTTGGTGGGCTTCTGTGTAGCGTCTGAGGTGACGGCAAGGCTTTGGGTGCCGTGGTGGTCGCCTGCGAGGAACTGGAGCTGGGTCGTTCCGGTCTCGTTCGTGCGGACGGCGATCGGGGTGCCGTTGGCGGTGTAGCTGCGTTGGGCCCAGGTGGTGCCGTTGTCGCGGCGGTGGAGTTCTGTTGCGCCGGTGTACAGGACGCGTTCGCCGGCCTTGGTGTTGCGGATCAGCAGAATGCCGTCGGCGTCGTACACGTAGTCAGTTGACTTGGTGCTTTCGGCGAGTGTCGCGAGCTGACCTTCGGGCGACCAGGTCAGGTTCTGCTGCGCGGTGTCGCCGGGGCGCTTCGTGGTGTTGCCCGTGGCGTCGTAGCCGTAGACCTTGTCCTTGGTGGGGTCTGCGGCGGTGCCGCATGTGGTGCGCGGGGTGGTGTACCGCAGTGCGTGCGGCTGCTTGGCCGGGTCGTAGCAGTACGTCGTAGTGGTGCTGCCTGTGGAGAGGTGCTGCGTCTCCGTCTTGCGCTGGCCGGCTGTGTTGTAGGTGTACGACGTCCAGTACGGCGCCGGCCCGCTGAGAGCGCTGGCGTTGCGCGCGTCACCGCAATTCTGGGAGGTCGGGGTCCAGGCTTCGGTGAGGCGGCTGTGGCCGTCGTAGGCGAAGCACTGGGTTTCGGCCTTGGTGGTGCCGCCGAGGATCGTGGGGTCGGCGATCGAGGTGACGTTGCCGGCCTGGTCGTAGGTGTAGGTGAGGTGCTGCAGCATGTACGGGTGGGTCTGGTCCGTGACATGGCTGAGGGTCAGGCGGTCGGTTCCTTCTTCGAAACGGTTGGTGATGTAGACATTGCGGTCACCTGTGCCGCCCTTGCCGAGGGTGAGCTGCAGGACCTGGCCGGTCTCGGAGTAGTCGGCCTGCTGCAGGTAGCCATTGAGGCCCTTCACGGACGTGAGCTGGCCCAGAGAGCCGTAGCCGTACCCGATGACCTCGCTCGGCAAGCCGCCCAGAGCAGGCTCGCTGGTGCTGCCCACGGTTCCGTCGTTGCGGTACGTGGACTGATACGTGACCTTCCCGCCCGGCACGGACGGGCTGATCGGGTCCGTGGCGGGGAGGGCCAGCTCGGTCGTTGCTGGCCGGCCGAGGACGTCGTACGCCGTAACCGACTTGGTGTATACCTTCCCGGTCTTGCCTCCGACGTAGCGGGTGGAGGTGGCGGGAAGACCCTTGAGAGGGGTGTCGTAGGTGCGGCTCGTCAGGAGCGTGGCTTCCGATGCCGTGCCCGACCAGGTGTTCGTCGGACGGCCGAGAGCGTCGTATCCGGTCACGACCGTGGAGCTTCCGGTAGTCACCTTCACCGGCCGGTCAAGGCCGTCGTACTCGGTACGAGTCGTACCCTTGTCAGGGTCCTCCGTGGTCTTCTGGCGGCCGTACTGGTCGTAGACGTACTTCCACACGGCGCCGTCCGGCCCCGAGATCTTCGACTGCTTGCCGTCACGGGTGTACTCGAACTTCGTCGACGTGTACGAGTTTCCGAGGCTTGCCCCGTACTGCAAGTCTGCCGGGCTCGGACCCGCGTACGCACGAGTCTCGACCGTCCGGCCGAGGGCGTCGGTGATCGTACGGGCCGCGGAGCCACCGTTGAGAGCAGTGGTGGCGGTGGAGTCTCCGGTGTAGCTGGTGTTGGTGGTCCACGTGAGCGTGCCCTTGACGTACAGGGCGTTGGATGTGGGCCGTCCTGCTCCGTCGAAGACCGTCTCGGTCTGCTTCGGTGCTCCTCCGTACAGCGCCCGCGCGTACTTCGAACCCGGTGCGCTCGTGTCGAAGACGTCGGAGTAGGTGGCGTACGCCATCCCGAGGGTGTTGTAGCGGGTGTCCGTCAGCAGGCGCCCACCCTGAGGGGTCGGGGACTGTGTCTGAAGCGGTCGCAGCAGCGAGTCGTAGATCGCGTAACTCGTGTTGTACGTTTCGCCGTCGGCCTTGAGATTTGCTGTCGAGACCCAGGACTCGACGGTGTTATTGAGCGAGTACCTGTACTGGATGTTGGGCACCTGCGTGCTGCGGTTGCGGTTCGGCAACCACACGTCGGTCAGGCGGCCCATCGCGTCGTACGCGAGCTCGGTCTTCTTCAGGTTCGCGTCGTAGGTCCGCTGGGCGAGACCGCGACGCGGGTCGAGGTAGCTGGTGACCTTGTGCGTCAGCGGATTGGTGACGATCGTTCGCGTCAGCGGACCTGAGTCCACGGGTGAGTACGCCGTGGTCATGGTGCTTCCCTGGGCGTCGGTGACCGTAGTGGGCCGGCCGAGGTCGTCGTAGGCGGTGACGCTGGTCTTCTGCCACGTCACAGCTCCGCCGGTGCCGTATGCGGAAGCGCGTCCGGTCCAGGTGGGAAGACCCTTGACAGGCTTCATCGTCGTGGACCAGGCGATGTCGTCGTAGGAGATCGCCGTGTCGGCCATGACGTTGGCACGTGTGCCATCGGCCGCGGCGAGCTGGAGATCGGCTTCCGCGTACCCGCAGTTGAGGCCCACGGTGCGCACGCGCGAGACGAGGTTGGTCAACCCCGCGTCGACATTGCGGGCGTACCAGGTCTCGGTGCAGACTTCGTCGCCCGACTTGTCCTCGTCACCCAGGTCCACCGCCTCGGTGGGCATTCCGTAGCCGTCGAACGAGAGGGTCGACGTGGCACGTGAGCGCCAGGAGTCGGAAGCGGTGAGGTAGGTGTAGGAGGTCGTGCGCTGCGTGCGGACGAAGCGCGAGACGTGGTCGTCGGCGTCGGGAACAGCGGATTGGCGCGCTGTCTCGCGTGACCAGGGAAGGTTGACGGTCGCGGCGATCGGAGTCACACCGTTGTAGGTGACCTGCTCGCGCAGTGTTCCCGCGTGCTGATTGGTGTCCGGGAGCGAGGCCACTCCGATTGCGGGCTGAGTGAGCGCGGCGATCGTCACGGACTTGGTCGTGCCGTTGCTGTTCTTGTCCCCGTTCATGCCTTGCATGTAGAGCGACACGGTCTTGGTCCGGTTGACTCCGGGCCTGACAGCACCCTTGTAGACCGTGACCTCACGGTAGCCGCGCCAGTCGGACCAGGTCCGTTCGTCCTTCGGCGTGAACGGGTCGTCGTTGTAGTGCCAGGCGGCGCCGCTGTAGACGTACTCGTTCTCGACAGGGTCGTTCCAGCCTGCCAGGTCGGACTGGAGAACACCGATCACACGGTACTTGTGGAACCAGTCGACCGACGCTATAGAGCTGCCATTGATGTTCCAGTACTGGGGATAACAGCTACGGGTGTTGGTGTCCTCGGGGGCGGTGAGAACCTGGCTGCGCACGCACTCCGCGGGGGACATCTCCACGGTGGTGATGCCGCCGGTCTCGGAGACGATTGTGCGGATGCGGGGACGGGTCAGAGCCAGGATGTGGTCCTGGTCGTCATCCACGCGGTTCGGGCGCTTGTCGTACGTGAAGACCACCGGGTTCGTCTTGATGGCGGTCGTCCCGGCCTTTGCCGTCCGTGTGATCGACTTCAGTGTGAGGACGTGGTCGGAGGTGTCACCGATGTCGCCACCGTCTTGGTACTCCTGGACCAGGTCCCAACTGTCGACCGCGTCGTAGGTACCTGTGGACGCGTTCCACGAGGAGGTGTCAATGCCGGTCAGCCGCTTGCGGGTGAAGAACGAGGGCGATTGGGGCAGACACTCGGTGGAGCCACTGGCGCAGATGGCGTCGAAGGGCACGTCCGGCCAGGTCTCGGCCGTCTCCTTCGTCAGCGACGAGCATGCTCCCTCCGTGCAGCGCTCGGCGTAGCCGAAGGCGACCTTGGCGTCTGCGTCGTCCGTGAACAGGGCGCCCTTACGAAGTCCGTACTTGATCTCCTTCAGATAGCCGCCGCGCACGTACTCGGCATCGGCCTTCGCGGCCTTGTTCTTCCTGTAGTAGTTCTTCTCTGGTGTGTACCAGTAGGTAGTGGCATTGTCGTGGGGGTCCTCGACATAGTCGAGGTTCCAGCGCCAGGCCTGTGTCACCGATCGCTCGGCGAACGCGGGACCCGCGTCGTGGCCGGGCTCACCGGCGTCGTCGCCGAATACGGGAGTGGTCCACGTCGAGTTGGTGCGCTCGGTGGTGGCGCCGTCGAGCTTGTTGCGGCCGAAGACGTACTTCGTTCCGTCGCCGGTGATGACAGTCCAGTACTCACCGTTGTCGTCGTTGTTATCGGCGCCGATGGAACGGGTCACCTTCGACGCGTCGTCGTTCTCCAGCTTCCACTCGCTGGTGGCGGCAGTCGCGTTCGTTGCGTCAGCCTTCACCAGGCGGGACGATTTGCCGTTCAGCACGATCCGTGCGTTGTCGTACTTCCAGCAGCGGTCGAACACGTCAGTGTGTCCGTCCTTGTCGCAGCTGCCGTAGGAGCGTTCGATGTAAGACTCGGTGAGGGAGAATCCTTCGCCGATGGAGGTTCCCTGATTGTTTGTGGTCGCAGTGCGCCCATCGATGCTGCCTGAGTCATAGCCCAGGCTCAGGGATGGGGTCGGGCCCGCAGCCGCAGGCGGGAGAGCGAAGCCGTACGACCAGGTGAACGAGCCGGAGCTGCCTCCGGCGGACCATGAGGACGAGGCTGAAAGCGGCGTCGCGCTGTAGTCACCGGTGCCGTTCGGCGATGCGCCATCGGCGCCGGCCGCAGTCAAAGCCATGACTGTCGCGCCAGAGGCCGAAGACCCGAGCTGGGCGTTGATGCCCTCCCCATCGGTGCTCTCGGCGAGAGCGACACGGGAGGTGACCGTCTGGTTCTTGGGATCATTGTGCGAGGGAAGAGGTGCCTGGGTCCGACACTCGGCCTTCTGCGGTGTGCTCAGAGAGCACGCCGGGAGTTGCACGAGCCGGAGTCGGCCGGCCCAGCCACCTCCGATGGCGGATGCGAAACCGCCGTAGTCGATACTGACCTCGGCCCCGCCGGCCCGTTCGGCTTCGGCGGTCAGCACAACGCCGAATATCCCGAGCTGGTCTGCCGCCTTCTGGTCCAGCACCGTGATCGTCGCGTTGTCGTTCGCCCGGAGAGTGTTCTTGCCGCCGGAGGGAGCGAGGGTGACGGGTAGGCCGCCGGGTGCCGCCTTGATGCGTCCGGCCGCTAGCGCGACATCGGCATTGCCGGCTTTGGGCCAGCTCAGTCGAAGCTGCTCAGCCCGGGCGCGCAGCACCTGGGCTGTGTTTTTCTGTAGTTCCTTCGCAACCTGTTCCCGGGCCCGTTTGGCGCCCGGACCGGGGCCCTCATGGATCCTGCCGACCCGAGGCTTGGGCACGTCCGGCCGGCCCAGGCCGCCCGTAGCTTCGGCAGCTACAGGGCTGAGGCCGATCGGCACCGACAGCGACAGCGCCAGCGGCACGATGACGAGCGCTCTGCGGCGGCTGCGCCGTTGTCTTCCCTCTCGGGAGGTTGTCCTGCCTATTTTGGGTTTCACGAATACTCTCCCCCACCCCTTCGAACTGCGGATTGACAGAGACCTCGGGCTCCTTGCCCTGGTCTTGAAGAGCAGAAGTGGGTGGCACCAGGCACCTGGTGCCACCCACTTCTTGCATGGCTACACCGTCAGGAACCGGTCAGCGCCTCGATCTGAGTCTCGTTATGCACAGCTCCCGACCACACCCGCAGGTCGGATACGCGAGTTGCGAGGAAGTACTTCCAGGTCGTCCCAGACGACAGTCCCTTGGCGATCGCAAGTTCCCCGCTGCCGAGTTTGGCTGTGAATGTCTTCGGAACAGCGTTGAGCTCCGTCCCGACGCGGAGTGAGATCGTTTCGTCCTGAGCGTCGTAGACTCCGGTCAAGCGGACAGGCGTACCCAATTCGGACTCCTTATCAGAGCGGACCGAAGAGAAGGTTTTGCCATCCGTATTAAGTCGTCCGAAGTGCCAGTAGCCCACTGGTACTTCCTTTTCGACGAGGTCCTTCGTGCCATCCGGGAGCGTGATCTCGACAAGGTCCAATTTGGTATCGGCGGCTTCATACCACAGACCCCAGGCCGAGCCGTCCGCGGTGCGCTGCCCGAGGACCTGGCCGACATAGCCAACGCTCTTCTCGTTGATCTTGGCCTTGTCCAGAGCCACCTGAGTCGTCACTGTGAAGGACCCCGTGTCATCGACCAACGGGCCCTTGTACGTGGCAGCGTCGTCGACACCGTCGAAGACGAGGTTCTCGCCATCTGTCGCGGCGCCGCCGGCCAGCGTCAGCGCCTTGCCGTACCCGGATGACTTGTCGGCGACAGTCGCTGCGGAGGCTCCGCCAGGGGACCAGTCGGCCACAAGCTCGGCTGCATTGAATCCTCCCGGAAGGAGGGCTCTTGCTTCGTCCAGGATGTCCGTGGCGTCCACCTTGCTCTGCCACACGGTGACCTCGTCGATCGAACCCTTCCAGTGGTCGTAGTACGCCCCACGCCACCAGACACGCCCGATCTGGAACTTGCCCGTGGACGCCCACGACGGGGCCACCTGGTCCGTTCCCTGATGCTCGCCGTTGACGTACAGGCTGATCTCTGTGTTGGTAGCGTCGTAGACGGCCGCGAGGTGAGTCCAGACACCGAGCGTGGCTGGCTGCTTGGACTGCACGAACTGGTTCGTGATGTCGCCTTCGGTGGTGTCCTTCGGAGAGGTGCGTATCTCCCATTTTTTCGACTCCGAGCGATACCCGAGGTAGAAGGCGCTGTACCAACCGCCGGTCATCGTGCCGTCTTGTCCCAGCGCGGTTTGATTCTGGCTACCGTCTTCCAATCTGACCCACGCAGCAATGGTGTAGGAGGAGCCGGTCGTTACCACGGGGCCGGCGGTGGAGGCGTAGCCGGTGGTGCCGCCGAGGGAGAGACCCCTGTCCACCACCTGCGGATCCAGCAGCGCCCCGTCCTTGTCGTGGGTGATCACTCCCCGACGACCGCGATTGTCTCGAGTCGCGGCCCCGTACAGGGTCGCGGAGGAAGAACCCCCGTCCGGTGCGCTGTCGAGTGCCGCGCCGGATGTCTCGGTGAACTGCCATCGGCCGACAGGATCAGCTCCCTTGGCCACTCTGAAGTCGAGTGCTGTCGTGGCACCCCACCGCCCCTGCGGGTCTTTGGCTCGGACGAACAGCGTGTACGTACCGGCTGTGGGAGGCTTGATCGTTGCCGTCACATTTGAACCGGACAGTTCAACCCAGGAACCGTTGGAGATCCGGTAGCGGTACGACACGACGGTGTCGCCACTGGCGGGCTTGAAGGAAACCGTCCCAGGTACGCCGGGGGCTCCGTAGAGAGGGCAGTTGTTGGGGTCGGAGCATGCCTTGTAAGGGCTTCCGAACGTAACGATGGGTGCCTTCGGCGCCGTCGCGTCGACCATGAAGTAGCACCACGGCGCATACCCCGAGGAAGATGCATAGGCATTGGTGTCCTTGAACACCTGCGTGGCGGCCGAGTATCGGTAGAGGCGCCCCTCGACCAGCTTCGTGGGCCACGTTGCCGTGGTCTTCCAGTTGTCCGGGATAGTGCTGGTACTCGGACTTGCCATACCGCCGCCGGTCCAGACGCCGTCAGAAACCCAATAACCAACGTGCATCCACGCCCTCAGTTTGGCCTGAGACTCGCCTCCAGCAGCGGTTTGCGGGGTTGCGGTAAAGGTGGGCTGCGGAGAGTCCAATATTGTCGGGTCCGAGCCATTGGTGTCGCATATCCGGCTGCTACCGCTCACGATGCCGACGTTGGTCGGCGTTGCAGGCTTGGCGACGTACAGCACGCGCAGGACTGCGTCATTCCTGAAGCGCTTCCACGCCGAGGTATCAGTCTCATTCCCAGCCCGGAGCTCCAACGTCAGCCGCGCAAACTTGCCGGCTGCGAATGCCTGCACAGTTGGCGTGAGGTTCTCGTTCGGCTCCTGCGGATTGTCGTTGAACTCGATCGGAGCATCAGGAGAGTCCGGATCACACAGCGATCCACGTCCGGCGGAAACCCACAGGTCGGCCATCCAGTCGAGCTCGGCGGGCCGGGACGCCCAGGTTGTGGACGAGGAGATGTTGTTCGTCCGGACCAGGTCAACCTGTCGGGGATCGCACTGGAAGGACCACGGCTCGGTGACCGCGAACGTGGCGTCGAGTACCTGCTTGCCCTTGAGGTTGTCAGGAGCGAACTCGAAGTACAGGCGCTGGACGTAGCCGGGGCCGCAGTAGTAGCCACTCCAGGAGCCGCACTCACCAACGCCCTGACCGCGGTTGTCGTCGCCGTTGCCCCACCCGTAGGACTCGTAGCCGTCGCTGCGCAGCTGCGTCCGCTCCGACTCACCCCATGTCACCGTCGGGTCGATGAACACCGGGTAGTCCTCGGATGCGGTACTGCTGAGCATCGAGGCGTCCGGAACAACGGTGAGCGCATCTGCCGTGACGTCGACATCCATGCGGGCGACGTTGTCACCCTGCCCCGGCTGGAGACCGCTACCGGAAGGAGCCTGCTCAGACGGGTCGGCAGGACCCGACGGCGCGTCGTCCGCCGATATGGCAGTCAGCCGCGCCATCTGTGGTGCCAAGCCAGGTGCGCCCTCAATTAGTCCGGCCGAGTCCCACATTCGGGCCGGCGGAGCACGGAAGACTGTGGTTCCGCTGCCGTCGACTGCGGCAAGACTCCC
This sequence comes from Streptomyces narbonensis, assembly GCF_014649015.1. GTDB lineage: Bacteria > Actinomycetota > Actinomycetes > Streptomycetales > Streptomycetaceae > Streptomyces > Streptomyces narbonensis. The sequence goes on from NZ_BMSF01000002.1 coordinate 206,136, forward strand.
GCTGGCGCCTTCGAGAACCGTCAGGTCATGTGCCTTCAGGCCGAAGGTGAGCTCCTTGAGTGCCGGGTTCGCGGCTGCTGACGGCGTCTTGACCACCAGTACTTGCTGGAAGCTCTCAACTGTGGCGGTCAGCTTGAGGTCGACGTCAGGCAGTACATCGCGGTAGACCGCGTTCGCTCCGTCGACTTCAGGAACTGGCAACTTGCCTGGCCAGTCAAGCAGAAGCGAACGGCCGCGATCGGCGATCTCGACCAGCGGGGCAGCGTCGCCGCCCCCAGAGAACGACATTGCGGCCGACGCGGCTTTGGGGCCGATTGACCCGTCCTCACGCCGCTCCAGCGTTGCGTCGGGCTCCTGCCAGCCACCACCGGGTTTCGCCACGCGCACCGGCACCGTGTGCTGCTCCAGCGTGAAAGTGAACCCGTCGGGGTTCGCGAACACACTGGCTCGCTCGGAGCGCTTGCTCTCGACCTCGACACGCTGGCCGGATTCCTTCGCCGTCTCCAGTGCGAGGTCCGCCTCGCCAAGGACAGGCGCATCAACGGTCGGCACGGCTGCCAGTGCTGCCTGAGACGGAACCACCAACCCCATGGCCATAGCAGATAGGGCGACTCCCGTGCTCCAGGCACGTTGATACGCCCGACGTCTCTTCACAATCCCCACCCCTGCTTAACGCAACGCTCACAGTAGGTGGGTCACCCAACGGCATGACTTGACATCAGATCAAGGCGCATTCAGCGAATATGGCAGGTTGAGCGAGGAAGCGTAGTAGCCCGGCACACCCGGATCAGGTCGAACCCGTACACCACTTCTCTGCACGAACATGCAGCTGAGAGTGATCTCCTCGGAGCGCAGCCCAGGCTCGTGTGGACCTCACCTTGTGCGGGCCGGGAGCCGAGGTTGAGGGCGGTGACGGTGAGCGCGCACCGTGCGGTCTCGTGTCGGCCGTGCCCTTTCTGGCGGTCGTGGCGACGCATGGTCACCTCCGGCCAGAGCGGGACATCGACCGGCGAGTGACGCCGTCCGCGTCGGTCACGCGGGTTGGCCTGGGTGTTCAGTCGGGTTGCCAGCGCGAGGACTGTCCGGAAGTGAAACAGACACTCCCTCCCCAGGGACGCGAGTGCGCAGACCGCGCCCGTGTGTCCCTGCAGGACCCCAACGGCCTCGCACCCGCGTGACCTAAAGCGTGCTGCAGAAGGTCGCGTTCAGGCAGGTCAGGACCTGGTTTGGTGCCGGTCTGGTCATGTGGTGAGGGCGAGGTTGTGCATGTGGGCGACGGCCTGGGCCACGTGATGGAGGCCGCTGCCGCGCTGGCGGCAGTCGTGGAGGATCTTGTAGTGCTTCATGCGGGCGAAGGCGTGCTCGGCACGGGCCCGGACCTTTCGGCGCTCGGCGTTGGCCTCCTCCTCTCCCGGCAGGAGGGCTCGGCCGGGGCGTTTGCGGTGAGGGGACGACGAGCCCGGTGCTGATGTGGGCGCCGTCGCCCAGCATGGTGACCCCCTTGTAGATGGGGGGCCAGGCCGGAATCGGCGCCGATGATGACCTGCACGTTCGCCGAGAACCGGTAGTTGCGTGAGGACGCCCCGGTCTTCCGGTCGCGGACAGGGATGAGAGCGCCGTCCATGATCCACAGCCGTTCCACCGCGTCGGTGGGACGGGTGGCCGGCTCGATGACCAGCAGCGGCCGCAGCCGCTGGATCACCCGGCAGGCCGTCGCCGACGAGACGTCGAACAGCGGAGCGAGCTGCTGCATCGTGAGGCGGCCCTCAACACCCCACGCATACAAGGGAAATGTTCACTCCGCAGCCTTCTGTGACACGCTTAGGTCCGGCCGACCGTGCCGGGCTCGCGGGCCCGGCACCGCACCGGCCGGGTCCGCGCCCTGCCCCGGTCGACGGCTTCGACACGAACGCGACGGCGGTGGGGCCGCTGCGACGGTCCGTGGCGAGACGTACGGTACGCAGGTACGAGCACGGGAGGGGAGACCATGGGCGACTGGTTCCAGACGATCGTCGACACCGAGGCCACGCCGGAGGAGGTGCAGGGGCTCGCGGCGAACGTACTCGACTGGCTGATCGCAGACGGCTTCGTCTCGGCGGAACGCACCGACTGTGTCCTCGGCGCCGACGCCGGGCACGCACCGGGGCCGCGGTACGGCGAAGCCGTCAAGGACCCGGATCCCGAGCTGGCCCATATGTGGAGCAACGGCCTGCACGTCACCGTGGAGCGTACGGTCTTCGATGCCGGGCAGGGTGAACCCTCGGCCGTCACCTGCCCGCACTGCACAGCGGAGGTACCCCTCGTCGACGAGCGCTGGTCGCCCCTCGACGAGAAGTGGGCACTGTTCGCGGACGCGGTGGGCTCCTGGGCCGAGGGGGAGGACGAGCCCGTCGCGTGCCCGTCCTGCGGCCGGACGGCTCCCGTGCACACGTGGCGCTGGGCGGACGACTACTTCGCGTTCGGCCATCTCGGCTTCACATTCTGGAACTGGCCCACGCTGCGCCCCGAGTTCGTCGCGGACTTCTCGCGCCGCCTCGTTGGCCACCGCACCGTACTGCTCGAAGGCAAGCTCTGATGGGACATGAAGAGCGAGGGCCTCGTCCGCCGGCGCGTGACCGACGGCATCGAGATCGCAGTCGCGCGCTGCACGGCCGACTGCGAAAGCTCCGCGCCCGCCGCCTGCTCGACCGGATCACGGGAACCGTCATCGCCGCCTTCGGCGTCCGAACGCCCTCGGCGACTGAGCGGCACGACCGGGAAGCGGCACGGGACCGGATCAGGACGCCGGCCGGTCCCCGTTCCCTTCTCCTGCGTCGGAATCGGCACCGGTATCGAACGACGTGGCCGGGGCCAGGCGCTCGACGAACGTCCGGAAGTCCGGGGCCAGGGGAAGTTCCATGCCGTCCTCCACATCGAACCACGTCACGGACGGTTCCCCGTCCCTCCCGCACGCCCGGTAGTCGAGGGCGATCCAGCAGTGGCCGTCACCGGACAGCAGGACCAGAGGGGAGGGAAGACCCCACTCCTCGACGAGGTAGGGGGTGTCCAGCAGGGACAACTGGTCCTCGTGGCGGCCGATGCCCATCAGGTCGTCGAACGGGACGTGGTCCTCGCTCCACGATGTCGGTACGTCGGTCGGGAACGCGTTCCACGACTCCGCCACCGCGCCGCCGTTCCGGACCTGCAGTGCCTCCAGCAGCGACGTCGGCAGACGGACGCCGAGCCGACGCTCCGCGTCCCGGACGGCGGTGTCCGTGAGTGGGGGCTGGACCCCGTACCGGCCCTCGCCCCAGAATTCCGCCCCGACCTCGTCGGACCGTGCCATGAACGCATCCTACGGATCCCCGCCCACGGGTCTGTCGACCCGTGTCGTCCGCCGGGGCCAGCAGGCGTCCGAGCTCCCGGTCCCCAGGGGCGAACGGGCCGGTCGCGGGGGTCACGCACTTGTCGACGACGGTCTCCGCGCCGGCCGCCGTGCCCTCCAGGCAGAGCTTCCCGCCCTTCTCCCGCAGGTCGACGAAGAACAGGGTGGTCGCACCGGCCTGCTTCAGGCCGTGGACGCGGTCGTCGGCGTAGCCGAGGCCACCGAGAATCGTCCTGACCTTCGCGGGGGTGGGGTCGGCCAGTCCACGAGGGCCTCGGCGACGCGCTGCTCGTGGTGGACGCCCGCGCACCAGTCACGTCCGTCCAGCTCCACCTCCAGCTCCACCTCCGGCCCCGCCGGGGGGCCGGGGACCGGCGGGGCGACGGGCCCTGCTCCCCGCCAGCGTCCGTCTTCGCGGTACCGCACGCACCGAGCGCCAGTACTGGGCGGCCGAAGACCAGGTTGAAGTCCCCCCACCTCTCAGTGAGTTGAGTGCACGATCCCGCCCATGTGAGTACGCGTACTCACGCACGGGAACGGCCGTCAGTCGGCGCCGCTGAGGTAGACCCGGCTGGTGTGCGCGTCGACCTGCGTCACTGCGATCTTCAGCCAGTCGAGATCATCCTCGCAAGGCGCGCACACCTGACCTTCACGGACATTCGCCGACAGGTCGGGCTCCGGCAGCCCCAGGTGCGAGAACGGCGTCGACGGGTTGGTGTTGCGGGCTAGTGGCTGTTCCCGCAGGCTGAGCGGTTCCTCCGGCTTCAGCTGAGCGACGAAGCCGTCCACCTCGTAGGGAGGACGAAAGCCATGATCAGACCGTCGTCCTGGAACCCCGCCAAGTGCGCCGCCTTCGTCTCCGTCGCCGTGGCGGGCATCCGTACGTGTAGCGTCTCGGCCACCGACTCCACGGTGGCCGTGTCCACCCAGTGCGATACCTGTCCCGAGGAGCGGTCGGCCGTCGGAGTTCGGTTCTCCGCCGCCCCCGAGCATCCGGCCACCAGCAGAGAAGCGAGGATGCTCATCGCCCCGGTAAGCGGGGGGTGCCACCTGCTTCGCGGGTCCACGTTCATCGGGCGTCCCCGTTCCGGCCGATGTCGGTACGTGTGCCGTCCCGTCCAGGTTCCTTGGGGTCGGGCCAGGCGCCGCCCGACGTCAAGTCGTGCTGCTGCACCGAAACTGCTCCCTCTCATGTCGAACTCCCTGGCCTGTCCCGTCGTGTGCATGCGGGCCATGTCGGCGTCGGTGACCGTGGTCGGACCGATGGGCGTTGCCTTGCCCGGGTCCCAGTTGTACCGGTCCCAGACGTTGACCTGATAGTCGATGCTGACTTGTGGCTTGCCGTCCGGGCCCGGCATCGCGGTCACGACACCCGTGGTGTTCGTCATGGCACTGCCCACCGCGAGGTACCAGTTCGCTCTGCCATCCGGGCCCTTGTCGTGGGTGTACCCCACCCCTGCGGTCTCCCCAGGGATCGCCACGGGCTTGCCGCCCGACTGCGCGAAGGCTTCAAGCGCCTGACGGCGCCACTCGTCCTCCTGCCTGGCGCGCGTCGCCGCCGACACGTCACGCAGGACCGTGTCGTCCTCGTCGCTCAGCATCCTGTCGACGTCGAGGTCGAGAGACCTGCCGGTCTCGTTCAGGTAGTGATCCATGTGCCGGGCCGCGTCCGTCTTGCCGAGGAAGTCGCCGCTGTTCGACATCCCCGTTGGCCTGCAACTCCATCCAGTAGTCCCCGAAGCCCGGTGAGTCGACGTCGAACGGTCCCGCCCCGTCGTCGGCGGCCACCCGCTTGACCGACGGGGTGAGCAGATCGGCCGCCAGCAGCCCGTCCTTGTGCCGCATCCAGAGTTGCGCCCGGGCCTCAGGACTCAGGGACTGCCACAGTCGTCCCAGCTCCCCGCGCTGTTTGTCATCGGCGTCTTCGCCCAGCCCAGCGAGTTTCATGGCACGCGGGAGCATGTCCTCGTCGAGTGACGTGTATGAGGTATGGCCTGCGTCGGCCGGATCACCGCCGTGGCTCGCGCGCAGCGCCCGTACCGCGGCCGCGTCCACCTCGGTGGCGTGGCTCATGATCCCGGCCAGTCTGTCGGCGTACCACTGCATCGTGTCGCGCTTCTTCTGTCCGGGCCCGTCCACCTCGCAGATGAGGGCATCCGCGATCGCTATGCTTCCGTCCTTGTGGCCGGTGACGCTGAAGCCCTTCTCCTTGGCCTCGGCGGTCACGCTCCTGGCCTGCTGCTGGAGGCCCTTCAGCTCGGTGAGTGCGTCATCAAGGACACTGAAGATGCTCTGCGCTTCCTCGTGAAGGTCCTTGAACTCCTTCACTGTCTTGCCGACGAAGTCCCGCGTAGCGTTCGCGTTGACTCCGTCCCAACGGGCCTTGTCAGCCTTCGCCTTCATGCCGTCTCGGGCTTCGCCGCCGAGCCGCTGCATCTTCTCGGCCATGTGCTTCCAGCCGGCGGCCGCCGTCCCCAGTTTGCCGAGGTCGACTTCCATGAGCTCGGTGTAGTTCATGAAGTGATCCCCCTACTTGAAGTGCTCGGCGAGGCGGGAGACGGGCACGGCCGAGCCGTCCCGGTTCCTGAGGGACGCGGCGATCGCGGCGTCGTTCTCCGCGTGTGTCTTCTTCGAGTAGTCCAGGTGGTTCGAGATGTGTGCACATGCTTGAAGGACACTCTTGACCTGGGAGGTCCAGACGGACACCGTCGTCTCCAACTCACTCCCGAGGGCGAAGTTGCTGCCCTTTAAGGCTGCTGCCGCCTGCATCGTGGAGCCGGCCCCGTCCGCGTCGGCGCCGGCACCGGCGATATCGGCCTCTTTCTGTAACTGACTGTGCAGCACGAATGCCTCATGGCCTACCGCGCCCAGGTCGTCCTGGTTCACGACGAGGTCGGCTTGTCTGTTGCCTCCTGGCCGCCTGGCACTTGATTGAGTCGCATCGACGCTTGCTGTCGGGCGGTCACGTCTGCTTTCGCGCGGTCCCAGTCATCCCATGCCATCACACCATTGGATCACGGCGCCGCGAGGTTCCCTTCGCAGCGTGAAGTCCGTGGCAGCAGGGGATGTTGGTTGTCATGGCAGAGAAGTGACGCAGGTTCACGGCGAAGTTGTCAGGTGCCGGCCCGGGACACCGTGCGACTCGCGGCGTAACGGCGGAGCGTCCGCAGCTGATGTCGGTGGGCGAGGTCTCGGATTTAATCGGTGGTGCCGCGTCCAGAGCGGCACTATGGTGCTGCTCATCCGTTCCCGAGGGGCAACGGTGTTGGTTCGTTGAGAAGAAGCAGGAGGTGAGGACATTGATGACTGTCACGGTGACGGGCTCTGCCCGCATTCAGGAGTTCATCGTTCCCACCCCTGTGGTCTCCGGCTGACACCCACTCGATCCGCGCGCTCGGAGCGCGCCGCCGGGGCCACCCTTCGAAGGGTTCCCCCTTGTTCAACGCTTCGCTCCACCCGTTTTCCTCTTCCGCTGTCCAGCACCCGCTCGCCGTCTACGGCTGGGACGCCGGCTGGGCCGAGGCCTTCGCCCCGTACGCGGCTCAGGGACTGCTCCCGGGCCGGGTCGTCCGGGTCGACCGAGGACAGTGCGACGTCGCCACCCCCGAGGGGATCGTGCGCGCCGACACGGCGTTCGTGACCCCGCACGACCCCCTGCGGGTCGTCTGCACCGGCGACTGGGCCGCCGTCGACCCCGAGGGCGTCAGCGACCCCCGCTACGTACGGACGCTGCTGCCGCGCCGTACGGCCTTCGCGCGCTCCACCTCCTCCTCCCGGTCCGAGGGGCAGATCCTCGCGGCCAACGTCGACCACGCGGTCATCACCGTCTCGCTCGCCGTCGAGCTGGACCTCGGCCGGATCGAGCGCTTCCTCGCGCTCGCCTGGGAGTCCGGCGCGCAGCCGACGATCGTCCTCAGCAAGGCGGACCTCGTGCCCGACCCCGTCGGGCTGTCCTACCTCGTCGAGGACGTCGAGACCGTCGCGCCCGGCGTGCAGGTCGTGCCCCTCAGCTCCGAGACGGGCGAGGGCCTCGACGTGCTGTCCGCGGTGGTCGCGGGAGGCACGACCGTCCTGCTCGGCGTCTCCGGCGCCGGCAAGTCGACCCTCGCCAACGCACTCGTCGGCCACGACGTCATGACCGTCCAGGCCGCCCGGGACGTCGACGGCAAGGGCCGCCACACCACGACCACCCGCAACCTCTTCGTCCTGCCGGGCGGGGGCGTCCTCATCGACACCCCCGGGCTGCGAGGGGTCGGCCTCTGGGACGCCGAGACCGGCGTCGGCCAGGTCTTCTCCGAGATCGAGGAGCTGTCGTCGGAGTGCCGTTTCCACGACTGCGCCCATGAGTCGGAGCCCGGCTGCGCGGTGGCGGCGGCGATCGAGGACGGCTCACTGCCCGTGCGCCGACTGGAGAGCTACCGCAAGCTGATCCGCGAGAACCAGCGGATCGTGGCCAAGACCGACGCCCGTTTGCGCTCCGAGATCCTCAAGGACTGGAAGCGCAAGGGCGCGGAGGGCCGCGCGGCCCTGGAGGCCAAGCGCGGACGCGTCCGCTAGCCGTGTCCGGAAAGTCCCGCCCGGCCCTCCTTGCCGGACATCCCCTGGAACCCGGTGCGCTGTGGTCCGGGACTCGTTCCCGGGCCGCAGCGCCATGTCCGAAATCCGCGAGTCGAGTCCCTTCGGGTCCCGCACACTGGGAGACATGAGGGACGACGACACCCGCTACGAGGCGGTCAGCAGCAGGGACGCGCGGTTCGACGGAGAGTTCTTCTTCGCCGTCCGCACCACCGGCATCTACTGCCGCCCCAGCTGCCCCGCCGTCACCCCCAAGAGGCAGAACGTCGCCTTCTTCCCCACGGCAGCCGCCGCCCAGGGCCACGGCTTCCGCGCCTGCCGCCGCTGCCGGCCGGACGCCGTGCCCGGCTCCGCCGCGTGGGACGTCCGGGCCGACGTCGTCGGCCGTGCGATGCGCATGATCGGCGACGGGGTCGTCGACCGCGAGGGCGTGCCCGGACTCGCGGGCCGCCTCGGCTACAGCACCCGTCAGGTGCAGCGCCAGCTCACCGCCGAGCTCGGCGCCGGTCCCGTGGCGCTCGCCCGCGCCCAGCGGGCGCACACCGCGCGGCTGCTGCTCCAGACGACGGGCCTCCCCGTCACCGAGATCGCCTTCGCGGCCGGCTTCGCCAGCGTCCGCCAGTTCAACGAGACCGTCCGCGCCGTCTACGCCCGCACCCCCACCGCCCTGCGGGAGGAGGCGGGCAGCGGCGCCGGAGGCCGTACGGCGCTCGCAGCCGGGGTCCCGCTCCGGCTCGCCCACCGGGGGCCGTACGCCGCGGGGGAGGTCTTCGACCTGCTCGCGGCCGAGGCCGTACCCCGCGTCGAGGAGGTCGTCGGCGCCCCCGGAGCCCGCACCTACCGGCGCACGCTCAGCCTCCCGTACGGCACCGGGATCGTCTCCGTCGACGAGCGGTCCGCCGGCCGCTGGCTCGACGCCCGCATCCACCTCACCGAGCTGCGGGACATGACCACCGCCGTGCACCGGCTGCGCCGCCTCTTCGACCTCGACGCGGACCCGTACGCGGTCGCCGAGCGGCTCGGCGCCGACCCCGGGCTCGCCGCCGAGGTGACGGCCCGGCCCGGCGTGCGCTCCCCGGGGACGGCCGAGCCGGAGGAGTTCGCCCTGCGGACGCTCCTCGGGCCCGCGGAGTCGGCCCGGCTCGTCGAAGCGCACGGCGCGCCCCTGGCCACCGCCTGCGGCGGCCTCACCCACCTCTTCCCGGCCCCGGCCGACCTGACCGGCCACCCCGTCGCGGGGCCGCTGGCCCGGGCGCTCGTCGACGGAGCCGTACGCCTCGACCAGGGCGCCGACCGCGACGATTCGGAGCGCGCGCTGCTCGCCGTCCCCGGCGTGAGCCCCGAGTCCGCAGCCGTCATCCGGATGCGGGCCCTCGGCGACCCGGACGTCCTCCTCGGGGGCGCCCGGGGGGCGGAGGAGTGGCGCCCCTGGCGCTCGTACGCGGCGCGCTACCTCGCGACCACGGCCTGAGGTCTCAGCCCCAGAGCACCGCGCCCGCCCACGCGCCCACGATCAGCAGGCACGAGAAGAGCTCGACGAGGACGCTCGTACCGGCCGCCCGCATGACGGTCCGGGTCGCCGCCCTGGCCTGGCCGTGGCCGCCGAGGCGGAGCCGTTCCGAGAGGTAGACCCCGCCGACGAAGCCGGGGATCGCACCGAGGACGGGGACCAGCACGAAGCCCACGAGCGCGCCGAGACCCGCGTACACGATCATCCGCCGGGTGATGCCCACGCCCCGGAACCGGCGTGGCGGGAGCTGCCAGACGATCACCTGCGTGAGGAGCAGCAGACCGGTCGAGGCTGCCAGCAGGATCCAGGCGAGGTCCGACCGCTCGTGCAGCGACCACCAGAGCATGGCGGCCCACACCAGCCACGTTCCCGGTACGCCGGGGGTCAGCACCCCGAACAGACCGAGCAGCATCACCGTCGCGACCATCAGGAGCTGCCACACACCCACGCTGCCCAGCGTCCCCCAGAATCCGGGTCCGCGCAGGTCGCACGACCCGTACGGGTCCGGAGGAGCGCCCCGGTCCGGTCGGAAACCCGGTGGATCCGCCGCGACGGGCGAGGCACAATCCCCGAGGAATCGGGGCGAGGGGGAGCTTGTTTGTACGTGTTCATGTGTGTCGGGTGCGGCACGGAGCTGACGGCGCCGGTGTCCCGGGTCGCCCTCCCCGTCCACACCCACTACGGGGCGTGGGAGCAACTCCACCCTCCGCTGATGGAGCCCGCGACCTATGCCGTCGAGCCCCGGCCCACCGGACCGCCCTGGCGGTCGTGGGACGAGGTCGGCGAGGACGAGGCCGCCCGGCGGGGCCTGTACGCGCGGGTGCACTCCGTCTCGTTCGGCGCGCGCAACAGGATCGTCATCGCCCCCGGCGACTCCCGGTCCATGGCCCTGATCCCCGAGAGGTGCGAGGGCTACTGCCGGGGCGTGGACGGCCGGGACGGCCCGAACCTGGCGTGCGAGGGCTGCGGGCGGCCCGTGGCGACCCGCAGGGACGACTGCGGCATGTGGCAGACGGTGTGGCTGGAGCCCGACGCGGTCGAACGCCGCCCCTCGGGGCTCCCGGCCGGTCCGCCTCCCGACTGGGACGACCTGGAGCGCGCCGAGCACCGGGTCCCGCCCGTCGAACCCGACGGGGCGTGGAGCACCCGGTGGGAGGCGGCGCTCGGGGTCGCGCTGGCCCACCTGGTGGCGGTCACAGGGAACCGCCCGGTGAGCCTTCCCGCGGGCCCGGTCACCGAGCTGTTCGGCCACGCGGTCGACCGTTGCGTGCCTGTCGAGTCCTTGGCCAGGCCGTGGGGCGAGCCCTGGACCGGGGCCGCGTCCGGGTCCGAGGCGGTCGTGAGGACTGAGGACGGCCCCGAACCCGGGCTCGGTCCTGGATCCGGGCTCGGCCCCGACTCCGGGCTCGGCCCCGAATCCGGGCTCGCGACCTGGTCCGTGGAGCTGGCCGGTCCCGGGATCGGCACGCCCCGTCCCCGCCCCGACGTCCTCCTCGTCCCCCGCCACCCCCTCACAGGCGACCCCTGGCGCCCGCCCGGCGACGAGGGGGCCGTGGTGCCGCTGGACAGCGGGGTCTGGGCGTACCTGGCCCACCCGGGCGAGACCTCGCCGCTGCCCGTGACCGGGGTGCTCCCGGAGGGCGTCCTGCGCGACGACTACCCCCTGCCGCAGCGCCCCAGGCGCCTGCTTGAGCCCGACCGCCATGCCTTCGAGGGCACCCTGGTGCGCCTGCCCGAGGTACGCCACCCCCGGCTACGCGGATTCCGCGACAGCAGACACACTCCCTAGGGGTGTCTTGCCGACGACACCCCCTAGCCGCGCGCCACCCAGCCCTTCTCGTACGCGTGCCAGCCCAGCTGGAGGCGGGTCGTCACGCCGGTCAGCTCCATCAGGCCCTTGACCCGGCGCTGGACCGTCCGCAGGCCCAGGTCCAGCTGCTTCGCCACGCTCGCGTCCGTCATCCCGGCGAGGAGCAGCGACAGGATCTCCAGGTCCATCACGTCCGGGCCCGGGGCCTCGTCCTCGGTGATCTGGGCGCCCGCGCCGAGCCGGAGCGGCAGGGCCTCCCGCCACACCGACTCGAAGAGGCCCATCAGCGATTCGAGGAGCCCGCTCGCGTGGACGACGATCGCCGCGGGCTCCGCGCCCCGTCCCGTCAGCGGGACCATGGCGAGGGAGCGGTCGGCGACCACCAGCTTGGTGGGGACCCGGTCCGCGACCCGGATGCGCTCCTCGCGGCTGAGCGCCGCCGAGAGTTCCAGCAGCCCGGACGGCAGGCCGAGCACCTCGCGCTCGATCACCACCCGGTAGCGCACGCCCCGCCCGGCCGCCTGCTCCTCCGCGTCGTTCTCCATGCCGGTGACCGCGATCGGCTTGCCCGTCACCAGGGCGCAGACCTCCTCCTGCGCGCCCAGCTGGAGCTGGAGGAAGCGGTGGGTGACGGCGCTCGCGCCCGTCACCACCTCCACCAGGTCGTGGACCGCCGCCTCCGCCGCCTCCGCGCGGTACTCCTCCGCCAGCAGCGCCGCCGCCAGCTCCGCCTGCTCCAGCTCGTGGCGCTGCTGCGTCAGCAGGGCGCCCAGAGCCACGCCCGGCGGCGCCGCCACCCAGCGTCCGGTCCTGGCCGAGGACTGCGCGGCGAGCCCCTGGGACTCCAGCCGGCGCAGCGCCCGCTCCGTGTCCTGCTCGGGCAGGGCGAGCCGGTGTGCGAGATCGGTGACCTCGGCCGCGCCCAGCGCGACCAGGGCGCGGTACGCGGCCTCCTGGCGCTCGTCGAGCCCTATCGCTCCCAGCATGGTTGCCCCACCCCTCGCCGTACATCCGATGGGCCGCGCCGGATCTTCCCGGGACCTTCACCGGAGGCATTCGTTCCGTTGGTGACCTGGCGGGAAACGGCCACGGCGTATTCCCGCCTTGCCCATCATCCCTGTACCGCCCTCACCTCTGCCAATGTGGCGCCACCGCAGCACCAACAGCCTCCGGAGACGGGTGTCTTGTGCCCTTTTTCCGGAATCAGATGGGGAGAGCGATGCGCCCGATTTCGCGTACGGCCCTGGGGGCGGCGACCGCCGCCGTGCTGGCCGTCACCGCGGTCGCGCCGTCCATGGCGAATGAGCCACAGGACGGTACGGCCGGCAAGCGACCGCTGGTCGGCAGCGAGGCCTCGGCCCGCGCCGGTGACCGGACCGCCACGGTCACCCTGGTCACCGGGGACCGCGTCCTGGTCAGCCACGACGCCGACGGGAACCCGGCGGCCACGGCGCTGCCCCGCGAGGACGGCACCGTCCCGCTCGTCCAGACCCGCCGCTCCGGCCAGGACCTGTACGTCTACCCCGAGGACGCCACCGACGCGCTCGCCGCGGGCCGCGTCGACGAGGAGCTCTTCAACGTCACCGGCCTCATCCGCCAGGGCTACGACGACGCCTCCACCACCACCCTGCCGCTCATCGCGGTCTACGGCTCCGACCTCGCCCGCTCGGTCCCCGCCGCCCCGCGCGGCGCCCGGCGCGGCCAGGTCCTCAAGACCGTCGACGGCGTCGCACTCAAGGCCGACAAGAAGCAGGCCGCCACCTTCTGGGCCGACGTGAACACCCCGCGGGCCCGCTCCGCCGCCGGCATCGAGAAGCTCTGGCTCGACCGCAAGGTTCAGGCCACCCTGGAGCGCTCGACGAAGCAGGTCCACGCCCCCGAGGCCTGGGCCGCCGGCTACGACGGCACCGGCACCAAGGTCGCCGTCCTCGACACCGGCGCAGACACCGAGCACCCCGACCTCAAGGGCCGCGTCACCGCCTCGGAGAACTTCACCGACTCCGAGAGCGCCGGCGACCGCCAGGGCCACGGCACCCACACCATCTCGACCGTCGGCGGGTCCGGCGCCGCGAGCGACGGCAGGAAGAAGGGCGTCGCCCCCGGCGCCGACCTCCTCAACGGCAAGGTCCTCAACGACTCGGGCTCCGGCGCCGCCAGCTGGATCATCGCGGGCATGGAGTGGGCCGTCGCCCAGGGCGCCGACGTCGTCTCCATGAGCCTCGGCAGCTCCGTCCCCACCGACTGCACCGACCCGATGAGCGTCGCCGCCGAGGAACTCGCCCAGGAAAAGGGCACGTTGTTCGTCATCGCTGCCGGAAACTCCGGCCCGACCCTCAACACCGTCTCCTCGCCCGGCTGCGCGCCCAGCGTCCTCACCGTCGGCGCCACCGACCGCGACGACTCCACCGCGTACTTCTCCAGCCGCGGCCCGACGATCGTCAACCACACCCTCAAGCCCGAGATAGCCGCGCCCGGCGTCGGCATCTCCGCGGCCGCCGCCGGCGGCCGGGGCGTGTACGCCTATCAGTCGATGTCCGGTACGTCGATGGCCACCCCGCACGTCGCGGGCGCCGCCGCCATCGTCAAGCAGCGCCACCCCGACTGGACCGCCCAGCAGATCAAGGCCGCCCTCGTCTCCTCCGCGGAGAGCGACCTCCCCGGTGACGTCCGCGAGGTCGGCGGCGGCCGCCTCGACGTCAAGGCGGCCATCGACCAGACCGTCCTCGGCGCCCCCGCCGTCCAGGGCGGCACGTTCGACTGGCCGCAGGACAGGAGCGACCGCACCACGGTCTCCGTCCCGTACACCAACACCTCCGAAGCCCCCGTCGCCCTGAACCTCTCCGTCGAGAAGGTCACCGGCAACGACGGCTCGGGAGTCCGGAGTTCGGTCGCCCGCCTCGCCAAGCGCACCGTCACCGTCCCGGCCGGCGCCACCGTCCAGGTCCCGCTGGAGCTCGACCCCGCCGCTCGTCTGGACCGCGCCCAGTACGGCGACGTCACCGGCCGCGTCCTCGCCACCGGGCCCGGCGGGATCCACGTCTCGACCCCCTTCTCGCTCTACGTCGAGCCCGAGACCGTCACCCTCCGGGTCAAGCTGATCGACCGTCAGGGCAAGCCCGCCGACGGCGCGTCCTCCCTCGACCTCATCGGCACCGACGACGCGAGCGGAGAGCGCCGCTTCAACGAAGGAGCCGCCGACCAGGTCTACCGCCTGCGTCCCGGCAGCTACTTCCTCTCCTCCTTCGTCACCACTCCGGACGCCGGAGAGGGCGCCACGCTGAACGACTCGCTCAGCTACCTCGGCCGCCCGCAGCTGGAGCTGAAGAAGGACACCACCGTCGTCCTCGACGCCCGCAAGGCCCACAAGCTGTCGGTGAAGACCGACGGGACCACCGAACTCCGAGGCGCCACGCTCGCGTTCAGCCGCTCCTGGGACGACACCTGGATGCACGCCGGCACCGCCGCCGGACCGCGCACCATCCGGAACTACTACGCCTCCGTCGAAGGCCGCGCCGACGAGGGCGACTTCGAGTTCGGCAGCTACTGGCGCGCCGCCGCACCGCAGATCACCTCGCTGCGCACCGCCGACGGACTGACCCTGCACCCGCTCACCGCCTCCCTCGGCTCCGACAACCTCGACGGCACGGGCTCCGCCCGCCTCGTCGACGCCGGAACCGGCACGCCCGACGAGCTCAGGGCCGCCGGGGTCGAGGGCCGCGTCGCCCTCGTCCGACTGCCGGACGACTCCACCGCCGCGGGCACCCTCGCCCGTAACGCCAAGGCCGCCGGCGCCGTCGCCGTCGTCACGTACCACTCGGCCCCCGGCCGCTGGTACCCGACCGGCGGCTTCACCGGCCTCGGCCTGCCCGTCCTCGGCGTCCCGTCCACGGAGGCGACCGCGCTCCTCGGCAAGCTGGCGGCCGGCGAGGTCACCCTCGCCTGGAAGGCCACGGCGAAGAGCCCCTACGTCTACAACCTCGCGTTCCCCGAGACCGGCGCGATCCGCGACGACAAGGACTACCGGGTCCGCGACCGCGAGCTCGGCCGCACGGACTCCACCTACGGGTCGGCCGGTATCGCCACCGACTTCATCGACTTCGCGGGGGCGCGCCGCCCGGACGGCGTCCGCGTCGGCTTCGGCTCGCTGGAGACGGTCCCCGCGCCCGGCGCCCGCACCGAGTACTACTCGGCCGGCGACACGAGCTGGGAGCCGATGGTCGGCAGCAGCTTCCCCTTCGGGGAGATCATGGTCGGCACCCCGCACGCCTACACCCCCGGAGAGAAGCGCACCGAGAACTGGTACGACGGGGTCATCGCCCCCACCGCCCCGCGCGACGCGGCCGGCGAGCCGGTGCTCGTCGCCGAGCGCCAGGGCAACCTGATCGGCTTCGCCGACGCCATGTGGGGCGACCGCACCCACCACGCCGTGCCGGGCTCCTTCGGGGACATCGGCAACGTCAGCCTCAGCCGCGACGGCGAGGTCCTGGGCACGAGCAGCTGGCCGTTCGGAGTGTTCGAGGTACCCGCCGAAGCCGGGACGTACACGCTCGAACAGAACACCATGAAGATCGGCAGCAAGGTGTGGGCCCGCTCCACCTCCGTCAATTCGAAGTGGGAATTCACCTCCAAGCTTGACGAGAGCGTCTATTCTCAGGGCATCCCGATTCTCTTCCCCCGGTACGACCTTCCGGAGGACGGACTCAAGACCCTCGCCGCGACCGATGGCCAGCAGATCGGCCTCACCGCGACGGGTCACGCGGGCTACACTCCCGCAGCGCTCACCTCGGCGAAGCTCTCGTACTCCTACGACGAGGGCACGACCTGGACGGAAGCGCGGGTCTCCCAGCAGGGCGGTCAGTGGACCGCGACCGTGAACCACGCGGGCGCGTCCGGTGAGCCCGTCACCCTGAGGACCGAACTGACGGACGCCAACGGCAACTCCGTCACCCAGACCGTGGTCCGCGCTTACGACGTGCGCTGATCACGACGGTCCGCCGGGCGTCCTTCCCGTGGGGGGTGGGGCCGCCCGGCGGACCACTCATGTCGCGTCACTCTTTCGCAGCAACGGTTTTCCTGATGTCCGTTTTCGGGCGCCGTGTGCGGTGGACAATAAGGGCATGACTCAGCAGGGGGACAACTGGTGGGACAAGCTCTACGACGAGCCGGCGCCGGACACGGCCCCGACGGTCCCGGGTGAATCGCTGGACGACCACTTCGCCACGGCGCCCCGCGCCACCACGGGCCCGCCGGGCCCGAGCCCGGTCCTGAAGCCGGAGGCACCGTCCGACACGGCCCCGGCGCAGGCCGAGGAGCCCGCGCCGGATCCTCGGGCCGTCCCGACCGGCCGGGCGCCGGCACCCTGGGAGACCCCCGAGCAGGGGCCGCGCTCCTTCCCCGGGCCGCCGCCCGCTGCCCCGCCCCCGCCCCCCGTCGCCCCGCCGGCCGAGACGCCCACCGTCCAGGTCGCGATGCCGGAGGCGGCTCCGGAGCCCCAGGCCGGTGCGGACGTCGACGCCGACCCGGAGACCGGGCCCGACGCCGATCTCACCGTCCAGGTGCCCGTGCCCCGCCCCCGGGCGGCCGGATTCGTCGGCAACAGACCGCCGACCTACGAGGCCGAGCCCACCGCCCTCCCCGTAGCCCGGCCCGGCGAGCTCGCCGAACTGGTCGCCGACACCGTCCTGGACGGCGCCCGCTACGGCACCTGCACCCTGCGGGCCGCCTCCGTGCGCGGCGACTCCGCCCGCTACCGCGGCGAACCCCGCCGCGACGCCCTGCTCACCGCCCGCTTCGGCCACGACGAGGCCGCGCTCGTCCTCGTCGCCGTCGCCGCAGGCTCCCGCGCCGCCGAGGACGCCCATCTCGCCGCCGCCGACGCCTGCCAGTGGATCGCGGAGGCCGTCGGCCGCAGCCACGCCCGGCTCTCGGAGGACATCAGGAGCGGCCGCCGCGGCGACCTCAAGTCCGGACTGCACCGGCTCACCGACCGTACGTACGGCAAACTGCGCGCCCGCGCCGCCGACCGGGGCCTCGCTCCCGACGAGTACACCGCGACCCTCCGCTGCCTCCTCGTCCCGGCCGACCCCGAGTGCCGCACGCGCGTCTTCTTCGGGATCGGCGGCGGTGGCCTCTTCCGGCTCCGGGAGGGCTCCTGGCAGGACATCGAACCGCTGCTGCCCGAGCCCGCGGCCGTCACCGGCGCCCCCGTCGTCGGCTTCGGCTCGCCCTCGCCGAAGGACGCGGCCGAGACCGAGGAGGGCGACCGGCTCACCATGAACCTCGGCGTCACGACCCCACCGGGCCCGCTCGTGGAGGAGCCCGTCCCGCCGCCCGCCGAACCGTTCCGCTTCCGGGCCTCCGTCGCCCGCCCCGGGGACACCCTGCTCCTCGCCTCGCCCGGACTCGCCGAGCCGATGCGCGGCGAACCCGCTCTCGCCCGCGAACTCGCCACCCGCTGGGCCGACCAGGAGCCGCCCGGCCTCGCCGCCTTCCTCACCGACACCCAGCTGAGGGTGACGGGGTACGCCGACGACCGCACGGGGGTCGCCGTCTGGGAGGCGTAACGCGCCGGGCCGTGTGTTGATGGAGCCATGGCCAAACAGAACGTCGCAGAACAGTTCGTCGACATCCTCGTGCGCGCGGGCGTGAAGCGTCTGTACGGCGTCGTCGGCGACAGCCTGAACCCGGTCGTCGACGCCATCCGCCGCACCTCCGCGCTCGACTGGGTCCAGGTGCGGCACGAGGAGGTGGCCGCCTTCGCCGCCGGTGCCGAGGCCCAGATCACCGGCAGCCTCGCCGCCTGCGCGGGCTCCTGCGGCCCCGGGAATCTGCACCTCATCAACGGCCTGTACGACGCCCACCGTTCCATGGCCCCGGTCCTGGCCCTCGCCTCGCACATCCCGTCCAGCGAGATCGGCCTCGGCTACTTCCAGGAGACCCACCCCGACCAGCTCTTCCGCGAGTGCAGCCACTACAGCGAGCTGATCTCCAACCCGAAGCAGATGCCCCGGCTGCTCCAGACGGCGATCCAGCACGCCGTCGGCCGCAGCGGCGTCAGCGTCGTCTCGCTGCCCGGCGACATCGCCTCCCTGCCCGCACCCGACAAGGCCGCGGAGACCGCGCTCGTCACCTCCCGCCCCACCGTCCGGCCGGGCGACGACGAGATCGACGCGCTCGTCCGGATGATCGACGCGGCCGACCGGGTGACGCTCTTCTGCGGCAGCGGCACGGCGGGCGCGCACGCCGAGGTGATGCAGTTCGCCGAGCGGATCAAGGCCCCGGTCGGCCACGCCCTGCGGGGAAAAGAGTGGATTCAGTACGACAATCCGTTCGACGTCGGCATGAGCGGGCTGCTCGGCTACGGCGCCGCCTACGAGGCCACCCACGAGTGCGACCTGCTGATCCTGCTCGGCACGGACTTCCCGTACAACGCCTTCCTGCCCGACGACGTGAAGATCGTCCAGGTGGACGTCCGGCCCGAGCACCTCGGCCGGCGCTCCCGCCTCGACCTCGCGATCTGGGGGGACGTCCGGGAGACCCTGCGCTGTGTCGTCCCGCGCGTCCGGGCCAAGACCGACCGCCGCTTCCTCGACAAGATGCTCAAGAAACACGCCGACGCACTCGAAGGCGTCGTGAAGGCCTACACCCGCAAGGTCGAGAAGCACGTCCCGATCCACCCCGAGTACGTCGCCTCCGTCATCGACGAACTGGCCGACGGGGACGCCGTGTTCACCGTCGACACCGGCATGTGCAACGTCTGGGCGGCCCGCTACCTCTCGCCCAACGGACGGCGCAGGATCATCGGCTCGTTCAGCCACGGCTCGATGGCGAACGCACTGCCGCAGGCCATCGGCGCGCAGTTCACCGACCGCAACCGGCAGGTCGTGTCGCTCTCCGGCGACGGCGGATTCTCCATGCTCATGGGCGACTTCCTCACCCTCGTCCAGTACGACCTCCCGGTGAAGGTCGTCGTCTTCAACAACTCCTCTCTCAGCATGGTCGAGTTGGAGATGCTGGTCGCCGGACTCCCCTCGTACGGGACGACGAACAAGAACCCGGACTTCGCGGCCATCGCGCGCGCCGCCGGGGCCTACGGCGTCCGTGTCGAGAAGCCCAAGCAGCTCGCGAGCGCGCTCAAGGACGCCTTCAAGCACCGGGGCCCGGCCCTCGTGGACGTCGTCACCGACCCCAACGCCCTCTCCATCCCGCCCAAGATCAGCGGCGAGATGGTCACCGGCTTCGCCCTCTCCGCCAGCAAGATCGTCCTGGACGGCGGCGTGGGCCGCATGCTCCAGATGGCCCGCTCCAACCTGCGCAACGTCCCCCGGCTCTGAGTCCTCCCGCCCCGGGGGAATGCGGGCGGTTTGGTGGGGCATGCATCCCCGTGAGCCTGTTCGACGACGTGTGGGTGGGGGATATGGCCGGGGAGGCACGACAGCCGACTCAACTTCTCAGAAAGGTGGGATGCGCGGATCTCACCGCGGTGCCGGAGGTGCGACACGCCTTACGGAAGATGCTGCGGAAGTGGGGCGGGCCGGGCGCCTCCGACGTGGCCGAACTGCTCACCAGCGAGCTGGTGACCAATGCCCTGGTCCACACCGAGCACGGGGCCGTCGTGACCGCGACGGTCGTCCCCGAGCAGCTGAGGGTCGAGGTCCGCGACTTCGTCCCAGGACTCGACCGGCCGCACGCACCGCCCGCCGACGACGGTACGCACGGCAGGGGACTCGTCCTCGTCCAGGCCCTGGCCGACTCCTGGGGGGTCGAGGAGCACGGCGTGGGCAAGGTGGTGTGGTTCGAACTGAACGGCGGGGCCGCCTGAGAGGCGGCCCCGCCGGTATCCGTGTGTTCCCGTGGTTCAGCCGAACTGCTGCTCCAGGTCCTTGAGCTTGCGCTCCAGGGAATCGAGCCGGGGCAGCGTCTGGGTGTCGTCCTCGGCGGTGAGGTCCACCGTCCGGGAGTCTCCCGCGCGGGGCTCAGCGCCCCTTACGGCTTGCAGGGAGGGCCGGGGTCGAAGCGGCAGTTGTCCTGGATCCGCTATGGCGGGCTCCGCGACGGCGGCCTGCACGGCCGTCGTCGCGGAGCCGGAGCCCGCACCCGATCCGGAACCCGGGCCGGGGCCCGTACCGGCGCCTCCCGCGGCGCCGAGCGCAGCCATCTCGACCTGGCGGGCGTCGCCGCCGCGGCCGAGCCCGAAGGCGCGGTGCTGGCGGTTGATGGCCTTGAGCCGTGCCCGGTCGAGCTTGACCTGGTCGCGCCGGCGGATCCGGTTCTGTTCCTTCTCCCGCCGGTCCTCGCGGACCTCGTCGACCGCCTCGTCCAGCGTCCGTACGTTCTCCAGGAGCATCAGCGACCAGGCCGCGAAGGTCTCCCGGGGCGCGCGCAGCCAGCGGACGATCCGGATCTGCGGCAGCGGGCGGGGCACCAGGCCCTGCTCGCGGAGCGCCGCCCGGCGGGTCTGCTTCAGCGCCCGGTCGAAGAGGACCGCCGCCGAGAGGGACATGCCCGCGAAGAACTGCGGTGCCCCGTCGTGGCCCAGCCCGCGCGGGGCGTGCACCCAGTTGAACCAGGCGGCCGCGCCGGCGAACAGCCAGACGAGGAGCCGGGAGCCGAGCGCCGCGTCGCCGTGGCTGGCCTCGCGGACGGCGAGGACCGAGCAGAACATGGCGGCGCCGTCGAGGCCGAAGGGGACGAGGTACTCCCAGCCCCCGGAGAGGCTGAGGTTCTGCCGGCCGAAGCCGACGAGTCCGTGGAAGGAGAGCGCCGCCGCGACCGCGGCGCAGCAGAAGAGCAGGACGTAGGAAGCCGTTCCGTACACCGCCTCCTTGCGTCTGCGGCGCTCCTCGTTGCGTTCCCAGGAGTCCTCGGCCGCGGCCTGGTCACCGGCGCGCTTCCCGCGCGCGAGCACCGCCACCGCCGTCAGGACCCCGGCCACCATCACGCCGCCCGGAAGCAGCCAGTCCAGCGATATGTCGGTCAGTCTCATGCGGTGTCCCTTGCATCGCAGTAGGGCGTTTGGCGGCCCATACTGGCCGACCCCGTGCGGTGCTCAAGCGGTTTCGGGGCAAGAGCACGCCATCGGGGTCCCAGGGCATACGAATAGGTGCGATCTACTCGAACGCCCGTGCAAGGAGGGAGAGTTGAGTTCGATTCACGCCACCCTTCCGGGTGGCGTAATCACCCGGGAGCCTCAGGCGGTCGCGGCCAGACGACGGACACGCTCGGTGTCGCAGGTGCGCGGGCAGGTGAGGCAGGTGTCCTCGGGGCGCAGCGTGTAGAAGAAGCAGCAGGCCGCCCGGTCCCTCGTGGCGCGCGGGGCGCCGTCCGGCCCTTCGGAACCGGCGAGCTCGCGGAAGCCCGCCGACCCGGCGTACGGCTTGTGCTGCTTGCGGGTGACGGTGGTGCCCGGCAGCAGGAGGTCGAGCTCGGTCATCGCCCGCTCCTCCTCGCCGAGCAGGGCGCCGATGTACCAGAGGCCCTCGACGATCTCGTCCGTGGCCATCCCCCAGAGAGCCCGGCGGCCGCGCTTCATCCGGGGGCCGAAGCCGCCGAGGATCGCCTCGAAGTGTTCGGCGAGCGAGGCGCGCACCTCGGTCCGCAGTGCCTCCTCGTCGGCGACGACTCGGGCGCCGGGCAGGCCGGCCGCGGGGTCGCCGGGCAGGCAGGCGAACTCCTCGATGCGGACGGACATGCGGCCGAGCGCGCGCTGGAACGACACGTTCGCGGCGGGCAGCCGGGGCACCCGCCGGTGCAGGAACCAGGGCACGGTGACGAGGAGGCAGGCGGGCCACGCGTACCGGTGCAGTCCGAAGCTCGCGACGACGTCGGGGCGGGCCTGGGTGCCGTAGTCGCGCAGCACCTGGGCGTTGTCCCAGGCGAGGAAGGCGTCGAGGGCGGATCCGCCCGCCGCGAGCTCGTCGGCCCCGACCCAGCCCGCGCCGCGCGGCAGCCGTTCGTCCCCGGTCGGTTCCTCTATCCGCAGGCCGGAGAAGACCTCCGCGAGCCGGGCGTAGGAGGCCTCGACGGGGGAGGTGAGGGGTGCGGCGAGCAGTGCGGGGACGGTCATGCGGACCACCGAATCGCGATCGTTAGCAGGTAAGCCTTACCTTACCCGAATCTCGATCGCCTCTCACCCCCGCACGGACTCCGGTCGCCCGCGGGTCCGACGGATCGGCCCCCGTGCCCCATATGTCGGTCCGTTCGCCTATGGTGCACAGGGGACCCGGGTATCGCGAGCCGGGCCCGGCACGAGGCCGCAGGAGGACCCGGGTGGAGCAGGGCGCAGCGCGCGAGCGGGCGACGGAGGGGCCGTACCCGCCGTTCGGCGACGCCGTGCGCGTACCGGAACAGGCCCGTGGCGAGCACACGCACGGCGAGCAGGCGGCGTCACGCCCCGGGGCCGCCCCGGCCCCGCGCGTCGTCCAGCGGCACTCCGTCCGCGACCAGATCCTCGAAGCCCTCCGCACCGCCCTCGTCGGCGGCGAGCTCGTCCCCGGCGAGGTGTACTCCGGCCCGGCCCTCGCCGAGCGCTTCGGCGTCTCGGCCACCCCCGTCCGCGAGGCCATGCAGCGCCTCGCCGTCGAAGGGGCCGTCGAAGTCGTCCCGAACCGCGGCTTCCGCGTCACCGAGCGCACGCCGCGCGAGCTCGCCGAGCTCGCCGAGGTCCGCGCGCTCATCGAGGTCCCCGTCATGCTGCGGCTCGCCCGCACGGTCCCGGCCGCCCGCTGGACCGAGCTCCGCCCGCTCGCCGAGGCCACCGCGACGGCCGCCGCCCGGGGCGACCGCGCCCACTACGCCGAGACGGACCGCGCCTTCCACCGCGCCGTCCTCTCCCTCGCCGGGAACGCCTCGCTGCTCGCCGTCGCCGACGACCTCCACCGGCGCTCCCAGTGGCCGCTGATCAGCGCGCCCGCCTTCCGCCACGGCGAACTCGTCGCCGACGCCGCCGAACACACGGCCCTCCTCGACGCCCTGATCGCCGAGGACCTCCCGGTCGTCGAGGCCCTCGTCCGCGAACACTTCACCGGTTCGAACGCCTGAACCGCGGCCCGCTAGGGTTGGTGATCATGTCAACCGGCGGAGCCACACGGGGAGTCAGGATGAGGACGGGCATACGGGGGATCGCGGTCGCGGCGGTGCTGGTGACCGCACTCGCGGGATGCGGGGGCGGCGACGGAACCGACCCGGTCACGGGGAGCGACGCGATCTCGGGAATCGCGGAGGGCGAGCAGAAGGTGCCGCCGGTCTCGCTGGACGAGGCCGGGATGATCAACGCCCTCCCGCATTCGTCCGACCTGACCAGCGGCACGTTCGGCGCCGGTGACCCCGACCTGGTGCAGGGGGCGGAGGTCGGCAAGGTCTGCCTCGACAGGCTGGAGGTCGAGTGCCCCGGCGCCAGGACCCTCAGCATGAAGGACCTGGCCCTGGTCAACTCCAGCTCGGACAAGGGAGTCACCTTCATCCTCGTCTCCTTCGGTACGGAGGAGGAGGCCGCCGCCGTGCTGAAGACGCTGGAGAAGTCGAAGAAGGAGTTCGACGGCCCGTCCGGCCGCTACACGCCGGTGAAGGTCGAGAGCGGCGGGGCCGACGAGTCGTTTGCCATCGAGAGGAACGACTTCGTCGGCGTCTACATGCGCATCGGCACCGTGCTGTCCTACGTGATCACCAACGACTTCGGGCGCGACGGCGCCGAGAGCGTCGCCCAGGTCCAGGTCGGCCGGCTCAAGGTCGTCGCGGGGGGCGGCGACCCCGACGCCTGACCGGCAGGGAAGCCCGTGGAAGCTCCCGGAAGACCGTCCCCGTGAGGGGCGGTCGCCGGGGGCCTTCGCCCACTAAAGTCAAGGGCGACAGCCGCCCGTACCGCGTCGCCCGTGAGGTGTCCCATGCCGTCCGCGAGCCCACCCCCGGCATGGGACGGACGCCGAGCCGTCACCGGTACGGAAGCCGAGGCCGCGGCCCTGCTCGGCTGGCTCACCGACCCGGAGGCGCCCCGGCTCTGCCTCGTCACCGGCGCCCCGGGCAGCGGCAAGACGGCGCTCCTCGACTGGCTCGCCGCACACGGCCCGCGCGCCGGCGGCCGACGCCGCCGCACACCCCGGGTGCTCGTCCCCCTCGCCGGGCAGAGCGCGCTCGGCGCGACCTGGACGATCGCCGACCTGCTCGGCGTCGTCGCCAGGTCCCCGGACGAACTCGTCCACGCCCTCGCCACCAGCGAGGCGCGGCCTTCCGGCCGGGCCGTCCTCCTCCTCACGGACCTCCACGCCGCCGCCGAGCCCGCCGCGCTCACCGAGCTCATCGGCGAACTCGCAGGAGTGGGCCGGGTCCGGCTCGTCGTCGAGGCCCGGACCGGCAGCCCGGCCCCCGAGACCCTGCGCGCCGCGCGCCGGGCGACGGTCGTCGACCTGGACGGGGAGCCCGCACCCGACGACCACGCCCCCGCGGAGCCCCCGCGCCCGCTGCCGGACCTCTCCGACCCGCTCGCCGTGTGCGCCGCCGACCCGCTGCTCGTCACCACGGCGTACGTCACCGGAACCGGTGAAGGCCCCGGCGAGGCCGGAGTTGACGACCACGGCGGGCTCAGGACCGCCTGGCTGCGCGCCGGGCAGTCCCTCTGCCGCGCACAGGACCCGGCGGAACGCGCCCTGGTGCTCCTCGCCGCGCTCGGCGACGGCGCCGACCCCCGGCTCCGGCCCGCGCTGGCCGAGCTCGCCGAGGGCGCCGCCTGGCGGCTCCGCTGGGCCCGCAACCGCGGCGACCTCGCACCGGCCTGGCCGGGTCCCGTCGCCGTACTCGGCGCCGCGGGCGGCCCCTTGGAGGGCACGCTGCTCGTCGGCGACCGCACCGGCACCGTCCGTCTGCTCCACGAGGCCGACGCCAGCTCCGCCGGGCGCCTCCCGCACACCGTCCCCGGCCGGGTCACGGCCCTCGCGCCCGCCCCCGACGGCACGGTGCTGCTCCTGGACGACCGGGGCAGGCTGCACTCCGTCCGGGGAACGGTGCCCAGGGCCCCGTACCTGGAGCGGCTCACCGAGGCCGTCTCCAAGACCCTCGCCCGCCACCCCGGCACGGCCCTCGCGGCGATCGCGGGCTCGGTCGTGGTGGGGGACCGGCTCGGCTCCGTGCACGCCTTCGGCCTCACGGGCCTGCACCAGGCGGCCTCGCACAGCGGCCGCGTCACGGCGGTCGCGGCCGTCGACTCCGAGACCCCGTTCGTGTGCTCCGGCGGCGCGGACGGGACCGTACGGTTCTGGACACCGGGCCGCGACCCGCGTCCCGAACCGCTGGCGGAGCGCCGCTCCCCGGTGGTCTCCCTGCACGCGACCGAGACGCCCCACGGCCCGCTGGTCGCCGCGGCCTGGGCCGACGGCCTCGTCGAACTCCACCGCCCGGAAGGCGGCGCGACGCTCTCCTTCCGCCCGGGCCCGCCGGTCCGCGCGGTCGCGGTCACCGGCGCGGGCGCGCTGCTCGTCGGCACGGACGAGAGCCTGGTGTGCCTCGTGCCGCGCTCCCACGACTGAGGGCGACCAACGGAGGGGGCGCGACGACGGGGAGGGCCGTGCGCGAACTCGGCTCGACGAACGGGACCCCGCGTCCGTCAGCGAATAATCGGTTGCCGTCGCCGATGTCGGTGGTTCGAATGACCGCATGAGTACTGGGGTGAACACGCCGACACCGCCGTCCGGATCCGAGAGGACGGAGAAGGCGCCCGTCCGGCTCGGGGCTCTCGTCCCGCTGACGCGGCCCGGCTGGGTCGGGGCGGGGCGGCATCTGCTCGCCGGACTGGAGCTGGCCGTCTCCGAGGTCAACGCCACCGGCGGCATCGCCGGCAGGCCGCTGGAGCTGGTGGTCCGGGACACCGCGGCCGATCCGGAGCGCGCCGCCGCGGCCGTGGACGAACTGGCCGCACTCGGGGTGGCGGCCCTGGCCGGCGAATACCACAGCGTCGTCGCCCGCGCGGCCGCCGCCCGGGCCGACGCCCTCGGGGTGCCGTACCTCTGCTCGTCCGCCGTGCTCGACGCGCTCA
Organism: Streptomyces narbonensis; assembly: GCF_014649015.1. GTDB lineage: Bacteria > Actinomycetota > Actinomycetes > Streptomycetales > Streptomycetaceae > Streptomyces > Streptomyces narbonensis. Next base: position 232,417 of record NZ_BMSF01000002.1, read on the forward strand.
CCGAGGAGCCGACGGAGTGGGTCGCGCGCCTGGCTCCGGCCCAGTCCCACGGCTGGCGGACCTACGCGGACTTCCTCCTCGGCGCGGGCCGGCGGCGGATCGCCGTGGTGACCCAGCCGAGCGTCTACTGGGCGACCGGGACCCGTCTCCTGCGGGACCACGTCGCTCCCCAGGGCGGCACCGTCGTCGAGTTCGACGCGAACGGGCTCACCCCCGACGCCCTGTGCGACGCCCTCGCCGGCCACGGCGCGACGGCGCTCCTCCTGCTGGTCGGCCACCCGGAGCCCGCGGTGCCGATCGTCAGGGCCGTCCGGAGCGACCCGCGCCTCGCGGAGCTCCTCGTCGGCGCTCCGGCCGGACAGCCGGAGTTCGCCGAGTGGGCCGAGCTGCTGGGCCGGGACGGCGCCGGGGTCCCGTTCCTGCGCTACCTGCCCGAGCGCCCCGGCCCGCTCGGCGAGCGCGTGGGGAAGGAACTGGCCGAACGGCTGGGCGAGGAGCCCTCGTTCGTCGCCTTCGAGGGCTGGGACACCGGCACCGTCCTCGCCGAGGTGCTCCGCGCCCACGGCACGGACCGGGAGGCGGTCGCCGCGGGGTGGCCGCACGTGGCGGTCGAGGGCACCCGAGGGCCGATCCGCTTCTCCCGCGCGCCGGGCATCGGCGTGTGGCAGTGGACGTGGCCCCCCGTCCAGGTGGCCGACCGGGACCCGGCGGAACCGGATCGCTTCCGGATCCTCCACACCGGCTGAGCGCGCGCGGAGGCCGAACCGGCCGGCACGGCGATGTGCCCCCGGGCCCGAGGGCGCGGAGGGCACATCGCATCAGAGCGCGCGGAACGTCACCTTGTCGTTATCGTCGACGATTTCAGGTCACCGTACGAGGCGTCAGCTGAGCCGACAGCCAGGTCGGTACACCGCCGAGGAGGCGGAAGAGGCGTCTGGCTTCCGCGCGCAGCCGGCCCGCCTCCGGTTCGGTCTCCGTGTCGGCGAGGGCGGTGAGGGCCGGGGCCGTGCCCACCAGGTAGCCCAACTCCTCGCGGATCCGCAGCGATTCGGCGAAGCCGTGCCGCGCCTCCGCCAACTCGCCTTCCCTCAGGGCGAGTCCGGCGAGATGGCGCCAGGTGGAGGAGAGCAGCAGCGAGTCCCCCTGGTCCGCCGCCCCCGCGTGCGCCCTGCGGTACGCGGCGCGGGCCGCCTGCGGGGAGTCGCCGAGGTTCTGGGCCATGAGGCCGCGCCGGAAGTCCAGCAGGGGCCGCCCGCCGGCCGAGGGGCCGATGAGGGCGGCCGCCCGGCCCAGCGCCATCCGGGCCTCGTCGGCCCTGTCGCGTACCCCGAGGAGCGTGGACGCGTAGGCGAGGTAGCCGCGTTCGCAGGCGGCGGCCCCGCGCTCCTCGTCGGTGCGGGCGACCGCCTCGGCCGCCCGGAGGGCCTCCTCGGCTTCGGCCCAGCCCTGTTCGGTGTAGAGGCAGCGCTCGATCAGCAGGGCCGCCCGTTCGAGCGCGGCGGCCGGTTCGGTCGCGTACGGAGCGAGCAGTGCTGCCGCGTCCGTCCAGCAACCTCGGGAACGGAGACGCCATATGGCGGTCTCCACGGGAGTCTCCTTGCCGTAGGCGAGGGACGGATCTTCGCCACCCCTTGATTCGGAACCAGACATGGCGGTATCCGCCACATTGCCCTCCCCGAGCGCGCCATTGAGCTGTTGAGTAGACCCGCATCTCAGCACGAAGGGCAGCACCTGGCCAAGGGGTCAGGTGAAAGAATTCACAAGAGTCCGAGACGTGCGCACGCGGTCGTCGGGGCGACGGCCGACACCCCGTCAGATCGCCGTCGGGCCCGGGATCAAGCCCCCGTACGGCCCCTCGGCCGCTGTGGCCCACGGGCCGCCACCAGCCCGGATGTCACTCGCTCGGACTCCTCCGAAAGAGTGAATTAGGGGGGCGCCTCCAGCTTCCGGGCGCCCCCCGACGCGCCCCCTGGCGCGGCCCTCGATCCGACTCGATCCGACTCGATCCGACTCGATCCGACTCGACCCGTCTCGATCCGTCTCGACCCGGTCCCCCGGTCAGCTCATCCGGAGCGCGAGGAAGAAGTCGAGCTTGTCCTCCAGACGGGAGAGGTCGCGGCCCGTGAGCTGCTCGATCCGGCCCACCCGGTAGCGCAGCGTGTTCACGTGCAGGTGCAGCCGGGTGGCGCAGCGCGTCCAGGAGCCGTCGCAGTCGAGGAACGCCTCCAGGGTCGGGATGAGCTCGGCGCGGTGGCGCCGGTCGTAGTCGCGCAGCGGGTCGAGCAGCCGGGCCGTGAAGGCGCGGCGGACGTCGTCCGGGACGAACGGCAGCAGCAGGACGTGCGAGGCCAGCTCGTGGTGGCCCGCGGCGCAGACCCGGCCCGGACGGGCCGCGGCGACCCGGCGGGCGTGCCGCGCCTCCTCCAGGGCCCCGCGCAGGCCCTCCGCCGAGTGCACGGCCGCGCTGACGCCGAGCGTGAGCCGCCCGTCGTCCGCGAGGCCGGAGGAGAGCGGGGCGCGTACGGCGGCGAGCAGGGCGTCCGCGTGGAGCCCGAGCGCGACCGCCGGGCCCTCGTCCTCGCTGTCCGGCAGCGGCGCGGCGGCCAGCGGGACCAGCGCGATCGCCTCGTCGCCGCTGTGCGCGACGGCGATCCGGTCCGCGGACTCGGCCCCGACGGTCGCCGGGTCGACGAGGATCTCCTCCAGGAGCGCCTGGGCGACCGGGCCGCCGTCCACGGGAGTGCCCTGGCCGGCCTCCTGCTCCCAGTCGACGCGGGCCACGACGACCTGCCAGTGCGGGGCCGTGCCGAGCCCGGGCAGCAGCACCGGGGCCGCGACCCGCAGGCGGGCCGCGATCTCGGCGGGCGCGGCGCCCGTCTGCACCAGCTCCAGGACCTCCTGGGCGAGCCGGCGGCGCACCGTACGGGCCGCGTCGCGCCGGTCCCGCTCGACCGCGATCAGCTGGGTGACGCCCTGGAGCAGGTCCAGGCGGGCGGCGGGCCAGTCCCCGGCGTCCGCCTCGACGGCGAGCAGCCAGTCCGACAGGACCGTCTCGCGCACGTCGCGGGAGGCGGGGGCGGGGCCGCGCCCGGTGTTGCGGATCGGGAACAGCGAGTACGTGGCTCCGGCGAGGCTCAGCCGGTGCGGGCCGCGCCGTCCGGTGCGGGTCGCGGCCAGGTGCTCGCCCGCCAGGGTCGCCGCCAGGCCGCTGTCGAGGGGCTCGCCGGCGCCCGCGATCTGGCGGCCGGTGGGGGAGAGGACCCAGGCGCGAAGGTCCAGATCGGAGCCGAGCAGGTCGAGGACGACCTCGGGGCCGCCGCCCGCGGGGCCGGAGGTCATCAGCCGCCGGTGCCGGTCGACGACGGCGGCCAGGTCGCCCGCCCGCTCGCCGGAGACCTGTCGAACAACGTGCTCGGTGATCGTCGCGAACGCAACGGACTCGTTCACCGCGAAGAGTGGCAGCCGATGGCGTGAACACGCCTGTACGAGATCGTCGGGGATGTCGCCGAGCTCCGCCTCGCCCGCCGCCAGAGCGGCCACCCCGGCCGAGGCCAGAATCCGGACGAAGGGCTCCGCGTCGGTCGGGTCCGTCCGCCAGGCGAGGCCGGTGAGCACCAGCTCGCCGCCGGAAAGGTACCGGCTGGGATCCTTGAGGTCCGTCGTCATCACGCCGCGGACCGTGCGGTCCAGCTCGCCCTCGCCGCCGAGCAGGCGCAGCCCCAGCGCGTCGTTCTCCAGCAGTGCGCGCAGCCGCATCGTGTCGCCGCCGTTCCTTCGAGTGGGTGATCGTGGGTGTCGCGTTGTCGACGGTGGCGTGGTGCCACCGTTTCCAGGGGAAAACGGAGAGGTTCCTGTTTCCCGCCTTTCGTTCGAATCTACAAGACGACAACGGGAGGCAGCCAACTCCTTCATGTTTTCGGTGACTGCACCCGGGCGAAGGTGGGCTTGTGTACTAGGCCACACACCGCGTTAACAGCACATGAACATGACGTCGAGGGCCGGCCGTCCCCCCGGGCCCATCTGTTCGACCCCCGATCATCACTAGAAGAGAGCCACCATGGACTTCCTTCGCCCCGCCAGCTGGGAGGAGGCGCTCGCCGCCAAGGCCGAGCACCCCACGGCCGTGCCCATTGCGGGTGGCACCGACATCATGGTCGAGATCAACTTCGACCACCGGCGCCCCGAGTACCTCCTGGATCTGAACCGTATCGAGCTGCTGCGTGAGTGGGAGGTCGGGGAGGAGAACGTCCGCCTCGGCGCGTCCGTTCCGTACACCCAGATCATGGAGAACCTGCGGACCGAGCTTCCGGGTCTGGCGCTCGCCTCCCACACGGTCGCCTCCCCGCAGATCCGCAACCGCGGCGGCGTCGGGGGCAACCTCGGCACCGCCTCGCCCGCCGGCGACGCCCACCCGGCCCTGCTCGCCGCAGGCGCCGAGGTCGAGGTCGAGTCGGTCCGCGGCAGCCGGTTCATCCCGATCGACGAGTTCTACACGGGCGTGAAGCGCAACGCGCTCCAGCCCGACGAGCTCATCAAGACCGTCCACGTGAAGAAGGCGGACGGCCCCCAGCAGTACTCCAAGGTCGGCACCCGCAACGCGATGGTCATCGCCGTCTGCGCCTTCGGCCTGGCCCTGCACCCGGAGACCCGGACCGTGCGTACCGGCATCGGCTCCGCCGCGCCGACCCCGATCCGCGCCAAGGAGGCCGAGGCCTTCCTGAACGCGGCTCTGGAGGAGGGCGGGTTCTGGGACAACGGCAAGATCATCACCCCGTCGATCGCGAAGCAGTTCGCCGACCTCTGCTCGGGCGCCGCCAACCCGATCGACGACGTCCGAGGCACCGCCAAGTACCGGCGCCACGCCGTCGGCATCATGGCCCGCCGTCAGCTCGGTTGGACCTGGGAGCAGTACCGCGGAAGCGGCCGCACGCTTGAGGGAGCTGCATAACCATGCGCGTCAATTTCACGGTCAACGGCCGTCCCCAGGAAGCCGACGACGTCTGGGAGGGCGAGTCCCTCCTCTACGTCCTGCGTGAGCGGATGGGCCTGCCCGGCTCCAAGAACGCCTGCGAACAGGGCGAGTGCGGCTCCTGCACGGTCCGCCTCGACGGTGTGCCCGTCTGTTCCTGCCTCGTCGCCGCCGGCCAGGTCGAGGGCCGAGAGGTCGTCACCGTCGAGGGTCTCGCCGAGTTCGCCAAGGACCGTGCGGAGCACTCCGGTTGCGCCGCGGGCACCTGTGGCACCTCGCTCGACGCCGCCAAGCGGTGGGAGGCGAAGCCCGGTCAGGACTCGCAGACCGGCGAGGGTGTCGAACTCTCCCCGATCCAGCAGGCGTTCATCGACGCCGGCGCCGTCCAGTGCGGCTTCTGCACCCCCGGTCTGCTGGTCGCCGCCGACGAGATGCTGGAGCGCAACCCGTCCCCGACGGATGCGGACATCCGCGAGGCGCTCTCCGGCAACCTCTGCCGCTGCACCGGTTACGAGAAGATCCTCGACGCGGTCCGCCTCGCGGCCGCTCGCCAGGAGCGTCAGGGAGAGGCGGTCTGATCATGGCTGGCACCACCACGGGTATCCCCCGCGACGTCACCCAGAACCACGTCAAGGGCGGCATCGGCGAGTCCACGCTCCGCCCGGACGGCACCCTCAAGGTCACCGGTGAGTTCGCCTACTCCTCGGACATGTGGCACGAGGACATGCTGTGGGGCCAGATCCTGCGCTCCACCGTCGCGCACGCCGAGATCGTGTCCATCGACACCTCCGAGGCCCTCGCGATGGACGGCGTCTACGCCGTCCTGACGCACGAGGACCTGCCCGCCGCGAAGAACTACGGCATGGAGTTCCAGGACACCCCGGTCCTCGCCTACGGCAAGGTCCGTCACCACGGTGAGCCGGTCGTCCTCGTGGCCGCCGACCACCCGGAGACCGCCCGCCGCGCCGCCGCCAAGGTCAAGATCGAGTACCGGGAGCTCCCGGTCATCACGGACGAGGCCTCGGCCACCGCTCCGGACGCGATCCTGGTCCACGAGGGCCGCGACGACCACCACTCCGGTCACGTCCCGCACCCGAACATCGTGCACCGCCAGCCGATCATCCGCGGCAACGCGGACGAGGCAGCCAAGCGCGCCGACGTCATCGTCACGGGCGAGTACACCTTCGGCATGCAGGACCAGGCCTTCCTCGGCCCCGAGTCCGGCCTCGCCGTACCGGCCGAGGACGGCGGCGTCGACCTGTACGTCGCCACCCAGTGGCTGCACTCGGACCTCAAGCAGATCGCCCCCTGCCTCGGCCTGCCCGAGGAGAAGGTCCGCATGACGATGGCGGGCGTCGGCGGCGCGTTCGGCGGTCGCGAGGACATCTCGATGCAGATCCTCGCCTCCATCCTCGCGCTCCGCACCGGCAAGCCGGTCAAGATGGTCTACAACCGGTACGAGTCCTTCTTCGGGCACGTCCACCGTCACCCGGCGAAGCTCTGGTACGAGCACGGCGCCACCAAGGACGGCAAGCTCACGCACATGAAGTGCAAGATCGTGCTCGACGGCGGCGCCTACGCGTCGTCCACGGCGTCGGTCGTCGGCAACGCCTCCTCCCTCTCGGTCGGCCCGTACGTCATCGACGACGTGGAGATCGAGGCGATCGGCCTCTACACCAACAACCCGCCCTGCGGCGCCATGCGCGGCTTCGGCGCGGTCCAGGCCTGCTTCGCCTACGAGGCGCAGATGGACAAGCTCGCGGCCAAGCTGGGTATGGACCCGGTGGAGCTGCGCCAGCTCAACGCCATGGAGCAGGGCACGATCATGCCGACCGGCCAGGTCGTGGACTCGCCGGCCCCGGTCGCCGAGCTGCTCCGCATCGTCAAGTCCCGTCCGATGCCGCCGGAACGCCAGTGGGAGACCGCCGGCGAGAGCGCGGACGTCCGCGCGCTGCCGGGCGGCCTGTCCAACACCTCGCACGGCGAGGGCGTCGTACGGGGCGTCGGCTACGCGGTCGGCATCAAGAACGTCGGCTTCTCCGAGGGCTTCGACGACTACTCGACCGCCAAGATCCGCCTCGAGGTCATCAACGGCGAGGCCGTCGCCACGGTCCACACCGCCATGGCGGAGGTCGGCCAGGGCGGCGTCACGATCCACGCGCAGATCGCCCGTACCGAGCTCGGCGTCCAGCAGGTCACGATCCACCCCGCCGACACCCAGGTGGGCTCGGCCGGTTCGACCTCCGCGGGCCGCCAGACGTACATGACCGGCGGCGCCATCAAGAACTCCTGCTCGATCGTCCGGGAGAAGCTCCTGGAGATCGGCCGGCGCAAGTTCGGCTCGTACCACCCGGCCTGGGCCAACGCCGAGCTCCTCCTGGAGGGCGGCAAGGTCGTCACCGACGGCGGCGAGGCCCTCGCGACCATCGCGGACGTCCTGGAGGACCAGGCCGTGGAGGTGGAGGAGGAGTGGAGGCACCGTCCCACCCAGGCCTTCGACCTCGTCACCGGCCAGGGCGACGGACACGTCCAGTACGCCTTCGCCGCGCACCGCGCGGTGGTGGAGGTCGACACCGAGCTCGGCCTGGTCAAGGTCATCGAACTGGCCTGCGCCCAGGACGTCGGCAAGGCGCTCAACCCGCTCTCCGTGATCGGTCAGATCCAGGGTGGCACCACCCAGGGCCTGGGCGTCGCGGTGATGGAGGAGATCATCGTCGACCCGAAGACCGCGAAGGTCAGGAACCCCTCCTTCACGGACTACCTGATCCCGACCATCCTCGACACGCCGACCATCCCGGTCGACTACCTCGAGCTGGCCGACCCCAACGCGCCGTACGGCGTCCGGGGCATCGGCGAGGCCCCGACCCTGTCGTCCACCCCGGCCGTCCTCGCGGCGATCCGGGCGGCGACGGGCCTGGAGCTCAACAAGACGCCGGTCCGCCCCGAAGCGCTCACCGGCACCCTCTAGGACTCTCCGGGCGGTGCGTGCCTCCCAGGAACGTCACACTTCCACCGCCCGCACCGCCCGGAGTAACCCCTCAGCACCACCAGCACCACCCCGCCTCACCCCCGCAGTACCAGCACCACCCCGCCTCACCCCCGCAGTACAGCACCACCCCGCCTCACCCCCGCAGTACCAGCACCAACCCCCGCTTCACCCCGGTAGTACCCCCGCAGCACCCAGCAGGACCGTTCCACTCCGTTCGCCTCGGGCCGTCCCCCGGGTCGTGCAGCCCACGCAGCATCCCAAATCCCGCAACTTCACCAGATCAGAATCCCTTCAAAGTCTGACGCGGGTGCCCCTTTGAACCTTGGGAGTAGGCCCCATGACCCAGTCGTCTGTGGAGCCCAAGACCGCTTCGGAGGACGCGGGCTCCGGCTCCAACGTCCCCGCCGGCCGTTCTTGGCTCGACCGGTACTTTCACATCTCGGAGAGAGGATCCACCGTCGCGACGGAGATCCGCGGCGGCGTCACCACCTTCATGGCGATGGCGTACATTCTCCTGCTCAACCCGATCCTCCTCGGAGGCCCGGACGTCGAGAAGAACGTCCTCGGCTCCTCCGCAGTCATCACGGCGACCGCCCTCGCGGCGGCGGTGACCACCCTGCTGATGGGCTTCATCGGCAAGGTCCCGCTGGTCCTCGCGGCCGGTCTCAGTGTCTCCGGTGTGCTCGCCACCCAGGTCGTGCCCCAGATGACCTGGCCGCAGGCCATGGCCATGTGCGTCGTCTACGGTCTGGTGATCTGCCTCCTGGTGGTCACCGGTCTCCGCGAGATGATCATGAACGCGATTCCCCTCGCGCTCAAGCACGGCATCACCATCGGCATCGGCCTCTTCATCGCGCTGATCGGCTTCAACAAGGCCGGCTTCGTCGGCGCGGGCCCGCAGTTCGGCCCGCCCATCACCATGGGATCCGGCGGTGAACTCGTCGGCTGGCCCGTCCTGATCTTCGCGGTCACCCTCCTCGCGATCTTCGCCCTCCAGGCCCGCAAGATCCCGGGCGCCATCCTCATCGGCATCGTCGCCGGCACGGTCATCTCGCTGATCGTCAACGCGGTCGCCGACATCCCGGCCAAGGGCCCGGGCTCCTGGGCCAACGGCTCGCCCGAACTCAAGGGCAGCGCGGTCTCGACCCCCGACTTCTCGCTCTTCGGCGACGTCGACTTCGGCGGCTGGGGCGACGTCGGCTACATCACGGTCGGCGTGATCGTCTTCACCCTGGTCCTCGCCGGCTTCTTCGACGCCATGGCCACCATCATCGGCGTCGGCACCGAGGCCAACCTCGCGGACGACAAGGGCCGCATGCCGGGCCTGTCCAAGGCGCTGTTCATCGACGGCGCGGGCGGCGCGATCGGCGGCGTCTCCGGCGCCTCCGGCCAGACCGTGTTCGTGGAGTCCGCCACCGGCGTCGGCGAGGGAGCCCGTACCGGCTTCTCCTCCGTCATCACCGGCCTGTTCTTCGCGGCCTGCCTCTTCTTCACCCCGCTCACCCAGATCGTGCCCCGTGAGGTCGGCTCCGCCGCCCTGGTCGTCATCGGCGCGATGATGATGATGAACGCCAAGCACGTGAACTGGGGCGACAGCTCCGTCGCCATCCCGGTCTTCCTGACCGTCGTGCTGATGCCGTTCACCTACAGCATCACCCCGGGTGTCGCGGCCGGCGTCATCGCCTACACCGTCATCAAGGTGGCGCAGGGCAAGGCCCGCGAGGTCGGCGCGTTCATGTGGTGCCTGACCGCGATCTTCATCGTGTTCTTCGCCCTTCACCCGATCGAGAGCTGGCTGGGCGTCAGCTGACGTCGTACCGTCGCCCTCCGCACACACCCAAGGAGACCGAAATGCTGGACATCGCCGAAGAGCTTCACCGGTGGGTCGAGCAGGGACGCACGTTCGCCGTGGCCACCGTGGTGGCCGTCGGCGGCAGCGCGCCCCGGCAGCCCGGAGCCGCCCTCGCCGTGGACAGCGAAGGCACGGCGATCGGCTCGGTCTCCGGCGGGTGTGTGGAGGGCGCGGTCTACGAGCTGTGTCAGCAGGCCCTCGAAGACGGCAAGACCGTCATCGAGCGCTTCGGCTACAGCGACGAGGACGCCTTCGCGGTCGGCCTGACCTGCGGCGGCATCATCGACATCCTCGTCACCCCGGTGCGCGGCGGGGTCTTCCCCGCCGCGCTCGCGGCAGCCGCCACAGGTGAGGCGGCGGCCGTGGCCCGGATCGTCTCGGGCCCCGACGACCTGATGGGCAAGGCCATCCTGGTCCGCCCCGACGGCTCGTACGAGGGGAAGCTCGGGGGCCACCCCGAGCTGGACCGCACCGCCGCGAGCGAGGCCCGCGCGATGCTCGACACGGGCCGTACCGGCACCGTGGAGATCGGCGAGGACGGCAGCCGCTGCGGACAGCCGCTGACCCTCCTGGTCGAGTCCTCCGTCCCGGCGCCCCGCATGATCGTCTTCGGTGCCATCGACTTCGCCGCCGCCCTCGTCCGCGTCGGCAAGTTCCTCGGCTACCACGTCACCGTCTGCGACGCGCGGCCCGTCTTCGCGACGCCGGCCCGCTTCCCCGATGCCGACGAGATCGTCGTCGACTGGCCCCACCGCTACCTGGAGTCGACCGAGGTCGACGGCCGCACCGTGCTGTGCGTCCTCACCCACGACGCCAAGTTCGACGTGCCGCTCATCAAGGCCGCCCTGAAGCTTCCCGTCGCGTACATCGGCGCGATGGGCTCCCGCCGCACCCACGAGGACCGCAACAAGCGTCTGCGCGATGTCGGCGTCACCGAGCTCGAACTCGCCCGCCTGCGCTCCCCGATAGGCCTCGACCTCGGCGCGCGCACGCCCGAGGAGACCGCCCTCTCGATCGGCGCCGAGATCGTCGCCAACCGGCGGGGCGGCAGCGGCGCCTCCCTCACCGGCGCCCACACCCCGATCCACCACGACGGCCCGCGCGAGCCGGACGGCCGCATAGGGTCCGTCGCCTGAAAGGCGTCGGGGGCTGCCGTTCAGTGAGCTTCCCGCCCCCGGACGGTCGGGGCCCAGGCCGGTTCCTCCTCGGTGGGCTCCGGTTCGGCGCGCCGGCCGCCGCGGGCGAAGAAGTCCGCGAGCGGCAGGATCGCGGCGCCGACCGTCACCGCGTCCGGGCCGAGCGTTCCCATCGTGATGTCGACCCGCGCCGCCGGGTAAGCGAGCGCGTACTCCTTCGCGTGGCCCCTGACCGTCTCCAGGAAGCGGGTACCGAGCTGGAGGCCCGCCCAGCCGCCGACGAGGATCCGCTCGGGCTGGAAGAGGTTGATCAGGTCGCCGAAGCCGGCTCCCACGTACTCGGCCGTCTCCGCCAGCACGGCCAGCGCGGCCTCGTCGGGCGTCCGCCCCGCGTCGGCGGGATACGCGGCCGCGAGCATCGCCGCCAGCGCGGTCTCCTCGCCGGCCCCGGCCGGCACCGCCCCGCCCGCCTCGCGCCACCGGTCGAGGAGCGCGCCCGCGCCCGCGTAGGCCTCCAAACAGCCCAGGGAGCCGCAGCGGCAGCGGCGCCCCCGGACCCGTACCGTCAGGTGCCCCCACTCGACCGCCCGGCCCGGCCCCATCGGGTCCGTGACCACGCAGGCACCGACACCCGACCCGAAGAGCGCGACCACGGCGCTGCGCGCTCCGCGCCCGGCCCCGAACCACATCTCCGCCTGGCCGAGCGTCTTCGCGCCGTTGTCGATCCGGTACGGGACCGAGGCAGGCAGCTCCACGGCCTCGCGCAGCAGCCGCTCCAGCGGGACGGCGTCCCAGCCGATGGTCTGGCCGTGCACGACGGCGCCGTCCTCGGCGGTACGGGCCACGATGCCGGGCACGCCGACCCCCACGCCGAGGAGCCGCTCGGCGGGCACCTCCGCCGTGGCGAGCACCTCCGCGACGGCGTCCCGGACGAGAGCGACGACGAGCCCGACCTCGTACCGCTCGTGCGGGTTCGCGCTCTCGACGGCCAACGGGCGTTCCGCGCGAGCAAGTTCGGTGAGCGTGAGGTCGAACAGCTCGACCCTGACCCGGGTTTCGCCGACGTCGACACCGATCATGCAGCCGGCGCCGGGCGTGATCCGCAGGAGGATACGGGGCCGCCCGCCGGCCGAGTCGACGCTGCCGGCCTCCTCCACGAGGCCCTCCGCGACGAGTTCGCCGACCACGTTGCTGACCGAGCCCGAGCTCAGCCCCGTCGCCGGCCCCAGCGAGAAGCGGCTCATCGGCCCGTCGAAGTACAGACGGTGGAGGACGGCGGTGCGGTTCTCGCGTCGCAGGTCACGCACCGTGCGGCCGTTCCGCGTGGTCACTGGGCCCCCTGGTGAAGTCGTCCGGCCGAAGCCCGAAACATACCGTTCCCGCGCCCGGGGTTCCTCGCCCTCCTCGCCTCAGGCCTTCCGCAGGCCGCTGAGGAGCAGCTCCGCCAGCTGTTCGTACGCCTCCGCGTCGGCCAGGCCGGTCGCCGCGGCCACCTGGCGCCGCTGGATGCGGACCATCACCGAGGAGATCACGTCCGCCGCGAAGGTCACGTGCACCTCACGGAAGACGCCCGCGCGCACGCCCTCCTCGATGAGCTGCTGGACCCGGCCGGCCGCCGCGCGGGTGTTCCGCTCGTACACCTCGGCCGCCGGCTCGAAGGCGGCGACGTCGTCGAAGAACTGCGGCGAGACCGGCGCCAGCTCGGCCGAGACGGCGCGCAGATAGGCCGCCAGCCGCTCGGCGGGGTCGTTCGCGGCGGCGAGTCCCGCCTCGACCCGGGCCGTGGCCCGTCGGAAGAAGTGCACGACGGCCGCCCGGACGAGCTGCTCCTTGCTGCCGGCCAGGCCGTACAGCGTGCGCTTCGAGCAGCGCAGCCGCGCGGCCAGGTCGTCGAGGGTCAGGCGGGCGAAGCCCTCGCCGACGAGCAGCGCGACGAGCTCCTCGAAGAGAGCGGAGCGGCGTGCGGCCCCGCGGCCCGTCAGCTTCGGGGCGTCGGCGGAGGAGGTCTCGATCACCCCGTCAGTATTCCAGGCCACCTCCCGCAGGGGCCTTGAGCCCTGGTGAGGAGTCCGGCGGGGGACCCGGGGGGCGGGGGTCCCGGGGGCGGGGGTCCCGAGGGGGCCGCGGGGGGTTACGTCCGAAGCCGGCTGCGCTACGCTAAGCGGTACTGCAGTACCTGCCCCAGTACCACTTTGCGCGCCGCTGGAGTCGCCATGGATGTCGACCGCCTGCTTCCCACCCCCGAAGCGGCGGACCTCATCGCCCTCACCCGGGAGATCGCCGACAAGGAGCTCTCTCCCCGGGTGAACGAGCACGAGGCCGCCGAGACCTACCCCGAAGGTCTCTTCACCACCCTCGGCCAGGCCGGGCTCCTCGGCCTCGCCTACCCCGAGGAGTACGGCGGCGGAGGCCAGCCGTACGAGGTCTACCTCCAGGTCCTGGAAGAGCTCGCCGCCCGCTGGGCGGCCGTCGCCGTCGCCACCAGCGTCCACACGCTGGCCTGCCACCCGCTCCACACCTTCGGCACCGCCGAGCAGAAGGAGCGCTGGCTGCCCGCGATGCTGGAAGGCCGCACCATCGGCGGCTACAGCCTCTCCGAGCCGCAGGCCGGCTCGGACGCGGCCGCCCTCTCCTGCAAGGCCGAGCTCCAGGAAGACGGCAGCGGCTACCGCGTGACCGGCACCAAGGCCTGGATCACCCACGGCGGCAAGGCCGACTTCTACGCCCTCTTCGCCCGCACCGCGCCCGGCAGCCACGGCATCTCCTGCTTCCTCGCCCCCGGCGCCGCCGAAGGGCTGAGCTTCGGCCAGCCCGAGCGCAAGATGGGCCTCCAGGCGGTCCCGACCACCTCCGCGTACTGGGACGGCGCCCTCCTCGACGCCGACCGGCTCATCGGGGAGGAGGGTCAGGGCCTCCAGATCGCCTTCAGCGCCCTCGACAGCGGCCGTCTCGGCATCGCCGCCTGCGCGACGGGCCTCGCCCAGGCCGCGCTGGACGCCGCCGTCGAGTACGCCAACGAGCGCACCACCTTCGGCCGCCGCATCGTCGACCACCAGGGCCTCGGCTTCCTCCTCGCCGACATGGCCGCCGCGGTCGACGCGGCCCGCGCCACCTACCTGGACGCGGCCCGCCGCCGCGACCTCGGCCGCCCCTTCAGCCGCCAGGCCAGCGCGGCCAAGCTCATCGCCACCGACACGGCCATGAAGGTCACCACGGACGCGGTCCAGGTCCTCGGCGGCTACGGCTACACCCGCGACTTCCCGGTGGAGCGTTTCATGCGCGAGGCGAAAATCATGCAGATCTTCGAGGGCACCAACCAGATCCAGCGACTGGTCATCAGCCGCGGCCTGGCGCGCTGACCGGGTACGCGTCCGGAGCACCCGGCTTCCTGCGGAGGAAGCCGGGTACGCCACCACTGACCCGGACCACTAATTCGGACCGTTAACCCGGACCACTGACGCGGGCCGTTAACCCGCATCACTGATGCGGACCACTAGCTCGGACTGTTACCCGGACAACTGACCGGGATCGTCAGCCCGGATGTCAGCCCGGATCGTTAGAGGGGAACGTCGGCGCGAAACGTTAGCGGGCTTAAGTTCTGCGCTACGGTGGAATCTCGAATGGTGATTCCACCGGAGGGCCAGGATGAGCAGCGAGCCGTGGACGATCGAACGGATCTGCGTTGCTCTCGGAACCCCCGCCCTCACCCAGAGCTTCCTCGGCCAGATCAACCGTGCGCCGGCCCATGAACTCCTCACCGTCTTCGCGAAGTGGGAGCGCATCGCCAAGGACACCGTCGCCGCCGTTGAACGAGGCCGCAAGCTGGCCGCCTACGACGCCCGCGGCGAAGCGGCTCCCGGCCCGTGGATCGATGCCACGGACCGCATCCGAACCGCGGCCGACCGGTCCCGCGCCAGCGGTGCGGCCTGACCGCGATCGGCTCTTCGTACAGTCAGCGACCCGCTACGCTGGGTCGTGAAAGATCGCTGTCTGTGGGCCAGTGATTTCGTCGCACCCCGTCCTGGTGCCCGGAAGTCAAGGACCATCGCCTTGCAGTACCGGCTCAAGTACGACCCCGCCGCGGAAGCCGTACACGAAGCGATGCCGCCCGAGCCCAGCGAAGCGCTGACGCTCGCCCTCGCCGCCGCCTGCAGCGACCCCATCGGCGCCACGCGGCCCTACGGCGAGGACGACGGAGTCATCCGGATGCTGGTCACCGAGGCGGCCTTCGCCGTGCTCCTCGTCGGGGACACCCTCCAGACGGTGACCGTCCTGCAGATCAGCTACTACGGCTGAACACCCGGGCGCTGCGGCGCTGCGGGCGCTTCGGCGGTGCGGCTCCGGGTCACTCCGGGGGCGCGGCCGTCACCGTCGCCGCCTGGTGCAGGTCGACCAGCGTGCGCAGGGCGGGCGGCAGCCAGTTCGACGGGGGCTCGGTCCCGGCGCCGCCGAGGCTACGGAGGACCTCGGTGGGTGACGGGCGGCCCGCGGGATCGTGGTCGAGGCAGGCGGTCGCCACGGAGGCGAGGTCCGCGGGCAGCAGCCGCGGCGCGACGGCCAGGGCCGTGCCCTCGGCGTAGCGGGCCGCGCCTCCGGCGTGGCACAGCACCATGCCGAAGGCGTACATGTCGACGGCGGCGCTCAGCGGCGCGCCGGTCAGCTGCTCGGGGGCGAGGAATCCGCGCGTACCGACGACGACGTCGGCGTCCGTCAGCGCGGTTGCCTCCGCGCCGCGTGCGATGCCGAAGTCGATCACGCGGGGACCGGCGGCCGAGACGAGGATGTTGCCGGGCTTGAGGTCCCGGTGGACGATGCCGCAGGCGTGGATGGCCTCCAGCGCCTCGGCGACGCCGAGCGCCAGGGCTCGGAGGGTGAGCGCGGGCAGGGGTCCGTGGATCCCCAGCACCTCGTCCAGCGACGGGCCGGGGATGTACTCGGTGACGAGCCAGGGCCTGGTGTCCTCGGGCCCCGCGTCGACCACCGGCGCGGTGTGGAAGCCGCTCACCCTGCGGGCGGCGTCGACCTCCCGGGCGAAGCGGCGGCGGAAGGACGGATCGCTGACGAGTTCCTCCCGCACCACCTTCACCGCGACCTGCCGGGCACCCGGGGACAGACCGAGGTAGACGGTGCCCATGCCGCCCTCGCCCAGCCGGGCCGTCAGCCGGTACCGGCCCACGTGCCGGGGATCGTCCCCGCGCAGCGGCTCGTGGGCGAACGGGAGGGCCGGCGGCGCGTGCGGACGCGGTGCGGGACGAGCCTGCTCCGGGTGCGGCGGCCGGACGTCGGCGGCCTCGGCCTGCCGGTGGATCCGCGCCACTTCGGCCTCGGCCTCCGCCCGCAGGATCGCGGACTGCTTCTCTCCCTCCGCCGCAAGGATCTGGGAGTGCCGGATGGCCTCCGCCGTGAGGATGGCCGCGCGCTTGTCGCGGTCGGCGCGCATCTGCTTCTCCATCGAGTCCTGGATGGAGGTCGGCGGCTCGATGGCCTTGAGCTCGACGCGGGCGACCCGGACGCCCCACTTGCCGGCCGCCGGTTCGAGGGCGCCGCGCAGCGCGGTGTTGATCTCCTGCCGGGAGGCGAGGGCGGGGTCCGGATCCGGTCGAACGGCGGGAACACGATGTTGAGTCCGGGGTGCAGCAGCCGGGTGTGACGTCCGTAGCGCTCGACGACGGCCACGGATCCCTCGGGGACGATCCGTACGGCCCAGGCGAGTTCCGCCAGGGCGAGCACACCCGCCGGCACGAACAGAAGCGTCACGGCGTCCAACGGTCCGATCCCCCCTCGGCCTTCCCGTGTCAGTCGGCACAGTTTCGCAGAACTGACCCAAGGGGCACAGGTGTTGGGCGAGAGGGGAGTGGGCCTGGGTGGCGCCTTCGCTCTACTTGCCGAGGGTGGCGACGCCGGCCTGGGCGAACTTCTCGTCGAGGTCGCCGGAGGGGGCGCCGGCGACGCCGATGCCGGCGATGGGGGCGCCCTTGGCGGTGACGGGGGCGCCGCCGCCGAGGAAAAGGGTGCCGGGGATGTCCTTGAGGTTGGGGGCCTGGGCGAGGCGCTTGGCGAGTTCGGAGGTGGGCGCGTTCCAGGAGACGGCGGTGAAGGCCTTCTTGACGGCGGATTCGTAGGACTGGGGGCCGGCGCCGTCGCCGCGGAGGGTGACGAGGGTGTTGCCGTTGCGGTCGACGACGGCGACGGAGACGCGCTGGTTCTCCTTCTCGGCGGCGTCGAGGGTGGCCTGCGCGGCCTCGGTGGCGGCCTCGATCGTCAGGTGCGTCGACTGGGTGGTGTTCTTGTTCTTGGCGTCGGCCCTGGCGACGGCCGCGGCCGGAGCGGCCGCCGTTTCCTCGCCGGTGGCGTTGGCGGAGTAGGCACCGAAGGCGCCGAGCGCGATGGCCGCGGCCAGTGCGCCGCCGGTCACGGCACGGGTGCGCGTCGAGGCCTTCTTCACGTGCTTCATGGGGTCCGCTCCAGTGGACTCGGGGAATCGCGGGGGCCGTCGGAGGACGCCGCCCGCTCTCTCCCTTCCATCCTGGTGTCGTACCGTGCTCCGCCCCGTCGGCGTCCCGGCTGCACCCGGAGGACTCAACGGGTGACCCCCGGGTCAGCCGATCGGATGACCCCGGTCCGTCCCGTCGCCGGGTACGGCCTCGGCGGCGGCCAGTTCGGCGAAGGACTCGGCCGCCGCGCTCCGGTAGCCGCCGGTGCGGCGCAGCAGGGCGACTCCGCGCGACGGGAGCGCGGGGGAGAGCGGAACGGGCCTCAGGTACGGGTGGTCGCGCGTCACCGCGTCGGGGAGGACCGTGGCGAGAGCGGTCCGCCGGACGATCTCGGTGAGCGCGCTGACGGAGTTGGCCTCCACCGCGATCCGCGGGCCGACGCGGTGCTCCGCCACGTACGTGTCGACGTGCCGTCGGGTCGCGAAGTCCTCGCTCAGCAGCGCGAAATGATGACCCGTCAATTCGGACACCGGCAGCGGCTCGGTGCGCCCGGCGTGCGGGTGGGCCGGGCCGACTACCAGGCCGAGGGTCTCGGTGAAGAGCCCCGTCGCCTCGACGCCCGCGAGGTGGACGCCGTCGAAGGCGATGCCGAGATCCACGCGGTCCGCGAGGAGTTCGGCCTCGATGCGGTCCTGCGTCAGCTCCCGCACCTCCACGGTGATCCCCGGGTGGCGCGTGTGGAAGGCGGCGACGAGCGGACCCGTGAGGTACGCGGTGAAGGTGGGCGTGACCGCCAGCCGGAGGTGGCCGCGGGAGAGGTCCCGTACGTCCAGCACCGCCCGCTCGCCCGCCGCCAGGTCCCGGAGCGCGCGCCGGGCGTACCGCGCGTACGTCTCCCCGGCGTCCGTGAGGCGTACGGTCCGGCCGGTGCGGTCCAGGAGCTGGGCCCCGAGGGCCTTCTCCAGCTGCTTGATCTGCTGGGACAGCGTCGGCTGGGCGATGTGGAGCTCCTCCGCCGCGCGCGTGAAGTTGCCGTGCTCGGCGACGGCGAGGAGGTAGCGGAGGTGACGGAGTTCCGGCTGCATGGGATGAGTGTAAAGCGTCTATAGATGTCATCTATAAGAGAGATCGATGACCGGTCTTGGACGCTATAGCCGCTGGTCGTGCAGGGTGAAGGCATGCCTCATCTCGCCGAGGGAATCGACCGCTTCCAGCGGGAGATCTTCCCCGCCAAAGCCGGCCTCTTCGCCCGCCTGGCCACCGTCCACCGCCCCCGGACCCTCTTCATCGGCTGCTCCGACGCCCGCGTCGTCCCCGAGCTGATCACCCAGACCGATCCGGGTGAGCTCTTCGTCATCCGCACCGCCGGCAACCTCGTCCCCGCCCACACCCCGGGCGCCGACGCGGTCTCCGCCGGCGTCGAGTACGCCGTCGCGGTCCTCGGCGTGCGGGACGTCGTCGTCTGCGGGCACTCCGCCTGTGGCGCGATGACCGCGCTCGCCGAGGGCCACGACCTCGCCTCGGCGCCCGCCGTCGCCGCCTGGCTGCGGCACGCGGACGCCTCCCTGGCCCGCACCGCCGCGGCCGGGCGCCAGGGGGACGTGGCCGCCCTCGTCCGCGAGAACGTCGACGCCCAGCTGGCCAACCTCGCCACCCACCCCTCCGTCGCCCGCGCGCTGGCCGCGGGAGACGTACGCCTGCACGGCTGGGTCTTCGACATCGCGGCGGGCTCCGTGGAGGAGCTCGACACCACCGCCCGCCCGGCCGTCGCCGCCTGATCCCCCCCGGCAAACCCCTACAGAAGAGAAGGACACCACTCATGGTGCACGCCCAGTTCGACCCCACCGCCCGTCGCGAGCTCGCCGTCGCCGCCGTCGAGGCCAAGACCGTCAAGGACCTGACCTGGCAGCAGATCGCGGACGCCGCGGGGCTCTCCGTCGCCTACACCACCGCCGCCGTCCTCGGCCAGCACCCGCTGCCGGAGGAGTCCGCCCGGGCGGTCGCCGGCCTCCTCGGACTCGACGAGGACGCGGTACGGCTGCTGCGCACGATCCCCACCCGGGGCTCGATCGACGGCGGCATCCCGACCGACCCGACGATCTACCGGTTCCACGAGATGCTCCAGGTCTACGGCACCACCCTGAAGGCCCTGGTCCACGAGCAGTTCGGCGACGGCATCATCTCCGCGATCAACTTCACGCTGGACGTGAAGAAGGTCGCCGACCCCGAGGGCGGCGAGCGCGCCGTCATCACCCTGAACGGCAAGTACCTCCCGACCAGGCCCTTCTGACGGTCACTCGGTCCCGGCGGAGGTCCTCGCGCCCAGCAGGGCAAGGGAGTTCGGCCACAGGACGTCGAGGCGCCCCACGTCGTCGTACAGCTTGGCGAAGAGGACCTGGCCCTCCAGCAGGGCGACGAGGGCGCGCGCGGCCTCGTGGGCGTCGGCGACGGTGACCTCGCCGCGCCCGCCGGCCTCCGCGACGACCTCCTCCACCAGGACCACCTGCTCGTCGAAGATCTCCCGCAGGCGCTCCCGCACGGCCGCCGTCCCGGTGCTCATCTCCAGGGCCAGGTTCCCGAGGAGACAGCCAGTGACGGTGCCGCAGCTCCGCTGCCCCTCCCGCAGCTCGGCCGCCGTCGACTCGTACAACCGCCGCAGCCCCCGGAGCGTCCGGACGCCCCCGTCGCCGTCCACGACTCCGCCCTCGTCCGCGCCCCCGCCCCCCGCCAGCGCTCGCGTCCACGCGGCGCGCTGCTCGGTCCAGTGCTCGTCGATCACCGCGAGGGCCAGCTCCTCCTTGGAGGCGAAGAAGTAGTAGAAGCTGCCCTTCGGGACGCCGGCGGCCTTGCAGATCTCCGCCACGCCCAGGGCGGAGTAGCCGCGCGACAGCAGCAGCGTCTTCGCGGCGGTCAGGATGCGCTCCCGCGCGTCACTCGTTCGCCCCATGGCGGAAGTCTACGACCGGTCGACTACCGCTGGAGGATGTCCTGCTTCCGCTTCCGGGGGCACTGCCTGCGGTTCTATGGTGGGCGGCGCAGATCGCGCGGACCGCGCGGTCCCCCGCGGGCACGCGCCCGATCCGGCGGCCAACCCGGCGGCAGGGTCCCACCCGCACGAAACGAACGAGGAGTTCCATGGACATCGCAGGCTCCGCCGCTCTCGTCACCGGCGCCGCCTCCGGCCTCGGCGCCGCCACGGCCGCCGCGCTCGCCGCCCGTGGCGCCACCGTCTACGGCCTCGACCTGGACAAGGCCGTCGCGGCCGCCGGGCCGCTGCCCGAGGGCGTCCGCCTGCTCGCCGCGGACGTCACCGACGAGGACCAGGTGCGCGAGGCCCTGGCCGCGCTCGACGCCGACGGCGCCGAGCTCCGGCTCGCCGTGAACTGCGCGGGCATCGCCCCCTCCGCCCGCATCCTGGGCCGCAAGGGACCGCACGACCTCGACCTGTTCCGGACGGTCCTCAACGTGAACCTGCTGGGGACGTTCAACGTCATGCGGCTCGCCGCCGAGGCCATCGCCCGGCACGAGCCCGACGAGAACGGGCAGCGCGGCCTCGTCGTGAACACCGCCTCGATCGCCGCCTTCGAGGGCCAGGTCGGCCAGATCGCCTACGCCGCCTCCAAGGCGGGCGTCGCGGGCATGACCGTCACCGCGGCCCGTGACCTCGCGCAGTTCGGCATCCGCGTCGTCACCGTCGCCCCCGGAATCGTCGACACCCCGATGATGGCCGGCTTCGGCGAGGAGGTCAGGGCGGGTCTCGCGGCGAGCGTCACCTTCCCCCAGCGCCTCGCGCGCCCGGAGGAGTACGCCCGACTGGTCACGATGATCGTCGAGCACGACTACCTCAACGGGGAGACGATCCGCATGGACGGCGCCCTGCGCATGGCCCCGCGCTGAGCCCGCACGGCCCGGCCCCCGCGCTGAGCCCGCACGGCCCGGCCCGGCCCCCGCGCTGAGCCTGCTCTGACCCTCCGTACCCTCGATGCGGTACTCGGTGCCGGAAACACTCGGCACCAAGTGCCGCATCGAGTGGTTCTGGTGTTAGGTTCGGGCCATGGGAACAGCCTCGACGAACTCTCCTAAGCCCGCGATGCGGGACTCCCTCATCGCCGCGGCCTTCCAGCTCTTCCTCGAGCGCGGCTACGAGCAGACCACCGTCGACGACATCGTCACGCTCGCCGGCGTCGGCCGCCGCTCCTTCTTCCGGTACTTCCCGTCGAAGGAGGACGTGGTCTTCCCCGACCACGAGCAGTGCCTCGCCGACATGACCCGCTTCCTCGCGGCGAGCGCCGACTCCGACGACCCGATCGTCCGTGTCTGCGACGCCGCCCGGCTCGTCATGCGGATGTACGCCGAGAACCCGACCTTCTCCGTGCAGCGCTACCGCCTCACCCGCGAGGTGACCGGACTGCGGACGTACGAGCTCTCCGTCGTCTGGCGGTACGAGAAGACCCTCGGCGACTACCTGCGCACCCGCTGGGCCGACCGCCGGGACGGCACCCTGCGCGCCAACGTGGTCGCCGCGGCCGTCGTCGCCGCCCACAACCACGCCCTGCGCCACTGGCTGCGCTCGGGCGGCGAGGGGGACCCGCTGGCGGAGGTGGACCAGGCCCTGGAGTTCGTCCGGACGACCTGGAGCCCGGACGCGGTCGCGGTCGCGCCGGCCGAGGAGAACGAGGACGTCGTGGTGGTCATCACCAAGCGGTCCACCCCGATGTGGCGCGTGGTGCGCGAGGTGGAGTCGAGCCTCGGCGAGAACTGACGGCGAGATCTGGCGGCGAGCACTGGCGGCGAGAACCGACGGCGAGCACTGGCGGCGGGATCCGGCGGCGAGAACCTACGGGGGGATCCGACGGCGGGATCCGACGGCGGGATCCGGGGTTTCCCGTGAGGAGATCCCGCACCCCCGGTGAAGGGATCCCGCATCCCCCGTGAGGGATTCCGGTATCTCGAATTGTGGGAACTCAGGTCTTTATTTGATGGCACTCAGTGCCATATCTTTGCTCCATGCACGGTCGAGCCGCCGAGTGCAAGGAGAACCCATCGTGTTCCACACCGGACTGAGGAGCGGGACCGCCGTCCAGGCCGCCGAAGAGGCGGGCCCCGACGCCGAGCTCTACTTCCAGCGCTGCCGCTGGTGCCACACCACGACCTTCCAGCGACTGCTCTGCCCGACCTGCGGGTCGACCGAGCTCTCGCCCGAACTCAGCGAGGGCGAGGGCGTGATATCCGTACGTCGTGGTGTCGCCGCGGCCGACGCGGACCTCTGGCCGGTGTACATGACGGAGGGCTTCACGGTCCGCTGCCGCGTCGACGGACCGCTGCACGCGGTGCGTCCCGGCGTCCGGGTGAAGGTTTCCTCGGGTGTCGGACTGACCGGTCGCCGGCCGGTCGTCCGGCTCTGCGAAGAGGTCCCGCTCGACGGCTGGATCTGACGCGAGGCGCACGAGAAGGGGGCGGTGGGTGGCACAGAGTGCCACCCACCGCCCCCTTTCGCGTCGGGCGACGGAACCGTCAGCGGGCGCCGATCTCGTCCGTCAGCTGCGGCAGCACCTCGAAGAGGTCGCCGACCACGCCGTAGTCCACGAGGTCGAAGATCGGGGCCTCGGCGTCCTTGTTGACGGCCACGATCGTCTTCGACGTCTGCATGCCCGCCCGGTGCTGGATCGCGCCGGAGATGCCCGCCGCGACGTACAGCTGCGGCGAGACCTGCTTGCCGGTCTGGCCGACCTGGTTGGCGTGCGGGTACCAGCCGGCGTCCACGGCGGCGCGGGAGGCGCCGACGGCCGCGCCGAGCGAGTCGGCCAGCTTCTCGACGACCGCGAAGCCCTCGGCCGCGCCGACACCACGACCGCCGGAGACCACGATCGCGGACTCGGTCAGCTCGGGGCGGCCGGTGGAGACGCGCGGGGTGCGCGAGACGACCTTGGCGGCGTTGCCGGTGAAGGCGACGGCCACGTTCTCGACCGTGCCGGCGGCCGGGGCGGCCTCCGGGGCGGCGGAGTTCGGCTTGACGGTGATGACCGGGACGCCGTGCGAGACCGTCGAGCGCACCTGGTACGAGGCGGCGAAGACGGACTGCGTGGCGACCGGGCCGTTCTCGCCGGCCTCCAGCTCCACGGCGTCGGTGATCAGACCGGAGCCGAGGCGCAGCGCGACCCGGGCGGCGATCTCCTTGCCCTCGCCGGAGGAGGTCACCAGGACGGCGGCGGCCCCCTTCTCCTTCGCGAGCTGGGTCAGCGCGTCGACCTTGGGGACGACCAGCTGGTCGGTGAACTCGGCGCCGTCCGCGACGTACACGGTGGCCGCGCCGTACTCGCCCGCCGTGGCGGCGATCGAGGCCGCGGCCTCGCCGGCGCCGAGCACGACGGCCGAGGGCTCGCCGATGCGGCGGGCCAGGGTCAGCAGTTCGAGGGCCGGCTTGCGGACCGCACCGTCGGCGTGGTCCACGAGAACCAGGATCTCAGCCATGATTCATTGCTCCTGAGTGGGTGTCTGGCTGACGGTGGGGTCAGATGAACTTCTGGGTGGCGAGGAAGGCCGCGAGCTGCTTGCCGCCGTCGCCCTCGTCCGTGACGATCGTGCCCTGCGTACGGGCCGGACGCGCGGCCACCGCGTCGACGAGGGTCCAGGACCCGGCCAGGCCCACCTCGTCGGCGTCGATGTCCAGGTCGTCCAGGTCCAGCTCCTCGACCGGCTTCTTCTTGGCGGCCATGATTCCCTTGAACGAGGGGTAACGGGCCTCGCCGGACTGGTCGGTGACCGACACGACGGCCGGCAGCGGGGCCTCCAGGAGCTCGGTGGCGGAGTCCCCGTCGCGGCGGCCCTTCACCGTCTCGCCGTCGACCGAGACCTCGGACAGCAGCGTCACCTGGGGCACGTTCAGCCGCTCGGCGAGCAGGGCCGGCAGGACGCCCATCGTGCCGTCGGTCGAGGCCATGCCGCAGACGACCAGGTCGAAGCCGGTCTTCTCCAGGGCCTTGGCCAGGATCGCGGACGTGGCGATGACGTCGGAGCCGTGGATGTCCTCGTCGTTGACGTGGACGGCCTTGTCGGCGCCCATCGACAGCGCCTTGCGCAGCGCGTCCTTGGCGTCGTCCGGGCCCACGGTCACGACGGTGACCTCGGCGTCGTCGGACTCCTCCGAGATC
Source organism: Streptomyces narbonensis (assembly GCF_014649015.1). Lineage (GTDB taxonomy): Bacteria > Actinomycetota > Actinomycetes > Streptomycetales > Streptomycetaceae > Streptomyces > Streptomyces narbonensis. The sequence continues at coordinate 256,948 of NZ_BMSF01000002.1, forward strand.
CGCAGGGCCTGCTCGACCGCGTACTCGTCCAGCTCCGAGAGCAGGCCGTCGACGGCCTCGCGGTCGGTCGTCAGGTCGTCGGCGAAACCGCGGTCGCCGGTCGCGTCGGGGACGTACTTCACACAGACTGCGATCTTCAGGGTCACGGCCTGTCTCCTTTCGAAGGGCTGGTGGTTACGGGAGGTTGCGGGCCATGACGATGCGCTGGACCTGGTTGGTGCCTTCGTAGATCTGGGTGATCTTGGCGTCGCGCATCATGCGTTCGACGGGGTAGTCGCGGGTGTAGCCGTAGCCGCCGAGGAGCTGGATGGCGTCGATGGTGACCTCCATGGCGACGTCGGAGGCGAAGCACTTGGCGGCGGCGCCGAAGAAGGTGAGGTCCTCCTTCTCGCTTCCGGCGGAGACGCGCTCGGACTTGGCGGCGGCGGCGTAGGTGAGCTGGCGGGCGGCTTCGAGCTTCATGGCCATGTCGGCGAGCATGAACTGGATGCCCTGGAAGTCGGCGATGGGCTTGCCGAACTGCTTGCGTTCCCGGACGTAGCCCTTGGCGTAGTCGAGGGCGCCCTGGGCGATGCCGATGGCCTGGGCGGCGATGGTGACGCGGGTGTGGTCGAGGGTCTTCATCGCGGTGGCGAAGCCGGTGCCCTCGGCGCCGATCATGCGGTCGGCGGGGATGCGGACGTTGTCGAGGTAGACCTCGCGGGTCGGGGAGCCCTTGATGCCGAGCTTCTTCTCCGGGGCGCCGAAGGAGACGCCCGCGTCGGACTTCTCCACGACGAAGGCGCTGATGCCCTTGGAGCGCTTGTCGGGGTCGGTGACGGCCATCACCGTGTAGTACTCCGAGACGCCGGCGTTGGTGATCCACCGCTTGACGCCGTTGAGGACCCAGAAGTCGCCGTCGCGCACGGCGCGGGTCTTCATCCCGGCCGCGTCCGAGCCCGCGTCGGGCTCGGACAGGGCGTAGGAGAACATCGCGTCGCCCTTGGCCAGCGGGCCCAGGTACTTCGCCTTCAGCTCCTCCGAGCCCGACAGGACCACCGGCAGCGAGCCCAGCTTGTTCACCGCCGGGATCAGCGACGAGGAACCGCACACCCGCGCGACCTCCTCGATCACGATCACCGTCGCCAGCGCGTCCGCCCCCGCACCCCCGTACGCCTCCGGCACGTGCACCGCGTGCAGGTCGTTGGCGACCAGCGCGTCCAGCGCCTCCTGCGGGAACCGGTGCTCCTCGTCCACCGCCGCCGCGAACGGAGCGATCTTCGCCTCCGCCAGCGCACGCACCGACTCACGGAGCATGTCGTGCTCCTCGGAGGGCCGATACAGGTCGAAGTCCTTGCCCATGATGTGGAGCTCCCCTAGACGCTTGTGGCACTGAGTACCCTCAGCAAAACACACTCAGTGCCATGACGCCAGAGCGCCCCGACACTGTTCCGTGTCGAGGCGCCGAAGCGGCCATGTGGTCGGTTTTGTTTGACGGAGAGTGAACGTGGGGTTACTGATCCTCGCGGCGCTTCTGGCTCGCGTCGTACTCCGCCGCCAGCTGCTCGGCGCGATCCTCGTTCAGCCGGAGACCGGTCAGCAGGGCCGGTGTGCAGATGCTCGGCAGCAGGTACCTGAGCAGTACCGAGATCCGATGGTTCAGGTCGGTGCGGTTGCGCAGGATCTGGGACATCGTCTGGATGCCGGCGTACGCACCGGAGAAGAGTTCGGCGGCGTCGGACACGTCCACGTGGCCGAGGATCTCGCCCCGGGTCTTCGCGACGGTCAGGATCTCCGACACCTGGTCGATCCACGCGGTGAACGGCGCGGCCCTGTCGACACCGGTGGCGCCGCTGTCCAGGGCCAGTGCGACACTCGCCCGGACGAGCGGGTCACGCTGGAGGCGATGGGCGAGCAGGAAGGCCTGGTCCGCGAGCTCCTGGAGCTTGATCGGCTGCGGGGACATCGGCTCGTCGAGCATCTGGGCGTCGAGTACACCAAGAGCGACGTCTTCCTTGGAGGCGAAGTGGAAGTAGAGCGCTCCCTTGGTCACCCCGGCGCGCGCCAGGATCTCCCCGATGGTCGTCCGCTCGTAACCCCGCTCGGCGAAGACCGTGGCGGCCGCCTCCAGAATGGCCCGTCGGGTCTTGATTGCACGCGCTTGCTGCGCCAAGGCGCCGCCTCCTGCTGTGTCGCTGTCTGTGCTCACCGTGTGACGTGATGCGTTGAAAAGAAAACCGGACTGTACGTATTCTATGTGGGGCGGACGCATCCGCTTAGGGTGGGACGCAAGGGGGATCCATGGACCAGAAGTGGCGCGGAGCGACGACACACGTCCCAGGGGAGTTCGTCCACCGGTCCGACCCCACGGACATCTTCCCCACGGGCTGGACGCGACTGGCCGAGAACCGGTTCTCCGTCTCCGCCCGCTGGCCTGCTGCGCATCCCTTCTTCTCTCCGGTGGCGGGGGACCTTCATGACCCGGTCCTGGTGGCCGAGACGATACGCCAGGCCACCATGCTCGTCGCTCATGCCGAGCTGGGGGTACCCCTGGACGAGCAGTTCGTCATGTGGGGTCTCGGCTACACCGTCGACCCCGAGACGCTCGCCGTGGGCGGCCGCTCCTCGGAGGTCACCGTCGACCTCCTCTGCTCCGACGTGGTCCGCCGCGGCAGCAGCGTCCGGAGCATGCGCGTCGACATGATGCTCACGCGTGACGGCCGGCACCTCGCCACCGGCAGCGCCCTGACCCGCTGCACGTCCGCCCTCGCGTACCGCCGGATCCGCGGTGAGCGCCTGGCCGCACTCGGCAGACCGGTGCCCCTCATACCCGGCGTGGCTCCTCAGCTGGTCGGCCGGGAGAGCTCCAAGGACGTCGTCCTGGGCGCGGGAGCCAGGCCCGGCCAGTGGCAGCTGCGCATCAACACGGCACACGGCACCCTCTTCCGCCGCCCGAACGATCACGTGCCGGGCATGGTGCTCCTCGAAGCCGCCCGTCAGGCGGCGACGCTGACGACCGGGAGCAGCGCCTTCCTCCCCGCCGTGATGGAGTCCTCCTTCTCGCGCTACGCCGAGCTCGACAGCCCGTGCTGGATAGAGCCCCAGATCGTCCGCACCGCCGACCCCTCGACGACCACCGTCCTGGTCACCGGCCGGCAGGACGGCGGCGAGGTGTTCCGCTCCGTGCTCAGTTCCCCGGCGTGTGGCCTGGCGGTCACCGGAGGCGGCCTCCGCAGCCGACTGGCCGGTTGAGCGGGACGGGAACCATGGGCCCCCGCGTTCTGATCACCGGCGCGACCGGCTTCGTCGGCAGCCGGGTCGCCGCGCTGGCCGCGGCAAGTCCGAGGACCGGCCACCTGAGGCTGCTCACCCGCGGCCCGCTGCCGCCCGCGAGGACGCCCGCGTCCGTGACCGCGTCGACCTCGTCGACGACCGCTCAGGCGGCTCGGCGGACGACCCCGTCGGAGACCGCTCCCGGGGCCGAGAGGGCGTCCGCTCCCGGGGCCGCGTCGACGACCGCTGCGGCGGTCGAGACCGTCGTCGGTGACCTCCGTGACGCCGACTCCCTGCGCCGGGCCTGCGAGGGCGTCGACGTACTGATCCACTGTGCCTCGGCGATCGGCGCGGACGAGGAGTCGGCCCGCAGGGTCAACGACGAGGGCACCCGCGCCCTCGTCGACGCGGCCGTACGCGCCGGCGTGACCCGGATCGTCGCCCTGAGCACCGCCTCCGTCCACGGCCGCGGCCCCTTCCGGGCCGCCGCCCCCGGCACCCTGCCCCTGGCTCCCGGCTCGGCGACCAGCCGTACCCGGGCGGCGGGCGAGAGGTACGTCCTGGACGCGGGCGGGGCCGTACTGCGACCCCACCTCGTGTACGGCGCGGGTGACCGGCAGGTGGTTCCCGGCCTGGTCCGGCTGCTCGACGCGCTGCCCGGCCCGCTCGACGCCGGCGCCACGCTGCACTCCCTGATCGGGGTGGAGAGCCTGGCGGGCGCCCTGCTCGGCGCGGCGCTCTCGCCGCGGACGGAGGCGGGCGCGTACTACGTCAACCACCCCGAACCGGTGCCGGTGGCGGAGCTGCTCGCGCCCTGCGAGGAGCTCCTGGCCGGGCTGCCGGGCCGGGAGAGCCGGTCCCGCGCGGCGGCGGTGGACCTCGCGAAGGCCCACGAGCTGCTCGCCGGTCACCCCTTCGGCCGCCACCACCTGGCCATGCTCGCCACCGACCACTGGTTCGCCGACGACCGCCCCTGGGGGGAGCTCGGCTGTGACCCGGGACCGGGCTTCACCGCCGGGTTCGCGACCCACGCGCGCTGGTACCGGAACCTTCTCGACCCTTCCTGAACGCACCACGAGCCCGTACCGAAAGAAGGCACCACCGACATGTCCCCGCTGACCGGCAGGACCGCGATCGTCACGGGCGCGAGCCGTGGCATCGGAAGGGGCATCGCGGAGCGTCTGGCCGCGGACGGAGCCCTCGTCGCCGTACACTACGGCCGCAGCAGCGACGCCGCGCGCGAGACGGTGGAGGGCATCGAGGCGCGCGGCGGCCGGGCCTTCGCCTTCCGCGCGGAGCTCGAGGCGCCGGACGCCGTGGACACCTTCTACGCGGCGCTGGACGCCGGTCTCGCGCAGTGCGGTGCGGAGCCGGGGTTCGACATCCTCGTGAACAACGCGGGCGCGAGCGGCTCCGGCCGCATCCACGAACTGACCACCGAGGTCTTCGACCGGCTGTTCGCGATCAACGTGAAGGCCCCGCTGTTCCTGATCCAGCGCGGCCTCGACCGGCTGCGCGACGGCGGCCGGATCGTCAACGTCTCGTCCGCGGCGACGAGGATCGCCTTCCCGGACTCCGTCACGTACGCGATGACGAAGGGCGCCGTCGACACGATGACGCTCGCCCTCGCCAAGGAGCTGGGGCCCCGCGGGATCACGGTCAACGCCGTGGCCCCCGGCTTCGTCGCGACGGACATGAACGCGCGACGCAGGGCGACCCCGGAGGCGAGCGCCGCCCTCGCCGCCTACTCGGTCTTCAACCGGCTCGGGACACCGGCCGACATCGCGGACATCGTCGGCTTCCTCGTCTCCGACGACGCCCGCTGGATCACCGGCCAGTACGTGGACGCCACGGGAGGAAGCGCTCTCTGAGCGACGGCCGGCCGGGGCGACCTGCGGTGGCGACCTGCCGGCGTCGTCGGCGGCCGCCGTCCGTGCGGGGCCTCAGTGCTCGGGCAGGCCCAGCGGGACCCGGCCCTCCGCCCGCCCCTGCTCGTCGAGCAGCCAGCCCATGCGCTTGCGGGAGAACAACGACACCGTCCGGTCCCGCACCTCGAGCGCCGGGAACCGCTCCGCGAGCAGCGCCTCGAAGGGGTCGACGGCGCCCAGCCCGTGCAGCCAGACCAGCACGAGCAGGTTGTAGGGGCCGCTCACCGACACGCACATCCGCACCTGTTCGAGGCGGGCCAGCGCGTTCCCGGTCTGTTCCAGGAGGGCGTGCGGCACGGACGTCCGGTAGACCACCATCGTGGACAGCCCCGCCAGCGGGTGCGCCAGGTCGCAGCGCAGCGAGATGTCCCCGTCGCGGATCATCCGCTGGAGCCTGCGCCGCGCCGTGTGCTCGCTCATGCCCGTCCGCGCGCCGAGCTCCGCGTACCCGAGCCGTCCGTCACCGCCGAGCGCGCTGAGGAGCGCCTGGTCCTGCGGCCCCGGCCGGTCGTGGAGGTGCGTGCTGTACGAGCGGGGGCGCGGGCCCGGCGGCCCGCCGAGACCGGCCCGCTCCGCCGGGTTCATCGCCCGCATGCGCCAGTCGCGCCCCTCCCCGTACAGCGTGATGCCGAGCCTCGTCCGGGTCGAGCGCACCCCGCGCAGGCCGCCGATCCCGCCGTGCACCGCGCGCCCGAGGGACGGCAGGTCGGGGGCGGCGACGGAGAGGAAGAGGTCGAAGTCCCCGGCCGTCTCGTCGACGCCGAACACCCAGGGCAGCGCCGTCACCGCGGCGCTCACCCGGTCGAAGGCCCGGGGCCGGCACCGCACCTCGACGTAGGCGACCGTCGCCGTCTTCGCCGCGTCGTACGCGGTGACCCAGGCGAGCCCGCCGGCCCGGAGCCGCTCGAAGCGGCGGGCCGCCGTCGTCGCGTCCACGCCGAGCGCCCGCCCGATCCGGGTCCACGGCGCGCGGGGCGCGGCCTGGAGCGCGTCGATCAGCGCGAGATCCAGCTCGGAGAACCCCGTGGCGGAGTCCGCGCCGCGGGAATCCGGTGCGGCAGGACCTTCAGCGAGGCTTTCCGGCAGTTCCCCGCGGTTCACGCTCATGGACCGGATCGTAAGGGCACTTCGGGCCGACGACCAGTTTCGGCCACCGGCGAGAGGAGTACCGTGCCTGCTCCGTCCCTTCCCGCATCTTCGGCGGCGCCGCCCGCCCACCGGAGAACCGTACGGATCACGGTCGCCCTGCTCTTCGCGGCCTGGCTCGTCGACTACGCCGACCGCCTCGTGATCAATCTCGTACTGCCGTCCATCGGCGCGGAGTTCGACCTCGACCGCACCCGGCAGGGGCTCGTCGTCTCCGCCTTCTTCCTCGCCTACGCCCTCTGCCAGATACCCGGCGGCATGCTCGCCGACCGGTTCGGCGGCCGGCGGGTGACGCTCTGGGCCCTGCTGGCCTGGTCGGTCTTCACCGCCCTCACCGGCTTCGCCTGGTCCTTCGCGGTGCTGCTCGCCCTGCGCTTCGCCTTCGGCGTGGCAGAGGGCGTCTTCCCGCCGGCCGCCATGAAGGTCCTGGTCGAGCGGACCCGGCCGGAGGAGCGCATGGGCGCCAACGGCACGGTGATGAGCTCCAACGCGATCGCCGCCGTCATCACCCCGCTCGCCGTCGCCCCGCTGGTCGCCGTCTTCGGCTGGCGCTCGGCTTTCTGGTCCACCGCCGCCCTCGGTCTCCTCGCCCTCGTCGCCGTACGCCTCTGGCTCCCGGCCCCGCTGCCGCGAGGCGCGGACGCCCCGGCAGAGGGAGCGGGCGCGACCTCCCCGCCGCTCCGCGAGGTGCTGCGCAAGGGCGTCCTGTGGCGGTTCTCCCTCATGATGTTCGGCTACAGCACGATCATCTGGGGCCTCAACACCTGGGTCCCGTCCTACCTCAGCGAGGAGCACGGGGTCTCGCTCACGGCGGCCGGAGCCCTCCTGGCAGTCCCGGCGCTCGGGGCCGCCGCCGCCACCGTTCTCGGCGGACGGCTCTCCGACCGGCTCGGCGGCCACCACCGCAAGGTCATCGTCCCCGGCATGGGCGTCTCCGCCGGCGCCCTGCTCCTCATGGCGAACACACCGTCCCTCGCCGGCTTCGTCGTCTTCGGCACGCTCGCCGTCTTCGCCGCGTCCCTCGCCTACATGCCGATCTTCGCCGTCCCCATGTCCGGCCTCGCCCCGGAGTACGTGGGGGTGGGCGGCGCCGTGATCATCGTCGGCGGCCAGGTCGCGGGCATCGTCGCCCCGCCCGTCATGGGCGCGCTCGCCGACGCCTTCTCCTTCCAGGTCGCCTTCGGCTTCCTCGTCCTCGGCGCGGTGATCGCCGCCGTCATGTCGTGTCTGACCCCGCAGGACGCCACCGCCTTCCGCGCCGCGGCGGACCGCGCTCCCCGCTCCCCGAGCCCCGCAAAGGAATCCGCATGACCACCGACGGCAGCATCGCCAACCCGGCCACGGACGCGGGCGCGTCCGCGTCCCCGGCCACGGCCTCGGCTCCGGCTTCGGCTTCGGCCACAGCTCAGGCCCCGGCCTCGACACCGGCCACAGCTCAGGCCCCGACCAAGGCCACAGCTCCGGCCAAGGCCACCGCCCCAGCCCCAGCCCCGGCCACGGCCTCGGCCTCGGCCTCGGCTCCGGCTTCGGCCACAGCCCAGGTCCCGGCCCCGGCCTCGGCCACAGCTCAGGCCCCAGCCCCGGCCTCGGCTACAACTCAGGTCCCGGCCACGGCTCCGGCCTCGGCCGGTGTCGCCCCGCTCCTCGACGGACTCGACGAGCGGCTTCCCGGGCTCCTCGCCCTCTACGAGGACCTGCACGCCCATCCCGAGCTCTCCTTCCAGGAGTTCCGTACGGCCGGCGTCGCCGCCGAGCGGCTCCGCGCCCAGGGCTGGGAGGTCACCGAGGGCGTCGGCGGCACCGGAGTGGTCGGCGTCCTCGCCAACGGCGCCGGCCCCGTCGTCCTGCTCCGCGCCGACATGGACGCCCTGCCCGTCAGGGAGGAGACCGGGCTGCCGTACGCCTCCAACGCCACCGGCACCGACCCGGACGGCAACGAGGTGCCCGTCATGCACGCCTGCGGGCACGACATGCACGTCACGTGTCTCCTCGGCGCCACCGACCTGCTCGCCGCCCATCGCGAGGCCTGGAGCGGCACCGTCGTCGCCGTCTTCCAGCCCGCCGAGGAGGTCGGCGGCGCGCCGGCCATGATCGAGGACGGCTTCCTCGAACGGTTCCCGCGCGCCGGGATCTGTCTCGGCCAGCACGTCGCACCGGCGCCGGTCGGCTTCATCGGCACCCGGCCCGGCCCGGTCATGGCCGCGTCCGACAGCCTCCGCGTGACCCTCTTCGGCCGCGGCGGCCACGGATCGAGCCCCGAGACGGCCGTCGACCCGGTGGTGATGGCCGCCGCCGTCGTCATGCGGCTGCAGACCGTCGTCTCCCGGGAGATCGGCGCCGCACAGACAGCGGTCGTCACCGTCGGCTCGCTGCACGCCGGGACGAAGGAGAACATCATCCCGGACACCGCCGAGCTGCGGATCAACATCCGCTCCACCACCCCTGCCGTACGGGACCGGCTCCTGGCCGCCGTCACCCGCATCGTCCGCGCGGAGGCCGCCGCCTCGGGCGCTCCCAAGGAGCCGGAGATCGTCCCCTTCAACGCCTTCCCGGTCACCGTCAACGACGGGCCCGCGACCGCCCTCGTCCAGTCCGCCCTCACCGAGGCCTTCGGCGAGGGAAGGGTCTTCACCCTGCCCCAGGTCATCACCGGCAGCGAGGACTTCGGTGTCTTCGGCACCGCGCTCGGAGTCCCCTCCGTCTTCTGGCACTTCGGCGGCGCCGACCCCGCCCTGTACGCGGGCGTCGCCCCCGACTCCCTCCTGGAGAACGGCCTCCCCGACACCGTCCCCGCCAACCACTCGCCCCACTTCGCGCCCGTGCCCGGGCCGACGATCCCCGTCGGCGTGACCGCACTGCTCGCCGCGGCCGCCCACTGGCTGCGGAAGGAGACCCCCGGGGCCTGAGCCCGGGGCCTGAGCCCGGGGCCGGAGCCCGCGACCGGTCCCGTGCCGGGCGGGCGGATATCCGTACAGCGCAGCAGGTTCCCGTACCCGCGCAGGCGGATTCCCGTACCCGGGCGGGCAGGTTGCCGTGCCGGGCGGGCGGTCGCGCTCCCATGGATAAAGTGGGGCCACGATGACACGTTTCCGCGAGAGCGTCCGCTCCCTCCTGCGTGAGCAGGTGCTCGACGCCGCCTACCGCCTCGTCGCCGCCGAAGGCTGGGGCGGGCTGCGCATGACCGCCATCGCGCGGGCGGCCGGGATCAGCCGCCAGACGCTCTACAACGAGTTCGGGTCGAAGGAGGCCATCGGCAAGGCCCTGGTCCAGCGCGAGCTGGAGGGCTTCCTGCTCGGCATCCAGCGCGAACTCGACGCCCATCGTGGCGAGTTGGAGGCGGCCGCCGCCGCCGGTGTCGGCTACACGCTCCAGCAGGCCGCGGACAACCCCCTGATCAAGGGGGTTCTGGTGGCCGCGCGGGGCGGCGAGGACGATCTTCTCGCCTATCTGACCACGCGCCCGGAGCCCGTCTTCGGGACGGCGATGACGATGCTCGACGCGTACGCGATCGAGGCCTGGCCCGATGTGGACGAGGAGTCGCGGGGCCTCGCGGTCGAGACGATCGTCCGGCTCACGGTCAGCCACATCGTCCAGCCGGTGGCCTCGCCGGAGGAGTCCGCGCGGCGCATCGCCCGGATCACGGCCCGGACCGCGTATCCCGGCGGCTGCTGAGGCGCCAGGCGGGGAAGCGTCAAGGGGAAGCGCCTCGGGGAGGCGTCAGGCCGGGGCCGGGACCGGGAGGTGGCGCGAAGTCGGCGAGGCCCGGTGCCGGACACGGGGGATCTCCGGCACCGGACCTCTGTTGAATATTCTACGAGACGGCTGAGGGTGGCCCGCACACCGGGGCCGCCCCGATCGCCCGCCGGCGGTGTCCCGTGACGGGCGAAGCGCGGACCGGCGGGGTAGATCTCCCCTGAGAGGCACTTCGCCGGTGACGACAGGGAGGCCGCCATGGAAGGCAGAAGCAAAGGGTTCGTGCAGTCCTTCAACCGTCTCGGCGGATACGGCTTCGTCGTCCCCGTGGGCTCCGAGGAGCAGGTCTGGTTCAGTGCGGAGGACATCGAGGGTGAGCCCCAGGTGCTCTCCGAGGGCCAGCAGGTCACCTTCGTCCTCGTCCTCGGCGACGGCCGCTTCGAGGCGAAGGAACTGCGCCTCTGACTCACTCGGACGGACGAGTGACGGCGGCGTGTCCGACGGGAGGGCTCGGGCCCGGCCGGACCGCTCGCGGGGCTGCCTACGATGACCTCATGTCCGAGCGCGCAGACCCGGCAGACGCCGCAGATCCCGACGACCCCACGGCGGGCAGCACGGCGCCTGCCGTGGCGGCCGCCGTGTCCCGTACGCACGAGCGGACGCCGGGGGCGCGGGAACTCGCTGCGGCAGCCGAGGTGTTCGCGCTGCTCTCCGACCCCACCCGCCTCCACCTCCTGTGGCTGCTCACGCACGGGGAGGCCGACGTCACCGCCCTGACGGAGGCGTGCGGAGCCGCGCGCCCGGCCGTGAGCCAGCACCTGGCCAAACTGCGCCTCGGCGGACTGGTGCAGTCCCGCAAGGACGGGCGCCGCGTCGTGTACGCGATGCCGGACGGGCATCTGAAGCGGCTGGTCGTCGAGGCGATCAGCCGTGCCGACCACGTCGTGAGCGGCGAGCCCTGGCACGACTGAGAACCTCGGGCCCGAAACCCTCGGCGTCAACATGTGCGCACCTGTGCACATTTCGGCTACGGTGAAGAGGCCGGAGAACCGCCGACCGCCGTGGCCGACCGGGGGCGCCCTCATGCTGTCCGTGCTGCGCAACCGCACCTACCGACGCCTCTTCACCGCCCAGGTCGTCGCCCTCGCCGGCACGGGCCTCGCGACCGTGGCGCTGAGCCTCCTCGCCTACGACCTCGCCGGGACGAACGCCTCCGCCGTGCTCGGCACCGCCCTGGCGATCAAGATGGCCGCGTACGTCGGCATGGGCCCCGTCGTCGGCGCGCTCGCCGGCCGGCTGCCCCGCCGGACCCTGCTCGTCACCCTGGACCTCGTACGGGCCGGGATCGCCGTGTCCCTGCCGTTCGTCACTCAGGTGTGGCAGATCTACGTCCTGATCCTGCTCCTCCAGACCGCCTCCGCCGCCTTCACGCCGACCTTCCAGGCGACGATCCCCGAGGTGCTGCCCGAGGAGCGCGACTACACCCGGGCGCTCTCCCTCTCCCGGCTCGCCTACGACCTGGAGAGCCTGCTCAGCCCGGCGCTCGCCGCCGTGCTGCTCACCCTCGTCCCGTACGACCGGCTCTTCGCCGGCACCGCCGTCGGCTTCCTCGTCTCGGGCATCCTGGTCCGCGCGACCGCCCTGCCCGCGCCGGCACCCGCCGCACGCGCCGGAGGCCTCCGGGCCAGGGCCGCCTTCGGTACGCGGCTCCTCCTCGGCACTCCGCGCCTGCGGGCCCTGCTCGCCCTCGACGTCGCGGTGGCGGCGGCGGGCGCGGCGGTGCTCGTGAACACCGTCGTCCTGGTCCGCGACTCCCTCGGCCGCGCCCCCGGGGACGTCCCGCTCGCCCTCGGTGCCTACGGGGCGGGCTCGATGGCGGTGGCACTCCTCCTCCCGCGCGCCCTGGACCGCCGGCCCGCGGAATCGGTCGGCAGGCCGGCGCGCACCCTCCGGCCGCCCGCGGAACGGGCGCTCATGCTGCGCGCCGCCTTCGTCCTGCCCGGGACCCTCGGGCTGCTCGCACTCGGGCTCGGGGCCGGAGCGGGGGCCGGCGTCGGAGTCGGCCACGCGCCGGGCGGCCCGTCCTGGTCCTGGCCAGGGCTGCTCGTGCTCTGGGCGGTCCTCGGCGCGGCGACCTCGGCGATCCTGACGCCCGGCGGCAGGCTGCTGCGCCGCTCCGCGCGGAGCGGCGACCTGCCGGCCGTCTTCGCCGCCCGGTTCTCCCTCTCGCACGCGGGCTGGCTGCTCACCTACCCGCTCGCCGGCTGGCTCGCCGCGGGTGCCGGACTCGCGGCCTCGGCGGCCGTACTCGCCGGGGTGGCCCTGCTCGGCGCCCTGGCCGCCGCCCGCCTGTGGCCCCGTATCGATCCGGCCGCGCTCGCACACGTCCACCCCGAACTGCCCGCCGGCCACCCCCATCTCGTGGCGGCGGGCGGCGGGGGCCGCCACGCGCACGACTTCCACATCGACGAACTCCACCGCCGCTGGCCCCCCGGGGAGGCGGCCTGATCAGGCCGTGCTGCTCAGGCCGTGCTGCTCAGGCCGTGCTGCTCAGGCCGTGCTGCTCAGGCCGTGCTGCTCAGGCCGTGCTGCTCAGGCCGTGCTGCTCAGGCCGTGCTGCTCAGGCCGTGAGGCGCATCTCCAGGCCGTCGAGGACGACCTCCAGGCCGTAGGTGAACTTCGCGTCGCGGAGGGCGACGGGGTCGACGGGCGCCCGGACGGCGGCGTCGGCGTAGGCCTCGGCGAGGTGGTCGTGGTCGGCCGCGGCCTGCTGGGCGGCGGGCATCAGCCGGGCGATGAAGTCGCCCTCGCTGTCGCCGGAGCGGGCGACCGTGGTCAGCCAGGCGGCCTCCGTCGTGCTCATCCCGATGACGTACGACAGGAGGGTGTCGATCGCCCGGCTCGGCTCCGGGAAGCCGGCCGCCGTGAAGAGGGCGGCGAGCCGCTCCGAGTACGACATCAGGTTCGGTCCCAGATAGGCGAGACCCGCCTGGCCGAGGACGGACGAGAGCCAGGGGTGGCGCAGGGCCGTCGCGCGGAAGGAGCCCGCGGCCTCGGTCGCGGCGGCGCGCCAGCCGGCTCCGCCGCGGGCGGCGTCCGCCGGGGGGACGGTGATCTCGGCGGCGACCTCGTCCACGGCGAGCTCCATGAGCTCGTCCTTGGTCGCGACGTGACGGTAGAGCGAGGTGGCGCCGGCGTTCAGGCGGGCGCCGAGCTTGCGCATGCTGAGCGCCTCGATGCCGTCGGCGTCCAGCATGACGACCGCCTCGCGGACGATCGCGGTGCGGCTGAGCGCGGGCTGATCGGGTGGGGACTGCTGTCGCGTCCATACGGACGGGACGGGGTTCGCCTTGGCGGCCATGGGCCCTCCTTCGCTGCGTACGGCGTTCGCATCCAGCGTACAGGTGCAAGGGGTTGCGAACACTGTGCGCGTCTGCGTACAGTGTTCGCACCGAAGGAAATCGGCAAGCGAAAGACGAAAGTCGAGGGGGAAGTCCGATGGAAACCCGCAACCCACGCCGCTGGTGGATCCTGGTCGTGCTGTGCCTCAGCACCCTGGTCCTGGTGGTCGACAGCATGGCGCTGACCGTCGCGGTCCCCTCGATGACCGAGGACATCGGCGCGAGCGCCCAGGACATCCAGTGGATCCTGGACTCCTACATCCTGGTCTTCGCGGGGCTCCTCCTCACCTCCGGAAGCCTCGGTGACCGGTTCGGCCGACGGAAGATCATGATCATCGGCCTGCTGCTCTTCGGCGCGGCGTCACTGGCCGCGACGGTCTGCACCAGTCCCGGCGAGGTCATCGCCGCGCGGATCACAATGGGTGTCGGCGGCGCGCTGATCATGCCCTCGACGCTCTCCATCCTCATCACCGTCTTCGACGAGGACGAGCGGCCCAAGGCGATGGCGGCCTGGGGCTCCGTGTCGATGCTCGGCCTCGTCGGCAGCCCGGTCCTCGGCGGCTTCCTGATCGACCACTACTCCTGGCAGTCGATCTTCTTCATCAACGTCCCGGTCGTCGTCCTCGCCGTCGTCGCCGCCCTCACCCTCATGCCGGAGTCGAAGGGCCCCTGGCAGAAGCCCGACCCGCTCGGCGCGATCCTCTCCGTCGTCGGCATGACCGCCCTGATCTGGTGGATCATCGAGATCCCGCAGCACGGTGCCTTCGAGGGCCGCGGGCTCGTCACCCTGGCGGTCGCGGTCGTCTCCCTCGCCGGCTTCGTGATCTGGGAGAACGTCACCCCCGAGCCGATGGTGCCGCTGGTCCTCTTCAAGCACCGCAACTTCAGCGGCGGTTCGCTCTCGCTGACCCTCGTGCAGATCGGCAACGGCGGCCTGCTCCTCGTCCTCACCCAGTACCTCCAGTTCGTCCTCGGCTACTCGCCGGTCAAGGCGGGCCTCGCCTTCGTCCCGCTCGCCGTCGCCGCGCTCATCGGCAACGGCGCCGGCGCCGGCCTCGCGGCCAAGGTCGGCAACCGCGTCCTGATCCTCGCGGGCATGCTCGTCATGGCCGGTTCCTTCGCCCTGCTGACCACGGTCGACGCGGCCTCCGGCTTCACCGTCCCGGCCATCGCCCTGGGCCTGCTCGGCCTCGGCGCCGGCCTCGCGATGCCGGCCGCCGTCGGCGCCCTGATGAGCACCATCCCCGAGGAGAAGGCGGGCGTCGGCTCCGCCCTGAACGACACGATCCAGCAGGCCGGCACCGCGCTCGGCATCGCCATCCTCGGCTCGCTCCTCACCAGCATCTACTCCCGTGAGATGCCGGCCGACGCCCCCGAGCAGGCCAAGCAGTCGATCGGCGGGGCACTGGCCGCCGCCAAGGGCGACCCCGCGATGATCGAGTCGGCCCGCGAGGCCTTCACCACCTCGATGTCCACCACCTTCACGATCAGCGCGATCGGTGTCCTCGCGGCGGCCGTCCTCGCCACCCTGGTCATGCGGGACGGCAAGAAGACCGCCGCCGATGCCGAGACCGCCGAGACCGCCGGGACCGCCGGGACCGCCGGGACCGCCGGGACCGCCGGGACCGCCGAGACCGCCGGGACCGCCGAGACCGCCGGGCAGGACGCGGAGGGCAAGGAGAAGTCCGGGCTCGCGGTCTGACCTTCGCCCACCGACGACAGGAGCCGGTGCCCCTCGGGGCGCCGGCTCCTGCCGTCCGCTCCGCCGGTGCGACGAGAAGCTTCCGCGAACACCCGCGTCCACCCGCCCCGGCCTGGCACGCTTTCGTCCGTGACCTATGTCGTAACCGTGGAAATACGCATTCCGGAGGGTGCTCCGGAGCTGGACGGGCTCCACCGCGTGGGAGCCACCGCCCTCCTGGAGCAGGGCTTCGCGTCGGTGGCCGGAATCGAAGGCGCCGACGGCATGGAGATGGACCTGTTCGACGTCGCCGTGGCCGTCCATCCGGGCGGGGCGATCCTGAAGGTGGTGGTCGCGGCGCCGTCGCTGGAGTTCGCGGAGGAAGCGGTCGGTTCCGTGAGCGAGGAGGTCCTGGAGCGCTCGGAGCTGCTGGCCGAGTGGACGGTCGAGAGCAGCGAGGTGCAGCTGCACACCGACGCGGCGCGTGAGAGCCTCGAAGCGGCCGACGGGCCCGGCGCCCCGCCCAGCGACCCGCAGGCCCGCCGGGCCCACCACACGGCGCAGCCCGACACCGCCGACGAGACGGAGCGGGAGGCGCAGGACCACGAAGCCGCCTTCCGCACCCTGGCGGCCCGGCTCCGCTCCTTCGGCCCGGTGGCCTTCGGCGTCGCGGAGGCGGGATCGGAGGCGGAATCGGAGGCGGAGGCGGACGTGGGACCGGAGGCGGGAGCGGAGGCGGGACCGGAGGCGGGACCGGAGGCCGGGCCTCGGCAGGAGGCGGGCGCGGGACCGGGGCCGGGACCGGGTGGCGGGACCCGGCCGCAGGACGAAGGGGCGGAAGGCGCCGGGACCGCGGACACGGGGGACGGGCTCCCGGAGATCTCTCCCGCGAGCGCCGAACTCGCCGCCGGCTCCCTGGTCTACGGCGCCGAGGTCCTCATCGACGAGCTGTACGACGACGTCCAGGCGCTCGCCGAGGAGGACACCACCGTCGCCGAGTGCCAGGGGCACCTGTGGCATCTCGACCAGCTGCCCTCGCGCCACGCGCTGCAGTACAACGAACTCTTCGCGCGCCGCTTCCTGGTGACCGCGATCGCCCTCACCACCCGGTTCACCGACGGCAGCTTCCGGCGGCTCGGCTGCCTCGCCGAGGAGCTCGTGCTGAAACTCCTCCTCGAACAGGCCCACGTCACCCTCGACCTGCACGGACTCCTGGACGAGGAGGTCGCGGCGGCCCTCGGGCGCTTCGCCGGGGAGGTGTACGAGGACATGGACTTCGCGTGGCTCCAGGACACGGGGGAGGACGGCGCCGACGGTGGTGCGGCAGCGAGCGGCTTCGGCACGTGGTTCACGCCCTTCGACGACGCGCGGTACGTGCATCCGTACGCCCTCGACGAGATGCCGGAGGCCGGCGTCCCCGACACGGCCGAGAACTGAGCCGCCCGCGGCCCCGGGCACAATGCGCTCATGGCGCAGTCCTTCCAGCAGTCCTTCCTGCCCGTACTCGAACGCATCGGCGAGGAGATCGAGGCCCTCGCCGGCCGGGGCCGCCCCGCCGACTACATCCCCGCTCTCGCCGCCGTCGACCCGAACCGCTTCGGGATGGCCGTGGCGGAGCTCGACGGCACGGTGTACGGGGTGGGGGAGTGGCAGCAGCCCTTCTCCACCCAGTCCGTCACCAAGGTCTTCACGCTCGCCCTCGCGCTGTCCCGGGAGGGCGAGGAACTCTGGGAGCACGTCGGCCGCGAGCCCTCGGGCAACCCCTTCAACTCGCTCGTCCAGCTGGAGTACGAGCACGGCATCCCCCGGAACCCGTTCATCAACGCCGGGGCCCTCGTCGTCACCGACCGGCTGCACCGGCTGACCGGTGACGCCTCCGGCAGCCTCCGTGACTTCCTGCGCGCCGAGTCCGCCAACCCGGACCTCGACTTCGACCGGGACGTGGCCGCGTCCGAGACCGCCCACGGCGACCGCAACGCCGCACTCGCCCACTTCATGGCCTCGTACGGCAACATCACCACGCCCGTGCCGACCCTGCTCCGCGAGTACTTCCGGCAGTGCGCGATCGAGGCGTCCTGCGCCGACCTCGCCGTCGCCACCGGCTTCCTCGCCCGGCACGGCATCCGCGCGGACGGCTCCCGCCTGCTCACCCGCAGCCAGGCCAAGCAGGTCAACGCGGTGATGATGACCTGCGGCACGTACGACGCGGCGGGCGACTTCGCCTACCGGGTCGGGCTTCCCGGCAAGAGCGGGGTGGGCGGCGCGATCATCGCCGTCGTCCCGGGCCGCTGCACCCTCTGCGTCTGGAGCCCGGGCCTCGACGACCGCGGCAACTCGGTCGCCGGGGTCGCCGCCCTCGACCGCTTCACCACCATCACGGGCCTCTCCGTCTTCTAAAGTGGCACGTAGGTGGCATGTACGGGACCGGAGGGAGGGGGCGGCATGAAGGACCGGAGCGGGGACGGGACGGGGCCCTCGCCGAGCAGGCGCGGTCAGGGAAAGCTGGAGGCGCACGTCCTTTCCGTGCTCAAGGGCGCCCCCGAACCGGTGCCCGTGGCCTGGGTGCAGGAGCGCCTCGGCGGCGACCTCGCCTACACCACCGTGATCACGATCCTGACCCGGCTGCACGGCAAGGGCGCCGTGGAGCGCGAGCGGGCGGGGCGCTCCTTCGTCTGGACGGCCGTCGCCGACGAGGCGGGGCTCGCCGCGCTCCGGATGCGCAAGGTGCTGGACGCGGAGGCGGACCGCCAGGCGGTACTCGCCAGCTTCGTCACGGCGCTCTCCGAGAACGACGAGCGGCTCCTGCGCGAACTCCTGGCCGCAGAGCCGGAGTCCCCCGACCTCTCCGCACCCCCCTCGTCCCCCGAGGAAGACCGCTGACACGCACCATGGGTCTCTTCGTCTTCCTCCCCCTCGTCCTCCCGCTCACGGCCTGGCCCGTCGCCCGGCTCGCCGAGAGCCGGCTCCATCCCCGTACCGCGACGCGCCTCCTCTCCGCCGGCGCCGGCGTCCTCGCGGTGTGCAGCACCCTCTGCCTCGGCCTGCTCATGATCGTCGGTACGGCCCAGCTGCCCGGCAACCCGCTGCCCGACGCCTGGTCGGACCCCGAGGTGCGCGCGGCCCTGCCGTACGACGAGGTGGCGGGCCGGGCGGCCATCCCGGCCCTGCTGGCCGTCCTCGTCTCGTGCGGCGTGGCGGCTTGGCGCCAGCTGCGGGCGCGCCGACGGGCCGAGGCCGCGCTCGCCGGTCTGCCCGAGACCTCCGTGACCGTCCTGCCGGACGGCACCCCCTACGCCTACGCGCTGCCCGGCCGTCGGCGCGGCCGGGCCGTCGTCAGCACCGGCATGCTCACCGCGCTGACCTCCCGCGAACGCAGGGCGCTGTTCGCCCACGAGCGGGCCCACCTGGCGGGGCGCCACCACCGGCACCTCACGACGGTCCATCTCGCCGCCCGCGCCAACCCGTTCCTGCGCCCGCTCCGCACCGCCGTCGCCTACACCGCCGAACGCTGGGCCGACGAGGAGGCCGCGGCAGCCGTCGGCAGCCGCCGCTGCGTGGCCCGGGCGATCGGCACGGCCGCCCTGCTGGCCCCGCCGACGACCACCCCGCTGCTTCCCGCGGTCACCGGCGCGGGCCCCGTGCCCCGCCGAGTGGCGGCCCTGCTCCGCCCGGCCCCCCAGTCCCGCACCTGGCCGCCGCTCTTCACCGCGGTGGGCCTCGCGGCCTGGACCGCCGCCTTCGGCACGACGGCCTCGGCCCTCTCCTCGGCGAACTCGGCGGTCGCCCTCTTCCTCACCCTCCGAGCAGCCACCCCGATGTGAGGCCCGGCCCCGCGGCAGACCCGCCCCCCGGCCAGGACGACGGGAATTTGACGACACCCCCTAGAGGTCGAACTCGTGGGGCGGCAGGCCGAGGGCGAAGCAGGCCTCGCGGACGACGGCCTGTTCCGTCTTGTCGAAGTCGCCGTCGGCGCCGCCGATGACGATGCCTATCTGGACGACCGCGCGGGCCTCGGCGGGCTTCTTCTTCGCCTTGGCGATCTCCTGGAGCACGCTGACCCGGCCGAAGTCGAAGTCGGCCGTCAGCTTGTCCAGGTTCTCGTCGAACCGGCGCTGGAGGTCGGTCGCGTCGAAGTTCTGCAGGACCTCGTTCGTCGCGATGAGCTGAGCGACCCGTCGGCGCTCGGCCGGGTCGATCGTCCCGTCGGCGGCGGCCACGAGCGCGCACATCGCCATGGCGGCGTCCCGGAAGGCGCCGCTCTTCAGGTCGTTCTTCCTCGCCACCAGCTGGGTCTGCATCCCCGATGCGGATTCCTTGATGCGGTCCCACAGGGCCATGTTCCGTCACTCCAGTCATCGTCGGTTGTTTCTACGCGCCTGTAGAACGCGGCGGTGCGGGAGAAGGTTCCCGGCCGGGGCGAGCTCGCGTAGAGGACGCGTCAAGAGCGCGCCGAGGGACGTATGAGGGGCGTTAACGGAAGCCTCGACCCCCTCCGAGCAGGGGTTTGCTCATCTCGTCCGAGAATCCGTTCTTCACCCAGGAGCTCACGATGGCCGACCTGGCCTTCGTCGTCACCACGATCGCGGTCTTCGCGCTGGTGGCCTTCATCGCCAAGGGGGTGGCCAAGCTGTGACCGCCGAAAACATCGTCGGCCTGCTGGTGGCCGCCGGCCTCCTCGGCTACCTCGTCCTCGCCCTCCTCAAGCCGGAGAGGTTCTGAGTACGGAGATGAGTCCCGTCCTAGCTGGGGTTCTCCAGCTCCTCGCCCTCCTCGTCGCGCTGGGCCTCTCGTACCGCCCGCTGGGCGACCACATGGCCCGGGTCTACTCCTCGGAGAAACACCTCCGGGCCGAGAAGTGGATCTACAAGGCCATCGGCGCCGACCCGTCGGTGCAGATGCGCTGGCCCGCCTATCTGCGCGGTGTCCTCGCCTTCTCCGTCGTGAGCGTCCTCTTCCTCTATCTGCTCCAGCGGATCCAGGGCTCGCTGCCCGGCTCCCTGGGCTTCGTCTCCATCGACCCGGACCAGGCCTTCAACACCGCCGCCTCGTTCGTGGCCAACACCAACTGGCAGTCGTACTACGGCGAGCAGGCCATGGGCCACGTCGTGCAGACCGGTGGCCTGGCCGTGCAGAACTTCGTGTCGGCCGCCGTCGGCATCGCCGTGGCGGTCGCGCTGGTGCGCGGTTTCGCGCGGTCGCGCACCGGTGAGCTGGGCAACTTCTGGGCCGACCTGGTCCGCGGCACCGTCCGGATCCTGCTGCCGATCTCCGTGATCGGCGCCCTCGTCCTCGTCGCCTGCGGCGCCATCCAGAACTTCTCCGGCATCCACGAGGTCGGGCAGTTCATCGGCGGACCGCAGCAGTGGAACGGCGGCGCCGTGGCCTCCCAGGAGGTCATCAAGGAGCTCGGCACGAACGGCGGCGGCTACTTCAACGCGAACTCGGCCCACCCCTTCGAGAACCCCGACGGGCTCTCCAACCTCTTCGAGATCTACCTGATCCTCGTCATTCCCTTCGCGCTCACCCGGACCTTCGGCCGCATGGTCGGATCGGTCAAGCAGGGGTACGCGATCCTCGGCACGATGGCCACCATCTGGCTCCTCTTCACGGGCCTCATGCTGTGGACCGAGTTCGCCCACAACGCCCCCGCCCTCGACCTCGCCGGCGGTGCGATGGAGGGCAAGGAGACCCGCTTCGGGATCGGCGGCTCGTCGATCTTCGCCGTGGCTACCACCATGACCTCGACCGGCGCGGTGAACTCCTTCCACTCCTCGTACACCGGCTTCGGCGGCGGCATCACCATGCTCGGCATGCAGCTCGGCGAGATCGCGCCCGGCGGGGTCGGCTCCGGCCTCTACGGCATGCTGATCATGGCGGTCATCGCGGTGTTCATCGCCGGTCTGATGGTCGGCCGCACCCCCGAGTACCTCGGCAAGAAGATCGGCACCCGCGAGATCAAGTTCGCGGCCTGCTACATCCTCGTCACCCCCGCGCTCGTGCTCTGCTTCACCGCCGCCGCGATGGCCCTGGACACCCCGTCCCACTCGATGACGAACTCCGGCGCGCACGGCTTCTCCGAGATCCTGTACGCCTACACGTCCGGCGCCAACAACAACGGCTCCGCCTTCGCGGGCCTCAACGCCGACACGCAGTGGTTCAACTCGACCATCGGCATCGCGATGCTGCTCGGCCGCTTCCTGCCGATGGTCTTCGTGCTCGCCCTTGCCGGCTCGCTCGCCGAGCAGACGCCGGTGCCCGAGACCTCGGGCACGCTCCGCACGGAGAAGCCGCTGTTCACGGGCCTCCTGGTCGGAACCATCATGATCATCGCCGGTCTCACCTACTTCCCGGCCCTCGCGCTGGGACCGCTCGCCGAAGGGCTCGCAGCATGAGCACCATCACCCCCACCCGGCCCCCGCGGCCGGAGGCGCCGACCGACGGGCCGGCCGCGGCCGGACGCGTCGGCGGCGGACTGTTCGACCCCAAGCAGCTGGTGAAGTCCTTCCCGGACGCGCTGCGCAAGCTCGACCCCCGGGGCATGGTCAAGTCCCCGGTCATGTTCGTGGTGCTGATCGGCTCGGTCGTCACCACGGTGCTGGCGGTCATGAACCCGGGGGACTGGTTCGGCTGGGCGATCACCGTCTGGCTGTGGCTGACCACGATCTTCGCCAACCTGGCGGAGGCGGTCGCCGAGGGGCGCGGCAAGGCCCAGGCCGACACCCTGCGCAAGGCCAAGACGGACACCGTCGCCCGCCGTCTGACGAAGACGGGCGAGGAGCAGGTGCCGGGCACCGAACTGCGCATCGGCGACCTCGTCGTCTGCGAGGCCGGCGACGTCATCCCCGGCGACGGCGACGTCGTCGAGGGCGTGGCCTCCGTCGACGAGTCCGCCATCACCGGCGAGTCCGCCCCCGTCATCCGCGAGTCCGGCGGCGACCGCTGCGCCGTCACCGGCGGCACGAAGGTCCTCTCCGACCGCATCGTCGTCAAGATCACGACGAAGCCCGGCGAGACCTTCATCGACCGGATGATCAACCTGGTCGAGGGCGCCGCCCGGCAGAAGACGCCCAACGAGATCGCCCTCAACATCCTGCTCGCCTCGCTCACGATCGTCTTCCTGCTCGCGGTCGTGACGCTGAAGCCGTTCGCGATCTACGCCGGCGCCGACCGGCAGACCTCGATGATCGTCCTGACGGCCCTGCTCGTCTGCCTGATCCCGACCACCATCGGCGCCCTGCTCTCCGCGATCGGTATCGCGGGCATGGACCGGCTCGTGCAGCGCAACGTCCTCGCGATGTCGGGCCGCGCGGTCGAGGCCGCCGGCGACGTGTCGACGCTGCTGCTCGACAAGACTGGCACCATCACCCTCGGCAACCGGCAGGCGTCGGAGTTCGTCCCGGTCAAGGGCGCCACGGAGGCCGAGGTCGCTGAAGCGGCCCAGCTCTCCTCCCTCGCCGACGAGACCCCCGAAGGCCGCTCGATCGTGGTCCTGGCCAAGGACGGGTACGGGCTGCGCGAGCGCCGCCAGGGCGAGCTGTCCGGTGCCGAGTGGATCGAGTTCACCGCCCAGACCCGTATGTCGGGCGTGGACGTGGACGGCAGGAGGATCCGCAAGGGCGCGACCGGTTCGGTCGTGGCATGGGTGGAGGAGCGGGGCGGCAGTGTCGCCGAGGACGCGCAGGCGCTCACGGATCAGATCGGCCAAGCCGGCGGTACGCCGTTGCTCGTGGCTCTGGAGGACGACAGGGGCGCGCGTGTTCTCGGCGTCATCCACCTGAAGGACGTCGTCAAGGAGGGCATGCGGGAGCGGTTCGACGAGCTGCGCCGCATGGGCATCAAGACGGTCATGATCACGGGTGACAACCCGCTGACCGCGAAGGCGATCGCCGAGGAGGCGGGTGTCGACGACTTCCTCGCCGAGGCCACCCCCGAGGACAAGATGGCCCTCATCAAGCGGGAGCAGGCGGGCGGGAAGCTCGTCGCGATGACCGGCGACGGCACCAACGACGCGCCCGCGCTCGCGCAGGCGGACGTCGGCGTGGCGATGAACACGGGCACGTCGGCCGCGAAGGAGGCCGGCAACATGGTCGACCTCGACTCCGACCCGACCAAGCTCATCGAGATCGTCGAGATCGGCAAGCAACTCCTCATCACCCGGGGTGCGTTGACCACCTTCTCGATCGCCAACGACGTGGCCAAGTACTTCGCGATCATCCCCGCCATGTTCGCCGTCGCCTACCCGTCCCTCGACAAGCTCAACATCATGGGCCTGCACTCGCCCGAGTCCGCGATCCTGTCGGCCGTCGTCTTCAACGCGCTGATCATCATCGCCCTCGTGCCCCTCGCCCTGAAGGGCGTCCGCTACAGGCCCTCCAGCGCCGACTCGATGCTCCGGCGCAACCTCGGCGTCTACGGACTCGGCGGCCTGGTCGCCCCGTTCATCGGCATCAAGATCATCGACCTGCTCCTCTCCCTCATCCCCGGAATCGGCTGACCGACCATGGCGAACAACTCCGTAGGCAACACCTGGCGGATCCTCTGGGCGGGCCTGCGCGCCCTCCTCGTCCTCACCGTCGTGTGCGGCGTCCTCTATCCGCTCGCCGTCACCGGGATCGCCCAAGTGGCCTTCCCCGGCAAGGCGAACGGCTCCGAGATCCAGGACGCGAGCGGCAAGGTCGTCGGCTCCGAGCTCATCGGCCAGCGCTACGACCTGCCGCTGAAGGACGGCGAGGAGACGGCGGCGCCGGACCTGAAGTGGTTCCAGCCGCGCCCGTCCAACGGCCTGGGCTCCAACAGCGTCAACACCCGGTACAAGCTGATCCTTTCCGGTGCCACGAACCGCTCGGGCGACAACGCGGACCTGATCCGGTGGGTGAAGGACGCCAAGGCCGCCGTGATCAAGGGCAACTCGACGGCCGGGCACCAGGTGAAGCCGTCGGACATCCCCGCCGACGCCGTCACCTCCTCCGGCTCCGGCCTCGACCCGCACATCTCCCCGGAGTACGCGAAGCTCCAGGTCCACCGCGTCGCCGAGAAGAACCACTTGACCGTCGCCCAGGTCGACCGCCTTGTCGCCGACCACACCGACGACCGCGTCCTCGGCTTCATCGGCGAACCCCGCGTCAACGTCCTCCGACTCAATGTCGCCCTCAAGGAGCTGACGCAGGGTTAGGCGCCGCATCAGAGGGCGCGGCGGCAGCGTGCGGCGCACGAGGAGATCCAGACCATCGCCGTGATCACGCCGACGGCGAGGGTGAGCGTGCCGGCCGTGCCGCCGCCCATCGCCCAGCCGTTGCCGAGCAGCAGCGCCGTACCCGCGACCCGGGAACCGACGGCGTGCCTCCGCAGCCCGGCGCGGCCGAAGTGGCGACCCAGGACGTAGCAGGCCGCGATCAGCGCCGTGAAGGTGACCGAACCGGCGGCGAAGTGGGCGTAGCTCTGCCAGGACAGGGCGGCGGGCATCCCGTCCGGCGTACCGACGGGGAAGCCGTCGGAGGGGTCCATCACGAACACGCCCGCCGCGATCATGCCGACGCCGCTGATCCGTACGAGCCGTGGCGCCCATGTGCCGCCGGGGGTGCCCCGCAGGGCCCGGCGCAGACCGCCGGCCCCGATGACGGTCAGGACTCCGGCCAGGACGAAGTTGGTGATCTGGATCCAGCCGAGGGATCCGTTGCTGAGGGCGCTCAGGGGGTGACGGGTGATGTCGTAGCCGTCGCGGGCCGCGGCCTGGGCGAGGGCCACGAGGGCCCACAGCGGCTGCGCCACGACCGCGACGGTGAGCAGGGAGCGGGTGGTGGCGGGGGAGGAGGAAGCGACGGTGCTGGTGCCGTGGGTGGGGGCGGTCTGCGTGGTGGACATGGCGGGGGACTCTCCTCCGGTGAGCGGGGCGAGGGCGGTCTGCCTCTCGCTGACACGTCGATCCGGCGATGTGACAGGGAACGGCGCCATTCCCTGTCACAGGGTGTTGTTCGACGCTTGGGCAGAAGCACCCGACCGGATCACGGTCCACGGCACGAGTGGCCCAAGTGATGCGAGCGATCCGAATGACACGAGCGACACGAGAGGCACGGAGATCCCATGCGCTACCTGATGACGACCAAGCCGTCCGACACCGCCCCCGACGAGAAGCTGTACGCCGAAATGGGCCGGTTCATCGAGGAGCTGACGGCGGCGGGCGTGCTCCTGGCCACCGGCGGCCTGGAGCCCGGTGGAGTCCGTGTGACCTCCGCCGGGGACGAGATCACCGTGACGGACGGTCCCTTCGCCGAGGCCAAGGAGGCCGTGGCCGGCTTCGCGCTGATCGAGGTCCGCTCCCAGGAGGAGGCGATCGAACTGGCCCGCCGCTTCCGCCGGATCGTCGGGGACGGCGAGAGCGTGGTCCAGCAGGTCTTCGGCCCCTGACGCCGGGACGCCAAGGGGACACTCCCCGCCCCGGCCGCTTGCGGGTGAGCCGGGGCGGGTGTTGTGATCGTCGGCGTGCTGCCGGATGTTCACCGCACGGTCGATGCGGCCTGGAAACTCGAGTCGGCGAAGATCGTCGCCTCGCTCACCCGCATGGTGCGCGACGTCGGTCTCGCCGAGGAGCTGGCCCAGGACGCCCTGGTCGCGGCCCTCGAACAGTGGCCCGTCTCCGGCATCCCCGACAACCCCGGCGCATGGCTGACCACCACCGCCAAGCGGCGGGCCCTCGACCACCTCCGCCGTGCCCAGCGCCTCGAACGCAAGCAGGAGCAGCTGGCCCATGAACTGGGGCAGCGTCAGGACCGGGAACGGGGCGCCGACGCGCGGGCGGAGGACGAACCGCACGACGTGCTCCGGCTCGTCTTCCTCTCCTGCCACCCCGTCCTGCCGACCGAGGCCCGCGCCGCCCTCACGCTCCGGCTGCTCGGAGGTCTGACGGCCGAGGAGATCGCGCGCGCCTTCCTCGTCACGGTGACGGTGATCACCCAGCGCGTGGCCGCGGCCAAGCGGACGCTGGCCGAGGAGGGCGTCCCCTTCGAGCTGCCCGACGGCGACCACCTGGCCGAGCGGCTCTCCTCGGTGCTCGAAGTCGTCTACCTCATCTTCAACGAGGGTTACTCGGCCACCTCGGGCGACGATCTGATGCGGCCCGGACTCTGCCTGGAGGCCCTGCGCCTCGGCCGGCTCCTCGCCGAACTGGCCCCGGGGGAGCCCGAGGTGCACGGGCTGGTCGCGCTGATGGAGATCCAGGCCTCCCGCGCCGCCGCACGCACCGGCCCCTCCGGCGAGCCCGTCCCCCTGCACGAGCAGAACCGGGGCCGCTGGGACCAGCTGCTCATCCGCCGAGGCTTCACCGCGATGCTGAGGGCGCGGGAGGCGGGCGGTGCCCCCGGCCCGTACATGCTCCAGGCGGCGATCGCCGTCTGTCACGCGCAGGCCCGGAGCGCGGAGGACACCGACTGGTCGCAGATCGCCGCCCTGTACGAGGCCCTGGCCCGGGTCCTGCCGACACCGGTGGTCCGGCTGAACCGCGCCGTGGCGGTCGGGAAGGCGCACGGGCCGCGGGCGGGGCTCGACCTGACCGACGCCCTCCTCGCCGATCCGGTGCTGCGCGACTACCACCTCCTCCCCAGCGTCCGGGGAGACCTGCTGGCCGCGCTCGACCGCTTCGACGAGGCCCGCGTCGAATTCCGGCGGGCGGCCTCCCTCACGCGGAACGCGGCCGAGCGTGCCTTCCTGGAGCGGCGCGCGGACGAGCTCGGCGCCGCCGCGCCGGCCGGACCCGTCCTGGGGGAGGCGGCCGAGGAGTTCCTGGGCCGGGACGACCTGGACCCCGCGACGAGGCGCTCGTACGGCCAGACGCTCCGTCGCCTCCGCCGCGCCCTCGGCGACCAGCAGCCGCTCGCCTCCCTCACGGCGGACCAGGTGACGCGGGTCTTCACGACGGCCTGGGGCGAGGCCGCGCCCGCGACCTGGAACCGGCACCGGGCGGCCGCCCGCTCCTTCGGGGCCTGGGCCTCTCTGGACGACCTCACCGCGGGGCTCGACCGCCGCACCGAAACCCGTCCCCGGGCGCGGCCCCTGGACCCCGCGCAGCTCGACGCGCTCTGGAGCCTGCCGGACCTGCCGCTGCGCGAGGAGACGCTGTGGCGGCTGCTGTACGAGTCGGGGGCCGGGGTGACGGCCGTCCTTTCGCTGAACGTCGAGGACCTGGACCTGGAAGACCGCCGCGCGCGTGCCGCCACGAGTACCGACGGGCCTTCGCGTGCTCGTCCCCGCACTCGTCTCCGGGCGAGCTGGCGCTCCGGTACGGCCCGGCTCCTGCCCGCGCTGCTCGCGGGCCGGACGCGTGGACCGGTCTTCCTGTCCGACCGGCGCCCCGGCCCGGCCCGTACACCCGAGGCGGCCGACCTGTGCCCGGACACCGGTCGCCGCAGGCTCTCCTACGAGCGCGCCGAGTACCTCTTCAAGCAGGCCACCAGGCCCCTGGACCCGGCCCGCGCCGGCTACACCCTGCGCCGGCTCAAGCAGGATCCCCGGGACTGCTGAGCGGAGCCCGCCGCCTCGCCAGGGCCAGGACGGGGGCGACGGCGACGAGCAGGGCGAGGGCCACATAGCCGTACGTGAGGGTCGACAGCGTGGCGATGCCGGCGACGAGCAACGGGCCACCCGCGTCGCCGAGTTCGCGGCCGAGCTCGGCGGAACCCATGGTCTGGCCGAGGCGCTCCTCCGGTGTGGAGGCGGCGAGGGCGGCGAAGCCGAGCGGGGTGATCAGGCCGGTCCCGGTACCGATGAGGGCGGCGGCGAGCAGGATGCCGACGAGCCCGGGGAGCGCCGCCGCCGCGAGTCCGGCGGCGGTGACGGCGAGGCCGACGAGGAGTCCCGTACGAGTGCTCAGGCTCCCGGCGTCGAGAGCCCGTCCGGCCTTCGGCTGGACGAAGGCGGCCGTCGCGGCGAGGACGGACACGGCCGCACCGGTGGCGACCGTGCCGAGACCGGTGGCGGCGCCGGAGACGGGGAGGAAGCCGACCCCGACGGAGAGCGCGGCGGTGGCGGCGGCGAGCGCGGCCGTCGGGGCGAGGAACGCCCGGTCGGTCAGGCGGCGCGCGAGATCGGCCACGGTCTGCCGCCTGCGGGGGAGCGGTGGTACGGCGGGCACGGCGAGGGCCGCCCAGAGGGCGACGGCCGCACCGCACACGGCCATGACGGCGAACAGCAGCTGCAGGCCCCCGGCCCACACGAGAACGCCGCCGAGGAGCGGTCCCAGGGTGTAGCCGATCGACTTGTAGAAGCCGTAACTCCCGAAGGCCCGCCCGTGCTTGGCCGCCGGATTGAGCCGGGCCACGAGCGCGGAGGCGGACGGGGAGAAGGCGGAGGCGGCGGCGCCCTGGCCGAGGCGGGCGGCCCACAGCCAGCCGGGGCTGTCGGCGATCGCGTACAGCGCGGAGGCGGCGGCGAAGGCGAGCAGCCCGCCGAGCAGCACGGGCTTGCCGCCGATCCGGTCCGCGAGCGAGCCGAACACGGGCTTGAGCAGCACCTCGGCGCCGTCGTACAGGGCGAGCAGCCCACCGAGGACGAGGAGGGAGGTGACGGCGTCCTCGGAGAAGCCGCCGAGGTTGGCGGCGATCCCGTGGGCGCCGAAGGCGGTGGTGAACCCGGCGGCGTACAGCGGCCACATGGCACGCCTGGTGGCTATGGAGGCCGGAGCCGGGACGGGGGCCGAGGACGAGGGTGAGGGCGAGGTCACGGTGCGGACTCCTCTTCGGTTCCGTGCAGGGCGGAGAAGACCAGCTCTGCGTACTGCTCGCAGACGACGGCGCACTGCTTCAGGCGCGTGGTCGCCTCGGCCGCCTCGGGGGCGCCGAAGACGTCCCGGGCGGTGAGGTCGCGGTGCCAGCGGCGCAACCGCTCCAGGCTCTGCTCCTCTTCCTCCAGTTCCGCCAGGGTGAACTTGGCGATGCGGATCTCCTTGGCGATCTCCTCCTCGAACTTCCCGCAGTCCGCGAGGAATTCGGCCCAGTCCGCGGACCGGGCGGCGGTGAACATCGCCCGGAGTCGGGCCGCGTCGTCGCCGCTCCGCCCGGCTGCCTCCAGGGTGACGGCCTCGCCGCCTTCGACGGCCCCGGTCAGCTCGACGGCACGGGCGACCCCGTCGGCGAAGGCCGGAACATCGGGGACGGCCCAGACGCCCTGGCCGAGGGAGAGGGCGCCGACCTTCCGCAATTCGCGCCAGACGGCGACGCGGTGCCGGGAAGGCGAGGCGGGGAGCCGGACGAGGAGCAAGAGCCAGCGGGCACGGCGCTCGGTATCTGTCACGCCAGGGAATGTAGCAGGCGTTACATCGTCCCCTCGGCCGGTGCGGCGCCGGACCGTCCTCGGCGAGCCGGCTTCACCCGAGTGCGAGGCAACCGGCCCCAGGACGTGGGCCACGTGGGCGATCCGTCGGCCCGGGCTTCGGCCGGCACCGGACGCCGTGTCGTCATGTCGTCGTGTGGCTGTGCGCCGGTCCGGCCGTGTGGCTGTGCGCCGGTCCGGCGATGTGGCCATGTGGCTGCGTGGCCGTGCCGCCCATGACCGGCTGTACGGCCTTCCGGTCGGTACGGGCCCGCCCGTCTGTCCGGCCGGACGGTCCGTACGGTCCGTACGCACCGCCGTCCGCCTGTCCGGCGCCGCGCTTGCCGGCGTCTCGTGCCCGCCAAGGAGAGATCCATGTCCCGAGTCCCGCGCCTGGCCGCCACCGCCACGGCCACCCTCGCCCTCACCGTGCTCGCCGCGGGCCCCGGCGCGGCCGGTGAACCGGTCGTGACGGACCCGCGCATCGTCGCCCGCTTCGACTTCGCCCTCGGGCAGTCGCCGGAGAACATCGCCCTCGAACCGGACGGTTCCGCGAACCTGACCCTGGCCTTCGCCCGGCAGGTCGTCAACGTCGACAAGAAGGGCGGCAAGCGGACCATCGCGACCCTGCCCGCCGTCACGGACCCGAACACGCCCGTGATCGGCGGGGCCGCCGCCATGGGCATCGCCCGCGCCCACGACGGCACGCTCTACGTCACCTACGCCACCGGTACGAGCGAGAACGGCATCTGGCGCATCGGGAAGGACGGCAGTGCGCCCGTCCAGATCGCGCAGCTGCCGGCCGACGGATTCCCGAACAGCCTGGCCCTCGACGAGAAGTGCGGGGTGCTCTACGCCGCCGACTCGGTGCTCGGAACGGTGTGGCGCGTCCCGGTGGAGGGAGGGACCCCCACGGCCTGGGCCACCGGTACCGCGCTCCAGCCCCTGCCCGCCCCCGACGGCCTGGTCGGCGCCAACGGCCTCAAGGTCCACAACGGCGCCGTCTGGGTCTCCAACACCGACCGCCGGACGCTGCTGCGCATCCCCGTCCTGGCGGACAGGAGCGCGGGACCGGTCGAGACCCGTGCCACCGGGCTGAGCTGGATCGACGACTTCGCCTTCACCGGCCACGGCGACACGGTCCTGGCGGCACTGATCATGGACAACGCCCTTGCGCTCGTACGCCCCGACGGCACGCACAAGGTCGTCCTCAACGCGCAGGACGGCCTTTCCAGCCCGACCTCCGTGGCCGTGCGCGGTAAGACCGTCTACGTCCCCAGCTCGTCCTTCTTCACCGAGGTGAAGGACCCGAACCTCCTCCTCGCCCAGCTGCGGAAGGGCCACGGGTCCCGCTGACGCGGCCGGAAGGTCAGGCCGCGGGCTTGCCGGGCTGGTCGTGGGTGGCGCAGTGGATCCCGCCGCCGCCGGAGGCGATGGTGTCGATCTGCAGCTGGACGACGTCCCGGTCGGGGAAGTGCTCGCCCAGGATGGCCTTCGCCCGCGCGTCGGCCTTCCTGTCACCGAACTTGGGCAGGAACACCGAGTCGTTGGCGACGTAGAAGTTCGCGTACGTGGACACGAAGTCGTCGCCCTCGCCGGTGATCCTGTCCAGGTCGGGCTGCGGCAGGTCGACGATCTCGAAGCGCCGGCCCCGCGCGTCCGTCGCCCTGGCGAGGACCGAGCGGGCCTGGTCGGCCGAGCGGGACCAGGAGTCCGGGGGAGTGCCCGGGAACGCCTGGTCGAGCAGGACCACGCCGGGCGCGGTGAACCGCACGAGGCTGTCCACGTGCGCGTCAGTGATGTCCTCGCCGCGGACGCCCGCGAGCCAGACCACCTTCTCCACGCCGAGGGTCTCGATCAGCTCGTCCTCGATCTGATCCCGGCTCTTCCCGCGGTTGCGGTTGTCGTTGACGATCGAGCTCTCCGTGACGAGGAGGGTGCCCTCGCCGTCGGTCTCGAAGGAGCCGCCCTCGGCGACGAGCGGTGCCTGCTCGCGGGGAATGCCGTACCTGGCGAGCAGCTTGCGGCCGACCTGGCCGTCGTTGGTGTGCTCCTGCTTGTTTCCCCAGCCGTTGAAGTTGAAGTCGACCCCGAGCAGCTTGCCGTCGTCCTCGACGAAGACGGGCACGGTGTCGCGGGCCCACAGGTCGTCCACGGCGAGGGGGATGACCTCCACCTGCCTGCCGCAGGCCTTCTGCGCCGCCGCCACCTGCTCCGGGCGGGCCATCATCACGACCTCCTCGTACTCCCCGATCGCCCGCGCGATCCGGGCGATGTCCTCCCGCACGTAGGGCAGGTCGTCCTCCCAGACGGAGGCGAGGGCGGGCCAGGACATGAACGTACGGGTGTGGCTGTCCCACTCGGCGCCGAAGTGGCGCTCCCCGCCGGCGGAGGGGGTACGGGAGGGGGTGCCGGCCGTGCCGCCGAGCGTGGGGTCCTCCGGTCCGCAGGCGGTGGCGCCGAGGCCGAGGGCGGCGCCGATGCCGGCGAAGGCGCGCAGGGCGGTGCGACGGGTGGGGAGGAAGTGGGACACAGCGTGCTCCGATCGTGGGCTGGCGAGAGTATCCGGCGGTGGCCGTGGGGTCGCGGGGGACGCGGCGCGGTGACGGAATCGCGGGCCTTGGCTTCACGCATACGGCGGCCGTGAGGACGGCGTGGCGACGGCGTGAGTGGGGGTGGCCGTGATGCCACTGTGGCACTGACTGGATTTTCAGTCAAATAGATGAGAGAGGGTCGGGCGGGGGCGCCATGGGGTCGCTGTAGGGTTGGTGTCGATATTGACTGAAACTTTAGTCAAGGGGCACTCTCGGCGCGGGGTGCGCCGTGCACCCCATCGGCCACGCCGTTCCGTCCCGCCGAAAGAGCCGCCCATGTCCTCCCCCCTGCCATCTGTGGTCCAGCCGGCCCACCTCCCGCTGACGCCCGACGACCCCCACGAGATCGGCGGTTACCGGGTCCACGCCCGGCTGGGCTCGGGCGGCATGGGGGTCGTCTACCTCGCCCACACCCCGGGCGGTCGGCCCATCGCCCTCAAGACGGTGCGCGAGGACTTCGCCGCCGACCCGGAGTTCCGCAGACGGTTCTCCCAGGAGGTCGCGAGCGCACGCCGGATCCACGGCCTGTTCACCGCGCAGGTGGTGGACGCCGGCCCCGACGACGCCGTCCCCTGGCTGGCCACCGCCTACGTCCCCGGTCCTTCGCTCCAGCAGGTGGTCGAGCGCCACGGCCCGCTTCCGGCGCCCGAGGTGCTGCGCCTGGTCGCCGGGATCGCCGAGGCCCTGCAGGCCATCCACGGGGCAGGCGTGATCCACCGCGACCTCAAGCCCGCCAACGTCCTGATCGCCGAGGACGGCCCGCGCGTCATCGACTTCGGGATCGCGCGCGCGGCCGACGCCACCGGGCTCACCGGCACCGGCCTGCGGATCGGCACGGCCGCGTTCATGGCACCCGAGCAGGCCCTCGGGCACGCCGTGACGCCCGCGACCGACGTCTTCGCGCTCGGCGCCACGGCCGCCTACGTGGCCGGGGGCGTCCTGCCCTTCGGGGCGGGGCCCGAGTCGGCGGCCCTCTACCGCGTGGTCCACGAGCCCGCCGACCTCTCACGCGTCCCGGCGGAGCTGCGCGAGCTCATCGGACACTGCCTGGCCAAGTCGCCGGAGCGGCGGCCCACCCCGGCGGAGCTGATCGCCGCCGTCCGAGCGCACCTCGCCCTCGGCCCCGGCCAGGACCTCGGCGGGCTCCTGCCCTCCGGCGGGCACCGGCCGCCCGTGATCGGCGGCGGGTTCTCGCCCCACGACCGTCCCACCCGGACGGCGGCGCCCGCGGTCCACATGCCCACGGAGCGGGTCGCGACGGGCGGCTGGGCGGGTGACGACTCGCGGGGCGGCGGTGCGCCAGGCGGCGGTGTGCCGGGCGGATCGATCGCCGAGCCGGATGCGGAGCCCGTACGGCAGGGCGGGTCGGGCGGGCGGAAGGCGGGATCGGCCGTCGCGCGGCGGGGCCGGCGTCGCGGTCGTACGGCTCTGGTGGCCGGCGGCGCCGCGGTCGTCGCCGGTCTCGTGGGGGCGGCCGGCGTCGCGTACTGGCTGACGGGCGCACCGGACGGGGGTGGTTCGGGACGGGCCGCCGAGTACACGCCGGGTTACGCGGACGTGGAGCTGACCGTGCCGGACGACGGCTACGAGTTCGACCTCGGCTCCGGGAAGGTCGCGCCCGCCGAGACCGCCGTGTGGTACCTCGCCAGGGACAAGCGCGGGTTCGTGCTCCCCGAGGACGCCGACGCCTTCGTCGCCTCGGGGTACGCGCTCGGCCCGGCCGACTGCGAGCGCGGGGTCGACGCGGAGCCGGTGACGAGCCTGCCCTTCGACGAGCTCGTCGACGAGCGGCCGTTCTGCGTGCGCAGCGCCGACGGCGAGCGGCTCGTCGTGGCCCGGCTGGTCGAGGGGGGTTCCGGCGCCGGACCCGTCACGGTCGTGCTGAGTCAGTACCGGCGGAACGGCTGAGCCGGGGGCAGCAGAGCCGGGACGAGCGGGGGAGAGC
The DNA here is from genome assembly GCF_014649015.1 of Streptomyces narbonensis. Classification (GTDB taxonomy): domain Bacteria; phylum Actinomycetota; class Actinomycetes; order Streptomycetales; family Streptomycetaceae; genus Streptomyces; species Streptomyces narbonensis. Next base: position 290,886 of record NZ_BMSF01000002.1, read on the forward strand.
CGACGAGCGGGGGAGTGCCGAGACGAGCGGCGGAGAGCCAACGAGCGGGGGAGTGCCGAGACGAGTGGTGGAGAGCCGAGCCGGGACGGGCCGGGAGAGGGGACCGCCCGGCGGTCCGGATAGGGTTCGTGACATGGCATCTCGTAGTACTCAGATCCTGGAAGCGGCCGCCCGGGTGATCGCCCGGCGCGGGGTCCGCGGGCTCCGCGTGGAGGAACTCGCCGAAGAGGCCGGGGTCTCCACCGGTCTGATCTACTACCACTTCAAGGACCGCACCGGCATCCTGCGCCACACGCTGGAGTTCATCAACAGCCGCGCCGAGCGGTACACCGCGGCGCAGGACGAGGCCGCGGAGCCGCTGAGCCCCCGCGAGGAGCTCGACCAGGTGCTGATCCTGGAGCTCCAGGACACGCCCGAGGTGCGGGAGAACAGCACGGCCTGGGGCGAACTGCGCGCGAGCGCCGTCTTCGACCCGGTCCTGCGCGAGGACCTCGCGCGGGCGACCCTGGTGTGGGTGCAGGAGGTGGCCGCACTCCTCGGCCAGGTGCAGCCCCTGGCGCCGGCGGTCGGGCTCACCGCGTCCGCCGAGCGGCTCACGGCCCTGCTGGAGGGTCTGAGCATGCGCTGGCTGAGCGGCGGCATCACGATCGACCACGCGCGCACCCTCATGGCGGAGGCCGTCGAGGTGGAGCTGGCCCGGCTGCGGCGGCCGTAGCCTCCTGTCTTCCGCCCGCCCTGCCCGTCTGTCTGTGTGTCCGTCCGTCTGCTTCTCCCTCCCTCCCTCCTGACCCGACGCCGTCGCGCCGCGCACAAAGTCCAAGCGCCGCGGGCGGGCGTCCATGTGCACGGCCCGTGCGGCGCGCTTCTGTGTATCCAGCCGCCTCGAAGGCGCGCACGGAGACCAGTCAGGAGTCCCCCCATGCCAACTCCTCGAAGAAGTCTGATCGGTACGGTCGTCGCCGCCGTCACCCTCGCGGTGACCGCGAGCGGTGCCGAAGCGACAGCGCCCGCCCCCGTACCGGCACCCGCAAAGGCGCCGACGTCCGCGTCCGCGACAGCCGAGACGTACACCGTCACCGTCGGTGCGAAGGGGGCGTGGTCCCAGCCCGACGACACCCCGGCCTCCACCTACATCGACAAGGACGGCACCTTCTACTTCCAGCAGGCCCACGCGCTCTACGGATCGACGCAGCAGCGCAGGTGGAACTTCTTCACCGGGACGAACTTCGACACCGCCGTCCGGTCGAGTGCCGTCAGCGACGCCGTGAACCCGGCGAACACCAACGACCGCAACAACGACACGACATGGCGGTGCAACAACAGCCCGACCGGCCTGGAGTCCACCCACGCGCCGGCCGGATCGTCCTACTCCCAACGGAACTTCTGCGACCTGGCCGGAGTGTGGGTCGACCCGGACACCGGTGACTGGTACGGCCTCGTGCACAACGAGTTCACCCCGCAACCCTTCGGTGACGGCGTCCACTTCGACGGGATCGACTACGCGGTCTCCACCGACCAGGGCAGGACGTGGGCCATCAAGGACCACGTCATCACCTCCCAGTTCAGCACCCGCCGGGGCGACACGGCGGCCTTCCCGCAGCAGACGTACCACTACGGTGACGGCGACCAGCGCCTGTTCGTCGACACCGCCTCCGGGTACTTCTACGCCTTCTACGGCTCGCGGATCGTGGAGAAGGGCGGCGGCTGGAAGGCCTTCCACGCACACGTGGCACGCGCCCCCATCTCCGGGAAGATGGCGCCCGGTTCCTGGAGGAAGTGGTACGACGGAGCCTGGACCGAGCCCGGAGTCGGCGGTCGCGAGAGCAACATGACACCGGTGACGGCTTCCGACACGACCGGCCACACCCCCGCCGGCGCCGAGTACGACCCGGCGAACTCCGGCACCGTGAGCCAGCAGGTCGCGGCGGGCAAGATGCCCCCCACCTCGCCCCTGTTCGTCATGGACATCACCTACAACGCCCACCTGGGGCTGTACATCGGCGAGCCGCAGGCCGTCGACCAGAGCGGCAACGCGCCCCAGGAGATCTACGCCACCGACGACCTCACCACCCAGAAGTGGTTCCGTCTCGGCGACACGGGCAGCTACCGGAACGCGTCCTGGTACCGCTGGTTCCTCGACAGCGTGAACAAGACCGGCTCCGGGATCGTCGGCAGGAACTTCCGCTCCTACTGCTCCTTCGGCTGCTCCGGCGGATCCTCCAGCGAGTACGTCAACCTCACCGTCGACTCCTCCGCGCCCGCCGCGCCCGTCGACACGAGCAAGGCGTACCGGATCGCCGCCGCGGGCGGCCGCGTCCTCGCCCAGGTCGCCGGCGGCTCGGCCACCACGTCCATACCGACGGCCACCGGAGACGGCCTGGAATCGTGGATCTTCACCGCCAACGGGGACGGGTCGCACCGGATCGCGAACGCCGCCACCGGGCAGCTCCTCGGCGTCGACTCCGCCACCACGGGCAGCCGCGCCTGGGGCACCCGGCCGACGGTCACCCCGTCCCCGGCGGGCGGTCCCACCGTGGGGCAGCAGTGGTTCGTGATCCCCGGCACCTCCCCCACGGACGGCTCGCCGAACGGCACGTACCGTCTGGTCAACCGCTACAGCGGCCTCGTCGTCGGCCTGTCCGGCACCGCGAACCGCCTGGCCGAGACGACCCCCACCCGCAGCTGGACCAACACCACGGCCAACGCCGTGGGCGGGACGCGGACGGCGGGGGAGCAGACCCTGACGCTCACCGTCGTCGGCCAGGCCCCCGTCGTGGTCGCCGACGGCGACCACACGCTCACCGCGGGTGGCAAGGCCCTGGACAACCCCGGGCACAGCACCACGGCCGGCACGCAGCTGGTCACCTGGACCCCGAACGGCGGCGCCAACCAGATCTGGCGCTTCACCCGCGGCGCCGACGGCTCCTACCAGCTCGCCAACGCCGAGTCGGGTCTCTGCGCTGACGTCGACGGCGGGTCCACGAGCGCCGGGGCCAAGGTCATCCAGTGGAACTGCACCGGTGGCCCCAACCAGCGCTGGACCGTGACGCGGCTGGCGAGTGGCACCTACACCGTCGCCTCCGTCAAGAGCGGACTCCTGCTCACCACCGCGTCCACCGCCAATGACGCCGCCGTCACCCAACAGCCGGGCAGCGGCTCGGCGTTGCAGCAGTGGACGATCAACTGACGTTCCCAGGAGGTTGGTCCGGGCTCAATTGGTTGATCATGCGCCTGACAGTACGGCCGAGGCCATCGCCCCGGCCGTGACGGGTGCGGGCGACCTGGACAAGTCGCTCGCGGTGTACGGGCGCGGCCACCGGCGCCGGCTGACCGGCCACCAGAAGCTGGCCGTCGACTTCGCCAAGGCCCGCCCGTTCAACCCCATGGAGCGGCTGGTCTTCTCGGCGGCGGCGCGCGACGAGTCGCTGGCCCGGCACATGCACCTCTTCGCGTCCCGCCTGATCGGCCCGTTCCGGTTCGTGAACCCGGTGATCATGGCCAGGTCCTGGGCCGTCAACCTCAGGCACCGCAGGGCGTGACCCCGGCCGGGCCCGTGTGCGGTGACCGGGCACCCGTCCGTCACTCGTGCGTGTGGAATCCCCGCGCACCGGCGCACGGCAGGGCTGGGCGAGCCTCCGCTGATCACGGGCGCGCACGCGGCACGGCGGTAGCGCGCCCGGCGCACCCGCCACGCCGGGGGCGGCTCCGGCGCGCACCCCCGGTCCCTACACTCCCCGCACATGTCGCTCTGGCTGCTCAATCACTTCAGCACCACCACTCTCGCCGTGGTCACGGTCGGCGGGACCGTCGTCCTGGCCGTCGTCGGCAGCGTGCTGCTCCGCCGCAGATACCCCTCGCTGGCAGAGGGGGAGCACAACGACATGGTCGGCGTGACGCTGGGGATGTTCGGCGCGATCTACGGGATCATCCTCGCCTTCGTCATCGTCACCCTCTGGACGCAGCTGGAGAGCACACAGACCATCGTCGCCACCGAGGCCACCGACATGGCCCTCATCGCCCGCGACGCCGCCGCCTTCCCGCCCGACGTCCGCGCCCGCCTCGACACCGCCCTGAGTGCCTACGTCCACGCGGTCGTGGAGGACCAGTGGCCGCTGATGCGTGAGGGGCAGCCGAGCCACGGGGCCACGGCGGGACGGTTCCAGACCGTCTTCGAGGTGCTCCAGGCGTACGAGCCGAAGACCGCCCGCGAGGAGGTCTTCTACGAGGAGGCCGTCAGCCACCTCAACGACGTCGCCTCCCAGCGCCGGGCCCGGATCACCATGGCCGAGCAGGAACTCCCGCCGCTGCTCCAGGTGCTGGCCTTCGGCGGAGCGCTCGTCCTGATCCCGCTCACCTTCCTCTACGGCATGCGCAAGCTGCGGATCCAGATCCTCTTCGTCGCCTCCGTCGCCGCCCTCATCGGCTTCAGTCTGCTCCTGGTCTTCGTCCTCGACCGCCCGTTCGCCGGCGAGCTCAGCGTGAGCCCCGCGCCGTACCGGGAGGGAGCCCTTGAGCGGTACTGGACGGAGTGACCCGCCGTGCGGCCTCCGGCCGGGGTCCCGGGCCTCCGGGCTCCCGGGCTCCCGGGCTCCCGGGCCTCCGGGCTCCCGGGCTCCCGGGCTCCCGGGCGATGGTCGGGCCCGTTCTCAGTCGACGGCCTGGTAGAGCGTGGTCCAGAAGTCGCTCATGACACGCGGCGAATCCGGGGTGGACAGTCCGACCTGGGTGAGCAGGACGCCGGTGAGCTGGTTGGTCCTGTCCGCGTAGGCGGTGGTGCCGGTGCCGCCGAACCAGCCGAACTGGCCGACGGGCGCGTAGTCGGCGCGCCGGGTGCGCACCGCCATCCCGAAGCCCCAGCCGCCGTGCGACCCCTGACCGGACGACAGGTGGGCGATGTCGCCGAACATGGCTTCTCGGGCCGCCAGTTGTCCGGTCGAGAGCCGGTTGGTGGTCATCAGCTCGACGGCGGCCCGCGACAGGATCCGCTCGTTCCCGTGCATTCCGTGGTTCAGCAGCATCCGGAAGTAGGCGTGATAGTCGTCGACCGTGGAGACCAGCCCGCCGCCGGCTCCCTGGAAGGCGGGAGGCATGCTCGCCCTTCCCCCCGCCGCCTCGTCCCACACGACGAACTCGCCGCTCTGCGGGTCGGGGCCGTACAGGGGCGGCAGCCGGTCGATCCTGTCGGCGGGCACGTGGAAGGCGGTGTCCTTCATCCCCAGCGGGTCGAGGACGCGTTCGCGCAGGAACGCCTCCAGCGACATGCCCGTGACCCGGGACACGAGCACACCGACCACCTCGTTGCTGAGGTCGTACTGCCACCGCACGCCGGGCTGGTACTGCAGCGGCAGCTCGCCGAGGCGGCGCATCCACTCGTCCGGCTCGGGCGCCGGCCCGGAGGCCACGCTGTAGTCGAGTCGCTCGAAGGCAGCGGCCCTGATCGGGGAGGCCATCGACTCGAAGTCGACTCCGAGCCCGAACGTGGAGGTGAGCAGGTCCCGTACGGTGATCGGCCGCAGTGCCGGCACGGTGTCGTCCAGCGGCCCGTCGGGCCGCCTCAGCACCTGCCGGTCGGCGAGTTCGGGCAGCCACGGATCCACCGGGTCGTCCAGCCGCAGCCGGCACTCGTCGAGCAGGATCATCGCCGCCGCCATCGTGACCGGCTTGGAGGTGGACGCCATCCGGAAGATCGTGTCCCGGCGCATCGGCGCGCCGCCGTCGTGACGCGTCGTCCCGATCGCCTCGACGTGCGTCCGGCCGCCGCGGCTGACCAGGGCGACGAGGCCGGGGATCTTCCGGGACTCGACGTGCTGCGCGAGCACCTCGCGCAGTCGGCGCAGCCCCGCGTCCGAGAAGCCGTTGTTGCTCGTTCCCATGAGGAATCTCCTGTTCACCGTGTGGGTTCGCACGGCAGCCCTGCCGGCCGCCTGGCCCTTCGAGCGGCCATGTGAAGAGCCTCCAGCCTTGACCCAAGGTCAAGGTCAACCCCTCGTGGAGATCACCTCGTCATCACCTCGTCGAGATCACCTCTTCGGGATCACCTCGGAGCGATCAACTCGTCGCGATCAAGAGGGACCGGCCGGGCGGGAACCGGTGCGCGTTATCCTCGGCCGGTGATCGTCCGGACTTCCCGGCCGTCGCCGAGGCGGTCCACGAGACAGCGGCCGCCCACGACCTGGAGGATGTGCCGAGCCGATGGGAGACGGGCTCACGATCGGTCAGACGGCGGCGTTCGTCGGTGTCACGATCAAGACCGTGCGGCACTATCACCGGCTCGGTCTGGTCGCCGAGCCGGAACGCGACCGCTCCGGCTACCGCCGCTACCGATCGGGCGAGCTGTTCCGGCTGGTCCAGGTCCGGACCCTGGCCGCGGCCGGTGTGCCGCTGGCCGAGATCGGCGACCTGCTCGACGCCGGTCCCGAGACGTTCGCCGCCACCCTGGACGAGGTCCACGGCCGGCTCACCGAACGGATCGACGAGCTGATCGCGCGCCGCGACAGGCTGCACCGTCTCGACCACGGGGACCGGGCCCTGCTGCCCGACCGGGCCTGCGCGGTCCTGGACCGGCTCGCCGAACTCGGCTTCGGCCCGGACTACGTGGCCGGTCAGCGGGAGGCCCTGGTGCTGACCAGGGCGCTGGTCCCGGAGATCTTCGACAGCTTCCTGACCCGGCTCTGCCGTGCGCTCGACGACCCCGAGTCCGTCGAGTTGACCAAGCGCGGCTGGGCCGCGAGGTCCTGGGACCCGGACGACCCACGGATCGAGGAGCTGGCGGCCGCGCTGGCCGACAAGCTGCTGGCCGACCGCGGGCTGCTGGCGATGCCTGCCGGATTCCGGAACCGGCCCGACGCGGCCTCCCGGTACGGAATGGTCAATCACCACCGGGAGGACCAGGCACCGGCCATCGCCCGGCTGAACGCGCTGATCGAGGCGAAACTGCGCGCGGCCGGCATCGCCGTTCCGCGGCAGTGACCCTCACGTCCCTAGGGAGTGTCTTGCCGATCATGCCGGGCTCGCGGCGTCCGGCACGGCACCTCGCCGCGTTGCCGAAACGCCTGAATAGCTCCGCTATCAAGTCGCTCCGGCGCCTTGCGATGCACCGCACCGGACGCCGCTCCCTGATCCGGCCTGATCGACAAGACACTCCCTAGGGGCGAGCCCCGTCCGGACCCGGCCCCGAAGGTGCTGACCCCCGGGGCAGGTGAGACGGGGTGTCTCAGTCGGTCCGCTCCCCGAAGGCTCCGAGGATGCGCTCCGCCGCGAGCGTCGCGGTCAGCTCGCCGTTCCTGACCAGCCGCTCGACGTCCGGGGCCAGCGCCCGTACCGCCGGATGGGAGTTCAGCCGGCCCAGCAGCTCGTCCTTGACCATCGTCCAGGCCCAGTCCACCTGCTGGTCCCGGCGCCGGGCGTCGAGACGGCCCGCGGCATCGAGGATCGAGCGGTGGTTCTCGAGACGCTCCCAGACCTCGTCCAGGCCGCTCGACTCCCGCGCGCTGCAGCTGAGGACCGGCGGGGTCCACACCGCCTCCCGGCCGTGCATCAGCCGCAGCGCGCCGGCCAGTTCCCTGGCGGCGGCGCGGGCGTCGTTCGCGTGCGGACCGTCCGCCTTGTTCACGGCCACGACGTCCGCCAGCTCCAGGACACCCTTCTTGATGCCCTGCAGCTGGTCGCCGGTCCGCGCCAGCGACAGCAGCAGGAAGGAGTCGACCATGTTCGCCACGGCCGTCTCCGACTGACCGACACCGACGGTCTCGACCAGGATCACGTCGTAGCCGGCGGCCTCCATGACCACCATCGACTCCCGCGTCGCCTTGGCGACGCCGCCGAGGGTGCCCGCGCTGGGGGAGGGGCGGATGAAGGCCGCGGGATCCACCGCGAGCCGCTCCATCCGCGTCTTGTCGCCCAGGATCGAGCCGCCGGTCCGCGTCGAGGACGGGTCGACGGCGAGGACGGCGACCCGGTGGCCGAGGCCCGTGAGCATCGTGCCGAAGGCGTCGATGAAGGTCGACTTCCCGACGCCGGGCACGCCGCTGATACCGATCCGCCGCGCCCGGCCGCTGTGCGGCAGCAGCCGGGTGAGCAACTCCTGGGCGAGCGCCCGGTGATCGGGCCTGGTGGACTCCACGAGAGTGATGGCGCGCGCCACGAGGGCGCGCTTCCCCTCACGTACGCCCTTCGCGTACGTCTCGATGTCGATGGCCATGGGATCAGAGATCGTGTCCCAGGTCGGAGGCGAGCCGGCGCACGAGGTCCGCGGCCGCGTCCGGGATCACCGTGCCCGGCGGGAAGACGGCGGCGGCACCCATGTCGAGGAGCGTCGGCACGTCCTGGGGCGGGATGACCCCGCCGACCACGATCATGATGTCCTCCCGGCCCTCGGCGGCGAGCTCCTCCCGGAGCGCCGGGACGAGCGTGAGGTGACCGGCCGCCAGCGACGAGACGCCCACGATGTGGACGTCCGCCTCGACGGCCTGCCGAGCCACCTCGCCCGGGGTCTGGAAGAGGGGGCCGACGTCGACGTCGAAGCCCAGGTCGGCGAAGGCGGTGGAGATCACCTTCTGGCCTCGGTCGTGCCCGTCCTGGCCCATCTTGGCGACCAGGATGCGGGGGCGCCGCCCCTCGGCCTCCTCGAAGGCGTCGACGAGCGCGCGCGTGCGGTCCACGGTCGGGGACTCTCCTGCCTCGTTGCGGTACACGCCGGAGATCGTACGGATCTGGCCCGCGTGCCGCCCGTACACCTTCTCCAGGGCGTCGGAGATCTCGCCGACCGTCGCCTTGGCGCGCGCCGCGCGGACGGCCAGCTCCAGGAGGTTCCCCTCGCCGCCGGCGGCCCGGGTCAGGTCGTCGAGCGCGTCCTGGCAGGCCCGCTCGTCGCGCTCCGCGCGCAGGCGCCGCAGCTTCTCGATCTGCTGGGCCCGGACGGAGGAGTTGTCGACCTTGAGGACGTCGATCTGCTCGTCCCCGTCGACCCGGTACTTGTTCACGCCGATGACCGGCTGGCGCCCCGAGTCGATCCGCGCCTGCGTGCGGGCGGCGGCCTCCTCGATGCGGAGCTTCGGGATGCCCGCGTCGATGGCCTTCGCCATGCCGCCGGCCGCCTCGACCTCCTGGATGTGCTGCCAGGCACGGCGGGCCAGGTCGTACGTCAGCCGCTCCACGTACGCGCTGCCGCCCCACGGGTCGATGACCCGGGTCGTCCCCGACTCCTGCTGGATCAGCAGCTGGGTGTTGCGGGCGATGCGCGCCGAGAAGTCGGTCGGCAGCGCCAGCGCCTCGTCGAGTGCGTTGGTGTGCAGCGACTGCGTGTGGCCCTGGGTGGCGGCCATCGCCTCCACGCAGGTGCGGGTGACGTTGTTGAAGACGTCCTGCGCGGTCAGCGACCAGCCGGAGGTCTGCGAATGGGTGCGCAGTGAGAGGGACTTGGAGTTCTTAGGGTCGAACTCCTTGACCAGCTTGGCCCACAGGAGGCGGGCCGCGCGCAGCTTGGCCACCTCCATGAAGAAGTTCATGCCGATCGCCCAGAAGAACGACAGGCGCGGCGCGAACGCGTCCACGTCCAGGCCGGCCTCGCGGCCCGCCCGGATGTACTCGACCCCGTCCGCCAGCGTGTACGCCAGCTCCAGGTCGGCCGTCGCCCCCGCCTCCTGGATGTGATAGCCGGAGATCGAGATGGAGTTGTACCGCGGCATGTTCTGCGAGGTGAAGGCGAAGATGTCGGAGATGATCCGCATCGACGGCTTCGGCGGGTAGATGTAGGTGTTGCGGACCATGAACTCCTTGAGGATGTCGTTCTGGATGGTCCCCGTGAGCTTCTCCGCTGACACCCCCTGCTCCTCGGCCGCGACGATGTACAGCGCGAGGACGGGCAGCACCGCGCCGTTCATCGTCATCGACACCGACATCTTGTCCAGCGGGATGCCGTCGAAGAGCTGCCGCATGTCGTAGATCGAGTCGATGGCGACGCCCGCCATGCCGACGTCGCCGGTGACGCGCGGGTGGTCGCTGTCGTAACCGCGGTGCGTCGGCAGGTCGAAGGCGACCGAGAGGCCCTTCTGGCCCGCCGCCAGGTTCCGCCGGTAGAAGGCGTTGGACTCCTCGGCGGTCGAGAAGCCCGCGTACTGGCGGATCGTCCACGGCTGGTTGACGTACATCGTCGGGTACGGGCCGCGCAGGTACGGCGCCGTGCCCGGGAAGGTGCCGAGGAAGTCGACGTCCTCCAGGTCGTGCCCGGTGTACAGCGGCTGGACCGCGATGCCCTCGGGCGTCTCCCAGAGCGAGCCGTCCCCGTCGGAGGCCCGCTTGGCGGCGGCGCGCCACTCCTCGGTGCTGCCGGCGGCGGACGGCGACCCCAGATCGATCCCGGTGAAGTCCGGGACTCCCATACCCATCAGGACACTCCCATGCGGTCGAGGGCGGCGGTGAGCACGGCGACCGCGTCGCACCCCGCGAAGACGTACGTGTCGACACCGGCGTACGAACCGGGCCGGCCGGCCAGCGCCACGTGCCCGGCCCCGGACTCCCGGAGAGCGGCGGCGGCGGACTCGGCCTGCTCCTCGTACAGGGCGTCGCTGGAGCAGAGACAGGCCTCGGTGGCGCCGCTCTCCTCGAACGACCCCTCGGTGACGGGCTCGATGCCGCCCGCCTGGAGGAGGTTCGCGGTGAAGGTGAGACGGGCCGTGTGCGCGGCGGCGGGCCCGAGGGCCGCCAGGTAGACGCGCGGCCGGGCACCCGTCGCGGCGAGGTGGGCGTCGGAACGGGCACGCAGCGCCTCGTACGCCTCGTCGCGTCGGACGCGCGGCAGGCCGCCGCCCGGCGCGGCGGGCGCCGGCTCGCGCACCACGGGCTTCTCCGCCAGGTGCGGGAACTCGCTGACACCGGTGACGGGCTCGCGCCGCTTGGCGAGCCGCTTGCTGCGCTCCGCCCAGTTGGCGGCGAGCTCCCGGCCCACCAGGCCCGAGCGCAGGGCGGCCGCCAGGCCTCCCGCACGCTCGATCTCCTGGAAGAACTCCCAGGCCGCCTGGGCGAGTTCGTCGGTCAGCGACTCCACATACCAGGAGCCGCCGGCCGGGTCGATCACCCGGGACAGGTGGGACTCCTCGATGAGGATCGTCGAGGTGTTCCGGGCGATGCGCCGGGAGAAGGCGTCCGGCAGGCCCAGCGCGTGGTCGAAGGGGAGCACGCTGACCGAGTCGGCACCGCCGACGCCGGCCGCCAGCGTGGCGATCGTCGTCCGCAGCATGTTCACCCACGGGTCGCGGCCGGTCATCATGACCGAGGACGTCACCGCGTGCTGGCGCTGCGCACCGGCCGCCGGCGCGCCGCAGGCCTCCGCGACCCGCGCCCACAGTCGGCGGGCGGCGCGGAGCTTGGCGATGGTCAGGAACTGGTCGGCGGTGGCCGCGTAGCGGAACTCCAGCTGGCCGAGGGCCTGTTCGACGGTCAGGCCGTCCTCGGTGAGTGCCCGCAGGTAGGCGACACCGCCGGCGAGCGCACAGCCGAGCTCCTGCGCGGTGGAGCCTCCGGCCTCGTGGTACGGCAGGGCGTCCACGGTCACGGCCCGCACCTGCGGGTAGGTCTCCGCGCAGCGCCGCGCCAGAGCGACGGTTCCGGGGAAGCCGTCGCCGTCGTAGGCCCGGCCGGTCCGGGCCTCGGTGCCGAGCGGGTCGGCGCCGAGGTTGCCGGCGGCGGCCTCGGGAGCCACGCCGCGACGCTCGTAGATCGCGAACAGCTCGTCCGCGGCGGCCGAGGTCTCCGGTCCGGCGTCGAGGGCGACCGGGGCCAGGTCGAGGTAGACGCCCTGGAGGACCCGGTCGAGCTCGGACACCGGCACACCGGTCGGCCCGACGGCCAGCCAGAGCGACGTGACGCCGTTCTCCAGGTCGGTGAGGACCGCCTCGGGATCGGCGGCCACGTGCCGCTGGCGCACGTCCCAGCCGCTCGCGGTGTTGCCCTCCGGCCTTCCGCCGCGTACGAACGGGGCGAAGCCGGGAAGGCCGGGATCGGGGGCGCCGTCGGCGGCCGTGTACAGGGGGCGGGCGCGCAGGCCGTCCTCGAGGGCGGTGGACAGGGCGTCCTCGGCCTCGGCGTCCGGCACGTCCTTGCCCGACCTGCTCAGCACGCCCGCGACGAGGCGACGCCACTGGTCGTGGGTCGCTGCGGGGAACTCGGCGGCCAGGGAAAGGCCATCGTCAGGCAGCACAGTCATGCCTCGGATGCTAGGTGAAGGCCCTTGAGCGACAGCAGAGTGATCGACTGTGACCTTGACCTCTCCGGAACGGCCTTGATCAGGGCGCCGTAGCCGCCTACGACCCTCTCCCCTTCCTGCCTGACCGTGGCGACTGCGGGCGAGGCGTGGAACGAGCCGCGGAACGAGACGCGCCGACGGGCGGGCCAGTGGTGTCCGGGATCACTCCTCGTGCGCCGTGCCGAGGAAGCGGATGTGGGGGCGGCCGTCCGGTTCGGGGCGGGTCACGGAGGCCCGGACGCCGTACACGTCCGCGATGAGCCGCGCGGTGAGGACCTCCTCGACCGGTCCGGCGGCCACCACGACGCCCTCGCGCAGGACGACCACGTGATCGCAGTACATCGCCGCGAGGTTGAGGTCGTGCAGCGCCACCACACAGGTGAGATCCAGCCCGGCGACCAGGCCCAGCAGGTCCAACTGGTGCTGGATGTCGAGGTGGTTGGTCGGTTCGTCGAGCAGCAGCTCGCGCGGCTCCTGGGCGAGCGCGCGGGCGATCTGGACACGCTGGCGCTCCCCGCCGGAGAGGGTCCGCCAGCTCCGCCGCGCCCGGTCGGCCAGGCCGGTGCGGGCGAGCGCGGACCGTACGGCGGCCTCGTCGGCGGCCGTCGCGGGCGCCCACGCCCGGCGGTGCGGGATGCGGCCGAGGCGTACGGCATCGGCCACGGTGAGGTCGACCTGGGTCTCGGCGTGCTGCTCGACGACGGCGACGCGCCGGGCGAGCGTGCGGCGCGGGACGGCGCCCAGCGGGTCGCCGTCCAGGGTCACGACCCCGGCGTCGGGCACGAGGACGCCCGCCAGGACGCGCAGGAGGGTGGACTTCCCCGAGCCGTTCGGGCCCAGCAGCCCGGTGAGCGTGCCGGGGCGCGGCGCGATGGTCACGCCGTCCAGGACGAGGGCGCCGCCGGCCGTACGGGAGACGCGCTCGGCCCGCAGGCCCGTGGAGCCGGCGGATCGCGTCGGAGTGGAGGTCACCGAGTGCTCCGGTTGCTTCGGGTCCGGTACAGGACGAGGACGAACGCGGGGACGCCGATGATCGACGTCACCACACCGACCGGCACCTCCTGCGGATCGAGCACGGTACGGGCGAGGGTGTCGGCCCACACCAGGAACACCGCGCCGGCCAGTGCGGTCAGCGGCAGCAGCCGGGCGTGACCGGGGCCCGCGAGGGCCCGTACCGCGTGTGGCAGGACCAGGCCGACGAAGCCGATCGCGCCCGCTGCGGACACCAGGACGGCGGTGAGCAGGGCGGTGACCGAGAGGAGTACGAGCCGGGTCCGGGCCACGGAGACGCCTAGCGTCGCCGCCGCGTCCTCGCCGAAGGCGAAGGCGTCGAGCGTACGGGCGTGTCCGCCGCACACCAGCAGCGCCCCGGCCAGGACGGCGGCGCACACGCCGACGTCGGTCCAGCCGGCGCCGGACAGCGAGCCGAGCAGCCAGAAGAGGATGCCGCGGGTGGTCTCGGCGTCGGCGGCGGTCATCACCACGAACGAGGTGAGGGCGGAGAAGAGCTGCATCGCCGCCACCCCCGCCAGGACGACGCGGTCCGTCGACCCGCCCAGCGTGTGACTGAGCAGCAGGACCAGGGCGAAGGAGCTGAGCGCGCCGAGGAACGCGCCGCCGGTGACGGACACCACCCCGCCGCCGACGCCGAGCACGACGACCGCGACGGCGCCGGTCGAGGCGCCGGAGGAGACGCCGAGGACGAACGGGTCGGCGAGCGGATTGCGCAGGAGGGACTGCATCACCGCGCCGCAGACGGCGAGCCCGGCGCCGCACACGGCCGCGAGGAGGGTGCGGGGCAGCCGCAGGTTCCAGATGATGCCGTCGCGGATCGGACTCAGCTCCGACGGCTTCCCTCCGAGGTGGGAGGCGACGGCGGACCAGGCGTCGGCGACGCGGATGTCGGCCGGCCCGAAGGTGACGGCGGCCGCGACGGAGACGCACAGGACGACGACCCCGACGGCCCCGACTCCGACGACCTTGACGACCCCGCCGGCACCGGCACGGGCGGCGGCCGTGCCGGACAGCGTCACTTCGCGAGCCCGTACGTCCGCAGGGCCGCGGCGACCTTCTCGATGCCTTCGACCGTCCGGACGGTCGGGTTCATGGCCTGGCCGCTGAGGATCACGTACCGCTTGCCTTTCACCGCCGTCATGTTCCGCGTGACGGGGTGGGACTCCAGGAACTCGATCTTCTTCGCGGCGCTCTCGGCCGACTGCGCCTTACGGGTCAGGTCGGCGATCACCAGCACGTCGGGGTCGCGGTCGGCGACGGTCTCCCAATTGATCTGCGGCCACTCCTCCTTCGTGTCGTCGAAGACGTTCTTCACACCGAGCGTCCCGCTGACGATCCCCGGTGCGCCGCAGCACCCGGCCATGTACGGCCCCTGCGAGTCGGAGAACCAGTACAGGACGGAGGCGTCACCGAAGTCGGCGCCGGCCTTGGCCTTCTCCACCCGGGCGCGGAGCTCTCCGACGAGCTTCTCGCCGCGCTCCGGCACGCCGAACACCCGGGCCAGGTCACGGATCTCGCCGTACACGGTGTCCATGGTCAGCGGCCGGGTGCGGACACCGTCGCCGTCACCGCTGTTGTCCTTGCCGACGCAGTCGGTGGGGGAGAGGTAGGTGGGGACGCCGAGCTTCGCGAACTGCTCGCGGGGCGCCACGCCGCCCTTGCCCAGGGTGTAGAGGAACGAGGCGCTGACGAAGTCGGGCTCCGTGTCGAGCACCTTCTCGAACGACGGGTAGCGGTCGGCGAGTCGGGGGACTTTGGCGTTCGCCTTCTCCAGCCCCTTGAGGACCGGGTCCGTCCAGGTGGCGGTCCCCACCATGCGGTCGGCCAGGCCGAGCGACAGCATGATCTCGGCCGAACCCTGGTCGAGGGCGACGGCACGGCGCGGAGCGCGGTCGATCTCGACCCGCTGCCCGCAGTTGTCGAGGCGTACGGGGTAGCCGGCTGCCGCCCCCTTCGCCGCGGGTCCGGCGGGTGCCGCGCCGCCGGAGCCGCAGCCGGCCGCGAGGAGGGCACCGGCCACGAGCAGCACGGCGGAACGGACGGGATGTGCGAGGGGCACGGAGGAATCCTCTGCGTCACGGCTCATGCGCGGAGCCTGTCGTACGGTGCTCCCCGGGCGTCACTGCACGACGCCGGGGCCGCCAGCAGGTCTTCGGACTCGGGGTCATCCGGACGGAACGCCTTCCCGGGCCCCTCGGGACCCAGTGGCCGATGCTCCGCCCGTCACCCTCACCGCTGCGCGTCAGCTCCGGATTCCCACCGGATTCCCTGACCCGTGCACATACCGTGTCGATACGTACAGAGGTACGACTGGCTCGGGCAAGCTACCACAGGGCTTTCAGGCTTCGCTTTCGGGGAAGCGGGCGGGGCCGACATGATGGCCGCATGCAGAAGCTCGAAGCGCACGAGATGCCCCTCCATAAGGTCTTCAGCAGTGATTACGACTTCCGGATCCCGGACTACCAACGCCCCTACGCCTGGCAGGAGGAGCAGGCCGTCCAGCTGCTCACCGACCTCGCGGAGGCGCTGGAGCGGGGGACCGGCGAGCCCTACTTCCTCGGCTCGCTGGTTCTGGTCAAGGAGACCGGGCAGCCGAGGTGCGACGTCATCGACGGCCAGCAGCGTCTGACCACCCTCACCATCCTGCTGTCGGTGCTGCGTGACCTGACGGCCGAAGTCGCCCTGCGTGACGCGCTGCACAAGCTGATCAACCAGCCCGGTGACCCGATTCTCGGCAGGAAGCCGCAGCCTCGGCTGAGGCATCGGCAGCGTGACGCCGACTTCTTCCACAAGTACGTCCAGACCGGCGGCGCCATCGCCACGCTGCTCACCCTGGACAGGAGCGCACCGGCGACGGACGCGCAGAAGGCCGTCCGGGACAACACGGCGGCCCTGCACCGTGAACTGGAGGGCTGGTCCGAGGAACGCCGCCTCGACCTGGTCAGGATGCTCGGTGAGCGGACCTTCCTGGTCGTGGTCTCCACCCCCGACCTGGAGAGCGCGCACCGGATCTTCAGCGTGATGAACTCCCGCGGCCTGGACCTGTCCCCGACCGACATCTTCAAGTCGCAGATCATCGGGGCCCTGGACGACCCGGGGGAGTCGGCGAGCTGCGCCCGCAAGTGGGAGGACGCCGAAGAGGCCCTGGGCCGGGACGACTTCGCCGACCTCTTTCTCCACCTGCGCATGATCTACGAGAAGAAGCGGGCCGAGCGGGAACTGCTCAAGGAGTTCCCCAAGCAGGTGCTCGACCGCTACCTGCCGGACCGGGCCGATGTCTTCGTCAACGACGTGGTCGTCCCCTACGCCGAGGCCTACGCGCAGATCCGCGATGCGCGCTACGAGGCTTCGTCGGGCGCGGAGCAGGTCAACGCCTGGTTCAAGCGGCTCCAGCAGACCGACAACAACGACTGGCGTCCCGCCGCGCTGTGGGCTCTGCGCAACCACGAACACGATCCGGAATGGCTCGACCGCTTCTTCCGGGCGTTGGAACGGCTGTCCGCCAGCATGTTCGTCCGCCGCGTCTACACCACCCCGCGCGTGACGCGCTATGCGGAACTGCTCCGTCAGCTCGACCAGGGACAGGCCCTGGACTCGCCCGCCTTCGAACTGACGGAGACCGAGAAGGCCGACACCCGTGCCCGTCTCGAGGGTGAGCTGTACCTCGTCGGCAAGATCCGCAAGTACGTGCTGCTCCGTGTCGACGAGATACTCTCCGAGGCCCACGGCGTGAAGTACGACCTGCCGCTCATCACCGTCGAGCACGTCCTGCCGCAGAATCCGGAAGCCGGCTCGCGGTGGACGGACCTCTTCGACGAGGATCAGCGCGCGTACTGGACCCACAGGCTCGGCAACCTGGTCCTCCTCAACCGCGTGAAGAACTCCGCGGCGCAGAACTACGACTTCACCGCGAAGAAGGCCAAGTACTTCACCGGCCGCAGCGGTGCGGTCCCCTTCGCCCTGACCAGCCAGGTGCTCCGGCACGAGGACTGGACGCCGGAGGTCCTGGAGGCCCAGCAGAAGCACCTGGTCGACCTGCTGGTCAAGGAATGGGACCTGTGACCGTCAGCTCTGTGAGGCGGCGGCGTCATCGTCGCTCGCCTGCCCGGCCTCCTCGGCCGCGCGTGCCTTCTCCCGCATCTTGCGCACCAGCTCCGCCTTCCGGTCGGCGGCACCCTGACGGTCGAGGTTGCGGTGCGGACCGTTGTTCTGCCGTTCGGCGCGGGACTGCCTCTTGCGCTGGCCGCCGCCCTGGCCCACGGGGTTGTTGATGTTCTTGCTGTCGGTCACGGGTTCTCCCGGTGGTGATGGTGAAGTGATCTACGGATTCATCGATGGGGGACGGCAGTGGGAAGCCCGTCACGCTCTCACTCGTGAATCGGCGTCTGGAAGAACATGACAAAGACGTTACCCGGTCCCGTCGGCCCCGCACGCCAGACCCTTCGCCGCCCCGTGCCTAGGGGGTGTCGTCACATTCCCGTCTGCCCCGCGGCGACGACGGGAATGTGACGACACCCCCTAGGCGGCCTTGGCCAGGGTGGACCGGTCCGTGCGGGGAGCGTGCCGGGTGGGCGCTGTGACGACGGTCGGGGTTCCCCGACCGTCGTGGCGCGGCCACAGGAGGAGGGTGCCGATCGCCCCTGCCGCAGCGAGGCCCGCGAGGACGGACCAGGTCAGGGTGAAACCGGCGGTGGTGCCGAGCCATCCCGCGACGGGATAGGTGACCAGCCAGGCCAGGTGCGACAGGGAGAACTGGGCGGCGAACGCCTCGGGGATCGCGTTCCGTGCCACGGAGGCGCGCAGGACCTTGCCGGTCGGCGTGATGACCAGTGCCATGCCGACGCCGATCACGCTCCAGACGATGGCCGTGCCGGTCCACGTGAGGAGGCCGGTCGCGTGGAGCGTGACGGCCGCGATCGTACTGCCCGAGAGGACTCCGGCGCCGGTCGTCATGACGGTGCGGGCGGGGACCCGGTCGAGGACGCGGGGCAGTACGAGAGCGGTCAGGAGGGTGCCGGTGCCGGAGGCGGCGAGCATCCAGGCGACGTCCGACTGCGTGCCGCCGAGTCCGTCACGGACGTGGTTGACCGTGTTCACGACGACGATCGATCCGGCCGCCGCGACCACGAGGTTGAGCGCCATGACGCCGCGCAGTCGTGGCGTCACGAGGAAGGTCCTGATCCCGGCAGCCGCCTTGTCCCACGTCCTGGTGTGGCCGCTGGGGCGGGCTTCGGGGATACGGGTCGACAGGACGAGCGCGGCGGAGAGGAGGAATCCGGCGGAGGTGCCCAGGAACAGCCGGTCGAAGCTCAGGAACGTCAGGGCGACGGCTGCCAGCACGGGGCTGAGCAGGCTCTCCATGGTGGAGGCGACCTGGGAGGCGGACAGGGCGCGCGTGTAGTCGGCCTCGTCGGTCACGATGTCGGGGATGACGGCCTGGAAGGTCGGGGTGAACGCCGCGGAGGCGGCCTGGAGCAGGCCGATCAGCAGGTAGATGTGCCAGACCTCGGTGACCAGCGGCAGGGCCAGGACCACCGCACCGCGGATCGCGTCGAGGAGGAAGAGGAAGGTTCTTCTGGGGAGCCGGTCGACGTACGCGGCGGCCAGGGGTGCGATGGCGACGTACATGACCATCTTGATGGTCAGGGCCGTGCTGAGCACGGCGCCGGCGCGCGGACCGGCGAGGTCGTAGGCGAGGAGTCCGAGGGCCACCGTGGTCAGCCCGGTCCCGAACAGGGCGATGACCTGGGCGCCGAACAGATGGCGGTAGTCGCGGATGCCGAACAGTCGCATGGCGGGTTCCTTCCGTGTCCATGCGGCGAGGCGCGGTCCCGGGGCGGGGGCCGCGCCCCGCGCATACAGGCGGGGGAGTCGGGTGTGGGGCGGGTCGGGCAGCTCATGACGCTCCTTCGGCCGGATCGGTGCCGGATCAGTGGTGTGCGTGGTGTGCGTGGTGTGCGTGGTGGTCGCCGTGCGCGGGCACGGGCGCGGGCGCGGCCTCGGTGGTGTGCACCGTGAACTCGGCGGTCCGGACGACGCCGTCGTGCTGGAAGTCCAGGTAGAGGCGGTAGGTGCCGGCCGAGGGTGCGACCGCCATGAAGCTGATCCCGGGCCCGGGTGCGGTGGTGCCGTCGCCCGGGTGGCCCTCGGGGTGGACGTGGAGGTAGCCCAGGTCGCCGACGCGCAGGGCCACGAGGTGTCCGTAGGCGGCCAGGTAGGGCTCCAGGTCGGTGACGGGCCGGTCGTTCCGGCTGACAGTGAGGGTCAGCTCGCTCGCTTCGCCGGGCACGAGCTGGCCGTCGAGGGCGACGCCGTACTCGCCGATCCGCGCGGTACGGGTCGCCTCGGGGAGCGGTCGCGGGTCGTACGGTCCGGCGACCGCGACGTCGATCCCCAGCGTCAGGGTTCCGTCGTGGCCGGCCGGGTGGATGTCGGTGAAGAGCCGCCAGTCCCCGGGTTCCAGGTCCAGCTCGGTGCTCCAGTCGCCCTTCTCGTCCCGCACCGGGTGCACGTGCTGGAACCCGGCCGTGTCCCGGCGGACGGCGATGAAGTGCAGGTCCTTCTCGTGCTCGGCGACGAACTCGGTCACCGGCTGCCCGTCGGGCCCGATCACCCGGAAGCCGACGTGCCGCCGCGGGCCGGCGGCGAGGATCGTGCTGTCGACTTCGAGGGTGTACCCGTCCGCCGAGACCGCCAGGCCGCCGGGCCGGCCTCCGCCGTGGGCGCCGTGGGCACCGTGGCCGCCGTGGGCACCGTGGCTGTCATGGCTGGTGTGGTTGTTCATGGCGTGCTCCCTGCGTGATGCGCCGTGGCGTCGTCCGCTCTGGACGATGATCACAACAATATACCCCCGGGGGGTATTCCGGGGGTGGAATTCTTGCCCTCGTCAGTCCCGTCGGACAACACATCCCGGTCGTTCCCGCTCCCCCTCCCGAGAGCAGCCGTAGATCGACTCACTAGGTTCGAGGTATGACTACATCCCTTACCGGCCATGCCTTCGACTCGCTCCTCGTTGACGCCGTGCCCGACCGGCAGGCGTTGCGCCAGGTCTACGAACTTCCCAAAGATGCGGCCGTGCGGAAGCAGATGACCGAGCTCACCGAGCAGACGCGTCGGCTGATCGGATGCTCCTCGCTGGTCCTGGTCGCCAGTGCGGACGCCGAGGGCAACTGCGACGTCTCCCCGCGCGGCGGCCCCGCCGGTTTCGTCGCCGTCCTGGACGCGCGGACGGTGGCGATACCGGACGCGACGGGCAACAAGCGTCTGGACACCCTGCAGAACGTCATCGCCACGGGCCGGGCCGGGCTGCTGTTCGTCGTCCCGGGGCGCACCACGACGCTCAGGGTGAACGGCCGGGCCTGCGTCTCCACCCGTCCGGAGCTCCTCTCGCAGCTGACCGCGGTGGGCAAGCCGCCGGCCAGCGCGCTGGTGGTGGGGATCGAGGAGGTGTACCCGCACTGCCCCAAGTCGCTTCTGCGCAGCGGAGCCTGGAAGCCGGAGCAGTGGCCGGCAGCGGACGCCCAGCCGACCTCGGCCGAGGTGACTCTGGCCCAGCTGCGGATGCCGGAGCTGACGATCGCCGACATCGAGCAGGCGGAGGCGGACTCGCTGAAGTACCGCTACGAGTGAGCCTTCCCGTCCTGGGGGAAGGCGGGCCTCCGCTCCTGGGGGAAGGCGGGCCTCCGCTCCTGGGGGAAGGCGGGCCTCCGCCCGCCCGGGAACACGGCCGACCCCGTCGCGGCCCGCTGCCCCGGCTACGGGTGCCCCGTGCTGCCCGTCTGCGCTTCGAGGGGGTCTTCGGCAGGCGGGTTCCCCGCCTGTAGTTCCCGCCGCAGTGCGCGCAGTGCGGTGCGTTCATGCGCGCGACGCCGCAGCCGGGCGCGTCATCGCCTGCGCGTCATGACGCGGACAAGGCCCAGGGGCAGAGCGCTTCGTCGTTTTCTACTACCGACCTCTCATTCGCGATGGAGGGTCCCACGATGTTGTTGCAAGTGAGCTGAAAAGCAGCCTACGGTATCGCACATGCAGTCCTACACCATCGGGCAGGCCGCACGTCTGCTGGGCGTCAGCCCCGACACGGTGCGGCGCTGGGCGGACGCGGGCAGGGTCGCGACCCATCGCGACGAGAGCGGCCGACGCGTCATCGACGGGAAGTCGCTCGCGGCGTTCTCCGCGGAGCTGGCGCAGGGCGACGACGACGACGCGTCGTACACGTCCGCGCGGAACGCGTTCCCCGGGATCGTCACCGGGATCAAGCTCGGTGACATCGCGGCCCAGGTCACCATCCAGGCCGGGCCGCACCGCCTGGTCTCCCTCCTCACCCGTGAGGCCGTGGAGGAACTTGGACTGGAAGTCGGCATGCAGGCCACCGCCCGCGTGAAATCGACCAGCGTGCACATCGATCGCACCTGACCGCCCCTCACGCAGTACGCACCACCCATCCCGGGTCGTCGGCGCGCCGGCCTGTCCTCACCTTCCGTTCCCCTTCAAGGAGTTCCGATCCTCATGTCCCTCGCCCTCACCGTCGCCAGACGCCGTACCGCCGCCGCCGTGCTCACCGCCGCGCTGCTCGTGCCGCTCGCGGCCTGTTCGAGCGACGACACCAAGAAGGACACGGTCGGTTCGACCGCTTCCGCCTCTGCTTCCGGTTCCGCGACGGGCGCGCCCGCGGCGCACCTCACGGTCCTCGCCGCCGCCTCCCTCACCAACGTCTTCAAGACGGCGGGAGCCGCGTACGAGAAGTCCCACCCCGGCGCGAAGATCACCTTCTCCTTCGCCGGTTCGCAGGAGCTCGTCGCCCAGGTCTCGCAGGGCTCGCCCGCCGACGTCCTGGTCACGGCCGACACCAAGAGCATGGACAAGGTGAAGGCCGAGATCGGCACCCCCGCGATCATCGCGAAGAACCGGCTCGTCATCGCCACCGGCGAGGGCAACCCGTTCAAGATCGACGGCCTGAAGGACCTGGCCGACACCAAGCTGAAGGTCGTCCTGGCCGCGCCCGAGGTGCCCGCGGGCAAGTACAGCAAGCAGATCCTCGACAAGCAGAGCGTCACGGTGAAGCCGGTCTCCCAGGAGCCCAACGTGCGCGCCGTGCTCAGCAAGGTCGAGCTGGGCGAGGCCGACGCCGGCCTGGTCTACAAGACCGACGCCGAGAGCGCGAAGGACAAGGTCGACGCCGTCGTGATCCCCGACGACCAGAACGCGATCGCCCAGTACCCGGCCGCTACGCTCAAGGACTCGAAGAACGCCGAGGCCGCCGCCGCGTTCGTCGCCTGGCTGTCCTCGCCCGAGGGCCAGAAGATCCTTCAGGACGCGGGCTTCCAGAAGCCGTAACCGTC
Source organism: Streptomyces narbonensis (assembly GCF_014649015.1). GTDB lineage: Bacteria > Actinomycetota > Actinomycetes > Streptomycetales > Streptomycetaceae > Streptomyces > Streptomyces narbonensis. Next base: position 313,479 of record NZ_BMSF01000002.1, read on the forward strand.
AGGATCGCGTAGACGCGAGGGGCTGCCCGGTTCGGGGGAACGGGCAGCCCCTCGACTTCGTTCGGCAGGTAGAGCCGCTATCTCATCGACCCCGAAGCGGGCGCCCGCGCCCTACGGGAGAGCCCGGCCCGGGTCGAGGTCGACCCCGGTCTCATCGACCCGGACTGGACGCTCTACACCGTGGTGCCCGACGTCGTGGAGTTCTGGCAGGCCACCGCCGACCGCGTCCACGTCCGATTGCGGTACGAGCGCGAACCCGCCGGCCGGCAGCGGCGACGGCTCTGGTCCTGAACCCGGCACCCCCGGCCTCACTCCTGGGACAGCAGCACCGGTGCGAGCCCCCCGTCCTCCCAGTCGGGTCCGATCGCGGCCAGCGCGTCCGCGACGGCGGCGCCGCGCAGAAACGCGGCGCGATGCCCCGGGGCGATCCGGCACCCGTCGTCGGCCCAGAAGACGGGAACGAGGCGGGTGCGCCCCGGGGAGACCTTCGCCTTCCCGTGTACGGGCACACGCGCGGCAGCCGGGGGAGCGCGCGGCCGGACAAGCCGGCGAGAAGGGGGCCGAGGAGCGTACGGGCCGAGACCAGAGCCGCGTACGGGTTGCCCCGCAGCCCCACCACCCAGCGGCGCGAGGGGAGTTCCGCGAGCGGCATGGGGTGACCGGGCCGGCAGGCGACCGTGTCGACGACCATCCGGGCCTCGGCGTCCGCGAGGAGGCCCCGCAGCTGGTCGGTGGTGCCGACCGAGGTGGAGCCGGTGACCACGACGACATCGGCCCCGTCGTGCATGCGGACCGCGCGGGCCAGCCCGCCATGGGGATGGTCGGGTACGTGGTGCAACGCGAGGGTCTCGCCGCCGAGTTCGGCGATGAGACCGGGAAGAAGCGGCCCCAGCGCGTCCCGAACCCTCCCGGGTTCCGGGATGCCCGAGTGGTCCAGTTCGTCACCGGTGACCAGTGCTACGACGCGGGGCCGGGGCCGTACCGGCAGCGAGTCATGGCCCGCGGCGGCGGCCAGGCCCACGAGCGCCGGGTCGATGCGCGTCCCCGCCGGGGCCAGACGGTCGCCGACCGCCGCGTCCTCGCCGATACGCCGGACGTGGCGGCCCTCCGCCGGCGCGGCGGCGAACACGTGGCCGTCGGTTTCCGTCGCGACTTCGAGCGGGACGACCGCGTCCGCGCCACCCACCCGTCGACATCTCCAAACCACGGATGCATGCCTACACGGGTGATGGTCCAGGCATTCGTGAGGGCATTGTGTGTGGCTCCTCGCAGATGCAGGATGGTGATGCGGGCGGCGTGGCGGACGGACCCGCATGCGCCGCTCCGGCCGGTCCCACCCACCCTCCGCCTCCGCTGCTCCTGCTCACGAGGCGAGGTCGGACAGATGACGACACGTACCCACGACGGCAGCGCCGGTGACGTCGACTACGGCACCGTCGGCTCCGGCTACTCCGCCTACCGGCGCCCGGACGGGCGCATCGCCCGCTTCATCGCCAGAGCCCTGGGGGAGGGCCGGACCGTCCTCAACGTCGGTGCCGGCGCAGGCTCGTACGAGAACATCGGCGGCACGGTGACCGCCGTCGAACCGTCGGCCTCCATGAGGGCCCAGCGCCCGAACGGACTCGAAGCGGCCGTCGACGCCGTCGCCGAGGACCTCCCGTTCGCCGACGGGTCCTTCGACGCTTCGATGACCCTGTTCAGCGTCCACCAGTGGAGCGACGTCGCAGCCGGCCTGCGGGAGATGCGCCGCGTGACCAGCGGCCCCGTCGTGATCCTCACCTGCGACCCCACCCTCGTCCGCGACTTCTGGCTGTACGAGTACGCCCCCGCCGTCCTCGACACCGAAGCCCTCCGCTACCCGCCCCTCGACGAGATCGCGGCCGCGCTGGGCGGCACCGTCCATGTCGAGGCCGTACCGATCCCCTTCGACTGCACGGGCTGTAGCGGTGACCACCGACAGATCCTGACGGATCGTCACTGTCTTCCTGGGCGAGGCGAATCCGTAGATCAAGGTGTCGGGATGGGTGGCTACAGCCAGTCCTTCTTCTTGAAGACCACGTACAGGCTCGTGCACACCACCGCCATCAGCACCACCGCGAACGGATACCCGCCCGCCCAGTGCAGCTCCGGCATGTTGTCGAAGTTCATCCCGTAGATCGTTCCCACCAGTGTGGGTGCGAACAGGATGGCGGCCCACGACGAGATCTTCTTGATCTCCTCGTTCTGTTCGAAGCCCGCTTCCGCCAGTGCGCGCATCTCGGCGTTCTGTTGTTGGGTGACCAGGGTCGCGTTGACCGTGAGGATGTCCGTCAGGGCCTGGCGGAAGCCGTCCACGCGTTCGCTGGTGTGGGTGACGTGGTCGGCGACGTCGCGGAGGTAGCTCTGGAGTTCCTCGTCCGTGCCGTACTTGGCGAAGCCTGCCATCAGGCCGTGGAGCATGCCCACCAGGGGGCGGGTGGCGCGCTGGAACTCGACCATTTCTCGGGAGAGTTCGTAGATGCGGCGGGAGACCGCCGGGTCGCCGCCGAAGACCTCCGTCTCGATCTCGTCGATGTCGTTCTGGACGCCCGCCACCACCGGGGCGTAGCCGTCGACCACCGCGTCGAGGATCGCGTACAGGACCGCTTCCGGGCCGAGGGCCAGCAGGTCCGGGTTCTCCTCCATGCGGTGGCGCACCGTGGAGAGGTCCGGGGCCGCGCCGTGGCGGACCGTGATCAGGAAGTCCGGACCCACGAAGATGTGGAGCTCGCCGAACTCGACCTCCTCCTGGGCATCGAGGTAGCGGGCGGCGCGCAGCACGACGAAGAGGGTGTCGCCGTATCGCTCCAGCTTGGGGCGCTGGTGGGCCTCCAGAGCGTCCTCCACCGCCAGTTCGTGCAGGTCGAACTCCGCTGCCAGGGAATGGAGTTCCGCCTCCGTCGGGCGTTGCAGACCGATCCACGCCATGCCGTCGGGGTGCTCGCGCAGCTGGCGGAAGGTGTCCGCGAGCGTGGCGGGGGAGGAGACCCGCCGGCCGTCGCGGTAGAGGCTCGCCTGCACCACGCTCGGCCGGTCGGCGGGGTGCGGCGTCGACGCGGGCTCGGGCTGCGGTTCCGGGTGGCGGCGCCAGGCCGCGCGGGGACGACGTTCGGGCACCTGCCTGCGCCTTTCGCGTGGGGGTGGGTGATGCGGCTTTGGGTATGGTATCCGGTGGTTTGTGGTTGTGGTTTGTGGTTTGTGGTGTGTGGGTTGTGGGTTGAGGGTTGCCGTGTGGGGGTTGTCGTGTGGGGTTTGGGGGTGGTGCTGGGGGTCGGGGTGCTTTCGGCATCGGGTTCCCCCGCGTCTCTTCGTCCATGCGGACCGAATCTGTCCGCAAGTGCCAGTAGCGTCCTCGTATGGCCTCCACGACGAAGCACCCGGTCCTCAGCCGCCGCGCCCTGAACCGCGCCACCCTCGACCGTCAGCACCTCCTCCGCCGCGCCCCGCTCGGTGTCGAGGACGCCGTGGCCCATCTCCTCGGCCTCCAGGCGCAGAACACCAAGCCGCCGTACTACGCGCTCGCCGCCCGCCTCGACGGCTTCCGGCCCGAGCAGCTGTCCGACCTCATGGAGTCCCGCGCCGTCGCCCGCATCGTCACCATGCGCTCCACCGTCCACACCCACACGGCCGAGGACGCCGTCGCCCTCCGCCGGCTCGCGCAGCCCGGGGCCATCGACCGGGAGCTCGCCATCTTCGTCGGCCGCGGGGGCCTCGACGGTGTCGATCTGGAGCGGCTCGCCGCCCTGTCCCGCGAGCTCGTCGAGAAACGGCCCCGCACCCCCAAGCAGCTCCGCGAGGAGCTCCTCAAGGAATGGCCCCACGCCGACCCGCAGTCCCTCTCCCTCGCCGCCCGCTGCCTCCTCCCGCTCGTCCAGGTCACCCCGCGCGGGCTGTGGGGGCGCGGCGGGCAGGTCGCCCTCACCACCACCGACGTGTGGTTCGGGGACGCGGCCCCGAAGGGGAGCGAGGAGGGCCCTGACCATGACGGCGTCGTGCTGCGCTATCTCCGCGCCTTCGGGCCCGCCTCCGTCAAGGACATGCAGACGTGGTGCGGCCTGACCCGACTCGGCGAGGCCTTCGAGCGCCTCCGGCCCCGGCTCCTGGTCTTCCAGGACGAGCGCGGCACCGAGCTCTTCGACCTCCCCGACGCGCCCCGCCCCGACGAGGACACCCCCGCCCCGCCGCGGTTCCTGCCCGAGTTCGACAACGTGCTCCTGTCGCACGCCGACCGCACCCGGGTCGTCGATCCGGGGATCCGCTCGCGCACCTGGCAGGGCAACAGAGCCCTCTCCGTCTTCCTCCTCGACGGCCTGCTCGCCGGGCTCTGGCACCTCGACGAGGCCAAGGACCGCACCACCCTCACCATCGAGCCCTTCGCGCCCGTGACGCGGGCCCAGCGCGCCGACCTCGCCGCCGAGGCCGAGCGGACCCTCCGGGTCATGACGCCGCCGGGCACCTCGTACGACATCGTCCACAAGGAGCCGAGCGAGGCGATCGCGTGAGGCCCCGCATGACCGCGCGAGAGGTCGAGGCCGTCCTCGCCGGGGCCGGCTGGGCCCCGGGCCGGGACATCGGCGACCGGCTGCCCGCGCTCCTCCGGTTCGTGACCGACCGCTTCGCCGCGGAGGGGCATCCGGTCGAGCCGTTCCCCGCGGCCAGGGACTTCGTCCGGGAGTTCGGCGGGCTGCGCCTGGCGATTCCCGGTACGCCCCCGGCCTCCGTCGGCCTCACCCCGCACTGGATCTACGAGGAGAGCGCCGAGGACGTCGCCGAGCTCGCCGGCAACCTCCGGCAGAGGCTCTTCCCCGTCGGGTACGAGACCTTCGACGGGGCCATGGTCCTCGTCGACGAGACCGGGCGCTTCTTCCTCCTGCACCACACCGGCCCCTACTTCCTGGGGGAGAGCGTGCACGAGGCCGTCAGCTGTCTGCTCCGCGGGCCGCAAGGGGAGGCGCGGGACCACTTCCGCTGAACCGGCCCCCGACTACGGCAGCACCTCTTCTACGGCAGCACCCCTTCTACGGCAGCACCCCCGCCCGGCGGGCCGCCACCACCGCCTCCAGGCGGGTGTGCGCCCCGAGCTTCCGCATCGCCGAGCGCAGATAGCCCTTCACCGTCTCCGGCCGCAGCCCGAGCCGCCGCGCCGCCACCGCGTTCGTCGCCCCCGAGGCCACCGCCGCCAGGACGTCCGTCTCGCGAGGGGTCAGCGACACCGTCGGCACGGGCAGACCCGAGGCGGGCGCCGCCCCCGTGCCGGAGGCCGCCCCCAGGCGTCCGCACACCGCGAGCAACCGCTCGCGCAGCTCGGCGTCCGCGACCCGGGGAGCCAGCGCGCGCAGCTCCCCGTACGCCTGCCGCACCTCCTCCCAGGACGGCGACGAGGGCGGCGGGGCCGGCAGCCGCTGCGCCGCGTCCCGTACCGCGAGCGCCTGCTCCACGTCCCGGGCCGCCGCCACCGCCGCGTCGAAGACCCGCTCGCCGATCGGCAGCGCGTCGCGCAGCGCCCCGTACAACACCCCGCGCACCTTCCGGCGGACCACGACCGGTACCGCGATCACCGACCGCAGCCCCTCCGCGGAGACCGGCACGTCGTACTCGTGCGTGATGTGCCGGGCCGAGGGGTAGTCGGTCACCGCGCACGGCCGTGACAGGGCCAGGCACTTGCCCCCGAGCCCCGAGCCGGCCGAGATCGCCAGCCCGCGCAGCGCGGGGGTCACCGCCCCGCTCAGCTCGGCGATCCGCAGCGCGCGGCCGTCCTGGAGCAGCCCCCCGAACACCACCGGGAGACCGGTGGTGCGGCGCAGCCGCAGCAGCGCGCCGCGCAGCTCCACCGATTCGACGTGCTCGCGCACCGTTCTCTCCCCGCTGTCCGTTGGCTGGGTGGCTGGTTCACCCCCGAACGGGGGTAGTGAGACCTGGGTCACCGATTACACGATGTCCGGGACCGGTCCCGCAATGAGGAGGACACATGACGGAAGCGAGCGCGACCAGCGCGACGGAGATGTTCCGGGCCGCCCGGGACTTCCTGCTCCACCATCGCGAGGACTACGAGACGGCGTACGAGGGCTTCTCCTGGCCCCGGCCCGACCGTTTCAACTGGGCGCTCGAATGGTTCGACGTCATCGCCGCCGGTAATGAAAGGACCGCCCTGCACATCGTCGAGGAGGACGGCTCCGAGACGAAGCTGAGCTTCGCCGAGATGTCCGCCCGCTCGAACCGCGTCGCGAACTGGCTGCGCGCCCAGGGAGTCCGCGCCGGGGACCGGATCATCGTCATGCTCGGCAACCAGGCCGAGCTGTGGGAGACCATGCTCGCCGCGATGAAGCTGCGCGCCGTCGTCATCCCCGCCACCCCCCTCCTCGGCCCCGCCGACCTCCGCGACCGCGTCGAGCGGGGCCGCGCCCGCCATGTCCTCGTCCGCGCCGAGGACACCGCCAAGTTCGACGACGTGCCCGGTGACTACACCCGCATCGCGATCGGCGGCGACGGCGTGACCTGGCTCGGTTACGAGCACGCCGCCCAGGAGTCCGCCGACTTCGAGCCCGACGGCGTGACCTTCGCCGAGGACACGCTGATGCTGTACTTCACCTCCGGTACGACGGCCCGGCCGAAGCTCGTCGAGCAGACCCACACCTCGTACCCCGTCGGCCACCTCTCGACGATGTACTGGATCGGCCTCAAGCCCGGGGACGTCCACCTCAACATCTCCTCGCCCGGCTGGGCCAAGCACGCCTGGTCCAACCTCTTCGCGCCGTGGAACGCGGAGGCGACCGTCTTCATCCACAACTACACGCGCTTCGACCCGGCCCGGCTGATGAGCGAGATGGACCGGCACGGCGTCACCAGCTTCTGTGCCCCGCCGACCGTGTGGCGGATGCTGATCCAGGCCGACCTCGGGCAGCTGAAGACCCCGCCGCGCGAGGTCGTCGCCGCCGGCGAGCCCCTCAACCCCGAGGTCATCGAGTCCGTACGGCGCGCCTGGGGCGTCACCATCCGGGACGGCTTCGGCCAGACGGAGACCGCCGTGCAGGTCTCCAACAGCCCCGGCCAGCGGCTCAAGGAGGGCTCCATGGGCCGCCCGAGCCCGGGCTTCCGCGTCACGCTCATCGATCCGGTGACCGGACGGGCGGACGTGGAGGAGGGCGAGATCTGTCTCGACCTGTCCGTCCATCCCGTGGGCCTGATGACCGGATACCACGGCGACCCGGAGCGTACGGCCGAGGCGATGGAGGGCGGCTACTACCGCACCGGCGACATCGGGTCACGGGACGCGGACGGGTACATCACGTACATCGGGCGCGCCGACGACGTCTTCAAGGCCTCCGACTACAAGATCAGCCCCTTCGAGCTGGAGAGCGCGCTCCTGGAGCACGAGGCGGTCGCCGAGGCGGCCGTCGTCCCCGCGCCCGACCCCCTGCGGCTGGCCGTCCCCAAGGCGTACGTCGTGCTCGCCGCCGGCTGGGAGCCGGACGAGGAGACTGCGCGGGTCCTCTTCGGCCACTCGCGCGCGGTCCTCGCCCCGTACAAGCGGATCCGTCGCATCGAGTTCGCCGAGCTGCCCAAGACCGTCTCCGGCAAGATCCGCCGGGTCGAACTGCGTCGGCTCACCGCGGAGGGCGGCGGCAAGGAGTACGCGGAAGGGGACCTCGCATGACGAAGACGGCGGAACTCTCGTACGCCCACGGGGTGTCCGGTACCCCGCTCCTCGGCGACACCGTGGGCGCCAACCTCGACCGGGCGGTCGCCACCTGGCCCGACCGGGAGGCGCTCGTCGACGTCCCCGGTGGTCGGCGCTGGACCTACGCGCAATTCGGCGCCGACGTCGACCGGTTGGCCGGGGCACTGCTCGGCAGCGGCGTCCGCAAGGGCGACCGGGTCGGGATCTGGGCGGTCAACTGCGCCGAGTGGGTCCTCGTCCAGTACGCCACCGCCCGCATCGGCGCGGTCATGGTCACCATCAACCCCGCTTACCGCTCCCATGAGTTGGCGTACGTGCTCAACCAGGCGGGCATCTCGCTGCTCTTCGCCTCGCTCGCCCACAAGACGAGCGACTACCGGGTCATGGTCGAGGAAGTGCGGGACGAGTGCCCGGAGTTGAGGGAGGTCGTGCACTTCGGGGATCCGAGCTGGGACGCGCTCCTGGCCCGAACGGCGGGAGACCTGCGGCCCGAGCCGCTCTCCTGCGACGAGCCGGTCAACATCCAGTACACGTCGGGGACCACCGGCTTCCCGAAGGGAGCCACCCTCTCCCACCACAACATCCTCAACAACGGTTATTTCGTCGGTGAGATGATCGCCTACAGCGAGCAGGACCGGATCTGCATCCCTGTCCCCTTCTATCACTGTTTCGGCATGGTCATGGCCAATCTGGCCGCCACTTCGCACGGCGCCTGCATGGTCATCCCCGCGGTGTCCTTCGAGCCCGCGGCCACCCTCAGGGCCGTGCAGGAGGAGCGCTGCACCTCGCTGTACGGGGTGCCGACGATGTTCATCGCCGAGCTGGGCCTCCCCGACTTCGGCACCTACGACCTCTCCTCCCTCCGCACCGGGATCATGGCCGGCTCGCCGTGCCCGGTGGAGGTGATGAAGCGGGTCGTCGCCGAGATGAACATGGCGGAGGTGTCGATCTGTTACGGCATGACGGAGACCTCTCCCGTCTCCACCCAGACCCGGCGCGACGACGACCTGGAGCGCCGTACCGGCACCGTCGGCCGGGTCCTGCCGCACGTCGAGGTCAAGATCGTCGACCCGGCGACCGGCCTCACGGTGGAGCGCGGCACGGCGGGGGAGCTGTGCACCCGCGGCTACAGCGTGATGCTCGGCTACTGGGACGAGCCGGAGAAGACCGCCGAAGTGATCGACGCGGGCCGCTGGATGCACACCGGAGACCTGGCGGTGATGCGGGACGACGGCTACGTGCAGATCGTCGGCCGCATCAAGGACATGATCATCCGGGGCGGGGAGAACGTGTACCCCCGGGAGATCGAGGAGTTCCTCTACGGGCACGCCAAGATCGCCGACGTCCAGGTCGTCGGCGTGCCCGACGCGCGGTACGGCGAGGAGATCCTGGCCTGTGTGATCCCCCGCGACCCGGCCGACCCGCCGGGCCTTGAGGAGATCACCGCCTTCTGCCGCGACCGGCTCGCCCACTACAAGATCCCGCGCAGGGTGGAGATCCTCTCCGAGTTCCCGATGACGGTCAGCGGCAAGGTGCGGAAGGTGGAGCTGCGGGAGCGGTACGGGACCGGGTGAACGAGCGGCCGTGACCCGCTGACGGGCACGCGTCGGCGGACCTCCCACGAGCCTTCGGCGGGTCTCCGACGGGCCTTCGACGGGTCTCCGACGGGCCTTCGGCAGGGCTTCAGCAGACCTCTCGGCGCATGCACACCCGGGGCCACACCGAGAGGCCGTGGGCCGCCTCCGCGCGGCTGATCGCGCGCAGCCCCTCCGTGAGCTCCGGATCGGAGTCGGCGAGCGGGCGGAAGCCGAGCCGGGTGTAGTACGGGGCGTTCCACGGGACTTCGGTGAACGTCGTCAGGGTCAGGGCCGTCAGGCCCTGCTCCCTGGCGGCCGCCGCCAGGTGCTCGATCAGCTCGCGTCCGACGCCCCGGCGGGCGGCGTCCGGGTGCACCGACACCTGCTCGATGTGGGCGGAACCGTCGACGGTGTCGGCCAGCAGATAGGCGACGGGCCGGTCGGCGGTGTCCACCGCGACCCAGGCCCGTCCCTCGCAGCGGTACGCCTCCAGGACGTCCAGGGGCAGCGGGTCGTCGTCGGCGATCGCCGCCATGCCGAGAGAACGGAACGGCTCGCCCGCCGCCCGTTCGATGTCCTGGAGCAGCGGGAGTTCGGCCGGAGCGGCCGCTCTGATGCGCATACGACAGTATGGCGCGACGTCAGCGAGCGGTGCGGCCCGTCCCCCCGCCCTGCTCCGGGGACGGCCGGTTCTCGTCCGCCTCGCCGGGACGGTCGAGCAGCCCGCCGTCCCGCGAGAAGCGGGGCAGGAACATGGCGAGCGCCGGATCCCCGTACAGCGCCACGTACAGCTGGACCAGGCGCCCGTCCGTCACCTCGCGCCGGTGCGCGGGCAGCGGATGCCGCTCCCGCAGGCCGTCGAGCAGGTCCCGGGCGGCCGGTGTGGCGGGCCGCAGGCGCAGCAGCGGCACCGTGGCCGCGAGAATCAGCGGCACGGTGACGGCCACGACGAGGCCGGCACCGCCGGGCCCGCTCCCGTACCCACCGCCGTGCCCGAGGCGCGCCCAGGTGACGAGCAGCCCGGCACCGACCGTCAGCGGCACGCAGGCGAGCAGGAGGCGGGCGGCCCGCAGCCGGGCGGGCGGCCGCAGCAGCCCGGCCCGGCCGAGCTCGCCGCACAGGGCGTCCACGGCCCGCCGCGCCTCCGGGCGCAGGGCGAGCGCCCGCAGCGCCAGGGCCCGGTGCAGCGACCCGTGGACCCCGAGCTGTACGGGGTCACGGGTCCGGCCCGGCCCTCCGTTGGCCCGAATCGTACGTTTGCGGCCCGCGGCGACGGCCCCGCGCTGATGCAGCGCCACGAGCGCCACCGTGACGGCCGCCCGGCGCCCTCCCCGCAGCAGCGCGAGGGCCTGCGGCGGCGGCTCGGCATCCGCGGGCCACGCCCCGCTTTCCTGGCTGCGGGTTCGCAACAGCACGGCGGCGAGCACCAGTTCCGCGCAGGCCACCCCGATGAACCACCACATCGCCGTCGTCATTGACGCCACCCCCGAGAGTGTTGTGCCCGGGGGACCGTGATCGTCACGCGTGAATGGCCGGTTTCGGATGACGATCGGACGGCGAGGCGCCGTGGGCGGGCGCCGGGGCCCGGGCGGGGGCCCCGGCAGAGGTGTCAGGCCCCGGCGGCGGCCAACGCGTCGGCGGCGTGGTTGACGGGCTGCGGGGTGCCCGTCAGGTCCAGGACGAAGAGCGGGAGGCCGATCTCGGCGGCGCGCTCGCGCGCCTCCGGGGTGTAGCCGGCCAGCGAGAAGAACACGCTCACGCTCGTGGCGGGGGTGCTGAGGCCGTTGAGCCAGAGGCACTCGACGGCCCGCAGCCCGGCGGGCCGGGTGGTCGGGTCCACCTGGGCGACGAGGCCCGGCGCCCGCAGGTCCACGCCGGAGGCGGGGCGGTCCTCGGGCTGGACCACGTCCCGGAAGCCGAGCCAGCGGAGATACCCGGCGGCAGCGGCCACCGCGTCCCGCGCGGTCCGGATCGTCACCGGCCGGTAGGCATCCCGCGTCGGCGCCGGGCGCGGGGCCGTGGGCGGCAGCGGGATGTGCGCGGGGTACCGCTCGGCGAACGTGCGGTGCGCGCCGCCTGGCCCGGGCGGGACGTCCCGGCCCCCGGGGGTGTGGTCGTCCCGGCCGGCGGGGCCCGTACCGAACCACTCCGAGCCGGGCTCGACCGCCCGCGGCCTGCCAGGGCCACCGGGCCCCGGCGTCCCGAGGCCGTCGACGCCGCGACCGTCCGTACTCGGGCGGTCCATCCCGAGCCCGTCCATCCCGTGACCGGCCACCCCGAGATCGTCCGTACTGAGCCCGTCCACCCCGAGGCCGTCGTCCGTACCGAGCCCGTCCACCCCGAGGCCGTCGTCCGTACCGAGCCCGTCCACCCCGAGGCCGTCCGTACCGAGCCCCTCCAGGCCGAGAGCGTCCGTACCCAGCCCCTCCACGCCCAGCCCCTCCACGCCCAGGCCGTCCGTACCCGGTCCGTCCGCGCCGAGCCCTGTCGTTCCGAGGCCGTCCGTGCTCAGCGCGTCCGTGCCGGGGCGGAAGGACGACGATTCCGGCCGGGCGCCGCCGAAGGTGCCGCCGGCGGCCGTCGGCGGCGTGAGTCCGGGACCGCCCGGGTCGCGGGGTGCCGCGCCGTGACTGCTCCGGGGGTCGGCCCCCGGGGACGTACCGGAGGGCGACGCGCCGGAAGACGGTCCGGAAGACCGCCCGGGCGGGGAAGGCGGAGTCAGAGGGGTTTGTGGGGTCTGCGGGGTCTGCGGAGCCCTTGGCATCTGTGGGGCTGACGGGACCTGTGGGGCTTGCGGGGCCCGTGGGCCCGAAGGTGGCGTAGGGATCCGTGTCAGGGGGTGCCCCCTGCTCCCCGCCGCTCGTGGTCCCTCCTCGCCGCCGCCCCCGCCCGGCTCCGTGCCGATCTCCGCGCCCACCGGCCGGACCGGGACCCGGAGGACCGTGCCGCAGGCGCAGCCGAGCTCGGGGTGGGGCCAGTCGTCCTCGCGGCCGCAGGCACCGCAGCGCACGGTGACCCACTCGTCCGTCCAGTTCCGGTGCGTGATCGGTTCCGCCGTCGCGCCCGCCGTCACCGGTGGCGCGACGGGGCTTCCGCACGCACAGGGGAAGACAGGCGCCGCGTACGCCTGCGTCCGCTGGCACTCCGGGCAGCGCACCGGTACCGACTCAGCCACAACCCCTACCCCCTGTCGTTCGGTCCCATCGTCCACCCATCGGCCACGCCGGGGGAGGAGTTCGGCCACTTCGCTGATCCCGCGGGGCGGACTTCTCTTGACGGCTCTCCGCGAGCCGACCTACATTGCTTCCGTATAGCAGAACAGTATTTCCGCATTACGGAAACAAGCCTCCCGGCCTCGTCGAGCAGCCGGATGGGCCCACCTCCGACCGGCCGAAGCAGGAGCACTCCCATGCCTCGTATGACCGCCGCCGCAGCGGCCGTTGAGATCCTCAAGCGCGAAGGCGTCACCACCGCGTTCGGCGTGCCCGGCGCGGCGATCAACCCCTTCTACCGCGAGCTCAAGAACGTCGGCGGCATCGGCCACACGCTGGCCCGCCACGTCGAGGGCGCGTCGCACATGGCCGAGGGCTACACGCGCGCCAAGGCCGGCAACATCGGCGTCTGCATCGGCACCTCCGGCCCGGCCGGCACCGACATGATCACCGGCCTGTACTCGGCGATCGCCGACTCGATCCCGATCCTCTGCATCACCGGCCAGGCGCCGACCTCGAAGCTCCACAAGGAGGACTTCCAGGCCGTCGACATCGCCAGCATCGCCAAGCCGGTCACCAAGGCCGCGACGACCGTCCTGGAGGCCGCCCAGGTCCCCGGCGTCTTCCAGCAGGCGTTCCACCTGATGCGCTCCGGCCGTCCCGGCCCGGTCCTCATCGACCTCCCGATGGACGTCCAGCTGACCGAGATCGAGTTCGACCCGGAGACGTACGAGCCGCTGCCGGTCTACAAGCCGTCCGCGACCCGCGCCCAGGCGGAGAAGGCGCTGTCCTTCCTCCTGGAGTCCGAGCGCCCGCTGATCGTCGCCGGCGGCGGCATCATCAACGCCGACGCCACCGACCTCCTCGTCGAGTTCGCCGAGCTGATCAACGTCCCGGTCATCTCCACCCTCATGGGCTGGGGCACCATCCCGGACGACCACGAGCTCGCCGCCGGCATGGTCGGCGTCCAGACCGCGCACCGCTACGGCAACGCGACCTTCCTGGAGTCGGACTTCGTCCTCGGCATCGGCAACCGCTGGGCCAACCGTCACACCGGTTACAACATGGACGCCTACACCAAGGGCCGGAAGTTCGTCCACGTCGACATCGAGCCCACCCAGATCGGCAGGATCTTCGCCCCGGACTTCGGCATCGCCTCCGACGCCAAGGCCGCCCTGGAGCTCTTCGTCGCGATCGCCAAGGAGTGGAAGGCCGCGGGCAAGCTGCCCGACTTCTCCGCCTGGGCCGCCTCCGCGCAGGAGCGCAAGGCCACCCTCCAGCGCCGCACGAACTTCGACAACATCCCGATCAAGCCGCAGCGCGTCTACGAGGAGATGAACAAGGCCTTCGGCCCGGAGACCCGTTACGTCACCACCATCGGCCTCTCCCAGATCGCCGCGGCGCAGTTCCTGCACGTCTACAAGCCGCGTCACTGGATCAACTGCGGCCAGGCGGGCCCGCTCGGCTGGACCATCCCGGCCGCCATCGGCGCCGCAACCGCCGACCCGGAGACCCCGGTCGTCGCGCTCTCCGGCGACTACGACTTCCAGTTCATGATCGAGGAGCTGGCGGTCGCCGCCCAGCACAAGGTCCCCTACGTCCACGTCCTCGTGAACAACGCCTACCTCGGTCTGATCCGGCAGGCGCAGGGCAACCTCGGCATCAACTTCGAGGTCAACCTCGAGTTCGAGAACATCAACACCCCGGAGATCGGCGCCTACGGCGTCGACCACGTCAAGGTCGCCGAGGGCCTGGGCGTCAAGGCGATCCGCGTCACCGACCCGGACAAGCTGGGCGAGGCGCTGGAGGAGGCCAAGAAGCTGGCCGTCGAGCACCAGGTCCCGGTCGTCGTCGAGGCCATCCTGGAGCGCATCACCAACATCGCGATGAGCAAGACGGTCGACATGAGCGACGTCACCGAGTTCGAGGAGCTCGCGACGGAGCCCGGCCACGCGCCGACCGCGATCAAGGCCCTCAAGGTCTGATCGTCCCCCTCGTCAGAGGGACCGACCCCCGCCCCGAGGAGCACCGGGGCGGGGGTCTCCCGCATTCCCGGCCCAGTGGGCCGGGGCCTCCCGCGTCCTCGGCTGCTCCGGGCCGGGGCCTCCCGCGTCCTCGGCCCACAGGGCCGGGGTCGCCCGCGTCTCAGCGCTGTGCCCGTACGAGCACCGCGCCCGCGTCCGTCCACTCGTACAGCACCGAGCGGCCCGCCCGCGCACGCCGCACGAGCCCGGCGTCGAGCAGCACCTTCAGGTGCCGGCCCACCGAACCGAGGCCCTGCCCGGTCAGCGCCACCAACTGGCTGGTGGACAGCGGCGATCCGAGGCGTACGAGCACGCCGGCGCGCGCCGGTCCGAGCAGCGTGCCGAGCGCCTCGGGCACGACCGGTCCCGCCCTGTCGGCCAGAACTCCCGTGCAGGGATAGACGATCGCGCTCCGCTCCGTCCCCTCCCACGAGACCCAGCCGGTCGCGGGTGTCACCGGGACGAGCAGCAGCCTCCCCTTCAGGATGGAACGCGCCGGATAGTCACGGGTGTTGACCTGGAGCCGCCCGTTGCCGAGCCAGCGCATCCTGCCCGGGCACAACTCGTCGAGCGCCGCGGCCCAGCCGTCCCGGCTCAGACGGGCCGTCCGCGCCGTCACGTCGGCCTCCAGGATCCGCCGCCGCCGCGCCCACTCCGGCAGCACCGTCTCCCGCCACACCCAGCCGAGCACCCCCGCGAGCCGCTCCGGCAGGTCACGCGCCGAGCGCAGCGGCTCCGGCACCGGTCCGCCGACCGCGACCGCCAACTGGTCCACGGCATCGGCCGGTTCGGTCGCGAGGACCGCCTCGACCTCCTCCTCGAAGGTCCGCTCGCGGTCGCCCTGCGGGGTGGGGGTGAGGAAGTCCGCGTTCCAGGTGGGGCCGATGGCCGCCCGCACCAGCAGCGCGTCGAGCGGTTCGGCCGCGAGCCGCCCGCGGTAGGCGGGCAGATGCCGGTCGAGCCAGGCCCGCTCGCCCGGGTGCGTCGACGCCCCGGCGTGCAGCGTCTTGAGCGAGGCGACCGTCTCGGCGAGCGGCGAGAACACGAACGCGCTCCCCGCCAGGGTGTCCGTACCGATCTGCCACCAGCCCATGTTTCGCCTCCCGGCGAAACATTACCGGTGGTCGAGGCACTCACCGAGACTCCCCGCATGCCCCGCTACCGCGACCTGTTCCGCACCCCCGAGTTCACCCCGCTCTTCCTCACCGGCTCCGCCCACGTCGCCGCCCAGACCGTGGCAGGGCTCGGGCTCGCCACGCTCGTCTTCCGCGCGACCGGCTCCCCGCTCCTCTCCGCCCTGGCGCTCTTCGGGCCCTCGCTCGCCCAGCTGATCGGCGCCACCACCCTGCTCTCGGCCGCCGACCGGCTGCCGCCGCGCGCCGCGCTCGCCGGGATCGCGCTCTTCTTCGCCCTGGGCACCGCGGTCCTCGCGGTCCCCGGCCTGCCCACCTGGGCGGTCTTCGGGATCCTGCTCGCCGAAGGGCTCGCGGCCTCGCTCGGCGGAGGTGTGCGCCACGGGCTCCTGAACGAGATCCTCGCCCGCGAGGACTACCTCCTCGGGCGCTCGGTCATGAACATGGCCTCCGGTATCTGGCAGATCATCGGCTTCGCCACCGGCGGCGTCCTCGTCACCCTGCTCTCGCCGCGCGGCACGGTCCTCGTGGGCGCCGGCCTCTACCTCGCCGCCGCGCTCCTCTCCCGCCTCGGCCTCGGCGAGCGACCGCCCCGCGCCGCCGGCCGGGCCTCGGTCGCCGAGACCTGGCGCACCAACCGGCGGCTGCTCTCCTCGCCCGCCCGCCTCCGCTGCTACCTCGCCCTGTGGGTGCCCAACGGGCTGGTCGTCGGCTGCGAGTCGCTCTTCGTCCCGTACGCCCCCGAGCGCGCCGGGCTCCTCTTCGCCTGCGGCGCGCTCGGGATGCTGGCCGGGGACGTGGCCGTCGGCCGCTTCGTACCGGCAGGGCTGCGCGGCCGGATCCGCTTCCCGCTCCAGGCGCTGCTCGCGGCCCCGTTCCTGCTCTTCGCCCTCGACCCCGGGCTGCCGGTGGTGCTGGTGCTCGTGACCGTCTCGGCCGTCGGGTTCGGGGCGAGCCTGCTGCACCAGGAGCGGCTGATGGCCCTGGTGCCGACGGAGCTGAGCGGTCACGCGCTCGGGCTGCACACCTCCGGGATGCTGGCCCTCCAGGGTCTGAGCGCGTCGCTCGCGGGCACCCTCGCCCAGTTCACGTCGCCGCGTACGGGGATGGTGGTCCTCGCCCTCGCCTCGCTCACCGTGACCCTGGCGCTCGCCAGGGCCGACCGGAGGACCGACGGGCCGGTACTCCCTACCGAGGCGCCGTCGAGCGCATCACGACCGTCTGTTCGCACGGGCCGTCGGCGAACAGCTTGAGCGCCTCCATCTCGTCCTTGTCGACGGAGAGCCCCCAGCGCAGCTTGGTGCTCACCCACTCGCCGACGTACCGGCAGTACCGGGCGGAGTCCTCCGGCACCCACTCGGCGGGGTCGCGCCCGGCCTTCTCCTTCTGGCTGCGGGCGGTGACGGCGACCAGTGTCGCGGCGGCACCCTGGTCGTTGGCGTACTGCTCGCGCCGGGCGGCCGTCCAGCCGGAGGCCCCCGACTGCCAGGCCTCCTCCAGCGCGACGACGTGGTCGACGCGGAGCAGGCCCGGGTCGGAGACGCTCTGGCCGTCGTAGTACGAGGTCCACCGGCCCCCGGTCAGTGCGCAGTCCTTCCCGGACTTCGGGGCGTCCTCCGCTTCGGCGAGGAGGACCTCGGAGCGGGTGTCGCAGCCGTCCGCCGCGTCCAGTCCCTGGTTCCAATGGGCGAAGGCCGACTCCTGGTAGCCGTCCGGGTCCTCGGAGGCCTCGGTGAGCTCGGCGAGCGCGTCGGGGAAGAGGACGACGCCGGCGGAGAGCGCGGGGGAAGGGACGACGAGCGGGGACAGGATCAGGGCGAGCGGTGCGAGACCGCGCATCAGGTTCTTGATCATGTACCAGTGGATAGCGCCGGCGACGGGGCGCGCGGGGAGAGGATCGCGGTGCGTTCCTCCGTGCGGGTGCGGATCTTCACCGCAGAAACGATGCGCTGGGCGTCCGTACGTCCGGAGATACAAGAAGAGCGTGGAACCAGGGACCGTAAACCTGGTTCCACGCTCTCCCGTTGTACCCGTCCGACGGCACGAGGCTGGCGCGACAGGACGTTCGCGCCGCCGGACGGAGTCTTGGGGTCTCTCTGGGGGGAGGTGCTGGGCGATAGGACCGCGGCGGCGGCGACGGGCGTGCCGGTTGTCCTCTTCTTTCAGGTCAAGAAGAGGGCCCGACGCCCTTACCACCGCACTGGCTCGACGCCGCCGCGGTCCTCACGCTTGTCCGGTCCGCCGACCACCCCTCATCCGGGCCGGCGATCCGGACCGCGTACGGCACTGACCTCCCGTCAGGAGCCGTACGCAGTCTGGGTGCTGCTGTTGGGTCAGTCCTCGCGCAGGGCGCGGACCGCCTCGGCCACGCGCTTGCCGTAGTCCGCGTCGGCGGCGGCGAAGTGCGCGAGGTTCTTCTCGATGACGTCCTCGCGGGACACCTGGGAGAGACCGCCGGCGATGTTGGCGATCAGGCGCTTCTTCTCGTCCTCGGACATCAGGCGGTAGAGCTCGCCGGCCTGGAAGAAGTCGTCGTCCTTGGTGTGCGCGGGCGCCTCGTGGGTGCCGGTCCAGCCGTGGATCGCGAGCGGCGCGGAGAGCGCGGCGTCGGTCTGGGCCGGGCCCTGGTACGAGTTGGGCTCGTAGTTCTTGTCGTGGCGCGAGCCGTTGCGCAGCGCCATGGCGCCGTCGCGGCCGTAGTTCTCGGCCGTGGTCGCCTTGGGGGCGTTGACCGGCAGCAGGGTGTGGTTCACGCCCAGGCGGTAGCGGTGGGCGTCCGCGTAGGCGAAGAGACGGCCCTGGAGCATCTTGTCCGGCGAGGGACCGATGCCGGGGACGAAGTTGTTGGGGGAGAAGGCGGCCTGCTCGACCTCGGCGAAGACGTTCTCCGGGTTGCGGTCGAGGACCAGGCGGCCCACGCGCTGGAGCGGGTAGTCGCTGTGCGGCCACACCTTGGTGAGGTCGAACGGGTTGAAGCGGTACTCCGCGGCCTCGGCGGCCGGCATGATCTGGACGTAGAGGGTCCAGCTCGGGTTCACACCGCGCTCGATGGCCTGGAGCAGGTCGGTCTGGTGCGAGTTCGCGTCCTTGCCGACGAGCTCGGCGGCCTGGTCGGCGGAGAGGCTGCGGATGCCCTGGTTCGTCTTGAAGTGGTACTTGACGAAGAAGGCCTCGCCCGCCTCGTTGGTCCACTGGTAGGTGTGCGAGCCGTAGCCGTTCATGTGGCGGTACGAGGCGGGGATGCCGCGGTCGCCCATGAGCCAGGTGATCTGGTGCGTCGCCTCGGGGGCGTGCGCCCAGAAGTCCCAGACGTTGTCCGCCTCCTGCTTGCCCGTGAAGGGGTCGCGCTTCTGGGAGTGGATGAAGTCGGGGAACTTGATCGGGTCCTTGATGAAGAACACCGGGGTGTTGTTGCCGACGAGGTCGTAGTTGCCCTCTTCGGTGTAGAACTTCAGGGCGAAGCCGCGGGGGTCGCGCACCGCGTCCGCGCCGCCGAGCGAGTCGGCCACGGTGGAGAAGCGGAGGAAGGTCTCGGTCTTCTTGCCGACCTCTCCGAGGAAGTCCGCCTTGGTGTACGCGGTGACGTCGTCGGTCACCTCGAAGTAGCCGTACGCACCGGAACCGCGGGCGTGGACCACGCGCTCCGGGATCCGCTCACGGTTGAAGCGCGCGAGCTTCTCCAGCAGGTGCTGGTCCTGGAGGAGGATGGGGCCACCGACGCCGGCGGTGGCGGAGTTCTGGTTGTCGGCGACGGGGGCGCCGGACTCGGTCGTAAGCACGCGCTTCGACATCGTGACCTTCCGTACGGGAGCTGCACTGCTGGCTGGGGTGCTCTGGAGCGTAAATTCGCTCGGAACACGACGTCAACAGTTTGTTGAAAATGAAGTGTGGTGTTCCGATCGGCGGCGACGCCTGGGCGCGACAGGACAGGTGTCAGCGCCGCCGCCGACCGGAATTCAGGGGCCCCGGTGAAGGGGCTGGGCCCGGCCCGTAGGCGGGCCGCGGGATCAGACCTGCTGGCCGGAGAGGCGCTCGACGGCGCGCAGCAGGGCCGAGTGGTCCAGGCCGCCGTCACCCTGCGCACGCAGGGACGCGACGAGCTGGGCGACGACCGCGCCGACCGGGAGGGCCGCGCCGACGTTGCGGGCGGCGTCGGTGACGATGCCCATGTCCTTGTGGTGGAGGTCGATCCGGAAGCCGGGCTTGAAGTCCCGGTTCAGGAAGTTGTCCTTCTTGCGGGTCAGGACCGTGGAGCCGGCCAGACCGCCGTTGAGGACGTCCAGGGCGGCCTGGAGGTTCACGCCGGACTTCTCGAGGAAGACGACGGCCTCGGCGCAGGCCTGGATGTTGACCGCGACGATGAGCTGGTTGGCGGCCTTCACCGTCTGGCCGGAGCCGTGCGGACCGCAGAGCACGATGGTCTTGCCGAGGGTCTCCAGGATCGGGAGGGCCTCGTCGAAGTCGGCCTGCTCGCCACCGACCATGATCGAGAGCACGGCCTCGATCGCGCCGGCCTCGCCGCCGGACACCGGGGCGTCGATGACGCGGATGCCCTTCTCGGCGGCGTTCTTCGCGAGGTCGACCGAGGTCTGCGGGGTGATCGACGACATGTCGACGATCAGCGCGCCCTGCTTGGCGTTCTCCAGGATGCCGGCGGGGCCGTAGGAGATGGCTTCGACCTGCGGGGAGGCGGGCACCATCGTGATGATGACGTCGGCTTCCTTGACGGCCTCGGCGATCGACGCGGCGGAGGTGCCGCCGGCCGCGGTGAGGCGGTCCAGCTTGTCCTGCTCCAGCGTGAAGCCGGTGACGGAGTAGCCGGCCTTGATCAGGTTCTCGGACATGGGGGAGCCCATGATGCCGAGGCCGATCCAAGCGATCTTGGGAAGGTTGCTCATGAGGGTGCCTCTCAAAACAAGGTGGTACGGGGGAGGAGTCGCTGGTCAGCGGGCCGGGCGGGCCTCGGCCGGGAGCCACTCGAAGGAGGCGGCGGCGTCGGCGGCCTTGTACTCCAGGCCGACCCAGCCGTCGTAACCGGCCTTCTTGAGCTCGTCGAGGAGCTGCTCCAGGGGGAGCTCGCCGGTGCCCGGCGCGCCGCGGCCCGGGTTGTCCGCGATCTGGACGTGGCCGGTCTTGGCCGCGTACTCCGCGATGACCTGGCTGACGTCCTCGCCGTTCATCGACAGGTGGTAGATGTCGAGGAGGAACTTGGCGTTGCCGAGCCCGGTCGCCTCGTTGACCTTGTCGATGACCTCGATCGCGGAGGGGGCGCTCACCAGCGGGTAGAGCGGCGACTCCGGCTTGTTCAGGGTCTCGATCAGCAGGATCGCGCCGACGCGGTCGGCGGCCCTGGCGGCCAGGACCAGGTTCTCCAGGGCGAGGGTGTCCTGGATCGCCGGGTCCACGCCCTCGACGCGGTTGCCGTAGAGCGCGTTGAGCGCCTTGCAGCCGACCGAGGCGGCGAAGTCCGCGGCGACGTCGATGTTGGCCCGGAAGCGCTCGGACTCCTCACCGGGCACCGAAACCGCGCCGCGGTCCGGGCCGGGGAGCTGTCCGGCGTAGAAGTTCAGGCCCACCAGCTGGGTGCCGGCGTCCTCAAGGGCTTTCTTGAGGGCGTCGAGCTCGCTCTGCTCGGGGGTGGCGGTGTCGATCCAGGGCCACCACAGCTCGACCGCGGTGAAGCCCGCCGCGGCGGCGGCCGCGGGGCGCTCCAGGAGCGGGAGTTCCGTGAAGAGGATCGACAGGTTCACATCGAAGCGCTGGTCCGTGTATCCCATGAGGGGCGGCGCTCCTTCCGTATCGCGGAAGTAAGTTTCTGTCTGACGGAATGTTGCAAGGGGGTTGCCTCAGTTGTCAAGAGGTCCTCGCAGGTCCGGGGCTCCCGTACGCCGGGACGGGGCCGTACTTTGGGTCCATGGTGCGTTTGAGAGTGGAGTTCACGACCGAGCCGTTCGACCTCGATGAGGCGCCGGCGCACGCGGTCGTGGCCCGAGAGGTCATCCAGTCGGCCGAACTGGACGCGGTCGACGTCGGCCCCTTCGGCAACACCGCGGAAGGCGGTACCGATGAGGTGCTCACCGCGGTCGACGCGCTGCTGCGCAGATCGCTCGCAGCCGGTGCCACCCGGGTCTCGCTCCAGGTGAATGTGATCGGGGAGGGCGAGAAGTGACCGAACATCCGCTGGTCGCGGCAGTGAAGCCGCTGGTCGACGCCATGGGCGCGGAGCTGCTGGGCCCCGCCCAGGCGGAAGCCGACGACGTCGTCCTCTCCTGGGAGGGCGAGGACGTGCTCGCCGTGCGGCTGCCGCAGCTCTCGGATTCGCTGGACCACATCCTCGCGGCGATGGAAAGACGGCACGGGATGCCGTTGGCCGAACTCGACCGCAAGGCGAAGCAGGAAGCGGTGCGTCATCTGGAGGCACGCGGTGCCTTCTCAGTGCGCCATGGGGTGGAGACGGTGGCGGGGGCGCTGGGTGTCAGCCGCTTCACCGTGTACAACTACCTGAACAGGGAGACCGCCCTGAGCAGGGAAAAGGCCGCCGAGAGCAGCTAGTTGATCTTGATTGGCCGGAAGCCGTCGTCCAGATGTCGGGACGACGGCTTTTGTGTGGCCGACTTTTCAACAAAGTGTTGACGTCGTGTTGTGGAGGGCGTTAGCTATCCGCAGCCCGTCCGACGCACAGCGAAAAACAGCCACGGAGGCTTCCCGTGACTTCAGGTACGACTCCGGGTCTCACCCGGTTCAACACCTCGGCGGACAGCGAGGCCCTCGCCGCGCTCCACGAGGTGTGCTCCAGCTCGGCGTGGGGGAGCAAACTGCTCGCCCAGCGCCCATACGCCACCGCCGAAGCCCTCTTCCTCGCCAGCGACGCCGCCATGGCCGAGCTGACCACCGAGGATCTGGCCGACGCGATGGCGGGCCACCCGCCGATCGGTCGTCCGAAGGCAGGGGACCCGACCTCCTCCCGCGAGCAGAGCGGGATGGCCGGCGCCTCCGCGGAGCTCAAGGCCGAGATGCTCGAACTCAACCTGGCCTACCAGGACAAGTTCGGTCATGTCTTCCTCATCTGCGCCACCGGCAGGACCGGCGAGCAGATGCGCGACGCGGTCCGGGAGCGGATCGGCAACTCGCCCGAGACGGAGCGGGAGATCGTCCGCACCGAACTGGGCAAGATCAACCGCATCCGGCTGACCCGTCTCGTAGAGACCTCCGAGGAAGAGAACTCCGCATGAGCACCGACACCACGGCCTCGGTGTCCACCCACATCCTGGACACCAGCATCGGCCGCCCGGCCGAGGGCGTGACCATCACGCTCGCGGCCCGCAGCGGCTCCGACGCCGAGTGGGTCGCGCTCGGAGGCTCCGCCACCGACGCCGACGGGCGCTGCAAGGACCTGCCGGCGCTGCCGGAAGAAACCACCCACGTGCGTCTCGACTTCGAGACCGAGACGTACTTCGCCAAGAAGAAGCAAGCCGAGGCGCAGCAGGACGCCCCCCGCGTAAGGGACAGCGGTGCGTTCTTCCCGGAGGTGGCGATCACGTTCGCCGTCCAGCCGGGCGAGCACTATCACGTACCGCTGCTGCTCAACCCGTTCGGCTACTCCGTTTACCGAGGGAGCTAGCAGACATGCCCACGATTCTCGGCCAGAACCAGTACGGCAAAGCAGAGAACCGCGTCGTCAAGATCACGCGGGACGGCGACACCCACCACATCAAGGACCTGAACGTCTCCGTCGCCCTCTCCGGTGACCTCGACGACGTCCACCTCACCGGCTCCAACGCCCACTGCCTCCCCACCGACACGACGAAGAACACCATCTTCGCGTTCGCCAAGGAGTACGGCATCGAGTCCGCCGAGCAGTTCGGCATCCACCTCGCCCGCCACTTCGTGACGAGCCAGGAGCCGATCAAGCGGGCGCGCATCCGGATCGAGGAGTACTCCTGGGAGCGCATCGCCTCCTCGGACGCCAACTCCAAGTTCATCGGCGCCGAAGAGGTCAACCACTCCTTCGCCCGCAAGGGCCAGGAGACCCGGGTCACCCAGGTCACCTACGACGGCGAGAAGTGGGAGGTCATCTCCGGCCTCAAGGACCTCGTCGTCATGAACTCCACCAACTCGGAGTTCTGGGGCTACATCAAGGACCAGTACACGACGCTCCAGGAGGCGTACGACCGCATCCTGGCCACGCAGGTGTCCGCCCGGTGGCGCTTCAACTGGACCGACGACGACCAGCGCATGCCCAACTGGGAGCGGTCCTACGAGCAGACGCGCAAGCACATGCTCGAGGCCTTCTCGGAGACGTACTCGTACTCCCTCCAGCAGACGCTCTACCAGATGGCCACGCGCATCATCAACCACCGCTCGGAGATCGACGAGGTCCGCTTCTCGCTCCCGAACAAGCACCACTTCCTGGTCGACCTCGAGCCCTTCGGCCTGAAGAACGACAACGAGGTCTACTACGCCGCCGACCGCATGTACGGCCTCATCGAGGCCACCGTCCTCCGCGACGGAGCGACGGCGCAGATCCCGGTCGACATGACCAACCTCTAAGCGCCATCCGTGTGACCGGCCCCGCCCGCCCGCAGTCGGGCGGGGCCGGTACACCGGACCGGAGGGATTCTCATGGCACAGCCCGCAAAGGGGCCGGCGCACGCCGAAGGCCCGTGTTCCACCCCGCCGGACACGACCCACCAGGTCCACCCGGTGGACGAAAAGCTCCCCGCCTCGCGGCTCGTCCCCGCGGCACTCCAGCACATCGCCGCCATGTACGCGGGCGTCGTCACCCCTCCGCTGATCATCGGCCAGGCCGTCGGCCTGGACACGGCCGGGATGACCCGGCTCATCGCCGCCAGCCTGCTCATCGCCGGCTGCGCCACGATCCTGCAGACCCTCGGCATCCGGACCTTCGCCGGCAACCGGCTCCCGTTCGTCAACGCCGCCTCCTCGGCAGGCATCACCCCGATGCTCGCCATCGCCGAGACCAGCTCCCCCGGACACCAACTCCCCGCCATCTACGGCGCGGTGCTGGTCGCCGGAGTCTTCTGCCTCGCCGTAGGACCCTTCTTCGGGAAGCTCCTGCGCTTCTTCCCACCGCTCGTCACCGGCGTCGTCATCACCCTCATCGGGGTCACCCTGATGCCCGTGCCCGTCGGCTGGGCCCAGGGCGGCGACAAGCACGCCGCCGACTTCGGCGCCATGAAGTACCTGGCGCTCGCCGGCTTCACCCTCGTCGTCGTCCTGCTCTTCCAGCGCTTCGGCAAGGGCTTCGTCAAGCAGATCGCCCTGCTGCTCGGCCTCTTCATCGGCACCCTCGCCGCGATCCCCTTCGGGATGGCCGACTTCACGGCCCTGCGCGAGGCACCCGTCGCGGCCCTGCCCACGCCCTTCGCCTTCGGTGCCCCCGAGTTCCAGCCCGCCGCGATCCTCTCCCTGTGCATCGTGATGCTGGTGCTCATGACCGAGTCCAGCGCCGGCATGCTCGCCCTCGGCGAGATCTGCGACCGCCGCAGCGACGGGCAGACCATCACCCGGGGCCTGCGCACCGACGGCGTCGCGACCCTGCTCGGCTCCGTCTTCGGCGGCTTCCCGACCTCGGCCTTCGCGCAGAACGTCGGCGTCGTCTCGCTCACGCGGGTCCGCTCCCGGTACGTCGTCGCCGTCGCCGGTGGCGCCCTGCTGGTGCTCGGCACCTTCCCGGTCCTCGGCGCGGTCGTCTCGATGGTCCCGATGCCCGTCCTCGGCGGCGCCGGCATCGTCCTCTTCGGATCGATCGCGGTCAGCGGCATCCGCACCCTGTCGGAAGCCGGGCTCGACGACAGCTCCAACATCATCCTGGTGGCCGTGGCGCTAGGAGCGGGCATCATCCCGCTGGCCGCCCCCACCTTCTACGCCGACTTCCCGGCCTGGGCGCAGACCGTGCTCGGATCCGGCATCAGCGCGGGCGCGCTCGTCGCCGTCCTGCTCAACCTGTTCTTCCACCATCTCGGCACCCGGACCCGTCACGCGGCTCCGGCACTCAAATCCTCCTAGGGTCCTGCCGTGCCCACACCACCACAGAGGAATGAAGGAACCACCGCCATGGCAGCACCTTCGGCAGCCCAGCGCATCGTCATCGAGAACGCGGCGATCGCGACCGTCGACGCGAACGACACCGAGTACGCCTCCGGCTACCTGGTTGTCGCCGACAACAGGATCGAGTCCATCGGTGCCGGCAAGGCGCCCGAGGGGCTGGAGAACGTGGTCCGCCGGATCGACGCCACCGGTCATCTGGTGACGCCCGGTCTGGTCAACACCCACCACCACTTCTACCAGTGGATCACCCGTGGCCTGGCCACCGACCACAACCTCTTCAACTGGCTGGTCGCCCTCTACCCGACCTGGTCGCGCATCGACGAGTCGATGGTCCGCGTGGCCGCCCAGGGCTCCCTGGCGATGATGGCCCGCGGTGGTGTCACCACCGCCATGGACCACCACTACGTCTACCCGAAGAACTCGGGCGACCTGTCCGGCGCCATCATCGGCGCCGCCTCCGACATGGGCGTCCGCTTCACCCTCGCCCGCGGCTCGATGGACATGAGCGAGAAGGACGGCTTCCTGCCGCCCGACTTCGCCGTCGAGTCCACCGAGGGCGCGCTCGCCGCGACCGAGGAGACCGTCAAGAAGTTCCACGACGCCTCCTTCGACGCGATGACCCAGGTCGCCGTCGCCCCCTGCTCCCCCTTCTCCATCTCCACCCAGCTCCTCAAGCAGGGTGCCGAGCTGGCCCGCCGGCTCGGGGTGCGCATGCACACCCACGGCTCGGAGACCGTGGAGGAGGAGAAGTTCTGCCACGAGCTCTTCGGCATGGGCCCGACGGACTACTTCGAGTCCACCGGCTTCCTCGGCGAGGACGTGTGGATGGCGCACTGCGTCCACATGAACGACTCCGACATCGCCGCCTTCGCCCGCACGGGCACCGGTGTGGCGCACTGTCCGTCGTCCAACGCGCGCCTCGCCGCCGGCATCGCCCGCGTACCGGACATGCTGAAGGCGGGCGTGCCGGTCGGCCTCGGCGTCGACGGCACCGCGTCCAACGAGTCCGGCGAGCTCCACACCGAGCTCCGCAACGCGCTTCTCATCAACCGCCTCGGCGCCCACCGCGAAGCCGCGCTCAACGCCCGCCAGGCCCTGCGCCTCGGCACCTACGGCGGTGCGCAGGTCCTCGGCCGCGCCGACAACATCGGCTCCCTCGAAGCCGGCAAGCTCGCCGACTTCGTCCTCTGGAAGATCGACGGCCTCGGCCACTCCTCGATCGCCGACCCGGTCACCGCGATCGTCTTCGGCGCCGCGGCTCCGGTCACCGCCTCCTTCGTCAACGGCAAGCAGATCGTCGAGAACAACCGACTGCTGTTCGCCGACGAGGAGCAGATCGCGCGCGACGCGCGCGCGGAGGCGCAGCGCCTGGCCCGCATCACGGCCCAGGGCTGACCCTCCCCATGGAGTCCGACCGAGGGGGACGGCCCTCGGTCGGTCGCCGCGGACCCGAGCGGGGTCCGCGGCAGCCCGACCGGGAGGTGCCGTACGAAGAAGACGTACGGCACCTCCCGGGAAGGTGAACCCCGCCCGAACCCCCCATCGGGCACCCGTCCCCGCGCAGCGCCTCCTCCCCGCGCGCACCCGCCCCACCCCGCAACGAGCCGCACCTCCTGTACTTCGCACCGCATCGCACCACCTCCCTGAACCCCGCGTCACCGCCGACGTGTAACCGACCGGAGGAACCGCCGTGGCCGCCAAGCCCCAGGTTCGCAATGCACAAGACGCAGGCTCCGCCCCCGAAGACCGTGAGACGCATCCGGTCGACGAGACGCTGCCCCCACTGAAGATGCTCACCAGCGGCCTCCAGCACGTCGCCGCCATGTACGCGGGCGTCGTCGCCCCGCCCCTGATCGTCGGAGCGGCCGTCGGCCTCTCCGGTACCGAACTCACCTTCCTGACCGGCGCGAGCCTCTTCACCGCCGGTCTCGCGACCTTCCTCCAGACGCTCGGGGTCTGGAAGATCGGCGCCCGGCTCCCGTTCGTCAACGGTGTCACGTTCGCCGGTGTCGCCCCGATGCTCGCGATCGTCGACACCACCGACGACAAGTCCGACGCCCTGCCCGTCATCTTCGGCGCGATCATCGTCGCCGGACTGCTCGGCTTCCTCGCCGCCCCCTGGTTCTCCCGGCTCGTCCGGTTCTTCCCGCCGGTCGTCACCGGCACCGTCATCACCCTCATCGGTGTCTCCCTCCTCCCGGTCGCCTTCGGCTGGGCCCAGGGGCCCAACCCCAAGGCCGAGGACTACGGTTCGACGACCTTCCTCTCCCTCGCCGCCATCACGCTCGTCGTGGTGCTGCTGCTGCGCCGCTTCACCCGCGGCTTCCTCAAGCAGGTCGCCGTCCTGGTCGGCCTCGTCATCGGCACGCTCATCGCCATACCGTTCGGCGTCACCGACTTCTCCCCGGTGACCGAGGCGGACATCGTCGGCTTCCCGTCCCCCTTCCACTTCGGCGCACCGCAGTTCGCGCTCGCCGCGATCATCTCCATGTGCGTGGTCATGCTCGTCTCCATGACCGAGTCGACCGCCGACATGCTGGCGCTCGGCGAGATCGTGGACCGGCCCGCCGACGAGAAGACCATCGCGGCCGGCCTGCGCGCCGACACCCTCGGCTCCGCCATCAGCCCGCTCTTCAACGGCTTCATGTGCAGCGCCTTCGCCCAGAACATCGGCCTGGTCGCCATGACCAGGATCCGCAGCCGCTTCGTCGTGGCCTGCGGCGGTGGCTTCCTGGTCCTGATGGGCCTGTCCCCGGTGGCCGCCTCGCTGATCTCGGTCGTGCCCCGGCCGGTCCTCGGCGGCGCGGGCGTCGTCCTCTTCGGCTCGGTCGCCGCGAGCGGCATCCAGACCCTGGTCAAGGCCGGCCTGGAGAAGGACAACAACGTGCTGATCGTGGCGGTCTCGCTGGCCGTCGGCATCATCCCGATCACGGCGCCGGAGTTCTACCACGCCTTCCCGGAGACCGCGAAGATCATCCTGGACTCGGGCATCTCCACCGGCTGTGTCGCGGCCGTCCTGCTCAACGTGGTCTTCAACCACCTGGGCCGGGGCCAGGACGCCGACGAGGTCACCGCACCGATGGAGCCGGGCGAGGACATCTCCGGCAGCCACACGGCGAAGGCGGCGCACGTCCACTGAACCCGCTCGTCACCCCACCGTCAGCCCCGGTCCCCGCGCACGCCGCGGGGCCCGGGGCCGTCGTGCTGATCAACCCGAACACCTCCACGGCGACGACCGCGATGATGACCGTGATCGCCCGGAGGACCCTGGAGACGGACACCCGTGCGGTCCGTGGGGACGCCGGAGCCCCGGCGGTACGTGACGTCCGCCGGTCCCAGGGGCTCCGCGGGGTCCTGTCCGTCCGCGGAGTCACCGTCGCCCGGGGCCCGCTCATGCTGACCGACCCCGCCGCCCTGCGCGCCGCCGCACACCAGGTCCTCGCCGTCGGACTCCGGGCCGCCGCCGAGGGCGACTGCGCGGCACTCCTCGTCGGCGCCTTCGGCGACCCCGGCCTGGAGGCGCTGCGCGCGGCGACCGCCCTGCCCGTGGCGGGACTCGGCGAGGCGGCCATCCTGGAAGCCGCCGCCGACGGCGGGCCGTTCGGCGTCGCCACCACCACGCCGCTCCTGGCCGACGCCATCGCCGAACGGGTGGCGGCCCTCGGCCTCACCGCCCGGTACACGGGCGTCCGGCTCACCGCCGGCACCCCCGAACGGCTCTCCGCCGACCCCGCGCTGCTCCTCGACCGGCTGGAGCGTGCGGTCCGGGCCTGCGCCGAACGGGACGGGGCACGCGCCGTCGTCATCGGCGGCGGCCCGCTCGGCGAGGCCGCCGAGGCGCTGCGCGCCCGCTGCAAGGTCGAGGTCGTCGCCCCGATCCCGGCCGCCTGCCGCGCGCTCACCCGCCTCCTGGTGACGGACTGACCCCTGCTCAGCGCCGCGCTCCGCACGGCTCCCTCCCTCACCGCTCCATCGCGATCCGCCGCAGGCACTCCTGGGCCAGCGCCGGGTAGGCGGCGGCGATCGCCTCGTACAGCCGCCGCCGGAGCAATCGCTCGGCGTCCCCGCGGCCGGTCTCCCCGTACAACCCGTCGAGCAGCGACTCGTACCGCGCGAGGGCCTGCCGCAGATAGCTCACCTGCCATCGCACGAGCGCTCCCCGAGGGGCGCCGCCGGGGTCCCTCGCGCCCAGCAGGTGCCGGTGGCGGACGGCCCGCCGCTCCAGCTCGGGGCCGGGGAGCAGCGGCACCTCGATCGGCGCGGCCCGGATCGAGGTGAGCACGGCGGCGCGACGCCGCTCCGCGTACATCCCGCCGGCCGCGGAACGGGCCTTCGACAGCAGGGAGGCCGCGGCAAACTCGGCCGTCCGCTCCACCGTCTCCACCCGGACCAGGAGGTAGAGCCGCACGGGTGCCAGGGACCAGCGGCGCGGATCGCGGCCCTGTACGTCGGGCGAGCCGAGCAGGTCCCTGACCATCGAGTCGGTCCAGCCGCGGCGGCGCACACCGAAGAGCGTCACATAGGTCGTACGGTCCGTCATGATTCCCCCTGGTTCGACTACGGAGCGTGACAATTCCAGTGAAGCGGACGCCACTGACAAAGCCCTCCGATCCACCCCCTTGCCGGGGTCGGCCGGGCTGTGCGATATAGGTCTGGACCTTTTCGACGGACGGAGGGCTTCCCGTGCAACGCCCGCTCGCCGCAAGCCTGTTGGCCATCCTGGCGCTCACGCTCTCCGCCTGCTCGGCCGCCCCGGAACCCCCGCCGAAGGACACCGCCGCCCCCACCGCCCCGACCGGGGTCACCGCGACCGCGGGCAGCGCGAGCACCGTCCACGTCATGTGGAGCGCCGCCGGAGACGACCGGGCCGTCACCGGCTACGCCGTCTACCGCGAGGGCCGCAAGGTCAAGGACCTCCCCGCCACCACCCTGATGACCGACGTCGTCGGCCTCACGCCCGGCACCCGCCACACCTTCACCGTCCGCGCCCACGACGCCGCCGGCAACACCTCGCCCCCCAGCGCCATCGTCACCGCGACCACCCTCCCCGCGGACACCGAGGACCGCACGCCCCCCACCGCCCCGAAGGCGCTCCGCGCCACCGCCGACGGCAGCCGCGCCGCCACCCTCACCTGGACCCCGTCACGCGACGACACCCGCGTCACCGCGTACGACGTCTACCAGGCCGACACCCGCGTCCACACCGCCCCCGGCACCACCACCACCGCCCACGTCACGGGCCTGCGCCCCGGCACCGCCTACGCGTTCACGGTCCGCGCCCGCGACGCCGCCGAGAACTCCTCCCCGGACAGCCCCCGCGTCGAGCTCACCACCGCCTCCGCGCCCGGCGCACCTCCGAACACCGCACCCGAGCACCTCACCGCCACGGCCGCCGAGGGCGAGATCACCCTCACCTGGACCCCGCCGGACACCGGAGCCCCCGTCACCCACCACCAGCTCCACCTGGACGGTCGCTTCGCCACCACCATCGTCTGGGGCACCACCCCGCCCCCGTCCCGCGCCACCTACACCTTCCCCGTCCAGGACCCCCCGGGCACCCGCTACACCGTCACCCTCCGCGCGCAACTCCCCGACGGCGCGTGGGGCGACTTCTCCGCACCCCGCGTGGTGGTGGTGCGCTGACCCGGATGTCTCGCATGTCCGGAATCGGCTCCCCGGAATTACCCTGGGAAGCGTGGCCGAGACCGTTCTCACCAACACCGGGCTCGACAGCTTCCTCGACGGAACGCCCGAGCGCCGCGACCCCGTCTTCACACGTGCCGCCGAGGCGGTCCTGGGACTGCTCGCCCTGCGCGGGGCGGACCGGCGCAGCGGGGTGCCCGAGCCGACGCCCGGGCTCGTGCGGCACCTCCTCGTGGAGGACCTTCCGGCGTTCGTGTACGCGGCGCCCGGCGACCTCGGCGTCTTCCCCGCCGTGCTCGGGGCGCTCGCCGCGCGGTTCGACGGAGGGCGCGGCGAGCAGGTCGTCGCCGTCGTCGCGGAGGCCGGGCCCGACTTCGAGCGCGCCATGAACGACCCGGGGAACCTCACCTGGCACCGCTGGTACGCCTCCCTCCTGCGGGCCTGCGGCACCGATCTTGCCGACCCCGACGACGTACGCCGCCGGCTCGCCGCCCTCGACGGCGCGCCGCTCCCCGCCGGCGTACGACGGGCCCATCTCATGGGCCGCACGGCCCTCGCCGACGTCCTGCTCTCCGAGGCGCTCACCCGGGCGTACGTACGCGACGCGGAAACCGCCCCGACCGCGGGGCCGCTCCTCAGCGACCACGACGTCGCCACCGGCATCGGGCAGGTGGCCGCCGCGCTCCTCGACCGGTGGACCGCCGCCGGGCTCGCCGAACAGCTCTCCGGGCCGTACGCCCGCTACGCCCCCGGCCCCGACGCCTTCCCCCACCTCGTCCTCGCCGACGCCCTCCTCGGCGAGCACCTCGACTACTACGGCGAGACCACCGCCCCCGTGCCCCCGCCGCCCGCCGTCGACGAGCCGGCCGACCCGGGGGCCGTCGAGGCGGACGCCGACGCGCTCTCCGCCGCCGTCGAGGCCCTCGCCGAGGAGGGCGGCCCCTACAGCGGCGAGGCGCCGCACCTGCTGTACGTCGTCTACCAGCGCGGCTGCTCCGCCGAGTCCGTCGCCCGCAAGGCCGCCGAGTACGAGGACTGGACCGTCGACCCGGCCGTGGAGGACCTGCCGGTGCCGGTGCCGGACGAGGCGCCGTCCGCGTACACGACCCCATCGCCGGAGGAGCTCGTACGGCTCCTGGGAGCCCCCGAGCTGACCGGGGCGGACCGGGAGCGGCTCACCGGGCCCGCCGGCGACCTCGCCGGGGTCGTCGACCGGCTCGCCGCCACCGGCCTCCTCTTCCGCACCGGCGACGCCTTCGGCCTCACCCCGCGCGGCGCCGGAGTCCTGCGCTACCTCCTCGGCGTGCGCGGCATCGCCGCTCCCGCCGCGGCCGAGACGGCCGCCTGGCCCGCGTCGGCCCTGGTCGTCGCCGCCACCGGCTGGCCCGTGCCGTCCGCCGCCCGCGTCCTCGCCGACTGGCTCCACCTGCGCGCGAACACCGCCGAGGCCTGGTCCCAGCTGCTCGCCGCCCTCGGCACGGCCCACGCGGGCACCACCGACGCGGCCGCCGCCCGGGGCCTCCTCGCCGTCATCGACACGGCCTCCGCCCCGGCCGACGCCCTCCGCGGCGCCCTGCGCGACCCCGTGGTCGGCGAGTACGCCCACGAGGCCCTGCGCGCCAGGGGCGAGCGGGCGGACCACCTCCAGGTGCCCACCTCGGCGCGGGCACTCCACGTCCTCGACGGACTGCCCGGCAAGAAGGGGCCCCTGGAGTCCCGCCGCGCCGCCTTCGACGCGGCGGCGGCGGCCTGGCCCGGCGGCTCGGCCGCCCTGGTCCGGGCGATGACCGAGGCGGACCGCCACGAGACGGCCCGGGTCCTCGGCCCCCTCGGCATCGTCGGCGTCATTTCGCCGTGATCCGCGGGCCCGGCGGGAAGACCGGCGTCACCCCGCCGTGAGGTACATCCCCGAGGCTCCCGACCCCGCCGTGTTCCTGCAGCTGTGGTTCCCGGTGGGCCGGGCGTGGACGAGGGCGAGGCAGCGGCCCAGGGCCTGCTGGCCGTAGGCGTTCGGGTGCATCGACTCCTGGACCAGACCCTGCGTGCTCTGGCTGTCGATCCAGCGCGCCCACTCGCTCGTCGTCGCGGACGCCGGCACGGTCGACGTGACCTGCTTGCTCGCCTTCGCGCAGACCTCGCGACCCTGGAGGGCGTCCCGCAGGTCCAGGAACTGCACGCCCTTGGCCGCCGCGACGCCCTTCAGCCGGTTCGCGAGCTGCGGGACCAGGGAGTCCCGCGCCCAGTCGGCGTCCGCGTTCCAGAAGGGGCAGCCGCCGGTGTTCGTCCGGGTCCAGCCGCTCTCCGAGTAGCGGTTCTCGGAGGCGCGCGGGATGGGGGAGGGGTACGACTGGAGGACGATCCGGTAGTCCGACGCGGAGTAGCCCGCGCCCGTCATCACGGCCCGGATCTCGTCGACCGAGCGGCCGACGTCCGCCATCACGCCGTCGATCTTCGCGTCGACCTCGTCCTGCTGGTCGTCGTGGCAGTACGAGTACCAGACGATGTAGTCCTTCGCGCAGGTGGCGATGATGTCGGCGAAGCCCAGGTCGTTGCCGCCGATGGAGAGCGTGATGAGCTCGACGTCGTGCGAGGCGGCCACGGCCGCCAGCTGGTCGGCCTGCGGGGCCTCGCCCTTGTAGGCCTGGCCGCCCTGGGAGGCCCGGATGACGTTGTCCGTGGTCGCGCCGGAGCAGGCGAGGTTGACGAGGGAGGAGGCGATCGCGCCGGCGCTCTTCACCTCGGAGACGTCCGAGCGGTGGCAGCCGCCCGCGGTGGCGCCGTACACCCGGGACGGGTCGTAACCGCTGCCCGTCCAGGCCCGGTCGGTGCCGGTGCGGCTGCCGGAGTTGGTCAGGCTGTTGCCCAGCCAGCGGCCGGCCTCGCCGGAGATGTAGCTGTCGCCCATGGCGACGACGGCGGTGGGGCCGCTGCCGGGGGACGCGTGGGCGGACGGGACGGCGACGGAGGCGAGCCCGGCGGCGGTACACAGAGCCAGGAATCCGCGCAGCGCACGGTGGGGGGTCGAAGGCATGGCTGTGCTCCTGCGGTATGCGGTACGCAGTGACGTGGGGGACAGCCGCCGGCCGGTGGCATGGCGGAATCTCGCACGCCCTGGCTTGTTACCGCTAGGTAGCTGCATATCTCGGTTGCGTCACGTCACCTGTGAGGAGCCAGGTGACCGGCGACACACGACACGGGAAAGGGCCCGGCCCCGGTGTCCGTGTGGACACCGGGGCCGAGCCCTGTCTCGGTGCGTCGCGCGGGGAGCGCGGGAGCTGTTCGGCAGCTGTGCGGGCAGCCGGATCAGCAGGTTCTTCTACGGGGTCAGGAGGTCAGCCGACCAGCTGCTCGTAGGCGGGGAGCGTCAGGAAGTCCGCGTAGTCCGCGTCGAGGGAGACGTGCAGCAGCAGGTCGTGCGCCTGCTGCCACTTGCCGGCCGCGAAGGCCTCCTCGCCGATCTCCGCGCGGATCGCGGCGAGCACCTCGGTCGCGACCTCGCGGGCCAGCTCGGGCGTCGCCGTCTTCCCGTTCTCGAAGACGACGCCGGCGTTGATCCACTGCCAGATCTGCGAGCGCGAGATCTCGGCCGTGGCGGCGTCCTCCATCAGGTTGAAGATGGCGACGGCGCCGAGACCGCGCAGCCACGCCTCGATGTAGCGGATGCCGACCTGCACGGCGCTGACCAGGCCCTCGTACGTGGGCCGCGCGTCGAGCGAGTCGATCGCGATCAGCTCGCCGGGCGCCACGGAGACGTCCTCGCGGAGTCGGTCCTTCTGGTTCGGCTTGTCGCCGAGGACGGCGTCGAAGGAGGCCATCGCGATCGGGACCAGGTCGGGGTGGGCGACCCAGGAGCCGTCGAAGCCGTCGCCGGCCTCGCGGTCCTTGTCCGCCTTGACCTTCTCGAAGGCGACCTTGTTGACCTCGGCGTCCTTGCGGGACGGGATGAAGGCCGCCATGCCGCCGATCGCGTGCGCGCCGCGCTTGTGGCAGGTACGGACGAGGAGTTCGGTGTACGCGCGCATGAACGGGGCCGTCATCGTGACCGCGTTGCGGTCCGGCAGGACGAACTTGGCGCCGCCGTCACGGAAGTTCTTGACGATGGAGAAGAGGTAGTCCCAGCGGCCCGCGTTCAGGCCGGCGGCGTGGTCGCGGAGCTCGTAGAGGATCTCCTCCATCTCGTACGCGGCCGTGATGGTCTCGATGAGGACCGTGGCGCGGACGGTGCCCTGCGGGATGCCGACGTAGTCCTGGGCGAAGACGAAGATGTCGTTCCAGAGGCGGGCCTCCAGGTGCGACTCCGTCTTCGGGAGGTAGAAGTAGGGGCCCTTGCCGAGGTCGATCAGACGCTGGGCGTTGTGGAAGAAGTACAGGCCGAAGTCGACGAGCGCGCCGGGCACCGGGCGTCCGTCGAAGGTGAGGTGACGCTCCTCCAGGTGCCAGCCGCGCGGCCGCATGACGACCGTGGCCAGCTCGCCGGCGGGCTTGAGGGCGTACGACTTGCCCGACCGCGCGTCCGTGAAGTCGATGTTCCGGGTGTACGCGTCGATCAGGTTGACCTGACCGAGGACCACGTTCTCCCAGGTCGGCGCGGAGGCGTCCTCGAAGTCGGCGAGCCAGACGCGGGCGCCGGAGTTGAGCGCGTTGATCGTCATCTTGCGGTCGGTCGGGCCGGTGATCTCGACACGGCGGTCGTTCAGGGCCGCCGGGGCCGGTGCGACCTTCCAGGAGTCGTCGGCGCGGATCGCGGCGGTCTCCGGGAGGAAGTCCAGGGTGGACGTACGGGCGATCTCGGCGCGACGCTCCGCCCGGCGGGCGAGGAGCTCGTCCCGGCGCGGAGTGAACCGCCGGTGCAGTTCGGCGACGAAGGCCAGGGCGGCCTCGGTGAGCACTTCCTCCTGACGCGGCAGGGGCTCGGCATCGACGACGGCCAGGGGGGACGGCGCTGGTGCGGACATGAACTGTCACTTCCTTCAGCGAACTTCACGGGCGGTGCCAGGCGGCCGCCGGGCGTCGCGGGACGGCACGCAGTGCCGCAGGCGCCGAGATACGGCCGCGAGCGCCTCCGGAACTGGCAGGCGCTTCTGAACAGTGGATACTAGTTTCCTCATGGTGGAAGTTCAATGGTTTGTTGATGTCGAGATTCTCCGGATCGACACAACGTGGCGCTGCGTGCCACACCCCGTGCCGTTCACTCCAGGTGGGCCAGATCCGCCTCCGTGTCGATGTCATAGGGCTCGGCCACATCCGAACAGTCCACCGGGGTGATCGCATCCCGGTGCGCGGCCAGATAGTCCCGCGCGCCCCGGTCGCCCACCGCCGTCTCCTCGATACCCGCCCAGCGCCCGGCGCCGAACAGCACCGGATGGCCCCGCTGTCCGTCGTACGAGGCCGCCGCCAGCGAATCGCGCGAGCGGTACGCGGCCCGGACCCGGCTCACCGCCTCCACCCCGATCCCCGGTTGGTCGACCAGCAGGACGAGCGCCGCGTCCACCCCGCGCGCGTCGGCCGCCAGCGAGGCGAGCCCGGCCCGCAGTGAGGACCCCATGCCCTCCGCCCAGTCCGGGTTGTCCACCAGTACGCATCCGGGCAGCTCCGCCCGCTCCCGTACGGCATCGGCCGCCGCCCCGAGCACCACGTGCACCACCTCGCACCCGGCCCCGCGCAGCACGCCCACGGCATGCTCGACCAGCGGCCGCCCCCGGTGCGTGAGCAAGGCCTTGGGCCGCCCTCCGAGGCGCCTCCCGCCGCCGGCGGCGAGCAGCAGTCCGGCGACGACGGGGCTTCGATCTTCTGTAGCAGTCATGGGGACTGCATACCTCACGGGGCGGAATCACACGGTCGCCTGAATTCCGTCCACCAAGGGTGGCGCGCCGGGGTGGCGAAGGAGTTAACTGGCCCGCGACTCACGGCGCCCGGCTGCCGTACCGGGGGGTCGGCTCGGGGTGCTCGGAGAGTCCGGAGTGTTCCGAGCGGAGTTCTGCGCACAGTGTCGTGCGAGGGGGAGAACCATGTTGCGAAGCGTGGGGCAGAGGCGAGTGACCGGCGACGGTGTGGACCCCAGGGTGACCGAACTGCGGTTCGCCGTGTCCCGGCTCCGACGCGAACTGGCCGCACACCGGGTCGAGTTCGCCGACCGGGGCATCGCCGAGAACGAGCTCGCCGCGCTCGACGCCATGGCGCGGAGCGGCGACCCCGAGGTGCGGCGGCTGCGCCGCTCGCTGCTCATCGTCGCGGGCTCTGTCGGCTCCGTCAGCGCGCTGGCCGAGGGGCTCGCGGGCGTCCGCCGCGCCGTCGAGCTCTTCGGGCCTCCGTCGGCCGGGCAGTAGACCCGGGCGACCGGACGGTAGACCTCCGGGCAGGGGCCCGTCGGCGCGGCCGGCAGGCAGGCTCCGGCAGCCGGGGCCGACCGCAGTCCCGGCCCTTCCGGTGGCTCGGGCGCTTCCTTTCGGATGTGATGGCGGAGGGAGACTTCACCACTCCCGCCGCCGGTGGCCCCGGCGGCCAGGTCCGGCGAGGTGGCGACCATGGGACGTTGGCGTGCTCTGATCGTGCTGGGGGCGGCCCAGTTCCTGATGGTGCTGGACACCTCCGTCATGAACGTCTCCATCAGTCAGCTGGTGGAGGACTTCGACACCGAGGTGACCGCGATCCAGGCCGTCATCACCCTGTACGCCCTGGTCATGGCCGCCTTCATGATCATCGGAGGCAGGTTCGGGGACATCCTGGGCCGTCGCCGCGTCTTCCTGATCGGCATGGCGGTCTACGGCCTCGGGTCGGCGCTGACCGCCGTCGCGCCCACCCTGTGGGTCCTGACCCTGGGCTGGTCGATCATCGAGGGGCTCGGCGCCGCCCTCGTGCTCCCCTCCATGGCGGCCCTCGTCGCCGAGTCCTACCGGGGCCGCGACCGCTCCGTCGCGTACGGCGTCATCGGCGGCCTGGCCGGCGCCGGCATCGCGGTCGGCCCGCTGCTCGGCGGCTGGGTGACGACGTACCTCACCTGGCGCCTGGTCTTCGCGGGCGAGGTCGTGGTGGTGCTCGCCGTCCTGCTCATGCGGCGGGCGATCCCGGAACCGGCGCCGGTGACCCGGCGGCCCGGGCTCGACGTCGTCGGCGCCGTGCTGTCGGCGGCCGGCCTGGGCCTCGGCGTGCTCGGTGTGCTGCAGAGCAGCACGTGGGGCTGGGTGGAGCCGCGCAACCCGCCCTTCACCGTCCTCGGCTTCGCCCCCACGCTGTTCGTGATCGCGGCCGGAGCCGTGGTCCTCTTCCTCTTCCGTGCGTGGGAGGAACGGCGGGAGACGCGCGGGGCCGACCCCCTGGTCCACCTGGCCCTCTTCCGCAGGCCCACCCTGAGCGCGGGGCTGATGACCCTGCTGAGCCAGAACCTCATCCTGCTGGGGCTCTTCTTCACCATCCCGCTCTACCTGCAGGTGGTGCAGGGGCTCGACGCCTTCGAGACGGGCCTCCGGCTGGTGCCGGTCTCCGTCACCATGCTCGCGGCCTCCCTGGGCGCGGCGAAACTCGGACGCAAGCTGGGCCCGCGGCGGATCGTGCGGCTGGCCCTGGTGCTGCTCCTCGCCGCCATCGCCTGGCTCCTCGGCACCATCGACCCCGTCATCGACGACGCCCAGTTCTTCTGGGCCATGGCGCTCCTCGGACTGGGCATGGGGCTGCTCGCCTCGCAGCTCGGGAACGTCGTGCAGTCCAGCGTGGGGGAGGACGAGCGCAGCGAGGTCGGCGGCCTGCAGTTCACCGCGCAGAACCTGGGCTCCGCGCTCGGTACGGCCCTCATCGGATCCATGCTGATCGGAGCCCTGGCCCAAGCCTTCACCGCCCAGGTCGAGAACGACCCGAGACTCTCGGACGAGGCGCGCGCGCAGACCAGCGTCGCCCTGGAGGCCGGGATCAGCTTCGTCCCCACCGACCAGGTCCGCTCGGCGGCGGAGAGCGCGGGACTCCCGCCGAGCGAGGTGGACGCCGTCACCGACTCCTACGCCTCGGCCCAGCTGGACGGCCTCAAGGCGGCCGTCCTCGCGACCGGGGGCATCACCCTGGCGAGCTTCCTGGTGACCCGCGGACTGCCCGGGCCCGGCGGGAACGGCGGGGCGGGAGGCGCGGGAGGCGCGGGAGGCGCGAGCCGCGACCGGGGCGCCGCCGGCCCCAACCCGCCGGAGCCCGACCCCGACTCCCCGGAGCCGGGCCCCAACCCGCCGGAGCCCGACCCCGACTCCCCGGAGCCGGGCCCCGACCCCGACCCGCCGGAGCGTGGCCCCGGTCCGCCGGAGCGTGGCCCCAACCCGCCGGAGCCCGGTCCCGGCTCCCCGAAGCCCGGCCCCGCCGGCCCGTGACGCTTCACCCGATTGGCCGGGCCGCCGTGCCGGTGCCGCCTGGCACGAGTTGGCTGGGAAGCAGGACACCGGAAGAACGGAACCTGCCATGTACGAGATGCAC
The DNA here is from genome assembly GCF_014649015.1 of Streptomyces narbonensis. Lineage (GTDB taxonomy): Bacteria > Actinomycetota > Actinomycetes > Streptomycetales > Streptomycetaceae > Streptomyces > Streptomyces narbonensis. Next base: position 353,283 of record NZ_BMSF01000002.1, read on the forward strand.
ATCGCTCCCGACGACTCCAGCGGCCTTCTGGTCTGGCACGTGATCGCCAAGGAGGCGGGCAACAGCCTCTGCGGTCAGAGCGTCGACCGCGACGCCGACGGGGTGCGTACCGACCGACACTGCCTGCCGTGCATGCAGTCCTTCCAGGACCTGATGGGCGCCCGGGCCGACTCGGCGGCCGCGGGCCGGACGGACGGCCTCACCGCCTGATCAGCCGCCGGGCCGTCGCCGCCGCCACGGCGGCCGTCCGTGAGTCCACGCCCAGCTTCGCGAAGACGTGGACCAGGTGCGACTTCACCGTCGCCTGGCTCAGGAACAGCGCCTTGCTGATCTGCTGGTTCGACAGGCCCTCGCCCACCAGCTGGAGCACCTCCAGCTCCCGCTTCGTCAGCGCCTCCGCCGGTGTGCGCATCCGGTCCATCAGCCGGTGGGCCACCGCCGGGGCGAGGGCCGACTGGCCGGCCGCCGCCGTCCGTACCGCCGCCGCCAGCTCCTCCGGCGGCGCGTCCTTCAGGAGGTAGCCGGAGGCGCCCGCCTCCACGGCCGCCAGGATGTCGGCGTCCGTGTCGTACGTCGTCAGGACCAGCACCTTCGGCCCGCCCGGCGCGGCCGTGATCGCCGCCGTCGCCTCCGAGCCGTGCATCCCGGCGCCGAACTGGAGGTCCATCAGGACCACGTCCACGCCCCCCGCGGCGGCCAGCTCCACGGCCCGCTCGGCCGTGGCGGCCTCGCCGACCACCGTGAAGTCCGGCTCCGTGTCCAGGACCGCACGCAGCCCCGCCCGTACCACCGGGTGGTCGTCGGCGAGGAGAAGCCTGATGGTCGTCATGCGGGGACTCCTGCGGGGAGGGGAAGGGAGACGGCAACCGCCGTGCCCTGGCCGGGTGCCGACTCGACGGTGAACGTCCCGCCCAGCGACTCGGCCCGCGAGCGCATCGCCGGAAGCCCGAAGCCGCCTTCCGAGGACTGCCGTACGGAGCCGGGGTCGAAGCCCTTGCCGTCGTCGACCACGTCCAGGGTCACCGAGGCGTCCATGAACGAGAGGGTGATCTCCGCCCGCGAGGCCGAGGCGTGCCGCACCGTGTTGGCGAGCGCCGACTGCGCGATGCGCAGCAACGCCACCTCGTACGGCGTCGGCAGCTCGGCCGGCGTCCCGCTCACCGAGAAACGCACCCGCGGCCCGGCCGCACCCGGCTCGTGGGAGCCGTACGCCTCGGTAGCCGCACCCGGCTCGTGGGAGCCGTACTCGGTGGGGCCGGGGTCCGCCTCGCGGGAGCCGTACGCCTCGGCTCCTGCCCCCGGCTCGCACAGCCGCTCCAGGGCCGCCGCCAGCGATCCGTGCTCCAGGTCCGGCGGCGACAGCGCGCGGACGAAGCGCCGTGCCTCCGCCAGGTTGTCCTGCGCCGCCTGCCGCGCCCGGTCGATGTGGCCGGCGGCCGGCGAGCCCGGCGGCAGTGCCCGCTCGGCGGCGCGCAGCAGCAACTGGATCGAGGACAGGCCCTGCGCGAGCGTGTCGTGGATCTCGCGCGCGAGCCGCTCGCGCTCGGCGAGCGTCCCCGCGTGCCGCTCCGCCGCCGCCAGCTCCGCTCGGGTCTCGATCAGTTCCTCGATGAGCCGGCGCCGCCGCTCGCTCTCCCGGTACAGGGCCTGGTAGCCGAGGACGGTCGCCACCGCGACCGCGCCGCCGAGCAGCGGTCCGATGAAGACCCCCGGGTTCAGCGTGGCGCCGTGGCCCACGTACGAGACGATCGCCGCGCCCGCCGTCAGGGCGACGGCCGGCAGTGACCAGCGCGTGGGCAGCAGGTGGAGCTGGAGGAAGTACAGCGGGAAGGCCACCCACAGCGCGTCGGGCGTCAGCCAGAGCAGCCCCAGCCAGGACGCGCCCAGGACGCCCAGCCAGACGGCGGCGGCCCGCTGGGAGCCGGCCACGGACGGCAGCAGCGAGCCGGCTGCGTAGACCGCGCCCACGACCACCGCCATCACCGTCCCGGCGGTGGAGTCGGACCGCATGGCCGCGAGGACGAGCAGGCCCGCCATCAGCAGGTGCAGACAGAGGCGGAGCGCGCGCAGGACGGGGGTGAGGGAACGCCGGGCGGGGTGGAGGGAAGCAGGGGAGTCCATGTCCTCTCCAGCCTAGACAGCGGTTCCGCGGGGAACGGACAATCCGGACTCAACCGAAAGTTTGATTGTGGAGCAATCCGTGGCGCGATGCCCGGGTGGCCCTCCGCGGACCACTCTGGTCAGCATGTTCGTGGCATGGAGAGACCTGAGATTCGCCAAGGGGCGGTTCGCCCTCATGGGCACCGTGATCGTCCTGATCACCCTGCTCGTGGGGCTGCTGTCCGGGCTGACCGCCGGGCTCGCGCGAGAGAACATCTCCGCGATCACCGGCCTGCCCGCCGACCGGCTGGCCTTCGCCGCGCCGCCGTCCGGACAGTCGGTCTCCTTCACCAACTCGACGGTGACGGAGGACCAGTGGGACGGCTGGGCCGAGCGGCCGGGCGTGACGCGGGCCGCGCCGCTCGGCATCCGCACCCTCAACGCAGCCGCGGGGGACCGGACGGCAGCCGTCTCCGCCTTCGGTACGGAGCCGGGGTCCGGGCTCGCCCCCGGAGGCGTCGGCGCCGGGAAGGCGGTCCTGTCGGAGTCCGCGGCGGAGGAGCTCGGCATCGGCGCCGGCGACGCGCTGCGCATCGGCCCTCTGGAGGCCACCGTCGCGGCCGTGTCCGGCGACGCCTCGTACAGCCACACCCCGGTGGTGTGGACCTCCCTCGGCGACTGGCAGAGGCTCGGGCACAGCGGCACCACCCCGCAGGAGCAGGCCACCGTCATCGCGCTCAGCGGCGACGGGGTCGACTGGGCGGCCGGTGACGAGGCCGCGAAGACCGAGGCGCGGACCGTCGAAGGGGCGCTCACCGCCATAGGGTCCTACCAGGCCGAGAACGGCTCGCTGCAGCTCATGCGGGGCTTCCTCTTCGCGATCTCCGCCCTCGTCATAGGGGCCTTCTTCACGGTCTGGACGATCCAGCGCAGCGGCGACGTCGCCGTCCTCAAGGCGCTCGGAGCCTCCACCCCGTACCTCCTCAAGGACGCACTGGGGCAGGCCGTCCTCATGCTCACCGCGGGCACCCTCCTCGGCACCGCCCTCGCGGTCGGCATCGGAGCCCTGGTCAGCGGCGGGAACGTGCCCTTCGTCCTGGAGCCGCTCACCGTGCTCGGGCCCGCCGCCGTGATCGTCGTGCTCGGGGTCCTCGGCGCCGCCCTGTCCATCCGGCGGATCACCGCCGTCGACCCCCTCACCGCCCTCGGGAGCGCCCGATGAGCCTCTTCCTCGACGCCGTCACCCTGACCTACCCCGACGGAGACGGCCGGCTCACCGCCCTCGACTCCGTCTCCCTGACCGTCCCCGCCGGCACCCTCACCGCCGTCGTCGGCCCTTCGGGCTCCGGCAAGTCCAGCCTGCTCGCCGTCGCCGCGACCCTGGTGACCCCGGACAGCGGACAGGTCGTCGTCGCCGGGACGGACACGGGGCGGCTCGGCCCGGCCGCCCGCGCCGAGCTGCGGCGCGAACACATCGGGATCGTCTTCCAGCAGCCCAACCTGCTGCCCTCGCTGAGTGCGGCGGAGCAGCTCCAGGTGATGGCGCATCTGTCGGGGCGCGCGCCGAAGTCGGTACGGGGCCGGGCGATGGACCTGCTCGACGCGGTGGGCCTCGCGGACCAGGCGCACCGCCGCCCGCACCAGCTGTCGGGCGGCCAGCGGCAGCGGGTGAACATCGCGCGGGCCCTGATGAACGAACCGTCGGTGCTGCTGGTCGACGAGCCGACGAGCGCCCTGGACCACGAGCGGGGTGCGGCGGTCATGGACCTGCTCGCGGGCCTGACGGTCGAGCGGGGTACGGCGACGGTGCTGGTGACCCACGACCGGACCCACCTGGCGCGCACGGACCGCACGGCGACGGTCCGGGACGGGCGGCTGACGGAGGCGGTGCGGGCCTGACGGCAGGGGGCGTGCCCCGGGACGCGGAAAGGGCGCCCGGAACCCTTCGGGGTTCCGGGCGCCCTTCCGTGTGCCTGGCGGTACGGGACGGGTGCGGGCCCGGGCTCAGCCCTGGCCGTTGCCCGTCGTGTTGGCGAGGGCCGCCGAGAGTTCGCGGGCGACCTGCTGGAGGATCGGGACGATCTTCTCCGTGGCCGCCTCGGTGACCCGGCCCGCCGGGCCCGAGATCGAGATCGCCGCGGCGGTGGGGGAGTCCGGGACCGGCACCGCGAGGCAGCGGACCCCTATCTCCTGCTCGTTGTCGTCGACCGCGTACCCGGTCGCGCGGACCGCTTCGAGGGCGTCGAGGAAGCCGTCGGGCGTGGTGATGGTCTTCTCGGTGGCGGCCGGCATGCCGGTACGGGCGAGCAGCGCGCGCACCTCCTCCGCCGGGGTGTGGGCGAGGAGCGCCTTGCCCACGCCGGTGGAGTGCGGCAGGACCCGCCGGCCGACCTCGGTGAACATGCGCATCGAGTGCTTGGACGGCACCTGTGCGACGTACACGATCTCGTCGCCGTCGAGCAGTGCCATGTTGGCGGTCTCGCCGGTCTCCTCGACGAGCCGCGCCAGGTAGGGGCGGGCCCAGGTGCCGAGAAGCCGGGCGGACGACTCGCCGAGCCGGATGAGGCGGGGGCCGAGCGCGTACCGCCGGTTGGGCTGCTGGCGCACGTAGCCGCAGGCGACGAGGGTGCGCATCAGCCGGTGGATGGTGGGGAGCGGCAGTCCGCTGCTGGCGGAGAGCTCGCTCAGCCCGACCTCGCCTCCGGCGTCGGCCATCCGCTCCAGGAGGTCGAAGGCACGCTCAAGGGACTGGACGCCTCCGCTCGCGGCGGCGGGCTTGGCGGCGTCGGTGGTGCTGGCGCTGGACGTCGGCACGTCAACGGTCCTTTCGAGGCAGGCGGGCAAGTCAGCAGCCTACCGGGCCACCGGCCGGGGCACCTGGCCCCGGTACCGGTGTACGCGCCGGTCAGGGGGTGTTTGTCCGGTGTCGGGGAGGGCTCGGCGGGGTCCGGGTCCGCCCCACCTGTGTGGAGCTACGTTCTACTGTACGGAATTTCCATTCCACTTTGTGGAAACATCCAAGTCGGGTTGGCCGGCGGTCCATGCTGGAAGTGTGCCCTTGACGACATGTCGTCTCTGAGTGAAGACTTCTTCAACAGTTCGTTGAATTTTTCGCAGTGCTTGAAGAAGAAGCAGTGCTTGAAGCAGAAGAAGGGGTACGGGTGGACGTCAACCTGGTCCTGCGCTCGACTCGCGTCATCACCCCCGAGGGGACGCGCCCGGCGTCGATCGCCGTCTCCGGAGGGACGATCGCGGCCGTACTGCCCTACGACGCCGAGGTACCGGCCGGCGCCCGCCTGGAGGACGTCGGCGACGACGTCGTCCTGCCCGGCCTCGTGGACACCCACGTGCACGTGAACGACCCCGGCCGGACCGAGTGGGAGGGCTTCTGGACCGCCACCCGCGCGGCCGCCGCCGGCGGCATCACCACGCTGCTCGACATGCCCCTGAACTCCATCCCGCCGACGACCACCGTCGAGAACCTGCGGGTGAAGCAGGACGTCGCCCGCACGAAGGCGCACATCGACGTCGGCTTCTGGGGCGGCGCCCTGCCCGACAACGTCAAGGACCTGCGCCCGCTGCACGACGCCGGGGTCTACGGCTTCAAGTGCTTCCTGTCGCCGTCCGGCGTGGACGAGTTCCCGTCGCTCGACCAGGAGCAGCTGGCGAACTCGCTCGCCGAGGTCGCGGGCTTCGACGGCCTGATGATCGTGCACGCCGAGGACCCCCACCACCTCGCCGCCGCGCCGCAGAAGTCCGGTCTCGCCTACGCCGACTTCCTGGCCTCCCGCCCCCGGGACGCCGAGAACACGGCGATCGAGAACCTGGTCAACCAGGCCCGCCGGCTGGGCGCCCGCGTCCACGTCCTGCACCTCTCCTCCTCCGACGCGCTGCCCCTGATCGCCGCCGCGAAGGCCGAGGGCGTCAAGATCACCGTCGAGTCGTGCCCCCACTTCCTCACGCTCACCGCGGAGGAGGTCCCGGACGGCGCGACCGAGTTCAAGTGCTGCCCGCCGATCCGCGAGGCCTCGAACCAGGACGCCCTCTGGCAGGGGCTCGCCGACGGCGTCATCGACTGCATCGTCTCGGACCACTCGCCGTCGACCGCGGACCTCAAGACCCCCGACTTCGCCTCCGCCTGGGGCGGCATCTCCTCCCTCCAGCTCGGCCTCCCCGCGATCTGGACCGAGGCCCGGCGCCGCGGCCACTCCCTGGAGGACGTCGTCCGCTGGATGTCCGAGGCCCCCGCCCGCCTCGCGGGCCTCACGCGGAAGGGCGCCATCGAGGCCGGCCGTGACGCCGACTTCGCCGTCATCGACCCCGACGCGACCTTCACCGTCGACCCGGACGAGCTCCAGCACCGCAACAGGATCACCGCCTACGCGGGCAAGACCCTCAGCGGCGTCGTCGCCTCCACCTGGCTGCGCGGAGAGCGCATCGTCGACCACGGCACCCTCGCCGAGCCCTCCGGCCGCCTCCTCGAAAGGAACAACTGACCCGTGAGCACCGGCATACCCTCCTTCACCGGCGACGCCAGCCCCTTCGGAGGCGGCGACCCGTACGCCGACTACCGCACCGCCGACTTCCCCTTCACCCAGTACGCGGACCTCGCCGACCGGCGACTCGGCGCGGGTGTCGTCGCGGCCAACGACGAGTTCTTCGCCGAGCGCGAGAACCTCCTCAAGCCCGAGCCCGCCGAGTTCGACCCCGAGCACTTCGGCCACAAGGGCAAGATCATGGACGGCTGGGAGACCCGCCGCCGCCGTGGCGTCTCGGCCCAGCAGCCGCACCCCACCCAGGACGACCACGACTGGGCGCTCGTCCGGCTCGGCGCCCCCGGCGTCGTCCGCGGCATCGTCGTCGACACCGCCCACTTCCGCGGCAACTACCCGCAGGCCGTCTCCGTCGAGGCCACCTCGGTCGCCGGCTCGCCCTCGCCCGAGGAGCTCCTCGCCGACGACGTGAAGTGGACGACGCTCGTCCCGCGCACGGCCGTCGGCGGTCACGCCGCCAACGGCTTCGCCGTCGACGTCGAACAGCGCTTCACGCACCTGCGCGTGAACCAGCACCCGGACGGTGGCATCGCCCGCCTCCGCGTGTACGGCGAGGTCGCCCCCGACCCGCGCTGGCTCGCCGTCCTCGGCACCTTCGACCTCGCGGCCCTGGAGAACGGCGGCCAGGTCGAGGACGCCTCCGACCGCTTCTACTCCCCGGCCACCAACACCATCCAGCCGGGCCGCTCCCGCAAGATGGACGACGGCTGGGAGACCCGGCGCCGCCGTGACAAGGGCAACGACTGGATCCGCTACCAGCTCGTCGCCGAGTCCGAGATCCGCGCCGTCGAGATCGACACCGCCTACCTCAAGGGCAACAGCGCGGGCTGGGCCGCCCTGTCGGTCGCGGCCGAGGGCTCCGAGGACTGGACCGAGATCCTGCCCCGGACCCGCCTCCAGCCCGACACCAACCACCGGTTCGTGCTCGACACCCCGGCGGTCGGCTCCCGGATCCGGATCGACATCTACCCGGACGGCGGCATCTCCCGCCTCCGCCTCTTCGGCTCCCTCACCGAGTCCGGCGCGGCCCGACTGACCGCCCGCCACCAGGAGCTGGGCGGCTGACGCCACCGGCTCCTCCATGAACTGGGCGGGCACGACACCCCGCCCGGTCCGCGAGGGCGCACCGACCCGACAGCACCGGTGCGCCCTCCTTCTTTTTTGGGCTCGGTTCGCCTCCGGGCGCCCAAAGCCGGGCTCACGGCCCCGACCGTGCTCGACCCCCTCGTTCCTCGGGGGCCTCCGCGCGCTCGGGGCCGTTCCCCCGGCGGCGCCCTTCGGCTCACTCGCCGGTCCTGGTGGGCACCGTGGCCAGGCGGCACGCCAGGCCACCCGCACCCCGGCTCGGGCCCGAGGACCCCGGGGGCAGGCGCGCCGCATGGGCGCGACCGCCCGGTCCACGGACCCCCGGCCCGCCCCCCGACCCCTGGCCCCGTGGGGCCCGAGGTCACGCCGCGTGCCCCCCGTCCACCGCGAACTCCGCCCCCGTCACCCACCGGCCCTCCGGGCCCGCCAGGAACGCGACCATCGACGCGACCTCCTCCGCCGTGCCGAAGCGGCCGAGCGCCGTCATCGCCGCCTGGCTCTCCGCGTACGGTCCGTCCGCCGGGTTCATGTCGGTGTCGACCGGGCCCGGGTGGACCAGGTTGGCCGTGATGCCGCGGCCCCCCAGCTCCCGGGCCAGCGCCTTCGTCAGGCCGATCAGCGCCGCCTTGCTCGTCGCGTACAGCGTGCCGCCCGGGCCCGGCACCCGCTGGGCCATGCAGCTGCCGACCGTGATGATCCGGCCGCCCTCCGCCATGCGCCCGGCCGCCGCCTGCGAGGCGAGGAAGGCCGCCCGGACGTTGACCGCGAGAACCCGGTCCACGTCCGCCAGGGTCAGCGACTCCAGCGGGCCGACGACCCCGACGCCCGCGTTGTTGACCAGGACGTCGAGCCGGCCGAGGACGTCCGCCGCCCGCTCCACCGCGCCCGCCGCGTCCCCGGCGTCGGCCGCGTCCGCGCGCAGCGCCAGCGCCTTGCCCCCGGCCGCCTCGATCCGCGCGACGACCTTCGCGGCCGCCGCCTCGCCTCGTACGTAGGTGAAGGCCACGTCGGCGCCCTCCCGGGCCAGGCGGACCGCCGTGGCCGCGCCGATCCCGCGGCTGCCGCCCGTCACCAGTACGGCCGTGCCGTTCATCGTGGACATCCCGAAACCTCCGTCAGAAGCCGTAAGTGGTTGCGGTTTCAAGGAAACTCGGACGCGCGTCGGGGTGCTGGCAGGAATCGGACGCCGACTCCGCCCCGATCGCCTGCTTGAATGCGAGTGTGATCGAACTACTGTTTCTCGCCGCGGTCGCCGCCCTCGTCGGGTGGCTGGTGAACCGGAAGCGGCGGCAGCGGTCGGCCGCCGTCGCCGCCGGGGAGGCGGCCGGGGTTCCCTGCATGCTCAAGTGGTCGGCGCACGGCTCCCGCTGGCGGGCCGGGCGCCTGCTGATCGGTGCGGGCCCTCCGGTCTGGAAGGCCTCCTGGGGCGGGCGGGAGCTCGCGCTGCCGACCGATCTGCGCCGGACGGGGACGCGCGCGCCCTCCACGCGCGAGGGGATGTCCATCAATCCGGGATCCCGGATCCTGGAGTACGCGTCGTCCGGCGGGATGGTCCTGATCGCGGTCATGCCCGACGAGCTGGACCTGGTGGGCAAGGCCCTGGAGAGCGCGTAGCCGTGCCTCGCCGGCCGCCCGGACGGCGGCCCCCGACCGGCGAGGCCCCTGAAAGGTGTAGCCACCACAGGCCTGTCCCGGTAGCGTGATCGCTCCGCGTGCGAGCCGTCGAAGTCTCCACCTCGTCCGAACAGTTGGAGAAACGGCCGTCATGTCCTCCCTCGCCGCCCCCGTGACCCTCGGCGCCCCGCGCCGCGCATGGCTCACCGACCTGCCCGTCCTGCTCGTCGCCGTCGTCTGGGGCGCCAGCTATCTCGCGGCAAAGGGCATCACCACCACCCACACCGTCATCGCGGTCCTGGTCCTGCGTTTCGCGGTGGTGCTGCCCGTCCTCGTCGTCGCCGGATGGCGCAAGCTGCGCGCGCTCACCGCGCCCCAGTGGCGCGGCGCCGGCACCCTCGGGCTGATCCTCAGCGGGATCTTCCTCCTGGAGACGTACGGAGTCGTCCACACCTCGGCCACCAACGCGGGTCTGATCATCAGCCTCACCATGATCTTCACCCCGCTCGCCGAGGCCGCCGTCACCAGGGTCAGGCCGCCCCGCGCCTTCCTCGCCGCCGCCGCGCTCTCCGTCACGGGCGTCGTCCTGCTCACCCAGGGCGGCGGCTTCACCGCGCCGTCCCTCGGCGACCTCCTCATGCTGCTCGCCGCCCTCGCCCGTACCGTCCACGTCCTGGCCATGTCCCGGATCAAGGCGGTCCGGTCGGCCGACTCGCTCTCCCTCACCACCGTCCAGCTCGGCTCCGCCGTCGCCGTCTTCGCCGTCATCGCGGCCTTCCCCGGGACGGGCGCCTCCCCCTGGGCCACGGCCCTCGACTTCGGTCCCCGCGAGTGGGCCGGGCTGATCTTCCTCTCCGTCTTCTGCACGCTCTTCGCCTTCTTCGTGCAGATGTGGGCGGTCCGCCGCAGCTCCCCTTCCCGGGTCAGCCTGCTCCTCGGCACGGAGCCGCTCTGGGCCGCCGCCGCGGGCATCGCCCTCGCCGGCGACCGGCCCGGGATCCTCGGCCTCGCGGGCGCGGTGCTGGTCCTCGCGGGGACCAGCTGGGGCCGGCGGGCGGCCGACGAGGACGCCCGCTAGCGGGCGTCCTGCCGAGGGAGCGCGGTCATCAGGACTTCCGCACCCGGTCCGACACGATCATGAGGACCAGGCCGAGCGCGGCGATCACGATGTTCACGAACACCTCCCGGCCCTCCATGAACCACACGTTCTCGGTCAGGAAGCGGGTCAGGCCCATGAGCTTGAACCAGCCGTCGGTCAGCTCGCGGATCACCCCGCAGACACCGAACACGACGAGCAGGAAGCCGGCCACCTCAAGGAATCTCTTCATGATCCGATCATGGTCGGGTGGCCGTTCCGGCCGCGTCCGCCTCCCGGCCACGACCGCCGCTACCGAAGTATCGACCCGTGCGACTTAAGTAGCGGTCGGCGCCGACCCTCATCCGCGCGGGGCCCCAGCTGCGTACATTGCCGATATGACCCGTACGGAACGACAGCGCTGGCTGCTCCCCTCCCACCTGGTCGAACCGGGCGAGAGCGGCGCGGCCAGGCCCCGCCGTACCGTCCGCGACTGGATCGTCGACACCGCGCTCTTCCTCCTCGCGGCCCTCGTCGGACTCATCGCCGCCGACGCCGCTTCCGGGTACAGCAGCGAGCCCGTCATCCTCTTCGACCAGCTCGCCGGCGCCGCCGCCTGCTGCGCCCTCTGGCTGCGCCGCCGCTGGCCCGTCGGACTGGCCGTCGGTCTCTCCCTGCTCAGCGTCGTCGCCCCGGTCGCCGGCGGCGCCGTCCTCGCGAGCCTCTTCAGCGTCGCCGTCCGCCGCCCCTTCCGCGAGGTCGCCTGGATCGGCGCGCTCGCCGTCGCCGCCTCCACCGTCCAGGTCTTCGTCCGCCCCGACCCCACCCTCAACGCCGGGATCGCGGTCGTCCTCGGCTTCGTCCTCATCCTCCTCGTCACCGCCTGGGGCATGCTCGTCCGCTCCCGGCGCCAGCTCGTCGAGGCCCTCCGCGAGCGCGCCCGCCGCGCCGAGGCCGAGGCCGAACTGCGCGCCGCCCAGGCCCAGCGGCTCGCCCGCGAGGCCATCGCCCGCGAGATGCACGACGTCCTCGCCCACCGGCTGACGCTGCTCAGCGTGCACGCGGGAGCCCTGGAGTTCCGGCCGGACGCCCCGCCCGAGCAGATCGCCCGCGCCGCCGGCGTCATCCGCGACAGCGCCCACGAGGCGCTCCAGGACCTGCGCGAGATCATCGGGGTCCTGCGGGCCCCCGGCGAGAACGGCGACGGCGACCGGCCCCAGCCGACCCTCGCCACCCTCGACGCGCTCGTCGCCGAGTCCCGCGAGGCCGGCGCGGACATCGTCCTGGAGCTCCACGTCGACACCACCGAGGGCGCGCCCGCCGTCCCCGCCTCCACCGGCCGCACCGCCTACCGCATCGCCCAGGAAGGCCTGACCAACTGCCGCAAGCACGCCCCCGGCACCAAGGTCACCGTCACCGTCAGCGGCCGGCCCGGCGAGGGCCTCGACGTCACCGTCCACAACCCCGCGCCCGCCGGACCCGTCCCGCACGTCCCCGGCTCCGGCCAGGGCCTCATCGGGCTCACCGAGCGCGCCGCCCTCGCCGGCGGCCGACTGGAGCACGGACCCGCCCCCGGCGGGGGGTTCGCCGTGCACGCCTGGCTACCGTGGCCCTCATGACCATCCGGCTGCTCATCGTCGACGACGACCCCCTGGTCCGCGCGGGCCTCACCTTCATGCTCGGCGGGGCCGAGGACCTGGAGATCGTCGGCGAGGGAGCCGACGGCCGCGAGGTCCCCGAGCTCGTCGACCGGCTCGCCCCGGACGTCGTCCTCATGGACATCCGGATGCCCCAGGTCGACGGACTCACCGCCACCGAACGGCTCCGCGCGCTCCCCGGCGCCCCCGAGGTCCTCGTCCTCACCACCTTCCACGCCGACGAGCAGGTGCTGCGCGCCCTGCGGGCCGGCGCCTCCGGCTTCGTCCTCAAGGACACTCCGCCCGTCGAGATCCTCGCCGCCGTCCGCCGGGTCGCCGCCGGGGACCCGGTGCTCTCGCCGGCCGTCACCCGCCAGCTGATGACCCATGTCGTGGGGGAGCAGGACCGGCCGGGCCGGCGCGAGGAGTCCCGGCGTGCCGCGATCACCGCACGCCTCGCCGAACTGGCCGTACGCGAGAGGGAGGTGGCCGTCGCCGTCGGCAAGGGCCGCTCCAACGCGGAGATCGCCGCCGAGCTGTACATGAGCGTCCCCACGGTCAAGACCCACGTCTCGCGCGTCCTCGCCAAGCTCGGCCTCAACAACCGTGTCCAGATCGCGCTCCTCGTCCATGAAGCAGGTCTCCTGGACGAGGAGGCGTAATCGGTCGGTCGGATAGTCTGCTGAGATGTCCGTCATCGAACTGGGGGAGTACGGCGCGGACTTCACCGCGGACCCGTACCCCTACTACGCCAAGCTCCGTACGTCCGGCCCGGTCCACGAGGTCCGCATGCCCGACGGCTACCAGTTCTGGCTGGTCGTCGGCCACGAGGAGGGGCGCGCCGCACTCGCCGACCCCCGGCTCGCCAAGTCCCCCTCCGTCGTCGGCGTACGGCCGCCGGAGGAGGACGTCATCGGCGTCCACCTCCTCGCCGCGGACGCCCCCGACCACACCCGGCTCCGCCGACTGGTCACGGGTGTCTTCACCGGTCGCCGGGTCGAGGCCCTGCGCCCCCGCATCGAGCGGCTCACCGGGGAACTCGCCGACGCCATGGAACCGGCCGGGCGCGCCGACCTCGTCGACGCCTACGCCTTCCCCCTGCCGATCACCGTCATCTGCGAACTCCTCGGGGTCCCCGCCGAGGACCGCGACACCTTCCGCGACTGGTCGAACGAGCTCGTCACCCCTGCGGGCGAGGACGGCTACCTGGGCGCCCTGCAGGGCTTCGGCGGCTACCTCGACGGGCTCATCGAGGACAAGCGCGCCGCGGGCCCCGCCGACGACCTGCTCTCCGGCCTCATCGCCGCCCGCGCCGAGGACGGCGACCGGCTCTCCGGGCCCGAACTCCGCGCCATGGCCTACCTGCTGCTCATCGCCGGCCACGAGACCACGGTCAACCTCATCTCCAACACCGTCCGCAACCTGCTCACCCACCCGGAGCAGCTCGCCGCCCTGCGCGCCGACCCCGACCTCCTCGACGGTGCGATCGAGGAGTCCCTGCGGTACGACGGCCCGGTGGAGACCAGCACCTTCCGCTTCACCCGCGAGCCCGTCACCCTCGGCGGCACCGAGATCCCGGCGGGCGCGAGCGTCCTCGTGGCGATCGGCGCGCTCGACCGCGACCCGGCCCGCTTCCCCGACCCCGACCGCTTCGACATCCGCCGCGACACCCGAGGCCACCTCGCCTTCGGCCACGGTATGCACTACTGCCTGGGCGCCCCGCTCGCCCGCCTGGAGGGCAGGATCGCGCTCCGCACGCTCCTGGACCGCTTCCCCCGGCTCGAACTGGACCCGGAGGGCGACCCCTGGGAGTGGGTGCCCGGCCTCCTCATCCGCGGGGTCCGTCACCTGCCGGTGCGGTGGTGAGCGGCTTACGGAACCTCTTCCACCCGGACCGGGCGCCGCTCCCGGCGGGACAGCTCGCACGCCTCGGCGATCCGGAGCGCGGCCAGGGCCTCGGGGCCGTCGCACGGATTGGGCACCTCTCCGCGCACCAGCCGGACGAAGGCGGCGAGCTCCGCCTCGTACGCGGGGGCGAACCGTTCCAGGAACCCCTGCCAGGGCTTCCCCGGCGCCGCCGGCCCCTGAGGCTCCACCGAGGTGAGCGGGGTCCGGTCGTCCAGGCCCACCGCGATCTGGTCCCGCTCGCCCGCCAGCTCCAGCCGCACGTCGTACCCGGCGCCGTTGCACCGGGTCCCCGTCACCGTCACCAGCGTGCCGTCGTCCAGGGTGAGGAGCGCGGCGGCCGTGTCCACGTCGCCCGCCTCCCGGAACATCGCGGGACCCGCGTCCGAGCCCGTCGCGTACACCTCCACGACCTCCCGCCCGGTCACCCACCGCACGATGTCGAAGTCGTGCACCAGACAGTCCCGGAAGAGCCCGCCGGAGAGCGGCAGATACGCTGCGGGCGGCGGCTCCGGGTCGGACGTCGCCGCCCGTACGGTGTGCAGCCGGCCGAGCCGCCCCGACTCCACCGCCTCCCGCGCCGCCCGGTACCCCGTGTCGAAACGGCGCATGAACCCGAGCTGGAGCTCGGTGCCCGCCTCCGCCACGGCCCGCAGCGCCGCCAGGGTGCCGGGCACGTCCAGGGCGATGGGCTTCTCGCAGAAGACCGGCAGACCCGCACCGGCGGCGCGGGCGATCAGCTCCGCGTGCGCGGCCGTCGCCGAGGCGATCACCACCGCGTCCAGGGCGTGGTCGAGCAGCGCCGTCACGTCGGGCGCGGCCTGAGCCCCGAGCGCCCCCGCGACCCCGGCCGCCCGTGTCGCGTCCGCGTCCGCCACGACCAGCGACTCGACCTCCGGGTGGCGGGCCAGTACCCCCGCGTGGAAGCTCCCGATCCGTCCCGTACCGATGAGTCCGATGCGCATGGCCCCACCGTGGAGGCGTACGTCCCCGGTGTCAAGGATTGTCAGGACAACCGGACGTCAGGACGTCATGTCCCCCCGTGCCGCCGTCGGCTTCCGGTCGTCTGCGTGCCCGGATACGCTCCCCCCGTGGCCAAGCAGTCCGGTTCCCCCCTGCCCCCGCTGTCCGTGGACCGCACCAGTCCGGTCCCGCTCTACTTCCAGCTGGCCCGGCAGCTGGAGGCCGCGGTGGAGAACGGGACGCTGCCCCCGGGTTCCCTCCTCGGCAACGAGATCGAGCTCGCCACCCGCCTCGGCCTCTCCCGCCCCACAGTCCGCCAGGCCATCCAGTCCCTCGTCGACAAGGGCCTCCTCGTCCGCCGCCGGGGCGTCGGCACCCAGGTCGTGCACAGCAGGGTCCGGCGCCCGCTGGAGCTCAGCAGCCTCTACGACGACCTGGAGGCCGCGGGCCGCCGCCCCGGCACCCGGGTCCTCGCCAACCGCCTCGAACCCGCCACCGCACCGGTCGCGGCCGCCCTCGGCGTACCCGAGGGCAGCGACGTCCACTACCTGGAGCGGCTCCGCACCGCCTACGGCGAGCCCATGGCGTACCTGCGCAACCACCTGCCCGCCGGGCTCCTCGGCCCGGACGAACCGGACACCGGGCGCCTTGAGACCACCGGCCTCTACCGGATGCTCCGCTCCGCCGCGCTCACCCTGCACAGCGCCCGCCAGTCCATCGGCGCCCGCGCCGCGACCGCGGAGGAGGCCGCGCTCCTCGACGAGCGTGCGGGTGCCCCGCTGCTCACGATGGAACGCACCACCTACGACGACACCGGCCGGGCCGTCGAGCACGGCTCCCATCTCTACCGGGCCGGCCGCTACTCCTTCGAGCTCCAGCTGATGGTCCGTCCGTGACAGCACACCCCGTCCGACAGGTCCCGAAGGCCCCCCTGACCAGTGCCATGAGCCGCATGACCGATACTGCAATGCACGCAGAAGGACACAAAGGAGGGCACGGCCTCGTGACCAGGCTTCGGACAGGAGGGGTGCGGGCCGTCATCGGCGCCGTGCTCGCGCTCGCGCTCACAGGAGCGCTCGCGGGGTGCAGCAGCACCGGCGGGAAGCGGGCGGAGGACGCACGCAAGGCCGCGGCGGCCCAGGGCAGGGCGGCCGTCGACACCCCCCGCTGGACCTTCGCCATGGTGACCCACTCCGGCGACGGAGACACCTTCTGGGACATCGTCCAGAACGGCGCCAAGCAGGCCGCCGTCAAGGACAACATCAACTTCCTGTACGCGCACAGCGACGAGGCCCAGCAGCAGGCCCAGCTCATCGACTCGTACGTCGCCAAGGGCGTCGACGGCCTGATCGTCACCCTCGCCAAGCCCGACGCGATGAAGGCCTCCGTCGAGAAGGCCGTCAAGGCCGGCATCCCGGTGATCACCGTGAACTCCGGCGCCGAGCAGTCCAAGGCCTTCGGCGCCCTCACCCACATCGGTCAGGACGAGACCGTCGCCGGCGAGGCCGTCGGCGACGAGCTCGACGAGCGCGGCAAGAAGAAGGCCCTCTGCGTCCTGCACGAGCAGGGCAACATCGGCCACGAGCAGCGCTGCGCCGGAGCGAAGAAGACCTTCGGCGGCGAGCTCGTGAACCTCTACGTCGACGGCACCAACATGCCCGACGTCAAGGCCTCCATCGAGGCCAAGCTCCAGTCGGACAAGGCCATCGACGCCGTCGTCACCCTCGGTGCCCCCTTCGCGGACACCGCGGTCCAGGCCGCGAAGAGCGCCGGGAGCGAGGCCGAGGTCGACACCTTCGACCTCAACGCCAAGGTCGCGACCGCCCTCCAGGCCGGCACGCTCGGCTTCGCCGTCGACCAGCAGCCCTACCTCCAGGGATACGAGGCCGTCGACCTGCTCTGGCTCTACCGCTACAACGCCGACGTGCTCGGCGGCGGCAAGCCGGTCCTCACCGGCCCCCAGATCATCACCAAGGACCAGGCGGGCGCGCTCAAGCAGTACGCGGAGCGGGGTACCCGATGAGCTCCACCGCCCCACCGTCCGACGGGATCGACCACGTCGACGAACGGCTCCTGCGCACCACGCCGCTGAAGAAGCTCCTCGCCCGGCCCGAGCTGGGCTCGGTCGTCGGCGCGCTCGCCGTCTTCGTCTTCTTCTCGATCGCGGCCGACAGCTTCCTGCGCCCCGCGAGCCTCGGCACCGTGCTCTACGCGGCCTCCACCATCGGCATCATGGCCGTCCCGGTCGCCCTGCTGATGATCGGCGGCGAGTTCGACCTCTCCGCCGGCGTGCTGGTCACCAGCTCGGCGCTGGTCTCCTCGATGTTCAGCTACCAGATGACGGCGAACGTCTGGGTCGGCGTCGGCGTCTCGCTGCTCGTCACCCTCGCGATCGGCGTCTTCAACGGCTTCATGCTGACCCGCACGAAACTGCCCAGCTTCATCATCACGCTCGGCACCTTCCTCATGCTGACCGGCCTGAACCTCGGCCTCACCAAGCTCATCAGCGGCACCGTCTCCACCAAGACCATCGCCGACATGGAGGGCTTCCCCTCCGCCCGGAAGCTCTTCGCCTCCCAGATCACCGTCGGCGGCGTCGAGCTCAAGGTCACCATCCTGTGGTGGCTCGGCCTCGTCGCCCTCGCCACCTGGATCCTGCTGCGCACCCGCTTCGGCAACTGGATCTTCGCCGTCGGCGGCGGCGCCGACGCCGCCCGCGCGGTCGGCGTCCCGGTCTACCGGACGAAGATCGGCCTCTACATGGGCGTGGCCTTCTGCGCCTGGATCTCCGGCCAGCACCTGCTCTTCTCCTTCGACGTCGTCCAGTCGGGCGAAGGCGTCGGCAACGAGCTGATCTACATCATCGCGGCCGTCATCGGCGGCTGCCTGATCACCGGCGGATACGGCTCCGCCATCGGCTCGGCGGTCGGCGCACTCATCTTCGGCATGACCAGCAAGGGCATCGTCTACGCCGAGTGGAACCCCGACTGGTTCAAGTTCTTCCTGGGAGCGATGCTCCTCCTGGCGACCCTGCTGAACGCCTGGATCCGCAAGCGCGTGGAGGCCACCAAGTGACGACGGCGACGAAGACCGGGTCCGCTCCGCTCGTCGAGCTCGACGACGTCAGCAAGTACTACGGCAACATCCGCGCCCTCGAAGGGGTCTCCCTGGAGGTCCGCTCCGGCGAGATCACCTGTGTCCTCGGGGACAACGGCGCCGGCAAGTCCACCCTCATCAAGATCGTCGCGGGGCTCCACCGGCACGACGCCGGCACCTTCCGCATCGAGGGCGAGGAGGTCACCCTCGCCAACCCGCGCGACGCCCTGGACCGGGGCATCGCCACCGTCTACCAGGACCTCGCCGTCGTCCCCCTCATGCCCGTCTGGCGGAACTTCTTCCTCGGCTCCGAGCCCACCAAGGGCTCCGGCCCCTTCAAGCGGCTCGACGTCGACCTCATGCGCACCACCACCCGCGATGCCCTGCTCCGCATGGGCATCGACCTCCGCGACGTCGACCAGCCCATCGGCACCCTCTCCGGCGGCGAGCGCCAGTGCGTGGCCATCGCCCGCGCCGTCCACTTCGGCGCCAAGGTCCTCGTCCTCGACGAGCCGACCGCCGCGCTCGGCGTCAAGCAGTCCGGGGTCGTCCTGAAGTACGTGGCCGCCGCGCGTGACGAGGGCCTCGGCGTGGTCCTCATCACCCACAACCCCCACCACGCCTACCTCGTCGGCGACCGGTTCGTCCTCCTCAAGCGGGGCGTGATGGCCGGCAGCCACACCAAGAGCTCCGTCACGCTCGACGAGTTGACCCGCCAGATGGCCGGCGGCACCGAGCTGGAGGACCTCCGCCACGAGCTGGAACGCCCGTCCTCGACGTAACGGCCGCCACACACCCCACCTGGCAGAATCGGAACCGATGAGTACCTACCGCGACCTCACACACCGGGGATCCGCCCGGGGCACCGTGCTGCGGACCGTCGGGACCCGGGAGCGGCGCTCCCACCTGACGGCGCCCCGCGTGCCGACCGTCGGCATCGACATCGGCGGTACGAAGGTGATGGCCGGGGTCGTCGACGCGGACGGCAACATCCTGGAGAAGCTCCGCACCGAGACCCCGGACAAGTCCAAGAGCCCCAAGGTCGTCGAGGACACCATCGTCGAGCTCGTCCTCGACCTCGCCGACCGGCACGACGTGCACGCCGTCGGCATCGGCGCGGCCGGCTGGGTCGACGCCGACCGGGCCAGGGTCCTCTTCGCCCCGCACCTCGCCTGGCGCAACGAACCCCTCCGGGACTCCCTCCAGTCGCGCCTCGCGGTCCCCGTCATGGTCGACAACGACGCCAACACCGCTGCCTGGGCCGAATGGCGCTTCGGCGCCGGACGCGGCGAGGACCACCTCGTCATGATCACCCTCGGTACGGGCATCGGCGGCGCGATCCTGGAGGACGGCCAGGTCAAGAGGGGCAAGTACGGGGTCGCCGGCGAGTTCGGGCACATGCAGGTCGTCCCCGGCGGCCACCGCTGCCCCTGCGGCAACCGCGGCTGCTGGGAGCAGTACAGCTCGGGGAACGCACTCGTCCGCGAGGCCCGCGAGCTGGCCGCCGCCGACTCCCCGGTGGCGTACGAGATCATCGAGCGGGTCAAGGGCAACATCCCCGACATCACGGGACCGCTCATCACCGAGCTCGCCCGCGAGGGCGACGCCATGAGCATCGAGCTGCTCCAGGACATCGGGCAGTGGCTCGGCGTCGGCATCGCCAACCTCGCCGCCGCCCTCGACCCCTCCTGCTTCGTCATCGGCGGCGGCGTCTCCGCGGCCGACGACCTTCTCATCGGCCCCGCCCGCGACGCCTTCCGCCGCCACCTCACCGGCCGCGGCTACCGCCCCGAGGCCCGCATCACCCGAGCCCAGCTCGGTCCCGAGGCCGGTATGGTCGGCGCCGCCGACCTCGCCCGGCTCGTCGCCCGCCGCTTCCGCCGCGCCAACCGGCGCCGCGTCGAGCGGTACGAACGCTACGAGCGTTACGCCCAGGCCCTGCGCAGCGGGCCCGCGGGCCGGACCGCCCGTACCCCTGAGGACCCCACTTCATGACCCTGCCCCACCAGCCCCACCAGCCCGAGGGAAAGCTGCCGGAGGACCGGCGCCACATGATCCGGCGCCGCTGGATAACGGCCGTCATCATCGTGCTGCTCGTCGGCATCCCCGCCGGCTACCTCGCCGTCTCCGCAGGCCAGAGCCGAGACAGCGGCCGCGACAAGGAGATCGAGTCCTCGGCCGCCGGCCTCCAGACGAATCCGCCCTCCTGGATGAAGCGCCGGGTATTCGAGGTCCCGGTCCCCTGGGGAGCCTGGGACGTCGCGTACTACGAGACCAGCAACTGGAAGACCAGCCGCCTCTACGTCCAGTTCACGACGGACGCCTACGGCCTCGACTTCTTCCTCTTCAACGCCGGCACCTCCCGCTCCGAGCTCACCCCGGGACGGATCACCATCGGCGACCGGGACGCCGAGATCGTCGGCTGGACGTTCCACGAGGGAACGACCTGGTCGGGCACCACGGTCACGCGCGAGGAACCGCGCCCGACCACCGACATCACCGTCGACCTCACGGACCCGGCCTTCCCCCGCGTCTACGCGGTCTCCACCACCAGTCCCTGACCCCCCACGGCGGATATGCTTCGGGACTCCATGCCTGGAGGGGGAAGTGGGAATGGGGCGCACAAGCGGATACCGGTGGCTGGCGGGTGACCACCACGTCCACACGCAGTACAGCGGCGACGGGAAGTACCGGGTCGTCGACCAGGTGCGCCAGGGCCGGGCACACGGCCTGCGTTGGCTCGTCATCACCGACCACGGCGGCACCACCCACGCCAAGCTCGGTGTGGACAAGGTGCATCCGGACATCGTCAGGGCCCGCGAGGAGTATCCGGACATGCTGGTCTTCCAGGGGCTGGAGTGGAACGTCCCGGCCGCGGAACACGCCACGGTCTTCGTCCATCCGGGGCGCGAAGAGGCCACCGTCCTCAAGGAGTTCGAGACGGCCTACGACGGCTGGGTGACCGGTACCACCGCCGTCGCCGACGCCCACAAGGAGCTCGCGCTCTCCGGACTCGGCTTCCTGGCCGACGCGTTGGAGGACGGGCGCGTAGACGACGTCCTCTTCCTCGTCAACCACCCTTCCCGCCGAGGCCTCGACGCGCCACGGGACATCCGGAACTGGCGCGACGCCCAGCCGCACATCGCCGTGGGGATGGAAGGGGCGCCCGGCCACCAGGCCGCCGGACTGCCGGCGTCACGCGGACCCGGGAGGCACCGCGGCCACTACGGCGCGAACCCCGGACCCGACTCCTACTCCCTCTATCCGCCGGAGAGTTACCGCACCTTCGGCGGCTTCGACTGGATGACCGCGACGGTGGGCGGCCTGTGGGACAGCATGCTCGCCGAGGGCAGGCCGTGGTGGATCACGGTGAACTCCGACTCGCACGACGTCATGGGCGACACCTCGGTACGGGGGCCCGGCAGCGACTTCGCCGGCGACGGCCGGCACGCCGACCCCGTCTACGGCGCCGAGCCGAACCGGGTGACCGGCGATCACTGGCCGGGCCAGTACAGCCGCACGCACGTCGGCGCGGCGGCCCTCTCGTACCAGGCGGTGATGGACGGCCTCAGGGCGGGCCGGGTGTGGGTCGACCACGGCGGTCTGCTGAGCGGACTCCACGCGCGGCTGCGGGCGGGCGACCGGACGGCCGGCCTCGGTGAGACGCTGACCGTGCGACGTGGCGAGCACGTCGACCTCGTCGTCGACGTCACCCCGGCGACCGCCCCCAACTGGACCGGCAAGGTGCCGGGCCTGGCCCGCGTGGACGTCGTCCAGGGGGACGTCACCGGGAACCCGGGCGATCCCGACGCCTTCCGCGCGCCCGACACGAGAGTGGTCCGGTCCTTCGAGGTCGACGGGGCCGCCGGCACGGTACGGCTGACCCACCCCCTCGGCAGGCTGGACCGGCCCGTGTACGTAAGGCTGCGCGGGACCGACGGCAACCGTGGCGCCACGGGGCTCCACGGCGCCGCCGTCGATCCCCACGGCCCGGCCCTCGACGTCCAGGGCGACGTCGACCCGTGGCAGGACCTGTGGTTCTACTCCAACCCGATGTGGGTCGTTCCCTCGGACGGTCCTCTCTGACCGTCCCCTCCGGGCCTTCCCCCGCTCCTAGTTCGAGTGGAGCGCCCACCTGCTGCCGTCGACCGGCGTCGTTCCCGGCAGGGCGATGAGCTCGGGCTTGAAGAGCGGAGGCGAGTCCATCGCGGGCTCCCAGGTCGCCAGCTTCTCGTCCTGGGGGACCTCGATCCGCCGGCCCTCGGCGAGGTCGGCGACCACCTTCAGGAGCAACCGAACGCCGAGCGGGGCGAGTTGCTCCCGCCACAGGCTCCGCGCGGTCGAGCCCGGGGGCACGAACACGTGCTCCTGGGCGGCGAGCGGCCCGCCGTCGGTGCGCTCGGTGAGGTGGTAGACGCTGCCGCCCGTCACCTTGTCGCCGTCCCGGACCGTCCACCGGATGGCGTCCCGGCCGCGGTGCAGCGGCAGCAGGCTGGGGTGGTAGCCGATGGTGGCGATCGTGGCCCGGGCCCGCGTCCTGCGGCCGAGGAAGGCGTGCGAGTGCGCGGCGACGATGACGTCCACCCCGTCCGGGACGTGCATCGCCCGCAGCTCGGCCGAGTCCGTCCACGGGATGCCCCGGGGGAACGCCCAGGCCCGCAGCCGGTCCCAGCACATCGCGTTGCCCTCGTCGGACTGGCCCTTGCGCAGCCGGGGCGCGGACACGCCGGCGATCTTGTGCCCCTCGTCGAGGAGGGCGTCCGCGACCTGGACCGCGAAGGCCCCCCGTCCCGAGATGAAGATGTTCACTCGTCCACCGCCATGACGAAGTGCCGCTCGACGTGGTCGAGGGCGCTCTCGCGGTCCGGGCCCGAGTGGACGACCCGCCAGCCCTTCGGCACGTCCAGGTGCGGCCGCCACAGCGCGTACTGCCCGGCGGCGTTCACCACGACCTGCCAGTCGCCCTCGGCGGCGTCGAAGGGGCTACCGTTCATCAGTCGACCTCTTTCAGTCCGGAGTGATCGGGCAGGAACCGCACCGGCAGTGTGGAGAACCCGGTCAGGAAGTTGGACCGGATCGGCAGGGACTCCGCCGTCTGCTCGAATCCGGTGGTGAAGTCCCGTAACGCCATGAGGAGTTCGGCGATCTCCACCTTGGCCAGGTACGAGCCGACGCAGAAGTGCGGGCCGTAGCCGAAGGCCAGGTGCTTGTTGGGGGTACGGCCGAGGTCGAAGGTCTCCGGCCGGTCGAAGACCCGCTCGTCGCGGTTCCCGGAGGCGTGCCAGAGCGTGACGATCTCGCCCGGCCGCAGCCGTACCCCGTGCAGCTCGGTCTCGCGGACGACGCTGCGCCCGAAGTGCATCGTGGGCGAGGCCCAGCGCAGCACCTCGTCCACGGCGGTGTCGATCGCGACCTCGCCGTGCTTGAGCCGCCGCCACTCCTCCGGCTGCGCCGCCAGCGTGCGTACGCAGTCGATCATCGTGAGCCGGCTGGTCTCGTCGCCGCCGATGATCAGGCTGTAGCAGTTGAGCACGACGTCCTCGTCGGACAGCGGCACACCGTCGAGGGAACTGGCGACCAGCATGCTGATCACGTCGTCGCTCGGGGACTCGCGCCGCTCCTCGACGATGTCCATGAAGTACATGAGGATCTCGTTGCGGGCCATCTCGGACTCGACCTCGCCGACGCCCTCGTCCTCGGTCGACAGCGCGGCCTTCGTGAGGGAGAGCAGGAACTCCCGGTCCTCCTCGGGCACGCCGAGCAGGCTGGAGATCGTCGTCATCGGGATCCGGCCGGCGATGTCCTCGGCGAAGTCGCAGCCGCCGCGCTCGACCGCCTCCCGGATCCACCGCCGGGTGTTGGCCCGGACGGTACGCGCCACCTCGTCGAGGACCCTCGGCGAGAGCACCCGCTGGAGGACCTTGCGCAGCTCGTGGTGCCGGGGCCCGTCGGTGACGGCCAGCATCCGGCCGGCGCCGGCGTCCCCGCCGCCCAGGAGCGTGACCAGGACGTTCCCGCGCTCGGACGTGAAGTGCACGTCGTCGCGGTAGGTGGCCATGATGTCCTCGTGGCGGGAGAGCACCCAGAAGCCCTTGCGGCCGCCTGCCGGCGGATTCCAGTGCACCGGCGCGGTGTCCCGCAGGGTGCGCCAGAACGCGCCGAGGTCGTGCTCCGCGAAGGTCGCCGGGTCGCCCAGGTCCACGGCGTCCAGCGCCGTCGTCCTCACGGTCACCAGTCCGTACGCCAGAAGCGGCGCGGCCGGAAGGGATACGTGGGCAGGGGCACCCGGCGGCTGGCCTCCCCGAGGTGCAGGGAGTCGAAGTCCACCCGACGGCCCGTCACCCAGGCGGCGGCGAGCGCGGTCAGCTCGGGCAGCGCCTCCGCGTCCCGCCCGGACAGCACGATCCCGTCGTCGTTGCTGCGGAAGGACTCCGCGTCCACCCGCGGCGCCGAAGCGGTCGTGACGGCCGGGCCCCCGGAGGAACCGGCGGCCAGCGCGTCGATCAGCTCCTCACGGCTGCGGACGACGGCCGCCCACCGGCGGTCCATCACCTTGCGGCCCAGGTTGAGGCTGAAGCAGACGTCGTCGAGACGCAGCGCGGGGTCGGCGATCAGCCACTCCCTCAGTCGTGCGCGCTGACGGTCCAGCGCCTCGTCGTCCAGGGCGGACAGCGTGGCGAGGCGCGGCCTGCCGGCGGCCTCGGGGGCGCGCCCGGCGACCGTCGGCGGCTCTTCCAGGACGAGGTGCGCGTTGTATCCGCCGCCGCCGATCGAGGTGATGCCCGCACGGCGGACACCGGACTCCGACTCCCAGTCGGCGGTCTCCAGCTGCGGCACGAACGGGGTGCTCGGCAGGTCGAGGTCCTGATTGACCTCGGTCAGGTTGATCGTCGCCGGCAGCTTCCTGTGGAAGAGGGCGAGCGCGGCCTTCATCGCGCCGAAGCCGCCCGAGACCACCCCGCCGTGGCCCACGTTGCCCTTGACCCCGCCGATCGAGGTCGTGCCGGTCTGCTTGCCGAAGGCCATGCTCGCCGCGTGCACTTCGAGCTCGTCGGTCATCGGCAGACCCAGGCCGTTGGCCTCGTACATGGACACGGTCTCCGGGCTGACGCCGCCGACCTCCATGGCGCTCGCGATGCAGGCGCTGAGCCGCTCGGGCTGCGCCAGGCCGTAGGCCATCGCGCTGACACCGTTGTTGTTGACCGCCGAGCCCTTGACCACGGCGTAGATGTGGTCGCGGTCGGCGACCGCCTGCCCCAGCGGCTTGAGCAGGACGGTGACGACACCGCTCGACAGGGCCGTGCCGGTGCCGTTGGCGTCGAACGGGCGGCAGTGGCCGTCCTTGGAGAGGATGCGGTTCTCCTCCCACAGGTGGCCGCGGGGGTGCGGCAGACGGACCATCGCGCCGCCGGCGATCGCCATGTCGGTCTGGCCGAGCAGCAGCGACTGGCAGGCCAGGTGCACCGCGTAGTGGAAGCCGGCGCAGACGGCGGCGACGGTCACGGCCTCGCCGGTCAGCCCCATGTAGTAAAGGGCGTTGGACGTCATGGTGTCCGGCGACCAGGCCAGGCTCGCCTCGATCGCCTCGGGGCCGACCGACACCCGGTCCGGCGGGGAGCTGTAGAGCGCGGCGGTCTGGGGGTTGTTGGCGCCGTACATGCCGATCTCGGCCCTGACCCGGTCCGGGTCGTAGCCGCCGTCCTCGAGCGTCTCCCACGCGCTCTCCAGGAACAGCCGGTTCTCCGGGGTCATCGCGGCCGCCATCCGGTCGCTGATGCCGAAGACCGAGGGGTCGAACTTGTCGTACGTGTCGAGCACTCCGCAGGCGCGGACGTAGAAAGGGCTGTGGATCAGGGTCTCGTCGACGTGGATGTCGTCCTTCTCCAGGAAGGACACGGACTCCCTGCCGTGGACGAGGTTGTCCCAGAACTGCTCCTTGGTGCGGGCTCCGGGGGACCGGAGGGACATGCCGATGACGGCCACGTCACCCGGGTCGTAGTCCTGCTCGGGGCTGTCGGTCATGGGGAGGCTCCTGCTTCGAGGCGGATGCCGAGCGGCAAGTGATGGTCGGCAGACGACAGATGACGCGAGGTCAGCTGTCGGTGGTGGCGGCGCGGCCGCGCAGTGCGGCGCGGCGCGCGCCGGCGCGGCGGCGCGCCGACTCGACGATCTCGGGGGTGGCGCCGCTCTCGGCGTCGAGCCAGCGGGCCAGCGAGGCGATGTCGCGGAAGCTGAAGAGGTCCGGCACGCGGACGCGGCGGTCGAACCGCCGGGTCATCAGCCTGGCGAGCCGGACGAGCAGCAGTGAGTCGCCGCCGAGGTCGTAGAAGGCGGCCTGGACGTCGATGCCCGCCGGTTCGAGGTCCAGCAGCTGGCCCCAGATCTCCGCCAGCGCCACCTCGGTCGGTGTGCTCGCGGCCCTCAGGGGCGCGCCGGTACCGGCGGCCGGCGGGTCGGGCAGCGCGGCGCGGTCGAGCTTCCCGCCCGGCGCGAGCGGGAGCGCGGTCAGGAACACGATCGTCCCCGGCACCATGTAGTCGGGCAGCTCGGCGGCGAGCCCGCCGGTGAGGGCCGTCTGGCGCTCGGCGTCCAGCCACACGGCGTCGCCGTCCCGGGAGCCCAGGTCCTGGGCATCGCCGTCCGGCACCACGTAGCCGATCAGCCTGTTTCCCCGGACGACGGCGGCGGCCTCGCGGACCCCGGGCCGGCCGGTCAGCCGCGCCTCGACCTCCTCCAGCTCGATGCGGAAGCCCCGCAGCTTCACCTGGTGGTCCGAACGGCCGCCGAACCGGAGCTCGCCGTCCTCGGTGAGCGCGACGACGTCCCCGGTTCGGTACATGCGCTCGCCGTCCAGGAACGGGGCCGGCACGAACCGCTCGGCCGTGGTGCGCGGCCGGTTGACGTAGCCGTGGGCGAGCCCGACCCCGCCGACGTACAGCTCGCCGGGCACGCCGGCCGGCAGCGGCTTCAGGTCCTCGTCGAGGACGTAGGCGCGGGCACTGGACGAGGGCGTGCCGATCGAGGGCTCGTCGGTCTCGTCCTCCGGCACCCACTTGTGCGAGCTGAAGACGGTCGCCTCGGTCGGACCGTAGGCGTTGTAGACCCGATCGGCGCCGGTCTCCCGGTACGCCCGGTCCACCAGCTTGCGCCGCAGGGGCTCGCCGCCGAAGACGACCGTGCGCACGTTCGGCGGCAGGCCGCCGGCGTCGAGCAGGCCGTTCATCACCGACGGCACGACATTGAGGTGGGTGATCCGGTCGGCGTACGGGGTGTCCGGCAGGTGCACGGCGCTCTCCACGAGCACGACGGCGCCGCCGCGGCACAGCGCGGGGAAGATCTCCATCACCGACATGTCGAAGCAGATGGAGCTCGCCGCCGAGATGCCGCTCATGTCGCGGCCCTCGAAGATCCGGTCCATCTCGGACAGCATGGCGACGCAGCCGCCGTGATGGATGGCCACGCCCTTCGGGAGGCCGGTGGAGCCCGAGGTGTAGATGACGTACGCGGTGTCCTCGGGCACGACCCGCACGGGCCGGTCGCCGGGCTCGGTCGTCACGGTGTCGCCCAGCACGACCACGGTCGGCCCGGCCGGGCAGTTGGCGCGGGACGCGGGTGTGGTCAGCAGCAGCCGGGTCCCGCTGTCCCGGACCATGAAGGCCAGCCGCTCGGCGGGGTAGTTCGGGTCCAGGGGTACGTAGCAGGAGCCGGCGCGCAGCACGGCCAGGACGGCGACGAGCAGGTCGGGCGTGCGCTCGACGCAGACGCCGACCGGCACACCGGGTCCGGCGCCGTCCGCCGCCAGCCGCTCGGCCAGCAGGCGGGAGCGCTCGTTCAGCTCGCCGTAGGTCAGGACGCCGGCGTCGGAGTAGATCGCGGGCGCGCCCGGGTTCTTGACCGCCTGCTCGACGAACTCGGAGTGGAGGGTCTCGGTCACCGGTCCGACTCCTCGGTCTCGGGGAGACCGCTCGGCGCGATGTCCCGCAGCGCCAGGTCGGGTCGGGCGATCGAGTCGAAGAGCACGGTGCGGTAGAGCGCGAGCAGTGCCGTCACGGTTTCCTTCTCCAGATAGCTGGGTTTGTACTGGATGTGGCCGACGACTTCGCCGTCGATGTCGGCCATCGAGATCTCCAGGTCGAACTTGGCGAGGTGCCTGCGCACCTGGAGCGGTTCCAGGGGGAGGGCGCCGTCGGGCGCGATGGTGCCGCCGATGCCGTGGAAGAGCTTCACGGACCGCGGGAAGGCCTCGGACGAGAGCCAGTTCACGACCACGTCGAACCACGGGGAGCGGCCCTCGGCCCGCGGCGGCTTCAACTGGGAGGCCAGCAGGTCGAGCGGGTAGTTCATGTGCTCGACCAGGCCGAGCGAGAAGGCGTGGACCTCGCCCAGCAGGTCGCGGAAGGTCCGGTCCGCGGACGGCTCCGCCCGTACCAGCACCATGTTGAGGTAGTAGCCGATGGCGGATTCCCAGCCGGGTTCGGCGCGTTGGGCGATCGCGGTGGCCAGTACGGAGTCCTCGACCCCGGCCGCGCGGTTGAGCGTGGCGAAGAAGCCTGCCAGCACGACGGTGCTGATCGACACGCCCTCGCGGACAGCGAACTCCCGCAGCAGGAGCGTCTCTTCCGCGCTCCATCGAAGCGTGAGGTCACGGCCCTCGTAGGTCACGCCCGGCGGCCGCTCCCGGTCGGACAGGTCGAGGCGGGCAGGCGGGTCGGCCAGCTTCCGCGACCACCAGTCCAGCGCCGCGCCGGCCGCCGGACCGTCCAGCCACTGCCGCTCCCACTCCACGAACTCCGTGTAGGGGGCGACCGGTTCGCGGGCGGCGGGGTCGGCGCCCTCGTAGAACTCCTGGAGTTCGCGGATCATCACGTCGGCCGAGGCCGCGTCCGAGGCGATGTGGTGGACGAGCACCAGCAGGTAGTGGTCCGCCGGGCCCCGCGTCATCAGCACCACCCGCACGAGAGGACCGTTGTCCAGGTCCAGCGGCTCGTGCCCG
The DNA here is from genome assembly GCF_014649015.1 of Streptomyces narbonensis. Lineage (GTDB taxonomy): Bacteria > Actinomycetota > Actinomycetes > Streptomycetales > Streptomycetaceae > Streptomyces > Streptomyces narbonensis. The sequence goes on from NZ_BMSF01000002.1 coordinate 382,305, forward strand.
TACTCGGCCAGCTCCTCGCGGGCCTTCTCGTCGTCCAGTTCGGAGCTGTCCACGACGAGGAACTCGTACACCGGTTCGTCCAGGACGACCTGGTGCGGTCGGCCGCCCGCCTCGACGAAGAGCGTGCGGAGCGCGGGATGCCGCTCCATCACGGCTCGCACGGCGCCGTCCAGCGCCTTCTCGTCGACCTCGGTACGGATCCGGGCCGCGACCATGAAGTTGTACGGCACGGCGTCCGGCGAGACCTGCTGCATGAACCACAGAGAGGCCTGGCCGTGCGAGGCCGCCGCCACCTCGAAGCCGAGGCCGTCGGCGCGCAGCTGCTCCGCCGCCGGAGCGCCGGTGGGCTCAAGCAGCCCGCGAGCGGCCAGTTCCTCGACCAGCTCCTCGGCGTCCAGCGCGGAGAGGTCGTCCAGGAACGACCGGGCCGGCCCGGCCTCGGGGGCCGTCGGCTCCGGCGTCGCCTCGACCGCCGGTGCGGGAGCGGTCCCCGCGGTGACGCCCGGCGGGCCGACGGTCTCGACGACGTGGGCGACGACCTCGGAGACGGAACGACCGTCCAGGAAGACCACCGGGGACACCCGGTGTCCGAACAGCGACTGGAGCCTGTTGACGAGGCGGATCGCGAGCATCGAGTCGAGGCCGAAGTCCCGCAGGCCGGCGCCCTGGTCGAGCCTGCTCGTCGGCACGCCCAGCGCATCGGCGATCTCGCCGAGGACGACCTCCGCGAGCGGCCTCTCCGGCACGGAGACGGACTCGGCGACGGACGAGGCGGACGGCGCCGCGGTGACCGCTGCCGCGCTCGCGGCCACGGGCTCCGTCACGGCGGCGGTCCCGGCGGCCGCCGGGGACCCGACCTGGGGGAGCGGTGCGGCGTCCAGCCAGTAGCGGTCCTTCTGCCACTGCACGAGCGGGGTCTCCACGACCTCGGCGTCGTCGGCGAACAGCGAGTCGAAGGTCAGCGGCAGGCCCCTGACGTACAGCGAGGCGGCGGCCCCCAGCAGACAGCGCACGTCGCTCTCCTCGCGCCGCAGGGAGTTGATCGCGTGCACCGGGGCGCCCCGCGTCAGCGCGATCTCCTCGACCGCGCCGCGCAGCGTCTCGTGCGGGCCGATCTCGATGAACGTGCCGACGCCCTCGTCGACCAGCGCGCCGATCGTCTCGGCGAACCGCACCTGGTTGCGCAGGTTGTGCACCCAGTAGTCGACGTCCGCGACCGGGTCCACCGTGTCGGCGAGCGCGGTGGACCGGAACTCGATCGTGTTCCGCAACGGGCTTATCCCGTCGATGAGTTCGCGCAGCGGCTCGATCAGCGGATCCATGCCGGGGCTGTGCACCGGCCGCTCGACGCGGATCCTACGGGTCGAGATCCCGGCCTCCCGGAGATCGGCCTCCAGGGCGTCGATCGCCTCGGGCGAGCCGGACACCGCCGCGCTGGTGGGGCTGTTCACCACGGCGACGGCCGCGTGCTCCGCGTACGGGGCGAGCCTCGGCAGCAGCTCCTGCTCCGGCAGGTCGACCGAGATCATCGCGCCGGCCGCCGCCTTCCGTTCGAGCAGGTGCGAGCGGGCGACCACGACACGGGCGGCGTCCTCCAGGGACAGCGACCCGGCGACACAGGCGGCCGCGACCTCGCCCAGGCTGTGCCCGACGACCGCCGCCGGCTCGATGCCGAGGCCGAGCCAGACCTTCGCCAGCGAGACCTGCAGGGCGAACAGCACGGGCTGCTGGAAGTCCATCTCCTCGTACCGGGCCTCGTCGGCCGGGGCGGCGAGCTGATCGAGCACCGAGCAGCCGCCGGCCGCCCGCACGGCGGCGTCACAGGCGGTCATCCACGTACGGAACCCGGTGTGCGTGCGCAGGAGCTCCCGGCCCATGCCGACCCACTGCGTCCCCCCGCCGGAGAAGACCAGCGCCACCCGCCGGTCGCCGTGCCCGGAGGCCGTGCCCGTGACGACGTCGGGGTGCGACTGCCCGGCGGCGACCCGGGCGAGTCCGTCGAGGACGTCCTGCCGGTTGCGGGCGAACAGCGCGATCCGCCGGCTGTGGTGCGTACGCCTCGTCGCGAGGGTGTACGCGAGGTCGGAGACCCGCAGGCCGGGGTCGCGCTCGACGTGGTTGGACAGCTCGCGGCAGGTGTCGGCCAGCGCGTCCTCGGTGCGCGCCGTGACGGGCACGAGGTGCACCCGCTCGTCCGGCGCGGGGTCGCTCGGGCCCGGAGTGACGTGCCGCCCCCGGTCACCCGCGAGGAACGGCGTGGCCGTGACGGGGTGCCCCGCGGCGTACAGCGCGCCGAGCGAGTCGAGCAGGGTCCAGGCCTCGTCGGTGCCGCGCCGCAGCGAGGGCAGGGTGGCCGCTGCCGGCAGGATCTCGGCCACGGACTTGAGCAGCACGGGATGCGGGCTGATCTCGACGACCGCGTCGATGTCATGCTCGCGCAGGGCCGTCAGGGCGTCGACCACCCGGATCTCCCGGCGCAGGTTGTCCGCCCAGTACTCCGGCCCGAGTTCCGCGCCGTCGACGAGCTCGCCGGTGACCGTCGAGACCATCGGGACGCGGGTGGGCCGCGGCCTGATGCCGTCGAGCTCGACCTTCAGCGGGGCGAGGACGTGGTCGACCAGCGGCGAGTGCGGGGCGTGGCCCATCCGTACGCGATGGCTCGTGACGCCCTCGTCGGTCAGCCGCTGGACGAGTGCGTCGATCTCCTGCGGCGTGCCGGTGACCAGCGTCGAGTTCAGTCCGTTGTGGCCCGCGACGGTGAGCTGCCCGGTCAGATACGGCCGGACGGCGTCGGCGCCGGTCGTGACGACGATGCCGTCGCCGCGCCCCACGGCCAGCTGCTGAAGGAGCCGGCCGTGGTGGGCGGCGAGCCGGGACGCGTCCTCGAAGTCGAGCGCGCCGGCGATGTGGGAGGCGGCGAACTCGCCGACGCTCTGGCCCACGACGACGTCCGGCTCCACGCCCAGGGACCGCCAGGTGTCGGCCAGGGCGACCTGGAGGGAGAACAGCAGCGGCTGGAAGACGTCCATGTCGTCGATGCGGCCGTCGGCCGACGTCAGGTGCTCGACGAGCGAGAAGCCGAGCAGCTCCCGCATCCGTTTGTCGGAGCGCGTCATGGACCGGCGGAACACCGCATTGCCGGCGAGCAGCTGCCGGCCCATGCCCACCCACTGGGAGCCGTTGCCCGAGAAGAGGAAGGCCACCCGCGGCCTGCGCGCGGTCGTCTCACCGGCGCTCAGCCCGGCGACCGGGGTGCCGGCCCTGAAGGAGTCGAGCTGCGTCCTGAGCTCGGTCAGGTCGCGGGCGGCGGCGGCGAGCCGGAACCTCCCTTCGCCCGGGGCGCGCCGGCAGACCGCCCGCAGGTCGCTCCCGTCCCGCAGCAGCGCCGAGGCATGCTCGGCCAGCTCCTCCCGGGAGTCGGCGGCCAGCAGGACGAGGCCGCCCTCCGACCGAGGCAGCTCCTCGACGACGACATGACAGATCGCGCCGCCGAAGCCGAACGAGCTGACGCCGCCGCGGCGCGCGTCGGAGCGCCGGGGCCAGGGCGTGAGCCGGTCCTGGACCGTGAGGTTGTACTCGTCGAACAGGATCTGCGGGTTCGGCGAGGAGTAGTGCAGGCTCGGCGGCAGCACGCCGTTCCGGATGGACAGCGCCAGCTTGACCAGGCCGACGATGCCGGCCGCCGCCTCCAGGTGCCCGACGTTGGACTTGACGGAGCCGAGCCGCAGCGGCTCCGCGCGGTCACCGCCCAGGACCGCGCCGATGGCATTGGCCTCGATCGGGTCACCCAGGGGCGTCGCGGAGCCGTGGGCCTCGATGTAGTCGACGAGTGAGGGCGCGATGCCCGCCCGCCGGTACGCGTTGCGGAGCATCAGCTCCTGCGCCTGCGGGTTCGGCGCGGTCATGCCGTTGCTCAGCCCGTCGTTCTGGGAGGAGCTGTCCTTGATCACGCAGTACACGGGCAGGTCGCGTTCGAGGGCCACGCTCAGCGGCGCGAGGACCACCACTCCGGCGCCCTCACCCCGTACGTATCCGTTCGCGCGGGCGTCGAAGGACTTGCACCGGCCGTCCGGGGCGAGCGCGCCCATCGCGTCCATGGCGGTGTAGTAGTCGGAGACGAAGCTCAGGTTCACGCCGCCGGCGAGCACCAGCTCGCTCTCGCCCAGCCAGATCGACTGGCAGCCCGCGTGCACCGAGACCAGCGACCCGGCACAGGCGGCGTCGATGGCCATGCTCGGGCCCTGAAGGCCGAGGACGTAGGAGACGCGGTTGGCGATGATGCCGTCGTGCATGCCGGTCGCGGTGTGCGGGGTGATCTGGGTATCGGGCCCGCGATAGTGGGCCAGCGCCGCGTAGTCGCCCCAGCAGGAGGCCATGAACACACCGGTCTCGGTGCCGACGAGGCTGTCGGGCGCGACCCCCGCGTCCTCCAGCGCCTCCCAGGCCAGTTCCAGAATCAGCCGCTGCTGCGGGTCCATCTGGACGGCTTCGCGGGGGGAGATGCCGAAGAAGAGCGGATCGAACTGGTCGATGCCGTCGATGAACCCGCCCCAACGGGCCGAGCCGCGCAGCAGCTCACGGCGTGCGGCCGGCACCGGGCCGACGGCGTCGCGGCCCTCGGACAGCAGCTTCCAGAAGGCGGAGGGGTCCGGTCCGCCGGGGAACCGGCAGCCGATGCCCACGATCGCGACGGGCTCGTGCGAGCCGGCGCGGCGCTGCTCGCCCGGGGCGGGGCCGGGGCCGGTCCCCGCGGTACGGGGCCCCTCGACGATCGCACGGCACAGCTCGTCGACGGAGGGGTACTGCCACATCCAGGTGACCGGGACCTTCCAGCCGACGAATTCGGATAACGAGGTGGCGAGACGGGTGAATTTGAGTGAGTCGAGACCGTACCGGTGCATCGGTGTCCAGCGGTCCACTGCGTCCTTGGGCAGATTCATCAGCTCGACGACGTGAGAAAGAAGGAACTCCGTTATGGCACGCGGATCCGATTCTGCGCGCTCTTGGGGCATGACGGCTCCTCAGCAGGGCGGGTGGGGGTGACCGCGGCGCACCTGCGGCCGTGCCGGTGGGCACGGTCGGGGGCCGGCGGTCTCGAAATGACTCCCGTGGAGTCACCGTGGCCGATTCGGATCGGGATATGATTCAAGACTGCTTCCCAGCAGACAGGCCGCCGGGGATGTATCGCGCGTCTCCTGGTCACGTCGCTCCGCGACTGCGATTCCAGGTCTGGAACGAGCGGGCCCGTATGGCCCGTATGACGAAGTAGTTGCCCCGACCGACCAACATCACGATGCCACTCTGGGAATGGCGAGACAAGAGCGCTTGGCGGGTTGGATGGTGCGCTGGCGTGATCTGGACCCGGACTGACCGGATCGACTCGTTCAATGGCTTTGAAGCGATGCGGAGATGACAAGAAACGAGGCGGACTGGACAGCGGGCGAACGACCTTGCAAGCTGCTCGCCATGAAATACATGAACCACACACCGGTGTCGGCCGACACCGACATCGCTTTATCCGGGCGTCCCCCGTACACGCCTGTCACGGTTGCGGGTGACGCATGACCGGTACCGACGTGATGCCCCGGCACAGGCCCGGCCTGGCCCTCGGCGTGCTGGCCGGAGCGCTCGCGCTCGACGTGAGCGGACTCGGCGTCCTGAACGCCGCCCTCCCGTCCGTCGGAGCGCGTTTCGGCCTCGACGACACCACGCTCCAGTGGGTCATGATCGCCTACGCCGTGACCTTCGCCGGCTTCCTGCTGGTGGGCGGCCGCCTGGCCGACGTGCTCGGCCGCCGGCGCGTCTTCGAGTTCGGGGTCGCCCTCTTCACACTGGCCGCCCTGGTCGGCGCCGTGGCACCGGACACCGCCGTGCTGCTCGGTGCGCGGGCGGTCCAGGGCATCGGCGCGGCCCTGTCGGGCCCGGCCGCATTAGCCCTGCTCACCGAGGTGTTTCCCGCCGGGCCGGAGCGCAACCGGGCGCTCAGCGTGTACGCCGCGGTGGGCGCCGCGAGCTTCAGCGGCGGGGTGCTCCTGGGCGGCGTGCTGACCCAGTTCCTCGGCTGGCGGTCGGTGCTGTGGTTCTCGGTGCTCCTGGGCCTCGTCGTGCTGGCCGCGACGCGCGCCGGACTGCCCGGCGGCGCCGGGCGCGGCGGCGGCCTGGACCTGCCCGGCGCGATCTCGGGCACGCTCGGCCTCACTCTGCTGGTCGTCGGCGTGAGCGCGAGCGGCGCGGCGGCCTGGATCGCGCTCCTCGCGGCTGCGGCCTTCCTGGTGTTCTTCGTGGTGCGCGAGCACCGCACGCCCGACCCGGTGCTGCCCCTCGGCCTCTTCCGGATCGCGTCCGTCCGGGCCGCGAGCCTGGCGGCGTTCCTGCAGTACATGGGCTCGGTCGGGATGCTGTTCTTCGCGCCGCTGTACCTCCAGGGCATGCTGGACTACACGCCGCTCGAATCCGGTCTCGCGCTGGTCCCGATGTCGGCGGCCGTCTTCCTCACCGCCAACTTCGCCACCGGACGCCTGCTCGCCCGGCACACCCCGCGCACGCTGATGGCCGTGGGACTCGTCCTCATCGGTGTCGGTACGGCGCTGTGGCTGAGCACGCCGGCCGACGGCGACTACCTGCTGCACGTCCTCCCCGGCCTGGTCGTCAGCGGCATCGGCCAGGGACTGAACTTCCCCTCGATGACCTCCGCCGCACTCACCGGCGTCGCACCGGAGCGGCACGCGGTCGCCGGCGCGGTGAACGTCGTGGCGCAGCAGATCGGCGCCAGCGTCGGCGTGGCGGTCATGGTCCTGATCGCGGCGACCGGCGGCGACCAGCTCACGGGATACCACCTGGCTTACCTCACGGCGGCCATTGCCTGCGTACTCGGAGCGGCTTTCATCGCCGCGGTGAGACGGCCCTGACATCCGACCCGCCCGAATGCGCGAGAACGCCTCTCCGGAACTGCGGAAATCCGGCGGGGTATTCGGATTCGGTCGTGAGTGACGCGCAGGTGACGCGCTCTCGACGTTCGACCGAAGCGTCGGCCGTGGTGTCGGCTGCACGGTCGGTACGAGCGGGCCGGACCGGGCTCGTCCGGCATCTCGTCGAAAAACCGTAATCGGCCGGGCGATGAACGATTTCGGCGTACGCGTACGGTAACCGGTGAGCCATTCACGTACCGTACGCGTCCCGGCCGCTCATTCGGCCCGTCACGCCGAATATGTCCACTTCCTAATTTCCCGCGCCGATACGCACCGGGCCGAACTCGAAGAACGAGATGACGATTTCGGACGCGTCATCTACCGGCCGTCGGACCGAAGACCGTCCTTCGCTCCGGAAAGAAGTCGCACACCGGTTCCGGGAAAGCCCTCGTGAAGTTCTGCTCACCAACTCGTGACCAGGAGGTGTTCAGCAGGAGTAAATCCCTTTCGCGACGCCCGATTCCCCCGGCTCCGCCGCCCGTCGGGGTCGCCCACGCGCACCCGCTCGCGGCGCCGGCACCGCCCCCGCTCCCCTGGAGGCCGGTGCCATATGAGAGGGTCTGGCGAATGAGCGAGACACCACCGAACACCCTGCAGTACCGCTCTGACGGGCGCGAGGACGCTCCGGTCCTGGTGCTGGGGCCCTCGCTGGGGACCACCTGGCACATGTGGGACCGGCAGATACCCGAGCTCACGCGCGAGTGGCGGGTCGTGCGTTTCGACCTTCCCGGTCACGGCGGCGCCCCGGCCGAGCCCTTCACCTCCGTCGCCGAGCTCGGCGACCGGCTCCTCGCCACCCTCGACGCGATCGGCGTCCAGCGCTTCGGCTACGCGGGCTGCTCCCTCGGCGGCGCCGTCGGCCTCGACCTCGCGCTGCGCGCACCCCAGCGGGTCGCCTCGCTCGCGCTGGTCGCCACCTCGCCGCGGTTCGGCACCGCCGACGAGTTCCGGCAGCGCGGGGTCATCGTCCGGACCAACGGCCTGGAGCCGATGGCCCGCACCGCCCCCGAGCAGTGGTTCACCCCGCTCTTCGCGGGCGCGCAGCCGGCCATCGTCGACTGGGCCGTCCAGATGGTCCGGACGACCGATCCCGCCTGCTACGTCGCCGCCTGCGAGGCCCTCGCGGTCTTCGACGTCCGCGAGGCGCTCGGCAGCATCGGCATCCCCGCCCTCGTCCTCGTCGGCTCCGAGGACCAGGTGACCGGCCCCGCCGAGGCCCGCACCCTGGTCGCCGGCATCGCCGACGCCCGGCTCGCCGTCGTCCCCGGCGCCTCCCACCTCGCCCCGGTCGAGCAGCCCGCCGCCGTCACGGACCTGCTCACCGAGCACTTCGCGGGCACCGCCCAGGAGTCCAGCGGCACCCTGACCGTGCCGCCGCTGCCCGCGATCCCGGTCCCCGCCGCCGAGCCCGCCCCCGCGGCCCCGCCCGCCGAGGCCGGGACCGACAGTCGGCCCGACCCGTACGAGACGGGCCTCGGCCTGCGCCGCGAGGTCCTCGGCGACGCCCACGTGGACCAGGCACTCGCCGAGGACCCCGACAGCGACCTCCAGGCACTCCTCACCCGCTACGCCTGGGGCGAGGTCTGGAGCCGCGAGGGACTCGACCGGCGCACCCGCAGCGCCGTCACCCTCACGGCCCTCATCGCCGGCGGCCACCACGAGGCGCTCGCCGACCACACCCGCGCCGCCCTCCGCAACGGCCTCTCGCCCGAGGAACTCCGCGAGATCGTCCTCCACACCTCCGTGTACTGCGGCTTCCCGGCGGCCGAGTCCGCGCTGCGGGTGGTCACCCGCGTCATCCGGGAGGAGACGACGCCGCCCGCGTAACCTGGCCGCGTGAAGCTGACGAAGAAGTCCCACGCCTGCGTCCGGCTGGAGAAGGACGGGCGGACGCTCGTCCTCGACCCGGGGATGTTCACCGAGGAGGACGCGGTCCTGGGGGCCGACGTCCTGCTCGTCACCCATGAGCACCCGGACCACTTCGACGAGGGCCGGCTGCGCGCCGCCCTGGAGGGCAATCCGGCCGCCGAGATCTGGACGCTGCGGAGCGTCGCCGAACAGCTCTCGGCGGCCTTCCCCGGCCGGGTGCACACCGTCGGCCACGGCGACACCTTCACGGCCGCCGGCTTCGACGTCCAGGTCCACGGCGAGCTGCACGCGGTGATCCACCCCGACATCCCGCGCATCACGAACGTGGGCTTCCTCGTCGACGACGGCACCGTCTTCCACCCCGGCGACGCGCTGACCGTCCCGGACCGGCCGGTGGACACGCTGCTCCTGCCCGTCATGGCCCCCTGGAACAAGATCTCCGAGGTCATCGACTACGTCCGCGAGGTCCGGCCCCGCCGGGCGTACGACATCCACGACGCCTACCTCACCGACGTCGCCCGGCCGATCTACGACCGGCAGATCGGCGCCCTCGGCGGCACCGACCACTCCCGCCTCGCCCCCGGCGCCTCCGCCGAGCTCTGAAGCCGAGCCCGAGCCCGAGCCCGGAACCGAGGCCGAGCGCCGGGGTCGAGTGCTGAATCCGCCGACTGTCACACCCCGCCAGTAGGCTTACGTCCATGCGCATCGCCACCTGGAACGTCAACTCGATCACCGCCCGGCTGCCCCGCCTCCTGGCCTGGCTGGAGAGCACCGGCACCGACGTGCTGTGCATCCAGGAGACCAAGTGCACCGCCGAGCAGTTCCCCACAGAGGAGCTGCGCGCGCTGGGGTACGAGTCGGCGGTCAACGCCACCGGCCGGTGGAACGGCGTGGCCCTGGTCTCCCGCGTCGGCCTCACGGACGTGGTCACGGGCCTGCCCGGCGGCCCCGCGTACGAGGACGTGGAGGAGCCGCGGGCCATCTCCGCGACCTGCGGCCCGGTCCGCGTCTGGTCGGTCTACGTGCCGAACGGCCGCGAGGTGGCCCACGACCACTACGCGTACAAGCTGCGCTGGCTGGACGCGCTCAAGCTGGCCGTCGCGGACGACGCGGCGGGGGAGCGCCCCTTCGCGGTCCTCGGCGACTACAACATCGCCCCGGCCGACGAGGACGTCTGGGACATCGCCGTCTTCGAGGGCCTCACCCACGTCACCGAGCCGGAGCGGGCCGCGCTCGCGGGCCTGCGCGAGGCCGGTCTGACCGACGTGGTCCCGCGCCCACTCAAGTACGACCACCCGTACACGTACTGGGACTACCGCCAGCTGCGCTTCCCGAAGAACAAGGGCATGCGCATCGACCTGGTCTACGGCAACAAGCCCTTCGCCGAAGCGGTCTCGGACAGCTACGTGGACCGCGAGGAGCGCAAGGGCAAGGGCGCCTCGGACCACGCTCCCGTCGTGGTCGACCTCGACGTCTAGGGGGTGTCACCCCCAGGGGGTTCCCCCGCCCTCGCTCCGGGGGCGGGGCGGCTTCCGTCACCCCGCAGCGAGCCTCTACCGTGACCTTCGGCTGCCACCACAAGTAGCCGCAAGACCAAGGGGGTTGGGCTCATGGTGACAGATCCTGCGGATACGGTGTCCGTCAGCGGTTTCGGGGACTACTACCGGGCGCACGCGGGGCCGCTCGTCGCCCTGTCGCTGCTGCGGGGCGCGGACCTGGTGGGGGCGGCGCGACTCGCCCAGGACGCGATGACGGTGGCCCGGCGGTGGATGGACCTGCTGGTCGCGAACGTGGCCGGGGCCGCGAAGGACACCCCTGTGGTCACCGCGCAGGCGCTGCGGTCCTGGACGTGCCGGATGACCGTCGGCGGCGGCTGTGGGGTGCTCCGTCCAGCCCCCGGGACGGTGCCCGCCCTTCTGGGGAAGGGCAGCACCGACGCCCTGGTGCAGGTCCGGACGGTGGTGGCGCTCGCCCCGCTGAGGGAGTTGAACGAACGCCGGCTCCAGGTCATTGCCTTTCGGCTGGCCGGCTGCGCGCCGGGCGCGATCGGATACGAGCTGGGCCTGTCGATGCCGAAGGTGCACCGCACCCTGCGCCACGTCGGCAAGCTGCTCGCAGCGGAGACGGGGGCATGGCAGGGGAGAGGAGCCGAGGCGCCGGGGGATGTCGAGGGGTCCGTGGAGGCGGACGTCAGGTTCGCAGAGCTGCTGGCCGAGTTGACCGCCGCGCTGGACCCTGTACTCGACCTGCGGGCCGGGCTGGACGAGGTGCGCGGCTCCCTCGGTCCGGACGGGACCACCGCTCGCCGCACCCCCGTACCACCACTGTGGAACCTCGGCCCCTCTCTCCCCGTGCCGCCTTTCGGCGCACCGGTGCCGCACTCGTTCGCCGAGCCCGCGCCATCCGGGGTACGAGCGTACGCGTCCGGCCTCGTTCGGTTCGACGCGCGGGGCCGCAAGGCCGCGCTCGGCGGGTTTGCCGCGGTCGAGCTGGCGGCCGTACGGCTCGGAGCCGTGCTCGCCCTTCAGGTGGAGCGATTCCGGCGGGAGGCCGAGAGGTCCGGGACACGGGCCACCAGGGACGAGTTCCGACAGGAGGACGCCCGGGCGTTCGCGGTCGCACTGGCCCAGGACGCCGCGCTCGCCGCGCCGATGTTCGACGCGGTGAAGGACCTCGATGTCCCGCGCCGCATCGGCTTCCTGGCCGCGGGCCTCACCCATGACGACCCCTGGACGAACGAGGTCTCCTACGACGGGATCGAAGCCTCCCTCGCCCTGGTCCAGTTCCGGCGCGCGGCGGTACGGGCGGCGCTGCGCGCGTCGCACCGGCCCGGTGCGGACACCTCCCCTCGGTCCGGCGGCTCGCTCGCCGAGGCCCTCACGCAGTCCCTGAGCGACACCCACCGGATGATCCGCCAGCTCGACGAACTGAACAGCGACCTCTCGCGTGCCGAGTCGACCCTGCCGGACGGCTACTACGTCGACATGACCCGGGACTTCGACCTCCACCAGAGCTTCCACGCGGACCTGGCCCTCGGCATCGACGACGTCCGGGAGGCCCTGTCGCAGCCGTAGGCACTGATTCCTCGATCCGTCCGCGATCCCGGCCGCATGCCGTGGACTCCGGGGCTCAGGGGCCGAGCGTCGGTGACGGCCCGGCTCGGAGTACCCGTTTCCCGGCATGCGTCGGTGATCGGCCCACCGCCGACCGCGGACAGGACGGCAGCAGCAGCTCGATCCGGCCCTCCGGGAGGCTTCGCCGCAGGTGGGGCCCGGGGCGCTCCGGGATGATCTCCGCGCGCCGGGTGGTCGACCCGCAGGTGACGGTGCGAGGCTGTTCGGATGAACATTCCGTTTCTGGACCACTGGCGCAAGCGTCATGAGACCGAGGACTCCGACGGGCCGCTGGCCGCGGCCTTCGACCGTGACCCCGAGGGAGTCGGGGAGCTGCTCTCCGAGTGCGAGCTGCTCCGCGCCCGCGTCGAGGAGTCCGGGGTGGTGCTCGACGACAGCCCCCGCTCCCTCCAGGAGCTGGACCAGCTGCCGCCCCGCTGGCGGGACGACCCGGAGGAGCTCCCCTGGATCGGCAACGACGCCGGTCTCTACCTCGGCACCGTGATCGTCCGTAACGTCCCCGGGGCCCGCTGGCAGGTGTGGCCCGGTGGCGGCCCCGTCGTGCGCCTCGCCTCGGGCCGGGAGATCCAGGTCGTCGACGCCGGTCTCGACTGGGCGATGACCGGTGCGCCGGAGCTGTACCAGGTCTACGCGGAGGCCGCCGAGTACTGACCCGGCGCACCCGTACGAGCCCTCCGCACCCGTGCCGACCGCCACCCTCCTGCAGTAAATACGGCTTATTACGGTTTCATGCGTGTCGGCCGTGAAGTCCCTTTTTGTGGTGGATAGTTTGCGCTGACCGCGACACCGCTGAGAAATGGGGCAGGGCAGCGTATGGCCGTCGTCGATCCGTTGATCGAACTGCGTGGCGTGAACAAGCACTACGGCGCGCTGCACGTCCTCCAGGACGTGGACCTCACGGTCGGCCGCGGCGAGGTGGTCGTCGTCATCGGCCCCTCCGGATCGGGGAAGTCCACCCTGTGCCGGGCGATGAACCGGCTGGAGCGCGTCGAGTCGGGCGAGATCGTCGTCGACGGCCGGCCCCTCCCCGACGAGGGCAAGGCGCTCGCCCGGCTGCGGGCCGAGGTCGGCATGGTCTTCCAGTCCTTCAACCTCTTCGCGCACAAGACCGTCCTCGCCAATGTCTCGCTCGCTCAGATCAAGGTCCGCAAGCGCAAGAAGGAGGAGGCCGACCGGCGTTCGCGCGAACTCCTCGACCGGGTCGGCCTCGCCGCACACGCCGAGAAGTACCCGGCGCAGCTCTCCGGCGGCCAGCAGCAGCGCGTGGCGATCGCCCGCGCCCTCGCCATGGACCCCAAGGCCCTCCTCTTCGACGAGCCGACCTCCGCGCTCGACCCCGAGATGATCAACGAGGTCCTGGAGGTCATGCGGCAACTCGCCCGTGAGGGCATGACGATGGTGGTCGTCACGCACGAGATGGGCTTCGCGCGCTCCGCCGCCAACCGGGTCGTCTTCATGGCCGACGGCAGGATCGTCGAGGACCGCTCGCCCGAGGAGTTCTTCACGAGTCCGCGCAGCGAGCGCGCCAAGGACTTCCTCTCCAAGATCCTCAAGCACTGAGCCGGGCGGAGACCATGCAGCCTACGCACCGGACCCTGCCCGCGCTCGCCCTGCTCCTCGCCGCCACGGCGGCGCTCGGCGGCTGCGGCCGGCCGGGCAGCCCGCCCGTCAAGGGCCCGCAGCCCGACCAACTCCCCGTCTACCAGGTCCAGTCGGACTACACCCTGCCCGACTCGAGCACCTGGAACCGGGCGAAGAAGCGCGGCCGGCTCGTCGTCGGAGTCAAGGAGGACCAGCCGTACATGGGCGAGAAGGACCCCGCCACCGGCCGCTACTCCGGCTTCGACATCGAGATCGCCAAGATGATGGCTGCCTCCCTCGGCTTCGACCCGGCCGGCATCGACTTCCGCACGGTCGCCTCGGCCAACCGCGAGACCGCCCTGCAGAACGGCCAGATCGACTACTACGTCGGCACCTACACCATCAACGACAACCGCAAGAAGCTCGTCGGCTTCGCCGGCCCCTACTACGAGGCGGGTCAGTCCCTCCTCGTCCGCGCCGACGAGCACGACATCGAGGGTCCCCAGGACCTCGACGGCAAGACGGTCTGCTCGGCCGCCGGATCCACCCCGTACCAGCGCATCGAGGAGGACTACCCGAAGGCCGAACTCGTCGCCTACGACACCTACTCCGTCTGCGTGGACAACCTCCTGACCTACCAGGTCGACGCCGTCACCACCGACGACACCATCCTCATGGGGTACGCCGCCAAGGTCCCCGACGAACTCAAGGTCGTCGGCAAGCCGTTCTCGAAGGAGCCGTACGGCATCGGCGTCCCGCGCGACGACAACGCCCTGCGCTTCGCCCTCGACGACGCCATCGCCGCCCACGAGAAGAACGGCGACTGGAAGAAGGCCTACGACGCCACCCTCGGCCTCTCCGGGGTCCCCGCCCCGACGCCGCCCGCCATCGACCGCTACCCGGCGAGCTGATCCGGAGGGACCCCCACATGGAGTCACTGACATGGACGTCCTGACCGACAACTTCTCGCTCTACGGCGAGGGCTTCCTCGGCACCGTCGAACTGACCGTCTACGCCTCGGCGCTGGCCCTCGTCCTGGGCTTCGTCATGGCCTCCTTCCGGGTCGCGCCCGTGGGATCCTTCCGGGTCTTCGGCACGGTCTGGGTCACCGTCCTGCGCAACACCCCGCTGACCCTGCTCTTCTTCGCGGTGATGCTGGGCCTGCCCCGCTTCGGACTCGTCCTGCCCTTCGAGGTGTTCGCGGTCCTCGCGCTCGGCTGCTACACCTCCGCCTTCGTCTGCGAGGTCCTGCGCTCCGGTATCAACACCGTGCCGCGCGGCCAGGGAGAGGCGGCCCGCAGCCTGGGCATGACCTTCACGCAGACCCTCGGGGCGGTGGTCCTGCCGCAGGCCTTCCGCACGGTCATCCCGCCCATCGGCTCCACCCTGATCGCCCTCGCCAAGAACTCGGCGATCGCCGGCGCCTTCAGCGTCACCGAACTCCTCGGCACCTACAAGACGTTGAGCGAGCTCGGCTACAACATCGTCTGGACCTTCGTCTGGATCGCCGTCGGATACCTGATCATCACCCTCACCATCAGCGCCCTCTTCCACGTCCTGGAGAAGCGCTGGGGAGTCGCCCGATGACCGAGTCCACCGCCCTCTACGACATCCCCGGGCCGCACGCCCGGCGACGTCACCTCCTCTACGGCCTCGTGTCCACCGTCGTGATCCTCGCGCTGGCCGGCTGGTTCCTCTATCTCCTCTTCGACACCGAGCAGTTCACCTCGACCAAGTGGTCGCCCTTCCTCTACGAGGGCATCCAGGAACTGCTGCTCGAAGGACTCGGGAACACCCTCAAGGCCTTCGCGTACGCCTCGGTGCTGTCGCTCGCGCTCGGCGCGGTCCTCGGCGCCGGCCGGCTCTCCGAGCACCGGGTGCTGCGCTGGACCTCGACGCTCCTCGTCGAGTTCTTCCGCGCGATGCCCGTCCTCGTGATGATCTTCTTCATCTTCGTGGCGCTGAAGGTGCAGCCGCTGCCCGCGCTCGTCGCGGGACTCACCCTCTACAACGGCTCGGTGCTCGCGGAGGTCTTCCGCACCGGCATCCACGCCGTGGCCCGCGGCCAGGGCGAGGCCGCGTACGCGCTCGGCATGCGCAAGACGCAGGTCATGACGTACGTCCTCGTGCCGCAGGCCGTCCGGGCGATGCTGCCGGCCATCATCAGCCAGCTCGTGGTGGCCCTCAAGGACACCTCGCTCGGCTTCCTCATCACCTACGAGGAGTTCCTGCACGCGGGCAAGCTGATCGCGTCCAACCTCGACTACGACCTGCCGTTCATCCCCGTCGTGCTGGTCATCTCACCGATCTACATCGGGATGTGCATGCTGCTCTCCTGGTTCGCCACCTGGGTGGCCCGCCGAGAGCGCCGCAGCCCGAAGACGAAGGCCGTGGACGTCGCGCCGGCCGAACCGGGAACGCTGCTGCCGGGAGCGCAGTAGCTGTTGTGGAGCCCTGCCCGCCCGGCAGCAGCCGGTGATCACTTCTCCCGCAGCGGTACCGACACGTACGACGGGTCGGCCGACGGGGAGGAGAAGGTCAGCTGCGCGCCGGTCGGGTTGTGCTCGATGTAGAGCGCGTCGACGGTGTCGACGACCAGGGCGAGGCGGTGGCCGGCCGGTACGTCGTACGCCGTCGAGAACAGCTCCAGATCCACCGTGAAGGGCTGCCCCGGCGTCCTGTCGTGGAAGGTGTACGGGGCGTTGCTGATCAGCTTGCCCACGCCGAGCGGGCCCACGTCGTAGAGGTACGCGACGAAGGTGCCGCTCCCCTTCGTGGAGGTGACCGTGGTGTGCACCTTCGCCGTGCCGCGCACCCGCTGCGGGGTGGTGTACCGCTCGGACTGCCAGACGCCGGCGAAGGCGCGGGGGAGGAGGGGGACGGAGACGGTGGGCGGGGTGCGGAGGAACTGGTCCAGGAGGTTGGTCAGGAGGGTGATGCCGCCGTTGGCGCCCGAGTCGACGTTCGCCCAGAGGTGCTCCGGGTCGGAGAGGGCGAACTTCCGCTGGTTCGCGTGGACGGACTTCCAGTCGGGGTAGCCCTCGTAGCCGTCCGCGGAGCGGGACTTGAGCCGGACGGGCTGCTCGCGGTCGATGCCGTTGTCGACACCCTTGAGGTGGTGGTCGAACCAGCGATGGGCGCTGGTCCAGGTGTCGTTGGGGAGTCCGAGGAGGCCGGTGGCCTCGGCGGTGGCGTGGTCGCCGGGGCGGAACTCCAGCCGCTTGGGGCCGGTGAGCTTCTCGTAGAAGCTCGCGTACTGGTTGGGCGGGAAGATGGTGTCGCCCCAGGCGTTGCCGAGCATGATCGCGGCGCCGTTGGCGTTGATCCGGTCCAGGTAGGCGGCCGGGGACCGCTTGCGGCCCCAGGCGATCATCTCGTCCTCCTTGTCGAGGTTCGACGAGAGGAAGTCGCCCAGGACCTCCTTGAGTTCGGGTCCCGGCCGCCCGGTGAGGTAGCCGGCGCCGCCGAGGAGGGCGGCGGCCTGGAGGTGCTGGGTGCGGCCGCTGTAGATGGAGTCGATGAGGTCGGCCCAGCCGCTGAGCGCGGCGACGGCCTTGATCCGGGGGTCGTGCGCGGCGGCGAGCAGACTGATCCCGGCGCCGTACGAGACGCCCGCCATGCCCACGTGGTCGGCGTCGGCCGGGGTGTTCGCAAGGGCCCAGTCGATGACCTTCGAGGCGTCGGCGACGTCCTTCGGCCCGGCGGTCTCGATCTCGCCGCCGGACTGCCAGAAGCCCCGGGAGTTGTAACTCACCACGACGTAACCGGAGTCGGCGAGCTTCTGGGCCTGGGCGAGGTACTCGATCTGGGGCATGGCCCAGCTCGTGGGCAGCACGATCAGGGGAAGGCGGGCCGAGGGGCCGGCGCCGGCGGGGGTGACGACGTTCGCCTTGAGGACGGTGCCGCCCTCCCCGGCGATGTCGACGAAGCGGATGCCGGTGTCCGCGGCCTGGGCGGCGGGGGCCAGGCAGAGGGCCGTCCCGGCCACGAGTGCGGCCGAGACGGCGAGGGCCAGGGGTGTGCGTCGCACGGGTCACTCCTCACTGGCGTACTGCTGGGGAGGCAGTACGGGTACTGATGGGGGGGCAGTGAAAGTGACCCGACGGTAACCGCGAGGCCGTACCCGGGGTAACCGGTGAGTAAGTTACGTGCGGGTAACGATTGCGGGCGCGGTGCCGGCTCCTTCGGCCTGGAGGGCGCCGGCTTCCAGGAAGTCGGCGTGGGCCTCCTCGTACCGCTTCACGGCCACCAGGAACATCGCGCGGTCGGTCAGCGCGCGGACGCACGCGCCCGGATCCGTCGGCCGTCGGCGGGCGAGCGCGACGCCCTCGTCGAAGAGCGGGCGCAGCGCCTCCTCGAACCGCCCGGGGTCCCGCACCTGGAAGAGCGCCGAGCGGAGCGTCAGCCGGTAGTGGGCGATCGCCGTGCCGGGATGGCTCCCCGTCCAGGGAGGACCGGCGGCCTCCGACGCGTGCGCGGGGAAGCCTTCGAAGTACGCGTGGAACGTCTCGTGCGACCAGTGGCAGAGCTCATGGCCCAGCGGCGGCCCCGGCGCCTCCGGGGACCCGGCCGGCTCCACGGCCCGGCCCGACAGTGCGAACAGGGTCGCCCACCGCGCCAGGAGGTCGCCCGTGTCCCCGGAGTCGCCGGACCGCGCGAGCCGGTCCAGCAGCGCGAGGACCTCCCGCCGGTCCGCGGCCGCCTCGCCGTCGCACCCCGCGGCGTCGAGCATCCCGGAGCGGTGGACCAGCGCCCACACGAGCAGGGCCCGCGGAGCGGAACCCTCCTCGGTCCCGCGCCGGGTGTCGTCCACAAGCCGCGCGAACACCTCCAGGGCCTGCTGGTGTCGCCCCGCCGCATCCAGCGCGGCGGACCACGCCACCAGGTCGGCGAAGGAGGACTCGGACCGCAGGGCGCGCGCGGCCCGATCGTCCGAGGCGTGGACGTCCGCGGCCTCGCTGTGCCGCCCCTCCTCGGCCAGGCGCGCCGCCAGCCGGCCGCCGTGCCCGTTCCGCTTCGCTCCCCGCAGTGCCATGCTGCTCCTCGCCGCCTCGGCCAACTCCTCGCACACCGCCAGTCCTTCGGTGCGCCGGCCGAGGAGGAACAGCGTGTGCTGGTGCGCGTGCAACGCGGTGCACAGGAGCCTCGCCCCCTGCTCCTCGGAGGCGTCGAGGCCCCGCGCGGCCTCCACCGCCTCGGCGTGCACCACGGTCCGCAGGTCCGGACGGTCCCGGAACCCAGGCTCGTAGACGTACTGGTCCAACGCCTGCACCAGCTTCGGGAGATAGGCGGCGGGGCTCACCTTCGCCAGCACGCGGTACGCCTCGACCTCCTGGGACCGGCGCAGCCGGCCCGACCCGAGCAGCATCGTCCGTGCTCGCAGCACCGCATCGTGATCGACGTTCTCGGAGTGATTCATGACGGCGATTCTGGAAGCCGGGGACGGGCCCGGACAAGGCTCGGCGAGTGTGCGATCAGTCCTACGAAAACCGCCCCTGACCTGTCATGATGGGTACGTCATCACCCTTGGACCACTCCTGACGGGAGGCGCGGTGGGGGACGCGAGCGAGGTGCCGGACGTCTTCGACCCGCGGATCTACGCCGCCGGGATCCCGCACGACCGTTTCCGCATGCTGCGCGACCACGCGCCCGTCGCCCGCCAGGCGGAGCCGGAGATCCTGGGATGGCCCGCCGGACCCGGATTCTGGGCCGTCACGCGGCACGCCGACGTCGTCCGGTTGCTCAAGGACTCCCGTACGTACTCCTCGTCCCTCGGCGCCACGCAGATCCGCGACCCCGACCCCGCCGACCTGCCGTTCATCCGCCGCATGATGCTCAATCAGGATCCGCCCGGGCACGGTAGATTGCGCCGGCTCGTCAGCCGGGCCTTCACCCCGGGGCGGATCGAGCGGTTCGCCGTCACCGCGCGGGAGCGGGCGCGGACGCTCCTCGCGGAAGCCGTCGAGGTCGCCCGCGGTGCCGGTGGCGAGGTCGACCTCGTCCGGACCGTCACCGACGACTACGCCCTGCTGAACCTCACCGACCTGCTCGGCGTCCCCGCGAGCGACCGGGGACTGCTCCACGCCTGGACCGAACGCGTCATCGCCTACCAGGACCCCGACGAGCCCCCCGTCCTCGACGCCGAGGGCCGGCCGGTCAACCCCCGGTCGCCGGCGATGCTCGCCGAGATGTTCGGTTACGCGCAGGAACTCGCCGCGTACAAGCGCGCGCACCCGGCCGACGACGTGATGACCTCTCTCGCCACCTCCGAACTCGCCGACGCCGAGCTGGAGATGTTCTTCTTCCTGCTGACCGTCGCCGGCAACGACACCGTCCGCAGCGCCGCCCCCGGCGGACTCCTCGCCCTCGCCGGGCACCCCGGGGAGCAGGCCCGCCTGTGGGGCGGAAAGGTCTCCGTGGAGACGGCCGTCGACGAACTCCTGCGCGTGCACCCGCCCGTGCTGTCCTTCCGCCGCACGGCGGCCCGGGACACCGAGCTGGCGGGGCAGGCGATCCGGGCGGGCGACAAGGTCGTCGTCTTCCACGCGTCCGCCAACCACGACGAGCGCGCCTTCGCCGCACCCCACCGCCTCGACCTCGGCCGGAGCCCGAACCCGCACGTCTCCTTCGGCGACGGCCCGCACGTCTGCCTCGGCGCCCACTTCGCCCGGCTTCAGCTCCGGGTGCTGTACGAGGAGGTGCGCGAGGCGTGCGGAGGCGTGGAGCTCGCCGGGCCGCCCCGCAGGCTGGTGTCCAACTTCATCAACGGGATCAAGTCGCTGCCGGTGCTGCCGGTGCTGCCGAAGGCGCCGACAACGCGGCCCGCGTGACGTCGGCGACGAGCTCCACGACGTCAGGGCCGTAGGCCTGCGAGTTGACCACCTTCAGGAGCAGCGCGAAGGAGCCGTCCGTCCCGTACTTGCCGGCCAGTTCCCTGTGGTGGCGGGCCAGGTGTCTCGCCGCGGCCTGATTGGTGACCGCGGCCTGGCCGCAGAGCAGGAACACGGGACGGACGCCCTTGCCGCGGGTGAGGCGGGCCAGGACGACGTACTCGGTCACTCCCCACTCCGGGCGGTAGCTCTCGCCCGCTACGGTGAGCATCCCCCGGTCCTCGCTCGGTTCCTGCTCGACGTTCATCGTGAGTCCCGGCAGCAGGTTCGGCAGATGCGCCGCCATGCGCCGGTTGGAGTACGGGCCTCCGATGCAGAACTCCGCTATCTCCCCGAGGCCCTGACGAGCCGTGTCGTGCTGCACGATGCGGGGACGCGCCCCGCAGTCCATGACCAGCGCCGACAGTTCCAGCAGCGCCGAGACATCGGTGGCGTGCACGCTGCGCTCGCTGCCGGCCATGCGGTTCACCACGAGCAGGCACTCCGAGCCGGAGGGCAGGCCGAAGAAGGCCTGTTTGCGGCGGAGCCCCCGCCGCCAGAGGTAGGTGCGGGCCAGCCATCCCAAGGAGGCGCTGACCCCGGTCGCCAGGACCCCGAGCACGATGTTCCGCACGTCTTCGTTCATGGGCGCGCATGCTATCGGCGGACCGGCCCCGTGTTCGAGGCGGTCCTGACGGGAGGGGCGGAAGGAAGTTACGCTGCGCGGACGGTCGTTGACTGGAGGTTGCGCATGCGTCGATCCGCCGCCCGGAAGGTCTCCGTTCTCGCTGTCGCGGCGACGGTCCTCTCGATGGGCGCCGCCGCGCCGGCCCCGGCGCCGCCGGGCGCCCCGCCGGGGCCGGTCAAGGAGCCCGTCGCCGTCGGCCACGGCGGAGCGGTCGCCAGCGTCGACGCCGACGCCTCGGCCGCCGGCATCGAGGTCCTGCGCAAGGGCGGCAACGCCGTGGACGCGGCCGTCGCCGTCGCGGCGGCCCTCGGCGTCACCGAGCCGTACTCAGCGGGGATCGGGGGCGGCGGCTACTTCGTGTACTACGACGCCAAGAGCCGTACGGTCCACACCGTCGACGGCCGGGAGACCGCACCCCGCTCCGCCGACGAGGGCCTCTTCACGGAGAACGGCAAGCCGATCCCCTTCGAGGAGGGCATGACCAGCGGCCTCGGTGTCGGCACCCCCGGCACCCCCGCGACCTGGAAGACCGCCCTCGACGCCTGGGGCAGCAAACGCCTCTCCACCCTCCTCGCCCCCGCCCAGCGGCTCGCCCGCGAGGGATTCACCGTCGATCCCACCTTCCGTGCCCAGACCGCCGCCAACGAGGCCCGCTTCCGCGACTTCCCGGCCACCTCCGAGCTCTTCCTGCCCGGCGGGCAACTGCCCGTCGTCGGCTCGGTCTTCAAGAATCCCGACCTCGCCCGGACATACGAGACGCTCGGCCGCGAAGGCGTCGGCGCGCTCTACCGGGGTCCGCTCGCCCGGGACATCGTCGACACCGTCCGCACGCCCCCCGTCCGCGCGGGCGCCACCAGGACCGTCCGCCCGGGCGACCTGACGGTCCGTGACCTCGCGGCGTACCGCACCGAGTTCCGCAAGCCGACGAAGGTCTCGTACCGCGGACTCGACGTCTACGGCATGGCCCCGTCCTCCTCCGGAGGCACGAGCGTCGGCGAGGCGCTGAACATCCTGGAGGGCACCGACCTGGCGGCCGCCACCCAGGCCGGCTATCTCCACCGGCACATCGAGGCCAGCCGGATCGCCTTCGCCGACCGGGGCCGCTGGGTCGGCGACCCGGCCTTCGAGTCCGTGCCGACCCGCGAACTGCTCTCCCAGCGGTACGCGGACTCCCGCGCCTGCCTGATCCGCGACGACGCCGTCCTGACCAGCCCGCTCGCGCCGGGCGACCCCCGCGACCCCGCGCCCTGCGCGAGCGGCGGGACCGCCGCCCCGACCACGTACGAGGGCGAGAACACCACCCATCTGACAGCCGCCGACAAGTGGGGCAACGTCGTCGCCTACACCCTGACCATCGAGTCCACCGGCGGCAGCGGGATCACCGTGCCCGGCCGGGGCTTCCTGCTCAACAACGAGCTGACCGACTTCTCCTTCGCCGCCGCCAACCCGGCCGTGCACGATCCGAACCTGCCCGGCCCCGGCAAGCGCCCGCGCTCCTCGATCTCCCCGACGATCGTCCTCGACCCGCACGACCGGCCCGTCCTCGCCCTCGGCTCACCGGGTGGCGCGACCATCATCACGACGGTCCTCCAGACCCTCACCGGAGTCGTCGACCGGGGCCTGCCGCTCGTCGACGCGATCGCCGCCCCCCGCGCCAGCCAGCGGAACCAGGCCACCACCGAACTCGAACCCGGCCTGTGGAACAGCCCGCTGAGGGTCGAGCTGGAGGGCATCGGGCACGGCTTCCGGCAGAACCCGGAGATCGGCGCGGCCACGGGCGTGCAGCGACTGCCGGACGGCCGCTGGGTGGCCGCCGCGGAGACGGTCCGCAGGGGCGGCGGCTCGGCGATGGTCGTACGGCCCGCGGGCGGCCGGTAGGGCCTCCGCAGGCGGTACAGGGCCGTGGCCGGCGGTCGGCCGGGGCGCGTGTCCCACAGGGCCGTGGCCGGCGGTCGGCCGGGGCGCGTGTCCCACAGGGCCGTGGCCGGCCGCCGGCCCGGGCGCGCGTCCTACAGGGCCGTGAGCACGCGCGGGCCGTCGTCCGTGATCGCGACCGTGTGCTCGGCGTGGGACGCGCGGGAGCCGTCGAGCGTACGGATAGTCCAGCCGTCCCGCGCCGTGTAGTGGTCGTCCGTGCCGCCGCCGATGAGCATCGGCTCGATCGCGAGCACCATGCCGTGCCGCAGCTTCATGCCGCGACCCGGGCGCCCCTCGTTGGGGACGCCCGGGTCCTCGTGCATGGTCCGGCCGATGCCGTGGCCTCCGAAGCCGTCCGGGATGCCGTACCCCGCACCGCGGCAGACCCGGCCGATCGCGTGCGCGATGTCGCCGATCCTGTTGCCGACGACGGCCGCCTCGATGCCCGCCGCCAGCGCCTCCTCCGCCGCGGCGATCAGCCGCGTGTCCTCCGGGCGGGCCCGGCCGACCGTGAAGCTGACGGCGGAGTCGCCCGCCCAGCCGTCCAGGAGCGCCCCGCAGTCGACGGAGACGAGGTCGCCGTCGGCCAGGCGGGTCCCGTCCGGGATACCGTGCACGATCGCGTCGTTCACGGAGAGGCACACGACCGCGGGGAACGGCACCGGAGCCCAGTCAGGGTGGTAGTCGAGGAAGGGCGATCCGGCGCCCGCCTCCGTCAGGACCTCCCGCGCCGCCCGGTCCAGCTCGGTGAGCGCGACACCGGGCGCCGCCTTCTCCCGCACGGCCGCCAGGGCCCGGGCCACCACCCGGCCCGACTCGCGCATCGCCGCCAGGGACTCGTTCGTCTTGATCTCCACCATGCCAATTACTATACCGGTATTAGAATGGCGTCATGGTGCGCACACCCCTGACCCCCGAAGAGCGCGAGCGCGGCGAGCGCCTGGGCCTCCTCCTGCGCTCGGCGCGCGGCGAGCGGTCCATGGTCGAGATCGCGGCCGCGGCCGGCCTGTCCGCCGAGACCCTCCGCAAGATCGAGACCGGGCGGGCCCCGACACCCGCCTTCTTCACCGTCGCGGCCCTCGCCGGGGTCCTCGACCTCTCCATGGACGAACTCGTGGTGCTCTGCACCCCGGCTCCGGCTCCGAATCCGGCCCCGGTCCCGGCCGCGCACCCGGCTCCGGCCCAGGCACCGGCCCCGGTCTGACGGGGCCGGGCCCGCCCTGTCCGGCAGGGGCGGGCCGACGTCTCAGAGGGAGACGGCCAGCTGCACCCGGCTGTGGCGCGGGCGCTCGATCTCGTCCAGGAGCGCGAGCGCCAGATCGGCGTGCCCGATGCGGCCCGGTCCCTCCACGACGGTGCCCACGGCCGTCCGGTAGGCGCCGGTCCGCTCCGCCTCCGCGTTCAGGTCCAGCGGTGGTACCACCATCAGCCAGTCGAGCTCAGGCCCCGCCTCGGCCGCGAGCAGCTCGAACTCGGCCACATGCCCCTGGGCGAAGGCGCGCCACGCCTCGGGGAACTCGGGCGCGTCCATGAGCCGCACCCCGGGCGCGGTCTCCAGCGTCGTCGCGATCCCGAGCGTGAGGAGCCGCCGCACCTTCGCCTCGGTCAGGCCCGCGACCAAGGCCTTCGCCGCAGCAGTGAAGTACTCCTCCGAGGGCACGTCCAGGCGGGCGGCCGCGTGCACCACCGCGTCGTGGCCGGCCGCGAGCGCCGCCACCGAGGCGGCGTCCGTCGCGTCACCCCGGACGAGTGCGACCCCCTCACCCTCCAGATCACCGTGAACGGCCGGGTCGCGGACCACGGCCGTCACCCGGTGACCCCGGGCCACCGCCTCCGCGACGGCCGCCCGGCCGACCCGCCCGCCGGCGCCGAAGACCGCGATGCGCACGCTGGTGCTCTTGTCGTCACGGCTGTTGCTGTTGCTGCTCTCGATGTCCATGCCCGGACCGTAGAACGGAGGTCCCTGGTTACTTCAACGGTACTGGGCTAGCGTCGGCCCCATGCCTGATCAGCCCACTTCCGCCGCGCCGTTGGACGCCTCCCGCTTCGGCGACCCCGACTGCGCCGCGAGCCCGGCTCAGCCCTTCCGCGTCGGCGACAAGTGGACCGGCATGGTCCTGCGCTGCCTGGAGGACGGCACGCCCCGCCGCTTCTCCGAACTGCGCGTGCCCCTGCACTGGATCACCCCCAAGGTCCTCACCGAGACCCTCCGCTCCATGGAGCGGAACGGCTTCGTCACCCGGACCGTCCACGACGAGAACCCGCCCCGCGTCGAGTACGCCCTCACACCCCTCGGGAGCTCGCTCATCGGACCGCTCGACACGGCCTGCGACTGGGCCCGCGCCCACGCCCCCGCCATCACCGAGGCCCGCGCCTCGTACGAGCAGGACAGCCCGGTGGCGTAGCACCGGATGCGGGTCCGGACGGCAGAGGCGAGCGTGGAGCCGTGCACCTTCGTTCGTCGCCCGGGGGACCCCCGCCCGCGCCTCCCACCCGGCCCCGGCCCGACCGCGTCCCTCGCCTAGGCTCCCGCCCATGATGCCCGAGGAACTGCGGCGCGGCCGCTACGTGAGCCTGACGACCTTCCGCAAGAACGGCACGGGGGTCGCGACGCCCGTCTGGTACGCGGTGGAGGGCTCCGAGCTGTACGCGTGGACCCGCACCGACTCCTGGAAGGTCAAGCGACTGCGGAACGACCCGCGGGTCGAGGTCGCCGTCTGCGACGTGCGCGGCAACATCGCCGAGGGCGCCACGCGCTTCCCCGGCGAGGGCCGGCTGGTCGAGGGGGAGGAGCTGAGCCGGATCCGGGGCCTGCTCTCGCGCAAGTACACCTGGCAGTACTGGCTGACCGACGTACCGGCCATGATCGTCCGGCTCGGCAAGCGCCCGCACACCGGGATCGTCGTGCGCCTCGACTCCGGCGAATCCACCGACTGAGGCACCCGCCCGAAAACGGACCGTAGTCGTCCCGTAACACGACTGCGGTCCAATACCCGCGGACCGGAAGGTTCCAGTCGACGGCGGGGCAGGTGCGGAAACGTGACGGTACATCAACTCCCGGTGGAAGTGGCGACGTTCGCGCACTGGCTGACGGAGCTCGCCTCCCGTCTCCGGCCGGACGCCGGCTGGTACGGGGTCTTCGCCGAACGCGACCCGGAAGGGCTGCGGGCCTGCTTCGACGGCACGGAGATCCTGCCCTGGGACGTCGTCGAGTCGCTGCTCCAGGACGCCGGGGAGCCGGGCGACGGGCCGCTCGCCGCCCGGGGCCGGGCGCTGTACGCGGCGGCGGCCACCGCTCACGACCGGCGCCCCGGCGGGGCCGCCGCGCTCGCCGAACGCCGCGACCTGATGGAACAGGAGCGCCGGTACGCCGAGTCCCGCGCCCGCGAGCTGGGGGAACGGCTCAGCGCCGCCGCCGGGGCGGCCGAGTCGGCCGGCCTGGAGAACGACCTCGCCTGGATCCGCGACGACCACGCCCGCGCCGCCGCCCGCGTCACCGAACTGACGACGCGACTGTCCCGCCTCGGGGGAACCGCGGGGGGCCCAGCCCTGGCGCCGGTCGCCGCCCGGACCTCGGCTCCGTCCTGGGCCTCCGACGCGGCCCGCGCTTCCGCCTCCGCCCAGGCGTCGGCACCGGGGGCTTCCGGTGCGGCCCGCGCTTCCGCCTCCGCCTCCGAGTCCGCCTCCACCCGGGCGTCGGCACCGGACTCCGCCGCGGCGCACGTCATGCGCCGCCCCCGGGGCGCCCGGTACGCCTGGCTGGAGGAGAGTGGCGAGGGGCCGGCACCCGCCGTCGCCGTTCCCGTACTACCGGCCGGGGGAGCGGCTCCCCGGGGCGCGCGGTTCAGGGGCGGCGGTGAGTCCGGCGCGGCCGCCGCTCCGGCCCCTGCCCCTTCCTCCGCCTCCGCCCCCGCCTCGGCCTCCACCTCCACCTCCACCTCCACCCCCGCCTCCGGCGAGGCGGCCCCCGGCGAGACCGGCCGTGTCGCCGCCAATGCCGTCTACGCGCTCCAGCGGCTCCGCGCCCAGGGCCGTAGCGGCGAGGCGCACGCGCTGCTCTGCGAGGCACTCGCCGGTCCGCCGGACCGGCTGCCCGCCCTCGCGGCGGAGCTGCACCGGGCCGGCCTCGGTGCCGACTGGTCCACCCTGCTCTGGGAGGCCGCCTCGCTGCCGCCCGGCCGGCTCGCCGCCGTCGCCGGGGTCCTCGCCGACGCGGGCCGGGCCGCCGACTGCGACCAGCTCCTCCGGCAGGGCGTGGCCCGCCCGGTGGAGGAACTCGCCGGGGCGTGCGCCGCCCTGCGCGCCGACGGCCATCACCGCGAGGCGCACGCGCTGCTCACCTCCTTCGTCCGGCTCCGGACCCCCGAAGACGCGGCCCGCCTCGCGGGCGCCGACCCGCGCGGGCTCGTCCCCCGGCTCCTCGACGCGGCCCGCGCGGTGTCCGCCGCGCGGGAGCGCGACCTGCTGCACGCCCTCCGCGTGGCCGGCCTGGCGGGTGTGAAGGGCGCCTGATCTGAGCGGGGACGGCCGCCTGCAGGCGCTTGTCATTACTTGCGGGTACGTGTCGGTACGTGTCCGACGTGGACCACTCGGGTATGAAACATGATCGACGCCGCCGCTTCGCGACGGTGGTCTTGCTCCGGGGTGTGACGGGGCTTACGTTCTCCTCCTACGCCCCGCGTCTACGGGCGTAGAGGCTCTCTGACGCCGTGCCGAAGGAGCAGCTCATGACCGACGTCGTACGCGCCGCACTCGTCCAGGCGACCTGGACCGGCGACACCGAATCCATGATCGCCAAACACGAGGAGCACGCCCGGGAGGCCGCCCGGCAGGGCGCCAAGGTGATCGGCTTCCAGGAGGTGTTCAACGCCCCCTACTTCTGCCAGGTCCAGGAGCCGGAGCACTACCGCTGGGCCGAGCCCGTCCCCGACGGCCCCACCGTCCGGCGGATGTGCGAGCTCGCCCGGGAGACCCGGATGGTGATCGTCGTCCCGGTCTTCGAGGTCGAGGGCGAGGGCTTCTACTACAACACCGCGGCCGTCATCGACGCCGACGGCACTTACCTGGGCAAGTACCGCAAGCACCACATCCCGCAGGTCAAGGGCTTCTGGGAGAAGTACTACTTCCGCCCGGGCAACGCCGGCTGGCCCGTCTTCGACACCGCCGTCGGCAAGGTCGGCGTCTACATCTGCTACGACCGCCACTTCCCCGAGGGCTGGCGCCAACTCGGGCTCAACGGAGCCCAGCTGGTCTACAACCCCTCGGCCACCCACCGCGGCCTCTCCTCTCACCTCTGGCAGCTGGAGCAGCCCGCCGCCGCCGTCGCCAACGAGTACTTCGTCGCCGCGATCAACCGCGTCGGCCAGGAGGAGTACGGCGACAACGACTTCTACGGCACCAGCTACTTCGTCGACCCGCGCGGCCGGTTCGTCGGCGAGGTCGCGTCCGACAAGGCCGAGGAACTCGTCGTCCGCGACCTCGACTTCGGCCTCATCGAGCAGGTGCGGCAGCAATGGGCCTTCTACCGGGACCGCCGGCCCGACGCGTACGACGGGCTGGTGCAGCCGTGAGCAGTCTCTTCGACCGGCACAAGGCCGTCATCCCGGACTGGGTCGCCCTCTACTACCGCGACCCCATCGAGATCACCCACGGCGAGGGCCGCCACGTCTGGGACGCCGAGGGGCGCAGGTACCTCGACTTCTTCGGCGGCATCCTCACCACCATGACCGCCCACGCCCTCCCCGAGGTCACCAAGGCCGTCGCCGAGCAGGCCGGGCGGATCATCCACTCGTCCACGCTCTACCTCAACCGGCCCATGGTGGAGCTCGCCGAGCGGATCGCCGGCCTCTCCGGCATCCCCGACGCCCGCGTCTTCTTCACCACCTCGGGCACCGAGGCCAACGACACGGCACTTCTCCTGGCCACCGCGTACCGCCGCTCGAACCAGATCCTCGCGATGCGCAACAGCTACCACGGCCGGTCCTTCTCCACCGTCGGCATCACCGGCAACCGCGCCTGGTCGCCGACGAGCCTCTCCCCGCTCCAGACGCTGTACGTGCACGGCGGCGTCCGCAACCGCGGCCCGTACGCCCAGTACGACGACCAGCGGTTCGTCGAGGCCTGCGTCGCCGACCTCGAAGACCTCCTCGGCCACACCCGGGACGTCGCCGCCCTCATCGCCGAACCCGTCCAGGGCGTCGGCGGCTTCACCTCCCCGCCCGACGGCCTGTACGCCGCGTTCCGGCGCGTCCTCGACCGGCACGGCATCCTCTGGATCGCCGACGAGGTGCAGACCGGCTGGGGCAGGACCGGCGACCACTTCTGGGGCTGGCAGGCCCACGGCCAGGCCGGACCGCCCGACATCCTCACCTTCGCCAAGGGCATCGGGAACGGCATGTCCGTCGGCGGGGTCGTCGCCCGCGCCGAGATCATGAACTGCATCGACGCCAACTCCATCTCCACCTTCGGCGGTTCGCCGATCACCATGGCCGCGGGCCTGGCCAACCTCTCCTACCTCCTGGAGCACGACCTCCAGGGGAACGCCCGCCGCGTCGGCGGCCTCCTCCTCGAGCGGGTGCGGGCCGCGGCCGCCGGCGTGGACGCCGTACGGGAGGTGAGGGGCCGCGGCCTCATGATCGGCCTCGAACTCACCGAGCCGGGCACCGACCGCGCCGACCCTGAGGCGGCCTCCGCCGTCCTGGAGGCGGCCCGGGAGCGCGGCCTGCTCATCGGCAAGGGCGGCGGTCACAACACCAGCACCCTGCGCGTCGCCCCACCGCTCTCGCTCACCGTCGCCGAGGCGGAGGAAGGCGCGGCGATCCTCGAAGAGGCGCTCGGAGTCCTGTAGTTCACCCTTCTCAGGCAGGAGAGTCCCGTGAGCACCCGTACCCTCATCCGGGGCGGTCTCGTCGTCACCGCCGCCGACGAACTCCACGCCGACGTGCTGATCGAGGACGGCCGGATCGTCGCCCTCGCCGCCCACGGCTCGGACGTGGCGGCCGGCTGGACCGCCGACCGGACCATCGACGCCACCGACCGCTACGTGCTGCCCGGCGGCGTCGACGCCCACACCCACATGGAGCTGCCCTTCGGCGGCACCGCCGCCTCCGACACCTTCGAGACCGGCACCCGCGCCGCCGCCTGGGGCGGCACCACCACCATCGTCGACTTCGCGGTCCAGACCGTCGGCCAGAGCCTGCGCGAGGGACTCGACACCTGGTACGCCAAGGCCGACGGCAACTGCGCGATCGACTACGGCTTCCACATGATCCTCTCCGACGTGAACGAGCACACGCTCAAGGAGATGGACCGGCTCGTCCAGGAGGGCGTGAGCTCGTTCAAGCTCTTCATGGCGTATCCGGGGGTCTTCTACTCGGACGACGGCCGGATCCTGCGCGCCATGCAGCGCTCCGCCGACAACGGCGGGCTGATCATGATGCACGCGGAGAACGGCATCGCCATCGACGTCCTCGTCGAGCAGGCACTCGCCCGCGGCGAGACCGACCCCCGCTACCACGGGGAGGTCCGCAAGGTCCTGCTGGAGGCCGAGGCCACCCACCGCGCGATCCAGCTCGCCCGGGTCGCCGGCGCACCCCTCTACGTCGTCCACGTCTCCGCGGAGGAGGCGGTCGCCGAGATCGCCGCCGCCCGCGACAAGGGGCTGCCCGTCTTCGGCGAGACCTGCCCGCAGTACCTGTTCCTGTCCACGGACAACCTCGCGGAGCCGGACTTCGAGGGCGCCAAGTACGTGTGCAGCACCCCGCTGCGGCCGAAGGAGCACCAGGCGGCGCTCTGGCGAGGCCTGCGGACGAACGACCTCCAGGTGGTCTCCACCGACCACTGCCCCTTCTGCTTCGTCGGTCAGAAGGAGCTGGGCCGGGGTGACTTCTCGAAGATCCCCAACGGGCTGCCCGGGGTGGAGAACCGCATGGACCTCCTCCACCAGGCCGTCGTCGACGGGCACATCTCACGGCGCCGCTGGATCGAGATCGCGTGCGCGACCCCGGCCCGGATGTTCGGCCTCTACCCGCAGAAGGGCACCATCGCGCCCGGCGCGGACGCGGACGTCGTCATCTACGACCCGCACGCCACCCAGGTGCTGTCGGCCGAGACCCACCACATGAACGTCGACTACTCGGCGTACGAGGGGAGGACGGTCACCGGTCAGGTGGAGACGGTCCTCTCGCGCGGCGAGGTCGTCATCGACCACCGCAAGTACCTCGGCCGCGCCGGCCACGGCACGTTCGTGCCCCGCTCCACCTGCCAGTACCTGGGCTGAACCGCCCCGGAACCTCACCGCACCGACTTGAACTTGGAGGTCCCGCGTGGACTTCGGACTCGTCCTGCAGACCGACCCGCCCGCCTCGCAGGTCGTCGGGCTGATGCGCCGGGCGGAGCGCAACGGTTTCCGTTACGGCTGGACCTTCGACTCCGCCGTGCTGTGGCAGGAACCGTTCGTCATCTACAGCCAGATCCTCGCCAACACCACGAAGCTCCACGTGGGCACGATGGTGACCAACCCCGGGACGCGCACGTGGGAGGTCACCGCCTCCACCTTCGCCACGCTCAACGACATGTACGGCAACCGCACGGTGTGCGGCATCGGCCGCGGCGATTCCGCGATGCGCGTCGCCGGCCGCAGGCCGAACACCCTGGCCCGCCTCGGCGAGGCCATCGACGTCATCCGCGACCTCGCGGAGGGCCGCGAAGCGACGGTGGACGGCAACGCCATCCGCATCCCGTGGATCAAGAACGGCAAACTGCCCGTCTGGATGGCCGCCTACGGCCCCAAGGCCCTCGCCCTGGCGGGCGAGAAGGCGGACGGCTTCATCCTTCAGCTCGCCGACCCCTTCCTCACCGAGTGGATGGTCAAGGCGGTCCGCCAGGCCGCCACGGACGCCGGCCGCGACCCCGACGCCCTCACGATCTGCGTCGCCGCCCCCGCCTATGTCACCGCCGACGACTCGCCCGAGG
This sequence comes from Streptomyces narbonensis, assembly GCF_014649015.1. Taxonomy (GTDB): domain Bacteria; phylum Actinomycetota; class Actinomycetes; order Streptomycetales; family Streptomycetaceae; genus Streptomyces; species Streptomyces narbonensis. Next base: position 414,304 of record NZ_BMSF01000002.1, read on the forward strand.
CCCTGGCGCACGCCCGGGACCAGTGCCGCTGGTTCGGCGGGATGGTCGGCAACCACGTCGCCGACCTCGTCGCCAAGTACGGCGAGCACTCCTCGATGGTCCCCGAGGAGCTCACCGCGTACATCAAGGACCGGCACGGCTACGACTACTCCCACCACGGCCGCGCCGACAACCCCGACACCACGTTCGTCCCCGACGAGATCGTCGACCGCTTCTGCCTCCTCGGCCCCGCCGAGACCCACATCGAGAAGCTCCGCCACCTCAAGGACCTCGGCGTCGACCAGTTCGCCGTCTACGACATGCACGACAACCGCGAGGGCACCATCGACGCCTACGGCACCGACATCATCCCCGCGATCAACGCCTGACGCGGGGCCGCCGAACCTCCGTACGGCCGGTACGACGTGGTGCCGGCCCACCGAAGAATGTGGGCAGCGGCCCACCACCTTCCCCTACCGCAGGCTCGTTCTGCGCAGCTGTGAGTGGCAAGTGCCATGTTGTGTGGGAGGGGTCCGTGGCGAGACCGACCAGCAGGCCTGCGACGGCGAGCAGTGGCAGGGGCCACCAGGGAGGGGTTGCCTGGAAGCCCAGCGCCTTGGGCAGGTCGGTGTAGGTCCACGGCTGGAGCTCACTACGTGGCGGGCGCCGCGCGGGGGCGGGCTCACCGCCTTTGTGCGGCGGTGGCGTGATGGTCATTCAGGCGGGCCGAAGTCCTCGTCGGGCGGCTCACACGCATGACATCCACACCGGCTGTGCCTGCCGACGGGGGCCGTCCCCGGGGTGCGCACCGCTTTCCGGTCGGTCCGGCGGAGACCGTAGGCTCTGCGCATGGCGGATATGCAACCGGACGGGGCAGTACGAGGGCCGGGGCGCCCGCGCGAGGAGCGGGTCACCGGATCCGTCCTGAAGGCGGTCGTGGACCTGGTCACGGAGCAGGGGATCGGGGCGGTCACGATGGATGCCGTGGCCTCACGCGCCGGAGTGAGCAAGCCCGCCATCTATCGACGGTGGCCCACCAAGCAGGATTTGATCATCGCCGCCGCGGAGACCCGGATCGGCATCCTGTCGGTGCCCGACCTGGGCGACTTCCGCGCCGAGCTCCGCTTCGTCCTCACCGCTCGTCTGGAGGCCTACCGGCTGCCGGGTTCGGACCGGCTGATCGCGGGGCTCATCGGGGCGGCGGCCGAGGCGGGCGCGGTGCGGGGACGGTACGCGGAGTACACCGAGCGGATCACGAGCGAGACGAGGCGCATCCTCGAACGGGGGATCGCCCGCGGTGACGTGGGTCCGGACACCGATGTCCGGGCCGCGGCCACGTTGGTGGCCGCACCACTGATCTTCCGGCTGATCGGTGAGCAGGAGATGCCTGACGCCCGTTTCGTGGACAACCTGGTCGATCTCGTCGCCCGCGCCGTCGGCCCGGTCGGCTGACGGCTTCCGGCGGCGACTCCAGACTCTCCTTTTTCCCACCTCAGGCCTCTTGCCTCACCGCACCCTAATAACGATACTCCCAGTAACGATTTTCGGTCTCGTCAGGGAGGAACCATGGACACCGCCGTCACCACCCCCGCCCCCGCGCTCGACAAGCCGCTGATGCACTACGGGAAGCGCACCCTCGACCGCATCGCGCCGGACGCGGTCCAGCCCGACTACCGGCTCCTGGACATCTGCCCGCTCACCCCGCACATCGGTGCCGAGGTCGACGGCGTCGACCTCTCGCTCCCGATCGGCGAGGAGCTCGCGGAGGAGATCAGGAAGGCCCTGCTGGAGTGGAAGGTGCTCTTCTTCCGCGACCAGCACGCGTTCGAGCCGCAGTCCCAGCTCGCGTTCTCCGGGCTGTGGGGCCAGCCGGAACCGAACCCCTTCTTCCCCAAGGGCAACTCCACCGGCGTCTCCCGCCTGGCCAAGGACGCCATGGCCATCGGCACCGAGAACATCTGGCACAGCGACCACTCGTTCATGGCCGCCCCGGCACTCGGCTCCGTGCTGCGCGCCGTCGAGGTCCCGTCCGCCGGCGGCGACACCATGTGGGCGGACATGGCGGCCGCCTACGACAACCTCACCGAGTCCGTGAAGGCCCGGATCGAGGGGCTGACCGCCGTACACGACTGGGAGCCGAGCTGGGGCTCCGTGATGACCGCGAGCCAGATCGCCGCGCTCCGTGAGAACCTGCCGGCCGTCGAGCACCCGGTGGTCGTCCGCCATCCGCGCACCGGCCGCAAGCTCCTCTACGTCAACGAGCCCTTCACCACCCGGATCGTCGGACTGTCGGACCCGGAGAGCCGCGAACTCCTCGACGAGCTCGTGCTCCAGGCCCGCATCCCCGAGTACCAGGTGCGCTTCCGCTGGCAGCCGGGCTCGGTCGCGGTGTGGGACAACATCGCCACCCAGCACTACGCGATCAGCGACTACTTCCCGCAGCGCCGTGTCATGGAGCGCATCGCCATCGCCGGCGTCCCGCTCTCCTGACCGACCTCCCGCCCCCTCCACCCTTCCCCATCCAGTCTCCGCGGAGTCCTTGTGACCGACACCGACGTCGCACCCGCTGTGCCCGCCGGCCCCCCGAAGGTGCCGAGCAGAACGAGACGCCGCGCCTGGACCGTCACCGCGCTGCTCGTCGTCTTCATGATGATCAACTTCGCCGACAAGTCCGTGCTCGGTCTGGCCGCCGAGGAGATCCGGCAGGACCTCGGCCTGTCCGCGTCGACCTTCGGGCTGGCCAGCAGCGCCTTCTTCCTGCTGTTCTCGCTCTCCGGGGCCGCGGTGGGGCTGCTCGCGGACCGCATACGGCCCAAGTGGCTGATTCTGGCCATGGCCGTCCTGTGGTCCGTCTCCCAGGCACCGCTGGCGGTGGGCGGAGGGCTCGCGGTGCTCATCACCTCACGCGTTCTCCTGGGTGCCGCCGAGGGACCCGCCTTCCCCGTCGCCCAGCAGGCCACCCTGTCCTGGTTTCCCAACCACCGGCGCAACCTGCCCGGAGCCGTGATCGTCCTGGGAATCACCCTCGGGGTCCTGGTCGCCGCTCCCGTACTGACATGGGTGATCCAGCACCACGGCTGGCGCTCGGCCGTCGCCGCGGTGGCGCTCGTCGGTGTCGTGTGGGCGCTGCTGTGGATCCCCCTCGGCGGCGAGGGGCCGTACGCGGCCGCGTCGGACACGGAGCACAGACCGGCCGGTCCGACGGGCGGGCTCGGGAGGCCGTACCGGCGCATCCTCGCGACCCGTACCTGGATCGGTGCCACGGCCGCCTACTTCGGCACGTACTGGGTCATCGCCTTCGCCCTCGTCTGGCTGCCCTCGTACCTCCAGGACGCGCTGGGCTACACCTCGGCCGGGTCCACGCGGGTGCTGATGCTGGTCTGGGGTCTTGGTGGCGTCGTGGTGCTCGGGCAGGCCGGCCTCACCGGATGGCTGCTGCGCCGCGGGACCCCGAGCCGTTGGGCCCGTGGCGGAGTCGGCGGCGTACTGCTACTCGCCGGCGCGGCGGCATGCCTCGCCCTGCCGGTGGCCCCGGCCGGTGCCGTGACCGCCGTGCTCGTGGTCGCGGGATTCGGGCTCGCCGGGGCGATGAGCAGCGTCGCCGTCACCACCGTCACGGAACTGGCTCCGGCCGATCGTCGCGGCGGCGCCCTCGGCATCATGAACGCCGTGGTGACCACCGCGGGCCTGATCGCCCCGACGCTGATCGGTCAACTCGTGGACGCTCACGGTACGGAGGGCTACCAGCACGCGGTGCTCATCACCGGCGCCGTGCTCCTGCTGAGCGGAACCGCCGCCCTGACGTTGATCGACCCGGACCGCGACGCCCGCAGGCTGTCCGCGTGACCCCACGCGTGCCGTCCGCTCCGCACGCAGCGCGCGGAGCGGGCCCCGCCCTCCCCACTCCCGACCTTCCACAAGGAACGACGTTGAACACCAGCGCCCTCGACACCGACTTCCTCGATCGCACCGTGGCCCACGTGCGCGGCAACGCCGCGTCCTGGTCCGCCACCCCGCTCACCGAACGCATCGCCCTCCTGGAGCGGTTGCAGCCGCGCGTCGTCGCACGGGCGGCCGAGATGGCCGGCGCGGGCGCCCTGGCGAAGGGGTACGGACCGGACTCGCCGTGGGCGGCGGAGGACTGGATCGGCGGCCCCTGGGCCCTGGTCCAGAACGCCGCGGCGCTGCTGCACGTGCTTCGACGAATTGCCGCGGGCAAGGATCCGCTGGACGCCAGGAGGGTCCGCGAGGAGAACGGCCGCACCCGCGTGGACGTCTTCCCCGCTACCGCCTGGGACTCCCTGCTGCTCAACGGGTTCACGGCCCACGTGTGGATGCGCCCCGGCGTCACGGCGGAGCAAGCGGGGACGTGCGCCGCGGGCGAGTACCGCGGCAGGCAGGGAGACCCGGCCCTGGCCCTGGTGCTCGGCGCCGGCAACGTCGCCGCCATCACCGCGCTGGACATCCTGCACAAGCTCTACGCCGAGGGCCAGGTCGTCATCGCCAAGATGAACCCGGTCAACGCCTACCTGCGCCCCCACTTCGATTACGTCTTCGCCGAGTTCGTCGAACGGGGCTGGCTGCGCTTCGTCGACGGCGGCGCGGCCGAGGGCGGCTACCTCGCCCGCCACGCAGGCGTCGACGCCATTCACGTCACCGGCAGCGACCGCACCCACGACGCCATCGTCTGGGGCACCGACGAGGACGCCGAGCGACGCCACCGTGACGACCTCCCGCTGATCGCCAAGCCCTTCAGCAGCGAACTCGGCGGCGTCAGTCCCTGCATCGTGGTGCCGGGCCCGTGGAGCGATGCCGACGTCCGCTTCCAGGCCGAGCACATCGTCACCAGCAAGATGAACAACTCCGGCCACAACTGCATCGCCAGCCAGATCCTGGTCCTGCCGCGCGACTGGGACGGCACCGAGCGGCTGCTCGACGAGATCCGGCGACTGTTGCGCGACCTGCCCTCACGCACCGACTACTACCCGGGCGCGGCCGACCGGCTCGCCGCCGTACGCGCGGCGCATCCGGCGGCGGAGACCCACGGCGACGGCTGCCGACTGCTCGTGCCCGACATCACCGACCACGAAGACCTCCTCGTCCTCGACGAGGTCTTCGGCAGCGCCCTCGGCGTCGTACGCCTGCCGGGCACGGATCCGGCCGAATTCCTGCGCCACGCCGTCGACTTCGCCAACGACACCCTGCCCGGCACCCTCGGCGCGACCCTGATCGTCCACCCGAGGACCGAGAAGGCACACCGGGAGGCCGTGGCCACCGCCATCGCCGATCTGCGCTACGGCACACTGGGCGTCAACTGCTGGTCGGCCGTGGGCTTCCTGCTCGGCTACACCCCCTGGGGTGCCTTCCCCGGCCACACCCGCCAGGACATCGGCAGCGGCATCGGCTTCGTGCACAACGCGTTCATGCTGGAAGACGTCGAGAAGACCGTGCTGCGCGCCCCGTTCACGCCGGCCCCGCGTGGACTGGTCACGGGCGACCCGTCGCTGTCGCCGCGCCCCCCGTACTTCCTGACCCACCGCACGGCGCTGACCACGGTGAAGCGCCTCACCCGCTTCACGGCGGCGCCGCGCCTGTCGAAACTGCCCGCGCTCTTCGCCGCCGCGCTGCGGGGCTGACCCCCGGCCCTCGGCGTCCCACGGATCCGCCACGCCCATGGCGCCCGCCGAAGCATCCCCTACGGAGACCTCATGCTCAATCTCGCTGCCCTGCTGGAGAACAGCGCCCGCGCCGTGCCCGACCGTTCGGCGGTTGTCCTCGGCACCCAGCGCCTGACCTACGCGGAGCTGGACGCGGCCGCATGCCGCGTGGCCAACCTGCTGCACGCGCGCGGCATCGGCCCGGGCGACAAGGTCGCGCTGTCCTGCCCGAACCTCCCGTGGTTCCCGATCGTCTACTACGGCATCCTCAAGGCCGGCGCCGTGGTCGTCCCGCTCAACGTGCTGCTCAAGGGCCGTGAGATCGCCTACCATCTGGCCGATTCCGAGGCCAAGGCCTACTTCTGCTTCGAGGGCGGCCCCGATCTTCCGACAGGCCAGGAGGGCTGGGCCGGCTTCGGCGGGACGCCCGGCTGCGACGACTTCTTCCTGATGACCGCCGCACCCACCGAGAACTCCCCGATCGCAGGCGCCGAGACCCTGACCGCGGCGCTGGCCCACCAGAGCGCGGACTTCGAGACGGTGGCCACGGAGCCCGGTGACACGGCGGTCATCCTGTACACCTCCGGTACCACGGGCCGCCCCAAGGGCGCTGAGCTCACCCACTCCAACGTGATGCTCAACGTGCTGACCTGCCACAAGCTCTTCGGCGAGGTCGAGCACGACGTGCACCTGATCAGCCTGCCGCTCTTCCACTCCTTCGGCCAGGTCGTGCAGATGAACGCCGGCCTCGCCGCGCGGGCGACGCTGGTACTGCTGCCCCGGTTCGACGCCCGGTCCGCCCTGGCCCTGATGCAGCGGCACGCGGTCACCTTCTTCGCGGGTGTTCCCACGATGTACTGGGCCCTCCTCGAAGCGGAGGCACCCGAGGCGGACCTGTCGCAGATCGCCGGGAACCTGCGGATGGCCGGGTCGGGAGGCTCCGCGCTGCCGGTCGAGATCCACCGCCGGTTCAGCGAGCGCTTCGGGGTCACCATCATGGAGGGGTACGGCCTCTCGGAGACCAGCCCGGCGGCCACCTTCGCCCCGCGCGGCGAAGAGGTACGGCCCGGCTCCATCGGCCGCCCTGTCTGGGGCGTGGAGGTGGACCTGGTCGAAAAGGACTGGACCCCGGTCAAGGGCGCCGACGCGATCGGCGAGATCGTCGTCCGCGGCCACAACGTCATGAAGGGGTACTACAACCGGCCCGAGGCGACCGCCGAGGTGATGCGCAACGGCTGGTTCCGCACCGGTGACCTTGCACGCCGCGACGCCGACGGCTGGTTCTACATCGTGGACCGGGCCAAGGACATGATCATCCGCGGTGGCTTCAACGTGTACCCGCGGGAGATCGAGGAGGTCCTGCTCACTCACCCCGCCGTGAGCATGGCGGCCGTCATCGGCGTGCCGCACGACCGCCACGGCGAGGAGATCAAGGCCTGCGTGGTCCGTGCCCCGGGAGCGACGCTCACCGAGGACGAGCTGATCGCCTGGTGCAAGGAGGAGATGGCGGGCTACAAGTACCCCCGCCTCGTGGATTTCCGCGACGTCCTGCCCACCAACGCCACCGGCAAGATCCTCAAGCGCGAGCTCAGGGACGAGGACGACCCCGCGGACGACCACGGGACCGACGGGGCTCGATGAGCGACGTCCGCCCTCGGGCCTGAGAGGACCGAGGGCGGACGTGTGGCGTCATGGAACCATCTCGTACGTGCCCGACAGGTCCAGACGTGCCGTGGGGGAGTGACGAGGAGGCGAGCAGCTGCGGTTCAGCCGGTGCGTTGGAACGCCGGCGGGGTCCAGTCGCCGGTGAGGGCGGGCTGCTGGGGCCAGTACAGGCGCAGGAAGACGTTGAAGCTTCCGGCGGGGGCGGGGAGCCAGTTGCTCTCGCGCTCGGGTCCGGGGCTGTCGTGCTGGACGTGGATGTCCAGGGATCCGTCGGGGTTGGTCCGCATGCCGCTGCGGTCGCCGATCGCGTACCGGTTCAGCGGGTTGTCGGCGAAGAGCTGGCGCTCGTTCATCATCGTGAGGGACCAGAAGCCGTCGACGGGCGGGGTCTTCCCGGCCTCGAAGTGCAGTACGTAGGCGTGGGCACCGTCGAGGGGCCGGCCTTCGGCGTCGGTGGTCGCGTGCGGGTACAGCGCGTCGGCGTCGAGGTTGGCTCCGTAGCCGAACCGGGTGATGACCGCGCGCTTGGCGTAGTCGGTTCCGTAGTCCCCCAGTCCCCGGTGCACGGCCCATCCGCTGGTCTTCGCGGCCTCGGCCCGGGCGAGCAGTTCGTCCAGGGCCTCCGGGCCGCGCCGTGCGGCCGCGTCCAGGACGGCGAGCTCCTCGGCGGACAGGTCGTCGAGGCTCGCGCCGGGCGCGATGCCGAGTTTGGCGAGGCCGCCCAGGAACGGGGCGTCGCCGGGGTCGGGCGGGTTGTCGACCATCATCCGGTTGAGAAGGGCGAAGTAGTCGCGGCCGCTGAGCGCGTGGACCCGGTCGACGGGCGCCGTCGTGGTGTCGGCGCCGGCGGGCACCGGGACGTCGGTGGGAGGGGAGTAGTCGTCGGGGTCGCCGGTCCACTGCGACAGCGGGATCAGCCGCGTGGCGTCCTGGAGCCGGTTGACGGCCGGGAAGTCCGACGGGCCGCTGGTCGCGTACCGGGCGATGATCCAGTTCACAGCGGTGGGGGACTTCAGCAGGGTCAGGCCGTCGGGAACCGTTCCGGACCAGGCCGGGCCGGCGATCAGGAACGGGCCCGCCGAGGGGCCGTTCCTGCGCCGGCCGACGACGGCGCAGACGTTCGACCAGGCGTCCAGGATCGGAACCATCCAGAACCGGTCGTCGAACTCGGGCAGGGTCAGCACCAGGGGCTGGTCGGACAGGTCGAGCCAGGCGCTGGAGTACAGGGTGTCGGCGTTCGGCGAGACGACCTCGGTGAAGGAGGAGTCCGGGGTGGTGCGCATATAGCAGAACTGGTTGACCGGGGCCTTCCGACGCGCGTCGTCCCGCGCCGGGACCGCCGTCATGTTGCCCTTCGTCACGGCCGCCGTGACCAGCGGATACCCGTAAAGCCATGCCTCCGTGGCCAGCTTCTCCATCGACTCATCCGTCATCGGCTACTCCAGGTGTGTGGACGACCCCCGTTCGGGCCCGACGCTATGAGCCCGGCCCCTCCGCCGCCCGGCGAGTCCGCCGGACGGGTGACGCGGACGAGGCGTCGGATCTGACCGGCAACGAGCGGCGCCGACCGCTCCGCCCAGGCCCAGGAGGCCGCTGACGACCTCCACCTCGCGCGACAGGGCGGCTGATGCCCTTGCTTGCGCGGGTCCGGCACGGACGGACGTGTGAGGGCCCACTACGACGGGTAATTCCCACCGATGCCCTGGTGGTCGGGCTGTTGCGCGATGGCCCGGAGGGCCGGGTCGGTGAACTCTCGATCGATCGGCTCCTGGAGCAGGCCGATCTCCCATCGCACGGAGGCGTGCTGGGACGGCGGCAGGGTGTCGAGCAGGCCGTCGAGCATGGCGTGGAGCCGTCGGCAGACCTGTACGCATGACCTTCCGTACTCGCGGATCTCGCACACGGCGAGCTGAAGGAAGTTCTCCCAGTCACGCCCCGGGAGTACGAGCCGGTTTCGACGCTGCGCAGCAAGGAGAACGCGAAGGCGAACGTCCCGGTGAAGGTCGCCGGCACCGCTTTCGGCAGCCGGTCCCGGTAACCACAGACGCATATAGCGAGGGGGCCTTGGCGTATTGCCGCAGCCTGAATCCCCTGTCGCTGTTTCGTGTGCCATGGGAGCCGGTCCCGGCCGTCAGTCCTTCATCGACCGTGGCGCGACGCACAACCCCCAGATGACGAGGGCGTCGATGGCGATGAACACCAGCGCCCACCACGGCGTGTAGGGGAGCCACATGAAGTTGGCGATCATGCTGAGTCCGGCCAGCCCCACGCCGACGACCCTGGCCCATGTGGCGCCCGTGAACAGGGCGGCGCCGGTGAGCGCGATCAGAATGCCCAGGATGAGGTGGATCCAGCCCCAGCCGGTGAGGTTGAGCTCGTAGACGTAGTTGCGAGTGGCCAGGAACACGTCGTCCTTGGCGATGGCCGAAATGCCTCCGAGCAGCATCATGATGCCGTTGAAGATCATGATGACGGCGGCAAACACCAGCCAACCGCTGCTGTGTGTGTCCGCTCGCCGACCGGGTGAGCTCGTGGGGGTCGTCATGCCAGGCTCCTCCATGTCGTCCGGCCCGGTCCGTCGAGACGTCTCCGCTCGGTCGACCGAATACATCCCATCTGACCCCCGTCGTCCTCCGGACGCACGTCGGCAAGGCGAGAAGACCGGTGGCGCCGCGCCCCCTCGGCGAGGCTGGAAGCCCGCCTTCGCATGTCAGCAGCACGTCAGCGACGTGTCAGCGGGACGTGGGGTGACACCTCAGGACGCCCGCCCGAGGCTCGTCATGTTCCGTCCGGAATCCCACGATTCACGACAGGCAAGCCTTTGCCATGGCGAGGACTTGCCGTCATGAGGCCTTCACGACGGCGTTCACCGGTCGATAGACCCATGCCATGGACTCCCCTTCTCATCCTTCCGCCTTCCGGCGCGGGCGCTGGCAGCTGATTGCGGCGGCCACCGTGGTGCCCCTGCTGGCCTCGGGGCTCGTCGCCCTGCAGGCACCCGCGCAGGCCGCTCCGGCCAAGCCCACCGTCCCCGCCAAGCCTTCGGCGACCCACAAGGTCACCCTGGTCACCGGCGACGTCGTCACGGTCACCACCATGGCCGACGGCAAGCATGCCGCCGAAGTCGACCGGCCGGACAGCGCCGTCGGCGGCGTCAAGATCCAGCAGATCAAGGGCGACCTGTTCGTCATACCGGACGAGGCCGCGCCGCTTCTGGGCGCGGACAAGCTGGACCGGCGGTTGTTCAACGTCACCGACCTGATCGAGATGGGGTACGACGACGCGAAGTCGGCCGCCGTACCGCTGATCGCGACGTACATCCAGCCGAAGTCCCGCGCGGCCGTCGAGCCCACGGCTCCCCGGGGCAGCAAGCTGACCCGAAAGCTCAAGGGCATCCGAGGTGCCGCGCTCAGCACCGAGAAGCGGCAGACCCGCACCTTCTGGACCTCCGTCGCGCCGCAGGGCAGCGACACGCTGGGTGCGGGAGTCGCGAAGCTGTGGCTCGACGGTCGCGTGGAGGCCAGTCTCAAGGAGAGCGTGCCGCTGATCGGCGCGCCCGAAGCCTGGGCCGCCGGGTACGACGGCAAGGGCGTCAAGGTGGCGGTGCTCGACACCGGCATCGACGCCGACCACCCCGATTTCGCCGGCCTGATCGACGGCACGGCCAGCTTCGTGCCGGGGGAGGGCATCACCGACGTCAACGGGCACGGCACGCACGTGGCCGGCACGATCGTCGGTTCGGGCGCAGCCTCCGGAGGCGACAACCAGGGCGTTGCCCCGGGCGCCGACCTGTTCGTCGGCAAGGTGCTCGGCGGTGCGGAGGGCTCCGGCCAGGACTCCTGGGTCATGGCCGGCATGCAGTGGGCCGCCGAGTCCGGTGCCGACGTCGTCAACATGAGCCTCGGCGACTCCTACCCGACCGACGGCAGCGACCCGATGTCGCAGACGGTCGACGCGCTGTCCGCGCAGTACGGCACGCTGTTCGTCATAGCCGCAGGCAACTCCGGCCCGGAGAGCATCTCCGCCCCGGGTGCGGCCGCCTCGGCGCTGACCGTGGCCGCCACGGACAAGCAGGACCGGCTCGCGTCCTTCTCCAGCACCGGTCCGCTGGCCCGGTCCGGCGGCATGAAGCCGGACATCGCGGCTCCCGGCGTGGACATCACCGCGGCCCGCTCGCAGGAGATGACCGGCGGTGGTGAGGGCCTCTACCGCACCATCAGCGGCACCTCGATGGCCACCCCGCACGTGGCGGGCGCAGCGGCCATCCTGGCCCAGCAGCACTCGGACTGGACCGGCACGCAGCTCAAGGAACACCTGATGAGCACCGCGAAGGGTCTGGACGGCGGGTACTCGCCGTACGAGGTCGGCACCGGCCGTCTCGACGTGGCCTCCGCCGTGCGCACGACGGTCCGCGGCACCGGATCGCTCTTCTTCGGCAACCACACCTGGCCGCACCAGCCGAGCGACGTCGCCGTCACGAAGGACCTGACCTACACCAACACCGGTTCCGCCGACGTCACGCTGAACCTGGCGCTGAGCAACGACGGCGGACCGTTCACGCTCGGAGCCACCACGGTGACCGTCCCGGCGGGCGGCACCGCCGCCGTCCCCGTCACCGGTGATCCGCGGACCGCCTCGGCAGGCCGCCACGCCGGCTACGTGACGGCCACCGACGCGGCCACCGGCCAGCCGGTGACCCGCACCGCCGTGGCACTGCTCAAGGAGGAGGAGCGGTACGACCTGAACATCAAGCTGGTCGGACGGGACGGCAAGCCCGGTGTCGGCTGGGTCACGGTCAACCTGGCCGGCGACTTCTGGCCGTGGCAGGTCTACGTCGACGGCTCGACCACCATGCGCATGGCACCCGGCCTCTACACCGTCGCGGGGTACGTCGACGTGGCCGGCGAGAAGGCGGACCGCTCCGGTCTGGCCGTCCTCGTCGACCCGGAGACCGTGCTCGAGGACGGCTCCGCGGACGTGGTCCTGGACGCGAGCAAGGCGAACCTGCTGCAGACCGAGGCGCCGCAGCGCACCGAGGACCGCCAGCGCAAGGTCGACTTCAACGTCCACTACGAGGGCCTCGACCCGTACATGGACTACCGCAGCGCGTACGTGCTGCCGCCGACGTACGACGACGTCTACGTCGCGCCGACCGAGGCGATGAAGCAGGGCGAGTTCATGCTCGTCACCCGCTGGCGCAAGGGCGAGCCGCAGCTCGGCCTGAGCACGCAGGACGGCCGGGTCCGCTTCGACGCCCGGGTGCAGGCGGGCAGCGGGCTGAGCACCGGCACGGAGCGGCTGAGCACCGTCTACGCGGGCAACGGCGCGGTGGCGGCGTACGCGAAGGTCGGCGCCAAGGGCAAGGTCGTCGTCGTCGAGCGCAGCGACGAGGTCTCGCCGCAGGAGCGCACCGAGGCCGCGGTCGCGGCCGGCGCGAAGGCACTGATCGTGGTCAACGACGGTGTCGGCGGTCTGATGGAGTACGTCGGCGAGTCCGCCATCCCGGTCGCCACCGTCCACCGTGACGCGGGCAAGGGCCTCATCGCCATGGCCAAGGCCGGCGTCTTCAGGCTGACCGTGAAGCAGACCGAGTACACGCCCTACGTCTACGACCTGACCCGGGACTACCCCGGCCAGGTGCCGGACCAGCCCCTGGTCTACAAGCCGGCCCAGCGGGACCTCGCCCGGATCGACGCCCACTACTACTCGGCCACGGACGGCAAGCTGTCGGAGGGCTACCGGTCCGACTTCACCCTCAGCCCGTCGTTCAACTTCCCCGAGATGGAATGGCACCCCGGCACCCGCACCGAATGGGTGACCCCCGGCCAGGTCTGGCGCGAGTTCCACGCGCAGGGCGTCGACACCGCCCTGCCCTGGGTGATGGTGTCGGGCGACAACACGTACGCCAAGGGCAGCACCACCCGCCTCAACTGGTTCGCGCCCCTGTCCCGTCCCGGCCAGGGCGAGTCCTTCGGCGTGTACAACTCCCGCTGGCAGAACTACATGACCTGGAACGTCCAGGCATGGGCCTCGGCCAGCGACAACATGCGGCTGGGCGGCTACCTTCCGTGGGGTGAGACCCCGTCCCACCTGCAGGTATTCCAGGGCGACACGCTGATCCACGACAACCCGGTCAGCGGCGACATGCAGTGGGTGGAGGTACCGGCGGGCAACCTGCCCTACCGCGCCGTCCTCGATGTGGAACGGCCCGCTGACGCCTTCCGGCTGTCGACCCGCACCCACACCGAGTGGACCTACATGTCCGACACCGTCGACTCGGACTTCTTCGAGCGGTTCTCGGTGCTGAACCTGGACTACTCGCTGGCGACGGACCTGCACGGGGACGTCGAGGCCGACGAGACCCAGCGGATCGCCCTCAACCCGGTGTCGATGGGCAGCGGCACGGTACCGGGCACCGTCACGACGGTGAAGCTGGACGTCTCGTACGACGACGGCGCCACCTGGCAGAAGGTGACCGTGGCCAAGGGCGCCGGCGGCTACTGGACGGGTTCGTTCAAGACGGCCAAGAAGCCCGGCGGCTTCGTCTCGGTCCGCGCGAGCGCTGGGACGGACGGCGGCTTCAGCGTCAAGAACGAGATCATCCGGGCGTACGGTCTGCGATGAACCGCACTGTCGGGCCCCGGGGAGGCGACTCCCCGGGGCCCTTCCCCTCGCACCCGCTCCCAGCAGGGACTATTCAGGGGCTGCCACCGTGGCGCATACTCTCTCCGCTGCGGCAAGCGGAAGAGAGTCGGTCGCCGATGCTGGACGTTCTGGGCCTCGACCCCGATGACGAGTGTGTCTACCGGGCGCTGCTCGGACGGCCGAACTCCACCGCGTTCCTTCTCGCCGACCTTGCCGTCGTGTCGCAGGCCCAAGTGGACAAGGCGTTGTCCCGCCTCGTCGAGTGGGGACTGGCGACCAGGTCGGCGGACGAACGGTTCACCGCGGCGCCGCCGGCCATGGCCCTCGGCGCCCTCATCAGCCAGCGCCGGGACGGGCTGCGCTTGGCCGAGCACGCCCTGGCGACCTTCGCCGAGGAACACCGTGCGGCGATGACCGGGAGCAGCATCAGCGATCTCATCGAGGTCGTCACGGGCGTCGACGCCATCCGGCATCGCTTCCTCCAGGTACAGCAGGCAGCCCGTACGCAGGTCCGCTCCTTCATCACCGCACCGTTCGTCGCCCTGCCGCCCGACGAGAACACGGCCGAACCCATGGCCATCGGCCGAGGCGTGCAGTTCCGGGCGGTACTGGACCGCGCCGTGCTGGCAGAGCCGGGCATCCTCGACGACGCGATCGATTCCCTGCGCAAGGGTGTGCAACTGCGTGTCGCCGACCAGCTGCCGATGAAGCTCGTGCTGGCCGACGCCGACCTCGGCCTCGTCCCGCTCGCGGTCACATCGGACGGTGAGCCCGGCGCCGCGCTGCTGCACCGCAGCGGACTGCTGGACGCGCTGGACGCTCTGTTCGAGACGGTATGGCGCACTGCCGACCCGCTCGCGCTGTCGGCCACGGAAGGAGCATCCGAACCCACCGTCGAGGTCGGTCCGCAAGGCCCGACCGAGCTCGACCGCAGGATCCTCGCGCTGCTCCTGGCCGGCCTGACGGACCTGGCGGCCGCGACACAACTCGGTCTGTCACCACGCACGCTGCACCGGCGCCTGCGTCATCTCATGGACATGGCCGGTGTCCGGACCCGGATGCAGCTCGGCGCCTGCGCGGTGCGAAACGGCTGGGCGGAGCCCCTTCCCATGTGACCGGCAAGCGTCGGCGAGGTAGAGGTAGTCGATGAAGTGCGGCCGCCAGTCGGCGCCGCCCAGCCGGGGCTCGGGCTGTTGGGGGAAGGCGAGTGCGGGCGTGGCGGGCATGCGGTGAGCGCGGGCGGCGGCCCCACCGCTGTCGACAGCGAAGGACAGCAGGGAGAACGCGAGGACGGTACGAGCCGGGTGCGTCATCCGCGCCGGCATCCTCGACCGCGTCCGCGCAGCCGACACCGCCGACCCGAAGCTCGCCGGCCTGCTGGCCGAGGAGACCTTCGCGAGCGAGATCGCCAACGCCCGGGTGCCGTGGCGGGAGGTCAGCGCCTCCGCCGTCCGCCGCGGCATCCCCACCCCGGCGTTCTCCGCCGCCCTCATCCAAAGCACGGGCAGGTCGTTCTGGGCGAGCCGCGGCGAGATCGCCGGCGTGCTTCAGCGGGTGCGCAGGACGCCCACACGACTCCCAGGGGGTATTTCAACTGATTCAAGCTCTTCATGGCGTATCCGGGGGTCTTCTACTCGGACGACGGCCGGATCCTGCGCGCCATGCAGCGCTCCGCCGACAACGGCGGGCTGATCATGATGCACGCGGAGAACGGCATCGCCATCGACGTCCTCGTCGAGCAGGCACTCGCCCGCGGCGAGACCGACCCCCGCTACCACGGGGAGGTCCGCAAGGTCCTGCTGGAGGCCGAGGCCACCCACCGCGCGATCCAGCTCGCCCGGGTCGCCGGCGCACCCCTCTACGTCGTCCACGTCTCCGCGGAGGAGGCGGTCGCCGAGATCGCCGCCGCCCGCGACAAGGGGCTGCCCGTCTTCGGCGAGACCTGCCCGCAGTACCTGTTCCTGTCCACCGACAACCTCGGTCAGCACGATCCTGCCGGTGGTGCGGCCCGTCCCGCCCGGGGTGTGGGCGGTGACGGGCGGCCCGGGGTTCACCGGGGCGCGGGCTGCAGCCAGGGCCGGCGTCCCGGTCCGGTCGGGTGCGTGCCGGTGACGGCCATGACCACCGAGTACAGGCTCGTCTCGGCGGCGATGAAGAGGCGGTTGCGCTTGGCGCCGCCCCAGGAGATGTTGGCGACGGCCTCGGGGACGTTGAGGCGACCGATCAGGGTGCCGTCGGGGTCGTAGCAGTGCACGCCGTCGTCCATCGCGGCGGCCCAGAGCCGGCCGCCGTCGTCGAAGCGGAGGTTGTCGAAGCGGGCCTTGTCGCGGGCCCAGGCCTCGGCGAACACCTTGCCGTCGGACAGGGTGCCGTCCTCGCGTACGTCGAAGACCCGGATGAAGCCCGCGCGGGTGTCTGAGACGAACAGCTGACGCTCGTCGGGCGAGAAGACCAGGCCGTTCGGCGCGCCGAAGCAGTCCGCGACCAGCCGCACCTCGCCCGTCGCCGGGTCGATCCGGTAGACGTTGTTGGAGCCGATCTCGCTCTCCGCGCGGTACCCCTCGTAGTCGCTGGTGATGCCGAAGTCCGGGTCGGAGAACCAGATCGAACCGTCGGACTTCACCGTCGCGTCGTTCGGGCTGTTCAGACGCCTGCCCTGCCAGCGGTCGGCCAGCACGGTGAGGGTGCCGTCGTGTTCGGTCCGGGTCACCCGGCGGTTCCCCTGCTCACAGGTGATCAATCGGCCCTCGCGGTCGAGGGTGTTGCCGTTGGTGTGTCCGGCGGAGCGGCGGAAGACGCCGACCGCGCCGGTCTCCTCGTCCCACCGCAGCATCCGGTCGTTGGGGATGTCGCTCCAGACCACCTGGCGCCAGGCCGGCACGTAGACCGGTCCCTCGGCCCATCGGCAGCCGGTGAACAGGACCTCCAGCGCCTCGTCACCGTTCATACACCTCCCGGTACGGAACCGGTCGTCCAGCATCTCGTACAGCCCCGGGCGCTCGCCGCTCATGGAGTCCACTCCTTACGAACCTGCCATGTACCGAATCTGAATCGGCTTCAGGTGGATGTTGCAAGATGAGATACTGTTCTGACTAGTCAATTCCGAATGGAGAGTTGTGGATCACATCGACCGGGCGCTGCTGACGCAGCTCCAGCGGGACGCCACCCAGCCCTACGCCGCGCTCGGCCAGGCCGTCGGTCTGTCGGCCGGCGCCGCCCACGAGCGGGTACGGAAGCTGCGCGAGCGCGGCGTCATCCGGCGCACCACGGTCGAGGTGGACCCCGCAGCCGTGGGCAGCGCCGTACTTGCCTACGTCATGGTCGACTCGACTTCCTGGATGGGAGATTCGGCGCAGGACTTCGCCGCGCTCCCCGAGATCCTGGAGGCGCACGTCATCGCCGGCAGCGCCTCGGTCCTGGTGAAGGTCAGGACCGCGACCACCGAGCAACTGCAGGACGTACTGCGCCGGATCTACGCCATCGACGGGGTCAGCGGAACACAGGCCACGGTGGTCCTGGAGACCTTCTTCGAGCGCCCGCTCTCCCTGCCGGCCACCGACCCGTCGTGATCGCCTCGCGCCCGGACGCCTGTCCCACGGGACGGGACGGGCCGGGCGGACGCGGCGGAACCGCGCCGCCACAGGCCCGTTCGGCCTCGATCGGGCCGAGCAGCCCAAAGTCCATGAGCCCCCCTCTCCCGGCACACGCGCTCCCGGCACACGCGCTCCTGGCCCACGCGCTCCTGGCCCACGCGCTCCTGGCGCAGGCGTCCTCGGACTCCGGAAGCTGGTCGGGGGTCTTATCGAGCCGATATCGCCCGGCGCCCCGCCTCCAGACCCGTGCGATATCCGGAGCCTCGCCGCCCCCTGTCGCCGCTGGCGTCCCTGCCGTGGAGTTCGGTGGTGACCGGGGGCTACCCCGGGCGTCACGTCGAGTGGGAGAATCGGTCACCCACTCCCTCTCCTTGGCCACAATCGGTTCTTGACAGTGCGCCATGGGGCCCTACCGGTATGGCACCCCCTCGCCCTCCCCGGGCGACACCTCGTTCCGTCCTCCCCACCGAACGAAGGGTTCCTCCGTATGACCGCAACCGTCCCCCCGGGAAGACCCGGAAGTCCTTCCGGAACCGCCGCCGTCGACGGCCGGATCGAGCTCGCACCCGGCACCGCTCCCGCGGACCCCCGCTTCGTCAACGACGACCTGCTCCCCGTCCCCGTCGCGGAGCGCCGCTGGACCACGTACAACTTCGCCGCCCTCTGGGTCGGCATGGCCCACAACATCCCCTCCTGGATGCTCGCCTCCGGTCTCGTCGCCCTCGGCATGGACTGGAAGCAGGCCGTCCTCACCATCGCCCTCGCCAATGTCATCGTCCTGCTGCCGATGCTCCTCACCGGGCACGCCGGACCCAAGTACGGCATCCCCTTCCCCGTCCTGGCCCGCGCCTCCTTCGGCCTGCGCGGCGCCAACCTGCCCGCCCTCATCCGCGCCGGCGTCGCCTGCGCGTGGTTCGGCATCCAGACCTGGATCGGCGGCCAGGGCGTCTTCATCCTCCTGGACAAGGTCTTCGGCGGGAGCTGGGCCGAGGCGTCGAGGATCGGCGGCCAGCCGTGGACCCTCTGGCTCTGCTTCGTCCTCTTCTGGGCGCTCGAACTGGCCATCATCTACCGGGGGATGGAGGCCCTCCGCCGCTTCGAGAACTGGGCCGCGCCCTTCGTCATCGTCGGCGCGCTCGCTCTCCTCGTCTGGATCACGGTCAAGGCGGGCGGCCTCGGTCCGCTCCTGGACCAGCCCTCCCGGCTCGGCTGGGGCGCGGACTTCTGGCCGGTCTTCTTCCCCGCCCTCATGGGCATGATCGCCTTCTGGGCGACGCTCAGCCTCAACATCCCCGACTTCACGCGCTTCGGCGCGGGACAGCGGGCCCAGGTCCGGGGCCAGACCCTGGGACTGCCCACCACCATGACCCTGTTCGCCCTGCTCTCGGTGCTCGTCACCTCCGGCTCGCAGGCCGTGTACGGGGCACCCGTATGGGACCCGGTGGCGCTCGCAGCCAAGGCCGACAACGTCTTCGGCCTGCTCTTCGCCCTGGTGACCGTCCTCGTCGCCACCCTGTCGGTCAACATCGCGGCGAACGTCGTCTCCCCGGCGTACGACCTCGCCAACCTGGCGCCGAAGTTCGTCGACTTCCGCACGGGCGCGCTGATCACCGGGGTCGTCGGCGTCCTCATCATGCCGTGGAAGCTCACCGCCACCCCCGAGCTCTACATCTTCACCTGGCTCGGCCTGGTCGGCGGCCTCCTCGGCACCGTGGCGGGCATCCTCATCGCCGACTACTGGCTCGTCCGCCGCACCGCCCTCGACCTCGACGGGCTGTACCGCGCCGACGGGCCGTACTGGTACCGGGGCGGCTGGAACCCGGCGGCCGTCCTCGCGTTCGCGGTCGGCGGCATCCTCGCCGTCGGCGGCTCCCACTCGGCCCCGGGCACCGGCCCCTTCCCCGAGGACGGCCTCATCCCCTTCCTCAAGCCCCTCGCCGACTACGGCTGGGCCGTGGGCCTCGCCGCCTCCCTGCTCCTCTACACCGCCCTCATGAGGCGGCGGGGCGCTGTCCCGTCGTCCGCCCGATCCAGCTGAGGTAGGACCAGACCCGGGTGTTCACGGCAGGGGTGTCGGTCGCGCACCCCTTGCCGTAGGAGACCAGACCGACCAGGTACGGCTTCCGGCCGACCTTGTGGACCAGGGGGCCGCCGGAGTCGTACAGACAGGTGTCCCGGCCGGGGGCGTAGGTGCAGATCTGCGGGGAGGCGACGTGCGGCATGCCCCGGTCCACGCAGGTCGGGTTGCTCATCGTGCCGAGGACCACGGTGCGCAGGACGTCGGAGGTCCGGCCGCCGAAGGAGGTGGCGCCCCAGCCGGGGACCTCGACCTGCGTGTGGTCGAAGGTGCCGTGGGAGTACGGGGAGGGCAGCCCGACCGGGCTGACGCCGCGGTTGTACGCCACCGGTTCGGCCAGTCGGACGAGCGCGATGTCGTTCGCCTGGGTCGCCGGGTCGTAGTCGGGGTGCACGACGAACCGTTCCGGCGTCGCCATGACGGTGTACGGACTGTCGTCCCCGGTCGTCAGGTCGTGGTCGCCGAGGAGGACGCCCACCCGTGCGGTACTGCTGTAGGAGCCGGTCAGGCAGTGGGCGGCGGTGAGCACGTACCGGTCGCCGACGAGCGCCCCGCCGCACATCACCCGCTGCTCGGCGAGGTCCACGAGCCCCGCCATGAACGGGTACTGGTGCGGTGTCGCCTCCTGCCCGCCGACGATGGCGTGAGCCGGGGCGGGACCGAGCGGGCTCAAGGCCAGCACCGCCCCCGCGACCGTGGCCATGAGCCTTCTCATCCGTCCCATGAGATCTCCGAACTGTCCGGCGGCGGTTTCCCGGGGCCGGCGGCGGCATGCGGAGACGTTTCCTCTGCCCGTCACCACGGCCTGTTCCGGCCCGTCCGGACTTCAACGATCAAGGCGGGACGCGGTCACCGGTCCGCGTCGGGGGCCCAGCCCGGGACGTGCGCGGCCACCGCCGCGTCCCAGGCCGCGGGCCCGCCGGGGAAGGGCCAGGCACGAGTGAGGTCGGGGGTGCGGTCGAACCTCTGGAGCCACACGGCCAGACTGCGGTTCTGGTGTGCGGTCCGGGCCTTGGCGAGCGGGCCCTCCAGAGCGGCGACCCGCTTCTCGTGCTCCAGCATGCGTCCCTCCGTCCAGCGCGCGAGCCAAGCGGCGTCCATGGCCCGGGAGAGGAGCAGGACCCGAGGGCGGCCGCCCTCCGCGAGCGTCGCCGTCAGCCGGTCGTGACCGTCGAGGACCACGGGGGAGTTGAGCCCGCTGATCCACCACGCGAACACCGGTGGCAGGATCCCCTCCCGGTACTGACGGCGGTACGCCTTCACCCGGGGCGCCTCCGGGTGCGAGAGGGCCCGCAGCGGCAGCAGGTCTCGGGCGTCCTCCTCCGGGTCGCCGTACCCGAACCAGGTGAGGTGGCCCCGGTTCGGGTCGTGGGCGAGCAGTTTCGGCCAATTGCAGTCCGCGAACCAGTGTCTCGCGTCCGGGGCGAGGTGCCACTCGCCCTCGTGGAGCGGCCCGTCGTCCGCCGCGCGCAGCGCGGCTCCGCCGTACGCGGCCCAGCGCTCCGTCCACTCATCCGAGCCGGGCTCCGCGAACTCGGCGACAGTGCGGGCCAGTTCCGCCCGCAAGGGCTCCAGCGGCGAGACGTAACGGCCCGTCCGCGCGTAGTGCAGCCCGTACCAGGTCACTCTCTGCCGGGCGAACAGAACCGGAACCCCGCCCTGGACCAGCACCAGCCGCCGCCCGTCGGCGCTCTCCATCCGCAGACCGGGCTTCGCCGGTCCCTCGACACGCATCCGCATGCCGACAGCCTAGGCAGCCGGCACCAAGGGCCCCTACGGCACCCGGGCCGTCCACTCCGCCGTGCCGAACTTCGTCTCCGCCAGCTCCTTCGCCCGCGTCAGCTCGTCCTCGGTGAGGCCGCCCTCCGACAGGCCGTACCGGCCGCGGAAGGAGGCGATCATCCGCTCGATCACCGCCTCGCGCGGCAGGCCCGTCTGCCGCCGCAGCGGGTCCACCCGCTTCTTCGCGCTCTTGGTGCCCTTGTCGGAGAGCTTCTCGCGGCCGATCCGCAGCACCTCCGTCATCCGGTCCGCGTCGATGTCGTACGCCATCGTCACGTGGTGCAGGACCGCGCCCCCGCCCCCGACCATCCGCTTCTGCGCGGCGCCCGCGATCTTCCCCGCGTCCGTCGCGATGTCGTTCAGCGGCTGGTACCAGGCCTTGATCCCCATGTCGCCGAGCGCGCCGAGCACCCAGTCGTCGAGGTAGGCGTAACTGTCGGCGAAGGAGAGCCCCTGCACGAGCGCGTCGGGGACGGACAGGGAGTACGTGATCGTGTTGCCCGGCTCGATGAACATCGCGCCGCCGCCGCTGATCCGCCGCACCACCTGGATGCCGTGCCGCTCCGCGGCCACGGGGTCGACCTCGTTGCGCAGGGACTGGAAGCTGCCGATCACCACCGCGGGCGCGCCCCACTCCCAGATGCGCAGCGTGGGCGGACGGCGCCCGGCCGCCACCTCGGCCGTCAGGACCTCGTCGAGGGCCATGTGCAGGGCGGGCGGGCGCGGCGGCTCGTGGATCAGCTGCCAGTCGTAGTCGGTCCAGTCCGTGGCGTGCGCCAGGGCCCGGCGGACGGCCACCCCGACGCCCTCGGCGGTCAGCCCGAACATCTGCGTGTCCGGCGGGAGGGCCGCGTCGATCCGGGCCGCGAGCCCGGCGGCGTCCGTGTCGGCCGGCGCGCCCTCCAGGGCCCGGTCGATCGCCAGGATCGCCTCGTCGGGCTCCAGGAAGAAGTCACCCGCGACCCGGACGTTGCGCAGGACGCCGTCCTCGGTGTCGAGGTCGACGACCACCAGCTTGCCGCCGGGGACCTTGTACTCGCCGTGGAACGCGCCGTGCACGGAACCCTCCCTGTGGGTAAGGGGTGAACTCGGCCAAAGGGTACTCCTCAGGAGAACAGCGGGTGACAAGCGCGGCATTCCGGTTGTCAGCGCCCCGTGCTTAGCTGGGGGCATGATCGAAGACTTCCTTGAGCACGTCCTCGGCGGCCGTACGACCGAGGTGGAGGAGGCGGTCCGCAAGGCGGCCGCCGCCGAGATCATGCCGCGCTTCCGGCAGCTCGCCGCCCACGAGGTCCTGCAGAAGAGCGGGCCGCACGACCTGGTCACCGTCGCCGACCGGGCCGCCGAGGCCCACCTCACGGCCGCGCTGACCGCGCTGCTGCCCGGCTCGGTCGTCGTCGGCGAGGAGGCCGTCGCCGAGGACCCCGAGGTGTACGAGGCGCTGCGCGGCGACGCCCCCGTCTGGATCGTCGACCCGGTCGACGGGACCCGCCAGTTCGTGAACGGCGACCCCGCCTTCTGCACGCTCGTCGCCCTCGCCCTCCGCGGCGAGATCCTCGCCTCCTGGACCTTCGCCCCGGCGCTGGACGCGATGGCGGTCGCCGTGCGAGGCCGCGGCGCCACGCTCAACGGACAGCCGATACGGTCGGGTTCACCGGAGCCCGGCGAGGTCCTGGAGATCGCCGCCTCCCACCCCGACTACACCACCCCGGAGCAGAAGCGGGCCCTGCTCGGCCTCCGGGTCGAGGGCGTCGCCCCGCGTCCGTGCGGCTCGGCCGGTCTCGAGTACCTCGCCGTGGCCCGCGGCGAGGTCTCCGGGACCGCCTTCAGCTGGGAGTACGCCTGGGACCACGCGGCCGGACTGCTCCTCGTCGCCGAGGCGGGCGGCGCGCAGACGACGATCGCGGGGGAGCCGTTCCGCATCACCGGAGGGAACGCCCTGCCGTTCACGGCGGCCCGGGACGCGGAGACCGCCGAGCGGATCCGCCGCCTCCTCGGGGGCGTGTGAGGCGGCGGCGACCACCGGCCTATCCTGGGTTCCCTGGCCGTCGGCTGACGAAGGAGTCCGAAGGTGACGAACGAGACGTCGATGCTCGATGCCGTCGTCGTGGGAGCGGGGCCCAACGGACTCACCGCGGCAGTGGAGTTGGCCCGGCGCGGCTTCTCCGTGGCCGTCTTCGAGGCGAAGTCCACCGTGGGCGGCGGCGCCAGGACCGAGGAGCTCACCCTCCCCGGCTTCCGTCACGACCCCTGCTCCGCCGTGCACCCCCTGGGCGCCGGCTCACCCGTCTTCAAGACGATGCCGCTGGCGCGGTACGGCCTGGAGTGGCTCCACCCCGAACTGCCCATGGCCCACCCCTGGGACGACGGCACCGCCGCCGTCCTCGCCCGCTCGGTCGCCGAGACCGCCGCCTCCTTCGGACCGCGCGACGCCGGTACGTATCGCCGGCTGGTCGCCCCCTACCTCGGCAAGTGGGACACCCTCGCGCGGGACTTCATGCAGCTGCCGCTCACCGCACTGCCCAGCGACCCGCTCACCCTCGCCCGCTTCGGGCTCGACGGGGTGCCGCCCGCCACCTGGCTCATGCGCCGCTTCCGGGACGAGAAGGCCCGCGGGCTCTTCGCCGGCCTCGTCGGCCATGTCATCGCCCCGCTCGGCGGCTTCGCCACCGGAGCCGTCGGCCTGGTCTTCGCGCTCGCCGCGCACGCGGGCGGCTGGCCGATGCCCCGGGGCGGCTCCCAGTCGATCTCCGACGCCCTCGCCGCGTACCTCAAGGACCTCGGCGGCGCCGTCCACACCGACTTCGAGGTGAAGCGGCTCGACGACCTGCCGCCCGCCCGCGCCTACGTGTTCGACACCTCGCCGACCGCCCTCGCCCGGATCGCCGGCTTCGGCGGGCACTACGACCACTACAAGTACGGCGCCAGCGCCTTCAAGATCGACTACGCGCTCGACGGCCCCGTGCCCTGGACCGCCGAGGAAGCCCGGCGCGCGGGCACCGTCCAGGTCGGCCCCACCGCCGGCGAGATCGACACCGCCCTGCACCAGGCCTCCTCCGGAACCGCCCCCGACACCCCCTTCCTCATCACCTCCCAGCCCAGCCTCGTCGACCCCTCCCGCGCCCCCGAGGGGAAGCACGTCTTCTGGGCCTACGGACACGTGCCGAACGGCTGGCGCGGCGACCTCACCGAAGCCATCGAGCGGCAGATCGAGCGCTTCGCCCCTGGCTTCCGCGACCGCGTCCTGGCCCGCGCGACCGCCGGACCCGCCGAACTCGCCGAGCGCAACGCCAACTACATCGGCGGCGACATCGCCTGCGGCGCCGCCCGGGGCCTCCAGCTCGTGCTGCGCCCCACGCTCTCGCTCCGCCCCTACGCGACCCCGCACCCGGCCGTCTTCCTCTGCTCCTCCGCCACCCCGCCCGGCCCCGGAGTCCACGGCATGTCAGGGCACAACGCGGCGAAGGCTGTCTGGCGCCGGCTGCGAAAATAGACTGCCCCCATGGCCAAGTACTTCGACGTGCACCCCGACAACCCCCAGCCGCGCACCATCGGCTCGGTGGCCGACAGCATCCGGAACGGGGCGCTCGTCGCGTACCCGACCGACTCCTGTTACGCCCTCGGCAGCCGACTGGGCAGCCGCGACGGCATCAGCCGCATCCGGACGATCCGCGACCTCGACGGCCGGCACCACTTCACGCTCATGTGCGAGAACTTCGCCCAGCTGGGCCAGCTCGTCCAGATCGACAACGACGTCTTCCGCGCGATCAAGGCCGCGACCCCCGGGCCGTACACCTTCATCCTGCCCGCCACCAGGGAGGTGCCGCGCCAGCTGCTGCACCCCAAGAAGAAGACGGTCGGCGTCCGCATCCCCGACCACACCGTCACCCAGGCCCTCCTCGCGGAGCTCGGCGAACCCCTGCTCTCCAGCACCCTGCTCCTGCCCGACGAGGCCGAACCCCTCACCCAGGGCTGGGAGATCAAGGAGCGCCTCGACCACCAGGTGGACGTGGTCGTCGACTCCGGCGACTGCGGCACCGAACCGACCACCGTCGTCGACTTCTCCAGCGGCGAGCCCGAGATCGTCCGGCGCGGTGCGGGGGACACCACGCGGTTCGAGTAGGGGGCGCGGGAATCAGTCCACCGCTCACGGACCGGCCCTTACGGTCAGGACCGTGAGCGCCTACGGTCATGCAGGCACCGCAAGCCGAACCGCCGGAGGACCGATTCCCGTGATCGTCATCGCCCAAGTCAGCGACATCCACGTCGACGGGGGGCAGCGCAGCGCCGACCGCACCCGTGCGGTCATGCGGTACCTGGAAGAACTGCCGTACGACCTGGCGGCCGTCCTCGTCACCGGGGACATCGCCGACAACGGGACGGCGGACGAATACGCGGCCGTTCCTGCACTGCTGACCTCCCGTCACCCCCTGCTCGTCTGCCCCGGCAACCACGACGACCGCGCCGCCTTCCGGAAGGTCCTCCTCCCCGACGACACCGAGGCCCGCCCCTACGCGCCCGTCAACCAGGTGCTCCGGGGCGAGGGCTTCGTGGTGGCACTCTGCGACTCCTCGGTGCCGGGCAAGGACGAGGGGTACCTGGAGGACGAGACGCTGGAGTGGCTGGACGGCGTCCTCGCCGGCACCCCGCACGAGGTGCCCGTCCTCGTCGCCTTCCACCACCCGCCGGTCCCGCTCCACACCCCGTACGTGGACGAGATCCGGCAGTTCGGCGCGGAGCGGCTCGCCGCCCTCGCCGACCGCCACCCCCACCTCAGGGCCTTCCTCGCGGGCCACGCCCACACGGCGGCCGCCACCACCTTCGCCGGGCGCCCGCTGCTCGTGGCACCCGGAGTCGACTCCGCCATCCGCCTCCCCTGGGAGAACCCGGGCCCGGACTCCCCGCACGTCCACCGCGACCTGCCGCCCGCGCTCGCCTTCCACGTCCTCGACGAGGACGGCGGGCTCACCACCCACTACCGGACCGTCACCGTCTGATCCGGCGGGGACGGGCCGGAGGGCCGCGACGTCCATGTCGTTTTTTCGCCAGCCCGCGAGCCGCCCGTCCCCGATCCTGGAACCATGCACACCGAAACCGAGCGCTGCGTGCGGGCCGTCCAGTCGAAGGACGCCCGCTTCGACGGCGTGTTCTTCACCGCCGTCCGCACCACCCGGATCTATTGCCGGCCCAGCTGCCCGGTCGTCCCGCCCAAGCCCGAGAACATGGAGTTCCACCCCAGCGCCGCGTCCTGCCAGCGCGCCGGGTTCCGGGCCTGCAAGCGGTGCCGGCCCGACACCAGCCCCGGCTCGCCCGAGTGGCACGTCCGGGCCGACGCCGTCGCCCGCGCCATGCGCCTCATCCAGGACGGCGTGGTCGACCGGGAGGGCGTCCCCGGACTCGCCCGGCGGCTCGGCTGGTCCACCCGCCAGATCGAGCGCCAGCTCCTCGCCGAGCTCGGCGCCGGACCCCTCGCCCTGGCCCGCGCCCAGCGCGCCCAGACCGCCCGGGTCCTCATCGAGACCACCCCGCTGCCGATGGGCGAGATCGCCTTCGCGGCCGGCTTCTCCTCCATCCGGACCTTCAACGACACCGTCCGCGAGGTCTTCGGCCTCACCCCCGGCGAGCTCCGCGCCCGCGCGGCCCGCGCCCGCCCCGAGAAGACCGCCGCCGCCCCCGGGGCCATAAGCCTCCGGCTGCCGTTCCGCGCCCCCCTCGAACCGTCCAACCTCTTCGGCCACCTCGCCG
Organism: Streptomyces narbonensis; assembly: GCF_014649015.1. GTDB lineage: Bacteria > Actinomycetota > Actinomycetes > Streptomycetales > Streptomycetaceae > Streptomyces > Streptomyces narbonensis. Next base: position 441,447 of record NZ_BMSF01000002.1, read on the forward strand.
CGACCGCCGTCCCCGGCGTCGAGGAGTGGCGCGACGGCGCCTACCGGCGGACGCTGAGCCTCCCGTACGGACACGGCATCGTCGCCCTCACCCCCCGCGCCGACCACATCGCCTGCCGGCTCTTCCTCACCGACCCGCGCGACCTCGCCCACGCCATCAGCCGCTGCCGCAGGCTCCTCGACCTCGACGCCGACCCCGTCGCCGTCGACGACCGGCTGCGCACGGACCCGATGCTCGCCCCGCTCGTCGACGCGGCACCCGGCCGCCGCGTGCCCGGGACCGTCGACCCCGCCGAGTTCGCCGTACGGGCCGTCCTCGGCCAGCAGGTCTCCACCGCCGCCGCCCGCACCCACGCGGCCCGCCTGGTCACCGCGTACGGCACCCCCGTCGAGGACCCCGAGGGCGGCCTCACCCACCTCTTCCCCGGCTCGGAGGCGCTCGCCGCGCTCGACCCGGAGGGCCTCGCCCTGCCCCGCAGCCGCCGCACCACCCTCCTCACCCTCGTCGAGGCGCTCGCGGACGGCTCGCTCACCCTCGGCCCCGCCGACGACCGCGAGGAGGCCCGCGCCCGGCTCCTCGCCCTGCCCGGCTTCGGCCCCTGGACCACCGAGATCATCGCGATGCGCGCCCTCGGCGACCCCGACGCCTTCCTCCCCGGCGACCTCGGCATCCGCCGCGCCGCCGAAGGCCTCGGCCTGCCCGGCACCCCCGGCGCGCTCACCGCCCGGGCCGCCGACTGGCGACCCTGGCGCGCCTACGCCGTCCAGTACCTCTGGGCCACCGACGACCACCCGATCAACCACCTGCCCGCCTGAGGAGGCCCCTCGTGCCCACCGTCCAGCACACCGTCGTGGACAGCCCCTACGAGCCGCTGACCCTCGTCGCCGTCGACGGCATCCTCAGCCGCATCCACATGACGGGCCAGCGTCACCGCCCGCCCGAGGAGACCTTCGGCGAACCCGACCCACGCCCCTTCGGCGAGGCGGTCCGCCAGCTCGACGCCTACTTCGCGGGGGAGCTCACCGAGTTCGACCTCCCGCTCCACCTGGTCGGCACCCCCTTCCAGCTGCGGGTCTGGGAGGAGCTGTGCCGCATCCCGTACGGGGAGACCCGGACGTACGGCGAACTGGCCGAGGCCCTCGGCAACCCCAACGCCTCCCGTGCCGTCGGCCTCGCCAACGGCAAGAACCCGGTGGGCATCGTCGTCCCCTGCCACCGCGTCGTCGGCGCGGGCGGCAGCCTCACGGGCTACGGCGGCGGCCTCGACCGCAAGCAGCGCCTGCTGGCCTTCGAAGCGGGTACGGGGGAGTCGGACGCGCTCTTCTGACCCCCGGGCTCACCGGAGCCGGTCGAGCAGCGCGGGCAGCGCCGTACCGATCGGCTCCCGTACGACCTCGTCGGCGACGGGGTCGTACGGGGTGGGCTCGGCGTTCACGATGATCAGCCGGGCGCCGTGCTCGGCCGCGATCCCCGCGAGGGAGGCCGCCGGCTGGACCTGGAGGCTGCTGCCCACCGCGACGAACACCTCGGTGGCCTTGGCGATCGACATCGCCTGGCCGAGCAGCACGGGATCGAGCCGCTGCCCGAACATGACCGTCGCCGACTTCAGGATCCCGCCGCACACAAGGCACTCCGGGTCGTCCTCACCGGCCCGCACCCGGCCCAGCGCCTCCGCCATCGACGAACGGGCGTGGCAGGCCGTGCACACCACCGACCGCGCCGAGCCGTGGAGTTCGAGGACCTTCCGCTCCGACACCCCGGCGGCCTGGTGCAGCCCGTCCACGTTCTGCGTGATCACCCGCAGCGCGTTGCCGCTCGTCCGCTCGTACTCCGCGATCGCGCGATGAGCCACGTTCGGCTCGGCCTTCAGGACCGGACCGTCGAGCCGCATCCGCCACGAGCGGCGGCGGATCTCCGGGTCGGCCATGTACGGCCCGTAGGTGACGAGCCGCTCGGCCTCGGGGTCCTGCCGCCACACGCCGTTCGGCCCCCGGTAGTCGGGGATGCCCGAGTCCGTCGAGATACCGGCTCCACTGAGAATCGCGACCATCGTCATACGACCAAACTAGGCACCGCCGAACCGCTCCGCGAACGGGTTTCCCGGTGCTACTTTCCCGGCATGGCCAAGGTGAACATCGCGCTCGACGCCGAACTCGTCGTGGAAGTCATGGTCCTGGCAGGGATAGGCAACCCGCAGGACGCGGTGGAGGCCGTCGTCCGCGACTACATCGCGCGGGGACACCGCACCGAGGCCCGGGTCGCCGGCCGCGACGAACCGCACCGCACCGGCGAACTCCTCCCGCCCGAGCCCCCGCAGGGCTGACGGGCGGGCCCCGGTCCCGGCTCAGCCCCGCGCGGGGTGACCGTTCTCCAGCTCCGCCGGCCCCCGGCCGCCCGCCAGGACGTCCAGCGCGGCGAGGACGCGCCGGCCCAGGCTGCCCGGGAGATGCGCGGTGACCTCCTCGCGGCCGATCAGCTTCCAGGAGAGCAGCTCCTCCTCCTGGAGCCGGATCTCGGCGAACCGCTCCTCGGTCAGTACACCGCCGTCGTACACGTACGCCACGACAGGCGGTCGCGCCGTGCCGTGCGACCAGTCGAGGGCGAGCAGCGGGCCGAGCTCCACGTCCAGGCCGATCTCCTCCGCCGTCTCCCGGCGGGCGGCCTGCCGCGGCGTCTCGCCGCCGTCGGACTCGATCGTGCCGCCGGGCAGGGTCCAGCCCTCGCGGTAGTTGGGCTCCACGACCAGGACCCGGCCCTCCGGGTCCCGGAAGAGCGCGGCGGCGCCGGCCAGGACGCGAGGGAGGCCGGCGATGTACGTGGCGTAGTCGGTGACGGTCATTCCGTCAGCGTAGCCAGCCGCAGCGTCCGCTCGGCCAGTTCACCGATCCGCGCGCCGTCGTAGCCGAAGACCGCGCTGCTCACCCGGTCCCGCAGCGGCTCCGACCACTGCGGCGGGATCGCCGCCGCCCCGCACATCACGCCCGCCACCGAACCCGCCGTCGCGCCGTTGGAGTCCGTGTCGAGCCCGCCGCGCACGGTGAGCGCGATCGTGCGGGTGAAGTCCCCCTCGCCGTACAGGAGTCCGGCGGTCAGGACGGCGGCGTTCGGGACGGTGTGGATCCAGCCGAGCCCCGCCGTCCGCTCCGCCAGCTCGTCGAGCGCCTCGGACCAGCCGAGCCCCGACTCGTGCAGGGCGATCGTGCCCCGTACGGTCCGGGCGAGCCGGCTGCTCGCCGGGACCCGCTCCAGACCCGCCTCCAGGACGGACCGGACGTCGGGCGCGGTGAAGGCGGCGGCGATCATCGCCGCCGCCCACATCGCCCCGTACACGCCGTTCCCCGTGTGCGACAGGACCGCGTCCCGACGGGCCAGCGACGCCGCCCGGCGCGGATCCCCCGGGCACGTCCAGCCGTAGACGTCGGCCCTGATCAGCGCGCCGATCCACTCCTGGTACGGATTGTCGTACGTCGCCGTCAGCGGCGGCCGCAGCCCGTTCGCGAGGTTGCGGTAGGCGACCCGCTCGGCCGTGAAGGTCTGGAGGTACGGCAGCCGCAGCAGCCATTCCTCCCCGACCTGCTCGGTCGTGAACGCGAAGCCGCGGGTCTCCAGGAGGTGCAGCCCGAGGACCGACCAGTCGACGTCGTCGTCCCGGCAGCTCCCGTCGATCCCGCCGCGCACGCACCGGGGCCACTCGGGGCGCAGCTCGAAACCGGCCGCCCCGGGCGGTGGGGGCGGCAGGTAGTCGGTGAGCGGGAGCGCGTCGGTGAGCCGCAGGTACGCGTCGATGTGTTCACGCGTCCAGTGGTCGCCGCGCTCCACGGGCTTGCCCAGCATGTTCCCGGCGATGCGGCCGGTCCAGCCGCCCAGGATCCGGTCGGCCAGTTCCCCGTGCGGGAGCGTCATGTCAGGCCTCGCCCTCGGGAGGCTCCCCGTCGGTACGGGCCCTCGCGGCCCGGCCCTGCGGGTGGTGCCGGTCCCCGGCCTGCTCCGTCATCGCCTCGCCGACCAGCGTCCGCACCGCGTCCCGCAGTCCGTGCAGCGCGTGGTGCCGGACCGGGCCGGCGCCCGGGTCCTCCCGCAGCTCCTTCAGGAGCGCGAAGCACAGCGCGAGCATGACCACCACGAACGGCAGCGCCACCAGGATCGTCGCCGTCTGGAGCGAGTTCAGCCCGCCCACCACGAGCAGCACCGCCGCCACCGCCGCCATCAGCACGCCCCAGGTCACCACGAGCCAGGTCGGCGGATGGAGCGAGCCGCCGCTCGTCAGCGAGCCCATGACCAGCGAGGCCGAGTCCGCGCTCGTGACGAAGTACGTCATGACCAGGATCATCGCGATCACCGAGGTGACCGTGCCGATGGGCAGCGCCTCCAGCATCGCGAACAGCGAGGCCTCCGGCCCGTCCTTCATCGTCGTCGCCAGGTCCGCCGCGCCCGTCGACTCCAGCCGGATCGCCGTACCGCCCATGACGCAGAACCACACCACGGTCGCGCCGGAGGGCACGAGCAGCACCCCCGTCAGGAACTCGCGGATCGTCCGGCCGTGCGAGATGCGGGCGATGAAGGTACCGACGAACGGCGCCCAGGACAGCCACCACGCCCAGTAGAAGATCGTCCACACCCCCAGCCAGTCGGGGTCGGTGAAGGCGCCGGTCCGGCTCGCCATCGGCAGAAGCTGGTGCAGATAGCCGCCGACCGAGGCCGGGATGGTGTCCAGGACGTAGACGGTCGGCCCGAGCAGGAAGACGAAGAGCATCAGACAGGCGGCGAGGACGATGTTGATCGTGGAGAGCCACTTGACGCCCTTGTTGAGCCCCGAGAACGCCGACAGCACGAAGGCCGCCGACAGCGAGACGATCACGATCAGCTGGGTGGAGGTGGAGTTCTCCACGCCCATCGTCAGGTTCAGCCCCTCCGCCACCTGGAGCGCCCCGAGCCCGAGGCTCGTCGCCGTACCGAAGACGGTCGCGAAGACCGCCAGCAGGTCGATCGCCCTCCCCGGCCAGGAGCCCGCCCGCCGCTCGCCCATCAGCGGCACGAAGGCGGAGCTGAGCCGGTTGCCGCGGCCCTTGCGGAAGCCCGCGTACGCCAGGGCGAGGCCCGCGATCCCGTAGATCGCCCACGGCGTGAGCGTCCAGTGGAAGAACGAGTACTCCATCGCGGTACGGGCCGCCGCGCCGGTCCCGGCCGGGATCCCGCTCGCCGGGGGAGGGCTCAGGAAATGCGTGAGCGGCTCCCCGACCCCGTAGAACATCAGCCCGATGCCCATGCCGGCGCTGAACATCATCGCGATCCACGCCAGGTTCGTGAACTCGGGCTCCGAGTCGTCCGCGCCGAGCCGGATCCGGCCGAAGCGGCTCGCCGCGATCACGACGCACAGCACGAGGAAGGTGTCCGCCGCGATCACGAAGAGCCAGGCGAAGTTGGACAGCACCCACCGCAGCGCCGTCGACGACGCGCTGTCGAAGGAGCTCTCACCCAGAGCCGCCCAGGCGACGACGGCCACGACGGCCGCGGCCCCGATCCCGATGACCTTGCCGTCGGGCGCGTACCGATCACGCGGGGTACGTTCGATCGGTTGCGTGGGTTCCGTGCTCATGTGAACCCACTATGGTGCGGAATATCGCTTTATCAGGGGGTGGCACGCCGTCTGGCGGTACGGATAGGGTCTGCCCTGGCGCGACTGCACGTTCGAAAGCAAGGGATGCAAGGTGACGGACGGAGCAGCAACTCAGGTCGCTCACGTGCTCGTGGCGGCTGACAAGTTCAAGGGTTCGCTCACGGCCGTACAGGTCGCGGAGCGGGTCACAGCAGGACTGCGACGGGTCGTCCCCGAGCTGACGGTGGAGACCCTGCCCGTCGCCGACGGCGGCGACGGCACGGTCGCGGCCGCGGTCGCGGCCGGGTTCGAGCGCCGCGAGGTGCGGGTGACGGGACCGCTCGGCGAGCAGGTCACCGCGGCGTACGCGCTGCGCGGCACCACGGCGGTCGTCGAGATGGCGGAGGCCTCCGGCCTCCAGCTCCTGCCCACCGGGGTCTTCGCCCCGCTCACCGCGACCACGTACGGCTCCGGTGAACTCCTCCGCGCGGCCCTCGACGCCGGCGCGACCACCATCGTCTTCGGTGTCGGCGGCAGCGCCACCACCGACGGCGGCGCCGGCATGCTCGCGGCGCTCGGCGCCCGCTTCCTCGACGCGGCCGGCGAGCCCGTCGGCCCCGGCGGCGCGCCGCTCGCCGACCTCGCCACGGCCGACCTCAGCGGCCTCGACCCGCGCTTCGCGGACGTCGACCTGATCCTCGCGAGCGACGTCGACAACCCGCTCACCGGCCCCAAGGGCGCCCCCGCGGTCTACGGCCCCCAGAAGGGCGCCACCCCGGACGACGTCCGCACCCTCGACGCGGCCCTCGCCCACTTCGCCACCGTCCTGGAGAAGGCCATCGGCCCCAAGGCGGCCGAAGCGGCCGTGGCCCCCGGCGCCGGCGGCGCGGGCGGCATCGGCTACGGCGCGCTCATCCTCGGCGCGAGCTTCCGCCCCGGCATCGAGCTGATGCTGGAGGTCCTCGGCTTCGCCCCCGCCCTGGAGCGGGCCACCCTCGTCATCACCGGCGAGGGCTCCCTCGACGAGCAGACCCTGCACGGCAAGGCCCCGGCGGGCGTCGCCGCCGCGGCGCGCGCGGCCGGCAAGGAGGTCGTCGCGGTCTGCGGCCGCCTGGCCCTGCCCCCCGAGGCCCTCGGCAAGGCGGGCATCCGCCGCGCGTACCCGCTGACGGCACTGGAGCCGGACCCGGCGAAGTCCATGCCGAACGCGGGCCCGCTCCTGGAGGAAGTGTCCGCCGCCATCGCCCGGGACTTCCTGGCGTAGCCGTCCGTACGGGCCCGGGGCGCTGTCGACCCCGTGCCCGTACGCGTATCCCTCACCCCTGGGCCCGTACGCGTACCCCTCACCCCTGGGCCGTCAGCCGGAACGCGTCCAGGGCCAGCGTCATCTCCGTGAGGTCCCGCGGCCGGGACAGGGATCGTGACGTCAGCTGCTCCAGGCGGCGCAGCCGGTTGAAGACCGTGTTCCGGTGGCAGTACAGGCGGCTCGCCGCCCGGCCCGCCGAGCCCTCGCAGTCGAGCCACACGTCCAGCGTCTCCAGGAGGACCGCCCGGTCCGCCGGGTCCAGTTCCAGGAGGCCGCCCAGGACGTCCGAGACCAGCAGGCTCGCCATCTCCGGCTGGCCCACCACCAGCGCCCCCGCCATCCGGCGGTCCAGCCGCACGATCTGCCGGCTCCCCGGCGGGCACGTGCGCAGGGCCAGCTCCGCGAGGCGGCGCGCCCGCCCCAGCTCCGTCAGGCCGACCACGACGGGACTGATCCCGCCCGGCCCCGGGCAGCGCCCGTCGAGGAGCTCCGACAGCGCGTCCAGACCGGTCTCACCGGCCAGCGCCACCACGCCGATCTCGCAGTCAGCGCCCATCCGCCACAGGAACCGCACCCCCTCGCCCTGCACCTGCCGGTGGAACGGCTCCCGCTCCTCCCGCCGGTCGTAGCGCAGCACCACCACCGCGTACCGCCCCTGCTCCGGCAGGTCCAGACCCGCCGCCGCCCGCGCCACCAGCTCGGGCGCCCGCTGCCCCTGGAGCAGCGCGTCCAGGAGCGCCTGGAGCTGCTCGTCGGTCCGGCGGCGCAGCTCCGCCTCCCTCGACCGGTACGCCTCCGACGCCGTGTCCGCCTGCGCGTCCACCGCCGACCACACCGTCGTCGCCGACTGCATCAGCGCCGCCAGCTGCGCCGCGTCCGCCGCCGCGCCCTCGATCAGCGCGTCCCACACCAGGTGCCCGGCATGCCGGTACGCGTGCACGACCAGCTCCAGCGGCATGCCCTGCGCGGCCCGCCGCCTGCCCATCTCCTCCGCGTGTTCGAGGTCCCGCCGGGGCGAGTTCCGGGGTGCCGAGATCATCTCGATCCCGATCCGCATCGCCTCGTGGGCCTCCTGCCAGTGCTGGTCGTACGGCAGGATCCGCCCGTAGGCGGGCTCGTACGCGTGCAGCTCCCTCAGATGCTCGTCCACCAGCTCCGGTACGCGCTCCAGAAGCGTCGTGCACGCCCCCGCGAGCACCTTCCAGTCGTCACCGGTCCGCCGTCTGCGCCGTCCCATGCCCGGAGGATCCACCGCCACGGGCCCCTGGCACACCCCTGACGCGCAGCGTTGTGCGCATGCACAGCCCATCGCCGTCCCCGCTGGTCACCGGCAGCGATTCGGCCGCCGGGCGTGGACGGGCGGTCCGGCGCGGTGCTGGGGTGAGCGCCACTGAACGGCCGAGTAACAAAGGCGGCCGGGGAAGGGGATCCATGGGAGGAACCGCACCCGCCCTGGAGGTCAAAGACCTCACGGCGGGATACGGACCGGTGCGCGCGCTGCGCCAGGTGTCGCTGACCGTACCGGCGGGCGCCGTCGTCACCGTCCTGGGCGGCAACGGCGCCGGCAAGTCGACCCTGCTGCGGGCCGTCTCGCGCACCCTGCGGTTCCACGGCGGGTCCGTGGTCTCCGGCACGGTGAGCCGCGACGGCCGGCCGCTCGACGGGCTGCCGCCCGACCGGGTCGTCGCCGCCGGGGTCTCCCAGGTGCCGGAGGGCCGCCAGGTCTTCGCCCGGATGACCGTCGAGGACAACCTGCGCGCGGGCGCCCTCGGCCGGCGCGGCGACCGCGCCGCGAAGGCCGCCGCGCTGCGCCGGGTCCACGAGCTCTTCCCGGTCCTCGCCGACCGCGCCCGCCAGCAGGCCGGGCTGCTCTCCGGCGGCGAGCAGCAGATGCTCGCCGTCGGCCGCGCCCTGATGGCCGCGCCGGGACTGCTCCTCCTCGACGAGCCCTCGCTCGGCCTCGCCCCGCTGATGGCCGCGCGGATCGCGGACGCCGTCCGCGAGATCAACGCCCAGGGCACGGCGGTGCTCCTCGTCGAGCAGAACGCGGCGCTCGCCCTGCGCCTCGCCTCCCGCGCGTACGTCCTGGAGGTCGGCGAGGTCACCCTCGCCGGTCCCGCCGCCGAGCTCGCCGCCTCCGACGAGGTCCGCCGCCGCTATCTGGGCGTGGTCGACGAGGACGCCGCCGCCGACGCGGCCGACGCCCGCGCCGCGCACCCGGTCCTGTCCCGCTGGGAGGAGACCCGATGACCGACGACGCACCCCTGCCGGGACCGCCGGACCCGGCCGACCCGAGCGGGACATCCGGACCGGCCGACCCGAACGGGGCATCCCCACAGGCCGACCCCACCGACTCCGTCATCGGCCCCGTCACCGGCCCCGACGTCCCCGCGCTCGTCGTCGAGGACCTGACCGTACGGTTCGCCGGGCTCACCGCCCTCGACGGCATCGGCTTCACCGTCCGGCCCGGCACCGTCCACGCCCTCATCGGCCCCAACGGCGCCGGCAAGTCCACCTGCTTCAACGTGCTTTCCGGCGTCTACCGGGCCACCGCCGGCTCCGTCCGCCTCGGCGCGCACGAACTGACCGCCCTGCCCCCGCACCGGATCGCGGACCTCGGCGTCGGCCGGATCTTCCAGAACCTGGCCCTGCCGCCCCGCGCCACCGTCGAGGACAGCCTGATGCTCGGCCGCCACCGGCTCACCCGCACCGGCTTCCTCGCCGCGGGCCTCCGGCTCCCCTCCGCCGCCCGCGAGGAGGCCCGCCACCGGGCCAGGGTCCGGGAGATCGCCGCCTTCGTCGGCCTGGAGAAGCAGCTCGCGCAGCCCGCGGGCTCCCTCCCGTACGGGCAGCAGAAGCTCGCCGAACTGGCCCGCGCCCTCTGCATGGAGCCGAAGCTGCTGCTCCTCGACGAGCCCGTCGCCGGCATGACCGCCGACGAGCGGCGCCGTACCGCCTCCGTCATCGCGGGCGTCCGCGACGGCCTCGGCATCTCGGTCCTGCTCGTCGAGCACGACATGGGCCTGGTGATGCGGCTCGCCGACTCCGTCACCGTCCTCGACTTCGGCCGCCGCATCGCCGACGGAACCCCCGGCGACGTCCAGAACGACCCGGCGGTCGTCCGCGCCTACCTCGGAGAGGAGACCGCCGCGTGAGCACCTTCGCCGAGTTCCTGATCAACGGCGTCTCACTGGGCTCGATCTACGCCCTCATCGCCCTCGGTTTCGTGGTCATCTTCCGCGCCACCGAGGTCGTCAACTTCGCCCACGCCTCCCTCCTCCTGGCCGGCGGCTACGTCACCGCCGTGCTCCACGACGAGATCGGCTTCTGGCCCGCGCTGCTCGCAGGCATCGCGGGCGCTGCGGTGGTCGGCGCGGCCGTGGAGTTCTTCGTGATGCGCCGCCACCGGGGCGCCGACCACAGCGTCCTCGCGATCGTCACCATCGGCGTCGACATCCTGCTCGCCACCGAGCTGACCCGCCGGATCGGCACCGACATCCTCGCCCTCGGCGACCCGTGGGGCGACGCCGTCCTCACGGTCGGCCCCGTCACCATCGCCCAGACCCGGATCGCCGCGCTCCTCGTGGCGGGCCTCCTCATCACCGCCTTCCTGCTCGCCTTCCGCTACACCTCCTGGGGCGTCGCCATGCGCGCCGCCGCCGAGAACCAGGAGACCGCCGCCCTCATGGGCATCAGGCTCGGCCGGGTCTCGCTCGGGGCCTGGGCGGTCGCCGGCGCGCTCGCCGCCGTCGCCGCGCTCTTCCTCACCGTCTTCCCGACCCCCGGACTGGAGCGGGCCACCTCGCTCGCCGCCCTGAAGGCCTTCCCCGCCGCGATCCTCGGCGGTCTCGACTCCACCACGGGCGCCCTCGTCGGCGGACTCCTCGTCGGCATCACCGAGTCCCTCGCCACCGGCTACCAGAGCGACCTGGCCTTCCTCGGCCGGGGCATCGGCGACCTCGCCCCCTACCTCGTCATGGTCGCGGTGCTGCTGATCCGCCCGGCCGGACTCTTCGGTACGAAGGAGCTCGCCCGTGTCTGAGACCCTCGCCCGGAGCGGCCTGCGGGTCCGTACCCCCGCGGTGTACGGCTGGGCCGCGGCCGCCCTCGTCCTCGTCGCGCTCCCGTTCTACCTGGACCGGTTCTGGCTCCAGGCAGGGCTGTTCGCCATGGCCGCGGCCCTCGGCGCCCTGGGCATCAACCTGTTGACCGGTGCCACCGGCCAACTCTCCATGGGACACGCCTTCTTCCTTGCCGTCGGCGCCTACGGCTACTGCCTCTTCGCCGGTGACGGCACGGACGGCCTCGCCGGTCTCGGACTGCCCGGCTGGCTCGCCGCCGTCCTCGCGGTGGCTCTCGCGGGCCTGGCCGGCGGGGTGTTCAGCCCCATCGCGGGCCGGCTGCGCGGCGCGTACCTCGGCATCGCCACCCTCGCGCTGATCTTCATCGGGCAGCACGTCCTCTTCAACGCCCATGACCTCACCGGCGGTTACAACGGCCGCGCCGTCCCGCCGCTCTCCCTCTTCGGTCTCACCTTCGACGACACCGAACTCCTCGTCGCCCAGGTCCCGTTCGGCGCCGTCGAGAAGCTCTGGTATCTGGGCCTCGCCCTCCTCCTCGGCGGGTTCCTCTTCGCCCGAGGAGTCCTCAGGGGCCGCCCGGGACGCGCCATGAACGCGATCCGGGACCACCGGATCGCCGCCGGGGTCATGGGCATCCCCGTGGCCCGCTACCGCGCCGCCGTCTTCGTCCTCTCCTCCATGTACGCGGGCCTGGCGGGCGTCCTGCTCGCCCTGGTCTTCCAGCGCACCGTGCCGGAGTACTTCGGGATGGCGCTCTCGCTCGAATACCTGGCCATGATCGTCATCGGCGGTCTCGGCTCGGTCGCCGGCGCGGTCGCCGGAGGCGTCTTCGTCTCCCTCCTGCCGCAGCTCCTCACCCGGTACAGCGACGCGCTGCCCCTGGTCTCCGCCCCGGGGACGGGCGGGATCGCACCGGGGGAGGCCTCGCGCTACCTCTACGGCGCCGCCGTCGTCGCGGTGGTGCTCTTCCTGCCCGGCGGCCTGGCCCGCCTCGCGGTCCGGAAACCCAAGAGCCCCACAACCCAAAGCCCCACACCCACCATCACCGAACCCTCTGGGGAGACACGATGACCCACCGCAGACAGGCCGTGCGGGGCCTGGCCGCCGCGCTCGCCGCACTGGTCGCCCTCACCGCCGCCGGATGCAGCTCCAAGGCCAAGACCGGCGACGGCAAGCAGACCGGCGCGGGCGGGGTGCAGACCGGCGAGGGCGTCACCGACAAGACGATCACGCTCGGCGCCCTCACCGACATGACCGGCGTGTACGCGACCCTCGGCAAGAGCGTCACCCAGGCCCAGCAGCTGTACGTGAAGCAGGTCAACGCCGCCGGCGGGATCTGCGGCCGACAGCTCGCGCTCACGGTCCGCGACCACGGCTACGACCCGCAGAAGGCGCTCGCCGCCTACACCGAGCTGGAGCCGAAGGTCGTCGGCTACACCCAGTTCATCGGCTCCCCGTTCGTCGCCGCGGTCAAGCCCCAGGTCGACACCAAGGACAAGGGGCTCGTCCTGCCCCAGGCCTGGTCCGCCTCGCTGCTCGGCTCCCCGTACATCCGCGTCCTCGGCGCCACCTACGACGTCGAGACGATCAACGCCGTCGACTTCCTGCTCAAGGAGAAGGGCCTGAAGTCCGGCGACAAGCTCGGCCACGTCTACTTCGAGGGCGACTACGGCGAGAACGCGCTGAAGGGCTCGAAGTACGCGGCCGAGAAGGCCGGCGTGACCGTCGTCGAGCAGAAGATCAAGCCCACCGACAACGACATGTCGGCGCAGGTCTCCGCGCTCAAGCAGGCCGGGGTCAAGGCGGTCGTCATCAGCGCCGGCCCCCGCCAGGCCGCCTCGCTCGTCGGCGTCGCCGCGGCCACCGGCCTCAAGGTCCCGGTCGTCGGCAACAACTCGGCGTTCGCGCCGCAGCTCCTCGGCACCCAGGCGGGCCCCGCCCTGGAGAAGATGTACTGGTTCGCCTCGCCGAGCCTGCCCATCGGCGCGGACACCCCGACGGCGAAGAAGCTCGTCGCCGACTACCAGGCCGCCTACCCGGGCGACAGCCTCGACAACGGCATCGTCGCCGGCTGGACCGCGGCCGGCGTCTTCGGCGAGGCCCTGAAGAAGGCCTGCGCGGACAAGGACCTCACCCGTGAGGGCGTCGACAAGGCGCTCCTGAGCCTGAAGGCCCACGACGCGGGCTTCGGCATGACCCACGACCTGGGCGACCCGAAGGCACCGTCCTCCCGCGAGTCCGTCATCATCCAGCCCGACAAGTCCGTCCCCGGCGGCATGCGCACGGTCCGGCAGCCCTTCGTCGCGGAGGCGGCGAAGTCCTACACGCCCTGATCCGTGAACCCGGTCCGCCAGGACGGGCGGGCCGGGTCCCAGCCGAGGGCCCGGGCCCGGGCGTTCACCGCGCCCCGGGCCCAGGGCGTCCGCCCCTCGGCCCGCGCCGGGGCCGGCACCCCGAGCGCCTCCGCCAGGACCGGCAGCCAGTCGTGACCGGCGGCCGGCTCGTCGTCCACCACGTTGTACGCCCCAGAGGGCCACGCCAGGGCCCGTACGGCCGCGTCGGCGGCATCGGCGACGTGCACGAACGAGCTCACCGAGGCGTCCGCCGCCGTGCTGCCCAGGAACCGGGCCTCCGGGTCCCCGGCCAGCGCGGCGGCCACCGCGCCGCCCGGCGCGTACCAGGTGCCGGGCCCGTAGAGAATCCCGTACCGCAGGACCACGGCCTCGGGGAGCTCGGACACCACGGCCTCCAGGGCCCGCACCCCGGCGACGATCCGCGCCCGGGGCAGCTCCTCCGTCCCGTCGAGCGGTACGGACTCGTCGGCGGGCGCGTCCCCGGGGGCGTACGCCCAGCTGATCGACTGCGCGACGATCCGTCCGACGCCCGCCGCCCGCGCCGCGTCCACGAGATTCCGGGTGCCCTCGACCCGCACCCGGTTGTTCGCGGCGCCGTCCGCGCCGCCCAGGTCCGTCAGCTGGTGGACCACGGCGTCCGGCGCGGCCTCGGCCACCGCCCGGCGCACCGCCCCGGCATCCAGCACGTCCACCGGGCGCGGACCGCGCCGGGAGATCCCGATGACCTCGTGCCCCGCCGCTTCGAGGCGGGGGAGGAGCTGACGACCCACGGCGCCCGTGGCGCCCGCGACCAGTACACGCATGCACCCCAGGGTAAAAGATCTTCACCTCCCGGAAACATCCCGGTGTGAAGCTCGGGCCATGACTGCTCGTACGACCGCGCACATCGCCATCGAGGAGAACCGCTCCCACCCGGATCTGGCAGGCCTGCTCGGCGCCTACCACCTCGTCAACCAGGCCGAGAAGGGGACGACCGTGGCCACGGTCGCGGAGCTCCCGGCCGCATACCGCGTCGAGGCCGAGGACCCCGCCGCCGCCTTCGCCGCCGACACGGTCCTGCTGGCCACTCCCGCGGGCGCGGACGCCCCGGCCGGCTGTGTCGTCCTCAAGGCGCCCCGCGAGGGCCGGCCGCCCGAGATCAAGCGGCTCTGGGTCGCCCCCGAGGCGCGGCGGAAGGGTCTCGCGAAGGCGCTCATGACCGAGGCCCTCCGCCGGGCCGCCGCCTCCGGGGCGCCCGCCGTCCGCCTCACGGTCTGGTCCTGGCGCGAGGAGCCGCTCGCCCTCTACCGGAGCCTCGGCTTCGCCACCGTCGCCCCCTGGGACGAGCGGCCGGACCTCCTGTGCCTGGAGAAGCCGATCGACGCCGTCGCGCGCCTGTCTCCCGACGCCGTACGGGCCCACGCCGCCGGCGGTCTCGCCGCGCTCCTCGTGGACGCCGTCGACGGCGGGGCCTCCGTGGGCTTCCTGGCGCCCCTGGAGACGGCCGGGGCGGCCGCCTGGTGGTCGGGCGTCGCCGAGGACGCCGCGGCGGGCGTACGGGACGTCTGGGCCGCCCACGCACCGGACGGGACCCTGACCGGTGTCGTGACCCTCGTCCGTACCGGCACCGCCAACGGCCGGCACCGCGGCGAGATCGCCCGGCTCCTCGTCCACAGCTCCGCCCGCGGCCGCGGCCTCGGCCGGCGCCTGCTCGACACGGCCGAGGCCCACGCCGCCGCGACCGGCCTCACCCTGCTCGTCCTGGACACGCAGACCGACAGCCCCGCCGAGCGCCTCTACCGAGGAGCGGGCTGGACCGCCGCCGGCACGATCCCGGACTTCGCCGCCGACCCGGCCGGCACGCTCCGCCCCACCACGCTGTACTACAAGCGCCTCGGCTGAAGGCACCCGCCGCCGGGCACACGAAAGGGCCCCGGGAGGCTTGTCGCCTCCCGGGGCCCTGCACGTACCACTCGTTCGTTCCGCTAGCGCAGCTGCGCCGCGCGGGCCTCCCGGCTCTCACGCCGGTTGCCGCGGAAGGTGTTCACCCGGCGGGCCGTCGCGAAGAGGGGGATCACGGCGCCCATCACCACCTGGAGCGCGCACCCGGTCTGGAGCAGGAACGCCCCGCCCGGGGCGTCGAACGCCCAGGCGGCCAGCATGCCCATCGCTCCGACGATCCAGGCGAGCATCGCCACCGCGAGGACACCCCGCGGCTTGGGGTACTCGACCCGGCTCACCATCAGCCAGGCCACGCCGATGATCGCGAGGAGCGTCGGGACGAACGGCAGCTCGAGCAGCACGATCGAGACGACCGTCAGCGCGCCGAAGGGGCTCGGCATGCCCTGGAACATGCCGTCCTTCATGGTCACGCACGAGAATCTCGCGAGCCTCAGCACCACGGCGAGCAGCACCGCGACCGCGGCCACCGCCGAGACCTTCTGCTGCGCGCCGTCCGGCACCGCGACCATTCCGTACACGAGGACGAAGTAGGCCGGGGCCAGACCGAAGCTGATGAGGTCCGACAGGTTGTCGAGCTCGGCGCCCATCGGCGAGCTGCGGAGCTTGCGCGCCACGATGCCGTCGAAGAGGTCGAAGATCGCCGCGGCCAGCATCAGGATCACGGCGGTGGCGGCGCTGTTGCGCGCCATGCCGGTCTCCGTGCTGCCGGTGAGGTGCGGGATCAGGATGCCGGTCGTCGTGAAGTAGACCGCCATGAATCCGCACGTGGCGTTACCGAGCGTGAGGGCGTCCGCTATGGACAGCCTCAACGACAGCGGCATCTCCTCGGCCTCTTCGGCCGCCTCCGCCTCGGCGTCGGCAGCCCATTCGGCAGCCCGTGTGTCGGGATCAATCACGGTCAATGCGAGTCACCCCCGCGGTCGTGGTCTGGCCGACCTCGACGGCGACCTCGACACCCTCCGGGAGGTAGATGTCGACCCGCGAGCCGAAGCGGATCAGACCGATCCGGTCACCCTGCTCGACCTTCGTCCCCTGCGGGATGTACGGCACGATGCGTCGTGCCACGGCACCCGCGATCTGGATCATCTCGATGTCGCCGAGCTCGGTGTCGAAGTGCCAGACAACGCGCTCGTTGTTCTCGCTCTCCTTGTTGAACGCCGGGACGAACCCACCGGGGACGTGCTCCACGGAGGTCACGGTGCCGGACAGCGGCGCGCGGTTGACGTGGACATTCAGGGGGCTCATGAAGATGGCGACCCGGGTGCGCCCGTCCTTCCACGGCATGATGCTCTGCACCACACCGTCGGCGGGGGAGATGACCCGGCCCTGAGCGATCTCGCGCTCGGGGTCGCGGAAGAACCAGAGCATGCCGGCCGCGAGAGCGGTGGTCGGCACGGCGATGGCCGCGGCGCGCTTCGACTTGCGGGAGCGCACGAGGCTGAGCGCCGCGGTGGCCACGGTCGGCAGAAGCCACGGCGATGCTCCGCGTGCGATGCGTACGCCCTTGGGGCTGTCGCGGTGTGCAGAGGTTCGACTGTCGGGCATGGATGACCTTCGTAGCGGATGATGCCGCACGGGCAATGGGGGACGGCGGCTTTCCGGCGATGCTATCGGTTGCGGGGCGCAACTGGGCAAGCCAGGAACCGAGTCGACGGCCGGAAGACGAACACAGGGTGTGATCTTCTTCGCGGCCGAACCGACTCAAACGCGACAATCAACCCTGGAAGCGGTACTCCTCGAGCAGCCGACGACCAATGATCATTTTCTGGATCTCGGCGGTACCTTCACCGATGAGCAGCATCGGCGCCTCACGGTAGAGACGCTCGATCTCGTACTCCTTCGAGAACCCGTACCCGCCGTGAATGCGGAAGGCATCCTCGACGACCTCCTTGCAGTATTCGGAGGCGAGGTACTTCGCCATCCCTGCTTCGAGGTCGTTTCGTTCCCCGGAGTCCTTTTTGCGTGCTGCGTTCACCATCATGGCATGAGCGGCCTCGACCTTGGTAGCCATCTCGGCAAGCTTGAACTGAATCGCCTGGTGTTCGGCGATCGGCTTGCCGAAAGTGTGACGTTGCTGGGCATACGAGACACCCAGTTCGAAAGCACGCTGCGCGACACCGCAACCACGCGCCGCCACGTTCACACGGCCGACTTCCACGCCGTCCATCATTTGGTAAAACCCACGGCCCGTCGTGCCGCCGAGCACCCGATTGGCCGGAATGCGCAGTCCGTCCATGATGAGTTCGGTCGTGTCGACGCCCTTGTAACCCATCTTGTCGATCTTCCCGGGAATGGTGAGGCCGGGGCGGACCTCTCCGAAGCCGGGCTCCTTCTCGACGAGGAAGGTCGTCATCGACTTGTGGGGCGCGGTGCCCTCCGGGTGTCCTTCGTCACTTCGGACGAGAACGGCGACCAGCGTTGACGTCCCGCCGTTCGTCAGCCACATCTTCTGGCCGTTGAGGACGTACTCGTCGCCGTCCTTCACCGCCTTCGAGGTGATGGCGGACACGTCCGAGCCGAGGCCCGGCTCCGACATCGAGAAGGCGCCGCGCGTCTCGCCGGCCGCCATCCGCGGAAGGAAGTACTCCTTCTGCTCCTGCGTGCCGTGCTGCTTCAGCATGTACGCGACGATGAAGTGCGTGTTGATGATGCCGGAGACCGACATCCAGCCACGGGCGATCTCCTCCACGCACAGCGCGTAGGTGAGCAGCGACTCGCCCAGGCCCCCGTACTCCTCGGGGATCATCAGACCGAAGACGCCGAGCTCCTTGAGCCCGTCCACGATCTGCTGGGGGTACTCGTCGCGGTGCTCCAGCTCCGTCGCGACCGGAATGATCTCCTTGTCGACGAAATCCCGGACGGTGGCGAGGATCTCCTGCTGGACATCGGTCAGACCGTGGGTCTGGGCGAGACGCGCCATGGCTACTTCTCCGACTTCTTGGAGGGCTCGATCAGCTCGGGGCGGCCGGGCTGCTCGCCGCCGCGCTCCTTGATGTACGTCTCGGTGGGCACCATCACCTTGCGGCGGAAGACGCACACGAGGGTGCCGTCCTGCTTGTAGCCCTTGGTCTCGACGTAGACGATGCCGCGGTCGTTCTTCGACTTCGACGGCGTCTTGTCCAGGACCGTCGTCTCGCCGTAGATCGTGTCGCCGTGGAAGGTCGGCGCCACGTGCCGCAGCGACTCGATCTCCAGGTTGGCGATGGCCTTGCCGGAGACGTCCGGCACGGACATGCCGAGCAGCAGCGAGTAGATGTAGTTGCCGACGACGACGTTCTTGCCGAAGTCCGTCGTGTTCTCGGCGTAATTCACATCCATGTGCAGCGGATGGTGGTTCATCGTCAGCAGACAGAAGAGGTGGTCGTCGTACTCGGTGACCGTCTTTCCGGGCCAGTGCTTGTAGACGGCACCGACTTCGAACTCTTCGTAGGTACGGCCGAACTGCATGGTGCTACGCCTCCGGGATCTCGAACTTGCTGGTGCGCTGCATACCGGCGGCGCGGCCCTTGCCGGAGATGACCAGGGCCATCTTGCGGGAGGCCTCGTCGATCATCTCGTCGCCGAGCATCGCGGAGCCCTTCTTCCCGCCGGCCTCGGACGTGTAGTAGTCGTACGCGTCGAGGATGAGCTCGGCGTGGTCGAAGTCCTCCTGCGACGGCGAGAAGATCTCGTTCGCGGCGGCGACCTGGTCCGGGTGCAGCACCCACTTGCCGTCGAAGCCCAGGGCGGCGGCGCGCTGCGCGACGGCCTTGTAGCCCTCCGGGTTGCGGATCTGGAGGTAGGGGCCGTCGATCGCCTGGAGGTTGTTGGCGCGGGCGGCCATCAGGATGCTCATCAGGATGTGGTGGTAGGCGTCGGCCGGGTAGCCCGGCGGCTGCTCGCCCACGACCAGCGACTTCATGTTGATGGAGGCCATGAAGTCGGCCGGGCCGAAGATGATCGTCTCGACGCGCTGGGAGGCCTGCGCGATCGCGTTGACGTTGACGAGGCCCTGGGCGTTCTCGATCTGCGCCTCAATGCCGATCTTGCCGACCTCGAAGCCCATCGTCTTCTCGATCTGGGTGAGCAGCAGGTCGAGCGCGACGATCTGCTGGGCGTCCTGGACCTTCGGCAGCATGATGCAGTCGAGGTTCTGGCCGGCGCCCTCGACGACCGTGACGACGTCGCGGTACGTCCAGTGGGTCGTCCAGTCGTTGACCCGCACGACCCGGGTCTTGCCGGTCCAGTCGCCCTCGTTGAGGAACTTCACGATGGTGTGGCGGGCCTCGGGCTTGGCCAGCGGCGCGCAGGCGTCCTCCAGGTCGAGGAAGACCTGGTCGGCGGCGAGGCCCTGGGCCTTCTCCAGGAACCGCGGGTTGGAGCCGGGGACCGCGAGGCAGGAGCGGCGCGGGCGCAGACGGTTCACGGGGCTGGTCATGCGGGGACCTCCGTACTTTCAAGGGGGCTGAGCTTGTTCGCTTGCCGGATCTCGTCGACGATACGGCCGATGATCTCCGTGATGCCGAAGTCCTTCGGGGTGAAGACGGCGGCGACACCCGCGCGCTTCAGATCTGCGGCGTCGGCGTTCGGGATGATCCCGCCGACGATGACCGGCACATCGGTCGCGCCGGCCTCGCGGAGGCGGTCGAGGACGTCCGGGACCAGCTCGGCGTGCGAGCCGGAGAGGATCGACAGTCCCACGCAGTGCACGTCCTCGGCGAGCGCCGCGTTGACGATCTGCTCGGGGGTCAGCCGGATGCCCTGGTAGACCACCTCGAAACCGGCGTCACGGGCGCGTACGGCGATCTGCTCGGCGCCGTTGGAGTGCCCGTCCAGGCCCGGCTTGCCGACGAGCAGCCGCAGCCGTCCGGCGCCGAGGTCCTCGGCCGTGCGCGCCACCTTCTCCCGCACGAGAGCCAGCGGCGTGCCGGCCTCGGCCGTCACCGCGACCGGGGCCGAGGAGACACCGGTCGGCGCCCGGAACTCGCCGAAGACCTCGCGCAGCGCCTCGGTCCACTCTCCGGTGGTGACCCCGGCGCGGGCGCACTCGAGGGTGGCCTCCATGAGGTTGCCGGTGCCCTTGGCGGCCTCCTTGAGGCGTTCGAGGGCCTTGCAGGGGCGCGGGTGGTTGAACGGCGGCTGGTAGCGGTTGTCCCGCCAGGTCTTCAGCGAGCCGACCACCCGGGCCTCGACGGCCGGGTCGACCGTCATGATCGCGGTGTCCAGGTCGGCGGTGAGGGGGTTCTCCTCCGTCGACTGGAAGATGTTGACGCCGATGATCTTCTCGTCGCCGGCCTCGATCCGGGCGCGCCGTTCGGCGTGCGAGGAGACGAGCTGCGACTTGAGGTAACCGGACTCGACGGCGGCCATCGCGCCGCCCATCTCCTGGATCCGCTCGATCTCGGCCAGGCACTCCTCGACGAGCGAGTCGACCTTGGCCTCGATCACGTGCGAGCCGGCGAAGATGTCCTCGTACTCCAGCAGGTCGGACTCGTGGGCCAGCACCTGCTGGATGCGGAGCGACCACTGCTGGTCCCAGGGCCGGGGCAGACCGAGCGCCTCGTTCCAGGCGGGCAGCTGCACGGCCCGGGCGCGGGCGTCCTTGGAGAGCGTGACGGCCAGCATCTCCAGGACGATCCGCTGGACGTTGTTCTCCGGCTGGGCCTCGGTCAGACCGAGCGAGTTGACCTGCACGCCGTAGCGGAACCGGCGCTGCTTCTCGTTCTCGATGCCGTACCGCTCGTGGGTGATCTTGTCCCAGATGCGGCCGAAGGCGCGCATCTTGCACATCTCCTCGATGAAGCGGACGCCCGCGTTCACGAAGAAGGAGATACGGGCGACGACCTCGCCGAAGCGGTCCGCCGGGACCTGACCGGAGTCGCGGACCGAGTCGAGCACCGCGATCGCGGTGGACATCGCGTACGAGATCTCCTGGACCGGAGTGGCCCCCGCCTCCTGCAGGTGGTAGCTGCAGATGTTGATCGGGTTCCACTTCGGGATGTTGTTGACCGTGTACGCGATCATGTCCGTCGTGAGGCGGAGCGAGGGGCCGGGCGGGAAGACGTGCGTCCCGCGCGACAGGTACTCCTTCACGATGTCGTTCTGGGTGGTGCCCTGGAGCTTGGTGATGTCCGCACCCTGCTCCTCGGCGGCCACCTGGTAGAGCGCCAGGAGCCACATCGCCGTGGCGTTGATGGTCATCGAGGTGTTCATCTGCTCCAGGGGGATGTCCTGGAACAGCCGTCGCATGTCACCGAGGTGCGAGACGGGGACGCCGACCCGGCCGACCTCGCCGCGGGCGAGGATGTGGTCGGGGTCGTAGCCCGTCTGCGTCGGCAGGTCGAACGCGACCGAGAGGCCGGTCTGCCCCTTGGCGAGGTTGCGCCGGTACAGCTCGTTGGACGCCTCGGCGGTCGAGTGACCGGCATAGGTCCGCATGAGCCACGGCCGGTCCTTCTGGCGCTCAGTCATCTCTGTGATCCCGGGGGTCAGATGTTACGGAAGCGGTTGATGGCGTCGATGTGCTTCTCGCGGAGCTCCGGGTTGCTGACGCCCAGGCCCTCCTGCGGCGCGAGCGCGAGGACGCCGACCTTGCCCTGGTGCAGGTTGCGGTGGACGTCGTAGGCGGCCTGGCCGGTCTCCTCCAGGGAGTAGACCTTCGACAGGGTGGGGTGGATCTTGCCCTTGGCGATCAGGCGGTTCGCCTCCCAGGCCTCGCGGTAGTTGGCGAAGTGCGAGCCGATGATCCGCTTGAGCGACATCCACAGGTAGCGGTTGTCGTACTCGTGCATGTAGCCCGAGGTGGAGGCGCAGGTGGTGATGGTGCCGCCCTTGCGGGTGACGTACACGGAGGCGCCGAAGGTCTCGCGGCCAGGGTGCTCGAAGACGATGTCGATGTCCTCGCCGCCGGTCAGCTCACGGATCTTGGAGCCGAAGCGCTTCCACTCGCGCGGGTCCTGGGTGTTCTCGTCCTTCCAGAACTTGTAGCCCTCGGCGTTGCGGTCGATGACCGCGTCGGCGCCCATCGCGCGGCAGATGTCGGCCTTCTCCGGGGAGGAGACGACACAGATCGGGTTGGCGCCGCCGGCGAGGGCGAACTGCGTGGCGTACGAGCCGAGGCCGCCGCTCGCGCCCCAGATGAGGACGTTGTCGCCCTGCTTCATGCCGGCGCCGTTGCGGGAGACCAGCTGGCGGTACGCGGTGGAGTTGACGAGACCCGGGGAGGCCGCCTCCTCCCAGCTGAGGTGACCGGGCTTCGGCATCAGCTGGTTCGACTTGACGAGGGCGATCTCGGCCAGGCCGCCGAAGTTGGTCTCGAAGCCCCAGATGCGCTGCTCGGGGTCGAGCATCGTGTCGTTGTGACCGTCGGAGGACTCCAGCTCGACCGAGAGGCAGTGCGCGACGACCTCGTCGCCGGGCTTCCAGCTGTTGACGCCGGGGCCGGTGCGCAGCACGACGCCCGCGAGGTCGGAGCCGATGACGTGGTACGGCAGGTCGTGGCGCTTGCTGAGGTCGCTGAGGCGGCCGTAGCGCTCCAGGAAGCCGAAGGTCGACACCGGCTCGAAGATCGAGGTCCAGACCGAGTTGTAGTTGACCGAGGAGGCCATCACGGCGACCAGGGCCTCGCCCGGGCCGAGCTCGGGCAGGGGCACGTCGTCGAGGTGCAGCGACTTGCGCGGGTCCTTGTCGCGGCTGGCGAGCCCGGCGAACATCTCGGCCTCGTCCTTGTGGACGGTGATGCCCCGGTACGACTCGGGGAGCGGGATGTTCGCGAAGTCGGCGGACGTGGCGTCCTTCGACTGGATCGCGGCCAGGATTTCCTTCACGGGTTGCCTCCGGCGGTGAGCGTCCTGAGGGAGGGACGCCTGGGGGTTACGGCGGGAAGTGCTGCTGCTGTGGAGGTGTGCCGTCGGTTCGGCTCAGGTGGTGCGGTGGCGCGGCGCTGGTGGCGCGAGGGTGCCTGTGACGCAGGCGTCCGGGCGCACGAGCCGTCGGCTTGTGGGGACAGCCGGCGAACGAGGTGTTCTCTGCTCGCCGGCCGCCCGGACAACATCAACGTATGACACGCCGTGCCACCGCACAAGGCACTCGGTGCCAACAATTTCACTCAGATGCAATCCGCCCGTCACGGATGAGCGATGATCGATCGAAATCCGCCCTGAACTGGGACGATACGAAGAAGGCCGCCCCCGGAAACCGGGGGCGGCCTTGCTCCGTGGAGCGGGTCGAGGGGCTCGCGAGCCTCCCTCAGGGTTCTTCTCAGGGGTTCTTGAGGGCCTGCTGGATCGTGCGCATGACCTCGTCGAGCGGGGCGTCCGTGCGGGCCACGGCGACGACCACGTCACCGGTGGTGGAGGCCCTGGCGGCCGGCGCCTGCTCGGCCTGCTGGGACGGGGCCGGCCGGCCCGCGCCTATGCCGCTGCCGAAGGTGTCCCGGACGATCGCGAAGGCGTGGTCCAGCTGGGCCTCCACATCGCCCTGGCCGCCCGCCCGCAGCCAGCGGCGCAGCACGTGGTTGTGCGCGGTGACGACCGCCGAGGCGGCCACCTCCGCGAGCAGCGGGTCGTCGTTGCCGTCGTGGTGGTCGCGCTCGTCGAAGTGGCCCAGGAGATAACGGGTGAAGAGCCGCTCGTAGCGGGCCACCGAGGCGATCTCGCGCTCCCGCAGGGTCGGCACCTCGCGGGTCAGCCGGTAGCGCTCCACGGAGACCGCGGGGGAGCCCGCGTACATCTTCATGACTTCCTTGATGCCGCGGCACACGGTGTCGAGCGGGTGCTCGTGCGGCGGGGCGGCGTTCAGCACCGCCTCCGCCCGCACCAGCGTGTCGTCGTGGTCCGGGAAGATCGCCTCTTCCTTGGAGCGGAAGTGGCGGAAGAAGGTCCGCCGGGCGACGCCGGCCGTGGCCGCGATCTCGTCGACGGTCGTCGCCTCGTACCCCTTGGTGGCGAAGAGCTCCATCGCCGCCGTGGCCAGTTCCCGGCGCATCTTGAGCCGCTGGGCGGCGGCACGGGTGCCCGCCGCGCTCTCCGGAGCGTCGGACGGGGACGTGGCACGGGGTGTCTTCGCGGCCTTGGGCATGGTCCGAACGTACTGCATCGGAGTGGGAGTGTGCCCAGGTGGGGGCGGGGAGCCCCCCGGGGCACCGGTGGTGCCCGGGGAGCTCATCAGGCCGCCCCAGCCCGCGGTGGGCTGCTCAGCGGCGGGCATATTCGCGGAAGCCGCGTCCCGTCTTGCGGCCGAGGCAGCCGGCCGCCACCAGGTGCTCCAGGAGCGGGGCCGGGGCGAGGCCCGGGTCGCGGAACTCGCGGTGCAGGACCTGCTCGATCGCGAGCGAGACGTCCAGGCCGACCACGTCGAGCAGCTCGAACGGGCCCATCGGGTAACCGCCGCCCAGCTTCATCGCGGCGTCGATGTCGTCGAGGGTCGCGTAGTGCTGCTCGACCATCTTGATCGCGTTGTTCAGGTACGGGAAGAGCAGCGCGTTCACGATGAAGCCGGCGCGGTCGCCGCAGTCCACCGGGTGCTTGCGGATCTTCGCGGTGACCTCGCGGACGGTCGCGTGGACGTCGTCGGCCGTCAGGACCGTACGGACGATCTCGACCAGCTTCATCGCGGGCGCCGGGTTGAAGAAGTGCATCCCGATGACGTCCTGCGGGCGCGAGGTGGCCCGGGCGCAGGCCACGACCGGCAGCGAGGAGGTCGTGGTGGCGAGCACCGCGCCGGGCTTGCAGATCTTGTCGAGCCGCGCGAACAGCTCCTGCTTGATCTCCAGGTCCTCGGCGACCGCCTCGACGGCCAGGTCGACCTCGGCGAAGGCGTCCAGGGTGCCGGCCGCGGTGATCAGGGCCAGCGTCGTGTCACGGGCCTCGCCGGTCATCCGGCCCTTGTCGACGGAGCGGGCCAGGGACTTGGCGATCCGGGCCTTGGCCGTGTCCGCCTTCTCCTGCGAGCGGGCGGCGAGGACGACCTCGTACCCGGCCTTGGCGAAGACCTCGGCGATGCCGGAGGCCATGGTGCCGGAGCCGGCGACGCCGACCGAGCGGACCTCGCGGGCGGCGCCCGCGTCGGCGGAGGTCAGCGGGGTGAGCGCGTCCCGCACGACCTCGCCGGAGCCCGGCGCCTCGTACGTGTAGAAGCCGCGGCCCGCCTTGCGGCCGGTCAGGCCCGCCTCGCTGAGCTGCTTGAGGATCGGGGCGGGGGCGTGCAGCCGGTCGTGCGAGGAGGCGTACATGGCCTCCAGGACCGTACGGGCCGTGTCGACGCCGATCAGGTCGAGCAGCGCCAGCGGGCCCATGGGCAGGCCGCAGCCCAGCTTCATCGCCGCGTCGATGTCCTCGCGGGACGCGTACTTGGCCTCGTACATCGCGGCGGCCTGGTTCAGGTAGCCGAAGAGCAGCCCGTCCGCGATGAAACCGGCCCGGTCGCCGACCGCCACCGGCTCCTTGCCGAGGTCCTGGGCGAGCCGGGTGACGGCGTCGACGGCCCGCGGGTCGGTCAGCACGGAGGAGACCACCTCGACCAGCTTCATCGCCTGCACGGGGGCGAAGAAGTGCAGGCCGAGGACCCGCTCGGGGTGGGCCGAGTCGGCGGCGAGCCGGGTGACGGAGAGCGCGTTCGTGCCGGTGGCGAGGACGGCGTCCGGACGGACGATCCCGTCGAGCGCCCGGAAGACCTCCTGCTTCGCCTCGTACGACTCGGGCACGACCTCGATCACGAGGTCGGCCTCGGCGGCCGCCTGGAGGTCGGAGAAGGTGCGGAAGCGGGCCAGGACGTCCTGCCGCTCGTCCTCGGTGATCCGCTCGCGGGCCACGGCGCGGGCGGTGGAGGCCTCCAGGGCGGCGACGGCCCGGGCGGCGGCGGTGTCGTCGATGTCGATGCCGATGACCTCGCGGCCGGCCCGGGCGAGGACGTCGGCGATGCCGGTGCCCATGGTGCCGAGACCGACGACGGCGATGGTGGAGAGAGGGGTGTCCATCAGGGGACTCCAGGGAGGAAGAGTGACGACTGAGGGCAGTGCGCGCGCGAGGTGAAAGGGCGCGGGAAAGACCGAGGGCGAGGCCCTGGAAGTAAGGGGGATGCCCTGAGGAGAAAAGGCGACGGACTCTGTCCCGGAGCCACGTCGAACTGCCGAACCGACGAAACATTCACGACGGCTGCGTCACCAGGCCGTTGTGAGGAGCGGGGGGTGACCCGCTCACCTGAGACTAACCGGCCGGTAACGAGCGCGCCAGTCCCGGCAAGTTGAGAAAATGTGATCTGGATCGCGGATAGGCTCGGATTCATGGAAATCTCCGAGGATCCGGAATTCTGCTCGATGATCGATCGATTGCGGGACGAGATCGAGAATGACTCCGGAGAAGTCCCGGCGGCATTCGGAGAACTCGCCGGAACCGACGACCCGGAGGAACTCCACCAGGTCCTCACCGCGCCCGGACAGCCGCTCTGGGCCCGCGAGATCGCCGCCTTCAAGCTCGGACTCGCGGGCGACCCGCGCGCCTTCGAGGCGCTCGTCCTCCTCCTCAACCACCGCGACGCGGAGCGCTGTGTCACGGCCGCCCACGCCCTGGTCCGGCTCGGCGACCCGCGGACCGCGCGCGCGGCCGCGGCCCTCGCCACCAACGAACTCCGCGTCGGCTACGCCCTCCTGCCGGTCAGGCTGCTCGCGCAACTGCGCGCCCCCGAGTCCGTACCGGCACTGATCACCGTCCTCCAGCGGCGGCTGCCGGCCGACGACCCCCACTGGCGGGTCGGACTCGCCTGCGTCGAGGGCCTCGGCACCCTCGGCGACCCCCGGGCCCGCCCCGCCCTGGAGGCCGCGCTCCCGCACCCCCGGCTCGGCCGCGCGGCGGAGGCCTCACTGACCCGCATCGGCCCGCACGTCTGAGGCATCCCACACGTCCGACGGATCCCATACGTCCGAGGCATCCCACACGTCCGAGGGATCCTGGCGTCAACGAACCAGACGGAGCTCCGTGCCGGAGTCGCCCGCGGCCTGCTCGGCGACGAGGGCGAAGGCCTCGATCTCCACGAGGAGTTCCGGCCGGACCAGCGCCGACACCTGCATCGCCGAGCTCGCCGGGAGCGGCGCCCCCGCGAAGTACGCGTCCCGGGCGTCCCGCACCGCGGGGAGGTGCGCGACGTCCGTGACGTAGTAGGTGAGCTTCACGACGTCCCCGAAACCCGCGCCGGCGGCGGAGAGGCAGCGCTCCAGGTTGGCGAACACCTGGTGCGCCTGGGCCACCGCGTCGCCCTCCCCGACCACCGCGCCGGAGGCGTCCAGCGCGCACTGCCCGGATATCGCGACGAACCGGCCGGTCCCCCAGACGACGTGGCTGTACTGCGGACTGGGCGCGAGTCCGTCGGGCGCGGGTACGTGGGTGAGGTGCGGGCTGCTCATGCCCCACATCCTCGCGCACGCCACTGACAGTGCCCGTGTCCCCCCCGGGCGCGGGCACCGTCAGTGGGGCAGGGGGGTCGTCAGCGGACGTGGCCGAGGAGGCCGTGCAGGGTGACCGCGGTCGCCTCCGGGCGCAGGGCGCCGACCCGCCTGCCCGAGGCCGCGTCCTTCCCGGTCTTCTCCGCGTCCTTCCCGGCTTCCTTCCCGGTCTTCTTCCCGGCCGGGGCCAGGGGCTCGGGCTCCGGCTCCGGGAGTGCCTCGCACACCGCGTCGACCTCGGACCCGTCCTTGGCGCGCGGCACCGTGCCGGTGGCGAGGTAGGCCGCGAGGTGGTCGTCGAGGCAGTCGTTTCCGCCGAGCGTCACTCCGTGGTTCCCGCCGCCCTCCTCGACGACCAGGCTGGAGCCGCGGACCAGTCGGCGCAGCGCCACGGCGCCCTCGTACGGCGTCGCCGCGTCCTCCGTCGCCTGGAGGATGAGCACCGGCGGCAGCTGGTCGTTGGTGACGTCCGGCGGGGTCAGGGACGGGACGGTCCAGAAGGCGCAGGGAGCGTTGTACCAGGCGTTGTTCCAGGTCGAGAACGGCGCCTTCGCGTGGACGTCCCAGTTGTCCTTGCGCCAGACGTTCCAGTCGCGGGGCCAGGCCGCGTCCCGGCACTGCACGCTCGTGTAGACCGAGTAGCCGTTGTCGGCGGAGGCGTCGGCCTCCCCGTACTTCTCGTACGCCTCCGTCAGGCCGGCCGTCTCACCGTCGTTGACATAGGACGAGAAGGCGGCCGCGAGGCGGGGCCAGTAGCCGTTGTAGTACCCGCCGGGCAGGAAGGTGTCCTCCAGCTCGCCCGGTCCGACCTTCCCGCCGGCCGGGGCCTCGCGCAGCGCGTCCCGCATCCGGTACCAGGCGGCCTCGACCGCGGCCGGATCGGTGCCCAGCTTGTAGACCGCGTCCTGCCGGGCCACCCACGCCATGAAGTCCTTGTGGCGGGTGTCGAAGGCGTAGTCCTGCGCGATGTTGTCCTCGTACCAGACCCCGTGCGGATTGACGACGGAGTCGAGCGCCATGCGCCGCACCCGGTCCGGGTACAGCCGCGCGTAGACCGCGCCCAGGTAGGTGCCGTACGAGTAGCCGAGGTAGTTGACCTTCGGCGCGCCGAGCGCGTCCCGGATCGCGTCGAGGTCCCGGGCGGTGCTCACGGTGTCGATGTACGGAAGGACGTCGGCGTACTTCTCGCCGCAGGCCTCGGCGAAGGCCCGGGCCCGCTCGACCGCCTCCTTCTCCGCGTCGGCGCCGAGCGGCACCGAGTCGGCGCGGACCGGCGCGAAGTGGCCCGGCCGGCAGTCGAGCGCGGGCTCGCTGCGCCCGACCCCCCGCGGGTCGAAGCCGATCACGTCGTACTCGGCGGCCACCTTCGGGGGCAGTGAGGCCGCCACGTACCCGGCCATCGTGCGCCCGCTGCCGCCGGGCCCGCCGGGGTTCACGAGCAGCGGTCCCTGGAAGGTCTTCGCGGTGTGCGGGACCCGGGTCAGCGCGAGCGTGATGCGCCGGCCGGCCGGGTCGTCGTGGTCGAGGGGCACCTTCAGGGTGGCGCACTGGAGCTTCGGGTACGCCTGGGTGGCGCAGCCGGTCCAGGCGAGCCGGGGCAGCGGTCGGGGGGCCGGTTCACCGGCGTCGGCGGGGGCGGCGGGCAGGACGGTGACCGTCCCGGCGACCAGCGCTCCAGCGGCGATCAGCATTCCTGCGCGTGGGGTCATAGGGCGTTTGTGTCCCGAACCGGCCTGGAGAGGACCTGTTTCGCCGAGAGTTGACCCGAACGGAGGCGGATCCGACGGCGTGTCAGGTGACCGGTCCGATCATCGGAGGAGAGTGCTCAGAGGAGGGTGAGCTGCTCGGGGGCGGCCGCGAGGGAGGGTTCCTCCGGAACCGCGATCCGGCGTGGCGAGGTGCCCCGGTGGGCGGGTCCGATGCCGAACTCGGCCGCCAGCTCGTGCACCTGACGGGTGATCCGCCGCTGGTACCAGGTCGGCGCGTAGGCCCCCTCCGCGTACATCCGCTCGTATCGGCGCACCAGGCCCGGGTGGTGCTGCCGCAGCCACGTCATGAACCACTCGCGGGCGCCCGGCCGCAGGTGCAGGACGAGGGGGGTGACCGAACTCGCGCCGGCCTCGGCGATCGCCCGGACCGTCGCGCGCAGCTGCTCGGGCCGGTCGCCGAGGAAGGGGACGACGGGGGCCATCAGGACGCCGCAGTCGATGCCGCGCTCGCCGAGGGCGCGGACCACGTCGAGGCGGCGCTCGGGGGAGGGGGTGCCGGGTTCGATCGTCCGCCACAGCTCCCGGTCGGTGAAGCCGACCGAGACGGAGATGCCGACCTCGGTGACCCGCGCGGCCTGGGCGAGGAGCTCCAGGTCGCGCAGGATCAGGGTGCCCTTGGTGAGGATCGAGAAGGGGTTGGCGCGGTCGCGCAGGGCGGTGAGGATGCCCGGCATCAGGCGGTAGCGGCCCTCCGCCCGCTGGTAGCAGTCGACGTTGGTGCCCATCGCGACGTGGGCGCCCTGCCAGCGGGCGGAGCCGAGCTGGCGGGCCAGTACCTCAGGGGCGTTGATCTTGACGACGATCTGGGAGTCGAAGCCGAGCCCGGTGTCGAGATCCAGATAGCTGTGGGTCTTGCGGGCGAAGCAGTACACACAGGCGTGAGTACAGCCACGGTACGGATTGACCGTCCATTCGAACGGCATCCGGGAGGCGCCGGGCACCCGGTTCAGGACGGAGCGGGCCCGCACCTCGTGGAAGGTGATGCCCCGGAACTCCGGGGTGTCGAACGTCCGCGTGGTCACCGCGTCCGTACCGAACAGGCCGATGTCGGCGGGCGCGGACGGCCCGTCGCCCAGATTGTCCCAGCGCACGGACGCCTCCTCGGTTGCTCTGCCTCGCCTCTGACCCCACCCCGCACCCAGAATAGAACACCTGTTCCCTTGATCACCGCAACCCGGATTTCGTGCCCCGGACCCCTCGTGGTTCGCTTGGCCCACACCCCCGAGGAACCACAAGCTGGAGGAAGTCAATGGCGCAGGTCGAAGCCACGACGGAACGGATCATCGCCGCGGACGCGGAGACGGTGTTCGACGCGCTGGCGGACTACAGCGGCACGCGCGCGAAGGTGCTCCCCGAGCACTTCAGCGAGTACGAGGTGCGGGAGGGCGGCGACGGCGAGGGCACCCTCGTCCACTGGAAGCTCCAGGCCACCAGCAAGCGCGTCCGCGACTGCCTCCTGGAGGTCACCGAGCCCACCGACGGGCAGCTCGTCGAGAAGGACCGCAACTCGTCCATGGTCACCACCTGGACCGTCACCCCCGCCGGTGAGGGCAAGTCGCGCGCGGTCGTCACCTCCGTCTGGAACGGCGCCGGCGGCGTCGGAGGCTTCTTCGAGCGGACCTTCGCCCCCAAGGGCCTGGCCCGGATCTACGACGCCCTGCTCGCCAAGCTGGCGGACGAGGTCGAGAAGTAACGCTCCTGGCGTTCACCGATTCGAGTGGTTCGCCCGCGCCCCCGTACCGGAGCCCCCGCGCACCGAGGGGGCGCGGGCCTCCTCGTAAACGCGCTGATGAGCGACTCAAGTGCCCCGTAGCGCAGGGCCGTTCGCCGCCCGGGACGCCACTGACCTCCCGTACCGCCCGACTTGCTCCCGCTTCGCGCCGAATGCGAAGAATGGCGCGGCGCAGACGCCGTGTCGAGGGGAGCAGGTACGTGGGTGCGATCACCGTCGTGAAGGCCGCCGAGGGCGCGGAGGGAGCGAAGGGCGCGGAACCGCTCGCCGCGGACGATCCGCTCACCGAGGACGATCCGCTCTCCACGGACGGCCCGCCCGCCGGCCTCGCGCCGCCACCCGACCCCGGACCCGCACCCCTCGACCCCCGCCGCGTCCGGCTCGTCTTCTGCGGCCTCATGCTCGCGCTGCTCCTCGCCGCGCTCGAGCAGATGATCGTGGCCACCGCCCTGCCGAAGATCGTCGGCGAACTCCAGGGCCTGGACCGGATGTCCTGGGCCATCACCGCCTATCTGCTGACCTCCACCATCGGCCTGCCGATCTACGGGAAGCTCGGCGACCTCCTCGGCCGCAAGAGCGTCTTCCTCTTCGCCATCGTCGTCTTCGTCATCGGATCCGGCCTGGCCGGCTGGTCCCGCAGCATGGACGAGCTCATCGCCTTCCGCGCCCTCCAGGGAGCCGGCGCCGGAGGCCTGATGATCGGCGTCCAGGCGATCATCGCCGACATCGTCCCCGCCCGGGAGCGCGGCCGGTACATGGGCCTGATCGGCGCCGCCTTCGGTCTCGCCTCCGTCGCCGGACCCCTGCTCGGCGGCTTCTTCACCGACCACGTCTCCTGGCGCTGGTGCTTCTACTTCAACGTGCCCTTCGGGCTCGTCACCCTCGCCGTCGTCGCCGTCGTCCTCAAACTGCCCAGGCCCACGGCACGCGCGCGCTTCGACGTCCTCGGCGCGCTGCTCCTCGCCGCCGCCTCCACCTGCCTGGTCCTGCTGACCAGCTGGGGCGGGACCGAGTACGCCTGGGACTCCCGGGTCGTCCTCGGTCTCGCCTGTGGCGCCGCCGGAACGACCCTGCTGTTCCTGGTCGTCGAGCACTTCGCGCCCGAACCCCTCGTCCCGCTCCGGCTCTTCCGCGACTCCGTCTTCACCGTCACCGCCCTCGTCGGGGCCGTCGTCGGCATCGCGCTCTTCGGCGCCGCCAGCTACCTCCCCAGCTTCCTGCAGATGGTCGAGGGCGCCACCGCCACCGAATCCGGCCTCCTGATGCTGCCCCTCATGGGCGGGATCGTCGTCGCCTCGATCGTCTCCGGCCGGCTCATCACCCGCACCGGCCACTACAAGATCTACCCCGTGCTCGGCGGTGCCGTCTCCGTCCTCGGCATGTGGCTGCTCTCCCGGATGGACACCGACACCCCGCGCCTCCAGCACAGCCTCTGGCAGGCCGTCCTCGGCACCGGCATCGGCCTGGTCATGCCGGTCCTCGTGCTCGCCGTGCAGAACTCCGTGCGCCCCGCCGACCTCGGCACCGCCACCAGCGCCCACAACTACTTCCGCCAGATCGGCGGCAGCGTCGGCGCCGCGATCTTCGGCACGGTCTTCGCCGCACGGCTCGACGACGCCCTCGGCGACCGGCTGGCCGGGGTCCTCGCGCAGGGAGCCACGGTGTCCCTGCCACCGGCCGAGTCCATCACCCCGCAGACGGTGCACACCCTGCCGCCCGCCCTGCGCGACGCCTACATCCAGGCGTACGCGGACGCGATGCCGCGCATCTTCCTCTACCTCGTGCCGGTCCTCGTGCTCGGCCTCGTCCTCGCCTTCTTCCTCAAGGAGAAACCGCTGGTGTCCCACCACAGCCCCGCCACCGAGGCCATCGAGACCACCGACCTCGGCGGCGGCACCCAGGCGGTACCGCACGCCCGGCACGCGGCCCCCGCCCCTTCCCGGTCCTTCCAGGCTTCCCCCGATTCCCACGGAGGACCCGCCCGCTCCGGTGTCCCGGTCTGCGGCACCGTCCAGCACCACGACGGCAGCCGCGTGCCCCGGGCCGCACTCACCCTCATCGACATCCAGGGCCGTCAGGTCGGGCGCGGCGCGAGCGGCGAGGACGGGCGGTACGCGCTGAGCGTGCCCGACCGGGGCTCGTACGTCCTCATCGCGGCGGCCGGCGGACACCAGCCCCAGGCGGTCTCCGTCACCGTCGGCGACCGGCCCGTGGAGCTCGACGTCGTCCTCGGGGGCGCCGGGCGGCTCGCGGGCAGCGTCGTCACCGCCGACGGGACCCCCGTCCGGGACGCCGCCGTCACCCTCACCGACGTACGCGGCGAGGTCGTCGCCTCCACCCGCAGCGGACGCGAGGGCGGTTACGTCATCACCGAGCTCGTCGCCGGCGAGTACACGCTCGCCGCCAGCGCGCCCGCCTTCCGGCCCGCCGCGCTCCCGGTCAGCGTCCAGTCCTCCCGCGAGACCCGTCAGGACATCGAACTGGCCGGCGGGGCGGTGCTGCGCGGCACCGTGCGGGCCGGGGGCGGACGCCCCGTCGAGGACGCCCGCGTCACCCTCCTCGACGCCGCCGGAAACGTCATGGACACCCTCACCACCGGGGCCGACGGCACCTTCCGCTTCGTGGACCTGTCCTCCGGCGAGTACACCGTCATCGCCGCCGGGTACCCGCCGGTCGCCACCGTCCTCCAGATGGCCGGCGGGGGTCGCACCGAGCGCGACCTCCAGCTCGGTCACCAGGACTGAGCGGCCGCCGGGGAACGCGAAGCCCCGGCCGCCTGCTGCGAGGCAGGCGGCCGGGGCTCGGGATCAGCGGCCGGGGCGGGGTCAGCCCAGAGCGCGGATGCCCCGCCAGTCGACGCCCAGGACGGTCCTGACCGGCATGTTGGTGTTGGTGGTGGACGGGTAGTACAGCTTCATGTTGCCGGTGTCACCGAAGCGGGCCCAGATGTCCGGCACGCCGTCCTTGTTGACATCGGGGATGCCGATCGCGGACAAGACGTTGGTCTCGGTCCACGACCCGCCGAAGAGGACGTCCCCGCTGACCGCGTTGGCCGCCACCTTGATCGACTCCAGGTCGACGCTGCCGGCGCCGCCCGTGCCGGGCTTGCCGTGGCGGGCGTACATGTTGCCGTTGTCCAGGTTGCGCCACAGCAGGTCGGGCGTGCCGTCCTTGTTCATGTCCGCGATGTTGACGATGTCACGGCGGGCCCAGGCGGTGCCCTCCATCAGCGTCGCGGTCTGGAAGGTGGCGCCGGTGTAGCCGGACAGCACCCAGAACTGCGTCCCGGCCCGCAGGGTCAGATCGGGCAGCTTGTCGCCGGTGATGTCGCCGATCGCCTTCAGCTGCGTCCAGGTGGACGGCGCGGGGGCGTTGGCCGGCAGGCGGATCGCGATCCGCTCGTCGACGTTGAAGGTGCCGTAGCCGTCACCCGGGTAGAGCCAGAACTTCTTGTCCGGGGTGACCGCGAACATGTCGGTCGAACCGTCGCCCGGGTACGTGTCGTTGTAGTGCGCGATCAGCGAGGCGGTGCCCGCCGCGTCGATCCAGTGGTTCGGCGGGTCGACCGCCTTGTCCTTGGTGACGTACGACGCGGCGAGGCAGCTGTACAGCTCACCGCCGGTGTCGAGGACCGCCGGGTTGGCGGGCGCGCCCACGCAGTTCTTCAGCTTGCCGTCCGGGTAGAGCACCAGGAGGTCGGCGATGTCGTCGCCGCCGGTGTCCATCGGACCGTCGGCGCGGTCGCGCGGCGGCAGGTAGAAGGAGTAGTCGCCCTTGATGCTCTGGTTGCCGTTGGCGTCGTAGGCGTAGACGTACAGGGCGGTCGGACCCGCGTGCCGGGGCCGGACATCGGTGAGGGTGATCTTGCCGTTCGTGGGAGGCGGCGTCTCGATGAGGGCCTCGCCCTCGAAGGCGTACTTGAACTTGGTCGCACCGGTGGCGCTGAAGGTGAAGTCACCGGGAGTGCCGTACTTGACCTTGGCCCAGGTCATGCCGTCGGGCGTGGCCTCGGTGAACACGGTGCTGCTGATGTCCGGCTGCGGCGGCGCGGTCGGGTCCACGGTGATCCGGCACGACTCGGTGCCTTCCGGGAAGAACGTCGAGACCGCACCGGCCGCGTCCTCGGCACGTACGTCCCAGGAGAAGAGGGTGTTGGTCTGGAGGTCCTTGAGCAGCGCGTGGTCGGCCTGGATGACCATCTGGCCGTAGCCGGTGGAGTCCGGGGTGGCGAGGTACTCGGTCTTGGTGGTCGTGCCGGCCTTCCAGATACGGAAGCGCAGCTTGGGAATGGTCTTGTCCGCGTCGTAGCCCTTGGCCTTCAGCGTGAGGGTCGTCCGGCCGATGAGGGCGCTGTTGGTCGGTCCGGGCACACACGTACCGCCCGGGGAGGACGTGCCGTTGGTCGGCTGCGACGGGGGTGTGTTGAAGTCGCCCTCCACCACGGCGGAGGTCGCGAGGAACTTGCGCCAGGTCTGGGTGTCGCCCTCGCTCGTGGCCCGCATGCCGAAGGTGAGGGTCTCGGCTCCGGCGTCCGCGCTCTTCTGGACGCCCGCCAGCACGTTGAACGCCTCGTAGGCGTCCGGGCAGCCGGTCGAGGACCAGCCGTGGGCGAAGGACTGCCAGTCCAGCTTCGTCGACCAGCTCGGCTGCGCGTTCCACGTCGTACCGGACGAGATGGAGCCGGTCTGCCAGAACTGGAACTCCCGCGCGGTGCAGGACCAGGAGTGGTTGTTCTTGACCTTGAAGGTGGCGCGGGTGAACTTCGCGCCCTCGTAGGTCTTGGAGAACTTCATCCGCCAGAAGGAGCGGCCGAGACCGCCGGTGTCGCTCTCGTAGCCCACGCGGGCGTCGGAGGTGCCGGAGGAGAAGTTCGTGCCGTTCCAGAAGCTGGAGGTCGGGTACTTCTTGTACGCGGTCGTCCAGGCGGCCCAGCCGCTGTTGAGCGGCGGGTCGATGAAGACCGGGTACTTCGTGTCCTCGTGGGCGAGGAGGCCGGTCCGGCCCAGGCCCAGGTTCAGGGTGGCCGCACCGGTGCCGTCGCCGTCGAGCGCGACCGGGAGCTGCGCGGAGCGCGCGCCCGGCTCGATGCCCGTCAGGCCCGACAGCTTCAGGACGTCGGCGGTAGTGGCGACCGAGGTGCGCTGCGGCGTGCCCGGCTTGAGCTCGGGGTCACGGCCGCTGGAGTCCCAGGCGAAGGGGGTCGGGATGGTGCCGACCTCCGTGCCCGCCTTGTCCAGGACCTGGATCCGGTTGGCCTTCGCGTCCTGCCGGAAGACCGCGGTCTTCGACCGCAGGCCGTACGAGACGGTCGCGAGGTTCTTGTTCTGCGCGGCCTCGCGGTTCTTGACGATCAGGAGCTGGCCGAAGCCGCCCTCCTCACGCGCCACGAGGAGCAGGTCGACGCCGGGGAACACCTCGGAGTAGAGGGCGCGCGGGCCGTCGAGCACCGGCTCCGGCAGGGCGCCGGGCCAGGTGTAGGCGATGGTGTGGCCGCCGAGGTCGACCTCGGCGAGGACGGACGCGTCGCCCGCGCTCTCGGCGAGCGGCAGCCGGGCGTACGAGCGGTCGGCGCGGTCCGCGCCGGAGGTGCCCCCGGAGAAGCGGACCGGCACGGCGGCGTTGACCGGGCGGACGGTCAGGGTGCCGGCGTCCTCCGTCTTGCGCAGGGTGTTGTCGATCGGCGCCCACTTGCCCTTGGCGTTCTTCGCGCGCTGGGGCAGGGCGTGGATCTGGGTGCGCAGCTGGCCGTTCGGCAGGGCCCAGAGCAGCTCGGTGGCGGTGGTCGCCGTGTCGACGAGCACCTTCTTGCCCGTGCGCTTGGCCTCGGCCGACGCGGTGGCCTCGTCCTTCAGCCCGGTCGACGCCTGCTTGGCTTCCGTGCGGGGCGACTTGGGGGAGGTGGGGGAGCTGGCGGTCGAAGGCGCGCTCGGCTGCCACCAGGGCAGGAGCGCGGCGGTGAGTGCGGCCAGTACGAGGCCGAGGGTGAGTGTCAGCCGTGTGCGCGTGCGCACGAACGGGCTGAGAAGACGAGGCGGCGCGGGCACGGCGGTCTACTCCCGTGGGACCAGAGGGATTTTCGGACAGCGCAGACGGCCCCGACGGACCGTCCGCGGGGCACAAGGCGCGCACACGATCACACGTGCGCCACGTGACGTCCATTTCTGAGGACTTTATGAAGATGTTATGAGTTTCATGGAACGGGCTTGACGGCGAGTCATTTAGCCCTGCTTCGAGCCGTTCTGGTGGTGTTTTAGGTCGTAATTGCACTCGGTGTCTGATCTATCGCGAACATCGGCAGTGTGAGCTTCTGTTTGCGACTGCACCGTGGCGAATCTCACTGTCGACGCGCTTCGACCGATTGACCGATCTTGAAAACGGAACGCGCATGACACAGAGTGCGCACGCACGCGCCTGATCCAGGTGCGTGCTCTTTGGTGTTTCCGCACCTCCTCCGTTGTCTTGTTCGTTGGGTGGGAGTCGACGCGTGATGCGTGCTTCAGAACCACTGTCATGGGTGGGGCGGAATCGCCTAGCCATGACAGAGTCACAACGACGGCGCCGTCGGCGAAGCCGCATG
The DNA here is from genome assembly GCF_014649015.1 of Streptomyces narbonensis. Classification (GTDB taxonomy): domain Bacteria; phylum Actinomycetota; class Actinomycetes; order Streptomycetales; family Streptomycetaceae; genus Streptomyces; species Streptomyces narbonensis. The sequence continues at coordinate 479,219 of NZ_BMSF01000002.1, forward strand.
GCGACCGTCCTTCTTTTGTCCTCGGTATTGACGGTCACGAGCCTGGGCGGGCAGGCCCTGGCCGTTCCCGGCGACGGGATGAGCCGCGAAGAGACGACCTCCCAGGTCGACCTGCCGGACATCCCCGAGAGCACCGCGCTCGCCGACGACGCCAGTGCCGACAAGGCGCTGAGCCTCGGGGACGAGCAGCAGCTCACCCCCTACGTGCCGGCGAAGGTCGACCCGTGGGCGGAGGACGCCGGCAAGGCGCCGCTGACCGCAGAGACCCAGCCGGGCACCATGGTCCCGGTGGTGAACGAGACCACGTCGGCCGGTCTGCCGGTCGCGGTCGGCGTGCCCGTCGGTCAGGACCCGACGAAGATCGACGGTGACTGGCAGGTCGCGGTCAAGTCGACCACCACCTCCGAGGAGACCGGCGTCCCCGGCATGATCCTCGAGGTCGTCCCGCCGGTGGACGCCGATCCGGCCGCGCAGGTCACGATCGAGGTCGACACCACCGGCTTCGCCGACCGCTACGGCCCCCAGGCCGCCGAGCGCTTCGGCCTCGTCCTCCTGCCGAACTGCGTCATCGACTCCCCGGACTCGGGCGACTGCGCCCCGGACTCCGGCACCGAGACCATGTCCGGCACCACCGAGGTCGCCGACGACATCGAGCGACTGCGCTCCACGGTCAAGGAGGTGCCGGCCGCCAAGGCCCCCACCAAGGTCAAGCTCAAGAAGGCCGCGCCCACCCGCAAGATCCTCTCCGGATCGGTGCCGGTCGCGAACCTGCTCGAGGACGGCGTCGCCCGCTCGAGCGTCTCCGGCGCCTCGGCTCAGCAGGTCGCCCTCCAGGCCGTCGACACCTCCGGCCGCCAGGTCGTCGGTGCGATGGACACCGGCGCCTCGGCCACCGGTGACTTCACCGCCTCGCCGCTGCTGTCCGCCGGCTCCTGGGCCGCGGGCTCGTCCAACGGCGCCTTCACCTACGGCTACCAGGTGCAGGTCCCGGAGGCCGCCGGCGGTCTGACCCCGAAGGTCAGCCTGGGCTACTCGTCGCAGACGGTCGACGGCCGCACCTCGGCGTCGAACAACCAGGCCTCCTGGATCGGTGACGGCTGGGACTACAACCCGGGCTCCATCAGCCGGACGTACGTCAACTGCCGCCAGGACTCCAAGAAGGCCGGGTCGAACAACTCGACCCACAAGACCGCGGACCTGTGCTGGGGCTCGGAGAACGCCACCCTCTCCCTGGGCGGCATGACCACCGAGCTGGTGTGGGACGAGTCCAAGGACAAGTGGTTCAGCGCCAACGGTGACGGCTCGAAGATCGAGCGGTTCAAGGACACGTCCAAGGACCCGCGTTCGGACATGAAGGACGCCGACGGCGAGTACTGGGTCGTCACCACCAAGGACGGCACGAAGTACCACTTCGGCCTGAACAAGCTCCCGGGCTGGTCGGACAACGGCACCGCCGCCGACGACGCGTACACCAACTCCGTGCTCGCGGTGCCGGTCTACGGCAACCACGCGGGCGAGCCCTGCTACAAGGGCTCGACGACCGCCGACTGGAAGTCCTCCGCCTGCAACCAGGCCTGGCAGTGGAACCTCGACTACGTCGAGGACGTCCACGGCAACGCCATGTCGCTGTGGTGGGAGCGCGAGAAGAACTACTACGCGAAGAACTTCTACTTCAAGGGCCCCGTCGAGTACCACCGCGGCGGCTACCTGAAGCGCATCGACTACGGCCAGCGCAAGGACACCGTCTTCAGCGCCGAGGCCCCGGCCCGCGTGCGCTTCGACGTCGAGGAGCGCTGCTACGCCGAGGGCAACCTCACCTGCAGCCCGGAGAACTTCACGTCGACCGACCCGGGCAAGTACCGCATCTGGTACGACACCCCCGCCGACCTGCGGTGCCAGGCGGTCACCTCGACGGACAAGAAGAAGTGCTGGAACGCCGGCCCGACCTTCTGGTCCACCAAGCGCCTGGACAAGATCACCACCTCGGCCCAGCGCCGCACCGACACCACCGCGCGCCAGGACGTCGACAAGTACCAGCTCAAGCAGAGCTTCCCCGTCCTCAAGACCGGCCCGAACACGGCCCTGTGGCTGGAGTCCATCCAGCGCACCGGCTACGCGCGCAAGGGCTCCACGGACGCCGCGGTCACGCTCAACCCGATCCGGTTCGAGTCCAACGAGGAGGAGATGCCGAACCGCGTCCTCCTGCGGAAGACGGCCGGGGAGGAGAAGGGCGACCCGATCGACGCGCGCCCCGGCTTCGCCCGGCTGCGCATCGGCCGCGTCATCAACGAGTACGGCGGCGAGACCGTCGTCACGTACAAGATGCCGACCTGGGGTGACGCGGCGGACGGCTGCGCCAGCAGGACGGGCCTGCCCGGCAAGACGGACACGGCCGCGCTGAAGGCCAACACGCGTCTGTGCTACCCGATGTTCTGGCACCCGGACGCCGAGGTCGAGGACATCGACTGGTTCCACAAGTACGTGGTCGACTCGATCGAGGAACTGCCGAACGTCGACGGCTCCCACTCCACGCGGACGTCGTACGACTACAAGAACGCCGGCTGGAAGCTCGCCGAGGCGGAGTTCAGCAAGAAGTCCACGCGCACGTACTCGCAGTTCGCGGGCTTCGAGCAGACGGCCGTCGTCACGGGCGAGCGTCAGGTCGCCGCCGACAACGGCGAGGGTTCCAGCCCGGGCGAGGACACGCCGGGCGTGGAGGGACCGAAGACCAAGGCGGTCACCCGCTTCTACCGGGGCATGGGCGACACCGTCCCGATGAAGAACATCGCGGGCGCCACGCTCACCCACAACGGTGCGACGGTCTACGACCGCGAGGCCTTCGCCGGCCGAATAGCCGAGGAGTTCAGCTACTCCGACGCGACCGACGCCGACGGCGACTGGCTCACCCGCAGCCTCACCGTCCCCGAGGCCACCGAGCTCGCCAGCCGCGTCCGCGGCGACGGCCTCGACCCGCTGAAGGCGTGGCGCGTCACCGAGCCCGAGGAGATCGCGTACACGAAGTCGTCGGGCACGGGTGACGACACCCGCACCCTGCGGAGCGTCCGCACCAAGACGACGTTCGACAGCGTCCACGGTCTGCCCACCATGGTGGAGTCGTTCGGCGACGCCGACCCGACCAAGACCGGCGACGAGTCCTGCACCAAGCTCGAGTACCTGCACAACACGACCCGGAACATCATCGGTCTGACCAAGCAGGTCCTCGTGTCGCCGACGGCGTGTGCCGACGCGAACTGGGCCGATCTGAAGACTCTGAGCAGCGGAGGGCGGACGTCGTACGACAACATGACGTACGGCACAGCGCTCGCCGACACCACCCGCGGTCTGGCCACCGAGACGTGGTCCCTGAACGACGACGGCACCGGCTGGCGGACCGGCGGCACCGTCGTCTTCGACTCCCTCGGTCGTGTCACCAAGCAGATCGACCCGGACAAGAAGGAGTCCACGACGACCTTCGACCCGCCGACGGGTCAGGTCTTCAAGGTCACCCAGACGAATCCGCTGGGCCACACCCAGGTGCAGGAGGTGGAGCCGGGCCGCGGGGTCGCGCTGACGACCACCGATGCCAACGGCCACGTGAGCCAGGCGACCTTCGACCCGCTGGGCCGTCTCGCCGAGGCATGGGCCCCCGGCCGGACCCCGTCGCCGAGCGCGATTCCGGACTTCAGGGCCGAGTACGTCACTCCGGCCGACCAGCCCGATCCGAACGACCCGAACGGCGGAGTGCTCCGCAAGCCCCCGTACATCACGACCTACAGCCGTGGCTACGAGGACCGGGTCGAGAAGTCCGTCACCATCTACGACGGTCTCGGCCGCGAGCGCCAGTCGCAGGAGGAGGCGGACGGCGGTGGCCGTCTGATCACCGACACGCTGTACAACAGCGCAGGTGAGGTCTACCAGACCAACAACGCGTACCTCAACGGGGACGCCCCCAGCGGCGAGCTGTTCACCCCGCGCGCCGACACCACGGTCCCGAACATCACTCGCTACAAGTACGACGGTCTCGGCCGCGTACTCGAGGAGATGCCGGTTCTCAAGGTGAAGTCCTCCGGGTCCACCGAGGCCATCTCGCAGGAGGTGCCGGAGAAGGCGACCCGCTACGAGTACGGGGCCGACTGGTCGAAGGTGATCCACCCGCAGGGCGCCTCGTCCTACAAGGTCTACACCGACGCCCTGGGCCGCACCGTCCGCACGGACACCACCAACCCGGCGGCGCCTGGCGGCTTCACGTCGACGCGCTACACGTACGACAGCCGTGGTCAGCTGACGAAGGCGACGCCCTCGGCCGACACGACCCACCCGTGGTCGTGGACGTTCGACCAGCGTGGCCGACTGGAGACCGCGACCGATCCGGACACGGGCACCACGCGGATGACGTACGACCACCGTGACCGGCTGCTGACGAGCACCGACGCCCGGGGCAACACGACCTGGAACGCGTACGACGAGCTGTCCCGGCCCAAGGAGCAGCGACTGGGCGGCTCCACGGGAGCGCTGCTCGCCGCGTTCTCGTACGACACCGTCGCCGGTGGCAAGGGCATGCCCGCCTCTGCCACCCGGTACACCGACGGTCTGGCGTACACGCAGAAGGTCAACGGTTACACGAAGGACTACCAGCCGACCTCGACGACGCTGTCCCTTCCCGCGTCGCTGGCCACCACGTGGGGCATCCCCGCGGACTACAAGTACGACTACAAGTTCTCCGACAGCGGCATGCTGGAGGAGGCGAACCTTCCGAAGGCCGGCAAGTTCGACGCGGAGAAGCTGGTCATCCGCTACAACAAGGATGGCAACCCGCTCTCGATCTCCGGCAAGGACTGGTACGGCTCCGAGACTCTCTACTCGCCCTACGGCCAGGTCCTGCGCTCGACGCTGGGCGCGGTGCCGTACCGGGTGTGGGCACAGAACTCCTTCGACGAGTCGACCGGTGAGCTCCAGAACCAGATGGTCTACCGGGAGCAGACCGGTGGTGCCGGTCCGGTCGCGGGCAACCTGGTCTCGAAGCGCGAGTACGCCTACGACCCGGCCGGCAATGTCACGGGCATCCGTGAGCACGCCACCGGGATCGAGGAGCGGCAGTGCTTCACGTACGACCCGCTGGGCCAGCTGAGGAACGCCTGGACCTCGAAGGACCAGGAGAACTGCACCGGTCCGAAGAACCCGGACGGCACGCTCAACGTCGCCGCGGGCGCAGACAACTCCGGCTACTGGCAGGAGTACGAGTACGACCTCCTCGGCAACCGCACCAAGCTGGTCGAGAAGGACCTGACCGGCGCGACGGCCAAGGACGCGACCACCACGTACCAGTACGGCGTGGGCGCGGCCAAGAGCCAGCCGCACACGCTCACCAAGGTCTCGAAGACCTACACCACCCCCGCGGGTGCCCAGGTCAAGGCCGAGGCCGAGCGTCTGTACGAGCTGACGGGTGAGACGAAGTCCGTCACCTCGCTCGACAACGGTGACAAGCAGACGCTGACCTGGACTCCGGACGGCAAGGTCGACCGGATCACGGGCGCGGGCACCGGCGGCAAGACCCCCTACGTGGGCCTTGCCGACAAGTGCCTCGACCTCAAGAGCGGTCTCGCGCTCGCGGCGCAGCCGGTCCAGCTCTACAGCTGCAACACCACTCTGGCGCAGAGCTGGAAGTTCACGCCCACCCCGAGCACCCCGGCGACTCCGCAGACCGACCCCAACCGGGGCACGCTGTCGGTGTACGACGACTGGTGCCTCCAGCCGGCCGCCAACACAGTCGGGTCCGCGCTCCAGATCCAGAAGTGCGCCGGCACCGCCGCGGCGGCGACGGCGCAGGAACTGAAGCGCAACGCCGCCGGACAGCTGACGCACGTCGCGTCCAACCTGTGCCTGGCGGTACAGGGTGGCAACTCGGCCAACGCCACGGCGATCGTCCTGGCCACGTGCGACGGAGCCTCCGCCGCGCAGCTCTGGGCGCCGCAGAACGACACCCGTCACATCTACGGCCCCGGTGGCGAGCGTCTGCTCACCATCAAGGGCAAGACGGCCACCCTGAACCTGGGCGACACGGAGGTCACCGTCCAGCAGGGCGGCGCCCTGGTCAACTCGCAGCGCACCTACACCACGCCTGCCGGCGCGGTCATGCGCTACGCCAACGGCACGGCCGCGGACCAACTGGTTGCCATGACCGTGGACCACCAGGGCTCGACCTATGCCGAGGTGCTGCTGGGCGGCTCGATGGACGTGCGGATCCGCAAGCAGGATGCGTTCGGCAACCAGCGGGGTGCGGGCACGTCCGGCGTCAACCTGCAGACGCACACCGGATTCCTCGGCAAGACGAGGGACGACTCCTCCGGCTATACGCTGCTCGGTGCCCGTCTCTACGACCCGCTGGTCGGACGCTTCCTGTCCGCCGACCCGCTGATGGACCTGAACGACCCCCTGCAGGCCAACGGGTATATCTACGCGCACAACAACCCGGTCACCCACGCGGACCCGACGGGTCTGGCGATCACCCTGACGGCCTCGGAGAAGGCGGCTGCCCTCGCGGGCGCGGGCCTGTCCGCGGCGCAGGTCGCGCAGGCGCAGGCCACCATGGGCAAGTCCCTCACCTCGGTGATCCTCGCCGCCGCATGGAGCGTCCTGAGCGACTTCATCGGTCTCAGTGACGCCATGGCCTGCTTCGGCGGTGACATGTGGTCCTGCGGCAGCATGATCATCGGGGCGATCCCGTGGACCAAGCTGGGCAAGATCCCGTCCGTCCTGAGGGCGGTCGACCGCACGATCAACGCCATCCAGGCGTTCAAGAAGGCCAAGGCGGCGGCGGAAGCCGTCCTCAAGGCGGCCAAGGCGGCCGAGGCGGCGGCTCTGAGAGCCAAGAAGGCCGCCATCGAGAAGGCGAAGAAGGAGGCCGCGCAACGGGCCAAGAAGAAGGCGGCCGAGGAGGCGAAGCGGAAGGCCGACGCCGCGGCGGCAGCCAAGAAGAAGACCGGTAACCCGGTCCAGAAGAAGGCTCAGGCCAAGGCGGCCCCGAAGTCCTCGTCCGTAGCCGGTGGCAAGGGCGGCGGCAACAAGGGCGGTGGCAGCAAGGGCGGCAGTGGCAAGAGTGGCGGTGGCACCAAGGCCAGCACGTCGAAGCCCGGGGGCTCGTCGGGTGCCTCGTCCCGCAGCAACGGCGGCTCCAGCGGCGGTTCCTGCAAGACGGGTGACAACAGCTTCGTGCCCGGCACGAGGGTGTTGATGGCCGACGGCTCCACCAAGTCCATCGAGGACGTCAGGACGGGTGACAAGATCGTCGCCACCGACCCGAAGACCGGGGAGACCCGGATCGAGACGGTCACGGCGGAGATCAAGGGTGAAGGCCTCAAGCGCCTGGTCAAGGTCACCATCGACACCGACGGTCCGCAGGGCACGAAGACGGCCGAGGTCACCGCGACCGACGGTCACCCCTTCTGGGTGCCCGAACTGGGCGCGTGGATCGAAGCCACGGACCTGAAGGCACGCCAGTGGCTCCAGACGAGCGCGGGCACGTACGTTCAGATCACGTCCGTCACTCGTTGGACGGCGCAGGGCGCGACGGTTCACAACCTGACGGTCTCGGACACCCACACGTACTACGTGCTGGCCGAGCGGACGTCGGTCCTGGTTCACAACTGCCCGCCGTCACAGGCGCTGCAAGATTTGGCCGACGTGGCGGAAGCGTATGGCGCGGAATATGCCGCCGAATACACTTCGCTGTCGGGCGAGACCTATCGAGCGCATAATAAGGAAGAGCTCCCCGTGCCTCCCGGCATGCAGGACGTGTTCGATGAGCTCGATCACCATGGCGGATGCGCCGAGGCCAAGTGTCTGATCAAGGCTTACAATGCCGAAGGCCCCGCCGGGATACGTGGAGGTCACATGGATGTCGTCCATGTGGGTGACGACGACGACGGCAACTGGGAGCACGGTGACGTGGCCAGGCCTTGCGGTAGGTGTGTCCGGCTCAAGAAGGGACTTTTCATTGGGCCCTGAACCGGATGCGCCTGACCATGGGCTGACTCTTCCCGTCCGTGAAGCTCTCCTGGCCGCCGGATGGCGGCCGGGCAGGTGCGTGGACATTGCGGATACGGTCGAACGTCTCACGCTCGCCGGATACGCGATCCATGAGAATTTCATCTCTTTCATGAGGGAATTCAGGGGTCTGGAAATTCAGCCGGCCTTGGCCGCCGGTCCGAATTTCATGAATGACGAACCCTACTGGGTCAGTCCGAATCGAGGAGTCCGCTATCTGGACGAGGCGCTCCTGCTGGAGTCCGTGTTCGGGGAGAATCACAACCCGGTGGGCTGGTGGCTGAGCAGTAGCCATGTGTTCATGGGAGCCAGCGGCAGAGTGCGGGCATACTTGGACGGGCTCGTCTGGGAGCTGGGCGAAACGCCCTATGAGGCGTTGGAATTCGCCGTGCGGCCCACTCGACCGCTGGTCTGCGCCTGGTCCTCTCCAGGTCGAAGGCCATGGCCCAAGCAGCCCTGAGTCCTTCTACTCCTCGGTAGCGAGTGTCACCGGGCCGGTCATGCCGGCCCGGTGACACGTCAAGCAGTACGGGAGCCCCGACCGGGACATCGGTCGGGGCTCCCGCCCTTTCGGCTGAGCAGCGGCACTCAGGACGTGGTCGTCGCCTTGCGCAGCGCGCTGATGCAGGTGCCGATCGCCTCCTGGAGGGCTTCGAGGCGCTGGAGCATGTCGGCCTCGTAGATGTCCTCCTCCATCACCTCGTCCAGGGTCAGCTCCTCGAAGACCTTCGTCGCCTTCTGCAGGCTGTTGTAGAACTTGGTGCGCCGCTCCTGGACCCGCAGCGTCGGGTCCTCCTCGACGGCCCGGGCGACCAGGCCCTTCACCGCGTCGTACGCCTCACCGGCCCACTCGCCCGCCTCCTCGGAGTCGTCGAGCTCGTCGATGAGCGACAGGTGCCGCTCCGCCTCGGCGCGCAGCTCGGCGGGCGCCTCCACGGTCTGGCCGGCCGGGGTCTTGATCTGGCCGTTCTCGACGATCTGCCGCACGTACCCGATACGGTCCGCCGCCTTCGCCTCGCTCGCCACCGCCTTCTTCAGGTCGTCGGTGCGGGCGATCGCGCGGGCCATCTCCGTCTGGAGCGCCGGGTCCTCCTTCATTCGGTCGAGGAGCGCCCCGCGCGCCGCCTCGGCCGTTCCCGGGTCGGCGAGGATCGCGGCCCGCAGCGCCGTCGGGTTCTCGGCGACCTCCAGGGCCTTCGTCGGCCGGATGCCCTCCGCCTCGGCCGCGGCGGTGATCGCCTGGCCGCGCACGGAGGACGCGCTGCTGCGGGAGGTGTAGTACGAGAGCCAGACGTCCGCGTCGGGCAGCTCGACGTCCTCGCCGGGGACCAGAACCTCGAACTGCGGGACCAGGTCGTCGTCGGCCGCCATGTCCCAGGCCTTGTAGTAGCGCATGACCCGGTCGGGCGAGCATCCCGCGAGCGCGGCGAAGGCCTTCGCGGAGACCTTCGCGGCGGCCGTGCCCTCGGCGGGCTGGCCGCCGGGGCGCACGCTCCGCGCGACCTTGAGCGCGAAGGCCCAGCCGCCGGTGCGCGCGTAGATCCCGAAGTCCTGGGCGTCGCGGACGACGACGGGGTCGTGGCCCCGGTCGGCGTCCCGGCCGTCGTCCGAGTCGTCGTCCAGGTCGGCGTCGGTGGCGTCGTCCAGGTCGGCGTCCGTGGCGTCGTCCGGGACGTCCTCGCTGTGGACCTCCAGAGGCTCGGGAGCCGACGGCTCCCAGAACTCCGGCTCCTCGGCCATGACGGGCGCGGTTTCGGACGGGGTGTAGGCGGTGGTCACCGAGGGCTCTCCGGAAGGTCGGGTACGACAACTGAGACAGCCTATACGCACCCGTTGACGACGTTTCGCCCTATTCGGACATGCGATAAACGGCTGGCGGGACGGGCACCCAGGAGGGCAGCATGCTCCCATGACCTACGGAATCGAGCTCCACCCCGCGCGATGAGCGCCCCGCACGAGCGCCCGACGCTCGCCCCCTCGCTGTACGCGTACGCCAAGGGCCTGTGCGACCGTGACCCCGACGGGCAGCCGCCCCAGGGCGGCCACCCCCTCCCTGACACGGCACGGACCCGGGGTCGCAGGCGTCCGGGTCTCCGCTACCACGAGGCTCTGGCCGCTGTCACCGATGCCCTGCTCCCGTTCCTCGACGCCCCCGACCCCGAACGGGCGGCCGCCGAGGTGGAACGCGCGCTCGCCACGACGGGCGTCGTCCGCGAGCAGGTCGTCTTCGCCGCTGCGGCGGCCGTCGAACGGCCCGACGAACCCGCCGCCCGCGCCCTTGTCCGATCGTTGGCCCGACACCTCGTCCGGACCGGTACGACCGCCCTCGGCGTATCCGCCGGGCTCGGGCTCCTGAGCCGGCTCGCGGAACCCGAGGACGTCCCGTACCTGCGTGTCCTCGGCCTGCTCGACGGTCTCGTCCACCCCGTCGACGCGGCCCTGGCCCCTCTGGACAGACCGGCCGCCGCCCTGGTGTGGCTGATCCACCGCACCCGGAGCGAGGAACTGAGCGGCCTCGTCGCCGCCCTGACCACCGGTGATCGGGCGGCCGTGCCCGCCTTGCTCCTCGGGCTCCCCACGGATGCGCGGGGAATGGGTCCCGAGGTCGCCCGGCGGGTGACCGAGGCCGCCGACCTCGCCGCTCTCCTGCGGGCGGACCCGGACCGCCCCGAGCTCCTCGGGCGGGCCGTGCACCTCCTCGCCCGGATGACCAGCAGCCGGGACTACCACGCCGAGATCCTGCGGTACGGAGAAGCCGTCGACCTGTACGAGACGGTGGCCGCCCACGCCCACCGGCTGCCCCGGGACGTGGACCACCGGGCCAGGCTGCTCACCCTCGCCCTCGACCTGCACAGCGGCGCCTCGTACCTCCTTCCCTGGCCGCCCGGCCGACGGGAGGCGATCCACCGCACCCTCCTGGACACGGCGGCGTGGCACGGTGAGGCTCCGACCGACTCGGACGGACGGCGGCGCGCCGACTGGATCCGCCGTACGGCACGCCGGCTGCGCGCCGCTCCGTCGGATGCCCCCCGGTTCCGGATCGAGGTGGCAGTCGCCGACCCCGGCGACCCGGACGTCGTCGAGACCCGCTTCCTGATCGACGGACGCCCCCTCGTGCCGGAGGCCTTCGGCCCCGGGCCGGGGGAGTCCCCCGAGCGGCTCCTCGACAGCGGGGCTCTGCGGGCCGGGCCCGAACCCCGCGAGGTGCGGCTCGCCGAGGCGTACTGCACCGAAGGGTGCTGCGGAGCCCTGTACGTGACCGTGCGCCGGGAGGGCGAGCACGTCGTGTGGAGCGACTGGCGGCGACCGGGCGGACCGGCCGGGCGGCCGGACCTCCCCGTGTACCGTTTCGACGCCGCCGCGTACGACGCCGAGATCGCCCGCGCCGAGCACGACCACGGCTGGACCTGGCCGGCCCGGCTCACCGCCCGGCTGATCACGGCCGGACTGCGCGACCGACCGGACCTGCTCACCCGCTGGGGCCTCCGGCAGGGCTGGATCAGCACGGACTTCAGCGAACCGGACACCACCGTGGTCACTTTCACCGGGCCGCCGCTCGGTGACCCCCGCCCCGGCCCGAACGGGGCGGAGCGTGAGTCCCGTCAGTTCCTGTGGCGGCTGCCCGACGACGGCACTCCGCCGGAGCGCCGAGCCGCCCGGGTGTTGCGCCGGCTGGTCGACGAGGATCCGAGGGCCTTGGCGGAAGGTTCGTAGCAGCCGGTACCGCCGTCCCGGTGACCGCCAGTGGTCCACTCCAACGGCGGTTATCCACAGGGGTGGTAGGGCCGCGGGGTGACGCGTACGGTGCCAGACATGAAGATCCTGATCAGTGCCGACATGGAGGGCGCGACCGGTGTGACCTGGCCCGCCGACGTGCTGCCCGGTACCCCCCAGTGGGAGCGCTGCCGCTCGATGTTCACCTCCGACGTGAACGCGGCGGTGCTGGGCTTCTTCGACGGCGGCGCCGACGAGGTGTTGATCAACGAAGCGCATTCGAGCATGCGGAACCTGCTCCTGGAGCAGCTCGACGAGCGCGCCGAGATGCTCACCGGCCGGCACAAGTCGCTGTCGATGGTCGAGGGCGTGCAGCACGGCGACGTCGACGGCATCGCCTTCGTCGGCTACCACACGGGCGCGGGCTCCGAAGGAGTCCTCGCGCACACCTACCTCGCGAACTCGATCACGGGCGTCTGGCTGAACGGCGAGCGGGCCGGCGAGGGCCTGCTCAACGCCCACGTGGTCGCGGAGTACGGCGTCCCGGTCGTCCTCGTCACCGGCGACGACCTGACCTGCGAGGACGCCCTCGGCTACGCGCCGGAGGCCCGCAAGGTGGCCGTCAAGGACCATGTCTCGCGTTACGCGGCGGTGTGCCGCACTCCGGCCAGGACCGCCGCCGACATCAGAGCGGCCGCGAAGGACGCGACCGCGCTCGCCGTCCGGCACGAGCCGGTCCGCGGGGGACCGTTCACCGTGGAGCTGGAGTTCGACGCCGACCACCTGGGAGCCGCCGCCACGGTCGTTCCCGGCGTGGCGCGGAGCGGCGAGCGGCGCGTCTCCTACACGGGAGGGACGATGTACGAGGCAATTCGCACGTTCAAGGCGGTCACGACCATCGTCTCGGCCGCGGTGGAGGAGCAGTATGGCTGAGGAGGTCCGGGGCCCGGACACGACGGCGCTCGACGAGGTGGTCACCTTCACCTCCGAGCTCATCCGCATCGACACCACCAACCACGGCGACGGCGACTGCCGCGAGCGCCCCGCCGCCGAGTACGTCGCCGAGCGGCTCGCCGCCGCCGGCATCGAACCCACCCTCCTGGAGCGCACCCCGGGCCGCACCAACGTCGTCGCGCGCATCCCCGGCACGGACCCCTCGGCCGACGCGCTCCTCGTCCACGGCCACCTCGACGTGGTCCCCGCCGACCCGGCCGAATGGACCGTGCACCCCTTCTCCGGGGAGGTCCGCGACGGAGTCGTGTGGGGGCGCGGCGCCGTCGACATGAAGAACATGGACGCGATGGTCCTGGCCGTCGTCCGCTCCTGGGCCCGCCAGGGCGTCCGGCCGCGCCGCGACATCGTCCTCGCGTACACCGCGGACGAGGAGGCCAGCGCCGAGGACGGCTCGGGCTTCCTGGCCGACCGGCACGCCGCGCTCTTCGACGGCTGTACGGAGGGCATCAGCGAGTCCGGGGCGTTCAGCTTCCACCCGCAGCCCGGTACGACCCTCTACCCGATCGCGGCGGGGGAGCGGGGCACCGCCTGGCTCAAGCTGACCGCCCACGGCCGGGCCGGCCACGGCTCCAAGGTGAACACGGCCAACGCGGTCACCCGCCTCGCCTCCGCCGTCGCCCGGATCGGCGCGCACACCTGGCCGGTCCGTCTCACCACCACCGTCCGCGCCGCCCTCGCGGAACTGGCCGAGCTGTACGGCATCGACGTCGACACCCGCGCCGGCGACCTCGACGTCGACCTCCTCCTCGACAAGCTCGGACCCGCTGCCGCGCTCGTCGCGCCGACCGTCCGCAACAGCGCCAACCCGACGATGCTGAAGGCCGGCTACAAGGTCAACGTCATCCCGGGCCAGGCCGTCGCGTACATCGACGGACGGACCCTGCCCGGCGGCGAGGAGGAGTTCGCCGCGACCATGGACGAGCTCACCGGGCCCGACGTGGAGTGGGAGTACCAGCACCGAGAGGTGTCCCTCGAGGCCCCGGTCGACTCGCCGACCTTCGCGAAGCTCCGGGCCGCCGTCGAGCGCTTCGACCCGGCCGGACACGTCGTGCCGTTCACCATGTCCGGCGGCACCGACGCCAAGCAGTTCTCGCGCCTCGGCATCACCGGCTACGGCTTCTCGCCGCTCAAGCTGCCACCCGAGCTCGACTACGGGGCGCTCTTCCACGGCGTCGACGAACGCGTCCCGGTCGACGCCCTGCACTTCGGCGTCCGGGTGCTCGACCACTATCTGAAGACCGCGTAGGACCGTGACAGGGGGAGTCCAGATGGCCACCACGGAGACGGGACAGACGACCACGGGGACGGGGCCGACGACCACGGAGCCGGGGCCGACGACCACGGGGACGGGGCACACGACCACGGCCGCCCACGGCGGCTGGCCGTCACCCGTCGACGCCGCGCTCACCGCCGCCCACGACGGACGGCCCGAGTACGTGGGAACCGTCGGCGACGAACTGTGGTGGACCGCGCCCCGCCCCGCCGAGGGAGGCAGGCGCGCCCTCGTCCGGCGGCGCGCCGACGGCACCGAGGAGAGCGTCCTCCCCGCCCCGTGGAACGTCCGCAGCCGCGTCGTCGAGTACGGCGGGCAACCCTGGGCCGCGACCGCGCGGCCCACCGGCGGACCCCTCGTGGTCTTCAGCCACTTTCCCGACCAGCGGCTGTACGCGTACGAGCCGGAGGCCGGAGCGGACTCCGCGCCGCGGCCGCTCACCCCCGTCTCCGGCGTCGGCGGCGGAGCGCGCTGGGTGGATCCGGTGATCCACGAGGACCGGGGCGAGGTGTGGGCCGTCCTGGAGGAGTTCACCGGGCCCGCACCGACCGACGTGCGCCGGGTCCTCGCCGCAGTGCCGGTGGACGGATCGGCCGCCGAGGACCGCGGTGCCGTGCGTGAACTCTCCGACGGGCGGCACCGGTTCGTCACGGGACCCCGGCTCTCCCCGGACGGGCGCAGGGCGGCCTGGATCGCCTGGGACCACCCCCGCATGCCCTGGGACGGCACCGAGGTCCAGCTCGCCGAGGTCGCCCCCGACGGCACCTTCCGCGGGGCCAGGACCGTCGCCGGCGGGCCCGCCGAGTCGATCCCCCAGGTGACCTGGGACCCCGCCGGACGGCTGATCTTCGCGAGCGACCGCACCGGCTGGTGGAACCTCTACCGGGCGGAACCCACCGCCGACGGGGGTCTCGACGAACCGGTCCCGCTCCACCCCCGCGACGAGGAGTTCGCCGGCCCGCTCTGGAAGATCGGGCTGACCTGGTTCACCCCCCTGGAGAACGGCCTGATCGCCGTCGTCCACGGCAAGGGCACCACCGCCCTCGGGATACTCGACCCCGACAGCGGCACCCTCGTCGACGTCGCGGGACCCTGGACCGAATGGGCCGCCACCCTCGCCGCCCACGGCACCCGCGTCGTCGGGGTCGCCGCGGGACCCCGCAGCGCCTACGAGCTCGTCGAGCTCGACACCCGCACCGGCCGCACCCGGGTCGTCGGCGCCGCGCACACGGACGCCGTCGACCCCGCGTACTACCCCGAGCCGCAGGTCCGCACCTTCACCGGCCCGGGCGGGCGCGAGATCCACGCGCAGGTGTACCCGCCGCACCACCCCCGGTTCACCGGGCCCCCCGACGAACTGCCGCCCTACGTGATCTGGGCCCACGGCGGGCCCACCGGCCACGCCCCGCTCGTCCTCGACCTGGAGATCGCCTACTTCACCTCGCGCGGCATCGGCGTCGCCGAGGTCAACTACGGCGGCTCGACCGGCTACGGCCGGGAGTACCGGGATCGGCTGCGCGAGCAGTGGGGAGTCGTCGACGTCGAGGACTGCGCCGCCGTCGCCACGGCCCTCGCCGCCGAAGGCACCGCCGATCCCGCCCGGCTCGCGGTGCGCGGCGGCAGCGCGGGCGGCTGGACGGCCGCCGCCTCCCTAGTCGGTACCGACGTGTACGCCTGCGGCACGATCATCTACCCCATCCTCGACCTGCGGGGCTGGGCCACCGACGAGACCCACGACTTCGAGTCCCGGTACCTGGAGGGCCTCGTCGGCCCCCTCGACGAGGTCCCCGACCGCTACGCGGAACGCTCACCGATCGAGCACGTCGACCGGATCACGGCTCCCTTCCTGTTGCTCCAGGGACTCGACGACGTCATCTGCCCGCCCGTGCAGGCCGAGCGCTTCGTCGCCCGGATGGCCGGCCGTGGCGTCCCCCACACCTACCTGGCCTTCGAGGGAGAGGGGCACGGCTTCCGCAGGGCCGACACGATGACCCGGGCCCTGGAAGCCGAACTCGCCCTGTACACCCGGACCTTCGGTGTCACCCGCACCGACGTCCCCGACCTGGACCTCCGCTCGTGACCGCGCGGGAACCGCTCGCCGCCACGCCGCCCCTGACGCGGGCCGCGCGCCTCCGGCCCGGGGCGCGCGTCGCCGTCGTCGCCCCCAGCGGACCCATCCCCGAGGAGCGGCTCCGGGCCGGGCTCGCCATCCTGCGCGGCTGGGACCTGGACCCGGTGGTCGCCCCGCACGTCCTGGACACCCACCCCACCCTCGGCTACCTCGCCGGCGCGGACCGGGCACGGGCCCGTGACCTCACGGAGGCCTGGTGCGACCCCTCGGTCTCCGCCGTGATCTGCGCGCGCGGCGGATACGGGGTGCAGCGCATGGTGGACCTCGTCGACTGGCCGGCGATCCGGGCCGCCGGGCCGAAGGTGTTCGTCGGCTACAGCGACGTCACCGCCCTGCACGAGGCGTTCGCCGTGCGGACGGGGATCGCCACGCTCCACGGACCGATGGTCGCCGCCGCCACGTTCCTCGCGGACCCGCGCACCCAGGAGTCGCTGCGGGCCACCCTCTTCGAGCCGGAGACGGTACGGACGCTCGGCCTGGACACCGCGCGACCGCTGGTCCCCGGGCGCGCCCGGGGCGTCACGCTCGGCGGCTGCGTGAGCCTGCTCGCCGCCGACCTCGCCACCCCGCACGGCAGACCCTCGGCACGCGGCGGGCTGCTACTCCTGGAGGACGTCGGGGAGGAGCCGTACCGCCTCGACCGGACCCTCACCCAGCTGCTGCGGTCGGGCTGGCTGGACGGCGTCGCGGGCGTCTGCCTGGGCTCGTGGGAGGAATGCGGCCCGTACGAGGACGTGCGGGCGGTACTCCTCGACCGGCTGGGCGGCCTCGGGGTGCCCGTGGTGGAGGAGCTGGGGTTCGGCCACAGCGCGACGGCCCTGACCGTGCCCCTCGGGGTGCCGGGAGTGCTCGACGCGGAGGCGTGCACCCTGACCCTGGACGTACCGGCGCTGAGCTGAGCCGCACGACGCCGGACCGACGGGACGGGAACAGCGCCCCCGCGAGAACACGGGGGCGCTGGGTGCAGGACGCAGGACGCCGGTGGCCAGGGCTGACGACGGTGCGTCCGGCGGAGGCGGTCAGAGCGCGGCGTAGCCCGGGCGGACGACCTCGTCGATCAGTCGCTGCCGCTCCGGCAGCGGCAGGAAGGCGGCGTCCAGAGCGGCGACCGTGAACTCCTCGAACACCTCGGGGCCGTAGCCGAAGGCGTCCACCATGTGCTGGAACTCCTCGCTCATGGTGGTGCCGGAGACCAGGCGGTTGTCGGTGTTGAGCGTGATCCGGAAGCCGAGGCGGCGAAGCTCGTCGATCGGGTGCGAGGCGTAGTCCTTGGCGGCGCCCGTCTGGAGGTTCGAGGTCGGGCAGACCTCCAGGGCGATGCGGTTGTCCCGGACGTACGAGGCCAGGCGGCCCAGGGTGCCGTCCTCCGCGATGTCGTCCGTGATCCGCACGCCGTGGCCGATCCGCTCCGTGCCGCAGACCTGCACGGCCTCGTGGATCGACTCCGCGCCGACGGCCTCGCCCGCGTGGATCGTGAAGTGGCAGTTCTCCCGCTTCAGGTGCTGGAAGGCGGGGAGGTGGCGGGCCGGCGGGTTGCCGATCTCGCCACCGGCGATGTCGAAGCCCGCCACGCCGTTCTCCCGGTGCGCGACGGTGAGCTGCGCTATCTCCAGGGAACGGTCCGTGTGCCGCATGCCCGTGAGCAGCGTACGGACGGTGATCCGGCCGCCGGCGCGACGCTCGCCCTCGCGGAAGCCGTCGTTGACCGCCTCGACGACCTCGTCGAGGGTCAGCCCGCCCTCCAGGTGCTGTTCGGGGGCGTAGCGGATCTCGGCGTAGACGACACCGTCCGCCGCCAGGTCCTCGGCGCACTCGGCCGCGATGCGCTGCAGCGCGTCGCGGGTCTGCATCACCGCGCAGGTGTGGGCGAAGGTCTCCAGGTACCGCTCCAGCGATCCGGAGTCGGCGGCGTCCCGGAACCAGACCGCGAGCTCGGCCGGGTCCTCGGTCGGCAGCGCGGTGTAGCCGTGCTCCCGCGCCAGCTCGACGATCGTCGCGGGGCGCAGCCCGCCGTCGAGGTGGTCGTGGAGGACGGCCTTGGGGGCCCGGCGGATCCACTCGGAGACGGTGGCGGCGGCAGGCGTGGCAGGGTTGTCAGACAAGTGCATGGCGGGGAAGTGTACGCCACGACCGGGAGGGGTGCGGCGACGGCCGGGGTGAGCGGCTCCGGCACGGGGCCGGGGCGCGGTTTCGAAGAGTGCCGGGCCCAGTGCCGTACGAGGGCTGGAGCCCTTGCCGCACGAGGGCTGGAGCCCTTGCCGCACGGGGGCTGGAGTCCGTGCCGCACGAGGGCTGGGGCCCGTGCCGTACGGGTTGGGGCCCGTGCAACACGAGACCCCTTTCCGTCCCGCTCGGATCAGTGCGACTGGAGTACCGGCAGGGCCGGGGTCCCCGTCGGCAGCATGTGCTTGGCGGCCAGGATCGGGGTCTCGCCGATCCGTACGACCTGGGTGACCAGGACGGCCGGGGTGTCCGCCGGGCGTCCCAGCTGGTCCCCGCGCCGCCGGCCGAGCAGCGTCGCCGTGATGCCGCTGTGCGCGCTCAGCGCGGTCTCGCGCGAGGCGCCGAGGAGGACCGCGAGCATCGAGGAGGCGGCAGCTTCCGGTGCGCGCAGGGCGCGGGCGAACTCGGGGTGCACCCGGTCGAGCACGTCGTCCGCGGCCGCCCACTCGTGGCTCAGGGCCGCCGCCGTACCCTCCCCGGTCAGTACGGACTCCCAGAACCGGAGCTCGGCGCGGGCCGGGGCGAGCAGATGCTGCGTCGTGAAGTCGGTGGGCTCCTCCACCGTCCGCAGCAGCGCCCGCACGCGCAGCGGACCCCCCGAGCCGATCAGCTCCTCCAGCGGCTGGACGTGCTCGAAACCGCGGCGCGGCGGACGGTCGTTGACGGTCCGGCCGACCCCGCGGCGCACGGTCAGCAGCCCGTCCTCCTGGAGCAGCAGCAGCGCCTCGCGGAGAGCGGGCCGGCTCACGCCCAGTTCGGCGGCGAGCTTCGGCTCGGAAGGGAGCGTCGAACCCGGCGGGTAGGTGCCGTCGTGGACGGCGTCCGCGATCCGCTCGTACAGCGCCACGACCGGCCGACGCCGCTGTCCGCTGACCGCCACGGCCGCCTCCTCGTGTGGTTCCCGCCGGTGTTTCCACTGGTGTCCGGGACCACCGTAGTCGGCCCGCGTTGTCTGACAAGTCACCCGTACGGCTCTTCTCACCGTCCCGGTAAGGCCCCGCTCACCCCATTCTGGTCCCACGGCTCGTCCCGCGGCACGGGCCGGGTAGGACCGACGGCACGACGGAGGAGAGGGCCGGGCATGAGTCCCAAGGACACGGCAGGGGCGTCCCGCGCGAGCGGGGGGTCCCGGTTCAGCGAGGCCTTCACCCCGGGCCGGATCGCGATGACGGTGGTCGCCGTCCTCACGCTGGTCTTCATCTTCGAGAACACCCGGGAGGTCAGGATCCGGATCCTGATTCCCGAGGTGTCCATGCCGCTCTATCTGGCGCTCCTCGCGACCGCCGTCCTCGGCGCAGGCTGCGGCTACTACGCCGCGGCCCGGAGGCAGAAGTGAGGCGGGCCGCCGTCGTGGGCGCGACCGCCGTCATCGCGCTCGCGGCCGTCGCCGTCTCCTCGGCCGAGGAACCCGCCGTGCCGGGCGACGAGTCCCGGCCGCGGTCGATGCCGGACCTGTTGGGCGTACCGCTGTGGCGGGTCTTCACCCGGCTCGACCGCAGGACCCGCCTGGACGTCCATGACGCGAGCGGACGCGACCGGCGGGTGCTGTGGCCGCCGAACTGGAGGGTGTGCACGCAGTACCCGGCGGCCGGCGCGGACCTCGACCGGCGGACCGCCGTCACGATCGGGGCCGTACGGAAGGGCGAGACCTGCCCGCCCCGCGTCCGGACCGCCCGCCGCTGACCTCACGCGAGGCGCCGTGACGGGCATCGCGCCTGGTCAGGAGGTAGATCAGCGCTGCCGCCACCTGCACGAGGGCGATGCCGGCCAGGTACTCGCGCGCCGTGCCGGCCGTGGCCGCTCCGGCGAGGGCTGCACCGGCAGCGGCGGCGGACATCTTCAGTCCGGCCCCGGTGGTGAACACCTGCGTGCGCCACCGGGCGGGGGAGTGATCGGCGCGGAGACGGAGGGTCACGGTCAGGACGAGCCCGTCGAACGCGCCGGCCACGGCGAAGCAGGCCGCCGCGACGGGGACGGAGGGCGCGCCCGCCGCTGCGGCGAGCCCCGCGGCCGTACCGAGCAGTCCGGCGACGGCCAGTCGCTGCGGGGCGAGCGTGGGCCGCAGCCGGGCGAGGCCCAGCGTCCCGGCCAGGGCGCCGACCGCGAACGCGGTCATCAGCAGGCCGCCGGCTCCCGCGCTGCCCAGGTGGGTGGCGAGCAGGACGCCGGTCGTGGTGAGGGCGCCGATGCCGGTGAAGGCCAGGCAGGTGGCGGCGGTGACGGCGCGCAGTTCGCGTTCCCGCCACACCGTCTTCAGGCCGTCGGCCAGGTCCCGGTGAAGTCGGGTCGGCGCCGCCTGCGCGTCCTCGGCGCCGACGCGCAGCGGGAGCAGCGCCGTGAGCGCGCAGGCGCAGGCCGCGGCCGCCGAAAGGACGAGCAGCGCCGCCACCGGGGAGACGGCCGAGGCGAGGACCCCGGCGGTGCCGGGGCCGGCGACGGCGGCGGCGTTGTAGATCACGGCGTCCCAGGCGTAGGCGCGGTCCCGCTCCCCGCCGGCCGGCACCAGCCGGGCGACGAGGCTGGAGAGCCCGCCGGAGACGATCGGTCCGCAGCAGCCCCCGGCCGCCGCGACGGCGAGGACCAGGGCGAGGGGCAGGCGTCCGACGCCGAACGCCACCGCGGAGATCGCCAGGGCGAAGCCGCCGAGCGCGCCGCAGTAGAAGAGCCGGGGCCGGCGTGCGCGTTCCGCCATGGCGCCGGCCAGGGGAGCCGCGAGGACATGAGGAGCCGTCCAGGCCGTCAGGACGAACGCCCCCTGCGCCGCGCTGCCCGTGCGGGCCACGGCCAGCATGACCACGGCCACGGCCGTGCCCTCGTCGGCCAGTCGCGCGACGAACGCGGTCAGCAGGTAGCGCGGTACTCCCCGTCGTTCACGCGATCGTTCATGTGGCCGTCCACCCGATCGTTCCGACATCCGACCCCCGCCTCGTAACGCCTTATGATGAGAAGACGTTACCGTCGGAGTCGTGACACAGGGAGCGCAGACGTGAGAACCCGGGGATTCCAGGCCGCCCAGCGCCTGATCGACTTCGCCAACGCCGTACGGACCCACCCCGACCTGCCCCGCGAAGTGGCGGTGCCGCTCCTGGCGAGCCACGGCGAGAGCCCGCAGGACCTGACCGAGACGGCGCTCTCCGACGCGGACCTGCGGGAACTGCGGGACGCCGTCTCGAAGATCACCGGCATCCTCACCGAGACCGACACCGACCGGGCGGCCGCCGCCCTCAACGCGACCCTGGCCGACCACGCCGCCGCTCCCCGCCTGTCCCGGCACGACGGCCACCCCTGGCACCTGCACGTCGACCGCCACGACGCCGGATGGGCCGACTGGTTCCTGGCCTCCAGCGCCCTGGCCCTCGCCCAGATCCTCACCGAGCACGGCCGCGCCACCTGGGGCGAATGCGCCGCCCCCGGCTGCCACAGGCTCTACCTCGGCACCGGCCCCGGCAGCCCGCGCCGCTACTGCTCCACCACCTGCGCCTCACGCGTCCGGGTCGCCGAACACCGCCGCCGCAGACAGGGCTGAACCGCTCAGTGGTGCAGGCCGTGCGTGTCTTCGCGGCGGGCCCTGTACAACACGCACCGGCGCAGCGGCCCCTCGGGCACGCTCGGATCGTCGAAGTCATCGGCCGGGTCCCGGGTCATGCCGATCCGGCGCATCACCGCCCGGGAGCGAAGGTTGTGGACCGTCGTCGTCGCGATGATCTCCGACAGCCCGACGGTCCCGAAACCGAAGGCCCGGCAGGCCAGCGCGGCCTCGGTCGCATATCCGTGACCCCACGCCGGGCGGGCCAGCCGCCACCCGATGTCCACGCCCGCGAACGGCATGCTCTCGTCCACCACGTCCAGGCCCGCGCGGCCGAGGAACTCGCCGGTCTCGCGCGATTCCAGCGCCCACCACCCAAAACCGCGCGCGTCGAACTCCGCCCGCATGTGCGTCACCGTCGCATCGCTCTGCTCCCGGGTCAGCAACTCGCCCAGGTATCTCCGGACTTCGGGGTCGGCGTTCATCGCCGCCCACGGTTCGAGGTCGGACTCCCGCCACCGGCGGAGCAGAAGACGATCGGTACGCAGCTCGGGCATGCGGCCGAGTCAACGCGATCGGCAGCGGAGTGTCGATCGGATATGCCCCGGCGCCGACCCCGTCGCGCGTCCTAGGGGGTGTCGTCACATTCCCGTCTGCCCCGCGGCGTTCCCCCAGCTGCCGCTGGGAGGTGCCCCCAGGCACGCACTCTCGCCGCACCGGGCGAAAGCCCACGTACGTCCAGTACGTGGGCTTCCACCCGGCACGCCGAGAGCACGCACCAGGCGCCGCGGGGCCGCCCTTCGGGCGACGACGGGAATGTGACGACACCCCCTAGTCTGGCTCCATGCCCGACGATCTTGGCCGATACCTCACCGCCGGGCCCCGCGTGGGCCTGCGCCCCTTCTCGCCGGACGACGCCGAGGAGTTCACCGCCCGTGCCCGCGAGAGCAGGGAACTCCACCGGCCCTGGCTCTTCCCGCCGTCCACCCCCGAGGCGTACGCCACCTACGCGGGCGCGCTCATCGAGGACCCGGCGCGCGCCGGATTCCTGGTGTGCGAGCACGCCCAAGGGGTGGCCGGCGGGCGGATCGCCGGCTTCGTCAACATCAACAACATCGTCCACGGAGCCTTCCGCAGCGGCGCCCTCGGCTACGGAGCCTTCGCGCACGCCGCCGGCCGCGGACTGTTCACCGAGGCCCTCGGGCTGCTCCTGGCGTACGCCTTCGGGCCCCTGGAGCTGCACCGCCTGGAGGCGAACATCCAGCCCGGCAACACCGCCTCCCGTGCGCTCGTCCAGCGCACGGGCTTCCGCCTGGAGGGCTTCTCGCCCGCGATGCTGTTCATCGACGGAGCCTGGCGGGACCACGAGCGCTGGGCGGTCACCGCTCCGTCATAGGTGAGCGAACCCCTGGTCAGGACCGGCCCCGGCGTGTTCCATGGGTGGATGACGACCGTGCGACGTGCCGTACTGACGCTGCCCGCGGCCCCGTTGGGCCCGGACAGCCCCCTGCCCGCCCTGCGGACCCACCACGGGACCCACGCGGTCGACGAACAGACCCTCGCCGAACTCCCGCGCGACATGGCCCGGGGCATCGGACACGCACCCCTGCGCAGCCTGCTGCCCGCCCCCGTGCGGGACGGTTACGGGCGCGAACGCACCCCCACCGACCTCGACGCGATCGTGATCGAGAACGACCGGATCCGGGCCACCGTGCTCCCGGGGCTCGGCGGCCGCGTCCACTCCCTGTTCCACAAGGCCGGCGGACGCGAACTCCTCTACCGCAACCCGGTGATCCAGCCGGCCGCCTTCGCCCTCAACGGGGCCTGGTTCTCCGGCGGCATCGAGTGGAACATCGGAGCCACCGGCCACACCACCCTCTCCTGCTCGCCCCTGCACGCGGCCGTCGTCCGCGCGCCCGACGGCGGCCGGATGCTCCGGCTGTGGGAGTGGGAGCGCCTGCGGGACCTGCCCTTCCAGGTCGACCTGTGGCTCCCGGACGGCTCCGACTTCCTCCATGTCGGCGTCCGCATCCGCAACCCCCACGAGCGGCCCGCCCCCGTCTACTGGTGGTCCAACACCGCCGTACCGGAGGACCGCCGCGTCATCGCGCCCGCCGACGCCGCCTGGCACCACGGCTACGAACGCTCGCTGCGCCGCCTGCCCTTCCCCGTCCCCGAGAGCGGTGGCGGCACCGACCGCTCGTACCCGCTGA
This sequence comes from Streptomyces narbonensis, assembly GCF_014649015.1. Classification (GTDB taxonomy): domain Bacteria; phylum Actinomycetota; class Actinomycetes; order Streptomycetales; family Streptomycetaceae; genus Streptomyces; species Streptomyces narbonensis. The sequence continues at coordinate 503,356 of NZ_BMSF01000002.1, forward strand.
ACGGGGACCACGCGGCCGACTGGTTCTACGACCTGCCTGACGGGCAGCGCCGCTGGATCGCCGCCCTCGATGCCGACGGCACCGGCCTCGTCCAGACCTCCACCGATCCGCTGCGCGGACGCAAGCTCTTCCTGTGGGGCCGCGAGCGCGGCGGCCGGCGCTGGCAGGAGTGGCTCACCGAGCCCGGCACCCCCGGCTACGCCGAGATCCAGGCCGGCCTCGCCCGCACCCAGCTGGAGCACCTGGAGCTGCCCGGCGGCGGGGAGTTCAGCTGGCTTGAGGCGTACGGACCGCTCGCCGCCGACCCCGCCGCGGCGCTCGGCGACGACTGGGGCGCGGCCCGCGAGGCCGTCGAGGGCGGCCTCGCCGAAGCGCTCCCGCGCGCCGCGGTCGACACGGCCTACACGGCCTGGCGCGAGCAGGCCGCCGACTCCGGGCCCGAGACCGTCCTCGCTGTCGGCTCCGGCTGGGGAGCCCTCGAAGTCCTGCGCGGACACTTCGAGTTGCCCGGCACGCCCTTCCCCGAGTCGACGCTCGGGCCCGAGCAGGAGCCCTGGCGCGCACTGCTGGACACCGGAGTCCTGCCGGCCCCCGAGAAGGGAGCCGCGCCCGGCGCGCCGCTGGTCTCGTCGCCCTGGCGGGACATGCTGGAGACCGCCCCGGCCGACCCCTCCACCGAGTACCACCTCGGCATCGCCCAGTGGCACGCCGGAGACCGCGCCCAGGCCGTACGGAGCTGGGAACGCGGACTGCGCGAGGCCGCCGTCCGCTGGCCGTTGCTCCGCTGCCTCGCCGTCGCCGACCGGGAGGACGGACACCCGGCCCGCGCCGCCGAACGGTTCGCGGAGGCCTTCACCGACCACACCGACCACACCGACCAGGCGGACCGGGCCGCCGAGGACGAGGTGGTGAGCGCCGCGCTCGGCCGCGAGGCCGTCACCGCGCTGCTCGCCGCCGGACGCGCGGGCAGGGCACGCGAGACATGGAAACGGCTCCCGGAAGAGGCCCGGGGAAGGGGCGCCTTCCGGCTCCTGGAGGCGCGGCTGCTCCTCGCCGAGGGCAGAAAGGACGAGGCCCGCGCCGTCTTCGGCGCGGGCTTCGAGGTCGCGGACCTGCGCGAGGGAGTCGAGATCCTCGGCGAGGTCTGGGCGGAGATCACCGACGAACCACTGCCGTACGCCTATGAGTTCAGGATGCGACCGAGCTGACGGACGGCTGCGGACGGCTCGTCTCCGGTGGGCGGTCGGGCGGTCAGGACACCCGGCACAGGATCTCGCCGTGCGGGACCATGAACCAGGCGTCCTCCTGCGCGCCCCACTCCCGCCAGGCCTCCCCGATCGCCTTCAGCTCGGCCTCGGTCGAGTGGCCGCCCTTGACGGCCAGTTCGGCGTAGACGGAGGCGGTCGTGCGGTCCGCCCACAGGCCGCTCCACCAGGCGCGCTCCTCGGGCGTGGCGAAGCACCAGGTCGCCGCGGTCGTCGTGACGGCGGTGAACCCCGCCTCCCGGGCCCAGGAGAACAGCCGACGCCCGGCGTCGGGTTCGCCGCCGTTCGCCCGTGCGACACGGTGGTACAGGTCCAACCAGCCGTCCAACGCCGGGCGTTCGGGGAACCAGGCGAAGGCCCCGTAGTCGCTGTCTCGGGCCGCGACGACTCCGCCCGGCCTGCACACCCGCCGCATCTCGCGCAGGGCCTGGACCGGGTCTCCGACGTGCTGCAACACCTGGTGGGCGTGGACGACGTCGAAGGAGTCGTCGGGGAAGTCCAGGGCGTGTACGTCCGCCACCGCGAACTCGACGTTCTCCAGGCCGCGTTCGGCGGCCACCGCGCGGGCCTTGTCCAGGACGTCCTCGGCGGCGTCGACGGCGGTCACCCGGCCGGGCGCCACCAGCGCCGCCAGATCCGCCGTGATCGTGCCCGGGCCGCAGCCCACGTCCAGGACGTCCAGCCCCGCCCGCAGCTCGGGCAGCAGGTAGGCGGCGGAGTTGGCGGCGGTCCGCCAGTTGTGCGAACGCAGGACGGACTCGTGGTGGCCGTGGGTGTAGACAGCGGTCTCGTGGGCCGCGGACGAGGCGGAGGCATGCGTCATGGAAGTGACTCCCTCGGTGTGGGTGCGTGCCCTCACCGTACGCACCCACGCCGAATAGTGAGACCCTCGTCTTGAGATGTGGACAGCCGCTCAGCCGAACAGCGCCCGGCGGTACCGGAGTTCCTCGAGCTCCCGACCGCCCGTGACCTCGCGGACGGCCGTGCCGTCCGGTCGCCAGCCGGCCGCCTCGTAGAAGCGTCGGCCCCGCGTGTTCCCGGCGAGCACCCACAGTGCGGCGGTCCGGAATCCGGCCGTCACGAGCACCTCCGTGGACGCGGCGAGCAGCGACCGCCCGACGCCCGTGCCCCACGCCTCCGGCAGGGCGTACAGCGCCGCCAGTTCGGCGGTGGAGACGGGGTCGAACGCACGGGACGCACCGGCGGTGCCGACGGCACCGGCCGTCCTGGCCACATCGGTCGCACCGGCCGCTTCAGCCTCCGCGGGCTCCTCGTCCGGCCAGGCCCTGAGGCAGGAGAAGGCCACGACCCGCCCGTCGGGCTCCGTCGCCAGGAGCACCGTGGGCCGGTCGGGCGCGGTCAGCCGGTCGTGCCAGACGGACGCCCGCTCCTCCGGGTCCAGCGAGGCCAGGTACGGCCCGGGGAGGAGATCGCGGTAGGCGGCCCGCCAGGACAGGACGTGCACGGAGGCGACGTCCGCCGCGTCCTCGGGAAGCGCCTCGCGTATCGATGGGGTCGCGCCGTTCGATGTCGTCATGCCGCATTCTCCGCCGGGGAGACCGAGCGCCGCTGCCGTATTTCCCGGACCCGGGTCCGGGCGGACGGATCCATGGGTGACGGCACCCGGGTTCGGCGTCCACTCCACCTGCGGGCGGCCGCGCGACCTGCCCTCCGTCACCCGAACGGCCCTGATCGAGCACACCGGAAACGGCCGCAGCTCACTCGTACGCCACCCGGTCACCGTCGCCCGAGCGGGGTGGTCGTCCCGGCGCCCCACCCGGCTCGCCCCGGCAACCGAAGCGACTCCTGGAGCGGCGAAACCGCCTGGATCTTCGTATAAAGGGCTCGGGGTGCCGTTCCCGGTGCCCCGTGCGCTCAGGAGGTACGGGACATGCCCCACGCGGCTCCGGAAGGCCGAGGGCCGGTGCGCTACGGCCCTCCCGCGCCCGACGCGGGCCTGCCCGTCCTTCCCGGGCTCGCCGCCCTCCTCGCCGCGGCGGCGGGACGCGCCGCCCCCGAACCGCCCGGCGGCGGCCCCGTCCTGCGGGAGGCCGCGGCCGGCTACTGGTGGCGGCGCGGCCTGCGGACGCACGCCGAGGACGTCGTGGCGGCCCCGGGAGCCCCCGCCCTGCTCCTCGCCCTGATCGCCGCGCACGGCGGAGACCTCCTGCTGCCCCGCCCCTGCCCCGCCTGGTGGGCTCCGCAGGCCCGCCTCCTCGGCCGCCCCGCCTACCACGTACCCACCCCCGCCGAATGCGGTGGCGTCCCCGATCCGTACGCCCTCCTGGAGACCGTCCGGAGAGTGCGGGCCGAGGGCGGCGACCCCCGGGTCCTGCTGCTCTCCGTCGCCGACGATCCCACCGCCACCGTCGCCCCGCCCGAGATCGTGCGCGAGGCCTGCGAGGCCGCCGTCGCCGAGGGCCTCCACGTCATCAGCGACGAGACCTGGCGCGACACCCTCCACCACCCGCACGACACCGTGCTCCTCAGCCCCGCCGAGATGTGCCCGGACGACGTCACCGTCCTCGGCGACCTCGGCGGCGCCCCCCTCACCCCGGCCGCCTGGCCCTGCGCCGTCGCCCGCTTCCCGCCCACCGACCCGTCCCGCGCCGACCGCTGGACCGATCGCAGGGCCCGCGCCCTCGACGTCCTCACCGCCCTCGGCGCCGTCGTCCCCGGTCCCGTCGCCCCCGCCGCCGCGCACGCCCTCGACGAACCCGAGGACGTGACCGTGCCGGCCCGGCGCGCCGCCGCCGTCCACGGCCGGCTCGCCGCCGCCGCGCACCGCACCGCCCTGGCCGCCGGAGCCCTCTCCCGGCCTCCGCAGGCCGGTCGCCATCTGTACGTGGACCTCGGCAGGTTGAGGTCCGGACTCGCCGCCCGGGGCGTCACCGACTCCCTGGAGCTGGAGAGCCACCTGACCGCGCGACTCGGCGCCCCCGTCCCCGGCGGGCACAGATTCGGGGACGAACTCGGCGCCCTGCGCGTCCGGTTCGGCACCAAGATGTTCCTCGGCGCCACCGAGGAGGAGCGCGCCGAGACCCTCGGGTCCCGGAACCCCGAGGAACTCCCGCACGTGACGGGCGCGTTGACGGACTTCGGAGGAGCCCTGGAGGAGCTCAGGTGACCCGCCCCGGACATCCGGCCCGGCCAGGCCCCCCGCTCCAGTCCGGACGTCCGGCCCGGCTGGGACACCCCCTCCAGTCCGGACACCCGGCCCGGCCAGGCCCCCCGCTCCAGCCCGGACGTCCGGCCCGGCTGGGACACCCCCTCCAGTCCGGACACCCGGCCCGGCCAGGCCCCCCGCTCCAGTCCGGACACCCCGCCCACCCCGTACGAGCCGCGACGCAGGACGGAGCCCGCAGATGACCGAACGGACGGCACGCCCCGCCCGGGCCGCCGAGGCCCCGTACCCCGCCGCCCCCGCTCAGCCCCCCACCACAGCCCCGGTACCCACGGCCCCGGCACCCACGGCCCCGGCACCCGCAGCCCCGGCACCCACAGCCCCGGCATCCACCACAGCCCCGGCACCCCCCACGACCCCCGCCCCGTCGCCCACCCCCGTGCTCCAGCCGGTCGGCCGGCTGCGCGCGGACTGGCCCCGGACCTTCGTCGACCGGCTCACCGCTCCCCTCCCCGGCGTCCGCGCCCTGGCGCGGCTGGCCCGCGAGGGAGCCGTCCGTCCCCGCCCCGAAGGCCTCCGCGACATCCCCCTGCTCCCTTTTGAGCCGGGTCCGCTGCCGCCCGCCGGGCCCGACACCCTCGCCGTCACCTGGGCGGGCCACGCCAGTTGGATCCTGCGCCTCGGCGGACTCACCGTCCTCACCGACCCCGTCTGGTCCCGCCGGATCTTCGGCACCCCGGCCCGGCTCACCCCGGTCGGCGTCCGCTGGGAGGACCTGCCACGCGTCGACGCCGTCGTCATCAGCCACAACCACTTCGACCACCTCGACGCCCCCACCCTCCGCCGACTTCCCCGCCGCACACCGGTGTTCGTCCCCGCAGGCCTCGGACGTTGGTTCTCCCGCAGGGGGTTCGGCCGGGTGACCGAGCTCGACTGGTGGGAGGCGGCCGAACTCGACGGCGTGCGCTTCGACTTCGTCCCCGCCCACCACTGGTCCAAGCGCACTCTCCTGGACACCTGCCGCTCCCTGTGGGGCGGCTGGGTGCTCACCGACCCGTCGGGCCGCCGGATCCACTTCGCGGGGGACACCGGGTACGGCCACTGGTTCGCCGAGATCGGCCGCCGCTTCCCCGGCATCGACCTTTCCCTGCTCCCGATCGGGGCCTACGCCCCCCGCTGGTGGCTCAGCGACGTCCACACGGACCCCGAGGAGGCCGTCCGCGCCCACCAGGACCTGGGCGCACGGAGGATGGCCCCCATGCACTGGGCCACCTTCGTCCTCTCCGCGGAACCCGTCCTGGAACCCCTCACCCGCGTCAGGGCCGCCTGGGAGAAGGCGGGACTGCCCCGCGAGGACCTGTGGGACCTCCCGATCGGCGCCTCACGGGTGCTCACTCCCTGAAGTGCCCGAGGCCCCATGCGTACGCGAGGGCCGCACCCGCCGCCACAGCGCCGGCAGCGCGCTGATCAGCACCGTCAGACCCACTGCCGCCACGACCCCCTGCCACGGCTCCGGGAAGAGTGAACCGCCCAGGATGCCGATCAGCTGGTACGTCGCCGCCCACGCGAGGCACGCCGCCATGTCCCCCCGCGCGAAACGCCGCAAAGGCATCTCCGCGAGCAGACACGCCAGCATCACCGGGATCCGCCCCGCCGGCACCAGCCGGGACAGCACGAGCACGGACACCTGATGCGTGTCCAGCCGTTCCTGCGCCTGCGCGAGCCGCTCCGGCGTCACCCGGCCCCGCAGTGCGGCCAGCCACCGCGAGCCGTTGCGGGAACGCACCCCGCGCTGCCCGAGCCAGTACAGCGCCAGGTCCCCCAGGAACGCGGCGAACGCCGCCACGAGGAAGACGAGGAGCAGCGCCACCGGCGAGCTCTGGTGGAAGGCGACCACCGCTGCCGAACTCACGATGGCACCCGTCGGCACGATCGGCACCAGAGCGCCCAGCGCCACGAGGAGGAACAGCGAGGGATAGCCGACCGCCTGCTGCGTCGACTCGGTCGGCAGCTCGCGCACCGCTCCGGCGACCCGCACCAGACCGTCGATCACCTGGCGACCTCCGGCCGCACCCGCTCGCCGTGGGCCAGCAGGTGCACCACCACCTTCGGGGCGAGCCGGGCCGCGTGGCGGACGAACTCGTCCCCCGGCGCGTGGAACTCGTGCGGCCGGACCCCGTCGAGCCCGATCGGCCAGTACGTGCCGTAGTGCACCGGCACCGCCGCCGCGGGCGACAGCGCGGCGAGCGCCTCGGCAGCCCGGCCCGCGTCGAGGTGCCCGTGCCCGAGGTACGGCCCCCAGCCGCCGACCGGCAGCAGTGCCACGTCCACCGGACCCACCGCCTCCGCCATCCCGTCGAACAGCCCGGTGTCCCCGGCGAAGTACGTCCGCGCCTCGCCCTCGACGACGTACCCGAGGGCGGGGGAGCGGTGCGGACCGACCGGCAGCCGCCGCCCGTCGTGGGCCGCCGGGACGGCCCGTACCGTCACGCCCTCGACCGTCACCGTGTCGCCCGGCTCCACCTCGGTCACCCGCAGCCCGTTCCCGTCGAGCCTGCGCAGCCCCGGTACGGCGGCCGGCGCCCCGCGCGGCACGACGATCCGGGTCCCGGGCGCGAGCCGGGCCAGCGAGGGCACGTGCAGATGGTCGGCGTGCAGGTGCGAGACGAGCACGGCCTCGGCGCGCGTGGCCTCGGGCGGCGGCGGGGCGCCGCGCCGCCGCCGCAGGTGCGCGAGCCGCCGCGCGAACAGCGGGTCGGTGAGGAAGCGGACCCCGGAGTCCTCGACCGTGCAGGTCGCGTGACCCCACCAGGTGACCTCCACCGGCATGCCGCCTTCCGTCTCCGCTCGTCGTCCCGGGGGCTCCGGCCGCCGCGCCCCGATGTCCGCGACCGTTCCGTACCTCCGTAACGAGGGTAAATGTCCGGAGCGTGCTCCGGAGGATGTTCGGCCGTGCCGATCCCCAGTAGGGTCGGTCCATGGACGACGTTCGGGTGGCGGCGATCGCCAGCCTCACCCCGCTCGAAGAGCTGGACAGCGACCCCTTCCTGGTGGACACGCGAGGCCAGCACGCGCTGTGCGCCCGCTGGGCCGTCGACAAGGGGTACGTGCTCGCCCGCCAACTCCTCTTCTACGGCATCCGTCCCGACCACGCGGCCCTGTGGCAGGACGTCGAGGACGGGGAGGTCGACCTCTTCGTCGCCGCCAACGATCGTGTCCTCGCCCGCGCGTTGACCTCGGTCTCCGGCTTCCGCGCCGAGTGCGAGCGCCGAGGCGTGCGGGTCGAGACCGTCGGCCTCGACGAACCGTCGTACGACACGGCGGCCAAGGCCGGAGTGCACCGGCGGCTCTCCATGCCCACCGCCGGATACGACGGCTGCTGACCCACGGGACGTTCCCCGCCCCACCCGGTCCGACCTGACACAGGACGGGGTCCGACCTGACACACCCCGGCCGTTCTCCGTCACCCGTTTTCCGCCTTGACCGTGGGCGTTGTGCCACGCTTGAGGCAGGAAACGGGCGAAAGGTGAACCGGGCGTGGGAGACGGGCGATGGGGTGGGGCCGGGCGCTGGCGGACCGCGGGCAGCGCGGTGATGCGGATGGTCGTGGTCTGGGCGGTGTCCACCCTCACCATGCTCGCCCTCGCCGGACTGCTCCCCGACTTCGAGCTCCAGTCCGCGGACGGCGACAGCATGACGCGGACGGCCGTCACCGCCGCCACCGCCGCGGGTGCCTTCGGTCTGCTCGGCGCGCTCGTGTGGCCCGTGGTCGTCCGCGCCCTCCTCCTCGTCCCTGCGCTCGTCCTCGGTCTGCTCGTCTTCTTCCTCAACGGCTCGCTGCTGCTCGTCGCGCTCTGGCTGATCCCCGACGGGCGCGGCGCCGCCGACCCCGAGACCGCCGTCGTGGTCGCCGCCGTCATGTCCGCCGTCGCCTCCGCGACCGCCACTGCCCTCGCCGTCCGCGACGACGACGCCTACCGCCGCCGCCTCTACCGCCTCACCGGCCGCACCCGCCCCCGCGACCCCGCGGACTCGCCTGAGGCCGCCCCCGGCACCGTCTTCCTCCAGCTCGACGGCGTCGGCCACCACGTCCTGCGCACCGCCGTCGCCGACGGGCTCATGCCGACCGTCGCCGGCTGGCTCGACACCGGCCACCACCTCACCCCCTGGCGGACCGACTGGTCCAGCCAGACCGGCGCCAGCCAGCTCGGCATCCTGCACGGCTCCAACGAGGACGTGCCCGCCTTCCGCTGGTACGAGAAGGACACCGGCCGGCTCATGGTCTCGAACCGCCCCGCGAGCGCCGTCGAGCTCCAGCGGCGGGCCGTGCGCCGCACCGGGGACGGCGGGCTGCTCACCCTCGACGGCGCCTCCCGCGGGAACCTCTTCAGCGGCGGCGCCGACCAGCTCGCCCTGGTCCTGTCGATGGCCGCGCGGCGCGGCAGCCGCAACCGCTCCCGGGCCGGCTACTTCGCGTACTTCTCCGACCCGGCCAACGCCGTCCGCACCGCCGGCTCGCTCGTCGCCGAGTGCGCCCGTGAGGTGTGCCAGTCGACCCGGGCGCTGCTGCGCCGCGACACCCCGAGGGTCTCGCGCGGCGGCACGTACCCCTTCGTCCGCGCCTTCGCGACGGTCGTCGAGCGGGACGTGGTGGTCGCCGCCGTGATGGGGGACATGCTGGCCGGGCGCACCGCGGTCTACGCCGACCTCGTCGCGTACGACGAGGTGGCCCACCACTCGGGGCCGCACGGCCGGGACACCGACCAGGTCCTGCGCCGCCTCGACCGCTCGATCGCGCTGATCGCGACCGTCGCCGAGCACGCGCCGCGCCCGTACCGGATCGTGCTCCTCTCCGACCACGGGCAGAGCCCGGGCGAGACCTTCGAGTCGGCGTACGGTCTCTCCCTCAAGGAGCTCGTGCGGGCCGGGTGCGGGCTGCCGGTGCCGCGCCGCGTCCGGCGCACCCGCAGCGGTTCGGAGGCGCGCGACGCGGCCAGGGACGCCTTGCGCAGCGCCCTGCACCGGCCGCTCGACGAGAACGGCGAGACCGCGCGCGAACTGCCCGCCAAGCCCTCCGAGCCGGTGGTCCTCGCCTCGGGCAACCTGGGGCTGATCTCCTTCCCCGACGTGCCGCACCGGATGACGCGCGAGGAGATCGACCGGCGCCACCCGGCTCTGCTGCGGACCCTCGCCCACCACCCGGGCGTCGGCTTCGTGCTCGTGGCGAGCGCCGAGCACGGCTCGCTCGTCCTCGCCCGCGACGGCGTGGAGGTGCCGGTCGCCGAGCTCGCCGACGAGGGGCCGCTGGCCGTCTTCGGCCGGGGCGCGGCGGACGCCGTGCGCCGCACGGACGGCTTCCCGCACGTCGCGGACGTCATGGTCAACTCGATGTACGACCCGGCGACGGGCACCGTGCACGCCTTCGAGGAGCAGATCGGCTCGCACGGCGGCCTCGGCGGCGAGCAGTCGCACCCCTTCCTGCTGTCGCCGCCGGAGCTGTCGCCGCCGGTCGGCACGGGGGAGGAGCTGGTCGGCGCGGAGCGGATCCACCGGGTGCTGCGCCGCTGGCTGCGCGAGTCCTCGGGCCCGCAGGTGCCGCTGGGGGTCTCCCCGCCCGTGGAAGTCGCTCCAGCCATGGAGGTTTCCCCACCCCTGGAGATTTCCCCGCCCACGAGCCGATCGGAATCACATCTTCCGGTTGATGACGGGGTCGTACAGGACAAAAGCCGCTGATTTGGACGCTTGTTCGTCGTTACCGGACGATGTCCGCGCTTGTACGACGGAAGGCGCACCACCCCATGAGCACGGCCACAACTCCACAGACCGGAACCGACCCCGGCCTCGCTCCGGCTCCCGACAGGCCCAGCCCGAGCCCGAGCCCGAGCCCGAGCCCGAGCCCGAGCACGGGCACGGGCACGAGCCCGAGCAGGCACGCCCGGCGCTTCGGACTCCCCGTCGCGACAGCCCTCGTCATGGGCAACATCATCGGCGGCGGAATCTTCCTGCTGCCCGCCTCCGTCGCCCCCTACGGCACGATCAGCCTCGTCGCCTTCGGCGTCCTCACCCTCGGCGCGATCGCCCTCGCCCTCGTCTTCGGCCGCCTCGCCCGGCGCCTCCCGATGACCGGCGGACCCTACGTCTACGCCCGCGAGGCCTTCGGCGACTTCGCCGGATTCCTCGCGGCCTGGTCGTACTGGATCACCACCTGGGTCTCCAACGCCGCCCTCGCCGTCGCCGCCGTCGGCTACCTCGACGTCCTGGTCCCCGTCCACGAGTCGAAGGCCGCCACCATCGCCGCCGCGCTCACCCTCCAGTGGCTCCCGGCCCTCGCCAACCTCGCCGGCACCCGGTACGTCGGCGCCGTGCAGCTCGTCGCCACCGTCCTCAAGTTCGTCCCGCTGCTGTTCGTCGCCGTCGGCGGACTGTTCTTCTTCGACAGCGCCAACCTCGGCCCCTTCCAGGCGAGCGAGGGAAGCGCCCTCGGCGCGGTCTCCGCCTCCGCCGCGATCCTGCTCTTCAGCTACCTCGGCGTCGAGTCCGCCGCCGTCAGCGCCGGAGAGGTCCGCGACCCCCGGCGCAACGTCGGCCGCGCCACCATCCTGGGCACCCTCGGCGCCGCCGTGATCTACCTCCTCGGCACGCTCTCCGTCTTCGGCACCGTCCCCCACGACCGGCTCGTCGACTCCTCCGCACCCTTCTCGGACGCCGTGAACGTCATGTTCGGCGGCTCCTGGGGCGGCGCCGCCATCGCCTGCATGGCGCTCGTCTCGATGGTCGGCGCGCTCAACGGCTGGACGCTGCTCAGCGCCCAGACCCCCTACGCGGCGGCCCGCGACGGACTCTTCCCGAAGGCCTTCGCCCACAAGCGGCGCGGCGTCCCCACGGTCGGCGTCGCCGTGACCGTCGTCCTCGCCTCCCTGCTCACCGTCTACAACTACACGGCGGGCACGCAGGGCGTCTTCGAGGTCCTCGTCCTCGTCACCACCTTCACCGCCACCGTCCCGTACCTCCTCTCCACCGCCGCCCAGATCCACTTCCTGCTCTCCGGACAGGCCGACCGGGTCCACCGCCCCCGGCTCGTCCGCGACGCGATCCTCGCCCTCGCCGCCTTCGGCTTCTCCCTCTGGCTCGTCGCCGGCTCCGGATACGCCGCCGTCTACCAGGGAGTCCTGTTCCTCTTCGTCGGAGTGCTCGTACACGCCTGGATGTCGGCCCGCAGGCGGCGCGCCGCGGCGGGCGCCGCGGTGGAGGCCGAGCCGGCGCCGTGACCGCCGGTGCGGTGAATCCGGGGGCCAGGGCGTAGGCCGCCCGGGCGGATCTCGGGCCGGGAGCGCCGTGCGCGGACCCGGGCGGGGCAGTACGGATCTCCGTGAGCCCCGTGCCCGAGCCGACCGCGACGCCCGCCACCCCGGCGGGCCGCCGGACGCGCCCCGCGCCGGGCGGACCCCGGTGGGTCGCGCTCCTGCTGATCCTCGCCACGCTCCTCGGGGCCGGCGCGGCGAACGCCCTCACCGGCGCCGTCGAGCTCCGCCCCGCGTCCGCCGCCCCCGCCCCGGCCCCCGACCAGGGTGGCGAGACCTTCGACCCGGCGGCGGCGGAAGCCGGGCTCCCCGGCCGGGCCAGGCGCCACCGCACGCGCGTCCGGCCCACCCCGCCGCGCCGCCGTCCCCGTACCGCCCGACGGCGCTCCCGTACCGCCGCCCCCGCTCCTGTATCCACCCCGCGTGGCGACGCGCTCCGGCGCGTGGTGATGCGCTGCTGAGAGGCCCGCACCTCCCGGCAAGCCCCCTACATCACCCCCCCCGCGAGGAGTTCCGCCATGCCCGTCGACCCGTACGCCGTCCTCCAGGCCCTGCTGCGCGCCGAGGCCTCCCGCGCCCAGCGCGCCGACCGCCGCTCCGCCGAGCCCGCCGAACCGGAACCCGCTCCGGTGACCGAGCCGCCCGCCCCCCGGGAGGACCGCACCCGCTGAACCACCGGACGCGGACCGACGCGGGCCCTGGCGGAAATACGGTTTGCGGACGGGTGTACGGACGTACGAGGCTGATCCGATGACCTCGACCGACCGGAACACCAGCCCCGATCGGTCCGCCGGACCCGCGTCCGGCCCGGGCCCCCACACCGCGACGACCACCGACACGGACACCGACGCCCGCACCGCCGGCACCGGCGCCCGCACCCCCCGAGCCGCCGGCACCAACGCCCGCACCGACCCCCGAGCCGCCGCCGGTACCGAGGTCCCTGCCGACCCCCGAGCCGCCGCCGGTACCGAAGCCCGTACCGACCCCGGCGCCCGCGCCGCCGCGCGCGCCGCCGACCGGCTCCTCGCCTTCGCGCGGCGCCCCTACTGGGACCGTCCCGACCCCGCGTACCGGATACGTCGCTGGCCCGACCTCACCGCCCTCCTCTTAGCCACCGTCTTCTTCTGGTCCAGCCTCACCCCCTCCCTCGTGCCCCGGCCCTGGTACCTCCAGGGCATCGTCGGCGGCATCACCGCCGCCATCGGCTACGCCCTCGGCTCCACCCTCGCCTGGCTCTTCCGGGCCCTCGTGCGCCGCCGCCCCGCCGAGCGGACCCGCACCCGCTGCTGGCAGGCGTACTGGCTGCTCAGCCCGGTCCTCGCCATCTGGCTCATCTCCGAGAGCGCCGGGATGCAGCGTCAGCTCCGGGTCCTCCAGGGCCTACCGCCCACCCTCACCTGGCACACGCCGATGATCGCGCTGATCGCCCTCGGCCTCCTTCTCACGGCCCTCCTCGTCGCCCGGTCCGTCCGGCTCGGAGCCGTCACCCTGATCCGGCTCCTCGGCCGCCTCCTGCCGCGCCCCGTCGCCTACGCCGTCGGCGCGGCCCTCTCCGCCCTCGTCGTCCTCGTCGGTATCCGAGACGTCGTCTTCGACCGGGGCGTGGTCGACCTCGCCGACCGCATCGCCGAGGCCACCAACGACGGCACCAAGGACGGCATCCGGCGCCCCGCCTCCCGCCACGTCACCGGCGGCCCCGGCTCCCTCGTCCCCTGGCGGGACCTCGGCTACCAGGGCCGCAACTTCACCGGCTCCACACCCACCCGCGCCGCCCTCACCGCCTGGACCGGCCGGCCCGCCCACGAACCGGTCCGCGTCTACGTCCCCTCCGCGCTGCCCGCCGCCTTCACCGACGATCCGCCCTTCGCCGCCCAGGCCCGCCTCGCCGTCCGCGAACTCGAACGGACCGGTGCCTTCGACCGCGCCGTCCTCGCCGTCGCCGGGACCACCGGCACCGGCTGGATCGACCCGAACGTCACCGAGGCGCTGGAGTACATGTACGGCGGGGACACCGCGATCGTCGCCGTCCAGTACTCGTACCTCCCGAGCTGGGTCTCCTTCCTCGTCGACAAGGAGAAGGCCGGACAGGCCACCCGGGCCCTCCTCGACGCCGTCCGCGCCCGCCTCGACGCCCTCCCCGCCGACCGGCGGCCGAAGCTCGTCGTCACCGGCGAGAGCCTCGGCGCCTACGCCGTCGAAGCCTCCTTCGGCACCGCCGACGCGCTCCTCGCCGGAACCGACGGCGCCCTCCTGATGGGCCCGCCCCACTTCTCGCCGATCTCCCGGGAGATCCGCCGCGACCGCGACCCGGGCAGCCCCGTCTGGCGCCCCCAGTACCGCGGCGGCGCCCACATCCGCTTCGCCCAGTTCCCCCGTACCGACCTCGAACGCCCCGCCGTCGATTGGCGACGGCCGCGCGCGGTCTACCTGCAGAACGCCTCCGACCCCGTCGTCTGGTGGTCGCCCGAACTGCTCCTCGACCGCCCCGAATGGCTCGACGAACCGCTCGGCCCCGACGTCACCCCCGAGATCAGCTGGTTCCCCTTCGTCGCCTTCTGGCAGACCTCCGTCGACATGACCGTCTCCTACGGCGTCGACGCCCCGCACGGCCATCGGTACGGGGCCGGCGCCGTCGACGGCTGGGCGGCGGTCCTGCCGCCGCCCGACTGGACCGCCGCCGACACGACCCGCCTGCGCGCCTTCATCGGTCACCGCAGGGCCCCGTACTGAGTGGCCCGCCCCCGGCCGCCGAACTCAGCCCAGTACCGTGAACGCCCGTGTCGCCAGCGTCCTTTCGAGCCGTTCCCTCGGGGGGCCATGGGCCCCGGTCTGCCGACCACCCCGTCCGTCCGAGCCCGGCCGGCCGCAGCCTTGTCCGATCGGTTCGTCCAGGCGCGGCGAACCGTCACTTTCCTCCAACTGCCCGGCCCTGCCATGCCCGGTGGCCTACCGCCCGAGGAGGCGAATGTGTCTCCCGACTGGCACAATGCGCCGGTCGGGGACGATACTTAAAGAAGAGATTCCGCGTGCCGACCACCAGCATCGGGGTGATTCCGCCTCCGAGGCCGGCACCGTGGTCGTCGGTAGGCGCCGGGGTTCGGGATTCCGGCGCAGAAGCGCGATCGACCGGATTCCGTGGCTTCCGTGCCGGGCATGCGCCCCTGCCCGACGGTGGTGCGTCCGCACCTTCCCCTTCACCGACGACCTGCCATTGGGTCAATTTTCGTGTCGTCTGGCGATGAGCCCGTCTTGGCACATTCCAGAGAGGCGACGTGATGTCAGATCGCATTCTCTACTACGGCGCGTCCGGCCGTGGTTGCATCGGTACCATCGACGCCCAGAACGGCCTCCAGGACGTGAAAGTCCTGCCCGAGGGCAGTTTCGCGGCGGACTGGACACTGATCACACCGCTCAGCGGCAACCGCATCCTGTACTACGCCGCGGACTCCGGCCGGTCCTGCATCGGCTCCATCGGCGCCGACAACACCCTCTCGGACGTGGTCGCGTACCCCGGGCCGCCCGAGGGGCATTTCGTCCCCGGGTACACGGAGGTGGCGACGTTCAGCGGCGACCGCGTCCTCTTCTACGCCGGAGCGAACGACAAGTCCTGGATGTTCAATATTCCCGACCACAACGTTCCGCAGGGCCTCACCCACTACGAGCCGGGCGCCTTCGCCCCCGACTGGCGGCAGATCGCCGGACTGAGCGACGACCGCGTCCTGTTCTACGGAGCGGGCGGACGCGGATGCATCGCGCGAGTCCTCCCGAACAACACGTTCGCGGACGAGACCGTTCTGCCCGAAGGCAGTTTCGCCCCGGACTGGAGGCAGATCACCGGACTCAGCGGAGACCGCATCCTCTACTACGGTGACTCCGGCCGTGGTTGCATCGGATCCATCGACAGCAACAACGTCCTCAAGGACGTCGACGTCCTGTCCGAGGGCAGCTTCGCCGCGGACTGGCAGCAGATCACCTTCCTGCGGCCCCCGGAGTAGGCCGCTTCTCTCGGATCATCTCGATCATCTCGATCATCTCGCCGCGGGCCTGATGAAGGCGGCGGCGGGGCGGAAGGGTGCGGTCTCGTCGTAGCCGGTGACGAGGCCGCGCCACGGCCGGTCCGCGTCGCCTTCCGGGAGGGCCTGGGGAGGAGCACGCCGACGGCGTGCCCGTCGCGCTGGTGGAAGGGGTGGTCCGCCGAGGCCTGTTGGTGAAACCAAGGGGAGTTCGGCCAAGGCTTGCCGGTGAAAAGGGTGTCGTCTGGGGACAGGGCGCGAAGGGGGGCTCAGGCGTGGGGGAACGGGCTCTCGCCCGAGGCCCGTTGAGGCCCGTCGACCCCCGCGAGGCCCGCATTACCTGACAGGTAATCGACCCCTCCGTCGCCGCCCGGCATGCTCAAGGACACCGGGACCCGGGCGGCGCACTCCGCTCGGGCTCCGGAACCACCACCAGCACGAACGTCCCCATGGAGGGTGATCCGCCATGTCCCAGGCCCTGTTGACCGGTCTCGCCCGCACCACCCGGCCGCAGACCGCGGTCCGCCGCTTCCTCGGCCTCGACGCCCTCGTCACCGGCGCCAACGGCCTCGCCTACCTCACGGCCTCCGGCCCCCTCGGCGAGCTCCTCGGCATCGACGCGGCCCTGCTGCTCGAACTCGGCTTCCTCCTCACCGCGTACGCCGCCGGCGTCGCATGGCTCGCGAGCCGCCCGCAGCCGCCGGCCCTGGGCGTCAAACTCGTCGTCGACATCAACGTCCTCTGGGCCGTCCTCAGCGTCGTCGCCCTCTTCGCCTGGCTGGAGCCGACCACCGCCGGCCTGCTGTGGACACCGATGCAGGCGGCCACCGTCGCCGGCTTCGCCCTGCTCCAGTGGACCGCCCTGCGCGCCGTCGCCGCTACTCGCTGACCGCCGCCGCCAGGGACTGGAGGTACGCGACCGTCTCCGCGTCGGCCGGGAGCAGCGTCTCGATGGCCAGCTCGGCGACGGTCACGTCCATCGGCGTGTTGAACGTCGAGATCGACGACACGAACGACAGGATCCGCCCGTCGTGTTCGATCCGCATCGGCAGCGCGATGTACGGATACGGCTCCGCGTCGGGCGCGCTCTCCTCCTCCGCGCCCGGCGGCAGCGGATACGCCGCCACCTCCTCGTACAGCTCGCGCAGCGCCTCCGACCGGGCCAGGGCGATCTGCCGCTCCATCTGGGCCAGCAGATGCCCCCGCCACTCCCGCAGGTTCCGGATCCTCGGCGCGAGGCCCTCCGGGTGGAGGGTCAGCCGCATCGCGTTCAGCGGCGGGGCGAGCAGATGCTCCGGCAGCCCGTCGAGCAGCAGCCCGATGCCCCGGTTGGCCGCCACCACCGTGTACGAGCCGTCCACCACGAACGCCGGATACGGCTCGTACCCCCGCAACAGCCGCTCGATGCCCTCCCGCAGCACCTCCAGGTGCGGGGCGCCGAGCGGCGACTCCGCGTACCGGGGCGCGTAACCGGCGGCGAGCAGCAGCGCGTTCCGCTCCCGCACCGGCACGTCCAGGTGCTCGGCGAGCCTGAGGACCATCTCCTCGCTCGGCCGGGCACGGCCCGTCTCCACGAAGGAGATGTGCCGCGCCGACGAGTCGGCGCGCAGCGCGAGCTCCAGCTGACTCAGCCGCCGCTGCTCACGCCATCCGCGAAGCAGCGGCCCTACCCCCGTGTCGCTCACGACAGTCGTCATGGCCAGACGGTATCCCAGTGGGGGACCCGGGTAGCTTCCCCGGGGGACCCCGTCCCGCACCGCGCACCACCCGACCGGAGGGAGCACCACCGTGCCCACACAGCCACTGTCGCAGAAGGAGATCGAGGACCGACTGCGGGAGCTCCCCGGATGGTCCGTCGAGAGCGACCACCTCATCCGCACCTACCGGCTCGGCGACCACTTCGCCGCGACCGCGCTCGTCGTGCACGTGGCTCAGATCCAGCAGGAGCTCGACCACCACTCCGACCTGACCCTCGGCTACAACACCGTGGCCGTGTCCGTGAACACCCACTCCGCCGGCGGGGCCGTCACGGAGCTGGACTTCCGGCTCGCCGAGCGCGTCGAGGGGATCGCACCGGGCCACGGCGCCGACTGACCCGTCGTTCCCCGTCCGTTCCCTCGCTCCCGTACGTAAGATCATCCGCATGGCGGACACCATGCTCGACTACGAGGCCGAGGCGGCGCACTACGACCGGACCCGGGGCGGCGTGCCCCGCGCCAAGGCCGCGGCCGAGGCAGTGCTGCGCCTCGTGCCGCCCGGCGCGCGCACGCTCCTCGACGTCGCCTGCGGCACCGGCCTCGTCACCGAGCGCCTGACCAGGACCGGCCTGAGGGTCTACGGGGCCGACGCCGCCCACGCCATGCTGGCGACGGCCACCGGGCGCCTGCCGGGCCGGACCGTCCGCGCCGACGCCCGGCGACTGCCGCTGCCCGACGCCTCCCTGGACGCGGTCTCCGCCGTCTGGCTGCTGCACCTCGTGCCCTTCGCCACCGAGATCGTCGCCGAAGCGGCCCGAGTCCTGCGCCCCGGCGGTGTCCTGATCGCCACCGTCGACAAGGACGCGGCCCATGACGTCGGCAGCGACATCGACGACATCCTCCGTCCCCACCGCTCGGAGTCCGCCGCCGGCGACCGCTCGGACCTGATCGCCCGTCACGCCGCCGCCCACGGCCTCGACCCCGCCCCCGGCACCCACTTCCAGGGCCACGGGCAGGGCCGCACCCCGGGCGACACCGTACGGAGGCTGCGCAGCGGCTACTTCGCCTCCTGGTACACCGGCGACCCGGCGACGACCGAGGTGCTCGCGGCCGCCCTGGAGGCCCTCCCGGAGCAGGACCGCCTCCGTGACGACCCGCGCTACCGGCTTGCCGCCTTCGTCAAGCGCGGCTGACCTTCCCCGGGCCGCTGCAGGTCGACGGCCGCCGCAAGCCGGCGGGCCGCCGCGAGCGGACGGGCCGCTTCAGGTCGTGGGGCCGCCCCAGGCCTCCGCCGCGAACGCGGCGAACGAGCGCGGCTCGCGGCCCAGGACCCGCTTCACGCCGTCCGTCGCCGAGGCGTTGTGGCCGTCGAGGAGCGTCGCGAACAGAGCCGCGAGCCACTCGGCCTCCGGGGCCGGCAGGCCGAAGTCCGTGAGGAGCCCCGCGTACTCCGCCGCCGGCATCGCCTCGTAGACCACCGGGCGACCCGAGACGCGCGAGATCTCCGCCGCGACCTCCGCGAAGGACACCGGTCGCGGACCCGTCACCTCGTGCACCCGCCCCGCGTGCCCGTCCGCCGTCAGGGTCTCGACGATCACGTCCGCCAGGTCGTCCACGTCGACGAACGGCTCCAGCGTGTCCCCCGCGGGGAAGACCAGCATCCCCTCCGCGACCCCCTCCGCGAGCAGCCCCTCGGAGAAGTTCTGCGCGAAGAACGAGGCCCGCACGACGGTCATTTCGACCCCGCCGGCCGCCTCCCGCAGCGCTCCCTCCGCCACGACCGCCTCCGGCTCCCCGCGCCCGGACAGCACCGTCAGGCGCCGTACGCCGTTCTCCACGGCCAGTCGGCCGAAGGTCCGCATCGCCTCCACCGCGCCGGGAGCGGCGAGGTCCGGGTAGTAGGCCACGTACGCGGCGTCCGCGCCCCGCAGCGCCGGACCCCAGGTCTCCGGCGCCTCCCAGTCGAAGGGGGTCGCTCCGGTGCGGGAGCCATGACGGACCGTCACCCCGCGCGCCGCGAGCCGCTCGGCCACCCGCCGCCCGGTCTTGCCGGTGGCGCTCGTGACGAGGATCGTCCGCGCGCCGGCCGAAGCCCGACCGCCGTTCCCGCTCTGCGTCTTCTGCGTGTTCTGCGTGTTCTGCGTGTTCGTCGTCATGGTTCAAGACTCCCGCCCACGGCCCCCGCCGCCCATGCTCCGCAGTCTCACGCCCCTACGCGTCCGTCCACCCGGCCGCCTACTCTTACGCCCCATGGACGTACTCGCCGGACTCCTCGACGGACCCCGAGCCCGGGGCGCCTTCCTGCTCCGCATGATCATGGAGCCGCCGTGGTCCGTCCGCATCGAGGACGGCGCGCCGATCTGCCTGATGTGCGTCACCGAGGGCGAGGCCTGGGTGATCCCCGACACCGGCGCACCCGTCCTCCTGCGACCCGGCGACATCGCGATCGCCCGCGGCCCGGAGCCGTACACCGTCGCGGACACCCCCGACGCCCCGCCCCGCGCCGTGATCGGCCCCGACGGCAACTGCACGACCCTGTCCGGAGAGCCGCTCGCCGAGACCATGCGGCTCGGCGTCCGCACCTGGGGCAACGCCCCCGACGGCGGCACGACGCTCCTCGTCGGCACCTACCGGATGGACGGCGAGGTCGGCCGCCGGCTCCTCGACGCCCTGCCGGGGCTGCTGCACCTGCCTGCCGAGGAATGGAACTGCCCCCTCACACCCTTCCTCGGCGAGGAGATAGCCCGCGACGAACCCGGTCAGACCGCCGTCCTCGACCGGGTCCTCGACCTGATGCTCATCACCGGTGTCCGCGCCTGGTTCTCCCGGCCCGGCGCCGAGGCCCCCGCCTGGTACCGCGCCATGGGCGACCCGGTCGTCGGCCGGGCGCTCCGGCTCCTCCAGAACGACCCCGCCCACCCCTGGACCGTCGCCTCGCTCGCCGCGAAGACGGGCGTGTCCCGGGCCGCGCTCGCCCGCCGCTTCGCCGAGCTCGTCGGCGAGACCCCGATGGCGTACCTCACGGACTGGCGGCTCGCGCTCGCCGCCGACCTGCTGCGCGAGACGGACACCACCGTCGAGTCGGTCGCCCGGCAGGTCGGCTACAGCGGCGCCTTCGCCCTGAGCGCCGCCTTCAAGCGGGTACGCGGGCTCAGTCCACAGGAGCACCGCGCCCGGAACTGAGGGGCCCGGCCGTCGGCGACACGACCGGGGACTCTTTGCCGGACCGGCAACTTTTCTCGCGTACTCCGCCGCCTCGCCGCACCCTGGAACCATGAGCCAGCACCACGCATCGCGCCAGGGCCACGATCACGGGCAGAACCAGCCGAGCCACGACCACGGGCAGAACCAGGGCCACGATCACGGGCAGAACCAGGGCCACGGTCAGGACCATGGCCAGGGGCCGACCCACGACCACGAGCAGAACCACGGCCAGGGGGCGGGCCACCACCACGACGGCACCCACCTCGACTGGAGTGAGATGGCCCTGCTCCTGGAGCGGCAGGCCGAGATCGCGAGCCCCGCCTACACCGAGGCCGCCGCCTGGCTCGGCACGCTCGCCCCGGTCTACGGCGTCCGGCGCGTCCTCGACGTGGGCAGCGGTCCCGGGGTCGTCACCAGCCTGCTCGCGGACGCCTTCCCGGCCGCCGAGACGGTCGCCGTCGACGGCAGCCCCGAGCTCCTCGAACGGGCCCGTGACCGCGCCGAGGCCCGCGGTCTCGGCGCCCGCGTCTCCACCCTCCACGCCGAACTCCCCGAGGCCATCGGCACCCTGGGCGAGGCCGACCTCGTCTGGGCGGGCAACTCCCTGCACCACATCGGCGACCAGCGTGCCGCGCTCGCCGAGTTCGCGGGCCTCCTGCGCCCCGGCGGCCTCATCGCGCTCGTCGAGGGCGGCCTGCCCACCCGCCACCTGCCCTGGCACATCGGCATCGGCCGACCGGGCCTCGAAGCCCGCCTCGACGCCGCCCACGCCCACTCGTTCGGCGAGATGCGCGCCGAACTCCCCGGCTCCGTCGACGAACCCGACGACTGGCGGGCGCTCCTCGCGAGCGCCGGCCTCACCCCCGCCGGCACCCGCACCTTCCTCACGGACCTCCCCGCGCCCGTCTCCCCGGTCGTCCGGGAGCTGGCCGTCTCGCACTACCAGCGGCTCCGCGAGGGCTTCGGCGACCGGATCGACGCGGACGACCGCAAGACGCTCGACCGACTCCTCGACCCGGCCGACGAGAGGTCCCTGCACCACCGCACGGACCTCTTCCACCTGACGGCCCGGACCGTCCACACCGCCCGCAAGGGCTGACGGCCCGGGCGCGGACCTCAGGACACCGGCTCCAACTGCCACCACTGGGAGGGGGAGTCGGAGTCCTCCCACTGCCGCACGGACGCGCCGGCCTCCCGCGAGCCGTCCGCGACCTCCAGGTACAGCCCGCTGACGAAGCTCACGAGCGCCACCGTGCCCGGCGACTGGAGGTCCTGCTCGATGATCCACTCCTGTGCGCCGAAGTTGTTCGGCTTCCACTGCTGGATCAGCGCGCCGTTCTCCGTGGACGCGTTCATGACGTCGAGCCGCTTGCCGCTGGCCGCGTTGACCAGGTGGTAGAGGCCGCCTCCGTTCGGCACGGCCGTGACGTGCCAGTGCTGCCCGGCGGCGCCGTCCTCGACCCCCTGGTGCATCTTGGCGCCGCTGCGTGCCGAGCCCCCGGGCACCTCCAGGAGCAGCCCGCTCGCCACGTTCCGTACCCGGTAGAGGCCTTCCTCGACGGGCATCGGGGCACCGCTCACGGTGCGTCCCCCCTCTCTCGTACGGCCGCGCTCACGCGCCGACGTGGAACTCCGCCGGGTCCGGGCCGATACGGCGGTTCTCGTCGAGCGCGGCGATCGCCGCCAGGTCCTCCGGGTCGAGCGTGAAGTCGAAGACGTCGATGTTCTCCCGGATGCGCGAGGGGGTCACCGACTTCGGGATCACCACGTTCCCCAGCTGGAGGTGCCAGCGCAGCACCACCTGGGCCGGCGTCCGCCCGTGCTTCCGCGCGATCGCCAGGATCGCCGGAACCTCCAGGATCCCCTTGCCCTGGCCGAGCGGCGACCACGCCTCCGTCGCGATGCCGTGCCGGGCGTGCGCCTCGCGCGAGGCCGACTGCTGGAGCTGCGGGTGCAGCTCGATCTGGTTCACGGCGGGCACGACGGACGTCTCGCCGATCAGCCGGTCCAGGTGCTCGGGCAGGAAGTTCGAGACACCGATCGCCCGCGCCCGCCCGTCCGCGTGGATCTTCTCGAAGGCTCGGTACGTGTCGACGTACGTGTCCTTCGACGGCAGCGGCCAGTGGATCAGGTACAGGTCGACGTGGTCGAGGCCCAGCTTCTCCAGCGAGGCGTCGAAGGCGCGCATCGTCGCGTCGTAACCCTGCTCGCTGTTCCACAGCTTGGTGGTGACGAACAGCTCCTCGCGCGGGATCCCCGAGGCGGCCACGGCCTGCCCGGTGCCCCGCTCGTTCTGGTAGATCGCGGCCGTGTCGATCGAGCGGTAGCCGGCCTCCAGCGCGGTGGCCACGGCCGTCGCCGCCTCGTCGTCCGGCACCTGCCACACGCCGAAGCCCAACTGGGGCATCGGCACGCCGTTGTTCAGGGTGAGGGAAGGAACCTTGCTGTCCGTGCTCACGTGCGGTCGTTCCTAACGTCGTCGGAGTACTCCCTGGGGCAACGATCTCAGCCCCCGTCGCATTCCGCCGCGCGGACGGCCGACCCGAGGTACGCCTCCCGTACGGCCGGGTCGGCCCGGACCTCCGCGGCCGTCCCCTCGGCCAGGACCCGCCCGAGGTCCAGGACCACGACACGCGAGCACAGCTCCATCACGAAGGCCACGTTGTGCTCGACGAGCAGCACCGCGCAGTTCTCCTCCTCGGCCACGCGGCGGACCACGGCGGCGAGCAGGCGGCGCTCCTCGGCGGTCGTCCCCGAGGCCGGTTCGTCGAGGAGGAGCACCCGGGGCGGGTCGGCCAGGGCCCGGGCGAGCTCGACCATGCGGGCCTGCCCGACCGGCAGCGCGCCCGCGTAGGCGTCGGTGAGCGCGTGGAGCCCGCACTCCCGGAGCACGGCCGCGGCCCGCTCGCGGTGGCGGCGAGCCCCCGGCCGCAGGCCGCTCCGCCAGTCCTGGGCCACCACCAGGTTGTCGGTCACCGTCAGCTGCCCGAAGAGCTGCTGGCGCTGGAAGGTGCGGCGGACGCCGTGGCGGGCCCGCCACACGGGGGAGCGGCGGGTGACGTCCTCGCCCGCGAAGGTGACGCTCCCGGCGTCGGGCCGCCGGATTCCGGACAGGACGTCGAACAGCGTGGTCTTCCCGGCGCCGTTCGGCCCGATGAGTCCGCAGACCTCCCCGGGACGTACGGCGAGGGTCACGTCCCGCAGGGCGTGGACGCCGCCGAAGCGGACGTCGATCCCGCCGGCGTGGAGCAGTGCATTCGTCATCGGCGGACTCCCGTCCCCAGATAGGCCTCGGCGAGCCGGTCCGTGTCCACTTCGGAGCGTGGCCCGGACCAGGCGATCCCGCCCTGTGAGAGGTACGCGACGGTGTCGGCGACACCGAGGACCTCGGCCGCCTTCTCCTCGACGAGGAGCAGCGCCGTGCCGCTCGCCCGCAGCTCGGTGAGGAGACGGAACACCTCGTCCACGACGCGGGGCGCGAGCCCGAGGGAGGGCTCGTCGGCGACGAGGACGGTCGGCGGGCGCTGGAGGAGCGGGGCGAGCGCCAGGATCTGCTGCTCGCCGCCGGACAGGGAGCCGGCGGCGACGGAGCGGCGGCGGGCGAGCGCGGGGAAGCGCGCGTACACGGCGTCCCGGTCCTCGGACGCGGGCAGTTGCAGGGTCAGGTTCTCCTCGATGGAGAGCCCGGCGAAGATCCCCCGCCCCTCGGGGGCGAGCCGCACCCCGCGCCGGGCCCGCCGGACGGTGTCGTCCCCGTTGGCGTCCAGGCCCGCCACGCGCACGTGCCCGGCGGACGGCGGGAGCAGCCCGGCGGCCACCCGGCACAGGGTCGACTTGCCCGCCCCGTTGGGCCCGAGCAGCACGAGCACCTCCCCGCCGCGGACCTCCAGGTCGACGCCGTGCACCACGGCCGCGCCCCCGTAGCCGGCCCGCACGCCGCGCAACGCGAGCGCGGGCGGTTCGGCGCCCGGTCCCCGTACCGGCTCGCGCGGCTCCCGACGGACGGCCGTTGCTCCGGCGGGAACCGGTTCGGGCGCAGGGCCGGGAGCCGGTCCGTCCGCCGAGCCGGGCGTAGGCGTCGGGGCCGATGCCTGCCCGGGCACGGGAACCACCACCGGCACTGGCGCCGGCCCCACCACCGGCACTGGCCCCGGCCCCGGCCCCGGCCCCGGCCCCGGCGCTGGCTCCGGCACTGGCTCCGGCTCCGTCATCGGCATCGGCTCCGGCTCCGGCATCGGCGCGGTGTCCCCCCGTCCCCGTACGGCCGCCGCCCGCGCCGCCCGTCGCGAGGGCAGCGCCGCGCAGTACCCGTCCGGGTCGTTCGCGAGGGCCAGGCCCGCGAGACCGAAGAGGATCACCGGAAGGTGCGCGGACTCCGTCACATAGGTCGCGAGGAGATGCGGGACCACCGCGAAGCCCAGCCCCGCCACCACCGCGAACTGCGGGCGCCGCACCCCCGCCGCGACCACGACCGCCAGCCACACCAGGCCCGTCATCGCCGTGAAGTCCGTCGCAGTGATCCGCGTGTTGTACGAGGCGTACAGCACGCCCCCGAAGCCCGCGAGGCCCGCCGACACCGTGAAGACGAGGAGCTTCGTGCGGACGACCGACACCCCCGAGGCCGCGGCGGCCTCCGGCGCCGAGCGGACCGCGAGCACCGCCCGGCCCCACCGGGAGCCGTGCAGCCGGGTCAGCAGCCACACGACCGCCCCGGACAGCACCACGAGCGCGACCCCCAGCGCCCGGTCGTCGCCGAGGTCCAGCGGGCCGAGGACGGGGCGCGGGATCTCCCAGCCCGTGTCCCCGTTGCGCAGCCATCCCATCTGGAACAGCACCTGGTCCGCCAGGAACGCGAGGGCCAGCGTGGCGAGCGCCAGCGACCGGCCGCCGAGCCGCAGCGCGGGCAGCGCGACCACCGCGCCGAGCAGCGCCGCCGCCGCCGTACCGACCGCCGCCGCGGCCACGAAGGGCCAGCCGTGACTCATCAGCAGCCCCGCCACCAGCGCCGCCCCCGTCACGAACGTCGCCTGGGCCAGCGACACCATCGCGCCGAGCCCCGTGACCACCGTGAACGACATGAACACGAGCCCGATCGCGAGGCCCTGCGCGAGGATCCCCGACCAGAACGGCGTGGTGACCGTGTAGAAGGCCGTCGCGAGGAGCGCGCCCGCCACGACCCAGGCGCCCCACCGGCGGAGCCGGCCCTTCCCGGCGAGGTAGTCGACCGGCGGCGGATCGGCGGCGGCCGTGCCCGCCGCGCGCCGCCGTCGCGCCAGGACGACGAGGCCGCCGAAGAGGATCAGGAACGGCACCGCCGTCCGGAAGCCGGTGATGTCCTCGGCGAACGACGCGTACCCCGCCACCAGGTTCTGCAGCACCCCGAGCCCGAGCCCGCCCGCGAAGGCGAGCGGCACCGAGAGGAAGCGCCCGAGCACCGCCGCGGTCGCGGAGACGAAGAGGAAGAGCGTGTAGTCGTGGGCGGAGAGGCCGAGGAGCGGGGTCGCGAGCACCCCGGCGAGGCCCGCGAGACCCGAGGACAGCATCCAGGCGATCGAGGACAGCCGGTCCGCGCTGACACCCCGCAGCTCCGTCAGCGAGCGGTTGTCGACGGCCGCCCGCAGCAGCAGCCCGAGCCGGGTGTGCCGCATCAGGACCCACAGCCCGGCCGCCACCAGGGCCGTCGCGAGCCAGGTGATCAGCTGGTCGGAGTCGATGCCGACGCCGTCGAGCGGCTGCCACGACACCGCCGGGCTCGGCCCGATCCCGGGCAGCCCGAACTGGTTCTCGGCGGGCTGGACCGGGGCCCCGGCCCGCTCCAGGAGCTCGACCACCCACAGCCCGGCCGCCGGCAGGGCGACCAGCAGGCCGATCGTGGCCACGATCTGTGCCGTCTCCCCGACGCGGGCCAGCTTGCGGAACATCAGCCGGTCCAGGCCCCAGCCGAGCGCGGGCGCGACGACGCACACGAGCAGCAGCGCCGTCGGCACGGCGGGCCGGCCGAAGCCGGAGTGGAGCTCGTGGAAGGCGAGCGCGCACAGGTAGGCGGTGGCGCCGTGCGCGAAGTTGAAGAGTCCGGAGGCGGAGTACGAGAGCACGAGGCCGGTCGCGAGCAGCGCGTACAGCGCGCCCGAGACCAGCCCGCTCAGCACGAAGCCCAGCAGGTCACCCACGGTGAGGCGCCCCTAGCCGAAGGGGATCGCCGGATAGCACCTGAACGGCACCGCCACCTCGTAGCGTCCGTTCTTCAGCCGGACGAGCGCCCCGCAGCCGAAGCTCTCCTTCTGCCCCTTGGGCTCGGCCCGGTCGCCGACGAGCGTGCCGGTGTCGGAGAAGCCGTTCGCGGCCTTCTGGAAGGACTCGACGGTCAGCTCCTTGCCGGCCTTCGCGGCGATGGACAGGAAGAGGTCGGCGGACATGTAGCCGGTCATCATGTGCATGTTGAGCGGCACGTCCTTGCCGCCCGCCGCCTTCCTGATGTCCGCCTTGAACCGTGTCATCGCGGGGCTGTCCGCCTCGAACGGCTGGAACTGCAGCAGCACGTGCACCCCGTCGAGCGCCTGCCGCGTCGCGTCCTTCGCGAGCAGGCCGGGGTCGTAGTCGGTGGGGTCGGTGAGGACGCCCTTGTAGCCGGACCGCTTGAGCGCGGTGAACAGGCCGATGTTGTACGGGGTCTGCATCACCGAGACGACGACGTCGGGCGCGGAGCCGCCGGGCCCCGAGCGGAGGATCTCCTTGGTGTAGGCCGACCAGTCGCTCGGCAGGGAGGTCGCGGGCACCGAGGCCTTGGCGTACGCGAGGGTGAAGCCGGCCGCCTTGAAGCCCTGGGTGAAGGTACGGATGCCGAACTTGCCCGCGTCGTTGTCGCCGGCGATCAGCGCGACCGACTTGCCGCTGGAGCCGCCGAGGACGGTGGCGAGCCCCTCGGGCCAGGTCTGGTTGAGGGTGCCGCCCGGGGTCGGGACGAGGCAGCCGTTGAAGCCGTAGATGTACCGGGGCCCGCAGAACGAGGGGAGCGTGCCCCAGCCGACGGTGGGCACCTTCTGGCCGTTGAGGAAGTCGGCTCCGGCGAAGGTGACCGAGCTCATGGGGGAGACGGCGAACACCTTGTCCTGCTGGACGAGCTTGCGGGCCGCCGCCAGGTTCCTGGCCGGGTCCTGGCCGTCGTCCTCGGCGCCCAGGTAGTCGATCCTGCGGCCGTTGACACCGCCCTCGGCGTTGGCCCGGTCGTAGCGCGCCTTGGCGCCGAGATCGGTGTCCTTCTTGGAGTAGCCGCTCGCGGTGGTCATGGAGACGATGCCGCCGACCTTGATCGCGTCGGCGGTGACTCCGCGTGCGGAGGTTCCCGGAGAGCCGGGCTTCTCCGAAGTGCCGCCGGTGGAGGCCGAGTTGCAGGCCGTGGCGAGGAGCAGGGCCGCTGATGCGGCGGCGAGGGTGCGGATCGGTCGCAGCACGTTCGGTCGTCCCTCCGTCGGGTGACCGCATTCTGTGACCGGCCTGATGAACCGTCAATAACTGACGCAACGTCAATTGATGATGCGTCAGAAGCGCCGGGACCTTCACCCCTCACCCGTACAGCGCCTCGACCTCCGCCGCGTACGCCCGCTCGATCGCCTTCCGCTTCAGCTTCAGCGAAGGAGTCAGCAGCCCGTGCTCCTCGCTGAACGGATGCGCCAGGATCCGGAACGTACGGATCGACTCCGCCTGCGACACCAGCGTGTTGGCCGCCACCACACCCCGCCGGATCTCCGTCTCCAGCGACGGATCGCGCACCAGCTCGGCCGGCGACAGCGGCGGCCGCCCCTGCATCGCCAGCCAGTGCTCCACCGCCTCCTGATCGATCGTCACCAACGCCGCGATGTACGGCCGGTCGTTGCCCACGATCAGGCACTGGGCGATCAGCGGATGCGCCCGCACCCGCTCCTCCAGACCCGACGGCGCGACGCTCTTGCCGCCCGAGGTCACCAGGATGTCCTTCTTCCGCCCCGTGATCGTCAGATAGCCGTCCTCGTCGAGCGACCCCAGATCACCCGTCGCGAGCCAGCCGTCGCTGAGGACGGCCGCGGTCGACCGCGGATCGTTGAGATAGCCGGAGAACACCTGCCCGCCGTGCAGCCACACCTCACCGTCCTCCGCGATGTGCACCGTCGTCCCCGGCACCGGCTGCCCCACCGTGCCGTACCGCGTCCGCTCCGGCGGATTCGCCGTGGCCGCGGCGGACGACTCGGTCAGCCCGTACCCCTCGAAGACCGTGATCCCGGCGCCCGCGAAGAACAGGCCCTGCCGGCGGTCCATCGCCGAACCGCCCGACATCGCGTGCCGCATCCGCCCGCCCAGCGCGGCGCGGACCTTCCCGTACACCGTCTTCTCGAAGAACTGGTGCTGCACCCGCAGCGCGGCCGACGGCCCCGGGCCCGTCCCGAACGCCTTGTGCTCCACCGCCTCCGCGTAGGCGACCGCCACCTCCACCGCCTTGTCGAAGGGCGCCGCCCGCCCCTCGCGCTCCGCCCTGCGCCGCGCCGCGTGGAAGACCTTCTCGAAGACGTACGGCACGGCCAGCACGAAACTCGGCCGGAACGCCGCCAGGTCCGGCAGCAGCTCCGCGGCCGCCATCACCGGCTGGTGCCCCAGCTTCACCCCGGCCCGCACCGCCGCCACCTCCACCATCCGCCCGAAGACGTGCGCCAGCGGCAGGAACAACAGCGTCGACGCCTGCTCCCCGGGCCGGGACCGGAAGACCGGATCCCAGCGGCCCGTCAGCATGTCCGACTCGAACATGAAGTTCGCGTGGGTGATCACACAGCCCTTCGGCCGGCCCGTCGTCCCCGAGGTGTAGATGACCGTGGCCACCGACTCGGGCGTCACCGCCCGCCGGTGCCGCTGCACGACGTCCTCGTCGATCTCCGTGCCCGCCGCCGTCAGCTCGGCCACGGCCCCCGCCCCCGAGTCCAGCTGCCACAGCCGCTGCAGCCGGGGGAGCCGGTCGATCACCGACCCGATCGTCATCGCATGGTCCTCGTGCTCCACCACACACGCCGTGACCTCGGCGTCGTGCAGCATCCAGAAGACCTGCTCGGCGGAGGACGTCGGATAGATCGGCACCGGCTGCGCGCCCAGCGTCCACAGCGCGAAGTCGAAGAGCGTCCACTCGTACCGCGTACGGGACATGATCGCGACCCGGTCACCGAACCGCACACCCTGCGCGATCAGCCCCTTCGCGAGACCGAGGACCTCGTCCCGGAACCGCGCGGCCGTCACGTCCCGCCACTCCCCGTCCCGGCCCTTGCGGCCGAACGCGACCCGGTCCGGGTCGGCGAGGGCGTGCTCGAACACGGCATCCGCAAGACCGCCGACCTGAGGCGCCGCCGCGACGGGCGGCACGGTGAACTCGCGCACTGGCCTGCTCCTCCCTCGTCGGCACGTCGGCTCGATGGCTGAAAGGGACCGCTGTCGCACTCCGTACAGCGCGGGTGACGGTACCCCACCCGCCTGCCCGGCGGGAGGGCCTTCACCAAGCCGGGACATTCCGCGTTCGCACAGGTCAGGACGGGTGAGGAGACCAAGTCGCGGGTGCGGCGGGTGCGTTGCAGACCGCTCGGTACGTCCACCCCGCGCGAATCTCCACGGAATCTGTACCGCCTGCGCACGGGAGGGCGCCCCGAAGCCACCATGGCCGGTCCGCACGGGCTCCCGGGGACCCGTCCCCGGCCCTCACCCAGGCCCTCACCCAGGCCCGTCACCCAGGCCCGTCACCCGCCCCGGATCAGCGCGGCCGGTGCAGGCGGTCGCCTCCCGCCAGGATCGCCTCCGCCAGCGCGTCCGCCGCCTCCTGCGTCGCCCCGCCCCGCCGCCCCCGCAACAGCACGAAACCGACCTCGCCCAGCTCCGGAAGCCCCGCACGGGCCGGCACCGGGACGAGCCCCTCCGGCACCAGGCCCCGCGTGTGCGCCATCACCCCGAGCCCCGCCCGCGCCGCCGCGACGTTCGCGCTCAGGCTGGAACTCGTACACGCGATCCGCCACGCCCGGCCCTGCGCCTGCAGGGCCTCCAGCGCCCGCGCCCGCGTGATCCCCGGCGGCGGGAACAGGATGAGCGGCACCGGCCGGTCGGGCTCGACCCGCAGCCCCGGCGCCCCGATCCAGATCAGCGAGTCCTGCCAGACGAGCCGCCCCTCGCTCTCCTCACCGCCCCTGCCCGCCTCACCGCCCCTGCCCGCCTCACCGCCTCCACCCCCGTCGCCGCGCCGCTTCGCCAGGATCAGATCCAGTCGGCCGGCCGCCAGCCGCGCCTGCAGCGTCCCCGACAGCTCGACCGTCAGCTCCAGGTCGACCTCGGGGTGCTCCCGCCGGAAGGACTCCAGGATCTCCGGCAGCCGCGTCGTCACGAAGTCCTCCGACGCCCCGAACCGCAGCCGCCCCCGCAACCGCGTCCCCCCGAACCACGCCGCCGCCCGCTCGTGCGCCTGGAGGATCGCGCGCGCGAAACCGAGCATGGCCTCACCGTCCTCCGTCAGCTCCACACTGTGCGTGTCCCGCGAGAAGAGAGGCCGCCCCGTCGCCTCCTCCAGGCGCCGCACGTGCTGGCTCACCGTCGACTGCCGCACCCCCAGCCGACGCGCGGCCTGCGTGAAGCTCAGCGTCTGGGCCACGGCGAGAAACGTGCGCAACTGCGTCGGTTCGTACACAGCACGACCGTAACCCCGCTCATCACGGATCGCGATGACAGTCAGAGCGCTGTACGGGATTCCCGATCACCACCCGCTGGACCAGGATGGAAGCGCACCCCCGTACTCCACAGAGCTGAAGCCCATGAACCGCCGCACCCCCCTCCGCCTCCCCGTCCCGCGCCTGCCGTCCCGGCTTCCCGTCGACGCGTTCGTCCTGACGCTGCTCGGCACCGTCGGCCTCGCCGCACTGCTGCCCGCCTCCGGGGCCGCCGCCACCGTCGCGGAGGGCGCGTCGACCGGAGCCGTGGCCCTGCTCTTCTTCCTCTACGGGGCCCGGCTCTCCACCCGCGAGGCCCTCGACGGCCTCCGGCACTGGCGCCTCCACCTCACCGTCCTCGCAAGCACCTTCCTGCTCTTCCCGCTCCTCGGACTCGCCGCACGGGGCCTCGTACCCACCGTGCTCACCCCGCAGCTCTACGGCGGACTGCTCTTCCTCTGCCTCGTGCCCTCCACCATCCAGTCCTCCATCGCCTTCACCTCCATCGCCCGCGGAAACGTTCCCGCAGCGATCTGTGCCGGCTCCTTCTCCTCCCTCGCCGGCATCCTCCTGACCCCCCTCCTCGCGGCCCTCCTCCTCGGCGGCAGCACCGGCGGCCTCTCCGCCGACTCCCTCCTCAAGATCGTCCTCCAGCTCCTCGTCCCCTTCCTCGCCGGACAGCTCCTGCGCCCCTGGGTCGGCGGATTCCTCGTCCGCCACAAGAAGACCCTCGGCCGCGTCGACCGCGGCTCGATCCTCCTCGTCGTCTACACCGCCTTCAGCCAGGGCATGGTCGCCGGCGTCTGGCAGCTCGTGACCCCGGCCCGCCTCGGCCTGCTCCTCGCCGTCGAGGCCGTCCTCCTCGCCGCGATGCTGACCCTGACCTGGTACGGGGCGAAGCGTCTCGGCTTCGACCGGGCCGACCGCGTCGCCATCCAGTTCGCCGGCTCCAAGAAGAGCCTCGCGGCCGGCCTGCCCATGGCCAGCGTCCTCTTCGGCGCACACGCCGCGCTCGCCGTACTCCCGCTGATGCTCTTCCACCAGATGCAGCTGATGGTCTGCGCCGTCATCGCCAAACGCCGCTCCCACGACCCACAGGAACCGCTCGCGGCCCCCACCGCCCCGCACCCCGCACCCGTCGGCCGGATCACA
This sequence comes from Streptomyces narbonensis, assembly GCF_014649015.1. Classification (GTDB taxonomy): domain Bacteria; phylum Actinomycetota; class Actinomycetes; order Streptomycetales; family Streptomycetaceae; genus Streptomyces; species Streptomyces narbonensis. The sequence goes on from NZ_BMSF01000002.1 coordinate 535,812, forward strand.
CCCCCACCCGCCCCACGATGATCATCCGGGCCGCTACGGTGCTCCCATGCCCTCACTCGATCCCGGCCGCACCGCACTCGTCCTCGTCGACCTGATGGAGCGGATCGTCGCGCTGCCCCTCGCCCCCCGCCCCGGCACCGACGTCCTCGCCGCCGCGGCCCGGCTCGCCGACACCTTCCGGAACGCCGGAGCACCCGTCGTCCACATCCGCGTCGAACGGCCGAACGTCCCCGCCCAGCCGCCCGGCAGCGAGCTCGTTCCCGACCTCGTCCACACCGGCGACCACGTCGTCGTCAAGCGCACCATCGGCGGATTCCACGACACGGGACTCCACGACCTGCTCAGCGGAGCCGGCGCCACGACCCTCGTCCTCGGCGGCATCGCCACCAACCTCGGCGTCGAGTCCACCGCCCGCGCCGCCGGCGACCTCGGCTACGACCTCGTCTTCGCCGAGGACGCCATGACCGCCCTCACCGCCGACGAACACCGTGCCTCCGTCGAGCTCGACTTCCCCCGCCTCGGCACCGTCGCCCCCGTCTCGGCGATCACCCTGGACGGCCCCGCGTGACACCCGTCCCGATACGGTACGGGGCCCGCCCCTGCTCCCTCGTCGTCTGCCGAGGCTGCTGCTGCGGCGACGCCCGCAAGAACCCCGGCACCGACCACGCCGGCCAGCTCGCCCGCCTCCGCGAGGCCGCCGCGGCCTCCGGCGGCCGGCTAGCCGTCCGTACGAGCGACTGCCTCGGCCCCTGCGCCCAGGCCAACATCGTCGTCGTGCAGCCCTCCACCGAGGGCCGCAGGCGAGGCGGCCGGGCCGCCTGGATCGCCTTCACCCTCGACGACGACTGCCTCGACGACATCCTCACCTGGACGAAGGCCGGCGGCCCCGGCATCGCGAAGCCCCCGGACACCCTGACCCTCCAGATGATCGACCCGCCGAAGAACTGAACGGCCCGCTGAACCCGCCGTTGAACGGACCGCTGAACCCGCCGTTGAACGGACCGCTGAACCGGCCGCTGAACGGACCGCTGAACCGGCCGCTGAACGGACCGCTGAACCGGCCGCTGTACCGACGGCTGAACGGACCGCCGAACCGGCTGCTGTACCGACCGCCGAACCGGCTGCTGTACCGACCGCCGAACCGGCTGCTGAGCCGACCGTTGAACGGACCGCTGAACGGACCGTTGAACCCCCGCCCCGGCTGGGACCTGTCCGGTCCATCACGGCCGGGGCCGCGGCGCTGCCGACCCCGATCGACCGGACACCCCCTAGACGGCGATCCGGTGCTCGCCCGCGTACACGTTCATGTCCGGCCCCCGCAGGAACCCGACCAGCGTCAGCCCCGTCTCGGCCGCCAGGTCCACCGCGAGCGACGACGGCGCCGACACCGCCGCGAGCACCGGGATCCCCGCCATCACCGCCTTCTGCGCCAGCTCGAACGACGCCCGCCCCGAGACCAGCAGCACCGCCCGCTCCAACGGCAGCAGCCCCTCCCGCAGCGCCCGCCCCACCAGCTTGTCCACGGCGTTGTGCCGCCCCACGTCCTCCCGCACGTCGAGCAGCTCCCCGTCCTCCGAGAACAACGCCGCCGCGTGCAGCCCGCCCGTCGAGTCGAAGACCCGCTGCGCCGCCCGCAACCGCTCCGGCAGCACGGACAGCAGCGCCGGCGTGAGCCGTACGGGAGGCGTGTCGGCGATCGGGAAACGGGCCGTCGTACGCACCGCGTTCAGACTCGCCTTCCCGCACAGCCCGCACGACGACGTCGTGTAGACGTTCCGCTCCAGAGAGATGTCCGGGACGGGCACGCCCGGCGCCAGCTGCACGTCCACCACGTTGTACGTGTTCCGGCCGTCGTCCGTCGCCCCCGCGCAGTACACGATGTTCCGCACGTCCGAGGCGGCCGCGAGGACACCCTCGCTCACGAGGAAACCCGCCGCCAGCGCGAAGTCGTCCCCAGGGGTGCGCATGGTGATGGCGATCGGCCGGCCGTTCAGCCGGATCTCCAGCGGCTCCTCGGCCACCAGGGTGTCGGGCCGCGTGTTCACCGCCCCGCCGCGGATCCGCATGACACGCCGCCGCTCGGTGACCCGTCCCATCGTGATCGCACCCGTTTCTTTCGCGAGGAAGGCCGTGAGGCCGCGAAAACGCGACGGAAACGGCTCTGACGGGGCCATTCTCCGTCACCGGGGACCCGTGCCCCACCCCGGCCCTTGTCATGGTCGGCCAAGCGGTACGGGTGAATGTTGGTGGTTTACGTCACCTGTTACCGATCAGTCGCTGGCAAGACTGGGGGATCCTGCCGGACGAACGAACCACCGAGGGGGTCCCGGTATGACGGGCACTCGCATTGCAGCGCTCGGGCACTACCAGCCCGCCAAGGTGCTCACCAACCAGGACCTCGCGGAACTGGTCGACACCGACGACGCGTGGATCACCAGCCGGGTCGGCATCCGCACCCGGCACGTCGCCGGACCCGACGAGCCCGTCGACGAGCTCGCCGCCCACGCCGCCGGCAAGGCCCTGGCCACCGCCGGGCTCGTCCCCGACGACATCGACCTCGTCCTCGTCGCCACCTCCACCGCGATCGACCGCTCGCCCAACACGGCAGCCCGCGTCGCCGCCCGCCTCGGCATGAAGTCCCCCGCGACCATGGACCTCAACGTGGTCTGCGCCGGCTTCACCCACGCCCTCGCCACCGCCGACCACGCCGTACGCGCCGGGGGCGCCCGCCGCGTCCTGGTCATCGGCGCCGACAAGATGACCGAGGTGTGCGACTGGACGGACCGCACCACCTGCGTCCTCGTCGGCGACGGCGCGGGCGCCGCCATCGTCGAGGCCGTGGACTCCGCCGAAGGCGAGGAGCCGGGAGCCGCACCCGGCATCGGCCCCGTCCTGTGGGGATCGGTCCCCGAGATGGGCAACGCCGTCCGCATCGAGGGCACCCCGCCGCGCTTCGCCCAGGAGGGCCAGTCCGTCTACCGCTGGGCCACCCAGCAGCTCCCCGCGCTCGCCCGCAAGGCCTGCGAGCGCTCCGGCCTGGCCCCCGAGGAGCTCGCGGGCGTCGTCCTGCACCAGGCCAACCTGCGGATCATCGAACCGCTCGCCGCGAAGATCGGCGCCGTCAACGCGATCGTCGCCCGCGACGTCGTCGACTCCGGCAACACCTCCGCCGCCTCGATCCCGCTGGCCCTCGCCAAGCTCGTCGAGCGCGGCGAACTGCCCTCCGGCGCCCCAGTGCTGCTCTTCGGCTTCGGCGGCAACCTGTCGTACGCGGGACAGGTCATCCGGGTCCCGTAGGTCCCGTAGGACGGAACGGGCGCCGTGCCCCTGCCGGGGCCGGCCCGGGGACGTGCCGGGCCTGGGTAGGGACTGAGTCGGGGCAGGCCGGGCTGACGTCCGGGCCGCGGGTCCGGGGGCAGGCCGGGACCGTGCGGGCCGCCGGTCCGGGGGCAGGCCGGGGCCGATATACGGACTGAGTCGGGGCAGGCCCGGGCCACCGGTCCGGGGGAGGCCGGGGTCGTGCCGGGACCCTGCCCGTGCGGTCGGCCGTGCCCCGTTCGGCGGAGACCGGTGGCGGCGCGCCGGGGGCGCACCTAGCTTCGATCGCGACGAGGGTCGTGCGGTACCCGGGCGCGGAATCGCTCCGCCTCCCGCACCCTCGCGTGACCGGGAGGACCGTCATGCGCGCGATACGTACCGCGTCCGCCGCCCTGCTCGCCGCCGCGGCCCTGGGGCTCGCGGCCGCGCCGACGGCCCTGGCGGAGGAGAACGAACCGAACATCACGTCGTTCGGGTTCTCCGTGACGCCCGCGACGGTCGCCCCCGGCGGCACCGTCACCCTCACCACCGACGGCTGCGAAGTGCCGTCGGTGACCGTCACCTCCGGCGTCTTCGACACGGTGACCCTGAGCGAGGGCCGATCGGGCACCGCCACGATCGACTTCGACGCCAAGGCCGGCGCCCGCTACGACATCACCTTCGACTGCAAGGGCGAACGCGGCACGGCGAGCCTCACCATCGCCGCGTCCGGCGGTCCGGGCCACGACACCTGGAACGTCGAGGGACCCGACACGTCCCCGGGCGTCCACAAGGGCGTGAAGGCCGGCTTCGGCTCCGAGGCCGGCGCCGCCGACGAAGGACTCGGCGCCACCGAGCTCGTCACGGGTGTCGTGCTGATCGTCGGAGCGCTCGGCGCCGCCGTCGTCGTGACCCGCCGCCGCGGCGCCGGCGGCAGCCTCTGACGGAGGCAGGCACCAGGGGCCCCAAGACTGCCCCTCCACCCCGGTGTGACGAGGACCGGGGCGGAGGGGCGCCACACACCCACGAGGGCCGCATCGCCAGGACGGCCGGAACGGAGGGGCACGGTAGTGCAGGGGACGAACCGAACGGGGACGCGTGGCGCCTGGGGCGTCATCGCCGTCGTCCTCCTGATCGGCGTGCACCTCGTGCGCGGCGGCGTGGAGGAGCTCCGCGCCGAAGGCCCCCCGCAACCCCTCGCGGCCGCCGCCCCCGACGGCACCCGGGCCGCCGGCACGAGACCCGCCCCCGACGGCACCCGGGCCGCCGGCACGAGACCCGCCCCCGGCTCCGTACTCGATCCGCTGCCGGCCTCCCCGCCCGTCCGGGTCCGCGTCCCGGCGGTCCGGATCGACGCGCCCGTCACGGAGGTCGGCCTCGACGCGGACGGCTGGATCGAGGCACCGCCGCCCGAGGACGACCACCTCACCGGCTGGTTCACCGGCGCGGTCACCCCCGGCGAACGCGGCACCGCCGTCGTCGTCGGCCATGTCGACACCCCGAGCGGCCGAGCCGTCTTCTACGACCTCGGTGCCCTCGGCAAGGGCCACCGCGTGGAGATCGTCCGCCGCGACGGACGGACCGCGGTCTTCGCCGTGTACGGGGTCGAGGTCGTCCCCAAGGAAGGCTTCCCCGCCGAACGGGTCTACGGCGACGTCGGCCTCCCCGAGCTGCGGCTCATCACCTGCGGCGGCACCTTCACCCGGGAGACCGGCTACAAGGGCAACGTGGTGGTCTCGGCCCGCCTCGTCGAGGTCCGCTGACGACCGAAGCCCCACTCCTTCTTCCCGCCCCACCCCTTCTTCCCGGCCCACCCCTTCTTCCCGGCCCACCCCTTCTTCCTGCAAGGCCCCTCCTTTGTCCCCATCCGGGAAAAAGTCTGCCCGGAATCCTGCGCGACTTCTTCCCACCCCGGAACCCCACTGCTACGTTCCTGCCGAAAGCCCGAAGGAGAGCGTGCGACGAGAGGGAGGGGCGCGTGAGACGCATGACGGCACGACCCGCCAACAAGCACCAGGCGCGGCTCCTCCGCCTGCTGCGCGACGGAGGCCCCAACTCCCGCGCCCAGCTGGGCGATCAGATCGACCTCTCCCGGTCCAAGCTCGCCGTCGAGGTCGACCGCCTCCTGGAGACCGGCCTCGTCGTCGCCGACGGCCTCGCCGCCTCCCGAGGCGGTCGCCGCTCCCACAACATCCGGCTCGCACCCGAACTCCGCTTCCTCGGCATCGACATCGGCGCGACTTCCATCGATGTCGCCGTCACCAACGCCGAGTTGGAGGTGCTCGGGCACCTCAACCACCCGATGGACGTCCGCGAAGGACCCGTCGCCGTCTTCGAACAGGCCCTGTCGATGGCGGCGAAGCTCCGCGACACGGGCATCGCCGAGGGCTTCGACGGCGCCGGGATCGGCGTCCCCGGACCCGTCCGCTTCCCCGAGGGCGTCCCGGTCGCCCCGCCGATCATGCCCGGCTGGGACGGCTTCCCCGTCAGGGAGGCCCTCAGCCAGGAACTCGGCTGCCCCGTCATGGTCGACAACGACGTGAACCTCATGGCCATGGGGGAGCAGCACGCGGGCGTCGCCCGCTCCGTCGGCGACTTCCTCTGCGTAAAGATCGGCACCGGGATCGGCTGCGGCATCGTCGTCGGCGGCGAGGTCTACCGCGGTACGACGGGCAGCGCCGGCGACATCGGCCACATCCAGGTCGACCCCGACGGCCGCGCCTGCGCCTGCGGCAACACGGGCTGCCTGGAAGCCCACTTCAGCGGCGCCGCCCTGGCCCGCGACGCCGAGGACGCGGCGCGCGGCGGCAGGTCGGAGGAGCTCGCGGCACGCCTTGCGGCGGCCGGCCGGCTCACCGCTGTCGACGTCGCCGCGGCCGCCGCCGCGGGCGACCCCACCTCACTCGCCCTCATCCGCGAGGGCGGCAACCGGGTCGGGCAGGTCATCGCCGGACTCGTCAGCTTCTTCAACCCCGGTCTGGTGGTGATCGGCGGCGGCGTCACCGGCCTCGGTCACAACCTCCTCGCCAGTGTCCGCACCCAGGTCTACCGGCAGTCCCTGCCCCTGGCCACCAACAACCTCCCCATCGTCCTCGGAGAGCTCGGCCAGACCGCCGGAGTGACCGGCGCGGCCCGCCTCATCAGCGACCACCTCTTCTCCCCGGCGTAGCCCGCCCGCGCGGCCCGCCGGCTCCACGACGGCGGGCGCCCACCCGTCCCCCAGGACGGAACGGACGCCCCCACCCCGCCCACCGGCCCGCACCGCCGTGCAGCACCACCCGCCCGCACCCCGCCCACCGGCCCGCACCGCCGTGCAGCACCACCCGCCCGCACCCCGCCCACCGGCCCGCACCGCCGTGCAGCACCACCCGCCCGCACCCCGCCCACCGGCCCGCACCGCCGTGCAGCACCACCCGCCCGCACCCCGCCCACCGGCCCGCACCGCCGTGCAGCACCACCCGCCCGCACCCCGCCCACCGGCCCGCACCCCGCCCACCGGGCAGTACCACCCCGCCCGCACCACCGGTCCGCCCGGTCCGCCCCGTCCGCCCGCTCCGGCGCCACCAGCACCCGCCGAGGGGAACTTCGCCATGGCCCCAGAACACCAACCCCCGCCCCTGCTCACCATGGAGGGCATCACCAAGTCCTTCCCCGGCGTCCGCGCCCTCGACGGCGTCGACCTGGAAGTCGCCCCCGGCGAGGTCCACTGCCTCCTCGGCCAGAACGGCGCCGGCAAATCCACCCTCATCAAGGTCCTCGCCGGCGCCCACCAGCCCGACGCCGGCCGCATCACCTGGAACGGCGAACCCGTCCGGCTCCGCACCCCCAGCGCCGCCGTCCGCCTCGGCATCGCCACCATCTACCAGGAACTCGACCTCGTCGAAGGCCTCACCGTCGCCGAGAACATCCACCTCGGCCACGAACCAGCCACCGCCGGCTTCGTCAAGGGCCGCGCCGCCCGCACCGCCACCACCGCCCTCCTCGCCCGCCTCGGCCACCCCGAGATCGACCCGGACCGCCACGTCCGCGAACTCTCCGCCGCAGGGCGGCAGATCGTCTCGATGGCCCGCGCCCTCTCCCACGACGTCCGCCTCATCGTCATGGACGAACCCTCCGCCGCCCTCGACCCCGACGAGGTCGCCAACCTCTTCCGCATCGTCGCCGACCTCACCGCCGCCGGCGTCGCCGTCGTCTACATCTCCCACCGCCTGGAGGAGATCCGCCGCATCGGCGACCGCGTCACCGTCCTCAAGGACGGCCGGGCCGTCGCCCGCGGACTGCCCGCCACCACCCCCACCCGCGACGTCGTCGCCCTCATGACCGGCCGGGACCTCCCGTACGTCTTCCCCGACCGACCCGCGCACCCGCCCACCACCCCGCCCGTCCTCCAGGTCCAAGGCCTCGCCAGACACGGCGAGTTCGAGGACATCGACCTGGAGATCCGCCCCGGCGAGATCGTCGGCCTCGCCGGACTCGTCGGCTCCGGCCGCTCCGAGATCCTGGAGACCGTCTACGGAGCACGGCGACCCACCGCCGGACACGTCCTCGTCGACGGCCGGCCCCTGCGCCCCGGCAGCGTCCCCGCCGCCGTCCGCGCCGGACTCGGCCTCGCTCCCGAGGAACGCAAGGCCCAAGGGCTCCTGCTCCTCGAATCCGTCACCAGCAACGTCTCCGTCTCCACCCTCGCCCGCTTCTCCCGCGGAGGCTGGCTCGACCGCACCGCGGAACGCCAGGCGGCCCGCGCCGCCACCCGCACCCTCTCGCTGCGCCCCGACCGGCCCGAGGCCCCCGTCCGCACCCTCTCCGGCGGCAACCAGCAGAAAGCCGTCCTCGCCCGCTGGCTGCTCCGAGGCTGCCGCGTCCTCCTCCTCGACGAACCCACCCGCGGCGTCGACGTCGGCGCCCGCGCCGAGCTCTACGCCGTCATCCGCCGCCTCGCCGACGAAGGCCTCGCCGTCCTCCTCGTCTCCAGCGAGGTCCCCGAGGTCCTCGGCCTCGCCGACCGCGTCCTGGTCCTCCGCGAAGGCCGCGTCGTCCACACGGCACCCGCCCGCGACCTCGACGAACACCGCGTACTCGACCTCGTGATGGAAGGGAGCCCGACCGCATGACCCTCACCACCCCGGCCAAGGCCCCGGCCGATGACAGCCGTTGGCGGGCACTCGGCATCCGGGCCGACGTCCGCAACCTGTCCCTCCTCGGCGTCCTCGCCGCCCTGGTGACCGTCGGCGGCCTCACCCGGCCCGCCGAGTTCCTCGCCACCTCCAACCTCCAGCTCGTCCTCACCCAGGCCTCCGTCATCGGCGTCGTCACCGTCGGCATGACCTTCGTCATCACGAGCGGCGGCATCGACCTGTCCGTCGGCGCCATCGTCGCCCTCGCCTCCGTCTGGGCCACCACCCTCGCCACCCAGGAGTTCGGCTTCGCCGGCATCCTCTTCACGGCCGTCGTCGTCGGAGTCGGCTGCGGACTCGTGAACGGCGTCCTCATCGCGTACGGCGGGATGGTCCCCTTCATCGCCACCCTGGCCATGCTCGCCTCGGCCCGCGGCCTCGCCCTCCAGATCACCGACGGCCGCACCCAGATCGTCACCGTCGACGCCGTCCTCGACCTCGGCGTCCCCGACGCCTACGTCCTCGGCATCCCGCCGCTCGTCCTCGTCTTCGCCGCCGTCACCGCCGCCGGCTGGCTGCTCCTCAACCGCACCACCTTCGGCCGCCGCACCGTCGCCGTCGGCGGCAACCCCGAGGCAGCCCGCCTCGCCGGCATCGACGTCCGCCGCCAGCGCCTCCTCCTCTACGTGCTCTCCGGACTGTGCTGCGGCATCGCAGCGTTCCTGCTGATCGTCCTCGCCGGCTCCGGCCAGAACACCAACGGCAACCTGTACGAGCTCGACGCCATCGCCGCCGCCATCATCGGCGGCACCCTCCTCAGCGGCGGCCGCGGCACCATCGTCGGCTCCGTCCTCGGCGTCCTCGTCTTCACGACCATCACCAACATCTTCGCCCTGAACAACCTGCAGAGCGACGTCCAGCAGATCGCCAAGGGCGCCATCATCGTCGCCGCCGTCCTCGTCCAACGCCGCTCGGCCCGCGACAGCGACACCTGACACCCACCCGGCCCCCGCACCCACCCGGCCCCCCTCGCACTCCACCTGCCCCCCCGTACCTCACCTGCCCCCCACCACCCACCACCCGCCACCCGCACCCGCCACCCGCACACCACCCCCCTCGCGCACCCCGCCCTCCAGAAGGGATCCACCGCCATGCCCGAAACCAGCCGCAGACACCTCCTCCTCGGCGGCGCGGCCGTCTCCGCCGGCGCCCTCCTCACCGCCTGCACGAGCAACGAACCCAAGAACCAGACCCCCACCGCCGGCCCCGCCCCCGCCCCCGGCACCGACGACAAGCCGGGCACCCCCGTCACCATCGGCTTCGCCGGCCCCCAGGCCGACCACGGCTGGCTCAACGCCATCAACGACAACGCCCAGCAGCGCGCCAAGAAGTACGCCGACGTCACCCTGGAGATCACCGAAGGCTCCAACGAGACCGCCGCCCAGATCGGCCAGGTCCAGACCCTCATCAACAAGAAGGTCGACGTCCTCGTCATCCTCCCCGCCGACGGCAAGGCCCTCACCCAGGTCGGCCTCCAGGCCATGAACGCCGGCATCCCCGTCGTCAACCTCGACCGCGTCTTCGCCTCCCCGCAGGCCTACCGCTGCTGGATCGGCGGCGACAACTACGGCATGGGCCTCAACGCCGGCCGGTTCATCGGCGAACAACTCAAGGACAAGCCCAACGCCACCGTCATCGAACTCGCCGGCATGGACAGCCTGGAACTCACCAGACAGCGCACCCAAGGCTTCGACGACGCCCTCAAGAACTACCCCAACATCCGCAAGGTCGCCCGCCAGGCCGCCGACTTCACCGTCGAGTCCGGCCAAGCCAAGATGGCCCAACTCCTCCAGGCACAACCCAAGTTCGACGCCCTCTGGAACCACGACGACGACCAGGGCGTCGGCGCGCTCCGCGCCATCGCCCAGGCCGGCCGCAAGGACTTCCTCATGGTCGGCGGCGCCGGAGCCAAGTCAGCCATGGACGCCATCAAGGCCGACGACGGCGTCCTCAAGGCCACCGTCCTCTACCCGCCCACCATGGCCGCCTCCGCCATCGACCTCGCCCGCGCCCTCGCCCAGCAGAAGGGCATCAGCGGCATGGCCGAACTGGAGATCCCCGCCTCCATCACCCTCTACTCGGCCGTCGTCACCAAGGACAACGTCGACGAATACCTCCCCACCGGCTTCAGCTGACCGGCCCGACCCGCCGGACACCAGCCCACCCCGGGGCAGCAGCACCCCGCCGCACCACGAAACGGAGGAACCGCATGGACACGACGGAGAGCGGGACCGCACCACCGGCCCTCGGCATCGGCATGGTCGGATACGCCTTCATGGGCGCCGCCCACTCACAGGGCTGGCGCACCGCCGGACACGTCTTCGACCTGCCGCTGCGCCCCGTCCTCGCCGCCGTCGCCGGACGCGACCCCGACGCCGTCAGGGCCGCCGCCCGCCGCCACGGCTGGGCCGCCGCCGAAACCGACTGGCGCGCCCTGATCGCCCGCGACGACGTCCAGCTCGTCGACGTCTGCACCCCGGGCGACAGCCATGCGGAAATCGCCGTCGCCGCTCTGGAAGCCGGCAAACACGTCCTCTGCGAGAAGCCCCTCGCCAACTCCGTCGCCGAGGCCGAAGCGATGACTGCCGCCGCCGAAACCGCCGCCAACCACGGCCAGATCGCCATGGTCGGCTTCAACTACCGCCGCGTCCCCGCCCTCTCGTACGCCCGCACCCTCATCGCCGACGGCCGCCTCGGCGAACTCCGGCACATCCGCGTCACCTACCTCCAGGACTGGCTCGTCGACCGCGCCTTCCCCCTGTCCTGGCGCCTGGAACGCGAACACGCCGGCTCCGGCGCCCTCGGAGACCTCGGCGCGCACGCCGTCGACCTCGCCCAGTACCTGGCGGGAGAACCACTCGTCGGAGTCTCGGCGCTCACCGAGACCTTCGTCCGCAAGAGGCCCCTCCTCGCAGGCGCCGCAGCCGGCGGCCTCACCGGGGCAGCGGGCTCGGAGACGTACGGACAGGTCACGGTCGACGACGCCGCCCTCTTCACCGGCCGCCTCGCCTCCGGCGCACTCGCCTCCTTCGAGGCCACCCGCATGGCCGCCGGCCGCAAGAACGCACTCCGCCTCGAACTCAACGGCGAGAACGGCTCCCTCGCCTTCGACCTCGAACGGCTCAACGAACTCTCCTTCCACGACCACACCGAACCCGCCACCACCGCCGGCTTCCGCCGCATCCTCGTGACCGAAGCCGACCACCCGTACCTGGAGGGCTGGTGGCCACCCGGACACGGACTCGGCTACGAGCACACCTTCGCCCACCAGGCCCGCGACCTGGTCCTTGCCATCGCGAGCGGCACCGCCCCCGCACCCTCCTTCGCCGACGGCCTCCAGGTCCAACGCGTCCTGGCCGCCGTGGAGGACAGCGCACGGAACAACGCCGTCTACACCCCCGTAACCCCACCCCCGCCCACGCCCGCACCGCGCTAGGAGGTACCCGACCGTGCCGCGACCCTTCACCCTCTTCACCGGCCAATGGGCCGACCTGCCCCTGGAGGAGGTCTGCCGACTCGCCCGCGACTTCGGCTACGACGGACTCGAACTGGCCTGCTGGGGCGACCACTTCGAAGTCGACAAAGCCCTCGCCGACCCCGCCTACGTCAAAGGCAGACGCGAACTGCTCGACGCGTACGGACTGAAGTGCTGGGCCATCTCCAACCACCTGGTCGGACAAGCCGTCTGCGACCACCCGATCGACGAACGCCACCAGGCCATCGTCCCCGCCCGCATCTGGGGCGACGGCGAAGCCGAAGGCGTCCGACAGCGCGCGGCACGCGAACTCGCCGACACCGCACGAGCCGCCGCCGCCCTCGGCGTCGACACCGTCATCGGCTTCACCGGCTCCTCCATCTGGCACCTCGTGGCGATGTTCCCACCCGTGCCCCCACGCATGATCGACCGCGGCTACGAGGACTTCGCGGACCGCTGGAACCCCATCCTCGACGTCTTCGACGCCGAAGGCGTCCGCTTCGCCCACGAAGTCCACCCCAGCGAGATCGCCTACGACTACTGGACCACCCAACGAGCCCTCGAAGCCGTCGACCGGCGCCCCGCCTTCGGCCTCAACTTCGACCCCAGCCACTTCGTATGGCAGGACCTCGACCCCGTCGGTTTCCTCTGGGACTTCCGCGACCGGATCTACCACGTCGACTGCAAGGAAGCCCGCAAACGACTCGACGGCCGCAACGGCCGCCTCGGCTCCCACCTCCCCTGGGGCGACCCCCGCCGCGGCTGGGACTTCGTCTCCGCGGGACACGGCGACGTGCCCTGGGAGGACGTCTTCCGCATGCTCCGGTCGATCGGCTACGCCGGACCCGTCTCGGTCGAATGGGAGGACGCCGGCATGGACCGCCTCACCGGCGCCCCCGAGGCACTCACCCACCTCAAGCGGTACGACTTCGACCCGCCGGCCGCCTCCTTCGACGCGGCCTTCGGCAGCGGCGACTGACCGAACCGAACAACACCCAGCTCACCCACCTCAACCACCCCACTCATCCGACCTGCCCC
>NZ_BMSF01000003.1 GCF_014649015.1 Streptomyces narbonensis
ATCAACTAATCTGGCGTTGATTTTTGGCACGCTGTTGAGTTCTCAAGGTGCGGACGCTTCCTTTGTACTCACCCTCGCGGGCTTTCCTCCGGACTTTTCCTTCGTTCCGAAGCTTATCAGATGTTTTCCATCCGATTCCCTCGATGCTTTCCGGTCCCTTTTGTTTTCACTCCGGGGGCCTTTCGGCGTGGTCACTACTTTAGCTGATTTCTCTGGCGACTCATAATCGAGCCATTCGAAACGAATTTCGGGATGCCGAAATACGCCCCTGCTGGGGAATCATCGAGAGTAGTGGATGGCCGCTACGGGGTGCTCGAACAAGCAGGCCCGTTTCCTGCGGCTCGGGCTACGTTAGGCGCTCGGGCGGCCAGAGTCAAGGGGGCGATTCCTGGGGGTGTGGGGGCGGTACGGGCTGACCGTCGGGTCGTCCGTGATCCAGAAGCGCCAGGGGTGCGGGGCGCCGTCGCCGCCCACTCCTGTGCGGGGGCCGCTGCTGATGCTGTCGGGCGTGGGTGGGGTGCCGGCGAAGAGGGCCAGAGGGGTATCCGGGGCGGCGGCGCAGAGGTCCGTGCCGTTCAGGGAGAGGGCGACGTCCAGGGCCGTGGCCAGGCGGGCGGGGCCCTTGGCCAGCTCCCTGTCGTGGCGGGCCGAGCGGCGGCGGGGGCGGGCCTGCTCGGCACCCGTCAGGATCTCTCCCGCTCTGAGGAGGACACCGCTCGCCTCGCCCTCGGGGCCGCAGACCAGGTTCAGGCAGTGCCACATGCCGTAGGTGAAGTAGACGTACGCGTGCCCGGGCGGGCCGAACATGACGGCGTTGCGTGCGGTGCGGCCGCGGAAGGCGTGCGAGCCGGGGTCGATCGCGCCGGCGTACGCCTCCACCTCCGTGAGGCGCAGCTCGATCCGTCCGTCCGGTGAGTTGCGGACGAGGGTGCGGCCGAGCAGGTCCGGCGCGACCTCAAGGACGGGGCGGTCGAAGAAGGCCCTCGGGAGGCGCGAACGGGAAGGGGTGTCGCTCATGGCGGCCGAGCGTAGTGGCGGGCGGCGGGGAACCGGCTACGGTCGTCGCGCGTATGTAGAGGTCAGTACCGAGAAGGAGTGGATGTCATGGGATTCAAGAAGCTGCTCGCGAGCCTGGGTGCCGGTGGGGCCACCGTGGAGACCGTGCTCTCCGAGGCGAACGTGGTCCCGGGTGGTGTCGTCCAGGGTGAGGTGCGGATCCAGGGCGGCAGCGTCGACCAGCAGATCGAGGCGCTCTCCGTCGGGCTGCAGGCGCGGGTCGAGGTCGAGGGTGGCGACCAGGAGCACAAGCAGGACATCGAGTTCCTCAAGGTGCGGCTGGGCGGTGCCTTCGAGGTGAAGGCCGGCGCGGTGCACGTGGTGCCGTTCGGTCTGGAGGTGCCGTGGGAGACGCCGGTGACGTCGGTCTCCGGTCAGCAGCTGCACGGCATGAACATCGGTGTGGTCACCGAGCTGGAGATCGCCCGGGCCGTGGACTCCGGTGACCTGGACCCGATCAACGTGCACCCGCTGCCGGCGCAGCAGGCGATCCTGGACGCCTTCATCGGTCTGGGCTTCCGCTTCAAGAGCGCCGACATGGAGCGCGGGCACATCCGGGGGACGCGGCAGAAGCTGCCCTTCTACCAGGAGATCGAGTTCTTCGCGCCGCAGCAGTACCGCGGCCTGAACCAGGTCGAGGTCAGCTTCGTCGCCGACGAGCGCGAGATGGACGTCGTCCTGGAGATGGACAAGAAGCCCGGTCTGTTCGGCGAGGGCAGCGACTCCTTCCGTGCGTTCAAGGTGGGGCTGCACGACTTCCACACGACCGACTGGGCGGCGTACCTGAACCAGTGGCTCGCCGAGGTCGGCGGCCGTCGCAACTGGCTCTAGGCTCGACGGCGACGGGCTGTCGAGGCAGCAGGTACGGGCTTTACGGAGGTTTCCACGTGTCCGAGGGCAAGAGGGCGCCGCTTCCCCATGACTTCCACCCGCCGGTGGCGGAGTTCACGGTGGTGAGCGACGACGTCACGCCGGGCGGGGTCCTGAAGGACGCGCAGGTGTACGCGGCGGGGAACACCTCTCCGCACCTGCGCTGGGAGGGCTTCCCGGAGGGGACGGAGAGCTTCGCCGTCACGTGCTTCGACCCGGACGCCCCGACGGGCAGCGGGTTCTGGCACTGGGTGCTGTTCGACGTCCCGGTGTCGGTGACGGAGCTGCCCGTCGGTGCCGGGTCGGGGTCGTTCGAGGGGCTGCCGGCCGGGGCCGTGCACGTCCGGAACGACTACGGCGCGAAGGAGTTCGGGGGTGCCGCTCCCCCGGCCGGGGATCCCGCGCACCGTTATGTCTTCACGGTGTACGCCGTGGACAGTGCGAAGCTCGGGCCTGACGACGGCGCCTCGCCGGCGGCCATCGGGTTCAATCTGCGGTTCCACACGCTGGGCCGCGCCCAGTTGGTCGCCGAGTACGCGGCTCCCGCGGCGGTCTGATCGTTCGTTTGTTGTTTGCCCGCTTCTGGTCTTGGAGAGATCAGAAGCGGGCATCTTTTGTTGCGCGAGAAATTACGTTGTCCGACCCCGGCCGGCCCGGCCATCGTTGATCCAGGCCCCACGCCCCGCTCCGGGGCGGGGCCGGCACACGGGAGGTGGGCACAATGCGGGACACGCTGGTACTGAACGCGAGCTTCGAGCCGCTTTCGACGGTCACACTCAACCGTGCGGTGGTGCTTGTCCTGCAGGACAAGGCCGTCGTCGAGCAGGCTCATCCCGAGCTGCGGGTTCGCGGTGCCGCCGTCGATCTTCCGGTGCCGCGGGTGATCAGGCTCTGCCGGTACGTACGGGTGCCCTTCCGAAGACACGCCCCGTGGTCGAGGCGGGGGGTGCTGGTCCGGGACCAACACCGGTGCGCGTACTGCGGGAGGAGGGCGACGACCGTCGACCACGTCGTGCCGCGCGCCCAGGGGGGCGGGGACAGCTGGCTGAACACCGTCGCTTCCTGCGCCGAGGACAACCACCGCAAAGCGGACCGGACGCCGGAGCAGGCGGGGATGCCACTGCTGCACGAGCCGTTCGTGCCGTCGCCGGCTGACGCGATGCTGCTCGCGCTGCGGGCCGGTGAGCGGTCGGCGCTGCCGGAGTGGCTCGCGAACTCGGCGGCGTAGAGCGTCTCGTACGGGTCAGCCGTCTCGTACGGTGTCAGCCGTCTCGTACGGCTTGAGCCCGCTTCCCCTGGGGGAGGCGGGCTCTTTCGTGGGCCGGGCGGCTCGTCTACTTCAGTGTCAGTTGGAGGATCGCGACGATGCCGACGGCGATGATCACCCCGCGCAGGACGGCAGGCGGCAGCTTTCGGCCGACCTTGGCGCCGATCTGGCCGCCGATGGTGGAGCCGACGGCGATGAGGAGGACGGCCGTCCAGTCGAACTCGGCGACGAAGAGGAAGAAGACGGCCGCGACTCCGTTGACGAGGGCGCCGAGGATGTTCTTGACGGCGTTGATCCGTTGCAGGGTGTCGTGGAGCAGCAGGCCCATGAGGGAGAGGTAGAGCACTCCCTGGGCGGCGCCGAAGTAACCGCCGTACATGCTGGCGAGGAGGAGGCCGACGAGGAGGACCGGGCCGCCGTCGGGGTGGGCCTCGGTGCCGGTCTGTTCGCGGCGGCGCTTGACCGCTGCGGCGATGCGGGGCTGGAGGAGGACCAGGACGAGCGCGACGCCGATGAGGACCGGGACGATCGCGTCGAAGGCGTCGGACGGCAGGGCGAGCAGCAGGATCGCGCCGATGAGGCCACCGAGGAGGGCCACGCTGCCGAGGCGGATGACGCGGGCCTTCTGGCCCTTCAGTTCGCGGCGGTAGCCGATGGCCCCGCTGATGGAGCCGGGGACGAGGCCCAGGGCGTTGGAGACGTTCGCGGTGATCGGGGGCAGTCCGGTCGCGAGGAGGACCGGGAAGGTGATGAGCGTGCCCGATCCGACGATGGTGTTGATGGTGCCGGCGCCGATACCGGCGGCGAAGACTGCCAGTGCTTCCCAGATGGACAACGCCATCTCCTTACATGATCAGTGAGTCGCCTCCCCGCTCTGAGTTCGTCAGGGTCGAGGGGCTCGCACCGATCATGCACGAATTTTAGGTGTACGTGTCAGTCAACCGGGGGTTCTTCTCGCCTGGCGGCCGGTACGTCCTTGGTGTTGAAGCCGGGGACGCCGCCGCCGATGTTCCCGAAGGCGCCGGAGAGGCCCTTGAGGGCGTCGCCGATCTCACTGGGCACGATCCAGAGCTTGTTGGCGTCGCCCTCGGCGATCTTCGGGAGCATCTGGAGGTACTGGTACGAGAGGAGCTTCTGGTCGGGGTCGCCGGCGTGGATGGCCTCGAAGACCGTGCGGACGGCCTGGGCCTCGCCCTCGGCGCGCAGGGCGGCCGCCTTGGCCTCGCCCTCCGCGCGGAGGATCGCCGACTGCTTCTCGCCCTCGGCGGTGAGGATCTGGGACTGGCGGGTGCCCTCCGCGGTGAGGATCGCGGCGCGCTTGTCGCGCTCGGCGCGCATCTGCTTCTCCATCGAGTCCTGGATGGAGGTCGGCGGCTCGATCGCCTTGAGCTCGACGCGGTTGACGCGGATGCCCCACTTGCCGGTGGCCTCGTCGAGGACGCCGCGGAGCGCGGCGTTGATGTCCTCGCGGGAGGTGAGGGTCCGCTCCAGGTCCATGCCGCCGATGATGTTGCGCAGGGTGGTGACGGTGAGCTGCTCGATCGCCTGGATGTAGCTGGCGACTTCGTAGGTCGCGGCCCGGGCGTCGGTCACCTGGTAGTAGATGACCGTGTCGATGTTGACGACGAGGTTGTCCTGGGTGATCACCGGCTGCGGCGGGAACGGCACGACCTGCTCGCGGAGGTCGATGCGGTTGCGGATCGAGTCGATGAACGGGACGACGATGTTCAGTCCGGCGTTGAGGGTGCGGGTGTAGCGGCCGAAGCGCTCCACGATCGCCGCGCTCGCCTGCGGGATGACCTGGATCGTCTTGATCAGGGCGATGAAGACGAGCACCACCAGAATGATCAGGACGATGATGACTGCTGACATCGTGTTCCCCGTGCCCTTCGCTACCGGTTGACTGCCGGATGGCTTTCGATGATCGAGTTTCCCAGACGTCGCGACGTCATGGGCGAGGTTCGGTCACATCACGACGGCCGTCGCGCCGTCGATCTCCACGACGTCGACCTGGTCGCCCGGTTCGAAGGTCTGTCCGCTGTCGAGCGCGCGGGCGGACCAGATCTCGCCGGCGAGCTTGATGCGGCCTCCGCCGGCGACGTCGACCCGTTCCAGGACGACGGCCTGACGCCCTTTCAGGGCGTCGATGCCGGAGGCGTGTTGCGGCCTGCCGTCGCGATGGCGGGCGGCGATCGGGCGTACCACCGCGATCAGCGCGACCGAGACGACGACGAAGACGAGTACCTGGGGAACGACGCCGAAGCCGAGGGCGGCGGTCACCGCCCCCGCCACCGCTCCGACGGAGAACATGCCGAACTCCGGCATCGCGGTCAGGACCAGCGGAATGCCGAGCCCCACCGCGCCGATCAACCACCAGACCCACGCGTCGATGTCCACGTGGTCATGGTAGGGCGGTGGGGTCCCTCCGGGACAGGGCGCGGGCGGCTGTGCGGGACGCCGGCGCTCCGGTCCGCTACTTCAGGGGCAGGCCCTGGGCGGTCCAGCGGTCGCCGACGCGCTCGACGACGAGCGGGAGGCCGAAGCAGAGCGAGAGGTTACGGGAGGTCAGTTCCATCTCCACCGGGCCGGCGGCGAGGACCTTGCCCTGACGGATCATCAGGACGTGGGTGAAGCCGGGCGCGATCTCCTCGACGTGGTGCGTGACCATGATCATGGAGGGGGCGTACGGGTCGCGGGCGAGGCGGCCGAGGCGGCGGACGAGGTCCTCGCGGCCTCCCAGGTCGAGACCGGCGGCGGGCTCGTCGAGGAGGAGGAGCTCGGGGTCGGTCATCATCGCGCGGGCGATCAGGGTGCGCTTGCGCTCGCCCTCGGAGAGGGTGCCGAACTTGCGGTCCAGGTAGTCGTTCATGCCGAGGCGGTCGAGGAAGGCCTTGGCGCGCTCCTCGTCGACCGGGTCGTAGTCCTCGTGCCAGGTGGCCGTCATGCCGTACGCGGCGGTCAGGACGGTCTGGAGGACGGTCTGGCCCTTGGGCAGCTTCTCCGCCATGGCGATGCCGGCCATGCCGATGCGGGGGCGGAGTTCGAAGACGTCGGTGCCGACGCCGCCGAGCTGCTCGCCGAGGATCGTGGCGGAGCCCTTGGTGGGGAAGAGGTAGCTGGAGGCGATGTTCAGAAGGGTGGTCTTGCCGGCGCCGTTGGGTCCGAGGATCACCCAGCGCTCGCCCTCCTTGACCGACCAGGAGACCTCGTCCACCAGAGCCCGTCCGTCGCGGACCACGGATACGTCCACCAGCTCCAGTACATCGCTCATGAGCGCGTTGTCTCCCCTTGCGGTCGAGTCGTGTCGTCGCCTTGCGCCGATGGGCGCGGCGTCCAGGGGAAAACCTACGTTATCGACGGAGCGGGCCGGTCCCTAGGGCGTCCTTTGAGTCCTTAGTCTGGGGGGATGCTTTCGGAACCACGCTCAGGACGCCTGGCCGCCTGGGGCAATGCCCTGCTGGCCGGGGCGGTGTCGCCGGACGACGCGGCGCTGGCCATTGTCGGGGAGGACGCGGTGCACCGCGTGGAGGGGCTGCCGGGTGAGGCGGCGCCGGTGGGGCTGACGCTGGCGCTGGGCCGGCTGCGTCGGCTCGGGGTGACCGGTTGGCGGGTGGCGCTGCCCGCGCCGGGGCATCCGCTGGGGTTGAGCGGGCCGCCGGATTTCAACGCGCGTGCTTTGGAGGCCGCGGAGGCCGTGGTCGGCTTCGGCGCGCCGTACGGTCTCGTGCCGGAGGTCTCGGAGGCGGGGCCGGCCGGCGACGTGCACGTGGAGGTCGTCTGGCGCTGCCTCTCCGTGCGGGAGGCTCCGCCCGCGGACGTGCCGTCGCTCGGTGAGGCGGAGCGGGAGCTCGCAGAGGCGCTGCGGGACGCGACGGCGGTGCTGACGCGGCTGGACGTCGCCGCCTCGGGTCCGGCGGCCGACGCGGCACGCGAGGCGTACCGGGCGCGGGCGGAGGTGGGGCGGGAGGTGCTCGCTCCCGGCTATCCGCCGCGGGCCGTGCGGGTCCTTGAGCTGGCCCAGCGGATCGGGCTCCTGGTGGACCTGGCGTACGGCCGCGGTCACGGGGGTGCGGTCAGCGCCTCCGAGATGGCGGCGCGGGGCGAGGCGCTGCGGCCGGTGGAGCGGGTGGCCCGGCGGGCGCAGGTCGCCGCGTACAACGCGTATGTGGAGGAGCGGGAACGGGAGCGCGAGCGGGAGCGGGGGTTCTGAGCCGACGGCCCGGGGCCGAAGCCCGGGAGGCACGTCAGGGCCGAGTGGTGCGAGGGGCACGGCCGGGAAAGGAAAAGGGGCCGGCCCCCGGGGGATCGTCCGGGGGCCGGTCGTTCTGGGGGTGGCTCAGCCGTTGAGGGCGTGGTTGCCGAAGGCCGGGTTGAGCAGGCCGATCACGTTGACCGTGTTGCCGGAGACGTTCACGGGGACGTGGACCGGGACCTGCACCAGGTTGCCGGACGCGACGCCCGGCGAGTTGAGGGCCTTGCCTTCGGCCTCGGCGCCGTGGGCGGAGGCGACACCCGCGCCGGCGGCGATGATGCCACCGGCGACCATGGTGACGGCAGCGGCCTTCTTGAGGTTCTTCACTTGGTACATCCTCCTGGTCATCGCTGCGACCGGTCCGCCGCAGCACGTCATGGAGAACGCCGCCGCCCCTGCCGGGTTGCGCCGAACGGGGGATATACACCCGACGGTATGAAGGACTGAACGGTCGTGCGCCCGGCGCGCGAGGGGGGCGCGCCGGCGCGTCAGTCGGTGAGGCCGTGGCGGACGGCCCAGAGAGCGGCCTGGGTGCGGTCCGCCAGGTCGAGTTTCATCAGGATGTTCGAGACGTGCGTCTTGACCGTCTTCTCGGAGAGGACGAGCGCGCGGGCGATCTCGCGGTTGGACCGGCCGTCCGCGATCAGGCCGAGGACCTCGCGCTCGCGCTCCGTGAGGGTCGTGCCCCGCCCCGTACCGCTCGGGGAGTCATCCTGGCTGAGGAGCGCTTCGGCGACCTCCGGCTGGAGCAGGACGTGTCCCGCGTGGACGGAGCGGATGGCGCCGGCCAGGGCGTCGGGGTCGATGTCCTTGTAGACGTATCCGGAGGCTCCGGCGCGCAGCGCGGGGACGACCGTGCGCTGCTCGGTGAAGCTGGTGACGATGAGGACCCTGACCGGGTTGCCGAGCTCGCGGAGCCGCTTCAGCGCCTCGATGCCGTCGGTGCCGGGCATCTTCACGTCCATGAGGACCACGTCGGGGCGGAGCTCCTCGGCGCGGGCGACGCCTTCGGCGCCGTCGGAGGCCTCCCCCACCACCTCTATGTCGTCCTGCACCTCGAGGAAGGTGCGCAGGCCTCTGCGGACGACCTGGTGGTCGTCGACCAGCAGGACACGGATCGGCTTGTCAGCCACCGGGAACCTCCATCTCGATCGTGGTGCCCTTGCCGGGGGCCGAGGTCACGGTGAGTCCGCCGCCGACGCCGCCCGCCCTGTCCCGCATGGAGACCAGGCCGAGGTGGCGGCCCGCGCTGCGGACCGTGCGCGGGTCGAAGCCCTTGCCGTCGTCGGTGACGGTGAGCCGCGCGCCCGGGCCGTTGCGGGCGAGCGTGACGGTGACGAGCTCGGCCTCGGCGTGGCGCAGGGCGTTGTGCAGGGCTTCCTGGGCGACGCGGAGCACCGCCTCCTCCTGGGCGGCGGGCAGGGCGCGGATCCCCGGGCTCGCGAAGGTGACCCGGGCCGTGTGTGCCCGGTCCATGACCTGGATCTGGGTGCGGAGGGTGTGGACGAGGCCGTCCTCGTCGAGCGCGGCGGGGCGCAGCTCGACGACCGCCGCTCGCAGCTCGTCGGCCGCCTCGGCGGCGAGGGCGGCGACCTGCTGGAGCTCGCCCTTGGCCCGGACCGGGTCGCGGTCTACGAGGGCCGCCGCAGCCTGGGCCGTGAGCCGGAGCGAGAAGAGCTTCTGGCTCACGGCGTCGTGGAGCTCGTGGGCGAGGCGGGAGCGCTCCTCCGCGATGGTGAGCTCGCGGCTGCGCTCGTACAGCCGGGCGTTGGTGAGGGCGATGGCCGCGTGCTGGGCGAGGATCGAGAGCAGTTCCTCGTCCTCCGCCGTGAATCCGCAGCTTCCCGTCTCCTTCGGGCAGCGCTTGTTGGCGAGGAAGAGGGCGCCCAGGATCTCGTCGCCGTCCCTGACGGGGAGGCCGAGGAAGTCGGACATCTCGGGGTGGGCTGCGGGCCAGCCCTCGAAGCGGGGGTCCTCCCGGACGTCGGCGAGGCGCTCGGGCTCGGCCTTGTGGAGCATCGCCGCGAGGATGCCGTGCTGCCTCGGCAGCGGGCCGATCGCCTTCCACTGCTCGTCGCTGACGCCGTCGACCACGAACTGGGCGAAGCCGCCGTGGTCGTCCGGAACGCCCAGCGCCGCGTATTCGGCGTCGAGGAGCTCGCGGGCGGAGGCCACGATCGTCTTGAGGACGTCACGCACCTCCAGATGGCGGCTCATCGCGAGGAGGGCGGTGCTCACGGCGGCGAGGCCGGAGCTCGGTCGATGGCTCATGTGTTCACCGTACCGGCGGGGTGTGACCGTGCGTATCCGCCCGAGGACGCGTGGGAGGGGGACCCGGGACCTAGGACCGACGTCCTCGGCGGGCCGGGCCCGTGGCCGAGGCGGTGGGGCCCGGTCCTGCTGGAGGGTGAGGTCAGGCGGCGTCCCGCGGATCGTGCGGGGCACCACGCATACATAGGGGGACGGGTCATGGCTGTCGCGATCGTCACGGGGGCGTCGAAGGGGCTCGGCAGGTCGCTCGCCCACGCGCTCGCCGGACGGGGCTGGGACCTCGTCCTGAACGCCCGGACCGCGCCGGCGCTGGAGGAGAGCGCGGCCGCCCTCCGCGCGGCGCACGGCACGCGGGTGGTCGGGCTGCCCGGCGATGTCGGGGACGCCGCGCACCGGCGGGCGCTGGTGGCCGCGGCCCGGGGGCTCGGTGGGCTCGATCTGCTGGTGAACAACGCGGCCGTGCTGGGTGCCGCTCCGCTGCCGCGCCTGGAGCATCAGCCGCTGGACGGTCTGCGGGCCGCCCTGGAGACGAACGTCGTCGCGGTGCTCGGTCTGGTGCAGGAGAGCCTGCCGCTGCTGCGGGCGGGCGACGCGGGGGCGGTGATCATGCTCAGTTCGGAGGCGGCCGTCGAGTCGTACGCGACGTGGGGCGGGTACGGGGCGTCGAAGGCCGCCGTCGACCTGCTGGCGGGCGTGCTCGCCGTCGAGGAGCCCGGGCTGCGGGTGTGGGCGGTCGACCCGGGTGACATGGAGACGGACATGTACGCGGCCGCGGAGCCCGCGGGGACCGGGACGCGGCCCTCTCCGGACTCCGTCGTGCCGGGCTTCCTCCGGCTGCTCGACCGGCGGCCGGCCAGCGGGCGGTACGTGGCACCGGTACTGGCGAGGGAGTGAGAGGGGTGGGGCGCCTCCGGTCGTAGGCCGGCGGCGCCCTTCTCCTCCTTGCGACGGACCCTCGGAAGGCCTTCGGGAGGCCTAGGGAGGAGCCGCCTCACCGTCTGCATTGCTCCCGCAACGCGGGGTGAGGTTGTTACGTGCCCGATGTGAGCCCGCGCATAGGACCCACATCACTTACGAAGGCCCCTAGTGGACGCCGGGAGGCCCGATAGACGTGGAGGAATCTGGCCACACAGGGCATTCCGTGGCCGGTGCACGGGCCCCTGATCCACTACCCGGGATCGTACGTCACACCTTTGCCACACGTTTTTGCTGCCGCTAAGAATTGCCCCCGTCGCCGCCGATGAAGGCGCAGCGCCGCCCCGGCCGAGCGACGACCCCCAGCGATTCGAAGAGGTAGTCCGTTATGTCTGCGAACACCCCTGGCCACATTCGTGGTCTGAAGAAGACCCACAAGGCCACGATCGCCGGCGTCGCCGCTCTGGGCGCGGCCGCGCTCACCCTCTCCCTGGTGCCGGGCAACGGTGGCTCCACCGAGACCGAGCCCCAGGCCCTCTCCGGCACCCAGCAGGTCGCCTGGTCGTACAACGCCGCCAGCCCGCAGGCGAAGGCGCTGGCCGCCAGCGTCACCGAGCAGCAGACCACCATCGGTCTGAAGGCGAAGCAGGAGGCCGCCGCGAAGGCGAAGGCCGACGCCGCCGCCAAGGCCAAGGCCGCTGCCAAGGCGAAGGCCGACGCGCAGGCCGACGCGCAGGCCGCCGCCAAGGCCAAGGCCGCCGCGAAGGCCAAGGCCGACGCCGCCGCCAAGGCCAAGGCGGACGCGAAGAAGCGCGCCGCGGCGAAGACGGCCGCGAGCCGTTCCGTCGCCCGCACGCCGGTCTTCGCGAACAACCTCGACGGCTGGATCCGCGAGGCGCTGTTCATCATGGACAAGCACAACATCCCGGGCACGTACAACGGCCTGCACAAGAACATCATGCGCGAGTCCAGCGGCAACCCGCGGGCCATCAACAACTGGGACATCAACGCCATCAACGGCGTCCCGTCGAAGGGCCTGCTGCAGGTCATCTACCCGACCTTCAAGGCGTACCACATCCCGGGCACCAAGTTCGACCAGTACGACCCGGTCGCCAACCTCGTCGCCGCCGCCAACTACGCGGCCGACCGCTACGGCTCGATCGACAACGTCAACAGCGCGTACTGATCCGCTGTCGCACCTCCTGTACGCCGAAGGGCGGCACCCCCTGCGCGGGGTGCCGCCCTTCGGCGTACTGCCTCGGTGCTTACTTGCGCATGACCTCGGGCTCGTGGCGGCGCAGCAGCCGCGCCACGACGACGCAGCAGACGACCGCCATCAGGAGCTGGATGCCGAGGTCCAGGCTCCACTGGCCGACCGTGTGCTCCCACAGGGGGTCGGTGTCGGTGGGGTTCTTGTGATCCCACGGCGGCATCAGGCGAGCCAGGTCGAGGGTGGTGCCGGCGCCGGCGATGCCCCAGCGGGAGGGCATCAGCCAGGCGAACTGCTCCAGGCCGGGCGAGCCGTACACCTGGAAGAGGATGCCGGTGAAGACGACCTGGATGATCGCGAACATGACGAGGAGCGGCATGGTCTTCTCGGCGGTCTTCACGAGCGCGGAGATGACCAGGCCGAACATCATCGAGGTGAGGCCGAGGGCGATCACCTGGATGCAGAGCTCGACGGCCGGGGGCATGAAGAGGCCCTCGGCCGGCAGTGCGCGGGTGGAGAAGCCGATGCCGCAGATGATGACGCCCTGGAAGGCCGTGATGAGGCCGAGGACGATCACCTTGGACATCAGGTACGCCGAGCGGGAGAGGCCGGTGGCGCGCTCCCTCTCGTAGATGACCCGCTCCTTGATCAGTTCACGGACCGAGTTGGCGGCGCCGCTGAAGCACATGCCGACCGCGAGGATCAGCATGATCGTGCCCGCGTCGCCATTGAAGCGGGACGGCGGCGTCGGCGAGCCGAGGCCGAAGTCCGCCGGGATGACGACCGAGACCGCGCCGAGGACGGCCGGCAGGATCACCATCAGGCCCAGGAAGCCCTTGTCGGAGGCGATCACCGAGACGTAGCGGCGGATCAGCGTCCACAGCTGGGAGCCCCAGCCCTGCGGCTTCGGCGGGCGGGCCATCGCCTGCTGCGGCATCTGGACGGGCTGCGCCGCGACGGCGTCGATGTCCGCGGCGTACATCTGGTAGTGCTGCGAGCCCTTCCAGCGGCCCGCCCAGTCGTAGTCGCGGTAGTTCTCGAAGGCGGAGAAGACGTCGGCCCAGGTGGAGTAGCCGAAGAAGTTCAGCGCCTCCTCCGGCGGGCCGAAGTACGCCACGGAGCCGCCGGGTGCCATGACGAGCAGCTTGTCGCAGAGGCCGAGCTCGGCCACCGAGTGGGTGACGACGAGGACCGTGCGGCCGTCGTCGGCGAGGCCGCGCAGCAGCTGCATGACATCGCGGTCCATGCCCGGGTCGAGGCCGGAGGTCGGCTCGTCCAGGAAGATCAGCGACGGCTTGGTGAGGAGCTCCAGGGCGACGGAGACACGCTTGCGCTGGCCACCGGAGAGGGAGGTGACCTTCTTCTCCTTGTGGATGTCGAGCTTGAGCTCGCGCAGGACCTCGTCGATACGGGCCTCGCGCTCGGCCGCGGCGGTGTCGCCGGGGAAGCGGAGCTTGGCCGCGTAGCGGAGCGCCTTCACGACGGTCAGCTCCTTGTGCAGGATGTCGTCCTGCGGGACCAGACCGATGCGCTGGCGCAGCTCGGCGAACTGCTTGTAGAGGCTTCGGTTGTCGTAGAGGACGTCGCCCTCGTTGGCCGGGCGGTAGCCGGTCAGCGCCTTGAGCAGCGTGGACTTACCGGAGCCGGACGGGCCGATGACACCGATGAGCGACTTCTCGGGGACGCCGAAGGTGACGTCCTGGAGGATCTTCTTGCCGCCGTCGACCGTGACCGTGAGGTGGCGGGCCGAGAAGGAGACGGAGCCGGTGTCGACGAACTCCTCGAGCTGGCCGCCGACGATGCGAAACGTCGAGTGGCCGACGCCGACGATGTCCTGCGGGCCGAGGACGGCCGAGCCGCCCTTCGGGATCGGCTGGCCGTTGACGTACGTGCCGTTGTGCGAGCCGAGGTCGCGGATCTCGAAGCGGCCGTCGGGCGTCGCGTGGAAGTCGGCGTGGTGCCGCGAGACCTGGAGGTCGGAGACGACCAGCTCGTTCTCGAGGGCACGGCCGATGCGCATGACGTGGCCGAGGTTGAGCGCGTGGAACGTGGTGGGGCTGCGGTCGGCATAGGCCGACGACGCCCCCGCGGGTCCGCCGCCGGGAACCTTCTGCGCGAGCTGCTCGACGGGGCCGCCCTGCCCCGGGTGCCCGGCCGGGCCCTGCTGGTGCGGGACCTGCTGGTGCGGGACCTGCTGGTACGCGGGGGCGTGTCCGCCCTGTGCGCCCTGCTGCGGCCAGCCCTGCTGCTGCGGGGGTGCCTGGTGCGTGGCCCAGTCGGCCTGCGCCGCGGCGGCGGGCTGATGGGCCGGGGCCTGCTGCTGCGATACGGCGGCCGCGCCGGAGGCGGCGAGATTCAGCCGGGGGCCGTCGGTCGCGTTGCCGAGGTTGACGGCCGATCCGGGACCGATTTCCATCTGGTGGATCCGCTGCCCCTGGACGAACGTGCCGTTCGTGGAGCCGTGGTCCTCGATGACCCAACTCCGGCCGCCCCAGCTGATGGTGGCGTGGCGCCACGAGACCCTGGCGTCGTCGATGACCAGGTCACCCTGGGGATCGCGGCCGAGGGTGTACGACCTGGACGGATCGAGCGTCCAGGTCCTTCCATTCAATTCCAGTACGAGTTCTGGCACTCCGAGCCCCACTACTTGTCCCCCGATGTACCCCCGCGTTCGGGAGTCCAGGGATGGCGAATCATCCTGGGGAACTATTTCAGGCCCGGTCCCGTCTCGGAAAGTCGGGCCGTGTGAAGACCTTCGAGGCAAGCCGAGGACCACTCGGGTGTCCGCTGGGCGGGACGGGGGGTCAGGTGGCACGCGGTGCCCGATACGGTGGAACCACCATGAGCGCATCGCAGACCTCAGACGTTCCCACCCTTCTCGTCAAGATCTTCGGCAAGGACCGTCCCGGGATCACCGCCGGACTCTTCGACACCCTCGCCGCCTACTCCGTCGACGTCGTGGACATCGAGCAGGTCGTCTCCCGCGGCCGGCTCGTCCTGTGCGCGCTCGTCACCGAGCCGACCGTCGCCTCACAGGGCGAGCTGCGGGCGACCGTCCACAGCTGGGCCGAGTCCCTGAAGCTCCAGGCCGAGATCATCTCCGGTACGGGTGACAACCGGCCGCGCGGTGAGGGGCGCTCGCACGTCACCGTGCTCGGCAACCCGCTCACCGCGGAGCAGACGGCGGCCATAGCGGCCAGGATCGCGGAATCGGGCGGCAACATCGACCGTATCTTCCGCCTCGCGAAGTATCCGGTGACGGCCGTGGAGTTCGCCGTCTCGGGCTGCGAGACCGAGCCGCTGCGGACCGCCCTGGCGACCGAGGCCCACACCATCGGGGTCGACGTGGCCGTGGTCTCCGCCGGGCTGCACCGGCGGGCCCAGCGGCTCGTCGTCATGGACGTCGACTCGACCCTGATCCAGGACGAGGTCATCGAGCTCTTCGCGGCGCACGCCGGCTGCGAGGACAAGGTCGCCGAGGTGACGGCGGCCGCGATGCGCGGCGAGCTGGACTTCGAGCAGTCCCTGCACGCGCGGGTGGAGCTGCTCGCCGGGCTCGACGCCTCGGTGGTCGACAAGGTCCGCGCGGAGGTGCGGCTGACGCCGGGGGCCCGGACCCTGATCCGTACGCTCAAGCGGCTCGGTTACCAGGTGGGTGTGGTCTCCGGCGGGTTCACGCAGGTCACCGACGATCTGAAGGAGCGGCTCGGGCTCGACTTCGCCTCGGCCAACACGCTGGAGATCGTGGACGGCAAGCTCACGGGTCGGGTGACCGGCGAGATCGTGGACCGTGCGGGCAAGGCGCGGCTGCTGCGCCGGTTCGCCACGGAGGCGGGTGTGCCGCTGGCGCAGACCGTGGCCATCGGCGACGGGGCCAACGACCTGGACATGCTGAACGCGGCGGGCCTCGGGGTGGCGTTCAACGCCAAGCCGGTGGTGCGCAAGGCCGCGGACACGGCGGTGAACGTGCCCTTCCTGGACACCGTGCTCTATCTGCTGGGGATCACGCGCGAGGAGGTCGAGGTCGCCGACGGCGGCGAGGACCTGCTGCACTGAGCCATCGGTTCGCCCGTACGCGAAGGGGCCCGGTCGTCGTCCGACGGCAGGGCCCCTTCGCGTACGGAGCGGGAGTGCGGCGCGTCAGTCGTGCGGGGCCCAGAAGTGCACGAGCCGGGCGACATGGTGCTCGACCGACTTCCAGGAGCCGTCGAAGGCGAGTACGGCGAACGCGGAGGTGGGGAAGCCGCTGCGGTTCATACGGGACTGGGCATCGCCCTCCGCGTCGCCGGCGAGGGCGTCGGCGAGGCCGTGCATCCCGGGGTTGTGGCCGATGACGAGGAGGTCGTCGACGTCTTCCGGGGTCTCGTTGAGCAGGGCGATGAGCTCGCCGATCGAGGCCTCGTACAGTCGCTCCTCGTACACGGTCTTGGGGCGCTGCGGCAGTTCGTGCACGGCCAGCTTCCAGGTCTCCCTGGTTCTGAGGGCGGTCGAGCAGAGGGCCAGGTCGAAGCCGATGCCGGTCTCGGCGAGCTTGCGGCCCGCGACGGGGGCGTCCGTGCGGCCTCGCTCGGCGAGGGGACGCTCGTGGTCGGACTCCTGGTTCCAGTCGGCCTTGGCGTGGCGGAGCAGCACGATCCTGCGGGGTGTATCGACGCTCATGGTCCACAGCTTCGCACGGAACGGCTTGCGGTGACTCAGGGAGCGAGCGTTTGCTGGAGCTGCTGAAGGACCCGGCCGACCCCCGGGTCGTCAGCGGTCGCCTGGGCCCCACCCGGCCCCGCTATGAGCAGGAGCAGGGCGGCGAAAGCGGCCACGGGGAGGGCGAGCGCCCACCAGGGCAGCCGGGTGTCGACGTGGGTCGGCAGGGGCCGGGTGCTGGTGTCCGTACGGGCCGACATGGCCGCCTCCGAGGGGTGGGAGAACCGTGCGCCGGCGTATGCGGCGGTTGTCTCCAACCTACGGATCGGGAGTCCGCCGGCCCATCAGGTGATCCACCCACTTCACCCTGACACTCTCCCCCTAGGGGATGCGGGGGTTTTCCCCACCCCCGGTGGTCACGGGGAGGCGATGGAGGCGATCACACCGATGACCACCGTGATGCCGAGCATCGCGCCGAGCACGATGAGCAGCTTCTTCTGGCCGTTCTGGGGATTGGGTTCGAGGACTGGCATGGAACCAGTCTCGCATCTCAGCATTCGTCCTCGACCGTCCGGTCCCGCCCCGCGAGGGTTCCGATGACCATCTGCGGGACCATCAGGCCGCCCATGAGGGCGATGGGCAGTCCCCAGCCGCCGCTGTGCTGGTAGAGGACGCCGACGAGGAGGGGACCGGGGATGGAGATGAGGTAGCCGACGCTCTGGGCGAAGGCGGAGAGGCGGACGACGCCGGCACCGGTCCGCGAGCGCATCCCGATCATGGTGAGGGCGAGCGGGAAGGCGCAGTTGGAGACGCCGAGCAGGACCGCCCAGACCCAGGCTCCGGCGGCCGGGGCGAAGAAGAGGCCGGTGTAGCCGGTGAGGCCGCAGAGGCCGAGCGCGACGACGATCGGTCCCTGGGTCTTCATCCGGGTCGCGAGCCGGGGGATGACGAAGGCGAGCGGGACGCCCATGACCATGGTGACGGCGAGGAGGACGCCCGCGGTGGAGGCGGGGACGCCGGCGTCGCGGAAGATCTGCGGCATCCAGCCCATCGTGATGTAGGCGCCGGTGGCCTGGAGGCCGAAGAAGCAGCCGAGGGCCCAGGCGGTGCGGCTGCGGGTGACGCGCGGCGCGGGGGCCTCCGTCGCGGTGGTGGCCCTGGCCGGTTCGGGGGTGCGGTCCCGGTCGCGCACGAGCGGGATCCAGGGCAGGACGGCCAGTGCGGCGACGGCCGCCCAGACGCCGAGGCCGATGCGCCAGTCGCCGCCGAGGGCGGCGGTCATCGGGACGGTCGCGGCCGCGGCGACGGAGGTGCCGAGGGCGAGGGCCATGGAGTAGAGACCGGTCATGGTGCCGATGCGGTCGGGAAAGTACCGCTTGACGATGACCGGCATCAGGACGTTGCTGACGGCGATGCCCATGAGGGCGAGGGCGCTGGCGGCGAGGAAGGCGACGGTGCCGCCGGCGAGGGGCCGCAGGATCAGGCCCGTGAGGATCGCGGCCATGCCCGCGCAGACGACGGCGGCGGGGCCGAAGCGGCGCGCCAGGCGGGGGGCCGTGATGCCGAAGATCGCGAAGCAGAGCGGGGGGACCGAGGTGAGGACGCCGGCCACGGTGCCGCTCATGTGGAGGTCCGCGCTGACCTCTTCGAGGAGGGCGCCGAGGCTGGTGATGGCGGGGCGCAGGTTCAGGGCGGCGAGGACGAGGCCGACGGTGACGAGGCCGAGGGTCCAGCGCTGCGCCCGCCCCGCCGCGGGAGAATCGCCGGGGACGGCGGCTCCGGGCGGGGCCGTGGTGGCCGCCGGAACGGTTGTCGTGGCCGGTCGTGCGGGGTCGAGGGTCTTCGGCTCGTCAGGCATGGGGTCATCATAGAATCATGGGATGATTGGTTGTCCAATCTCGAACGGTTCGATCTCGAACGAATGGAAGGTGTTCCATGGCCCTCGGTCATCCGCGGCGCGCAGGACTCTCCGATCAGGTGATCACCGAGCTGCGGAACCAGATCACCTCCGGGGAGTGGCCGGTGGGTTCGCGCATCCCGACCGAGCCGGAGCTGGTCGAGCAGTTGGGCGTGGCCCGCAACACCGTGCGCGAGGCCGTCCGGGCGCTCGCGCACAACGGACTGCTCGACATCCGCCAGGGCTCGGGGACGTACGTCGTCGCCACCAGCGAGCTGGCGGGCGTCATGCACCGGCGTTTCGCCGGCTCCGACCCCCGGCACGTCGCCGAGCTGCGCTCGACCCTGGAGTCCGCTGCCGCGCGCTTCGCGGCGGAGCGGCGCACGGAGCGGGACCTGAAGCAGCTCGACGCGCTGCTCGCACGCCGCGAGGAGGCGTGGGAGTCGGGTGACGCGGAGCGGTTCGTGACGGTCGACGCGGCCTTCCACCACGCGGTCGTGGCCGCCTCGGGCAACGACGTGCTGACGGAGCTCTACGCGGACCTGGGCGATCTCCTGCGGGACTGGCTGCGCGACGACGTCGGGCAGGAGCTGCGGCCGGAGAACCACATGGACCACGCGCGCCTGGTGGACGCGATCCGTGCGGGCGACGCCGAGCGGGCCGGGACGGAGGCGGCCGGCTACCCCTTCATGTGCCTCAAGAGCCCCGTACCGGAGCCGGTTCCCGCGCCGGAGACGGTTCCGGCTCCGCCGGCTGGTGCGTGACCCAGGCGGACCGGACCTCCTTCCAGCAGCGGCCGGAGATCTGGGCGTAGTCCGCGGGGCCGACGTCGACGGGGGCGCTGTCGGTGTCGACGTCCCACCAGCGGTCGCACTCGACGTGAAGCCGGACGCGGTCGGTGCCGGGGTACGGGTTCTGGCAGTACGCGGTGACGCGGGAGCCCTGGACGACGGTGCGGCAGGACGCCCCGAAGTTCTCCAGCTCGTCCGCGGGCGGGGCGGCCGCGGGGAGCTCCTCGGCCGGGGCGGGAGCGGCTCGCACCTCGGCGGCGACGGCGATCCCGGTGAGCAGAACGGCGACCGAGGCGAACGCGCCGAGCCCGTGACGTATCGCGCGCATGCCCGTACCTCCTCCCCGTCAGCAGCAGAACATCACGCTCTGCCCCAGTCTGGGGTGATTCGCGCTACTTTTCGAGTCGGGAGCGATCGGGCCTGGTCGCGGGCCGGATCGGGACCTGGCCGAGGGCCTGACCGCGGGCCTTGGCAGGGGGCCGGATGACGGGCCTTGGCAGGGGGCCGGATGACGGGCCTGGTCGCGGGCCGGATGACGGCCCCTGGCGGCGGGCCTCGCCCCGGCACGGAAAAGGCCCGCGCGTCCGCCCCTGCGGAGGGGGAACGCGCGGGCCTTCTGCCCAGCGGCGCGGAGCGGGCGCTTACGCGCCGATCGCGTGCAGACCGCCGTCGACGTGGATGATCTCGCCGGTCGTCTTCGGGAACCAGTCGGAGAGCAGCGCCACGACGCCACGGCCGGCCGGCTCCGGGTCCTCGAGCTTCCACTCCAGCGGGGAGCGGCTGTCCCACACCGCGGCCAGCTCGCCGAAGCCCGGAATGGACTTCGCGGCCATCGAACCGATCGGGCCCGCCGAGATCAGGTTGCAGCGGATGTTCTGCTTGCCCAGGTCACGGGCCATGTAGCGGCTGGTGGCCTCCAGGGCGGCCTTGGCCGGGCCCATCCAGTCGTACTGCGGCCAGGCGAACTTCGCGTCAAAGGTGAGGCCGACGACGGAGCCGCCCTCGCTCATCAGCGGCAGCAGCGCCATCGTCAGCGACTTCAGGGAGAAGGCGGAGACGTGCATGGCGGTGGCCACGGACTCGAACGGCGTGTTGAGGAAGTTGCCGCCGAGGGCGTCCTGCGGAGCGAAGCCGATCGAGTGGACGATGCCGTCGAGGCGGTCGCCCAGGTGCTCACGGACCTGGCCCTCCAGGCGGGCGAGGTGCTCGTCGTTGGAGACGTCGAGCTCCAGCACCTTGACCTTGTCGGGGTGGGGCAGCTTCTTGGCGATGCGCTCGGTCAGCGTCGGCCGCGGCCAGGCGGTGAGGATGATCTCCGCACCCTGCTCCTGGGCCAGCTTCGCGGTGTGGAAGGCGATGGAGGACTCCATCAGCACACCCGTGATCAGGATGCGCTTGCCCTCGAGGATTCCGCTCATGGTGATCAGTGACCCATGCCCAATCCGCCGTCAACCGGGATGACGGCTCCAGTGATGTACGAGGCGTCGTCGGAGGAGAGGAACTTCACCGCGGCGGCGATCTCCTCCGGCTGCGCGTAACGGCCCAGCGGCACCTGGGACACGATGCCCGCGCGCTGCTCGTCGGTGAGGACCGCGGTCATGTCGGTGTCGACGAAACCAGGGGCGACGACGTTGAACGTGATGTTGCGCGAGCCGAGCTCACGCGCGAGGGAACGGGCGAAGCCGACCAGGCCGGCCTTGGAGGCGGCGTAGTTGGCCTGGCCCGCGGAGCCCAGCAGACCGACGACCGAGGAGATCAGGACGACGCGGCCCTTCTTGGCCCGCAGCATGCCGCGGTTGGCGCGCTTCACGACCCGGAAGGTGCCGGTCAGGTTGGTGTCGACGACGGACGTGAAGTCCTCCTCCGACATGCGCATGAGGAGCTGGTCCTTCGTCACGCCGGCGTTGGCCACGAGGACCTCGACCGGACCGTGCTTCTCCTCGATCTCCTTGTACGCCTGCTCCACCTGCTCGCCGTCGGTGATGTCGCACTTGACGGGCAGGCAGCCGAGCTCGACCAGGGCGGCCGGGGGCTCGCCGGAGCGGTACGTGATCGCGACCTTGTCGCCGGCCTCGGCGAACGCGCGGGCGATGGCGAGGCCGATGCCCCGGTTTCCTCCGGTGACGAGAACCGAGCGGCTCAACGGATCACCCTTTCGATAGCGGTCTGGTAGCCGAAAACCTATCGGTATCGCTCCCGACATGAGGAATCGACCTCCGACAGTGGCGTAGGGGCGTCACTGTCGGATCCCTACAGCTCGGAGTGGGTACGGGTCTGCCGGGGAGCGCCCGGGGAGCGGCCCGTGGGGAGCGCTCGTAATGGGCCCACTCGGCCGCCTTTCCCATGATTGACTTCCGGAACAGCTCAACCGCCGTCTTCCGATCACCGAGAGCGAGGCCGCTCGTGGTCCATCAGATCGACCCTTCGTTCGTCGCGCTGCCCCTGCGGGCGCTCGCCGACGCGGCGCTCGCCCGGGCGCGTGCGCTCGGCGCCGAGCACGCGGACTTCCGCCTGGAGCGGGTGCGCAGCGCCTCGTGGCGGCTGCGGGACGCCAAACCGTCCGGTTCCTCGGACACCACCGACCTCGGCTACGCGGTGCGGGTGGTGCACGGCGGGGCCTGGGGCTTCGCGTCCGGGGTCGACCTGACCATGGACGGGGCGGCGAAGGTCGCCTCGCAGGCGGTCGCCATGGCGAAGCTGTCGGCCAAGGTGATCGCGGCGGCGGGCTCCGACGAGCGCGTGGAGCTGGCCGAGGAGCCGGTGCACTCGGAGCGCACCTGGGTCTCCTCGTACGAGATCGACCCCTTCTCCGTCCCCGCCGAGGAGAAGAGCGCGCTGCTCGCCGACTGGAGCGCGCGGCTGCTGCGGGCGGAGGGCGTGGCGCACGTGGACGCCTCGCTGCTCACCGTCCACGAGAACAAGTTCTATGCGGACACGGCGGGCACGGTCACGACCCAGCAGCGCGTCCGGCTGCACCCGCAGTTCACGGCGGTCGCCGTCGACGGGACGACCGGTGAGTTCGACTCGATGCGGACGATCGCGCCGCCGGTCGGGCGGGGCTGGGAGTACCTGACGGGCACCGGCTGGGACTGGGACAAGGAGCTGGACGAGATCCCGGGGCTCCTCGCCGAGAAGATGCGGGCGCCGAGCGTCGAGGCCGGGCGGTACGACCTGGTCGTGGACCCGTCGAACCTCTGGCTGACGATCCACGAGTCGATCGGGCACGCCACCGAGCTGGACCGGGCCCTCGGCTACGAGGCGGCCTACGCGGGCACCTCCTTCGCCACCTTCGACCAGCTGGGCAAGCTGGCGTACGGCTCGTCGATCATGAACGTGACGGGTGACCGCACCGCCGAGCACGGGCTCGCGACCATCGGTTACGACGACGAGGGCGTCGAGGCGCAGTCCTGGGACCTGGTGAAGGACGGCACGCTCGTCGGCTACCAGCTGGACCGGCGGATCGCGAAGCTCACGGGCCTCGGCCGCTCGAACGGCTGCGCGTTCGCGGACTCCCCCGGGCACGTGCCGGTGCAGCGGATGGCGAACGTCTCGCTGCAGCCGGACCCGGGCGGTCTGTCGACCGAGGACCTGATCGGCGGGGTCGAGCGGGGCATCTACGTGGTCGGCGACCGGTCGTGGTCGATCGACATGCAGCGCTACAACTTCCAGTTCACCGGGCAGCGCTTCTTCCGCATCGAGAACGGCCGGCTCGCCGGACAGCTGCGGGACGTGGCGTACCAGGCGACGACGACCGACTTCTGGGGCTCGATGGAGCAGGTCGGCGGCCCGCAGACGTACGTCCTCGGCGGCGCCTTCAACTGCGGCAAGGCCCAGCCGGGCCAGGTCGCCGCGGTCTCCCACGGCTGCCCCTCCGCCCTCTTCCGGGGCGTCAACATCCTTAACACGACGCAGGAGGCCGGTCGATGAGCCGCGTCAGCAAGCCGTACGAGATCGTCGAGCGGGCGCTTGAGCTGTCCCGTGCCGACGGGTGTGTCGTCATCGCCGACGAGGAGTCCTCGGCCAATCTGCGCTGGGCCGGGAACGCGCTGACCACCAACGGCGTCACCCGCGGACGCACCCTCACCGTCATCGCGACCGTCGACGGCGCCCAGGGCACCGCCTCCGGTGTCGTCTCCCGGTCGGCCGTCACCGTCGACGACCTGGAGCCGCTGGTCCGGGCCGCCGAGGCCGCCGCGAAGGCCGCCGGGCCCGCCGAGGACGCGCAGCCGCTGGTCGAGGGCGTGCCCTCCTCCCCCGACTTCACGGACGCCCCGGCCGAGACCTCCTCCGCCGTCTTCGCCGACTTCGCCCCGGCGCTCGGCGAGGCCTTCGCCCGGGCCCTGGCGGGCGGCCGTGAGCTCTACGGCTTCGCCAACCACGAGCTGACCTCGACCTACCTGGGTACGTCGACGGGGCTGCGGCTCCGGCACGACCAGCCCAACGGGACGCTGGAGCTCAACGCCAAGTCGCCCGACCGGTCGCGCTCCGCCTGGGCAGGGCGCTCGACACGGGACTTCAAGGACGTCGACCCTGCCGCGCTCGACGCGGAGCTGGCGACCCGGCTCGGCTGGGCGGAGCGGCGGATCGAGCTGCCCGCCGGGCGGTACGAGACGCTGCTGCCGCCGACGGCGGTGGCCGACCTGATGATCTACCAGCTGTGGTCGTCCACGGCCCGGGACGCGGTGGAGGGCCGTACGGTCTTCTCCAAGCCCGGTGGCGGCACCCGGCTCGGCGAGACCCTCTCCCCGCTGCCGCTGACCCTGCGCAGCGACCCGAACGAGCCGGGCCTGGAGTCCGCGCCGTTCGTGATCGCGCACTCGTCCGGCGACGACTCCTCGGTCTTCGACAACGGTCTGCCGGTCGGGCCGATCGACTGGGTGAAGGCGGGCGCCCTGTCGCACCTGATCACCACCCGGCACACCGCGGGACTCACTCGGTTGCCCGTGGCGCCCGGGGCGGGGAA
Source organism: Streptomyces narbonensis (assembly GCF_014649015.1). GTDB lineage: Bacteria > Actinomycetota > Actinomycetes > Streptomycetales > Streptomycetaceae > Streptomyces > Streptomyces narbonensis. Next base: position 24,131 of record NZ_BMSF01000003.1, read on the forward strand.
CCTGATCCTGGACGGCGGCGGCGAGCGCTCCCTGGAGGAGATGGTCGCCTCGACCGAGCGCGGCCTGCTGCTGACCTGCCTCTGGTACATCCGCGAGGTCGACCCGGCGACGCTGCTGCTGACCGGGCTGACCCGGGACGGCGTGTACCTCGTCGAGAACGGCGAGGTCGTCGGCGAGGTGAACAACTTCCGCTTCAACGAGTCGCCGGTGGACCTGCTGTCGCGGGCCTCGGAGGCGGGCCGGACGGAGAAGACGCTTCCGCGCGAGTGGAGCGACTGGTTCACCCGGGCCGCGATGCCCGCCCTGCGGGTGCCGGACTTCAACATGAGCTCGGTCAGCAAGGGGGTCTGACCCACCGCCTAGACTGAGGCGTCGTACCACCAACAACCTGAGGAGACTGACGGTCGTGACGGACATCGTCGACGAGCTGAAGTGGCGTGGGCTCTTCGCCCAGTCCACCGATGAGGACGCACTGCGCAAGGCTCTCGCGGACGGCCCCGTCACGTTCTATTGCGGTTTCGACCCGACCGCGGCCAGTCTCCACGTCGGCCACCTGGTCCAGGTGCTCACCGTGCGCCGGCTCCAGCAGGCCGGGCACCGGCCGCTGGCGCTGGTCGGCGGGGCCACCGGGCAGATCGGTGACCCGCGGCCGACGGCCGAGCGCACCCTGAACGACCCGGAGACGGTCGCGAACTGGGTGAACCGGCTGCGCTCACAGATCGAGCCCTTCCTCTCCTTCGAGGGGGAGAACGCGGCGGTCATGGTGAACAACCTGGACTGGACCGCCGGGCTTTCGGCGATCGAGTTCCTGCGGGACATCGGCAAGCACTTCCGGGTCAACAAGATGCTGACCAAGGACTCCGTCGCCCGGCGCCTGGAGTCCGAGCAGGGCATCAGCTACACGGAGTTCAGCTACCAGCTGCTCCAGGCCATGGACTTCCTGGAGCTGTACCGCCGCTACGGCTGCGTCCTCCAGCAGGGCGGCTCGGACCAGTGGGGCAACCTGGTGGCCGGTCTCGACCTGATCCACCGCCTGGAGCCGGGCGCGGACGTCCACGCGCTCGCGACGCCGCTGATGGTCAAGGCGGACGGCACCAAGTTCGGCAAGACCGAGGGCGGGGCCGTCTGGCTGGACCCGGAGATGACCACGCCGTACGCGTTCTACCAGTTCTGGCTGAACGTCGACGACCGCGACATCTCGACGTACATGCGGATCCTCTCCTTCAGGTCCCGCGAGGAGCTGGAGGAGCTGGAGGCGCAGACCGCCGAGCGGCCGCAGGCGCGCGCCGCCCAGCGGGCGCTCGCCGAGGAGCTCACCACGCTCGTGCACGGCGCGGAGCAGTGCGCGGCCGTCATCAACGCCTCGAAGGCGCTGTTCGGGCAGGGCGACCTGGCCGAGCTGGACGGGGCGACGCTCGCCGCCGCACTGTCCGAGCTGCCGCACGCGCGCGTGACCGAGCTCGGCCAGGTCGTCGACCTGTTCACCGAGGTCGGGCTCGCCCCGAGCAAGTCGGGCGCTCGCCGCACGGTGAAGGAGGGCGGGGCGTACGTGAACAACGTGAAGGTCACCGCCGAGGACGCCGAGGTGTCGGCGGACGAGCTGCTGCACGGCCGCTGGCTGGTGCTGCGGCGCGGCAAGAAGAACCTGGCGGCGATCGAGTTCGCCGGCGCGGAGGGCTGATCCGCCCGCACGCCGAAGAGGCCCGGTACGGCAGCTCAGCTGCCGTACCGGGCCTCCCGGTTTCACGGGTGTGTCACGCCCGCTGTCTGTTCCCCTTCATCGAGGCCCAGATCATGTCGCCCACCCCGACCACGGCGACGGCGCCGATCAGCTGGAGCAGGTGGCGGGTCCAGTCGATGCCCTTGGTGTCGTTGACGCCGATCCAGGTCGCGACCGCGTTGCCGAGGACGCTGCCCAGAATGCCGAACACGGTCGTCAGCCAGAGCGGGATCTGCTGCTTCCCCGGCAGGATCGCCTTCGCGATCAGGCCGAGGACGAATCCCACGATGATCGCCCACAACCAACTCATCGTCGCCTCCTTTTGCGCACGTGGGCCCAGTCTCGGTCCGCCCGCCATTCGGCGCATGTCGGACACCTCCATCCGTGCCCCGGTCTCGTCGGCGCGGAGGGCCGGGCGTACGGTGGAGTGAGGTCCGGGCCGGGGAGGGTCCGGCACGACCGGTGGGTGGTGGACGGCGATGCCGAAGAACGGCGGAACCGAGGTCTTCCGGATCACGGGGGCCCGGCAGGGGCTCACCGACGACGTCCGGGGACGGCAGCGGCGGTACATCATCTCGATGACGGTCCGGACGCTCTCCGTGATCGCCGCGGCGGTGCTGTGGAACGTCGAACGGCACGTGGCGATCGTGGCGCTCGCCCTCGGGATCCTGCTCCCCTATATCGCCGTGGTCATCGCGAACGCGGGGCGGGAGTCGGCGCCGTCCCTTCCCTCCACCTTCGTACCGGCTCCGGTGCGTCCCGCGCTCGGCGCGGCGGGGACGGCGGAGGCGGCGGAGGGTGCCGGGGCGGAGGCTCCGTACGGCGGCCGGAACTGATCACGGACAGTGGCCGGAAACCTCAAGAAAAGCTCAGATCAATCATGACGTTCCAGTGCACCGCACCCCATGTGCCGTGACATACTGCCTACGCGCTCCGCATCCCCCGTCGGAGCGACGGACCGATGCCGGGCAGCTCCCCCCGTGGCTGCCCGGCATCGCCCTTGCTGGACAATGATCGGGTGAGCGAAGAGAAGCCGATCTGTTCCGCCAAGGGCTGCCGCGTCGACGCCGTCTGGGTCCTCGCGTGGAACAACCCCAAGCTGCACACGCCCGAGCGGCGCAAGACGTGGCTCGCGTGCGAAGAACACCGCGAGCACCTCTCCCAGTTCCTGGGGGTACGGGGTTTCCTCAAGGACGTCGTCCCGCTGAGCGAGTGGGAGCAGCCGGCCGAGGGCTGAGGCCCCGGTCTCAGCCGCCGATCGCCGACATCGGGCGGTCCGGCTGGAGGAAGCTCGGGTCGTCGAGGCCCGAGCCGGCCTTCTTGCCCCACATGGCCTGCTTCCAGATCCGCGCGACCTCCTCGTCCGGCGCGTCCGAGCGGAGCGTGGCCCGCAGGTCCGTCTCCTCGGTGGCGAAGAGGCAGGTGCGCACCTGTCCGTCGGCGGTGAGCCGGGTGCGGTCGCAGGCTCGGCAGAACGGGCGGGTGACGGAGGCGATGACGCCCACCGTGTGCGGTCCGCCGTCGACGACCCAGCGCTCGGCGGGGGCGGAGCCGCGCTCGTCGGCGCCCTCGGCGGTCAGGGTGAAGCGGGTGCGGAGGGACTCCAGGATGTCCCCTGCGGTGATCATGCCGTCGCGCTTCCAGCCGTGCTGGGCGTCGAGGGGCATCTGCTCGATGAAGCGGAGCTCGTAACCCTCCTCGATCGCCCAGGCGAGCAGGTCGGGGGCCTCGTCGGCGTTGAGCCCGGGCATCAGGACCGCGTTGACCTTCACCGGGGTGAGGCCGGCGTCCCGCGCGGCGGCCATGCCGTCGAGGACGTCGCGGTGGCGGTCGCGGCGGGTGAGGGTCTTGAAGACCTCGGGGCGCAGGGTGTCCAGGGAGACATTGACCCGGTCCAGGCCGGCGGCCTTGAGGGCGGTGGCCGTGCGCTTGAGCCCGATGCCGTTCGTCGTGAGGGACATGCGGGGGCGGGGCTCCAGGGCGGCGCAGCGCTCGACGATCCCGACGAGGCCGGGGCGGAGCAGCGGCTCGCCGCCCGTGAAGCGGACCTCGGTGACGCCGAGGTCGGTGACGGCGATGCGGATCAGCCGGACGATCTCGTCGTCGGTGAGGAGATCCGGCTTCGCGAGCCACTGCAGGCCCTCTTCCGGCATGCAGTACGTGCAGCGCAGGTTGCACCGGTCGGTGAGCGAGACGCGCAGGTCGGTGGCGACCCTGCCGTAGGTGTCGATGAGCACTGTGGGCCCCCTCCCCGTCTTGCGGATGCGTGTGATGCCGAGCCTACGTGAGGCCACCGACAAGAAGCAGGGGCAGATTGTCACGGGACCGGAGCGGCCGCGTCGTAGAACCCTACGACGCGGCCGGTGGATCGCTGCGGACCGTGCACGAGACGTCGCGCTCCGGTCAGTGCTTGACCGCGGCGGCCACCCCGACGCCGGTGAGGGACTTGACCTCCAGCTCCGCGTACTTGCCGGCGTCCGGCTCCTCCTTGGAGAGGAGCGAGCCGAGCCAGCCGAGGAGGAAGCCGAGCGGGATCGAGACGAGGCCGGGGTTCTCCAGCGGGAACCAGTGGAAGTCCACGCCCTTGAACATCGAGGCCGGTCCGCCGGAGACGACCGGCGAGAAGAGGACGAGCACGACGGAGGAGATCAGTCCGCCGTAGATCGACCAGAGCGCTCCCTGGGTGGTGAACCGCTTCCAGAAGAGCGAGTAGAGGATCGTCGGCAGGTTGGCCGAGGCGGCGACCGCGAAGGCGAGGGCGACCAGGCCGGCGACGTTGAGGTCGCGGGCGAGGGCGCCGAGTGCGATCGAGACGATGCCGATGAGGACGGTGGACCAGCGGGCGGCCCGCATCTCCTCCTTCTCTGTGGCCTTCCCCCGCTTGATCACGTTCGCGTAGATGTCGTGCGCGAAGGACGAGGAGGAGGCCAGCGTCAGTCCGGCGACCACGGCGAGGATGGTGGCGAAGGCGACGGCGGAGATGACGGCGAGGAGGATCGCGCCGCCGGTGGAGCCGGCGCCGCCGCCGACCTCCAGGGCGGTGAGCGGGGCCGCCGTGTTGCCCGCCTTGTTGGACGCCTTGATGGTGTCGCCGCTGAGCAGGGCGGCGGCGCCGAAGCCGAGGACGATCGTCATCAGGTAGAAGGCGCCGATGATGCCGATGGCCCAGTTGACCGACTTACGGGCGGCCTTGGCGGTCGGCACCGTGTAGAAGCGGATCAGGATGTGCGGCAGGCCGGCCGTGCCGAGGACGAGCGCGATGCCGAGGGAGAGGAAGTCCAGCTTCGAGAGGGCGCTGACGCCGTACTTGAGGCCGGGGTCCAGGAAGGCGTCGCCCTTGCCGCTGTTGGTGGCGGCCGCGCCGAGCAGCTCGGAGATGTTGAAGTTGAACTTGAGGAGGATGAGGAAGGTGATCAGGAGGGTGCCCGCGATGAGCAGGACCGCCTTGACCATCTGCACCCAGGTGGTGCCCTTCATGCCGCCGATCGTCACGTACACGATCATCAGGACGCCGACGAGGGCGACGATCGCGATCTTGCCGCCGTCGCTGGTGATGCCGAGCAGCAGCGAGACGAGCACGCCCGCGCCCGCCATCTGCGCGAGCAGGTAGAAGATCGAGACGACGATGGTGGAGGTGCCGGCGGCGGTCCTGACGGGGCGCTGGCGCATCCGGTAGGCGAGGACGTCGCCCATCGTGAACCGGCCGGAGTTGCGCAGGGGCTCGGCGACCAGGAGCAGGGCGACGAGCCAGGCGACGAGGAAGCCGATCGAGTAGAGGAAGCCGTCGTAGCCGTAGAGGGCGATGGCGCCGCTGATGCCGAGGAAGGACGCGGCGGACATGTAGTCGCCGGAGATCGCGAGGCCGTTCTGGAAGCCGGTGAACTGGCCGCCGCCGGCGTAGAAGTCGGCGGTGCTGCGGGTCTGGCGGCCGGCCCAGACGGTGATGACCAGGGTCGCCACGACGAAGGCGCCGAACAGGGCGATGATCAGCGGCCGGTGCTCGCTGGTGGCGTTGCCCGCCGCGAGCAGGACGGTGGAGCTCATGCGTCGCCCTCCATACGGTTCCGGATGGCCTCGGCGCGGGGGTCGAGGCTGTTCGCGGCGTGCCGCGAGTAGAGCCAGGCGATGAGGAAGGTGGTCAGGAACTGGCCGAGGCCCAGGACCAGCGCCACGTTGATGTTGCCGAAGAGCCTGGTGCTCATGAAGTCGCCCGCGTAGTTGGAAAGCAGCACGTAGAGCAGGTACCAGGCGATGAAGGCGAGGGTGAGGGGGAAGGCGAAGGAGCGGTAGGTGCGGCGCAGTTCGCCGAACTCCTCGCCCTCCTGCACCTCGACGAACTGCTCCGTCGTGGGCGACACCGGACCGTGGTCGGTGTCCGTTCCGTTTCTGGGCGGCGGCGGTGCTTCGGTAGCCACGGAATCTCCTCGTGACGCGGGGACGGACGGCATGCTCAAGGGGGCCTCACCAGGGGTGCGGGAACGGGGGCGCCGATCGGAGCCCCTCCCCTGTCCAACGGCACGGAGCCGGAAGCGAAGTGGTTCACGCGAGGGATTTATTCGCACGGATCTTCATGAAGTCTTCTCAACTCATTGAAGCGGCGGGAAGATCAGCGATAGCTTCACTCGTCATGCACCTGTCCGCGCGTAAACCCGCGCGCGGACAGTACATACGGATGATGTGGAGAACCCATGGCTCATCTGGGATCGAGGCGCGGCCGAGCTCTTGCTCTGCCTGCTGGTCTCGCGCTCACGGCCTCGCTCGGCTTCCTTCCCTCCGGCGCCGCCTCCGCCGCGGATCTGAGTGACGCTCCGGCTGCGGCCGTCGCCGCGACGAACGGGCCGAAGCTCTCGTACGTCGTCAACGTCGCGGGTGGCCGCTGGACCGCCGCCTCGGTGAAGAAGGCGATCGCCGCCGCCGGCGGAGAGGTCGTCATCTCGTACGACAAGATAGGCGTGATAGTCGTCCACTCGCAGAACCCCGAGTTCGCGAAGACGATCCGCCAGGCGCGTGGCGTGGTGTCGGCCGGTTCGACCCGTACCGCCCCGCTCTCCGTCCAGACCGACACCTCGGTCGACGAGGGCGCTCAGACGCTGTCCGCGGCCGAGGCCAAGGCCGCCGCGGCCAAGGCCACGGACGAGCAGGACCCGCTGGAGCCCCTGCAGTGGGACCTGCCCGCCATCAAGGCGGACAAGGCGCACCAGAAGACGCTGGGCAGCAAGCGCGTGACCGTCGCCGTCATCGACACGGGCGTCGACGACACACACCCGGACCTGGCGCCGAACTTCGACGTCAAGGCCTCCGCGAACTGCGTGTCCGGCAAGCCGGACACCACCGCCGGCTCGTGGCGTCCGAACCCGGGCGAGAGCGACCACGGCACGCACGTCGCCGGCACGATCGCCGCCGCCAAGAACGGCATCGGCATGACCGGCGTCGCCCCGGGCGTCAAGGTCTCGGGCATCAAGGTGTCGACCCCGGACGGCTTCTTCTACACCGAGGCCGTGGTCTGCGGCTTCATGTGGGCGGCCGAGCAGGGCGTCGAGATCACGAACAACAGCTACTACACCGACCCGTGGATGTTCGCCTGCAAGAACGACGAGGACCAGAAGGCCCTCATCGAGGCGGTCACCCGTGCGACCCGGTACGCGGAGAAGAAGGGCACGGTCAACGTCGCCGCGGCCGGCAACTCCAAGTTCGACCTGGCTGCCGACTCGATCGTCGACAACAGCAGCCCGAACGACACCACGCCCGGCGACCGGGTCATCGACCCGAAGGAGTGCCTCGACTACCCGGCCATGCTGCCGGGCGTCGTCACGGTCTCCGCGACCGGAGCCAAGGACCTCAAGGCGTCCTACTCCAACTACGGTCTCGGCGTGATCGACGTCGCCGCCCCCGGCGGTGACCGCACCGAGTACCAGACCCCGGACGCCCCGGCGGTCAACGGCCGCATCCTGTCGACCACGGTCAACGGCGGCTACAACTACAAGGCCGGCACGTCGATGGCCTCGCCGCACGCGGCGGGCGTCCTCGCGCTGATCAAGTCGACGCACCCCTACGCGAGCCCGGCGGCCCTCAAGGCGCTGCTGTACGCGCAGGCCGACGACCGCGCCTGCACCAACCCGTACGACATCGAGGGGGACGGCAAGATCGACGCCGTCTGTGAGGGTGGCAAGAACAAGAACGGCTTCTACGGGGCCGGTCTGATCGACGCGCTGGACGCTGTCCGCCGCTAGTCATCTGCGAGGGGCCCTGGTGCGGTGTGCCGCACCAGGGCCCTTTCGCATGACGCCGTGGCACTGAGTGCCACGTGCCGTGCCATAGTGCTGTCATGGACAACACACCACGTTCCGGTACGGAGTTGCTGTGGTCGGCTCTCGGCGGCGATCCCGCCCTGGTGGACCGTGTGGAGTACGGCGGGACCTCCGGGCTGCTGCCCGCGCGGCTGCCGGTGATGGACCTGGCGCGGGCCGCGGTCGCGGTCTGCTCGCTCGCCGCGGTGGAGCACGCGGGGCTCCCGGGGCCGGTGCGGGTGGACGACGGGGCGGTCGCCACGGCCTTCGTGAGCGAGCGTCATCTGCGGGTCGACGGGCGGGCGCCGGTGAGCTTCGCGCCGCTGTCGCGGTTCTGGCGGGCGTCGGACGGCTGGGTCCGTACGCATGCCAATTACCCGCACCACCGGGCCGCGTTGCTCGTGGCGCTGGGTGTCCCCGACTCCGTCGAGGCGGTGGCCGGGGCCATCGGCGAGCGGAAGGCCGTCGAGGTCGAGAGCGCGGTGTACGCGGCCGGGGGCCTGGCCGTCGCCCTGCGCACGCCCTCGGAGTGGGCGGAGCACCCGCAGGGCCGGGAGGTGGCGGCCCGGCCGCTGCTGACCCGGGAGCGGCTCGACGAGGCCCCGCCGCGGCGCCGCTCGGGTCCGCTCCGGGTGCTCGATCTGACCCGGGTGATCGCCGGACCCGTCGCGACGCGGACGCTGGCGCTGCTCGGGGCGGACGTGCTGCGGATCGATCCGCCGGGCAACCCCGAGCTGCCGGACCAGCACGCGGACACGAATGTCGGGAAGCGGACCGCGGCCCTCGATCTGGAGCGGCCGTCGGACCGGCGCACCTTCGACGAACTCCTGGACGCGGCGGACGTCTTGGTCACCGGCTACCGGCCGGGCGCGCTCGACCGGTTCGGCCTCGACCGGCCCGGCCTGGTGACCGCGCGGCTGTCGGCCTGGGGCGACTACGGGCCGTGGGGCGAGCGGCGCGGCTTCGACTCCCTGGTGCAGGTGGCGACGGGCATCGCCGTGACCGAGGGCTCGGCGGAGGAGCCGGGGACCCTTCCGGCGCAGGCCCTGGACCACGGGACGGGGTATCTGCTCGCGGCGGCGGTGCTGCGGTCGCTGACGGAGCAGCGCGCGGAGGGCGGCGGCCGGCTCGTGCGCATGGCACTCGCCCAGACGGGCCACTGGCTGACGACCGCGCTGCCGCGGTACGAGCCCGAGCGGTACGTCACCGAGTCGGACGGCCCGCTGGGGCGGCTGCGGCACGCGCTGTCGCCGGTCTCGTACGAGGGCGGCCCGACGAACTGGACCCGGCCCCCGGGTCTGGCCGGGGCGGACGCGCCGGAGTGGCCGGGGGCCTGACGGACGCGGCGGCCGTACAGGGGGCGGGCGGGGCCGGGAGCCCGGCAACAGGGCCTGGGACCACCCGTCCCGCCCTGCGGGACGACTGCCCACACGAGGCCGGGCCTGACGGCGACAGCGCGCCGCACAGGGCGGAGCGGAGTCGCTTACGGCTTGATCAGGACCTTGAGGGCCGTGCGGTCGTCCATCGCCTTGTAGCCGGCGGGGACTCCGTCCAGGTCGACCGTCAGGTCGAAGACCGGGGACGGGTCGATCGTGCCGGCGAGGACGTCCGGCAGCAGTTCCGGGATGTAGGCGCGGACCGGGGCCACACCGCCGCGCAGCGCGATGTTGCGGTCGAACATGACGGAGAGGTCGAGGCCGGTGCCGCTGCCGTGGGGCACACCGACGTAGCCGATGGAGCCGCCGTCGCGGGTGATGGCCACCGCCGTGCGCATGGACTGCTCGGTGCCGACCGCCTCGATCACGCCGTGGGCGCCCTGGCCGCCGGTGAGTTCGCGGACGGCGGCCTCGGCGGCCTCGCCGCGCTCGGCGACGACGTCGGTGGCGCCGAAGGCGCGGGCGATGTCCGTACGGGCGGTGTGGCGGCCGAGCGCGATGATCCGCTCCGCACCGAGGCGCTTGGCGGCGAGGACGCCGCAGAGGCCGACGGCGCCGTCGCCGACGACCGCGACGGTGGAGCCGGGCTTCACGCCCGCGCCGAGGGCCGCGTGGTGGCCCGTGCCCAGGACGTCGGAGAGGGCGAGCAGCGCGGTCAGCAGGTGGTCGTCGGAGGCGGCGTCGGCGGGGAGCTTGACGAGGGTGCCGTCGGCGAAGGGGACGCGGACGGCCTCGCCCTGGCCGCCGTCGGAGCCGACGGAGCCCCAGAAGCCACCGCGCGGGCAGGAGGTGTGGAGGCCCTCGGCGCAGTAGTCACAGGTGCCGTCGGACCAGACGAAGGGCGCGACGACGAGGTCGCCGGCGGCGAAGCCGGTGACCTCGGAGCCGGCCGCCTCGACGATGCCGAGGAACTCGTGGCCGATGCGCTGGCCGGGCTGCCGGGCGGACTCGCCCTTGTAGGCCCACAGGTCGCTGCCGCAGATGCAGGCGCGCAGCACGCGCAGGACGACGTCGGTGGGGTCCTGGACCACCGGGTCGGGCACGTCCTCCACGCGCATGTCGAACGGGGCGTGGATGGTGGTGGCGCGCATGGGGGGTGGTCCTTGCTGTCAGACGGTTGTACGACGTTCACCGTACATCGCGGAGAGCACTCCCACCGTCAGCAGGTACTGCGCCGCGATGTAGGTCAGCATGACCCAGAAGTCGGGCGCCGGCAGCTGGGGCCACTCGGCGACGCCGGTGGCGATGAGCGTGTCGGACAGCAGGAACAGGGCGCCGCCGAGGCCGGCCAGGAGGCCGAGGGCGCTCGCGCGGTACGCCATCGCGGTGAGCAGCAGCGAGTACCCGGCGACGGGGATCCGCAGCTCGGCGGGGAGGTCGGGCCAGAGGAGCGCGATCGTGGTCAGCAGCGCGACGGCGTATCCGGCGCCGAGGAGCGGAGACGTGCGCCTCCGCCCGAAGTGGAGCAGATAGCAGACGTGCCCGACGGCGAAGGAGCCCATCCCGACGAGGAAGGCCCAGTCGGCGTCGGAGAGCAGGAAGAGGTCGCCGCCCCAGCCGAGCAGGAGCGCGGCGACCAGGAGCTTCGGGGCGCCCCTGGTGACGGCGTACGCGGCGAGCAGGGGCATCAGGAGCGGCTTGGCCAGCTGGTGGCCCAGCTCGGCGCCCGCGAGGAGCGAGCCCAGGTCGACGGCCGCGGCGAGGCCGAAGGCGGCGAGCAGGGCCTGGGAAGCGGACGAGGAGGTCGGGGAGAGCGGGACGGCTCGGGCCGCCGTTTCTTCGGTGCTCATGCCGCCGCCTCCGGCGTCGCGCCGGACCGCGGGGACTGTTCCCGCACGGGTCCCGGTTGCCAGCCCGGGCCGCGGAAGACCCGGCCGGCCCGCTCGCGCCAGTCGCGCGCGGAGCGGACGTCGCGGGCGATGGCGGCGTACTCGTGGGTGGCGACGCGCAGGGGGTTGTACGTCTCGATGTTCTTGGTGAGCCCGTAGACGGGCCGGTCGGTCTCGCCGACCCAGGAGCCGAACACCCGGTCCCAGACGATGAGGATCCCGCCGAAGTTCCGGTCCAGGTAGCCGCCCTGGGAGGCGTGGTGGACGCGGTGGTGGGACGGGGTGTTGAGGACGTACTCGAAGGGGCGCGGCAGCTTGCCGACCCGCTCGGTGTGGATCCAGAACTGGTAGACGAGGTTGACCGAGGAGCAGAAGGCGAGCGCGGCCGGGTGGACGCCGAGCGCGATCATCGGCAGGTAGAAGGGCCAGGAGGTGAAACCGGTCCAGGGCTGGCGCAGGGCGGTGGAGAGGTTGAACCTGCGGCTGCTGTGGTGCACGACGTGGCTGGCCCACAGGACGCGGATGACGTGGTGCCCGCGGTGCGACCAGTAGTAGAAGAAGTCCTGGGCGAGCAGCATCAGCGGGATCGTCCACCACAGGACGGGCGCGCGGAGCGGAGTGAGCTCGTGGACGGCGGCGTAGATCGCGACGATCGGGATCTTCCACACGAGGTCGACGAAGAGGCTCCCGAGTCCCATGCCGATGCTGGTGGCGGCGTCCTTGGCCTCGTACCCGGCGGCGTCGTCGTCGGGGCGGAGGCGGTAGCTGACCATCTCGACGACGGTGAGCAGGACGAACGCCGGTATGGACCAGAGCACGACATCGGGCAGGTTCGGCATGCCGATGACGGTAGGGGTGAGGGTCGGGGTGCGGATAGACGTGGTTACCAACAAGTATGCGAGACGAGTTGTCAGCAAGCCTTGGAACCTTCTGACAAGACACCCCTAGATTCCCGTCGCCCCCAGCAACGAACCCGCGCCGTAGGTGACCGCCATGGCCAGGGCGCCGCCCGCCACGTTCCGGAGGATGGCACGGCCGGCGGGGGCCTCGCCCAGGCGGGCGCTCCACCAGCCGGTGAAGGTCAGGGCCGCGAGGACGCTGACGACCGTGACCCAGAGGCGGGCGGAGGCCGGGGGCAGGACGATCGCGAGGAGGGGCAGCAGGGCGCCGACGGTGAAGGCGAGGAAGCTCGCGGCGGCCGCGTGCCAGGGGATCGTGAGCCGGTCCGGGTCGATGCCCAGCTCCACGCGCGCGTGGGCGCGCAGGGCGTCGCGCTCGGTGAGCTGTTCGGCGGCCTCGCGGGCCACGTCGGCGGAGAGGCCGCGGGCCGCCAGGAGGCCGGTCAGCTCGGCGAGTTCCGCTTCCGGGTCCTCCCGCAGTTCGCGCTTCTCCTGCGCGAGGGCGGCCTCCTCGGAGTCGCGCTGGGTGGAGACCGAGACGTACTCCCCCGCCGCCATCGACATCGATCCGGCGAGCAGTCCCGCGAGACCGGCGGTGAGCAGCGCCGCCTGGGACTCGGTGGCCCCGGCGACGCCGACGACGAGGCCCGCGGTGGAGACGACTCCGTCGTTGGCTCCGAGCACGGCCGCCCGGAGCCAGTTGAGACGGGAGCCGAGGCCTCCGCCGTGGGCCTCGTGTGCGGATGCGTCGATGTCCTCGGGTGCGTCGGTCACGTCAGGAGCGTCGCACCCGGCGGGTCACCAGACGCGTACCGACCCGCCCGGGGCGAAGGCCGGGCTGGTGGCGCCCGCGGGGACCTCCTTCAGGGGTTCAGCGACCTCCTCGACCGTCGGCCCGTGGACGGCGGCGAGGGCGTCGAGCAGCCGGAGGTCGAAGCCGTAGACGCGGGCGGCGTTGCCCCCCACCATGGCGGCCACCTCCTCCCTGGGGAGGCCCGCGTAGGCGATGCGGAGGCCTTCGCGGGAGTACGGGGTGGTGCCCTCGTCGTGCGGGTAGTCGGTGCCCCACATGATCTTGTCCAGGCCGATCCGCTCGCGCAGCGGCACCTCGTGCGGGCGCATGAAGCTCGCGCCCACGAAGCAGTTGTCGCGCCAGACCTCGCTGGGGCCCTTGCCCATGGACTCCGCGAGCCCGGCGCCGAACTTGGACTCGGCGGTGGAGGCCTTCGTCGCGGCCGACACCAGACGCCCGTGGTAGTAGTCCAGCATGTCGAGCACGCCAGGGATCCAGCCCGAGCCCTGTTCGGTCAGGACCAGCTTGAGCCCCGGGTGGCGCCGGAACGCACCGCCGAAGACCAGGTGCCACAGGGCCCGGTGGGAGAACCACGTCGTCTCGACCATGAAGACGGCGCGGGCCGCCGGCTCCTCCCCGAGCGGCGGCGACGCCGAACCGCCATGGTGGTTGACCGGCACGTCCAACTCCGCGCAGACCGCCCAGATCGGGTCGTACGTCTCCGAGTACAGCTCCGGGACGGGCGAGCCCGGCGGGACACCGGGGAGCAGGATGCCGCCGGTGAGCCCCGCCTCGCGGGTGCGGCGGATCTCCGCGGCCGCCGCCTCCACGTCGTTGAGGAGGATCTGCGCCACGCCCGCCCTGCGCCCCGGCGCGTCCGCGCAGAAGTCGGCCAGCCAGCGGTTGTGCGCCTGGAGCCCGGCCCAGCGCTGCTCGTACTCGGCGCGGGTGGGCGGCTGCGCCATCAGCGAGGCCTTGGGGAAGAACGGCGGGATGGTGTTGGGGAAGACGACCTCGGCGACGACGCCGTCCTGCTCCAGCTCGCTCAGCCGGCGCTGCGAGTTCCAGTTGCGGTCGGCGGTGTCGGCCAGGAGGTCCTCGTACGGGTTGACGTACGTCGCCGCCCAGGCGTCGAAGTCGTCGTGGTGCTTCTTCTCCAGGTACGGCCGGTAGTCCAGCAGGTCGGCGCCCGCGTGGCAGTCGGCCGAGATGACGGTGTACCTGTCCATCGGCTCGCCCCCCATCAGTTCGTCCCGAGGACCGGGAAGTCGTTCTCGGTCAGCCAGTGGCGGCCCACCTCGCGCGAGCGGGCCCAGGAGGCCTCCACGGCCGCCTGGTCGGCCGACTGGCCGAGGTCGGCGGGGGTGGGGCCGATCCGGCGGGCGATCGGTTCAAGGGCCGGCAGGTCGAAACCGAAGACCTCCGCCGCCGCGAGCCCCAGCATCCGCCGGGTCTCCGCCACGGGGATGTCGTGGAAGGTGTTCCGCAGCCACGCGCGCGTGGCGGGCCAGGTCCCCTCCGGGTGCGGGAAGTCCGAACCCCACAGGATGTTGTCGACGCCGATCTCGTAGCGCTGGGCGAGCTCGCGCCGCTTGGTGTTGGTCGCGCAGACGAAGACCTGCCGGTCCAGGTACTCGCTCGGCGGCCGCTTCAACTCCGCGAACGGGGACAGCTTCTTGCCGCCGTGCGCGCCGAGGTAGAGCCGGTCCATGAACCAGAGCAGGTTGGGCAGCCACCAGCAGCCGGACTCGGCGACGCCGAACCTCAGGCCGGGGTGGCGCTCGAAGACCCCGGACCAGAGCAGGAACCAGAGGGGCCTGGCCGGCCAGAAGGTGACCTCGGAGACGTAGATCCCGAGGTGGTCGCCGTACTCCTCGCGGGGCGCGGCGCCGGAGTGGGTGACGACCGGCATGCCGGTCTCGGCGGCGGCCGCCCACACGGGGTCGTACCGCCGGTCGTGGTACGGAGCCTTGTCGACCCACATGGAGGGGATCATGAGCGCGCCCAGTCCGGACTCCTTGGCCCGGTGGATCTCGGCGACGACCTCGACGGGGTCGGCGGTGACGGGGAGCAGCGCCACCCCGCAGTGCCGCTCGGGATTCTGACCGACGAACTCGGCGAGCCAGCGGTTGTGCGCCTTCGCGCCCGCCATGCCGAGCACCGGGTCCTGGTCGCCGGAGAGGCCGAGGCCCACGCCGAAGGGAGCGGCGGTCTGGCTGTCGACGGCGTCCGCGTCGGGGAAGACGACCTCGGCCGCGACCCCGTCGCCGTCGAGTTCCTTGAGCCGCTGGGCGGCGTCCCAGCCGCCGCGCAGCCCCTCCTCGTTGTCGTGGAACCACTTGTCGGCGAAGGCCTCGTTGCGCACGCCGAGGCGGGTCATCGCCTCGCGGCGCGCGTCGCGGCCGGCGAGGAACTCGTCGAAGGCGCGGTGGTGGCGGGACTCCAGATAGGGCCGGTACTGCTCGGTGGGCAGTCCGGCGTGACAGTCGGAGGAGATGATCAGATAGGGATCCTCGTACGTCGTCATGGCGGTACGCCCCTCAGTCACGGTCTCGGTCACGGTCTCGGTCTGGGTCCTGCTCCTGGTCCCGGTCCTGGTCCCGGTCGAGGATGAAGCTCTCCAGGTACGACGGGTTGGCGCGGTCGAGCATCGACCGCGAGCGCGCCCGGATCTGGCCGTCGCTGTGCTCGCTCTCCGGCAGCATCCAGAACCGGTCGGCGCGGATGCCCTCGACGACCAGCTCGGCGACGTCCTCCACCGGGGTGAAGGCGATCTCCTGCCCGGCCTCCTTCATCGCGGCCTCCCACTGGTCGAGGCTGCGGTACGGGCTCCTGCGCGGGCGCTCCTTCGCGAAGCGCTCGGGCCGGTTGCGGTGCGACTCCCACAGGCCGGTGCGGAGCATGTGCGGGCCGGGGAAGAGCACGGAGGCGCCCACGCGCGCGTGCTCGGCCCGCAGGTGGGCGTAGAGCGATTCGGTCATCGTGACGACGGCCGCCTTGGTGACCGCGTACACGGAGGCGGTGGGCAGCGGGGCGATGCCGCCGTCGGCGGAGGAGGTGTTGACGACGTGGCCCGGCTCGCCGCTCGCGATCATGCGCGGGAGGAAGGCCTGGATGCCGTGGAAGACTCCCCAGACGTTGACGGAGAACGCCCATTTCCAGTCGTTCGGTTCGTGCTCCCACATCCGGCCCTCGGCGCCGGAGCCGACCCCGGCGTTGTTGCAGAGGACGTGGACGGCGCCGAAGGTGTCGTACGCCGCGTCCGCGAGGGCCCGGACCTCCTCGGGGTCGGAGACGTCGACCGTGCGGGCGAGGATCTGCGCCCCGTCCTCCATCAGCTCGTCGGCGGCCTCCGCGAGGGCGCCCGGCTCGACGTCCCCGAGGACGACGGACATGCCCTCGGCGGCGAAGCGGCGGGCCATGGCGAGCCCGATGCCGCTCGCCGCGCCCGTGACGACGGCGACCTGTCCCGCGCGCAGCTCCATCAGACACTCCCTTCCGGGGGGCCGTCGAGGATCTGCAGCGGGTCGTCGTACCGCTGGTGGATGTAGGGCAGCAGCGCCTGCGCGGAGACGCGTTCGGCGACCGTGCCCCGCTGGTCGGTGGTCTTCTCGCCGATCGTGATCTCGACGAGCCGGCGTACGGGAAGGTCGGCCACCGGGTCGTACATGGACTCGCGCAGGACCACGTCCCCGGTGACCCGCTCCAGCTTCCGCACCTTCTCGTTGCGGACGCAGTGGACGAGGACGGGGTCGGCGTCGAAGCCGGTGCCGTCGACGCCCGGCAGGAACTTGAAGTAGAAGTCGGTCTTCTCGACGGGCTCCGGCAGCGGCAGCGGGCCGGAGACGGCGCCGCGCACCTCGACGAAGGCGATGCCGTGCCGGGCCAGGGCCGCGCGGACGACGAGTCCTTCGCGCTCCACGGTGACCTCGCCCAGCTTCTTCGGTTCGCCGAAGACCTCGCGCCCGCCGATCAGGGCGCGCTCGTGGGTCATCGGCATGACCAGCGGGTACCAGCCCTCGCGGTCGCCGTGGGCGGCGGCGACCGCCACGGAGCCGGCGCCCAGGGGGTAGCCGGGGAGGTCGACCTGGCTGATGTTGGCGCGGACGAGCGGGCGTGCCGTGGGTTTCAGCGGGGGCGGCAGGATCGCCGCGACGACGTCGGGGTCGGTCTCCCAGACGGCGACCACTCCCGTGGACCAGATGTCGGGGAGCTTCGCGCTCTTCGTGCGCGCCGCCGCGATCTCGGCGTCGGTGCGCGCCCCGTACCGTACTCGTGCCATGACGTACCACCCTTCGGGAAGGTCCCCCGGACAGTCGGCCTGTAACACAGTTACACCGTCACCGATGAAGGGTAAAGACCCGTGCACGCCAAGGAGTTGGGGGAGAGTGATGGCACGCTCGGCACTGAGCCGCGACGAGGTCCTGGACACCGCGGCCGCCCTGGTGAGGGAGCACGGCCCGGCCGCCCTGACGATGCGCAGGCTCGCCGCCGAGCTGGGCACGGCGGTCACCTCGATCTACTGGCACGTCGGCAACCGGGAGTCGCTCCTCGACGCGCTCGTCACCCGCACGGTCACCGACCTGGGTACGATCCGGCCGCGGGGGACGACCCCCGCCGAGCGGATCGTCTCGGTCGCCCGCGCGCTCCGGCGCGCTCTGCGCGAGCGGCCGCACCTCGTGGCGATGGTCCACGAACGGGGTCTGACGGAGCGGATGTTCCTGCCGGCCCAGCGCGCCCTGGCCCATGAGGCCCACGCGGCGGGGCTGCGCGGGGCGCACGCGGCGCGGGCCGTCCGCGCGCTGCAGTTCCAGGTCGTCGGCTACGTCCTGGTGGAGCGCAACCGCGAGCGTGCCCCCGCCCAGTCCCCCGCCGAGGAGGAGCTGTGGCGCGCGGAGGCGGCCGGGTCGGACGCCGAGCTGGCCCGGGCCCTGGCGGCGCCGATCGACACCGAGGCGCTCTTCGTCGACTCGGTACGGGCGCTGGTGGACGGTCTGCTCGCCGGGGCCTCCGGGGACACCGGGGACGGCGCTGTCGGTCGCGGGCCGTATTCTCATTGACCATGCTCGACGACCGTACGACAGCAGCGACGTGGCCGGCCGCCTACCCACAGGGGTACGCGGTCGTCGACGTGGAGACCACCGGCCTCGCCCGCGACGACCGGATAGTGTCGGCTGCCGTCTACCGGCTGGACGCCCAGGGGAACGTCGAGGACCACTGGTACACGCTCGTCAATCCGGAGCGCGACCCCGGTCCCGTCTGGATCCACGGGCTGACCAGCGACGTCCTGGAGGGCGCGCCGCTCTTCCCGGAGATCGCGGCGGAGTTCGCGGCCCGGCTCGACGGCCGGGTCCTCGTCGCGCACAACGCGATGTTCGACTGGCAGATGATCGCCAGGGAGTACGCGCGCGCCGAGCGGACCGCGCCCGTGCGGCAGCGCCTGTGCACGATCGCGCTCGCCAAGGAACTGTCGCTGCCGCTGCCCAACCACAAGCTGGCGACGCTCGCCGCGCACTTCGGCGTCGTCCAGCAGCGCGCGCACAACGCGCTGGACGACGCGCGGGTCCTCGCCGAGGCGTTCCGGCCGAGCCTGCACGCGGCGGCCGAGCGGAACGTCCGGCTGCCGCTGCTGGAGTGCCGGCCGCTGACGGAGTGGGCCGGGGCCCCGGCGCAGCCCCGGATCGGCCACCAGGGTTCGTACGCGGCGCCGTCGTCGTCCGCGTACCGCATGAACTCCTGGCGCCCCTCCCGGAAGCGCCCCGCCTGCCCCTACCCCAACCCCGGGCGGTACGAGACGGACCGGCCGCTCAAGCAGGGCATGCGGGTGGCCTTCTCCGGCGACACCTCCGTCGACCGGGAGCTCCTGGAGGACCGCACGGTCGAGGCGGGGCTCCATGTCGCCACCAGCGTCTCCCGGCTGACGAGCCTGCTCGTCACGAACGACCCGGACGCGCCCACCTCCAAGACGCTGAAGGCCAAGTCCTTCGGGACGCCGGTCGTCGACGAGGCCGCCTACACGCAGCTGCTGCGGGACGTGGCCCCGGCAGACGGGTGACGCGCGGGGCCGGGTGGGCGTGGCTCGCCGCTCCCGCCCGCCGGGAGCTCCACCCTGTGGCGCATGGCACGTTGTGAGGTCTGCGGAAACGATTACGGCATGTCCTTCGAGGTCCATGCCCAGGGTGCGGTGCACGTCTTCGACTGCTTCTCGTGCGCCATCCACCGCATGGCGCCCATCTGTGAGCACTGCCGCGTCCAGA
This sequence comes from Streptomyces narbonensis, assembly GCF_014649015.1. GTDB lineage: Bacteria > Actinomycetota > Actinomycetes > Streptomycetales > Streptomycetaceae > Streptomyces > Streptomyces narbonensis. The sequence continues at coordinate 43,353 of NZ_BMSF01000003.1, forward strand.
TCATCGGACAGGGCGTCGAGAGCGAGGGCAGCTGGTACTGCGGCGCCCACTGCGCCCGCGCGGAGGGAAAGGTGGGCATCGTGGACAGGGTGTGATCCGGCCGGGTCCACGGCTCCGGCCCGGCACACCGATCCGAGGAAACGATCCTGGGGCCCGCGGCTCCCCGGGTCGGCCGAACCCCGCCGCACGCACCCCATGACCCCGGTTGTACCGTCATGGGGTGTACCGCTTCCTGTTGTCCCGGCAGTGGGTGATCCTCACCCTCATCGCGCTCGTCCTCGTCCCCACGATGATCGAGCTGGGCTTCTGGCAGTTCCACCGGCACGAACGCCGTGTGACCCAGAACGCCCTGATCGCCGACAACCTCAAGGCGAAGCCGGTCCCGGTCGAGGAGCTCACCTCCCCCGGCCACACCGTCCCGCGCGCCGACTACTGGCGGCAGGTCACCGCCACCGGCACCTTCGACACCGCCCACGAGGTGGTCGTCCGCCGGCGCACCTCCACCGACGACCGGGTGGGCGTGCACGTCCTGAGCCCGCTGGTCCTGCGGGACGGCCGGGTCCTCCTGGTCAACCGCGGCTGGGTGCCCGCCGCCGCCGAGCAGCGGGCGTACCCGCCGGTCCCGCCCGCGCCCAAGGGCGAGGTCACCGTCACCGGCCGGCTCAAGGCCGACGAGACGACCGGCGCCAGCGGCATCAAGGACCTCAAGGGTCTGCCGGACCGTCAGGTGATGCTGATCAACAGCGAGCAGCAGGCCTCGCTCATCGGCCGCGAGGTCCTCGGCGGCTACCTCGAACTGATCACCCCCGAGTCGGCCGACGGCACCCCCGAGCCGATCGCCGAGCCCGATCACGAATCGATCGGCGCGCACATGGCGTACGCCGTGCAGTGGTGGCTCTTCGCCGCCGGGGTACCCGTCGGGTGGGTGATCCTCGTGCGCCGGGAGAAGCAGGACCGGCAGGCCGCGGCACGCGCCGAAGCCGCCGGTGGCGGGGACGGGGAAGGTGACGGGGACGCGGCCGGGGACACGGCGGAGGCCCAGGCCGCTCCGTCTCTCTGATTGACGGGCGTCACTTCCGGGAACAGCCCAAAGCGTGACGCAACGTATCGACGACTACGCCCTCATCGGCGATCTCCAGACCGCCGCGCTCGTCGGCCGTGACGGGTCGATCGACTGGCTGTGTCTGCCCCGCTTCGACTCGGCCGCCTGTTTCGCCGCGCTCCTCGGCGACGAGGACAACGGCCACTGGCAGATCGCGCCCAAGGGCGCCAAGACCTGCACGACCCGGCGCTACGCCGAGGACTCCCTCGTCCTGGAGACCTACTGGACGACCCGCACCGGCACCGTCAAGGTCGTCGACTTCATGCCCCAGCGGGACGTGTCCCCCGACGTCATGCGGATCGTGGAGGGCGTCAGCGGCACGGTCGAGATGAGCTCCGTCCTGCGGCTGCGCTTCGACTACGGATCGATCGTGCCCTGGATGCGCCGCGCCGACGGCCACCGGGTCGCGATCGCCGGGCCGGACTCCGTCTGGCTGCGCAGCGAGCCGGCCGTGAAGACCTGGGGCCAGCAGTTCGCCACCTGCTCCTCCTTCACCGTCACGGCGGGCGAGAAGGTGGCCTTCGTCCTGACCTGGCACCCCTCGCACGAGCCGCGCCCCGACCTCGTCGACCCCTTCGAGGCATTGGAGCTGTGCCTGGCGGACTGGCGGGAGTGGTCCGCCCGCTGCACCTACCGGGGCCCCCACCAGGAGGCGGTGCTGCGCTCCCTGATCACCCTGAAGGCGCTCACGTACGCCCCGACCGGCGGAATCGTCGCCGCCCCCACCACCTCCCTGCCTGAGGAGCTCGGCGGCGTACGGAACTGGGACTACCGCGCCTGCTGGCTGCGCGACTCCTCCCTCACCCTCGGCGTGCTGCTCGCCGCCGGTTACGTCGACGAGGCGGTCGCCTGGCGGGACTGGCTGCTGCGCTCGGTCGCGGGCGATCCGGCCGACCTCCAGATCATGTACGGCCCCGCCGGGGAGCGGCGGCTGCCCGAGACCACCCTGCCGTGGCTGCGCGGCTACGCGGACTCGGCGCCGGTACGGACCGGGAACGCGGCCGTGGAGCAGTTCCAGCTCGACGTGTACGGCGAGGTCCTGGACTCGCTCCACCGTGCGCGCGAGGCCGGGATCCCGGCGCAGCGCCATGCCTGGAGCCTCCAGTTGAGCCTGCTCGGCTTCCTGGAGTCGACCTGGCGGGACCCCGACGAGGGGCTGTGGGAGGTGCGCGGCCCGCGCCGCCACTTCACCCACTCGAAGGTGATGGCCTGGGTGGCCGCAGACCGGGCGGTGCGCACCCTGGAGGCGCACCCCACGCTGCCGGGCGACGCGGCGCGGTGGCGGACGATGCGCGACGAGATCCACGCCGAGGTGTGCGCGAAGGCCTACGACCCCGTCCGGAACACCTTCACCCAGTCGTACGGCTCGCAGGAGCTGGACGCCGCCACGCTGCTCATCCCCCAGGTCGGCTTCCTGCCGCCGGACGACCCCCGCGTGGTCGGGACGGTGGACGCCGTACAGGCGGAGCTGCTGCACGGCGGGTTCGTGAACCGGTACAGCACGGCCGGCGGGACGGTGGACGGGCTGCCGGGCCGGGAGGGGACGTTCCTCGTCTGCTCGTTCTGGCTGGCGGACGCACTGCGGCTGATCGGCAGGACCGAGGAGGCGCGCAAGCTCTTCGACCGGCTCGTCGCCCTCCGCAACGACGTGGGTCTCCTCGCGGAGGAGTACGACCCGGTGGCCGGGCGCCAGCTGGGCAACTTCCCGCAGGCCTTCAGCCACATCGGGCTCGTGGGCACCGCCCTCGGGCTCGCCTTCGCGGGAGAGGCGGAGGAGCCGGTGGCGAAGGAGGCGGAGGCCGGGGAGTAGGCCAGGATGGGCCCATGGATCTGGGACTGAAGGACCGTGTGTACGTGGTGACCGGCGCGACCCGTGGGCTCGGCAGGGCCTCGGCGGAGGCGCTGCTCGCCGAGGGCGCGAAGGTGCTGATCACCGGGCGCGAGGAGAAGTCGGTCGCGGACGCCGTGGCCGGGCTGGGCGGGGGTGCGGAGGGGGCCGCCGTCGCCGGGGTCGCCGCCGACAACGCCGACCCGGGGACCCCCGCCCGGCTGATCGCCGAGGCGCGGGCGCGCTTCGGAGGCTTCGACGGCATCCTGATCAGCGTCGGGGGCCCCGCGCCCGGCTTCGCGGCCGACAACACCGACGAGCAGTGGGCGGCCGCCTTCGACGCCGTCTTCCTCGGGGCCGTACGTCTCGCCCGCGCGGCGGCCGAGACGCTGACCGAGGGCGGGGTGATCGGCTTCGTCCTGTCCGCCTCGGTCCACGAGCCGATCGCCGGCCTGACCATCTCGAACGGGCTGCGCCCCGGGCTCGCCGGCTTCGCCAAGTCCCTCGCCAACGACCTGGGCCCGCGCGGGGTCCGGGTCGTCGGGCTGCTCCCGAGCCGCATCGACACCGACCGGGTGCGCTCGCTCGACGCGCTCTCCGGCGACGCGGACGCGGCTCGCGCGGCGAACGAGGCCACGATCCCGCTCCGCCGCTACGGCACCCCGCAGGAGTTCGGGCGCACGGCGGCCTTCCTGCTGTCGCCGGCCGCCTCCTACCTGACGGGGCTGATGCTCCCGGTGGACGGCGGGGCGCGCTCCGGCTTCTGAGGCCGGGGGCGGGGCTCAGGTGACCCTGCGGGCCCGGTGCTTCACGGCCCGCAGGCGGGCCTCGGTCGGCAGCTCGGGCAGCCCCGCGGACGTACGGGCGTGGGCCAGGGCCTCGGTGCCGAGGCGGCTCAGGGCGTCCCCCGGGGAGGCGTAGGGCTCCAGGTCGAGGGCGACGCGGGTGCGGGGGGCGGCGCGGCGGCCGGTGAGGGAGACCTTGGCGCGGGCCACGCCCTCCTGGGCGCCGGCGTCCGCCTCCAGGACGGTCTCCAGGGCCCGGCCGCGGAGGATCGCCTCCTCGCCGTCGCCGGTGTCGACGAGGACCTCGCGGAGCCGGGCCCGCCGGAACTGCACGAGCAGCCACCACAGGGCGAGCAGGACGACGAGCCCGAGGACGGCGATGACCACCGGCCACCACCAGCCCTCCTCGCGCCATCGCTGCCGGTCCGCGGCGGAGAGCAGGACGTCGGAGGGGCCCGACCAGGGCCACCAGGACGGTACGGACAGGTCGAGGGCGGCGGCGAGGACGGCGCCGCCGACGACGACGAGGAGCAGCCCGGCGAGGCCGAGCAGTGCGCGGTTGACGCGGCGGAGGACGACCGTCACGGGCGTTCACCCCTTCTTCGGCGGTCGGGTGACCCGTACGGTCAGCGCGGGCGGGTGGGCGAGGCCGAGCTCTTCGACACCGGTGGCGAGGACGGCCTCCACGTCGTTCCGGACCTCGTCGAGGTCCCGGAAGTGCGAGACGGCGCGGACTTCGGCCTTGGAGCGGCCGACGCGGACCCGGACGGACTGGACGCCGGAGACCTCCATGACACGGTCCCGCAGGACGAGGGCGGCGGCCTCCCGGTCGAGCCCCGCGCGTACCTCGGCATGCCGGCGGCTCATGGGGAGGACGGCCCGCAGTCCGGGGGTGGCGGCCAGGATCAGCAGCCACACGCCGAGCAGGACGGCGACGGCCGCGCCGGCGACGACGGGGGTGCTGTCGAGGGGTTCGCTCGCGAGGGTGTCGGCGAACTCGCGCCGCCAGGCCATGGCGGAGCGCTCGGCCCGGACGGCGGCCACGTCGTACAGGAGCAGCCCCGCCCCGCCGAGGACGAGGGCCGCGAGCAGGGCTGCGGGGATCCGCCGGACCGCCCAGAAGCGGCGGACGCGCGGCCCACCGGCGTCCGCCAGGACGGGTACGGGGTCGGGGTCCCCGGGCGCCCCGGGGGCCGAGGGCTCGGGGTGGGGGGCGGTGCCCTCGGGGTCCGGGGCCGGGGCCGGGGTCGGGGTCGTGGTCATGAGAGGCGGCCCCTTGGGCTGGTCTCGCGGGTGTGCGGGGAGTGGAGGCGTTCCACGTGGACGGCGACCTCGTGGACCTCCATGCCCACGAGGCCCTCCACGCGGCTGCGGACCCGGCTCCGGACGGCCCCGCACTGGCGGCCGACGTCGGTCGGGTAGGCGAGTTCGAGGCTCACCGAGACCCGGGCGACGTCCCGGTGGACGACGACCGAGGCGTGCGGCGCCGAGCCGCCCTGGGGGACGGCGTCCAGCGCCTCCCGCGCGGCCTGGGAGGCGATCTTCGCGACGACCCGGTCGGCGATCGTGGTCGCCCCGCGGTCACGTACCGGGTCCGCTGCCACCCCGGGTCACCGCCGCCGGTCGCCGCGCTCGCGGCCCCGGAACAGGTCGCCGGGTTCGAGGTCGCCGTCGAGGAACCGGCCGGCCACAAAGCCGATCGCGCCCAGGGCCGCGACCAGCACGAACGCCCCGAAGCCGCCGAAGTAGCCGGCGAAACCCAGGGCCATGCCGGCCACCAGGCCGACCACCGCCATACTCATTTTCTGTCCCTTCCGAGGACTGTCCGAGGGCTACTGGAGTCTCGACTCCGGTTCCTCCTCCTCTTCGTCCGGGAGCTTCACGTCGCTGACCGCGATGTTGACCTCCACGACCTCCAGGCCGGTCATCCGCTCCACGGCGGCGATGACGTTCTCCCGGACGTCGCCGGCGACGTCGGCGATGGAGACGCCGTAGTCGACGACGATCTCCAGGTCGAGCGCGGTCTGCACCTCGCCGACCTCGGCCTTCACCCCTCGGGTGACGCTCGCCTTGCCGCCGCCCCCGCCCGGTACGCGGTCGCGTACGGCGCCGAAGGTGCGGGAGATCCCGCTGCCCATGGCATGGACGCCGACGACGTCGCGCGCGGCGAGGCCGGCGATCTTCTCCACGACGCCGTCGGCGATCGTGGTCCGGCCCCGCGAGGCCGGGGCGCCGCCACCGCGTTTGGTCACGGAGGTGCGGCGCTGTTCGTCGGACGGCATGTCACCGGAGTGTGCACTGTCCACCATTTAATTTCGCCCCTTCTGGGATATTTCGGGGTTCTTTGCCCACACTAAGGGCGGCTGCCCGGTCCCGCGCTGGGGGATGCGGCAGGCTGGGGCAATGACGACGGCTGAGGGTTGGACGGCTTCGGTACGGGACCGGCTCGCGCCGGGTCGGCTGCTGCCGCTGGGGGCACCGGAGGACGGGGCCTGGATCACGGAGCGCGCGGTACGGACGGCCCTCGACGGGGCTGCCGTGGCGGTACGGGGAGTGGTGCCGGGCGAACTCCGCATCGCCCCCGCCGCGGAGGCGAGCGCGGGCGCCGGTGGGGACACCGACACGGAGCCCGGCGCGGGCGCCGGCGCCGAGCCGGCCGCGGAGACGTTCCCCGTGCCGCCCGGCGGGCTGCCGCCGGGGGCGCTGCGGATCTCGGCGGGCTTCGGGGCGGTGGCCGGGCGGGCGCTTCCGGAGCTCGTCGCCGAGCTGCGTACGGCCCTGCTCACGGCGGCCGAGGACAGGCTCGGCCTCGTCGTGGCCGCCGTCGACCTGCGGGTGACGGAGCTGCTCGACGCGGCGCCGGAGAATTCCGGCCCCGCCGCTCCCCCACCCGGGCGAACCTCCCCGGCCACGGACGACCCCGCCGCGCTCGCGGCGCTGCGGGTCGACGGGGTCGCGGGAGTGACGGACATGCTGGGCCCGCCGGTCCACCGGGCCTCCGGCCGGGTGCGGGTCGAGCTGGCGGTGACGGCAGGTCACCGACCGCTGGACGTGGTCCGCGACGTACGGAACGCCGTGACCGCCGCGGCCGGAGAGGCGACGGCGGTCACGGTGCTGGTCTCCGAGCTGCGGTAGGAACCGCGCCGGGGCGAACGGGGCGCGTCAGTCGCCGAGGCCCGCGAGGTCGCGCAGACGGCGCGCCTGGGCGGCGCGCTCGGCGGTGCGCTGCTCCTCGTACGAGCGGCCCGCGGCAGCCTGGAGGAGCGCCTTGGTCTCGTTGACCGCGGCTCGCGGCGCCGCGAGCAGGGCGGCGCTGAGGTCCCGTACCGCCGCGTCGAGCTCGTCGGCGGGCACGGCGATGTTGGCGAGACCGATGCGCTCGGCCTCCTCCGCGTGGACGAAGCGGCCGGTGGCGCAGATCTCCAGCGCGCGGGCGTAGCCGACGAGCGAGACGAGCGGGTGCGTCCCGGTCAGGTCCGGGACGAGACCCAGGCTGGTCTCGCGCATGGCGAACTGCACGTCCTCGGCGACGACCCGCAGGTCGCAGGCGAGGGCGAGCTGGAAGCCCGCGCCGATGGCGTGCCCCTGGACGGCCGCGATCGACACGAGGTCGCTACGGCGCCACCAGGTGAACGCCTCCTGGTACGTGGCGATCTCCGCGTCGAGGTCCGCGTCGGAACCGCGCGCGAGATCGAGGAAGGACGGCTCTCCGTCGAAGCCCTCGGGCGTGAACGCCTGCCGGTCGAGCCCCGCGGAGAAGGACTTTCCCTCTCCGCGCAGGACGACGACCCGCACGCTGCCGGGCAACGACCGGCCGGCTTCTGTCAACGCCCGCCACAGAGCGGGAGACTGAGCGTTGCGCTTCGCCGGGTTGGTCAGGGTCACCGTGGCAACGGCGTCCTCGACGGTGAGCCGTACACCGTCCTTGTCGAATACGAGCTCAGAGTCGTCGAGCGTAGCCATGGGGCGCCTCCGGTTCCGGTGCAGCACTTGCGAGGATGCTAAGTGACTGCACAGTAACCACCTGGCCGACCGCGCGGTCGACCGGGTGGCCACCGAGAGATCCGGTGGCCGGTCGAGCCGCCCCGATGACTCAGACCGAGGCTGCCTTCTTGCCTCGTGTCGCTCCGCCGCGTCCACGCAGCGTGACTCCGGACTCGCTCAGCATCCGGTGGACGAATCCGTAGGAGCGGCCGGTTTCCTCGGCCAGCGCCCGGATGCTCGCACCGGAGTCGTACTTCTTCTTCAGGTCTGCCGCGAGCTTGTCGCGCGCGGCGCCGGTCACCCGGCTGCCCTTCTTCAGAGTCTCGGCCACCCGTGCCTCCTCATGGGAAGTGCGCTCTGGACTTCTCATGATCACCCCTACCCGGCGTCCTGGCCACCCATTCGACAAGGTCCGTGCGGCCGGGTTGCGGGAGCAGCACCCCCTCGCCACGACCGGAGGCACAGATTCCGCACAGAGGGAAAGCCGGGCCCGCGCCGCCCGGGGCGGGAAGTGCCAGGTCAAGGCCGCAGGGGGAACACACATACGGCGCGGGTCTGCCGGAAGGATTCGGCAGAGCACCGCGCCGGGGTGTACGAGACGCCCTCACTCAGATGAAGGATCACCCATGAGCCGAATGATCCAGCCCTGAAGGATCACTCCGGACCCCGGAGCCCGCCCGAGGGCGCTTCCGGAGCCGTGGAGCCGGGTCAGGCCAGGGCCACGAGGTCCGCGTAGTCCGCGCCCCACAGGTCCTCGACGCCGTCCGGGAGCAGGATGATCCGCTCCGGGTCGAGCGCCTCGACCGCGCCCTCGTCGTGCGTGACGAGGACGACCGCGCCCTTGTACGTCCGCAGGGCGCCGAGGATCTCCTCGCGGCTGGCCGGGTCGAGGTTGTTGGTGGGCTCGTCGAGCAGGAGCACGTTCGCCGAGGAGACGACGAGGGTCGCGAGCGCGAGACGGGTCTTCTCGCCACCGGAGAGCACGCCGGCCGGCTTGTCGACGTCGTCACCGGAGAAGAGGAAGGAACCGAGCGTCTTGCGGACGTCGACGAGGTCGAGGTCGGGCGCGGCGGAGCGCATGTTCTCCAGGACGGTCCGCTCGGGGTCGAGCGTCTCGTGCTCCTGGGCGTAGTAGCCGAGCTTCAGGCCGTGGCCCGGGGTGACCTCACCCGTGTCGGGCTGCTCCACGCCGCCGAGAAGGCGCAGCAGGGTCGTCTTGCCCGCGCCGTTGAGGCCGAGGATGACGACGCGGGAGCCCTTGTCGATGGCGAGGTCGACATCGGTGAAGATCTCCAGCGAACCGTAGGACTTGGAGAGTCCCTCGGCGGTCAGCGGGGTCTTGCCGCAGGGCGCGGGGTCCGGGAAGCGGAGCTTGGCGACCTTGTCGGAGGCACGCACGGCCTCCAGGCCGGAGAGCAGCCGCTCGGCGCGCTTGGCCATGTTCTGCGCGGCGACGGTCTTGGTGGCCTTGGCGCGCATCTTGTCGGCCTGCGAGTTGAGGGCGGCGGCCTTCTTCTCGGCGTTCTGACGCTCGCGCTTGCGGCGCTTCTCGTCGGCCTCGCGCTGCTGCTGGTAGAGCTTCCAGCCCATGTTGTAGACGTCGATCGTGGAGCGGTTGGCGTCCAGGTAGAAGACCTTGTTCACGACGGTCTCGACGAGGTCGACGTCGTGGGAGATGACGATGAAGCCACCGCGGTAGGTCTTCAGGTAGTCGCGCAGCCAGATGATCGAGTCGGCGTCGAGGTGGTTGGTCGGCTCGTCAAGGAGGAGCGTGTCGGCGTCCGAGAAGAGGATCCGGGCGAGCTCGACGCGGCGGCGCTGACCGCCGGAGAGGGTGTGCAGCGGCTGGCCCATGACGCGGTCGGGCAGACCGAGGGCGGCGGCGATGGTGGAGGCCTCGGCCTCGGCCGCGTAGCCGCCCTTCGTCAGGAACTCGGTCTCCTGGCGCTCGTACTGCCGCATGGCCTTGTCGCGGGTGCCGCCGGTGCCGGTCGCGATGCGCTCCTCGTTCGCCCGCATCTTCTTGAGGAGGGTGTCGAGGCCGCGGGCGGAGAGGATGCGGTCGCGGGCCAGGACGTCCAGGTCACCGGTGCGCGGGTCCTGCGGGAGGTAGCCGACCTCGCCGGAGCGGGCGATGGCGCCGGCGGCGGGCTGGCCCTCGCCCGCGAGGCACTTGGTGAGGGTCGTCTTGCCCGCTCCGTTTCGGCCGACGAGGCCGATGCGGTCGCCCTTGGCGACACGGAAGGAAGCGGACTCGATGAGGACGCGGGCGCCGGCGCGCAGCTCGATGCCGGTGGCGGTGATCACGGACAGACTCCAGGGCGATGGGAACGGCGGAAGGACGGTTATTGACGGGCTTCGACGCCGCTAATGCACGGGGAGAGTGGCCATACGGCCAGTCTAACGGGCTCCTGCAACTGGTTTTCGGCCATGTGGGTGTCATATGGCGCGATCGGAGCTTTCTCACATTTCCTTGCATTTCGCCTTGACCTAATAAAAGGGGCGAAGGGAGGAAGATCGGCCGATACTCGGCGCAGGGCGGCGGCCACTGCCGCGGCAGTACGCGGAGGGTGGTGGACCGTGCAGTTCGACGACGACGCCGACCTGGACACCTCGGAGGTCAAGGACGTCCGCAACAGCCGCGTCCCCGGCGGCAGGGCGACGGTCGGCGGCGGCATCATCGGCCTCATCGCGCTGGTCCTGGGTGTGCTCTTCGGGGTCGGGCCCGACCAGCTCGGGCTCACCGACGGCGGCGACGAACCGGTCGCGACCTCGTCCTCGGCGGCCCAGGTGAACCAGGCCTGCAAGAAGGGCTCGGACGCGAACACCCGCGAGGACTGCCGGATCGTCGCCGTCGTCAACAGCCTCCAGGACTTCTGGCGGAGCGAGTACGCGCGACGGGGCGGGGCCTACGGGAACGCCGCCACCGTGATGTTCACCCAGCGGGTCGGGACCGCCTGCGGCTCGGCGACCTCGGCCGTCGGGCCCTTCTACTGCCCCGGGGACCGGCAGGTCTATCTGGACCTGGGCTTCTTCGAGGAGCTGCGGACCAAGTTCGGGTCGAGCGGCGGGCCCTTCGCCCAGGCGTACGTGGTGGCCCACGAGTACGGCCATCACATCCAGAACCTGATGGGGACCCTTGAGCGCGCCCAGGACGGGCGGACCGGTGCGAACTCCAACGCCGTCCGGGTCGAGCTCCAGGCCGACTGCTACGCCGGGGTGTGGGCGCGGCACGCGACGACCACCCCCGACGACAGGACGGGCCGCCCGCTGCTGACCCGGCTCACGGACGCGGACATCCAGGACGGCCTCGACGCGGCGGCCGCGGTGGGCGACGACCGGATCCAGGAGAGGTTCCAGGGCCGGGTGACCCCGGAGAACTGGACGCACGGCTCGGCGGCGCAGCGGCAGCAGTGGTTCCACCAGGGCTACAGGACCGGTGACATGGCCCGGTGCAACACCTTCCGCTGAGTTGTCGGTGCCGCCTGCCAGACTGAGATCCAGGTCACATTCGGCTGAATCGAGAGGAAGTGGTCGGGATGGCTGAGGCACCCCACATCTGTCCGACGCTGACGTACGAGGACGCGCAGGGGGCGATCAAGCTGCTCACGGAGGGCTTCGGCTTCACGGCGAGCGCCGTCTACGAGGCCGAGGACGGGCTGATCGCCCACGCGGAGCTGGCGTACGGGAACGGCATGGTGATGCTCGGCAGCAAGGGCACGGGCAGCGAGTTCGACAAGCTGATGGACCGCGCGGGCCCGGTGGGCGTCTTCGTGCACGTGGACGACGTGGACGAGCACCACGCGCGGGCCGTCGCCCACGGCGCCGAGATCGTGATGCCGCCCACGGACCAGGAGTACGGCGCGCGGGACTACATGGCCCGGGACGCCGAGGGGAACATCTGGAGCTTCGGGACCTACACGCCCGGCGCCGCGGAGTAACCGGGCGCCGGACGTCGGACGTCGGACGTCGGACGTCGGACGTCGGACGGATGCCCCGCCCCGGTCAGGCGCCCCCGGTGTGGACCTGGAAGGCGGCCCTGCGGACCGCCTTGGACAGGGCCGGGTCCGGGTGGGCGGCGGCCAGGGCGACCAGGACCTGGACGGTCCTGGGGTGGCCGACGGCCCTGACCTCGTCGAGCAGCGCGGGGACGGTCCCCTGGACGGCGGATTCGAGGTGACGGACGAGCAGCTCGCTCTCGCCGTGGTCGGCGACGGCCGCCGCCGTGTCCACCCAGAGCCAGGTGGCCTCCTCGCGGGTGAGCACCTCCTGGGCGTCGTCGGGGTCGGCGCCCTCGTACTCGGCCAGCCAGAGCAGCGCGTACGGCCGCAGGGAGGGTTCGGCGACGGTGGCCCGGACCTCGGCCTCGGCGGGGGCTCCGACGACCCGCAGCGCCTCGAAGGCGAGGCCGCGCAGGAGGGCGTCCTCGCCCCGCGCGACGGCGAGGAGTTCGGCCACGGCGCTGGAGAGCGTGCGGGCCGCGAGCCAGGCGCGGTACTCGGCGCGGGCCGGTCCCGGGGTGAGCCGGGCGCAGCCGCGGAGCATGTCCTCGGCGGACTGCTCGATGTTGCCCGCGGGGCTCTGCGCGGCGACGCAGATCTGCTCCAGCTTGACCCAGACCGCCCAGTTGCCGAGCGGGGTCAGGGTGGCGTGCCGGGCGTCCGCGCCGGGATCGAGGGTGAGCGCGCCGACGGCCGCGAGGCCCTCAAGGGCCCAGTCGAGGAGGGCGGGGAGCCCGTCCGTGCCGGAGGACGCCTCGGGGGCCGGGTCGGGGGTGACGCTCGCCGGGCCGGGGGTCTGGTCGGCGACCGGGACCTCGCAGCGCTCCTCGCGGAGCTCCTCGACGCGCTGGCCGAGCAGGTCGAGCAGGACCGGGACGAGCACCGGGCCCTGGGAGAGCTGGAGCAGCGAGAGCACCTGCGGTACGGCCTCGACGACCTCGGCGACCGCGCTCGGCGCGACGCCCTCGGGCGCCGGGTGGACCAGCGACCAGGCGTCGAAGAGGGCGACCCAGCCGCGCAGGACGGCGGAGTCGTCCCGGTCCCAGGCGTGCAGCCGCCAGCCGGGGCGGGCGGTGTCGCCGTGGAGTTCGACGAGCCCCGCGAGCCGGGCGCGGTCCCAGCCGGCTCGGACCTGGCCGGGCGTCAGGTCCAGTGCGGCCGCGGCCCGTTCCTGGGCGGGGGTGGCTTCGACGCCGGCCCGGAGGGCGGCTTCGGGTCCGCGCTCGACGGCGGCCCAGCGGGCGATCCGTACGGCGTCGGCAAGGACGTGCCGGGCCTGACGGGCGAGTTCCGCGCGGGGCGGAGTGCCCTCGGGCGGCCGCGGCGCCGGCCGGGTGCGCCGGTTCGTCACGGCCCGTCGGGCGGTGGCCAGCGCCCGCGGGCGGACGAGTCGGAGTCTGGAGTTGCGCGCCAATGGTTCATCGGGCTTTCGAGACGTCACGGGGGCAGTCTTCCCGCTGACGGCCCGAAAGCCCAATCGGAATCCGCAGCCCCGTCAGAACGGCCGCCGCGGCGGCCGTCGGAGCGGGGGCCGTTTGCACCGTCGGAGCGGGGACGTGCGCGCCGTCAGAGCAAGGGGGTGAGGAAGCGGCGCAGGGCCTCCTCGTAGCGGACGGGGCCGGCGTTCCACATCGCCGCGTGCGGGGCGTGCCGGATCGTCTGCAGGGTGACCAGGTCGGGGCGGCGGGCGGCGAGCTCGACGGAGCGCTCCCAGGGGGCGATCGTGTCGTCGGGGCCGTGCAGGAGGAGCACCGGGACGCGCAGGGCGCCCGGCTCCGAGGCGGCCTGGAGCCGGTCCCCGTGCACCCCCGTCCGGCCTTGGGCGGCGCGGACGGCGAGCGGGAGCAGGGGTCCGGGGACGTGGCGTGCCGCGGCGAGGTTGCGGAGGGTCGCCTCCCAGTCGAGGACCGGGGAGTCGAGGACGAGGCCGCTGATCCGGTCCCGTACGCCCGACTCGGCGGCGGCGCGCAGGGCCATCGCGGCGCCGGTGCCCCAGCCGTGCAGGACGACCTTCTCGGCGCCGCGGCGGACGGCGTACCGGATGGCGGCGTCGACGTCCCGCCACTCGGAGTCGCCGAGGTGGGCGAGACCGTCCGGGGAGGCGGGCGCCCCCTCGTCGCCGCGGTAGGCGGGGACGAGGACGGGGATCTTGCGCCGGTTGAAGAAGGGGACGAGGTTCAGGGGGTGCTCGCGGGTGGTGCCGAGGCCGTGCAGCGCGATCACCCACGTGCTGCGCGGGCCGGCGACGAGCCAGCCGGGCAGCGGGCCGAGCTCGCCGGGGATCTCGACGTCCTCGTGGGCGAGCCCGAGGGCGCTGACCGGCGTGCCGCGGTGGAGCTGGGGGGTGAGGCGGACGCGGACGCCGGGGCCGAGGACGCCGAGCTCGACGCGTTCCAGGCGGCGGACGACGGTGTCGGCGGTGTGCGGGACGCGGTCGAGGACGGGGCCGAGGACGGCGTGCAGGCCGGGGGCCTCCAGGCCGTACGTGCCGGGGCGCAGCGAGGCGAGGCTGCGGGTGAGGGTGATCCGTTCGGGTCCCGTGGCGTGCACGGTGAGTCTGGGGTCTCCCGGGAGTGGTCGTCCGGACGGCACCTTGAGGGCGACGTCGCTGGCGTACCGGCCGGCCGCTACCGCGGCCGCACCGACACCGATCAGGGTGGTGACGGCCGCTGCCGTCGCTGTAGCCGGGCGCACGCTCCCAGTGTCGGCAGGTCGCGGGCGGCCTGCCACCGGGCGGACCCGGCCGGGGGCGGCAGACGTCCCTCCGGCGAGTGACGTGGGTCTCCTCTGCGGGGTCCCCCGGTCGGATGGTCCGGTCCAGGGGGCGGAACGGGATGGTCAGGGGTGGACCGGGGTGGGGTGCCGGTGGCCCGTGGAGGCCCGGATTACCCGGGGTCGCAGGGTGACCGCATCGTGGACACCCGCTCCGGCGGAGGGCTAAGCGGAATGCCTTGACACCGGATGGGGACACCACGTCGCCCGCCCCAGTTCATCTTCCGTTCACCCAGGTTGCTTACGTTCGTCGAGCCACTGACGTCAAACGATTGCCTGGGTAAATGGAACACATCACGCTGCTGCTCGCCATTGTGGTCGTGACAGCTCTCGTGTTCGATTTCACGAACGGTTTCCACGACACCGCCAACGCGATGGCCACGACCATCTCGACCGGTGCACTGAAGCCCAAGACGGCGGTGGCCATGTCCGCCGTGCTGAACCTCGTCGGCGCGTTCCTGTCCGTGGAGGTCGCCAAGACGATCTCCGGCGGGATCATCAACGAAGAGGGCATTCGTACAGAAGTGATCTTCGCGGCGCTCGTGGGCGCCATCCTGTGGAACCTGCTGACCTGGCTCCTGGGCCTGCCGTCCAGCTCCTCCCACGCACTCTTCGGCGGCCTCATCGGTGCCGCGGTCATGTCGGCCGGCTGGTCCGCGGTCAACGGCTCGACCATCGTCACCAAGGTCCTCATCCCGGCCGTCGCCGCGCCGCTCGTCGCCGGCCTCGCCGCGATGGCCGCCACGAAGCTGACGTACAAGATCAAGGCCAAGCCCGAGGCGAAGGCCACGGCCAAGGGCTACCGGGCCGGCCAGATCGCCTCCGCCGGTCTCGTCTCCCTCGCCCACGGCACCAACGACGCCCAGAAGACGATGGGCATCATCACCCTCGCCCTGGTCACCCAGGGTGTCGTGGCCCCCGGCTCGAACCCCCCGCTGTGGGTCATCGTCTCCGCCGGTGTCGCCATCGCGGCCGGCACCTACCTCGGCGGCTGGCGCATCATCCGCACCATGGGCAAGGGCCTCACCGACCTCCAGCCGCAGCAGGGCTTCGCCGCCCAGACCAGCGCCGCCACGGTCATCCTGGCCTCCTCGCACCTCGGCTTCTCCCTCTCCACCACCCAGTCCTGCTCGGGTGCCGTGATGGGCGCCGGCCTCGGCCGCAAGGGCGGTGTCGTCCGCTGGTCGACCGCCACCCGGATGTTCGTCGCCTGGGGCCTGACCCTGCCCGCCGCCGGCCTCGTCGGCGCCGGCGCCGAGTTCCTCACCAAGCAGGGCCCCTGGGGCATCGCCGCCGTCGCCGTCCTGCTGGTCTCCGGCTCGGCCGTGATCTGGACGCTCTCCCGCCGCAAGCCGGTCGACCACCACAACGTCACCGCCGACGACCTGGACGAGGAGCCCGCGGGGGTCGTGACCACCGCCATCGCGGCCGTCACCCCGCCGCCGGCCGCCGGTTCCGTCGCCGCCGTCGCGGACGAGGACCTCAAGACCACCATCCCCGCGCCGGTCCCCACGGACCCGGCCGCTCCCCCGGCCCCCGCCGCAGCGGTGTAAGGAACCAACGACATGAAGATCGACTGGGCAGCTCTCGGCTCCGTCTTCGGAGTCAGCCTCCTGGCGACCGTCGCCCTCGTGGGCCTCTTCTCCCTCGGGATCGTCGGCCTCGGCAAGCAGGAGGAGGCCGCGGCCAACGGCGGCTCCGCGACCCTGGCCCGCACCGGCGCCTACGCCTGCTTCGCCCTGTGCGCGGCGGCCGTGGCCTACGGCATCTACCTGATCGTCGTCTGACGGTCCCCTCTCGCACCACGGCCGGGCGGTCCGCACCTTCGGGTGCGGGCCGCCCGGCCGTCGTCTCGTGGTCCGTGTCTGTGGTGCTTCGCACAGTGACCTGTCGCAGGTCAAGGGTGAGTTGACGGCTGTTCGCGGGCCGTGGTGGACTGCCGAGGCCATTACGGCGGCAGCAGAGGAAGTCCGGTGAGAATCCGGCGCGGTCCCGCCACTGTGACCGGATCCGAGGGGTCCGGGAGTCAGGAACTCTCGCCGCCGGTCACGTCGATCCAGGGCGCGGACCCTGAGTGAGGACATGCGCCCATGCCCGGCCGCATCAGAGCCAGCCGCCTTACTCCGGGCGGATTCGCGTACGGCGCCGCCCTCGGGCTCGCCGTCGACCAGATCGTCGGCGATCCCCGCCGCGGACATCCCGTCGCCGCCTTCGGCCGGGCCGCCGCCGCGGTCGAACAGCGCCTCCACCACGACCACCGCGGCTGGGGCGCCCTGCACACCGCCGTCTGCGCCGGCTCCACCGTCGCCCTCGGCGCCCTCGCCGCCCGCGCCGTCCGCGACCGGCCCGCCGCCGCCGTCGCGCTGACCGCCGCCTCCGTCTGGGCCGTCGTCGGCGGTACGACCCTGGGACGGGAGGCCCGCGCGATCGGCGGGGCGCTCGCCGTCGGGGACCTGGAGGTCGCCCGGGAGCGGCTGCCGCACCTCTGCGGGCGCGACCCGCAGTCCCTGGACGGTCCCGCGATGGCCCGCGCCGTCGTCGAGTCCGTCGCCGAGAACACCTCCGACGCCGTGGTCGGCGCCCTCTTCTGGGGCGCGGTCGCGGGCGTGCCGGGCCTCCTCGCCTTCCGCGCCGTGAACACCCTCGACGCGATGGTCGGCCACAAGTCGCCGCGGCACCGGCGCTTCGGCTGGGCCTCGGCCCGGCTCGACGACGTGGCCGGCTGGCCCGGGGCACGGCTCACGGCCGCCGCCGCGACGCTCGCCGGAGGGAGCCCGCGTGGCGCCGTACGGGCCTGGCGGGCGGACGCGGCGAAGCACCCGAGCCCAAACGCGGGCCCCGTCGAGGCCTCCTTCGCGGGCGCCCTCGGCGTACGGCTCGGGGGGACCCTCTCGTACGGCGGGCGGGTCGAGCACCGGCCCGTGCTCAACGGGGAGGGGCGGCCCGTCGAGGTCGCCGACATCGACCGGGCGGTCCGGCTCTCGCGCCGGGTGACCGCACTGACCCTGGCCGCCTGTGTCGGCGGCCGCATGATCATCGGTGCTGTGAAGCGGAGGAACGCATGAGGGGTGGCGGTCTCCTGGTCGCCGGGACCACGTCCGACGCCGGCAAGAGCGTCGTGACGGCCGGCATCTGCCGCTGGCTGGTCCGCAAGGGCGTGAAAGTGGCGCCGTTCAAGGGGCAGAACATGTCCCTCAACTCCTTCGTGACCCGTGAGGGCGCCGAGATCGGACGGGCCCAGGCCATGCAGGCGCAGGCCGCCCGCGTCGAGCCGACGGCCCTGATGAACCCGGTGCTGCTCAAGCCGGGCAGCGACCGCTCCAGCCAGGTCGTCCTGATGGGCAAGCCGGTGGGCGAGCTGAGCGCTCGTGGGTTCTTCGGGGGGTCCGGGGGGTCGTCCCCCGGGAAGGCACTGCACGGCGGGCGGCAGAAAGAACTCTTCGAGCCGGTCATGGCGTGCCTGGAGGAACTCCGGGGCATGTACGACGCCGTGATCTGCGAGGGGGCGGGCAGTCCGGCCGAGATCAACCTGCGGCGCACGGACATCGTGAACATGGGCATCGCGCGGGCCGCGCAGCTGCCCGTCGTCGTGGTCGGCGACATCGACCGGGGCGGGGTCTTCGCCCAGTTCTTCGGGACCACGGCGCTGCTCTCGCCCGAGGACCAGCAGCTCGTCGCGGGGTACCTCGTGAACAAGTTCCGCGGTGACGTGACCCTCCTTGAGCCCGGGCTCGACATGCTGCACGGGCTGACCGGGCGGCGGACCTTCGGCGTCCTGCCGTACGCGCACGGCCTCGGCATCGACGAGGAGGACGGGCTGCGGGTCTCGCTGCGGGGCACCGTCCGCGAGTCCGTCGTCGCACCCCCGGTCGGCACGGACGTCCTGCGGGTCGCCGTGTGCGCCGTACCGCTCATGTCGAACTTCACGGACGTCGACGCGCTGGCCGCCGAGCCGGGTGTCGTCGTGCGGTTCGTGGACCGGCCGGAGGAGCTCGTCGACGCGGACCTCGTCGTCGTGCCGGGCACCCGGGGGACGGTGAAGGCGCTCGCGTGGCTGCGGGAGCGGGGCCTCGCGGACGAGCTGGCACGGCGCGCGGCCGAGGGACGGCCGGTCCTCGGGATCTGCGGCGGCTTCCAGGCGCTGGGCGAGCGGATCGAGGACGAGGTCGAGTCCAAGGCCGGGACCGTCGACGGGCTCGGGCTGCTGCCCGTACGGGTGCGGTTCGCGCGCGAGAAGACCCTGGCGCGGCCGGTCGGCGAGGCGCTCGGGGAGCGGGTCGAGGGGTACGAGATCCACCACGGTGTCGCGGACGTGCTCGGCGGCGAGCCGTTCCTGGACGGGTGCCGGGTGGGCTCCGTGTGGGGTACGCACTGGCACGGGTCGCTGGAGAGCGACGGATTCCGGCGGGCGTTCCTGCGGGAGGTCGCGGCGGCGGCCGGCCGACGGTTCGTGCCGGCGCCCGACACCTCGTTCGGCACGCTCCGGGAGGAGCAGCTGGACCGGCTCGGCGACCTGATCGAGGAGCACGCGGACACGGACGCGCTGCTGCGGCTGATCGAGGAGGGGGCCCCGGCGGGGCTGCCGTTCGTGCCGCCGGGCGCGCCGTGAGGGGCACCGCCGACGTCGCGGTCCGCCCGCGACACCACACGCATCAGCTGATCGAACTCGAGGAAGGAACCGACCGATGAGCACCCGGTATCCGTTCACCGCCGTCGTCGGCATGGACGATCTGCGGCTCGCGCTGCTGCTGAACGCGGTCAGTCCGGCGGTGGGCGGTGTGCTCGTCCGGGGCGAGAAGGGGACCGCCAAGTCCACGGCCGTCCGCGCGCTTGCCGATCTGCTGCCCGCCGTGCCCGTCGTCGCCGGCTGCCGGTTCAGCTGTGATCCGGCCTCGCCCGACCTGGGCTGCCCCGACGGGCCGCACGGGACGGCGCCCGGCATCGAGCGTCCCGCGCGGATGGTCGAGCTGCCCGTCGGCGCCTCCGAGGACCGGCTCGTCGGCGCGCTCGACATCGAGAAGGCACTCGCCGAGGGCGTGAAGGCCTTCGAGCCGGGGCTCCTCGCCGCGGCGCATCGGGGCATCCTGTACGTCGACGAGGTCAACCTGCTGAGCGATCACCTGATCGACCACCTCCTCGACGCCGCCGCCATGGGCGCCTCCCACGTCGAGCGCGAAGGCGTCTCCGTGCGCCATGCGGCCCGCTTCCTGCTCGTCGGGACCATGAACCCCGAAGAGGGCGAGTTGCGGCCGCAGTTGCTCGACCGGTTCGGGCTGACCGTCGAGGTCGCCGCCTCCCGCGTGCCCGAGCAGCGGGTGGAGGTCGTCCGGCGGCGGCTCGCCTTCGAGGACGACCCCGCCGCGTTCGCCGCGCGCTGGGCCGACGAGGAGACCGCGCTGCGGGACCGGATCGTCGCCGCCCGCGAGCTCCTTCCCAAGGTGGCCCTCGGCGACGCCGCGCTGCTCCAGATCGCCGCGACCTGCGCCGCGTTCGAGGTCGACGGCATGCGCGCCGACATCGTCATGGCGCGGGCGGCGACCGCCCTCGCCGCCTGGGCCGGGCGGACGCAGGTCACCTCCGAGGACGTGCGACAGGCCGCGCTCCTGGCCCTCCCCCACCGTCGGCGGCGCAACCCCTTCGACGCGCCGGGCCTCGACGAGGACAAGCTCGACGAGACGCTTGAGCAGTTCAAGGGGGACGACGAGGATCCGGAGCCGGAGGGCCCCGGTGACGGTCCGGGGGACGGCGGTCCGGGCGGTGGCGGTCCTGACGGCGGTGGCATTCCGCCGCAGGGCGACGCGCCCGAGGACACCACGTCGCCCGAGGACGTCCCCGCACCCGCTGACGTCCCCGCGCCCGCCGAGGCGCCCGCGTCCGCGCCGCAGGGCTCCGGCGCCGGTGAGCGCGCGGCCGTCCGGGCGGCCGAGCCCTTCCGTACGAAGATGCTGAGCGTGCCCGGGCTGGGCGAGGGCGCCGCCGGGCGCCGTTCCCGGGCCCGTACCGAGCACGGCCGTACCACCGGGGCCACCCGGCCCCGCGGCGCGCTGACCAAGCTCCACCTCGCGGCGACCGTGCAGGCCGCCGCCCCGCACCAGCGGGCGCGCGGGCGGACCGGCCCCGGGCTCGTCGTCCGGCGGGACGACCTGCGGCAGGCGACCCGGGAGGGGCGCGAGGGGAACCTCGTGCTCTTCGCCGTGGACGCCTCCGGCTCGATGGCGGCCCGGCAGCGGATGAGCGCCGTGAAGGGGGCCGTCCTCTCCCTGCTCCTCGATGCCTACCAGCGGCGCGACAAGGTCGGTCTTGTCACCTTCCGGGGCCGTACCGCCGACCTCGCGCTGCCGCCGACCTCGTCGGTGGACGCGGCGGCCGCCCGCCTCGAACAGCTCCCGACGGGTGGCCGCACGCCGCTCTCGGCCGGGCTGCTCAAGGCCCACGACGTCCTGCGGATCGAGCGGCTGCGGGACCCCTCGCGCCGCCCGCTGCTCGTCGTCGTGACCGATGGCCGGGCGACCGGCGGGGGCGCCGACCCGGTGGCGCTGGCCGCCCGGGCGGCCCGGCTGCACGCGGCCGACGGCACGGCGAGCGTGGTCGTGGACTGCGAGACGGGACCGGTGCGGCTCGGGCTCGCCGGGAGCCTCGCACGCGAACTCGGCGGCACCGCCGTCACCTTGGACGAGCTGCGCGCCGACTCGATCGCCGGCCTCGTCAAGGACGTACAGGCAGCAGGACAGACAACGCAGACCGCATGGAGGGCCGCTTAATGCCGCAGGGACAGCCGACCGTCGTACCCGACGACGGTCTCACCACCCGTCAGCGCCGCAACCGTGCACTCGTGATGGTGCACACGGGCGTCGGCAAGGGGAAGTCGACCGCCGCGTTCGGCATGGCGCTGCGCGCCTGGAACCAGGGCTGGCCGATCGGGGTGTTCCAGTTCGTCAAGTCCGCCAAGTGGAAGGTCGGCGAGGAGAACGCCCTCAAGGCGCTCGGCGAGACGGGCAAGGGCGGCACCGTCACCTGGAACAAGATGGGCGAGGGCTGGTCCTGGATCCAGCGCGAGGTCGCCGAGGGCGAGCAGTCGCACGAGGAGAAGGCCCGCGAGGGCTGGGAGCAGGTCAAGCGGGACCTCGCCGAGGAGAAGTACACGTTCTACGTCCTCGACGAGTTCGCCTACCTGCTGCACTGGGGCTGGATCGACGTCAAGGAGGTCGTCGAGGTCCTCCGCGACCGTCCCGGTCAGCAGCACGTCGTCATCACCGGGCGCAACGCGCCGCAGGAACTGGTCGACTTCGCCGATCTCGTCACCGACATGTCCAAGGTCAAGCACCCGATGGACGCCGGTCAGAAGGGCCAGCGGGGCATCGAGTGGTAGCACGTCTCGTCATCGCCGCGCCCTCCTCGGGCGCGGGCAAGACCACGGTCGCGACCGGCCTGATGGCCGCGTTCGCCGGCCGTGGGCTCGCCGTCTCCCCGCACAAGGTCGGGCCCGACTACATCGACCCCGGCTACCACGCGCTCGCGACCGGCCGTCCGGGCCGCAACCTCGACGCGTACATGTGCGGTACGGGGCAGATCGCTCCGCTCTTCCTGCACGGGGCACGCGGCTGCGACCTGGCCGTCGTCGAGGGCGTCATGGGCCTGTACGACGGGGCCGCCGACCAGGGCGAGCTGGCGTCCACCGCGCAGGTGGCGAAGCTGCTCAAGGCGCCGGTGGTGCTCGTCGTGGACGCGTCCTCGCAGTCGCGTTCGGTGGCGGCGCTCGTGCACGGCTTCGCGTCCTGGGACCCCGAGGTGCGGATCGGGGGCGTGATCCTCAACAAGGTCGCGACGGACCGGCACGAGCACCTGCTGCGTGAGGCGCTCGGGGGCTCCGGGGTGCCGGTGCTCGGCGTGCTGCGGCGGGCGCCCGCCGTCGCGACTCCGTCGCGGCATCTGGGGCTCGTGCCCGTCGCCGAGCGGCAGGCCGCGGCCGTGGAGGCGGTGGCGGCGCAGGCGGAGCAGGTGCTTGCCGGGTGTGACATGGAAGCTCTGCTCGCGCTCGCGCGCAGTGCTCCCGACATGCACGACGACCCGTGGGAGCCGGGGGTCGTCGAGCGGCTGCACGTCGGTGGTTCCGTGGTGCCCGCCCTCCCCCGTACTTCGTCCGGGGGGACCCCCGTCGCCCCGGCGGGGCGCGTGCCCGCGGCGCGGCCGGTCGTCGCCGTCGCCGGTGGAGCCGCGTTCACCTTCTCGTACGCCGAGCACACGGAGCTGCTGCGGGCGGCCGGGGCCGAGGTCGTCACGTTCGATCCGCTGCGCGACGAGAGCCTTCCCGAGGGGACGAGCGGGCTCGTCATAGGCGGCGGGTTCCCCGAGATGTACGGGGCCGAGCTGTCCGCGAACGAGCCGCTGCGCAAGGCCGTCGCCGAGCTCGCCGCGGCGGGGGCGCCGATCGCCGCCGAGTGCGCCGGACTGCTGTATCTGGCGCGGTCCCTCGACGGCCGGCCGATGTGCGGGGTGCTCGACGCCGACGCGCGGATGTCGGAGCGGCTCACCCTCGGGTACCGGGACGCCGTCGCCGTGAGCGACAGCGTGCTGGCCCCGGCAGGGGCGCGGATGCGGGGGCACGAGTTCCACCGGACCGTGATCGAGCCGGGCGCCGGGGCGCAGGCGGCCTGGGGGCTGCGGCAGCCGGAGCGGCGCGTCGAGGGCTTCGTGCAGGACGGGGTGCACGCCAGTTACGTCCACACCCACTGGGCGGGGTCGCCGGAGGCCGCCGTGCGTTTCGTGGAGCACTGCGCGTGAGATCAGCCGCCGGAGACGCCCACCACGAGCCAGATGAAGCCGACGCCCCCGACCGTGCACAGCAGGGTCGAGCGGGCGGGGTGTTCGTGGTGGGCCTCGGGCAGGATCTCGGCGGCGGCGAGGTAGAGCAGGGCACCGCCGAAGAAGCCGAGATAGGCACCGAGGAGTTCCTCCGGAAGGGTGAACAGCAAGGTGGAAGCGGCGCCGATGATCGGGGCGAGCGCGTCGGCGACGAGCATCCCGACGGCCCTGCGGCGGGCGTTCCCGTAGAGGCTCGTGATCGTGTACGTGTTGAAGCCGTCGGCGAAGTCGTGGGTGATGACGGCGAGGGCGACGGTGGCTCCCATGCCCCCGCCGACCTGGAAGGCGGCGCCGAGGGCGACGCCGTCCATGAGGCTGTGCAGGACCATCGCGGCGGCCGCGGTGAGACCGACCTGCGGGACCCTCTCGTCGGCCCCGACCCCGTGTGCCGCCTGGCGGACGGCGAGGAGGCGCTCCACCACATGGGCGAAGAGGAAGCCGCCGACGAAGAGCAGCAGGGCCTCCGGGACGCCGAACACCGCCTCCCCCGCGGCCTCCAAGGCCTCCGGCAGGAGGTCGAGTCCGACGACGCCGAGCATGAGCCCGCCGGCGAGGCCGAGGACGAGGTGGCGGCGGTCGGTGACCCGCCCGGCGACCCACCCGCCGAAGAGCGTCATGAGGAACGCGCCGAGCGCGACGACCACAGCCATGGGCCTTTGCTACCGGATGCGGCGGTGTGCGCGCACCTCGGTGTGGGGGCGCGTCCGGGCGTTCCGGTGGACGACGTACTGGCGCTGGTCGACGCGGTGCTGCGGGAGGCGGGGCTGACGCGGGCGGCGGTGCGGTCGCTGGCCACGCTGGACGCGCGGGCCGCGGAGCCGGGTGTCGCGGGCGCGGGCGCGGAGCTGGGGGTTCCGGTGCGGGGCTTCCCGGCCGGAGAGCTGGCCGCCGTCCCCGTACCGCATCCGTCGGCGCTGCCGCGGGAGGCGACGGGGACGCCGTCGGTGGCGGAGGCGGCCGCGCTGCTCACGGCGGGAGCGGGAGCCGCGGGGTCCAGTGGGGCCGCGGGGTCCGGCGAGCTCGGCGGGGCTGATGGGTCGAGCTTGGCCGATGAGCCGGCCTTGGCTTCCGGGCCGGCGGGGGCTTCCGGGTCCGCCGGAGCCGCTGGGCGTGGGGATGCCGGGCGGGCCGTGCTGCTCGTGCCGAAGCGGAAATCGCGGAGCGTTACGTGTGCGATCGCCACGTGCGTACCGGTTTGTCCGCACGAACATGCCCCAGGCGTACGGTTGTTGCACCTGACTCACGGGTACATCGCTCGCGAGCCTGGCTCACCCCCCACCATCCCCACCCCCCACACGACGGCGGCCATGGACATGCACACGCAATCCGACGCCCACGACCTGCGCCACCACGGTGACGCCGAGGTACGGGACGAGAAGCTGATCGATCTCGCGGTCAACGTCCGGACGAACACCCCTCCGGACTGGCTGCGCAAGAGAATCGCCGATTCACTGACCGGCCTCGCGGCCTATCCCGACGGCAGAGCCGCGCGGGCCGCGGTCGCCGTGAGGCACGATCTGCCGCCCGGCCGGGTGCTGCTCACCGCCGGCGCCGCGGAGGCCTTCGTGCTGCTCGCGCGGGCGCTGCCGGTGCGGCGGCCCGTGGTGGTGCACCCGCAGTTCACCGAGCCGGAGGCGGCGCTGCGCGACGCCGGGCACGAGGTGGGCCGGGTGCTGCTCCGCGAGGAGGACGGCTTCCGGCTGGATCCGGCGGCGGTGCCCGACGACGCGGACCTGGTGGTGATCGGGAACCCCACGAACCCGACCTCCGTCCTGCATCCCGCCGCCACGATCGCCGCCCTGGCCCGGCCCGGCCGGACGCTGGTGGTCGACGAGGCGTTCATGGACGCGGTGCCGGGCGAGCGGGAGTCGCTGGCCGGGCGGACCGACGTGCCGGGGCTCGTGGTACTGCGCAGCCTCACCAAGACCTGGGGGCTCGCGGGCCTGCGGATCGGGTACGTCCTCGCCGAGCCGGAGACGATCGCCCTGCTCGAACGGGCGCAACCGCTGTGGCCGGTGTCGACGCCGGCCCTGGTGGCGGCGGAGGCCTGCATGTCGCGGATGGCGCTGGCGGAGGCCGAGCACGCGGCGCACCGGATCGGTGTGGAGCGGGCGCATCTGCTCGCCGGTCTCGCGGAGTTCGACGAGGTGCGGACGGTCGCCGGGGCCGAGGGTCCCTTCGTCCTGCTGCGGATCGACGGGGCGGACGCGATACGGGACCGGCTGCGGCTCCTGGGCTTCGCGGCCCGGCGGGGGGACACCTTCCCGGGTCTCGACCGGAACTGGCTGCGGCTCGCGGTCCGGGACCGGGCCACGACGAACCGATTCCTCCAGGCCCTGGACCAGGCGCTCCTGCTGAACGGCTGAGGCCCGGCGTACAGGAGGACGTCCACGCGCGGGAAGGGCTGCGGGGAGGGCGGCGTCGTCACCGCCGCCCTCCCCGCAGCCCCGTTTCCCCGGCCACCCCTTTCGGCACCCCCCGGCGCCTCCCCCTCGGGCCGTCAGCCGCGCGAGCGGGCACGCCTGCGGGTGACCGCCAGGGCGCCGCCGCCGGCCACCAGGAGGGCGAGCGCGCCCGCCGCGATGTACGTGGTGGAGGAGCTGCCGCCGGTCTCGGCGAGGTTCTCGGTGGGGGTGACGCCGCCGTTGTTGGTCTTCACGCCGCCGTCGCTGCTCGGCTCGGCGGTGGGCTGCTGCGAGGGCTGCTCGGAAGGCCGCTCGGTGGGCTCCTTCGTGGGCTGCTCCGTGGGCTCCTGCGTCGGCTCCTTGGTGGGCTCCTCCGTCGGGGCCGGGCCGTCGGGCGTCTCGCAGGTGGCCTCGGCGAGCGTCACGGTGCCGTTGACCTCGGCCACGCCCAGCTTCAGCGGGTCGACCTCCACCTTCAGTTCGAGGGCCGTCGCGGCAGCGGTGTCGGAGGTCGTGGAGGTGCGGGAGAGGTCCAGGGTGACCTGGCCGACGCCCGGCACGCTCACCTTCGTCTGACCGCCGGTGGAGAGAGTGGTCTTCTTGCCGAAGACGATCACGTGCCCGAGGACGTTGGACTCGGCGACCGGTTCCTTGCCCACCTCGCACAGCGCCTTGGAGGTGACCTTCTCGACCTCGATGAGGGAGAGCAGCGGAATGCCGGGGACGTGGACCTGCGCCTTGACCAGGTTCACGTACCCCTCGGCCTTCGTCTCGTCGACGGTGGCCTTGGAGGTGGCGACGTCGGCGGCGAGGATGTCGATCGGCTCGCCGCCCTCGGCCCCCTTCACCTTCACGGAGAGCGCCGTCTTGTTCTCGGTCTCCGGCGCCTCGACCTCGTTGAGGGAGGTGCGCACCGGCACGTCCACGGTCTTGCCGAGGAGGGAGACGTCGAGGCCGGCCCGCAGGACGACGGCGGTGGCACGCCCTTCGCCGCCCGTGGCGTGCGCCGGGGCCGCGAGGAGCACGGGGCCGACGGCCAGGGCGGCGACGGTCGCGGCGGCGGCGGTGCGGCGTACGGGCGTGCGGAAGGTGTTGCTGTTCAAGATGGTGGAACCCCCACAAGAGACATGGCGTCGCCGGCCGCTCACCACGGGGACGGTGGGTCGGCGCGGCCTCGGCGACTTGAGACACCGGAATCTTTACGCACGGAGAGTGAACCGACAGTCGCCTGACGTGAGTTCACTCCAAAGGGGGGTTTCCGTGTTCATATTCGATTTTTCTCTATACAACCGTTGCCGCACGCCCCGCGTCTTTCGTACGAGCGGACGCGTGCGGACACCGGCCGGACAGTGCGACGGAAGGTGAAAAACGAGCTGCCACGTCCCGAGGTAACGGACCGTCAACCCGACGCCATGGCGAGCGGTCAGCTCGCGCGCCAGTACCCGAGCGCGTGGACGCGCTCCTTCGGCAGGGCGAGCTCCTTGCGGGCGTACGCGGCGAGGGTGCGGGTCGTCGTCGTGTCGCAGGCGATCCAGACGTAAGAGGCGGCGTCCGCGAGTTCGGGCAGCTCGGCCTTCACCCGGGCGACGAGATCGGCGCCACCGCCCTGGCGCGGGACCCGGCGCAGCTCGTGGTGCGCGGGGTCGAGCCGGACCGGCAGCTCCTCGTCGGAGGCGTGCTGCGTCTCGAACCAGACGGTGGCGGGGACCCCGGGGAGCGCGTCGAGCAGGGAGTTGACGGCGGGCAGCGAGGCCGGGTCGCCGACCACGAGCAGGCGCGCGGGGAGCGGGTCGGGCGCCTCGAAGCCGGTGCCCTGGAGCGTGGCCTCCACGGAGTCGCCGGCGGCGCAGGAGCGGGCCCAGTGGCTGGCGATGCCGTCGTGGAGGGCGAATTCGAGGCTGAAGGTGCCCGCGGCCGGGTCGGGGTCGACCAGGGTGTACGCGCGCTGGTGCGGCTTGCCCGCGTCGTCGAACCAGAGGCGCACCCACATCGTCGGGTGGACGCCCGCCGCGGCGAGCAGGCCGCCGTCCGTGAAGTGCACCCTGCGGTAGTCCTCGGTGACCTGCTCGGCCCCCGTCACCGTGAACGTGAAGTCCTTGCCGCGGAACAGCTTGAGGACCGCCCCCTGCCAGCCATGCCCCACCGTGATCTCCTCCCCTGGAGTCCTGTAGATTTACTTAGGTCAGCCTAACCTAAGGTTCCGGAAAACGTACGGACGAGATCGGGGTCTTTCGTGAGCATCGAGGTCTACCGGGACGCCTGGGGCGTCCCCCATCTGCGCGCCGCGGACCCGGAGGAACTCGCCTTCGCCCAGGGGCGGGTCACCGCCCGCGACCGCGCCTGGCAGCTGGAGGTCGAGCGGCACCGGGCCCAGGGCACCACGGCCGCCTTCCTCGGCGCCGCCGAGCTCGGCTGGGACACCTTCGTCCGCCGGGCCCGGATCGCCGACACCGCCCGCCGCTGCCTCGAACGGTTGGAGGCCTCCGACGCACCGACGGCCGCATGGGTCCGGGCCTACGTGGACGGGGTCAACGACGGCCTGGCGGACGGGGCCTCGCGCGCGCCCGAGTTCGCGGAGACCGGCCTCGCGCCCGGGCGGTGGGAGCCGTGGACCCCACTGGCCGTCTGGCTCTCCACCCACATCCTCTTCGCCGGCTTCCCCACCAAGCTGTGGCGGGAGGAGGTCGCCCGGCGGCTCGGCGAGGAGTGGACGGAGCTCTTCGCGACGGACGGTCCCGGCACGGCGGGCTCCAACGGCTGGGTGGTCTCCGGCGAGCGGACCGCGAGCGGCGCGGCCCTGGTGGCCGGCGACCCGCACCGGTTCATCGAGGCCCCGGGCGTCTACCAGCAGATCCGGCTCGCCTGCCCCTCGTACGACGTGGTGGGGCTCGCCGTGCCCGGCATCCCCGGGCTCGCCCACTTCGGCCACACCGGCTCGGTCGCCTGGGCGATCACCAACGCCATGGCCGACTACCAGGACCTGTACCGGGAGCGGCTCCGACGGCTGCCGGACGGGGGCGTGGAGGCGCTCGGCCCGGAGGGCTGGACCCCGGCCGCCGCGCACACGGAGACGATCGAGGTCGCGGGCGGGGAGCCGGTCGTGATCGAGGTGGTCGAGACGGACCGCGGCCCGGTGATCATCGACGGGGACGGCGGGCAGCAGGCCCCGAGCGCCGACAGTGACGCCTCGGACGCCGACGCAGACGCCTCGGACACCGGCACCGACGTCTCGGACACCGACGCCGGCGCCTCGGACGCCGACACAGACCTCTCGGACACCCGCGCCTGGGAGGCCGTCAGTCTGCGGTATCCGCCGCGCGTCACCGGGGAGCTCGGCTTCGGGGTGCTGCCCGCGCTGCTGCGCGCCCGGACCGTCGGGGACGTCGACGCGGCCGTCGACGGGTGGGTCGAGCCGGTGAACGTGCTCCAGGCCGCCGACACCCGCGGCGGGCTGCTGCACCGGGTCGCCGGGCACGTGCCCGTACGCGACCGGGCCAACTCCCTACGCATCGTGCCGGCCTGGGACCGGACCCACGACTGGGCGCCCGAGCCCGCGCCGCTCCCCCGCGCCCAGGTCGGCGGGCACGCCGTCATGGCCAACGCCCGGGGGCTCGCCGCGCCCCTCGGCATCGAGTTCGCGCCGCCGCACCGCGCGGCCCGGATCGGCGAGCTCCTCGACGCCTCGGCGGAGTGGACCCCCGAGAGCACGACCGCCGTCCACAGGGACACCGACAACCCCTCGGCGGCCCGGCTCCTCGCGGTCGTGGAGCGAGCCGCCGACGGGCTCTCCCCCGCCGCCTCCGCCGTGCGCGGCCGGCTGCTCGGCTGGGACCGGCGGATGGCCGCGGAGAGCACCGACGCCGGGCTCTACGCGGCCGTGCGCGGGGCCGTGGTCCGCCGGCTCGCCGGCCACGAGGCCTTCGCGGCGCTGCGCGAACCCGCCCCGTATCCGGAGCTGTTCCGCCCCTGGCTGGCCCTCGGGCCCCGGGTCGCCTTCGCCCTGGAGACGCTGCTCACGGCCGGTCCCGTGCCCGTCGGGGACGTCGACCGGATCGTGCGCGAGGCCCTTGAGGAGGTCGGGGCCGGTGAGCCGCCCGCTGCCTGGGGCGTGACGCACCGCCTCGCACCGTGGCAGGCGCTCCCCGACGCCGACGACGCGCAGTGGCCGGGCCTCGCCGGGGACCACGACTGCGTCCTCTCCACGTCGAGCGTGCCCGGCTGGACCGACCGCAGCGCCCGCGCCTCCGCCGCCCGCTACGTCTGGGACCTCGCCGACCGCGAACGGAGCGGCTGGATCGTGCCGTTCGGCGCGTCCGGGGTGCCGGGCGACGCGCACCACCGCGACCAGCTCCCCCTCTGGCTGCGCGGCGAACTCGCCCCCGTCACCACCGACTGGCAGAACCTCACCAAGGAACAGGGATGACCACCACCACCCCCGCCACCTACGTCCACGTCGTCGAGGGCTTCGGGACCGTCACGGTCCGGCCCGTCGACCCCGACCGCGACGCCCCGCTCCTGCACGGCTGGGTCTCCGAGGAGCGGGCCCGCTTCTGGGGCATGAACGGCACCACCGTCGAGCAGGTCCGGGACATCTACGCCCACCTGGACTCGCTCACCACCCACCACGGCTTCCTGGTCGACCTGGACGGGGAGCCGGTCGCCCTCTTCCAGACGTACGACCCCGAGGCCGACCGGGTGAGCGAGTGCTACGAGGTGGAGCCCGGCGACATCGGCGTCCACTTCCTGATCGCACCGAGCGCCACCCCCCGGCCCGGCTTCACGGCCGGACTGATCGGCGCGCTCGTCGCCTTCTCGCTGCGGGACCACACCCGGATCGTGGTCGAGCCGGACGCCGCCAACGAGAAGGCGATCGCCCGCATGGCGCGGGCCGGCTTCGAGCTTGGCCCGGAGGTCGTGCTGCCCGAGGTGGACCTGCCGGAGGTCTTCATCCCGGAGAAGCGGGCCCGGCTCGCTTTCCTGAGCCGCTGAACCCGCCGGGGCTCAGCCGATCACCCGGCCGTTGACGACGACCCGGCGCGGCGCCGCGAGGACGCGGACGTCCGCGCGCGGGTCCTCGCCGTAGACGACGAGGTCGGCGGGAGCGCCCTCCTCCAGGGAGGGGCGGCCGAGCCAGGCCCTGGCCCCCCAGGCGGTGGCCGAGAGCGCGTCGACCGGCGGGATCCCGGCCTTCGTCAGCTCCTCGACCTCCTCGGCGACGAGCCCGTGGGCGAGGGAGCCGCCCGCGTCGGTGCCGACGAAGACGGGGACGCCCGCGTCGAAGGCGGCGCGGACGGTGTCGTACCGCCGCTCGTGCAGCCGGCGCATATGGGCCGACCAGCGCGGGAACTTCTCCTGGCCCCCGTCGGCGAGGTGCGGGAAGGTCGCGATGTTCACCAGGGTCGGGACGATGGCGACGCCCCGCTCGGCGAAGAGCGGGATCGTGTCCTCGGTGAGGCCGGTGGCGTGCTCGATGCAGTCGATGCCGGCCTCGACCAGGTCGCGGAGCGAGTCCTCGGCGAAGCAGTGGGCGGTGACGCGGGCGCCGAGCCGGTGCGCCTCGGCGATGGCCGCCTCGACCTCCGGGCGCGGCCAGCAGGCGGTGAGGTCGCCCGCCTCGCGGTCGATCCAGTCGCCGACGAGCTTGACCCAGCCGTCGCCGCGCCGGGCCTCGCGGCCGACGTACGCGACGAGGTCGGCGGGCTCGATCTCGTGGGCGTAGTTCCGGATGTAGCGGCGGGTGCGGGCGATGTGCCGGCCCGCGCGGATGATCTTCGGGAGGTCCTCGCGCTCGTCGATCCAGCGGGTGTCGGAGGGCGAACCCGCGTCGCGGATCAGGAGCGTGCCCGCGTCCCGGTCGGTCAGGGCCTGCTTCTCGCTGGTGGCCTCGTCGACCGGGCCGTGCCGGTCGAGACCGACGTGGCAGTGGGCGTCGACCAGACCGGGCAGCGCCCAGCCCTCGACGGTCACCGCCTCGGCGGCGGGCCGGTCGTAGGTGATCCGGCCGTCGACGCACCAGAGTTCGTCCCGTACGTCCTCGGGGCCGACGAGCACCCGTCCCTTCACGTGCAGCACCGCGCGATCGCTCATGTCTGCACTGTACGAGGACGGGACCCCGCCCGGGGAGGGCCCCCTCGGTACCCTGATCGGGAGTTCCGCCCGCACCGCCATGCGCACCATGCACCGCACCGAGTCGAAGAAGGCACCACCGTGACCGTGACACACCCGCTCCTGGACCTGGCCCCGCTGACCGCCGCGCATTTCGCGTCGATCGAGCGCCGGGTGGCCGCGCTGCTCTCCACGGAGCAGGACGTGGTGATCACCCAGGGTGAGGCGCTGCTCCCCCTGGAGGGGTGCATCCGCAGCGGGGCGCGGGCCGGTTCGACCGCGCTGAACGTCCTCACCGGTCCGTACGGGCAGACCTTCGGCAACTGGCTGCGGGACTGCGGGGCAACCGTGGTCGACCTGGAGGTGCCCTTCCACACGGCGGTGACGGCCGAGCAGGTCGAGCGGGCGCTCGCCGAGCACCCGGAGATCGACTTCGTGTCGCTCGTGCATGCGGAGGCGGCGACCGGGAACACCAACCCGGTCGCGGAGATCGGCGAGGTCGTCCGGGCGCACGGCGCGCTGTTCTACCTGGACGCGGTGGCGTCGATCGGCGCGGAGCCGGTGCTGCCGGACGCGTGGGGCGTGGACATGTGCATCATCGGCGCGCAGAAGGCGATGGGCGGCCCCGCGGGCGTCTCGGCGGTCTCGGTGAGCGCGCGGGCCTGGGAGCGGTTCGCCGCGAACCCGGCGGCGCCGCGCCGCTCGTACCTCTCGCTCCTGGACTGGAAGGAGCGGTGGATCGACGGCGGCCGGAAGGCACTGCTGCACGCTCCGGCGCAGCTGGAGATGCTGGCACTCGAGGCGTGTGTGGAGCGGATCGAGGCGGAGGGTCTGGACGCGCTGATGGCCCGGCACGCCTCGGCCGCGGCGGCGACCCGGGCGGGTGCGCTGGCCCTGGGCGGTGGTCTTGAGCCGTACGTGCACGAGGCGAAGGACGCGGCCCCGGTCGCGACGACGCTGCGCTCGCCGGTCGGGGTGGACGCCTCGGAGCTGGTCGCGAAGGCCCTCTCGGCGGATCCGTCGCTGCCGCTGATCGCGGGCGGCGGGGCGCTGGCCAAGGAGATGATCCGGGTCAACCACTACGGGGTGGACGCGACTCCGGGCGCCGTGCAGTCCTCGCTGGCGGCGCTGGGCGCGGCGCTCGGCGACTCGGGCCGCCCGGTGGACCTGGAGGGCGCGCGGCGCGCGGTCACGGAGGCCTGGAAGTAGCGGGGACGCAGACGCGTAGAGGGGTACGTGAGAGGGGCGGAGTCCGGCACCGGACTCCGCCCCTCTCACGTACCCCCGTACCCCCGTTCCCCCATACCCCCGTACCCCCGTTTTCCTGTTTTCCTGTTTTTCCCGTCCCCCCGTTCCCCGCTCCCTCTGTGTCGTCGCCTTACAGCGCGGGGTAGTCCGTGTAGCCGCGGTGGTCGCCGCCGAAGTACGTGGCGGTGTCCGGGGTGTTGTACGGGCCGCCTGCCCGGAGCCGTGCCGGCAGGTCGGGGTTGGCGAGGAACAGCGCCCCGTACGCGACGAGGTCGGCGGTGCCGTCCTCGATGAGGGCCAGGGCGTCGGGCCCGGTCGGCCCCTCGGTGGCCGGGTTGAGGATGAGGGTGCCGGAGAAGGCCTTGCGCAGGGCGAGGGTCAGCTCGCGGACCTCGGGCGCGGGCTCCGTGACGTGCAGGTAGGCGATGCCGATCGGGTCGATGGCCTCGACGAGGGCGGGGTAGATCTCCGCGGTGTCGGTCTCGGCGATGTCGTTGTAGGTGTTGGCCGGGGAGACTCGCAGGCCGGTGCGCTCGGGGCCGATCTCGGCGGCGACGGCCCTGACGACCTCGACGGCGAAGCGGATGCGGTTCTCGACCGGGCCGCCCCACTCGTCGGTGCGGTGGTTGGAGCCGGAGGCGAGGAACTGCTGGATCAGGTAGCCGTTGGCACCGTGGATCTCGACGCCGTCGAAGCCCGCCTCCACCGCGTTGCGGGCGGCGGTGGCGAAGCCGGCGATCGTCTCCCGCACCTCCTCGGCGGTGAGTTCGCGCGGGGCGACGAAGTCGATGAGGCCGGATCCGGCGAAGAGCTGTCCGGCCGGGGCGACCGGGGAGGGGCCGACGGGGTGGAGGCCGTCGCCGAGGACCTCGGGATGGCTGATCCGGCCGGCGTGCATCAGCTGGACGAAGATCCGGCCGCCGCGCTCATGGACGCCGTCGGTGACCTCGCGCCAGGCGGCGATCTGCTCGGCGCTGTGCAGGCCGGGGGTGTTGGGGTAGCCCTGGCCGATGGCGGTCGGCTGGGCGCCCTCGGTGATGATGAGGCCGGCCGAGGCGCGCTGGGCGTAGTACTCGGCGACGAGCGCGGTGGGGGTACGGCTCTCGGCCTCGGCCCGGCTGCGGGTCATGGGGGCCATGGCGATGCGGTTGGCGAGGCGGGTGCCGGCGAGGTCGACGGGGTCGAAGGCAGTGGTCATGGCGGTTCCCTCACAGAATATGTGGTCGGCCAACTAATGGGGCCGTTGTCACTGTAACCCATTCATTGGCCGACCAAGGTAATCTTCTGGGAGAGCCTTCCCGAGGAGTCCCGATGCCAGGAACCACCGACCCCGTCTGTACCGAGCCGCGCGCCGCGGCGCGCACCGGTGTGTGCGGCGAGCCACCGACCGCCGCGCGCGGCGGGCCCGTCAGCCACACACTGGCGCGGGTGGCCCGGATGCACCGGATCGCCATGGGGAGGCGGCTGCGGGAGCTCGGCCTCTACCCGGGCCAGGAGCTGATGATGATGCGCCTGTGGGACTGCGGGCCGGTCCGCCAGTCGGAGCTGATCCAGTCCCTCGGGCTCGACCCGTCGACGGTGACGAAAATGCTCCAGCGCCTGGAGCAGTGCGGCCACGTCCGCCGCCGACCGGACCCCGCCGACCGGCGCGCCGTCCTCGTCGAGGTGACGGACGAGGGCCTGGCGCTGCGCGCCGGGGTCGAGGGCGCCTGGCAGGGCCTGGAGGAACTGTCGCTCGGCGGGCTCGCCCCGGCCGACCGGGCGGAGCTGGCCCGCCTGCTCGGACTCGTGGCGGACAACCTGTACGAGGAGGCGGGCGAGGAGGGCGACTGCCCGCCGCTGCCCAAGAGCTGCTGACGGGCGGGGGCCCGCCGGGGTGTGGTCCCGGTGGGGACGCCCCGGCACCTGGGGTCCTGGGGCTGACCTGTCAGCCGGCCAGGACGTCCAGGGCGCGGTCGACGTCCGCCGCCGTGTTGTAGAGGTGGAACGAGGCCCGCAGATTGCCCGCGCGGGCGGAGAGCAGCACGTCGGCGGCGCGCAGCGCGTCCGCGCGGTCGCCGAGGCCGGGGACCGCGACGACCGTCGAGTCGTCCATGACCGGCGCGTGGCCGAGCTCGACGAGTCCGGCGCGGAAGCGGGCCGCGAGCCCCTTGTTGTGGGCCTCGATGCGGTCGATGCCGATCTCTTCGAGCAGCGCGAGCGAGCGGGCCGCCCCGTGGTACGAGAAGAAGGCCACGGGCTCGTCGAAGCGGCGCGCGGAGCGGGCCAGTTCGCGGACGGGGCCGTAGCTGTTCACCCACAGCTCCTCGCCCGTGACCCAGTTGGCGTGGATCGCGAGCAGCGAGTCCTGCGCCTCCTCGGTGACGGTGAGGAAGGAGGCCCCGCGCGGGCAGAGCAGGTACTTGTAGGCGCCGGAGACCGTGTAGTCCCAGTCGCCCGCGTGCAACGGCAGCCAGCCGGCCGACTGCGTCGCGTCCAGGAGCGTCCGGGCGCCGTGGGCGGCCGCCGCGGCCCGTACCGCCGCGAAGTCGGCCGTGCGGCCGTCCGCCGACTGGACGGCCGAGAAGGCGACCAGCGCGGTCTCGGGGCGGACCGACTCGGCGAGCAGCTCCAGGGGCACGAAGCGGGTCTTGAGGT
The DNA here is from genome assembly GCF_014649015.1 of Streptomyces narbonensis. GTDB lineage: Bacteria > Actinomycetota > Actinomycetes > Streptomycetales > Streptomycetaceae > Streptomyces > Streptomyces narbonensis. Next base: position 79,082 of record NZ_BMSF01000003.1, read on the forward strand.
CGCCGCGGATCGTGAAGGGGGTGATGACGGAGGAGAAGTCGCCCTCGGGGAAGAGGATCTCGGAGCCCGAGGGCATCGACTGGGCGATCATCCCGCAGTGCACGGCGACGGAGCTGCCGACGGAGACGCGCTCGTGCGAGACGTGGGCGAGCCGCGCGAAGGCCGCCCTGGCCTCGTCGACGATGTCGAAGCTGCCCGCGCCGTCGGCGCGGCCGTCGGCGGTCTGCTCGGCGAGGAGCGTGACGGCGTCGATCGTCCGGCGGGGCAGCAACCCGCAGGCGGAGGTGTTCAGATAGGTGTGCTTGGGCGCGAACTCGGCGCCGCCGAGCGGCCGGTGCAGGGATTCCATGCCCCCACCCTGGATTCCCCACGATCACCCGTCAATGGCGATTCGACCGTGGGGAATCCCCAAGACGCGCTTATCTCCGCAGGTCAGACGGGGTATTGCTGTCAGAGTGGGGGTCTCGGGCCGTCAGGCCCGCGGGACCTCGCACCCGTCCGGACCGCAGGCCTCGGCCTCGGCCTCGCCGCCGACCGGCTGGAGGACGCGGCCCTGCCAGGCCTGCTCCAGGGCCTGTGTGAAGACCTCGGCGGGCTGACCGCCGGAGACGCCGTAGCGGCGGTCCAGGACGAAGAACGGCACGCTGTTGGCGCCGAGTTCGGCGGCCTCGCGCTCGTCCTCCCGTACGGCGTCGGCGTAGGCGGACTCGTCGGCGAGGACGGCCCGGACCTCGGCCTCGTCGAGACCGGCCTCGACGCCGAGCACGGCCAGGGTCTCCGTGTCGAAGACGGAGCGCTCCTCGGCGAAGTTGGCGCGGTAGGCGAGGTCGAGGAGCTCGCTCTGGCGGCCGCGCGCCTTGGCGAGGTGGAGCAGCCGGTGGATGTCGAAGGTGTTGCCGTGGTCGCGGCCGTCGGTGCGGTAGCCGAGGCCCTCGGCGTGCGCGTTGTCGGCGACGTGCTGCTCCATGGCGCGGGCCTCGTCGAGGGTCCGGCCGTACTTCTTCGCCAGCATCTCCAGGACCGGGCCGGTGTCGCCCTTGGTGCGGTGCGGGTCGAGCTCGAAGGAGCGGTGGACGACCTCGACGTCGTCGCGGTGCGCGAAGGCCTCCAGGCCCTTCTCGAAACGGGCCTTGCCTACGTAGCACCAGGGGCAGGCGATGTCGGACCAGATTTCGACGCGCATGTGATTGCTCTCCGAGGGGGTTGCCGGTGCGGGTGTTCCTCGACGGGAACGCCACTGCCGGTCCGGTTCATTCCGTTTCCGGCGCGAGTGTGAGGCGGAGCACGAGGTGGTTGCCGGAGCGCGGGGTTTCCGGGTGGGGAGTCCAGCCGTGGGCCGCGTAGAAGGCCTGCGCGCGCTCGTTCCTCTCGTAGACCTCCAGGGTGACGGTGGTCGCCCCGGCCGCGCGCCAGGCCTCGACGCAGGCCGCGTGGAGGGCGGCGCCGACGCCCCGGCGCCAGCGGGCGGGAGCCACGTGCAGCTGGCTGAGGAACATGACGCCGTCGCGCTCGCCGAAGGCGGCGATCCCGGCGATCCCGGTCCTTTCGCCGTCGTTGTCGTTGTCGCCGTCGCCGTCCGGCTGCGCGCAGAGCACGGCGCCGCGGTCGATCGCGCCCGCCCAGCCGGCCCGGGTGCGGGCCAGTTCCTCGGGGCCTGCGTAGGCGGACTCGGGGAGGTGGCCGCGGTAGTAGGTGGCCCGGGCCTCGGCGTGGAGGGCGGTGACGGCGTCGAGGTCGGCGGCTGTCGCGGGGCGGATCGTGAGCGTACGGATCATGAAGGTTCAGGACGCGGCGGCCGGCGGACCGGTTCCGGCCGGCTCGACTCCGGCCGACCCGGCTCCGGCCGACCCGGCTCCGGCCAACTCGACTCCGGCCGACCCGGCTCCGGCCAACTCGACTCCGGCCGACCCGGCTCCGGCCGGAACCGGTCCCCGGCGGGGCCTGATCGGCTCCGCCGCGGCGGTACGCAGACCGGCTACGGATCCGTCATTCGGCCCCTGCCGCGGACACCCGGCTGAAGGAGCTCCGGTACGCGCTCGGGGTGAGGCCGGTGCGGCGCAGCAGGTGCTGTCGCAGAGAGTCCCCCGTACCGAGGCCGCTCTCGCGGGCCACCCGCTCCATGCCGAGGGAGGTGGTCTCCAGAAGCTCCTTGGCCCGCTCGACGCGCTGGTGGAGCAGCCATTGGAGCGGGCTGACCCCGGTCTCCGCGTGGAAGCGGCGCGAGAGGGTGCGGACGGAGGTCCCGGCGTGCCGGGCGAGATCAGTAAGGGTGAGCGGCTCGTCGAGGCGTCCCATGGCCCACGCGCGCGTGTCGGCGAAGGAGATCCCGCGCTCGGGCGGCAGCGGGGTCTGGGTGAACTGGGTCTGGCCGCCGGGCCGTACGGGCGCGACGAGGGCGAGGCGGGCGACGGTGTTGGCGACGGCGGCGCCGTGGTCGGTGCGGATGACGTGGAGGCAGAGGTCGATGCCCGCCGCGTATCCGGAGGAGGTGAGGAGGGGACCGTCCTGGACGAAGAGGACGTCGTCCTGGAGGTCGACGGCCGGGTGCCACTCGGCGAGCAGCTCCCGGTACGCCCAGTACGTCGTCGCCGCCCTGCCGTCGAGCAGTCCGGCCTCGGCGAGCGCGAACGCGCCGGTGCAGATGGAGGCGATCCGCTTGCCCGCGGCGGCCGCGCGGCGCAGCGCGTCGAGGATGCGCGGGTCGGGGTGCGTGTACGAGCCGCTGCCCGCGAGGACCACGGTGTCGGCCGCGTCCACGGCGTCGAGGCCGTGCGGGACGAGCAGGTCGAGGCCGCCGGTGGTGGCGACGGGACCGGGGTCGGGGGCGCAGATGACCGTCTCGTACCCGGGCCGGCCGTCGAGCTCGACCTTGCCGAACAGCATCTCCGGGATGGCCAGGTTGAACATCGAGACGGGCGGGGCGGCGATCACGGCGACGCGCTGCACGGACGGGACGCGGGACGGGGCCGAGGTCCGGGCGGGGGCAGGCGCCGGGGCCTGGGCCGAGCTCGGGGTCCGGGCGGGGGCAGGCGCCGGGGCCGGGGACGGGGCCGAGGTCCGGGCGGGGGCAGGCGCCGGGGCCTGGGCCGAGGTCGGGGTCCGGGCGGGGGCAGGCGCCGGGGCCGGGGCCGGGGCCGGGGTGACGGTCATGGCCAGAACCTCCGGGCATATGGCATTCGGGCCACTACTCTACGTCCGCGCCGGTCACCAGAGTGGGGGGATGTCATCGCCCGAGCTCACCGCAGTCCCCGACGTCCGCCGCGGCACCCCCGGGGGGACCCCCTCCGCGCCATCGCTCTCCCCCTCCTCCCCCGCCCCGGCGCTCGCCGCCGCGACGCTAGGGTTCGCCCTCATCACCCTCGACACCTCGGTGGTCAACGTCGCCCTGCCCGCGATCGGCGCCGACCTGGGCACGGGCATGACCGGCCTCCAATGGGTGGTCGACGCCTACACACTGGTGTTCGCCGCGCTCCTGTTGTCCAGCGGCGCGCTCGCCGACCGGTTCGGGGCGGGCCGGGCGTACGGCGTCGGGGTCGTCGCCTTCACCCTCGCCTCGGCGGCCTGCGGCCTCGCCCCCGGTCTCGGCTCGCTGCTCGCGGCCCGCGCGGTGCAGGGCGCGGCGGCGGCCGTGATGCTGCCGGCCTCGCTCGCGCTGGTGCGCGAGGCCTACGGCGACCCGGCGCGGCGGGCCCGCGCGGTCTCGCTGTGGGCTGCGGGCGGGACGGTCGCGGTGGCGCTCGGTCCCGTCGTGGGCGGCGCCCTCACGACGGCCTGGAGCTGGCGCGGGATCTTCTTCGTCAATTTGCCGCTCGGGCTCCTGGCGCTGTCGCTGCTGACCCGGGTGCCGCGCTCGGAGCGGCGGCCCGCACCGCTCGACCTGCCGGGGCAGCTGACGGCGGCGACGGCGGTCGGCGCGCTGACCTTCGCGGCCATCGAGGGCGGTACGGAGGCCTGGTGGGCGCTGGGTGTCGCGGCCGTCTCCCTGACTGCCTTCCTGCTGATCGAGGCGCGGCGGCGCCATCCGATGGTGCCGCTGGGGCTGTTCCGGAACACGACGGTGGCGGTGGCGGTGACGGCGGGCGCCGCGAACAGCGTGGCCTTCTACGGGATGATCTTCGTCTTCAGTCTCTTCTTCCAGCAGGTGCTGGGCCTTTCGGCGCTGGGCGCGGGGCTGATGTTCCTGCCGATGACGGGGCTGCTCGCCGGGGTGAACCTCCTGTCGGCAAAGGCCGCCGCCCGGTACGGGGCGAGGCTGCCGATCGTGGTGGGCCAGGCGGTCGCGGTGGCCGGCCTGCTCGGCCTGCTCGTGGTGGACGCGGACACCCCACGGGTCGCGCAGGCCCTGCTCCTCGTCCCGCTCGCCCTGGGCGCGGGCTTCTCGCTGCCGCCGCTGATCGCCTCGATGATGGAGGCGGTACCGGCGGAGCGCGCGGGCACGGCGGCGGGTCTGCTCAACGCGATCCGGCAGACGGCGGGCGCGCTCGCCATCGCGGTCTTCGGCTCGCTGGCGGCCCGGGACACGGCCGGTATGGCGACGGCCCTGCGGACGAGCCTGCTGATCTGCGCGGGCCTGCTGGCCCTGACGACACTGGCCTCGCTGCGCCTGCCGGGCCGCCGGGCGTGAGGGACTCGGGGACCGAGGCTCGGGGACTGAGGGCCTGAGGACTCGGGGGCCTGAGGCTCGGGGTTTGAGGGATGGAGGCCCTCAGGCACCCGTAGGACCTCAGGCATCCGTAGGGCCTCAGGCATCCGCAGGGCCTCAGGCATCCGCAGGGCCTCAGGCGCCCTTGCGGTACTGCCCCGGCGCCACCCCGTACTCCCGCTTGAAGGCCTTGGCGAAGGCGAACTCCGAGGAGTAGCCGGCGCGTTGGGCCACCACGCGGAGAGGGAGGTCCTCCGAGCGCAGGAGGCGGCCCGCCGCCGTCATCCGCCACCAGGTGAGGTAGGCGAGCGGGGAGCGGCCGACCAGGGCGGTGAAGCGGCGCGCGAAGGGCGCGCGGGAGAGCCCGGTGAGGGCGCCGAGTTCCTCGACCGTCCACGGCCTCGCGGGGTCGGCGTGGAGGGCACGGAGGGCGGCGGCCACCGCCGGATCGCCGAGGGCCGCGGACCAGCCGGTGGACCGGTCGGGGCGTTCCGTCAGCCACCAGGTACGGAGCAGGTACAGGAGCAGGGTGTCGAGGAGGGCGGGGACGATGGCGTCGGATCCCGGCTGCGGCTCGGCGAGCTCGGCGCCGAGCAGGTCGACGGCGGCGCGCAGCCGCGGGTGGGCACCGACCCGGGCGGGGAGGTGGACGTACGGGGGCAGTTCGGTGAGGAGCGGGTGCGCGCGGGCCCGGCTGAGCTGGTAGGCGCCGCACAGCAGCAGCGTCTCGTCCGCACCGATCGGGCCCCGGTCGGGCGGGGTGGGCCAGGAGCCGTCGGAGGCGGGGAGGGCGTCGACGAGCGGTGTGTCGGGCCGGTCGGCGAGGCCGTGGCCGGTGCCGTGGGCGAGGAGGACGACGTCGCCGGCGCCGAGCCGGACGGGGTCGCCTTCCGGGGGCAGCAGCCAGGCGGTGCCCTGGAGGACCACGTGGAATCCGGCGCCCCGGCTCGGGGAGAAGCGGAAGCCCCAGGGCGCGAAGCGGACCGTGCGGGAGGAGTGGGGCCGTCCGGTGCGCATGACTGCGATGGCATCGCTCAGTACGTCCATCCCGGCACCGTACTGCCCGAACACGGTGGCGAGACGATCGGACATGTTCAGGATCCTGGGGGACATGGATCGTCTCGACGGTGCTGCCTACGGTCGATGTCATGACGACCAACACGGCAACAGGCAGGACGACCAGGGCGGTTCTCTTCCACGAGACCGGCGGACCCGAGGTGCTGACGGTGGAAGAGGTGACTCTGCCGGACCCCGGCCCCGGAGAGGTACTCGTACGGGTCGAGGCGATCGGACTCAACCGCGCCGAGGCGCTGTTCCGCGCGGGCACCTACTACTACCCGGCGACGCTGCCCGGTTCACGGCTCGGCTACGAGGCGGCGGGGGTGGTGGAGGCGGTCGGCGCGGGGGTCACCGCGTACGCCCCGGGCGACCCGGTGATGGCGGCGGCCAACTTCGACTTCGGGCGGTACGGGGTGTACGCGGAGCGGGTGGTGCTGCCGGAGGAGTACGTGGTGCCCCGGCCCGAGGGGGTGGACGCGGTGACGGCGGCCGCGGTCTGGCTGACGTGCTTCACCGCGTACGGCGGGATGGTGCTGACCGGCGGGCTGCGCGCCGGCGACCACGTGGTGATCACCGGGGCGTCGAGCGGGGTGGGGACGGCCGCGATCCAGACCGCGCTGCGGATCGGGGCGGTGCCGATCGCCACCACGCGCGGCGAGGAGAAGCGGAAGCGGCTGCTGGAGCTCGGTGCGGCACATGTGATCGCCACGGACTCCGAGGACCTGGTCGCGGAGGTGCGGCGGATCACCGGCGGGGCGGGCGCCGACCTGGCCTTCGACGCGATCGGCGGGCCCGGCTTCGCCCGGCTCGGCGACGCCCTGCGCCCCGGCGGCGCCGCCGTGCTCTACGGCTGGCTCGACCCGCGACCGGTCGAGCTGTCGGCCAACTGGCCGCTGACCACGCACACGTATGCCAACGGGGCCCTGGCCAGGACCGAGGAGGGGCGCCGCCGCGCGGCCGGCTTCATCGGCTCGGGCCTGCGCGACGGCTCCCTGGCGCCGGTGATCGCCGAGACCTTCCAGGGTCTGGAGCGGATCGCCGACGCCCACCGGCTGATGGAGTCGAACACGCACCTCGGGAAGATCGTGGTGCGGCTGGAGCACTGAGCGTCAGCGCCTCGGAACCCCCAGCGGATTGCCGTCGCGGAGCTCCGGCGGGAGGAGGTGGTCGGGGGTCGACTGGTAGGTCACCGGGCGCAGCCACCGCTCGATCGCGGTCGCGCCGACCGAGGTGGAGGTGGAGGTGGTGGCCGGGTAGGGGCCGCCGTGGTGCTGGGCGGCGGCGACGGCGACGCCGGTGGGCCAGCCGTTGACGAGGACGCGGCCCGCGAGCGGGGTGAGTTCGGCGAGGAGCGGGGCCGCGGCCCCGTCCTCCTCCGCGATGTGCAGGGTGGCGGTGAGGTTGCCCGGCAGCCGGCCGAGGACGGCGGTGACCTCCTCGCGGGAGGAGTAGCGGGCGACGACGGTGACCGGTCCGAAGCACTCCTCCAGGAGGAGGGCGTGGTCGCCTCCGTTCCCACCCCCGGTCCCACCCTCGCCTCCGCTTCCGCTTCCGCCTCCGCTTCCGCTTCCGCTTCCGGTGAGCCGGTCGGCGTCGACGGCGAGGACGCCGGCGCTGACCGTGTGCTCGCCGCCCGCGCCCGGGGTGACGGGGGTCCGCACCCCGTCGAGGGCGCCGCGCTCGGCGACCCCGGCGACGAAGGCGTCCCGCATGCGGTGGTCGAGCATCACGGCCGGTTCGGTCTCGCTGACCCCGGCGGTGAGCGCGGCGAGGAAGCGGTCGCCCGCCTCGCCCTGGGGCGCCAGGACGAATCCGGGTTTGGTGCAGAACTGGCCGGCGCCCAGGGTCATGGAGGCGGCCAGGCCGGCCCCGAGCTCCTGGGCGCGCTCCTCGGCTGCGGCCGGGGTGATCACCACCGGGTTGAGGGAGCCGAGTTCGCCGTGGAAGGGGATGGGGACGGGCCGGGCGGCGGCGGCGTCGAAGAGCGCCCGTCCGCCGCGTACCGAACCGGTGAAGCCCGCCGCCGCGACGAGCGGGTGGCGGACGAGCTCGACTCCCGCGTCGAAGCCGTGGACGAGGACGACGACGTCCTCGGGGAGGCCTTCCTTGGCGGCGGCCCGGCGCAGCAGCGAGGCGCAGAGTTCGGAGGTGGCCGGGTGGTCGGGGTGGGCCTTGACCACGACGGGGCAGCCGGCCGCGAGGGCGCTCGCGGTGTCGCCGCCGGGGACGGAGAAGGCGAGCGGGAAGTTGCTGGCGGCGTAGACGGCGACGACGCCGAGGGGGATCTTCCAGCGGCGCATGTCGGAGCGGGGCGGGGTGGCGCCCGGGTCGGGGAGGTCGATCCGGACGTCGAGGAAGGAGCCCTCCGTGACGACCTCGGCGAAGCTCCGCAACTGGGCGGTGGTGCGGGCGAGTTCGCCGCTGAGGCGGACGGGCCCGAGGGCCGTCTCGGCGTCGGCGGCCTCGATGACGTGCTCGCGCGCCGCGTCGAGGAGGTCGGCCGCGGTACGGAGGAAGGCGGCCCGCACCGCGCGGTCGGCGAGCGCGGCCCGGGAGCCGTGCGCGGCCCTGACCGCGTGGTCGACCTCCTCCGCTGTGGCCTCCACCGCAACCTGCTCGCGCGGCTTCCCCGTCCGGGGGTCCACACTCCACACTGGTTCTGCCGCCACCGCCACGCCCCTGTTCGCTATTCTGAACAGCGTTCTCGTAGATGAACGCGTCTGCGAGGGACTCTATTGACGGCCGGACCGTCTCCACAAGGGGCCGGGGCGGCCACCGGGACGACCGGACAACGGAAAAAGGGGCGAGGGTCATGGCGACTGCCGACGCGGGTGGGGCACAGGTGAAGTCCGCGGTGCGGACCGTGGAGCTGCTGGAGTACTTCGCCGGGCGCCCCGGCATGCACTCGCTCGCCGCCGTCCAAGAGGCCGTCGGCTACCCCAAGTCCAGCCTGTACATGCTGCTGCGCACCCTGGTCGAGCTGGGCTGGGTGGAGACGGACGCCACCGGCACGCGGTACGGCATCGGCGTGCGGGCGCTGCTCGTCGGCACCTCGTACATCGACGGCGACGAGGTCGTGGCCGCCGCCCGGCCGACACTGGACCGGCTCTCCGACGACACCACGGAGACCATCCACCTCGCGCGGCTCGACGGCATCAACGTGGTCTATCTGGCGACCCGCCAGTCCCAGCACTACCTGCGGCCGTTCACCCGGGTGGGGCGCCGGCTGCCCGCGCACTCGACCTCGCTCGGCAAGGCGCTGCTCGCCACCCACACCGACGAGCAGGTGCGCAAGCTGCTCCCGGAGACGCTGCCGGCGCTGACCGAGCACACGATCACCGACCGCGAGCAACTCATCGAGGAGCTGCACGTCATCCGCGAGCAGGGCTTCTCGGTGGACCGCGAGGAGAACACGCTCGGGCTGCGCTGCTTCGGCATCGCGATCCCCTACCGGACCCCGGCGCGGGACGCGATCAGCTGCTCGGTGCCGGTGGCTCGGCTCACCCCGGCCCATGAGCAGATGATCAAGGACGCGCTCTTCGACGCGCGGGACCGGCTGACGCTGGCGACGCGCCGCCTCTGAGCACCCGCCGCTTTCGCGCACCCACCGCTTTCGCGTGCCCGCCGCTTTCGCGTGCCCGCCGCTTTCAGCCCCGCTCGGCCAGGGCCGCCTGCCACACCGGGCTGTCCACGTAGTGGTTGTCGTACTGCTCCGAGGACGCCTTGATCTCCTCGAAGCTCGCCTCGCCGCGCATGACCCGGCCGAGCAGGCGCAGGTAGTCGAAGCGGGCCATGCCGGGCGTGAAGGCGAAGAGTACGTCGGCCTCGGCGCCGGGTGCCGCCGCGAAGGCGTGCGGGGTGTGCGGCGGGACGAGGAGGAAGTCACCCTCCTCCAGGACGGCCAGCTCCTCGCCGACGAGGACCTGGAGCGAGCCGCCGAGGACGAAGAACATCTCCGAGGCCTTGGTGTGGAAGTGCGCCGGGGCGCCGACCGCGCCCTTCGCGAACGAGGAGCGGTAGCTGGTGAGCTGCCCGCCGGTCGTGTCGGAGTCGGCGAGGAGCGTCATCACGCTGCTCGGGTCTGCGGTGGTCTCGGCGGTGGCGGCACGGGTCAGGAGCGGGGCGAAGGTCGCGATCTCGTTCATGATCACAACTTTAGTGGGCCATTGACCACAGCTAAGGGGTCAATTGATCATCAGAATCATGGGTCAATTTCGCGCCCGGTAGGAGGGCCCCTCCCCCGCGCGGCGGAGACGGTTCAGCACACGGCAGGACGTGGCGCCCATGCCCCGCACGGGAGCGTGGAGCCATGACACCGACCGGGTACCGACCCTCCCTCCTCCGCCGCGTGCTGCGCGTCCTCGCGATCGTCGCCTGCCTCCCGTACATCTCGCTCAAGATCGTCTGGGTGGCGGGTGGCGAGCTCGGCATCCCGGCCGGGAGCGAGCTCCTGGAGCACCCGACGCTGCTCGCGGTCGCCAACTCGATCTCGGTCCTCGCCGACGCCGCCGTCGTCGTCCTCGCCCTGCTGCTCACCCAGAAGTGGGGCCTGCGGGTGCGGGCCTGGCTGCTCGCCTTCCCCATGTGGGCGGCGACCGGACTCCTCACCCCGATCATGGCCGGGTATCCGGCGCAGCTCGCGGTCGCGCTGTTCAGCGGCGACGAGCGGGTCGCCGCCCCCCGCGAACCCTTCCTGGACGACTGGGTCTTCGCCGTCGTCTACGGCGGTTTCATCCTCCAGGGCCTCGCCCTCGGCAGCCTCTTCGTCCTGTACGCACGGGACCGCTGGGGCCACGTCTGGCGCGGCCGGCTCGGCGAGTTGTCCGCCGGCACCTCGGGGCCCGGCACACGGGCCCTCGCCCTCGCCGGCGCGGTGGTCGCGCTCCTTCCCGCGACAGTCCAGCTGATCTGGCTCTCCGGCTCGACCAGGGGCCTCTCCCCCCGGCGTGCGGCCGAGCGGGACCCCGACTTCTACGTCCTGAGCGCCGTGCACCTCGCCTTCCTCGTCGCCGCCGTCGTCTTCACGCTCCTCCTCGTCCTGCGCCGGCCCGCGCGGCTGGGCGTACGGCCCGTCCTCGCCCTCGCCTGGGTGTCCACCGGGGCGATGGGCTGCTGGGGCGCCTACATGTCGCTCGTCGCGCTCCAGCCCGAGAGCGATGTCGCCAAGCAGGTCCCGGCGCTCGCACAGCTGTCCTACGCTGGCCAGATGATCACCGGGTTCCTGCTGGCCGCGTGCGTGGCCGTCTTCCTGCGGCGGCGGAGCGCCGAGGCGTGAGGCGGTGCGCGGTCGCCCTCTTCGGGCAGCGGGCCAGGCTGCGCTGGCTCCATCTGGTCCTGGGCGGCGCGCTGTTCATGCCGTACTGGCTGGTCGGCACCATCGTCATGGCCTTCCTCCTCGACTCCCCGGGGGGCCTCTTCGGGGGCAGCCTCGCCGTGCAGTTCGGGGCGTACGCGGTCGGGCTGCCGCTCGCCGCGGTCACCGCGCTGTTCCCGTTGGCCCGGCCCATGTCGGTGGCTGTGGCGCGGTCGCTGTGCGGGGTCCCGGCGGACCGGTTCGCCGACGGCCCGGCCCGCGGCCGCGAGGCGAAGGCCCGGACCGCCGGCTGGTTCACGCTGCATGTGGGTGTCGGCGCGCTGGTCAGCGGAGCGTCCCTGGCCCTGCCGCCGTTCGCGGTGTCGCTGGCGGCGCTGCCGTTCTCCCCGGCGCTGCGGGAGTCGGAGCTCGGCCGGTTCTGGGGGCTCGACCGGCCCTGGCTTCTCTGGGCGGCGCTCCCCGCGGGGGTGCTCATGCTGCTCGCGCTCGCCGCCACCGCCGCCGCGACGGGGGCGCTGCTCGCCCGGCTGGCGCCCCGGCTGCTCGGGCCGAGCCCCGCGGACCGGCTCGCGGCAGCCGAGCGGCGCGCGGCGGAGGCGGAGTCGCGCAACCGGCTCGCCCGCGAGCTGCACGACTCGGTCGGCCACGCCCTCAGCGCCGTCACCCTCCAGGCGGGCGCGGCCCGCCGGGTCCTCGACACGGGCGACGCGGCCGACCTGGAGTTCGTCCGGGAGGCGCTGACCGCGATCGAGGAGACCACCCGGCGCACGGTCGGGGAGCTGGACTGGGTCCTCGGCCTGCTGCGGCGAGACAGTAACGGGGCTGCGGTCGAGGAGGGAGTGGGCCCGGGGCTGGACGCCCTGGAGGCCCTCGTGCGCGGCGCCGGACCGCGGGTGGCGCTGACGGTGGACGGGGCGCTCGATCCCGTACCGGAGGCGCTGTCCCGGGAGGCGTACCGGATCGTCCAGGAAGGGCTGACGAACGCGGCCCGGCACGCGGGCGGCACGCCCGTCACCGTACGGCTCGACGCCCGTACCGAGGAGTTGGAGATCACGATGGAGAACCCCCTGCCCGAGCGGCCCCCGGTCGCCCGTCCGGACGGCGGGCGCGGCCTGCTCGGGGTCGGCGAGCGGGCCCGGCTGCTCGGCGGCACCGCCGAGGCCGGCCCGGTGGACGGCGTGTGGCGCCTCGCGGTGAGGATCCCCCGGTGAGCGCGGCGAACGCCTCCGTGACCAGGGTCGTCCTCGCCGACGACGAGCGGATGGTGCGGACGGCCCTGCGGGTCATCCTGGACGCGGAGCCCGATCTGGAGGTCGTCGGCGAGGCCTCGACGGGCGCCGAGGCGGTGTCGGTGGTGCGGGCGGCGCGGCCGGACGTCGTGCTGATGGACGTGCGGATGCCGGAGATCGACGGGATCCGGGCCACCGAGCAGATCCTCGCGGGGATGGCGGAGCCGCCCCGGATCGTGGTCGTGACGACCTTCGAGAACGACTCCTACGTGTACGACGCGCTGCGCGTCGGCGCGGCCGGTTTCCTGCTGAAGCGGGCGGCGGCGGAGGAACTGGTGAGCGCGGTCCGCCTGGTCGCCCGGAGCGACTCGCTGCTCTACCCGGCGGCGGTACGGGGCCTGGCGGCCGAGCACGCCCGGCGCACGCCGGCGGCGGCGCCCTGGGTGGCGCGTCTGACCGAGCGGGAGGCGGAGGTGCTGCGGCACGTGGCGACGGGCCTGACGAACGCCGAGGTCGCCGAGCGGATCGGCGTCGGCCCCGCGACGGTCAAGTCGCACGTGGCGGCGCTCCTCGCGAAGCTGGGCGCCCGGGATCGCACGCAGGCGGTGATCCTGGCGTACGAGTCGGGGTTCGTGCGGGCAGGGTGAGGGCGGGACCGCGGGCGGGCCGAGGACGGAAGCGCGCGGGCATCAGGCCGGCGCGTCAGCTCCGGCCGAAGAGTCGTCGCCCCTTGGCGGGCGGCGCGACCTCCTCCTGGAGCGTGGCCGTGTAGGGCTGGACGTGGACCTGCTCGGCGGTGGTGACCTTGCACAGCACCGGCGAGCCGCCGCCCCGCACCTCCATGAGCCACGAGCCGTCGGCGACCCGGAACACCCGTCGGCCTGCGGTGGCCCCCGACGGCAGGTACACCTCGGCGGGCACGTGCTCCATGGCCAGCTTCCGCGCCAGCTCGTCGGCGGCGGCCCGGCCGCCCGTCTTGACCAGGTGGCGCTGGGTGAGCTGCCAGCGGTGGTCGTCACGGCCCACGCAGGTCTCCTCCTCGACCAGGACGGCCCACGCCACGTACTCCTCGGGTACCGCGTCTTCGATCATGCCCGCACTGTAGGGGCGCCCTCCGCCGGCATGAAGGTTCCCTGAGAATCCGGACACATCCGGAACGGTCGCCACCGGCCCGTTCGTCCCCCTTGGTGCGATGAACAAGACGATCAGGCACACGTCGGTCTTCGTCCTCGTCCTGGTGCTCGCCCTCCTGGGCCGGGCCACCTGGGTGCAGGCGTACGAAGGCAAGGCGCTGGCGGACGACTCGAAGAACCGGCGGAAGACCATCGCGCAGTACGCGCAGCCGCTGGGCAACATCGTCGTGGCCGGTTCGCCGGTCACCGGCTCGAAGAAGACGGAGGGAGGCGATCTCGCGTACAAGCGCACCTACACGGACGGCGAGCTGTACGCGGCGGTCACGGGCTACAGCTCGCAGGCGTACGGCGCCACGCAGCTGGAGGGCATCTACGACGACGTCCTCGACGGCACCGACGACCGGCTGAAGAACCCGGTGGACGCGGTGACCCGCGCACAGCAGAAGCCCGGCACGGTCGTCACCACGATCGACCCGGACGTGCAGAAGGCCGCCTACGAGGCCCTCGGGAACAAGAAGGGCGCGGCCGTGGCGGTCGACCCGGCCACCGGCCGGGTCCTGGCCATGGTGTCCACCCCCTCGTACGACCCGTCGAAGATCGCCGGGACGACGGACGGTGCCGCCTGGCAGGAGCTGATGGCCGACGAGGACAAGCCGCTGGTCAACCGCGCCCTGCGCCAGCCGCTCCCGCCCGGCTCCACCTTCAAGCTGGTCGTCGCGGCGGCGGCCCTGGAGAACGGCCTGTACGGCTCGGTGGACACGGCGACGGAGAGCCCCGACCCGTACACCCTGCCGAACACCCGGACCGTGCTGAAGAACGAGAACGCCTCCGCGCCCTGTGAGAACGCCACGATCCGTACCGCGCTCCAGTACTCCTGCAACAACGTCTTCGCCAAGATGGCCGCAGACCTGGGGCAGGACAAGGTGAAGGCGATGGCGGAGAAGTTCGGCTTCAACCACGCCGAGCTCGACGTCCCGGTCCGCGCCTACGCGAGCGTCTACCCCTCGGGCATGGACGCGGCGCAGACGGCGCTCACCGGCATCGGGCAGTTCGACGTGACGGCCACCCCGCTCCAGATGGCCATGGTGTCGGCCGCGATCGCCAACGACGGCCTCCTGGCCGCCCCGCACATGGTCTCGGAGGTCGTCGACTCCGACGGCGACGCCCTCACCTCCTTCGACGACGGGGACACCACGCGGATCGTCTCCTCCTCGACGGCGGAGCAGCTGCGGAGCGCGATGCGGACGGTGGTGGACAAGGGCACCGGCACCAACGCGGCGGTCGCCGGGGCCGAGGTCGGCGGCAAGACGGGCACGGCCCAGCACGGCGAGAACAACAGCAAGACGCCGTACGCCTGGTTCACCTCCTATGCGAAGGACCCCTCGACCGGGAAGCAGGTCGCCGTCGCGGTGATGATCGAGGACTCGGGCGCGGCCCGCTCCGAGGTCAGCGGCAACGGCCTGGCGGCCCCGGTGGCGCAGAAGATGATGGCCGCGGCGCTGAAGTGACGTGAAGGGGGGTCCGATTGGCTCCGGGCCCCCGTCGCACGATATGCAAGGTCACGCTCGCCCGTCCGAGCACGCATTCGAACGCCATCGAGTCGCTGACCCTGCTTCCCCTCGCGGAGGACCGCCGTGCGCCTGCCCCGTTCCCTGTCCGGCTGGACCATGGCGGTCTTCGGCGTGCTCGCCGCCGCGCTCGGCGTGGTGGGCCTGGTCGCCCCGGACGCCCTGCTCACGGTCATGGGCTTCGCCCCGGTGCCCGAGGGCGAGCGGGCGGACGGCGACCACACCCTGGTCTTCCTCACCGCCTCCTCGATGGCCGCGCTCAACATGGGCGTCTACTACGTCCTGGCCGCGCTCGCCGACTGGAAGCCCTTCTTCCGCTGGACGGTCCCCTTCCGGCTCCTCACCTGCGCGGTCTTCACCCTCGCCGTCGTCACGGGCCGCGCCCCGGCCGGCTTCCTCGGCGTGGGCCTGTGGGAGGGGCTCGGGGCCGTGGTGACGGGCGCGGCGCTGCGGTACGAGAAGCGGGGCGCCGCAGCGGCGGAATAGGGCAGGCGCCCGATCCTTCAGGGCCTCCTCAGAGACCAGGCTGCGGGTCATGCGTTGGTATCTGACAGGCGTCGTCGTGTCCGGGTTCGGTACGACGGCCATGTGGCTGGTCTCGGGGATCTGGGTCAAGTCCCTGACGGGTTCGGACAGCCTGGCGGCGCTCGCCGCCTTCGCCCTGTGGGCGCCGGTCCTGCTCGGGCCGCTGCTCGGCACGCTCGCCGACCGGGTGCGGCGGCGGCCGCTGCTCGTCGTCCTGAACGCGGCGATGGCGCTCCTGCTGCCCGTTCTCCTGTGGGTGGAGTCGGCGGACCGGGTGTGGCTGCTGTTCGCCGTGCTCGTGCTGTACGGGGCCCAGGGCGCCGTCCACGAGGCCGCCGAGCAGGCGCTCGCCGCGACGACGCTCGACGCGGGCCGGCTCGGCACCTTCAACGGGCTCCGGATGACCGCGAACGAGTCGATGAAGCTCGTCGCGCCGCTCGTGGCGGCCGGACTCTTCGCCCGGTACGGAGGCGGCCCGGTCGCCCTCCTCGACGCGGCGAGCTTCGCTCTCGCGGCGGTCCTCTTCGCGCTGATGCCGGTCCGCGAGGAGCGCCACGCGCGGTCCGGGCGCCGGAAGTGGTGGCGGGAGACGGCCGAGGGCGTACGGCTGCTGCGGGCCTCGCCGGTGCTGCGGCCGCTGCTGGCGACGGGCGGCTTCACGATGCTGCTCGCGGGGGTCAACGGGGCCGCGATCTACGCCGTGGTGGACAGCGGGCTCGGGCGCTCCCCCGCGTACGCCGGTGTGCTGTACGCGGTCCAGGGCGCCGGCTCGGTCCTCGCGGGCCTGCTCGCCGGGCCGCTGCTGCGCCGCGTCCCGGAGCGGGCGCTGGCCGCCGTCGGTCTCGGGCTGTTCGCGGTGGCGGTGGGCGTGCGGGCGCTGCCGTACGGGGCGACGGCGCTCGCGGCGAGCGCGGTGATCGGGCTGGGGATGCCGTGGGTGCTCGTCGCCGTCATGACGGCGGTCCAGCGGGAGGCCCCGGCGGAGGCGGCGGGCCGGCTGACGGCGACCGCGAACACCCTGGTCTTCGCCCCGAACGCGCTGTCCATCGCGTTCGGTGCCGGGCTGGTCGCGGTGCTCGACGTCCGGATCCTCCTGCCGGTCCTCGCGCTCGCCGGAACGGCCTGGGCCGCCGGCCTCGCGGTGCGGGGCCGGCGCGACACCGGAGAGGGCCGGGGCGGCTGCCGCGGCCGGACGGACGGGCTCGCGGTGCGGGGTGGGCAGGGGGCGGGGAGCATGGAGGGAGGCGCATAGGGCGGCGGGAGGAGGGCAGGGTGACGGCCGGTTCCTTCCCGGAGACGGCGGGGCGGGCGAGTGTGCCGTTCGATGCCAAGGGGCTCCTCGACGTGCTCGGGGTCGCGGCCATCGTCATCGACGCGCGCGGCCGGGTCGTGCTGTGGAGCCCGCAGGCGGAGACCCTCTTCGGCTACCGCGCGGACGAGGCCCTCGGCAGGTACATCGCCCGGCTGATCGTCGGCGCCGAGCACCGCGAGGAGGCGCTGCGCCTCTTCGGCGAGGTGCTGCGCGGCGGCGCGACCTGGGCGGGCACCTTCCCCGTACGGCACAAGGACGGCAGCACCCGCGAGGTGGAGTTCCGGAACATGCGGCTCACCGACGACCTCGGGGGTCTGTACGCCCTGGGGATCGCCGCCGACCGCGCCGTCGTCGAGCGCGTGGAGACCGGCCTCGCCCTCTCCGACCGGCTCGTCTCCCAGTCGCCGATAGGTCTCGCCGTCCTCGACACCGACCTGCGGTACGTCCTCGTGAACCCGGCCCTGGAGCGGATCAACGGCGTCCCGGCCGAGCTGCACATCGGGCACCGGATCGCCGACATGCTGCCGCGGGTCGACGCGGCGGCGCTGGAGGCGGCGCTGCGCGAGGTCCTCGCCACGGGCCGCCCGCTGCTCGACCACCCGACGACGGGACGGACCCCGGCGGACCCCGAGCACGAGCACGCCTGGTCGGTGTCCCTCTACCGCCTGGACGGGCCCGAGGGCCAGGTCCTGGGGGTCGCGGTCTCGGTGATCGACGTGACCGCGCGGCAGGACGCCGACGCGGAGGCGGACCGGTCCCGGCGGCGGCTCGCGCTCGTCGCGGACGCCTCGGCGCGGGTCGGCACCACCCTGGAGGTGGACCGCACGGCGGACGAACTCGCCGGGGTCGTGGTGCCGGAGCTCGCGGACATCGCGGCCGTCGACGTCCTCGACTCCGTCCTGGCGCTGCGCAGGCCCGGGGCGCCCGAGGCGGGCCCCGAGCTGTTCCGCGCGCTCGCGGTGAAGTCCTCGGGGCCGACAGAGGCGCTGCCGGCCGCGGACCCGCCCGGGGCGGTGGCGATGTACGGGGCGGACCGGCTGGTCACCCGCTGTGTGCACACGGGGCTGCCGGTCCTCGTCGAGCACGTCGGGCCCGGCGACCTGCCCCGGATCGCCCGGAGCCCGGAGGCGGCGGAGCAGCTCCGGCGGGCCGGGGTGCACTCGTACCTGGCGGTGCCGCTGATCGCGCGCGGGGAGGTGCTCGGCGCGCTCGACCTCAAGCGCGACCGCAATCCGCTGCCTTTCGACGGCGACGACGTGCTGCTCGCGACGGAGCTCGCCGCCCGCGCCGCGGTCAGCATCGACAACGCCCGCTGGTACCAGAGCGTGCGGAACTCGGCGGTGACGCTCCAGCGCAGCCTGCTGCCCGGTACGCCGCCGGAGCGCGCGGGCCTGGAGGTCGCCTCCCGCTACCAGCCCGCGCAGGCGTCGAGCGAGGTCGGCGGCGACTGGTACGACGTGATCCCGCTGCCCGACGACAAGACGGCGCTCGTCGTCGGGGACGTGATGGGCAGCGGGATCGACGCGGCGGCGACGATGGGGCGGCTGCGGACGGCCACCTGCGCGTTCGCGGACCTCGACCTGTCGCCGGCGCAGGTTCTGCGGCACCTGGACCGGATCACGGCGGGCCTGGAGCACTACATCGCCACCTGCCTCTTCGCGGTGCACGACCCACGCCTGGGCCGGTGCCGGATCGCGAACGCGGGCCATCTGCCGCCCGTGCGGATCCCGGCGGACGGCCCGGCCGAGCTGGTGCGGCTCTCGACGGGGGTGCCGCTGGGGGTGGGCGGCGGCACCTTCCGGACGGCCCGGATCCCCTTCCGCCCCGGGGACGTCCTCGTGCTCTACACGGACGGTCTCGTCGAGACCCGTGACGCGGCGATCGACGACCGGCTCGCGGTGCTCGTGGGGCTGCTCGACGGGGCCCGCGGGCCGCTGGAGGAGACCTGCGACATGCTGCTCAAGGCGCTGCGGCGGCCGGGCGCACCGGACGACGTGGCGCTGCTCGTCGCGCGGAGCACGGCATGAACGCGCGGGCGGCCCGGACGCCCCGGGACGGCGGGACGGGGCTGCGGAGCGTCGCGGGCCAGGTCTTCGCCCTGGAGGCGCTGATCGCGCTCCTGGTGATCGCGGCGGCGGTCTTCGTCATCTTCCACCAGGCACAGCGCGACACCGAGCGGGACGCCCGGATCCGGTCGCTCTCGGTCGCGGAGGCCTTCGCGCACGCCCCGGGCCTCGACGAGGCACTGACCTCGCCGGATCCGACGGCGGAGCTCCAGGCCAGGGCGGAGGCCACCCGCCTGGCGACGGGCGTCGACTTCATCGCGGTCCTGAGCCCGGCCGGGGTGCGGTACACGGACTCGCAGCCCGAGCTCATCGGCGTCAAGGCCACCGGGGACCTCACCCGCGCGACGGTCGACGGCGAGTCCTTCACCGAGCTCTTCCGGGGCGCGCCGAACGACGCGGTGCGGGCCGTGGTCCCGGTGGTGGACGAGCAGGGCAAGGTCGTCGGCATGGTCAGCAGCGGCATCGAGGTGCAGAGCATCACGGACGCGCTGCAGGGGCGGCTGCCGCTGCTCGTCGGCGCGGCGGTCGGAGCGCTGGCGCTCGCCGTGGGCGGGGCGGGTCTGGTGAGCCGGCGGCTGCGGCGGCAGACGCACGGCCTCGGGCCCGCCGAGATGACCCGGATGAAGGAGCACCACGAGGCGGTCCTGCACGCCGTGCGCGAAGGAGTGCTGATCGTGGGCCCCGACCACCGGCTGCTGCTCGCCAACGACGAGGCGCGCCGGCTGCTCGGTCTCTCCGCGGACGCGGAGCGGCGGCACGTCTCGGAGCTCGGCCTCGACCCCCGTACGGTCGAGCTCCTCACCTCGGGGCGGGCGGCCACCGACGAGGTGCACCGGGCGGGCGACCGGCTGCTCGCGGTGAGCGTGCGCCCCACGCTCACCGCCGGCACCGAGTCCGGGAGCGTCATGACGATGCGGGACACCACCGAGCTGGCCGCCGTGACCGGCCGGGCGGCGGTGGCCCGCGGCCGGCTCCAGCTGCTGTACGAGGCGGGGGTGCGGATCGGGACGACGCTGGAGGTCGTGCGCACCGCGGAGGAGCTGGCGGAGGTGGCGGTGCCGCGGTTCGCGGACTTCGCGACGGTGGAACTCCTCGAACCCGTGCTGCGCGGGGAGGAGCCCCCGGGCGACGCGGCCGCGATGACGGAGATGCGGCGGACGGCGCTGAGCGGGCTGCGGCCGGACCAGCCGCTCCAGCCGGTCGGCGACACCATCCACTTCGACGTGACCGGTGCCCCGATGGCGGTCGCGCTGGACGCCGGGCACGCGGTGGTTCAGCCCGGGCTGGCCGCGGCGGAGGCCTGGCGGGCGCAGGATCCCGAGGGGGCCGCGCGGGCCCTCGCGTACGGGATGCACTCGCTGCTCACGGTGCCGCTGCTCGCGCGCGGGGTCGTCCTCGGGATGGCGAACTTCTGGCGGGCGGACACCCCGGAGCCGTTCGGGGACGAGGACCTGTCCTTCGCGGAGGAGCTGGCGGCGCGGGCGGCGGTGGCGATCGACAACGCGCGCCGGTTCACGCGGGAGCACGCCATGGCGGTGACGCTCCAGCGGAGCCTGCTGCCGAGGGTGCTGCCGGACCAGAGCGCGGTGGAAGTGGCGTACCGCTACCTCCCGGCGAAGGCGGGGGTGGGCGGCGACTGGTTCGACGTGATCCCGCTGCCGGGGGCGCGGGTGGCGCTGGTGGTGGGCGACGTGGTGGGGCACGGGCTGCACGCGGCGGCCACGATGGGGCGGCTGCGGACGGCCGTGCACAACTTCTCGACGCTCGACGTGCCCCCGGACGAGCTCCTGGGTCATCTCGACGAGCTGACGGGCCGGATCGACCACCGCGAGACGGAGGGCCCGGACGCCGAGGGGCGGCGGCGGGAAGAGGGCATCACGGGCGCGACCTGCCTGTACGCGATCTACGACCCGGCTTCCGGTCGGTGCACGGTGGCGAGCGCGGGGCACCCGGGACCGGCGCTCGTCGGCCCGGACGGACAGGTGGAGTTCCCGGAACTGGCGCCGGGGCTGCCGCTGGGGCTCGGACTGGGAGACGTGCCCTTCGAGACGACGGAGCTGCGACTGCCGGAGGGCAGCAAGCTGGTGCTCTTCACGGACGGGCTCCTGGAGGACCGGGGGCGGGACCTGGACACGGGGCTCACGCTGCTGGGGTCCACGCTCGCGCGCCCGGACCGGAGCCCGGAGCAGACCTGCGCGGACGTCCTGGCGACGCTGCTCTCGCCCTCGCCGCGCGACGACATCGCGCTGCTCGTGGCGCGGACCCGGCTGCTCGACCGGGAACGGATCGCGGAGTGGGAGGTGGTGCGGGACCCGTCGGCGGTCTCGCCCGTGCGGAACGCGGCGGCGGCGAAGCTCTCGGAGTGGGGGCTCGACGGGCTCGCCTTCACGGCGGAGCTGATCCTCAGCGAGCTGATCACGAACGCGGTGCGGTACGGCGCCGACCCGGTCCGGGTGCGGCTGCTCCACGACCGCACGCTGATCTGCGAGGTCTCGGACGGCAGCAGCACCTCCCCGCACCTGCGGCACGCGACGACGACCGACGAGGGCGGACGCGGGCTGTACCTGGTGGCGCAGTACGCGGAGCGCTGGGGCACACGGTACGGCCGGCGCGGCAAGACGATCTGGGCCGAGCTGCGAACGGACGACACGGACGCGGAGCCGATGGCGGCGACGGTGGTGCCGGACCTGGACGCGCTGGAGGACCTGGCCTGGTGAGGGGCGGGCCCGATGCCCGCCGAGCGCTCCGCGGTATACCAGGACTCGCGGTATACCAGCAGTCGCGATGGGCGACGCCGCCGCGTCGGCGCCTTACGGCTGCCACCACCGGCCGAGCCCACCATCGAAGCCCCGAGGAGCCCCCGTGACCACCCCGCCCCAGCCGACCGGCACCGCGACCGTGTTCCACGACGTACGGCTGCCCTCCGGGGGCCCGGCCCGTGAGCTGATCGCCGTGGCCGGCCTGCTCGTGGACGAGGTGCCGCAGGGCGCAGTCGTCGAGCGGGTCGACGGGGGCGGCCGACCGGCCCGCCGCGACCTGGTGGTCCGCGGGGGCCGGGTGGTGGCGAGGGACGGCCGCCTGGTCTGACGGCGAGGGCGGTGCGCCCATCTGCGAAGATCGGGCGACGGCAGCCCCGACCCCGCCGGACTGGAGTCCTCCCCATGACCGCCCCTCGCCCCGACGCCCGTACGTCCCTGCGGGAGCAGGTGTATGTGCAGCTGCGCGAGCGGATCATCGAGGCGGAGTACCCGGCGGGGACGCGGCTCGTGGAGCGGGAGATCGCGGACGAGCTGCGGGTCTCCCGGGTGCCGGTGCGGGAGGCGATGCAGCGGCTGGAGTCGGAGGGTTTTCTCGCCGTGCAGCCGCGCCGGGGTGCGGTGGTGACGGAGTTCGGCCCGGAGGACGCCGCGCACCTCTTCGCCGTACGGGAGAACCTGGAGGGCCTGGCCGCGCGCCTCGCCGCCCGGCACGCGAGCCCCGAGGCCCTGCGCGAGCTGGAGGAGCTCCTCACCCGGGCGCGGCGGGCGGCGGAGTCCGGACGTCTCCGCGAGGCCGTCTCGTTCAACGCCGACTTCCACCGGGCCGTCGTCGAACTCTCCGGCAACCCCCTCCTGATGGACCTGATGGCCCCGCTCGACTCCCGGCTGCGCCGGCTCTTCCGGCTCACCTCGGAGCAGTCGGACGGCGAGCCGATGTGCGGGGCCCACGAGCAGCTCTACGAGGCCGTCCGCGACCGCGACGAGGACGGCGCGGAGTCCCTGGCCCGCGCGCACGTCGCGGCCACCCGCACCTCGGCGCTGCGCGTACTCAAGGACCGCTGGAACCAGGCTGGTTGACCCGTCCGGCCAGGGCGCGCGGATGCCGCGCCGGCCGACGGGCGACCGCTCCTCGCCGCCCGCGCGGAGCGGCCCCAGGGCCCGTCCGACCTTTCCCGCCGGGTCCTAGGGGGTGTCTTGTCGATCATGCCGGGCTGATCGACAAGACATCCCCTGGCCGAGCTTCCGCAGGGCCGCCCGGACCGCGGCCAGGTCCGTGTCCGAGGCCAGTCCCGCGTGGTAGAGCCGCAGTTCGGTCGCGCCTTCGTCGCGGGCCCGTTCGGCGTCGTGGGCCAGGTGGTCCGGGGCGCCGCCCATGCCGCTGACGACGGAGAGGTTGGCGGCGACGACCGTGCCGGGGCCGGCGTGGGCAGCGAAGGCGGCGACCTTCGGGAGGCGGGCGACCACGCCGTCCGCGAGGGCGAGGACGTGTGCCGGGTCCGTGCCGGCGTCGGCGCCGCAGCGGTACGGGTCCGGGTCGGCGTGCAGCAGGACGCGGAAGCCGGGCGGGGCTGCGGCCCGAACGGCGGCCACGGCGGCTTCCTGGAAGGAGCGGGCGGTGCCGGCGCGCCAGGCCAGGACGGGGGCCTCCAGGTCGCCGAGGCCGAGCGCCGGGCCGGAGCCGGCCCAGACGGGGGCGAGGGCCCGGCGGACGGAGGCGGCCAGTTCGTCGGGGTCGGCGCCGCCGTTCCCGTACCCCTCACGGCAGGAGGGGCAGAAGCAGAGGGACATCAGGTACTGCTCGCGGTCGCCCAGCGGGACCCCGGACGTCTTGTCGTGGGCGTGCAGATGGGCGAGGCCGTACCAGCCGCAGGACTCCAGCTCGGTGCCGGCCGCTCCGGGGCGTACGGCCGCCTCGGCCGCCAGGTCGACGAGCAGGGCGCGGACGTCGGGGCGGGCGATACAGGGCGCCCAGGGGTAGCGGTCGCCGTAGGCGTTGACGACGGAGGTCTCGGGGTGCTCGGCGCCGAGCCGGTAGTTGTGGGCGAGGACGACCCAGCTGTGCACGTCGAGTCCGGTGCCGGCGAGCGCCTCGGCGGCCCGGCCGAAGGAGTCGCCGGACGCCCAGTCCCCCGCCGGGTACGGACGGAGCGCGCGGCCCGCCCAGCGGTCCGGGTCCGGCAGGTAGAGCACGGCGGCGTGCTCGGCGGTGACGATCCGGTGGGCCGGGTGGCGGGGGCTCAGCGCCCTGGTGGAGTGGTAGGCGGCGGCGAGCGTGACCTGCGCGGCGCCCAGCTCCGCGAGGAGTCCGGGCGCGGCGGGGTCACCGTCGACGTCCCAGGGGTAGAGGAAGGCTGCCGCTCTCACGCCCCGGCCTCCTTCAGGAGGGCCCGGCCGTGCTCGATGAGCCGGGCGAGTTCCGCGAGGTGTTCGGGGGCGGGCTCGCTCAGCGGCGGCCGTACGCCTCCGACGTCGAGACCCTCCATCCGTACCGCCGCCTTGACGAGCGAGACGGCGTATCCCCGGCCCTGGGCGCGGAGTTCGACGAGCGGCCGGTAGAAGCCGTCGACGAGCAGGTCCACCGTCGCGTCGTCGCCGGTGGTGAGGGCCCGGTGGAAGGCGAGCGCGAGGTCGGGGGCGAAGCAGAACACGGCGGAGGAGTAGAGGGTGACGCCGATGCCCCGGTAGGCGGCGCCGGTGAGTTCGGCGGTCGGCAGGCCGTTGAAGTAGAGCAGGTCGAGGCCCTCGGAGCGGACGGCGCTGACGATGCGCTGCATGAGGTCGAGGTCGCCGAGGCCGTCCTTGAGGCCGATGACGCCGTCGGTGCGGGCCAGGGCGACGGCGGTCTCGGGGGTGAGGATCGCGTTGTCCCGCTGGTAGACGATGACGTCGAGCGAGGTGGCGGCGGCGAGTTCGGTGTAGTGGCGGAGCAGTCCGGCCTGGTCGGCGACGACCAGGTACGGGGGCATGGCGAGGAGTCCGTCGGCACCGGCCTCTTCGGCGAGCCGCGCGTACTGGACCGCGAGCGCCGTGCCGTAGCCGGCTCCGGCGACGACGGGGACGCGGCCCGCGGCCTCCTCGACGGCGGCGGCGACGCAGACGCGGAACTCCTCCGGGGTGAGGGCGTGGAACTCGCCCGTGCCGCAGCAGGCGAAGACGGCCGCGGCACCCGCGTCGACGCCCGCGCGGACGTGGGCGCGGAAGGCGTCGAGGTCGAGGGAGCCGTCCGGCCCGAAGGCGGTGACGGGGAAGAAGAGCAGGCCGTCGAGCCGGCCGGCGAGCGGGGCAGTGGTCACGGGCGCTCCCAGGAGTCCGTCGCGTACAGCCGGCCCTCTGCACAGTCGTGCACAGTTCTGACTGTCATCCATATTCTTGAACACCGACGTGCTGCACGCTAGAACAGCCCGGAAGGGCCGGTCAAGAGGAGAACACGTCGCATCACGGAGTCTTGACGCTCCGTCGGACCGCTCCCTAGCGTGTCCACGGTTGTGAACAGAAACCATCTGTATGGCGCCCGCCGCCACTCGACGGAGGAGAACCACTCCATGTCCGCACCCCGCACCGTCCTCCTCACCGGCGCCGCCGGCGGCGTCGGCACGCTGATGCGGGAGCTGCTGCCCCCGTACGGCTACGAGCTCCGCCTCCTGGATGTCGTCCCCGTGCAGGGGGCCCCGGACGCGATCGTCGCCGACCTCGCGGACCGCACGGCGCTGCGCGAGGCGGTCCGGGGCGTCGACGCGGTCGTCCACCTGGCGGGGATCTCCCTGGAGGCCGACTTCGAGAAGATCATGGCCGCGAACATCGCCGGGACGTACAACCTCTACGAGGCCGCCCGCGAGGAGGGCGTCCGGCGGGTCGTCCTCGCCTCCAGCAACCACGCCGTCGGCTTCACCCGCCGCCCGCACGAGGGCGAGCCGCTCGTCCCGGTGGACACCCCGCACCGCCCCGACACCTTCTACGGCCTCTCCAAGTGCTTCGGCGAGGACCTGGCCCAGCTCTACTGGGACCTGCACGGCGTCGAGACGGTCTCCGTGCGCATCGGCTCCTGCTTCCCCGAACCCACGTCCGTGCGGATGCTCTCGATGTGGCTCAGCCCCGCGGACTGCGCCCGCCTCCTGCACGCCTCGCTCACCGCCGGGTCCGTGGGCCACACCGTGGTGTACGGCTCCTCGGCCAACACCCGTGCGTGGTGGGACCTCTCGACGGCCCGGGCCCTCGGCTTCGATCCGCAGGACGACTCGGAGCCGTATGCGGAGAAGCTCATCGCCGACAAGGGGCTCCCCGCGGAGGGCAGTGCCGACGACCTCTACGTGGGCGGCCACTTCTGCGTGAACCCGCCGCGCTGGCCGCACTGACGGGGAGGGGGACGTACGCAGGACCCGGCCGGACTTGAACGGGGGAGCCGGCCGGGGCCCGGGTCACGGGTCGCGCGCTGGCAGACCGGACGTGTCCACGGTAAGCGCGTACGAAGATCATCGCGAGCCGTTGAACGCGGCCCCTGTCCGGATTGCGCGGCGCGCTCACGCGGCGCCCCGCACGCCCCTCACCTGCGGGCCTTCACCCGGACGCCCAGGCCATTCGGACACCGGGCCGCCCGCACGCCCGATCACCCGGACGCCCGATCACTCGGACGCCCGCACGCCCGGACGCCGGTCAGTCGCCCGCCCGCAAGGTCAGGGACGGGGACTCGCCGTACTTCTCGCGGTAGCGCGCAGCGAAACGGCCCTGGTGGGCGAAGCCCCAGCGCCAGGCCACCTCGCTCACGGTCACCTCGTCCGGCGCGGCCGCCCGCAGCTCCTCGCGGACCCGGTCGAGACGGACCTCCCGCACGTACGCCATCGGGGACATCCCCACGTACTCCCGGAAGGACTCCTGGAGGCGGCGCACGCTCACCCGGGCCAGGGCCGCGAGTTCGGTGGTCGTGAAGGGGTGCTCCGGGCGCTCCCGCACCGCGTCCATCACCCGTTTGACCGGGGCCGGGCGGCGCGCCTCCCCCGGGTGGGCGAGCGCCTCGCGCCAGGGGTGCTCGGCGGCCAGGAGCAGCCCGTTGAGCAGCGCCTCCTGGAGCGGCCGCGCAACCAGCTCGTGGTGCGCGAGCCCCTCCCCCGCGAGCGCCTCGTAGGCGACCTGGCGGGCGAAGCGGACCCAGCTGAGACCGGGGCCGCGCGAGATGTCCAGGCGGGGCGCGAAGGTGAGCGGGCCGCTCACCGGGCGGCCGAGGAGGCGCTCCAGGCGGTCGCGCAGCTCGGCCGCGCCGATCTTCACGGAGAGGGTCCGGCAGTCCCCGCTCCAGCGGTCGAGGAAGGTGTCGCCCGCCGGGTCGAGGAGCAGGGCCTCGGTGGCCGTCGCGACGATCCCGGTACGGCTGCCCTGGCGCATCTCCATCCGGCCGCTGAGCGGGGCGTTCAGGTGGTAGGCGCCGAGCTCCCCGAAGCTCATCCGCACGTCGGTCCCGCAGCTCAGGTCGCCGATGACCAGCGGACCGAGGGCGACGGTGTCGAAGCGCGCCGCGAAGGGCCTCTGCCGGTCGACCACGTCCATGCGGTTCGCGTAGTAGCGCGCGTCGAGCTCCTCGCGCGCCTCGTCGACGTCCTCCGTGCGGAACGAACTCCCGCCCACTGTCCCCATGGATCGAAAGAATATTCATATGACGGATCTGACCGGGAACGGCAGGATGCCCGGCATGCCGAGACCCCAGGGATTCACCTACGAGCGCCGCCGCGACGGCTCCGTCGTCCTCACCCACCACGGCCGCGCCGCGGGCGTGCTGCGCGGCGGGCGGGCGGAGAAGTTCCTCGCGGAGGTGGAGGCGGGCGACGCCCAGCTGGTCATGGCCCGGTGGACGGGCGCGTACCGCTTCGGCAACGAGCGGCAGGCCAGGAACCACCCGCGTAACCAAGGTGGCCGAACCCGGCGAGGGTAAGGGAACGGCAAAGCCGTCCGGATCGTTACCCCTGGCATGACCGCTATGACCCCCGGCTCGAACATCCCTCTCACCGCCGCGCGCGTGGCGGTGGACGTCGCCGCCCCGGTGCGGCTCGACGTCTCGGGCCTGCTGCTCGGCGCCAACGGCAAGGTGCGCTCGGACGACGACTTCATCTTCTACAACCAGCCCGCCGGGCCCGGTGTGGCCTACCGCTCCGGCGGCGGCACCGCGCCCGACGCGATCGTGGTGGACACGGGCGCGCTCCCGGCCGGCATCGAGAGGATCGTCGTCACGGCGAGCCCCGACGCCGCGGGCCAGACCTTCCAGGGCATCGAGCCCACGGCGACCGTGCGGAACGCGGACGACGGCACCGTCCTCGCCACCTTCACCCCGCCGCGGCTCGCCACGGAGACCGCGCTGGTGGTCGTCGAGATCTATCTGCGCAACGGCGCGTGGAAGGCCCGAGCCGTGGGCCAGGGCTACGCGAACGGGCTGGCCGGCATCGCGACGGACTTCGGCGTCTCCGTGGACGACGAACCCGCCGCCGCCCCGGCGCCCGTCGCACCGCCGGCCCCGCCCGCGCCGCCCGTCACCGCCCCGCAGGACCCGCGGATCGCGGCCTCGGCGCCGCCGGCCCCGGCCGCACCCCCGGCCGCCCCCGCCGCCGCCCCCGTCTCCACCGGCAAGATCAACCTCGACAAGGGCCGGGTCAGCCTCCAGAAGAACCAGACGGTGTCCCTGGTCAAGGGCGGCCAGCCGCTGCTCTCCCAGGTCAAGATGGGCCTCGGCTGGGAGCCGGCCTACCGCGGCAAGGACATCGACCTGGACGCCTCCGTCATCGCGTACGGACCGCAGCGCAACCACCTGGACAGCTGCTACTTCGGCAAACTGTCGATCCTCAACGGATCGATCAAGCACTCCGGCGACAACCTCACGGGCGAGGGCGCGGGTGACGACGAGGTGATCGTCGTCGACCTCGGCCGGCTGCCCGCCGACGCCACGGGCCTGGTCTTCACGGTCAACTCCTTCTCCGGCCAGAAGTTCACCGAGGTCGCGAAGGCCTACTGCCGGCTCATGGACGCGGCGACCGGCGAGGAGCTGGTCCGCTTCGACCTCACCACCGCCGAGCCGCAGACGGGCGTGATGATGGCCAAGCTGATCAAGCAGTTCAGCGGTGAGTGGGAGATGACGGCGATGGGCGAGTTCGTGAAGTCGCGGACGGTCCGGGGCATGGTGAAGCCCGCCGCCCAGTCGCTCTGAGCGGCGGGCTCCCGGCCCGTCGCCGAGAGCGGCAGGCTCCCCGCCCGTCGCCGAGAGCGGCAGGCTCCCCGCCCGTCGCCGAGAGCGGCAGGCTCCCCGCCCGTCGCCGAGAGCGGCAGGCTCCCCGCCCGTCGCCGAGAGCGGCAGGCTCCCCGCCCGTCGCCGAGAGCGGCGGGCTCCCCGCCCTGTCCCTCCCTTACGAGAACAGGGCGCTGTAACCGTTGAGGGCGGGCTGGCCGCCGAGGTGGGCGTAGAGAACGGTCGAGTCCCGGCCGATCTCTCCCCGCTCCACCAGGTCGATCAGACCCGCCATCGACTTCCCCTCGTAGACGGGGTCGGTGATCATGCCCTCGGTGCGGGCGGCGAGCCGCATCGCGTCGAGGGTGGCCTCGTCCGGGAGGCCGTAGACGCCGGCGTGGTAGCGCTCGTCGAGTACGACGTCGGCCGCCGTCACCTCGCGCTCGACGCCGATGAGCGCGGCGGTGTCGCGGGCGATCCGGGTGATCTGCTCGTGCGTGGGACCGGGCTTCGCCGAGGCGTCGACGCCGATGATCCGGCGGGCCGGTCCGCCCTCCTCGGCGAGCGCGGCGAAGCCCGCGACCATCCCGGCCTGCGTGGAGCCGGTCACCGAGCAGACGACCACGGTGTCGAAGTGGACGCCGAGCTCGCTCTCCTGCTCGGCCACCTCGTACGCCCAGTTCGCGAAGCCGAGCCCGCCGAGCGGGTGGTCGGAGGCGCCCGCCGGGATCGCGTACGGCTTCCCACCGCCCTCCTCGACCTCCCGCAGGGCCTGCTCCCAGCTCTCCTTGAAGCCGATGCCGAAGCCCGCCCGCACGAGGCGCACGTCGGCGCCGGCGAGGCGGCTGATCAGGATGTTGCCGACCTTGTCGTAGACGGAGTCGGGCCAGTCGACCCAGCTCTCCTGCACGAGGACGCAGCGCAGGCCGGCACGGGCGGCGACGGCGGCGACCTGGCGGGTGTGGTTGGACTGGACCCCGCCGATGGAGACGAGGGTGTCGCAGCCCTGGGCGAGGGCGTCGGCGACCAGGTACTCCAGCTTGCGGGTCTTGTTCCCGCCGTACGCGACACCGGAGTTGCAGTCCTCGCGCTTGGCCCAGAGCGTGGCGCCGCCGAGGTGGTGGGTGAGCCGTTCCAGGGGGTGGACCGGGGAGGGCCCGAAGAGGAGCGGGTAGCGGGCGAAATCGGTGATCGGCAAGACGGCTCCCGGTGGTCCGGTGGATGGGCTGGCTGGTCGACGCTCCGGACGGCGCTGGGGCGTGTGCCGGACGCCGCCGGGCAGACGGGAAGGTGACGACACCCCCTAGGCCCTGTCGTCAAACTCCCGCCTGCCCTGCGGGCGGACGACGGGAGTTTGACGACAGGACCTAGGGGAGGTCCTCCGGCGCCGGGATGCCGGTGACCTCGGCCACCTCGACGGCGTCGTCCGCGAGTTGTTCGAGCGCCGCCCAGATCTCGGTGGTGATCCTGACCGCGGCCTCCGCGTCCCCCCTCTCGCACGCGTCGATCAGCCGGGCGTGCAGTTCGGCTGAGCCGCAGCTGCCGGAGTCGCCGAAGAGCCGCCGCTCGACGCGGCGGATGAGTGGGGTGTAGCGCGCGATGGTGGCGGCGGCGGCGTGGTTGCCGCTGGCGACGACGAGGACCTGGTGGAGCTCGTCGTCGGCGCGGAGCGCGGCCTCGACGTCGGAGTCGCGGACGGCCGCCGCGAAGCGCGCGTTGGCCTCGCGCATGGTCCGGACGCCCTCGGGGCCGAGCAGCGGCACCCCGGTGCGGGCGGCGAGCTCGTGCATCACGCGCACGACGGACGCGGCGTCCCGGACCACCCGGCTGACCGGCCGGGTGACCCGGGTGTAGCTCTGTGGTTTGGTCTCGACGAGCCCCTCGATGCAGAGCCGGGCCAGGGCCTCGCGCACGGGCGCGCGCGAGAGCCCGAGGAGGTCGGCGAGGTCGGCGTCCTTCAGGAGGGCGCCGGGGGCGAGGTCGCCGCGCACGATGGCCTCGCGCAGTGCCTCGTACGCCCGGTCGCGCAGAAGGGTCCGGCCCACGGGCCGCAGTGCGTCCATGGGCTGACATGTTAGATGTCAGCCCATGGACCTGACCAGGGGTCAGAGGGGCAGACCGAGAGGTCCTGAAGGGCACCTCGGAGCCCCTCGAAGGCCCGCCGTCGGCTCAGCGGCGGGGCTGGCGGCGCCAGGGGCCGGTGATCGCGAGCAGGATGCCCGGCTCCTGGATGTTGGCGAAGAGCGTCCCGCCGTCGGGCGAGAAGCAGACCCCGGTGAACTCGGCTTCGTTCAGGTCGTTGCGGGCGATGGGGTACGTCCGGCCGGAGTCGGTCGCACCGAAGAGGTGCTGCAGGCCGCGGCCGTCCTCGGCGATGACGATCCCGCCGTGCGGGGAGACGGTGATGTTGTCGGGGCCGTCGAAGGCGCCGTCCTCGCCGGGCGCCGCGTTCACACCGAACAGCACCTTGAGGGTGAGGGTGCGGCGCCTGGGGTCGTAGAACCAGACCTGGCCGTCGTGCGAGGGGCCGGGGCTCCACTCCTCGCGCGCGAAGGACGAGACGACGTACGCGCCGCCGTCGGCCCACCACATGCCCTCCAGCTTGCAGCCGCGGGTGATCCGGCCGTCCTCGAACTGCTTGCGGACGGGGACCGTGCGGGCGTCGCGGTCGGGGACGTCGACCCAGTCCACGCCGTAGACGGTGCCGATCCGGGTGGCCTGCGAGAGGTCGGCGACGAGACGGCCGCCGGAGTCGGTGCACTTGGCGGCCTGGAGCACACCGGCGTCGTCGGCGAGCGTACGGAGCTTCCCGCGCCCGTGCTCGAAGCCCTTCGGCGGCACCCAGCGGAAGAGCAGGCCGAAGGGCAGGGCGGCGTCCTCGGTGAGGTAGGCGTGGCCGCGCTTCGGGTCGATGACGACGGCCTCGTGGTCGAAGCGGCCGAAGGCCTTGATCGGCTTCGGGTCGAGGTTGGCGTGCCGGTCGAACGGGTCGACCTCGAAGACGTAGCCGTGGTCCCTCGTCATGCCGTTGACGCCCGCGAGGTCGGAGTTCTCCTCGCCGGTCAGCCAGGTGCCCCAGGTGGTGCTGCCGCCCGCGCAGTTGGTGGAGGTTCCGGCGAGGCCGACCCACTCCACGACGGTGCCGTCTCGGTGCACCTCGACGACGGTGCAGCCGCCGGGGGCGATCGGGTCGTAGACGAGTCCCTCGGTGAGCGGGACGGGGTGGGGCCAGTTCGAGCGGGGCCCGTAGAGCTCGTGGTTGTTGACGAGGTACGTGGCGCCGCGCGGGCCGGCGAAGGCCGCGGTGCCGTCGTGGTTGGAGGGCGTTAACTCGCCGCTCTCCAGTCGGGTGACGCCGCTGTGGGTGACGACGCGGTACGAGAACCCGGCCGGCAGGGCGAGGATCCCCTCGGGGTCGGCGAGGAGCGGCCCGTACCCGAGCGCGTGGCCCCCGCCGTGCCCGGCTCCGTACACCTCCGGCTCGTCGGAGGCGAGCGCCTCGGGCGCGGTGGCCAGAGCGCCGACGACTCCGGTGAGGGCGAGCCCCGCACCGGCGACGGCGGACTGCTTGGTGAACTCTCGGCGATTGAGGGGCATGGTGTAAGGGTCTCCCTGGGCCGGGTGGATCATACGGGCCACCGTCCCGTGCCCTCACGAACGCGAGCTAAACGCCACGGGAACGCCGTCCGGGCATCACCGAAGCGATCCCGGAGCCGGAACCGGCCGACACCGGCCGGAACCGGCCGACACCGGCCGGAACCGGCCGACACCGAGACCGTCATCGGCCGGAATCGACCGGCTCCGAAGGGGATTCGGCCTCCCCTGCCGGGCGCCCGGCGGCACCCGGCCGGGGTCCGGGCCGTCAGGAGCCCGACCGTGAGCGGGCCTTGAAGGCCGACTTGCGGGCCTCCTTCGCGGCCGTCTTGTCCCGGTGCAGCCGGCCCATCGCCTCCAGGACCTCCGCCGTCGCCGGGTGCTCCACGCGCCACGCCGCCTCGAAGAAGCCGCTGTGCCGGCCGGTCAGCCCCTCGATCAGCTCCTGGACCTCCTCCAGGTCGCCGTCCGCGTCGAGCTGCGCCGCGATGGTGTCGATCGCCAGCCAGAAGATCATCGACTCCGAGGGCGCGGGCACGTCCGTCGCGCCCCGCTCCGCGAGCCAGACCCGCGCCAGGCCGCCGAGTTCCGCGTCGTCCAGGACCTCCCGGACCGCGGGCTCCGCCCCCGTGCCCACCAGGGAGAGCGCCTGCTGGCAGTGGAGGCGGCGGAGCGGCGAGCCCGCGTCCGCGCCGCGCGCCGCGTGCAGCAGCTCGCGCGCCGCGGTCTCGACGTCACGGCCGGAGAGCCACGCGGCGGTCTCTGCGCGCGCGGCGTCCTCCGGGTAGCCCACGATCCCGCCGAGGAGCGCGTCGGCCCCCTTGTCGGCGAGGTCGCCGACGGCGGGCGCGTGCACACCGGCGTCGAGCATCCGGGCCCGGACGCCGTAGAGGCCGAGCGGGGTGAGCCGGACCATGCCGTAGCGCGAGACGTCCTCGTCGTCCAGCGGCGCGGCGGGCTCCTCCCCCTCCTCGGCCATCAGGGCCTCGTCGACGGGCTGGTACTCGACGAGCCCGATGGCCTCCAGGAGGCGGAACTGCTCGTCGAGCCGCATCATCGCGTCCGAGACCTGCTCCAGGACGTCGTCGGTCGGCTCGCCCATGTCGTCGGGGACGACCATCGAGGCGGCGAGCGCGGGCAGCGGCACCGGGCCGTTGCCGGGGCCGCCCTCGCTGACGGTCAGCAGGTAGAGGTTGCCGAGCACGCCCTCCAGGAACTCGCCCTCCATCTCGGGGTCCCATTCAAGCGACTCGAGGTCGATCTCGCCGTCCTCGCCGACGATCGTGTCCAGGTCGTCGAGGACCGGCACGACGGCGTCGGCGAAGACCGCGTCGAAGCCGTCCAGCCAGATCGTGAGGACGTCCTGGGGCGAGCCGCCGGTGACCAGGGCCAGGTTCTCGCCGGGGCCCGCCTCGCCGGGCGTCTCGTCGTCCGCGCCGTCCTCGACCGACACGAGGCCGGTGTCGACCGCGAGCCGCCAGGCGTCGGCGGCCAGGATCTCGGCCTCCTCGACGGCCTCCTCGTAGGCCTCCGTGTCCGCGGAGGACCCGGCGCCCTCGTCGCCGTCCGCCTCGACGGTGAGGCCCAGGAGCTCGACGGCGTCCTGCAGTTGCTCGTCGACGAGCTCGCCGCCCGCGCCGACCCGCGTCTCGGGGCCGGCCCAGCGGGCGAGCCGCACGGCACGGGCGAGGAGCGGCGCGGCCAGGGCGTCCCGCGCCAGCTCCGCGTCCGCGGGAAGCCGAACGGGGGGAAGGGTGGGCTGCTCCGCTGACATGTGGGGTGTCTCCTCGACGCGTACGGGTGGGACCGGGGGTGGGACCGGGGGTGGGACGGGAGGGGGACTGGAAGGGGGACGGACGGAGGGACGAGCGGGGGGACCGGAGGGGAAGTCCGGCGAAAGAGCGGTACTCAGCGTAGACGCATCCGGGGGGTCGTCCGCCGGTTCACACATCCGTCAGCCTTCGTACACCCGTCGACTCTTGACAAGTTCCCCCCTCTCACAAGAGATTGACGCGCGTAGATTCATCTGCCGTTCCTCCAAGCACCCTCCGGAGCCCTTGATGTCTTCCTCCATACCGAGATTCGCCGCAGTCTCCGCCGTCGTCGCCGCCGCCCTCGCCGCCGGGCTGCTGGCCGGTTCGACGAGCGCCGTCGCCGAGGACGGTGCCGCCGGCGTCCGCGTCCACGACATCCAGGGCACGACCCGCGTCTCCCCGCTCGTGGGCAAGCAGGTCACCGGCGTGACCGGCATCGTCACCGGCGTCCGTACCTACGGCTCGCGCGGCTTCTGGATCCAGGACCCCGAGGCCGACGCGAACCCGGCCACCAGCGAGGGCCTGTTCGTCTTCACCAGCTCGGTCCCGACCGTCGCCGTCGGCGACGCGGTCAGCGTGAACGGCACGGTCACCGAGTACGTCCCGGGCGGGCTGAACTCCGGCAACCAGTCGCTGACCCAGCTCTCCAAGCCCGCGATCACGGTGGTCTCGAAGGGCAACGCGGTCCCGGCCCCGGTGACGATCGCCCCCTGGTCCGTGCCCGACGAGTACACCCCGGAGGGCGACCCGGCCGCCGGCGGCTCGATCAACGGCCTGACGCTGGACCCGGAGACGTACGCCCTGGACTACTACGAGTCCCTGGAGGGCACCAACGTCCGCGTCGGCACCTCGCGGGTGGTCGGCGCCACCGACCCGTATTCCGAGCTCTGGGTGACGGTGAAGCCCTGGGAGAACCGCAACTGGCGCGGCGGCACGGTCTACGGCTCGTACGAGTCCCAGAACACCGGCCGGCTCCAGATCCAGTCGCTGACCCCGATCGCCCAGCAGCCCTTCCCGAAGGCGAACGTCGGCGACTGGCTGACGGGCACGAGCGAGGGGCCGCTCGACTTCAACCAGTTCGGCGGCTACACGCTGACGGCCCGCACGCTCGGCAAGGTCGAGGACAAGGGCCTGGAGCGCGAGAGCACGGACAAGCAGCACAAGAACGAGCTGGCCGTGGCGACGTACAACGTCGAGAACCTCGACCCGACCGACCCGCAGGAGAAGTTCGACGCCCTCGCGAAGGCGGTCGTCGACAACCTCGCCTCGCCCGACATCCTGGCCCTGGAGGAGATCCAGGACAACAACGGCGCGAAGAACGACGGCACGGTCGCCGCCGACCAGACGGTCAAGAAGTTCACGGACGCGATCGTCGCGGCCGGCGGCCCGGCGTACGAGTGGCGCTCGGTCGACCCGGAGAACAACAAGGACGGCGGCGAGCCCGGCGGCAACATCCGCCAGGTCTTCCTCTTCAACCCCGAGCGGGTCTCCTTCACCGACCGCGCGGCGACCGACGCGACCGCGGCCACCGGCGTGACGGGCTCGAAGGGCCGCGCGGCCCTGACGGTGTCCCCCGGCCGGATCGACCCGGCGAACACCGCCTGGGAGAGCAGCCGCAAGCCGCTCGCGGGCGAGTTCGTCTTCCGCGGCCGGACGGTCTTCGTGATCGCCAACCACTTCGGCTCGAAGGGCGGCGACGAGTCCATCGTCTCGCACCACCAGCCGCCGAACCGTTCCTCCGAGGCGAAGCGCCTGCTCCAGGCTCAGTCCGTCAACGCCTTCGTGAAGGACATCGTCGCCCTGGAGAAGCAGGCCGACGTCCTGGTCGTCGGAGACATCAACGACTTCGAGTTCTCCGGGACCACGGAGGCGCTGGCCGACGGCGACGTGCTGTACCCGGCCGTGAAGTCGCTGCCGCGCTCCGAGCGGTACTCGTACGTCTACCAGGGCAACAGCCAGGTCCTCGACCAGATCCTGACCAGCCCCGGCGTGCACCACTTCGAGTACGACAGCGTGCACATCAACGCCGAGTTCGCCGACCAGGACAGCGACCACGACCCGCAGGTCCTGCGCTTCCGCCCGTAGTACCGACCCGGTCGGTCACACGCCCGCGTTGAGGCTCAGCGCGGGCGTGAACTTCCGCACCCGGCTGCCGGCGATCCCGGGGTGGTTCGCCACCGCCGCCCAGGCCTCGCCGACCGGGCTGGTGGCCAGACTCATCAGCCACGCCGTGTGGGCCTGCTCGCTCTCCCACTCGGCGAGGTCGAGGGCGCGGGTGCCGTCGGCGGAGAGGTGGAACTGGGCGCCGATCGCGCCCGGTATCCGCTGCGACCCCTCGTCCTGGGCCAGCGCGGTGAACACGCTGTCCACCCAGGCTCTCTGGCGCCCGGCGTCCGGCCCGTCGAACTCGACCTCGACGGCCGCGACGAGGCCCGGCACCGCCCCCGCGCTCTCCTCGTTGAGGACGGCGGTCCGGTACGGCGGCGCGTAGCGGTGCGGCTCGACCCGCTCGATCCCGGGGACGGCCGCGTCGATCTCGGCGTCCCGGTCGTCACGGCGGGTGTGGACGAAGTCGTCGTAGGCTTCGTGGGTGGCCCACTGCGCGTACTGGAGCAGCGTATCGCCGTCCGTTCCGCAGTAGACGGTGTATCCGAGCAGCCTCGGGTCCGGCCACTCCCGGCTCTCCCAGGCCTTGCGGACGGCCTCGACGGCGGCGCGCTGGCGCTCGGGGGTGCCGACCGACCAGGTGCTGACGAGGACGGCTTCGACGCCGGGACGGTGGATCTCGGGACGGGCGTCGGGGTGTGCGACGGCGTTCATGGAGGGCTCCCTCTCTTCAGTTGGCCATACCATCTCGCTTCGGCCATGAACGCGGCATGAAATCCCCTTGTGTGAGACTCGGCAGCATGATTCTCCGCCCTGCCATCCGCGCCGAACTGCCCGCCGTCCTCGCCCTCCTGGCCGACGAGGGGCAGGTCGTCGACCCCGCCACGATCGTCGTCACCGAGGCGTACGAGCGGGCCTTCGCCGCCATCGCGGACGACCCGCGCAACGAGGTGCTGGTCCTCGTCGACGGCGGACCTGTCCTGGGCTGCCTCCAGGCCACGTACATCCCCGGCCTCGGCAAGGGCGGCGCCGAGCGGGCCCTGATCGAGGCGGTCCGGATCAGGGCGGACCGGAGGGGCAGCGGCCTGGGGCGGGAGCTGATGGAGCGGGCCGTCGCGCGGGCCCGCGAGCGGGGCTGCGCGCTGGTCCAGCTGACGAGCGACAAGCGGCGGACGGAGGCCCATCGCTTCTACGCGTCGCTGGGCTTCGCGCGCAGCCACGACGGCTTCAAGCTGAACCTGTAGGCGGCTCAGCCGAGCAGGTGACCGCCGCCGTCCACGAGGAGCACCTCGCCGGTGATGTACGAGGCGTGGGCGAGGTCGAAGACGGCCTCGGCGATGTCCTCGGGGCGGCCGACACGGCGCAGCGGAACGACCCCGGCGACATGCGCCTTGGCCGCGTCGGCGCCGTCGACCCCGTCGAACCAGGGGGTGTCGATGAGTCCGGGCGCGACGGCGTTGACCCGGACGTCAGGGCCGAGGGTCTTGGCGAGGAGCTTCGTCATGTGGTTGACGGCGGCCTTGGAGACCGCGTACGGGATGGAGCTGCCGCCCGGCCGGACGCCGGCCTGGGAGGAGATCGTCACGACGCTGCCGCGGGTCTTCCGCAGGTGCGGGACGGCGGCGGTGACGGTCTGCCAGACGCCGATGACGTTGACGTCGTAGAGGTGCCGCCAGACGTCGGGCGAGGCGGCTTCGAGGTCGTCGTGCGGGATGAACCGGGTGGTGCCCGCGCAGTTGACGAGGATGTCGAGGCGGCCCAGGCGCTCGACGGTCCGCTCGACGAGCTCCTTGGCCTGGGTCTCGTCGGAGACGTCCGCCCGGAGGTAGACGGCGCCGGGCAGTTCGGCGGCGAGGCGTTCCCCCGCCTCGACGGAACGGGCGGAGTTGACGACGACCCGGATGCCGGCCTCGGCGAGGCGGCGGGCGACGGCGGCCCCGATGCCCGAGGACGAGCCGGTGACGAGTGCGACGCGCTGTTCGCTCATGCTGTGGTGTTCTCCATATCCCCCTGTCGCGCCCGCCGATCATCTCAGAGCAACCCACCCTTCAGCAGCGCTTATCTCTCGAACCAAGCAGAACTAAGTGGACCTTCACGGTCATGCGTGCCCAGACTGTCCGGATGAGCACTGGACACCCTTTCGGCCGCGCGCTCTGCGCGATGATCACGCCCTTCTCCGCCTCCGGCGCGCTCGACCTCGACCGGGCGAGCGAGCTGGCCGCGCATCTGGTGTCGGAGGGCTGTGACGGCCTGGTCCTCAACGGCACCACCGGCGAGTCGCCGACCACCACCGACGCCGAGAAGGCCGGACTCGTCCGCGCCGTCCGGGCGGCGGTGGGTCCGGGCCCCTCGCTTCTCACGGGCGTCGGCACCGCCGACACCCGGCACACCGCGGAGCTGGCCCGTGAGGCCGAGAAGGCGGGCGCCGACGGGCTGCTCGTCGTCACCCCGTACTACAGCCGCCCTCCGCAGGCGGCCGTCGAGGCGCACTTCCTGAAGGTCGCGGACGCGACGGCGCTGCCGGTGATGGTCTACGACATCCCCGGCCGCACGGGCACGCGCGTCGAGCCGGCGACCATGCGGCGGCTCGCCGGGCACCCGCGGATCGTGGCGGTGAAGGACTGCTCGTACGACTTCCTGGCCTCGGCCCGGCTGATCGCGGAGACCGGCCTCGCGTACTACTCGGGCGCCGAGGAGCTGAACCTGCCGCTGTACGCGGTCGGCGGCGCCGGCTACGTCAGCACGGTGGCCAACGTGGTGCCCCGGCAACTGCGCGCGGTCCTGGACGCCTTCGACGCCGGCGACACCGCCGGGGCGGCCCTGCTCCACGCCCGCACGATGCCGCTGGCCGAGCTGATGATGGCCTCGGGCCTGCCCGGCACGGTGACCGCCAAGGCACTGCTCGGCGGGCCGGTGCGGGAACCGCTGCAGCCCGCCGACCGGGAGACGGTCGACGGGCTGCGGGGTGCGCTCGAAGCGCTGCTTCAGGCGGAGTCGGTCGTGTAGGTCCGGCCGAGGATCGCGGCGTGCTCCAGGACGTCCTCCAGCGGGTCGTCGATCTGCCCGGTGTGGAGGGAGAGGCTGGGGCCGTTCGTGACGGTCGGGCCGTTGTGCGTGTGCGTCTCGTCCGCCTGGGCCGTGCCCGCCGGAAGCAGCACCGCCAGCGCCGTGAGCACCCCGGCGACCGTGGGCTTCGTCCTCATGTCGACTCCTCGCCTTGTCTGCGTACAGTGACTCTGCGTCCTGCCTAACGCCGGCCGTTGACGCAGAGTCACCGCATCAGTTGTGGCTGTGGAGGATCTCGTTCAGTCCGCCCCAGACCGCGTTGTTCGGGCGTGCCTCGACGGCTCCGGTGACCGAGTTGCGGCGGAAGAGGATGTTCGAGCCGCCGGAGAGCTCACGGGCCTTGACGATCTGGCCGTCGGGCATGGTGACCCGGGTGCCGGCCGTGACGTACAGACCGGCCTCGACGACGCACTCGTCGCCGAGGGCGATGCCGACGCCCGCCTCGGCGCCGATCAGGCAGCGCTCGCCGATCGAGATGACGACGTTGCCGCCGCCGGACAGGGTGCCCATGGTGGAGGCGCCGCCGCCGATGTCGGAGCCGTTGCCGACGACGACGCCGGCGGAGATCCGGCCCTCGACCATCGAGGTGCCGAGGGTGCCGGCGTTGAAGTTGACGAAGCCCTCGTGCATGACGGTGGTGCCGGCGGCGAGGTGGGCGCCGAGGCGGACGCGGTCGGCGTCGGCGACGCGGACCCCGGCGGGCACGACGTAGTCGGTCATGCGCGGGAACTTGTCGATCGAGGTCACCTGGAGGTGCAGGCCCTCGGCGCGGGCGTTGAGCCGGACCTTCTCGATGTCGTCCACGGCGACCGGGCCGAGCGAGGTCCAGGCGACGTTGGCGAGGAGACCGAAGACGCCGTCCAGGCTCTGGCCGTGCGGCTTGACCAGCCGGTGGCTGAGCAGGTGCAGGCGCAGGTAGGCGTCGTGCGCGTCGAGCGGCTTGTCGTCGAGCGAGGAGATGACGGTACGGACGGCGACCACCTCGACGCCGCGGCGGGCGTCCACGCCGAGGGCCTTGGCGGCCCCGTCACCGAGGGCGTTCACGGCCTCGTCGGGGGTGAGCCGCTCGGTGCCGGCGGGGCCGGGCGTGTCGGTCAGCTCGGGGGCGGGGAACCAGGTGTCGAGAACGGAGCCGTCACCGGCGATGGTGGCGAGGCCGGCGGCGACGGCGCCGGTGGTGCGAGGAGCAGTGGTCATGACGGAAAACCTAACGGTCGGGCCCCCGCGCGGGCCAACCGGTCTCAGGTGTCGGTCGAGCGGATGGTCGGTTCCGACGAGGCCGGGACCCCGGAGTCGGGCGCTTCCTTCAACACCCGGGCGAGCATCTCGCGCGCGTGGTCCTCGTTGTACGAACCGCCGGTGAGCAGGACCTGGAGGCAGACGCCGTCCATGAGGGCGACCAGGGCGCGCGCGGTGGCGGGGTCGGTCCGGGCGGAGAGCGCGGCGACGGCGGACTCGGTCCACTCGGCGGCGACGGGGCGCAGGGCGGGGCGGCGCAGGGCGGCGAGGTAGAGCTCGTACTCCAGCTCCACGCCGGCGCGTTCGCCTCCCAGCCACTCCCCCAGGAGCCGGGCGAGCGCGGTGGCGAGGCCGGCGGCCGGGTCGGCGAGGGCGGGGCTCTCACGGAGGCGTCGCCCGAAGCCTTCGTTGGCCTCGCGGAGGGCGGCGACGAGGAGTTCGTCGAGGGAGGCGAAGTGGTACGTGGTGGAGCCGAGCGGCACGTCCGCCTCGGCGGCGACCGTGCGGTGGCTCAGCCCGGCGAGTCCGGACCGCCCGACGACGCGGAGGGCCGCGGCGACGATCCGCTCGCGCCGCCCGGGGTCGTGGCGGCGGGC
The DNA here is from genome assembly GCF_014649015.1 of Streptomyces narbonensis. Lineage (GTDB taxonomy): Bacteria > Actinomycetota > Actinomycetes > Streptomycetales > Streptomycetaceae > Streptomyces > Streptomyces narbonensis. The sequence continues at coordinate 120,305 of NZ_BMSF01000003.1, forward strand.
GCGGGCCATCAGTGCGCGCCCCCGAGGTTGAGGACGGCGACCCCGGCGACGATCAGCAGGATCCCGGCGATCTTGGCGAGGCTGAGGGTCTCGCCGAGGAAGAGGATGCCGATCGTGGCGACGGCGGCGGTGCCGACGCCGGACCAGATGGCGTACGCGGTGCCGACCTGGAGCGTCTTGAGGGCCTGCGCGAGGAGCGCGAAGGCGATCAGGTAGCCGGCGCCGGTGACGAGCGAGGGCCAGAGCTTGGTGAAGCCGTCGCTGTACTTCATCGAGGTGGTGGCGAGGATCTCCGCCACGATGGCGCCCGCCAGGAGTCCGTATCCCATGCGTACGAGCGTACACATCGATGCGTACAGGCGTACACATAGAATCCGCACAGGTGTGCGCAACGGCTACCGATACGGTGTCCCGCATGACGTTCCCTCCAGTGCCGCCGCCCTACGGCTACGGCTATCCGCCTCCGCCTCCGAGACCCGGGGTCATACCCCTGGCACCGCTCACCCTCGGGGCGATCCTCTCCGGCACCTTCGCGGCCTTCGGGCGCCACTGGAAGCAGCTCCTCGGGGTCACCGCCGCCGTCTACGGCACGGCGGTCGTCTTCGTCGGCGTGGCCCTCGTCATCGCGTACGCGACCGTGAGCGACCTCTTCCCCGCGGTGTTCGACCTGCCCGTGGGCGAGGAGCCGCGGTGGGAGGACGTCCAGCCGCTGATCGTCGCGTTCGTCCTCGTCTGGCTCGCCGCCATGATCACGCTCCTCTGCGCCAACGCGCTGATGGCGGCGGCCTGCCCCGCAGTGATCCAGGAGGCCGTCCTCGGCCGCCCGACCCGCTTCGGCGCGCTCTGGCGCCGCTCCTGGTCCCGGATGCCGGCCGTCCTCGGCACCGTGCTCCTGACGAGCGTCGTCCTGATGCTTCCGTACGCGATCGTCCTCGTGGGCGTCGTCGGCTTGTTCCTGGCCCTGTTCTCCGCGGCCGACTCGGGCGGCACCCCGGACGGCAGCTACCTCCTCCTGCCCGTCCTCGCCTTCCTCCTGGCCCTGCTCGTCACCCCGCTCGCGCTGTGGATCTGGGTGAAGTTCAGCCTGGCCCCGGCGGCGGCGGTCATGGAGGGCCAGGGCGCGATCGCCTCGATGCGCCGCTCCTCGGCCCTGATCCGCGGCTTCTGGTGGCGCACCTTCGGCATCATGCTGCTCGTCGCGGTGGCGACCACCTTCGTGAGCTGGCTGATCCAGCAGCTGCTCTCGCTGCTCGCGTCGGCGCCGCTGTCGGCCGTCGACTTCTCCGGGAGCGGCGAAAGCGCGATGATCGCCGCCTTCGCCGTGGTCATCGTCTTCGTGATCCTCGGACAGCTGGTCAGCCAGCTGGTCGTCTCCGTCTTCCCCCCGCTGGTGACCTCCCTGATCTACGTCGACCTGCGCATCCGCAAGGAGAACCTGGCCCCGGACCTCGCCCAGGCGGCCGGCTTCCCCGCCGCCCCCACCCCGGGCCCGCGCGCCGACTGGGGCAGGAGCCACTGACGCGGCAGCCCCGCACACGCGAAAACGGCCGTGCCCCGAAGGGCACGGCCGTTCACACGAGTCCGTCTGTCAGACGTTGAAGCCGAGCGCGCGCAGCTGCTCGCGGCCGTCGTCCGTGATCTTGTCCGGACCCCACGGCGGCATCCAGACCCAGTTGATCTTCAGCTCGCTGACGATGCCGTCCGTCGCGGACTTCGCCTGGTCCTCGATGACATCGGTCAGCGGGCAGGCCGCCGACGTCAGGGTCATGTCCAGCGTCGCGACGTTCGAGTCGTCGATGTGGATGCCGTAGATCAGACCGAGGTTGACCACGTCGATGCCCAGCTCGGGGTCGACGACGTCGTACAGCGCCTCGCGGACTTCTTCCTCGGAGGCCGGCTTCATGGTGGCCCCAGCGTTCTCGGTCATGCCGACTTCCTCACAGACTTCTCGTCGTCACCCAGCGCCTGGGCGGTCGCGTCCTTCCACGCCATCCAGCTGAGCAGCGCGCACTTCACCCGGGCCGGGTACTTGGAGACGCCGGCGAACGCGACCGCGTCCTCCAGGACCTCCTCCATCGCGTCGTCCGGCTCGATCTGGCCCTTGGACTGCATCAGCTCCAGGAAGGTGCCCTGGATCTTCTGCGCCTCGGCCAGCTCCTTGCCGACGAGCAGCTCGTTCAGGACCGAGGCCGAAGCCTGGCTGATCGAGCAGCCCTGCCCCTCGTACGAGACGTCCGCGATCCGCGAGCCCTCGTACTTCACGCGCAGCGTGATCTCGTCGCCGCACGTCGGGTTGACGTGGTGCACCTCGGCGTCGCCGTCCCGAAGACCGCGCCCGTGGGGGTGCTTGTAGTGGTCCAGGATGACGTCCTGGTACATCGAATCCAGCTTCACGACCGACCCCTACCCGAAGAAGTTCCGTACGTGCTCCAGTCCCGCGACGAGGGCGTCGACCTCGGCCGGGGTGGAGTACAGATAGAACGACGCCCGCGTGGTCGCAGGAATTCCGTACCGCAGGCAGACCGGCCGCGCGCAGTGGTGGCCGACCCGGACCGCGATGCCCTCTTCGTCGAGCACCTGGCCCACGTCGTGCGGATGGATGTCGCCCAGCGTGAAGGAGATCGCCGCGCCGCGGTCCTCGGCCGTGGTGGGGCCGATGATCCGCAGGTCCGGGACCTCCTGGAGGCGCCGGACGGCGTACTCGGTGATCGCGTGCTCGTGGCGCGCGATGTTCTCCATGCCGATCGCCGACAGGTAGTCCACGGCCGCGCCGAGGCCGACGGCCTGGGCGATCGGGGGCGTACCCGCCTCGAACTTGTGCGGAGCCGGAGCGTAGGTCGAGGAGTGCATCGAGACGGTCTCGATCATCTCGCCGCCGCCGAGGAAGGGCGGGAGGTCCTCCAGGAGCTCCTGCCGTCCCCACAGCACGCCGATGCCGGTCGGGCCGCACATCTTGTGGCCGGTGAAGGCCACGAAGTCGGCCTGGAGCGCCTGCACGTCCAGGACCATGTGCGGGGCCGCCTGGGAGGCGTCGATGCAGACGAGCGCACCGACCTCCTGGGCGCGGCGGATGATCGTCTCGACCGGGTTGACCGTGCCCAGCAGGTTCGAGACCAGCGTGAACGAGACGATCTTGGTCTTCTCGGTGATGACCTCTTCGATGTTCGAGAGGTCGAGACGGCCGTCGTCGGTGAGGCCGAACCACTTCAGCTTCGCGCCCGTGCGCTGCGCGAGCAGCTGCCACGGCACGATGTTGGAGTGGTGCTCCATCTCCGTGATGGCGATCTCGGTCTCGTGGTCCACGCGGTAGGGCTCGTCGGCCCAGCCCAGCATGTTGGCCACGAGGTTGAGCGACTCCGAGGCGTTCTTGGTGAAGATCACCTCGTCGCGGCTCGGCGCGTTGATGAACGCCGCGACCTTGTCGCGGGCGCCCTCGTACAGCGCCGTCGCCTCCTCGGCGACCGTGTACACACCACGGTGCACGTTGGCGTTGTGCCGCTCGTAGTACTGGTTCAGCGCGTCGAGGACCTGGCGCGGCTTCTGCGAGGTCGCCGCGGAGTCCAGGTACACGATCTTCTTGCCGTCGTGGACCACGCGATCCAGGAGCGGGAAGTCCTTGCGGATCGCCTCGGTGTCGAGGAGGCCGGAGAGCCCCTGATGGGCAGATGTCACGCGGATGCGCCACCCTTCACGTACTTGTCGTAGCCCTCGGCCTCGAGCTGGTCGGCGAGCTCGGCGCCGCCGGACTCGGCGATGCGGCCGTTCGCGAACACGTGAACGAAGTCGGGCTTGATGTAGCGCAGGATGCGCGTGTAGTGGGTGATCAGCAGCGTGCCGACCTCGCCGGTCTCGCGGACACGGTTGACGCCCTCGGAGACGATGCGGAGCGCGTCGACGTCGAGGCCCGAGTCGGTCTCGTCGAGGATCGCGATCTTCGGCTTGAGGAGCTCCAGCTGGAGGATCTCGTGGCGCTTCTTCTCACCGCCGGAGAAGCCCTCGTTGACGTTGCGCTCGGCGAAGGCCGGGTCCATCTGGAGCTGCTCCATCGCGGACTTGACCTCCTTCACCCAGGTACGCAGCTTGGGGGCCTCGCCGCGGACGGCGGTGGCCGAGGTGCGAAGGAAGTTGGAGACCGAGACACCGGGGACCTCGACCGGGTACTGCATGGCCAGGAAGACGCCGGCGCGGGCGCGCTCGTCGACCGACATCTCCAGGACGTCCTCGCCGTCGAGGGTGACGGTGCCGCCGGTGACCGTGTACTTCGGGTGGCCGGCGAGCGAGTACGCCAGGGTCGACTTGCCGGAGCCGTTGGGGCCCATGACGGCGTGGGTCTCGCCCTGCTTGATGGTCAGGTCGACACCCTTGAGGATCTCCCGGGGGCCGTTCTCGGCCTCGACGGAGACGTGCAGGTCGTGGATTTCAAGCGTTGCCATGGGTGACTCAGGACTCCTGGGTGACGGAGACGAGCACATCGTCCCCTTCGATCTTTACGGGGTATACGGGCACGGGGCGCGTCGCGGGCAGGCCCGAGGGCTTGCCGGTGCGGAGGTCGAAGCTCGACCCGTGCAGCCAGCACTCGATGGCGCAGTCCTCGACCTCGCCCTCCGAGAGGGAGACGTTCGCGTGCGAGCAGATGTCGTTGATCGCGAACACCTCGCCCTCGGTGCGCACGACCGACACCGGCGTGCCGTCGACCTCGACCCGCTTCGGGGTGTCGGTCTCCAGCTCGCTCAGTGCGCAGACTCGGACGAAGGCCATCAGACGGAGGCCTCCAGCTCGGCCTCGATCTTGGCGAGGAGACGCTCCTGGACGTCCGGCAGACCGATCTGCTGGACCAGCTCGGCGAAGAAGCCGCGGACGACGAGGCGGCGGGCCTCGGCCTCCGGGATGCCGCGGGACATCAGGTAGAAGAGCTGCTCGTCGTCGAAGCGGCCGGTGGCCGAGGCGTGACCGGCGCCGGCGATCTCGCCGGTCTCGATCTCCAGGTTCGGCACGGAGTCGACCCGGGCGCCGTCCGTGAGGACCAGGTTCCGGTTGAGCTCGTACGTGTCGGTGCCCTCGGCGGCGGCCTGGATGAGGACGTCACCGATCCACACCGCGTGCGCGTCCTGGCCCTGCAGCGCGCCCTTGTAGGCGACGTTGGACTTGCAGTGCGGGGTGTTGTGGTCGACGAGGAGGCGGTGCTCCTGGTGCTGGCCGGCGTCGGTGAAGTACAGGCCGAAGAGCTCGGCCTCGCCGCCGGGCGCCGCGTACGCCACGCGGGGGTGGATGCGGACGACGTCGCCGCCGAAGGTGACGATCACCGACTTGAAGGAGGCGTCGCGGCCGACCAGCGCGTTGTGCTGGGCGACGTGGACGGCCTTCTCGTCCCAGTCCTGGACGGAGACGACGGTCAGCTTGGCGCCGTCGCCGAGGACGTAGTCGACGTTGGCGGCGAGCACCGCGTCACCGGTGTGGTCGATGACCACGACGGCCTCGGCGAAGGCGCCGAGCTCGATCACCTGGTGGCCGAAGGCGACCCCGCCCTCGCCGTGCACGGCGATGCGGATCGGCTCGGTGAGGACGGCCTCCTTGGCGACGGTGACGACCGAGGCCTTCTCGAAGGAGGAGTACGCCTGGGCCGCGACGCGGTCGACGGGCTTGCCGGCCTTGCCGAGCCGCTCGTCGTCACGGCCGACGGTCTCCACGGTGACGCCCTCGGGGGCCTCGACCTCGACCTTGACGCCCTCGCCGGACGCGACGGCGGTGCCGTCGTGCAGGCCGCGGAGCCGCGCGAGCGGCGTGAAGCGCCACTCCTCCTCGCGGCCGTGCGGGACGGGGAAGTCCGCGACGTCGAAGGACGGGGGCGCGCTCATGCGCGTGGCGACGGTGGACTCGGCGGCCACCGCGATCGAGCCCGCGGTGGTGGAGCCCGCGGGGATGTTCTGAGCCTCAGCCATGGCTGTCGTGTTGCTCTCTTCCTGCGTACGTACGAAGTCGGTCGCTGCGAACGGGGGGCGGTGGCGCTGTCAGCCGACCGCGCCTTCCATCTGCAGCTCGATCAGCCGGTTGAGCTCCAGGGCGTACTCCATCGGGAGTTCCTTGGCGATGGGCTCGACGAAGCCGCGGACGATCATCGCCATGGCCTCGAACTCGGTGAGGCCGCGGCTCATCAGGTAGAAGAGCTGGTCCTCGGAGACCTTGGAGACGGTGGCCTCGTGGCCCATGGAGACGTCGTCCTCGCGCACGTCCACGTAGGGGTACGTGTCCGAGCGGGAGATCGTGTCGACGAGCAGCGCGTCGCAGAGCACGTTGGACTTGGAGCCCGGGGCGCCCTCGCCGATCTCGATGAGACCGCGGTAGGAGGTGCGGCCGCCGCCTCGCGCCACCGACTTGGAGACGATGTTCGAGGAGGTGTTCGGGGCCATGTGCACCATCTTGGCGCCGGCGTCCTGGTGCTGGCCCTCGCCCGCGAAGGCGATGGACAGCGTCTCGCCCTTGGCGTGCTCGCCCATGAGGTAGACGGCCGGGTACTTCATGGTGACCTTGGAGCCGATGTTGCCGTCGACCCACTCCATGGTGGCGCCCTCGTAGGCGACGGCGCGCTTGGTCACCAGGTTGTAGACGTTGTTCGACCAGTTCTGGATGGTCGTGTAGCGGCAGCGGCCGCCCTTCTTCACGATGATCTCGACAACGGCACTGTGCAGCGAGTCCGAGGAGTAGATCGGGGCGGTGCAGCCCTCGACGTAGTGGACGTAGGCGTCCTCGTCGACGATGATCAGCGTCCGCTCGAACTGACCCATGTTCTCCGTGTTGATACGGAAGTAGGCCTGGAGCGGGATCTCGACGTGCACGCCCTTCGGCACGTAGATGAACGAGCCGCCGGACCACACGGCCGTGTTCAGGGAGGCGAACTTGTTGTCGCCGACCGGGATGACGGTGCCGAAGTACTCCTTGAAGAGCTCCTCGTGCTCCTTCAGCGCCGTGTCGGTGTCGACGAAGATGACGCCCTGCTCCTCCAGGTCCTCGCGGATCTGGTGGTAGACGACCTCGGACTCGTACTGGGCGGCGACACCGGCGACGAGGCGCTGCTTCTCCGCCTCCGGGATGCCGAGCTTGTCGTACGTGTTCTTGATGTCCTCCGGCAGGTCCTCCCAGGACTCGGCCTGCTTCTCGGTGGACCGCACGAAGTACTTGATGTTGTCGAAGTCGATGCCGGAGAGGTCGGAGCCCCAGGTCGGCATGGGCTTCTTACCGAAGAGGCGCAGACCCTTGAGACGCAGGTTCAGCATCCACTCGGGCTCGTTCTTCTTCGAGGAGATGTCGCGGACGACGTCCTCGTTCAGACCGCGCTTCGCGGTGGCACCGGCCGCGTCGGAGTCGGCCCAGCCGTACTCGTACCGACCCAGGCCCTCAAGCTCGGGGTGGCTGATCTCGGTGGTCATGCGGGGTTCCTCCCGGCCGTGCTGACGGATGCTGATGAGTTGGTCTGTGGGGCACTGTGCGGGATGAACGTCGTGCAGACGCCGTCACCATGCGCGATGGTGGCCAGACGTTGGACGTGCGTTCCCAAGAGGCGGGAGAAGAACTCCGTCTCCGCCTCGCACAGCTGCGGATACTGCTCGGCGACGTGGGCGACCGGGCAGTGGTGCTGGCAGAGCTGCTCGCCGACCGGCGCGTTCCGCGCAGTGGCAGCGTACCCGTCCGCCGTCAGGGCCTTGGCGAGCGCCTCGGTCCGGCGGGCCGGCTCGGCCGCCTCGACGGCTTCCCTGTACGTGTCGCCCTGGGCCTCGATGCGGTCGCGGGCGAAGGCGGCGACGGCCGCCTCCCCTCCGGCGTTGCGCTCGATCCAGCGGAGCGCCTCGACCGCCAGGGAGTCGTACGACTGGTCGAACGCGTCGCGGCCGCAGTCGGTGAGCGCGAAGATCTTCGCGGGGCGTCCACGGGCGCGCGTCCCGTAGACGCGCTGCTCACGGGCCTCGACGACGTTCTCCGCGACCAGTGCGTCGAGGTGGCGACGGACGGCTGCCTGGGTGAGGCGGAGCCGTTCGGCCAGGTCGGCGACGGTCGAGGGCCCGTGGTCCAGGATCGACCGCGCGACCCGGTTGCGCGTGGAACGCTCTCGGGTCGCGAGTTCCTCCACCGGAGCCGCGCCAACGTTTTTCACAACGCCATTGTTGCGTAATTAATCGAGGACTGACAAGCGCCGTCAGCGGCGACGGCGGTGCCGTGCGTCACTCAGGTAAGGCTTACCTGACCTGCGGAAACGATCATTCGTAGGACGAATCAAGCCCGTGGGGCCTGGCCGAGCGGGGGTCCGGCGGGCCCCGTGCCGGGAGGACCTCAGCCCCCTCTCTAGACTTCCGCCCATGGGAAATGAGTCCGTCGTCCAGGTACGTGGCCTGGTCAAGCGGTACGGAAACAAGACCGCCGTCGACGGCCTCGACCTCGACGTGCGGGCCGGTACCGTCACCGCCGTCCTCGGCCCCAACGGGGCCGGCAAGACCACCACCATCGAAACCTGCGAGGGCTACCGCCGACCGGATGACGGCACCGTCCGCACCCTCGGCCTCGACCCGGTCGCCGACGCGGCCGCGCTGCGCCCCAGGATCGGCGTGATGCTCCAGTCCGGCGGGGTCTACTCGGGCGCCCGGGCCGACGAGATGCTCCGCCACATGGCGAAGCTGCACGCCCACCCCCTGGACGTGGACGCCCTGATCGAGCGGCTCGGCCTCGGCTCCTGCGGCCGCACCACCTACCGCCGGCTCTCCGGCGGCCAGCAGCAGCGCCTCGCGCTCGCCATGGCCGTCGTGGGCCGCCCCGAGCTCGTCTTCCTCGACGAGCCGACCGCCGGACTCGACCCGCAGGCCCGCCGCGCCACCTGGGACCTCGTGCGCGAGCTGCGCGCCGACGGCGTCACGGTCGTCCTCACCACCCACTTCATGCAGGAGGCCGAGGAGCTGGCCGACGACGTCGCCATCATCGACGCCGGCCGGGTCGCCGCCCAGGGCAGCCCCGAACAGCTCTGCCGCGGCGGCGCCGAGAACACCCTGCGCTTCACCGGCCGCCCCGGACTCGACCTCGGCTCCCTGCTCAAGGCCCTGCCCGACGGCACCGCCGCCGCGGAGCCCCTCCCGGGCACGTACCGCATCACCGGCACCGTCGACCCGCAGCTGCTCGCCACGGTCACCACCTGGTGCGCCCAGCACGGCGTCATGCCCGAGGGCATCTCCGTCGAGCGCCACACCCTCGAAGACGTCTTCATGGAGCTGACCGGCAAGGAGCTGAGGTCATGAGCACGGGTACCTACTCCCCGAAGCCCGGCGCCGCCCCCGTCGGCCGGATGATCGCGGCGCAGACGGCCCTGGAGACCCGGATGCTGCTGCGCAACGGCGAGCAGCTCCTCCTCACGGTGATCATTCCCTCGCTGCTCCTCGTCCTCTTCTCCACGGTCGACATCGTGACCGTGCCTGTTTCGACGACGGGCGGCGCCGGGGAGGCCGTCGACTTCCTCGCCCCGGGCGTCCTCGCGCTCGCCGTGCTGTCGACCGCCTTCACCGGCCAGGCCATCGCGACCGGTTTCGAGCGGCGGTACGGGGTGCTCAAGCGTCTCGGCGCCTCACCGCTCCCCCGCTGGGCGCTCATGACCGCCAAGACGCTCGCCGTCCTCGTCACCGAGGTCCTCCAGGTCGCGCTCCTCACCGCCCTCGCCCTGGCGCTCGGCTGGTCCCCGCACGGCAGCCCCCTCTCCGTCCTGCTGCTCCTGGTCCTCGGCACGGCCGCCTTCTCGGGCCTCGGGCTGCTCATGGCGGGCACGCTCAAGGCGGAGGCCACCCTGGCCGCCGCCAACCTCGTCTTCCTGCTGCTCCTGGTGGGCGGCGGGGTCATCGTCCCGCTGGACAGGTTCCCCGAGCCGGCCCGCTCGCTCCTGGAACTGCTCCCCATCTCCGCCCTCTCCGACGGCCTGCGGGACGTCCTCCAGAACGGCGCGTCCATGCCCTGGGGCAACGCGCTGATCCTGGCCGTGTGGGCGGTCCTGGGCCTCGGCGCTGCGGCGAAGTTCTTCCGCTGGGAGTGACCGAAGAGGTTCAGAGGGTGACGTTTCCCGACAAGCCACCCCCCTCGTGAAAGCGTGCACAAGCCCCGTCCTACGATGGGGCCCGTGCTGACCCCCCTCGCCTACATCGCCCAGCGCTGGACCCCGTCCCCCCGGACGCTCCGGCGCGCCGCGCTCTCCGCCGTCGTGATGAGCGTCCTCATCATCGTCACCGGTGGCGCGGTCCGGCTGACCGGTTCCGGTCTCGGCTGCGACACCTGGCCGAAGTGCACGGAAGACAGCCTCATCGTCACGCCCGAGCAGGGCTACCGCGGTCTGATCGAGTTCGGCAACCGGATGCTGACGTACGTCCTGTCGGCGGCCGTCGGCTGGGCGATCATCGCCACCCGGTCCACCAAGCCGTGGCGCCGCAACCTCACGCGCTGGGGCTGGGCGCAGTTCTGGATCGTGATGAGCAACGCCGTCATCGGCGGCATCACGGTGTGGATGGGCCTCAACCCGTGGACGGTCGCCGGCCACTTCCTCGCCGCGAACGCCCTGCTCACCGTCGCCGTCATCACCTGGCACCGGACCGGCGAGGGCGACACCCCGCCGAAGCCGCGCGTGCCGGGCCCGGTCCGCAAGCTGTCGTGGGCGATCACGATCGCCTCGGGTCTGCTGATCGCGCTCGGCACGACCGTGACCGGCGCCGGCAAGCACGCCGGTGACAGCAGCGACGTCCCGCGCATGCCGTGGGACTGGACGAACGCCGCGCACCTCCACGCCATCGCCGCCTGGGTCGTCTGCGCTCTCGCGCTCGCCATGTGGCTGGTGCTGCGTGTGGTGGACGCCCCCGACGACACCCGGGCCCGCGCCCGCGACCTGCTGATCGTGCTGCTCGCGCAAGGCGGGATCGGCTACGTGCAGTACTTCAGCGGGGTCCCCGAGATCCTGGTCGCGGTGCACATGCTCGGCTCGTCGCTGATGTGGATCGCGGTGCTGCGGCTCGCCCTGAGCCTGCGCGAGCGCCCGGTCCCAACGGCGGACATCCCGGCCCAGACCGACTCCGCGCTCGCGAGCGCCTGAGAACATCCCGGACCGCCCGGACCGCCCGCCACAAGCGGGGGCCCGGGCGGTCCGGCTATGCGGACACCGGGGCGCGGAGCAGCGCCCCGGGCAGGTAGCCGGAGCGGACCGTCGGCTCCCAGCCGTGCGCCAGGTGGGCGAGCGCGGCCAGGGCGACGGTCCCCACGGGCAGCAGGGTCCTCGGCTCGGCATCGGCGCCGACGCCCTCCCGGTGCGCGTCGAGCCGCTCCACGAGGGCCCGCTCGAAGGCCTCGCGGTCGTCGTCGAGCAGGACGCGCAGGAGCCGCTGGTCCGGGCTCAGCGCCCCGGCAGCGTCGAGTCGCGCCGCCGCGGCCGCCAGCTCCTCCGCGCCGGGCCGGCGCACCGGTACGTCGCCGGGCACGGCACCGGGGATCGGGCCGTGCTCCACCGTCAGGTAGACGCAGAGGGCGTCCATCTCGGCGAGGTCCGCCGGCTCCGAGACGGAGTCGAAGCGCGAGTACGGCACGCCGGAGCGGATCGCGGGCGCGTAGTCCTCGTGGAGCAGCGGCCCGATCACCCGTCGGCGCTCCCAGGCGAGCCCGCTGATCAGGCAGAGCGCGAAGGCGTCCGTCCAGGTCCGCGCGGTGGGCACCCGGTGCCCCGGGTCCCAGTCCTCGTCGAAGAGCTGGTCGTCGCTGCTCAGGGTCTCGTCGACGAGGGGCATCGGGACGTCCCAGTCCCCTTCGGGGAAGCAGCCGAGGCCCAGGACGCCGAGGGCGCACTCGGCGGCGGTGAGGAGCGCCGCGCGCGACGGGTCGGCGGCGAGGTCGGGGTCCTCCAGGGTGCGGGCCCCGACGTGGTCGAGGAGTTCGTCGAGGGTCTCCCGGAGGCCGGTCTGCGACACGCCGCCGCCGTACCGGAGGTCGTGCCAGCGGCTGAAGATCCGGCTCCTGATGCCGTCGAGCGCCTGCTCGATCCTCGCGCCGTCGACCTCGTGCACGGTCGTCTCTCCCATGGCCGCCTTCTCCCCCATGATCGTTTCCATCTGCTGCGCACGTTATCAACGGGGACTGACAGCGGGTCCGAGGCGGTAGACGCGGCGGGCGTTCCCCGCCGCGATCATCGTGGCGACGCGCTGGGCGTCCGGGGGTGACCAGGCGCCGTCCATCACCCACTCCCCCAGCACCCGCGTGAGCGCCGAGCGGAAGACGCCCGCCGCGACGACGTGCAGCTCGGGCAGTCCGTGGGCGCCGCTGGAGAACAGCAGCTTCCCGAAGGGCGCCGACTCCAGGACCTCGGCGAGGACGGCCGCCGCCCGGGCGCCGGTGTGGGCGAGGGCCGGGCCGAGGTCGGCGTACACGTGCGGATGGACGACGGTCAGGTGCGCCGCCGCGCGGTGGTGCGGGTAGGCGTGCAGCAGGACGAGGTCGGCGCCGAGCCCCGTGGTGGCTGCGGCGAAGGCGCCGAGGACGGCCGGATCGAGGTCCCGGGTGTGCAGCTGGAGCGGGCGGCCGGCGGTGATGGCGATCCAGAGGAGGTGCCGCAGCAGGACGGGGTCGGTGAGCCGCCCGCCGGCGGGGCGGCCGGCCAGCCAGCGTCCGGCCGCGCCGCGCACCTCCCCCGGTCCCGGTGGCTCGGGCGTCGTCGCGAGCCCTCGGCGTGCGCCCTCCAGCGAGGTGAAGGCCACGGCGTTCACGGCGGCGCCGTGGACGGCCTCGGCGAGGTTGGCGAGGAAGGCGTCGACGGTCCCCGAGGTGTCGGCGACCTGTTCGGCGAGGGGTTCGAGGCGGACGATCTCGTGGGCCTCCGCGCCGGCCGTGGCGGCGATCTCGGCCGGCCGGGTCAGGTCACCGGCGACCCCCGTGTCCACGAGGTACGTGGAGATCCCGGAGGCCCTGAGCAGCCGTCGGCCCGCCTCGACGACGCCGAGCTCGCGACGGCGGGCGAGGTAGCGGGCGGGCGGGCAGTGCGGTTCGAGGCCGAGGAGCGGCGGGCACCAGCGCCGTACCGCGAATCCCGTCTGCGTGTCGAAGAAGGTCGTCCCGGCGGCGGGCAGCCCGGGCGGACCGCCCCGCCGGTCGCCGAGGTGCGCGCCGAGGTGGGTCTCGAAGGTGCCCAGGCCGAGCTCCGTACGGAGCACTCCGTGGCAGTACTGGTCCACGAGGCTCGGCGTGTCGATCATCTCGGGGGGCTCCCTGTGTGGACGTGTCTCCACACGTCCTAACGGGTGAGCCCCGCGCGAGGTTGTTGCCTCAGCCGTTGGAGGGGCCGCCGATCTGGATGCCGGCCATCCGGCTCCACTCGTACGGGCCGGTGACGACCTTGGCGGCGAACTCGCCGTCGAACTCCTCGTGGAGCGTGAGACCGGCCTTCTCGGCCGCCTGCTTCGCGATCTCGTGGGTCGGCGCGACGAGGTCGCCCCAGGCGCCGTCGGTGCCGACGAGGACGATCCGGGTGCCCGCCTGGCCGATGTGCGCGAGGTGCCCCTCGGTGCCGCCGTGCTCCTTGGAGAAGGCCTTGATCTCCTTGGCGAGCCGGGCCGCCTTGCGCTCTTCCTGCTTCGTTTCTGCCATGAAAGGGATGCTACCGAGGGGTAGATCTACTGGCGACGGCCGGGTCACGTGGCCTATCCCACGTGACCCGGCCGTCGGCCGAGCGAATCATCTGAGCGGAGAACGCCCGGGGGCGTGTCCGGCGAATCGGGCGCTAGCGGAGGAAGGGGTCCACCGCGACGGCCACGAAGAGCAGCGAGACGTAGGTGATGGACCAGTGGAAGAGGCGCATCTCCTTGAGCTTCGCTCCGGTGGCGCCCGACTTCGCGCGGTTCAGCAGCCCGTGCGCCTCCCACAGCCACCAGCCGCCGGTCAGCAGCGCGACGGCCGTGTAGAACCAGCCGGTGTAGCCGAGCGGGGTGAGCAGCAGGGAGACGGCGACCATCACCCAGCTGTAGGCGACGATCTGCTTGGCCACGACCTTGTTGGAGGCGAGGACCGGGAGCATCGGCACGCCGGCGCGGGCGTAGTCCTCCTTCACCTTCATCGACAGCGGCCAGTAGTGCGGCGGCGTCCAGAAGAAGATGACGAGGAAGAGGATGATCGCGGCCCACGACATCGAGTTGGTGACGGCCGACCAGCCGATGAGCACCGGCAGGCAGCCGGCGATGCCGCCCCAGACGATGTTCTGCGCGGTCCGCCGCTTGAGGATCATCGTGTAGACGACCACGTAGAAGAGGAGCGCGCCGAGCGAGAGCGCGGCGGAGAGCCAGTTGACCAGCAGGCCGAACCACAGCGTGGAGATCACCGCGAGGCTGAGGCCGAAGACGAGGCCCTCACGCGGCGTGAGCACGCCGGTGACCAGCGGACGCTGCGAGGTGCGGTCCATCAGCGCGTCGATGTCGCGGTCGATGTACATGTTCAGCGCGTTGGCGCCGCCCGCGGACAGGTAGCCGCCGAAGCAGGTGGCGAGCACCAGCCACAGGTTCGGCACGCCCTGCTCGGCAAGGAACATCACCGGAACGGTCGTGATGAGCAGCAGTTCGATGATTCGCGGCTTGGTCAGCGCCACGTATGCCTTGACGCGGGCCCCGAACGGCCGATGGCCCCCCGGGCTGGGAGTCAAGACGACCCCTGCGGGTCGGGACTCGACGGCCGTCACGCACACCCCTGACAGAGAATTTCCCAGCAAGCTCCCCGTATGAAGACGGGGTGAAGCTTGCGCGTACCACGCCACTGTAGACGTTGCCCAGACGCCGATCTTCGCGGGGGTGGGGTCGTGTTGGAGGGGTGTGTCCCAAGGCGTGGACACCGCTCGGGAGGCGAACTCACACGGCCACCGGCAGTCTTGCTCTGTCCGCTCATTTGAGGCGCCCACACACGAAAAGAGGGGGCTTCTTCAGGGGTAGGCTCGACACCGCCGGTACACCCTCAGTCACCGGCTTCAGAACATGTGGAGAGGAGCCCTGACCCAGGGTGAGCACTAAGCCGACCACCACAGACCTCGAGTGGACCGAATTGGACCAGCGGGCCGTCGACACCGCCCGCGTCCTGGCCGCGGACGCCGTACAGAAGGTCGGCAACGGCCATCCCGGTACGGCGATGAGCCTGGCGCCCGCCGCGTACACCCTCTTCCAGAAGGTGATGCGGCACGACCCGGCCGACCCCGAGTGGGTCGGGCGCGACCGGTTCGTCCTCTCCGCCGGCCACTCGTCCCTGACCCTTTACACCCAGCTGTACCTGGGTGGCTTCGGTCTCGAACTGGACGACCTGAAGGCCTTCCGCACCTGGGGCTCGAAGACCCCCGGTCACCCGGAGTACGGTCACACGGCCGCCGTCGAGACGACCACGGGCCCGCTGGGCCAGGGTGTCGCCAATGCCGTGGGCATGGCGATGGCCGCCCGCTACGAGCGCGGCCTGTTCGACCCGGAGGCGGCCCCCGGCACCTCCCCGTTCGACCACCGGATCTACGCGATCGCCGGTGACGGCTGCCTCCAGGAGGGCATCTCCGCGGAGGCGTCCTCGCTGGCCGGCCACCAGAAGCTCGGCAACCTGATCCTGCTGTGGGACGACAACCACATCTCGATCGAGGGCGACACCGAGACCGCTGTGTCCGAGGACACGATGAAGCGGTACGAGGCGTACGGCTGGCACGTCCAGCGCGTCGAGCCGCAGGCCAACGGCGACCTGGACCCGGCCGCGCTGTACACGGCGATCAAGGCCGCCGAGGCCGAGACCGAGCGTCCGTCGTTCATCGCGATGCGCTCGATCATCGCCTGGCCCGCGCCGAACGCGCAGAACACCGAGGCCGCGCACGGCTCGGCGCTCGGCGACGAGGAGATCGCGGCCACCAAGCGCGTCCTCGGCTTCGACCCGGAGCAGACCTTCGAGGTCACCGACGAGGTCATCGCGCACACCCGCTCGCTCGGCGACCGGGGCCGTGAGGCCCGTGGCGCCTGGGAGAAGTCGCTCGCCGAGTGGCGTACGGCCAACCCGGAGCGCGCCGCCGAGTTCGACCGCATCCAGGCGAACGAGCTGCCGGCCGGCTGGGAGGAGAAGCTCCCCGTCTTCGAGGCCGGCAAGGGCGTCGCCACCCGCGCGGCCTCGGGCAAGGTCCTCCAGGCGCTCGGCGCGGTCATCCCGGAGCTGTGGGGCGGCTCGGCCGACCTGGCCGGCTCGAACAACACGACGATCGACAAGACCTCGTCGTTCCTGCCCGAGGGCAACCCGCTGCCGGAGGCCGACCCGTACGGCCGCACGATCCACTTCGGCATCCGCGAGCACTCGATGGCCGCGGAGATGAACGGCATCGCGCTGCACGGCAACACGCGGATCTACGGCGGCACCTTCCTGGTGTTCTCCGACTACATGCGCAACGCCGTGCGTCTGTCGGCGCTGATGCACCTGCCGGTGACGTACGTCTGGACGCACGACTCGATCGGCCTGGGCGAGGACGGCCCGACCCACCAGCCGGTGGAGCACCTGGCCTCGCTGCGCGCGATCCCGGGCCTGAACGTGGTCCGCCCCGCCGACGCCAACGAGACGGCGATCGCCTGGCGCGAGATCATGAAGCGGCACACCAAGGTCTTCGGCAAGGGCGCGCCGCACGGTCTCGCCCTCACCCGCCAGGGTGTGCCGACCTACGCGTCGAACGAGAACGCGGCCAAGGGCGGCTACGTGCTCTTCGAGGCCGAGGGCGGCCCCGCCGAGCTCGTGCTGATCGCGACCGGCTCCGAGGTGCACCTGGCCGTCGAGGCCCGCGAGCAGCTCCAGGCCGCCGGTGTCCCGACCCGCGTGGTCTCGATGCCGTCCGTCGAGTGGTTCGAGGAGCAGGACCAGGCGTACAAGGACTCCGTCCTGCCGCCGTCGGTCAAGGCCCGCGTCGCGGTCGAGGCCGGCATCGGCCTCACCTGGCACCGCTACGTCGGGGACGCCGGCCGGATCGTCTCGCTGGAGCACTTCGGTGCCTCGGCGGACGCGAAGGTCCTCTTCCGCGAGTTCGGGTTCACGCCGGAGGCGATCGTCGCCGCCGCGCGGGAATCTCTCGACGCCGTCGCGCGCTGACGCGAATACGTACGACTTAATGGAGATGCAACTCTCATGACAGACGCTCTCAAGCGCCTCTCCGACGAAGGCGTCGCGATCTGGCTGGACGACCTCTCGCGCAAGCGGATCACGTCCGGCAACCTGGCCGAGCTCATCGACCAGAGCCACGTGGTCGGTGTGACCACGAACCCGTCGATCTTCCAGAAGGCCATCTCCTCGGGTGACGGTTACGAGCAGCAGCTCGCCGATCTCGCCGCCCGCAAGGTGACCGTCGACGAGGCCATCCGCATGATCACGACGGCGGACGTCCGCGACGCCGCCGACATCCTGCGGCCGGTCTTCGAGGCGACCGACGGCCAGGACGGCCGGGTCTCCATCGAGGTCGACCCCCGCCTGGCCCACGAGACGGTCGCCACCGTCGCCGAGGCCAAGCAGCTGGCCTGGCTGGTGGACCGCCCCAACACGCTGATCAAGATTCCGGCCACCAAGGCGGGTCTGCCGGCGATCACCGAGGTCATCGGCCTCGGCATCAGCGTCAACGTGACGCTGATCTTCTCGCTGGAGCGCTACCGCGCGGTCATGGACGCCTACCTGGCGGGTCTCGAGAAGGCCCGCGAGCGTGGCCTCGACCTCTCGAAGATCCACTCCGTGGCGTCCTTCTTCGTGTCCCGCGTGGACTCGGAGATCGACAAGCGCCTGGACGGCATCGGCACCGACGACGCCAAGGCGCTCAAGGGCAAGGCCGCGCTGGCCAACGCCCGTCTGGCCTACGAGGCGTACGAGGAGGTCTTCTCCTCCGACCGCTGGAGCGCCCTGGACAAGGCGCAGGCCAACAAGCAGCGTCCGCTGTGGGCCTCGACCGGCGTCAAGGACCCGGCCTACAAGGACACGCTGTACGTCGTGGACCTGGTCGCCCCCGGCACGGTCAACACCATGCCGGAAGCGACCCTGGAGGCCACCGCCGACCACGGCGAGGTCGCCGGTGACACCGTGCGCGGCACGTACGACCAGTCCCGCGCGGAGCTGGCCGCCATCGCGAAGCTGGGCATCAGCTACGACGAGGTCGTGCAGCTCCTGGAGGACGAGGGCGTCGACAAGTTCGAGGCGTCCTGGAACGACCTGCTCAAGTCCACCGAGGCGGAGCTCTCGCGCCTCGCACCTTCGGAGGCGTAAGCACTTTGAGCGCAGTCCACGGAGCCAACCCGCTCCGTGACGCCGCAGACCGACGGCTCCCGCGTATCGCGGGGCCGTCGGGTCTGGTGATCTTCGGCGTCACGGGCGATTTGTCCCGTAAGAAGCTGATGCCTGCCGTCTACGACCTGGCCAACCGCGGCCTGCTGCCGCCGGGCTTCTCGCTCATCGGCTTCGCCCGCCGCGAGTGGCAGGACGAGGACTTCGCGCAGGAGGTCTACGAGGCCGTCAAGCAGCACGCGCGCACCCCGTTCCGCGAGGAGGTGTGGCAGCAGCTGATCCAGGGCATGCGGTTCGTCCAGGGCGACTTCGACGACGACGAGGCCTTCGAGAAGCTGAAGTCCACCGTCGAGGAGCTGGACAAGGCGCAGGGCACCGGCGGCAACTTCGCCTTCTACCTCTCCGTGCCGCCGAAGTTCTTCCCGCTCGTCGTCCAGCAGCTGAAGAAGCACGGCCTGGCCGACCAGAAGAACGGCTCCTGGCGCCGCGCCGTCATCGAGAAGCCCTTCGGCCACGACCTGGTCTCCGCCAAGGAGCTCAACGAGGTCGTCCACGAGGTCTTCCCGCCCGAGGCGGTCTTCCGGATCGACCACTACCTCGGCAAGGAGACCGTCCAGAACATCCTGGCGCTCCGCTTCGCCAACACCCTCTTCGAGCCGATCTGGAACCGGTCGTACGTCGACCACGTGCAGATCACCATGGCCGAGGACATCGGCATCGGCGGCCGGGCCGGGTACTACGACGGCATCGGCGCCGCCCGTGACGTCATCCAGAACCACCTCCTCCAGCTGCTCGCGCTGACCGCGATGGAGGAGCCCGCCTCCTTCGACGCCGACGCGCTCGCCGCCGAGAAGACCAAGGTCCTCGGCGCGGTGAAGATCCCCAAGGACCTGGGCGAGTCCACGGTCCGCGGCCAGTACGCGGCCGGCTGGCAGGGCGGCGAGAAGGCCGTCGGCTATCTCCAGGAAGACGGCATCGACCCCCAGTCGAAGACCGACACCTACGCGGCCGTGAAGCTGGAGATCGACAACCGCCGCTGGGCGGGCGTCCCCTTCTACCTCCGTACGGGCAAGCGCCTCGGCCGCCGCGTCACCGAGATCGCGGTCGTCTTCCAGCGCGCCCCGCACTCCCCCTTCGACCACACCGCGACCGAGGAACTCGGCCGGAACGCCATCGTGATCCGGGTCCAGCCGGACGAGGGCGTGACGATGCGCTTCGGCTCCAAGGTGCCCGGCACCCAGATGGAGATCCGGGACGTGTCGATGGACTTCGCGTACGGCGAGTCCTTCACCGAGTCCAGCCCCGAGGCGTACGAGCGGCTCATCCTCGACGTCCTGCTCGGCGACTCGAACCTCTTCCCGCGCGTCGAGGAGGTCGAGCTGTCCTGGAAGATCCTCGACCCGATCGAGCAGTTCTGGGACACGCACGGCAAGCCCGCGCAGTACCAGTCCGGGACCTGGGGTCCGGTCGAGGCGGACGAGATGCTCGCACGAGACGGACGGAGCTGGCGCAGGCCATGAAGACCGACCTGACGGACACCACGTCCTCCAAGATCAACAAGGCGCTGGTGCTCGGGCGGCGGGCGATCGGCACGCCGGCCGTCGGCATGGTGCTCACCCTCGTGATCGTCACCGACGAGGAGAACGCCTACGACGCGCTGAAGGCGGCCAACGAGGCGTCCCGCGAGCACCCCTCGCGGACCCTCGTCGTCATCAAGCGGGTCTCGCGCTCCCCGCGGGACCGCGCCAAGGCACGACTCGACGCCGAGGTCCGCCTCGGCGCCGACGCCAGCACCGGCGAAACGGTTGTCCTCCGGCTGTACGGCGAGGTCGTCGACCACGCCCAGTCGGTGGTGCTTCCGCTGCTCCTCCCGGACGCGCCCGTCGTCGTCTGGTGGCCGGTGAACGCGCCGACCGACCCGGCGAACGACCCGCTGGGCGCGCTCGCCCAGCGCCGGGTGACCGACACGTACGCCGCCGAGCAGCCCATCCAGGAGCTGACGGCGCGCGCGGACGCGTACACCCCGGGCGACACGGACCTCGCGTGGACCCGGATCACCCCGTGGCGTTCGATGCTCGCCGCCGCGCTCGACCAGGTCGTGTGCGAGGTCACCTCGGCCGAGGTCGAGGGCGAGGAGTTCAACCCGAGCGTCGAGCTGCTCGCGATGTGGCTGGCCGACCGGCTGAAGGTGCCGGTGCGGCGCTCGAAGTCGACGGGGCCCGGTCTCACCTCCGTACGGATGGAGACCAGCTCCGGACCGATCGTGCTGGACCGGCCGGACGGCTCGCTCGCGACGCTCTCCATCCAGGGTCAGCCGGACCGGGGCGTGGCGCTCAAGCGCCGCGAGACGGCCGAGCTGATCGCGGAGGAGCTGCGCCGGCTCGACCCGGACGACACCTACGCGACGGCGCTCAAGTTCGGTCTCGAACGGCTCGACGAGGAGGCGGCGACCGTCGCTCCCGAGGCCGCGGCTCCCGAGGCCGCGGCTCCCGAGGCCGCGGCTCCCGTCGAGGCGGCCGGGGTCGTGGAGTCGGCCCCGGCGAAGCCCGCCTCCAAGAAGGCCCCGGCCAGGAAGGCGGCGGCCAAGTGAGCGCCCCCCAGCTGGTCGTCCACCGTGACAAGGAGCTGATGGCGCAGGCCGCCGCGGCCCGGCTGATCACGAAGATCGTCGACGCCCAGGCCACCCGCGGCTCCGCCTCGGTGGTGCTGACCGGCGGACGCAACGGCAACGGCCTGCTGGCGGCGCTCGGTACGGCGCCCGCGCGGGACGCGGTCGACTGGTCGCGGCTGGACCTGTGGTGGGGCGACGAGCGCTTCCTGCCCGAGGGCGACCCCGAGCGGAACGTCACCCAGGCCCGTGAGGCGCTGCTCGACCGGGTGCCTCTCGACCCGGCGCGGGTGCACGCCATGCCGGCCTCGGACGGGCCGTACGGCGCCGATGTCGAAGCGGCCGCCGCCGCGTACGCGGAGGAGCTGGCCGCCGCGGCGGGTCCCGGTGACCATGCCGGGGTGCCGACCTTCGACGTGCTGATGCTGGGCGTCGGCCCGGACACGCACGTGGCCTCGCTCTTCCCCGAGCTGCCGGCGGTCCGCGAGACCGAGCGGACGGTCGTGGGGGTGCACGGCGCTCCCAAGCCGCCGCCGCTCCGGGTCTCCCTGACGCTGCCGGCGATCAGGGCGGCCAAGGAGGTCTGGCTGCTCGCGGCCGGCGAGGACAAGGCGAAGGCAGCGGCGATCGCGCTGTCCGGTGCGGGCGAGGTGCAGGCCCCGGCGGCGGGTGCCTACGGCCGCTCGCGCACCCTGTGGCTGCTCGACGCGGCGGCCGCCTCGGAGCTGCCGCGAAGCCTGTATCCGCCGGCTTCGGCCTGATTCGACGACACCCCGGAGGCCCGGTTCACTGCTCGGTGGACCGGGCCTCCGGCGTCGGTACGGGCTCGGTGAAGGGCGCGGGGAGGCCGGGTACGGGCTCGATGAAGGGAGCGAGGAGGTCGGGTACGGCGTCGGAGGCGAAGGCCAGGCCCTGGCTCTCGCCCGCGTCGTAGATGTCGTACGCGCCGGCGCCGGCCGCCGTCGTGGCGGTCAGCGTGAGGATGCCCGCGCGGCGCTGGAAGTACGACTGCTTGACGGTCCAGCCGATGATGCCGGAGCGCTGGAGGGCGACCGTGGTGCGGCGGACCGTACCCGAACGGGTCACCAGGTAGTTGCCGGTGACGCCGTGTCCGAGACTGCGGTACGCGTCGCGGGCGAGGAGCACGGCGAGCGGGGTGAGGACGACGGCGCAGCCCACCGCCACGTACAGCAGGACCGGGGTGAGGAGGAGCCCGAGCCCGGCGAGGAGGGCGACCGGGGCCGCTACGGTCCACAGGGCCCAGCGCAGCCGGCGGGTGCGGGCGGCGCGGGGGTGGGCGGTGAGCGGCGTCCCGGTGGGCGGCTGCGGCTCGCGCAGGACCTGGGCGGCGACCCGGTCGGCGAGCTCCCGGGGAACGGCCGGCAGCAGGGTCTTGAGGTCGGAGTGCTTGTCCCCGTCGTCCTTCGCGAGGCCGGTGGCGACGGCGTCGACGCGGGCGGCCCCGGCCAGGCGCACCCCGAGCGGCTCGACGACCTCGATCCCGCGCAGCCGGCGCTCCTCAATGGAGACCGAGCGCGCGGTGAGGAGTCCGCGGCGGACGCGCAGGGTGCCGCCGGGCTCTCGCTCCAGGCGGTGGTTCCACCACATCTCGACCCAGAGCCCGAGGGCTCCGACGGCCCCGGCGATGGTGGCGATGAGGACCAGGTCGACGAGCATCCAGGCGAGGGAGACATCCCGGAAGCGGTCCCCCATCCAGTCGATCACCTCGGCCTGGGCGCCGAACCACTCGCTGACCTGCATGACGGATCCGGCGGCCGCGCCGCCGAGGGCCGGGGTGAGGAAGGAGACCGGGGCGTAGCGGATCCAGCGCGGGTCGACGGTGGCGAGGGCGCCGTCGTCGGGCGTACCGGCGGGGTCGACGGCGGCGCGGGCGAGGAGTTCACGGCGGAGGAGCTCGCCCTCGACGCGGGTGACCAGGTCGAGTTCGAGCGTGGACTCGCTGCCGCCGGTGCTCTCGCCGGTGCCGATGCGGACCTTGACGAGGCCGAGGAGGCGCTGGAGGGGGTTTGCGGTGAGGTCGACGCTGCGGATGCGCTCACGGGCCAGGGAGCGGCGCTTTATCAGGAGGAGCCCGGTGTGGAGTTCGACCCGCTCGGGGCCGATCCGGTAGCGGGTGCGGCGCCAGCGGACGTAGTCGGCGGCGGTGCCGCCGAGGACGAGGAGGAGCGCCCCGGCGAGGACCCAGGAGAGGGCCTGCCACAGCGGCCGGGAGCCGGCGAGGCCGAGCGTCGTGGGCAGCCCGGCGCCGCCGGCCACACCGCACAGGACGGCGGCGGTGGCCAGCAGCATGCGCCGGTCGAGGCGCCGCCACTCCTCGCCTGTTCCGGCGCCGCTCACGTGGCGTCCCCGGGGGTGGCCTGGGTGAGGGCCGTGAGCCGTTCGCCGAGTTGGGCGGCGAGCTCGTGGTCGAGGCCCGCGATCCGCAGGGCGCCCTTCGAGGAGGCGGTGGTCACCGTGACCGTGCCCAGCCGGAAGAGCTGCTCCAGCGGGCCGCGTACGGTGTCGACCGTCTGGATCCGGGACATCGGGGCGATCCGCCACTCCTGCCAGAGGGCTCCGGTGCGGACGTAGACGGCCTCGTCGGTGACCTCCCAGCGGTGCACCCGGAACCACCATGCGGGGAAGAACGCGGCGCAGCCGAGGCCCAGGGCCGCGACGGCCCCGGCCGCGAGCAGCAGCCAGAACCGGGCGGGCCCGATGAGCGCGCCGAGGACGGCGAGGATCACCACCGGCACGGCGGTGGTCACCAGGAGCTGGCTCCGCCACCAGGCGACGGCCCGCTCGTCCACGGCGTTCCTGGGCGGCCGCAGCCGCACCGCGTTCTCCCCCGTCATGCGATCAGCCCCGGTCGCGCAGCGCGCGGTAGGCCGAGACGAGACCGGCGGTCGAGCTGTCGAGCTGCTCGCCGCCCCGGACCCCGTCGGCACCCGTCAGGACCGGCTCGATCTTCTTGGCGAGGACCTTGCCGAGTTCGACGCCCCACTGGTCGAAGGAGTCGATGTTCCAGATCGCGCCCTGGACGAAGACCTTGTGCTCGTAGAGCGCGATCAGCTGGCCGAGGACGGACGGGGTGAGCGCGTCGGCCAGGATCGTGGTGGTCGGGTGGTTGCCCTGGAAGGTCTTGTGCGGGACGAGTTCCTCGGGGACGCCCTCGGCCCGTACCTCCTCGGGCGTCTTGCCGAAGGCGAGTGCCTGGGTCTGGGCGAAGAAGTTGGCCATCAGCAGGTCGTGCTGGGCGACGAGGCCGGGGAGGAGGTCGGCGACGGGCCGGGCGAAGCCGATGAAGTCGGCCGGGATGACCTTGGTGCCCTGGTGGATCAACTGGTAGTAGGCGTGCTGTCCGTTGGTGCCGGGGGTGCCCCAGACGACGGGGCCGGTCTGCCAGTCGACCGGGTTGCCCTCGCGGTCCACCGACTTGCCGTTGGACTCCATGTCGAGCTGCTGGAGGTAGGCGGTGAACTTCGACAGGTAGTGGGAGTACGGCAGTACGGCGTGCGACTGGGCGTCGAAGAACGCGCCGTACCAGACGCCGAGGAGGCCGAGGAGCAGCGGCGCGTTCTCCTCGGGCGGGGCGGTGCGGAAGTGCTCGTCGACGAGGTGGAAGCCGTCGAGCATCTCGCGGAAGCGCTCCGGGCCGATGGCGATCATCAGGGAGAGGCCGATGGCGGAGTCGTAGGAGTAGCGGCCGCCGACCCAGTCCCAGAACTCGAACATGTTCGTGGTGTCGATGCCGAACTGCTCGACCTTCTCGGCGTTGGTCGAGAGAGCCACGAAGTGCTTGGCGACGGCCTCCTGGCCGGCTCCGAGTCCGGCGAGCAGCCAGTCGCGGGCGGAGGTGGCGTTGGTGATCGTCTCGATGGTGGTGAAGGTCTTCGAGGCGACGATGAAGAGTGTCTCGGCCGGGTCGAGGTCGCGGACGGCCTCGTGGAGGTCGGCGCCGTCCACGTTGGAGACGAAACGCAGCGTCAGGTCCCGCTGGGTGAAGGAGCGGAGGACCTCGTAGGCCATGGCGGGGCCGAGGTCGGAGCCGCCGATGCCGATGTTCACGACGTTCTTGACAGGCTTGCCGGTGTGGCCGGTCCACTCGCCCGCCCGGACCTTGTCGGAGAAGGCGGCCATCTTGTCGAGGACGGCGTGGACAGCGGGGACGACGTTCTCCCCGTCGACCTCGATCACGGCCCCGCGCGGGGCGCGCAGCGCGGTGTGGAGGACCGCGCGGTCCTCGGTGGTGTTGATCTTCTCGCCGCGGAACATGGCGTCGCGCAGCTCGGCCACGCCGGTGGCGGCGGCGAGTTCGCGCAGCAGGGTCAGCGTCTCGTCGGTGACGAGGTGCTTGGAGTAGTCCAGGTGGAGGTCGCCGACCCGCAGGGTGTGGTCGGTGCCGCGGGCCGGGTCCGCGGCGAAGAGCTCACGCAGATGGGTGTCGCCCAGCTGCTCACGGTGCTTTCCGAGGGCGGCCCACTCGGGCAGCCGGTTCAGCCTGGTGCGGCCTTCGTTGTTCATCTCGGACATCGCCCACTTCTTCTCGTATGTCTGCCCCGCTGCCCCTCCAACCTAATTGATCAGAGGGGCCGACGACGCTACGGCGAGCACGAAGAGCGCCACGGCCACGAGGGCGGGTGTGTGCGGTCCCGGGTCGGCGGCCGGAAACACGAAACGGGCCCTGCCCGCGAACTCGGTTCGCGGGCAGGGCCCGTTCGTCACATCGTCACACCACGCTCAGATCTCGCCGCGCAGTTTGGCCAGCGCCTCGGCGAGGATCGCCTCGCCGTCCGCGTCGCTGCGCCGCTCCCGCACATAGGCGAGATGGGTCTTGTACGGCTCCGTGCGCGGCGGGTCCGGCGGGTTGTCCCGGTCCTGACCTGCCGGGAAGCCGCACCGTGGGCAGTCCCAGGTCTCCGGGACCGCCGCGTCGCTGGCGAAGCTCGGCTGCGTCTCGTGCCCGTTCGAGCACCAGAAGGAGATGCGGGCGCGCGGCGCCGATTCGCCCCGCTCGGCCTCGCCCATCGGCCCCGCTCCGACCCGGCTTCCCCGGATCGCGTTGCCACTTGCCACGGTCGTAACTCCCTGCGTGATGGTGCTCGAAGATGCCCCAGTCTACGTAAGGCCCAACGCGCGTCCAGTGATTGGAGTTACCCGTCCAACTTCATCAGAAGGCCAAGTACCACAATGCAGGCGAACCAGAGCAGACCGACCACAACCGTGATCCGGTCGAGGTTGCGCTCGGCGACCGAGGAACCACCGACGGACGACTGCATGCCGCCACCGAACATGTCGGAGAGGCCGCCGCCCTTCCCCTTGTGCATCAGCACGAGCAGCATCAGCAGCGCGCTGAAGACGATCAGGGCGATCGAGAACCCCATAACCACGGCTGGACCAACTTCCTCGGACTTATACGGACGGGGGCCGGGCACCTGCCCGACCCCCGCAAGGGTACGACGTAACTCCGCTACCGCATACTCACCGGTGAGGTCACTGGTCGCGGAAGCGCACGATCTTGACGAACTCGTCGGCGTCCAGCGCCGCGCCGCCCACCAGGGCGCCGTCGACATCCGGCTGCGCCATGATCGCGGCGACGTTGCCGGACTTGACCGAGCCGCCGTACTGGATGCGGACCTTGTCGGCCAGCTCCTGCGAGTACAGCTCCGCGAGACGGCCGCGGATCGCCCCGCAGACCTCCTGCGCGTCCTCGGGGGTGGCGACCTCGCCGGTGCCGATGGCCCACACGGGCTCGTACGCGATCACGATGGTCTCGGCCTGCTCGGCCGGGACGTCCTTCAGGCCGCCGTCGAGCTGGGCGAGCGTGTACTCGACCTGGTTGCCCGCCTTGCGGATGTCCAGGCCCTCGCCGACGCAGAGGATCGGGGTCAGGCCGTTCTTGAAGGCGGCCTTCACCTTGGCGTTGCAGACCTCGTCGTTCTCGGCGTGGTACTGGCGGCGCTCGGAGTGGCCGACGGCCACATAGGCGCACTTGAACTTGGCCAGCATCGAGCCCGAGATCTCACCGGTGTAGGCACCGGAGTCGTGCGCCGAGAGGTCCTGGGCGCCGTACTTGATCTTGAGCTTGTCGCCGTCGATCAGGGTCTGGACCGACCGCAGGTCGGTGAAGGGGACGAGGACCGCGACCTCACAGGCGTCGTAGTCCTTGTCGGTCAGGGCGAAGGCGAGCTTCTGGACGTGGGCGATGGCCTCGAGGTGGTTGAGGTTCATCTTCCAGTTGCCCGCCATCAGCGGGGTGCGGGTGCTCATTTAGGGGTCAGCCCTCCAGTGCGGCGAGGCCGGGCAGCGTCTTGCCCTCGAGGTACTCGAGGGAGGCGCCACCGCCGGTCGAAATGTGGCCGAATGCGTTCTCGTCGAAGCCCAGCGTGCGCACGGCGGCGGCGGAGTCGCCACCACCGACGACCGTGAAGGCCGGGGAGTCGACGAGCGCCTGGGCGACGGCCTTGGTGCCCTCGGCGTAGTCGGGGTGCTCGAAGACGCCCATCGGACCGTTCCAGAAGACGGTGCCGGCGTCGGCGAGCTTCGAGGCGTAGAGCTTACGGGTCTCCGGACCGATGTCCAGGCCCTCCTCGTCCGCCGGGATGGCGTCCGCGGCGACCGTGGTCGGGTTGGCCGGAGCCTTGGTCTTGAGGTCCGGGAACTCGGTCGAGACCAGGACGTCGACGGGGAGGACGAACTCCACGCCACGCTCCTCGGCTCGCTTCAGGTAGTCCAGGACCGCGGGGATCTGGTCCTTCTGGAGCAGCGAGATGCCGACCTCGTGGCCCTGGGCCTTGAGGAAGGTGTACGCCATGCCGCCGCCGATGAGGATGCGGTCGGCCTTCTCCAGGAGGTGGTCGATGACCCCGAGCTTGTCGGAGACCTTGGCGCCGCCGAGGACGACCACGTACGGCCGCTGGACATCGTCCGTGAGCTTCCTCAGGACGCCGACCTCGGTGGCGATCAGGTAGCCCGCGGCGTGCGGGAGGCGCGCCGGGAGGTCGAAGACCGAGGCGTGCTTGCGGTGCACGGCACCGAAGCCGTCGCCGACGTACAGGTCGGCGAGGGCGGCCAGCTGGTCCGCGAAGGCGCCGCGCTCGGCGTCGTCCTTCGAGGTCTCGCCGGCGTTGAACCGGAGGTTCTCGATCACGGCGACCCGGCCGTCGGCGAGGCCGGCGACGGTGGCGGTGGCGGACTCGCCGACCGTGTCGGTCGCGAAGGCCACCTCGGCGCCGAGCAGCTCACCGAGCCGCGCGGCGGCCGGGGCGAGGGAGAACGCCGGGTCCGGGGCGCCCTTGGGGCGGCCCAGGTGCGAGGCGACCACGACGCGGGCGCCGGCGCCGGCGAGCGCCTTCACCGTGGGGACGACGGCGCGGATGCGGCCGTCGTCGGTGATGGTCGTGCCTTCGAGGGGCACGTTGAGGTCGGCGCGGACGAACACCCGCTTGCCGGAGACGCCTTCGGCGAGAAGCTCGTCGATCGTCTTCATCTGTCACAGACTCCTTGGTACGCGGTGGAGCACACAAACAGGGCTCGCACAGCGCGGCATTGCGCTGCCCGAGCCCTGCTCACATCGAAAGCCTGCCCTGAACCCTAGAGCTTAGAGCTGGCCGCCGACGAAGACGGTGAGGTCGACGAGACGGTTGGAGTAGCCCCACTCGTTGTCGTACCAGCCGAGGATCTTGACCGTGTTGCCTTCCTGGACCATGGTCAGGGAGGCGTCGAAGGTGCAGGACGCCGGGTCGCTGACGATGTCCGAGGAGACGATCGGGTCCTCGGTGTAGTAGAGGATGCCCTTGAGGTCGCCGTCGTCGGCGGCCTTCTTGAACGCGGCGTTGACCTCGTCCTTGGTGACCTCGCGGTCGAGGGTGACGACGAGGTCGGTGGCGGAACCGGTCGGGACCGGGACGCGCATCGCGATGCCGTCGAGCTTGCCCTTGAGCTGCGGGAGGACCAGGGCGGTGGCCTTGGCGGCGCCCGTCGTGGTCGGGATGATGTTCTCCGCGGCGGCGCGGGCGCGGCGCAGGTCCTTGTGCGGGAAGTCCAGGATGCGCTGGTCGTTGGTGTACGCGTGGACCGTGGTCATCAGGCCCTTGACGATGCCGAAGTTCTCGTCGAGAACCTTCGCCATCGGCGCGACACAGTTGGTGGTGCAGGACGCGTTCGAGATGACGTGGTGGTTGGCCGCGTCGTACTTGTCCTGGTTGACACCCATGACGATGGTGATGTCCTCGTCGGAGGCCGGAGCCGAGATGAGGACCTTCTTGGCGCCGCCCGCGATGTGCTTCTCGGCGTCGGCCTTCTTCGTGAAGATGCCGGTCGACTCGATGACGATGTCGACGCCCAGCTGGCCCCAGGGGATGTCGGCCGGGTTGCGCTCGGAGAGGACCTTGATGGTGTGACCGTCGACGGTGATGGTGTCGGCGGTGTGGGTGACCTCGGCCTTGAGGCGTCCCAGGATGGTGTCGTACTTCAGCAGGTGTGCCGTGGTCTCGGTGTCACCCAGGTCGTTGACGGCCACGATCTCGATGTCAGCACCCTGATCAAGGAGCGCGCGGAAGTAGTTCCGGCCGATGCGGCCAAAGCCGTTGATGCCTACGCGGATCGTCACGAACCGATCTCCTCGTTAGCTACGCCGGTGTACTCGACGCCGGCGAGATTTTTGTTTTTTAGGGATGTCCCCGACCGCTTACGACCCTACCCCTCCGGGCCCCTCGGAGTGACATCGCGCGCATCCGCGCGTGCCCGGAAAGTGAGGGAAGACGGCCGACGACCCGTACCTACCAACGGGTACGAGCCGCCATGGGACCTTTGTCCCCACTACTCTCCGTCAGCGCCGGAGCACCCCGAGGGCGCGCCCGACGATGCGTCCCCGCTCGGTCGCACCGGGCACGTGCTCAAGGCCGTAGCCGAGGAGGACGGTGTCACGGGTGGTGACCGCGGCCTGGGAGTGGAAGAGCGCCGCGGAGCGCGTCCAGTCCGTGCCGTTGCCGGGACTTCCCTCCGGTGCGCCCGGGACGGTCCAGGCTCCGAGGCCGGTCTCGAAGCCCTCCGCCTCCGTGGTGGCGCCGGTGACGAGCCGGGTGTCGTCGACGAAGGCGCCGGTCTCGCCCGTACCCGGGTCGGAGACGTACGAGATCGACAGCTCGACCTGCTTGCCGGCCCAGGCGCTCAGGTCGACGGAGGCCTGGCGCCAGCCGTTGGAGGGGCCGGTGAAGGCGTTCCAGGAGCCGCTGGTGCCGTTGGCCGCGCAGCCGTCCTCGCCGACGGTGAGGTAGCGGGCGAGGAAGGGGTGGTCGCGGACGTAGTAGCCCTCGCCGCAGTCCGCCGGGGGTGCGGCGGAGGTGCCGCCGTTGCGGTCGGGCAGCGTCGTCCAGTCGTCCTGGCCGACGGTGTGGGCCTCGACGATCAGGTTGTCGTAGCCGGGCTCGGTGTCGTAGCTGACCTGGAAGTCGAGGCGGGGACCGTCCGCGGCGGTGACGCCGGTGAGGTCGACGGTCCTGCTGAGCCGGGCCCAGGTGCCGTCGGCGTGCTTGACGGCCGCGAAGGTCGCGCCCTCCGCGGGCTCGAAGGGGGTGCGGACGCCCGGGTAGTCACCGGCGGAGGCGCTGCTCGCGAACTGCGGGAACTCGGTCGGCTTCAGGGTGTCCGACGTGACGGTGTACGCGCCGGCGTTGTCCAGCGGGTTGTCGGGGGCGGCGCCGAGGCGCGCGCCGACGCCCGCGAAGGCTCCGGTGCCGGCGAAGGCGGGCGGCTGCCCGAGCCCGGCCCGGTGGTAGGCGCCGAGGTAGTACTGGGCGAAGTCGTTGGTCTCGGCCCGGCCGACCACGGTGAGTCCGCCGGACTTCTCACCGGCGTTGATCAGCTTGCCGCCCTCGTTGAGGTAGGCGCGGACGGCGAGCTGGGTGGGCCCGGAGGGACGCTCGGCGCCGGTGTACCAGACGACGGTACGGAAGTGGGAGAGCACGCCGAGGGCGTCCGGGGTGCCCTGGGTGGCGACGTCCCAGACGGCGGCCTTGCGGCCGTTGTCGGCGAGCGCCTTCACATAGGCGGCGGTGTGCTTCGCTGCGGTGGTGCCGCCCTCGTCGGCGAGGACGAGCACGTCGCCGCGGGGCCGCTCGGCCACCTTGTAGGTGAAGGGGGCGGAGGCGGTGGCCCGGCCCTCACGGGTACGGGCGGTGAAGCGGACCTCGACGGTGTCGCCGGGCCGGGCGCCCTCGACCTCCGCGCGGTACTCGTCGAAGTAGAGGTTGTCCTCTCCGCCGTAGGTCTCGCCGCCCTTCCAGGCGTCGAGCCCCTCGCGGTGGGTGCGCCCGCCGTTGATGCGGTAGGTGAGCGTCTTGTCACGCAGGGACTTGCGCGCGGTGACGGCGACCTCCTGCTCCCCGCCGCGGGCGTAGGAGGTGGTGAAGGCGGCCGGGGTGAAGTCGGGGGCCTCGGTGCCGACCGGGGAGACGGGCCGGTCCGGGCGGGCGGCGCTCTCGGCGACGGCGAGCGCGAAGGGGATGTTCTTCGCGAACTCGGCCTGGATCAGCTTCTCGTCGTCCGGGAAGGTGAAGACGGAGGCGCAGTCGGCCGGGTTCCAGGCGTCGTTCGGATCGACTCGGGAGGCGGTGGCGCAGGTCGACATCTCCGGGGTGAACATCTGCATCCGGTTGACGTTGGCCGCGTGTCCGTCGGCCTCGCCGTTGGTGATGTACAGCTCCGAGGAGACCTGCGGCCGGTAGCCGGGCACGGCCGACTTCTGCGGAGTGCCGGCGAGCGCCTTGAGGGCGATGTCGTCGGGGGTGTCGGTGGCGACCTGCCAGCCGACGCCGTACAGCAGGAGCTGGGCGGCCGAGTGGTAGTTGATGCCGTACGAGAAGCCGATCCGCTTCTGGAAGG
Source organism: Streptomyces narbonensis (assembly GCF_014649015.1). Classification (GTDB taxonomy): domain Bacteria; phylum Actinomycetota; class Actinomycetes; order Streptomycetales; family Streptomycetaceae; genus Streptomyces; species Streptomyces narbonensis. Next base: position 152,088 of record NZ_BMSF01000003.1, read on the forward strand.
CGTCCAGGGCCTTGGTCTCGGGCTCCGACATGGGGCCGGTGCCGCGGAAGGTCTCGTCGGCCGGGTCGGGGGACGAACCCTCGTTGTCGTAGCCCCACTTGTAGGCGAAGTTGCGGTTGAGGTCGACGCCGTCGCCCGGCGTGATCCGCCCGTCGCCGTCGTTGTCCCGGAGGTTCTTGCGCCACTGCCGGTTGTCGGGGTCGGCGTGGGTGAAGTCGTAGCCGTCCGGGTTGGCGGAGAGCACGAACCACAGCTCGGTGGTGTCGACGATCCGGGTGATCCGCTCGTCCTTGCCGTAGCCGTCGAGGTAGTGGTGGAGCAGCCGCCGCGTCATCTCGGGGGTGATCCACTCGCGCGCGTGCTGGTTGGACATGTACAGCGTGGCGGGCTTGGAGCCGTCCTTGGCGCGCTGGGCGCCCTTGCTGACCTTGAGGGCGAGGATGTCCTGGCCCTTGAGGGTCTTGCCGATGGAGACGACCTTGGTGATGCCGGAATTGGCCCGGGCGGTGTCCAGGATCTCCTGCTTGAGGCCGTTCGGGCCGCTGTACGGGCGGAAGACGCCGTCGCCCGCGGCGGCGACCCTCTTCTCGGCCTGGGCGGACAGGTCGTGTTCGGCGAGTTCGACGCCCTGGCCGCGCAGCTGCCCGGCCTGCCGGTCGGTGAGGAACAGTTCGACCGTCGCGGAGCCCTTGTCGGGCACCTGCTCGGTCATCTCGTGGGCGTCGGCCCCGGCTTCGAGGAGCAGCGAGACCTGCTCCTTGGTGACCTCGGCGCGCCATACGGAGAGGGCGTCGCCGCCGTCCCGGTTGTTCGGCTGTGCTCCGGCGACGGGTGCCGCCGCCACTCCAGCGATCAGCAGTGAAGCCGCGGCGAGGATCGATCTCGCTCTGCGTCTCATGAGCCCCCCTTGCTGTTGCCTGCCACGAAGGTGAACAGACGCCAGGCTCATGGGCGCTCATGGGCCTGTCAAGGGTGCCTCGCCGGTGTACGAGAAAGCTGCCGGTGCCTCAGAAAGGCACCGACAGCTCGGAGTTCGGAATTCCGTACGACGGGGTCGGCGGCTCCCTCGGCCCGTCAGCCGACCAGGCTGTCGTCGAGCTCCTCGGTCAGGTTGGACTCGGTCCCGGGAATGCCCAGGTCCTGCGCCCGCTTGTCGGCCATCGCGAGCAGGCGGCGGATCCGCCCGGCCACCGCGTCCTTGGTGAGCGGCGGGTCGGCGAGCGCGCCGAGCTCCTCGAGCGAGGCCTGCTTGTGCTCCATGCGGAGCCGGCCCGCGGCGGCGAGGTGCTCGGGCACCTCCTCGGCGAGGATCTCCAGGGCACGCTGCACCCGGGCCCCCGCGGCGACCGCGGCGCGCGCCGAGCGGCGCAGGTTCGCGTCGTCGAAGTTGGCCAGGCGGTTGGCGGTGGCGCGGACCTCGCGCCGCATCCGGCGCTCCTCCCAGGCCAGTACCGACTCGTGCGCGCCGAGTCGGGTGAGCAGGGCGCCGATCGCGTCGCCGTCGCGGACGACGACCCGGTCCACGCCCCGTACCTCGCGGGCCTTCGCCGCGATGGAGAGCCGGCGGGCCGCGCCGACCAGGGCGAGCGCCGCCTCCGGTCCCGGGCAGGTGACCTCCAGGGAGGAGGACCGGCCGGGCTCGGTCAGCGAGCCATGGGCCAGGAAGGCACCGCGCCAGGCCGCCTCCGCGTCACAGGTCGCACCGGAGACCACCTGCGGGGGAAGGCCCCGGATGGGGCGGCCCCGGCCGTCCACGAGGCCCGTCTGCCGGGCCAGCTGGTCGCCGCCGGCCACCACGCGGACCACGAAGCGCGAGCCGCGCCGCAGCCCGCCGGGGGCCATCACGATCAGTTCGGAGCTGTGTCCGAAGATCTCCAGGATGTCCCGCTTCAGGCGGCGTGCCGCCATCGCCGTGTCCAGCTCCGCCTCGATCACGATGCGGCCGCTCACCAGGTGCAGCCCGCCCGCGAACCGCAGGATCGACGAGACCTCTGCCTTCCTGCAGCAGGTCCGGGTGACGGGGAGCCGGGAGATCTCGTCCTTCACCGCTGCCGTCATCGCCATGGGCCGATCCTTCCATGCATCCGAAAAATACGGTCGTACGCGGCGGCCAACAGCTCCGGGTCATGCTTCGCGGAGCCGTCGGGCCCGGCCACCGGCGCCAGCTCGACCGCGGCACCGAGCCGCTTGGCGGCATCGGCGAGGGACTCGCGATCGGGCACGGCTGCCTCGTCGGCGAGCACCACGTCCAGGGCGAGTTTAGGGGCGTGTCGTCCCAAAACCTCCAAATGACGCTGCGGAGAGAAGCCCTCTGTTTCTCCGGGTTGCGGAGCGAGGTTCAGCGAGAGCACCTTCCGGGCCTTCGTCTGCACGAGGGCGTCCAGGAGCTCGGGGACGAGGAGGTGCGGGATCACGGAGGAGAACCAGGAGCCCGGACCCACGACGACCCAGTCCGCGTCGAGCACGGCCGCGACCGCCTCGGGCACGGCCGGCGGGTCGTGCGGCACGAGGTGCACGGACTGCACGTCGCCCGGGGTGAGCGCCACCGTCGCCTGGCCCCGGACCGTGTCCACGTCGTCCGGTCGCTCCGGGTCGTGCCCCTTGACCAGCGCCTGGAGCTCCAGCGGTACGGCGGACATGGGCAGCACCCGGCCCTGGGCGCCGAGCAGCCTGCCCACGAGGTCCAGGGCCTGGACGGGGTCGCCGAGCTGCTCCCAGAGGGCGACGATCAGCAGATTGCCGACGGCGTGGCCGTTGATCTCGCCCTTGGACTGGAAGCGGTGCTGGATGACCCGGGCCCAGGTCTGGCCCCAGTCGTCGTCCCCGCAGAGCGCGGCGAGCGCCTTGCGCAGGTCGCCCGGGGGCAGCACGCCGAGCTCCTCCCGGAGCCGGCCGCTGGAGCCCCCGTCGTCGGCGACGGTGACGACGGCGGTGAGGTCGCCGGTGATCCGGCGGAGGGCCGCCAGCGAGGCCGACAGGCCCATGCCGCCGCCCAGCGCGACGACCTTCGGCTGGGCTCCACGCCTGCGGAGCGAGCGCCGCGCCGTCAGGGTGGAGGCGCGACGGCGGTACGGCTTCACTCGCGCCCCATGTCCCGGTGCACGACGACGGTCTCGACCCCTTCGGCGGCGATGCGGGCGGCGAGCCGCTCGGCGGTGGCGACGGAGCGGTGCTTGCCGCCCGTGCAGCCCACGGCGATGGTCACGTACCGCTTGCCCTCGCGGCGGTAGCCCGCGGCGATCAGCTGGAGGAGCTCCGTGTAGCGGTCGAGGAACTCCTTGGCGCCTGGCTGGTTGTAGACGTAGTTCGACACCTCCTCGTTGAGGCCGGTGAAGGGGCGCAGCTCGGGGACCCAGTGCGGGTTCGGCAGGAAGCGCATGTCGACGACGAGGTCGGCGTCGACCGGCAGGCCGTACTTGAAGCCGAAGGACATGACGGTGGCCCGGAGCTCGGGCTCCTCGTCCCCGGCGAACTGGGCGTCCATCTTGGCGCGCAGCTCGTGGACGTTGAGGCTCGAGGTGTCGATCACCAGGTCGGCGTCGCCGCGCAGCTCGCGCAGCAGGTCGCGCTCGGCGGCGATGCCGTCGGTGATGCGGCCGTCGCCCTGGAGGGGGTGGGGCCTGCGGACCGACTCGAAGCGCCGGACCAGGGCGTCGTCGGACGACTCCAGGAAGACGATCCGGCGGGTGACCTGCTTGGCGTCGAGGTCGGCGAGGGAGTCCCGGAGGTTGTCGAAGAACTGCCGGCCGCGGACGTCCACGACGACGGCGATCCGGGCGACGTTCCCCTGGGAGCGGGCGCCGAGCTCCACCATGGTGGGGATCAGTGCGGGCGGCAGGTTGTCCACGACGAACCAGCCGAGGTCCTCCAGACACTTCGCCGCGGTGGAGCGGCCGGCTCCGGACATGCCGGAGATGATCACCAGCTCGGGAATGGCCGCCTCGGCGCCGTTGTCGCCGGGGGTCTCCTTCGTGCCCGTACTCACGTGTCCTGCTCCGTCTTCTCGGTCCTGCTCGTCGTGCTGCTCATGCTGTTCGTGCGCGGTCATGCCGTGCCGCCCCCGTCGTCTTCCATGATCTCTCCTGTCGCCGTGTTCACGGCGGGTGCGGCCGGGGCCGCCTGGGCGAGGGCCACGACGACCGCCTCCGCGGTCTTCAGGCCCATACCGGGGACCTCGCGGATCTGCTCGATTGTCGCCTGCCGGAGCCGCTTCACCGAGCCGAAATGCTTGATCAACGCCTGTTTCCGCGTCTCACCGAGGCCCGGGACGGCGTCGAGGGGGCTGGTCCGGATGCGTTTCGTCCGCTTCGAGCGCTGGTAGCGGATGGCGAAGTCGTGAGCCGTGTCACGTACCCGCTGGAGGAGATAGAGGCCCTCGCTGGAGCGGGGCAGCACCACCGGGTCGTCGTCGCCGGGGAGCCAGACCTCCTCCAGGCGCTTGGCGAGCCCGCAGACCGCGATGTCGACGATGCCGAGCTCGTCGAGGGCGCGCCGGGCGGCGGCGACCTGCGGCTGCCCGCCGTCGACGACCACGAGCTGGGGCGGGTAGGCGAAGCGCTTGGGCCGGCCGTCGTCCTCACCGGGGGCCTGCGCGGGAACCTCACCCTCCATCGGGCCCCCGTCCACCCGTCCCCTGCCTTCGGCGGGGAGACCCCATTCGCCGGTCTTCTCCTTCTCGGCGAGGTAGCGCTTGAAGCGGCGGCTGATCACCTCGTGCATCGAGCGGACGTCGTCCTGTCCCTCGAAGCCCTTGATCTGGAAGCGGCGGTACTCGCTCTTGCGGGGCAGTCCGTCCTCGAAGACGACCATCGAGGCCACGACGTCCTCGCCCTGGAGGTGCGAGATGTCGAAGCACTCGATGCGCAGCGGCGCCGAGTCCAGGTCCAGGGCGTCGGCGATCTCCTCCAGGGCCCGGGAGCGGGTGGTCAGGTCGCTGGCGCGCTTGGTCTTGTGCAGGACGAGCGCCTGCTGGGCGTTGCGCGCGACCGTCTCCATCAGGTCCTTCTTGTCGCCGCGCTGCGGGATCCGCAGCGAGACGTTGGAGCCGCGGCGGCCGGCGAGCCAGGCGGTGACGGCCTCGGTGTCGTCCGGCAGCGCCGGGACCAGGACCTCCTTGGGGACCGTGTCGCCGCTCTCCTCCCCGTACAGCTGCTGGATCGCGTGCTCGACGAGCCCGGCCGTGTCAACGGCCTCGACCTTGTCCGTGACCCAGCCGCGCTGGCCGCGCACGCGTCCGCCGCGCACGTGGAAGATCTGGACGGCGGCCTCCAGCTCGTCCTCGGCAAGGGCGATCAGGTCGGCGTCGGTGGCGTCGGCGAGGACGACCGCGCTCTTCTCCATGGCCCGGCGCAGGGCCTCTATGTCGTCGCGGAGCCGGGCGGCCTTCTCGTACTCCATGTCCTCGGCCGCGATCATCATCTGCTTCTCGAGGCGGCGGATGTAGGTGCCGGTGCGGCCGGCCATGAAGTCGCAGAACTCGTCGGCCAGTTCGCGGTGCTCGTCGGGTGTGACCCGGCCGACGCAGGGGGCCGAGCACTTGCCGATGTAGCCGAGGAGGCAGGGGCGGCCCGCCGAGGCCGCGTTCCGGAAGACGCCGGCCGAGCACGTGCGGACGGGGAAGACCCGCAGCATCAGGTCGACGGTCTCGCGGATCGCCCACGCGTGCGCGTACGGCCCGAAGTAGCGCACGCCCTTCTTCTTGTGGCCGCGCAGGACCTGGACGCGCGGGAACTCCTCGTTGAGCGTGACCGCCAGGTACGGGTAGCTCTTGTCGTCCCGGTACTTCACGTTGAACCGGGGGTCGTACTCCTTGATCCAGGAGTACTCCAGCTGGAGCGCCTCGACCTCGGTCGAGACGACGGTCCACTCCACGGAGGCGGCGGTCGTCACCATGGTGGCCGTGCGCGGGTGCAGGCTCACGAGCGGCTGGAAGTAGTTCGCCAGCCGCTGACGCAGGGACTTCGCCTTCCCCACGTAGATCACCCGGCGGTGCTCGTCGCGGAATTTGTAGACCCCCGGCGAGTCGGGGATCTGCCCCGGCTTGGGGCGGTAGCTGGAGGGGTCTGCCATGGTCCCCACCCTACTGGCGGGGACCGACACTCCGGCCTCGCGCGCTCGTTGGCGGAGCATGACGAATCAGGTGACGGGACGGGCCGTGGGGCGGCTGGCCGACCGGGTGTGCGTGATCACGGGAGCGGCGAGCGGGATCGGCCGCGCGACGGCGGAGCGATTCCTCTCCGAGGGGGCGCACGTGGTGGCCGCGGACCTCGACGGCGAACGGCTGGCGACGCTGGAGGGGGTGGTGCCCGTGATCGGCGACGTGTCCGTCGCGGAGGACGCCCGGCGGATGATCGACACGGCGGTGGAGCGCTACGGGCGCCTCGACGTGCTCGTGGCCAACGCCGGCGTCATCCCGCTGCTCGACATCACCGAGGCCGAGCCGGCGGACTTCGACGCGGTGATGGCTGTCGACGGCCGGGGCATGTTCCTGACCTGCAAGTACGCGATCGAGGCCATGCTGGTCTCGGGCGGCGGGGCGATCGTGTGCACGTCGTCGATCTCGGGGGTCGCCGGTCAGGCGCGGCAGGCCGTCTACGGCCCCGCGAAGTTCGTCGCCACCGGGCTGACGAAGCACCTGGCGGTGGAGTGGGCGGAGCGCGGGATCCGGGTGAACGCGGTGGCCCCGGGCACGATCGAGACCGAGCGGGTCGTCGCCGCCCGCGAGGAGCCCGGCGGCCCGGAGTACCTCTCCGAGGTACTCGACGCCCACCCCATGGCCCGCTTCGGCGCCCCGGAGGAGGTGGCCGCCGCCATCCTCTTCCTGGCCTCGGACGAGGCGTCCTTCGTCACCGGCGCGATCCTCCCGGTGGACGGCGGCTACCTGGCCCGTTGACCGGGCCGCCGGCCGAGGCTCAGCTCACGGGGTGTGTGCGACGATCACTCGTCGCACACCACACCCTGGGGGTAGGACACCGTGAAACTCGGCAGCATCAAGGGGGCGGGCCGGGTGGCGGGCGCACTCCTCGCGCTCGCCCTGGGCGGCTCGTTGCTCGGCGCCGTGCCCGCCACCGCCGCGTCGACGGCCTTCGAGTACCAGGTGACGCGCAACGCCGACACCTATCTCGACGTGCCGGGTACGGAGATCACGTTCGACGCGCTCGCCGGCGAACGGTCGGTCCTGTGGTCCCGGCACTTCTCGACGGGCCCGGTCCCGGCGCTCGCGGCCGGTGACAACATCGGCAACACCTTCGCCATCCGCTGCCGCAACGCGGACGGCACGGCCCTGCCGGCCGAGACGGAGGCCGGGGCCTTCTGGGCGGCGAACCTGGTGCCGCCGAACGAGACCTCGCTGACCGCGGGCCTCCGCTGGATGTTCATCGCGCCCGCGGACGGCAGCTACGCCTGCCGCCTGTCGATCCTCTCGTACTCCTCGATCATCACCGGCGGCCGCACCGTCACGATGCGCGTGCCGGCCGGAGCCGAACTGGCCAGGGACACCTACTCCTCGATGTCCCGCTGGACGCTGCTCACCGGCAGCGGCACCACGGTCGCCCGCGGCTCCACGGTCTCCACCCTCGGCTCCACCAACACCCCGACGCACGAGAACATCGTCGTCTACCAGGACGCGGAGCTGACGACCTGCGTGGCCGGCTCCGGGATCTGCTCGGGCGGCACCGCCGAGTACACCTCCACCCGCGCCGAGACCTGGGTCGAGGCGCAGCCCAGGAACGCGGACGGCGCACTGTGCGGCGGCCCGATCAAGGGTCCGGTCGCGGTGTGGAACATCTCCGACGCCAAGCACCACCAGACGGCGGCCAACACCCTGCGCCTGACGAAGGCACAGCTCGGCGGCTGTACCCAGATCCGGATGACGCTGAAGGTACGGAACGTCGACGGCAACCCGCTGAAGATCCACGACGGCCACGCCTCGGGCCGGATCGCCGCCACGCACGGCGCGGCCTACAGCTACTGACCCACACCCCCGCCGGCGCCTGCCCCGGGGAGGGAGCAGGCACCGGCGCCGCGTCATGCGTTCCGCCCTGCGGGGACCATGACGGCGGCCATGGGGTGGCGGCTCAGGACTCCCGGGCGGCGCGCCGGCGGCGTATCGCCCTCGTGCCGATCAGGGCGAGCGCCAGGACCGCGCCCGCGCCCGCCGCGGTGGAGGCCACCGTGCCGGCGGGCTCCTCGTGGGGCAGCGGTGCGTCCGCCTGCGGCGCGTACCCGCCCGCCGTGCCCTTCTTCGCGTACGTCGAGCCGGGGAGCTTGTCCCCGTACGCCTCGGCGACCCGTTCCCGGTAGGCGGTCAGGCTCGTCCCGTTCTTCCCGACGGCCCGGACCGCGTCCTCGTCCAGCGGCAGCACCTTCGCGCCCTTCTGGACGTACCAGGCGTCGATCTGCGGCTCCCGGAAGACGAGGCCGCCGGGCAGCACGCGCCCGCCCTGCTCGGCGTACCGGATCTCGTCGTCGCCGGTGGCGATGTTCACGACCTGCCAGCCGCCCGGCTGCTTCACCGTCCACAGCGAGGCCTTCCGGCCGTCCGCGGCGACGGCCAGGCTGGCCCGGAACTCGACGCGGGCGACGGGCGCCCCCGCCTTCCCCGCGACGAAGTCCGGGGAGAGGATCCGGACCGGCACGGATCCGCCCTCGACGCGCGGGGCGGCCGCCGAGCGGGCGAGCGCCCCGTCCCGCGCGAAGAACCGGGACAGGGTGTCCAGGGTCTGCGGTGCGGAGGCGGCCTGCTCCGGGGTCGACGCGGCCGGCAGACTCTCCGCGGCGGTGGCCGGGAGCGCCCCGAGGGCGACGAGGGCGGCGGTGGTCAGGAGACCGGCGCCAATGGCACGTCCGTTCATCGTCGTCACGCCCCGATCCGGTAGAGCGAGTGGGTCCAGGAGAAGGAGTTGTTGTTGACGTACCAGGAGTGCGAGGCCCAGTTGTAGCGGTCGCTGGAGGGCCAGGGGTCGCCCCAGTAGACCCAGCTGTTGGCGTCGTCGTATCCGTAGATCACGTGCATGTGGCCGCCGCCGCTCGACCACTGGATGCGGGTCTCGATCGGCCGGTCGGCGTTGATCTCGGTCTGCACGGTCGAGTAGCGCAGCCAGCCGGTCACGTACGAGCCGGGGCTGACGCCCGCCCAGCTGAGTCCGGTCTGGACGTTGCCGAGGGTGGCCTGGTTGTTGGGGCAGTCGTAGCCCTGCTGGCGGTTGAAGGCGGCGTTGCAGAACTGGTTCTGGCTGTAGTTTCGGCCGAACCAGGTGGCGATGGTGTTGCCGCCCGCGGCCCAGCACCAGTTGGTCTTCTGCTGTGCCTGCATGGTGATGTTCAGCCGCTTGGATCCGAGGGCGGCGACGTCCTCACCGGCCGGCGCGGCGGACGCCGAGGTGGTGGGGACGAGGAAGAGGGCGGCTGCGGCGAGTGCCGCGAAGGACAGTTTCCTGCTGCGCATCGCGTTCCTCCCGTGGAGGGGGGTGGGGATGTGGGGAGTGGAGGAGCGCGTCCGGACGCTGGTCAGGAGCATCGGCCGTTGTCGGGATCCGGTCAACACGCTTCAATGCGGGGTGACATCGGACTGTGAACGGTGTGACCCGGGTGTGAACGGACGCCCTCGGTCCACCTGCCCGCCCACCGCTCGCGGCGCGACGGTCCGCTCCCCCGTCGTGAACGTTCACTGAGGAGCCCTCGTGAGCCACACCGAGGCCGATCTGGTGCAGCTGCTGCACACCGGCCCCTTCCATCTGGCGCTGCGCACCGCGCTCGCCGTGCGCGGGCTGCCTCTCCAGCGGGTCCAGCACCATCTGGCGCACCGGGGCGTCAGGGTCGGTGTGACGAGCCTGAGCTATTGGCAGCAGGGTGCCCGACGCCCGCAGCGGCCGGAGTCGCTGAAGGCCGTGCGCGCTCTGGAAGAGGTGCTCCAGCTGCCCGGGAACTCGCTCCTGCGGCTCCTGTCGGACGACGCGGCCGGGCGGGCCGAGGTGGAGCGCCCGGCGGGCCGCTCCTACCGCTCGCTGGTGGAGGTGTCCGGCTCGGTCGAGGAGCTGCTCGCGGAGCTGGAGTCCCCGACGGACGGCGGGCTGCACACGGTGGGGCACCACGAGCGGGTGCGGATCGGGGCGGCGCGGGAGCTGGTGGGGCGCGAGTCGCAGCACGTCGTGCGGGCGCACCGGGACGGGGTCGACCGCTATCTGGCCATCCACCACGGGGATCCGGGGTGCGATCCGTCGCGGGTGGTGGTGCGGGCCGTGGAGAACTGCCGCACCGGGCGGGTGCGGTGGCACGCGGAGACGGGCGTGGTGGTGGCGGAGCTGCTCTTCGACGCACGGCTGCGGGCGGGTGACACGCACCTGTTCTCGTACGGGTTCGAGGACGGCACGGCGGGGCCGAGCGGGGAGTACGTGCGCGGCTTCAGCTTCGCCGGCGGGCAGTACGTGCTTCAGGTGCACTTCGACGAGGCGGCGCTTCCGGTGCGGTGCCGGAGGTTCGCCCAGAGCTCGGCGGGCGCTCCGCGCGGCGGCCGTGCGGAGCTGACCCTGAGCGGTCGGCACCGCTCCGTGCACGTCGTGGAGCAGGGGGTGCGTCCTGGGATCCTGGGGATCGACTGGGACTGGTCCTGAGATGCCGGGGGCCGGGCCCCTCCGCGGTGCGCCCGGCTCCGGCGACTAGGGGGTGTCTTGTCGATCGGGCCGGATCAGGGAGCGGCGTCTGGTGCGGTGCATCGCAAGGCGTCGGAGCGTCCTCATAGCGGAGCTATGGGGGCGTTTCGGCAACGCGGCGAGGTGCCGTGCCGGACGCCGCGAGCCCGGCCTGATCGGCAAGGCACCCCCTAGGCCTCGGGGCCCGCGACCAGCTCGCCGTTCTCCACGCGGACCGGGACCTCGGGGAGCGGGACTGTCGCCGGGCCCTTGAGCGCCTTGCCGGTCGTCACGTCGAAGCGGCTGCCGTGGCAGGGGCAGTTGCCCTCGTTGTCCTCGATCTTGTCGAGGACGCAGCCGGCGTGGGTGCACTGGGCACTGAAGGCCTTGTACTGGCCCTTGGCCGGGCAGCTCACCAGGAGCCGCTGCTCGCGGTAGAGCTTGGCGCCGCCGACCGGGACCTCGTCCGGGGCACCGAGGGTGACGGGGGCGGTCGGGGTCGGGACCACGGCGTGGCCGAGCTTCGACTCGGTGGAGCAGGCGGCGACTCCCAGCCCGGCGGCGCCGGCGAGGGCGGCACCCTTCAGTACGGTGCGGCGGCTGGACTGGCCGGACATGAGCGCTCCACGGTGGGATCGGGGCAAGGCGTGACCGAACCGACGATACCGGCGCGGTTCCGCGCGCTGTCGGCCGGGCCGGACGTGGAAGGCGGGGCCGACCGGGAAGGCGCGGCGAGCTTGGGGAGGCCGGCCGGAGCTGGGGAGGCGGGCCGGACCTGGGGAGGCGGACCCGGGGAGGCGGGCCGGACCTGGACGGCGGGGCCCCGGGTGGGGCCCCGCCTCCGTGTCAGGCCTTGCGGGCCCGGGGCGTCGCCTTCTTGGCGGAGGCCTTGGTGGCCGTCGCCTTGGTGGCGGTGGACTTGGCGGCGGCCGACTTCGCCGCTGCCGTCTTGGTGGCCGCCTTCTTCGCCGGGGCCGCGGACTTCTTGGCGGGGGCCTTCTTCGCCGCCGCCTTCTTCGCTCCCCGCGGCGCCGGGACGGACCCGCCCGCGTCGCTGATCCGGTCGGCGTCGAGGATCTCGCGGAGGAACTTGCCGGTGTGGCTCGCCGGGATCGAGGCGACCTCCTCCGGCGTGCCCTCGGCGATCACCAGGCCGCCGCCGCTGCCGCCCTCCGGGCCCATGTCGATGACCCAGTCGGCGGTCTTGATGACATCGAGGTTGTGCTCGATGACGATCACCGAGTTGCCCTTGTCGACCAGGCCGGAGAGGACCTTGATCAGCTTCGAGATGTCCTCGAAGTGCAGACCCGTGGTCGGCTCGTCCAGGACGTAGACCGTGCGGCCCGTCGAGCGCTTCTGGAGCTCGGAGGCGAGCTTCACGCGCTGGGCCTCGCCGCCGGAGAGCGTCGGGGCGGACTGCCCGAGGCGGACGTAGCCGAGGCCGACCTCGTTGAGCGTGCGGAGGTGGCGCGCGATGGTCGGGACGGCCTCGAAGAAGTCGAGGGCCTCCTCGATCGGCATGTTCAGGACCTCGGCGATGGACTTGCCCTTGTAGTGGACCTCCAGGGTCTCCCGGTTGTACCGGTCGCCGTGGCAGACCTCGCACGGGACGTAGACGTCCGGGAGGAAGTTCATCTCGATCTTGATCGTGCCGTCGCCGGAGCAGTTCTCGCAGCGGCCCCCCTTGACGTTGAAGGAGAACCGGCCGGGCAGGTAGCCCCGGACCTTGGCCTCCATCGTCTCCGCGAAGAGCTTGCGGACGTGGTCGAAGACGCCGGTGTACGTCGCCGGGTTCGACCGGGGGGTCCGGCCGATCGGGGACTGGTCGACGTGCACGACCTTGTCGACGAGGTCGTCGCCGTCCACGCGCGTGTGCCGCCCGGGCACCGACTTGGCGCCGTTCAGCTCGCGCGCCAGGTGGGTGTAGAGGATGTCGTTGACCAGGGTCGACTTGCCGGATCCGGAGACGCCCGTGACGGCCGTGAGGACGCCCAGCGGGAAGGAGACGTCGATGTCCCGCAGGTTGTTCTCACGGGCCCCGTGGACGGTGAGCCGGCGCCCCGGGTCCACCGGGCGGCGGATGTCCGGGGTGGCGATCACCCGGCGGCCGGACAGGTACTGCCCGGTCATGGACTCCTCGTTGGCGAGGAGCTCCTTCAGGGAGCCGGAGTGGACGACCTTGCCGCCGTGCTCGCCGGCGCCGGGGCCGATGTCGACGACCCAGTCGGCGACCTTGATGGTGTCCTCGTCGTGCTCGACGACGATGAGCGTGTTACCCATGTCCCGGAGCCGGACCAGGGTCTCGATGAGCCGGTGGTTGTCGCGCTGGTGGAGGCCGATGGACGGCTCGTCGAGCACGTACAGCACGCCGACCAGGCCGGAGCCGATCTGGGTGGCGAGCCGGATGCGCTGGGCCTCGCCGCCGGAGAGCGTGCCCGCCGCCCGGTTGAGGGAGAGGTAGTCGAGACCGACGTCGACGAGGAAGCGCAGACGCTCGTTGACCTCCTTGAGGACCCGCTCGGCGATCTTCTTGTCGCGGGCGTTGAGCGTCAGACGGGAGAGGAACTCGGCGCAGTCGCTGATGGACATCGCGGAGACCTCGGCGATGGACCGGTCCATGACCGTGACCGCGAGGACGATCGGCTTGAGGCGGCTGCCCTCGCAGGTGGGGCAGGGCACCTCGCGCATGTAGCCCTCGAAGCGCTCGCGGCTGGAGTCGCTCTCGGCCTCGGTGTGGCGCCGCTTGACGAAGGAGACCGCTCCCTCGAAGGCGGGGCTGGTCCAGGCGCGCTCGCGCCCGTACCGGTTGCGGTAGCGGACCTCGATCTGGGTCTTGTGGCCGTACATGAGGGCCTTCTTGGCCCGCTGCGGAAGACCGGCGAAGGGAATGTCGGTGCGGAAGCCGAGGGCCTGGGAGAGGCCGTCGATCATCCGGCCGAAGTACTCCTTGGTGTGGCCGTGCGACCAGGGGTGGATGGCGCCCTCGTCGAGCGACTTGTCCTCGTCCGGGACGATCAGCTCGGGGTCGACCTCCATGCGCGTGCCGATGCCGGTGCAGTCGGGGCAGGCGCCGAAGGGCGAGTTGAAGGAGAAGGAGCGCGGCTCCAGCTCCTCGAAGGACAGGTCGTCGTACGGGCAGTAGAGGTGCTCCGAGTACATCCGCTCGCGCTCGGGGTCGTCCTCGGGGAGGTCGACGAAGTCGAGCACGACCATGCCGCCGGAGAGCCCGAGCGCGGTCTCGACGGAGTCGGTGAGGCGGCGCTTGGCGCTGTCCTTCACCGTGAGGCGGTCGATGACCACCTCGATCGTGTGCTTCTCCTGCTTCTTCAGCGTCGGCGGCTCGCTCAGCTGCACGGTCACGCCGTCGACCCGGGCGCGGCTGTAGCCCTTGGTCTGGAGGTCGGCGAAGAGGTCGACGAACTCGCCCTTCCGCTCGCGCACGAGCGGCGAGAGGACCTGGAAGCGGCTGCCCTCGGGGAGCTCCAGGACCTTGTCGACGATGGCCTGCGGAGACTGGCGGGAGATCGGCCGGCGGCACTCGGGACAGTGCGGCTTGCCGATGCGGGCGAAGAGCAGGCGGAGGTAGTCGTAGACCTCCGTGATGGTGCCGACCGTCGAGCGCGGGTTGCGCGAGGTCGACTTCTGGTCGATGGAGACGGCGGGCGACAGACCTTCGATGAAGTCGACGTCCGGCTTGTCCATCTGGCCGAGGAACTGCCGGGCGTAGGAGGAGAGCGACTCGACGTAGCGGCGCTGCCCCTCGGCGAAGATCGTGTCGAACGCGAGGGAGGACTTGCCCGATCCCGAGAGCCCGGTGAAGACGATGAGGGAGTCACGCGGGAGGTCGAGCGAGACGTTCTTGAGATTGTGCTCGCGAGCGCCACGAACGATGAGACGGTCGGCCACGCCGGTCCGCACCTTTCTTGAGAGAGCGGATGTCCTGACACACCCAACAACCAAGGATGCCGGATGCTTCCACCGAGCCTATAGCACGCACATTCGATTTCCGGCCGTGCGGAGACCGCTTCACCCGAACGAGTGGCGGCGCTAGGGTCGGCGCCATGATCGACCACGAACGTGATCTCGCCTCTGTCAAAGCAGCGACCGAGCGGCTCCTGGACGCCGCCGCCTCCTGGGACAACGCCGCGACGGCCGAGCCGTCACGGCTTCCCGGCTGGACGCGCGGCCATGTCCTCGCCCACATCGCCCGGAACGCCGACGCTCTGGTGAACGTCCTCCAGGGCCGTCCCATGTACGCCGACGCCGCCACCCGCGACGCCGACATCGAGCGCGACGCGGACCGCCCGCTCGCCGTCCAGCTCGCCGACGTGCGCGAGAGCGGCGACGGCTTCCAGGCCGCCGGCGCCGAGCCCGCCGACTGGAGCCGCACCGTCGAGCTCCGCAACGGCGTCACGGACAGCGCCTCCCGGATCCCCTTCCGCCGCTGGGTCGAGGTGGCCCTGCACCACGTCGACCTGGGCGTCGGCTACGAGCTGGAGGACCTTCCCGAGGAGTTCGTCCAGCGGGAGATCGACTTCCTCGCGGAGCGCTTCACGGGCGCCCCGACCGTGCCGCCGACCCGGATCGCGGCCACGGAGGGGACGGGTACCTGGACCACTGGTTCCACCGAGGGCGCCGAGGTGACCGTGACCGGTCCCGCCCCCGAGCTCCTCGGCTGGCTCGCCGGCCGCCGCGACGGCTCCGCGCTCAAGACCGAGGGCGGCCCGCTCCCGGCGCTCCCGCCGCTGTAGCACCCCCTGTTGTCGGTGGGCGGAGCTAGGCTGAGCCCATGACGTACAGCGGAAGTGTGAAGGTCGGCGGACCGGCGGACGTGCACGAGCTGACGGACCTGATGATCTCGAAGGTCGCGGTCGGCCCGATGGACAACAACGCGTACCTGCTGCGCTGCCGGGCGACCGGCGAGCAGCTGCTGATCGACGCGGCCAACGACGCCGACACGCTGCTCACGCTGATCGGTGACGACGGCATCGCCTCCGTCGTCACCACCCACCGGCACGGCGACCACTGGCAGGCCCTGGCCGAGGTCGTCGCCGCGACCGGCGCCCGGACCTACGCGGGGGCGTACGACGTGGAGGGCATCCCGGTCGCCACCGACGTGCCGGTCGCGGACGGCGACACGGTCCGGGTGGGCCGGGTCGAGCTGACCGCCCGCAGGCTGGTCGGGCACACCCCCGGCTCGATCGCCCTCGTCTACGACGACCCGCACGGCCACCCGCACGTCTTCACCGGCGACTGCCTCTTCCCCGGCGGGGTGGGCAACACCTGGAAGGACCCGGAGGCCTTCGCGAGTCTCATCCACGACGTGGAGACCAAGCTCTTCGGCGCCCTGCCGGACGAGTCCTGGGTCTACCCGGGCCACGGCAAGGACACCACGCTCGGTGACGAGCGCCCGCACCTCGCGGAGTGGCGCGAGCGCGGCTGGTGAGCCGAGGCCGTACCGCCGGCGCGCGGCCCACCGGCCGCGCGCTTCTGTACGCCCCCGTAACCGGGACGGCCGCCGGGTAGTTGGCGCCACATGCGCCCCAGTCACGCTCCGTCCCCACCTGCTCCCCCGGCTCCACCCGCTCCGCCCTCGATGGTCCGGCTCGCCACCGCCTCGCTCGTCGGCACCGCCATCGAGTTCTTCGACTTCTTCGTCTACGGGACCGCCGCAGCCCTCGTCCTCGGGCCGCTCTTCTTCCCGACCTTCTCCCCGCTCGCCGGGACCCTGGCCGCCTTCGGCACCTTCGGCATCGGCTTCGTCGCCCGCCCGCTGGGCTCGGTCCTCTTCGGGCACGTCGGCGACCGCTACGGCCGCCGGCCGGTCCTCTTCGCCTCGCTGCTCCTGACCGGCTGCGCCACCGTCGCGGTCGGCTGCGTCCCCACGTACGAGACGCTCGGCATCGCCGCGCCCCTGCTCCTGCTCACCCTCCGCTTCCTCCAGGGCCTCGGCCTCGGCGGCGAGTGGGGCGGCGCCGTCCTGCTGACCGCCGAGCACGCGCCACCGAACCGGCGCGCGCTGTGGGCGAGCTTCCCGCAGATCGGCCCGGCGGTCGGCTTCCTCCTCGCGAACGGGGTGATGCTGGCGCTCACGGCGGGCCTGAGCGACGCGGACTTCCGCTCCTGGGGCTGGCGGGTGCCGTTCTGGGCGGCGGGGCTGCTCGCGGCCGCCGGGCTGCTGCTGCGCTCCTCGCTGGCGGAGACCCCGCAGTTCGAGGAGCTGTCCACCTCGGGCCGGCGGGCGAGCGCCCCGCTGGCCGAGGTCGCGCGCGACCACTGGCGTCTCGTCCTGCTGACGGCCGGGGCGCTCGCCGTCGGGTACGCGGTCTTCTACACCGTCTCCACCTGGGCCCTGACCTACGGCACCGAGCGGCTCGGGGTGAGCAGCACGGTCATGCTGACCTGTGTGATGGCCGCGGTGGCGGTCAAGGGTGCTGCCACGCCCTTCGTGGCCCTCCTCGCCGACCGCTGGGGCCGCCGCCCGCTGTGCCTCGCGGGGTGCGCGGCCTCGGCGCTCTGGATGTTCCCGATGGTGGCCCTGCTGCACACCGCGGAGCCGATCCTGATGTTCCTCGGCTTCCTGGGCTCACTGCTGGCCTTCATCACGATGTTCGCGGTGGTCGCCGCGTACCTCCCGGAGCTCTACGAGCCCCGCGTCCGCTGCACCGGCGCGGCCGTCGGCTACAACCTCGCGGGCGTCCTCGGCGGCGCTCTGACACCGATCGTCGCCACCGCCCTCTCGGCGGACGGCGGCTCGGGCCCGCCCTGGGGCGTCGCGGCCTATCTGACCGTGGTGGCCCTGATCAGCCTGGGCTGCTTCGCCCTGCTCCCCGAGACGCTGCCGGAGCCCTCCGAGGCGGTGGCGGTGGCGCCGGCCTGAGGCCGGGAACACGACGGCGACGGCCGGCCGGGGGCGGGTGCCCCTGGCCGGCCGTCGCCGTGGGTGACGCGTCAGGCGCCGACGCTGTCCTTCTGGGCGCCGTCCGCGTCCTCGACACCGTCGGTGCCGGCCGCGCTCTCGGCGGCCGCTCGCTCCGCCTGCTTCTTGGAGGCGATCAGGCTGGTGATCGTGGTGATGACCAGGACGCCGCCGATGACCGCCAGCGAGAACCCGATGGAGATCTCCGGGACGTGCACCCCGGACTCGTGCAGGGCGTGCAGGACGAGCTTCACGCCGATGAAGCCGAGGATCACCGACAGTCCGTAGCTGAGGTGGACCAGCTTCTTGAGCAGGCCGCCGATCAGGAAGTACAGCTGCCGCAGACCCATGAGGGCGAAGGCGTTGGCGGTGAAGACGATGTACGGGTCCTGGGTCAGGCCGAAGATCGCCGGGATGGAGTCGAGGGCGAAGAGGATGTCCGTGGTGCCGATGGCGATCATGACGACCATCAGCGGGGTCAGGACGCGCTTGCCGTTGACACGGATGAAGAGCTTGGTTCCGTGGTACTTGTCGGCGACGCCGAACTTCTTCTCGACGGACTTGAGGAGACGGTTCTCCTCCCAGTCCTCTTCCTCCTCGTCGGCACGCGCCTCCTGGATGAGCTTCCAGGCGGTGTAGATCAGGAACGCGCCGAAGATGTAGAAGACCCACGAGAAGTTCGCGATGACCGCGGCGCCCGCGACGATGAAGACCGTGCGCAGGACCAGGGCGATCACCACACCCACGAGCAGCACGCGCTGCTGGAGGTGGGAGGGGACCGAGAACTTCGCCATGATCAGGATGAAGACGAAGAGGTTGTCGACACTGAGCGACTTCTCGGTGACGTAGCCGGCGAAGAACTCTCCGGCCGCCTGGCTGTTGCCGAACACGAGCAGGCCCACGCCGAAGAGCACGGCGAGCACGACCCAGACGATCGTCCAGATTCCGGCTTCCTTGACCGAGACGTCATGGGGCTTCCGCCCGATGAAGAAGTCGGCTCCGATGAGGGCGACCAGACCGAGAATGGTCAGCACCCACAGGGTCATTGAAACGTCCACTGCGCCTCCGGCGTCGTACGGCTACTTGATCAGCGTCGTCGCTGCCGGAGGTCTCTTCCACCCGGGCGGTTCACACCACGGCCGGGCCGACGCCCCGGGATCGAATCACTGAGGATCCGTCCGTATTGACGGGTACGCCGCGCATGGGGAGTACTCCCCTCCGCACCATGAACACTACCCGAAAGACCAAGAGAAGGTAAAGGGCAGGGTAAAGAGCCACCAAAAGGCCAGGTCAGGGCCTCTTTGCCGGGCGGGCCTCCGCGACCTGGGCGAGCACCTGGCGGAGGATCCGGCTGCCCGGCGGCAGGAGCGGAGGCTCGTAGGACCACGCGTGACCGACCCACGGATCGGCGAGGTGGTCGTCGGGGACGGGGGTGAGCCGGAGCAGTGAGCGCCACAGGGGGTCGAGCACCGGGCCGTACTCGGCGGCGTCCTCCCGGTCGGCCACGATCAGCAGATGGACGCCGACACCGGGGCCCTCGTCGGCCAGGTAGCGGAGCCGGGTGACCGCCCGGTCGTCGAAGCCGTGCGGGAAGTCGTGCACGATCAGGAGCTGGCGGGCCTCGTCCAGACCTGGCGGCAGCGCGTCGGCCGCGCCGCTCCGCAGAGCCATCTGAAGGAGGTCGACACGCTCGGTGAGCCGGTCGAGGACGGCCGTGACGCCCGCCGCGCCCCGGGCGGGCGGGGCCGCGAGCACACCGGTGTCCACGAGCGGCGCGAGCGCGGCGGCGCCGGCCCCCGCCGCGTCCACGACGTGGACCGCGAACCCGCCCGGCGGGTGGACGGCGAGCAGCCGGGCCGCGTGCGCGACCGCGCTGTCGAGGGCGAGCCGCCGCAGTTCCGTCTCGTCGAGGAGGCCGGCCGCCTCCGAGCGGCCGCGCCCGCTGTCCACCCAGAGCCCGCGCTCCATCGGGAGCCGGACGAGCATGGGGATCCGCAGCTCGGTGCGCTCGGGCAGGTGGAGGTCGCCCAGACGCACGGCCATCGGCTCCTCCGCCGGCGGGCGGTAGGCGTGCCAGGCCGGGTTGTCCCAGCGGGCGTAGGCAGGCGGCAGTGCCGGTTCGACGACCTCGGACTCGACGGCGAGCTGGGCGAGGTCCCGGTCCAGGACCTCGCGCGCCCGCTCCACGAGCTCGTCGTGACGGGCGCGGGCGGCCGACCGCGCGGCGTCGTTCGCGCCGCTGACCCGGGAGCGGTAGTCGGAGAGCGTCTCGTCGAGCTCGCGGTCGAGCCGGGACTCGGCGAACTCGCAGGCGCTGCGGTAGGCGGCGGCGGTCCGGGCCAGGTCCTCGAACATCCCCCACACCTGGTTGTACAGGCGCTCGTCCATGGACCAGCCGGCCGCGTCCCCGGCGACCGGGGTGGGGGCGGACTGCCCCTGCGTCGGGTGCGGAGCGGGCGTGGGGGCGGGCGTGGGAGCGGGCTGCGGCGTGACGGTCCGGCGCCGGGGGTGGGCGTAGCTGATCGGGCCACCGGGGGTCTGGGCCGGGCCGGGAACGGCGGGGGTGGACTCGGAGGTGGGGGCCAGTGCCGTGGCCGGGGCCGAAGTCGGAGCCGCGGCCGGAGCCTCGGTCGGCGCCGCGGTCGGCGCCAGGATCGACGCGGCCAGGTCGGCGGGGCGCTCCAGGCCCTGGTCGCCGAGGAGGGCGGCGAGACCGCCCTCGTACCCCTGGCCCATCGCGCGGACCTTCCAGGCGCCCTGGCGGCGGTAGAGCTCCAGGGCGACGACGGCGGACTCGCTGTCGAGGCCGGTGATCGTGTAGCTGGCGATCTCGGTGCCGTCGGGGCCGGTGACGGCGACGAAGGGGGCGGCGGCCTTCCCGAAGGAGGTCGGTCCGCCGGCGCCCACGGGCAGCGCCAGGAGGACCGAGACGCGGTGGACGGTCTCCGGGACGGCTGCCAGGTCGACGGCGAGGCGCTGGTCGGCCCCCGCCTGCCGGGGGACGTCCACACCGGGGAGCGAGGGGGCGACGGGGTGGGCGATCCACTCCACGCCCGGGACCCTGCCCCGCTCGTCGCCGAGGGCGGCTCCGGCGACGACCGGGTGACCGGCCGACACCCTGATCTCCAGTCGGGTGTCGGGCAGGGGGTGGTTCTGCCCCCGGACCAGCTCGGCCGTCATCGGCTCTTTCCCCTCAGCGGTTCCCGGTACGAAGTGGTGCGGACGTGCTGCCGTGCGGTGGTGCGGACGTGCGGTGATGTGGTGCTGCGGACGTGCGGTGGTGCGGGACAGCTCCCGGTGGCCTGGTGCCTCCGGGAGCTGTGGGTGCGTCCTGCGCGGCCCTGACTACAGGTGCGGCAGGATCGCCGGCATCAGGTCCTGGAACGTCCGGCCGTTGGCCGGGTTGCCCAGGGCGGTCATCTGCCAGCCGGAGCCGACCCGGTGCACCTTCGCCATGATCTGCGCGGTGTAGTTGCCGCCGCCGTCCAGGGTGTAGCGCGCGAGCTCCTGGCCGTTCGTCTCGTCGACGATCCGACAGAAGGCGTTCTGCACCTCCTGGAACGTCTGACCGGTGAAGGAGTTCACCGTGAAGACGATCGTGTCGATGTGGACCGGGACCCGCTGGAGGTCGACGAGGATCGCCTCGTCGTCCCCGCCCTGGCCCGCTCCGCCGACGAGGTTGTCACCGGTGTGCTTGACCGAGCCGTCGTCGCTGACCAGGTGACGGAAGAAGACCACGTCGACCGGCTGCTTGTCCGCGAAGAGGACGGCCGAGGCGTCCAGGTCGATCTCCTGCGTGCGCTTGCCGAAGAGACCCCGGCGCGGCGCCGCCTGCCAGCCGAGCCCCATCCGCACCTGGCTGAGGCTGCCTCCGCCCTGCTTCTCCAGGCTGATGGCCTGACCCTTGGTCATGTTGACCGTCACGCGCTTGCCCCTCTCGTTGCGTTCCCCGCGCCCGCTGTCCGGTGCGTGCGGTTGTCCAGCACCCTACGCAGAGGTACTGACACCGCAGAGCCGCGGTCCGGATTTGTGTCGGTCTTGCAACACACCGGACCGCGTGCGGTCAGGCGAGACCCGCCTCCTTCATCTGGCGCAACTCCTTCTTCAGCTCTCCCACTTCGTCACGGAGCCGGGCCGCGACCTCGAACTGGAGCTCCGCGGCGGCGGCGCGCATCCGGCCGGTCATCTCCTCGATGATCGCGGCCAGTTCGGTGGCCGGCCGGCTGCCGAGCTCGACCGTCGAGCCCGCCGCACCGGACGTGCCGCCCTTGCCCCGGCCCTTGGGGCCGTGCGCGGCGAGCGAGGGCACGGGCGCCTTGGCGGCCTTCCCGTCCTTCGTCTGGCGGTAGCCGCTGCCCAGGAGCTCCTCGGTGTCGACCTCCTCGCGGGCGATGGTCGCGACGATGTCGTTGATCTTCTTGCGCAGCGGCTGCGGGTCGATGCCGTGGGCCGTGTTGTACGCGACCTGCTTCTCGCGGCGCCGGTTGGTCTCGTCGATGGCCTGCTCCATCGCCGGGGTGATCCGGTCGGCGTACATGTGGACCTGGCCCGAGACGTTTCGCGCGGCACGGCCGATGGTCTGGATGAGGGAGGTGCCGGAACGCAGGAAGCCCTGCTTGTCGGCGTCGAGGATGGCGACGAGGGAGACCTCGGGGAGGTCGAGGCCCTCCCGGAGGAGGTTGATGCCGACGAGGACGTCGTACTCGCCGGCGCGCAGCTCGCGCAGCAGCTCGATGCGGCGCAGGGTGTCGACGTCGCTGTGGAGGTAGCGGACCTGGATGCCGAGCTCCAGGAAGTAGTCGGTGAGGTCCTCGGCCATCTTCTTGGTGAGGGTGGTGACGAGGACCCGCTCGTCCTTCTCGGCGCGCAGCCGGATCTCGTGGACGAGGTCGTCGATCTGGCCCTCGGTCGGCTTGACGACGACCTCGGGGTCGATGAGCCCGGTGGGGCGGATGATCTGCTCGACGAAGCCGTCGCCGCGGGAGAGTTCGTAGGTGCCGGGGGTCGCCGAGAGGTAGACGGTCTGGCCGATCCGCTTCTGGAACTCCTCCCACTTCAGCGGGCGGTTGTCGAGGGCCGACGGGAGCCGGAAGCCGTGGTCGACGAGGGTCCGCTTGCGGGAGGCGTCGCCCTCGTACATGGCACCGATCTGCGGCACGGTGACGTGCGACTCGTCGATGACGAGAAGGAAGTCCTCGGGGAAGTAGTCGAGGAGCGTGTTCGGCGCGGAGCCCGGCTCGCGGCCGTCGAAGTGCATCGAGTAGTTCTCGATGCCGGAGCAGGAGCCGATCTGCCGCATCATCTCGATGTCGTACGTGGTCCGCATGCGCAGGCGCTGGGACTCCAGGTGCTTGCCCTGCTTGTCGAGCTCGGCGAGGCGGACCTCCAGCTCGCGCTCGATGTCGTTGACCGCCCGCTCCATGCGCTCGGGGCCCGCGACGTAGTGGCTGGCGGGGAAGACGTACAGCTCGCGGTCCTCGCTGATGACCTCGCCGGTGAGCGGGTGGAGGGTGGAGAGCGCCTCGATCTCGTCGCCGAACATCTCGATGCGGACGGCCAGCTCCTCGTACACCGGGAAGATCTCGATGGTGTCGCCGCGGACCCGGAAGGTGCCGCGGGTGAACGCCAGGTCGTTCCGGGTGTACTGGATGTCGACGAAGCGGCGGAGCAGCTGGTCGCGGTCCATCTCCTCGCCGACCTTGAGCGGGACCATGCGGTCCACGTACTCCTGGGGCGTGCCGAGGCCGTAGATGCAGGAGACGGAGGCGACCACGACGACGTCCCTGCGGGTGAGCAGGGAGTTCGTCGCGGAGTGGCGGAGCCGCTCGACCTCCTCGTTGATCGAGGAGTCCTTCTCGATGTACGTGTCCGACTGGGGGACGTACGCCTCGGGCTGGTAGTAGTCGTAGTACGAGACGAAGTACTCGACCGCGTTGTTCGGCAGGAGCTCGCGGAACTCGTTCGCCAGCTGGGCGGCCAGGGTCTTGTTCGGCGCCATCACCAGGGTGGGGCGCTGGAGCTTCTCGATCATCCACGCGGTGGTGGCCGACTTGCCGGTACCGGTGGCGCCGAGGAGCACGACGTCCTTCTCGCCCGCGCGGATGCGCCGCTCGAGGTCGGCGATGGCCGTCGGCTGGTCGCCGCTGGGCTGGTAGGAGCTGACGACCTCGAAGGGCGCCACCGAACGTTCGATTTTGGAAACGGGCCGCATGGAACCACCGTACGACCCGGCACTGACACTCGGGCGGTGATCGGCTCACCGCCCGTCGCGTGGGTGCCCCGTCACCAGTCCTGGGAGCGGTGGCCGCCGCGGGGGACGCTCCTGCGGGCGGCGCGGCCGGCGGGGCGGGCCGACCAGTTGGCGGGCTCGCCGTAGGACGGGACGTGGCGCGGGGCCGGCACGCCCGGGCGGTGCACGCTCCGCGCCGCGGGCCGCTGCCAGTCCGGGTCGCCCATGACGAGCAGCGGGTCGAACATGACGACCACGGCGGCCAGGATCAGGAAGACCGCCGGGCCGATCAGCATCGGCAGGAGCAGCGAGGTCGCGGTGTCGCCGGTACCTGCGGGCGTCTCGACGCCCTGGACGTGGACGCTGACCGCCTCCATGGCGGTGTAGTGCATACCACTGACGGCTCCGCCCATCACCAGGCTCGCGCCGAGGCTGGCCAGAAATCCATGGACGGAGACGGCCGCCCAGAGGGCCGCGGTGGCGGCCACGACGGCGATGACCACGGAGAGCGCGACGGTGAGCGTGTCGTACTCGATGCGGCCGTGGAGGCGCATGCCCGCCATGCCGAGGTAGTGCATCGTGGCGACGCCGAGGCCGGTGATCGTGCCTCCCGTGACGAGCGTGAGGGCGGTCGCCCCGCGGTAGCCGACGATGAAGATCCCGATGCCGACCATGAGGACGGCGACGCCCAGGCTGGCGAAGGTGATGGGCCGGTCGTAGCTGATCGGGGCCTGCTGGACGGAGAAGCCCATCATGGCGATGAAGTGCATCGTCCAGATGCCGGTCCCGATGGAGGTGGCGCCGAGGGCGAGCCACCCCGCCTTGAAGGTGTCGCGGTGGCGGAGCGACCTCGTCGTGCACCTCAGGCCGAGGGCGCCGCCGAGGCAGGCCATGATGAAAGCGGCCACCGGAGTGACGAGCCCGTAGCTGAATCCGTCGACCGTGCCCTGCATGAGCGTGTGTCCTCCACCCCTGGTGCCACGTCGTCCGAAAACAGTCGGTACCGCTGGGTAGTACTACCGGGGCGAGATTATGGCGCGCCTGGAGCCTCGCGACCACGTGACCGGGGAATTTCCACTCGTGAGACCGGAGCGAGACCGGTCCGTGATCTACGAAGGGGCCCGACGCCGGCTCCGTGACGGCTCCGGCCCCCGCGTCCCGACCGGGTCGGGCCCTCTTGTCCCGACCGGGTCGGGCCCGCTCCGGTCGCTTGTCGGTGGCGGGTCGTACCGTGGGCGGCATGGACATCGAAGCGGAGCCGACGGGCGGCGAGCCGGCCGTCGCAGTGGAGTGGACGGTCGTGGAGAGCGACATCGGTCCGCTCTTCCTCGCCGCGACCGGGCGGGGCCTGGTGCGGGTCGAGTTCCACGCCGACGCGGAGCGGCGGGTACAGATGCTCGACCGCCTCCGCGGGCGGTTCGGGGTGGAGCCGGTGGAATGCGCCTCGGGGCTGCTGGCCGAGGCGATACGCCGGCTCGACGCGTACTTCGCGGGCGACCCGCGCGCCTTCGACCTGCCGCTGGACTGGAGCCTGACGTCCGGCTTCAACCGGCAGGTGCTGCGCGAGCTGACGACCGTCCCGTACGGCACGGTCGTGGGGTACGGGGAGCTGGCGCGGCGCGTGGGGCAGCCGGGTGCGGCGCAGGCGGTCGGAGCGGCGATGGGCGCCAATCCGCTGCCCGTGGTGGTGCCGTGCCACCGGGTGGTGGAGAGCGACGGCGGGCTCGGGGGCTTCGGGGGCGGGCTCGAGACGAAGCGGCAGCTGCTGGCACTGGAGGGTGTGCTGCCCGCGCCGCTGTTCTGAACCGGACGAGGGGACGGACGACGAGGGGGACGATGAGGGGGACGTTCCCATCGGATGGGACGACTGGCACACTCACGTAAGTGACCAGCTCCCCCGACGCCCCTGACGTCACCCTGCCCGACGGGATATCCGCTCCCGTCACCGCGGCCGAACTCCCCGCGCTGCGCCGACGGGTCCAGGCCGTGCTCATCGCCACCCAGATCCTGGGCGGTCTCGGCATCGCCATCGGCGTCGCGCTCGCCGCCGTCCTGGCCAAGGACGTCAGCGGTACGGAGGCGCTGTCCGGTCTCGCCTCCACGGCGACGGTCGCCGGTCCCGCGCTGCTCGCCATGCCGCTGGCCGCGCTGATGGCCTCGCGGGGGCGCCGGGCGGGTCTCGTCCTCGCGTACCTGCTCGGGGCGCTCGGTGCCGTGGTGGTCGTCGTCGGCGCGGCCGTCGAGAACTTCCCGCTGCTCCTCCTCGGCCTCGTCGGCTTCGGCGCCGGCTCCTCGGCCAACCTGGCGGCCCGCTTCGCCGCCGCGGACCTGGCCGAGCCCGACCACAGGGCCCGGGCCATCTCCACCGTGGTCTGGGCGACCACGATCGGGGCGGTGCTCGGGCCGAACATCGCCGCGCCCGCCGGGGAGAGCGTGTCCGGCCTGGGCATCCCCGCCACCGCCGGCCCCTTCGTCTGGGCCGCCGGCGTCTTCGTCCTCTCGGCCGCGGTCGTCGCCGTCCTCCTGCGCCCGGACCCCCTGCTCACCGCCCGCGCGCTCGCGGATCCCGGGTCGGCCGAGGAGCCGGAGGGCCGCTCCCTTCGCGCGGGGATGCGAGCGGTACGGGAGTCGCCCAAGGCCCGGCTCGCCCTGGTCACCGTCGCCGCCTCGCACACCGCGATGGTCTCGATCATGTCGATGACCCCGGTCGCGCTGACCCACCACGGCGCGGGCATCCAGCTGATCGGTCTCGTGATCAGCGGGCACATCGCGGGCATGTACGCCTTCTCGCCCGTGATGGGCTGGCTGTCCGACCGGCTGGGCCGGCTGTCGGTGATCGGGCTCGCCGTCGGGCTGATCGCCGTGGCGGCGCTCATCGCGGGCACGGCGGGGCCGAGCCACGGCCGGACGGCCCTGGGGCTCTTCGTCCTCGGCCTCGGCTGGTCCGCCGGCCTGGTGTCCGGCTCGGCGCTGCTCACCGACTCGGTGCCGCAGGCCGCGCGGGCGGCCGTCCAGGGGCTCTCCGACTTCGTGATGAACACGGCCGCCGGCCTCGGCGGGCTCGCGGCGGGCCTGATCGTCTCGCAGGCGGGCTACGGGCCGCTCAACGCGATCGCCGCGTGCCTGCTGCTGCCGATGGCGGCGCTCGCGGTCCGCGGCGCCCTCCGGAAGGCCTGAACCGGGCACGGCGGCCGGCGGCTCGCCGGTCAGCGCGGCAGCGCGGGTGACGAGGCGCCGCGCGCCAGCTGACGGGGCGCCCCCGTGCCGTCGGCGGGTACGGACCAGACCGCTCCCCCGTATCCGTACGCGAGCGTCTCGGGATCCGTCCACAGGGCCTGGTCGTCGATGCCGCGCCGCTCGGCGACGGGGTGCTCCCGTCCGGAGCGCAGGTCGTACACGTACAGCCGCCACGGCTCGCGCGGGCCTTCGGAGACCCGCTTCTTGAAGGCGAGACGGGTGCCGTCCGGGGAGAGCGACGGGCATTCGACGTTCTCCCGCAGGGTCCGGGCCGACCAGTTCGCCATGTCTCCCTCGACGAGATGGGTGCGCCCGTCCGTCGATACGGTGGCGTAGAAGCGGTTGTCGTCGGCGGCGAAGGAGACGCCCCAGTAGTTGACGTCGGGGGCGTGGTACCGGCGTCCGTCGAGGGTCAGCGGAATCTGCTCGATGTTCTTCACCAGGTATCCCGTGCGCAGGTCGAGGATGGACGTGCGGGTGGAGAAGGACGAGCGCGCGTAGGAGTCGCCGGTCGCGAACATCGTCCAGGAGAGCATCCGTCCCGAGGCGGAGACCCGGGCCCGGCTGGGGATGCCCGGGAGGGCGATCCGGCGCGTCTCGCGCAGCCTGTCGTCGAGCACCAGGGCGTACGAGCGGGCCGGCACGCCCGGTCGGCGCACGAGGCAGAGCGCGGTGGGCCCGGCCGCGTGGAAGCGGTCGCAGGCCGGCCCGCCGGCCACCCGGCCGCCGGACGCGGACGGGTCCAGGCGGGCGACGCGTCCGGTCGCGGTGTCCCTGAAGTGGAGCGCGCCGGGACGGCTCCCGTCGAGTGTGAAGCCGGCCACCGGGGTGACGATGGCCCCGGCCTGCCGCCCGGAGGCCGCCCGCAGGGTGTAGGCGGTCGCTCCACCGCCCAGCAGCACGAGCGCGAGGACGAGGATCCACGCGCGCGCGTGGCGGGACAGACGGGCATCGGTCTCGGCGTGCATGGGTCAGTCCTCTCGGAGGGGCGTGGGTCCGGCGGGCGGGAGACCGGCGGTGGGCGTGCTCGCGGAAAGCGACGGGCTCTCGTCGGGCGGAGGACTCATGGTGGGTGGGTCGCTCGCAGGCGGGTCGCTCGCGGGCAGGTCGCTCGCGGGCAGGAATCGGGCGGCGCAGCAGAGGGCCGCGGCGAGGGCCAGGCCCGCCGCGACGAGCGCCGCGCTCGGCCCGCTCGCCGTCCAGACGGCCCCGAACGCGACGGCGGCGCCGAGCCGGGCCAGCGCCTGCGCGGTCTGTACGAGCGCGAGGCCGCCCGCCTGGTGCCCCTGGGCGAGGAAGGGGCCGGTCAGAGCCATCAGGACGCCGTCGGTGGCCGCGTAGAAGGTGCCGATGAGCACGAGCACTCCCCCGAGGAGGAGGACGTCCGTCACGGGGGCGAGGAGCAGCCCGTACGCGAGGAGCAGGGCCCCGTGCCCGTACAGGAACGGCCTGCGCCGGCCGACGCGGTCGGCGAGGCGGCCCGCCGGGACGGCGAGCAGCAGATAGACGCCGGCGGCACCGAGCGGCAGGAACGGGAACCAGGTGGCGTCGAGTTCGAGCCGCTGCTGGAGCAGCAGGTAGAGGAAGGCGTCGCCGACCGTGGCGGCGCCGAGGAGGCCGGCGCAGAGGAGGATCCGCCGGTACGCGGGCGAGCGCAGCGCGGTGAGGACCCCGCCACGCGCGCGTGGCGCCGCTTCGGCGGCGGCGCGGGGACCCGGCGCCGCCGGCGGCCGCAGCGGCTTCGGGTTTCGCCGCCGACCCGGGACGCACAGCACCCACAGCAGGACGCCGAAGGCCCCGACGCAGAAGCTGACGGCGAAGACCGCCTCGTACGCCTCCGCCGTGGCCCACAGGAGGGTGAAGGCTGCCAGCGGGCCGAGGAGGGCACCGGTGGTGTCCATGGCGCGGTGGGTGCCGAAGGCGCGGCCCAGCTCCTCGGGCGGGCTGTGCAGGGTGATGAGCGCGTCGCGCGGAGCCGTGCGGACGCCCTTGCCGAGCCGGTCGGCGGCGATGGCCCCCGCGATCCCGCCGGCCGAGCCGCCCGCGAGGAGGAGGCCGAGCCGGGAGCAGGCGGAGAGGGCGTAGCCGAGGCCCCCGACCTGCTTGTGGCGTCCTCCGCGGTCGGCGGTGGCGCCGCCGAGGATCCGGACGAGCGCGGTGGCGCCGGTGGAGAGCCCGTCGAGCAGCCCGAACTGGAGCGGGGAGAGGCCGAGTCCGACGACGAGGTAGAGCGGCAGCACGGCGGTGACCATCTCCGAGGAGATGTCGGTGACCAGGCTGACCGCGCCGAGCGCGAGGACGGTGCCCGGGACGCGCCGCCTGCCCCGCGAGGGGGCGGGCGGCGCGTCGCGGCGACCGGTGGTCGCGAGGTACATCAGTGGCAGGTGTAGGTCGGGCCGGAGTCCTTGACCTGGTTGTCGGTGCCGACGTACTGCCAGGTGTAGGTGGTGTCGGTGAGGTCCAGCTTCAGGACGCCGTAAGGGCCGCTGATGCGCTTCTGGCTGTTCGGCTGGACCGTCTCGATGTCGTAGGGCTCGGCGCCGCCCATGCCACCGACGATCTCGACGATGCCGTCGGCGGTGGCCCGCCCTTCGGGGTCCTGCGGGGCGAAGCGCTCGTAGTGGTGGTCGTGTCCGTTGAGCACCAGGTCGGCCTTGGCGCCGTAGAGGATCTTCCATACGGGCTTGGAGACCGGGTCGTTGCCGTGGCCGCCGGAGGAGTACAGCGGGTGGTGGAAGTAGGCGGCGAGGCAGCCCTTGGTGTTCCGCGCGAGGTCGTCCTTGAGCCACTGGATCTGCGCGGGGTCGTCGAAGGAGTTGGAGTCGAGGGCGACGAAGTGCCAGTTGCCCTGGTCGTAGCTGTAGTAGGGCTTCCCCTGCGGGTAGGCGATCGCTCCGAAGTACGACTTGTAGCCGGCGAGCGGGCCGGCTGGGTCGTAGGTCTCGTGGTTGCCGGGCACGGGCCGGGTCTTCGCCTTGAAGGCGCCCCACGTCTTGTCGTAGTAGTTGCGGAAGTCGGAGAGCAGGGCGTCGTCGTACTGGTTGTCGCCCATGGTCAGGTAGAAGGACGGGGCGATCCGCTGCGCGAGAGCCGCCGTCTTGGGGTGGGCGCAGGAGCTGCTGGACGCCGTGCACTGGGCGGCGATGTCCCCGGCCGCGACGACGGTGAAGGCGCCGGTGGGCGGGGGCGTGGTGGTGGTCGTGCCGTAGACCTCGACCGTGAAGAGGGAGTAGCCGTACGAGGTGCCGCGGGCGGTGCCGTAGACGCGCAGGTATCGGCCCTGGCCGGTGAGTCCGGTCCAGTCGTCCGTGGCGCCGTTGCCGGCGGTCTCGGTGGCGAGGCGGGTCCAGGTGGTGCCGTCGGCGGAGATCTCGACGCGGTAGGCCTTGGCGTAGGCGGCCTCCCAGACGAGCTTGACGCGGGAGACGGTGGCGCCGGCGCCGAGGTCGACCCGGATCCATTGCGGGTCGACGCCCTCGGCGCTGGCCCAGCGGGTGGTGGAGACGCCGTCGAAGGCCTTCTCCGGGCCGAAGGTGCTGTCCTCGACGGAGGAGGAGGTGGCCGGCCGGCCCTGGGAGATCAGTGTGTCGGCGGCGGCACCGGCCCGGTCCGGGTGGGCGAGCAGGAGTCCGCCGACGAGCAGCAGGACGGCGGTGAGGACGAGGGTCAGACGGGTGGTGGTGAAGGGGCTCGTGAGGGTGGTGGTCGGGGTGCTGCGCGGTGGTGTGGAGGCGAACAGGCGCATACCTGGGCTCCCTGGCCTGGGGGGTCGGCGAGAGCTGGACACCGGTGCGGAGCACGACGGCCCGGCCGCGTGGCGATTCGGGCGCCACGCGGCGGGGTGGTGCTCGGCGGCCGGGTCAGAGCTCTCGCTGAGCGCGTCACGCCCATGGGGTCGGGCGCCGCGCCAAGCCGCTGGCCGGGATGCTAGCCGATAGGAAGGTTTCCTACCAGACTCTCGACTCCCCCTCGCCCGCGCGGAGTTCGTGCCCACCGTCACGGGCACCCCAGGAGGCGTCAGAGGCTGATGTGGTACGCCTTGCGGAGGGTCTCGTGCACGGTCCAGGTCGTCCGGTCGCCCTCACGCAGCACGCACGCGTCGCCGGGGCCGATCTCCAGGGTCTCCCCGCCCTCGACGGCGACGGTCGCCCGTCCGCTGACCACCACGAAGAGCTCGTTGGCCTCGGTGTCGGTGACGACGCCGGGCGTGATCTGCCAGATGCCGCGCACCTGCTTCCCGTCGGCGGACTCCCACAGCACCTTGCCCGTCACCTCGGGCGTGCCGGAGACGATCTGGGCGGGGTCGAGAGGGTCCGCCTCGAGCTCCGCGTCGGGGATGTGCACGGCGAAGGAAGGCGCGTCATGTGTCGTCATGGGCGGTGACTGTAGCGGGGGTCCGGAGCCGCCCGAGGACCGGGATCTGATGGAACATGGCACTCCGCTTCGCCTCCTACCAGGCGACTTACCCGCACACGACGACGGCAACGGATTCCGTACCGCGCTCCCGGTGAGGCGCGCCGGGGCTCGCGGCGGTCCCCGGCCGCGGAAGCGGAGCTGTCGTCACGGATTCCGCAGCGGTGGCCGACGGTGGCGCGGTGTGTGGCAGGAGCTCGCCACCGAGGTTTGCGGGGCCCGTGGTCGCGCCAGGAATGGGACATGTCCACACAGGTGTCCGAAGAGGTACGGGAGGCGCTCCACGAGGGGCGCCCCGTCGTCGCGCTGGAATCGACGATCATCGCCCACGGCCTGCCCCGCCCGCGCAATTTGGCCGTCGCCCTGGAGCTGGAGGAGCTCGTACGGGCAGGGGGCGCCGTCCCGGCCACCGTCGCCGTGATCGACGGGACCGCCCGGGTCGGCCTGGACCGCGCGGCGCTGGTCCGGATCGCGGAGGACCCGGCGGTACGGAAGCTCGGCCACCGCGATCTGGCCCCGGCCCTGGCGACCGGAGTGACCGGGGCGACGACCGTCTCGGCGACGGCGTGGCTCGCGGACGCGGCGGGCATACGGGTGTTCGCGACGGGCGGCCTCGGCGGCGTGCACCGCGAGTGGAGCGAGACCCAGGACGAGTCGGCCGACCTGCGCCTGCTCGCCGAGGTCGGGATCACGGTGGTGTGCGCCGGGGTGAAGTCGATCCTCGACGTGCCGGCGACGCTGCAGCGCCTGGAGACTCTGGGGGTGACGGTCGTCGGGTACGGCACGGAGCACTTCCCCGGGTTCTACCTGTCCTCCTCGGGCGAGCCCGTCGACTGGACCCTGCGGAGCCCGGAGGAGGTGGCGGCGGTCATACGGGCCCAGGACGCGCTCGGCGGGCGGCAGGCCGCGCTCGTCGTGGCCAACCCGGTCCCGGAGGCGGAGCAGTTGGACCCGGCGCTCCACGCCCGGGTCCTCGCGCGGGGGCTCGCGGCGGCGAAGGAGAAGGCGATCACGGGTCAGGCCGTGACGCCGTTCCTGCTCGAATATCTGACGGTGCACACGGAAGGGGCGTCCCTGGAGGCGAACCTCGCGGCGGTCCGGGGCAACGTCCGGCTCGCCGCCCGGATCGCGACGGCGTACGGCGCGGGGATACGGGGCACGGCGGCGCCGGGCGCGGGGGAACCGGACGCTGAGGCTCCCGGCTCTGGGGCTTCCGGCTCTGGGGCTTCCGGCTCTGCGGCTCCCGGCGCGGGCGGCCGGTGAGGCGGCCGGGGCGCGCGCTGCTGGTCGTCGGGGACGTGGTGACGGATGTCGTCGCCCGGCACCGGAC
The DNA here is from genome assembly GCF_014649015.1 of Streptomyces narbonensis. Classification (GTDB taxonomy): domain Bacteria; phylum Actinomycetota; class Actinomycetes; order Streptomycetales; family Streptomycetaceae; genus Streptomyces; species Streptomyces narbonensis. Next base: position 184,844 of record NZ_BMSF01000003.1, read on the forward strand.
GCCCCTCACCGCCGCGACGGACACGGCGGCGGAGATCCGGACCCTCCCGGGCGGCGCCGGAGCCAACGCGGCCTGCTGGGCCGTGCGTTCCGGCTGCGAGGACGTACGGCTGCTCGGCCGGGTCGGGACGGATGCGGCGGAGTGGCACGAGCGGGCGCTGAGACGGGCGGGGGTGCGCCCCCTGCTGGCCCAGGACGCCGAGGCGGCGACGGCCACCGTGATCGCGCTCGTCGACGCCTCGGCCGAGCGGACCTTCCTCACCGACAGCGGCGCCGCCCTGCGCCTCTCCCCCGCCGACTGGACGGCCGGCCTGCTCGACGGGGTGGCCGCCCTGCACCTGTCCGGCTATCTGTTCTTCGCCGGGACGAGCCGCGAGACGGCCCGACGCGCACTGCGGGACGCGCGGGAGGCGGGCGTCCCGGTGAGCGTGGATCCGGCATCTGCGGGGTTTCTCGCGGAGCTGGGGGTGGACGGGTTCCTGACGGCGACGGCGGGCGCCGACGTGCTGCTGCCCAATGCCGACGAGGCGCGGCTGCTCGCCGGTGGCCGAGAACCGGAGGCGGCGGCCGCGGAGCTGAGCCGACGTCATCCGCTGGTCGTGGTCACTCTCGGAGCGGCGGGCGCGCTGGTCGCCGAAGGCGGCGCGGTCACGGCACGGGTGACGGCGCCTCCGGTGCCCGCGGCGCTGCGGGTGGACTCGACGGGTGCGGGCGACGCCTTCACCGGGGCGTTCCTGGCGGCCCGGCTCGCGGGCGCGGATGCCGCGAAGGCCGCGGAGGCCGGGTGCCGCGCGGGCGCGGAGGCGGTCACTCTCGTGGGAGGCCGGCCCCCGGACTCCCCTTGACCTCGGACACCTCGGAGGCCCGGGCAGTCGCTACCGCCCCCCGTCAGTCCTTCCATTCATCCCCGTCAGACCCTCCCCCATCCCGTCCGTCGCTGTCAGTCCCCGCCGCCCAGCCCGGTCCAGGCCGGGTGGCGCGGGTCGTCGGCGCGTACGACGGCGTCGGCGGTCGCGGCGGGGCCGACCTCCGTCTCGTACCGCGCGAAGGCGGGCAGCGTCCAGGTCTCCTCGGTGCGCCGGGCGAGGGCGGCTGCCGAGAGACGCAGGTGCACGGTGAGGTCGAAGGGGAACCAGTGGCCGAGGAGGAACGGCCCGTGGAGCAGGAGCACTCCGCCGGGCGGCAGCGTCACGTACGGGCTGCGGGTCGCCCGGTCCGTGGCCGGATCCCACAGGTCGGGCAGCACGCGTCCGGTGCCGCCGGGTTCCAGCGGGGCGAAGACCTCGCGCCAGAGCGCCCCGACGTCGGTCCACCCGTCGTAGTACGCGTCGGGGTCCCGTTTCCCGTACTCGTACCGGAGGGAGGCCGGCCGCAGGAAGCCGCCGGTCCCGGCCACATGGACGGCTCTGCCGCGCGCCCGGAGCGCCTCGGCCAGGAGCCCGGCGAGCTCGCCGCCCGGGGCGGCGGGCGGCCCGTCGATGCCGACCTTGAGCCATGGCCCGCCGTCGCCGGGCGTGGCCGCGTCAAGGTGCGCGGCGAGCGTGCCGGCCAGCCGTTCCCAGGTGATCGCCTCGTATCGCATCCCACTCATCCTGCCCGCCCCTTCCCGCGTCCCGGCACATTCCGCGTCGTCACGGCTTGACCTTGTCACTGGCGTCACTGTTCGACCATCGGATTCATGGACACCACCTCACCCACCAGGGTCGTCGTCGTCACCGGCGCGGGCACCGGCATCGGCCGGGCCACGGCGCGCGCCTTCGCCGGACAGGGGGCGACGGTCGTCGCCGTCGGTCGCAGGAAGGAGCCGCTGCGGGAGACCGCCGAGGGGCACCCCGGGATCCACCGGTTGGTCGCGGACGTGACGGCGGAAGGAGCCGCCGAGCAGATCGTCGATGCGACCGTGACCGCCCATGGCGGCCTCGACGTCCTCGTCAACAACGCCGGGATCTCCTCGGGCGGCCCGCTCGGCACCCTCGACCGCTCCGTGATCGCCCCGCTCCTGGAGACGAACCTCGTCGCCCCCGTCCTCCTCACCCAGGCCGCCGTCCCCGCGCTCAAGGAGTCCCGGGGCGTGGTGGTGAACGTGTCGACGACGATCGGGCAGCGCGGCTGGCCCGCCAACTCCGTCTACCCGGCAACCAAGAGCGCCCTGGAGACCCTGACCCGGTGCTGGGCGCTGGAGCTCGCGCCCGCCGGAGTCCGTGTGGTGGCCGTCGCCCCCGGCGCGATCGACACCCCGATCGCCGACCACACGGGCCTCTCCCCCGAGCGGCTGGAGGCGCTGCGGGCGTGGCAGCTCGCGCACACCCCGCTGGGTCGCCTCGGCAGGCCCGAGGAGGTGGCCCGGGTGATCACCTCGCTCGCCGCGCCGGACGCCGGATTCCTGACCGGCGCCGTCGTGCCCGTCGACGGGGGCGCGCTGGTCACGTGATACGACTGCGGGCGGAGGTGGCGCCCTTGCGCATCGGTGAACTGGCCCGGCGGACAGGGGTGTCGCCGCGCGCGCTGCGCCACTACGAGCAGGCGGGACTGATCGCGTCGACCCGGGCGGACAACGGATACCGGGTGTACGGGGAAGGCGCTGTCGCGCGCGTGTCGAACATCCGGCACCTGCTGGCCGCCGGGCTCACGCTCGACGACGTGTCCGCGTTCCGCTCGTGCCTCGACGGGGACATCGCGTCGGCCGCGCCCTCCGCCCGCGGGCTGGAGATCGCCCGCGAGCGGCTGGCCGTCCTCGACGCGCGGATCGCGGCGCAGACGGAGGCCCGGAACCGGCTCGCGGCGGCCCTGGCGGAGTCGTATCCCGAGGTGTCAGCCACCCAGGGCGGCGCCCCCTCGGGCAGCGGGCAGGTCACACACAGGACGACGGGGTCGGTGCCGAGGTCGCGCCCGATGTGACGACGGCGCGCCCCGACTCGACCGCCGCCGCGAGCGTCAACTCGCCTTCCGCGAGGGCCCGGCAGGTCGCCGCGTCGGTCCGCAGCAGGGCGTCGGGGCCGTCGGCCGCACCGTCGCCGTACCCCACGGCGCCGTCACCGTCACCGCCGATCCGCACATGGAACTCCCCCTCGTCCAGGCTCACCTGGACGACCCCGGGGCCCAGCTCCGCGAGCGGTCCGAGGAGCGGGATCGCGTACCAGTGCGCGCGGACGGCGTCGGTCGGCCGCGGCTCGCCCAGGTCGGGTGCCCCCCACGCGGCGAGCGCACGCAGGACGGGCAGCAGGTCCCGGCCGCGCGGGGTGAGTTCGTACACGGACGCAGCGGCGGGCGGGGGCAGTCGGCGGCGGGTGACGAGCTCGGCGCCCTCCATGTCCTTGAGCCGCCCGGCGAGCATGTCCGTGCTGACGCCCGGAAGGTCGGCGTGGAGGTCGGTGTAGCGGCGCGGCCCGGCGAGGAGTTCGCGAACGACGAGCAGGGTCCAGCGGTCGCCGACGAGGTCGAGGGCGCGCGCTGCGGCGCAGTGCTGGTCGTAGCTGCGGCGGCGTGGCTGACGTGGCATGCGACGCAGTCTAGACATGTTGTTGGACTTTCCAAGCTCGAACTTGGTAAAACCAAGCAACACTGATTCCGGGGACCTGGGGAGGTCGGGCATGGAGTTCCGGCAGTCGAGCAAGCTGAGCGAGGTCTGCTACGAGATCCGCGGTCCGGTGATCGAGCACGCCAACGCGCTGGAGGAGGCGGGCCACAGCGTGCTGCGCCTCAACACCGGCAACCCCGCGCTCTTCGGCTTCGAGGCGCCCGAGGAGATCGTCCAGGACATGATCCGGATGCTCCCCAAGGCCCACGGCTACACGGACTCCCGCGGCATCCTCTCGGCCCGCCGCGCCGTCGCCCAGCGCTACCAGGCCATGGGTCTGCCCGAGGTCGACGTCGACGACGTCTTCCTCGGCAACGGCGTGTCGGAACTGGTCTCCATGGCCGTCCAGGCCCTCCTGGAGGACGGCGACGAAGTCCTGATCCCCGCCCCCGACTTCCCCCTCTGGACGGCGGTCACCACCCTCGCCGGCGGCAAGGCCGTGCACTACCTGTGCGACGAGTCGGCCGACTGGTACCCGGACCTCGACGACATGGCGTCGAAGATCACCGACCGGACCCGGGCCGTCGTCATCATCAACCCCAACAACCCCACCGGTGCGGTCTACCCGAAGGAGATCGTCGAGGGAATCCTCGATCTCGCCCGCCGCCACGGCCTGATGGTCTTCGCCGACGAGATCTACGACCAGATCGTCTACGACGAAGCCGTCCACTACCCGGCCGCCTCCCTCGCCCCGGACCTGGTCGTCATGACCTTCGGCGGGCTCTCGAAGACGTACCGGGTGGCGGGTTTCCGCTCCGGCTGGCTGGTCGTCAGCGGCCCGAAGCAGCATGCCAGGAGCTACCTGGAGGGCCTCACCATGCTGGCCTCCATGCGCCTCTGCCCCAACGCCCCCGCCCAGTACGCCATCCAGGCCGCACTCGGCGGCCGGCAGTCGATCCACGAGCTCACCGCCCCCGGCGGCCGACTGCGCGAACAGCGCGACCGGGCCTGGGAGAAGCTCAACGAGATCCCCGGCGTCTCCTGCGTGAAACCGAAGGGCGCGCTGTACGCCTTCCCGCGCCTCGACCCCGCCGTGCACAAGATCCACGACGACGAGAAGTTCGTCCTCGACCTGCTGCTCCGGGAGAAGATCCAGGTCGTCCAGGGAACGGGCTTCAACTGGCCGCGCCCGGACCACTTCCGCATCCTGACCCTGCCGTACGCCGACGACCTCGACGCCGCCATCAGCCGCATCGGACGCTTCCTGAGCAGCTACCGCCAGTGACGTCACGCCCCCCGGCTGTCATGATCTGAGGGTCCGAAGGATCTTCGGACGCGGACGAGCGAACCGGCCGAGGGCTTCGGCCGGGGAAACGGGGAGGGCCGGCCGGTCATGGATGTGGCGCTGATAGCCGTGATGGGAACCCTGCTGGGCGTGGTGGCCACGCACTGGTTCCAGGGCCGGGCCACGGAGCGGACGGCCGCGCTCGCCCGGAACGAGCAATTGCGCCAGGAGCGGATCGAGACGTACAGCGCCTTCGCGGGCGCGGTCGTCGACTACCGGCACAGCCAGAACGACCGCTGGTTCCGGGCGTTCATGAAGCCCGGATCGAAGGAGGCGGAGGAGTCCCGACACGCCTCCTACCGACAGCGCACCGCCGCCCGGCAAGCCCTCTTCCGCGTCCAGTTGGTCTGCGACGACCCCGAGACCCGACGGCTCGCCGAGGCGGCCTTCGTGGAGTCCCACTGCATGCACGACGCGATCGACGAGGCGGATCGCGCCCGCCGTTCGGAGAGGGCGAAGGAGTCGCTCGCCACGTTCATCGCCGCCGCCGCGCCCGGCGTCCGCTGAGAGGAGGCCGGACGTGGACCTCGTCGCACCCGTCGTCGTGGAGCCGCTGCGGCGCCGCCGCTGCTCCGAGTGCCTCCGGGGACCGCTGGAGCGGATGGTCGTCGAGTTCAACGCACTCGTCTGCCTGGACTGCGCCGACCTGGGCCATCTCGTGTTCCTGCGCCGGGGGGACACGGCGCTCACCCGGCGCGCAAGGGAGGGCAGCACCCTCTGGGCGGTGGTGGTACGGCACAACAGGCGCCGTACACGGTACGAGCGTCAGGGCCTGCTCGTCGAAGAGGCGGCCCTGGCACGGGCGGAGGCGGCCTGCCTGGCGGACGCGGAGGCGCGGGCCAGACGACGGGCCCGGGACGCGGCGCGGCGGGCGGCGGGCGACGTCGAGATCACCGCGACCCTGCGGGCCGAGATCCTCCGCCTGTTCCCGTCCTGCCCGGGGGACCGGGCCACCGAGATCTCCGAGCACGCTTCGGCGAAGGGCAGCGGGCGCGTGGGGCGGACGGCCGCGGGCCGTTCGCTCGACCGGGGCGCCGTCACCGCCGCCGTACGGGCCTCCGTACGGCATGTCGACACGCCGTACGACAGCCTGCTGATGCGGGGTGTTCCCCGGCACCAGGCCCGGACGAGAGTCGCTCCCGCCATCGAGACGGTGCTCCGGGCCTGGCGCCACGGCGCCGAGGACACGCGCGGCCCGGGACGCGGCTGACGGCTCGGGTGTCAGCGCGCGTCGGTCGGGGCGCGAAAGACGGACCTGGGGTCCGGTCCCCGGCGCGGGGACGGGACCGTCAGGCCTGGTCCCCGGCGCGGCGGGCGCGGCGGTACATCAGGGCGCCGCCGAGCAGCAGCGCGGCGCTCCCCGCGGCCGCGTAGCCGACGGTTTCCGAGCCCGTGGCGGCCAGCGCGACCGAGTCGGACTCGGTCTGCGGCGCGTGGGCCGGAGCGGGGACGGGCGCGGGGGCGGGCTTCTCGGTCTCCTCGGTGCTCGGAACCGGCACGTTCCTGACGGGGGTCTGCGGGCGCGGCGTCGGCTTCTCGATCGGCTGGGCCGGCTTGCCGGGGCCGTTGACCGAGGTGTTGCCGACGGACGGGTTGCCGATGCCCACGACGTTGACCGAGTTCCCGCTGACGTTCACGGGGAGGTCGATCGGGAGCTGGAGGCCGTTGCCGGAGAGGATGCCGGGGGAACCCTCGGTGTGGGTCTCGGCGGTGGCGCCACCGCCGTTGGAGGAGCCGCCCCCTGCGGAGCCGCCCTCGTGGCCACCGCCCTGCTCGCCGCCGCGCGGGGTGCCGGGCAGGTCCTTGTGCGACCCGCCCCTGTCCTCCTCGCCGTAGCCACCCGGCTCGGGCGCGGCCGACTTGTTGGCACAGCTGTTGCCGGCCGCCGGGTTGAGCAGCCCGATGACGTTGACCGTGTTGCCGCAGACGTTGACCGGCACGTGGACGGGCAGCTGCACCGTGTTGCCGGAGATCACTCCCGGCGAACCGACCGCGGCGCCCTCGGCACCGGCGTCCGCATGGGCGGCGCCCGCCGAGAGCGCGAGCGCCCCACCCGTGACCATCAGTGTGGCCAGACCACTTCGGCGCATCTGCCTCATGGCTTCCTGCCTTCCGGAGGTGTAAACGGGCAAGTGCCCGTACCGGAATCAACGCGACAAACACGGGTGCCGGATCCGGCCGTTGGCGTGATTCACTCCTTCGAGTGGGGTGCCTGGGGCGCCGTTCGAGTGTCGGCGCCCCTTCCCGTCACCCTCCCAGCAGGTCGGTGAGGGCGCCTACCGGGTCCGGATCGGGCTCGCCGCGCGGCCACCAGTCCTCGCGGCCCGCGTCCGACTCGTAGCCGTACCAGAGGCCGTCCCGGCCCAGTCTGAGCTGGAGGGATTCCGTCGAGAGCCGGTTGCGCCAGGGCCGGAAGGCGGGGAAGTCGGCGGCCAGCAGCGCGGGTCGGGCCCGGTCGAACGGACCGGCCGGCGGATCCCAGGGCTCCTCCAGGACGGCGAGTCCGGCGGAGCCGCCCTGCCGCCAGGCGGCGACGGCACGGGCCAGGTCCGTGGGGGTGCGGTCCAAGGCGTAGGCCAGGTCGCGGTAGAGGGCGCGGGTCGAGGCGGTGAGCCCGGACCCGGGGTGCGCGGCGGCGAGCCGGACCGCGTCCTGCCAGGGGGTGAGTGCGGCGACCGGGTCGTGTCCGGTGGCGAGGAAGGCGTGGGCGCGGACCGCGGCCTCGCTCGCGAGGAGGTCGAGGGCGAGCGGATCGGGGGCCTCGGGATCGGGCGGGAAGACGGCCGGGCGGCCCGGGCGGGCGGGAAGCGCCAACGGCCGGGGCAGCGGCAGGAGTCCGGCCGCCGTCGCGGCGAGCGCGGCGCGTGCGGGGACCGTCGGCATCGGCGGCGCCGCGGCGGTCGTCTCGGCGGCGGACCGGGCGGCGTTGCGCCGGGTGAGTTCGGCGAGCAGCTCCTGCTCGCCGCGGCCGCGCATCAGGAAAAGGACGAACGGGTCCTCGTCGAGGAGTCTCGCCGCCTGGTAGCAGAGCGCGGCGGCGTGCTTGCAGGGGTAACCGTCGTCCGGGCAGGAGCAGTCGGGGACGAGGTCCCCCGGCGCGGGCAGCAGGCCGGTGACGGCCTCCAGGGCGTGTGGCACGTCCTTGTCGAGGAGGGCGGCGATGTGATCGGGGCGGGCGGTGGCCTCGTCGAGGAACCGCTCCCAGCCGTCGTCGCCGAGGGTCCGCATCCTGATCTCGGTGCGGTACGGCCGGGTGCGGCTGCCGTGGACGTAGGCGACGACCCGGCCGGGGGTGACGGTGATCGCGTCGACGTGGCCTCGCCCGGCGTACGCCTTCCCGCGCGCGAGGCGCGCCGGGTCCAGGGCGGCGCCCTCCAGCGCCTCGACCCAGGCGTTCCCCCACCAGGTGGCGGCGAACCGCCCGTCGGGCGCGTCGCGGGGCGCGACCTGCGGGAAACTGCGGCGGCGGTCGTCGTGTCGGGGCAGGGCCCCGCGGGCGGAGCGCGGGTGGTTCACGCGTGCCTCCTCAGGGACACCAGATCGGCCAGCTCACGGTCCGTCAGCTCGGTCAGGGCGGCCTCGCCCGAACCGAGGACGGCGTCGGCCAGGGCGCGCTTGGCGAGCAGCATCTCGGCGATGCGGTCCTCGACCGTGCCCTCGGCGACGAGACGGTGGACCTGCACCGGCTGGGTCTGTCCGATCCGGTAGGCCCGGTCGGTGGCCTGCTCCTCGACGGCCGGGTTCCACCAGCGGTCGTAGTGCACGACGTGGCCGGCCCGGGTGAGGTTGAGGCCGGTGCCCGCGGCCTTGAGGGAGAGCAGGAAGACGGGGATCTCGCCGGCCTGGAAGCGGTCGACCATCCGCTCGCGCTCGGCCACCGGGGTGCCGCCGTGCAGCAGTTGGGCCTGGACGCCGCGCGCGGCCAGGTGGTCGGCGAGGAGCCTGGCCATGGACACGTACTGGGTGAAGACGAGCACGGACCCGTCCTCGGCGAGGATCGTGTCGAGGAGCTCGTCGAGCAGGGCGAGTTTCCCGGAGCGGCCGGCCAGCCGGGCCGTGCCACTGCCGCGCGGCGCCTGCTCCTTGAGGTACTGCGCGGGGTGGTTGCAGATCTGCTTGAGGGAGGTCAGCAGCTTCATGACGAGACCGCGGCGGGCCATCCCCTCGGCGGCCTCGATCTGCGCCATCGTCTCGCGGACGACCGCCTCGTACAGCGAGGCCTGTTCCCGGGTGAGGGACACGGGATGGTCGGACTCGGTCTTGGGGGGCAGTTCGGGGACGATCCCGGGGTCGGACTTGCGGCGGCGGAGCAGGAAGGGCCGGACGAGCCGGGCGAGCCGCTCGACGGCCTCCGCGTGCTCGATCTCCTCGTTGTTCTCGACGGCCCTGGCGTGGCGGGAGCGGAAGGCCTTGAGCGGGCCGAGGAGACCGGGGGTGGTCCAGTCGAGGAGCGCCCACAGTTCGGAGAGGTTGTTCTCCACGGGGGTGCCGGTCAGGGCGACCCGCGCCGGTGCGGGGATCTCGCGCAGCGCCTTCGCGGTCGCGGAGAACGGGTTCTTGACGTGCTGTGCCTCGTCGGCGACGACCATGCCCCATTCCCGCTCGGCGAGTTGGGCGACGCTGGTGCGCAGGGTGCCGTAGGTGGTGAGGACGAAGCCCCCGGCCGTCCCGTCCGCTCCGCCGAGCCCGCGGTCGGCGCCGTGGAAGCGGCGCACCGGGGTGCCGGGGGCGAACTTCTCGATCTCCCGCTGCCAGTTGCCGAGGAGGGACGCCGGGCAGACGACGAGGGTGGGGGCGCGGCGGGCGCGGCGCAGGTGGAGGGCGATGAGCGTGACGGTCTTGCCGAGGCCCATGTCGTCGGCGAGGCAGCCGCCGAGGCCGAGCGAGGTCATCAGGTCCAGCCAGGCGAGGCCGCGGAGCTGGTAGTCGCGGAGGGTGGCGGCCAGGCCGGGTGGGGCCTGCACGGCCTCGGGGCCCGCCATGAGCCGGTCCCGAAGGGCGGCGAGCGCCCCGACCGGGACGGCGGGGACGGTCTCGCCGTCCACCTCCGCGGTACCGGTGAGGGCGACGGCGAGCGCGTCGACCGGTTCCAGCAGGCCCAGTTCGCGCTTGCGGGCCTTGCGGACGAGGACGGGGTCGACGACGACCCACTGGTCGCGGAGGCGTACGACGGGCCGGTGGGCCTCGGCGAGGAGGTCCATCTCCCGCTCGGTGAGGGGATCGCCGTCGAGGGCCAGCTGCCAGTTGAACCGCAGGAGCTCCTCGCTGTCGAAGAAGGCCGTGCCGTCGGTCGCGGAGCCGGGCGCGGAGAGGGCGGGGCGGACGACGGCGGAGGCGCTCAGCGAGCGGGCCAGCTCGCGCGGCCAGTGCAGGGCGACCCCGGCATCGGCGAGCCGGGCCGCCGCGGGGCCGAGCAGCTCGTACAGCTCGTCCTCGGTGACGGCGAGGACGTCGGGCACGTCCCGCTCCAGGAGCCGGGCCAGCGGGGGCCAGACGCGGGCGGCCCGGCGCAGGGCGAGGACCGCGTCGATCCGGGCGCGCGGCCCGAAGTGCTCGCCGTCCCCGGCCCACAGGGCCAGGGCGTCGATGACGAGGGTCGGGTCGGCGAGGCTGTGGATCTGGAGGACGGCGGCGGCGGCCTGACGCTCTGCCCCGCTCTCCTCGCCGGCGGCGGTGTCGGCGATGTCGAAGAGTTCGTACCCCGACAGGTCGAGGCGGAGCGAGACCCGTACGCCCGCGTCCATCCCGGCGGCGGCCTCCGCCGCCCAGGCACGCGCGCGGGGCAGGTGCTGCGGAGCGCGGGCCGCGAATGGCGCCCCGACCGCGTGGGCGGCGGCCGGGGTCCTGGGCAGGGTGTCGGCGACCGCGTCGAGGAAGGCGCGCACGAGCGCCTCGGGCTCGGGCAGCCTCAGCGGGCCGGACCCCGGTGCGGGCACGGCGTGCGCCTCGTACGGCATGGCCGCGGCGATGGCCCGCAGGTGGGCGATGTCCTCGGCGTCCAGCGGGCCGGCCCGCCAGGCGTCCAGGTCGTCGGCGGTGAGACCGGGCAGCAGCCTGCCGCGGCCGACCAGGTGGAGGGCGTGCAGGGCGGCGGCTCCCCAGCAGGCGGTGGCGGGGTGCGCGGCGGGGTGGTGCCGGGCCGCGACGAGGTGGGGCAGCGCGGCGGCGACGGGGAGGGTGACGGCGGGCACGACCCGCGTACGGGCGCCGCTGCCGTGGCGCCGGACGACGGTCAGCTCGACGCGCTCCGGGCCGTCGGGGGTGATGGGACCGGCCGCGGTGGAATCGGGTCGGCCGCCGGGCGCGGCGAGCTCGGGCAGGGTGCCGCCGTCCGGGGCCCAGAAGGCGACGCGGCCCTCGCGCGGCAGGGCGGCCGGAAGGAAGACGGCCGCAGCGGTCCAGATGTGCGTCACTGCTCTGCTCTCCTCCCGCTGTGCGGCGGATTCCGACGGGATCTCCGCCGGCTCTCCTACTGGAACTCCGACCTTACGGGTGGGGTCTGACAACCACCGCCGACGCCCGTTCGCCCGTGCGGCCCACCAGCGGATGCCACGGGGTCCGACAGGCGGCATGGTGGCCTGGAACAGGGGTGGACCCGGGGTGCTGCCGACCGCCGCCTTCGTACGACAGAAGAGGATTCGCCATGTCCGTTCGCCGGCGTTTCACGACGGCCTCCGGAGCCGTCCTGCTCACTCTCGCGGTGGCCGGCTGCTCGGGCCTCGGCCGCACCACCGTGGGCCCGATCGCCTACGTCACGGAACGCGACGTGGCGGTGAGCGTGACCAGCCCCTCGGTGAACGGCTGCCACCGCCTGGCGCCGTCCGGCGCGACCGAGGTCGCGAACGAAAGCCTGACCGACATCGTGCTGTACCTGACCCGTAACTGTGAGGGGAAGGAATCCACCTACCTCCCCATCAACACCAGCCAGGCGATCGTGCCGGGCCACCTGCCCTGGCGCAGCTACAGCGTCGTCCACTAGGGGGTGTCGTCACATTCCCGTCGTCGCCCGAAGGGCGGCCCCGCGGCGTCTGGTGCGTGCTCTCGGCGTGCCGGGTGGAAGCCCACGTACTGGACGTACGTGGGCTTTCTCCCGGTGCGGCGAGAGTGCGTGCCAGACGCCGCGGGGCAGACGGGAATGTGACGACACCCCCTAGGGCCTGCCGGACCCTGGGCACGCCCCCGTCGCCCGCTCGCCCTGCCCTTCCCCCTCCCCCGCCGCAGGTCCATGCTGGAGAGGAACAGGGACCCCGACGGAAGGGGTGACCGTGATCCGTTCAGGGAACGAGCCGGCCACCGCGCGCAGCGCTCTGCGGCTGCGGTTCTGGCTCGGTGTATGGGGACTGCTCTGGGCCGCCTTCGGCACGGCCGTGTTCTCGCTGGTGGGCCGCCCGGGCTGGGCCGCGGCCTGTGGCGTGCTGCTCCTGGTGGTCATGGTCGACCTGACGATGGTTCTGCGCCACCTCCACCAGGGCCCGCACTGGCAGCCGGGCCGGGACATCCCGCCCTACGAGCCCGACCGCGGCGGCACGGGCCGCTGAACGGTGGCCGTCAGTTCCGGGTGTCGAACCCCGCCGCCTGGAGGTACTCCGGCTTCGGGTCGAGCGCGGCGGCGAGCCGGAAGTGCCGGGTGGCCTGCGCGGTCTGCCCGGAGCGCTCAAAGGTCCGGGCGAGGGCGAAGTGGGCGAACGCGTTGTCCGGCTCGCGCTCCAGGACCAGCTCGAACTCCAGCTGGGCCGGACGGAGCTGGGCGGCGGCGAAGAACGCCCGGGCTCGCAGCAGTCGCGCGGCCGTGTTCTCGGGATGGGCGGCGATCACCGAGTCCAGCAGCTTCACGGCCCCACGCGGGTCCCGCGCGGCCAGCAGGTGCTCGGCGGCGCGGAAGTCGATGACGTGCGTTTCCGGATTCGTGTCGGCCACGATGGCATCCTTCCCTCGATGAGGTGAAGGAACACCGAACCCGGCGGGCGCATTCCGCTGCCGTGCCGTCCCCTGCCCCGGCGCCTGGCGTGCGGCGCCGTGGGCGCGCGGCTCAGGCCGGGGCGGCGGCCCGGCGCTCCAGCTCGTCCCAGACCTTCAGCACCTGCGGTTCCAGCGACTCCAGCGGACCGTCGTTGTCGATCACGAGGTCCGCGATCGCCAGTCGCTGAGCCCGCGTGGCCTGGGCGGCCATCCGGGCGCGGGCCTCGGAGGCGTCCATCCCCCGGAGGCGTACGAGCCGGTCGAGCTGGGTCTCGGGGGACGCGTCCACGACCACGACCAGGTCGTACAGCGGCGCGAGTCCGTTCTCGGTGAGCAGGGGTACGTCGTGGACGACGACGTCTCCGGCGCCCGCCCGGCTCTCCAGCTCCGCCGACCGGGCCCCGACCAGGGGGTGCACGATGGCGTTCAGCGTGGCCAGCCGGTCGGCGTCGGCGAACACGATGGAACCGAGCTTCGGCCGGTCGAGTGTCCCGCTCTCGGTCAGGACGCCGTCCCCGAAGGCCTCCACGACGGCCGCGAGCCCCGGTGTCCCGGGCTCGACGACCTCGCGGGCGATCCGGTCCGCATCGATCAGCACGGCTCCGTACGAGACGAGCAGCCGCGACACTTCGCTCTTGCCGGCGCCGATCCCGCCGGTCAGGCCCACCTTCAGCATGAGCGGCAGCTTAGGGCCTGGCCGGCGAGGACGGTGGGGCGCCCCCGGAAGAGCTAGGCGTCACCCTCCCGCTCGGCGAGGAAGCGCTCGAACTCGCGGCCCAGCTCGTCGGCCGACGGCAGGTCGACCGGCTCGGCGACCAGGCTGCCGCGGGTCTCGGCGCCGGCCACCGCGTCGTACTGGTGCTCAAGGCCCTGGACGAGCGCGACGAGTTCCTCGTCGCCCTCGCCGATCTGGCGGTCGATCTCGGTCTGGGTGCGGCGGGCCTCCGTCCGCAGCGCGTGGGCGACGCCGGGGAGCACGAGACCGGTGGCGGCCGTGACGGCCTCCAGGACGGTCAGGGCCGCGTCCGGGTACGGCGAGCGGGCCACGTAGTGCGGGACGTGGGCGGCGACCCCGAGGGTGTCGTGGCCGGACTCCGAGAGCCGGTACTCGACGAGGGACTCGGCGCTGCCGGGGACCTGTGCCTCGTCGAAGGGGCTGGTGTGCCCGGGCATCAGGTCCGTGCGGGTGCCGTGCGGGGTGAGCCCGACGGGGCGGGTGTGCGGGACGCCCATGGGGATGCCGTGGAAGTTGACCGCGAGGCGCACGCCGAGCCGCTCGACGATCTGGCCGACGGCGGCGGCGAACCGCTCCCACTCGACGTCGGGCTCGGGGCCCGAGAGGATCAGGAAGGGTGCCCCGGTGGCGTCCTGGACGAGGCGGACCTCGATGGACGGCGTCTCGTACGCGGTCCAGCGGTCGCGCCGGAAGGTCAGCAGGGGGCGGCGGGCGCGGTAGTCCACGAGCCTGTCGTGGTCGAAGCGGGCCACCAGCTGGTGGGGCAGCGTGTCGAGCAGCCGCTCGACGATCTGCTCACCCGCCTCGCCCGCGTCGATGTAGCCGTCGAAGTGGTACAGCATGACCAGCCCGGCCGACTCCTGTGCCAAGGCCAGGTCCACGACGGCCAGGCCCTTCGGGTCCCATTCGTACAAATCCTGGGGATCAAGCACGATTACCGCTCCTCCTCGTGTTCTCTCTGGCAACGCCGTGAGCCGCACCACCATTCCCGAGCGGGCCGATCTTCCGGAGGAGGAGTCCGGGTGGGGCCCGACAAGGGCGCGGAAACGACCGAGGCCCGCTCCCCCGAAGGGAAGCGGGCCTCGATTCGCTAGCGGCTAGCGCTCAGCGGAGAGCCTGTTCAGCTCTGGCCGCCGGCGAGCTTCTCGCGGAGGGCGGCGAGCGCCTCGTCCGACGCCAGGGCGCCGGAGTTGTCGTCCGACTCCGAGGAGTACGAACCACCCGAGATGCCCGCACCGGCGTTGCCGGCGGCCGGGGCGGCAGCGCCCTCGGCAGCGGCGGCCTCGTCGGCCTCGCGGGACTTGATGACCTGAGCCTGGTGCTGCTCGAAACGAGCCTGCGCCTCGGCGTACTGGGTCTCCCAGGCCTCGCGCTGGGTCTCGAAGCCCTCGAGCCAGTCGTTGGTCTCGGGGTCGAAGCCCTCGGGGTAGATGTAGTTGCCCTGGTCGTCGTAGGACGCGGCCATGCCGTACAGGGTCGGGTCGAACTCGACCGAGGCCGGGTCGGCACCGAAGGACTCGTTGGCCTGCTTCAGCGAGAGGCTGATGCGACGACGCTCGAGGTCGATGTCGATGACCTTGACGAAGATCTCGTCGTTGACCTGGACGACCTGCTCCGGGATCTCCACGTGGCGCTCGGCCAGCTCGGAGATGTGGACCAGACCCTCGATGCCCTCGTCCACGCGGACGAACGCACCGAACGGAACCAGCTTGGTGACCTTACCCGGGACGACCTGACCGATCTGGTGCGTACGGGCGAACTGCTGCCACGGGTCCTCCTGCGTCGCCTTCAGCGACAGGGAGACACGCTCGCGGTCCATGTCGACGTCGAGAACCTCGACGGTGACCTCCTGGCCGACCTCGACAACCTCGGACGGGTGGTCAATGTGCTTCCAGGACAGCTCGGAGACGTGCACGAGACCGTCGACGCCACCCAGGTCCACGAAGGCACCGAAGTTGACGATCGAGGAAACGACGCCGGAGCGGACCTGACCCTTCTGCAGGGTGGTGAGGAACGTCTGGCGAACCTCGGACTGGGTCTGCTCGAGCCAGGCACGGCGGGACAGGACCACGTTGTTGCGGTTCTTGTCCAGCTCGATGATCTTCGCCTCGAGCTCCTTGCCCACGTAGGGCTGGAGGTCGCGGACGCGACGCATCTCGACGAGGGAGGCCGGCAGGAAGCCACGGAGGCCGATGTCGAGGATGAGACCACCCTTGACGACCTCGATGACGGTACCGGTGACGATGCCGTCCTCTTCCTTGATCTTCTCGATGGTGCCCCAGGCGCGCTCGTACTGGGCACGCTTCTTCGAGAGGATCAGGCGGCCTTCCTTGTCCTCCTTCTGGAGAACCAGGGCCTCGATCTCGTCGCCGACCTTGACGACCTCGTTCGGGTCGACGTCGTGCTTGATCGAGAGCTCGCGGCTCGGGATGACGCCTTCGGTCTTGTAACCGATGTCGAGCAGGACCTCGTCCCGGTCGACCTTCACGATGACGCCGTCGACGATGTCGCCGTCGTTGAAGTACTTGATCGTCTCGTCGATCGCGGCGAGGAAGGCTTCCTCGTTACCGATGTCGTTGACCGCAACCTGCGGGGTGGTGCTGGTGGCGGTGGTCTCGGTGCTGCTCGTCATGTGGGAAAGGGCTCCGGTTACGGACAGAAAGTCGTAGGTACTGCTACGCCGAGAGCCCGTATCGCACCAAGAAGCCGGACAGCAATGAAGCCCCTGCCCGGGAACCGGGAGGCGCCTCGAAAACCGAGGGGACATACAACAGGTACGAGCGCGGCCTGCTCCGTCTGAGGCGCGCAGGCCCGCAGCGCAACCTTTAGCATACGGGGGCGGCCGGACAGGGTCAATGCGCGAAGCGCGCACCCGGGGCAGATCCGCGCAAACCCGGCACTATTTCTTGCCGCCGCGCCGGATCCACACCGCATCGGCGGGGGCGGCCGCACGGCTGCACTGAGCGCAAACTACATCGGCGGGCGACATGAACCAAGAGTACGAACAGCACGAAGACCAGGACGCGGCCGAGGACGACGCCGAGGCCACCCGGCGTGACGCGGGGGACGCGGAGAGCAGCCGGGCGAGCCGCGGCTGGTGGGACCGGAACGCGGACGAGTACCAGAGTGAGCACGGGGCCTTCCTCGGCGACGACCGGTTCGTGTGGGGGCCCGAGGGGCTGGACGAGGCCGAGGCGGAGCTGCTCGGGCCGGCCGCCGCGCTGAAGGGGCGTGACGTCCTGGAGATCGGCGCGGGGGCGGCCCAGTGCTCGCGCTGGCTGGCGGCGCACGGGGCTCGGCCGGTGGCCCTCGACCTCTCGCACCGGCAGCTCCAGCACGCGCTGCGGATCGGCGGGGGCGTGCCGCTGGTGGAGGCGGACGCCGGGGCGCTGCCCTTCCGGGACGGCTCCTTCGACCTGGTCTGCTCGGCGTACGGCGCGGTGCCGTTCGTCGCCGATCCGGTACGGGTCTTCCGCGAGGTCCGCCGGGTGCTGCGGCCCGGTGGCCGCTGGGTCTTCTCGGTGACGCACCCGATCCGCTGGGCGTTCCCGGACGAGCCGGGGCCGGAGGGGCTGTCGGTGGCGGCCTCGTACTTCGACCGCACGCCCTATGTCGAGCAGGACGAGCAGGGCCGGGCCGTGTACGTGGAGCACCACAGGACGATCGGGGACCGGGTGCGGGACGTGGTGGCCGGCGGCTTCCGGCTCGTGGACCTGGTCGAGCCGGAGTGGCCGGCCTGGAACAGTCAGGAGTGGGGCGGCTGGTCCCCGCTCCGGGGGAACCTGATCCCGGGCACGGCGATCTTCGTCTGCGAACGCCAGGATCAGTCCTATTAATAGGTGGGTCCTGTGGACAGCCGGACCCACCTCTTCTCGGCGCGTACGAGACTGAGTGCGTGATCCGAAACGACGCACTCGACCTGCTTCCCGTCCGCCATGCCGTCCCCGAGCTGCTGACCGCGCTCGCGGAGCGCGGCACGGCGGTGCTCCACGCGCCGCCCGGCACCGGCAAGACCACGCTGGTGCCGCTCGCGCTCGCGGGGCTCATAGGGGACGGACCGGAGCGGCGGGTGCTGGTGGCCGAGCCGCGCCGGATGGCGGTGCGCGCGGCTGCCCGGCGGATGGCCTGGCTGCTCGGCGAGGAGGTCGGCGGGACCGTCGGCTTCTCGGTGCGCGGTGACCGCCGGGTGGGGCCCTCGACCCGCGTCGAGGTGGTGACCACGGGTCTCCTGTTGCAGCGGCTGCAACGCGACCCCGAGCTCGCGGGCGTGGACGTGGTGCTGCTCGACGAGTGCCACGAGCGGCACCTGGACGCCGACACGGCCCTGGCCTTCCTGGTGGACGTGCGCGCGGCCCTGCGGCCGGAGCTGAAGCTGATCGCGGCCTCGGCGACGAGCGACGCGGAGGCCTGGGCGGAGCTCCTCACGGTCGTGGACGGCAGCGGGCCCGCGCCGATCGTGCGGAGCGAGGGCGAGGGGCACGGATACGCGGTCCGGTTCGCGGCTCCCCCCGCCGGGATCCGGCCCGCGCACGGCACCTGGGTGGACCCGGCGCTGCTGCGCCATGTGGCGGCGACGGTCCGGCTGGCGATGGAGCGGCACGAGGGGGACGTCCTCTGCTTCCTTCCCGGTACGGGGGAGATCGCGCGGACGGCGGGGCTGCTCGCCGGACTGGACGCGGAGGTGCTCCAGCTGCACGGCCGGGCGCCGGCGGCGGTGCAGGACGCGGTCCTGCGGGGTGCCGGGCCGGGCGGGCGACGGCGGGTGGTGCTGTCGACCTCGGTGGCGGAGTCGAGCCTGACGGTGCCCGGGGTGCGGATCGTCGTGGACTCGGGGCTCGCGCGGGAGCCCCGGATGGACCACGCGCGGGGGCTGGGGTCGCTGGCGACGGTGCCGGTGTCGGTCGCTGCGGCGACCCAGCGGTCAGGCCGCTCGATGCGTGAGGCCTTCGGCACCGTCTACCGGTGCTGGGCGGAGGCCGAGGACGGCAGCCGGGCGCGCTTCCCCTCTCCCGAGATCAGGATCGCCGACCTCGCGGACTTCGCCCTGCGGGTCGCGTGCTGGGGCGATCCGACGGCGGAGGGGCTCGCCCTGCTCGACGCGCCGCCCGTCGGCGCGATGGCGGCGGCCCGTTCCGTGCTGGCGGCGGTGGGCGCGGTGGACGAGGACGGCCGCGCGACCGAGCGTGGCGGGCGGCTGGCGCGGCTCGGGCTCCACCCCCGGCTGGGGCGGGCTCTCCTGGACGGCGCCGCCGAGGTGGGTGTCCGGCGGGCGGCGGAGGTGGTGGCGCTGCTGAGCGAGGAGCCTCCCCGGGAGTACGGGGACGATCTGACGGCGGCGTGGCGGTCGGCGCGGCGGGGCGGGGACGGGTACGCGGCCCGGTGGAAGGCGGAGGCGCGGCGCCTGGAGCGTTCGGCCGGCGAGGTGGCCGAACCGGCGGGAAGCGAGGGAAGGGCAGGGCCCGGCGCGCGGGCGGGCGGTGAGGACGCCGTGGCCGGGTTGGTGACGGCGCTGGCCTTTCCGGAGCGGGTGGCGAGGGCCCGGGAGCAGGGCGGCTATCTGATGGTGTCGGGCAGCGGGGCCCGGCTCTCCGAGAGTTCGGGGCTGCGGTCCACCCCATGGCTGGCCGTGGCGGTGGCGGACCGCACGGCGCGGGACGCCACGGCACGGGTGCGGCTGGCGGCCGTGGTCGACGAGGGCACGGCCCGTTGGGCGGCGGGGCATCTGCGGGCCACGGGCGAGGAGGTCCACTGGGAGGGCGGCGACGTGGTGGCGCGCTCGGTGGACCGGCTGGGCGCGGTCGAGCTGACCGTGCGGCCCCTGGGGTCCGGGGCCGGGCCCGCTCTCGTGCGGGAGGCACTGCTCGACGGGTTGCGGCGGGAGGGGCTCGGCTTGCTGCGGTGGAGCCGGGACGCCTCGGAGCTGCGCGAGCGGCTCGCGTTCCTGCACGGGGAGCTTGGCGCGCCCTGGCCCGACGTGGCGGACGGGGCGCTGGTCGACCGTGCCGAGGAGTGGCTGGAGCCCGAGCTGTCCCGGGCCGCGCGCCGGGCCGATCTGGGGAGGATCGACGCCGGGCAGGCCCTGCGGCGGCTGCTGCCCTGGGCGACGGGCGAGGCGGGCCGGCTGGACGAGCTCGCGCCGGAGCGGATCGAGGTGCCGAGCGGTTCGCGGATACGGGTCGAGTACGGGGACGGGCGGCCGGTGCTCTCGGTGAAGCTCCAGGAGATGTTCGGCCTGGCCGAGACGCCCCGGGTGGCGGGCGTGCCGGTCCTGGTCCATCTGCTCTCCCCCGCCGGACGGCCGGCGGCCGTCACCGCCGACCTGGCGTCGTTCTGGCGGGAGGGCTACCGCGCCGTCCGGGCGGAGCTGCGGGGCCGCTATCCGAGGCATCCGTGGCCGGAGGACCCCTCCGCGGCGCAGCCGACCCGGCACACCAGTGCGCGGCTCAGACGGGAGGGGTGACGGGTGCGGGCGGCGCCGACGGGCGGCGTGAGCGGGCCTCCAGCCAGAAGGCGAGGGCGAGGAGGGCGAGGGCCAGGACGGTGAGGCTCCAGGGCATGTAGGAGACGAGCATCATGACCATCAGACGGTTGGAGCCGACCAGCTCGACGACGCTGTCGACGTAGTCGCCACGCATCTTCACGTGCCCCTCGAAGACGGTGATGGTGTCCTGGCCCATCAGTGCCTTGGCGTTGCGGAGCTCCTCGCGGTGGATCTCCTCGCCGTTGACGGGAGCTCCGGTGACCGGCTCGACCCAGAACATGCGCTTGGTGGTGTACCAGCGGGTGAGGCCCGAGTCGGCGAGGATCTGCGGGGTGATGCCCTTGACCGGCATGGCCTTGGGCATGGGGACCTTGGTCCAGGGGACGGTCTGCTCGAAGTAGTAGACCTCCAGGCCGCGGAAGGTCTGTGTGCCCTTGTAGTGGATGGGGGCCGAGGTGCGGGTCTGGGCGTCGAAGTACTGGTAGTCCCGCTTCTCGGTGAGGAAGGGCCACTTGAACTCGATGCCCTCGCGCCGGACCGGGTCGCCGTCGACCGACTCGCCGGTGGCGTTGACGGGGTCCTGGGTGTGGGCGTCGAAGATGTACCGCTCGGGGACCTTCGAGACCATCTTGCCGTCGGGGCCCGTGACGTAGGCGAGGGCGTCCCAGACGACGACGTCGCGCCCGGCGTCGCGTTCGATCCGCTTCGACTCCTCCACGTTGCCCTTGAGGGTCTGGATGATCGTGATCTTCTCGACCTTCTCGGCCTTGAGGGTGGAGTAGTTGAGCAGGGTCGCCGGCCGGGCTTCCAGGACGGTCTCCTGGTACTGGTTCGGCGGGATCTTCGCCAGGCGCGGGAAGGCGTACCACCGCAGGGTCGGTGCCATCGCGGCGCAGCAGACGGCGAGGGCGAGGAGGACGAGGCTGGCTCGGCGGCGCATGGTCGCCCCCTACTTCTTCGGGCCGGGGTCGGCGGTCAGCAGCGGCTTGGGCGAGGTGGGCCCGTCGGGCGGCAGATCGACCAGGGAGACGAGGAGGACGAAGAGGAGGACTGGGGCGAGTCCGATGGCGACGGCGACAAGGGCGCGCATGGTCGGCCTCCCGCTGCTCGATCTGATAGGGCGCCAGGGCGGGGGCACCGTAGCAACGCGGCCGTGAGATGAGAACACGTTGCACCCGGGTAACGCGGAGCGCCGCCCCTCGCGTCCGGTGCGGACGGAGGGGCGGCGCTGGAGGACGCGACGCGGGGAGCGGTCCTTCGGTCAGGCCGAGGGCGACGGGGAGGAGGTCGCCTCCGGCGAGTCGGCCGGGGAGTCGCTCGGGGAGGGCGTGGGCTCCGGGGTCGACGGCTCGGGGGTGGGCGCGGGCGCCGTGACCGTGAGCTCGACGAAGACGCTGCCGCCGCCGGGCGCCGTCAGCTTGAGGAAGTACGTGCCGGCCTTGTCGCCCGCGAGCAGGTCGCCGGGAGCGAGGGTGATCAGACCGTTCGCGTCGGTCGTGAAGGTCCTCGTCCGGGCCGTCGTGCCCGCATCGCCCTTGAAGTACGGGCCTTCGGCGGAGGCCTCGGTCGCGGTCTTCGAGGTGACGACGAGACCGGTGACGAGGACGCCGGGGGCGAGCGCGCCCTTGTGGGTGGCCTTCACCCGCAGCTGCTGGGCGAACCCGGTGCCGGTGGTGGCGGGCAGGGCGGCCTCGCCGTCGAGGCGCGTGAGGGCGTCCGCCTGACGGGCGGTGACCGACGCGGCGAACTCGGCGGCGGCCAGGGTGCGGTTCATGACGGTGGCCCGGACGGTGAACGAGCCGGTCTTCTCACCGGCCCGCAGTGCGGGAGAGGCCGCCATGCCGCTCGTCCCGGTGAGGACGGTGGCCGTGGTCTTGCCACCGGCGAAGCGGGCGTCGGTGGTTCCGACGATCTCGAACCTGATGCTCACCCCGGCGACCGGCGCGCCCGAGGCGTCGAGTGTCGCGACCGTGGGGGCCTTGGCGAAGACGTTCCCGGTGGTGGCCGTCAGCGCACCGGTCGACACGGGAGTGAGCCGCTTGACCTTGACCGCCGGCGGGACGGTGGGAGTCGTCGTCGGCGGGTCGGTCGGCTTCGTCGGCGGGGTGGTGGGCGGAGTGGTCGGGTTGGTCGGGGTCTTGCTCGGGTCCGTCGTCGGCGGGGTCTTCGGGGGGACCCCCGTCTCGGACGGCTTCGGGTCCGGCTTCCCCGGCTCCGGCGTGGGCGTCGTCGGCGCGGGCGTCGTCGGCTGGGGCGAGTACGGCGGGCGGGGCTTGGTGCGGTCGTTCCGGCGGCGGTCGTCGCTGCGGTCGACCGGCAGCACTCCCGTGCCGTCCGGGACCTGGTGGGTGCCCCGCTTGTAGTACTCGAACCAGGACAGGACCGTGTTCAGGTACTCCGTCGAGCGGTTGTAGCTGAGGACGGCGCGGTCGAGGTCGGCCCTGAGCGCGAGGTTCCGGTCGTTGGCACAGAGGTAGAGACCGGCGGCCTGCGCGGCGTCGTAGATGTTGTTGGGGTCCTTCTTGCCGTCGCCGTTGGCGTCCTGACCCCAGGTCGCCCAGGTCGACGGGATGAACTGCATCGGGCCGACGGCACGGTCGTGGATCTTGTCGCCGTCGTAGGCGCCGTCGTCGGTGTCCGAGATGTTGGCGAAGCCGACGCCGTTGAGGGCGGGGCCGAGGATCGGCGAGAGGGTCGTGCCGTTGGCATCGACGCCACCGCCGCGCGCCTGCCCGGACTCGACCTTGCCGATGCCGGCGAGCAGCTGCCACGGCAGGTTGCAGGCGGGGTCGGTCGAGCGGACCGACGCCTCGGCGCGCTTGTAGGCGGCGAGGACGGACGCGGGTATGCCGGCCTCGGCGGGGCCGGTGATCACCGGCAGCTTGGTGGGCGCCCCCGGCTTGTTCGGGGTGTTCAGGGGCGGCAGTTCGGTGAAGTACGGGGAATCGCCCGTCGCGGAACCGTCGGACGGCGGCGTCGTGGTGTCCCCGGTGCCGATGGCCCGGTCGCCTCCGGCGTTGTCCGCGGGCGGCGGGATCATCTCCGGCGCCTGCGAGGCGGCGAGCGCCGCGACCGCCGCGGCCACCACCGCACCGCTCGTGGCCCCCTTGCGCAGCCGGCGGCCCAATTGCGCTGCCATACCTGTGGTCCCCTCCCCATCGACTGCGTCCCACGCTCCCCGCGTGTGACCTCCGGCGACCTTATGCCAACTCCGGACCGCCGGGCACCGGCGCCTGACCGTGTTTCACGCTTTCGTCACCACTCGGCCTCGTGCCGACCGGAGCCGGACCGGTGACCTCCGCAGGCATGGGGGCCGAACGGCCGGTAACGGGAACCGACCTGCGGGTCCCGCACCTCTTGTACTGCGGCAGTCGCCCGCCACGGCGGCGCCACCGGAACCGAGTGGAGTCCCCTTGCCGTTCACGCTGAGCCATGCCGCCGCCGTCCTGCCCGGGCTGCGGCGGGACGGGACCGCGCGCGGACCACTGGTCGCCTCCGCGCTCGTCGCGGGCTCCTTCGCGCCCGACATGACCTACTTCGCGGCCACGGCGGTGCCCGGAGCGATGGTCTTCGGCGACGTCACCCACTCCCCCGTCGGGATCGTCACGGCCGACGTGCTGATCACCGCGGCACTCGTGGGCCTGTGGCTCGTCGTGCGCGAGCCGCTCGTCGCACTGCTGCCCGTCCGGTGGCGCGGGCGGGTGTACGGGCTCGTCCGGGGGCGTACCTGGCGGGACCGGCACACGGCGGTCCTCGCGGGCTGGTTCTTCCTCTCGGCGGTGCTCGGTTCGACGACCCACGTGGTCTGGGACTCCTTCACCCACCTCGACCGCTGGGGCACGCAGGCGGTCCCCGTCCTCGGCGAGGTCGTGGCCGGGTTCCCCGTCTATCTCTACGCGCAGTACGGGGGTTCCGCGCTGGCCCTGGGGTTCCTCTGCCGGTTCGTGTTCCGGGCGCTGCGCTCCACCGCGCCCGGCACGGAGCTGCCCGCCCGGGTGCCGGTCCCGGGCCCGCGGGGACGGCTCCTCGCGATCGGCCTCATCGGCGGCTGCGTCCTCGCCGGTGTCGCACACCGGGTGCTGCGCTGGGCGGCGTACTGGGGCTGGGGCCGGATCGAGACGCCCCTGGACGTCATCCCGACGGCCTGCTTCGGGGCCGGCGCGGGGCTCGCCGTCGGTCTCGTGCTGTACGGGACGGGGGCACGACTCCTGGGGAAGTCCCCCACTCCTGCGGAGGGTGCGCCGGGGCGGGAGGGTGAGGTTCCGGTGCGTCGTACGGAACGCTCCCGTCCGGGGTCCCGCTGATCCTGTACTCGGGGGTGAAGCCACGGGCCGCAGTGCCGCCGGCGAGGCCGCGGTGCACGGCGAGGGCGACGCCCTCCAGGGTGCGTACCCCGTACCGCATGGTGGGGTTGTCGTGGCTGAGCAGAGCCATTCGGTAGTCGAGTGTGGCCGTGCCGCCCGTGCCCGAGCTCAGGGCGATGCCGATGCTGTGGACGCGCCAGGCGTGGGTGGCGCGGGGCAGCCAGCCGTTCTTGAGGTGGACCTTGACCGTGCCGGGCGCGCCGGCGGTGACACCCCAGGCCTGGCTGGTGACGACCTGGCCCATCAGGTCGAGTGCCTCGGTACGGCGGGAGACGGCGGCGAGCAGGGCCAGCTGGTCACGGGCGGTGGTGCGGGTCAGGCCCCAGTAGCGGTCGTGGCCGAGGACGGTGTCCTTGGCGCCGGCCTCGCGCAGCACCCTGTTCAGGCGGGCACGGGAGAGGCCCTGCCAGAGGTCGGTGGCGGCGGTGTTGTCGGAACGGGTGATCATGGCCTTCAGCCGCCGGGCCTCCAGGCGGGTGGGGGCCCGGCCCAGCTCCTCGGCCCGGCCGAGGACGGCCTGCATGATGAGGATCTTGGCGATGCTGGCGGAGTCGTAGAGCCGGGTGTCCCTGAGCCTGCAGCGCAGTGCGCGCCCCGGGTCGTGGACGGCCACCGAGACCGTGCTGTCGCGGTCCCTGAGCGCGGCGGTGATGTCCTGGGACATACGGGCGGCGAGGGCGGGGTCGCGGGGCGACGTGCAGAGTGCGGGCTCCCGGTGTGCTTCGGCGGCGGGCAAGGCGGCGCCGGTGGTCCCCAGGACGGCTGCGAGGAGTGCCGCGAGGCGGAGGTGGGAGCGGGGGCGGCTCGTGAACATGCCCCCAGTCTCGGGAGCGGGGGCGCGGGGGCGCGCCCGGAGTGGTCCACCTGGCGCACACCCACGGTGACGGGTCCGACGGGGCGGGGTCCGGGCGCGGAAGCCTGGGCCCGGCAGGGGGCGCCGTCCCGTGTGCCCACCCTCCCCCAGAGGGACCCCAGCCCTACGGAACGATTGCCCACACGAAGGTCCGTACGCAGGAAGGCCGCGCGCACGGAGCGTACGCAAGAGCGCCGCCCCTTGGGGGGGGCGGCGCTCTTGGGGGTGGGTGTCAGTGGGCTGCCGAGTCCCAGTTCGGGCCTACGCCCACCGAGACGTCGAGGGGGGCTCGGAGGTCGGCTGCGGCGGACATCTGGGCGCGGACGAGGGTCTCGACCTGGTCCCGCTCGCCGGGGGCCAGTTCGAGGACGATTTCGTCGTGGACCTGGAGGAGCATCCGGGAGGCGAGGCCGGCCTCGGTGAGCGCGCGGTCGACGTTCAGCATGGCGACCTTGACGATGTCGGCGGCCGTGCCCTGGATCGGTGCGTTGAGCGCCATCCGCTCGGCGGACTCGCGGCGCTGCCGGTTGTCGCTGTTGAGGTCGGGCAGGTAGCGGCGGCGGCCGAGCATCGTCTCCGTGTACCCGGTGGCGCGGGCCTCGTCGACCACCCGGCGGAGGTAGTCGCGCACCCCGCCGAAGCGCTCGAAGTAGGTGTCCATCAGGCCGCGGGCCTCACCCGGGTCGATGTTCAGCTGCTGCGAGAGACCGAAGGCGGAGAGGCCGTAGGCCAGGCCGTACGACATGGCCTTGATCTTGCGGCGCATCTCGGCGTCGACGGCGGACCGCTCGACGCCGAAGACCTGGGAGGCGACCGTGGTGTGGAGGTCCTCGCCGGAGGCGAAGGCCTCGATGAGGCCCTCGTCCTCGGAGAGGTGGGCCATGACGCGGAGCTCGATCTGGCTGTAGTCCGCGGTCATGAGGGCCTCGAAGCCCTCGCCGACGACGAAACCGTGCCGGATGGCTCGGCCCTCGTCCGTGCGCACCGGCACGTTCTGCAGGTTCGGGTCGGTGGAGGAGAGGCGCCCGGTCGCGGCCACCGTCTGGCTGAAGGTGGTGTGGATGCGGTCGTCCGCCGCGACCGTCTTGATCAGGCCCTCGACCGTGGAGCGCAGGCGGGCCTGCTCACGGTGGCGGAGCATGATCACGGGCAGGTCGTGCTCGGTCTGGGCGGCCAGCCAGGCGAGGGCGTCGGCGTCCGTCGTGTACCCGGTCTTGGTCTTCTTGGTCTTCGGCAGGTTCAGCTCGCCGAAGAAGACCTCCTGGAGCTGCTTGGGCGAGCCGAGGTTGAACTCGTGGCCGACGGAGGCGTGCGCCTCCTTCACCGCCTGCTGCACGGCCCCGGCGAACTGCTGCTCCATGGCCTCCAGGTGGTCGCGGTCGGCGGCGATGCCGTGTCGCTCCAGGCGGGCGAGGAGGGCGGAGGTGGGCAGCTCGACGTCGTGGAGGAGCTCGCGGGCCCCGACCTCGCCGAGCCGCTCGTCGAAGGCCTCGGCGAGGTCGAGGACGGCCCGCGCCTGGGTCATGAGGGCCTCGGCCTCGGCGGTGTCGTCGGCTCCGAAGGCGAGCTGGCCGTCGGCGGCGGCCGCCGGGGCGAGCTCGCGGTGGAGGTACTCGACGGAGAGCGCGTCGAGTGCGAAGGAGCGCCGGCCGGGCTTGACCAGGTAGGCGGCGAGCGCGGTGTCCATGGTGACGCCGGCGACGCTCCAGCCGTGCTCGGGGAAGACCCGCATGGCGCCCTTGGCGTTGTGCATGACCTTGGGGCGGGCCGGGTCGGAGATCCACTCGGCCCAGGCCCGCTCGTCGGTCTCGTCGAGCGCGCTGGGCTCGAACCAGGCGGCGGCTCCGCCGGCGGCGGCGAGGGCGATCTCGCTGACGTTCCCCGTGCCGAGGGCCCAGGTGTCGACGGTGGCGATGCCGAGGGGCTCGGTGCCGTGCTCGGCGAGCCAGGGGGCGAGCTCGCCCGCGCCGAGGACGGTGCCGTCGAGCTCGACGCCCGCGGCGGGGGCCGGGGCGGCCTCCTCGGCGGCGCCGGGGTCGACGGCGAGGAGCCGCTCGCGCAGCGAGGGGTTGCGGATCTCCAGGGTGTCGAGGACGAGCGCGACGGCCCCGCGGTCGTACGGCTCGCGGGCGAGGTCCACCACGGTCTTCGGCAGCTCGACGTCCCGGACCATCTCGGTCAGGAGGCGGTTGAGCTTGACCGACTCCAGGTGGTCGCGGAAGTTCTGCCCGGCCTTGCCCTTGACCTCCTCGGCGCGCTCGACCAGCTCGGCGAAGGAGCCGAACTGGTTGATCCACTTCGCGGCGGTCTTCTCGCCGACGCCGGGGATGCCCGGGAGGTTGTCGGACGGGTCTCCGCGCAGGGCGGCGAAGTCGGGGTACTGCGAGGGGGTCAGGCCGTACTTCTCCTGGACCTTCTCCGGGGTGAAGCGGGTCAGCTCGGAGACGCCCTTGGTGGGGTAGAGCACGGTGGTGTGCTCGCTGACCAGCTGGAACGAGTCGCGGTCGCCGGTGACGATCAGGACCTCGAAGCCCTCGGCCTCGGCCTGGGTGGCGAGGGTCGCGATGACGTCGTCGGCCTCGAAGCCGTCGACGGCGAAGCGCGGCGCGTGCATCGCGTCGAGGAGCTCGCCGATCAGCTCGACCTGCCCCTTGAACTCGTCGGGGGTCTTCGAGCGGTTCGCCTTGTACTCGGGGAACTCCTCGGACCGCCACGTCTTGCGGGACACGTCGAACGCGACGGCGAAGTGCGTGGGCGCCTCGTCGCGCAGGGTGTTCGCCAGCATCGAGGCGAAACCGTAGATCGCGTTCGTCGGCTGGCCCGTCGCGGTGGTGAAGTTCTCCGCGGGCAGCGCGAAGAACGCGCGGTACGCCAGGGAGTGCCCGTCCATGAGGAGGAGTCGCGGGCGGTCCGCTTCGGTCTTCTCGGTCTTCTTCGATGCTGTCTCGGCCACGGAACGATCCTCCCACGCCCCACTGACATTCCCGGTCGCCCGTGCCCCGTCGAGCTGCCCGGCCCGTCCCGCCGTCAGTGGCGCGTGACAGGATCGGAGACGTACACCACAGGATTACCGCTCAAGGGAGAGCGCGATGGTCAGCAAGCCGCCGGCCGGTGACCCGGTCCAGGACGCACCGCAGGTCACGCCGCCGCAGCACGCCGCAGCGGGCCTGCCCGCCATCGGGCACACCCTGCGGATCGCGCGGGAGCAGATGGGTCTCGGCCGCACCGCCCGGACCCTCCTCAAGGTCAACCAGAAGGACGGCTTCGACTGTCCCGGCTGCGCATGGCCGGAGGAGGACAAGCGGCACGTCGCGGAGTTCTGCGAGAACGGCGCGAAGGCGGTCGCCGAGGAGGCGACGCTGCGCCGGGTGACCCCGGAGTTCTTCGCCACGCACCCGGTCGCGGACCTGGCGACCCGCAGCGGGTACTGGCTGGGCCAGCAGGGCCGGATCACGCAGCCCATGCTCCTGCCGGAGGGCGGCGAGCGGTACGAGCCGGTGACCTGGGAGCGGGCCTTCGCGATCATCGCCGAGGAGCTCCGGGCCCTGGGATCCCCCGACGAGGCGCTGTTCTACACGTCGGGCCGGACCAGCAACGAGGCCGCGTTCCTGCTCCAGCTCTTCGCCCGCGAGTTCGGCACGAACAACCTCCCGGACTGCTCCAACATGTGCCACGAGTCCTCGGGTTCGGCGCTGACGGAGACGATCGGGATCGGCAAGGGCAGCGTCTCCCTGGAGGACCTGCACCGCGCGGACCTGATCGTCGTCGCCGGGCAGAACCCGGGTACGAACCACCCCCGGATGCTCTCGGCCCTGGAGAAGGCGAAGGCCGCGGGCGCCAGGATCATCTCGGTGAACCCGCTGCCGGAGGCGGGTCTGGAGAAGTTCAAGAACCCGCAGACCCCGCAGGGCATGCTCAGGGGCGCCGCGCTCACCGACCTCTTCCTCCAGATCCGGATCGGCGGCGACCAGGCCCTCTTCCGGCTGCTCAACAAGCTGGTCCTGGAGACGCCCGGGGCGGTCGACGAGGACTTCGTACGGGAGCACACCCACGGGTACGAGGAGTTCACCGAGGCGGCGCGGGCGGCCGACTGGGACGAGACGCTCGCCGCGACCGGTCTGACGCGCGCCGAGATCGAGCGGGCGCTGGAGATGGTGCTCGCCTCGGAGCGGACGATCGTCTGTTGGGCGATGGGGCTCACGCAGCACAAGCACTCCGTGCCGACCATCCGCGAGGTGGTCAACCTCCTCCTGCTGCGCGGGAACATCGGACGGCCGGGCGCGGGCGTGTGCCCGGTGCGCGGCCATTCGAACGTGCAGGGCGACCGGACGATGGGCATCTTCGAGCGCCCCGCGCCGGCCTTCCTGGACGCCCTGGACAAGGAGTTCGGGATCGTCTCGCCGCGCCATCACGGCTACGACGTCGTGCGCTCGATCCAGGCGCTGCGCGATGGCGAGGCGAAGGTGTTCTTCGCGATGGGCGGCAACTTCGTGGGGGCGACGCCCGACACGGAGGTGACGGAGGCGGCGATGCGCAACGCCCGTCTGACGGTCCACGTGTCGACGAAGCTGAACCGCTCGCACGCGGTCACGGGCACGCGCGCGCTGATCCTGCCCACGCTCGGGCGCACCGACAAGGACGTGCAGAAGAGCGGCCGTCAGATCGTGACGGTCGAGGACTCGATGAGCCTGGTGCACGCCTCGCGCGGCAATCTGCCGCCGGCGAGCCCGCACCTGCTGTCCGAGCCGGCGATCGTGGCGCGCATGGCCCGGGCCGCCCTCGGGGCCGGATCGGCCACGCCCTGGGAGGAGTTCGAGGCGGACTACGCCACGATCCGGGACCGGATCGCACGCGTGGTGCCCGGCTTCGAGGACTTCAACGCCCGACTCGCGGCGAACGCGGGCGGCTTCGCGCTGCCGCACGGCCCGCGCGACGAGCGCCGCTTCCCCACGAAGACCGGCAAGGCCAACTTCACCGCCGCGCCCGTCGAGTACCCGGAGGTGCCGGAGGGCCGGCTGCTGCTCCAGACGCTCCGCTCGCACGACCAGTACAACACCACGATCTACGGTCTCGACGACCGCTACCGGGGCATCAAGGGCGGCCGCCGGGTCGTCCTGGTGCACCCCGAGGACGCGGCGGCGTTCGGGCTCGCCGACGGGGCGTACACGGATCTGGTGAGCGAGTGGACGGACGGGACCGAGCGGCGGGCGCCCGGTTTCCGGGTCGTCCACTACCCGACGTCCCGGGGCTGCGCGGCGGCCTACTACCCGGAGACGAACGTCCTCGTACCGCTGGAGTCCACGGCGGACGTCAGCAACACACCCGCCAGCAAGTCCGTGATCGTCCGTCTGGAACAATCACAGTCCGCCTAAGCGTTTGCTCAGGCGATCGAGCGATGCCGTACGAAGACGAACGGAGCCGGGCCATGGGTGAACAGCAGCACGTGAAGTTCCCGCAGGAGGTCATCGACGAGTACGCGGCACTCGGCGTCGACCTGCCCGCGCTCTTCTCCGCCGGGCACCTCGGCAACCGGATGGGCGTACAGATCGTGGAGGCCTCGGCCGAGCGGGTCGTCGGCACGATGCCGGTGGAGGGCAACACGCAGCCTTACGGGCTCCTCCACGGCGGCGCCTCTGCGGTGCTCGCCGAGACGCTGGGCTCGATCGGTTCGATGCTGCACGGCGGGGTGTCGAAGATCGCGGTCGGCGTCGACCTCAACTGCACCCACCACCGCGGAGTGCGCAGCGGCATCGTGACCGGTGTGGCGACCCCCGTGCACCGCGGGCGGTCCACCGCCACGTACGAGATCGTCATCACCGACGAGCAGGACAAGCGTGTCTGCTCGGCGCGGCTGACCTGCCTGCTGCGCGAGGTCACCGCGAAGGACGCGGGGATCGTCACGGGCGACTGACGGGCCAGGACGGACGATCGGACGGACGATCAAGGGGCGGCACCCTTCGGGGTGCCGCCCCTTCGTCGTCCCCTTTTCGATTTCGTCGCCCCTCTCTTCGATTCCACCCATTGTCACTCTCCGTGATCTTCAATCGGGAGGTGAACGGGGGAAATCCGGGCGGAACGGAAGGGCCGATTCGTCCGCTGAGCTTTCTGCCACTGTCCGATATCCGGAGAGTCCGCTCAGCGGACCGTCAGTACCAAGAATCGCTCAAGCCCCTTAGCGGAACTGCGCGTTCTCACTATGTGAACACCGCATTACCGACCGCTATGCCCTGGTATTCCCTACCGCCACGCACACTCTTTCCCCGTCGGCATAACAAGACAGTCACATCCTGTCCTCGGTCCTCCCCGACCCTCCCCACCTGCGCTTAGAGTCACCGCCAGTCACCGCGCCGCCGGGCGCGTCCTACGGCACGGCCCTAGTACCACCCCAGTACGGCCCGGCGTTCGACAACGGCACCCCTCGCTCCGCAGCTTCACGGCACCGCCTCATCCGAGGGGGCCGCGCCAGGGAAAGGACCCTTCGTGCGAAACCGTTCGATGCTCATACTCACCACCGCTGTCACCGCGGGAGCACTCACCCTCACCGCCTGTGGTTCGCGCGACGACAAGGGGGCCGAGAAGGGCGGCGACGGCGGCAACGTCACCGTGACCATCGGCCTCGACGCGCCCCTCACGGGTGAGCTGTCCGCCCTGGGTCTCGGCATCAAGAACTCGGCCGACCTCGCGGTCAAGACGGCCAACGAGAAGTCCTACGTCAAGGGCGTGACCTTCAAGCTGGAGTCCCTGGACGACCAGGCGCAGCCCTCCGCCGGCCAGCAGAACGCGACCAAGTTCGTCGCCGACAAGACCGTCCTCGGCGTCGTCGGCCCGCTGAACTCCTCCGTCGCCGAGTCGATGCAGAAGGTCTTCGACGACGCGAAGCTGGTGCAGGTCTCCCCGGCCAACACCAACCCGGCGCTGAGCCAGGGCATCAACTGGAGCAGCGGCGAGAAGAAGCGCACGTACGCGTCCTACTTCCGCACGGCCACCACGGACGCCATCCAGGGCCCGTTCGCCGCGCAGTACGTCTACAACGAGGCCAAGAAGACCAAGGCCTTCATCATCGACGACAAGAAGACCTACGGCGCCGGCCTCGCGGGCACCTTCAAGGGCGAGTTCGAGAAGCTGGGCGGCAAGGTCCTCGGCACCGAGCACATCAACCCCGACACCAAGGACTTCTCCGCGGTCGCCACCAAGGTCAAGAGCTCCGGCGCCGACGTCGTCTACTACGGTGGCGAGTACCCGGCCGCCGGCCCGCTGGCCAAGCAGATCAAGGAAGCCGGTGCGAAGGTCGTCGTCGTCGGCGGCGACGCGATCTACAGCCCCGAGTACGTGAAGCTCGGTGGCGCGGCCGCGACCAACGGCGACATCGCCACCTCGGTCGGCGCGCCGATCGAGTCCCTCGACTCCGCCAAGGAGTTCCTGGCCAACTACAAGGCCAAGGGCTACAAGGAGGCCTACGAGGCCTACGGCGGTTACGCCTACGACTCCACCTGGGCGATCATCGAGGCCGTCAAGAAGGCCACCGAGGGCAACGGCGGCAAGGCCCCGGAGCGCGCCAAGGTCGTCGAGGCCATGCAGGGCGTCTCCTTCGAGGGCGTGACCGGCAAGGTCTCCTTCGACGAGTTCGGTGACACCACCAACAAGCAGCTGACGGTCTACAAGGTCGAGGGCGGCGCGTTCAAGCCGGTCAAGTCCGACACCTTCGGCGGCTGATCAACAGCCCCGCACCGCAGTACTCAGCACCACTCAGCACCACTTTCACCGCGCGGGGGGCCGCACCAGGCTCCCCGCGCGGTGTCACATCCGTCGAAAGTCTCGGAGGACAATGCGGTGAACGAACTGCCGCAGCAGCTGGTCAACGGCCTGCTACTGGGATCCATGTACGGGCTCGTCGCCGTCGGCTACACGATGGTCTACGGCATCGTCCAGCTCATCAACTTCGCCCATGGCGAGATCTTCATGACCGGCGGCTTCGGGGCGCTCACGGTCTGGCTCATCCTTCCCGGCGGCACCAGCATGTGGGTCGCGCTGCCCGTCATGATCATCGGTGCCGTGATCGTCGCGACCACCATAGCCGTCGGAGCGGAACGGTTCGCCTACCGTCCGCTACGGGGTGGCCCCCGCCTCGCCCCGCTCATCACGGCCATCGGCCTCTCACTCGCCCTGCAGTACGCGGTGTGGGTGTGGTACCCGGAGGCGAAGTCCGCCCGGACCTTCCCGCAGATCCCCGGCGGTCCGATCGAACTCGGCCCGATCACCATCCAGACCGGTGACGTCTTCCTGCTGATCGCCGCCCCGATCTGCATGGCCGTCCTCGCCTTCTTCGTCATGCGGACCCGTGTCGGCCGCGGCATGCAGGCCACGGCGCAGGACCCGGACACCGCGAAGCTCATGGGCGTCAACACGGACCGGATCATCGTGATCGCCTTCGCCCTCGGCGCCGCGATGGCCGCCGTCGGCGCGGTCGCCTACGGCCTCAAGTACGGCGTCGTCGACTACAAGATGGGCTTCCTCCTCGGACTCAAGGCCTTCACGGCCGCCGTCCTCGGCGGAATCGGCAACATCTACGGAGCCATGATCGGCGGAGTCGTCCTCGGTATCGCCGAGACCATGGCGACGGCGTACGTCAGCCACATCCCCGGTATGGAGCAGCTCGGCGGCCAGTCCTGGGCCGACGTCTGGGCCTTCGTACTCCTCATCGTCGTACTCCTCGCCCGGCCACAAGGCCTCCTGGGCGAGCGCGTCGCGGACAGGGCGTGAGCACCATGACCACCATCTCCGAGAACACCCAGGCGGCATCGGTCGCCAAGCGGGACGAGGCGACCGGCCTGATCGGCTTCCTGCCGGCCAAGGCAGCCCGCGCCCTCGTCCTGGGCGGCTCCGTCCTCACCGTCGCCAGCTGCTTCCTCGCCTGGACCTGGACGCCCACGTTCCCCGGCGACCTCACGTACTACGGCTCCCCGGCCGGCCTGCAGCTCCAGGTCCTCGTCCTGGGCCTGCTCACCGCCCTCTTCGCCCTCTCCTCCTACGGCGTCAAGGGCACCCGCTGGCTGACCCCGGCCGGCGCCGACGCGGCCGTCAAGGTCGCCGCGCTCGCCACCTTCGGCACCACCTGGTACACCGTCGCCGCGATCAGCATCTCGCTGGGCGGCCCGGTCAACCTGGAGCCGGGCGGCGCGATCGTCGCGCTCACCACCCTGCTCACCCTGCTCGGCGCCCTCGCGCTCCCCTTCCAGCGGCCCTCGGTGCACCCCGTGGACCCCGAGGACACCGGCTGGGACCAGCTCAAGCACCGCGCCGGCAACGGCTGGACGGCCTTCAAGGGCGCCTTCGCCGCCACCGGCACCGCCCGCAAGCTGCCCCCGATGCACTCCTCGGTCGAGATCCTGATCATCACGGGCATCCTCGCCGTGGCGCTCGGCGTCTTCACCTACGGCGTCGGCACCGAGTACGACGAGCTGTTCGTCGGCTTCCTGATCACGGCCGGCCTCGGCTTCGCCGCGATCAACAAGTCCGGCCTCATGCAGCAGGCCACGCAGCTCACCAAGAAGCACCAGAACCTCACCATCGCGGGTGCGTTCATCGCGGCGGCGCTGTTCCCCTTCACCCAGACCGACGACCAGTACGCGACGCTCGGCGTCTACATCCTGATCTTCGCCACGGTCGCCCTGGGCCTGAACATCGTCGTCGGCCTCGCCGGTCTCCTCGACCTCGGCTACGTCGCCTTCCTCGGCGTCGGCGCCTACGCGGCCGCCCTCGTCTCGGGCGCCCCGACCTCCCCGTTCGGCGTGCACCTCCCCTTCTGGGCCGCCGTCCTGGTCGGCGCCGGAGCCTCCCTGGTCTTCGGTGTCCTCATCGGTGCCCCGACCCTGCGGCTGCGCGGCGACTACCTCGCCATCGTGACGCTCGGTTTCGGTGAGATCTTCCGCATCGCCGTCATGAACACCGACGGCACCTCCGGTCCGGACATCACCAACGGCTCCAACGGCATCGCGTCCATCCCGAACCTGAACATCTTCGGGTTCGACTTCGGCGCGGAGCACGCGATCGGCGGCTTCACCATCGGCCGCTTCGCGAACTACTTCTTCCTGATGCTGCTGATCATGGCAGTCGTCGTGCTGGTCTTCCGGCGCAGCGGCGACTCCCGTATCGGCCGCGCCTGGGTCGCCATCCGCGAGGACGAGACCGCCGCGCTCGCCATGGGCATCAACGGCTTCCGGGTCAAGCTCATCGCCTTCGCGCTCGGTGCCTCGCTCGCCGGTCTCGCCGGCACCGTGCAGGCCCACGTCACCTACACGGTGACACCGGAGCAGTACCTCTTCGCCGGTCCCATCCCGCCCAACTCCGCCTTCCTGCTCGCGGCCGTCGTCCTCGGCGGCATGGGCACGATGAGCGGTCCGCTGGTCGGCGCCTCGCTGCTCTTCCTCATCCCGAACAAGCTCCAGTTCATGGGCGAGTACCAGCTCTTCGCCTTCGGCGTCGCCCTGATCCTCCTCATGCGCTTCCGCCCCGAGGGCATGATCGCCAACCGGCGCAACCAGCTGGAGTTCCACGAGCACGACGAGACGCCCGCCACGCCCGCCAAGGCAGGTGCCTGAACCATGACGACCACCACGAAGACCGCCGACGCCACCAACGCGCCGACCGCCGGCGAGACCGTTCTCGACGCCCGCGGGGTCACCATGCGCTTCGGCGGCCTCACCGCCGTGCGCGATGTGAACCTGACCGTCAACAGCGGCGAGATCGTCGGCCTCATCGGCCCCAACGGCGCCGGCAAGACCACCTTCTTCAACTGCCTCACCGGTCTCTACGTCCCCACCGAGGGCGAAGTCCGGTACAAGGGCACGGTCCTGCCGCCCACGTCGTACAAGGTCACCGACGCCGGCATCGCCCGCACCTTCCAGAACATCCGTCTCTTCCACAACATGACGGTCCTGGAGAACGTCCTCGTCGGACGCCACACCCGGATGAAGCAGGGCCTCTGGTCCGCGCTGCTCCGTCTGCCCGGCTTCAAGAAAGCCGAGGCGGAGGCGACCGAGCGGGCCATGGAGCTCCTGGAGTTCATCGGCCTCCAGGACAAGGCCCAGCACCTCGCCAAGAACCTCCCGTACGGAGAGCAGCGCAAGCTGGAGATCGCCCGCGCCCTCGCGAGCGACCCCGGCCTGATCCTGCTCGACGAGCCCACCGCCGGCATGAACCCGCAGGAGACGCGGGCGGCCGAGGAACTCATCTTCGCCATCCGGGACATGGGCATCGCCGTACTCGTCATCGAGCACGACATGCGGTTCATCTTCAACCTCTGCGACCGGGTCGCCGTACTCGTCCAGGGCCAGAAGCTGATCGAGGGCGACAGCACC
This sequence comes from Streptomyces narbonensis, assembly GCF_014649015.1. GTDB lineage: Bacteria > Actinomycetota > Actinomycetes > Streptomycetales > Streptomycetaceae > Streptomyces > Streptomyces narbonensis. The sequence continues at coordinate 221,455 of NZ_BMSF01000003.1, forward strand.
ACCGTCCAGAGCGACGAGCGGGTCATCGCCGCGTACCTCGGCGAGCCCGTCGCGGAGACCACGCCGGAGGCGGAGGCCGAGGCCCCCGCCGAGGAGGCCCCCGCGAAGGACGCGCTCACCAAGGACGCGCCTGCCAAGGCCGCGCCCGCCGAGGAGGACGCGCCTTCCGAGGAGGACGCCGACTCGGAGGACGCCGACGAGGAGGACGCCGACGAGGCGCCCGCCGACGAGGCACCGGCCGAGGACGCCCCCGAGTCCTCCGACACCCCGGAGTCCTCGGAGGACACCCCGCACGACCCTGCTTCGGGCAAGGAGAACGACGCATGACCGCACTGCTCGAAGTCGAGGACCTGCGCGTCGCCTACGGGAAGATCGAGGCCGTCAAGGGCATCTCCTTCTCCGTCAACGCCGGTGAGGTCGTCACCCTCATCGGCACCAACGGCGCCGGCAAGACCACCACCCTGCGGACCCTCTCCGGGCTCCTCAAGCCCGTCGGCGGCCAGATCAAGTTCGAAGGCAAGTCCCTCCGCAAGATCCCCGCACACAAGATCGTCTCGCTGGGACTGGCCCACTCCCCCGAGGGCCGCCACATCTTCCCCCGCATGACGATCGAGGAGAACCTCCTCCTCGGCGCCTTCCTCCGCAAGGACACCGCGGGCATCGCCAAGGACGTCCAGCGCGCCTACGACCTCTTCCCCATCCTGGGCGAACGTCGCAAGCAGGCCGCCGGCACGCTCTCCGGCGGCGAGCAGCAGATGCTCGCCATGGGCCGCGCGCTCATGTCCCAGCCGAAGCTGCTCATGCTCGACGAGCCCTCCATGGGCCTCTCCCCGATCATGATGCAGAAGATCATGGCGACCATCGCCGAGCTCAAGGCCCAGGGCACCACCATCCTGCTCGTCGAGCAGAACGCCCAGGCCGCCCTCGCCCTGGCGGACCAGGGCCACGTCATGGAGATCGGCAAGGTCGTCCTCTCGGGCACCGGCCAGAACCTGCTCCACGACGAGTCCGTCCGCAAGGCGTACCTCGGCGAGGACTGACCAAACCGGTCCGCACCTCAGAAGGAAGGCCCGCCCCACAGTGACGTGGGGCGGGCCTTCCTTCTTTACAAGTACGGGTACGAGTACGGCTCCGAGGCGCGGCTCCGGGGCGCTTACTGGCCCTTGGCCGCCTTCTTCTCCTCGGCGTCCTCGATGACCGCCTCGGCGACCTGCTGCATCGACATACGCCGGTCCATGGACGTCTTCTGGATCCAGCGGAACGCCGCCGGCTCCGTCAGCCCGTACTGGGTCTGCAGGATCGACTTGGCACGGTCCACCAGCTTGCGGGTCTCCAGACGGAGCGAGAGGTCGGCGACCTCCTTCTCCAGAGCGCGCAGCTCGGCGAAGCGGGAGACGGCCATCTCGATGGCGGGCACCACGTCGCTCTTGCTGAACGGCTTGACCAGGTACGCCATGGCACCGGCGTCCCGGGCGCGCTCGACGAGGTCGCGCTGCGAGAAGGCGGTCAGCATGAGGACCGGGGCGATGGACTCGCCGGCGATCTTCTCGGCGGCGGAGATGCCGTCGAGGACGGGCATCTTCACGTCGAGGATCACGAGGTCGGGGCGGTGCTCGCGGGCGAGCTCGACGGCGGTGGCGCCGTCACCGGCCTCACCGACGACCGTGTAGCCCTCTTCCTCCAGCATCTCTTTGAGGTCGAGGCGGATGAGCGCCTCGTCCTCGGCGATGACGACGCGGGTCGTCAGCGGCGGGACGTGCGACGGCTCGGCGTCGTCGGCGGGCTGGGGCGACTCGGGGGCGGTCACGCGGGCTCCTCGTTGCGGGGCAAGTACTGCTCCCCTGAGCCTACCTAGCTCCTGTAATGTGGTGCCCCGCAGGGGCCGTAGCGCCCTCGCTTTCTAAGGCCCCAGTACTCCAACTGGTCAGAGAGGCCGCTCTCAAACAGCGGACAGTGTGGGTTCGAATCCCACCTGGGGCACTTTTCCTTCAATTCCAAGGCCAAGCGATCAGTGAGCGGTCGTCACCCACACGCGTGAAGCCTGATCATCTGCGCCCTGCGGCCGGTGCGAACCAGTCACCATCGAGCGCATGCATTTCCATGGAACAGAGGTACGCCAGCGGGCGCTCACGCTCCTGCGCGGCGGCACGAAGAACGCTGACGTCGCCCGCAAGCTCAATGTCCCCCTCGGCACCATCAGCTACTGGAAACACGTGGACCGCGCTAAACGCGGCGAATGCCCGGGCAGGCCTGACCCCAAGTGCCCCCGTTGTGACGGCCGGGAATTGAATGCGAGAGCGTACGCGCACCTCCTAGGCCTCTATCTCGGCGACGGGCACATCAGCCACTACTCGGCCCACCGGACTCCGAACCTCATGATCGCACTCGATGACGCCTGGCCAGGGGTACAGGGCGAGGCCGAGACGTCCATGCGCCGGGTGTTCCCGGACAACGCTACATGCCGCGTACGCAGGAAGGGCTGTCACAACATCAAGGTGTACTCGTTGCACCTGACCTGCCTCTTCCCCCAGCACGGCCCTGGCAAGAAGCACGAACGACACATCGCGCTCGAAGCTTGGCAGCAGAAGATCGTCGATGCGCACCCCTGGGAGTTCATCCGTGGCCTCATCCAGTCCGACGGGTGCCGGATCACCAACTGGACCACACGCCTTGTCGGAGGAGAGCGCAAGCGGTACGAGTACCCCCGGTACTTCTTCACCAACAAGTCGGACGACATTCGGAAGCTGTGTGGCGACGCCCTCACCAGGGTCGGTGTCGAGTGGACGACCACCGCCCGAGGCACCGACCCGTACAACATCTCCGTCGCCCGCAAGGCCTCCGTCGCGCTCATGGACCTCCACGTGGGGCCCAAGCACTGACCCCTACGTCAGGGGCTCACCGATGTGGTGAACCCGGACCAGGTTCGTCGAGCCGGCGACGCCCGGCGGGGAACCCGCCGTGATGACCACGATGTCGCCCGGCCTGCAGCGGCCGATCCGCAGGAGTTCCTCGTCGACCTGGGCCACCATCGCGTCCGTGGAGTCGACGTGCGGGCCGAGGAAGGTCTCGACGCCCCACGTGAGGTTGAGCTGCGAGCGCGTCGCCGGGTCCGGGGTGAAGGCGAGGAGGGGGATGGGTGAGCGGTAGCGGGAGAGTCGCTTGACCGTGTCGCCGGACTGGGTGAAGGCGACGAGGAACTTGGCGCCGAGGAAGTCGCCCATCTCGGCGGCGGCGCGGGCGACGGCGCCGCCTTGGGTGCGGGGCTTGTTTCGGTCGGTGAGGGGCGGGAGGCCCTTGGCGAGGACGTCTTCCTCGGCGGCTTCGACGATGCGGCTCATGGTGCGGACCGTCTCGATGGGGTGGCGGCCGACGCTGGTCTCGCCGGAGAGCATGACGGCGTCGGTGCCGTCGATGACGGCGTTGGCCACGTCGCTGGCCTCGGCGCGGGTGGGGCGGGAGTTGTCGATCATGGAGTCGAGCATCTGGGTGGCGACGATGACGGGCTTGGCGTTGCGCTTGGCGAGCTTGACCGCGCGCTTCTGGACGATCGGCACCTGTTCCAGGGGCATTTCGACGCCGAGGTCGCCGCGGGCGACCATGATGCCGTCGAAGGCGGCGACGATCTCCTCGATGTTCTCGACGGCCTGGGGCTTCTCGATCTTGGCGATGACGGGCAGTCGGCGGCCCTCCTCGTCCATGATCCGGTGGACGTCCTCGATGTCCTGGGCGCTGCGGACGAAGGAAAGGGCGATGACGTCGGCGCCGGTGCGCAGGGCCCAGCGGAGGTCTTCGATGTCCTTGTCGGAGAGTGCGGGTACGGAGACGGCGACGCCGGGGAGGTTGAGGCCCTTGTGGTCGGAGACCATGCCGCCTTCGATGACCAGGGTGTTCACCCGGGGGCCTTCGACGGAGGTGACTTCCAGGGTGACGCGGCCGTCGTCGACGAGGATGAGTTCGCCTGTGGTGACGTCGGCGGCGAGGCCGGGGTAGGTGGTCCCGCAGCAGTGGCGGTCGCCCTCGGTGGGTTCGACGGTGATGGTGAACTCGTCGCCGCGTTCAAGGAGTACGGGGCCTTCGCGGAAGCGGCCGAGGCGGATCTTCGGGCCTTGAAGGTCGGCGAGGACGCCGATGCTGCGGCCGGTCTCGTCGGAGGCTTTGCGTACGTGCTGGTAGCGCTCCTCGTGTTCGGCGTAGGTGCCGTGGCTGAGGTTGAAGCGGGCCACGTCCATTCCGGCCTCGATCAACGCCTTGATCTGGTCGTATGTTTCGGTGGCGGGCCCAAGGGTACAAACGATTTTCGCTCGGCGCATGAGTCGAGCCTAGGCCTTACCCATCAGTAGGAAATTGGTGTGGCATGACTACTCAACAACCTTTCCGTGAAAGGTTGTTGACAAGTCTTGAATCTGTGCACCGGCGTGCTCTGATGAGCGATTTTCGCGCCCTCGCGCCGTTTGGCTCAGAGTGCGGGCGGCACCATCGTGAAGCGCGCGACGACCTCGGCCGTGACCGTCTGTCGCTGCGGTTCGAGGTCCAGCGGAGGGGCCTCGCCGGCCCGCTCAGTCGCGAAGCCCGCCGGCGCCGCGGCGAAGACCGGGGACGTCGGCGAGAGGCCGGCGCCCGCGAGTCCGGCGTCCGAGAGTTCGAGGAGTGAGGCCAGCGAGGTGCCAAGCGCCTCCGCGTAGGCCCGCGCCCGCTGCACGGCCTCCGTCACCGCGAGGCGCCGCGCCTCCGCGTACGCCGGGGAGTCCGGCCGCAGCTCCCACCACGGGCCGTCGACCCCCGTCATCTCCAGGTCGGCGAGGCGGGTCACCAGCTCGCCGAGGGCGGTGAAGTCGGTCAGCTCGGCTGTCAGCCGGACCCGGCCCACATAGGCGTGCACCCGCTCGCCGCGCCCGCGCCTGCCGAGCTCGGGCGAGATCGAGAACCGGCCCGTCTCCAGCTTGTCGACGGTCTCCCCCTGCGCCTTGACGAGGTCGAGCACCTGGGCGTTCCGCCGGGTCAGCTCCGCCAGCGTCGCCGAGCGGTCCGTGCCGCGCGCGGAGACCGTCACCCAGATCCGGGCGAACTCGGGATCGACCTCCAGCCGGCCCTCGCCACGCACCGTCACCTGCGGGGCCTGCGAGGTCGCGTGTTCCTGCGTCACGTCCTGACTCCTCCATGTTCGGCAACGATCGTCCACCGAACACTTTCCCACTCCGTAACCCGAAAGGGCTGTTGCCGACGTGCCGCCTGAGCCAGAATCTACGCGCGTTGTGCGTGCCGATCGTGCGCCGTGAGCAACGCCGTCGAACCAAGGAGAAACACATGCCGTTGAACCGCCGGACGTTCCTGGAGAGCTCCGTGGCCGTCGGGGCCGGAGCCGCCCTCACCGCGGGTGTCGCCGCCCCCGCCGAGGCCCACGAGCGCCGCCCCAAGCCGGCGAAGCGGTATTCGTTCACCGTGATGGGCACGACCGACCTGCACGGCAACGTCTTCAACTGGGACTACTTCACGGACAAGGAGTTCGACGACAAGGCGCACAACGACATCGGTCTCGCCAAGATCTCCACCCTCGTCGACCAGGTGCGCGCGGCCAAGGGCCGCCGCAACACCCTGCTCATCGACGCCGGCGACACCATCCAGGGCACCCAGCTGTCCTACTACTACGCCAAGGTCGACCCCATCACCAAGGCCGGCGGCCCGGTCCACCCGATGGCCCAGGCGATGAACGCCATCGGCTACGACGCCGCCGCGCTCGGCAACCACGAGTTCAACTACGGCATCCCGGTGCTGCGCAAGTTCGAGGAGCAGTGCGACTTCCCGCTGCTCGGCGCCAACGCGCTCGACGCGAAGACCCTGCGCCCGGCCTTCCCCCCGTACAGCATGCACCGGATGTGCACCCCGCACGGCAAGGACGTCAAGGTCGCGATACTCGGCCTGACCAACCCGGGCATCGCCATCTGGGACAAGGCGAACGTCTCCGGGAAGATGGTCTTCCCCGGCCTGGAGGAGCAGGCCGCGAAGTGGGTGCCGAAGCTGCGCTCGATGGGCGCGGACGTGGTCGTCGTCTCGGCGCACTCCGGATCCAGCGGCACCTCCTCGTACGGTGACCAGCTCCCGCACATCGAGAACGCGGCCGGGCTCGTCGCCGAGCAGGTGCCGGGCATCGACGCGATCCTCGTCGGCCACGCGCACACCGAGATCGCCGAATACCGGGTGAAGAACAAGGAGACCGGCAAGGACGTCGTCCTGTCCGAGCCGCTCAAGTGGGGCCAGCGCCTCACGACCTTCGACTTCGACCTGGTGTGGGAGAAGGGCCGCTGGGTCGTCGAGAAGGTCGCGGCGCAGGTCCTCAACTCCAACGCGGTGGCGGAGGACCCGGAGATCACCGGGCTGCTCGCGGACGAGCATCGGAAGGTCGTCGACTACGTCAACCAGGTCATCGGCACGTCCACGGCGGTCATGACCACGGCCGACGCTCCGTGGAAGGACGAGCCGATCATCGACCTGATCAACGTCGTCCAGGCGGAGACGGTGAGGGCTGCGCTCGCGGGCGGCGCGCACGCCGCTCTTCCGGTGCTCTCGCAGGCCTCCTGCTTCTCGCGCACGGCCCGTATCCCGGTCGGCGCCATCTCCATCAAGGACGCCGCCGGGCTGTACCCCTTCGAGAACACCCTGGAGGCCCGCCTGATGACGGGCGCCCAGCTGAAGGAGTACCTGGAGTACTCGGCGAAGTACTACGTCCGGACGGCGGCGGGTGCGCCCGTGGACACGGCGAAGCTGACGAACGCGGACGGTACGCCGGACTACAACTACGACGCCGTGTCGGGTCTGACGTATGAGATCGACATCGCGCAGCCCGCCGGGCAGCGGATCGTCGGGCTGTCGTTCGAGGGCAGGCCGCTCGACCCGGCCGCGCAGTTCGTCCTCGCGGTCAACAACTACCGGGCCAGCGGTGGCGGCGCCTTCCCGCACGTCGCGAACGCCCAGCAGTTGTGGGCGAACTCGGACGAGATCCGCAACACGATCATCCAGTGGGTGAAGGCGAAGGGGACGGTCGACCCGGGTCTGTTCGCGTCGGTGGACTGGAAGCTGACCCGGGACGGCGTGCCGGTGTTCTAGGGCCGGCGTTCTGGGGCCGGTCGTTTCGGTCAGTGTTGTACGAGAGGCGTCAGCTTCTGGCTCTGGGCCGGGATGCTCGGCGCCTCTCGCGTTTCCAGGCCGAAGCTGGTGAAGGCGGTGCGGCGCGGGAGCGGGTAGGGCTCCTTGCCGGTGACCGTGTTGAGGATGGCCGCGCTGCGCCAGGCGGCGAGGCCGAGGTCGGGTGCGCCGACGCCGTGGGTGTGCTTCTCGGCGTTCTGGACGAAGACCGAGCCGGTCACGGAAGGGTCGAGGACCAGGCGGTACTGCTCGTCGATCCGGGCGCGGCCTGAGGCGTCGTGCCGCAGGTAGGGGTCGAGTCCGGCGAGCATCCGGTCGACGGGGCGCTCGCGGTAGCCGGTCGCGAGGACGACGGCGTCGGTGGTGAGGCGGGAGCGGCTGCCCTGTTGGAGGTGTTCGAGGTGCAGTTCGACCTGGGTGGTGGCGACGCGGCCGGCGGTGCGGACCCGGACGCCGGGGGTGAGGACGGCATCGGGCCAGCCGCCGTGCAGGGTGCGGCGGTAGAGCTCGTCGTGGATGGCGGCGATGGTCTCGGCGTCGATGCCCTTGTGCAGCTGCCACTGGCGGGGGACGAGTTCGCCTCGTACGGGCTCGGGCAGGGAGTGGAAGTAGCGGGTGTAGTCGGGGGTGAAGTGCTCCAGGCCGAGCTTGGAGTACTCCATGGGCGCGAAGGCCTCGGTGCGGGCCAGCCAGTGGATGCGCTCGGCTCCGGCGGGGCGGGCCCGGAGGAGGTCGAGGAAGACCTCGGCGCCCGACTGGCCGGAGCCGATGACGGTGACGTGCCCGGCGGCGAGGAGCGTCTCGCGGTGGGTGAGGTAGTCGGCGGAGTGGATGACGGGGACGCCGGGGGCGTCGGCGAGCGGCCGGAGGGGCTCGGGGACGAAGGGCTCGGTGCCGACGCCGAGGACGACGTTCCGGGTGTAGGCGCGGCCGAGGGCTTCGGCCTCGCCCTCCGGGTCGATCTGGGTGAAGTCGACCTCGAAGAGGCGGCGCTCGGGGTTCCAGCGGACGGAGTCGACCTGGTGGCCGAAGTGGAGGCCGGGGAGCCGCTCGCTGACCCAGCGGCAGTAGGCGTCGTACTCGGCGCGCTGGATGTGGAACTTCTCCGCGAAGTAGAAGGGGAACAGCCGCTCGCGGCTCTTCAGGTAGTTGAGGAAGGTCCAGGGGCTGGCGGGGTCGGCGAGGGTCACCAGGTCGGCGAGGAAGGGGACCTGGAGGGTGGCGCCGTCGATGAGGAGGCCGGGGTGCCAGTGGAAGGCGGGCCGCTGCTCGTAGAAGGCGGCGGCGAGGCCGCCGGGGACGCCGTGCGCGAGGGCGGCGAGCGAGAGGTTGAAGGGGCCGATGCCGACGCCCACCAGGTCGTGGGGCCGGTCGAGGTCGTCCTTGGAGGTGCTGCCGGTCATCGGTGCGCGCTGCCTTCCACGAGGGTGATGAGCTGAGCCAGGTCGCCGGGGGTGGCGTGGGGGTTGAGCAGGGTGGCCTTGAGCCAGAGGCGGCCGTTCGCCTCGGCGCGGCCGAGGACGGCGCGGCCCTCGGCGAGGAGGGTGCGGCGGATCTCGGCGACGGCCTCGTCGTCGGCGTCCGCCGGCCGGAAGAGGACGGTGGTGAGGGTGGGCCGGGCGTGCAGGTCGAGGCCGGGGGTTTTCTCCACGAGGTCGGCGAGGTCCTGGGCGAGGGTGATGCACGCGTCGACGAGGGCGCCGAGGCCGGATCGGCCGAGGGCGCGGAGGGTGACGGCCGTCTTGAGGACGTCCGGGCGGCGGGTGGTGCGCAGGGAGCGGCCGAGGAGGTCGGGGAGGCCGGCCTCGGTGTCGTCGTCGGCGTTGAGGTAGTCGGCGGTGTGGCCGAGGACGGCGAGGTCGGCGGCGTCGCGCACGGCGAGGAGTCCGGCGGCGGCCGGCTGCCAGCCGAGCTTGTGCAGGTCGATGGTGACGGTACGGGCCCGGTCGAGGCCGTCGAGGAGGTGGCGGTGGGTGCGGCTGAGGAGGGCGGGGCCTCCGTAGGCGGCGTCGACGTGGAGCTCGGCGCCGTGGGCCGCGCAGACGTCGGCGAGCTCCGGGAGCGGGTCGATCAGGCCTTCGTCGGTGGTGCCGGCGGTGGCGGCGACGAGGACGGGGCCTTCGGTGTGGGCCAGGGCTTCGGCGAGGGCGGCCGGTTCGAGGACGCCGTGGGGGGTGGGGACGGTGACGGGGGCGGGGAGGCCGAGGAGCCAGGCGGCGCGGTGGAAGGAGTGGTGGGCGTTGGCGCCGAGGACGGTTCGGACGGTTCCCTGGCGTTCTCTCGCGAGGAGGAGGGCGAGCTGGTTGGACTCGGTGCCGCCGGTGGTGACGAGGGCGTCGGGGTGCCGGGCCGCGGGGAACGCCTCGGCGGCGAGGGCGGCCGTGACCAGGGCTTCGAGGGCGGAGGCGGCGGGGGCCTGGTCCCAGGAGTCCATGGACGGGTTGAGTGCGGAGGCGGCGAGGTCGGCGGCGGCGGCGAGCGCGAGGGGCGGGGTGTGGAGGTGGGCGGCGCAGAGCGGGTGCGCGGGGTCGGCGGCGCCGGCGGCCAGGGCCCTGACGAGGGAGCGGAGGGCTTCGTGGGGGCCGGTGCCGGTCTCGGGGAGTACGGCCCCGAGGGCTTCCACCCGTGCCGCGACGGTCTCCGGACCGCCGGCCGGAAGGGGTCCGCTTCGCTCCTCGGCGCCGATGCGCAGGGCGTCGAGGACGGTGTCCAGGAGGGGTCGGAGGGCGTCGGCGCCGGGGGTTCCTCCGGCGAGGGGTGGGGGTGCGGCACGCATGGACGACAGCGTGCCGGGGGTTGTCGGGGTTTGTCCGAGGAGTCGGTTCCTGTGACCCGAACGGGGGACACGGGTAAGGGGGTGTCGTCACATTCCCGTCGTCGTCCGAAGGGCGGCCCTGCGGCGTCTGGTGCGGCGAGAGTGCGTGCCGGAGGCCGCGGGGCTGGCGGGAGTTGGACGGCAGGCCCGGGTGCGGGGCGGTGGTGGCCGCCCCGCGCCAGGGGCGTCAGGCCGCGCGGACCGTGAGGGCCCTGCGCAGGTCGTCGAGCTGGTCGACGAGCTTGCGGCGGAGCGCCGGGATCATGGTGTCGGCGGTCAGGTGGGACTCGCCGAGGGCCAGGGAGTCGGCGTCGATCGCGTACGACGGGAAGGCGTAGCGGCCGGCGGCCTCGGCCATCGCGGGGCCGCGCCGGGCGCCGAGGGCGGTGGCGGCGGCGTAGAAGCGGGGCACGTACTCCTGCACGAGCTCGGCCTGTTCGGGCTGCCAGAAGCCCCTGGCGGTGGCGGTGAAGAGGTAGTTGGACAGGTCGTCGGTGTCGAAGAGCGCCGACCAGGCGGCCTCCTTCGCCGCCGGGTCCGGGAGGGCGGCCCGGCAGTGGGCGGCGCCCTCCTGGCCTGTGGCGCTCGGGTCGCGCTCCAGCTCCGCGGCGATCACCGTCTCGTCGGTGGCGCCGAGGACGGCAAGGCGGGCGAGGATCCGCCAGCGCAGCTCGGGGTCGAGCTCGGGTCCGCCGTGGACGGTGCCCTCCTCCAGCCAGGAGGCGATCTTCTCGGGGGTGGTGGCGCTGTCGACGAAGGTGCGGACGGCGGTGAGGCGCAGGCCGGGGGCGTCGCCGTCCTCGGTGCGGCGCAGCAGGGCGCGGGCGATCTCGCCGATGGTCGCGAGGGCGGCGGGGCGCTCGTCCTCGGTGACGTACCGGTCGGCGATCTGGGTGCGGGCGAAGGCCAGGACGCCCTGGACGAGGGAGAGTTCGGTCTCGTCGGGCAGGTGCGCGAGGGCCGTCTCCAGGTACTCGGCGGGGGCGAGGTCGCCGTCGCGGACCATGTCGCGCAGCGCGTTCCAGATCACGGCGCGGGTCAGCGGGTCGGGGACGGCGGAGAGGCCGCGCAGGACGGTCTCCTTCGAGACCTGGTCGAAGCGCAGCTTGGCGTAGGTGAGGTCGCCGTCGTTGAGGGTGACGAGGGCGGGGCGCGGGCCCGGCAGTTCGGCGGGGGCGGCCTGCGGGACGTCGAGGGCGAGGCGCTCGCGGAGGGTGAGCTCGCCGTCGGGCCGCCGGTCGTAGACGCCGGCCTCGATGCGGTGCGGGCGGCTGCCGGCGCGGTCGGCGGTGAGCTGCCAGCGGGTGCCCTCGCCGTCGAGGCGCGGGGTGAGGGTGTCGACGCCCGTGGTGCGCAGCCACTGCTCGGCCCAGCCGTGGACGTCGCGGTCGGTGGCGGCGGCGAGGTTGTCGATGAAGTCGGCGAGGGTGGCGTTGCCGAACTTGTGCCGCTTGAAGTGGATGTTGATGCCGGCGAGGAAGTCCTTCTCGCCGAGCCAGGCGACGAGCTGGCGGAGGGCGGAGGCGCCCTTGGCGTAGGAGATGCCGTCGAAGTTGAGGAGGGCGGAGGCGGTGTCGGGGACGGCTTCCGGGTCCGGGGCGACGGGGTGGGTGGAGGGTCGCTGGTCGGCCTCGTAGCCCCAGGCCTTGCGGGTGACGCCGAAGTCGACCCAGGTGTCGGGGAAGAGGTCGGCGCAGGCTTCGTTGACGGTCTGGAAGCCCATGTACTCGGCGAAGGACTCGTTGAGCCAGATGTCGTCCCACCAGCGCAGGGTGACGAGGTCGCCGAACCACATGTGGGCCATCTCGTGGGCGATGACCATGGCCCGGGTCTGGCGCTCGGTGACGGTGACGGCGGAGCGGAAGACGAACTCGTCGCGGAAGGTGACGAGTCCGGGGTTCTCCATCGCGCCGGCGTTGAACTCGGGGACGAAGGCCTGGTCGTACGAGTCGAAGGGGTACGGCTCGTCGAACTTCTCGTGGTAGCGGTCGTAACAGGCCTTGGTGACGGCGAGGATCTCGTCGGCGTCGGCGTCGAGGTGGGGGGCGAGGGAGCGGCGGCAGTGGATGCCGAAGGGGAGCCCGGCGTGCTCGGTGCGGACCGAGTGCCAGGGGCCGGCGGCGACGCAGACGAAGTAGGTGGAGAGCAGCGGGGTGGGTGCGGCCCGCCAGCTGCCGTCGGGCTGCTGCTCGGTGATGCCGTTGGAGAGGACGGTCCAGCCCTCGGGGGCGGTGACGCCCAGCTCGAAGACGGCCTTCAGGTCGGGCTGGTCGAAGGCGGCGAAGACGCGCTGGACGTCCTCCATGAAGAGCTGGGTGTAGACGTACGACTCGCCGTCGGTGGGGTCCGTGAAGCGGTGCATGCCCTCGCCCGTGCGGGAGTACCGCATGGTCGTGGTGACGCTCAGCTCGTGCTCGCCCTCGGCGAGGCTCAGCGGGAGCCGGTTGCCGTCGAGGGCGGCGGTGTCGAGGGGCTCGCCGTCGAGGGTGGCGGAGTGCAGGATCTCGGGCTTGAGGTCGACGAAGGTGTCCCCCGCGGCGCGGGCCGTGAAGCGGATGATGCTCTGCGAGTGGAAGGTCTCGTCGCCGGTGGTGAGGTCGAGGTCCACGCGGTAGTGGTGGACGTCGAGGAGCTGGGCACGGGTCTGCGCTTCGTCGCGCGTCAGTACGGACATGGGCCCTATGCTGCCCGATGCCTTCCGCGTCGGGCAGGGGTGGTGCGCCTCCTCGTGATCAGGCGAGTCCGGAGCCGTTCAGATGGGCGAAGGCGGCGGTGAGGCGGGGGCGGTCGTAGCCGGCGGGGCCGGCCGCGCCGCTGGAGAGCAGCGTCTGGAGGAGGATCCGGGCCTTGGCGGGGTCGAGGGGGCCCGCGAGGATCAGTCCGTGGTGCAGGAGGTCGTACTCGGAGCCGGGGCCGCGGTAGGTGTGCGAGAGGGTCGCTCCGCCGCCGGTGCGGGAGGCGAGGACGACCGGGATGCGGCGGGCGAGCTCGGCGAGCGGGTCGACGAACCAGGCGGGGACGTGGCCGGCGCCGAACGCGGCGACGACGAGGCCCTGGAAGCGGTGGTCGACGGCTTCGAGGAGTTCGCCCCGGTCGCCCTGGGAGAGCGTCAGGAGGGCCACCCGTACCGACGGGTCGAAGGTCAGTGGGCAGAGCGCGGCGGGGACGGCGGGGCGGAGCAGGATCCGGGGCTCGCCCTCGACGACGGTGCCGATCGGGCCCGCGCCGGGCGAGGCGAAGGTGGTGACCGAGGTCGTGTGGGTCTTGCGGGCGAGGCGGGCGGCGTGGATCTCGTCGCCGAGGACGACGAGGACGCCGAGGTTCCGGCAGGCGGGGTCGGCGGCGACGGCGAGCGCGGCGGCGAGGTTGGCGGGGCCGTCGGCGCCGGGCAGGTCGGGGCGGCGCATGGCGCCGGTGACGGCGATCGGCTGCTCGGTGGTGCAGAGCAGGTCGAGGAGGAAGGCGGTCTCCTCCAGGGTGTCGGTGCCCTGGACGACGACCACTCCGGAGCCGTCGGCGACGGTCTTGCGGACCTCCTCGGCGAGCGCGGCGAGGTCCTCGTGGGTGATCGAGGAGCTGGGGACGCGCCGGAAGTCGCGGAGGACGACGTCCTCGGGCGCGCCCAGCTCGGCGAGGACCTCCTGGCCGGTCATGCGGGCCGCGTCGCCGCCGCGCGCGGAGATGGTCCCGCCGAGGGTGAAGACCGTGACGCGTGCCATCAGCGTGCTCCGTCCGCGATCGTCTCGTGGTGGCGAATGACCTCGGCGATGATGAAGTTGAGGAGCTTCTCCGCGAAGGCCGGGTCCAGCTTCGCGCTCTCGGCCAGTTCCCGCAGCCGGGCGATCTGGCGGGCCTCGCGGGCGGGGTCGGCGGGCGGCAGCTTGTGCTCGGCCTTGAGGACGCCGACCTGCTGGGTGCACTTGAAGCGCTCGGCGAGCATGTACACGACCGCGGCGTCGATGTTGTCGATGCTCTCGCGGAGCCGGGTCAGGTCGGCCAGTACGGAGTCGTCGACCGGGCGGGGCGGGGTGGAGTCGCTCATGATCTGCGAGCTTAGACGGATCTCGGCAGGATCGTGGGCGGGTGTTCGGGATCCGGTACGCGGTTGCTCCAGCCGCCGTGGACGGCACGCCCCTGCTGCTCGCGGAAGCGTATGGGTGCGGTGCCGACCCGGCGGGTGAAGAGCCGGGAGAAGTAGGCGGGGTCGTCGTAGCCGACGCGGCGGGCGACGGCCGCGACGGGGAGCTCGGTGGCGGCGAGGAGCTCCTTGGCGCGGCCGAGGCGGACGGTGAGCAGGTAGTCCTTGGGGCTGCAGCCGGCGGCGCGGCGGACGGCGGTGCGCAGTTCGGCGGGGGTCATGCCGTGCCGGGCCGCGTGCTCGGCGACGGAGAGGGGCTGGAAGGCGTCGCGGGCCAGCGCGGCGAGGACGGGGTCGCCGTCGGCGTTGGTGTCGGCGCGGGCCCGGCGCAGGGCGACGAGCAGCTCGTGGACGGCGGCGCCGGTCTCGACCTCCAGGAGGGGGTTGCCGGGTCGGGCGGCCCTGGCGATGCGGCCGATGGCGGCGCGGGCGGGGGCGGCGTCGGAGAGGGGCACGACGGGCCGGTCGGGTTCGATGTAGCCGAGCTCGGTGTAGGTGGCGGTGGCGGGTCCCGAGAAGTCGACGAAGGCCTCGTCCCAGCCGGTGCCGGGGTCGGCGGCGTAGTGGTGGGGGGTGCCGGGGGTGAGCCAGATGAGGGCGGGGGCGGTGACGGCGGTGCGGCGGCCGTCGGCGGCGAGGTACCAGCCGCTGCCGGCGGAGACGACGACGGCGACGTGGTGGTCGAGGGTGCGCGGTCCGACGGTGGGGAGGGTGCCGTGCTGGAGGCCGACGCCGAGGCAGACGAGGCCGAGGCGGTGGTGGACGGGGCTGGGCGTGAAGTAGCGCATCCAGGTGTGGTACATGGCGGTGAGGCCCCCTCCGTAACGTCCAAACTGCGACGATCTTTGTCCATGGACCGGTCCGCCGCCAGAGGGCGAGGGTGAGCCCATGAGCACGTTCGCTGTGGGTGACGAGGACTTTCTGCTCGACGGGCGGCCGGTGCGCCTCCTCTCGGGAGCGCTGCACTACTTCCGCGTGCACGAGGCGCAGTGGGAGCACCGGCTCGGGATGCTGCGGGCGATGGGCCTGGACTGTGTCGAGACGTACGTCCCCTGGAACCTGTACGAGCCGGAGCCCGGCCGGTACGGGGACGTGGAGGCGCTCGGCCGGTTCCTGGACGCGGTGGGGCGGGCCGGGATGCGCGCGATCGTGCGCCCGGGTCCGTACATCTGCGCCGAGTGGGAGAACGGCGGGCTGCCGCACTGGCTGACGGGGCCGCTGGGGCGGCGCGTGCGGACGCTCGACCCGGAGTTCCTGGCGGCGGTGGGGGGCTGGTTCCGGCGGCTGCTCCCGCAGGTGGTGGAGCGGCAGATCGACCGGGGCGGCCCGGTGGTCCTGGTGCAGGTGGAGAACGAGTACGGGAGTTACGGCAGCGACCTGGGCTATCTGGAGTGGCTGGCGGAGCTGCTGCGGGCGTGCGGGGTGAGCGTGCCGCTCTTCACCTCGGACGGGCCGGAGGACCACATGCTGACGGGTGGTTCGGTGCCGGGGGTGCTCGCGACGGCGAACTTCGGCTCGGGTGCTCGGGAGGGCTTCGCGACGCTGCGGCGCCATCAACCCTCGGGTCCTTTGATGTGCATGGAGTTCTGGTGCGGCTGGTTCGACCACTGGGGCACGGAGCACACGGTGCGGGACGCGGCGGGCGCGGCGGCGGCGCTGCGGGAGATCCTGGAGTGCGGTGCCTCGGTCAATGTGTACATGGCGCACGGCGGGACCAACTTCGGCGGCTGGGCGGGGGCGAACCGGACCGGTGAGCTGCACGACGGGGCGCTGCGGGCGACGGTGACCTCGTACGACTACGACGCGCCGGTGGACGAGGCGGGGCGGCCGACGGAGAAGTTCTGGCGCTTCCGCGAGGTGCTCGCTCGGTACGCCGGGGGGCCGCTGCCCGCGGTGCCCGAGCCGCCGGCGCGGCTCGCGGTGCCGGTGCGGGGCGAGGCCGACGGCTGGGCGCCGCTGGGCGAGGTCCTGGAGGTGCTCGGCGACGAGGAGCGGGTGTCGCCGGTGCCGCCGTCCTTCGAGGAGTTGGGCGTGGACCGGGGCCTGGTCCGCTACCGGGTGGAGGTCCCGGGGCCCCGGCAGCCGTACACGCTGGGGGTGACGGGGCTGCGGGACCGGGCGACGGTGTACGTGGACGGGGTCCTGGCGGGGGCGCTCGACGCCGAGGACGCGGCGCTGCCGGAGCCGGTCGCCGGGCCCGCCGTGGTGGACCTGTGGGTGGAGTCGCTGGGGCGGGTCAACTACGGGCCGCGGCTCGCGGAGCCGAAGGGGATCACGGGCGGGGTTCGGCACGAGCGGCAGTACCTGCACGGCTTCCGGGCCCGGGGGCTGCGGCTGGACGCCTTCGAGGCGGCGGCGGTCGGCAAGGTGCCCTTCCGCCCGCTCCCGGCGGACGCCGGTCCGGAGGCCGGTGAGCCCCGGGCCGGAGGACCGGCGGGCGGGGGCACCGCCGATGGTCCCGGCGGCTACGGGCCGGGGCTCCACCGGGTCGCGCTGGACGTGGCGGGAGCCGGTGACGCGTGGCTCTCCGTGCCCGGCGGGACGCGCGGGTTCGTCTGGGTCAACGGCTTCTGCCTGGGCCGGTACTGGAGCGCCGGCCCGCAGGAGTCGCTGTTCGTGCCCGGCCCGGTGCTGCGCGAGGGCGCCAACGAGGTGTGGGTCCTGGAGCTGGCGGGCGGGGCCGGGGGCGTACGGCTGGACTGAACGACCCGAGGTGTACGGGGACGGTCACCGTCCCCGTACACCTCGGCTTCCCTACCGGGCGGCGGTGCGGCTACAGCGTGGCCGCGGCCGACTTGATCGCGGCGGCGAAGGTCGAGACCTCCGTGTAGACGCCGGGGTAGCCGGCCCGGGCGCAGCCCTCGCCCCAGCTCACGATGCCGACCTGGATCCAGGCACCGGCGTTGTCCTTGCGGAACATCGGGCCGCCGGAGTCACCCTGGCAGGTGTCGACCCCGCCCTGGTCGTACCCGGCGCAGATCTCCTCGGCGGGCACGAGGGAGCTGCCGTACGCGGACTGGCAGGAGGCGTCCGAGACGAACGGGACGTTCGCCTTGCGCAGGTAGCGCTGCTGCGCGCCGCCCTCGCGGGTGCCACCCCAGCCGGCCACGGTGAACGTGCCGCTGTTGTACGCGGTCGTCTCGGCGATCTTCAGGGTGGGGACCGAGGTGATCGGCGAGGCGAGCTTGATCAGGGCCCAGTCCTTGCCCGTGCCGTTGTAGCCGGGGGCCTGGAGGACCTTGGTGGAACGGACCTTGATGGCGCTGCTGCTCTGCAGGTCGACGACGCCGGCGGTGGCGGTGATGCTGGTGTTGTTGCCGGAGCCGTTCACGCAGTGGGCGGCGGTGAGAACGATCTGCGGGGTCAGCATCGAGCCGCCGCAGCCCATCGAGAGCCTGACCATCCAGGGGAACTCGCCCTGGGCGGCGCGGACGCCGCCGACGACGGGCGCCGGGGCGGCGGAGGCGGTGGTGGGCTGGAGGCTGACGGCGGCCAGGACGACGGCGCCGGCGGCGGCGAGTTTCTGGAGGGCGCTGACCAGGCGGTTCTTCTTCACGCGTGCTCCTTCTTCCATGGGGGGTTGAGCCCGACGGGAATGACATGCGCCCGTCAAGCCATGTCCGGATTATCGACAGCGCTCAACTGCCGCCACAAGAAAGCCTTTTCGGCCAGAACCGGTGAGGGGACCGTACAGTGGACGGGAGGGGGGATCCGGCATGCCGAACCGTCAGGGGGCCGACCGTGTCGGCCACGGCTTCCCGCACCGCGCGGCGGTCCGGGCGTCGCTCACCGCGCTCTACCGGCGCCTCTCCACCGACGGTGTGCACCGTTTTCCGGTGAGCGTGCCGGCCGCCGACATGGCCATCGGCGACGACGAGGACCTCCATCTGGGCACCCAATGCGTGGCCCGCGCGCTCGTCCACCACCTTCGGCTCCCCGACGCCCGCATCGTGGCGAGTTTCCGCCCCATGGAGCACGCGGCGACCGTCGAGCTCGCCGCGGGACCCGAGTACTTCGTCGAACTCAACGACCGCTTCAGGACCCGCCGCCGTGACATCGGCGCGGCCCTCGCCCACGAGATCACCCACGTCCTGCTGCACAGGCTCGGGCTCGGCTTCCCCGGCACGCCGGAGAACGAGATCCTCACCGACGTCGTGACCACCTACCTGGGCGCGGGCTGGCTGCTCCTCGACGCGTACCGCCAGGACGGCGTCGAGAGCCAGAAGCTCGGCTATCTGACCCCGGAGGAGTTCGGCTACGTCCTCGCCAAGCGGGCCGAGCTCTTCGGGGAGGACCCCTCGCCGTGGTTCACCAGCGCGGTGGCGTACGAGGCGTGGGTACGCGGCCGGGCCGAGGCCGCGAAGGAGCTGCGGCAGCCACCGCTCGCCGGCGCGGGCTGGGCGGAGCGGCGGCGGTACGGCAGGGAGCGCCGCCAGGGCGGGGCCGCGGCGGGAGCCCCCTACGCCTTCGACGGCGGCGCCCCGGCGACCGGCGTCTCCTTCGCCTGCCCCGTCTGCCTCCAACGCCTGCGCGTCCCCACGGGCCGGAGCCTGCGGGCGCGGTGCGGGGTGTGCGGCTCCGTGCTGGAGTGCGCGGCCTGACGGCCGTACGGGGAATGGATTTGCGCCATGTGCGGACGGCGCGTCAGGGTCGGCGTATGAGTACGTTGTTCGACGCCATCCGAGCCGGGGACGAGGACGGGGCCGTGCGGGCCCTGCGGAGCGGGGCGGACCCCGAGGGCCGGGAGGACGGGGAGACCGCGCTGTACCGCGCGGCCGTCGGCGACGAGCCCGGGATCGTCCGGGTACTCCTCGCCGCCGGGGCCGATCCGGGGCGCCGCAGCGGGGAGGAGGACAGCGACCTGCCGCTGTGCGGGGCGGCCTGCGGCGGGCACGCCGAGGTGGTGCGGGCGCTGCTCGCGGGCGGCGCGGAGGCCGACCAGGAGGAGGAGTTCGGCTTCACGGCGCTCGCCTGGGCGCTCCGTCTCGGGCACGCCGGGACCGCGCGGGTGCTTCTGGAGCACGGCGCCGATCCGGACCGCCCGGGGCCCGACGGCTTCCTCCCGCTCGTCGCCGCCGCCCGGCGCGGCTCCACCGCCTGCGTACGGACGCTGCTCGACCACGGGGCGGCGGCCCCGGAGGCCGCGCTGCGGGAGGCCCGGCGCTGGATCGGCGCGGACATCGCGGCGGAGCTGCGGCGGGGGCTCGTCGCCGGGAACGACGGCGGGCAGACGTACGAGGCGGTCGTCCGCCGGGTCCGGGAGGACGGCGGGGTGACGGTCGTCGTCGAACTGCTGCGGGAGGACGGCGCACCCACGCGCGGCGACGAGCGGCAGACCGGTCACGCGGCGATCGCCACGCTCCTGGAGGCGGCGATGGGGCTGCGCACCCCGCACGAGGAGCTCGCGGCGCGGGCGCTGCGCTGCGGGGACCCGGAGCTCGACGCCTGGACGACGGCGGTGGCCGAACTGGCCGGCCGGGCCGACGAGGAGACCTTCGTGACGGCGGCGGGCTGGTGCGCCTACCGCGATCCGCTGCGCCGGGCACTCGGCGCGCGGGTGCTCGGCGCACTGCCGGGCTTCGGGGCGAGCGCGCTGCCCGTGCTGCGGCGGCTGGCCGCGGAGGCCCTGCCCACGGCGCGGGAGCCCCTGCTGTCGACCGTGCTCGCGCTCGGTGAGTGCGGGGACGCGGGGGCCGTACCGGAGCTGCTCGCGGCGGCCGGGCATCCCGAGGCGGCGGTGCGGCGGGCGGTCGCGGGGGCGCTGGCCGGGATCGTGCCGGCGGGGCACACGGAGGCCCTCGGGGTGCTCCTCGCGCTGAGCCGGGACGGTGACTCCCGGGTGCGCGACTGGGCGACGCTCGCGCTCGCCGAACTGCCCGACGACACCCCGCTCGTCCGGGAGGGGCTCGCGGAGCGGCTCGGCGACGACGATCCGGAGACGGCGGCGGAGGCGGCCCGGGGCCTGGCGATCCGTCAGGACCCGCGGGCCGTGGACGCGCTGGCCTCGGCCCTGGCGGACGGCGACCCGGACGGCACGGCGCGCGAGACGGCCCTCGCCGCCCTCGAACACATCCGGGACGCCCGGGTCAGAACCCGCCTGGAGTGGACGACGCCACGGCGGGGCTGACGCGGCCCGACGCCGAGGCCGGCGTCGAGACCGACGCCGAGACCGGCGGATGAGACCGACGACGCCCGCGTAGCGGGGGCTGACGCGCGGCCCCGGGCCCGGGGCCGAGGCGATCCGCGCGGGGCCGAGACGGCCCCGCAGCGGCCGACGCGCCCCGCACCGGAGCCGGCGCAGCCCTGCGCCGGGTCCGACGCGCCCGCGTAGCGGAGAGAGTGACGCGCGGCCCGCGCCCGGGGCCGACGCGCCCCCGCACCGAGGCCGGGACCGCCGGCGGACGCGCTTCCACGCGCGCGGTTCATCCCCGTGCGAGCACGACCCTCCCCTACGGCCCCGGGGGCTGCTACCTTCCTCCCGAGTCGCCTAACAAACGTTTGGTGGGCCCGTCCGCCCGTCAGTCGTACGTCCGTCAGTCCGTACGTCCATGAGGGAGTCCCGCCATGCCCCTGTCCCGACGCGCGCTGCTCAGCACCACCGGCGCCGCCGCCCTGTTCGCGGCGCTGCCGGCGAACGCCCAGGCCCGCCCGCTTCCGCGTGCGCTCCGGAACACCATCCGCCAGATCCCGCTCCAGGGCGCGGTCAACGTCCGCGATCTCGGGGGGTACGCCACCTACGACGGCGGCCGGGTCCGTCACGGCCTCGCCTACCGGGGCGACCACCTCGCGAAGCTCACCGACGCCGACCTCGTCACGCTCGCCGGGCTCGGTCTCGGCACGGTCGTCGACCTGCGGATCCCGCTGGAGGTCTCGTACGACGGTGCCGACCGGCTGCCGGCCGACGCCGTCCCGATCGCCCGGCCCATCACCGACAACGGTCTCTTCGGGCGGCTGACGGCCGCGATCGGCTCCCGCGACCCGGTGCGGCAGGAGGAGATGCTCGGCGGCGGGCGGGCCGCCGCCTTCATGACCGAGGTGTACCGGACCTTCGTCACCGACGCCGCCAACCGGGCCGCCTTCGCCCAGACCCTGCGGGACCTGGCCGACCGCCGCCGGGGGCCGCTCCTCCTGCACTGCACCTCGGGCAAGGACCGCACCGGCTGGACCGGCTATCTGCTGCTCAACCTGGTCGGCGTGCCGGCCTCGGCGGCCCGCGCCGACTACCTGGCCTCGAACACCATCCGCGCCGCCTACGACGCCAAGGTGCGCGAGGGGCTCAAGCAGGGCGGGTACATGCAGAACCCGGACCTGATCGTGCCCCTCCAGGAGGTGCGGGACGCCTATCTCGACAGCGCCCTCGATCAGGTCCGGGTCTCCTACGGAAGCCTCTTCCGTTACGTGTCCGTCGGCCTCGGCCTGGAGTTCCGCGACGTGCTGGCGCTGCGGGAACGGCTCGTGCTCGACGCCTGACGTCCGCCGCGGGCGGCTCCGGCCCCGGCGGACGCACCGCGCCCGGCACCCGCGCCGGAGCCGGAGCCCCGACCCGCGCCGGAGCCGCGACCCGCACCGGAACCGCGGCCCGTGGACGAACCGCCGGAGCCGGAGGCGCGCCCCGCCCCCGTCGACGCGGCCGTGGCCGTGCCCGTACCGGCGGCGGGACGGCGACGACGGCCGCGGCCGCCCCCGCTCCCGGCGCCGCCGGCTCCCGGCGCCTTGCGCGGCGGGGTCGGCTGCGGCGTCTCGATGACGACCGGGACGCCCGAGGGCTCACGGGCGCCGGTGAGGTCGGTCAGGTGCTGGTCGCTGGACTTGATCTGCGCCGTGCGCGGGCTGATCCCGGCGTTCGACATCAGTCGGCCCATGTCCCGCTTCTGCTCGGGCAGGACCAGGGTGAAGACGCTGCCGGACTCGCCGGCGCGGGCGGTGCGGCCGCCGCGGTGCAGGTAGTCCTTGTGGTCCATCGGCGGGTCGACGTTCACGACCATGTCGAGGTCGTCGACGTGGATGCCGCGGGCCGCCACGTTCGTCGCGACGAGCGTGGTGACCTGGCCGGTCTTGAACTGGTCCAGGGTCCGGTTGCGCTGCGGCTGCGAGCGGCCGCCGTGCAGGCCGGAGGCCCGTACGCCGTTGGCCAGGAGCCGCTTGACCAGCCGGTCCACGGACCGCTTGGTGTCGAGGAAGAGGATCGTCCGGCCGTCGCGGGCCGCGATCTTCAGCGTGACGGCCTTCTTGTCGGTCTCGTCCATCACGTACAGGACGTGGTGCTCCATGGTGGTCACCGCGCCGGCCGAGGGGTCGACCGAGTGCACGACCGGGTCGTCCAGGAACATCTTGACGAGCTTGTCGATGTTCCGGTCGAGCGTCGCCGAGAAGAGCAGCCGCTGGCCGCCCGGCTCGACCTGCTTGAGCAGCTTGGTGACCTGCGGCAGGAAGCCCATGTCGGCCATCTGGTCGGCCTCGTCGAGGACCGTGATCGCCACCTGGTCGAGACGGCAGTCGCCGCGGTCGATGAGGTCCATGAGGCGGCCGGGCGTGGCGATGAGGACCTCGGCGCCGCGGCGCAGCGCGGAGGACTGCCGGGAGATCGACATGCCGCCGACGACCGTGGTGATCCGCAGGCGCAGGGCGCCGGCGTACGGGGTGAGGGCGTCGGTGACCTGCTGGGCGAGCTCGCGGGTGGGCACCAGGACCAGCGCGAGGGGCGCGGTCGGCTCGGCGCGGCGGCCGGCGGTGCGCGCGAGGAGCGCGAGGCCGAAGGCGAGGGTCTTGCCGGAGCCGGTGCGGCCCCGGCCGAGGACGTCGCGCCCGGCGAGGGAGTTCGGCAGGGTCGCGGCCTGGATCGGGAACGGCTCCGTCACACCCTGCTCGCCCAGAATCCGCAGGAGGCCCTCGGGCATGTCCAGGTCGGAGAAGGAGGCCACCGCGGGGAGCGCGGGCGTCACCGTCTCCGGCGGGGTGAACTCCGCCGGCGGCGGGGGCGCGGTGGGACGACGGCCACCGCGGGAGGCCTTCGGCTGTGACGTGGACTTCGCCGGGGCGGTGCGGGGGCCGCGCTTGTGGGGGCGTTCGGAGCGGGTCATGCGTGCCTTCCTGGCCGGTGCTCGCGGCACAGCCGGGGCCCGCACCTGCGCGATGCGGGCCCCGGCTGTTCGTTCCGGAACACGCGAACGGGCCCCGGCTGCTTCTCCCGGAACACGCGATACGCACTCCGGATGTCTCTACCGGAACAATAGTGCGCCTCAGGACCTTCCCGCCCCGCCCGACCGATGCCCGGACGGATCAGCCCAGGCCCGGACGCCCCTACGTGGGCGACCTCACAGTCGTCACGCGCGTACGGCGACTCCGTCCAGCACCATGGTCAGGTACTGGCGGGCGATCTCCTCCGGGCGGTGCTGCCCGCCCGGCCGGTACCAGGACGCGGCGACCCAGACGGTGTCGCGGACGAAGCGGTAGGTCAGCCGGATGTCGAGGTCGGCGCGGAACACCCCGGCCGCGACACCGCGCTCCAGGGTGCCGAGCCAGGCCTTCTCGAACCTCTCCTGCGACTCCACCAGGTACTGGAAGCGGGGCAGGTCGGTGAGGTGCCGCGACTCCTTCTGGTAGATGGCGACGGCGGCGCGGTGCCGGTCGATCTCCCGGAAGGACTCGGTGACGAGGGCTTCGATGGTCTCGCGGGGCCCGAGCCCGGCGCCGAGGACGGCGTCGTAGCCCTCCCACAGCTCGGTCAGGAAGCTGGAGAGGATCTCGTCGAGCATCGACTCCTTGGAGTCGAAGTGGTAGTAGAGGCTGCCGGCGAGCATGCCGGCGGCGTCCGCGATCTTGCGGACGGTGGTGGCGTTGTACCCCTGGGCGGCGAAGACCTCGGCCGCCGTCTCGAGGAGCTCACGACGCCGCTCGGGCCCGGCGCTCACCTGGGTCTTCTTCTTGCTGGCAGTGTTCGGCACCTGTCCATTCTGGACCCGGCGCGCCGCGCCGGGTGCCCGCCCTGCTCAGGAGGCCCCGACACCAGAGGCCCCCACACCAGAGGCCGGGCGTCGGAAGGCCGAGCCGTCAGGAGGCGGCGGCGCGCTCGGCCGCGCTGCGCTCGACGCAGAACTCGTTGCCCTCCGGGTCGGCGAGGGTCGCCCAGCCGGTGCCGTCGGCGTTCCGCCGGTCGTCGAGCAGGGTGGCGCCGAGGGCGAGCAGGCGCTCGACCTCCTCGTCGCGGGTGCGGTCCTGCGGCTGGAGGTCGAGGTGGACGCGGTTCTTGACCTCCTTGGCCTCGGGGACCTGGATGAAGAGGAGGTTCGCGCCGGGCGACTCGACGACGGCCTCGGGGTCGCCGGGCAGGTCGTCGTCGCCGAGCTTCGCGTCCAGGGCGGCGGCCCAGAAACTCGCCAGGGCGTAGGCGTCGGCGCAGTCGATGGTCACGTGGCGTACGAGAGAGGTCATGGCTTCATGATCCCCCGGGCGCCCGGGAGTCGGCCAACGGATATCCCCTGCGCCTTGCGGCGGTGGCGAGTTGACGACCCTCGCTTCGGCTAGGTCCTGTCGTCAAACTCCCGTCGTCCGCCCGAAGGGCAGGCGGGAGTTCGACGACAGGGCCGAGGGGGCCTGCGGCTCACGAGCGGACGATGCCCTGGGCCCGGGCGGCCGCGAGCCACGCGGGGAAGTCGGAGACGAGCCGGTCGTACAGCTCCGCGTCCGGGACCCGGTGCGGCTCGCGGCCCGCGTGGAAGAAGCCGGCGTTGTCGACGGGCCTCTTTGCCGGCACGTCCAGCTCGTCCAGCCTGCGGAGGAAGTCGAACTGCCGGCTGCCGGGGTCGCCGAAGCCGATGAACTGCCAGAAGATCGGCAGCCGGGCCGCCTTGCACACGTACCGCTCGGCGGCCGGCTTGTTGATCGGCCCTCCGTCGGTCTGGAAGACGACGAGCGCGGGCGCGGTGGAGCCGCTGTCCAGGTAGTGGTCGATAACGGCGTCCATGGCGAGGTGGTAGCTGGTCTTGCCCATGTGGCCGAGGCCGGCGACGATCCGGTCGATGCTGCCGGCGTGGTCGTCGAGCCGGATGTCGGTCTCGGCGTCGATGTCGGTGGAGAAGAAGACCACCGGCACGCGGCCGTCGTCGTCGAAGTGCGCGGAGAGCCCGAGGACCCGGTCGGCCAGGGCCTGGACGGTGCCGTCGGCGTAGTACGGCTTCATCGACCCCGAGTAGTCGACGACCAGGTAGACGGCGACCCGCTGCCCGCCCATGCCGTGCTTCCGGAGGGACTCCCCCGCCGACTTGTAGAGGTTGACCAGCACGGGCGCGGTCTCCTCGACCTTCCGCAGGCTCATGGCCATGGGCGCTCCTTCTCCAGGCGTTCGATGTCCGCGAGCATGGCGTCGGCCAGGTCGCGCTCGGCCGCGTAGTACCGCTCGGCCCAGGTGAGGGTCAGCCGGGGGTAGGCCCACGCCTCGTCGGTCCCGGCGTCCGCCGCGTCGGCCTCGGCCCGCAGCCGCATGGACTCGGCGTACTCCCGGTGTCCGGCCAGGATCTCGCGCATCCGCTCGGGTTCGAGGAGGTGGCCCAGCCAGAGCCGCAGCATCGGCCCGTGCTTGAGGACGGGCGGGTCGAGGGGGGCGGTGCGGGCCCAGGTGCGGACGGCGGCGAGGCCCTCGTCGGTGATTCGGTAGACGCGCTTGTCGCGCGTGCCGGTCTCCGGTGCGACCAGGCGGGAGGTGGCGTAGCCGGTCTTCTCCAGCCGTTTGAGCTCGCCGTAGATCTGGCTGAAGGACGGGCTCCAGTAGAAGAGGCCGAGGGACCGGTCGGACCACTTCTTGACGTCGTAGCCGGACAACTCCCGCCCGAAGGAGAGCAGTCCGAGGACGGCCCAGCTGGTCGCGGGAAGCCCCGGCACGGTCTCGTCATCCACCACGACGGGAAGTCTACGGCTCCCTTCCCTCCTCGATCCATGCCTGCTAGAAGTATTTCGATTAGGCATAGCTCGATACGCATGGCTCGACCTGGCACAGCTCGATCGGACAGCTTGATCAGACAGCTCGATCAGACATAGCTCGATCAGACACAGCTCGATCAGGCGCAGCCGTCCGGCCGCCGCCTCGGGAGGAGCCCCGGTGAAGTTCTCCATGATCTTCGAAGCGCAGCTCGTCGACCCCACCCCCGCACGCGAACGCGCGGTCATCCACGACTGCGTCGAACAGGCCGTCCTCGCCGAGGAGATGGGCTTCGACCGCGTCTGGGCGGTCGAGCACCACTCCCTCACCCGGTACGCCCACATGAGCGCGTCCGAGATCTTCCTGACCTGGGTCGCCGCCCGCACGCGGACGATCCGCGTCGGGCACGGCGTGGTCACCATGCCCTTCGGATACCAGCACCCGGTCCGGGTCGCCGAACGCGCCGCCATGCTCGACGTGCTCTCCGGCGGACGCCTCGACGTCGGCGCCGGCCGGGGCGCGACCCGCCAGGAGATGCGGATGTTCGGGGTGGACCCCGCCGACACCCGGCCGCAGACCGAGGAGGCCCTGCGGATCTTCGCCGCCGCGTGGCGCGAGCCGGAGTTCGAGTGGCACGGCTCCCTCGACATCGGCCCCGGCGCGGTCCTCCCCCGCCCCGTGCAGCGGCCGCACCCGCCCCTCTTCATGGCCTGCTCACAGCACGACTCCCTGCGACAGGCGGCCGAACTGGGCATCGGGGCCCTGGTGATGGGCTTCGCGGGCGCCGAGGACGTCCGGGCGATGCGTGCGGTGTACGACGGGGCCATCGCCGCCCGCGACGGGTCGCGGTGCGTCTCCACCGAGGTCAACGACCACTTCTCGGCGCTCTGCCCGACGATCGTCCTGGACGACGCCGACCGCGCCCTGCGGCTCGGCACGCGCGGCCAGCGCTTCTTCGCCGAGTCGATCGCCCACTGGCACGGGGGCGCCCCCGCGCCCACCGGTTACGCGGAGGACGAGGACCATACGGGAGCACTCGGCCAGGAACGCGAGAAACTGATCGCCCGCCTCCACGAGGCGAACATCCCGGCCCGCCCGGTCGACACCGGCACGTACAACACCGACCACGCCTACGGAGACGCCGCGACCGCGATCGCCTACGTGGAACGACTCCGGGAGATCGGCGTCGACGAGGTGATGTGCCTCATCCAGATGGGCACAGTGCCGCAGGAGGTCTGCCTGGAGACCATCCGCCAGTGGGGCACGAAGGTGATCCCGCACTTCCGCGCGCCGTGCGGGTGATCCCCGCCCGCGACGGACACCAAGGACACCGGGCAGCGCCCACCGACGCGCACCGGAGGACAGGGAGCACAGGGAGCACAGGGAGCACAGGGAGCACAGGGAGCACAGGGAGCACAGGGAGCAACCGTACGCGCCGCCGAACCCACGACGTGTCCCACGACGGACAGCTGCGGACCTTCACCACGAGCACCGGCGCCCACCCAGTCGTCCGGTCGGGGACATTCGGGGGGCGCCGCGCTCAGTTCCGCACGTCGTTGTACGGGACGTTCTCAGGGTGATCCGGCGGGATCAGACCGTCAGCGAACGGTCCGTCGGACGGATCGGGGCCGGCAGGGAGCTGGCTCCGGTCAGGTAGCGGTCCACGCCACGGGCGGCGGAGCGGCCCTCGGCGATGGCCCACACGATGAGGGACTGGCCGCGGCCGGCGTCACCGGCGACGTACACGCCATCGACGTTGGTGGCGAAGTCCGCGTCACGGGCGATGTTACCCCGCTCATCGAGGTCCAGACCAAACTGCGCGACCAGGCCGTTCTCCACGTCCGTGCCGGTGAAGCCCATCGCGAGCGTGACCAGCTGGGCGGGGATCTTGCGCTCCGTGCCCGGCTTCTGGGTCAGCTTGCCCTCGACGAACTCGACCTCGACGAGGTGGAGGAACTGGACGTTGCCGTCCTCGTCGCCCTCGAAGTGGGTGGTGGAGACGGAGTAGACCCGCTCGCCGCCCTCCTCGTGAGCGGAGGTGACCTTGTACAGCATGGGGAAGGTCGGCCAGGGCTGGCCTGCGTTCCGGTCCTCGCCCGGCTTCGGCATGATCTCCAGCTGCGTGACCGAGGCCGCGCCCTGGCGGTGCGCCGTACCGACGCAGTCCGCGCCGGTGTCGCCGCCGCCGATGACCACGACGTGCTTGCCCTCGGCGGTGATCGGCGGGGCCACGAAGTCACCCTCGACGACCTTGTTGGCCAGCGGCAGGTACTCCATGGCCTGGTGGATGCCGTTCAGCTCGCGGCCCGGGACGGGCAGGTCACGCGCGGTGGTGGCACCGGCGGCGATGACCACGGCGTCGAACCGCTTGCGCAGGTCCGTCGACGTCAGGTCGCGGCCGATCTCGATGCCCGTGCGGAACTTGGTGCCCTCCGCGCGCATCTGCTCGATGCGGCGGTTGATGTGCCGCTTCTCCATCTTGAACTCGGGGATGCCGTAGCGCAGCAGGCCGCCGATGCGGTCGGCGCGCTCGTACACGACCACGGTGTGGCCGGCCCGGGTCAGCTGCTGGGCGGCGGCGAGACCCGCAGGGCCCGAGCCGATGACGGCCGCGGTCTTGCCGGACAGGCGCTCGGGCACCTGCGGCTTGACGTCGTTCGCGTCCCAGGCCTTGTCGATGATGGAGACTTCGACGTTCTTGATGGTGACGGCCGGCTGGTTGATGCCGAGCACGCACGCCGACTCGCACGGAGCCGGGCACAGGCGGCCGGTGAACTCCGGGAAGTTGTTGGTGGCGTGCAGGCGCTCCTGCGCCGCCGACCAGTCCTCGCGGTAGGCGAAGTCGTTCCACTCGGGGATGAGGTTCCCGAGGGGGCAGCCGTTGTGGCAGAACGGGATGCCGCAGTCCATGCAGCGGCCGGCCTGCTTGCTGATGATCGGCAGCAGCGAACCGGGAACGTAGACCTCGTTCCAGTCCCTGACGCGCTCGCCCACCGGACGGGTCTTGGCGACTTCGCGCCCGGTGGTAAGGAAGCCCTTGGGGTCAGCCATTGGTCGCCGCCTCCATCATCTTCTCGGTGGTCTCGGTCTCGGAGAGACCGGCGAGCTCAGCGGCGTCCTTGGCGGCGAGCACTGCCTTGTACGTGGTGGGGATGATCTTGCTGAACCGGGCCGCCGCGGCGTCCCAGTCGGCGAGGAGCTTCTCCGCGACCGTCGAGCCGGTCTCCTCCTGGTGGCGGCGCACGACATCGTGCAGCCAGTCCTTGTCGGCGTCCGAAAGGGTCTCGATCGCGCCCAGGTTGCCGGAGTTGACGTTGTCCCGGTCGAGGTCGACGACGTAGGCGACACCGCCCGACATACCGGCCGCGAAGTTGCGTCCGGTCTCGCCGAGGACGACCGCCGTACCGCCGGTCATGTACTCGCAGCCGTGGTCGCCCACGCCCTCCGAGACGACCAGGGCGCCGGAGTTGCGGACGCAGAAGCGCTCGCCGGTGCGGCCGCGCAGGAACAGCTCGCCGCCGGTCGCGCCGTAGCCGATGGTGTTGCCCGCGATGGTCGAGTACTCGGCCAGGTGGTCGGCGCCGCGGTCCGGGCGGACGACGATGCGGCCGCCGGAGAGGCCCTTGCCGACGTAGTCGTTGGCGTCGCCCTCCAGGCGGAGGGTGACACCGCTCGGCAGGAAGGCGCCGAAGGACTGGCCGGCGGAGCCGGTGAAGGTGATGTCGATGGTGTCGGCGGGCAGGCCCGCGCCACCGAACTTCTTCGTGACGTGGTGGCCGAGCATCGTGCCGACGGTCCGGTTGATGTTCCGGATCGCGACCTGGGCGCGGACCGGCTGCGCCTCCTCGGCGGAGGCGGCGTTCAGGGCCTCGGCGGCGAGCTGGATCAGCTCGTTGTCGAGGGCCTTCTCCAGACCGTGGTCCTGCTCGATCAGGGCGTGGCGGACCGCGCCCTCGGGCAGCTCCGGCACGTAGAAGAGCGGCTCCAGGTCGAGACCCTGCGCCTTCCAGTGGGTGACGGCGCGGCTGGTGTCGAGCAGCTCGGCGTGGCCGACGGCCTCCTCGATCGTCCGGAAGCCCAGCTCGGCGAGGATCTCGCGGACCTCCTCGGCGATGAACTCGAAGAAGTTGACGACGTACTCGGCCTTGCCGGAGAACCGGTCGCGGAGCGCCGGGTTCTGGGTGGCGATTCCGACCGGGCAGGTGTCCAGGTGGCAGACGCGCATCATGACGCAGCCGGAGACGACGAGCGGCGCGGTCGCGAAACCGAACTCCTCGGCGCCGAGCAGCGCGGCGATGACGACGTCGCGGCCGGTCTTGAGCTGGCCGTCGGTCTGGACGACGATGCGGTCGCGCAGGCCGTTGAGCAGCAGGGTCTGCTGGGTCTCGGCGAGGCCGAGCTCCCAGGGGCCGCCCGCGTGCTTCAGCGAGGTCAGCGGGGAGGCGCCCGTTCCGCCGTCGTGGCCGGAGATGAGGACGACGTCCGCGTGGGCCTTGGAGACACCGGCGGCGACCGTGCCGACGCCGACCTCGGAGACCAGCTTCACGTGGATGCGGGCGACCGGGTTGGCGTTCTTGAGGTCGTGGATCAGCTGAGCCAGGTCCTCGATGGAGTAGATGTCGTGGTGCGGCGGCGGCGAGATGAGGCCGACGCCGGGCGTCGAGTGACGCGTCTTGGCGACCCACGGGTAGACCTTGTGGCCGGGCAGCTGGCCGCCCTCGCCGGGCTTGGCGCCCTGGGCCATCTTGATCTGGATGTCGTCGGCGTTGACCAGGTACTCGCTGGTGACGCCGAAGCGGCCGGAGGCGACCTGCTTGATGGAGGAGCGGCGCGCCGGGTCGTACAGGCGGTCCGGGTCCTCGCCGCCCTCACCGGTGTTGGACTTGGCGCCCAGCTGGTTCATGGCGATGGCGAGGGTCTCGTGCGCCTCGCGGGAGATGGAGCCGTACGACATGGCGCCCGTCGAGAACCGCTTGACGATCTCGCTGACCGGCTCGACCTCGTCGATCGAGATCGCCTCACGGCCCGAGGAGAAGCCGAAGAGGCCGCGGAGCGTCATGAGGCGCTCGGACTGCTCGTTCACCCGGTCCGTGTACTTCTTGAAGATGTCGTACCGCTTGTTGCGCGTGGCGTGCTGCAGGCGGAAGACGGTCTCCGGGTCGAACAGGTGCGGCTCGCCCTCGCGGCGCCACTGGTACTCGCCGCCGATCTCCAGGGCGCGGTGCGCCGAGGGGACGCCGGAGACGGGGTACGCCTTGGCGTGGCGGGCGGCGACCTCCTTGGCGACGACGTCGAGACCGGCGCCGCCGATCTTGGTGGCCGTGCCGTTGAAGTACGTGGCGACGAAGCCGGCTTCGAGGCCGACGGCCTCGAAGACCTGGGCGCCACGGTAGGAGGCGACGGTCGAGATGCCCATCTTGGACATGACCTTGAGGACGCCCTTGCCGAGCGCGTAGATCAGGTTCCGGATGGCCTGCTCGGGCTCCAGGCCCTCGATGAAGGTGCCGGCGCGGACCAGGTCCTCGACGGACTCCATGGCGAGGTACGGGTTGACCGCCGCGGCGCCGTAGCCGATGAGCAGGGCGACGTGGTGGACCTCGCGGACGTCACCGGCCTCGACCAGCAGACCCACCTTGGTGCGCTGCTTGGTGCGGATGAGGTGGTGGTGGACGGCCGCGGTGAGCAGCAGCGAGGGGATCGGCGCGTGCTCGGCGTCGGAGTGCCGGTCGGAGAGCACGATCAGCCGGGCGCCGCCCTCGATCGCGGTGTCGGCCTCGGCGCAGATCGCCTCGATGCGGGCGGCGAGGGACTCGCCGCCGCCGGAGACCCGGTAGAGGCCGGAGAGGGTCGCGGCCTTCATGCCGGGCATGTCGCCGTCGGCGTTGATGTGGATGAGCTTGGCCAGCTCGTCGTTGTCGATCACCGGGAAGGGCAGGGTGACGCTGCGACACGACGAGGAGGTGGGCTCCAGCAGGTTGCTGCCGGGGCCGAGCGAGGAGCGCAGGCTCGTCACGAGCTCCTCGCGGATGGCGTCCAGCGGCGGGTTGGTGACCTGCGCGAAGAGCTGGGTGAAGTAGTCGAAGAGCAGCCGCGGGCGGGCGGACAGGGCCGCGATCGGCGAGTCCGTGCCCATGGAGCCGAGGGGCTCGCCGCCGGTGTTGGCCATCGGGGCGAGGATGACGCGGAGCTCTTCCTCGGTGTAGCCGAAGGTCTGCTGGCGACGGGTGACCGAGGCGTGGGTGTGCACGATGTGCTCGCGCTCGGGAAGGTCGGAGAGCTCGATCTCCCCGGTCTCCAGCCACTCCGCGTACGGGTGCTCGGCGGCGAGACCGGCCTTGATCTCGTCGTCCTCGATGATCCGGTGCTCGGCGGTGTCGACGAGGAACATCTTGCCCGGCTGGAGGCGGCCCTTGCGGACGACCTTGGCGGGGTCGATGTCGAGGACGCCGACCTCGGAGGAGAGGACGACGAGGCCCTCGTCGGTGACCCAGTAGCGGCCGGGGCGCAGACCGTTGCGGTCGAGGACCGCGCCGACCTGGACGCCGTCGGTGAAGGTGACGCAGGCCGGGCCGTCCCAGGGCTCCATCATCGTGGAGTGGTACTGGTAGAAGGCGCGGCGGGCCGGGTCCATGGTCTCGTGGTTCTCCCACGCCTCGGGGACCATCATCAGGACCGCGTGCGGCAGGGAGCGGCCGCCGAGGTGGAGCAGTTCCAGGACCTCGTCGAAGGAGGCCGAGTCGGAGGCGTCCGGGGTGCAGATCGGGAAGATCCGGTCCAGCGAGCCCTCGCCGAAGACCTGGGAGTCGAGCTGCGCCTCGCGGGCGGTCATCCAGTTCCGGTTGCCCTTGACGGTGTTGATCTCACCGTTGTGGGCGACGAAGCGGTACGGGTGGGCCAGCGGCCAGCTCGGGAAGGTGTTGGTGGAGAACCGGGAGTGGACCAGGGCCACGGCGGAGGCGCAGCGGCGGTCCGACAGGTCCGGGAAGAACGGCTCCAGCTGGCCGGTGGTCAGCATGCCCTTGTAGACGATCGTGCGGGCGGAGAGCGACGGGAAGTAGGTCGCGGCCTCGCGCTCGGCGCGCTTGCGCAGCACGAACGCCTTGCGGTCCAGCGCGATGCCCGTGTTCTCGCCGTCGGCCACGAAGACCTGGCGGAAGACCGGCATGGTGGAGCGGGCGGAGGCGCCGAGCAGCTCGGGGGCGACGGGGACCTCGCGCCAGCCGAGGACGGTGAGGCCCTCTTCGGCGGCGATCGTCTCGATCTTCGAGACGGTCTCGTCCGTGCCGTCCTCGGGGAGGAAGGCGATGCCGACGGCGTAGGCGCCGGCCTCGGGGAGCTCGAATCCGGCGACCTCGCGCAGGAAGGCGTCCGGGACCTGGAAAAGGATGCCGGCGCCGTCTCCGGAGTCGGGCTCGGAGCCGGTGGCGCCGCGGTGCTCGAGGTTGCGCAGTACGGTCAGCGCCTGCTCGACCAGCGCGTGGCTGGCTACACCGGTGAGGGTGGCCACGAACCCGACACCACAGGCGTCGTGTTCGTTACGGGGGTCGTACATCCCCTGCGGAGCGGGGCGACCGTCCATGGGCGACCAGGCGTCGGAACGCATCGGCTCTCCCGTCGTCGTCGTGGCATATGCAACTGCCGAGGGACGACGTTGGCCCTCCGCGAAATTTCGTGCAGGTTACATGATGGCTGGCTTCTCGCGAAGTGGATAGCTCGTTCCAGCATGCGGACACCACCGACACGCAGTGGTGGTGTGTTCTCACCTGTGGGGTGCGGGGACAAGGGGCTGTCCCGCGGGGACGGGCCGGGGGAGCCGGAGGGATCTCCGGGCTTCGGCGGTCCGTCGCTGAGCGGGCATCGTTGCCCGCCTGGGTGGGCTCCATTGCCCGACGGCGCTCAAGCCTCATTCCCGTTGGTCACGAGTTCGAAACCGCCGGGTAACCGGCTACTTATGTGGCGCCGTGCATAGTGTCTCATCGCCGCGGCGGATCGAGCAGGGGATATACGTCACAGCCGATTCGTGCCGTACGCCCCGAAAAGGTGCCCCGAAATGCCGGAAAGGCCCCTCGAAGGGGCCTCCCGGTCGTCTCTACGGGTACGAAATCCGTTCCGATATCCGGAGCGGCGACACCGCCATCACACCGTCCCTGCCGCGCCGCGGACAGCCCGCGGACAGCCCGCGGACAGGCCCCCGGACAGCGCCGCGCACAGCCCGCGGACAGCGCCGCTACAGCGCCGCCCCGAAGAGCATCCCGAGCCCGTACGTGACGGCGGCCGCGGCGCCACCCAGGACGAGCTGCCGCATCCCGCTGAAGAGCCAGCCGCGGGCGGTCACCCGGGCCACCAGCGCCCCGCAGCCGAAGAGGCCGATGAGCGCGAGCAGCACGGCGGGCCAGAGCGCGGTCGCCCCGAGCAGGTACGGCAGTACGGGGAGCAGGGCGCCGAGCGCGAAGGAGCCGAAGGACGAGACCGCGGCGACCATCGGCGACGGGAGGTCGTCGGGGTCGATGCCGAGCTCCTCGCGGGCGTGGATCTCCAGGGCCTGCTCGGGGTCCTTCGACAGCTGCATGGCGACCTCGCGGGCGAGGGCGGGCTCGACGCCCCGGGAGACGTAGAGCGCGGCGAGCTCCTCCATCTCGTCGATCGGGTGCTTGCGCAACTGACGGCGCTCGACGTCGAGTTCCGCCTGGACGAGCTCGCGCTGCGAGGCCACGGAGGTGTACTCGCCGGCCGCCATGGAGAAGGCTCCGGCGGCGAGCCCCGCGACGCCGGTGATGACCACGGTCTGCGTGGACACCGCGCCGCCGGCGACACCGGTCATCAGGGCGAGGTTGGAGACGAGACCGTCCATCGCGCCGAACACCGCCGGGCGCAGCCAACCGCCGTTCACGTCACGGTGCGTGTGGTTGTCGCGGTGCGCCTCGTGCAGTGGTGCCTGAGCTTCGATGATGGACATGACTCTCCCCTCGTTCCGGCGGGCCGGGTTGCACCCGCCGCCCCCAACACCCTCGAAAATACGCGCGATGTAAGGGGTCCGCCAGCAAGGCAGGCCGTACTTACTAAGGCCCGCCTCACTGCCCGCGCCGGATTCCCACGTGGCGTCAGCCGGGTGACAGAACCGTTTCTTCGGCGAGTTCACGGCCGGCGGTGGCACAGATCCAGGCATCGGGGCGCCGACCGCGCGCCCCACCCGAGGAAGGGGCCGCGAGATGGTGACCACCACGGCATGCGACACGCGCGAACGGGCGAGGGGGGCGCTCCTCGGCCTCGCCGTCGGCGACGCCCTGGGAGCCCCCGCCGAGAACATGCGCCCTTCGGAGATCCGCCGCCGATGGGGCCGCATCGAGGGCTTCGTGACGGACCGCCCGGCGGGCACCGACGACACCGAGTACGCGATCTTCTCGGCCCTGCTCCTCGCCCGGCACGGCTCGGCGCTCACCGTCCACCACGTCGAACGGGCCTGGCACCACTGGATCGCCGACCTCGACGAAGGCCCCTTCCGCGGCGCGGGCTTCTCGGAGCGCGGCACGCTGGAGAACCTCCGCCGGGGCCTCGCCGCGCCCATCTCCGCCCAGCACCGCCACGCCTGGAGCGACGGGCTCGCGATGCGCGCCGCGCCCTTCGGGGTCTTCGCGGCCGGCCGGCCTGCGGAAGCGGCACGCCTCGTCGCGATCGACGGCAGCGTCAGCCACGAGGGAGAGGGCATCTACGGCGGCCAGGCCGTCGCGGCGGGCGTCGCGGCGGCGATGGCGGGCGCGGGCGTGACCTCGGTCATCGCGGCGGCGCTCTCCGTCGTCCCGATGGACTCCTGGACGGCCCGCTCCCTGCGCCGCGCGGTCGTCGCCGCCCAGCGCGTCCAGCCGGACCCACTCACCCGCGAGCGCAAGGTCCGCTCGGCGGTCGTCATCGGCGGCTACCCGTGGACGGACCTGGCCCCGGAGGCGGTGGGCCTGGCCTTCGGCGCCTTCGCGGCGGCCCGCGGGGACTTCCGTACGGCGGTCCTGACCGCGGTCAACATGGGCCGCGACGCCGACACGACGGCAGCGGTGGCGGGCGCCCTGGCCGGCGCGGCGGGTGGCCTGAGCTCCATCCCGACCGACTGGGCCACGGCCATCGCCCCGGTCACGGGCAGCTGCCTGCCCTCCATGCGCGGCTACCACATCCTGGACGTCGCGGACCTGCTGACCCCGGAGGGGGACTCCTGATGAGCGGAGACACGACGACCACGACGCCACCCGCGAGCCCCGC
Organism: Streptomyces narbonensis; assembly: GCF_014649015.1. Classification (GTDB taxonomy): domain Bacteria; phylum Actinomycetota; class Actinomycetes; order Streptomycetales; family Streptomycetaceae; genus Streptomyces; species Streptomyces narbonensis. Next base: position 257,710 of record NZ_BMSF01000003.1, read on the forward strand.
CACCACGGGCAGCCTCCCGGCCGCTGTGGGCGATCGTCCCGCAGGGCCTGAGGGTCGCCCCTCCGAGGGAGGGTGGGCACAGCCCCCGGTGCCGGGCTCCGGCCCTGCGACCGGTGCTCACCAGGACCTGGTGGTAACCCTGGTGCCGGACCTCGGCTCGCCGGGGCAACCCCTGGTGCGGGTCACCGGCACCTGGGGCGGCGCCCACGAGGCCGTGCCGGCCGACGAGCCCCGCAGGGCGAGCCGCGAGAGGACCGAGGGCCTTCTCCTCGGCCTCGCCGCGGGCGACGCCGCCGGCTGGCCCGCCGCCCGCCACAGAGCCGCCCGCATGCCCGAATGGACCCGCCGCCTCACCCGCGAACTCGACACCTTCGCCGAGCAGAACGCCACGACCACCCTCCCCGTCCCCATCGCCCTCAACCAGCCCCCGGAGCCCCTCCGCCTCGGCCCCTCCGACGACGCCGAGTGGGCCGCCTTCACCGCCGAGGCGGTCCTCGCCGCCGCCGGCCCCTTCTTCGCCGGCCTCCCTCCGGACCGCCGCCTGCGCGCCGCCGTCGACCTCGCCTGGAACGCCCTCGCGGGCCAGGTCGCCGCCGCCGCCGACCGCGCCCCCGAGGTCGAGTCCGCCGTCCTCCCCCTCCGCGCCCGGATCTCCGTACGCGCGGGCCTCGGCAATCTCGCCACCGGTCTGCGCCCGCCCGCCACCGGCCACGACAACCCGCACTACTTCGACGACGCCGCCTGCGTCCGGGCCGCCGTCCTCGCCGTCGTCCACCCCGGCGACCCGCGCGCCGCCGCCGAACTCGCCGAGTTCGACGCCCGGTACACCCAGGACGGGGACGGCGTCCACGGCGCCCGCGCGACGGCGGCGGCGGTCGCTGCGGCCCTCGGCGGGGCGACCGTCGACGAGGCCGTCGGCGCGGCCCTCGCCGAACTCCCGCCCGCCACCGAGATCGGCCGCAACGCCCGGTACGCGGTGCAGCTGGCCAGGACCGCCGGCTCGGCCTTCGAGCTGGTCCCGCTCCTGGAGCACCAGATCGTGGACCACGTCTACAGCTACGGGATCGCCGCCGCCGAGACCGTTCCGGTCGCCCTCGCCCTCGCCACCGCCGCCCGGGGCGAGATGACGGCCGCCGTACCGGCCGCCGTCTGTCTCTCCCGGGTCGCGGACTCCGCCCCCGCGCTCGCAGGCGCGCTCACCGGCGCGCTGGGCGGCGGCCGTTCGGTGCCCCCGACCTGGCGCGAGGCCTGCCGGACGCTCGCGGGGTGCGCGCTGCCCCGGCTCGCGGGGACGGACCTGGTCGAACTCGCCGGGCTCCTGGGAGCCACGGAACCGGCCTCCCCAGGTGGACAATTCCGACATGACACCCACACTGGATGTGCCCACCCTGGATGACCGGATCACCGGCAGCCTCCTCGGGGCCGCCGTCGGCGACGCGCTCGGCGGCCCCGTCGAGGGCTACACCCCCCAGCAGATCCTGGAGCGTCACGGCGGCCGCGTCACCGGGATCGTCGGTCCCTGGAACGGCGAAGAATGGCGCACCGCCCGTCCCATCGCGCCGTACCACAAGGGCGACGGGCACGTCACCGACGACACCTTGATGACCCACGCCCTGATCAGGGTCTACGAGAAGGTCCGCGGCCACCTCGACGCGTACGCGGTCGCGGACTTCCTCGTCCCCGAACTCATGGGCTCCCCCGTCTGGATCCCGGAGCTGGAGGCCGAGGCCCTCCCCCTCCAGCGGATCTTCCTCGCCGAGAAGTGGCTCGTGGCCCGGCTCCACTACGGCCACGTGGACCCGCGCGAGGCCGGCGACGGCAACATCGTCAACTGCGGCGCCGCGATGTACATGGCGCCGGTCGGACTCGTCAACGCCGCCCACCCCGCGGCCGCGTACGCCGAGGCCCTCGACATCGCCGGCGCCCACCAGTCCTCGTACGGGCGGGAGGCGGCCGGCGTGTTCGCGGCGGCGGTCGCCGCGGCCTGCGCGCCGGGCGCGACGCCCTCCTCGGTCGTCGACACGGCCCTCTCCCTCGCCAAGGACGGCACCCGGTCCGCGGTCGAGGCGGTCGCCGAAGTGGCCGTCCGGCACACGGACTTCGAGTCCGCCCTCAGCCCGCTCCGCGCGGCGGTGGCCCCCTTCGACACGGTCGGCCCCGACTACCGGTCCCCCTCCCTCGGCGCCCGCCGCCCCTCCCGGCTGCACGCGATCGAGGAGCTGCCGATCGCCCTGGGCATGCTGCTCGTCGGCGAGGGCGACTTCCGGCGTACGGTCCTCGGCGCCGTCAACTACGGCCGCGACTGCGACTCGATCGCCACGATGGCGGGCGCGATCGCCGGCGCGCTGCACGGCGAGGCCGCCGTGCCGTCCGACTGGGCGAAGCGCGTCGCGGAGGCGAGCCGGCTCGACCTGCACGCCCCGGCGGCCGCACTGGCCCGGGTGACCCGCGAGGTCTTCGCCCGGGACGTGGAGCTCCGCCGGGCGCACGAGTCGGCGTTCGCGACGCTGGCGAGCGCGGACCGGTGAACCTCCGGCTGACCTGGGTGCAGCCGGAGGACCTGGTGGGCCACGAGCTCCGCCAGGCCGCCGAGGACGGCCGCGACGCCCGTGCCCTCGCGGCCCGCTGGTACGAGGCGGGCGGCCCGCCGGCCCCGGAGACGGCCGGCGCCTCCGAGCTCCCCCGCCCGGACCTCCGTCCCCTGGCGGAGGAACTCCTCGGCTCCCTGGCGAACCTCCCCACCCCCGTGCCGGACGACGAGCCGACCTCCCTCCCCGAGATCCGGTCCCTGGCGGCCCCGCAGGCCCTCCCTCCGCCGGACTCCGAGGCGGCCGGGGGCGACGCCCTCCGCGACCGGCTGCACGCCGCCTGGCTCGGACGGGCCGCTGGGTGCCTGCTCGGCAAGCCCGTCGAGAAACTGCCCCTCGCCGCCATCCGCTCCCTCGCCCGCGCCACCGGCAACTGGCCGCTCTCCACCTGGTTCACCGCCCGCGGCGTACCGCCGGAGCTGCTCGCCGCCCACCCCTGGAACCGACGCTCCGCCGCCACCTCCCTCGCCGAGAACATCGACGGGATGCCCGAGGACGACGACCTCAACTACCCCCTCCTCAACCTGCTGCTCCTCCAGCGGTACGGACGCGACTTCACCACCGCCGACGTCGCCCGCCTCTGGCTCGACGAACTCCCCGCCGGCCGCACCTTCACGGCCGAGCGCGTCGCCTACCGCAACCTCCTCGACGGCGTCGAGCCCCCGCTCACCGCCGTCCACCGCAACCCCTTCCGCGAGTGGATCGGCGCCCAGATCCGGGCGGACGTCCACGGCTGGACCCACCCCGGCGACCCGGCGGCCGCCGCCGCGCAGGCCTACCGGGACGCGGTCCTCACCCACACCGGGAACGGCGTCTACGGCGCCATGTTCGTCGCCGCGACCCTCGCCGCCGCCGCGACCGGCACCGCCGACGTCCACCGCTCGCTCGCCGCCGGACTCGCGGTGGTCCCGCCCCGCTCCCGCCTCGCCGGAGCCGTCCGCCTGGGCATCGCGTCCGCCCGCGAGGAGCGCGACTTCGACACCGTCGTCGACCGCCTGCACACCGAGCTCGGCGGGTACCACTGGGTCCATGCCGTCCCCAACGCCGCGCTCCTCACCGCCGCCCTCACCCACGCCGACGGCGACTTCACCCGCTCCGTCTGCGCGGCGGTCTCCGGCGGCTGGGACACCGACTCCAACGGCGCCACCGCCGGTTCGGTCGCCGGGCTGCTCGCCGGGCACCCCGACCGGCTGCCCGAGCGGTGGACCGCCCCCCTCAAGAACCGGCTCGCGACCTCGGTCCCGTCCTTCGACGGCATCGGCTTCGACACCCTGGCCGAACTGACCCACCTGGAGGCTGTACGCCCATGACCAGCATCGTCGTACTCGGCAGCATGAACATGGACCTCGTCGCCTACGTATCGAGGGCGCCCGCCCGCGGCGAGACGGTCACCGGCCGCGCGTTCCGCACGGTCCCCGGCGGCAAGGGCGCCAACCAGGCCGTCGCCGCCGCCCGCGCCGGCGCCGAGGTGGCGATGATCGGCGCGGTAGGCGCGGACGACTTCGGCGTACGCCTCCGGTCCAACCTGGAGCACTGCGCCGTCGACACCGACCTCCTTCGCACCGCCGAGGGCCCTTCCGGCACCGCCCACATCGTCGTCGACGACGAGGGCGGCAACGCGATCGTCGTCGTCCCCGGAGCCAACGCCACCGTCACCTCCCTCAGCCACGGCGACGAGGCCCTCATCGGCACCGCCGACACCCTGCTCCTCCAGCTCGAACTCCCCCTCTCCGTTGTCACCGAGGGCGCCGCGACCGCCCGCCGCCTCGGCGTCCGCACCGTCCTCACGCCCGCACCGGCCCAGCAGCTCCCTCCCGAACTCCTCGCCGCCACCGACCTGCTGGTGCCCAACGAGCACGAGGCGGCCGCGCTCACCGGACACACCGACCCGCGCGCCGCCGCCCAGGCCCTGCTGCGGGACGTCCCCGAGGTCGTCGTCACCCTGGGCGCGTCCGGCAGCCTGTACGCGGCGCGCGGCGCCGAACCGGTCACCGTGCCCGCCCCCCGCGTCAGGGCCGTGGACACCACCGCGGCCGGCGACACCTTCGTCGGCGCCCTCGCGGTCGCCCTCGGCGAGGGCCGGCCCGTCCCCGAGGCGCTGGCCTGGGCGCAGGCCGCCGCCGCGCTCTCCGTCCAGCGCGAGGGCGCGTCGACCTCGATGCCCTACCGGACCGAGATCGAGGCGGCCTTCGGCTCCCTCGGCGACCTGGAGGCCGACCCCGTATGACCACCACGCAGCACGCCCCCACGACCCCCGCCCCGGCCACGCCTCCCCTGCGCGGACTGCGCGTCCTGGACCTCGCGACCCTCTTCGCCGGCCCGCTCGCGGCCACGATGCTCGGCGACTTCGGCGCCGACGTCGTCAAGGTCGAGCACCCCCGCAAGCCCGACCCGTCCCGCGGCCACGGCCCCGCCAAGGACGGCGTCGGTCTGTGGTGGAAGGTCCTCGGCCGAAACAAGCGGACGATCACCCTCGACCTCTCCGCGCCGGGCGGCCGGGACACCCTCCTCGGGCTGGCCGCCGAGGCCGACGTGATCGTGGAGAACTTCCGCCCCGGCACCCTGGAACGCTGGGGTCTGGGCTGGGCGGAGCTCTCCGCCGTCAACCCCCGTCTCGTCCTCGCCCGCGTCACCGGCTTCGGCCAGTTCGGCCCGTACGCCCACCGCCCCGGCTTCGGCACCCTCGCCGAGGCGATGAGCGGCTTCGCCGCCATCACCGGCGAGCCCGACGGCCCGCCCACCCTGCCCCCCTTCGGCCTGGCCGACTCGATCGCCGCCCTCGCCACCGCGTACGCGGTGATGACCGCGCTCACCGCCAGGACCACGACCGGCCGCGGCCAGGTCGTCGACATGGCGATCATCGAACCGATGCTCTCCGTCATCGGACCCCACCCCCTCTGGTACGACCAGCTCGGCTACGTCCAGCCCCGCACCGGCAACCGCTCCCGCAACAACGCCCCCCGCAACACCTACCGGACCGCCGACGGCTCCTGGGTGGCCGTCTCCACCTCCGCCCAGTCGATCGCCGAGCGCGTGCTGCGGCTCGTCGGCCGTCCGGAGCTGATCGACGAGCCGTGGTTCGCCGACGGCACGGGCCGCGCCGAGCACGCGGACGTCCTGGACGAGGCGGTCGGCGCCTGGATCGCGCGCCGCACCCGCGACGAGGCCATGTCCGCCTTCGAGAAGGCCGAAGCCGCCATCGCCCCGGTCTACGACGTCCGGGACGTCCTCGACGATCCGCAGTACCGGGCGCTCGGCACCGTCACCGAGGTACAGGACCCGGAACTCGGCCCGATCAGGATGCAGAACGTGCTCTTCCGACTCTCCGAGACACCCGGGGCGATCCGCTGGCCCGGCCGCCCCCACGGCGCCGACACCGAGGCCGTCCTCACCGAGCTCGGCCTCACGCCCGCCGAGATCGACGCCCTCCGCAGCCAGGGAGCGGTATGAGCGATCCACGCGGTATCGCCGGCCTCGTGCGCCCGCGCACCCCCCTCACCTGGCTGTACGCGCCGGGCGACCGTCCCGGGGTCGTCCTCAAGGCCCTGGCCTCCGGCGCCGACGTCGTCATCGTCGACCTGGAGGACGCGGTCGCCCCGCACCGCAAGGCGTACGCCCTCGACGCCACGGTCGATCTGCTCGCCGACACCCACCCCGTCCCGGTGCACGTCCGCGTCCACTCCCTGCTCGACATCCCCACCCTGGCCCCCCTCCCCGGCCTCTGCGGTCTCCGTGTACCCAAGGTGACACACGCCACTGACATCCACCGGATCGCCGGCCTCGCCCCCGGTCTCCCCCTCTACCCGCTCCTGGAGAACGCCCTCGCCGTGGAGCACGCCTACGCCATCGCCACCGCCCACCCCGCCGTGCGCGGCATCGCGCTCGGCGAGGCCGACCTCCGGGCCGACCTGGGGCTACGGGACGACAGCGGCCTCGACTGGCCACGCGGTCGCTTGGTCGTCGCGGCCCGCGCTGCGGCCCTGCCGCCCCCCGCGCAGTCGGTCCATCCCGACATCGGCGACCTCGACGCCCTGGCCGCCGGCTGCGCCCGGGGCCGGGCGATGGGCTTCCTCGGCCGGGCGGCGATCCACCCCCGCCAGCTCCCCGTCATCGAGCGGGCCTACCTCCCCACTCCGGAGGAGGTCGACGCGGCGCGTGAGGTCGTCGCGGCGGCGGGGACGGACCCGGGAGCCCTGGCTCTCTCCGACGGCCGCTTCGTCGACGCGGCGGTCGTGGAGGGTGCCCACCGGGTCCTCGCCCTCGCCTCCCGCACGGCCTGACTCCCGTGGCGCCGTACGCGAAAGGGCCGCCGTACGCGAAAGGGCCGCCGGAACCTCTCGGTCCCGGCGGCCCTGTGACGACTGGGGGTCAGCCCTTGGCGGCGGACCCGGCGCCGTTGCCGGCACCGTGGTCGACGTCCCCGTCCACGTCCTCGTCGGAGTCCGGGGCGGCGTCGGAGTCCGGGACCGCGTCGGAGACGGCGTCCTCGGGTCCGTCGGGGTCGAGGTCCAGGCCGATCGCCGCCGCGAGGTCCGCGGCCTCCCCGGACGCCTCGGCCTTCCCGGCCTTGGGCTCCACGATCTCCTCGCGTCCCGGCCGGATCCGCGCCGAGATGACCATGTAGGTCACCGCGAGCAGGAAGACGATGATCGCCGTCCACACGTTCAGCCGGAGGCCGAGCACGTGGTGCGCCTCGTCGACACGCATGTACTCGATCCAGCCGCGGCCCGCGCAGTACGCGGCGACGTAGAGCGCGAAGGCGCGTCCGTGGCCGAGCTTGAAGCGGCGGTCGGCCCAGACGACGAGGGCGGCGACGCCGACGCACCAGAGAGACTCGTAGAGGAAGGTCGGGTGGTAGAGCCCGGCCTCGCGGTTGGCGCTCTCGGTGATCTTCAGGGCCCAGGGCAGGTCGGTCGGCTTGCCGTAGAGCTCCTGGTTGAACCAGTTGCCCCAGCGGCCGATGGCCTGGGCGAGGGCGATACCGGGCGCGATGGCGTCCGCGTACGCAGGGAGCGGGATGCCCCGGCGGCGGCAGCCGATCCAGGCACCCACCGCGCCGAGCGCGATGGCGCCCCAGATACCGAGGCCACCCTCCCAGATCTTGAAGGCGTCGACCCAGTTCTCACCCTCGCTGAAGTACAGCTGGTAGTCGGTGATCACGTGGTAGAGGCGTCCGCCGACGAGGCCGAAGGGCACCGCCCAGACGGCGATGTCGGCCACGGTGCCGGCGGTGCCGCCCCGGGCGATCCACCGCTTGTTGCCGTACCAGACGGCGACGAAGACACCGATGATGATGCAGAAGGCATAGCCGCGCAGCGGGATCGGTCCGAGGTTGATCACGCCGGTCGACGGGCTGGGAATGTAGGCAAGGTCCATGGCAGGACCGACGCTACCCTGCCGGGCGGGCGCGACGGCAGCCCACCCGGCAACGTCTGGGTAACTAACCCGCCGAAGAAGCCGCGGGAGCCGGGGCGGATGCCGTGCCGGGCTTCTTGCCCTTGTTGGCCTCGGCGACCCACTTCTTCAGGTTCTCCGGGGAGATCTGCTCGCTCCCCTTCGTCGGGAAGATCGATTCGCCGTTGAGGAGGACGGACGGCGTGCCGCGGAAGCCGCCGTTCCTGAAGGCCTCGTTGGACTTCTCCACCCAGCTGTCGTGCGTGCCCTCCTCGACACAGCTGCGGAATGCGGGCGTGTCGAGTCCGGGCACCTTCGCCGCCAGCTCGATCAGCTTGGCGTTCTTCCCGAAGGCGTCGTCCGTCTCCGGCGGCTGGTTGATGTAGAGCACGTCGTGGTAGGCGGTGAACTTCCCCGCGTCCTGCGCGCACGCGGCCGCGTTCGCCGCGCGGAGCGAGCCGCTGCCGCCCATGTTCCCGTCGATGAGGGTGGCTAGGTGGTACTCGGCCTTGAGCGCGCCGGACGCCTCCAGCTCGTGGATGGTGTCCCGCATGACGTTCTCGAACTGGGCACACGCCGGGCAGCGGAAGTCCTCCCAGATCGCGAGCGTCGAGGGGGCGTCCGTCTTGCCCGTGGGGACGGCTGGCTTGTCACCCTCGACGGACCCCGACGGTGCCACCACGGGACCCGCCGTGTCCGATCCGCCGTCGTCGCCGCTGTTGGCCGCGATCACTCCGACGACCGCGGCCAGGCCGAGGACGCCGACGACCGCCGCCGACACGATGAGGACGCGCCGCTGCTTCTCGCGGGCCTTGTCGCGCTCGCGCTGCTGCTGGAGGCGCTCCCGCGCGCTCCGGTTACCGTCACCACGGTTCTTCTCGCTCACGCCCACAGCAACGAACCGGGGAGGCACGTACGTGCCTCCCCGGTCCCAGATCCACCCGGATGGGTTACGAAACGCGACGCACACCGGCGGCGAGTTCGCCCGCCAGTTCCCTTACGGCGGCGAGCCCGGCGGCCTCGTCACCGTCGGCGTCGAGGATCCGCTGCACGAAGGCGGAGCCGACGATGACGCCGTCGGCGAAGGCGGCGACCTCCTTGGCCTGCGTGGCGTTGGAGACGCCGAGCCCGACGCACACCGGGAGTCCGGAGGTGGCGCGGGTGCGGCGGACGAGGTCGGCCGCCTGCTCGCCGACCGACTCGCGGGTGCCGGTGACACCCATGAGCGAGGCGGCGTAGACGAAACCGGAGCCGGCCGCCGTGATGGTGGCGAGGCGCTCGTCCTTGCTGCTGGGCGCGACGACGAAGACGGTGGCGAGACCGTGCTTGTCGGCGTGCTCGCGCCAGACGGCGGACTCCTGGACCGGCAGGTCGGGCAGGATGCAGCCCGCGCCGCCGGCCGCGGCGAGCTCCTCGGTGAAGCGCTCGATGCCGTAGCGGTCGATCGGGTTCCAGTACGTCATGACGAGGACCGGCTTGCCGGTGGCCGCGTGGGCCTCCTTGACCGTTCGCATCACGTCGGCGATCTTGACGCCGCCGCGCAGGGCGATGTCGTCGGCGGTCTGGATGACCGGGCCGTCGAGGACCGGGTCGCTGTGCGGCAGACCGACCTCGACCACGTCGGCGCCGCCGTCGAAGACGGCCTTGATCGCCGCGATGCCGCCGTCGACGGTCGGGAAGCCGGCCGGGAGGTACGCGATGAGCGCGGCCCGGTTCTCCGCCTTCGCCTTGGCGAGGGTCTCGCTCAGCAGCTGGATGTTCCCACTCACTTCGCGTCCCTCTCGATCTCCGCGGCGTCGTCGGCCCCGGCGTCCGCGGCGACCTCGGTGTCGGTCTCGTACAGGCCGAAGTAGCGGGCGGCCGTGTCCATGTCCTTGTCGCCGCGCCCGGAGAGGTTGACGAGGAGCAGGGCGTCCTTGCCGAGCTCCTTGCCGACCTCCAGGGCTCCCGCGAGGGCGTGTGCCGACTCGATGGCCGGGATGATGCCCTCGGTGCGGGAGAGCAGGCGGAGCGCCTGCATGGCGGCGTCGTCGGTGACGGCTCGGTACTCGCCGCGCCCGCTGTCCTTGAGGTACGCGTGCTCGGGGCCGATGCCCGGGTAGTCGAGGCCGGCCGAGATCGAGTACGGCTCGGTGATCTGGCCCTCCTCGTCCTGGAGGACGTACGAGCGCGAGCCGTGCAGGATGCCGGGCTCGCCGGCCGTCAGGGTGGCCGCGTGCTCGCCGGTCTCGACGCCGTGGCCGGCCGGCTCGCAGCCGATCAGGCGCACGCCCGCGTCCGGGACGAAGGCGTGGAAGAGGCCGATGGCGTTGGACCCGCCGCCGACGCAGGCGATCGCCGCGTCGGGGAGGCGGCCGGCGCGCTCCAGGAGCTGGCGCCGGGCCTCGACGCCGATGACCCGGTGGAAGTCGCGGACCATGGCGGGGAAGGGGTGCGGGCCGGCGACGGTGCCGAACAGGTAGTGCGTCCTGTCGACGTTGGCGACCCAGTCGCGGAACGCCTCGTTGATGGCGTCCTTGAGGGTGCGGCTGCCGGACTTCACGGCGACGACCTCGGCGCCGAGCATCCGCATCCGGGCCACGTTGAGTGCCTGGCGCTGGGTGTCGATCTCGCCCATGTAGATGGTGCATTCGAGACCGAAGAGGGCGCAGGCGGTGGCGGTGGCAACGCCGTGCTGGCCGGCGCCGGTCTCGGCGATGACCCGCGTCTTGCCCATGCGCTTGGTCAGCAGGGCCTGACCGAGCACGTTGTTGATCTTGTGGGAGCCGGTGTGGTTGAGGTCCTCACGCTTGAGGAAGATCCGGGCACCGCCGGCGTGCTCGGCGAACCGGGGGACCTCGGTGAGGGCGCTCGGGCGGCCGGTGTAGTTGACCATGAGGTCGTTGAGCTCGCGGGCGAACTCGGGGTCGGACTTGGCCTTGTCGTACTCGACGGCGACCTCGTCGACGGCGGCGACGAGCGCCTCCGGGATGAACTTGCCGCCGTAGGCACCGAAGTAGCCCTCGGCGGTCGGAACCTGACCCTCCGGGTCCGGAATGAAGAACTCGCTGGTCATGCGGATGCTCCTCGCGGGGCGGGTGCCCCGGGATACGTGTGGTTGATGGTCACGGTATGCGCGCGAGCCTTCCACCTACGCCAACGCCCCGGCCTGTGCCGCGCCCGTTGCGGGCGCAGCCCGTCCCGGTGCGGTGCTCCCCGCCCGTTGTGGGCAATCGTCCCGCGGGGCTGGGGTTCCCCCCTCTGGGGGAGGGTGGGCACAACGGGACGGCGCCCCGTGCCGGGCCTAGGCTCCCGCGCCTGGACCCGCACCCCGTGCTCGGCTCGCTGGTGGTGCGGGCCGGTACAGGAGGCGGAGGCGCCCGCAGAGGGCGCCGCCCCGTGTGCCCACCCTCCCCCCAGAGGGGGGAACCCCCAGCCCAGCGGGACGAATGCCCACACGGGGTGGACAGCGGCGCGAGCGGGGTGCGGCCCACCGGCGCGAGCGGTGCGGGATCCACATGGAGTGGGCAGCAGCGCGAGCGGGGCGGGCCTGCTCCGGGGAGGCAGCGGCGCGGGCGGGGCCGGGTCCACACGGGGTGGGCGGCGGTGCGAGCGGTGCGGCCATCGGAGGTGGGCACGGCACGGGCGGCGGGCCTGCACGGGAGGCGGAAGCTCGGACCGAGGGCACGGGCCCATGCAGCTAGGGCTCGGCTCAGGTGTCGGCTATGCGTCGTACGTGGAGGTGCGCGCGAGGCGCGGGCGCCATCGCATGCCGTTGACCTGGCCCGGCTCGTCGCCGATCACGTACCGGACCCGGCGGCCGTGGACACGGCGGGCGGGTGCGCGGCAGCCACGCGGTCGGCAGCCCCTGGCCAGCGGGGCGTGCTTGGAGACGGGGGCGGCGGCCGTACGGAGACGGCCACGGCGCCCCGAGGCGTCCGCGGGCACGACCGGCCCGCCCGGGGCGGAGCCCAGGGCGGTCGGCGTGGCGCGGACGAGGGTCATGGTGCGGTCAGCTCCGGCCGTGGCGGAGCGCCGGGTGGGCCCCGGCGGCGACCAGGTCGGCGACGGCGGCCTTCGGGTCGCGGCCGGTGACGAGGGACTCGCCGACCAGGACCGCGTCTGCGCCGGCGTTGGCGTACGCGATCAGGTCGTGCGGGCCGCGGACACCGGACTCGGCGATCTTGACGATGCCCGCCGGGATCTCGGGGGCGACGCGATCGAAGGTGGAGCGGTCGACCTTGAGGGTCTTGAGGTTGCGGGCGTTGACGCCGATGATGCGGGCGCCCGCGTCGACGGCACGCTCGACTTCTTCCTCGTCGTGGACCTCGACCAGCGGGGTCAGCCCGATGGACTCGGCACGCTCGATGAGGGAGACGAGCGCCTCCTGCTCCAGGGCGGCGACGATGAGGAGCGCGAGATCCGCTCCGTACGCCCGGGCCTCCCAGAGCTGGTACGCGGTGACGATGAAGTCCTTGCGCAGGACCGGGATGTCGACCCGGGCGCGCACGGCCTCCAGGTCGGCGAGGGAGCCGCCGAAGCGGCGCTCCTCCGTGAGGACGGAGATGACGGCCGCGCCGCCCGCCTCGTAGTCCGCGGCGAGTCCCGCCGGATCGGCGATCGCGGCGAGCGCACCCTTGGACGGGCTGGAGCGCTTGACCTCGCAGATCACCTTGACGCCGTCGCCACGCAGCGCGGCGACGCCGTCCTTGGCCTGCGGCGCCTTGGCGGCGCGCTCCTTGAGCTCGTCGAGGGTGACCCGCGCCTGCCGCTCTGCGAGGTCGGCGCGTACGCCTTCGATGATCTCGTCGAGCACACTCACGCGAGGGGCCCCCTTCCGGGACGGTGATGGTGATGATGAACCAGGTTCAGCCACATCGATCCTATCCGCAGGACGGCCCCGGACTCGCATCGGCCGGAGTCGCGTCCCACCTGCTGGGACTCCCGTCGGGGTTCGACCGGGAGCGCGCGGGCCCCTCAGGGGGCCAGTGCTGAGCCGAGGGGGAGGTTCCGGACCAGGGTGAAGAGGGCGAGTACGGCCCCGATCCCCCACCACCAGACCGGGGAGATCGCGAGGCGCATCGGCACACCGCGGAAGGCACGAACCAGCCACATGGCGATGACGACGGCGAAGACCCCGTAACCGACGACGGCGAGGGCGTTCGCGCCCAGGGCGGCCGGCAGGTCGCCGTGGACGAAGGCGTGGGCGCTGCGGAGTCCGCCGCATCCGGGGCAGAGGACGCCGGCGAAGCGGAGCATGGGGCACACGGGGTAGTGCCCGGGTTCGTTGGGGTCGACGGCCCCGACGTAGGCGAAGGCGGCGGCGACCCCGGCGAGGGTCGCGACCGGCGGGAGGAGCCGGCGGCCGAGCGGCCTCGGCCGCGGCCTCTGTGGAGCGAGGTGCCCGGAGGGCGCTGGGCCTCCCGGGAACCCCGCGGGACCCGGGGGCGCGGCCGTGGTGGAGCCGGGGGGCGCGAACGCCGCGGGACCCGGGGGCGCGAACGCCGCGGGACCCGGGGGCACGGCTGCCAGGGGGTCTGCAGGCGCGGCCGGGCCGTGAGCGGCCGTCCGGGCGGATTCACCCGGTCGGGCGAGAGTTGCGTCGGTCTCGGCTTCGGCCGTCGGCTGCGGGTCCACCCGGTGATTCTCGCCCCTGACGCGCGAGAGCGCAGCCCGGCACGGCCGGACTGCGCTCTCGGGTGCTGCGTGTCGCGTCAGGAACGGGCCTGCGCGGTCGCGGTGGCGACCTCGCGGGCGGCGGCGACGGCCGCCGACTCCTTCGGCATGCCGAGGCCCGCGATCTTCATCGCGCCGCCGACGATGCCGCCGAGGACGATGACACCCACGCCGGCCCAGAATCCGGGCTGGTTGGCGGCCACCATGAAGACGCCGGCGATGCAGAAGCCGATGAAGGAGATGATGACACCGGTCCAGGCGGCCGGGGTGTGTCCGTGGGCGCTGCCCGCCATGAGTTGCTCCTCGTTGCAGTTGCTCGATGGTGAGGTCTCGCGTGCGCGGACACTCGGTGCCCATTGTCCCGCACGCGGGCACGCGAGGATGAATCGGGGGTGCCCGGACGATCACGCGTCGCGGCGCGCCACTCCCACCGAACTCTCCGGACGGGCTCTCCGGACGGACTCCGCGGCCGGTCGCGCCGACTCGGCCCTCAGGCCGGTCATTCGCCCCGGGTGGGGTCCTCGCCGCGGTCCAGGGCCTTCCAGAGGTCCTCGGGCCGGTCGGGGTCGACGGTGGGGGCCTTGCGCGCGGTGCGCGGGGTCCCCGACCGCTCGTACCGGCCGCCCATCGCGGGCCAGGTCGTGCCGAAGCGCAGCGCGAGGAGGCCGGCGAGCAGGATGAGGACGGCCCCGGCGGCCGTGACGTACGGCCAGGCGGTGTGGGTCAGACCGGCCACGGCGGCGGCCGTGTCGCCGCTGATCCGGGCGGCCTCGGCGTCGAGCGCGGCGCTGTCGGAGGCGCCGAGGACGGCGGCGAGCGCGGCGCCCGCGCCGCTCAGCGCGAGGAGCGCGGCGACGAGGGTGCGGCCGGTGCGGCGGACGGCGAAGACGGCGAAGAGCGCGGCGAGTCCGACGATCGCGAGGGCGGTCGGCACCCCGGTGACGGCGCCGCCGTCGGCCTCGACGGGGACGGTGCCGCCGCCGACGGACGCGGTGCCCTCCGCCCAGATCTGGCCGGCCGAGAGCAGGACGACGGTGGCGCCGAGGGCGCCGAGGAGGAGGGCCGCGGCCAGGCTGCGGCGGCCGCCGGAGGGGACGGCCACTCGGGCGGCCCGGGGCTGGGGTACGGGTACGGCACTCACGTACCCCACTATCCCCTACGGACTCAGGAGCCGTTCATCCGGTTGGCGGTGTGTACGGCGCGGAGCACGGCGGCGGCCTTGTTGCGGCACTCGTTGTCCTCGGCAACCGGATCGGAATCCGCGACGACACCCGCTCCGGCCTGCACGTACGCCGTTCCGTCCCGGAGGAGCGCGGTGCGGATGGCGATGGCCGTGTCCGCGTCGCCGGCGAAATCGAGATAACCGACACATCCGCCGTAGAGGCCGCGCCGGGAGGGTTCGAGCTCCTCGATGATCTGCATCGCGCGGGGCTTGGGCGCGCCGGAGAGCGTGCCGGCCGGGAAGCAGGCGGTGAGGACGTCGAAGGCGGTCCGTCCGTCGGCGACCCTGCCGGTCACGGTGGAGACGATGTGCATGACGTGCGAGTAGCGCTCGACGGACATGAAGTCGACGACCTCCACCGAGCCGGGCGCGCAGACCCGGCCGAGGTCGTTGCGGCCGAGGTCGACGAGCATGAGGTGCTCGGCCCGCTCCTTGGGGTCGGCGAGCAGCTCCTCGGCGAGGTCGTGGTCCTCCTGCGGGGTGGCGCCGCGGTGCCGGGTGCCGGCGATGGGGTGGAGGAGGGCGTGGCCGTCCTCGACCTTGACGAGGGCCTCGGGGCTGGATCCGACGACGTCGAAGCCGTTCTCGAAGCGGAAGAGGTACATGTACGGGGAGGGGTTGGTGGCCCGCAGGACCCGGTAGACGTCGAGCGCGGAGGCCTCGCAGGGGGTCTCGAAGCGCTGCGAGGGGACGACCTGGAAGGCTTCGCCGGCCCGGATCCGCTCCTTGATGTCCTCGACGGCGTCCTGGTAGGCCGGGCCGCCCCAGAGCGCGGAGAACTCGGGAAGTTCGGAGGCGGGGAGCGCGGTGGGGGCGGCGGCGACCGGGCGGGCGAGGTCGGCCTCCATGGCGTCGAGGCGGGCCACGGCGTGGGCGTACGCCTCCTCGACGCCGGTCTCCAGGTCGTTGTGGTTGATCGCGTTGGCGATCAGCAGGACCGAGCCGTCCCAGTGGTCGAGGACCGCGAGGTCGCTGGTGAGGAGCATGGTCAGCTCGGGGAGCTGCAGGTCGTCGCGGGTGGAGTCGCCGATCTTCTCCAGGCGACGGACGATGTCGTAGCCGAGGTAGCCGACCATGCCGCCGGTGAAGGGGGGCATGCCGGGCTCGGGGCTCCGGGGCGTGTGGAGGGTCTCGACGGTGGCGCGCAGGGCCTGGAGCGGGTCGCCGTCGGTGGGGACGCCGACGGGCGGGGTGCCCAGCCAGTGGGCTTCGCCGTCCTTCACGGTCAGGGTGGCGTCGCTGCGGACTCCGACGAAGGAGTAGCGGGACCAGCTTCGGCCGTTCTCCGCGGATTCGAGGAGGAAGGTGCCGGGGCGTTCGGCCGCGAGCTTGCGGTAGAGCCCGACCGGCGTGTCGCCGTCCGCGAGGAGCCTGCGGCTGACGGGGATGACGCGGCGGTCGGCCGCCAGCTTGCGGAAGGTCTCGAGATCCATGGCGCCAGACCTTACTGGGAGAGCGGGAGCACGTCGGCGTCGAAGCAGGTGCGGTCGCCGGTGTGGCAGGCGGCTCCGACCTGGTCGACCTTGACGAGGACGGTGTCGGCGTCGCAGTCGAGGGCGACGGCCTTGACGTGCTGGACGTGCCCGGAGGTGTCGCCCTTGACCCAGTACTCGTTGCGGCTGCGGGACCAGTAGGTGGCGCGGCCGGTGGTGAGGGTGCGGTGGAGGGCCTCGTCGTCCATCCAGCCGAGCATCAGCACCTCGCCGGTGTCGTACTGCTGGGCGATGGCGGGCACGAGCCCGTCGGGGCTGCGCTTGAGGCGGGAGGCGACGGCCGGGTCGAGATTGCTGCTCATGGGGCCATTGTGCCGCGCGCGGAGGCGGTGTCCGGCGCGGTGTCCACTGGGCGGACCGGAGGCCCCGGTCGTACGCTGGCGGGCATGTCGACACATGCGAAACGTGAACGGCTTCTGCTCGCCGATCTGTTGGAGGCGGCGGGTCCTGACGCCCCGACGCTCTGCGAGGGCTGGCGGACCCGGGACCTCGCGGCCCACGTGGTGGTGCGCGAGCGGCGGCCGGACGCGGCGGCGGGTGCGGTCGTACCGGTGCTGAAGGAGCGGATGGACCGGGTGACGGCGGAGTTCGCCGAGAAGCCGTACGAGGAGCTGATCCGGCTGATCCGTACGGGGCCGCCGCGGTTCTCGCCGTTCACGATCAAGCAGGTGGACGAGGGTGCGAACGTCGTCGAGTTCTACGTCCACACGGAGGACGTGCGGCGTGCCCAGCCCGAGTGGTCGGCGCGCGAGCTCGACCCGGTCTTCGCGGACGTCCTCTGGTCCCGCCTGGAGCGGGCGGCCCGGCTGATGGGCCGGAAGGCCCCGGTGGGCCTGGTGCTGCGCCGCCCGAACGGCCAGACGGCGGTGGCCCACCGCGGCACCCCGGTGGTGACGGCCTCCGGGGAGCCGGGCGAACTGCTGATGTACCTGTACGGGCGCCAGGACTCCGCCAAGGTGGCTCTGGAGGGCGAGCCGGACGCGATCGAGCGGCTGCGGGAGACGAAGCAGCTGGGGATCTAGTCTCCCGGCTGCGGGAGAGACGAAGCAGCTGGGGATCTCGGTCTGGGCGGTCAGCTTCGGGGCAGTTCGGCGCGGCGCAGGGCCTTCACGGACAGGCCGTAGATCCCGCCGAGGGCGCAGACGGCGGCGCAGGCGGTGAAGACGGGCGCGGGGCCCCAGGCTCCGACGGCCGCGCCGACGAGCGGGAAGCTCAGCGGGGCGATACCGAGGCTGAAGAAGGTGGTGACCGAGGTGACCCGGCCCAGGTAGGCGGGGTCGCACTCGGTCTGGGTGAGTGCTCCGCACAGGGCGCCGCTGAGTCCGGCGAGCAGGCCGACCGTGACCGCCACGGCCACGGTGACGGGCAGCTTCGGCACGTACGCGAGGGCGCCGATCGAGACCGCGCCGAGGGCGATGGTCCAGGAGAGCACGCGCCCGGCGCGCGGGATGCGGCCCCGTACGGTCAGGAGCAGGGAGGCGGCCCCCGCTCCCGTACCGAATCCGGCCAGGATCCAGCCGATGCCGGCGGCGCCCCAGCCGCGTGCGTCGGAGAGGAGCGCGAGGCCGACGTTGAGGGGGCCGACGAAGCCGAGGTCGCTGAGGGCGATGACGACGACCAGCGGGCCGAGGACGCGGTGTCCGCGGAGGTAGCGCAGGCCGTCGGTCAGGTCCCGCAGGGCGGTGGTCTTCTCCCGGGGCTCGCCGTCGGAGGGCAGCGGCGAGAGGCGGAGCGCCAGGAGCAGGGGCAGCGAGAAGGCGAAGAGCAGACCGGCCGCGCCGAACGCAGCGGCCGGCCCGCCGGAGGCGACCGCGAGCCCGCCGAGCGGGGCGCCGACGAGGACCGATATCCGGTACGAGAGCCCCCGCATGCCCTGGACCCTGCCGAGCTGGGCGGAGGGGGCGATCCGCGGCGGCAGGGCGCCGACGGCGGGCATGAACAGGGCGTCCACGGCTCCGAAGACGAGCGCGATGGCGGCGAGGGCCCAGAGCCCAGGGGTGGAGAGCGCGAGCAGGGCGGCGACGCCGAGGACGACGACACAGCGGACGGCGTCGGAGGAGATGACGACCCGGCGGGGTCCGAACCGGTCGGCGACGACTCCCCCGAAGAGCATCAGCAGGGCGCGCATCACGGCGCTGAGGGCGAGCACGATTCCGGCCTGCGCGGGGGTTCCGCTCTGGACGGCGGCCCAGGAGAGGGCCAGGTGGTAGACCATGTCGCCGGTGGTGGAGGCGGTGTAGGCGCCGAGCCAGCGCAGCACGTTGGGGTCGCGGTAGGCGGGCCGCTCGACGGGCGCGAGCTGGGTGGCCGTCATGAGCGGTAGGGGAACGCGTGGAGGTGGACGGCGATGTTCTCGCGGCCCTCGGTCTCGCCGGCCGCTTCCGCGGCGCGGGCAGCCTGGTCGTACTTCTTCAGGACGGCTTCGAGTTCCGCTCCGAGGGCGGTGAGTTCGGCGGCGGTGAGGCGGGGCAGCCACTCGGAGCTGACGGCGGCGGTGCGCCATTCGCCGGACCAGGTGAGCCGCTCGTCGAGGAAGCGGCGGTGGAGCTCGACGCGCTGCTCGTTGATGGTGCGGCCGAAGGCGACGCTCGCGGCGACGAGCTCGGGCGTGCTCCGGACGTCCTCCTCCTGGACGCTGATGCCGTACGAGGCAGGCTGCCACCACCGCTCCCTGCCGTCCGTCGACCGGCTCTGGGCCTCCTCGATGAGGCCGTGGTCGGCGAGCTTGCGCAGGTGGTAGCTGACGAGCGAGACGGCCTCGTCGAGCTGGTCGGCGAGCTGGGAGGCCGTGGCCGTGCGGGCCACGAAGAGGGCCCGGTAGAGGCGCATCCGCAGCGGGTGCGAGATGGCCTTGAGGGTGCCGAGGTCGGTGATCCGACGGTTCTCCTGCGAGGTCATGACACCCGACCCTAGATACGAAGGAAAACTTGCGCAATGAATATTGCGCAAATAATCCTGCACATCTGGAGAAGCGGAAGGGGCTCCCGAGGGAGCCCCTTCCGGCAAACGGCTCAGCGGACCGGGTGGCCCGCCTCCCGCAGCGCGTCCTTGACCTGCGAGATCCGCAGGTCGCCGAAGTGGAAGACGGAAGCCGCGAGCACCGCGTCCGCGCCCGCCGCGACGGCCGGCGGGAAGTCGGCCAGCTTGCCGGCGCCGCCGGAGGCGATCACCGGGACCGTGACGTGCTTGCGCACGGCCGCGATCATCTCGGTGTCGTAGCCGTCCTTCGTGCCGTCGGCGTCCATCGAGTTGAGGAGGATCTCCCCCGCGCCGAGCTCGGCGGCCCGGTGCGCCCACTCGACGGCGTCGATGCCGGTGCCCTTGCGGCCGCCGTGCGTCGTCACCTCGAAGGAGCCGGAGGCGGTACGCCGGGCGTCGACCGAGAGGACGAGCACCTGGCGGCCGAAGCGCTCCGCGATCTCCTGGATCAGCTCGGGGCGCTCGATGGCGGCGGTGTTGACGCCCACCTTGTCGGCCCCGGCCCGCAGCAGCTTGTCGACGTCCTCCGCCGTGCGGACCCCGCCGCCCACGGTGAGCGGGATGAAGACCTGCTCGGCGGTGCGGCGCACCACGTCGTAGGTGGTCTCCCGGTTGCCGGAGGAGGCGGTGATGTCGAGGAAGGTCAGCTCGTCGGCGCCCTCGGCGTCGTACAGCTTGGCCATCTCGACGGGGTCGCCCGCGTCGCGGAGGTTCTGGAAGTTGACGCCCTTGACGACCCGGCCGTTGTCCACGTCCAGGCAGGGGATCACGCGTACGGCGAGGCTCATGCGGACTCCTCCGTCCGGTAGGCCTCGACCTCCACCTCGACGACCAGGCGCGGGTCGACGAAGCCGGAGACGATGATCATCGAGGCGGCGGGGCGGACGGCGTCGAACAGCTCCTTGTGGGCGCGGCCGACCTCGTCCACGTCGCGGGCGTGGGTGATGTACATCCGCGTCCGCACGACGTCCTGCACGCCCAGGCCGAGCTGCTTGAGCGCGGCGAAGGCCACCTCGAAGGAGTTGACCGTCTGGTCGTACGGACCGCCGTCGGCGATCTGGCCGTCGACGACCGAGGTGCAGCCGGCGACCAGGACCGTGCCGTTGGGCAGCTCCACCGCGCGGGAGTAGCCGAACTGCTCCTCCCAGGGAGCGCCGGTGACGACCTTGCGTACGGAGTCGGTCATACGGCGGCCACCGTCGCGAGCGCCTCTTCGAGGGTGAAGGCCTTGGCGTAGAGCGCCTTGCCGACGATCGCGCCCTCGACGCCGAGCGGGACGAGCTCCGAGATGGCCCGCAGGTCGTCCAGGGACGAGACGCCGCCGGAGGCGACGACGGGCTTGTCGGTGGCCGCGCAGACGTTCTTCAGGAGCTCCAGGTTGGGGCCCTGGAGCGTGCCGTCCTTGGCGATGTCGGTGACGACGTAGCGGGCGCAGCCCTCGGCGTCGAGGCGGGCGAGCGTCTCGTACAGGTCGCCGCCGTCGCGGGTCCAGCCGCGGCCGCGCAGGGTCGTGCCGCGCACGTCGAGGCCGACGGCGATCTTGTCGCCGAACTCGGCGATGACCTTGGCGACCCACTCGGGGGTCTCCAGCGCGGCGGTGCCGAGGT
The DNA here is from genome assembly GCF_014649015.1 of Streptomyces narbonensis. Classification (GTDB taxonomy): domain Bacteria; phylum Actinomycetota; class Actinomycetes; order Streptomycetales; family Streptomycetaceae; genus Streptomyces; species Streptomyces narbonensis. The sequence continues at coordinate 278,648 of NZ_BMSF01000003.1, forward strand.
TGACGCGGGTGCAGCCGGTGGCGAGGGCCGCCGCGAGGGAGGCGTCGTCGCGGATGCCGCCGGAGAGCTCGACCTTGATGTCCATGGCCCCGGCGACCTCGGCGATCAGCTGCCGGTTGTCACCGGTGCCGAAGGCGGCGTCGAGGTCGACGAGGTGCAGCCACTCGGCGCCGGAGCGCTGCCAGGCGAGGGCCGCTTCGAGCGGGGAGCCGTAGGAGGTCTCGCTGCCGGACTCGCCGTGCACGAGGCGGACGGCCTGGCCGTCACGGACGTCGACGGCGGGGAGGAGTTCGAGAGTGCTCACAGGGTTCCGATCCAGTTGGTGAGGAGCTGGGCTCCGGCGTCGCCGGACTTCTCGGGGTGGAACTGGGTCGCCCACAGGGCGCCGTTCTCGACGGCCGCGACGAACGGCTCGCCGTGGGTGGCCCAGGTGACCTTGGGGGCGCGCATGTTCTTGTTGCCGACCTCCAGGGTCCACTCGCGCACCGCGTAGGAGTGCACGAAGTAGTACCGGGCGTCGGCGTCGAGGCCGGCGAAGAGCTCGCTGCCCTCGGGCGCGTCCACCGTGTTCCAGCCCATGTGGGGCACGACGGGGGCGTTCAACGGCTCGACCGTACCGGGCCACTCGTCCAGGCCCTCGGTCTCCACGCCGTGCTCGATGCCCTGGGCGAAGAGGATCTGCATGCCGACGCAGATGCCCATGACGGGACGCCCGCCGGAGAGCCGGCGACCGATGATCCACTCGCCACGGGCGTCCTTGAGTCCGCTCATGCAGGCGGAGAAGGCGCCGACGCCGGGGACGAGGAGTCCGTCGGCGTTCATGGCCTTGTCGTAGTCGCGGGTGATCTCGACGTCGGCGCCGACCCGGGCGAGCGCGCGCTCGGCGGAGCGGACGTTTCCGAAGCCGTAGTCGAAGACGACGACCTTCTTGGGGCTGCCGGTCACGGTCATGACCACACGTCCAGCCGCAGGACGCCGGCGCCGAGGGACATGGCGGCGCCGATGGCGACGAGCACGATGACGCCCTTGGGCATCTGCTGCTTGACGAAGGAGTAGATGCCGCCGAGCAGGAAGAGCCCGACGACGATGAGGATGGTGGAGAGGCCGTTCACGGTCAGAGCGCGCCCTTCGTGGAGGGGAGGATTCCGGCGGCGCGCGGGTCGCGCTCGGAGGCGTAGCGCAGGGCGCGGGCGAAGGCCTTGAACTGGCACTCCACGATGTGGTGGGCGTTGCGCCCGTACGGGACGTGGATGTGCAGCGCGATCTGGGCCTGGGCGACGAAGGACTCGAAGATGTGCCGGGTCATCGTCGTGTCGTACGAGCCGATCATCGGCGCCATGTTCTCGGGCTCGGTGTGCACGAGGTAGGGGCGGCCGGAGAGGTCGACCGTCACCTGGGCGAGCGACTCGTCCAGCGGGACGGTGCAGTTGCCGAAGCGGTAGATGCCGACCTTGTCGCCGAGGGCCTGCTTGAAGGCGGCGCCGAGGGCGAGGGCGGTGTCCTCGATGGTGTGGTGCGAGTCGATGTGCAGGTCGCCGTCGGTCTTGACCGTCAGGTCGAAGAGGCCGTGGCGGCCGAGCTGGTCGAGCATGTGGTCGTAGAAGCCGACCCCGGTCGACACGTCGACCTTTCCGGTGCCGTCGAGGTCGATCTCGACGACGACGGACGTCTCCTTGGTGGTGCGCTCAACGCGGCCTACGCGGCTCATCGCTTCTGCTCCTTCATCAGTTCACGGACCGCGTCGAGGAACGCGTCGTTCTCTTCGGGGGTGCCCGCGGTGACCCGCAGCCAGCCCGGTACGCCGTTGTCCCGGACCAGGACGCCCCGGTCGAGGATCCGCTGCCAGGCCCCGTGCGTGTCGGCGAACCTGCCGAACTGCACGAAGTTGGCGTCGGACTCGGTGACCTCGCACCCGAGGGCACGCAGCTCGGTGACGAGCCGGTCGCGCTCGACCTTGAGCTGCTCGACGTACCCGAGGAGGGTGTCGGTGTGCTCCAGGGCGGCGAGCGCGGTGGCCTGGGTGACGGCGGAGAGGTGGTACGGCAGGCGGACCAGCTGGACGGCGTCGACGACGGCCGGGTGCGCGGCGAGGTAGCCGAGGCGCAGCCCGGCGGCGCCGAACGCCTTGGACATGGTCCGGGAGACCACCAGGTTCGGCCGGCCTTCGAGGAGCGGCAGCAGCGAGTCGCGGTGGCTGAACTCCACGTACGCCTCGTCCACGACCACCATCGAGGGCTTGGCCGCCTGGGCCGCCTCGTACAGGGCGAGGACGGTGTCGGCCTCGACCGCGGTGCCGGTGGGGTTGTTGGGAGAGGTGATGAAGACGACGTCCGGCGTGTTCTCCGCGATGGCCTGGGCGGCCGCCGCCACGTCGATCGTGAAGTCCTCGTTGCGCGGGCCGGAGATCCAGCCCGTGCCGGTGCCGCGGGCGATCAGGGCGTGCATCGAGTACGAGGGCTCGAAGCCGATCGCGGTACGGCCGGGGCCGCCGAAGGTCTGCAGGAGCTGCTGGAGGACCTCGTTGGAGCCGTTGGCCGCCCACACGTTCTCGACGCCGACGCGGTGCTTGCCGGTCCGGGTGAGGTAGGCGGCGAGCTCGGTGCGCAGCTCGACCGCGTCGCGGTCGGGGTAGCGGTTGAGGCCGCGGGCGGCCTCGGCGACCCGCTCCGCGATCCGGGCCACCAGGGGCTCGGGCAGCGGGTACGGGTTCTCGTTGGTGTTCAGCTGGACGGGGACGTCGAGCTGGGGCGCGCCGTAAGGGGACTTGCCGCGCAGCTCGTCGCGGACGGGCAGGTCGTCGATGCGGAGGGCGTCGTTCGAGGTCACTTGCTCTCGGGAACCTTCCATCCGAACCTGGCCTTGATCGCCGCGCCGTGCGCGGGCAGGTCCTCGGCCTCGGCGAGCGTCACCACGTGGTGGGCGACGTCGGCGAGGGCGTCGCGCGTGTAGTCCACGATGTGCACGCCGCGCAGGAAGGACTGCACGGAGAGGCCCGAGGAGTGGCAGGCGCAGCCGCCGGTGGGGAGGACGTGGTTGGAGCCGGCGCAGTAGTCGCCGAGCGAGACCGGGGCCCAGGGGCCGACGAAGATCGCGCCCGCGTTGCGGACGCGGTCGGCGACGGCGGCGGCGTCGGCGGTCTGGATCTCCAGGTGCTCGGCGCCGTACGCGTCGACGACCTTGAGGCCGTCGGCCAGGTCGCGGACGAGGACGATCGCGGACTGGCGGCCGGCGAGGGCCGGGACGATCCGGTCGTCGACGTGCTTGGAGGCGGCGACCTGGGTCTTCAGTTCGGCCTCGGTGGCGGCGGCCAGCTCGTCCGAGTCGGTGACGAGGACGGAGGCGGCCATGGGGTCGTGCTCGGCCTGGCTGATGAGGTCGGCGGCGACGTGGACGGGGTCGGCGGTGGAGTCCGCGAGGATCGCGATCTCCGTCGGTCCGGCCTCGGCGTCGATGCCGATGCGGCCCTTGAGGAGGCGCTTGGCGGCAGCGACGTAGATGTTGCCGGGGCCGGTGACCAGGTTGACGGGGGCGCAGCCGGGCTCGGTGTCCGTGGCCGTGGTGCCGTACGCGAACATGGCGACGGCCTGGGCGCCGCCGGCCGCGTACACCTCGTCGACGCCGAGGAGGGCGCAGGCGGCGAGGATCGTCGGGTGCGGCAGGCCGCCGAACTCCTTCTGCGGGGGCGAGGCCACGGCCAGGCCCTCGACGCCGGCCTCCTGGGCCGGGACGACGTTCATCACGACGGAGGACGGGTAGACGGCGCGGCCGCCCGGAACGTACAGACCGACGCGCTCGACCGGGATCCACTTCTCGGTGACCGTGCCGCCGGGGACGACCTGGGTGGTGTGGGTGGTGCGGCGCTGCTCGCGGTGGACGAGCCGGGCGCGCCGGATGGACTCCTCCAGGGCGGCGCGGACGGCCGGGTCGAGCTCGTCGAGGGCGCGGCTGATCGCCTCGGCGGGGACGCGCAGGCTCGGGACGCGGACGTGGTCGAATTTCTCCCCGTAGTCGATCACCGCGGCCGCGCCATGATGCCTGACGTCCTCGCAGATCGGCCGCACCGTCTCCAGGGCGGCTTCCACGTCGAACTCGGCACGGGGCAGCAGGTCGCGCAGGGCGGAACCCTCGGGGAGGGTCTCACCGCGCAGATCGATTCGAGAGATCACGGGTCAATTCTCGCAGACGGCCTAGAACGACGATCGCCCGTATCAACAGCTGATACATGCCAATCACTGACTGATACCCGCCACACTGGCGTCTTGTCGCCACAGCTGACCGTTAGCGTTCAGCCCGTCACTCAGCGGGAAGAACGGCTGTACGAATCCACGGATCCCGGCACGGGAAATCGTGGGAGCGGACGTGGAAAGCGAGGGGGGCGGCGTGACCGAGCCGCACGACGACGGGATGCCCGACGGGCTCACGGGCCCGGAGCGGGCCGTGTGGCGGGCGTTCCGGATCGGCAGGACCTGCGATCTGACGGAGGGGATCGCCGAGCGGGACGACCCGTTCGGCACCCGGGAGTGGGGCCCCGAGCGGAGCGTCCGTGCGGACGTGGTGGCCCTGCTGCTGCTCGACGGGCCGCAGGCCAGGTCGGGACGGGTGGCCGCGCTGAAGCTGCGCGGCGTGCGGATCACGGGCGTGCTGAACCTGGCGGGCGGGACGATAGGACCGTACGTGGAGCTGCACGGCTGCCGGTTCGACGGCGAGGTCGTGCTCCCCGAGGCCCAGTTCGGCACGCTGCGGATGGTCGCCTGCGCGATCCCGCGCCTGGAGGCCGCCCGGCTGCACACGACGGGCGACCTGCATCTGCCGCGCTGCCGGGTGGGCCACGGCATCCGGCTCACGGACGCGCAGATCGGCACGGACCTGCTCATCAACCAGATCCAGGTCTGGCCGGACCTGCGCGGACGGGCGATCGCGGCGGACGGGATGGTGGTGGCCCAGGACCTCCAGGCCGAGCTGATCGAGACGCACGGCGAGCTGAGCCTGCGCGGCGCGAAGGTCGGCGTCTCGCTCAGCCTGCGCGGCAGCGTGCTGCGCGGGGCGCAGCAGCGGCGCGCGCTCAACGCCCCGCAGCTGACGGTGGAGCGCTCGCTCTACCTGAACGCGGCGTGGGTGTACGAGGACACGGAGAGCCTGGGCAACTCGGGCGGCGCGACGGCCACCCCGCCGTACGGCGTGACGCCGGCCCTGGGCACCCGGCGCAAGCCCGTGGAGTGCCACGGCGGCGTCCGGCTCGACGACGGCCGGTTCGGTGACGCGGTGGACCTGCACTCCGCCCGGTTCCTGCTGAACGGCTCGCGCCGGGAGGAGGTGTCGCTGCGCCGGATCGCCACCCCGGAGCTGCGGTTCAACGGCGAGCGCCCGGAGGAGGGGCGGGTGGTGCTCAACGGCGCCCGGATCGTGACCCTGATCGACCTGTCGACCAGCTGGCCGGGGCCCGGTGGACTGGCGATGGGCGGCTTCGTCTACGAGAACCTCGTGCCGTACGGGCACTTCCCGCTGGCCCGGCGCCTGGAGTGGGTGGCGGCGGCGACCCCGGAGTACGCCCCCGAGCCGTACGAGCGGCTGGCGACGGTCCTGCGCAACAGCGGGGAGGACGCGGACGCGCGCGAGGTGCTGCTCGCCAAGCAGCGGCGCCGGCGGGAGACGCTGCCGGTGGCAGGGAAGCTGTGGGGGTACGTCCAGGACCTGACGGTGGCGTACGGCTACCGGCCGGGCCGGGCGGCCCTGTGGATGGCGGTGCTGTGGGCGGCGGGCACCGTGGCCTTCTCGCACTACCGCCCGGTGCCGCTGAAGGGGGAGGAAGCCCCCGAGTGGAACGGGCCGCTGTACGCGCTGGACCTGCTGCTGCCGGTGATCAACCTCGGGCAGGACGGCTACTGGCGCCTGGAGGGCGTCTGGCAGTGGGCGGCGGCGGTGCTCATACTCCTCGGCTGGATCCTGGCGACGACCGTGGCGGCCGGTGCGACCCGCCTCCTGCGCCGCGGCTGACCTGCCGGAACCGCCTCCGGCACGGCGGTGGGGCGGCCGCGAGAAGGCGGCGGCGCGGGCGCCCGGGGCCGCGCCGCGGCGGCGATGTGAGGGGGCCGGGTGAGGTGGGGGTGAAAGGGCTGGGCAGATGGGCGCGAAACAGCACGACCCGGTGGGAAAATACTTCGCACCATGTCCTTCCTCCGCGCCCTGATCGGCGCCGTCCGATCGGGTCGGCACACCCCGCGGTTCACCGCCGGGCTCGTGCCGGACGACGACGTGCTGCTCGACGCCCCGGACGAGCGGCTCGCCCCCGCCCTGGTCGCCGCCGCGCTGGCCGACCCGGAGCCCGCGGCGAAGCTGCTCGCCACCACCCGGGACTGCGCCGAGTGGGAGGACCGCGACCGGTACGTCACCCGGCTCGCCACCTTCGCCTACCACCGGAGCGACTGGCTGGCCCACTGGATCGCCGTCGCCCCCCACGACCCCGACGCCCTGCTCGTCTCGGCCCAGCTCGCCGTCCGCAGGGCCTGGGAGTCCCCCGCCCGTGCAGAGCGGCTGCGCGAGCTCGACCCGCTGATCCGGACGGTCACCGAGGAGGCACCGCACGACCCGGTGCCGTGGCGGCTCGCCCTCGACCACGCGCGCGGGGCGCACGCCGGACACACCGTCTTCGAGACGCTGTGGGAGCAGGCCGTGCGCCGCTCCCCGCACCACTACGGCAGCCACGTCGCGGCCCTCAAGTACCTCTCCGCGCAGTGGTACGGCTCGCACCGGGCCGCCTTCGACTTCGCCGAGCAGGCCGCCGACGACGCCGCCCCTGACTCGCTCGTGCGGGCACTCCCCGTCCGCGCGGCCTACGACCGGCTCCGGTCGCTGCCCAGGCCTGACCGTTCCGCCGCCGCGGTGCGGCTCGACCGGGCGGCCGACCGGGCGCTCGCGCTGTCGGCCGCCTTCCCCGCGGGCGACCCGTGGCCCGCCGAGGTGCGCAATCTGCTCGCGTACGTGCTGGTGGAGCGGGCGCGGTGGACGGACGCGCTGGACGAGTTCCGCCGGATCGGCCCCCACGCGACCTCCTTCCCGTGGGGTGCGCGGCGGGGCGCCGTGCAGGAGGATCCTCTGCGCCGGTTCCTCGCCGTACGGGACGTCGTGCGGGCCGAGTCGGCCGGCCGGACGCCCCTGTGGAGGCCCGGAGACGGACGGGCCGGACGGGCCGGTCGCGGCGGCCATTAGGCTTGCCGCCGTGACCACCGCTCGCCTGCCTCTCTTCCCGCTCAATGCGGTGCTGTTCCCTGGCCTCGTGCTGCCGCTGAACGTCTTCGAGGAGCGTTATCGCGCCATGATGCGGGAGCTGCTCACGATCGACGACACGGAGCCGCGCCGCTTCGCCGTCGTCGCCATCCGCGACGGCCGCGAGGTCGCGCCCACGGCTCCCGGGATGCCCGACCCGACGGCGCTGCCGGAGAAGGGCCCCGCGGCCGGCTTCGGCGCCGACCCGATCCAGGCCTTCCACCGGGTCGGCTGCATCGCCGACGCGGCGAGCATCCGCGAGCGCTCCAACGGCAGCTTCGAGGTCATGGCCACCGGGACGACCCGGGTCAAGCTCCTCTCGGTCGACGCGAGCGGCCCGTTCCTGGTCGCCGAGGTCGAGGAGATCCCGGAGGAGCGGGGCGAGGACGCGGGCACCCTCTCCGAGGGCGTGCTGCGGGCCTTCCGGAACTACCAGAAGCGGCTGGCGGGGGCGCGGGAGCGGTCGCTGACGACGAGCGAGCTGCCGGACGACCCGTCGGTCGTGTCGTACCTGGTCGCGGCGGCCGCGGTGCTCGACACCCCGGCGAAGCAGCGGCTGCTCCAGGCCCCGGACACGGCGACGCGGCTGCGCGAGGAGCTGGCGCTGCTGCGCGCGGAGACGGCGGTGCTGCGGCACCTGCCCTCGCTGCCGGCGGTCGACCTGACGCAGGGTCCGACGAACCCGAACTGAGGAAGGGCGAGGCGCGTGGCGAAGAAGCAGAAGAAGAACAGCGGGGGCACTCCGGCGACGGTCGCGCTGGCCGCGGCCGGCACCCCGTACACCCTGCACGCGTACGAGCACGACCCTGCCTCCCCCTCCTACGGCGAGGAGGCCGCGGAGGCGCTCGGCGTCTCCCCCGGCCGGGTCTTCAAGACGCTGGTGGCCGACGTCGACGGCGAGCTGACGGTCGCGGTGGTCCCGGTCGCGGGGCAGCTGGACCTGAAGGCGCTGGCCTCGGCGGTCGGCGGGAAGCGGGCGGCGATGGCCGACCCGGCCGCCGCGGAGCGCACGACGGGGTACGTCCGGGGCGGCATCTCCCCGCTGGGCCAGCGCAAGCGTCTGCGTACGGTCCTCGACTCCTCGGCCTCGGACCACGCGACGATCTGCATCTCGGCGGGCCGCCGCGGCCTGGAGGTGGAGCTCTCCCCCGCCGACCTGGCGGCCCTCACCTCGGCGGTCGTGGCCCCGATCGGCCGCGGCTGACGCTCAGAGGGACTTCGGCCCGGGCTGCGGATTCGGCTGAGGCTGCGGGTTCGGCTGAGGCTGCGGGTTCGACCGAGGCTGCGGGTCCGGCGTCGGGTTCGACTGCGGCTGCGGGTGGGGGTTCGGCTGATGCGGCCCCCAGTACTCCGGCTCCGGGTCGCGGGGGCCGAAGAGCGCCGTCAGCACCAGGTGGACGATCATCGCCGCCAGCGGCCAGGCCAGCATGGCGGCAGCCGCCATGTTCAGTTCGAGGGGCGCGTCGAAGACCACATCGGGGCCGACCTCCCTGGCGTGGGCGACCACGTCCCGCGTCGGGCCGAAGTACGTCCCCACGCCCCAGGCGAGCAGCGATCCGAGGACGCCGCCGAGCGCCAGGCCGATCACCAGCGGCACCCCGCCCTCACGGCGCAGCAGGAACACGACGAGCGCGGCGACCGCCCCGAAGGCCAGCGCGAGGAGCACGAAGGTCCCGTCCGCGCCGATCGCCGACTCGCCCTCGGAGTCGCGGAGGTAGACCCCCTTGCCGTCCGAGATGAGCAGGACGCGCGGCGCCAGCCACAGCCACAGCAGACCGAGCACCGCACCCGCGGCCGTCGAGACGGCGGCGACGACGCCACCCCGCAGGACCTCGGCCGCCGTGATCGGGTCCCCGACGGGCCCGAGCGGCGGCGGGGGCGGCGGGGGCCAGTCGGAGTCGTGCGGAGGCTGGTGAGGCGGAGTCAGAGGTGCGGTCACCCCGCCATCGTGCCAGGTGTGTCTGTGGCCCGCCTCAGCGGACGGCCGCCCGCCGGTAGGCCCAGGTGGCGACCGCCAGGGACACCACGCCGACCGCCCCGCAGACGGCGAGGTCGAAGCCGACGGCCGCCCAGTCCGGGCGGGACTCGAAGGTACGGGCCAGGGCCTCGACGCCGTACGTCGACGGCAGCAGGTCCCGCGCCCAGCCGATGGGCTCCGGCAGCCGCTCGGCCGGAAGCACACCGAGGAGCAGCGCCGCCGACATGCCGAGCTGGCCGAGGAGCGTGGCGAGCTCCTGCCGGGGGGCGAGGAGGCCGAGGGCGGCGCCGAGTCCGGCGAGCGCCGCTCCGGCGAGCGGGACGACGGCGCCGAGGATCCACAGCTGACCGAGGGGCAGCCCGAAGAGCAGGGACCCGGCGACGGCGGTGACGACGGTCCCGGGCACGGTGAAGGAGGCGTAAGCGCCGGCCGCGCCGAGCACGACGGCCGCCGGCGGCACGGGCAGGGTGGCGTAGTGGTCGAGGCCGCCGCTCGCCCGCAGCTGCCCGAAGTACTGGGCGAGCAGGTTGAGCGCGACGAAGGCGACGACGAGGACGGTGGAGCCGGCCACGACGGCCCGCGCCTCGGAGCCGCCGTCGACGACCCCGCGCATCAGGACCATGATCCCGATCGACTGGAAGGTCGCCACGAAGAGCAGCGGGATGCGGGCCACGCGGGCGCGCGAGAGCTGCGCGCGGTAGACGGCCGCCATGGCCGGCAGCAGCCGGGCGCGCGGGGCGAGCGGCGCTGCGCCGTCCCCGGCTTCCTGCGACCGGAAGGGGAGCGCGCCGGTCGGCAGGACCTCGGCGGGCACGGTGCTCACTGCGTACAGCTCCTGACGGTCACGTGCGGAACGTGGGGGGTCACGTACGGAAGTGCGGGGCTCATGCCTTCACCAGTCCCTCGGACGCGCCGCCCAGCGCGAGGTAGACGTCCTCCAGGCTGGGCGTGGCCAGGGTGAAGTCGTCGAGCGCGGCGAAGGCGGCCCCGCCGGTGACGGTGGCGACGGCCGCACGGGCGGCGTCGGGGGCGAGCCGGAGGCTCCAGCGCCGTCCGGTCTCCTGGGCGAGTTCCCGCAGGGCGGCGACCTCGGGCAGCTGGAGCGGCGGCGCCTCGCGCCAGACCAGCTCGACGCGGACCTCTCCGGCGACGCGCTCCTTGAGTCCGGCGGGGGTGTCGCAGGCGATGACCCGGCCGCGGTCGAGGACGGCGACGCGGTCGAGGACGGTCTCGGCCTCGATGACGTTGTGGGTGACGAGCAGGACGGTGGTGCCGTGCTCGGCGCGCCGCCGGTCGACGGCGGCCCAGACGGCCCGGCGGGCGACGGGGTCCATGCCGGTGGTGGGCTCGTCGAGGACGAGGACCTGCCGGTGGCCGACGAGCGCGGTGGCGAGGCAGGCGAGCCGCCGCTGGCCTCCGGAGAGCTTCTTGAGGGGGCGGCCGGCGAGCGCGGTGAGGCCGAGCTCCTCCAGGACGGCGTCCCGCTCGGCTCGCGCCTCCTGGGCTCCGAGCCCGCGCAGGCGTCCGGTGGTCTCGGCGGCGAGGGCGACGGTCAGCTCGTCGAGGGCGGTGGACTCCTGGCCGAGGTAGGCGAGGAGCCGGGCCGCGCGCTCCGGGTGGCGTACGAGGTCGTGGCCGAGGAGCTCGACGGAGCCGGAGTCGGGGCGCATGAGCCCGGTGAGCTGGCGGACGAGGGTGGACTTGCCGGCCCCGTTGGGTCCGAGCAGGCCGAAGATCTCACCGCCGCGCACGTCGAGGCTGATCCCGTCGGTGGCGCGCACCTCGGGTGTCGCGGGCGCGCCGCGCCTGCCGCGCGTGGCGGGGTACGTCTTGACCAGATCCCGCACCACGCACACCGTATTCACGGGGCAAGAGCCTACGTGGTCGCCGGGCCCGCTCCGGGCGCGGGGGCTTGTTCGGCGGCGGCCCGGACGTCGATCTCGCGCCAGAACCCGGCCCGGATGGCGTACCGGTCGTGCTCGTCGATCTGGTCGTCCTTGTGGGCGAGCAGACCGAACCGTGCCGCGTAGCGGAGGAGTTCGCCGTCGATGCGGTGCGGGATGCGGGGGTAGAGGGTGGAGAGTTTCTGGACGTGGCTCTGCTCGGGGAGCCGCTCCATCCAGCGGCGGGCGAACACCTGCCCGACTTCGAAGGGGTCTCCGCCGACGGTCGTGATGTCCTCCTCGCGGTCCGCCCAGCGCTGCTCGGCGCTGGTGAGCAGGGCGAGGGTGGGCAGGGACGCGGTCTCGGCCGGCTCCCCGAGGGCGGAGGTGGCGGGGCGGTCGATCCAGCCCCGGTCGGAGGACCAGCGGAGCGCGCTCGCCCCCTGCGGCACCGGGGCGAGCGGCCCGCCCGGCCCGCCCGGCCCGCCCGGTCCGCGCAGTCCCGCGAGATCCTTGGGGGTGGGGACGCCCTTGCCCGCGCCCGGGGCGGGGACACTGTGGGCATGGCCGTTGGAGGAGGCGGGCGCCTCGGCCGGGCCCGGTCCACTCCCGTTCCGCGCGGCCGAAGCGGCCTCGGCGGCCCGTTCGGCGGAGGCCGCGAGGGCTGCCTCGGGCAGCGGCGCCGAGAGGATCGCGGCGATCTCGGGGCGCGGGGCGGGCGGGGGCGCGCAGATGCCGGTGAGGTCCCTGGCGCGGACGGCCCGGGTGATCCAGGTCCGGTCGAGGACCCGCCGCTCGTCGGCCTCGGCGACCAGGTCCTCGGACTGGTTGTAGTCGCCGTCGGCGGCCTGGACGGCCCACAGGTGGACGGCGACGCCGTGCTCCTTGGCGGACATGAGGCCGGGCAGCAGATCGCCGTCGCCGGTGACGAGCACGATGTCGGAGCAGGCCCTGTTGCGGGCGAGCTCGGTCAGCTCGGTGTGCATGGCCGCGTCGACGCCCTTCTGCGCCCAGCGTCCGTCGCTCCTGGTCAGGGCGCCGAGCCGGACGGTGACCCGGGGCATCACGCGCAGCCTGCGGTGCTCGGGCTGGGGCACCCGGTCGGGTGCGCCGTCGAACCAGTAGATCCGCAGGAGGGGCAGCGCGGTCTCGGCCTCGGCGCGCTCACGCAGCTGCTGGATGAGCGCGGCGTGGTCGACGGCGATTCTGGAGCGGGCCGGTTCCCCGGCGAGGAGACTGGCAGCGGCGCCCAGCAGGTAGCCGGCGTCCACCAGGACGACGCAGCGGTCCACGTGTTCCACCCTCTTTCGGGAACCTCGGGGTCGGACTCGGGGGTCGGAAGGTGCTCCGTGTCTTCGTTCACTTCGAGTCTGCCCGACGGCCGCGGGCTTGACGGTCGGAACTGGATCATCGGCGTGGCGGATATCACGTCCACCCGGCCCTTACGTTCCGTAATGATCCAAAATGCGGCCCCTTCTCGCGTGTGTGAATCTGACAGCGGCCCTGGCCCCTAGGTCCCTTTGAGGAGGCATCATCCCCATGGCCAAGAACCGCAAGCAGGACCGTATGCAGCAGAAGGCGTCGGCAGCAGAGCGTGGCACCCAGCAGGCGCAGCAGTCCGCGATGGAGTCGCAGGCGGAGCAGCGCGCCGCCCAGGTGACCCCTGGTGACATGGCACGGAAGGGCCGTCAGAAGCGCTTCGGCCACAACTGACGCGATCGACGGCAAAGGGGCGCGCCCGTGACGACGGGCGCGCCCCTTGCGCGTGCGGGCGAAGGAAGGCCGCCGGGCCGGCCGACGAGGGTCGGCCCGGCGGAAGGTCGGCCGACCAAGGTCAGCCCGGAGGAAAGTCGGCCGACGAAGGTCAGCCGGCCAGGCAGGACGGGCCGAGCAGCACCTTCAGGTCGCCGAAGAGCGCCGGGTCGGCCGTCACCCGGTGCCGGTCGAGCCGGAGCACGGTCGTGGTCCGGGGGCCCTGGAGCTTGATCCGCACCTCGGTGTTGCCCTTGTGGTGCTTGAGGATCTCGCCGAGCCGGCTGACCATCGGCGGGGTCACCTTCACCGTCGGGATGGTGAGGATCACCGGCGCGTTGGTCCCGGCGTTCGACAGGTCGGGGACCATCAGCTCCATGGCGACGAGCCGGGGCACGTCCTCGCGCTTGTCGAGCCGGCCCTTGACGAAGACGACCGTGTCCTCGACGAGCTGGGTGGAGACCAGCTGGTAGGTGGCCGGGAAGAACATGCACTCGATGGAGCCGGCCAGGTCCTCGACGGTGGCGATCGCCCAGGCGTTGCCCTGCTTGGTCATCTTGCGCTGGAGGCCCGAGATGATGCCGCCGATGGTGACGACCGCGCCGTCGCTGTGCTCGCCGCCGGTGAGCTGCGAGATCGCCGCGTCCGTCTTGTCCGACAGGACGTGCTCGATGCCGAAGAGCGGGTGGTCGGAGACGTAGAGGCCGAGCATCTCGCGCTCCTGGGCGAGCAGGTAGGACTTCTCCCACTCGACGTCGGAGAACTCGACGTCGAGCCCGAAGCCGGGCTCGTCGCTCGTCTCCTCGCCCATGCCGCCGAAGAGGTCGAACTGTCCCTCGGCCTCCTTGCGCTTGACCGCGACCACGTTGTCGATCATCGGCTCGTGGTGGGCGACCATGCCCTTGCGGGTGTGGCCCATCTCGTCGAAGGCGCCGGCCTTGATCAGCGACTCGATGGTCCGCTTGTTGCAGACGACGGCCTCGACCTTGTCGAGGAAGTCCGGGAAGGTGCTGTACTTCCCCTTCGCCTTGCGCGACTTGATGATCGACTCGACGACGTTCGTGCCGACGTTCCGCACGGCGGAGAGGCCGAAGAGGATGACGTCGTCGCCCTGGGCGGCGAAGTTCGACTCGGACTCGTTCACGTTCGGCGGGAGCACCTTGATGCCCATGCGGCGGCACTCGTTGAGGTAGACGGCGGACTTGTCCTTGTCGTCCTTGACCGAGGTGAGCAGACCGGCCATGTACTCGGCGGGGTAGTTCGCCTTGAGGTAGGCGGTCCAGTAGGAGACCAGGCCGTACGCGGCGGAGTGCGCCTTGTTGAAGGCGTAGCCGGCGAAGGGGACCAGCACGTCCCAGAGTGCCTGGATCGCCTCGTCGCTGTAGCCGTTCTTCTTCGCGCCCTCCTGGAAGATGACGAAGTTCTTCGCCAGCTCCTCGGGCTTCTTCTTGCCCATCACGCGGCGCAGGATGTCGGCCTCGCCGAGCGAGTAGCCGGCGATGATCTGGGCGGCCTTCTGCACCTGCTCCTGGTACACGATCAGGCCGTAGGTGACCGCGAGCACCTCTTCGAGCGGCTTCTCCAGCTCGGGGTGGATCGGGGTGATCTCCTGCTGCTTGTTCTTGCGCAGGGCGTAGTTCGTGTGCGAGTTCATGCCCATCGGGCCCGGCCTGTACAGGGCGGACACGGCGGAGATGTCTTCGAAGTTGTCGGGCTTCATCAGCCGCAGCAGCGACCGCATGGGTCCGCCGTCGAACTGGAAGACGCCGAGGGTGTCACCGCGGCAGAGCAGTTCGTACGTCTTGGGGTCGTCCAGCGGGAGGGCCAGGAGGTCGAGCTCGACGCCCTTGTTGGCCTTCACCATCTTGACGGCGTCGTCCATGATCGTGAGGTTCCTGAGGCCCAGGAAGTCCATCTTGATCAGGCCGAGCGACTCGCACTGGGGGTAGTCCCACTGCGTGATGGTGACGCCGTCCGTGTGCCGCACCCAGATCGGGGCGTGGTCGACGATGGGCTCGCTGGACATGATCACGCCGGCCGCGTGCACGCCCATCTGCCGGACCAGGCCCTCGACGCCCCGGGCGGTGTCGATGACCTTCTTGACGTCCGGCTCGTTCTCGTACATCGCGCGGATCTCGCCGGCCTCGCCGTAGCGCGGGTGCGAGGGGTCGGTGATGCCGTTGAGGTCGATGCCCTTGCCGAGGACGTCGGCGGGCATGGCCTTGGTGAGCCGGTCGCCCATGGCGTAGGGGTAGCCGAGGACGCGCGCGGAGTCCTTGATCGCGTTCTTCGCCTTGATCTTGCCGTAGGTGCCGATCATGGCGACCTTGTCGGAGCCGTACTTCTCCGTCACGTACCGGATCACCTCGACGCGCCGACGCTCGTCGAAGTCGATGTCGACATCGGGCATGGAGACGCGCTCGGGGTTGAGGAAGCGCTCGAAGATCAGTCCGTGCGGGATCGGGTCGAGGTCGGTGATGCCCATGGCGTACGCGACGATCGAGCCGGCCGCGGAGCCTCGGCCGGGGCCCACGGCGATGCCCTGCTTCTTCGCCCACATGATGAAGTCGGCGACGACGAGGAAGTAGCCGGGGAAGCCCATCGAGATGATGGTGTCCATCTCGTACTCGACCTGCTTCATGCGGTCCTCGGGGATGCCCCCGGGGAAGCGGCGGTGCATGCCCCGCATGGTCTCCTCGCGGAACCAGGTCGTGTCGGTGTACCCCTCCGGGATGTCGAACTTCGGCATGAGGTTCTTCTCGACGAACATGCCGTCGGTGTTGATCTGCTCCGCGACCAGGAGGGTGTTGCGGCAGCCCTCCTGCCAGGCGTCCGAGGAGTCGATGGCGTACATCTCGTCCGTGGACTTGAGGTAGTAGCCGGTGCCGTCGAAGCGGAAGCGGTCCGGATCGGAGAGGTTCTTGCCGGTCTGGATGCAGAGCAGGGCGTCGTGCGCGGTCGACTCGTGCGCGTACGTGTAGTGCGAGTCGTTCGTGACGAGCGGCGGGATGCCGAGCTTCTTGCCGATCTCCAGGAGTCCGTCGCGGACGCGGCGCTCGATCTCGATGCCGTGGTCCATCAGCTCCAGGAAGTACCGCTCCTTGCCGAAGATGTCCTGGTACTCGGAGGCGGCCTTCAGGGCCTCGTCGAACTGGCCGAGGCGGAGCCGGGTCTGGAGCTCTCCGGAGGGGCAGCCCGTGGAGGCGATGAGCCCCTCGGACCACTTCGAGATGGTCTCCTTGTCCATCCGGGGCCACTTCTGCAGCCAGCCCTCGGCGTACGCGTCGGAGGACAGCTTGAAGAGGTTGTGCAGTCCGGTGGAGTTCGCCGCCCAGATCGTCTTGTGGGTGTAACCGCCGGAACCGGAGACGTCGTCCCGCTTCTGGTGCGGCTGGCCCCACTGGATCTTGCGCTTGTTGCGCCGGGACTCGGGGGCGACGTACGCCTCGATGCCGATGATCGGGGTGACCCCGGCCTTCTTCGCCGAGTGGAAGAAGTCGTACGCCCCGTGCAGGTTGCCGTGGTCGGACAT
The DNA here is from genome assembly GCF_014649015.1 of Streptomyces narbonensis. GTDB lineage: Bacteria > Actinomycetota > Actinomycetes > Streptomycetales > Streptomycetaceae > Streptomyces > Streptomyces narbonensis. Next base: position 295,056 of record NZ_BMSF01000003.1, read on the forward strand.
GGCGATATGGGTCATGCCCATCTCGTTGCACGCGTTGAACATGTCCTTGAGCCGCGCGGCACCGTCCAGCAGCGAGTACTGGGTGTGTACGTGGAGGTGCGTGAAGGGCGGCTTGGTCACGGCGGGGGGCCTCCGAAAAAGTCTGCGGCGCGGAGCGCCTCGTACGGGGGTGGCGGTCGGGCGACGGGTGGGAGACAGGCTGCGGACAGTCTGGGGGGACAGCGTGGAAGTCTACGTCTCCGGACTGACAGACGTCGGGCACTCGCGATTAGGGTCGCGCGTTGAGAGACACGGAACACGCTCCCCCTCGCGAGCTGGGGGGACCCCCAAATTGTCGTGAACATTCTCGCAGTACGTCCGGTACCAGGAGGCACCTCGATGTCGGTCACCCAGCCCACCGTCGCGGAGCGCGGTGAGCACATCCTCGCCGTCTTCGACACCGCCTTCGGTGAGCTCCTCGCCGCCGACCCCGCCGCCTTCCGCGTCAAGTTCCGGAAGATGGCCGGCTCGGCCTTCGCCTTCTACCGGGGGACGGCCTGCCTCTTCTACTCGGACCTGGAGAAGGAGGCGCAGGGCGGGCCCTACCTCGACGAGCGCACCGGCCGGGTCTGGATCCACGGCGATCTGCACGCCGAGAACTTCGGCACGTACATGGACGCCAACGGCCGGCTGATCTTCAACGTCAACGACTTCGACGAGGCGTACGTGGGCCCCTTCACCTGGGACCTGAAGCGGCTCGCCGCCTCGCTCGCCCTGATCGGATACGCGAAGGCGCTCAGCGACGAGCAGATCACCACGGGGGTCCGCATCTGTGCCGCCGCCTACCGCGAGCGGATCCACGCCCTCGCGACCGGCGCCGGCGAGGACGAGGTGCCGCCCTTCACCCTGGAGACCGCCGACGGGGCGCTGCTCGGGGCCCTGCGGGCCGCCCGGGCGCAGACCCGCTTCGGGTTGCTCGACTCGATGACCGAGATCCGCGACTTCGAGCGCCGCTTCGCGGCCGGCGGCGGGGCGATCGACCTGGACGCGGCCACCCGCTACAAGGTCCTGGCCGCCTTCGACGGCTATCTGGAGACCCTGCCGGAGGCCAGCCTGGTCCGCCCCGACTCGTACCGGGTGAAGGACGTCGTCGGGCGGCGCGGGATCGGCATCGGCTCGGCCGGCCTGCCCTCGTACAACATCCTGCTGGAGGGGCACAGCGACGCCCTGGAGAACGACGTCGTGATCTATCTGAAGCAGGCGCAGACCCCGGCGGTCTCCCGCCATGTCACGGACCCGGCGGTACGGGAGTACTTCCGGCACGAGGGCCATCGCACCGTGATCTCGCAGCGGGCGCTCCAGGCGCACGCCGACCCGTGGCTGGGCTGGGCGGAGCTGGACGGGGCCGGGCAGCTGGTCGCCGAGGTCTCGCCGTACGCGGTGGACCTGGACTGGTCGGACATCGACGACCTCGACGAGATCGCGGCGACCGTCGCGGACCTGGGCCGGGCGACGGCGACCATGCACGCGGCGGCGGACGAGTCGAGCGGGCACTCGCTGGTGCCGTTCTCGACGGAGCGGGCCATCGACGCGGCGATCGCCGCGGACGAGGAGGGCTTCGCCGACCTCCTGGTGGACTTCGCGCATGCCTACGGGGCCCGGGCGCGGGCCGACCACCAGATCTTCGTGGACCTCTTCCGCAACGGCCGGATCCCGGGGCTGTAGGACCGGGCGACAGGCGCCACGGGGGCGGGGCGGGACGGTTCACAGCCTGCCTTTAGCGACCCCTTACGGCACGACATGGCACACTCCACGACGATGGACATGGCAGTGACGCAGCTGAGGGCGCTGCGGGCGGCGTTCTTCACGGCACTGGTCGTGACGCTGTCCGTGGCGTCCCACGTGCTGCTCTCCGGCGTGCCGCTACCGCTGGGGACGGTCGTCCCGGTCGCGGCCGGCGTCTTCGCCGTCGCCTACGCGCTGGCCGGCCGCGAGCGAGGCTTCGGCCCGATCGCCGGGCTCCTCGTCCCGCTCGAGCTGGCGGCCGACACTCTCTTCACCAGCGGACAGGTGGTCTGTTACGGCGCCGCGGGCGGTCCGGTCGCCGGTTCGCTGCGCGCGGTCGGCGTGGAGGTCTTCTGCGGCGGCGCGGTGGGCGCGCCGCTGCCGGGCGTGGCCGCCCCCGCGAGCGGGACCGCGGCCGCCCTGCTCGACTCCCCCGACCCGGCGCTGCCGTGGCTGCTGCTCCTTGCGCACGTCGGTGTCGGGCTCGCGGCGGCTTCGTGGCTGCGCGGCGGGGAGCGGGCGCTGGCCCGGCTGCTCGGCGCGGTGGCCGCCTTCGCGTTCCGGCCGCTGCTGCTCGTGGCGGCCTTCTTCCGCGGCGGCGGTACGGCTCCGGGCCTCGCCGCCCGGCCCGCGGGACGGCCCCGGTCGTCCCGTGTCCGTCTTCTCGTGCACTCCGTGGGGCGGCGGGGGCCGCCGTTCCCGGGCTTCGCTCTCGTCTGAGCGACCCCGGCACAGCGGTTCCCCTCTCTTTCCCACCTTTCACGGAGATCACGATCATGAGCGCACGCAACAGCCAGTCCAACAAGGCCGCCGCCCGCGAGCGGCTGCGCGTCGAGCGCGAGCGGCAGGCGAAGAAGGACAAGGCGCGCCGGCAGCTCGTCGTCGCCGTCTCGGCCGTGGCCGTGCTGGCCGCCGCCGGCGGCATCGGCTACGCGGTCGTGCAGTCCAACAAGCCCACCCAGTGGGAGACGGCGGCCGAGGCCACGACCGTGAAGGCCCCGAAGAACACCTCGGGCACGAACGGCACGACGGTCGTCATCGGCAAGTCGTCCGCGACGAAGACCCTGGAGCTGTACGAGGACTCGCGCTGCCCCGTCTGCGCGACCTTCGAGCAGGGCGTGGGCGCGACGATCGAGAAGGACGTCGAGTCCGGCAAGTACAAGATCAAGTACGTCGGCGCCACCTTCATCGACAACGGCGTCCCCGGCGAGGGCTCGAAGAACGCCCTGTCGGCCCTCGGCGCGGCCCTGGACGTGAGCCCCGAGGCCTTCCTGAAGTTCAAGTCGGCGCTCTATTCGACGAAGTTCCACCCGGAGGAGAACCAGGACAAGTTCGCCAAGGACTCCTACCTCCTGGAGATCGCGGACTCGGTCCCGGCCCTCAAGAGCAACGCCGAGTTCAAGAAGAACGTCGAGGACGGCACGTTCGACGCCTGGGCGATGAAGATGTCCAAGGCCTTCGACGCGAGCGGTGTGCAGGGCACGCCGACGCTGAAGATGGGCGGCAAGACCGTCACGGCGCAGGGCTCCGACAGCCCGCCGATGACGGCCGACCAGTTCACGACGGCGATCGACGCGGCCCTCAAGGGCTGATCCGCGAGACCCCTCCCGCCCGTCGCCCGGCCCCGGACCTCCTGAGGTCCGGGGCCGGCGGCGTCCGGGCTCGGTGCGGTCGAGACGCCGGCGACGCACGGGGCGGGACACGTCCTGTGGGCGACAAGTCGACGAACTTCCGGAATTCGCCTGACCAACAGGCCTACCCGTCAGTAATCTGACTGCCCGTGACCAGTCAGTTCATATCCCCTGCCCCCAGTCGTCGCACGGTCGTCAAGGCCGCCGCCGTCACCGCCGTCGCCGCGCCCGCCCTGCTGGGCGCCGCCTCCCCCGCTCTCGCGGACTCCGGGGCACCCGCCTTCCTCCACGGCGTCGCCTCCGGCGACCCGCTGCCCGACGGCGTCCTCCTCTGGACGCGCGTCACCCCCTCCGCGGAGGCCGTGCCCGGATCCGGGCTCGGCCCGGACGTCACGGTCGGCTGGGAGCTCGCCGAGGACCGCGGCTTCGCCCGCACCGTCGCCTCGGGTTCGACCACGGCGAGCGCCTCCTCGGACCACACCGTGAAGGCCGACGTGCGGGGCCTGCGCCCGGCGACCGCCTACTGGTTCCGCTTCACGGCGGGCGACGCCGTCTCGCCGGCCGCCCGCACCCGGACCGCGCCGCCCGCCGACGCCGCCACCCCCGGGGTCCGCTTCGGCGTGGTCTCCTGCGCGAACTGGGAGTCCGGCCACTTCTCCGCGTACCGCCACCTCGCCGGCCGCGCCGACCTGGACGCCGTCCTCCATCTCGGCGACTACGTCTACGAGTACGCCAGCGGCGTCTACCCGGAGGCGAAGGACACCGTCCGGCAGCACGAGCCGCGGCACGAGATCGTCTCGCTCGCCGACTACCGCACCCGGCACGGGCACTACAAGACGGACGCCGACCTCCAGGCCCTGCACGCCGCCCACCCCGTGGTCGCCATCTGGGACGACCACGAGTTCGCCAACGACGCCTGGACGGGCGGGGCCGAGAACCACGCCCCCAGCGCCGAGGGCGAGTGGGCGGCCCGGGTGGCCGCCGCCAAGCAGGCGTACTTCGAGTGGATGCCGGTCCGCGCCTCCACCGAGGGCACGGTCTTCCGGCGGCTGCGCTTCGGCCGGCTGGCCGATCTGCACCTGCTGGACCTGCGGACCTTCCGCTCCGCCCCGGCGAAGACCGGCAGCGGCACGGTCGACGACCCGGAGCGGTCGATCACCGGACGCGCCCAACTGGACTGGCTCAAGGCCGGTCTCGCGGGCTCGGACGCGACCTGGCAGCTGGTCGGAACGTCGGTGATGATCTCGCCGATCGCCTTCGGCGCCCTGCCCGCCCACCTCCTGGAGCCGCTCGCCGAGCTGATGGGCCTGCCGACGGAGGGGCTCGCGGTCAACGTCGACCAGTGGGACGGCTTCACCGACGACCGCAAGGAACTGATCGGACACCTGACCTCGCGGGCGATCCGCAACACGGTCTTCCTCACCGGCGACATCCACATGGCCTGGGCCAACGACGTGCCGGTGAAGGCGGCGACGTACCCGCTGTCGGCCTCGGCCGCCACCGAGTTCGTCGTCACCTCGGTGACCTCGGACAACCTGGACGACATGCTCAACGTGGCCCCGGGGACGCTCTCGGTCGTGGCCGCGGGCGCCGTGAAGGCCGCCAACCGCCATGTGAAGTGGGTGGACATGGACCACCACGGCTACGGCGTGCTCGACGTGACCTCCGAGCGCTCGCAGATGGACTACTACACGGTCTCCGACAAGGCGGATCCGGCGGCGACGAGCGCCTGGGCGCGCTCGTACCGGACCAAGAGCGGAACCCAGCGTGTCGAGCGGGTGTACCAGCCGGTTCGCTGACGAGGCCCTAACGGCGATTTTCAGCCATGATCTCTTCTGTTAACGGGAGATCACATCGCTACGGCGGGTGGCGAGTTTCGGAGATCGAATCCGGACACACCACCCGCCTCCGGCACCTCTTCCGTTACGTCGAGGTCTCAAACTCCGGAATCGGCGCAAGAATTTCTTCCCGATGGACCGAATTGCCCCATGAATGATTGGGCTTGATCACTCCTCAACTACGTCTGACATGGCCGCGTAATCTCCGGCCGTGGCGAGGAAGTTCCTCTCCCACCCTCCCCCACGAGGAGTCACCGTGCGTGCTCTTGCCCGTATATCGCCCCGTATGTCACGTCGTATTCTTGGCACCGCCGTCATGGCCGGAACCCTGGCCCTGGCTCCGCTTTCCGCCCCCGTCGCCACCGGCGCGTCGACCGACACGCTGGCCGCCGCCTCCGCCGAGGACTGCGTCGACGACCACGCCGACCACGCCGGCGTCTCCAGCGCCCGCAAGGCCCGCGGTGCCGACAGCCACGCCGCCGAGCCCAACGAGCTCTCGGCCGCCAAGGCCAAGGCCATGGACGACGACCTGAAGAAGAAGCTGGCCTCGGCCTCGGTCCAGGGGCGTCTCAGCGCCGCCGCGGACGCCGCCGCCGTGGTCAACATCCCCGTCTACTTCCACGTCATCCACAGCGGCACGACGGGCAAGCTGTCCGCCACCCAGATCAACAACCAGATGGCGGTCCTGAACGCGGCGTACGCCGGCCAGGGCACCGGCAATGTGAACTCCAACTTCCAGTTCACGCTGGCCGAGACCGACTACACGGACAACGCCTCCTGGTACAACCTGGCTTCCGGCTCCACCGCCGAGAAGGCGATGAAGCAGACCCTCCGCAAGGGCGGCGCCGGCGCGCTGAACTTCTACACCGCCAACCTGAGCGGCGGCCTCCTCGGCTGGGCGACCTTCCCGTCCTCGTACGCCTCGAACCCGTCCATGGACGGTGTCGTGGTCCTCGACTCCTCCCTCCCGGGCGGTTCCGCGGCCAACTACAACGAGGGTGACACCGCGACCCACGAGGTCGGCCACTGGATGGGCCTCTACCACACCTTCCAGGGCGGCTGCAACGGCGCCGGTGACTCCGTCGCCGACACCCCGGCCGAGAAGAGCCCCGCGTACGAGTGCCCGACCGGCCGTGACTCCTGCGCCTCCAAGGCCGGCGTGGACCCGATCCACAACTTCATGGACTACACGTACGACGCGTGCATGTACCAGTTCACTTCCGGCCAGGTGACCCGGATGAACCAGTTCTGGACCTCGTACCGCGCGGGCTGACCCACACCCCGCACGGACCTGGCACACCGGACAACACCGAGGGCGCGACGGGAGGAGACTCCCGCCGCGCCCTCGGGCGTGCTTCCTACAGGCTGTCCAGGAAGGACAGCGCCACCGACCAGGTCCGCTCGGCCGCCTCCGCGTCCCAGTCGGGCAGCTCCGGGTCCGTGTACACGTGCCCCGCGCCCCGGTAGCGGTAGACCTCCACGTCCGCCCCGGCCTTGCGCATCTGGAGGTACCAGGACGACAGCCAGTCGTCCGTCTCGAAGGGGTCGGGCTCCGCCACGTGCAGCTGTACGGGCAGCTCGTCCACCGAGGCGGACTCCGCGAGGTCCGAGGTGCCGTGGAACAGCAGCAGCCCGCGCGCCTTCTCGTCGCCGAGCGCCAGGGTCTGGGCGATCGAGGCGCCCAGCGAGAGGCCCATGTAGACCAGGCCCCGCTCGGAGTAGGGGGCGGCGGCCAGGACCGCACGCTTCAGCAGCTCGTCCTTGCCGATCTCGTCCCGGAGCGCCACGCCCTCCTCGACGGTCCCGACCGTCTTGCCGTCGTACAGGTCGGGCGTCCAGACCTGGTGCCCGGCGGCCCGGAGCCGCTCGGCGGCGGCCTCGACGGAAGGAGTCAGCCCGTAGGCCGAGTGGAAGAGCATGATGTCCATGCGTCCCATCCTGCCACCCGGCCGGGACCGCACCGATCACCCGGCTCACCGGCCTCACCGCATGCTGCGCACGTCCAGCTGACGCAGCACCCGGTCCACCACCTCCGGGTCGGCGCCCGGCTCGCTGCGCGCCGAGAGGACCTCGTGCCGGGCGGCCGACATCAGCTCCCGCTGGATCCGCTGCACGGCCTTGAACCGCTTCGTCCGCTCGACGAACGCGGCCCTCCGCTCCTCGTCGACCATGTCCGGACTGATCCGCGCCCCGATGTCGTACGCCCCGCGCAGCAGCCGCTCCTGGACCTCCTCGGGCAGCTCCTCGACCTCCTCGATCTCCTTGAGCCTGCGCTTGGCGGCCTTCGCGGCCCGGATGGCGAGATCTCGCTCCAGGGCCCGCTCCGCGTCGGCGTCGGCCCGGACCCCGAGCTTCCGGACCAGCCACGGCAGGGTGAGCCCCTGGAAGACGAGGGTGGCGATGATCACGCAGAAGGCGATGAAGACGATCTCGTCCCGGCCGGGGAAGGGCTCGCCGTCGTCGGTACGGAGCGGGATGGCCAGCGCGAGCGCCACCGAGGCCACCCCGCGCATCCCCGCCCACCACATGACGACGGTCTCACGCCAGCTCATCGGGATCTCCTCGTCGACGTCCCGGCGCGTGTGGAGCCGCTTCGCCAGCCAGGTGGCGGGCAGCAGCCACAGCAGCCGGACCCCGACGACCACCGCGACCACGGCGGCGCCCCAGCCGAGCATCTCCAGGCCACGCCCCTCGGCCACCCCGAAGACGTGGACGAGCTCCAGACCGATGAGCCCGAAGGCGATGCCGGTGACGAGGGTGTCCACGATCTGCCAGAAGGTCTGTCCGGCGAGCCGGCCCATGACGTCGTCGGCGTCGGCCGCGTGCTCGGCGAGGAAGAGCGCGGTGATCAGGACCGCGAGGACGCCGGAGCCGTGCAGCTCCTCGGCGAGGACGTAGCTCACGAAGGGGACGAGGAGGGTGAGCCCGGTCTGGAGCGTGGCGTCCCCCAGGAGTCCGATGAGCTTGTTGGTCAGCCAGCCGAGCACCAGGCCGAGGATCGTGGCGACCACCGCGGACAGCACGAACTCGCCGATCGCCTCGGGCCAGGAGAAGGAGCCGCTGACGACGGCGGCGATCGCCACGTGGTAGAGCACGATCGCGGTGACGTCGTTGAAGAGGCCTTCACCCTCCAGGATCGACACGAGCCGCCGCGGCAGCCCGAGCGAGCCGGCGACGGCGGTCGCCGCGACCGGGTCCGGCGGCGCGACGAGTGCGCCGAGCGCGATCGCGGCGGCCAGCGAGATGCCGGGCACGAGCGTGTGCGCGACCGCGCCGACGGCGGCGGTGGTCACGAAGACGAGGGCGACCGCGAGCAGGAAGATGGGCCGTCTGTTCGCCGCGAACTGACGCCAGGAGGTGCGCTGCACGGAGGCGTACAGCAGGGGCGGCAACACCAGGGGGAGGATGAACTCCGGCGGGATCTCGACGCTCGGCACGAACGGCAGGAAGGCCAGCGCGATCCCGATGAGGGTCATCAGGACGGGCGCGGGCAGTCCGAGCCGGTCACCGAGGGGCACGGTGAGCAGAGCGCCGAGCAGCAGCAAGAACAACAGGGCCAATTGATCCACGGACACACCCTGTCACGTATGTCCGTTTTCCATGCGACTGCCCCCTGTGTACGCCCGCACGCGGCGGGTGTGACAGGGGGCAGGGGGAACGCCGGAGGAGACGCCCTCGGTGACGCGGGGTCCTACAGCGAGCGCCGCATCGCCCGGTGCGGCATGTCCGCGTCCGGGAACTCGGGGCCGTACGCCTCGTAGCCGAGCCGCTCGTAGAAGCCCAGCGCGTGGGTCTGCGCGTGCAGGTCGACGGCGGTCAGACCGCGCTCGCGCGCCGCGTCCTCGATGCCCCGCACGAGGGCCGCGCCGACGCCGAGGCCGCGCGCGGACTCGGAGACCGCGAGCCGGCCGAGCGAGCCCACCGAGGTGTCGGCGCCGGTCTTGCCGACCGCGTCCGACCCGAAGAGGAGCCGTCCGGTGCCCAACGGCAGCCCGTCCTCGCGCACCGCGAGCACGTGCACGGCGGTCGTGTCGTACGTGTCGTACTCCAGCTCCTGCGGAACACCCTGCTCCACCACGAAGACCTCGCGGCGCACCGCGAAGCAGGCCTCGCGGTCCTCGGGGACGAGCGCCTCGCGGACGCTGTACGCGGTGGTCACCGGCTCTCCGAGGCGATCCGGTCCAGGGCCTTCTGGAGGTCCTCCGGGTAGGTGCTGGCGAACTCGACCCACGAGCCGTCGCCCGGGTGCTCGAAGCCGAGACGGACGGCGTGCAGCCACTGCCGCGTCAGGCCGAGGCGCTTGGCGAGGGTCGGGTCGGCGCCGTAGGTGAGGTCGCCGACGCAGGGGTGGCGGTGGGCGGACATGTGCACCCGGATCTGGTGGGTGCGGCCCGTCTCCAGCTTGATGTCGAGCAGCGAGGCCGACCGGTACGCCTCGATGAGGTCGTAGTGGGTGACGGAGGGCTTGCCCTCGGCGGTGACCGCCCACTTGTAGTCGTGGTTCGGGTGCCGGCCGATCGGCGCGTCGATGGTGCCGCTCATCGGGTCGGGGTGGCCCTGGACCAGCGCGTTGTAGCGCTTGTCGACCGTGCGCTCCTTGAACTGGCGCTTGAGCGAGGTGTACGCGTACTCGGACTTGGCGACCACCATCAGGCCGGAGGTGCCGACGTCGAGACGGTGCACGATGCCCTGGCGCTCGGCGGCGCCGGAGGTGGAGATGCGGTACCCGGCGGCGGCGAGGCCGCCGATGACCGTGGTGCCGGTCCAGCCGGGGCTGGGGTGCGCGGCGACGCCGACCGGCTTCATGATCACGACGATGTCGTCGTCGTCGTGGACGATCTCCATGCCCTCGACGGGCTCGGCGACGATCTGCACGGGCGCGGGCGCCCCCGGCATCTCGACCTCGAGCCACGCGCCGCCGCTGACCCGCTCGGACTTGCCGACGACGGAGCCGTCGACCTGGACCTTCCCTGCGGCAGCCAGCTCGGCCGCCTTCGTGCGGGAGAACCCGAACATCCGGGCGATGGCGGCGTCGACGCGCTCGCCCTCCAGGCCATCGGGAACGGGCAGCGTGCGGATCTCGGGACTCGTACTCACCCGTCGAGTATGCCTTGCGCGGGAGGTACTCCGTACTGGCCGGGCTCCCCGCCCGCTCCCACCGGGTCCTCTCAGTCCTTGTGGACGGTCCCGTCCGGGTCCACGCCCCGGAAGGACAGGAACACGATGAGGATGCCGCCGCAGACGATCGCCGAGTCGGCGAGGTTGAAGACGGCGAAGTTCGCGGGGGCGATGAAGTCCACCACCGCGCCCTCGAAGACGCCCGGCGAGCGGAAGATCCGGTCCGTGAGGTTGCCGAGCGCGCCGCCGAGCAGCAGACCGAGGGCGATGGCCCAGGGCAGGCTGTAGAGCTTCCGCGCCAGCCGGACGATCACGATGATCACGACGGCGGCGATGCAGGTGAAGACGATCGTGAAGGCTTCGCCCATGCCGAAGGCGGCGCCCGGGTTCCGGATGGCGTCGAGGCGCAGCAGGTCGCCGATCAGCGGGATCGCCTCGCGGCCCTCCAGCTTGGCGACCACCAGCATCTTGCTGCCCAGGTCGAGCAGATAGGCCAGCACGGCCACCACGAGCAGCGCGACGATCCTGCGCCTGCCCTTGGGCTGCTCCTCGGGAGCGGCCGTGCCGTCGGCCGTGCCTTCGGGGGCCGCCGGCTCGTCGGCCCCTGCTGAATCCGGCGTACCGATGATGCGCTCCGCCTCTGCCACGTGAGTGAGTCCCTCGACCTCGATGCCTGACCGTGCCCCGAGGGTACGGCACAGGCGTACGAGACCGTCAGCCGCGCCGCTCCTGCCGCTGCTTGTCCTCCACGCAGAGGGTGGCCCGGGGGAAGGCCTGCATCCGCGCCTTGCCGATCGGCTTCCCGCACACCTCGCAGAGGCCGTACGTGCCCGCGTCGAGCCGCTCCAGGGCGTGTTCGGTCTGCTCCAGCATCTCCCGGGCGTTGGCGGCGAGCGCGAGCTCGTGCTCGCGCGTGATGTTCTTGGTGCCGGTGTCGGCCTGGTCGTCGCCGGCGCCGTCGCCCGAGTCCCGCATGAGGCCGGTGAGCTCCTCCCGCGAGTGGACGAGCTCGCTGCGCAGCCGCAGGACCTCCGCCTGGAGCGAGCTGCGGGCCTCCTCGACCTCCTCCGGCGTCCACGGGTCCTCGCCGGGGCGCACCGCGAGCTCACCGGTACGGGCCGTGGGCACCGCGGCCTCGTCCTCTGCGGTCGTCACGCCACCCGCGGTCTTCTTCGCTGCCACCGTCCTGGCTCCTGTCTGCTTCTTCGCGGCGGTCGCCTTCCTGGCGGCCGTCTTCCTCGCCGAGGCCTTCCTGGCCGGGGCGTGCGCGGCGGGGGTGTCCTCGGCGGCCTCCGCGGCCACGGCCGCCGCCTCGGGGTCAGGGGCCGCCGTAGCCTTCTTCGCCGCGGCCTTCCTGCCGACCGCCTTCTTGGCGGCGGTCGACTTCTTTCCGGCCACGTCCTTGCCGTCCACGGCCGCCGCACCGGTGGAGACGGCGGTCGAGGACTTCTTCGCGGCGGTCTTCTTCGCCACCATGTCGCGGCCCCTTCACATTTTGTGATCTTGCTCGCGAATCGTGCTGGGACGATAAATCGGCCCAAGGCCCGCGGCAACGGGGCACGCCGCCGTTCCCACCCGCCCCCGCTCCCCGCAGGGCGGGCCTGCCTCCGTTGTGCCCAGCTCCCCGCCCGGTAATCCGCCCCGCCCCTCCCCCACATGGCCGTAACGGAACTCCGCCCCGCTTCGTATGGCCATTCGGGTGGCGGTCCGGGTGGCCGTCCGGGGCTCGGGAAATACGGTCGGCCACCCCCCGTCGCGGCCCGTACACTGGGCACAGCGAAAGGCTTGGATGGGGACGAGTAGCGTCGTACGCAGCCATGAGCGACCCGGGGACGGTGAGAGCCCGGGGGCGAGCCCGATGTGAAGCATCACCCCGGAGCCGTCGGAAGAAAGCCGTGCGAGAGCGCGGTGACTAGACCCGGCGTCGCGACCCCAATGAGGGGGCTCAGGGAGCGTGCCTGCCCGGAGCCAAGGAGGGTGGTACCGCGGGAGCAGCGCTCTCGTCCCTCCGGACGGAACGACGACAGTCCGCCGGAGGAACCCGATGACACCGCCGCAGTACCGCCAGGTGCCCGCCCAGGTCGACCTGCCCGCGCTGGAGCACGACGTGCTCGACTTCTGGCGCGACAGCAAGGTCTTCGCGAAGACCCTCGAGCAGTCCGAGGGACGCCCCGAGTGGGTGTTCTACGAGGGCCCGCCCACCGCGAACGGCATGCCCGGCGCGCACCACATCGAGGCCCGCGTCTTCAAGGACGTCTTCCCCCGCTTCCGGACCATGCGCGGCTACCACGTGGCCCGCAAGGCCGGCTGGGACTGCCACGGCCTGCCGGTCGAGCTCGCCGTCGAGAAGGAGCTGGGCTTCTCCGGCAAGAAGGACATCGAGGCGTACGGCATCGCCGAGTTCAACGACAAGTGCCGCGAGTCGGTGACCCGCCACACCGACGCCTTCGCCGAGCTGACGACCCGCATGGGCTACTGGGTCGACCTCGACGACGCCTACCGGACCATGGACCCCTCGTACATCGAGTCGGTCTGGTGGTCGCTGAAGCAGATCTTCGACAAGGACCTGCTGGTCCAGGACCACCGGGTCGCCCCCTGGTGCCCGCGCTGCGGCACGGGTCTCTCCGACCACGAGCTGGCGCAGGGCTACGAGACGGTCGTCGACCCGTCGGTCTACGTCCGCTTCCCGCTGACCTCCGGCCCGCTGGCCGGCAAGGCGGCGCTCCTCGTCTGGACGACGACCCCCTGGACCCTGGTGTCCAACACGGCGGTCGCCGCCCACCCCGAGGTCACCTACGTGGTCGCGACCGACGGCGACGAGCGGGTCGTCGTCGCGCAGCCTCTCCTCGAGAAGGCGCTCGGCGAGGGCTGGGTGACCACCGGCGAGTCCTTCACGGGCGCCGAGATGGAGCGCTGGACCTACCAGCGCCCGTTCGAGCTGGTCCCCTTCGACGCCCCGGCGCACTACGTCGTGAACGCCGAGTACGTCACGACCGAGGACGGTACGGGTCTGGTCCACCAGTCCCCCGCCTTCGGTGAGGACGACCTCAAGGTCTGCAAGGCGTACGGCCTGCCGGTCGTGAACCCGGTCCGCCCCGACGGCACCTTCGAGGAGGACGTGCCGCTGGTCGGCGGCGTCTTCTTCAAGAAGGCCGACGAGGCCCTCACCGCCGACCTGGGCGCGCGCGGCCTGCTCTTCCGCCACATCCCGTACGAGCACAGCTACCCGCACTGCTGGCGCTGCCACACGGCCCTGCTGTACTACGCGCAGCCGTCCTGGTACATCCGCACGACGGCGGTCAAGGACCGCATGCTGGCGGAGAACGAGCGGACGAACTGGTTCCCGGACTCGGTGAAGCACGGCCGCTTCGGCGACTGGCTCACCAACAACGTCGACTGGGCGCTCTCCCGGAACCGCTACTGGGGCACCCCGCTGCCGATCTGGCGCTGCGAGGACGACCACCTCACCTGCGTCGGCTCCCGCGCCGAGCTCACCGAGCTGACGGGCACCGACCAGTCGGAGCTCGACCCGCACCGCCCGTACATCGACGCGGTCACCTTCCCGTGCCGGTCCGAGGGCTGCGGGAAGACCGCGACGCGCGTGCCGGAGGTCATCGACGCCTGGTACGACTCGGGCTCGATGCCGTTCGCGCAGTACGGCTACCCGTACCAGAACAAGGAACTCTTCGAGTCCCGCTACCCGGCGCAGTTCATCTCCGAGGCCATCGACCAGACCCGTGGCTGGTTCTACACGCTGATGGCGGTGGGCACCCTCGTCTTCGACAAGTCCTCGTACGAGAACGTGGTCTGCCTGGGCCACATCCTCGCCGAGGACGGCCGGAAGATGTCCAAGCACCTGGGCAACATCCTCCAGCCGATCCCGCTGATGGACCAGCACGGCGCCGACGCGGTCCGCTGGTTCATGGCGGCCGGCGGCTCGCCGTGGGCGGCGCGCCGGGTGGGCCACGGCACGATCCAGGAGGTCGTCCGCAAGACCCTCCTGACGTACTGGAACACGGTGGCCTTCCAGGCGCTGTACGCCCGTACGTCCGGCTGGGCGCCGAGCGCCGCGGACCCGGCCCCGGCCGACCGCTCGGTCCTCGACCGCTGGCTGCTCTCCGAGCTGAACACGCTGGTGGCCGAGACCACCGAGGCGATGGAGACGTACGACACCCAGCGCACCGGCAAGCTGATCTCGGCCTTCGTCGACGACCTCTCCAACTGGTACGTCCGCCGCTCGCGCCGCCGCTTCTGGCAGGGCGACAAGGCGGCCCTGCGGACCCTCCACGACGTGATCGAGACGGTCACGCGCCTGATGGCCCCGCTGACCCCGTTCATCACGGAGCGGGTCTGGCAGGACCTGGTCGTGCCGGTGAGCCCGGAGGCCCCGGAGTCGGTCCACCTCGCCACCTGGCCGGAGGCGGACGCCGACCTGATCGACAAGACCCTCTCCGAGCAGATGCTCCTGGTCCGCCGCCTGGTGGAGCTGGGCCGGGCGACGCGCGCGGAGTCGGGCGTCAAGACCCGCCAGCCGCTCTCGCGCGCGCTGGTGGCGGCGACGGGCTTCGCGAACCTCTCCGCGGACCTCCAGGCCCAGATCACGGAGGAGCTGAACGTCTCCTCCCTGGCCTCCCTCTCCGAGGTCGGCGGCTCGCTCGTCGACACGACGGCGAAGGCCAACTTCCGGGCCCTGGGCAAGCGCTTCGGCAAGGGCGTCCAGGACGTCGCCAAGGCGGTCGCGGCGGCGGACGCGGCGGCACTGTCGCTGGCGCTCCGCTCGGGCGAGGCGACGCTCTCGGTGAACGGTGAGGAGATCACCGTCACCCCCGAGGAGGTCATCATCACGGAGACCCCGCGTGAGGGCTGGTCGGTGGCCTCGGACGCGGGTGCGACGGTCGCCCTGGACCTGGAGATCACCCCGGAACTGCGCCGCGCCGGCCTCGCCCGCGACGCGATCCGCCTGATCCAGGAGGCCCGCAAGAACAGCGGCCTGGACGTGGCGGACCGGATCGCCCTGCGCTGGACGTCCACCTCCCCGGAGACGACGGAGGCGCTGGCGGCCCACGCCGGGCTCATCGCGGACGAGGTCCTCGCGACGGACCACGCGGAGGGCGAAGCCGACGACACGTACGGCCTCCCCTTCGAGGACGAGGGCCTGGCCCTCACGTTCCGCCTCCGCAAGGCGTAACCCACACGCCGAAGGCCCGGCCTCTCCCCTGAGGGGAGGCCGGGCCTTCGGCTTTGTCCCCCCACCCCGCCCCTTACCGAAACCGGGGCGCCGCCCCAGGCCCCACGCCATTCAGCCCGCCCGGCGTTTGAGGGCACGGCTGCCAGGCCGTACGGGGTCCGGGGGCTTGCCCCCGGTTTCGGGAAGGGGCGGGGTGGGGTGAAGGCCCGCCGCCGGGGCCCGCCGCAGGCGCCCCACCCCGCCCCCTCCCCGGGTACGCCGAAGGGCCGGGTCCTGGGGAGTACCCAGGGCCCGGCCCTTCGTAGCCTGCCGACGGCTACGCGTTCAGCACGCGTGCCCGCCGCGTCAGTTGTCGTCCTCGTCGATCAGGAAGCCCCGCATCGGCGCCGGCGCCTGCTGCATCGGCTGGGGAGCCTGCGGCCGGACCGGAGCCATCGGCTGGGTCATGGCCGGGGACATCTGCTGCTGACCGCCGTAGGAGGGCGCGCCACCCATGGACGGCGCGCCGCCCATGCCGCCGTTGCCACCGTAGGACGGGGCGCTCGCGCCGGCCGAGGCCATCGAGGGCGCCGGCGGCAGGGAGGCCGTGGCCGGGGTCCGCGGCGGGGCCAGCGAGTCGTCCGCCTGGGTCTCCAGCTGACGCAGCTGCGACTCCAGGTACGACTTCAGGCGCGTACGGTACTCGCGCTCGAAGCCTCGCAGGTCCTCGACCTTGCGCTCCAGCGTGGCGCGGGCGGACTCCAGGGAGCCCATCGCGACGCGGTGCTTCTCCTGGGCGTCCCGCTCAAGAGCGTCCGCCTTGGCGCGGGCGTCCCGCTCCAGGCCCTCGGCGCGGGAGCGCGCCTCGCCGACGATCTTGTTGGCCTCGGAGCGGGCCTCGGCGATCGCCTGGTCGGCGGTCTGCTGGGCCAGCGAGAGGACACGCGCGGCGCTGTCGCCGCCCGGGGCCTGCGGAGGCTGCTGCTGCATCTGCTGCTGCTGCGGGTGACCCATGGGGCCGCCCTGCATCGGGCCGGGACCCATCGGTCCGCCCTGCATGGGGCCACCCTGCATCGGGCCGGGGCCCATGGGCCCGCCCTGCATGGGGCCGCCCTGCATGGGGCCGGCGGGAAGCTGCGGGGCACCGGAAGGCAGCTGCGGCGGGCCCATCTGCGGCGGCTGCTGCTGGACCGGCGGTCCGGATATGGCCGCGGGCACCGGCGCGCCGGGACCGACGGGACGATCCTGCGGCTCCGGGGGCTTGCGCATGCCCTGCTGCTGCTGGTTCTGCGCGGCGGCACGCGTCGCGGCGGCCAGCTTGGCGCGCAGGTCCTCGTTCTCCCGGAGCAGGCGGGTCAGCTCGGCCTCGACCTCGTCGAGGAAGGCATCGACCTCGTCCTCGTCATAGCCTTCTCGAAGGCGGACGGTCGTGAACTGCTTGTTCCGCACGTCCTCGGGGGTCAACGGCATCTCTTCTTCACCTCTACGTAGTCGTCGGCAGTCGGCAAGACCGTATCGTCCACTTTCACCTTCACCCGGCGAACCTGCTCACGAGGGAGATCAGGATGTAGACGATGATCATCAGAACGAAGAAGGACAGGTCGAGTGCCACGCCCCCGAGACGCAGCGGCGGGATGAGTCGCCGCAGAAGCTTGAGCGGTGGATCGGTGACAGTGTAGGTGGCCTCCAGAACGACCACCATCGCCTTACCGGGTTGCCATGAACGCGCGAACTGGAAGACGTAGTCCATGACCAGCCGGACGATCAGGAGGACGAGGAAGCACATCAGCACGATGTAGACCACCTGTAGTGCGACGCCCATCCCGCGTTTCCCTCTCCCCTGGCTTACGTGCTCTCACTTTTCCGGCCGCGTTGCGGCCGGTCCGTCCGGTTCCGTTCTCAGCTCTGGTTGAAGAATCCGCCCTCTGCGATCCGGGCCTTGTCCTCCGCCGTGACATCGACGTTAGCAGGCGACAACAGGAACACCTTCTGCGTCACGCGCTCAATGCTGCCATGGAGCCCGAAGACGAGTCCGGCGGCAAAGTCGACAAGTCGCTTCGCGTCCGTGTCGTCCATCTCCGTGAGGTTCATGATCACGGGAGTGCCCTCACGGAAGTGTTCCCCGATGGTACGGGCCTCGTTGTAGGTCCGGGGGTGCAGTGTGGTGATGCGGTAGGGCTCCCGCTCGGACACGACCTTGGGCATGATCACCGGTGCGTTCTTCTCCATGCTCGGGCGTTCGGGTGTGATGGATGCCACGGGGGCAATTCGGGCCGGACGTCCGCTTTCGGCGAGTACCGGGACAGAATGAGCGATCGGTTCCCGGGGTGCCGGGGGCTGCTGCACCACACGCACCGGTTCCTCGCGCTCGATCTGTCGCGGGGGGGTGTGGCGCCGCTCGCGCTCGGGCTCCGGCTCCAGCTCGGGTTCGAAGTCGTCGTCGGGGTCGAAGCCCCGGCCGTCGTACCCATCGTCCTCCACGAGGCCGAGGTAGACCGCCATCTTGCGCATCGCGCCGGCCATTCTCTGAGTCCTCCGCTCTGTGGTGGATCGCCGTACAGGCCAAAGTCGCAGCGTCACGAAGTGCCCGCGATCCACAGGCCACCCCGCCGTTCTGCGGAATGACCATATTTTCTGCTGTGGTCCGACTTGCTTCGCGACGTTACCCGAGCTTGGGGCGGACGCCGAGTACCGCCGTACCGACGCGTACGTGTGTCGCCCCGGCAGCGACGGCCTCCTCGAGGTCCGCACTCATCCCTGCTGACACCATGTTCGCAGTCGGACGGGTCGCGCGCAGGGCAGTCGACAAATCCATCAACCGGTCGAAGGCGGCGCGTTGTCTGCCCGCGTACGGACCGGAGAGCGGCGCGACGGTCATCAGGCCGTCGAGCCGCAGTCCGGGGGCGCCGTCCACCGAGGCCGCCAACTCCTCGACACCCTCGGGCGAGACGCCGCCCCGGGCGCCGCGCTCCCCGGACTCGGCGTCGAGTGCGACCTGGAGCAGACAGCCGAGCTCCCGCCCCTCCTTCTCCGCGGCCGCGGAGAGAGAGGAAACGAGCTTCAATCGGTCGACGGACTGCACCACATCGGCATAACCCACCACGGATCGGACCTTGTTGGTCTGCAACTGACCCACGAAGTGCCAGGTCAGATCAAGGTCCGCACACGCGGCGGCCTTGGGGGCGGCGTCCTGGTCCCGGTTCTCGGCGACGTGCCGCACGCCCAGTCCGTGCAGCAGCCGCACATCACTCGCGGGGTAGGTCTTGGTGACCACGATCAGGGTCACCTCCTCCCGCGGGCGCCCGGCGGCGGCGCAGGCAGCGGCGATCCGCTCCTCCACGTGGGCCAGATTCTCGGCGAGTTGCGACTTCCGGTCCGTCATGTCTCTTCCTGGGTCAACCAGACATATCCCGCGAGTCGCCCTGTGGTGCGGTCGCGGCGGTACGAGTAGTGGTCACCGGACTCCCGGGTGCAGACCTCACTGGCCTTCCGGTCCGTGACCCCCAGCCGTTCGAGCTGGGCGTGCACCCCGGCCGTGACGTCGACGGCGGGGGTGCCCCAGCTCGTCTCGGCCCAGGCGGCGGGCTCGATGTCCGTGACCTCGGCGCGCATCGCCTCCGGTACCTCGTAGCACCGCCCGCAGACGGCGGGGCCGGTGCGGGCGACGATCCGGGCCGGTTCGGCGCCGAGGCCGATCATGGCCTCCACGGCGGCGGGGACGACCCCGGAGACCATTCCGGGCCGTCCGGCGTGGGCGGCGGACACGACCCCGGCGACGGGATCGGCGAGCAGGACCGGGACGCAGTCCGCGGTGAGGACGGCGAGGGCGAGCCCGCGGGCCGCGGTCACGAGACCGTCGACCGCCGGGACGGCCTCGCCGGTCCACGGGCCCTCGACCTCGGCGACATCGGCGCCGTGCACCTGGTTCATCCAGACGACCCGCGCCGGGTCGAGCCCGAGGGCGCCGGCGGCCAGCGCCCTGTTGGTCCGTACGGACTCGGGGTCGTCCCCGACCGCGCCGCCGAGGTTGAGCTCCTCGTACGGAACGGCGCTCACCCCGCCCCACCTGTCGGTGAAGGCGAAGTGCGCGCCGTTCGCGTCGAAGTACTGCCCTATCACTTCAGGAAGTCCGGGACGTCCAGCTCTTCGGCCTGGGAGTCCGCGTACGGACGGGCCGGCGGGACGACCGGCGGGGCCGGCGTCAGCGGGGTCTCGTTGACGACCGGGACCGGCTCGACCGGGACGGCGGCCGGCTCCTCGCGGGGGGCCACCGTGCCGAGTCCGCCCATCGGGCGGGAGGGCTCGCTGATGCGGGGCGCCGGAGCCGGCTCCTCGCGCTTGGCCGAGACCGAGCCGATGATGTTGTCCCGGCGGGCCGGCGGCTGGCCGCCGTCGAAGCCGGCCGCGATGACCGTGACCCGGACCTCGTCGCCGAGGGCGTCGTCGATGACGGCGCCGAAGATGATGTTGGCCTCGGGGTGGGCCGCCTCGCTGACCAGCTGCGCGGCCTCGTTGATCTCGAAGAGACCGAGGTCGCTGCCGCCGGAGATGGAGAGCAGCACGCCGCGGGCGCCGTCGATGGAGGCCTCGAGGAGCGGCGAGGAGATCGCCATCTCCGCGGCGGCCACCGCGCGGTCGTCGCCACGGGCGGAGCCGATGCCCATGAGGGCCGAGCCGGCCTCGGACATGACCGACTTGACGTCGGCGAAGTCGAGGTTGATCAGACCCGGGGTGGTGATGAGGTCCGTGATGCCCTGGACGCCGCTCAGCAGCACCTGGTCGGCCGACTTGAACGCGTCGAGCACGGAGACCTGGCGGTCCGAGATCGAGAGCAGTCGGTCGTTCGGGATGACGATGAGGGTGTCGACCTCTTCGCGGAGCTCGGCGATGCCGTCCTCCGCCTGGTTGGCGCGGCGCCGGCCCTCGAAGGTGAAGGGTCGGGTGACCACACCGATCGTCAGGGCGCCCAGCGAGCGCGCGATGTTGGCGACGACGGGTGCGCCGCCGGTGCCGGTGCCGCCGCCTTCGCCGGCGGTGACGAAGACCATGTCGGCCCCCTTGAGGACCTCCTCGATCTCCTCGCGGTGGTCCTCTGCCGCCTTGCGACCGACGGCCGGGTTGGCCCCGGCGCCCAGGCCGCGCGTGAGTTCACGGCCGACGTCGAGCTTGACGTCGGCGTCGCTCATCAACAGCGCTTGCGCGTCCGTGTTGATCGCGATGAACTCGACGCCCTTGAGGCCGACCTCGATCATTCGGTTGATGGCATTGACACCACCGCCGCCGACACCGATGACCTTGATGACTGCGAGGTAGTTCTGCGGTGCTGCCACGTCGAAGGCCTCTCGCCTCGAGTTACGTGTCGCCGGTACGCGGTGGTTGGTCGCGCTGCGACGACGGATGCCGATTGGGGCGGTCCGGAACGCCGACCCGAACCCTAACGTTGAAGTTTAGGGTTACCAGTGTCGCTGTTCGCTGGACTCTTCCGAACAGGACACTAAGTCGACAAGCGGCGCACGTTCAACGAACACGCCGAACCTCCCGTTTTTCTTTTCACCCTATGTGATC
The DNA here is from genome assembly GCF_014649015.1 of Streptomyces narbonensis. Lineage (GTDB taxonomy): Bacteria > Actinomycetota > Actinomycetes > Streptomycetales > Streptomycetaceae > Streptomyces > Streptomyces narbonensis. The sequence goes on from NZ_BMSF01000003.1 coordinate 316,139, forward strand.
ACCCGGAGCGCTGGCCAACCAGGGTGCTGGCCAGGGCCGATACCCGTCAACTGCCGGACGAAGCGGGCGCCGTGGGGGCACTTACATCGAAGTGCCCCGCTTTGGGCGAGGCCTTCATGAGGGCGGTCAGCACCCTGGCTTTCACCGGGCCGTGCTCGGCGCTCCCCCAGAAGACGCTGCGCCCGCCGGTCAGCTCCAGAGTGACGGAGTCGTACGAGGTGACGCGGACGACACGAGCGTTCCGGGCGATTTCGTCCGGGAGTTCACCCCTGACGCGGACCGCCTCCTTCAGCAGCCGGTCCGCGTCGAAGCGGCGCAGGCTGGGCGAGGCGGACGCGTCGAGGACGAGCCGGGGGACGCCCTTGGGGGCGGTGTCGACGGTGGCGAACCGGACGCCGGTCGCGTCCACTTCGATGAACTTCGTGCCCTTTTCCAGCAGGAGAACGGGCTTCCGTTCCGTCACTTTCAGACCGATTCCGTGCGGCCAGGACCGCACGACGTCGACCGATTCGATGCGCGGCAGCTCCTGCCGGAGCCGCGCCTCGATCGCCTCGGTGTCGACGGAGACGAGCGGCGCGCCCGTCGGGACGGCGGCGACCGCCTCCACCTCGCCGGGGGTCAGCACCCCGGTGCCGGAAGTCTTCACACGTTCCACACGGAACCAGGTCGATCCGTAGAGCGCCCAGATCACCCCGGCGGTGAGGGCGACGACGCCGAGTACGACGAGGAGCACGCGGGGGGCGGGCACCCGGAATCGCTGATTCCGGGTGCCCGTGCGGGACGGCCGCTCCGACTTCGGCCTCTTCGCGCCGCCCTTCTCGGCGGTCGTCGATCCGGCTGCCACGCTTCCGCCCTTCGCCGCCGCTACGCCTGTCGGCGGGCGGCGATCGCCTCGTACACCATGCCGACGAGCAGGTCGTCGGCGTCCCGGCGACCGAACTCGGCAGCTGCGCGGGACATCTCGTACAACCGGTGCGGATCGGCCAGTACGGGCAGGACGTTGCCCTGCACCCACTGCGGCGTCAGCTCCGCGTCGTCGACGAGGAGTCCGCCGCCCGCCTTGACCACCGGCTGGGCGTTGAGCCGCTGTTCGCCGTTGCCGATGGGCAGCGGGACGTAGGCGGCCGGCAGCCCGACGGCGGAGAGCTCGGCGACGGTCATCGCGCCCGCGCGGCAGAGCATCATGTCGGCCGCGGCGTACGCGAGATCCATCCGGTCCACGTACGGTACCGGCACGTACGGCGGCATACCGGGCATGTTGTCGACACGCGGCAGTTCGTTCTTCGGGCCGACCGCGTGCAGGATCTGGATGCCGGAGCGCTGGAGCACCGGGGCGATCTGCTGGACGACCTCGTTGAGCCGCCGGGCGCCCTGCGAACCACCCGAGACGAGCAGCGTCGGCAGGTTCGGGTCGAGCCCGAAGGCGGCGCGCGCCTCGGGACGCACCCGCGCCCGGTCGAGGGTCGCGATGGTGTGCCGCAGCGGGATGCCGATGTAGCGGGCGTTGCGGAGCTTGCTGTCCGGGGTGGCGACGGCGACCCCGGCCGCGTACCGCGAACCGATCTTGTTGGCCAGGCCGGGCCGGGCGTTGGCCTCGTGGACCACGATCGGCACGCCGAGCCGCTTGGCCGCGAGGTAGCCCGGCAGCGCCACGTAGCCGCCGAAGCCGACGACGCAGTCGGCCTTCGTGCGCTCCAGGATCTGCTCGGCGGCCTTGATGGTGCCGCGGAGCCGTCCGGGGACGGTGATCAGCTCGGGGGTGGGCTTACGGGGCAGCGGTACGGCGGGGATGAGCGCCAACTCGTAGCCCCGCTCGGGCACGAGCCGGGTCTCCAGACCCTTTTCCGTGCCCAGCGCTGTGATCCCCACGCTGGGGTCCTGCCTGCGCAGGGCGTCCGCGAGGGCCAGCGCGGGCTCGATGTGGCCGGCGGTCCCCCCGCCGGCGAGTACGACATGCACCGAAATTCACCGCTCTCCGGACGGGCGCTTCTTGACGCGCCGTCGCATCGACTTCCATCTCACCCCGGCCCGCTTGCCCCAGCCGGGGCGGCGCAGGGCCAGGGCCGCTTTCGCGGCGGGTTCCTGTCGCGCGAAGGCGATGAGGAGCCCGACGGCGAACATGGTCGGCAGCAGGGCCGACCCCCCGTACGAGAACAGCGGGAGCGGGACTCCGGCGATCGGCAGCAAGCCGAGCACCGCACCGATGTTGATCACGGCCTGCGCCGTGATCCAGGTGGTCACGCCTCCCGCGGCGTACCTCACGAAGGGGTCCTCCGTGCGTCCGGCCACGCGGATACCCGCATAGCCTAGAGCCGCGAACAGGGCGAGTACCGACAGCGTCCCCGCGAGACCCAGTTCCTCACCGGTGACCGCGAAGATGAAGTCGGTGTGCGCTTCAGGGAGTTGGCCCCATTTCTCCACACTGGCACCGAGTCCGGAACCGAACCATCCGCCCGAGGCCAGAGCATAGATTCCGTGCGCGGCCTGGAGGCAGGGGGCTCCCTCGCCGCCGGGGTCGGTCGCGCCGATGCAGTCGAAGCGCTTCATCCGGTTGTCACTCGTCTTGATCAGCAGCACGCCGATCGCGCCGGCGACGGAGAGCACTCCGACGAAGAGCCGGGTGGGCGCGCCGGCCGTCCACAGCAGGCCGAAGAGGATCGCGGCGAGGATGATGGAGGTGCCCATGTCGCCGCCGAGCATGATCAGACCGAGCAGCATGAAGGCCACCGGGACCAGCGGGACGAGCATGTGCTTCCACTGGGTCAGCAGCCTCATGTCCTGCTTGCGGGCGAGCAGGTCGGCCCCCCACAGGATCAGGGCCAGCTTGCCGAACTCGCTGGGCTGGAGCTGGAAGGGGCCGCCGAGCGAGATCCAGTTCTGGTTGCCGTTGACCGAGTGCCCTATCCCGGGGATCTGCACGAGCACCATCAGGAAGACCGCGCCGACCAGGATCGGGTAGGCCAGCGCCCGGTGCAGCTTCACCGGCATCCGGGAGGCCGCCAGGAGCAGCCCGGTGCCCAGGAGCGCGGCGAAGAACTGCTTCCGGAAGAAGTAGGAGGGCACGAGATCGTAGCGGAGTGCCGTGATCATCGAGGCGGAGAAGACCATCACCAGGCCGAGCATGGTGATGAGCAGGGCCGCGCCGATGATCACGTAGTACGCCGTGAGGGGCCGGTCCCAGGCCTTCAGCGCCCGCTCGTACAGCCGCCGTACGCCCCGGCCACCGGGTCGCCGCGGGGTCGCCGGTGACCGCCCTCCGCCGCGTACGGCGGAAGGCCTGCGTGTCCCGGCGATCTTGCTCGGCATGGTCGCTGCCCCCTCCGGTCGTGCCCGGTCCGGCCGGACCCTCCCACTGGTCAGGTCAGGCGTCCCCGGTGGCGGCGAGGGCGCGGACCGCGTCCGCGAAGGCCTCACCGCGCTTGTTGTAGTTGGTGAACATGTCCATCGAGGCGCAGGCCGGGGCGAGGAGCACCGTGTCCCCCGGGCGGGCCAGCCCGGCCGCCTCCCGGACCGCCTCGGACATCGCCCCAGTGTCGGTCCGGTCGAGGTCCACCACCGGTACCTCCGGGGCGTGTCGCGTCAGGGCTTCGCGGATCAGCGCGCGGTCGGCGCCGATCAGGACGGCCCCGCGCAAGCGCTTCGCCGACTTCTGTACGAGCTCGTCGAAGGCGGCGCCCTTGGCGAGGCCGCCGGCGATCCAGACGATCGGGTCGTAGGCCGCCAACGAGGCTTCGGCGGCGTGGGTGTTGGTGGCCTTGGAGTCGTCGACGTACGTGACCCCCTGGACCTCCTCGACCAGTTCGATGCGGTGCGGGTCCGGCCGGAAGGCCTTCAGGCCGTCCCGTACGGCCTTCGCGTCGACGCCGAAGGCGCGGGCGAGGGCGGCCGCGGCGAGGGCGTTGGCGATGTTGTGCGGGGCCGGGGGCTGGACGTCGGTGACCTCGGCGAGCTCCTGGGCGTTCTTCTGCCGGTTCTCGACGAAGGCGCGGTCCACGAGGATGCCCTCGACGACGCCCAGTTGGGAGGGGCCGGGGGTGCCGAGGGTGAAGCCGATGGCTCGGCAGCCCTCCTCGACGTCGGCCTCGCGGACCAGGTCCTCGGTGACCTTGTCGGCGACGTTGTAGACGCAGGCGACCTGGTTGCCCTCGTAGATCCGGCCCTTGTCGGCGGCGTACGCCTCCATCGAGCCGTGCCAGTCGAGGTGGTCGGGCGCCAGGTTGAGCACGGCGGCCGAATGGACGCGGACGGAGGGCGCCCAGTGGAGCTGGTAGCTGGAGAGCTCGACGGCGAGCACGTCGTACTGCTCGTCGCCGAGGACGGCGTCGAGGAGCGAGACGCCGATGTTGCCGACGGCGGCGGTCCGCAGACCGGCCGCCTCCAGGATCGAGGCGAGCATCCGCACGGTCGTGGTCTTGCCGTTGGTGCCGGTGACCGCGAGCCAGGGGGCCGCGCCGGGGCCGCGGAGGCGCCAGGCCAGTTCGACGTCGCCCCAGACCTCCACGCCCGCCTCTGCGGCGGCCGTGAAGAGCGGCTTGTCGGGCCGCCAGCCGGGGGTGGTGACGATCAGCTCGGTGCCGGACGGCAGGGTGGCCCCGTCGCCGAGGCGGACGGTGATGCCCTCCGCCTCCAGGTCGGCCGCCTGGGCCCGGGAGCGCTCGTCGTCGCCGTCGTTGACGACGGTCACGAGCGCGCCGAGGCCGTGCAGGACGCGGGCGGCCGGGATGCCGGACACCCCGAGCCCCGCGACGGTGACCTTCTTGCCGTTCCAGTCGAGCTGTTCTGTCACTTCTCTGCTGCCCATCCCGCGTAGAAGAGGCCCAGGCCCACGATCACGCACATGCCCTGGATGATCCAGAACCGGACGACGACCAGGACCTCGGACCACCCCTTGAGTTCGAAGTGGTGCTGGAGGGGGGCCATCCGGAAGACGCGCTTGCCGGTCATCTTGAACGAGCCGACCTGGATGACCACGGACATCGTGATCAGCACGAACAGGCCGCCGAGCAGGGCCAGCAGAAGCTCCGTACGGGAGCAGATGGCGAGACCGGCGAGGGCGCCGCCGAGCGCCAGCGAGCCGGTGTCACCCATGAAGATCTTGGCCGGCGAGGTGTTCCACCACAGGAAGCCGAAGCAGGAACCCATCAGCGCGGAGGCGACGACCGCGAGGTCGAGCGGGTCGCGCACCTCGAAGCAGGCGTTGGGGTTGGTCAGGGTCATGGCGTTCGCACAGGACTCCTGGAACTGCCAGAGCCCGATGAAGGTGTACGCGCCGAAGACCATCACCGAGGCGCCGGTGGCCAGGCCGTCCAGGCCGTCCGTCAGGTTCACGCCGTTGGACATGGCGAGAATCATGAAGAGCGCCCAGATCACGAACAGGACCGGGCCGATGGACCAGCCGAAGTCCGTGATGAAGGAGAGCTTCTCCGAGGCGGGCGTGAGCCCGCGCAGGTCGGCGAACTGCAGCGACAGCACGGCGAAGGCGATGCCGACGATCAGCTGGCCGGCCATCTTCGCCTTGGCCCGCAGGCCCAGCGAACGCTGCTTGACGATCTTGATGTAGTCGTCGAGGAAGCCGACCAGGCCCATGCCGGCCATGAGGAACAGCACCAGGACGCCCGAGTACGTCGGGTCCTCACCGGTGATGACCTTGGCCAGGGCGTACGCGATGAGCGTGGCCAGGATGAAGGAGATGCCGCCCATGGTGGGCGTGCCCTTCTTGCCGGCGTGGCCGCGCGGGCCGTCGTCCCGGATGAACTGCCCGTACCCCTTGCGGGCGAGGAGCTTGATGAGCAGCGGGGTGCCGATCAGGGTCAGGAAGAGCCCGATGGCCCCCGCGAAGAGGATCTGCCTCATCGGACGGCGACCTCGCCCTCGGTGTCGAGGAGCGCCAGGGCCACCTTTTCGAGGCCGACCGACCTGGAAGCCTTCACAAGGACGACATCCCCCGGGCGCAGCTCACTGCGCAACAGGTCGACAGCCGCCTGCGCGTCGGACACGTGCACCGACTCCTCACCCCACGAACCCTCGTTATATGCGCCCAGTTGCAGCCAGGACGCTTCCCTGTCCCCGACCGCGACGAGCTTGCTGACGTTGAGCCGGACGGCAAGCCGTCCGACCGCGTCGTGCTCGACGAGCGATGCGTCCCCGAGCTCGGCCATCTTGCCGAGCACCGCCCACGTACGGGCCCCTCGGGCCTGTGCGGCCCGGCCCATGGACGCGAGCGCGCGCAGGGCGGCTCGCATGGACTCGGGATTCGCGTTGTAGGCGTCGTTGACGATCGTCACGCCGTCCGGACGCTCGGTGACCTCCATGCGCCAGCGCGACAGGGTGCCGGCCTCGGAGAGCGCGGTGGCGATCTCTTCGACAGGCATGCCCAGCTCGTGCGCGACGGCGGCCGCGGCGAGCGCGTTCGACACGTGGTGCTCACCGTACAGGCGCAAGGTCACGTCGCTGCACCCGGTGGGTGTGTGAAGCCTGAAAGAAGGCTGTCCGTTCTCTGTGAGGAGGACGTTCTCGGCCCGTACGGCCGCTTCGTCCGCTTCGCCGAAGAGGACCACGCGGGCCTTGGTGCGGCTCTCCATCGCGCGGACGAGCGGGTCGTCGGCGTTGAGGACCGCGACGCCGCCCTCCTCCGCGGAGGGCAGGCTCTCGACGAGCTCGCCCTTGGCCTCGGCGATCTGCTCCCGGCCGCCGAACTCGCCGATGTGGGCGGTGCCCACGTTGAGGACGAGGCCGATACGGGGCGGGGTGAGGCCGGTGAGGTAGCGGATGTGCCCGATGCCTCGGGCGCCCATCTCCAGGACCAGGTGCCGGGTGTCGTCGGTGGCCTTCAGCGCCGTGAGCGGCAGGCCGATCTCGTTGTTGAGGGAGCCGGGCGTCCACACGGTGGGCGCGTGCCGGTCGAGGACCTGGGCGATCAGGTCCTTCGTCGAGGTCTTGCCGGCGGAGCCGGTGAGGGCGACGACGTCGGTGCCGAGCCGCTTCACGACCGCGCGGGCGAGGGCCCCCAGCGCGGCCTGGACGTCGTCCACGACGATCGCGGGGACGCCGACGGGGCGGGCGGCGAGTACGGCCGCCGCTCCCGCCTGCACGGCGCGCTCCGCGTAGTCGTGGCCGTCGACGTGCTCGCCCGCGAAGGCGACGAAGAGGCTGCCGGGCCGCACTTCACGGGAGTCGATGACGACGGGCCCGGTCGCCCGTGCGGCCGGATCCGGTATGTCGTGCGTCTGCCCGCCGACGATTTCGGCGATCTCGGCGAGGGAGAGGGCGATCACTGCTTCATCCCTGACTGTTCTGGTGGCTGTCTGTGTCCTTGCCGCCCACCAGGGCGGCCCGGCCGTTCTGTTCGAGGGTCGCCGCCTGTTCGAGGATCGCGGCGCGCAGGACCTGGCGGTCGTCGAAGGGGCGTACGACCCCGGCGATCTCCTGGCCCTGCTCGTGGCCCTTGCCCGCGACCAGGACGGTGTCGCCCGGCTGCGCGCGGGCCACGGCGGCGGCGACGGCGGCTGCGCGGTCGGCGAGGACGAGGACCTCGCCGCGCTCCTCCGCGGGGACCTCGGCGGCGCCCGCGAGCATGGCGGAGAGGATCACGAGGGGGTCCTCGGAGCGGGGGTTGTCGGAGGTCAGGACGGCGGTGTCGGCGAGCCGGGCCGTGGCGGCGCCCATCGGGCCGCGCTTGGTGGTGTCGCGGTCGCCGCCGCAGCCGATGACCACGTGCAGCCTGCCCTCGGTGACCTCGCGCAGGGAGCGCAGGACCGATTCGACGGCGTCCGTCTTGTGGGCGTAGTCGACGACCGCGAGGTACGGCTGGCCGGCGTCGACCCGCTCCAGGCGGCCGGGGACGCCGGGGACGGCGGCGACGCCCTCGGCGGCGCTCTTCGGGTCGATGCCCGCGGTGGCCAGGGTGGCGATCGCGGCGAGGGTGTTGGCGACGTTGAACGGGCCGGGCAGCGGGGCCGTGGCCGCGATCCGCTCTCCCCCGGGGCCGACGGCGGTGAACGTCGAGTCGTGGGAGCCGAGGACGACGTCCTCGGCGCGCCAGTCGGCGTCGGCGCGGCCCTCGGCGGAGAAGGTGACGACCGGGACGGCCGCCTCGCCGGCGAGGCGGCGGCCGTACTCGTCGTCGAGGTTGACCACGCCGAGGCGACTGCGCTCGGGCGTGAAGAGCCCGGCCTTCGCCCGGTAGTAGTCGTCCATGTCGGAGTGGAACTCCATGTGCTCCGGGCTGAGGTTGTTGAAGACGGCGACGTCGAAGACGCAGCCGTCGACCCGGCCGAGCACGAGGGCGTGGCTGGAGACCTCCATGGCGACCGCGTCGACGCCCCGCTCGCGCATGACGGCGAAGAGGGCCTGGAGGTCGGTGGCCTCGGGGGTGGTCCGCTCCGACTTGATGCGCTCGTCGCCGATGCGCATCTCGACGGTGCCGACGAGGCCGGTGCTCCGCCCGGCGCCGCGCAGGCCGCCCTCGACCAGGTAGGCCGTGGTGGTCTTGCCGGAGGTGCCGGTGATGCCGATCTGGAGGAGGTCGGCGCCGGGTCGCCCGTAGATCTCGGCGGCGAGCTCGCCCATCCGGCCGCGTGGGTTCTCGACGACGAGGACCGGCAGGCCGGTGGCGGCGGCGCGCTCGGCGCCGGTCGGGTCGGTGAGGACCGCGGCGGCTCCGAGCCCGGCGGCCTGGGCGACGAAGTCGGCGCCGTGCAGGCGGGCGCCTGGCAGGGCCGCGTACACGTCTCCGGGGCGTACGGCCCGGGAGTCGTGCGTGATGCCCGTGATGTCCACGGGGCCAGGGCCGGCGCCGAGGATGTCGGCGCCCAGCTGTGCGGCCAGGTCGCCCAGGGGTGTCGGGCGGGCCTGCTCCGGCCGGGGCGGGGTGGTTCGGTACTGATCAGCGTGTGGCACGGCGGTGAGCGTACCGGGCTCACCCTGTGCGGGGCCAAAAGAGCCCGGGGCGTCGCCGGAGTTCGATTTCCGGTTCCCGGAATGGGGGGTGATCGTTGTCACTGGTGCTCCCGGAGTGTCACGGGGTGGGTTCGAAGTCGACCGGCAGTCGGGCGGGCTCGCTGCCCGTGGGGGCGACGTGGAGGGTCTTGAGGGCGAACTCCATGACCTTCTTGTAGATGGGGCCGCAGATCTGGCCGCCGAAGTAGCTGCCCTTGGTGGGGTTCTGGATCGCGCAGTAGACGGTGATCTGCGGGTCGTCGGCGGGGGCGAAGCCCGCGAAGGAGGCGGTGTACCCCTTGTAGCGGCCGAGTTCGGGGTCGACCCGGTTGGCGGTGCCGGTCTTGCCCGCGACCCGGTAGCCGGGGATCGCGGCCCTGGTGCCGGTGCCCTCCCGGTCGTCGACGACGGACTCCAGCATCTTGGCGAGGGTGCCTGCCGTCTTCTCGCTGACGACCCGGGACTCCTTGGGCTCGGGGGCCGGGGTGAAGCGGCCGTCGGGGCCCTTGGTGCCGCGGACGAGGGTCGGTTCGACGCGTACGCCCTTGTTGGCGATGGTCGAGTACACGGAGGCGGCCTGCATGGCGTTCACGGAGAGGCCCTGGCCGAAGGGGATCGTGTACTGCTGCGAGGTGGACCAGTCTCCCGGCTTGGCAAGGATGCCCGGGGTCTCCCCCGGGAAGTCGAGGCCGGTGGGGCTGCCGATGCCGAACTTGCGCAGGTAGGAGTGGAGGACCCGGTTGGACTCGGACTGGGTGGCGCCGAGCCGGCCGGTGGCGAGGATGGTGCCGATGTTGCTGGACTTGGCGAGGACGCCGTTGAGGGTCAGGTACCAGGTCTTGTGGTCGACGTCGTCCTTGAAGAGCCGGTCGCCGCGGTGGAGCCGGTTGGGGACGGTGACATGGGTCTGGGGGGTCGCCTTGCCCTCCTCCAGGACGGCGGCCATGGACATGACCTTGCTGGTGGAGCCGGGCTCGTAGGCGTCCTGGAGGGCGGCGTTGCCCATGGAGGCGGCGTTGGCGGCGGAGAGGTCGTTGGGGTCGAAGCCGGGGGCGTTGGCCATGGCGAGGACCTCGCCCGTCCGCGTGTTCTGCACGACGACGTAGCCGCGGTCGGCCTTGGACTTCCCCACCTGCTCGGTGATGGCCTGCTGGGCGGCCCACTGGATGTCCCGGTCGATGGTGAGCTCGATGTCGGAGCCGGGCACGGCGGGGGTGCCCTGGGAGCCCGCGGTGGGCACCTGGCGGCCGCCGGACTCGGTGAAGCGGACCTTGCCGTCCTTGCCGGCGAGCTCCGGGTCGAGCATGGACTCGACGCCGCCGGCGCCCTTGCCCTCGGCGTTGACGTAGCCCAGTATCCCGGCCGCGAGCTCGCCGTTCGGGTACACGCGCTTGGTGCTGGGCTCGCTGAGGACGCCGCCGAGCAGATTGACGCCGGTTCCGCCGGTGGCGCGGGCCTTCTCCCCGTAGACCTTCCTGAGGTCCTTGATCTGGTTCCAGACCTGCGGGGTCTGCTTGCGCGCGAGCAGGGTGTAGCGGGACTTGGGGGTACGGAGCTTCTTCGCGAGCTCGGCGGGCTCCTTGCCCAGGATCGGGGCGAGGAGGGCCGCGGCCTGCTCGGGCGCGTCGGGGACCTTGGACTCCTCGGGCGTGAAGAGCTTGGGGTCGGCGGTGATGTCGTACGCGTCGACGCTGGCGGCGAGCGCGATGCCGTTGCGGTCGGTGATCTCGCCCCGCTCGGCGGAGAGCGTGTGGTCCTGGAAGCGGTACTTGTCGGCCTTGGCCGCGTACGCGCTGGCGTCGACGGCCTGGACCTGGAGCAGCCGGACCACGAAGACCAGCATGACGAGGGTCAGGCCGAGCGAGATCAGCCGGAGCCGGGGCCGGGGGCTGCCGAGCCGGATGGTGCGGGGCCGGCGGGCCGGGGGCCGCGGGCCGGGGCGCTTCGCGGCCGGGCGCGGCGCGGGGCGCGAGGCGGCGGGACGCGAGGGGCGCGCTCCGGCGGAGGCGGGCCGGGGGCGGGCGGGCCGGGCGGGTCCGGGGACGCGGCGGCGGGGTGGCTCCTTGGAGGGCACTGCGCGGTCACCTGCCGGAGGGGTGTCGGGTTGCGGCTGCGGGGTCCTGGCCTGCCGGGGCTGTTCCGGCCTGGCCGGTGCCGGGGAGGCCGGCACCGGTGGGGTCCTGGCCTGCCGGTACCGGCGCTGTCGTTGCCTGGCCGGTGCCGGGGAGGCCCGGGCCGTTGGGGGTCGGGCCGGTCGGGCCGGTCGGGCCGGTCTCGGCGTTCATGGCCTGGGCCGCGCCGGTGCCCGCGGTGGCGGCGCCGGCGGTGCTCGGAGTGGCGGTGTTCGATGGCGGCTTCGGGGAGGCCGTGGTGGCGGACGGCTTGGGGGTCGGCTTCGGGGCGACCGCGACCGAGGGCTCGCCGAGCACCTTGCCGTCCGGGCCGAGGAAGGCGGGGCTGCCGCCGGGGACCATGCCGAGCTCGCGGGCCCGCCGCTCCAGGGCGTCGGGGGCCGCGTAGTCGTCCACGTCCCGCTGGAGCGCCTGCTCCTCGTCGGTGAGCTCGGTGGTCCGGTCCTTGAGCTCGCGCAGCTTGAAGGAGCCCTGGTTGAGGGCCGAGTTCAGCAGGAGCAGGGCGATGAGCCCGCCGCCGAGGAGCACGAAGACGAGCAGGACGAAGGGGGTGCGGGCGGCCGAGCTGGGCCCCGACGGCATGAGCCGTCCGAGTCGCGCGGCCCGCCCTTTGAGGGGCCCCTTCGCCGTGCTCACAGCACGTCCTCCCGGATGCGCTGCGCGCCGCGGAGACGGGCGGGCGCGGCGCGCCGGTTCTCGGCGACCTCTTCCTCGGTGGGGAGCTCGGCGCCCCGGGTGAGCAGCTGGAGGCGCGGCTGATACTTCTCCGGGACGACGGGGAGTCCGGGCGGCGCGGTGGTGGCGGCGCCGGCGGCGAAGACCTGCTTGACGATGCGGTCCTCCAGCGACTGGTACGAGAGGACGGCGACCCGGCCACCGACGGCGAGGGCCTTCACGGCCGCCGGGATCGCGTTCTCGACGGCTTCGAGTTCGCGGTTCACCTCGATGCGCAGGGCCTGGAAGGTCCGCTTGGCGGGGTTGCCGCCGGTGCGCTTGGCCGCCTGGGGCAGGGAGTCGCGGATGAGCTCGACGAGCCGGGCGCTGTTGCTGAAGGGCTCCTTCTCGCGCTCGCGCACGATCGCGGAGACGATCCGCTTGGCCTGCTTCTCCTCGCCGTAGGCGCGGAGGATGCGGACCAGTTCGCCGGCCGGGTAGGTGTTGAGGACCTCGGCCGCGCTGATGCCGGTCGACTGGTCCATGCGCATGTCGAGGGGGGCGTCCTGCGCGTAGGCGAAACCCCGGTCGGCCTCGTCCAGCTGCATGGAGGAGACGCCCAGGTCGAAGAGGACGCCGTCCACCTTGGGGATGCCGAGCCGGTCGAGGACCTCGGGCAGCTCGTCGTACACGGCGTGGACGAGCGTGGCCCGCTCACCGTAGGGCGCGAGCCGCTCGCCGGAGAGGCGCAGCGCCTCCTTGTCGCGGTCGAGGGCGACGAGCCGCACCTCGGGGAAGCGCTGGAGCAGGGCCTCGCTGTGGCCGCCGAGGCCCAGGGTGCAGTCGACGACGACCGCGCCGGGGCGCTCCAGTGCGGGGGCCAGCATGTCCAGGCACCGCTGGAGCATCACCGGGACGTGGCGGTCGTTGCTCAATGCGCCCTCTCAGATCCGGCGCGGTGGGACGTACCGCCGGGTCCGACCGGCGAGCGGGAGGAGGCCGAGCCGTAAGTACCGCCGCACACACGGGGGAGAAACCGCGGAAATCGCTCGATGTCTCCGTGAACTTCGCGTCACTTTAGTCCACGTCACCCGCCGGTCAATCAACCGGCTGGCGCGTCGCCCGGGTCCGGTGACGGGCTCGGACATTCCGGGCGGCTCACCCGTTCGGGGCCGTCCACCCGAGGCCTGTGGGTTAGCTCACAACAAGGCTCGTTGCGGTTCTTTGTCCCCTCTCACAGCAGGCCGCACGGGGCTGTGACCATTACCGTCGGAACCATGTCGACCTCCGCGCACCCCTCCGCCGACGTGATAGCCGCCGACTCCACCGTCACCGACCGCCTCGTACAGGCGAACGAGCAGTACGCCGCCGCGTTCACCGATCCCGGGATGGACGCGCGCCCCGTGCTGGGCGTCGCCGTGGTCGCCTGCATGGACGCCCGCCTCGACCTGCACGCCGCGCTGGGCCTCGAGCTCGGCGACTGCCACACCATCCGCAACGCGGGCGGCGTGGTCACGGACGACGTGATCCGCTCCCTCACCATCAGCCAGCGCGCCCTCGGGACCCGCAGCGTGGTGCTGATCCACCACACCGGCTGCGGTCTGGAGTCCCTCACCGAGGAGTTCCGCCACGAGCTGGAGATGGAGGTCGGCCAGCGGCCGGCGTGGGCGGTCGAGGCCTTCCGTGACGTGGACCAGGACGTCCGCCAGTCGATGCAGCGGGTGCGGACCTCCCCGTTCCTGCTGCACAAGGGCGACGTCCGGGGCTTCGTCTTCGACGTGACGACGGGCCTGCTCCGCGAGATCGACCCGACGTAACCGACCAAACCCCGGCATTTCCCTCGCACTTGTCCACAGGCGAGTGACACGACGCGGCCACGCCAACAAGAATGCTCAGGTGACACCCCCCGAAACATGTCCCCGGGGGCAGGTGTCGTGTTCCGGAAAGGCCGAGGAGGGCCGGGTGACGACCTATGACGATCGAGCGAGCCTCACTGATCTGACCACGACCGCGGAGCGTGTCCGCGGGTCGGTGGAGAGTGTGATCGAGGGCAAGCCCGAGGTCGTACGGCTTTCTCTGACCGTGCTGCTCGCCGAGGGGCACCTCCTCATCGAGGATGTCCCCGGCGTCGGCAAGACCATGCTCGCCAAGACCCTGGCGCGGTCCATCGACTGCTCGGTGCGCCGCATCCAGTTCACCCCCGACCTGCTGCCCTCGGACATCACGGGCGTGTCGATCTTCGACCAGCAGCGACGGGAGTTCGAGTTCAAGCCGGGCGCGATCTTCGCCCAGATCGTGATCGGCGACGAGATCAACCGCGCCTCGCCGAAGACCCAGTCCGCGCTCCTGGAGTCCATGGAGGAGCGGCAGGTCACCGTGGACGGCCAGACCTACGAGCTGCCCAGCCCGTTCATGGTCGTCGCCACCCAGAACCCGGTGGAGATGGAGGGCACCTACCCGCTGCCGGAGGCCCAGCGCGACCGCTTCATGGCCCGGGTCTCCATGGGCTACCCGAGCGCCGAGGCCGAACTCCAGATGCTCGACGTGCACGGCTCGGTGTCCCCGCTGGACGACCTCCAGCCGGTCGCCCACGCCCACGACATCCTCAAGCTGATCGAGGCCGTGCGCGCGGTGCACGTCGCCGACGCCGTCCGCCGGTACGCGGTCGACATCGTCGCCGCCACCCGCACCCACCCCGACCTGCGGCTCGGCGCCTCGCCCCGGGCCACGCTCCACCTGCTGCGGGCCGCCAAGGCCTCGGCCGCGCTCAGCGGCCGCGAGTACGTCCTGCCGGACGACCTCCAGGCCCTCGCCGCACCCGTACTCGCCCACCGGCTGCTGCCGACGGCGCAGGCCCAGCTGAACCGGCGCACCGCCGAGCAGGTCGTCCAGGACATCCTCCAGCGCACCCCCGTCCCGGCCGCGGCCCCGCCCGCCGGACCGCTCTACGGCCAGCAGCAGCCCGGCGCCCGGCGGCTGTGATGGCGACCGCCGCCGTACCGGACGGGCAGCGGCAGGGCGACGACCGGGGCGGTCTGCGGGCCGCCTTCGGCGGTCTCACGACCCGCGGCCGGTCCTTCCTCGCCGCCGGGGTGGCCGCCGCCGTCTGCGCGTACGTGCTCGGCCAGGCCGATCTGCTGCGCGTCGGGCTGCTCCTCGCCGCCCTGCCGCTGATCTGCGTCCTCGTGTTGCACCGCACGCGCTACCGGGTCGCGGCCTCCCGCCGCCTCACCCCGCAGCGGGTGGAGGCGGGCTCGGAGGCCCGGGTCCAGCTCCGGATGGAGAACGTCTCCAAGCTCCCCACCGGGCTGCTCATGCTCCAGGACCACGTGCCGTACATGCTGGGACCCCGCCCGCGCTTCGTCCTCGACCGGGTCGAGGCGGGCGGGCGGCGCGAGGTCTCCTACCGGGTCCGCTCCGACCTGCGCGGACGCTTTCCGCTTGGCCCGCTCCAGCTCAGGCTCAACGACCCCTTCGGGATGTGCGAGCTGACCCGTGCCTTCAGCGCGTACGACACCCTCACCGTCGTCCCGCGCACGGAGCCGCTGCCCCCGGTGAAGCTCGCCGGCGAGGCCGCGGGGTACGGCGACGGGCACCAGCGCTCCCTCGCGCTCGCCGGCGACGACGACGTCATCCCGCGCACCTACCGGCACGGCGACGACCTGCGCCGGGTGCACTGGCGCTCCACCGCCCGCTACGGCGAGCTGATGGTGCGCCGCGAGGAGCAGCCGCAGCGGGCCCGCTGCACCGTGCTCCTCGACACCCGCCGGGTCGCCTACCAGGGCACGGGCCCCGACTCCGCCTTCGAGTGGGCGGTCTCCGGCGCCGCCTCCGCGCTGGTGCACATGCTGGAGCGCGGCTACGCGGTCCGGCTGCTCACCGACACCGGCAGCGCGGTGCCCGGAGAGGGCTCCGACGGCTTCGCCGGCTCGGCGCAGGACTCGGCCGACACGGCCGGTCTGATGATGGACACGCTCGCGATCGTCGACCACTCCGAAGGAGCCGGACTCTCCCGCGCCTCCGACGTGCTGCGCGGCGGGAACGAAGGGCTGCTCATCGCCTTCCTCGGCGACCTCGACGAGGAGCAGGCGGCCCTGACCGCCCGGATGCGCGGGCGGACCGGCGCGGCCGTCGCCTTCGTCCTGGACTCGGGCACCTGGCTGACCGGCGCCGCGGCCGGCAGGCGGGTCGAGAACCGCGTACGGCAGCTGCGCGAGGCGGGCTGGACGGCGCTTGCCGTGCCGTCCGGGGCGCGGATCGCCGACGTGTGGCAGCAGGCGGCCGGAGCCCGTACGGAATCCGCCGCCGACACCTACGGAGGCTGGTCATGAGCGGCCGCGCACGGCTGACCCTCGCCTCCTGGGGCGCCACGCTGATGGCGGCCGGGGCGCTGCTCCCGCTGGTCAAGCCGGCGAACTGGATCTTCACGGCGGCCTTCGTCCTCGCCCTGGTGAGCGGCGTGGGCACGCTGGCCCGGCGGGTGCCGCTGGCCCGGCCGCTGACGCTGCTCGCGCAGGCGGCCGTCGTCCTGCTCGCGCTCACGGTGTTCTTCGCCCGGGAGCAGGCCGTCCTCTGGCTGATCCCCGGTCCGCAGGCCGTGACGCACGCCGTCGAGCTGTTCCAGGCGGGTGCCGAGGACGTCGGCCGGTACGCGATCCCGGCGCCGGACACCGAGGGCATCCGGCTCATGCTCGTCGGCGGTGTGGTCGCGATCGGGCTCCTGGTGGACACCCTCGCGGTCACCTTCCGCAGGGCGGCCCCGGCCGGTCTTCCGCTGCTCGCCCTGTACTCGGTCGCCGCGGGGCTCTCCGGCGGCGGCGCGGGCTGGCTCTGGTTCCTCCTCGCGGCCTCCGGCTATCTGCTGCTGCTCCTCGCGGAGGGCCGCGACCGTCTCTCGCAGTGGGGGCGGGTCTTCGGTGGCGCCCAGCGCTCCGGCCGGCCGGGCTCCTCGGGCTCGGGCGGCGGTCCCGCCTTCGCGCCGGCCCGCACCGGGCGCCGGATCGGCGCCGTCGCGATGGGTGTCGCCATGGTCGTGCCGCTCGCGCTGCCCGGTCTCTCCGGCGGTCTGTTCGGGACCGGCGGGGGTGAGAACGGCGGGGGCTCCGGCCCCGGCGGCACGATCTCCGCCGTGAACCCGCTGGTCTCCCTTCAGGACAACCTGCGCCAGCCCGAGGACCGGGAGGTCCTCCGCTACCGGACCAACGCCCGCGACACCAGCGGCCTCTACATGCGGCTCGTCGCCCTCGACCAGTTCGACGGCGCGTCCTGGAAGTCCTCGGTCCGTCCGATCGAGGACGTGCCGAAGCAGCTTCCGTGGCCCGAGGGGCTCAGCCAGGACGTCAAGGTCAGCGAGGTGACCACCAATCTCGTCGCCTCCGAGGCGTACGAGCAGCGGTGGCTGCCCATGCCGTTCCCTGCGGGCCGGGTCGACATCAGCGGCAAGTGGCGCTTCGAGCCGGCCGGACGGATGCTCGTCGGCGACGACAAGCAGACCACCAGCGGCGTCCGCTACCAGGTCTCAAGCCTGGACGTGCAGCCCACGTCAGGGCAGCTGGCCGCGGCCGGGAGCGCCCCGGAGAAGCTGCGCGCCGAGTACACGAAGATCCCCGCCTCCCTCCCCGCCGATGTGAAGGCGACGGCCCGGGAGGTCACCAAGGGAGCGCGCAACGACTACGAGAAGGCGGTCAAGCTCCAGAACTGGTTCTCCGAGGACGGCGGCTTCCGCTACGACGTCGAGGTGACCTCCGGCACCGGGGCGCAGGCGATCTCCCGCTTCCTGAAGGACAAGGAGGGCTTCTGCGTCCACTTCTCCTTCTCCATGGCGGCGATGGCCCGCTCGCTCGGCATCCCCGCGCGGGTGGCCGTCGGCTTCATGCCGGGCACGCCGCAGACCGACGGCTCGGTCTCGGTGGGCATCCGGGACGCACACGCCTGGCCCGAGCTGTACTTCGACGGGGCGGGCTGGATGCGGTTCGAGCCGACGCCGTCGCGGGGCTCCACCCCGGCCTACACCCGGCAGAACACGCCGTCGGGCACGGCCACCGGTCCCGCGCAGCCCGAGCAGAGCGCCTCGGCGCAGCCGTCCGCCGCGCCGAGCGCCTCGGAGAGCTGCACGCCGCAGATGCGCAGGCTCGGCGACTGCGGTCCGGACGCGGCGGTGGCCGGCGCGGAGTCGGACGGGTCCGGCCCGGACTTCCTGACGGCCGGTCTGGTGACGCTCGGGGCGCTCGTGGTGCTGGCGCTGCCGTTCCTGCCGGTGCTGTGGCGGACCCGGGTGCGGTCCCGTCGGCTCGGTCCGGGCGGCGGTCGCGGCCCGGAGGACCTGGCGGCGCGGACGCTCGCCGTCTGGCGGGAGATCACCGACACGGCCTGGGACTACGGGGTCGAGCCGGACGAGTCCATGACGCCGAGGAAGACCGCGGCGCGCGTGGTCCGACTGGGTGAGCTGCAGGGTGAGCCGGCGGACTCGGTGCACCGCGTGGCCCGTGCGGTGGAGGAGGTGCTCTACGCGCCCCGGCCCGTGCCGGCCGCGGGTCTGGCCGAGGAGGCCGCCCGGGTCAGGGCGGGATTCCACGCGAGCGCCGACCGCCGTGCGCGCCTGCGCGCGGTGCTGGCCCCGCGCTCGGCGGTCCGCCTCCGCTGGGCGGCCTCGGCCCGCTGGTCGGCCGTGACGACGGTGTGGGCGGAGCGCCGCCAGGCGCTGGTCTCGCGTACGGCCTCGCTCCTCCGCCGCACGCCCCGCGAAGCGGGCTGACGGCCCTGGTGGACCGCCGCTCCGTGCGGAGCGGCGGTCCAGCGGCGGCAACGGTCCGAACCCAAGCAGCGGTCCGAGCCGGAGCGGCGGTCCGAAACCCCAAGCAGCGGTCCGAGCCGGAGCAACGGTCCCAACCCAAGCAGCGGTCCGAGCCGGAGCGGCGGTCCGGCGGAGCAGTCCACGAACGACGGGAGTGCCGACGACGGGAGTGCCGACGACGAAGCCCCGCAGGGCACCGCGCCGTGGCGCGGGCCCTGCGGGGCTCGGTCCTTGTCAGGGTGCGGGGCTACCGCTCAGGGGGCCGTCAGTGGCCGCCGCCCTGCTGTTCGTCGCGGCGGCGCTGCCACCGCTCTTCGATCCGATTCATGGTGGAGCGTCGCTGCCGGGTCTGGCGACCACCGGCCGCCGTCCCACCCCTGGCCTGCTGTTCGCCCGGCTTGGGCGCCTTGCGCCATCCGGTGACCGCCAGGACCGCGCAGCCCAGCATGACGAGGAATCCCACCACGCTGATCCAGATCTGCTGTGCGACCATTCCGGCCATGAGGAGCGCGATACCCACCAGGAAGCCGGCGACTGCCTGGTAAACCCGTCGGCGGGTGTACGTACGCAGCCCGCTTCCCTCGAGCGCTGTCGCGAACTTGGGATCTTCGGCGTACAGCGCTCGCTCCATCTGCTCGAGCATTCGCTGCTCGTGCTCCGAGAGCGGCACGGAGTCCTCCTAGTCGTCGGTCGCGGGGGCGACCGGTTTGCGGCCCTTTCAGGATAGGCAGGGAATCGCCCCCGTGAAACCCGCCCACAATGCCGAATAGCCAATCCGGGCCGCCATGCGGATCGGTTGCTGAGGCGTTGATTCCCCAGCGCCTTCTCCGTCATGCCGGATGGTCTCCCCCGATCATACGGGGCGGAACCCCACATCGGGCGGGCTGTGGCGTACTCCATCGCCGCCCGAGGCCCGCAGCGCCGAACGGGGGCCCGTGGCTGTCAGGCGCGCTTCTCGCCGAGAACGTGCAGCTGGGTGGCGATGGCGTGGAAGGAGGGCAGCTCGGCGGCCGCGGCCTCCAGCTTGAGGAGAGCCTCCGCGGCGCCCGGCTCGGTGTCCACGAGGACTCCCGGAACCAGGTCGGCGAAGACCCGGACGCCGTGCACGGCGCCGATCTGGAGACCGGCCTCCGCCGTGAGCTCGGTGAGCTGCTCGGCGGTGAAGCGGCGGGGCACGGGGTCGCCCGCGCCCCACCGGCCGTCCGGGTCGGTGAGCGCGTGCCGGGCCTCGGTGAAGTGCCCGGCGAGCGCGCGGGCCAGCACGGCGCCGCCGAGCCCGGCGGCGAGCAGGCTGAGGCTGCCGCCGGGGCGGAGCGCGGCGACCGCGTTCCGCACGCCCTCGGCGGGGTCGTCGACGTACTCCAGGACGCCGTGGCAGAGCACGGCGTCGTACGCCTCGCGCTCGACGACGTCGAAGAGACCGTGGACGTCGCCCTGGACCCCGGTGACCCGGTCCGCGACCCCGGCCTCGGCGGCCCGGCGCTCCAGCGCGAAGAGGGCGTTCGGGCTGGGGTCGACGACGGTGACGCGGTGCCCGAGGCGGGCCACCGGCACGGCGAAGTTCCCGGAGCCGCCGCCCGTGTCGAGGACATCGAGGCTGTCCTTCCCGGTGGCCTTGACCCGGCGGTCCAGGGCGTCCTTGAGGACGTCCCAGACGACGGCGGTACGCAGGGAGGCGCGCGACGGTCGCGACGACGTCTCTCGACCGAAGACAGGGGAAGGGTCCGGCACGGCTGTTGACTCCTCGGTGACGGGTACGGACGGTCCCCACCCTATGGCCTCGGGCCTGCGTTTCGGATCAGCCGCCGGCCTCTCCGGCCCCCGGCTGACGGGGCAGCACCGGCTGGAGGACGAGCAGCCGCTCGACCAGCCGCAGGAACAGGGCCGCGTCCCGGAGCAGGTCGTCGGCCTCGCGCCGGCTCGCCGCGCTCGTGATCCCGGCCTCGGCGCGGGCCCTGCGCTGGGCGCCGGAGGCGAAGAGGGCGCTCCACTCGGTCAGCTCGGGCGCGAGCCGGGGCAGCAACTCCCAGGTGCTCCTTATCCGCTGTCGGTGCCGGGGGGCGGTCTCGGGCCTGGCTCGGACGGCGAGCACGGCCGCCGCGGCCCGCAGGGCGGCGAGGTGGGCGGTGGCGTACCGCTCGTGGGGCCGGTCGAGCCCGGCGGCCTCGGCGAGTCCGGCACGGGCCTTGGCGAGCAGGTCGAGCGCGGCGGGCGGGGCGCCGGCCCGGCGCGGGACGGGGTGGACGTCGGAGGCTGGTCCGGACCGTGCGGGTGCGGCGGTGCCGCCGGGGCGGGGGCGGGGCGCGGCTGCTGCGGAAGGGCTGGCCATGACGTGCCTCCTGTCGTCGCGTGACGGCTCTGTGGCCGTATGTGTCCATCGTGCAGGCCCCCACTGACAACGCGGGCTGACCTGGGCTTTTGCGTGATCGACTACCCCGGGGTAACTTTTGAACTGACCAGTCAGTTCAAAAATGGGGAAGTGGGGGGTGGGCCCGTGGGAGCGGAGGCAGAGGAGCAGCCGCACGGCGCCGCCGTCGTCGCGGACGGCTTCGGACTGAAGGGGCCGCGCGGCTGGGCCTTCCGGGAGGTCTCCTTCCGGGCCGAGCCGGGCGCGCTGATGGCGATCGAGGGCCCGTCCGGCTCCGGTCGTACGTGCCTGCTGCTGGCCCTGACGGGCCGCATGAAGGCCACGGAGGGACACGCCGAGGTCGGCGGGGTGCGGCTGCCCCGCAAGCTGGGCGCGGTGCGCCGCTTCAGCGCCCTCGGGCAGGTGCCCGGTGTGAGCGAGCTGGACCCCGCCTTCACGGTCGCCGAGCACCTGCGCGAGCGGGCGCTGCTCCAGCGCCGCTTCGACGGTTCCGTACGGGCGTTCCTGCGGCGCCCCGCCGAGCGGGCGGCGGAGGCCCGGGCCCGGATCGACGAGGCCGTCGAGGCCGCCGGTCTCGACCTCGCCGCCCTGCCGAAGGGCGAGCGGACCTCCGTACGCGATCTGGAGCGGCTCGAAGCGCTGCGGCTCTCCATCGCGCTGGCCCTCGTCGGCCGGCCCCGGCTGCTCGCCCTGGACGACACGGACCTGAAGCTCTCGGACGCCGACCGGGCCGAGGTCTGGGCGCTGCTGCGCTCGGTGGCCGACGCCGGCACGACCGTCCTCGCCGTCTGTGCCGAGGCACCTGCGGACGCCCAGCGGATCACGACGGTCGCCGACACGGCGGAGCCGGCTGAGAAGCCGGCGGACCAGCCGGAGGACCCGACGAAGCCCGAGAAGGCCACCAAGCCCAAGAAGGCCGGGGAACGGGAGAAGGCCGTCAGGACGGCGCCCGCGAAGGAATCCGAGAACGGGTCCGAGAAGGAGTCCGAGAAGGGGTCCGCGCAGGGATCCGAGCAGGGATCCGAGCAGGGATCCGAGCAGGGATCCGAGCAGGGATCCGAGCAGGAATCCCGGCCCGACGACGCCGAGCCCGCCACCACCGATGCCGACGCGGACACCGAAGACGACACCGAGGAGGGGACGGCCGATGCGCTCGCCGAAACTGGCCGCTCTTGAGCTGAAGCGCTTCGGCAGGGGAAAGCTGCCGCGCGCCGCGCTCGTCGCGATCCTGCTGCTGCCGCTGCTCTACGGCGCCCTGTACCTGTACTCCTTCTGGGACCCGTACAGCAGGCTCGACAAGATCCCCGTCGCCCTCGTCAACGAAGACCGGGGCGCCACCGCCGACGGCAAGAAGATCAACGCCGGTGACGACATCGCCGAGGGGCTCCTGGAGAGCAACACCTTCGCGTGGCACCGGGTGAGCGACGCCGAGGCGCGCAAGGGCGTCGAGGACGGGACGTACTACCTGTCGCTCACCATGCCCGGCGACTTCAGCTCGCGGATCGCCTCCAGCTCCGGAGCCTCCCCCGAGACCGGCGCCCTCAGGGTCCGGACGAACGACGCCAACAACTACATCGTCGGCCAGATCTCCCGCACGGTCTTCTCCGAGGTGCGCACGGCCGCCTCCACCAAGTCCTCGCGCACCTTCCTCGACAAGATCTTCATCTCCTTCTCCGACATCCACGAGGCCACCGCGAAGGCCGCCAAGGGCGCGGACGACCTCAAGGACGGGGTCGACAAGGCGAAGAAGGGCTCCAAGGACCTGGCCGCGGGCCTGAAGGACGCCAAGGAGGGCAGCGGCGACCTGGCCGCCGGGCTCAAGAAGCTCGACAAGGGCGCCCGGGACGTGGAGAACGGTTCGCGCAAGGTCGCGAACGGCACGCAGAAGCTCGCCGACAAGGTCAACGGCACCGCCGACAAGGTCCGTCCGTACCTGGCGAACAACGGCACGTCGATCCGCGACAGCGCCCGCCTCGCCTCGGACTCCATCGAGGCCGTCCGCAACAACCTCGGCGACCTCGTCAGGCGCGCCCCGGTGGTCCGCGCCGGCGCGCACGCGGCGAACGACGGGCTCGCCACCCTCCACCGCGACGAGTGCGAGAAGAACCCGGAGCCCGACGCCAGGGTGTGCGGGGTGCTCAAGAAGGCCACGGTCTCCGCGAACGACGTGGCGACCATCGCCGACGACGTGCACGCCCTGACCAAGAACAGCACCGGCGACCTCAAGACCCTGGACGCGCGGCTCGTCAAGCTCAAGAAGCAGGCCGACGAGCTGGCCGTCCGCGCCCCGCACCTCGACGAGGACGTCGAGGACGCCATCAGGAAGATCAACGAGCTCAACGCGGGCGCCAGGAAGGTCGCCGACGGCGCCGACCGGCTCCACACCGGCATCAGCGGTGCCAAGACCGGCTCGGCCGACCTCGACACCGGCATCGGCAAGCTCAAGAAGGGCGCGGGCGAGCTCGACGGCGGGCTGTTCAAGCTGGCCGACGGCTCCGGCGCGCTGGCCGTCGGTCTGCACGACGGGGTCAAGCAGATCCCCGACTACGACGAGAAGGACCGCGACCGGCGTACGGAGGTCATGGCCGACCCGGTGCAGCTGGCCTCCCAGTCCCTGCACAAGGCGCCGAACTACGGCACGGGCTTCGCCCCGTACTTCATCCCGCTCTCCCTCTGGGTCGGCGCGATGGTGGCGTACATGATCATCCAGCCGCTGAACCGGCGTGCCCTCGCGGCCGGCGGATCGGCCTGGCGGATCGCGCTCGCGGGCTGGCTCCCGGTGGCGGCGATCGGCATCCTCCAGGTCGGTGCCCTCATGTCCGTCCTGCACTGGGGCCTCGGCCTCCAGATGGCCAGGGCCGCCGGCACGATCGGCTTCCTCGCCCTGGTCACCTGCTGCTTCGCCGCGATCATCCAGTGGCTCAACGCCCGCTTCGGCGCGGCGGGCCGGATCCTCGTGCTCGCGGTGCTGATGCTCCAGCTGACCTCGGCGGGCGGCACCTACCCCGTCCAGACCAGCCCGGGCTTCTTCAACGCGATCCATCCCTTCCTGCCGATGACGTACGTGGTCGAGGCGCTGCGCCGGCTGATCACGGGCGGCGGGATCGAACCGGTCTGGCAGGCCTGCGCGGTGCTGACCGCCTTCACCCTGGGCGCCCTGGCCCTGACCGCCGTCTCCGCCCGCAAGCGGCAGGTCTGGACGCTCGACCGACTCCACCCCGAGCTGACCCTGTGAGACAGGGCCGGCGACACCCGCGACACCTGTGAGAATCGACCCCATGGACAGCAGCAGCACCCGACGCCAGGCCACCCGCGCGAAGCTCTACGAGGCGGCCGTCACCCTCATCGCGGAGCAGGGCTTCTCCGCGACGACGGTGGACGAGATCGCCGAGCGGGCCGGGGTGGCCAAGGGCACGGTCTACTACAACTTCAAGAGCAAGACCGAGCTCTTCGAGGAGCTGCTGCGGCACGGGGTCTCCCTGCTCACCGCCTCGCTGCGGGCCGCGGCGGAGGAGACGGACGAGCGGGGCGGGAGCCGGGTCGACGCACTGGACGCGATGATCCGGGCGGGACTCGTCTTCATCGACCGCTACCCGGCCTTCACCCAGCTGTACGTCGCCGAGCTCTGGCGCACCAACCGGGCCTGGAACTCGACGCTCCTGGTGGTCCGCCAGGAGGCCGTCGCGGTCGTCGAGGGGGTCCTGCGGGAGGGGGTCGCGGCCGGTGAGCTGAGCGAGGACATCGACGTCCAGCTGACGGCGGCGGCGCTGGTGGGCATGGTGCTCGTGGCGGCGCTCGACTGGCAGGCCTTCCAGAGCGAGCGTTCGCTCGACGACGTGCACGCGGCGCTCTCGCGCCTGCTCCACGGCCGGGTCGGCGGCCGGTAGGCCCGTGAGCGAAGAGATCCGTACGCGGAAAGGTCCGCACGCAAAAAGGTCCGTACGCGGAAGGCCCGTAAGCGAAGAGGCCGTACGCGGAAGGCCCGCACGCGAAGAGGCCGTACGCGGAGAGGTTCCGTCGCACCCCGGACGCACGCGAAAGGCCGGTGCGGTGAGGCTCGTTCCCCCCGAGCCCCACCGCACCGGCCTTGTTCTTCGCGTGCACCCCCGTGCACCCCCGTGCACCCGTGGCACATCCCCCGTACCCCGGGCGGTAGGTGCGCGGCCCCGTTCCGCAGCCCCGTGCCGGCGGTGCCGGCGCCGCGCCCCTTCCGTGGTCACCACTCTGCCGTCCCGGCGGGTCCGGGCCCATCCGCGAACCTACTCATCTCCCCCTCTAGGTACGGATACTCAGTCCTGGTTACGATCGCGGGCGTGTCGGTACTCCCCCTCGTGTTCACCAGTGGCTGGGCCAGCGGGATCAACGCGTACGCGGTGGTCCTGCTCCTCGGCATCTTCGGCGCGACCGGGCTGACCGACGAGGTGCCCGCGTCCTTGCAGCGCACCGATGTCCTCGTCGTCGCGGGCGTGCTGTTCCTGTGCGAGGCGGTGGCGGACAAGATCCCGTACGTCGACTCGGCCTGGGACTCCGTCCACACGGTGATCCGGCCGATCGCGGGTGCCGTGATCGCCGCTCTCCTCGCCGGCCAGGACGGTTCGCTGCCGCAGCTCGCGGCGGGCGCGGTCGGCGGCTCGACGGCCCTCCTGAGCCACTTCGTCAAGGCCGGGACGAGAATGGCGGTCAACACCTCGCCTGAGCCGTTCTCGAACATCGCGCTGAGCCTCGCGGAGGACCTCGGGGTGGCCGCGATCGTCACCTTCGCGATCTTCAACCCGGTGGCGGCGTCGATCATCGCGGCCGTCCTGCTCGCCCTCGGCCTGGCCATACTGTTCTTCCTCGCCCAGAAGATCCGCCGCTTCCTGCGCCGCTGGTCCCAGCGCCGCGAGGAGAAGCGGCTCGTGGACTCCTCCGCGGGGAGACGCGCGGCGCGGACACCGCCCCCGCCGGACGAGTCCGACCACTTCTGAGCGGTGTCCGACCCGCCGGATAGGGTCGGTGACATGGCACGGATTGTGGTGATCGGCGCGGGACTCGGCGCCATGGCGACGGCGGCCCGACTGGCCGTGGCGGGCCACCGGGTGACGGTGTACGAGCGGACGGCGACGTACGGCGGGGCGGTCGGCCGCTTCGCCCGCGAGGGCTTCGTCTTCGACACCGGCCCGGGGCTGCTGCACCTGCCCGCCGTCTACCGGGACCTGTTCGTGAAGACGGGCAAGGAGCCGCTGGAGGAGTGCGTCGCGCTGACGCAGGTCGATCCGGCGAGCCGTCATGTCTTCGCCGACGGCACGCGCGTCGACCTGCCGAACGCCTCCCGGGCAGGCACGGTCGCCGCCCTGGACGCGGCACTCGGCGCGGGCGCGGGCGAGCGCTGGGGCGAGTTCCTGGTGCGGGCCCGCGAGGCCTGGGACCGGACCCGCCGTCCGCTCCTGGAGGAGCCACAGCCGGCCGACCCGGCGCCGCTGGCCCGGGAGCCGTACCCGGCGCTGAAGGCGGGTCTGCTGCGCCGCCCGACGACGACGCTCGCCCAGGTCGGGGCGCGGGAGCTGGGCGATCCCCGGCTCGCCGCCCTGCTCGACGCGTACGCGGGGTCGTACGGCTTCGACCCGGCGACCGCCCCGGCAGCGGCCGCCGTCCTGCCGTACATGGAGCAGACCTTCGGCAGTTGGTACGTGGGCGGGGGCCTGCGGGCGCTCGCCGACGCGGTGCACGAGCGGTGCCGTGAGCGGCGGGTGGAGTTCGTCTTCGGGACCGCCGTCGAGGACGTCCTGGAGAAGGACGGCCGCGCGGTCGGCGTCCGGCTGGCCGACGGCGGGACCGTCGAGGCCGACCACGTCGTCTCCGGCGCCCCGCTGCCGTCGCTCTACCGCGACCACGTCGTGGCGTGGGAGCAGGAGGACGACCTGCCGCGCCACCAGGCGACGGGGACGAGCAGGGTGACGGTCTGTCTGGCCCTGCGCGGGCCCCGGGAGTCCACGGCCGCCCACCGCACGGTCGTGCACGCGGCGGGCGAGCGGCCGACGGTGACGGTGCTGCGGCCGGACGACCCGGCGCTGCGGCCCGACGCGGAGCACGAGTCGGTGACGGTCACGGCGACGGTCGGGACGTCTCCGGAGCGGGACGGGCAGGGCTGGGAGGCCTTCGCCGACCGGATGGTCGAGGCGGCCGCCCTGGCGGTGCCCGGGCTGCGGGAGCGGCTGCTGTGGCGGCACATCCGCACGCCGGAGGACGTGCGGCGGGACACCGGCGCGGCCGAGGTGCCGGGCCCCGCCCTCGGCGGCGGGCGCGGCCTGCTGCTCCCAGCGGCCAACCGCTCCCCGCTGCCCGGGCTCTGGTTCGCGGGCGGCTGGTCCCACCCGGGCGGCGGGCTCGCCCACGCGGGCATGTCGGGCGCGCTGGTGGCGGGCCTGATCGTGGAGGGCGCGGACTTCCGCGGCTCGCGCTGAGCAGGCCGCGGGACGCGTCCGGTCAGTAGCGGTACTGCTGCTGCTCGTCCGGGTGCTGCTCGTAGCCGTACGGGCTCTGCTGCTGCGGCGCCTGCTGCGGGGGCTGCTCGGTGTCGCGCTGCTGCGGGACCCAGACGCCGCCGGGCGGGGTGTCGTAGGTGTACGAGGGGGCGTAGGGGTCGCCGTAGTACGAGGTGTACTGCTGGCCGTCCGTGCCCGGGCCGATGTACGGGTCGGAGTAGGCGGCGTACTGCTGCTGCGCGGCGGGCACCCCGTAGTCGTAGGCCGGCTGCTGCTGCTCGTACGCCGGGGCGTAGGGGTCGTAGGCGGGCTGCTGCGGCTGCTCGTACCCGGTGCCGTAACCCGCGCCCTGCCCGGTGTCGTGGTGGCCGGTGTCGTGGTGACCCGTGTCGTGGTGACCCGTGTGGTCCTGGCCCTGCCGGCCAATGTCGTAGATCCCGTACTGGCCGGTCTCGTCCGGCAGCGGCTGGGGCTCGTAGACCGCGGTGTGCTCGGCCGCCGGGACGGCCGGGTCCTCCTGGCGGTGGCCGTCGGCCGGGTCGTAGCCGTCGGCGGTGTCGTACGAGAGCTCGGTGACCTCCAGCGTCGGACCCGCCTGAGCGCCGGCCTTGCGGCGGCGGCTCGCGCCCGGGTTCCCGCCGATCGCCCAGCCGGTGGAGAAGCCGCGGCGGAAGGAGAGCGTCACATAGGTCTGGCCGACGGCGAAGGCGACCGCGCCGGCGATGATGACCGCCACCGAGGGCATCAGGACGCCCAGGACCACGCCGAGGAAGCCGGTGAAGGCGAGGATTCGCCAGCGCAGCCGCGCCTTGTACTGGAGGAGCACCTCCCCCAGCAGCCACAGCGCGACCACGCCGAACGCGATGTAGAGGACCGTCCACCCCATGCCCCGCCGCCCCTCTCCACGGTCACCGCCGCGGGTCGGGGCGGGTACGACCGGTCACGACTGCTGGTGCAGTCCGAGATTCTCGTAGATCTCGAGCGTCGCGGTGGAGCTGTTCAGCGTGATGAAGTGCAGTCCGGGGACACCCTCGGAGAGCAGACGCGCGCAGAACTCCGTCGCGAACTCGATACCGATGGAGCGTACAGCGGCCGGATCGTCCTTGACCGCGAGGATGCGGTCTTTCACGTGCGCGGGGAAGGCGGCGTTGCTCAGCTGCGGCAGCCGGTCGAGGGTCTTCACGTTCACAACGGGCATGACCTCGGGGATGATCGGGGTCTCGCAGCCCGCCTTCACCACGCTGTCGCGGAGCCGAAGGTAGTTCTCCGGATCGAAGAACATCTGGGTGATCGCATAGTCGGCGCCCGCGCGGCACTTGTCCACGAAGTGCCGGATGTCCGTGTCCCAGTCGGTGGAGCGGGGGTGCATCTCGGGGAAGGCCGCGACGCCGACGCAGAAGTCGCCGGACTCCTTGATGAGCCTGACCAGGTCGGCGGCGTACAGGACGCCCTCCGGGTGCTCGACCCACTCCCCCAGCGGGTCGCCGGCCGGGTCGCCGCGCAGCGCGAGCATGTTGCGGATGCCGGCGTCGGCGTACTGGCCGAGGACGTTGCGCAGTTCGGCCACCGAGTGGTCGACGGCGGTGAGGTGCGCGACGGGGGTGAGCGTGGTGTCGGAGGCGATCTTCTGGGTCGCCTTGACCGTGCCGCCCCGGGTGGTGCCGCCGGCGCCGTAGGTCACGGAGACGAAGCTGGGGCCGACCGCCTCGACCCGGCGCATCGCGTTCCAGAGGACCTGCTCGCCCTTCGCCGTCCGCGGCGCGTAGAACTCGAAGGAGTACGACGTGCCGCCGGAGGCGAGGATCTCGCGGACCGTGCGTGCGCGGTCCGAGCGGACGGAAGCGGTACCTAGGGCCATACGGGCAGGTTAGACGGGTGTCGAGGAGCCGCGTAGAAGGCGTCCGCGTTGTGGACAATTTTTCGGACATTCTCGCGGGGCGCCGCCCTGGCGCCGGGGAGAACACCGCCCGCGAAGCCTGGCTCAGGCCGCGGCACGCTCCCGGACGCGCTTGGCGAGGGCGGCGGTGGCGGCCGCCGGGTCCGCCGCCTCGGTGATCGCGCGGACGACGACGATCCGGCGGGCGCCCGCGTCCAGGACCTCGTCCAGGTTGGTCTCGTCGATGCCGCCGATGGCGAACCAGGGGCGGTTCTGAGCCAGACCCGCCGTGTACCGCACGAGGTCGAGCCCCGGCGCGTACCGCCCGGGCTTGGTGGGGGTGGGCCAGCAGGGCCCGGTGCAGAAGTAGTCCACGCCCGGTTCGACGGCGGCCGCGGCCGCCTCGGACTCGGCGTGGCAGGAGCGGCCTGTCAGGACCTGCTCGCCGAGGATCGCGCGGGCGGCGGGCACGGGCAGGTCGCCCTGGCCGAGGTGGAGGACGTCGGAGCCGATGGCGTGGGCGACGTCCGCCCGGTCGTTCACCGCGAGGAGCTTGCCGTGCCTGCGGGCGGCCTCGGCGAAGACGGCGAGGTGCTCCAGCTCCTCACCGGCCTCCATGCCCTTGTCGCGGAGCTGCACGATGTCCACGCCGGAGGAGAGCACGGCGTCGAGGAAGGCGGGCAGGTCGCCCTGGCGCTTCCGGGCGTCGGTGCACAGGTAGAGCCGGGCGTCGGCGAGCTGCTCACGAGGCGTGGGCATGGGTGGGTTCCCCCCGTCGGTGTCGCCGGTGCCGCGGCGGCCGGCCCGTGAGAGGCCGGTCGCCGCGACACCCGCTGGTGGTGTCTTCGGTGCGTGTGCGCGTCAGCGCGCGGGCGTCAGATGGCGAGCGCCTGGGCGCGGCGCTTCACCTCCGTGCCGCGATTCTCGTTGAGCGCCTGAGCGGGCGTGCCCGGCAGGCTCTCGTCCGGAGTGAAGAGCCACTCCAGCATCTCCTCGTTGGTGAAGCCGTCGTCCCGCAGGACGGTCAGGAGCCCGACGAGACCCTTGACGATCTTGTCGCCCTGGATGAAGGCGGCGGGGATCTGCAGGGAGTTGTTCTCACCGCGGCGCACGGCGATGAGCTGGCCGTCCTTGATCAGCTGTCGCACGCGCACCACGTCGACATCGAGCATCTCCGCGATGTCGGGCACGTAGAGCCAGGCGGGGACGAGCTCATCGATCTTTACGTCAATCTCGGTCACAGGACAAGCCTGCCATCCCGGACTGACAGCCGGTAGTCGGGCCCTACCGGACTGCCGCCTTCAGAGGGACGGAAGGGTCGGCGGCGCGCCCGGGATCGACGGCGGTGGCCGTCTCGATGAGCTTGCGGCCCTGGGCCAGGTCGCGGGGGCGGCCCACGGCGAGGAGGGCGACCGGGACCCCGCCGCGCAGCCAGAGCACGGACCAGGTCTCGTCCGCCGGGTCGCCGCGCCACAGGAGCTCGTCGGCGTCCGCGTGGTGTCCGGCGTACTGGACGAACCGGCCGAACTGCTCGGACCAGAAGTACGGCACGGGGTCGTACGGGCCGGGGTCGGCGCCGGTGATCGCCGCGGCGACCGTGCGCGGGCCCTGGAGGGCGTTGTCCCAGTGGTGGACGAGGAGGCGCTCGCCGTAGCGGGCGGAGGGGTAGGAGGCGCAGTCGCCGACGGCGTACACGTCGGGCAGGGAGGTGCGCAGCCGCTCGTCGGCCGTGACGGCGCCGCTCGGGTCGAGGGCGATGCCGGAGCCGGCGAGCCAGCCGGTGGCGGGACGGGCGCCGATGCCGACGACGACGGCGTCGGCGGGCAGCTCGCGGCCGTCGGCGAGGACGACGCGGCCGGGTTCGACCGTGTCCACGCGCGCGTGGGTGAGGAGTTCGGCGCCGTTCGCCCCGTACCAGCCGGCCATGGGGGCGGTGACCTCGGCGGGCAGGGCCCCGGCGAGCGGGCGGTCGGCCATCTCGACGACGGTGACGGCGCAGCCCGCCGCGCGCGCGGCGGTGGCGAACTCGGCGCCGATCCAGCCCGCGCCGACGACCACGACCGTGTGGCGGCGCTCCAGGACGGGGCCGAGGCGCACGGCGTCGTCGAGGGTGCGCAGGAGGTGGACCCCGGGGACGCCCTCGGCGCCTGGCAGGGTGATCGGGTGGGCCCCGGTGGCGACGACCAGGACGTCGTACGGGACGGGTCCGGCCTCGGTGTCGATCTCGTGGTCGGCGGCGCGCAGCCCGGTGACGTCGAGGCCGAGGCGGAGTTCGACGTCGAGGGCCTCGAAGTCGACGTCGAAGGCGGAGTCCTCGGCCTTGCCGAGGAGGATCGCCTTGGAGAGCGGGGGCCGGTCGTAGGGCTGGTGGGGCTCGGCCCCGATGAGGGTGACGGGGCCGGTGAAGCCCTGCTCACGCAGGGCGACGGCGGTCTGCACACCCGCCATCCCGGCGCCGACGATCACGACCTGCTGCTGGGCCTGCTTCTGCTCGCTCACCCGTCCACCTTACGCATCTGACGGACCGTCAGTAAGGGAGGGGCCCGGCGCCGACCCCTGGGGCCTCCGGGGAGGGGACTGTGGCTCGCCGGAGGCGGGGGCTAGTCTGGCGGGCGTAAAGCACTCGCGGGAGCCCGGACGCACCGGGCTGAGAGGGAGGCTGGGCGGCCTCCGACCGTACGAACCTGATCCGGGTCATGCCGGCGAAGGGAGGGGCTGGACGCCCATGCGTTCTTCCGATGTCCTCGTGGTCGGGGGCGGCATCATCGGCCTGGTCACGGCCTGGCGGGCCGCGCGGCGCGGGCTGCGCACCGCCGTGGTCGACCCGGACCCGGGCGGCGGCGCCGCGCGGGTCGCGGCCGGGATGCTCGCCGCCGTCACCGAGCTCCACTACGGCGAGGAGACCCTGCTCGGGCTCAATCTCGCCTCCGCCGCGCGCTATCCCGCGTTCGTCGCCGAACTGGAGGAGTCCACCGGTCTCGACGTGGGCTACCGCGCCTGCGGGACCCTCGCCGTCGCCCTCGACGCCGACGACCGGGCCCATCTGCGGGAGCTCCACGCCCTCCAGACCCGCTGCGGCCTCACCTCGGAGTGGCTGAGCGGGCGCGACTGCCGCCGGCTCGAACCGATGCTCGCCCCCGGCGTGCGCGGCGGGCTGCGCGTGGACGGCGACCACCAGGTCGATCCGCGCCGGCTGGCCGCCGCTCTCCTCCTGGCCTGCGAGCGGGCCGGGGTGGTCTTCCACCGTGTCCTCGCGGAGCGCCTCACGGTCGTCCGCGACCGGGCCCGCGGGGTCGTCCTCGCGGACGGCGAGGAACTGACGGCCTACCAGGTCGTCCTGGCCGCGGGCAGCCTGAGCGGGCGGCTCGCGGGCGTGCCGGACGAGGTCCTGCCGCCGGTCCGCCCCGTGAAGGGCCAGGTCCTGCGGCTGCGGATCCCGCCCGCGTATGCCCCCTTCCTCTCCCGCACCGTCCGGGCCGTCGTGCGCGGCAGCCACGTCTACCTCGTCCCGCGCGAGAGCGGCGAGCTCGTCGTCGGCGCGACCAGCGAGGAGCTCGGCTGGGACACCACGGTCACGGCCGGCGGGGTGTACGAGCTGCTGCGCGACGCCCACGAGCTCGTCCCCGGCATCACCGAGCTGCCGCTCACCGAGACGCTGGCCGGACTGCGTCCCGCGTCCCCGGACAACGCTCCGCTGCTCGGCCCCAGCGCCCTGCCCGGCCTGCACCTGGCCACCGGCCACTACCGCAACGGGGTCCTGCTCACCCCCGTCACCGGCGACGTCATGGCGGAGCTGCTCACCACGGGCACCCTCCCCGAGGAGGCGCGCCCCTTCACCCCCCGCCGTTTCTCGCCCGTCCGTCTGGAGCAGCCCGCATGAACGTGTCCGTGAACGGAGAGGCGCGCCAGCTCGCCGGCCCCGTCTCCCTCGACGCCCTCGTCGCGACCCTGAGCACGGCCCCGTCCGGAGTGGCGGCGGCCGTCAACGAGGCGGTCGTGCCGCGCAGCGAGTGGTCGCTGACACTGCTGGGAGAGGGCGACCGGGTCGAGGTCCTGACCGCGGTACAGGGAGGCTGAACACGATGTCCGACGACCTGTTCCTCCTCGGCGGTACGGAGTTCTCCTCCCGCCTGATCATGGGCACCGGCGGCGCGCCGAGCCTCGACGTCCTGGAGCGCTCGCTGGTCGCCAGCGGCACCGAGCTGACCACCGTCGCGATGCGGCGGCTCGACCCGACGGTCCAGGGCTCCGTCCTCTCCGTCCTGGAACGGCTCGGCATCCGGGTCCTGCCGAACACGGCGGGCTGCTTCACGGCGGGCGAGGCGGTCCTGACCGCCCGGCTCGCCCGGGAGGCGCTCGGCACCGACTGGATCAAGCTGGAGGTCGTCGCCGACGAGCGGACGCTGCTGCCGGACGGCGAGGAGCTCCTCGCCGCGGCCGAGACGCTCGTGGACGACGGCTTCACCGTCCTGCCCTACACGAACGACGACCCGGTCCTCGCGCGGAAGCTGGAGGACGTGGGGTGCGCGGCGATCATGCCGCTCGGCTCCCCGATCGGCTCCGGGCTCGGCATCCGCAACCCGCACAACTTCCAGCTGATCACGGAGCGGGCGGGGGTGCCGGTCATCCTGGACGCCGGTGCGGGCACGGCCTCGGACGCGGCGCTCGCGATGGAGCTGGGGTGCGCGGCGGTGATGCTGGCCTCGGCGGTGACGCGGGCGCAGGAGCCGGTGCTCATGGCGTCGGCGATGCGGCACGCGGTGGAGGCGGGCCGCCTCGCGCACCGCGCGGGCCGCATCCCCCGCCGCCACTTCGCGGAGGCCTCGTCCCCGGTGGAAGGCCGCCCCCACCTGGACCCGGAGCGCCCGGCCTTCCAGGGGGTGTCCGGAAAGTAGCGCCGTCTGCCCGCAGGGCAGGGCTCGCGACGTCTGGTGCGTGCGATCGCAAGGCGCCGGGATGCCCTCGTAGCTCGCTACGTGGGCATTTGGGCTTGGGGTCTCCCCAGGCCCTCTGGGCTAGGGGGTGTCTGGTCGATCAGGCCGGATCACGGACGCCGCGAGCCCGGCATGATCGACAAGACACCCCCTAGGGGAAGCGGCGAGTGTGCGCGCCGGACGCCGCGAGCCAGGCGGGACTTTCCGGACACCCCCCAGCCGGTCCGGCTGCGGCGCTCGTCACAGCTCCGCTGCAGTACCGGGGCATCCGCGCAGGGGCCGTGTCCACGGCTCGTAGACTCGTCGCCGTGGACACGACCCTTCAGGACCCCCTCGTCGGGCGGCTGCTCGACGGCCGCTACCGCGTCGACGCGCGCATCGCCGTCGGCGGGATGGCCACCGTCTACCGGGCCGTCGACACCCGCCTCGACCGCGTCCTCGCGCTCAAGGTGATGCACCCCGCCCTCGCGACGGACGCCGCCTTCGTCGAGCGGTTCATCCGCGAGGCGAAGTCCGTCGCCCGGCTCGCCCACCCGAACGTCGTGGGCGTCTTCGACCAGGGCGCCGAGGGCGCGTACGTCTACCTGGCGATGGAGTACGTCGCCGGCTGCACCCTCCGCGACGTCCTGCGCGAGCGCGGCGCCCTGACGCCCCGCGCCGCGCTCGACATCCTGGAGCCGGTCCTCGCCGCGCTGGGCGCCGCGCACCGGGCCGGGTTCGTGCACCGGGACATGAAGCCGGAGAACGTCCTGATAGGGGACGACGGCCGGGTCAAGGTGGCCGATTTCGGTCTCGTACGGGCCGTGGGCTCGGCGACCGCCACCACCGGCTCGGTCCTCGGGACCGTCTCGTACCTGGCACCGGAGCAGATCGAGCACGGCACGGCCGACACCCGCGCCGACGTGTACGCCTGCGGTGTCGTGCTGTACGAGATGCTGACCGGCGGCAAGCCCCACGCGGGCGACACCCCCGCCCAGGTCCTCTACCAGCACCTCCACACGGACGTGCCCGCCCCATCCGCCACCGTCCCCGGGCTCGCCCCGGAGCTGGACGAGCTGGTCGCGGCCGCCTCCGCCCGCAACGCCGACCTCCGCCCGCACGACGCCGTCGCGCTGCTCGCCCTGGTCCGGGAGGCCCGCGCTGCGCTCGGCGACGAGCAGCTGGACGCCGAGCCGCCGCAGGCGCGCTCCGAGACCCGGGACACCGCCGAGGACCGGACGAGCGTGATCGCCCGCGTCGCGCCGGCCGAGTCCGACGTCCAGCAGGTGCAGCACACGAACCGGCTGCCGGCCCCCGAGGCGCCCCCGGCCGCGCCCGGCCGGCGCGCCGCCCGGCTCTCGCGAGCCCCCCGCGGCCCGCTCCTGATCGTCCTCGGCGTCCTGCTCGCACTCGGTGTCGGCACCGGTGTCTGGTACATCAATTCCGGCCAGTTCACCCGCGTCCCGGCCGTCCTCGGCCAGACCGAGGCCGCCGCGACACAGCGGATCAAGGATGCCGGCCTGGACGTCGGCACGACGAAACGTGCCTTCAGCGACGTGTACGAGCGCGGCACGGTCATGGCCGTCGCCCCCGCCCCCGGCGAGCGCGTCCGGGGCAACGCCACGGTCACCCTCACGCTCTCGCGCGGCCCCGAGATCGTGAAGGTGCCGAACCTCAGGAACAAGCCGCTCGCGGAGGCCAAGGCCATCCTGAAGAAGGAGGGGCTGGCCCCCGGGGTGGTCACGCGCGAGTTCCACGACTCCGTCGCCCAGGGCGCCGTGATCGGCTCCGACCCCGAGCCCGGCACGGAGCGCCGCCCCGATTCGGCCGTCGCCCTGGTGGTCAGCAAGGGTTCCCCGATCGACGTGCCCGACGTCACCGCCGAGACCGTCGCCGACGCCACGGCCACGCTCCAGGAGGCCGGCCTCACCGTGCGGGTCGCGCCGGAGCGGATCCACTCGCCCGAGGACGCCGGCACGGTCGCCGCCCAGTCGCTCGCCGAGGGCAGCCGGGCCGCCGAGGGCGACACGATCACCCTCACCGTCTCCAAGGGCCCGAAGCTGGTCGAGGTCCCGGACGTCACGGAGGAGAGCACCGAGGACGCCCGGACGATCCTGGAGGACGCGGGCTTCGAGGTGGAGGTCAAGAAGTCCTTCCCCTTCCTCGGCGACACGGTCACGAGCCAGTCCGTGGAGGGCGGCGAGACCGCCCCCGAAGGCTCCACCGTCACCATCACGATCAAGGGACTCTAGAGCTCATGCGCAACCCCGTCGGCGGCCACGTCCCCGTGGCCGGTGGCCTCGCCACGACCGGCCTCGCCTACGCCCGCGTCCTCGGCGCCGAGACCGTGCAGGTCTTCGTCGCCAATCCGCGTGGCTGGGCCACCCCGGTCGGCAACCCGGCCCAGGACGAGCTGTTCCGGG
Source organism: Streptomyces narbonensis (assembly GCF_014649015.1). Classification (GTDB taxonomy): domain Bacteria; phylum Actinomycetota; class Actinomycetes; order Streptomycetales; family Streptomycetaceae; genus Streptomyces; species Streptomyces narbonensis. The sequence goes on from NZ_BMSF01000003.1 coordinate 352,699, forward strand.
CCGAGTGCGAGGCCGAGTCGATCTCGGCCTGGGTCCACGCCCCGTATCTGATCAACTTCGGCTCCCACACCGAGGCCACCGTGGAGAAGTCGGTCGAGTCGCTGCGGCACTCGCTGCGCCGGGGCCGCGAGATCGGTGCGAAGGGCGTGGTGGTGCACACCGGCTCGGCGACCGCGGGCCGCCCGCGCGAGGTGGCCCTCGCCCAGGTACGCGAGCGGATGCTCCCGCTCCTCGACGAGCTGACGCACCCGGACGACCCGTACCTGCTCCTGGAGTCGACGGCCGGCCAGGGGTTCTCGCTCTGCTCGCGCGCGGAGGACTTCGGCCCGTACTTCGACGCGCTCGACCGCCACCCGAAGCTCGGCATCTGCCTCGACACCTGCCACATCTTCGCGGCGGGCCACGACCTCGCGGAGCCGGGCGGCGCGGTGCGGACGCTGGACGAGCTGGTGGCGACCGTCGGCGAGGGCCGGCTGAAGCTGATCCACGCCAACGACTCGAAGGACGTCGTGGGCGCCCACAAGGACCGTCACGCCAACATCGGCGCCGGCCACATCGGCGAGGACGCCTTCCGCGCCCTGCTGCGCCACCCGGCGACGGACGGGGTGCCCCTGATCATCGAGACCCCGGGCGGCACGGAGGGACACGTGGCCGACGTGGAGCTCCTGAAGAAGCTGCGGGGCTGACCGGGCCGGCATTTCCTGTTGAGTAGTACCCCGGGGGGGTATACGGTCTCCTGTAGAGAACAGGAGCGCAGGAGCCGCTACCCGAGCTTGGGGGCACCATGCAGCACGAAGCGCACGCCCAACACGACCACGGCGCCCACGAGGGTCACGAAGGCCACGAAGGCCACGAGAACCGCACCCAGCACGGCGAGCACGTCCAGCACCAGGGCCACGAGGAGCAGCACCAGGACCACAGCGCCCACCACGCCCACCATCAGGCCGACGGCAAGGTCTCCTGGGGCACGGCCGCCAAGGCCACGCTGCACTGTCTCACCGGCTGCGCCATCGGCGAGGTGCTCGGCATGGTCATCGGCACGGCGCTCGGCTGGGGCAACGTCCAGACGATGGTCCTCGCGATCGCCCTGGCCTTCTTCTTCGGCTACGCGCTCACCCTGCGCGGCATCCTGGCCGCCGGCGTCGACTTCAGGACGGCGTTCAAGGTCGCGCTCGCCGCCGACACGCTCTCGATCGCCGTCATGGAGATCATCGACAACGGCGTCATCGCCCTCTGGCCGGGTGCCATGGACGCACACCTCTCGGCGCCGCTGTTCTGGATCGTGCTCGCCATCGCGCTCGCAGCGGCGTTCGTGATCACCACTCCGGTGAACAAGTGGATGATCGGCCGCGGCAAGGGCCACGCGGTGGTCCACCAGTACCACCACTGAACGGACCGTCCGAGACACACCCCGGCGGTCCGGAGCGCTACAGCTCCGGGCCGTCTCCCGGTTCCTCCTGGTACGAGTAGCGCTGCTCCGTCCACGGGTCGCCGAGGTTGTGGTAGCCGCGCTCCTCCCAGAAGCCCCGGCGGTCGGCGGCCATGTACTCCACGCCCCGGACCCACTTGGGCCCCTTCCAGGCGTACAGATGCGGGACGACGAGCCGCAGCGGGAAGCCGTGCTCGGCGGTGAGCAGCTCGCCGCCCTTGTGGGTGGCGAAGATCGTGCGGTCCGCGGCGAAGTCGGCGAGCCGCATGTTGGCGCTGTAGCCGTACTCGGCCCAGACCATCACGTGCGTGACCTGCGGCGCGGGCGGAGCCAGTTCGAGGATGGTCCGGGCGGGCACCCCACCCCATTCGGCCCCGAGCATGCTGAATTTCGTGACGCAGTGCAGATCGGCCACGACCGTGGAGAACGGCAGCGCCGAGAACTCCTCGTGGTTCCAGCACCGCTTGTCGCCGTCCGCCGTCGCGCCGAAGACGCGGAACTCCCAGCGGTCCGGCTTGAACTTGGGGACGGGCCCGTAGTGGGTGACCGGCCAGCCGCGCTGCAGCCGCTGACCCGGCGGAAGGTCCGGCGAACGATCCGGCTCCCCCGCTTCCCCTTCCCGGCGTTCTCCGCTCTCCGGCTGACCCATGTCATCCATGGTGACAGACGGCGAGGGGTGGTCATGACCAGCCAACCTCCCACCCGTCCGGGATTCGGGCAACTCCCACTAAGCCTGCACTTACTGGACGCCCCCCATTCGGGGTGCGAGGATGCGGCCATCCTGCCCAGTGACGGCACAGACACGCAACGTGGAAGTGGAAGGAGCCTCTGCGATGCAGGGCGACCCCGAGGTTCTCGAGTTCCTCAACGAGCAGCTGACCGGCGAACTGACGGCCATCAACCAGTACTGGCTGCACTACCGCATCCAGGACAACAAGGGGTGGACGAAGCTCGCCAAGTACACCCGTGAAGAGTCCATCGACGAGATGAAGCACGCGGACAAGCTGACCGAGCGCATCCTGATGCTCGACGGCCTGCCCAACTACCAGCGGCTCTTCCACGTCCGGGTCGGACAGACGATCACCGAGATGTTCCAGGCGGACCGCCAGGTCGAGGTGGAGGCGATCGACCGCCTCAAGCGCGGGATCGAGGTCATGCGCGCCAAGGGGGACATCACGTCCGCCAACCTCTTCGAGGAGATCCTCGCCGACGAGGAACACCACATCGACTACCTGGACACGCAGCTGGAGCTGATCGAGTCCCTGGGCGAGGCGCTCTACATCTCGACCCTGATCGAGCAGCCGAGCTAGCGGGCCGCTCAGGCGGCTTCGTCGAGCTCCGTGTAGGTCTCCGCGGTCAGGGCGGGCATGCCCTGGTCCAGAAGCTCGCGGCGGGGGCAGTTGCCGCGCCCGAGGATGGCCTGGATGCGACGGACGCATGAACCGCAGTCCGTGCCGGCCTTGCAGGCCGAGGCGATCTGGCGCGGCGTGCAGGCACCCGCGTCCGCGTGCTCCTTGACCTGCTTCTCCGTGACACCGAAGCATGAGCAGACGTACACGCGGTTCACCTCCCGCCGAGATCGATTAGGCTAACCTAACCTTACCCGGCGGGCGGGAGCCTCAAAAGCCCTGGATACGACGATGGGGCGCGGATCACATGGATCCGCGCCCCATCGTCGTAGGTATCTACCTACTGATCACGCTCACTGGTCGCGGTACATCTCCGCCACCAGGAACGCCAGGTCGAGCGACTGGCTCCGGTTGAGGCGCGGGTCGCAGGCCGTCTCGTAGCGCTGGTGCAGGTCGTCGACGAAGATCTCGTCGCCGCCGCCCACGCACTCGGTGACGTCGTCACCGGTGAGCTCGACGTGGATGCCGCCCGGGTGGGTGCCGAGCGCCTTGTGGACCTCGAAGAAGCCCTTGACCTCGTCGAGCACGTCGTCGAAACGGCGCGTCTTGTGGCCGGAGGCGGCTTCGAAGGTGTTGCCGTGCATCGGGTCGGTGACCCAGGCGACGACCGCGCCCGAGGCGGTGACCTTCTCGACGAGCTCGGGGAGCTTGTCGCGGACCTTGTCGGCGCCCATGCGGACGATGAAGGTCAGCCGTCCCGGCTCGCGGTCCGGGTCGAGGCGGTCGATGTACGTCAGCGCCTCGTCCACCGTGGTGGTCGGGCCGAGCTTGATGCCGATCGGGTTGGCGATCTGCGAGCAGAACTCGATGTGCGCGTGGTCCAGCTGGCGGGTGCGCTCACCGACCCAGACCATGTGGCCGGAGGTGTCGTACAGCTTGCCGGTGCGCGAGTCCGTACGGGTCAGGGCACCCTCGTAGTCGAGCAGCAGCGCCTCGTGGGAGGCGTAGAACTCGACAGCCTTGAACTCGGCCGGGTCGGTGCCACAGGCCTTCATGAAGTTCAGCGCGTTGTCGATCTCCCGCGCCAGCTGCTCGTAGCGCTGGCCCGAGGGGGACGACTTCACGAAGTCCTGGTTCCAGGCGTGCACCTGGCGCAGGTCGGCGTAGCCACCGGTGGTGAAGGCGCGCACCAGGTTGAGCGTGGAGGCGGAGGCGTTGTACATCCGCTTCAGGCGCTCGGGGTCCGGGATGCGGGACTTCTCGTCGAAGCCGAAGCCGTTGACCGAGTCGCCCCGGTACGTCGGCAGGGTCACTCCGTCACGGGTCTCGGTCCCCTTGGAGCGGGGCTTCGAGTACTGGCCGGCGATGCGGCCGACCTTCACCACGGGCACGGAGGCCGCGTAGGTGAGGACGGCACTCATCTGGAGCAGCGTCTTGAGCTTGGCCCTGATGTGCTCGGCGGACACGGCGTCGAAGGCCTCGGCGCAGTCGCCGCCCTGGAGCAGGAACGCCTCGCCACGGGCGACGGCTCCCATCCGGGCGCGCAGCTGGTCGCACTCGCCGGCGAAGACGAGCGGAGGATACGACTCGAGGTCCGCGATCACATCGCGCAGAGCCTCGGCATCGGGGTACTCGGGCTGCTGCGCCGCGGGCAGGTCTCGCCAGGTCGCCTTGGCGACGGCGTGGGTATCAGCGTTCACGGTCACGCTCACTACATTACGGGGTCCTTCGCCCCATCTCGGCCCCCTGCCCAGTGGCTGAGACGGCCGACCGAAATGTCCCTTGGCGGTCTTCACGCCTTCGGGTGGTGTTACCCTCTGGCCCGTTTGACAAGTAGACAGTCGATTCACAGGGGTGGGCGTGACCCAGGGGCACCGCAGGGACCGCAAGAAGAAACGATTCATGTACGGAGCGGCGGCCGCAGTCGTCGCCACCGCCACACTCGGCACCATCGCGGTCGCGTCGCCGGGCCTCCTCGGCACGACGGGCGACGCCAAGGCAGCCGCTGGTGAGGCTTCCCTCCAGTCGCAGTTCGCAAACGCGGCGCGTGAGTTCGATGTGCCGCAGAGCGTGCTGATGGCGGTGTCGTACCGCCAGACGCGGTGGGAGTCGCACGACGGGCTGCCGAGCACGACCGGCGCGTACAACGTGATGGGCCTGACGAAGGTCGACCCCGAGGACATCCAGGCCGACGCGGGCGAGGACCTCCTCCATCACCTCGTGAACGGCACCGGCGACCCGTCGGTCGACAAGAAGATCGACAAGAAGAAGGCACAGGCGCCCGTCCCCGAGGCGACGGTCGACACGGACGACCCGAAGCTGCACACCCTGGACAAGGCCGCGGAGCTGATCGACGGCTCGACCGACTCCGTCCAGGAGGACTCGGCCGCTTCGATCCGGGCCGGCGCGGCGCTTCTCGCCGAGTACCAGAAGCAGGCCGGCGCCGAGCTGTCCGACGACCCGGGCGCCTGGTACCCGGCCGTGGCCCGCTACAGCCAGTCCGAGGACCGGGACGGCGCGGACCTCTTCGCGAAGCGCGTCTTCGAGTCGATCAGGACCGGTGAGCAGGAGATCACGGCGGAGGGTGAGCAGGTCGTCCTCCCGGCGAACCCGTCGGTGGACCCGGTCGAGCCGGCGAACGTGCCGCTGGCCGCCAGCACCGCGGACACCGCCGCGACGCCGACGGCGGAATGCCCGCCCGAGCTGGTCTCGGTCTGCGGCTTCATCCCGGCCGCGTACCAGCAGGATCTGGGCAACTACAACATCGCGAGCCGCACCGCGAACGGCAGTGGCGGGTTCGACATCCGCCAGATCGTCATCCACGACATCGAGGGCACCCACGACGGCGCCGTGAGCGTCTTCCAGAACCCGAACAAGTGGGCGAGCGCGCACTACATCGTGCGTGCAGACGGTCGCGTGACCCAGATGGTCGAGACCAAGAACGAGGCGTTCCACGCGGGCAACAAGACCGTGAACATGCACTCGGTCGGCATCGAGCACGAGGGCTACGCCATCAAGGGCGACGCCGGCTGGTACACCGAGCCGGAGTACGAGTCCTCCGCCGCGCTCGTGAAGTACCTTGCCGCGAAGTTCTCCATCCCGCTGGACCGCGAGCACATCATCGGCCACGACGAAGTGCCGAGTGTCCTGGACAGCAAGATCCAGGACCACTGGGACGCGGGGCCGTTCTGGGACTGGAACCACTTCATGAAGCTGCTCGGCGCCCCCACCGGCGCCGGTAACGCGGGCGGCCTCCTGCAGGCCGGACAGCTCGTCCGGATCGTCCCGCCGTTCACCTCGGCCAACCAGCAGCAGATGAAGTACACGGAGGCGGGGGTCACCAAGACCACCGTCGCGCTGCCGGTCAACTTCGGTTACCTCTACTCGGAGCCCGTGGCCGACCAGACCAAGGCGCTGACCGACCCGTACTTCTCGGCGGGCTGGCAGTACGGTTCCAACTGGGCGAACAAGGTGACGGCCGGCAGCAGCCACGTCGTCGCCGAGTCGCGGACCAACTGGACCGCCATCTGGTACGGCGGCAAGAAGGCCTGGTTCTACAACCCCGGCGGCCAGTACACGGCCCCCGTGGGCGTGAAGACGGCGATCACCGCCAAGGACGGCGCCACCTCGATCCCGGTCTACGGCCGCGCCTACCCCGAGGACGCCGCCTACACGGGCACCGGGGTGTCGGTCCAGCCCAGCAACAACGCGTCGCTGACGAAGTACAGCCTCCCGGCCGGGCAGCTGTACACGAAGGTCGGCGACTCCGTGGTGGGCGACTACTACTCCAGCGCGTACAACACCAACGGCACCCGGGTCGCCGGCAAGACGAACGCCTTCATCCCGATCCGCTACAACCACCGCCTGGCGTGGGTGAAGGCCGCCGACGTCAAGGAGGTCGCGACCAAGGCCCCCGTCTCCGCGACCAACCGCAACAACGTCATCGCCCGGGACGCGGCCGGCGTGCTCTGGCAGTACCAGGGCACCGGCAGCGGGACCACGCCGTTCCTGACCAAGTACCGGGTCGGGCCCGGGTGGCAGGTGTACAACGCCATCACGCCCATGACGACCCTCCGGGCCGACGGCACCGGGGACGTCGTCGCGCGGGACAAGGACGGGGTGCTCTGGTACTACAAGGGCACCGGCAACCCCTCCGTCCCGTTCAAGACGCGACTGAAGGTCGGCGGCGGCTGGAACATCTACGACAAGATCCTCGGCGTCGGCGACATGAACGCCGACGGCCGGGCGGACCTGATCGCCCGGGACAGGTCCGGCGTGCTCTGGCTGTACGAGAACACCGGCGCCTCCCCGAACCCCTTCGCCACGCGGGTCCGCGTCGGCGGCGGCTGGAACATCTACAACGAGCTGATCAGCACCGGCGACATGACCGGCGACGGCAAGCCCGACCTGATCGCCCGCGACACGACCGGTGTGCTGTGGCTGTACAAGAACACCGGCGGCTCCCCCAACCCGTACGCCACCCGTGGCCGGGTCGGCGGCGGCTGGAGCGTCTACAACCTCATGGTCGGCCCCGGTGACCTGGACAAGGACGGCAAGCCTGACCTGATCGCCCGGGACGCCTCCGGTGTCCTGTGGTTCTACAAGAACCAGGGCGGATACCCGAACCCGTACGCCCCCATGCAGCGGGTCGGCGGCGGCTGGTCGGCGTACAACCTGATCGTCTGATCGGGTAACCGCCCACGAACGGGGTCCGTTCCGTACCGTCCGCGGTGCGGAACGGACCCCGTTTCCCGCTCCCCGCTGGGTTACAGTGCTTGCATGTACGCGCTTCCGACCCAGAACTGGTGGTGGACCGTCCCTCCGGCGGCCCACTGACTGCGCGTATCCGAAGACCACGCGAAGGCCGCCCGAGGGGCGGCCTTTCTCGTATCCGCGAGGCCGTTCCTCTCCGTACTCCGACCGGAAGGAACCCGCACGCCATGACCTTCGACCTCTCCCGCCTCCTGGACGACTCCTGCCCGCCCTTCGCCCTGCTGCGCAGGCGTACGCCCGGTCGTGATCACGACACCGTCGAGGTGCTGATCGGCCGGGTCCACGAGGCCGGGCGGCTCGCCGAGCTGCCCGTGGGCCCGCTGCCGACGCTGGCGCTCGTGCCCTTCCGGCAGATCCGGGAGCGCGGCTTCGACGTGCGGGACGACGGCACCCCGCTCTCCGTGCTCGTCGCCGAGGAGGCGTACGAACTGCCGCTGGACGAGGCGCTCGGCCGCCTGCCCGCGCACGACGTGCACGTCGAGGGCGGCGCGTTCGACGTCTCGGACGAGGAGTACGCCGGGACGGTGCGCCGGGTGATCGACGAGGAGATCGGCTCCGGCGAGGGCGCGAACTTCGTCATCCGGCGCACCTACACAGGTGAGATCCCTGGCTTCGGGCGGGCCGACGCGCTCGCGCTCTTCCGGCGGCTCCTCGCGGGCGAGAGGGGCGCGTACTGGACCTTCGTCGTGCACACGGGCGAGCGGACGCTCGTCGGGGCGAGCCCCGAGGTGCACGTGCGGATGTCGGGCGGCACGGTCGTGATGAACCCGATCAGCGGTACGTACCGCTACCCGGCCGGAGCCGCCCCGACGCCCGAGGACCTGCTGGCCTTCCTCGCCGACCGCAAGGAGACCGAGGAGCTCTCCATGGTGGTGGACGAGGAGCTCAAGATGATGTGCACGGTGGGCGACATGGGCGGGGTCGTGATCGGGCCCCGGCTGAAGGAGATGGCCCATCTCGCGCACACCGAGTACGAGTTGCGCGGCCGCTCCTCCCTCGACGTGCGCGAGGTGCTGCGGGAGACGATGTTCGCGGCGACCGTGACCGGCTCGCCGGTGCAGAACGCCTGCCGGGTGATCGAGCGTCACGAGACCGGCGGGCGCGGCTACTACGCGGGCGCGCTCGCGCTTCTCGGTACGGACGAGAGCGGGGCGCAGACGCTGGACTCGCCCATCCTCATCCGTACCGCCGACATCGACTCGGGCGGGCGGCTGCGGGTGCCCGTCGGGGCGACCCTCGTCCGGCACTCGGACCCGGCCGGCGAGGTGGCCGAGACGCACGCCAAGGCGGCCGGGGTGCTGACGGCGCTCGGGGTGCGGGAGGGGCGCCCGACGGTGGACGGAGCGGCTCCGGCGCCCGCGCGCCTCGCCGACGATCCGCGCGTGCGGGCCGCCCTGGACGCGCGGCGGGCCGATCTCGCGCCGTTCTGGCTGCGGATGCAGGTGCGTTCCGCGGAGCTGTCGGGCCACGCGCTGGTGATCGACGCCGAGGACACGTTCACGGCGATGCTCGCGCACGTGCTGCGCTCCTCGGGCCTCGAGGTGTCGGTGCTCCGCTACGACGAGCCGGGGCTACGGGAGCTGGCCCTCGCCCACGAGGGGCCGGTGGTGCTCGGGCCCGGCCCCGGGAACCCCTCGGACGCCGCCGACCCGAAGATGCGTTTCCTGCGCGGTCTGACGGCCGAGCTGGTGCGCGGCCACCGGCACGGTCTGCTCGGGGTGTGTCTGGGGCACGAGCTGATCGCCGCCGAGCTGGGTCTGGAGATCGTCCGCAAGCGGACCCCGTTCCAGGGGGCGCAGTTGCGGATCGACCTCTTCGGGCAGGAGCAGACGGTCGGCTTCTACAACAGCTTCACGGCCCGGTGCGACGACCGGGCGGCGACGGAGCTGGCCCTGCACCGGATCGAGGTCAGCCGCGACGCGGAGACCGACGAGGTGCACGCGCTGCGCGGGCCGGGCTTCGCGGGCGTGCAGTTCCACCCCGAGTCGGTGCTCACGATGGACGGGGCGGCCCTGACGGCCTCGCTCCTCGCGGGAGTACTGGTCTAGGGGGTGTCGTCAACTTCCCGTCGTCGCCCGAAGCCGCGGGGCAGACGGGAATGTGACGACACCCCCTAGGCCCTGTCGTCAAACTCCCGCCTGCCCTGCGACGCCATGCACGCACTCTCACCGCACCGGGCACAGACCCGCGTACATCCAGTACGCGGGCCCGCGCCCGGCACGCCGAGAGCACGCACCTGACGCCGCAGGGCCCGCCCTTCGGGCGGACGACGGGAGTGTGACGACAGGACCTAGGAGGGGTGATCGGAGGCCCTCGGCACCAGGACGTTCTCGCCGCGCCGCCCGGCGGTGTAGTCGAGGACGTTCTGGACCGTGGTGTCGATGATCTGGCTCACGGCGTCGACCGTGTAGTACGCCTGGTGGGAGGTGACCACCACGTTCGGGAAGGTGACCAGGCGGGCCAGGGTGTCGTCCGCGACGGCCTCCAGGGACTTGTCGAGGAAGAAGAGCCCGGCCTCCGCCTCGTACACGTCGAGCCCGACCCCGGTGAAGCGGCCCTTCCTGAGCTCGCCGACCAGGGCCTCGGTGTCGACGAGGCCGCCGCGGCTGGAGTTCACCAGGATCGCGTCGTCCTTCATGGCCCGCAGGGCGGCGGCGTCGATGACGCGCTGGGTGGACGGGAGCAGCGGTACGTGGAGGCTGACGACGTCGGCCTCGGCGAGGAGCCGCTCCTTCTCGACGTACTTCATGCCGAGCCCGACGCAGGCGGGGTTCTCGGCGACGTCCCAGCCGAGCAGGTTCATGCCGAAGCCGTGGGCGATCCGGGTGAAGGCCTCGCCGATCTTGCCGGTGCCGAGGACGCCGACGGTGCGGCCGCGGAGGTCGCGGCCCATCAGCCCGTCGAGGCGGAAGTCGAAGTCGCGGGTCCGGTTGGAGGCGCGGACGATCCGGCGGTTGACGGTCATCGCGAGCGTCCAGGCGAACTCCGCGACGGAGTACGGGGAGTAGTACGAGACCCGGGCGACGGTCAGGCCGAGCCGCTCGGCGACCTCCAGGTCGATGTTGTTGAAGCCCGTGGAGCGCTGGGCGATCATCTGGGTGCCGCCGGCGGCGAGGGTCTGGAGGACCCTGTGGCCGAGGTCGGCGTTGACGCTGGTGGAGATGACCTCGTAGCCGGCCGCGATCGGCGCGGTGTCCTCGGTCAGGAAGACGCCCAGGCAGCGGACGTCGTGGTGCCCTTCGAAGGCCCTCTCGATCATCGGCTTCTCGTCCGCCTGCACGCCGAATGCCAGGATTTCCACGGGTTTCCCCCAGAAGCGGTGAAGGGCCGTATATGCGCGGTCCTCCGCGAATATACGGCCCCTCACGTCACCGCGCCCGGCGTTCCCGGGAGGGCGGGAGCTACGCGTCGTCGAGACCGCGCTCGATGGCGTACCGGACGAGCTCCACGCGGTTGTGCAGCTGGAGCTTGCCGAGCGTGTTCTGGACGTGGTTCTGGACGGTGCGGTGCGAGATCACCAGGCGCTCGGCGATCTGCTTGTAGCTGAGCCCCTTGGCGACCAGCCGCAGGACCTCGGTCTCGCGCTCCGTCAGCTGCGGGGCCTTCGGCTCGTCGGCGCCGGCGGCAGGGGCGGGCTCGGAGGCCAGCCTGCGGTACTCGCCGAGGACGAGACCGGCGAGGCCGGGGGTGAAGACGGGGTCGCCGACGGCCGTCCGCCGCACGGCGTCGATCAGCTCCGCGGTACTGGCCGACTTGAGGAGGTAGCCGGTGGCACCGGACTTGACCGCCTCCAGGACGTCGGCGTGCTCGCCGCTCGCCGAGAGGACCAGGACCCGCAGCGCGGGGTGGGCTCCGACGAGCTCCTTGCAGACCTGGACGCCCGGCTTGACCGGCAGGTTCAGGTCCAGGACGAGGACGTCGGGGCCGACCGCGGTGGCCCGGCGCACGGCCTGCTCGCCGTCGCCCGCCGTGGCGACGACGTCGAAGCCCGCCTCCGCGAGGTCTCGGGCGACCGCGTCCCGCCACATCGGATGGTCGTCGACGACCATCACCCTGATCTGCTGCTGCTCGCTCATCTTTCCTGTCCTGCCTTCCCCCGGGGAACCTTCAACTCGACTTCCGTGCCCTGCCCGGGGACCGAGATCAGCTCGGCCGAGCCGCCCAGGTCCCGCAGTCTGCCCCGGATGGAGAGGGCGACCCCCATCCGGCCCTCGCCCTCGGCCTGCGCGAGGCGGCCTTCCGGGATGCCGGGGCCGTCGTCCCGGACGGTGACGATCACCTCGTCCGGCCAGTCCTCGACCAGGATCCAGGCCTGGGCGCCCTCCCCCGCGTGCACCCGGACGTTGTCCAGGGCGGCGCCGACGGCGGCGTTCAGCTCGCGGGCGGCGGGCGGCGGCAGCATGACCGGCGCGCCCGGCTCGGAGAGGGTGACCCGGGCCCCGGCGCGCGGGGCGAGCAGCAGGCGCAGGTCGACGGGGGTGTCCCCGGCGCCGAAGGGGGGATCGTCGTCCACGTCGACGACCCGGACCACGGCCCCCTCGGACTCGTCCTCCGAGACCAGGCTGGGCCGGGCGAGGCCGCCCGCGACGAGCGTCCGGAGCGCCACCTCCTGCTCCCCCGCCATCCGGCCGAGCTCGGCGGCCTCGCCGCCCAGCGCCGTGCCGCGCCGCTGCACCATCGCGAGGACCTGGAGGACGCTGTCGTGGATGTCCCGGGCGAGCCGCTCCCGCTCCCGGGTCGCGGCCTCGATCTCCAGGGCGCGGGCGAGGGTGCGCTCGGAGGCGCGGGCCACCTCGACGACGTATCCGATGGCGATGGAGGCCACCCAGACGAGCAGCACGTTGTGGAGGGTGTCCCGGCTGGGGTGGCCGCGCTCGACGAGGTTGGCGACGGCGACCAGCGAGGAGGCGATTCCGGCCCAGCGCCAGCCGCCCTTGATCGCGTACGCGAGGACGGAGCCTGCGGTCCATATGGTCGGCAGGGTGGCGTGGTCGACCGACTGGGCCTGGGCGTCGGCGAGCGGGGTGAGGAGGATGCCGACGAGGGCGATCGTGAGGTCGGCGCCGAGGAAGCGCTTGGTGCAGCTGGCCGCGTTCGCCACCTTGGGGAGGGTCGCGAGCGTCCAGACGCACATGACCGCCAGATAGGCGACGGCGATCCAGGGCCGTTCGTACCGCTCCCGCCCGAAGGCGAAGAGCAGTACGGCGTAGACCATCGTCAGGACGCGGTAGCCGGTCAGCGCCCGCCACAGCGGCTGCTCGACCGACATGCGCACGACACGTTCGCGCTTGACCATCTCCCCCACCCCCCGAACACCCCTGGGGGTGCTTACGCGCCGGACTCTTCCCGCGCCGCGATCTCGGCCTTGACGGCCTCCTTGGCCGCCTTCTCCGCGTCCGCGATCTGCCGCTTGGCGGCGGTCGCGTAGATGTCGACGTACTCCTGGCCGGACAGCTTCATGATCTCGTACATGACCTCGTCGGTCACCGAGCGGAGGATGAAGCGGTCCCCCTCCATGCCCTGGTAGCGGGTGAAGTCCAGCGGCTTGCCGATCCGGATGCCCGGGCGCATCAGCTTGGGGACGACCTTGCCGGGCGGCTGGATCTTCTCCGTGTCGATCATGGCGACCGGGATCACGGGCGCGCCGGTGGCCAGGGCCACCCGCGCCAGACCACCGGGCTTGCCGCGGTAGAGGCGGCCGTCGGGCGAACGCGTGCCCTCGGGGTAGATCCCGAAGAGCCCGCCGCCCTCGACGACCTCGATGCCGGCCTTGATCGCCGCCTCGCCGGCGCCGCGGGCGCCCGAGCGGTCGACCGGGAGCTGGCCGACGCCCTTGAAGAAGGCGGCGGTCAGCTTGCCCTTCACCCCCGGGGAGGTGAAGTACTCGGCCTTCGCGATGAAGGTGACCTTGCGGTCCAGGACGGCGGGAAGGAAGAAGGAGTCCGAGAAGGAGAGGTGATTGCTCGCCAGGATCGCGGGACCCTCGGCCGGAATGTTCTCCAAACCCTCGACCCAGGGCCGGAAGGCCAGCTTCAGGGACCCTCCGATGGAGAACTTCATTGCGCCGTAGATCAACTCGCCATGCCTTCCGTGTGCCGTCGCGACGACTTTATCCCGTACCTGGCCACGGCCCCCGCTGCGGCCCTGGTCGGTGTCGGTCCGGTCGCGTACCGTGAAGGTCCTTCCCCATCTTCCGTCGCTTCGGCGCACCCGCAGCCGCCGAAGTCGCAACCGAACAGGAGACCCCGGTGCCGGTCCTTCCCGGAGCCGAGCCGTACCGCCACGAAGGCGGAGAGGTCGGCGTCCTTCTCTGTCACGGATTCACCGGTTCCCCGCAGTCGATGCGCCCGTGGGCCGAGTATCTGGCCGGCCGCGGACTCACCGTGTCGCTGCCGCTGCTGCCGGGCCACGGCACCCGCTGGGAGGACCTCCAGCTCACCACCTGGCGCGACTGGTACGCGGAGGTGGACCGGGCCCTGCGCGAGCTCCTGGACCGGTGCGAGACCGTCTTCGTCTTCGGTCTCTCCATGGGCGGGGCGCTCACGCTGCGGCTGGCCGCGCAGCACGGTGACGCGGTGCGCGGCATCGTCCTCGTCAACCCGGGCAACAAGGTCCACGGCCTGGCGGCGCACGCCCTGCCGGTCGCCCGGCACCTGGTCCGCACGACGGCCGGCATCGCGAGTGACATCGCCAAGGAGGGCGTGACGGAGGTCGGCTACGACCGGGTTCCGCTGCACGCCGCGCACACGCTGCGCCAGTTCTTCCGCACGGTGGACGCGGAGCTCCCGCAGGTCACGCAGCCGCTGATCGTGCTGCACAGCCCGCAGGACCACGTGGTGCCGCCGGCCGACTCGGCCCGGATCCTCAGCCGCGTTTCCTCGACGGACGTCCGGGAGATCCTGCTGGAACAGAGCTACCACGTCGCGACGTTGGACCATGACGCGGAGCGGATCTTCGAGGAGAGCTGGGCGTTCGTCGAGCGTCTCGCCCCGAGTCCGGTCGACGGGAAGAGGAGCAGCAGCGGTGGCTGATCAGCAGGACGGCGGCGAGCGGGAGCCGCAGCCCATCGACGAGGAGGCGGCCTGGGCCGCGATCGTCGCCGGGTACGGGGACGAGCCCGCGGATCCCCCCGGGACGAGGCCGTTCCGGCCGATCGAGACCCTCTCGCTGCCCGAGCCGGAGGACGAGGACGAGGACGCGCAGCCGGACACCAGGACGGGCCCGGGCCCGGCGACGACGTCCGGGACGGGTACGGGGTCGGGTACGAGTACGGGGTCGGGTACGGGTACGGGGTCGGCGTCCGCGTCCGGATCCGGGGACGCGTCCCGGTCCGAGGCGGCCGGTTCCGGTGCCGAGACGGCCCCGTCCGGCGACGAGTCCGGAGCGACCGGGCCGACGGGAGCGGACGGCGAGCCGCCGGCCGATCCCGACCGGCGGCCGGAGGCAGGAGCGGAGAAGCCCGCACTGGGCAGCTCGATCGTCTTCGCGCCCGGGGTCCGCCCGAGCGGCCCGCGGGACTACTCCCCGGCCGAGCCGGAGGACGGCCCGGACGGCGCCGAGGAGGGACACTTCGTCCCGCCGGAGCCCCCGCCGCTCCCGGAGGCCGACGCGACGACCAAGTTCGCCTGGCTGGGCGTGGTCGGCGGTCCGGTGCTGATGCTGGCGGCCGTCCTCTTCCAGTGGGACATGACGTGGTGGCTGACGACGCTCTGCGTCGGCGGCTTCCTCGGCGGCTTCGCGACCCTGGTGGCGCGCATGAAGCACGACGACGACGATGACGACGGCTTCGGCGACCCGGGCCGCGGGGCGGTCGTATAACCACCGGACCGCCCGAAGAAGCACCCTCCCGCCTTACGAAGCGGGCACACGGACCGCCGCCAGGACTGGCAGGTGGTCCGTGGCCGCTCTCAGGTCCGTGGGGTCGAGGTGGGGCGGAACCCCGCAGCCGAGGAACTCGATGCCCGGGGTGGCCAGGATCGCGTCGATGCGCTGGTGCGGGTCGGCCGGGGTCGAGGTGTGCTCGCCGCCCCAGGGGCTGACCGCCCAGCCGTCCCGGAGCTCCGTCGCGAGCCGGGTGAAGGCGGGGCCGCCGGGCCGTTCGTTGAGGTCTCCGGCCACGAGGGTGTACGGGGTGCCCAGCGCGGCGACCCGGTCGAGGACCATCCCGGCCTGGGCGTACCGCTCGTCCTTCCGCAGGCTCAGGTGGCAGCTGATCAGCCCGACCCTGGCCCCGGCGAAGCGGACGACCGCGGTCGCGAGGCCGCGGCGGTGCAGGCCCGGGGTGAGCGGCAGCAGCACGTCCTCGGTGCGTTCCACGGTGGCCCGCAGGGAGCAGAGGAGCATCGGCCCCGCCGCGGTGGCGCCGCCGCTCAGCATCACGAGCTCGCTCTTGGCGGCGAGCCGGGCCGCGTGCTTGCGCCAGCGGAAGAAGCGCGGGGCCTCCTGGACGAAGACGAGGTCCGGAGCGCAGGCCCGGATCACGCGGGCGAGGGCGTCCTCGTCGTCGCGCATCGAGCGGACGTTGTAGCTCAGGACCCGGAGGACGGCCGAACCGTCCGCCTCGGTGCGGGAGTTGGGCAGCTCACTGATCGCCATGCCGGTCAACATACGACGACCGCCCGCCGTGTCCGAGAGGACGCGGCGGGCGGTCGTCGTGTGCCTTCGTACGGGTGTCAGCCCTGGCGGGCCAGGTCGGCCGCGCCGACCAGGCCGGCCTTGTTGCCGAGCTGGGCCGCGAGGACCTGCGCGTGCGGGCGCCACTGGCCGCCGATCAGCCAGCGCCGGAAGGACTTCCGGATCGGGTCGAGGACGAGGTCGCCCTCGTCCGAGACGCCGCCGCCGACGATGAACGCCGAGGGGTCGAAGAGCGAGGCCAGGTCCGCGAGGCCGGCGCCCGCCCAGCGGGCCAGCTCGCGGAAGGAGTCGACGGCGACCGCGTCGCCGGCGCGGGCGGCCTGGCTGACGTGCTTGCCCTCGATGCCCTCGGGGGTGCCGTCGCCGAGGCCCAGCAGGATCGCCGCCCGCTCCGGCGTGGCGTTGGCGCGCTGCTTCGCGTACCGGACGAGCGCGCGCCCGGAGGCGTACTGCTCCCAGCAGCCCTGGCTGCCGCAGCCGCAGAGCAGGCCGTCGGGGACGACCCGGATGTGGCCGAACTCGGCGGCCACGCCGAAGCGTCCGCGGCGCAGCTTGTTGCCGATGATGATGCCGCCGCCGAGGCCGGTGCCGAGGGTGATGCAGATGACGTCCTCGTGGCCCTGGCCGGCGCCGAACCTGTACTCGCCCCAGGCGGCCGCGTTGGCGTCGTTCTCCACGACGACGGGGAGGCCGACGCGCTGCTCGACCTTGTCCTTCAGCGGCTCGTGCCGCCAGTCGATGTTCGGCGCGAAGAGGACGGTGGCGCGCTTGTCGTCGACGTAGCCCGCGGCACCGATGCCCACGGCCTCGATCGAGTGTCCCTTGCCCGCCTCGGAGACGGCGGCGCTGATCGCGTCGACGATTCCCTCGGGGGTCGGCGGGGTGGGCACCTTGTGCGTGTCGAGGATGTTGCCCTCCTCGTCGACCACGCCGGCCGCGATCTTGGTGCCGCCGATGTCGACGCCGATGGTGAGTCCCATGTGTCCCTCAGTATTCGGTCGAGCCCCGCTACGGCCCACCGTACCCGAGGGGAGGGGTCGTCCCGATCAGTCCCGATCAGTCGAGGTCGATCTGCTGGCCCGTTCCGGGGCCTTCGTCGTCGCGGCGCGGCTCGTCCCCGTCACCGTCCCCGCTGTCCCCGCCGTCCCGGTCGGGGCGGGCGTCGGCCTCGCGGCGCGGGTCGTCGTCGGCGACGGTCCCGCCGCGGGTCCAGCGGGTCTCGTGGCCCTCGACGGCGGAGCGGTAGGCGGCGAGCAGTTCGTTCCCGGCGGCGGCGAGGTGGTCGAAGACCTGCGGGTTGCGCTCGATGACGGGCTCGACGGCGGCCTTCGCCTGGTTGACGAACTGCTGGACGGTCTGTCCGCTGATCCCGCCGAGACCGCCGAGCAGCGGGCCTCCGAGTCCTCCGGAGACCTTGTCGGCGACGGCGTCGAAGAGCTTGCGGAGTTCCTCGGCGGCCGAGCCGGGCTCGGCTCCGCGCTCCGCGCGGCGGCGGGCCTTCTCCGCCTCCAGGTCCTCGGCGCACGCCTTGGCCCAGGCATCCGAATCGCTCATGGCGTACTCCTCAGTGGCTGGTACTTCGACGGTACACGCCCTCAGGGGGTCCGGGGCCAGAGTCCCGGGTCGGGCGTGAAGCGGACCCTGAGGTCCCCTTCGACGAGCCCGGCGCCGGTCACGGTGCAGCGGCGCAGGGCGGGCGGCAGGGGCAGGTGGCGGCGGAACGGGCCGACGGTCAGGAGCAGTTCGTCGCCGCGGCGGACGAGGGCGAGCTCCTCCTTGACGGCGCCGGGCAGCGCGATGTGCCAGACGAGGACGCCGTCCTCCTCCCGCCGGTCCTCGACCTCACGACCGGGTACGGGGGCCGGAGCGGGGGCGGCGGGCGGGACGGGCGCCAGGAGGGCGAGGTCCTCGGCGCCGCGCGGGTCCCGGCCGAGGTGCGGCAGCTCGTGCACGACGCCCGCGGCGGTACGGAGCTCCGCCAGGTGCCGGTGCTGCTGGGCGGTGAGCCCGGCGAGCCAGGGGTCCTCGGAGTCGGCGGGGAGCAGCCGGTTGGCGACGACGGCGTCGAGGGCGAGGCCCTGGAGGGCGAGCCCGAGCCGGGCGGTGCGCAGGGCGCGGACGGCGGCGGGTCCGGGTTCGAGGACGAGCCGGACGCTGGTGGTGGGGGCGTCGGCGACGGCCTGGGCGGCGGCGAGCTCGGCCTCCCAGCGGGCGGTGGTCTCGTACAGCCACTGCGCGGGCATGGGGACGCCGGCGAGCTGGGCGAGCATGGGGCGCAGCGCGCGGGCGGCCTGTCGTTCGGGCGGCAGGAGACGGCGCAGATAGCGGCGGAGCTGCTCGGGCAGGGCGAGGAGGGCGAGGGCCTCGGGGAGCGGGGGCAGGTCGACGACGGCGAGGTCGTGCGTGCCCCGGGCGGCGTCGCGCAGGGCCCTCAGCAGGGCGAACTGGCGGCTGCCGGGGAGCTCGGTGAGCTCGGCCTCCTCGAAGGGCGCGGCGCCGAGGAGGTCGAGGGCGGCGCCGGAGCGGGCCTGGAGCGCGAGGAACTCGCGCCGGAAGTCGGCGGCGGGATCGGGACGCAGGATGCTCAGGCCGTCTCCGGCGAGCCCCGGGTCGGCCTCCTCGGAGACGAGCAGGACCCGGTGCCCGGCGCGCGCCTCGGCCAGGGCGGTCGCGGCGGCGACGGTGGTGCGTCCGGCGCCGCCGGGGCCGGTGACAAGGATGATCCGCATGCGGAGGACGTTACCGCCGCCCTCCTGGGGGCTGTGCTGCCGGTCGGTCCGGACCGGGGAGCCCCCGGGGTCACACGCCGGATTCGACGCGCTTCTTCAGGCCGGCCAGGGCGCGGTCGATGATGACCTTCTCGGCCTTGCGCTTGATCATGCCGAGCATGGGGATCTTGACGTCCACGGTCAGCTGGTAGGTGACCTCGGTACGGGTGCCGCCGCCGAGCGCGGCGAGCCGGTAGGAGCCGTCGAGGGAGCGGAGCATCTGGGACTTGACCAGGGTCCAGCTGACCTCGTCGGCGCCGGTCCAGGTGTACGCCAGGGTGTGGTCGTCCTTGATGGCGCCGGCGTCGAGGAGCAGCCGGACCTTCTCCGCGCGGCCGGAAGCGTCCTTCTCCAGGACCTCGGCCTCCTTCACCTCGCCCGTCCACTCCGGGTAGCGGGCGAAGTCGGCGATCACACCCATGACGTCGGCCGGCGCCGCTTCGATGGTGATGCTGGAGCTGGTGTGTTCGGCCATCGCGGTGGCTCCTCCACTGTGCGGTCAGGCGAGAACTCGAAGAAAAACAAGGGCACAAACGTACAGAGGTGCCGACGGAAGGCTATCGCGCCGTGGCTCCGCGCCCGTCACCACTCCAGGGCGAAGGGCCTGCCGGTCGAGGCGAAGTGGCCGACGTTGACGCACTCGGTCGCGGCGATCCGCATCCGGCGGGCGAGCGGCTGGTGGACGTGGCCGAAGAGGGAGTACCGGGGCCGGGTGCGCCTGATCGCGTCGAGCAGCGCGCGGCTGCCGCGCTCGAAGCGGCGGGCCACCGTGTCGTAGGTCAGCTCGGGGACGTCCGGCGGGATGTGGGAGCAGAGGACGTCGACGTCCCCGAGGGCCTCGACCTTGGCCGCGTACTCCTCGTCCGAGATCTCGTACGGGGTGCGCATCGGAGTGCGCAGTCCGCCGCCGACGAAGCCGAAGGTGAGGCCGCCGAGCTCGACGCGCTGTCCGTCGAGGACGGTCGTGCCCGGTCCGGCGTACTCCTTCCAGAGCCGGGGGATGTCGACGTTCCCGTAGGTGGCGTAGGTGGGGGCGGGGAAGGCGGCGAAGAGGTCGGCGTACTGGCGGCGGACGGCGGCCTCGATGGCGGTCTCGCGGTCGACGTCCAGCTCGGCCCAGAGGCGGCGGCCCAGGTCGCGGGCCTCGTCGAAGCGGCGGGCGGTGCGCAGCTCCACGAGCCGGTCGGCGTTCTCGACGCCGAAGAGGTCGGGGAAGATCCCGCGACCGTGGTCGGCGTAGTCGAGGAAGAGAACCAGGTCCCCGAGACATATGAGGGCGTCGGCGCCCTCCCCCGCCTTGGCGAGGTCTTCGGCGTTGCCGTGCACGTCACTGACCACATGGACTCGCATGAGCCCACCTTAGGGGGTGTCACCTGCGGTTACTTCCGAGTCGCGAAACCCGTGGACTACTGTGCGCACAGCATCGTCATGCATGTGTGACGCACGGAACATCTGGCCGGGACCCCCTATCGGAACCAACTACTGATGGGTAACGTCCGGTCGGTCCAGTCGTGCTCACCCCCACTGAGCACCTGCCCGATCATGGACCACACCGGTGCATCACACAGAGCCGTGGCGCCGGCGCCCGATGAGGAGCAGCAGTCTTGCGCGAGTTCAGCCTTCCGGCCCTGTACGAGGTCCCCACGGACGGCAACCTGACGGATCTCATCCGCCGCAACGCCTCCCGGCACCCAGATGTCGCCGTGATGGGACGCAAGGTCGACGGGGTCTGGACGGACGTGACGGCCACGCAGTTCCTCGCGGAGGTCCGCGGGGTCGCCAAGGGCCTGATCGCCTCGGGCGTCGAGGCAGGCGACCGGGTCGCCCTGCTGTCCCGCACGCGCTACGAGTGGGTGCTCCTCGACTTCGCGATCTGGAGCGCGGGCGGCGTGACCGTGCCGGTCTACGAGACGAGCTCGCCGGAGCAGATCCAGTGGATCCTCGGCGACTCGGGCGCCTCGCTGGCGCTCGTGGAGAGCGCGGCCCACGAGGCCTCGGTGGAGTCCGTCCGGACGGACCTCCCGGACCTCAAGGGCGTCCGTCAGATCGACGCCGGCGCGGTCGAACGGCTCACCGCCGAGGGCGCGGACGTCTCCGACGAGCTGCTCGACGCGCGGATGTCGGCGGCGAACGCCGACGACCCGGCCACGATCGTCTACACCTCGGGCACGACCGGCCGCCCCAAGGGCTGCGTCCTGTCCCACCGGGCCTTCTTCGCCGAGTGCGGCAACATCGTGGAGCGGCTGAAGCCCCTCTTCCGTACCGGCGAGTGCTCGGTTCTGCTCTTCCTGCCGGCCGCGCACGTCTTCGGGCGGCTCGTCGAGGTCGCGTCCGTCATGGCGCCGATCCGGCTCGGCTGCGTCCCGGACATCAAGAACCTCACCGACGAGCTGGCCTCCTTCCGGCCGACGCTGATCCTGGGCGTGCCCCGGGTCTTCGAGAAGGTCTACAACTCGGCCCGGGCCAAGGCACAGGCCGACGGCAAGGGCAAGATCTTCGACAAGGCCGCGCACACCGCGATCGCGTACAGCCGGGCGATCGGGACCCCCGCGGGCCCGTCCTTCGGCCTCAAGCTCAAGCACAAGATCTTCGACAAGCTCGTCTACAGCAAGCTGCGGGCGGTCCTCGGCGGTCGTGGCGAGTACGCGATCTCGGGCGGTGCGCCGCTGGGCGAGCGGCTCGGCCACTTCTTCCGGGGCATCGGCTTCACGGTCCTGGAGGGCTACGGCCTGACGGAGTCGTGCGCGGCGACCGCCTTCAACCCGTGGGACCGGCAGAAGATCGGCACGGTCGGTCAGCCGCTGCCGGGTTCGGTGGTGCGGATCGCCGACGACGGCGAGGTGCTGCTGCACGGCGAGCACATCTTCTCGCGGTACTGGAACAACGAGGCGGCGACGGCCGAGGCGCTGGCGGACGGCTGGTTCCACACGGGCGACATCGGCACGCTCGACGAGGACGGCTACCTCGCGATCACGGGCCGCAAGAAGGAGATCCTGGTGACGGCGGGCGGCAAGAACGTCGCCCCGGCGGTCATCGAGGACCGCATCCGCGCGCACGCGCTGGTCGCGGAGTGCATGGTGGTGGGCGACGGCCGGCCGTTCGTGGGCGCGCTCGTCACGATCGACGAGGAGTTCCTCGGCCGCTGGGCGTCCGACCACGGCAAGCCGGCCGGCTCCTCGGCGGCCTCCCTGCGCGAGGACGCCGACCTCCTGGCGGAGGTCCAGCGCGCGATCGACGACGGCAACGCGGCGGTGTCCAAGGCCGAGTCGGTCCGCAAGTTCCGGGTGCTCCCGGCCCAGTTCACGGAGGAGGCGGGGCACATCACCCCGTCCCTGAAGCTGAAGCGCAACGTCGTGGCGCGGGAGTTCGCGGACGAGATCGAGGCGATCTACGGGGGCTGAGCCGGTCGGCCGCCCCTGAGGCACGTACGGAGAGGGCCCCGGGTGGACATCCACCCGGGGCCCTCTCCGTACGTCCTGGCAACCGGACGGTCCGACGTCCTGCCGCCGTGTCAGAGCAGCTCCCTGAGCCGCTCCGCGAGGAGGTCCCAGCGCCACTTCTCCTCGACCCAGGCACGGCCCCGCTCGCCCATGCGGGCCCGGAGCTCGGGGTCCAGGAGGAGGGTGCTGACGCGGTCGGCGGTCTCCTCGGCGGATTCGCCGCGGACGACCCAGCCGGTCTCGCCGTCGAGGACGGCGTCGGGGGCGCCGCCGGAGTCGCCGGCGACGACCGGGAGGCCGGTGGCCGAGGCCTCCAGGTAGACGATGCCGAGGCCCTCGACGTCGAGGCCGCCGCGGCGGGTGCGGCAGGGCATCGCGAAGACGTCGCCGGCCCCGTAGTGGGCGGGGAGCTCGGACCAGGGGACGGCGCCGGTGAAGCGTACGGATCCGGCCACGCCGGTCTCGTCGGCGAGGCGGCGCAGGTCCTTCTCGTACGGGCCGCCGCCGACGATCAGGAGGACCGCGTCCGGCACCCGGCGCAGGATCGCGGGCAGGGCACGGATCAGGGTGTCCTGGCCCTTGCGCGGGACGAGCCGGGAGACGCAGACGACGACGGGCCGGTCGCTGAGCCCGAGGCGGGCGCGGACCTCGGCGCCGCCGGAGTCGGGGTGGAAGGTCTTCTCGTCCACGCCCGGCGGGAGCTGGACCATCCGCGCGGCCGCGGCGGGCGTGAGGGCCTCCGCGATCCGGGAGCGGGTGTACTCGCCGAGGTAGGTGAGGGTGTCCGTGCCCTCGCCGATCCGCCGCAGGAGCTGCCGGGCGGCGGGCAGCTGGGCCCAGCCGGCCTCGTGGCCGTGGGTGGTGGCGACGAGCCGCTTCGCGCCCGCCTGGCGCAGCGCCGGGCCCATCAGGCCGAGCGGCGCGGCGGCACCGAACCACACGGACCGGCAGCCGTGCTCACGCAGCAGGGCGGTGGCGCGGGCGGTGACCCGGGGGGTGGGCAGCAGCATGGTGGTGCGATCGCGGACAACCGTGAAAGGCTGTTCGGCGTCGAACAGAGCAGTCGCCTCGACCCCTTCGCGGCTGCGCTTCCACGTGGAGGCGTAGACCACGATCTGCTCGGGGTCCAGGCGCAGCGCCATGTTGTGCAGGAACGCCTGGATTCCGCCGGGTCGCGGCGGGAAGTCGTTGGTTACGATCAGGGTCTTGTCCATCGTGGCCGACAGTACGCGATGGCACTCACCGCCCGGCACCACCACTCTCCGCGCGAGCGGACCGACAGGACAAGGACGATCCAGTGAAGACGGGCGGCGCAGTGAAGGACGGTTCACGGACAGGTCTGCGGCTTCCGCTCGGCCTCTGGGCCCTCACCAGGGTCATCCTGCTGCTCTGCGTCTTCAAGGTCGTGGTCGTCCCCGGGCCGGACATCACCTTCGACATCTCGAACATCTACCAGGGCTGGTACGAGGTCCTGCGGACGGGCACGTACCCGCTGGACGACGTCACGTGGCAGTACCCGCCGGCCGCGGCCCTCGCGATCCTCTCGCCCGGGCTGCTGCCGTTCCTCGGCTACGCCTCCGCGTTCTTCGTCCTCGCCTTCCTCTGTGACGCGCTGGTCTTCGGGCTGCTCGTGCACACGGGCCGCCGGGCGGGCCGGACGCTGAACGGCGCCTGGATCTGGATCGCGGGCGTCCCGCTGCTCGGCCCGACCGCCTACGCCCGGTACGACGTGATGGTGACCGCCGTCGCGGTGGCGGGGCTGCTCGCGGCCGGCCGGAGCCCGCGTGTCCTCGGCGCCCTCGCCGGCTTCGGCGCGGTCCTGAAGGTGTGGCCCGCGCTGATCCTGGCGGGCACCGCGAAGGGCCGCGCGACCTTCCGCGCCTGGTCGACCGCGGCGGGCGCGGCGGTCGCCGTCCTGCTGCTGTGCGTGCTGTGGATGCCGGGGGCGCTGGCCTTCCTCTCCTTCCAGCGGGACCGGGGCACCGAGGTCGAGTCGCTGGGCTCGATGGTCTTCCACGTCATCCGGCACTTCGGCTGGGAGGGCGAGGCGCGGATGAACTACGGCTCGATCGAGTTCCTCGGGCCGTACGTCTCCGCGGTCTCCACCGCCGCGCTCGGGCTCACCGTCGCCGCCTTCGGCTGGCTGCTGCTGTGGCGGGTCCGCTCGCGCCGCTTCACCTCGTCGACGGTGGCGGACGCGGCCTTCGTGGCCGTGCTTCTGTTCACGGTGACGAGCCGGGTGCTCTCCCCCCAGTACATGCTGTGGCTGGTCGGTCTCGGCGCGGTCTGTCTCGCGTACCGGTCGAGCCGGATGCAGCGGCCGGTGCACCTGGTGATCTGGGCGACGGCGGTGACACAGTTCGAATTCCCGGTGTGGTTCTCGCACGTGACGCGCAGCGACCCGCTGGGTGTGGCGGTGCTGTTCACCCGGAACGGCCTGCTGATCGCCGCCGCGCTCATCGCCTGCCGGATCCTGTGGCGCCAGACGGTGACGGAGCCGCGTCTCGTCGGGGCGGTCATCCCCGCCCAGGCGACTCAGCCGGAGCGCGAGAAGGCCCTGTCCGGCTCCTTCTGAGTGCCGGTGCCCCGGCGGTGCAGCAGGCCGAGGGCGGCGCACTGGGCGGCCGCGGCGAGGGTCATGGCCAGGCAGATCCCGGCGAGGCCGAGGCCTGACAGCGCGTAGGCGAGCGGCAGTTGGACGAGGACGCCGACGACGGTGATCCGCGCGAGGTACGGACCGGCTCCGCTGCCCTCGAAGACCCCGGCGACCCCGATGCAGCAGGCGAGGAGCAGCAGGTAGGGGCCGAGGCAGCGCAGGAAGAGCGTGCCCGCCCCCGCGACCGCCGGTTCGGCGCCGAAGGCCCGCATGACCGGTCCCGCGCCGAGGAACAGCAGCACGGCGGCGGTGGTGCCGAGGCCGGCGGCGAGGACCAGGGCCTGCCGCGCGACGGCTTTCCGCTCCTCGGTCCCCCGGGCGCCGGGCCGCGGTGAGGCGCCCGGTGCCCCCAGGGCGCCGAGGAGGTGCGCCGTGTGGATCGCGGCGGCCTGCCGGACGGCGTAGAAGGCCATCGTCGCGACGTACATGGCCTTGGTGGCGATGCCGTAGGCGGCGATCTCGGTGACGCCGAGCCGGGCGACGACGGAGACGAGCGCGAGCGCTCCGGCCATCCGGACGGTGAAGTCGACGGACATGGGCAGCCCGGTGGCGGCGGTACGGCGCAGGGCGGCGGCGGTCGGCAGGGCGGGCCGGGCGGCGCGTGCGGCCTTGAGCAGGGCGTCGCGGCGCAGGACGAGCAGCCCTGCGGCGAGGGCGACGGTCCGGCCGATGACGGTGGCGAGGGCGGCGCCCGGTACTCCGTAGGCGTGGATGAGCAGCGGGTCGAGGACGAGGATCAGTCCGTTGGCGAGGAAGGCGAGCCGCATGGGGGTGCGGGTGTCCCCGGCGCCCTTGAGGATGCCGTCGAGGACGTTCGTGGCGAAGAAGACGGCCGTGCCGGGGAGCGAGATCGCGAAGTAGGCGGCGGCCAGGGCGTGGGCGGGACGGTCCGGGCCGCCGAGGAGCAGGGCGGCGAGCGGTTCGCGCAGCAGGTAGCCGCCGAGCGCGACGGGCGGCACGAGCAGCGCGCAGAGGGCGGTGCCGCCGCGGACCGCGGCGCGGACGGCGCCCGGGTCGTCGGCGCCCCGGGCGCGGGCGACGAGCACGGTGGTGCCCGAGCCGGCGAGGAGGACGACGCCGAGGAGGAGGTTCTCGACGTTGGTGGCGACGGCGACGGCGGCGACCGCGTCTCCCCCGAGCCGGGCGACCCAGACCATGTTGATGATGCCGGCGGCGACTCCGGCGAGGAGCTCGAAGTACACCGGTCGGGCGAGCCGGACGAGGGTGCGACGGTGTGCGGACATGCGAGGAATCCCCCTCTATTCGATGTACCTCGAATAGAGGCACCTCGAAAAGAGGTAGCATGGCGACCGGTCCCACGACAAGCGCGAAGGAGGACGTCCGGTGCTGGAGCTGTCGATCCTGGGCTTCCTGTACGGGAAGCCGCTGCACGGGTACGAGCTGAAGGAGCGCATCCAGGGCCTGAGCGGCCACGTCCGCCCGGTCAGCGACGGCGCCCTCTACCCGGCGATCACCCGCCTCGTGAAGGGCGGCCTGGTCGACAGCCGTACGGAACCGGGTGCGAGCGCCGCCCCGCGCCGCACGCTCTCGCTCACCCCCGAGGGCCGCCGGGAGCTGCTCGCCCGGCTGCGCACCCCCAAGGACTCCGAGATCACCGACGGCCAGCGCTTCTTCACGCTGCTCGCCTTCCTCGGCCACCTCCCCGACCCGGCGGACCAGGCGGCCGTGCTCCGCCGCCGCCAGGAGTTCCTCACCGCCCCGGCCAGCTTCTTCTACGAGGGCGGGACCCCGGTGCGCGCCGAGGAGGAGGCCGACCTCTTCCGCCGCGGCATGCTGCGGATCGCCCGCGCGACGGGCACGGAGGAGAAGGCCTGGCTTGCGGAGGCCCTCGCCGAGCTTGACGCGCGCGCGGAGCGCGTCAGCCGAGCCGCTCCCCCAGATACGTCCGCCACGCGGCCGTGAACTCCTCCGGCGTCGTGTCCAGAACCTCTTGGAGCGCCTTCTCCACCGCGCCGTCCCGGCCCGGGTGCGCCCCCACGGCGCGGTAGAAGTCGGTGAGCTCCTTCTCGCCCCAGCGCTCCGCGATCAGCGCGCACGCGAGCCAGCCACCCTCGTAGGCCCGGGCGAGCGCCTCCGCGTCGCCGCCGAAGCCGAAGTGCGCGTCCTCCGGCAGCCGGGCGGGCAGCTGGCCCGCGCGGACCGCCCGGGCCAGCTCGGGGGCCGCCTGGGCGGGCGTCCGGCCCGTGCCCCGGTAGGCGGCCCAGTCGGCGAAGCCCTCGGAGAGCCAGACCGGGGTGGACCCGGAGGTGTGGGCCCGGGTGGCGACGTGGACCGTCTCGTGGGTGAGGACCAGCTGCCGGCCGAAGTCGCCGAGGGCGCCGTACGCCTCGGGATTGACGATGACCCGGTCCGCGGGAGCGTCCGTCCCGCCCGCCGTCTCCCCCGTGGTGACGGCCGCGATGCCCCGGTAGGAGCTGCCCGGCGCCCCGAGGAGTCCGCCCATCGCGTCCAGCGAGCCGGGGACGAGGACGACGACCTCACGGGCCCACACCGTGGGCCAGGCCGCGCTCACGGCGGGGACGGCCCGGTCGGCGGCGGCGGCGATCGCCCGGAGCCGCCCCGGATCCTGGCCGACGCCGAGGACGAGCGAGCGTGCGCCCCGGACGGTGGTGACGTCCCCCTGCTCCCAGAGCTGCCGCGGCGCGCCCTCCGCGGGCCGGTCGCCCATCACGTACCAGCGTCCGTCCCGCTCGGTCAGGTCCAGGACGCGCCCGCTGGTGACGGGCCCCCGGTCGTGGCCCCGGAGGCGGTAGCCGAGCTCGGCGCGGGCGGTGACCCGGTCGTCGCCGGTGCGGTCGATCCCGGTGACCCGGTACGTCCAGCCGTCGAGCGGCACCTTCGCGAGCCGCCGGAACCCGGTCAGCGCGGCCGGCGCGTACGCGGGGTCGAGGGCGGCCCGGAAGGCGGGTTCGTCACGGTCGAGGAGCGCCCTGGCGTGCGTGTCGAGGAGCGTCTGTATCTCCCGGGCCACCACGGCCGCGGCGGGGCCGCCGGGGCTGCCCGACGAGCAGCCGGCGAGCGCCGTGAGCGTGAGCAGCAGGGCGAGCAGGCAGGCCACGGCCGGTCGCCGCGCTCCACACCCCTGACCTGCCACGCCCCCGATCGTACGGTCGGACCGGGCGGTACCGCTTCCGGTCCGGCGGGATCGGCGCCCCGCCCCGGGCTCAGACCCGCGTCACCGTCACGTTCGACATCATGTTCACCGGGTCGTAGCGGACCCGCGCGCCGGGGTAGGGCGCGTGGATGACCTGCCCGTTGCCCGCGTAGATGCCCACATGGCTGGCGTCTCCGCGGTACGTGACCAGGTCGCCGGGCTGCGCCTGCGAGAGCGGCACCTGCCGGCCCGCGTGCCGCTGGCCCTGGGAAGTGCGCGGGAGGCTGATCCCGGCCTGCCGGTACGACCAGACCATCAGGCCCGAGCAGTCGAAGCCGGAGGGCCCGGTCGCCCCCCACACGTACGGCTTGCCGATCGCGCTGCGCGCGGCGATCACCGCGGCGGAGGCCCGGGAGGAGCCGGGAGGGACGTCGGCGAGGGGCGGCAGCTCCTCGGCGCGCCCGCCGGAGCGGGAGGCCCGGTCGTAGTCGGCGCGCTCCGCGACGGTGAGGGAGGCGAGGAGCCGACGGGCCTCGGCGAGCTTGCGTTCGACGGCGCGCTTGTGGCGGGCGACGTCGGCCCGGCTGCGCTCCAGCTCGGCGAGGGCGGTGCGCGCCTCGTCCCGCCGCTGGTTCAGCCGGCGCTGCTCCCGGCGCAGTTCGCCGAGCGCGGCGCCCTGCCGGGCGGTGGCGCGGTCGAGGGCGGAGGCGCGGTCCAGGTAGCTGTCGGGGTCGGAGGAGAGCAGCAGCGCGAGGGCGGGGTCGATGCCGCCGGAGCGGTACTGGGCGCCGGCGACCGCGCCGAGGGCGCCCCGCATGAGGTTGATGCGGTCCTGGCCCCTGGCGAGCCCGTCCTGGGCCCGGGAGACCGTCCTGCGCAGCGCGTCCGTCTTCTCGTCCGCCTGGTTGTAGCCCTCGGTGGCCTTCTCGGCCTCCTCGAAGAGGCGGTCGACCGTGGCCTTGGTGGCGGCGCTGCCGCCGGCCCCCGGGTCGGCGCTCGCGGGGACGGCCCCGAGGGACGCCGCCGCGGTGGCCGCGGCCGCCGCGGTCAGGACGGTGACCCTCGCGGGTCGGCGATGGGACGCCACAGATCGCGCTCCGTTCGGCTCGACGCAGACTGAGGCGGCAGACAGTAGCCGCTGATCACGCCGTGTCCAACGAAGCCGACGGGCACACAAAGTGACGCCCCGCCGGAGAACACAGGTCACCGGCGGGGCGTCAGGTCAGCGAGGGTCCGGGCGAACCACCCGTTTGGGCGGCATACCCGAGCGGGGCGTGTCAGCCTCCGATGCGGACACCGAACTGGAACGTGCCCATGTAGCTCATCGACTCGTAGCGGACGCTGGCGCCCGGCTTGGGAGCGTGGAGGATCGTGTTGTTGCCCGCGTACAGGCCCACGTGCGACAGGCCGTTGAAGAAGACCAGGTCGCCCGGCTTGAGCTGGCTGCGGCCGATCTTCACGCCGTCGTTCTGCTGGGTGTAGGTGGTGCGGGTGAGGCCGGCGCCGGCCTGGCCGTAGGCCCACTGGGTCAGGCCGGAGCAGTCGTACGCGTTGGGCCCCTCGGCGCCGGAGACGTACGGCTTGCCGATCTGGGTGGCGGCGGCGGAGAGCGCGGCGGCGCCGAGGCCGCTCGCGGGGGCCTCGTTGCCGAGGTCGATCCGCTCGCCGGCGGCGCGGCTGGCGCGCTGCTCCTTCGCCCGCTCCTCCTGCTCCAGCTTGGCCTTCTCGGCCGCCGTGAGGGTGTTGAGGAGCTTCTGCGCCTCGGCGAGCTTGCCCTGGTACTTCTTCTTCTTCGCACCGAGGGTCTTGCGGACGTCCTCGAGGTCGGCGAGCTTCGTGGTCGCCTCGGCGCGCTGCTGCGCGAGGGTCCGCTGCTTGGCCTGGATCGAGGTGAGGACGTCGGCCTGCTGGGCGCTCAGCTGGTCGATCGCGGACGCCTTGTCGAGGTAGCTGTCCGGGTCGGCGGAGAGGAAGAGCTGGAGCGCCGGGTCGATGCCGCCGGAGCGGTACTGAGCGCTGGCGACCGAACCGATCTGGTCGCGCAGGGTGTTGAGCTCCTGCTGACCGCGGGCCACCTTGTCCTGGAGGTTGCCGATCTCGTCCTGCAGCTTGCCCCGGCGCTCTTCGGCCTGGTTGTACTGCTCCGTGGCCTCTTCGGCCTCGTGGTGCAGATCGTCGACCTTGGCCTTGACCTCGTCGATCTTGGGCTTGGGGGCCGCCTGGGCTCCGGTCTGGGCGGAGATGGCGACGGCGGCGGCCGCGGCCGCGGTGAGCACGGTCACGCGGGCACGGCTCGGCTGCTTGGGTCGACGGTGGGACGCCACGAAGGCGATCTCCTTCTTCCTCAGAGCCGCCCAACCGGTTGAGGGGCAGGCGGTTCCTCCGCCGCCACCCCGGATGAGTGATCGACCGTGCGAAGGTTCGAGCCCTGACCCTAGTGACCAAGTTGTGATCAGTTCAAATCCCACCGGCAAAAATATCGCTCGCGCAGCACTTTGTTCACACGCACCACACGGCCAGTGATGGCCACTTGACGGTACGCCATCCATAATTCGGGCATATCACCCAGGAGTTGCGAGGTACCTACGAGAGCCGCGAAAGCCGCTTCAGCAACAAGGCGGACGCCACCGGCCGCGCCCCCGCCTTCGCGACGCCGTCGGCCACCTCGCGGTCGGTCGAGACCACGACCACGGGCCGCCCCACCGGCTCGGCCCGCACCAGCTGCCGGATCAACTCGTCCGCCGTGACACCGGGCTTGGAGAACAGCACCCGCACCCCGCGCGGCGGCGCGAGCAGCACCGGGGCCGCCAGCTCCGCCCCGTCGAAGACACAGGTGACCTCGGCGCCCGAACGGGCCGCGAGGGCCGAGAGGCTGCCGAGCAGCCTCAGCCGCTGCTTCTCCAACGGCATGGTCGGATAACCGGTCTTGGTGACGTTGTAGCCGTCGACGACCAGATGGGCCTGCGGCAGCGCGAGCAGCTGGTCGAGCAGGGCCGGGTCGGTCTCGGAGAGCGCCCGCGCCGCGATGTCCTTCGGGGACATCCGTCCCGGCTCCACCGCGTCCACGGTGTCCGCCGGGTGCACGGAGACGGGCGGCAGCGCCAGTTCGCGGCGCAGCCCCTGGGCCGCGTCCAGGACGGTGTCGAGCAGCAGCCGCAGCCGCATGTCCTCCACCGAGCGGCCCTCGCGGGCGGTCCTGCGGCTCGCCTCCAGGGCCGCCTCGACCTCGCCGAGCCGGGCCTTGAGCCGCCGGCTCTCGCTCTCGGCGGCCGACACCTGGGCCGCCGCCTCCGCCCGCGCGGCGTCGATCTCGCCCTGCGCGCGGCGCATCGCCGCCTCGCGGCGCTTCACATCGCTCTGGGCGCTGCGCAGCTTGCGATGAAGCGATTCCGCTTCCTTCTTCGCGGCTTCCAGATCGTGGCGCAGCTGTTCCGTCTCGCCGCGCGAGCGGTCCTTGGCGGCGGTGAGTTCCTCGCGCAGCCGCTCCAGCTCGCGCCGCCCGGCCTCGTCGGCCCGTTCGGCGTCCGCCCGCTGGGCCTCCTCGCCCGCGGCGGCCACGAGCTTGACCCAGCCGACCGGGCGCAGCACATAGGCGGCCGCGGCCACGTCGACCGGGTCCGCGGCGGCGGGCGGGGTGCCCGTCTCGACGGCCCCGGCCAGTTCGGGCTGGGCCTGCTTGAAGCGCTCGCCGATCCGCTGCCGGAAGAGCGGGTCGCTCTCCAGGGCGGCCGCCATCGCGTTGCCGGCGAACTTGGCCCGCCGGCTCGCCGTGAAGCGGGCGTACTGCCGCAGGGGTGCCGGCAGCTCCGCGACGGTCAGCCCGCCGAAGGCGTCCGCGACCAGCGCGACGACCCGCCGACGTACGCCTTCCGTCAGTGGGTGGTCGAGCGTCTCGGCAGCGTCACCTGCCGCGCCGGCCGGCTCTCCACCGTGCGCGGGCTGCTCCACGATCCGTCACCCCTATGTCGTCCGCGCCGTCCCTCAGGAGGCGGCGCCCGGCCTGTCCACCAGTTCGATCTGGTCCACCGCGTTGCACCAGCGGCAGCGGACCGACTCGATGGTCTCACTGACCACCTGCCGCTCCTCGACCGTCGGGTCGCCCGCGAGGTCCAGATGGACGTACTCCACGACCTTCGAGGAGCGGGTCACGTCGAACCGGGTCAGGTTGCCGCAGAGAGTGCAGCGCCAGCGGGTCTCGTCGGTCGGCAGGGGAACCGTCGTCATCGTGCCGTCCTTCTTCCTGTTGCGTGTGCCAGGTGCGGGAGCCGCGGTGCGCCGTCGAACTGCGGTCGTACTGCCCGTTACCCTACGGCCTCGCCGGTGCGCCGGAGCACGGCGAGGCACTCTGTCCAGTTCGGCCCCGGTAAGCCATGATCTGTCCATGATCGACTGGCGAGCGGCGACTCTCGGCGCCTGGCGGGGCACCCGCGGCGGCCCCACGGTGACCTACGGCCTGATCGCCGCCTGCTGCCTGCTCTTCGCGGTGAGCCCGGTCTCCGGACTCAACCCGGTGTACGGCACGGGCGACGCGCTCCTCGCGGCCCAGGGCACGTACTTCCGCCGCTGGGGCGTGGTCCCCGCCGAGCTGATGAGCGGCGAGCCCCGCGCCCTGCTCACCCCGTTCACCGCGCTCTTCGTCCACGGCAGCTGGCTCCACCTGCTGGGGAACATGCTGTTCCTCTACGTCTTCGGCGCGATGGCCGAGGAGCGCATGGGCCCGGCCGGCTTCGCCCTCTTCTACCTGGGCACCGGCTACCTCGCCCTCGTCGGGTACGCGGTGGCGCACGCGAACAGCGAGCAGACGCTGGTCGGGGCATCCGGGGCGATCTCCGGGGTGCTCGGGGCCTTCCTCTTCCTCTTCCCGCGATCCCGGGTGACCAGCCTCTTCCCCTTCCTCTTCTTCCTGCCGCTGCGCTTCCCCGCCTGGATCGTGCTGATCTTCTGGTTCGTGCTCCAGTGGCTGGCGGCGCGGGCCGCGGGACCGGGTCCCGGCGTCGCCTATCTCTCCCATGTGGTGGGCTTCTCCGTCGGCTTCCTGTACGCCTGGGGCCGCTACCGGGGTGGGGATAGAGTGAAGGCTCCAGCCGCGGCGACCGAGGGAGAAAGCCAGCCGTGATCACCGCGATCGTGCTCATCAAGACCAGCGTGGACCGCATCCCCGAGATCGCCGAGTCGATCGCCGCGCTCGACAGCGTCAGCGAGGTCTTCTCCGTGACCGGCACCTACGACCTGATCGCCATGGTGCGCGTGCCGCGCCACGACGACCTGGCGGACGTGATCCCCGGAAGCATCAGCAAGATCCCCGGCGTCGAGGCCACGGACACGCACGTGGCGTTCCGCACGTACTCCCAGCACGACCTGGAGGCGGCCTTCGCCATCGGCCTGGAGTCCTGAAGCCGCGCACGCGTCATGAGTGAAGGGGGTCTCCCGATTCGGGAGGCCCCCTTCACCCGTACGAGTGACCGGTCAGCCGCGGTCGGGGACGCAGCGGCCGTCCTCGGTGCGGTACTTCCACTGCGCGCCGTCCCGGACGAGCTCCTTCACGGCGCCGACGAACCGCTCCACGTGCTCGTCCGGCGTACCGGCGCCGAAGCTCACCCGGATGGCGTTGAGCGAGCGCTCGCCGGGCGCGGCCTCGGGGGCACCGCACTCGCCCGGGTCCTGCGGGGCGCTGCCGAGGAGCGTGCGGACCAGCGGGTGGGCGCAGAAGAGGCCGTCGCGGACGCCGATGCCGTACTCGGCGGAGAGCGCGGCGGCGAAGTGGGAGCTGTTCCAGCCCTCCACGACGAAGGAGATGACGCCGACGCGCGGCGCGTCGTCGCCGAAGAGCGAGAGGACCTTCACCTCGGGGACCTCGGCGAGCCCCGCGCGGACGGTGTCGATCAGGTGCTGCTCGCGGGCGACGAGCTCGTCGAAGCCGGCCTCGGTGAGCGCCTTGCAGGCGGAGGCGATGGAGTAGACGCCGATGACGTTCGGGGAGCCGGCCTCGTGGCGGGCCGCGGTGGTGTGCCACTCCACGTCCACGCCGCCGTCGGCGCGGCGCGCCACCTTGCGGGACGCGCCGCCGCCGGCGAGGTACGGCTCGGCCTCCTGGAGCCAGTCGGAACGGCCCGCGAGGACGCCCGAGCCGAAGGGCGCGTACAGCTTGTGTCCGGAGAAGGCGACCCAGTCCACGTCCAGTTCCTGTACGGAGACGGGGTGGTGGGGCGCGAGCTGTGCGGCGTCGAGGACGATCCGGGCACCGTGGGCGTGGGCCGCGGCGGCGAGCTCCTTCACCGGCCACAGCTCACCGGTGACGTTGGACGCGCCGGTGACGCAGACCAGCGCGGGACGTGTGGGGTATCCCCTGCTCGAGCGAAGCCGAGAGCTTGGGGAAGGGTCGCGGTCCGCCAGGGCGCGCTCCAGGGTCTCGACGGCCTGGGCCGGGGTGCGGGGCGCGTTGAGGTAGGTGACGCGGGCGTCCTGCCACGGCAGGAGGGAGGCGTGGTGCTCGGTCTCGAAGACGAATACCTCGCAGCCGGACGGGATGGTCCGGGCGAGCAGGTTGAGCGAGTCGGTGGTGGAGCGGGTGAAGACGACCTGGTCGCCGGGGCGGCAGTCGAGGAACTCGGCGACGGTGGCGCGGCTGTTCTCGAAGAGGTCGGTGGAGAGCTGGGAGAGGTAGCCGGCGCCGCGGTGGACGCTGCCGTAGTAGGGGGCGTACGCGGCGACGTCGTCCCACACCCGCTGGAGCGCCGGGGCGCTGGCGGCGTAGTCGAGCGCCGCGTAGGTCACCTCTCCGCCGGTGACGAGCGGGACGGTGACGTCCCGGCCGAGGACCGGCAGCGGAGCGGCGCAGCAGGGGTCGGCGGACTCGGAGTCGGCGGTCGCGACGGCGGCGTTCGGGTATGCGGACATGGCGGAATCTCCCGGCGGGCGGTGCGGAATGGCTTCGGTGAATCCCGTACGCGGCCGGACACGGCGGGGTACGGGTGATGCCTCGGAGACGACAAGGGCGCACACGGGTACGCGGAAGCGACCCTGATTCCGAGGGTGAAGTAGGGGCGGATTCGCCCTATCGCATTCGCTTGCTCACGGAAAACGCTCCTCGAGAGACCAGGACCCCTGGTGTGTCGAGGGGTCCGCGCTTGCCGTGGACCTTGCTGTCCACGGCCTGGTCTTCACCCGGGGCACCCCGCCACGGACGGAGGGTTGCCGGACAGCAAGCCGGGGCTTCGTAGCTGTCACTCATGACCTGTCAAGCATCCTGCCACATGATCGCGGATGCGCAAGACCCCGGTCCGCATGCTGGACCGGGGTCCGGGGGCAAGGCACCCCTAGGGGGTGTCTACGCGTTGCTGGCGGCGATCCAGCGCTCCAGGGCCCGGCCGGCCGCGCCGGAGTCGATCGCCTCGGCGGCCTTCGCGATCCCTGCCCGCAGCTGCTCCGCGAGGGTGCCGTCGCCCGGCTCCAGGGCGGTGAGCGCCGCCGCCGAGTTGAGGAGCACCGCGTCCCGTACGGGTCCGGTCTCCCCCGCGAGCAGCCGCCGGGCGACATCGGCGTTGTACGAGGCGTCGGCGCCGCGCAGGGCCTCCACCGGCACGATCCCGATGCCCACGTCCCGGGGGTCGAAGGCCTCCTCCCGCACGGAACCGTCCCGGACGATCCATACCCGCGAGGTGGCCGTGGTGGTCAGCTCGTCGAGGCCGTCGTCGCCGCGGAAGACGAGCGCGGAGGAACCGCGGTCCGCGAGGACGCCGGCGACGATCGGGGCCATCCGGGGGTCGGCGACACCGGTCGCCTGGGCCTTGACCCGGGCGGGGTTGGTGAGCGGGCCCAGGAAGTTGAAGACGGTCCGGATGCCCAGCTCCTTGCGGGCCGTCGCGACGTGCCGCAGCGCGGGGTGGAACTTCACCGCGAAGCAGAAGGTGATCCCCGCTTCCTCGGCGACCTCGACGACCCGCTTCGGGGTCAGCTGCAGATTGACGCCGAGCTTCTCCAGGACGTCGGAGGCGCCGGACGCGGAGGACGCGGCCCGGTTGCCGTGCTTGACGACCTTGGCGCCGGTGCCGGCGACGACGATCGCCGACATGGTGGAGATGTTGACGGTCTTGGCGCCGTCGCCTCCGGTGCCGACGATGTCGACGGAAGGGCCGGGGACCTCGATCGTGTTGGCGTGCTCGTACATGGTCCGGACGAGACCGGTGATCTCGTCGACGGTCTCGCCCTTGGCGCGCAGGGCGACGACGAAGCCGGCGATCTGGGCGTCGGTGGCCTCGCCGCGGAGAATGCGGTCCATCGCCCAGGCCGTGTCGTCGGCGCTCTGGTCACGACCGGAGAGCAGGCCGTCCAGGACGACGGGCCAGGAGCGGCCCGCCGCGAAGTCGCCTCCAGCGGGGTGCACAGCGCTCATGACCGCTCCTCTTAGATGTGCGTACGCAATATGTAACGACACTCACCCTATCGACCCCCGGGGACGGCGAAGAGCCCCGTCCATCGAATGGACGGGGCTCTCACCGTGGCGACCTACGTCAGTGGAAGGTCAGGGGATCAGTGGTGGCCGTGGCCGCTCTGGATCTCCTTGTACTCCTCCGAGGTGGGCTTGGCGACCTGGTTGTCCGCGCCGTAGTAGCCCTTGTTGAGCTTGACCCGGAGCTTCTCCATGGCGCCGATCTTGCGCTCCACGCCGTTCTCGTCGACGGCCGGCGGAAGCTCCGCGGGCTCGTACTGCTCGTGCGCCGTGAGGCGGTGCAGCTGGCCCTGGCTGAGCGGCTCGTGGACCTCGACGAACTCACCGTGCGGCAGGCGCTTGATGATGCCGGACTCGCGGCCGTGCAGCACCTTGTCCTTGTCGCGGCGCTGGAGGCCGAGGCAGATCCGCTTGGTGACGATGAACGCGATGACCGGGCCGAGGAAGAAGAAGATCCGCACGAACCAGGTGATCGAGTTGATCGACAGGTGGAAGTGGGTCGCCCAGAGGTCGTTTCCACCACCCACGAGCATGACCATGTACGCCGTGATCCAGGCGACACCGAAGGCGGTGCGCGTCGGAGCGTTGCGCGGGCGCTGCGCGATGTGGTGCTCGCGCTTGTCGCCGGTGATCCAGGACTCGATGAACGGGTAGACCGCGATGGCCGCGAGGACCGCCGGGAAGATCGCCAGCGGGATCATCACGCCCAGGACGAGCGTGTGGCCCCAGAGGTTGATCTCCCAGCCCGGCATGACACGGATCAGACCCTCGGCGAAGCCCATGTACCAGTCGGGCTGGGCGCCGGTGGACACCTGGTCCGGGCGGTACGGGCCGAGGGCCCAGATCGGGTTGATCGAGGCGACCGCCGAGATGACCGCGATGACACCGAAGACCAGGAAGAAGAAGCCTCCGGCCTTCGCCATGTACACGGGCAGCAGCGGCATGCCGACGACGTTCTTGTTCGTCCGGCCGGGGCCCTCGAAGTGCGTGTGCTTGTGCACGAACACCAGGATGAGGTGGGCGACCACCAGGCCCAGCATGATGCCGGGCAGCAGGAGCACGTGCGCCGAGTAGAACCGGGCCACGAAGTCGCCGCCGGGGAACTCCCCGCCGAACAGGAACATCGACAGGTAGGTGCCGACGATCGGCACCGACAGGATCGCGCCCTGCATGAAGCGGACACCGGTGCCGGAGAGCAGGTCGTCCGGGAGCGAGTAACCGGTGAAACCGGTGAACATGCCCAGGAAGAACAGCAGGAAGCCGAACAGCCAGTTGATCTCACGCGGCTTGCGGAACGCACCGGTGAAGAACACGCGCATCATGTGCACGAACATGCCGGCGAGGAAGATCAGCGCCGCCCAGTGGTGGATCTGCCGGATCAGCAGACCACCGCGCACCTCGAAGGAGATGTGCATGGTCGAGTTGAACGCCTCGGACATCAGCTGTCCCTGGAGCGGGACGTACGGTCCGACGTACTCCACCTCGTTCATCGACGGGTGGAAGAACATCGTCAGATAGACGCCCGTCAGGATGATGATGAGGAAGCTGTAGAGGCAGATCTCGCCCAGCATGAAGGACCAGTGGTCCGGGAAGATCTTCCGCATGTTGGCCTTGGCCAGCGTGTAGATCCCCAGGCGACCGTCGGCCCAGTCGGCGACCCGCTCACCGGCGGGTGCCTTCTTCGTCGTATCGGTCACGGTGCTCATCCGCGCTCCCAGAAGGCAGGGCCGACGGGCTCGTCGAAGTCGCCGAGCGCCTCCAGGAAGCCCTTGTCGTTCACGCCGATCCGCAGCTGCGGGAGGGCGTGACCGGCCGGGCCGAAGATGACGCGGGCGCCGTCGGAGAGGTCGAAGGTGGACTGGTGGCACGGGCAGAGCACGTGATGCGTCTGCTGCTCGTACAGGGAGATCGGGCAACCCACGTGGGTGCAGATCTTCGAGAAGGCGACGACACCGTCGTGCGACCACTCGAGCTCGCGCTTGTCCTTGATGTCCTCCGGCTGGATCCGGACGATCATCAGGGCGGCCTTGGCGATCTCGACCTGGAAGTCGTGGTCGTGCTCCGACATGCCCTCGGGCATCGCGAAGGTCAGCGAACCGACCGCGACGTCCTCGGGACGCAGCGGCTCGTGCGTGTTCATGTTGATCAGCTGCTTGCCGCGGGCCCACTTGGTGACCCGGAGCTTCTTCTCGGGCAGCGGACCCATGTCACGCAGGAGCATCACGCCGGAGAGCGGGACGAGCGCCAGCGCACCGAACATCGTGTTGCGGATGAGCTTGCGGCGGCCGAAGCCGGACTCGGCGGCACCGGCCGCGAAGTCCGCCATGACCTTCGCCTTGACCTCGGGCGACGCCGCCATCGGGTGACGCTCGTCCGCGACCTCGACGTCGGACATCAGGGTGCGGGCCCAGTGGACCGCGCCCGCGCCGATGAAGAAGAGGGCGGAACCGAGGGTCAGACCCAGGGCGAAGTTGAGCGCGGACACCCGGCCGAAGGGCCAGATGTACACGATCTTGTCGACCGGGAAGATCACGTACGAGGCGATGAAGCCGACGGTGGCCAGCATCGACAGCGTGAACATGAAGGCGACCGCACGCTCGGACCGGCGGGCGGCCCGCTCGTCGATGTCCTGGATGCGCGGCTTGTGGGGCGGAAGGCCCGGGTCGGCGAACGGGTCGTCGGCGACCTTCACCGCGCCGTGCGCGGTGTCCTGCCCCGCGGGCAGGTTCTCTTCTGGAATCTCTTGGCTACTCATGACTTCTTGGCCTTAGCGGTGTGGGCCGCGACCCAGACGGCAACTGCGATCAGCGCACCCAGACCGAAGACCCAGGCGAACAGGCCTTCGGAGACGGGGCCGAGGCCACCGAGCGAGAGACCGCCCGGGTTGTCGGCCTTCTCGCCGTTGACGGCCTGGACGTACGCGATGATGTCCCTCTTCTCCTGCTCCGGCATGGTGGTGTCCGGGAAGGAGGGCATGTTCTGCGGGCCGGTCTGCATGGCCTCGTAGAGGTGCTTCGGGCTCACGCCTTCGAGGCTGGGGGCGTACTTGCCGTTGCTCAGCGCGCCGCCCTCACCGGTGAAGTTGTGGCACTGGGCACAGTTGCTGCGGAACAGCTCGCCACCCCTGGCGATGTCGGCCCCGGCAGGGTCGTACTGGCTCTCGGTCGGCGTGATCGGGCCGGCGCCGAGGGAAGCCACGTACGCCGCGAGCTGGTCGATCTGGGCCTGCGAGTAGATGTTCGGCTTCTTCGGGACCTGGGCGCCCGGCTGCTGGGCCGGCATGCGGCCCGTGGCGACCTGGAAGTCGACGGCGGCCGAACCGACGCCGACCAGGGACGGGCCGTCAGAGGTGCCCTGACCGCCGGTTCCGTGGCAGCTGGCGCAGCCGACGGAGTAGAGCTTCTTGCCCTCCTCGATGGCGAGGGACTGGGCGGTTTCATCGGCCTTCGCCGTGCCCGCGGGCGCGAACGCGGCGTACAGCCCCCCAGTGGCCGCCAGCGCGAATAGGAGGACGACGACCGCCGCCAGCGGATGGCGTCGTCGTGCGGAGAGCTTTTTCACGGATTACCCCGGTGTCAGGATCTTCTGCGTCGATGCTTGCTGGATGTCTCGGTCCGCCATGCGGCGGTGACCGATTACTTGATCATGTAGATCGTGGCGAAGAGGCCGATCCAGACGACATCGACGAAGTGCCAGTAGTAGGACACGACGATGGCGGCGGTTGCCTGCTCGTGGGTGAACCTCTTGGCGGCGTACGTCCGGCCGAGGACCAGCAGGAAGGCGATGAGACCGCCCGTCACGTGCAGGCCGTGGAAGCCGGTGGTCAGGTAGAACACGGAGCCGTAGGGCCCGGACGAGAGCGACATGCCCGCGTCCTTGACCAGCTCGGTGTACTCGAAGACCTGGCCGCCGATGAAGATCGCACCCATCACGAACGTGATGATGAACCACGTCCTGAGCTTCTTCACGTCGCCCCGCTCGGCGGCGAAGACGCCGAGCTGGCAGGTGAGGGAGGAGAGCACCAGGATCGTGGTGTTGGTCGCCGAGAACGGGAAGGCCAGGTGTTCCGCCTGGGACTGCCAGTATTCGGGACCGGTCACCGATCGCAGGGTGAAGTACATCGCGAAGAGGGCCGCGAAGAACATCAGCTCGGAGCTCAACCAGATGATGGTTCCGACGCTGGTGAGGTTCGGTCGATTGACCGACGGGTGCGCGTGCCCTGTTTCTACTGTCGTTACTGTCGCCACGACCGACATTATGTCGGTCGCTTATCCCGCCCTCACTCCGGGGGGTGCCGTTCGGAGTGTCAGGGGGGCGTGTCCAGCCCGAACGGCCCATCGGAAGGCCCTTCGAACAGGTGCTGAACGGGTGTTGACGGGGTGTGGACCGGAGTAGCATCCCGCGCATCGATCGACGACCTTCCCACGGACTTCCCCACGGAGGAACGATGCAGTCGAGTGCCACGGTCCTGGTCTACAGCGACGACGCGAACACCCGCGCGCAGGTGCGCCTCGCCGCCGGGCGCAGGCCCGCGGCCGACGTCCCCCCGGTCGAGTTCGTGGAGTGCGCGACGCTGCCGGCGGTGCTGAAGCGCCTGGACGAGGGCGGTGTCGACGTGTGCGTCCTGGACGGCGAGGCGGTGCCCGCCGGCGGCATGGGCGTGTGCCGGCAGATCAAGGACGAGATCTTCCGCTGCCCGCCGGTGCTGCTGCTCATCGGACGCCCGCAGGACGCCTGGCTGGCCACCTGGAGCCGCGCGGACGCCGCGATCACCCTTCCGGTGGAACCGGTGGAGTTCGCGGCGTCCCTGGCGTCCCTGCTGCGCTCCCGCCTCTCCCTCGACGCGTAGCTAGATCGAGGGCCGCAGACGGGCTTTGGCGTCCTCGGTGGCAGTCGGGTCCCCGGACTCCTCCACCAGGGCGCTGCCCTTGCGCCACTTGTCCCACGGCAGGTTCCAGTCGCCGAAGCCGTTGCCGAAGGTGTCCATCGTGTCGCCGTAGCTGTTGACGGTCTTGACGATGTCGCCGGGACGCACGGTCTCGTAGAACCAGGCCGCGTTCCCGGTCGACATGCCGACACAGCCGTGGCTGACGTTCGCCACGCCCTGCGAGCCGACGGACCAGGGCGCGGCGTGGACGTATTCACCGCTCCATGTCACCCGGGTGGCGTAGTAGACCGGCAGGTCGTACGACTCCGAACTGCCTTCCGAGATGCCGATGCTGGTGCCGCGCATCCGGACGTAGTACTCCTTGCCGAGCACGACCTTGATGCCGTTTCGCGTGGAGAAGCCCGGTTTGCCGGTGGTCACCGGAATGGTGTTGATCACTTCTCCGTTGCGCCGGACGGTCATGTAGTGCGACCCGGCGTCCGCGACGGCCTCGATCCGGTCACCGATGGTGAGCTTCAGCGGCTTGGACGCGCCGCCGTAGAGCTTGTCGCCCACCTTGAGGCCGTCCAGGTTGGCGGTGGCCGTCACGCTGGCGCCCGCGGGCCAGTACTCCTTCGGGCGGAAGTGCAGCTTCTTGTCGTCCACCCAGTACCAGGAGCCCTCGACGGCGGGGGTGGAGCGGACCTTGAGGGCCCGCTCGACGACCGCGCGGGCCGCCCTGTCCTTCACCGGGAGGCTGAGGTCGGCGGTGAGGGGCTGCCCGACGCCGTATGTGCCCGCCTCCGGCCCGAAGGTGGCGGTCAGGGCCCGTTTGGCCGGTGCCGTCTCGAACGTGTACGTACGGGCGCCTGGAGCCCCGTCCTCGTCCTCGGTGGCCACCCGGACCGTGTAGCGCGTGCCGGCCGCGAGGGAGGCCGTGGAGCGCCAGCGCTGCCCGTCGGCGGTGAGTTCGCCCGCCAG
Source organism: Streptomyces narbonensis (assembly GCF_014649015.1). Classification (GTDB taxonomy): domain Bacteria; phylum Actinomycetota; class Actinomycetes; order Streptomycetales; family Streptomycetaceae; genus Streptomyces; species Streptomyces narbonensis. The sequence continues at coordinate 395,160 of NZ_BMSF01000003.1, forward strand.
GTGGCGTCCGGCGGCGTCGGTGGCGGTGACGTCGGTGATACGGCCGTCCTCGCCCTTGGCCGAGATCTCCAGGGGCTTCTCCGGGTTCGCCTTGCCACCGCCGCTGTCGGCGCTTATCGCCAGTTGGTCCGCCGCGTCGTAGGGCTTCACCGACAGCGGATGGCCATCGGAGCCCGCGCACGACGTGGCGGCCGCGGTGACGGTGACGGCCAGAAGAGTGCAGCTCAGAACAGTCCGAATGCGCGGCGTGTCGTTCATGACTTCACGCTAGGGACTGTTATCGACACCAGCGCGCCGAGTGCGGCAAAAGAGGGGCCCGGACACTTCGGTGACGAAGTGTCCGGGCCCCTCTGGGTGCTCCGGTGCGGAGCGGGGTACCGCTGGTGCGGTGCTGCTACTGGTTCTGGTTCTCGCCGCGGTAGAACTCGAAGACCCAGCCGAAGAGGCCGACCAGGATCAGCGGGGCGGAGAAGTACAGGATCCACCAGCCCATCGCGACGGCGAGGAAGGCGAGCGCACCACCGACGGCCAGCGAGAGCGGCTGCCAGCTGTGCGGGGCGAAGAAGCCCACCTCACCGGCCTCGTCCGCGACGTCGGCCTCCTTGTTGTCCTGCGCCATCGCGTCGACACGCTTGGCCGTGAAGGCCAGGTAGTAGCCGATCATGATGGACAGGCCGAACGCGAGGAACAGCGCCGTCGTGCCGACCGGCTCCTTCGACCACACGCCATACAGGATGGCCATGGCGAGGATGAAGACGCTCAGCCAGATGAACATCTTGCCTTGGATCTTCACTTGCCGGCCTCCTTGCCGCTCGTGAGGGCCTCGGCCACGTGCCCCTTGTTCTCCAGCTGGTCGACAGCGGCGATCTCAGGGTGGTGCAGGTCGAAGGCCGGGGACTCGGAGCGGATCCGCGGCAGGGTGAGGAAGTTGTGCCGCGGCGGCGGGCAGGAGGTCGCCCACTCGAGGGAGCGGCCGTAGCCCCACGGGTCGTCGACCTCGATCTTCTTGCCGTACTTGGCGGTCTTCCAGACGTTGTACATGAACGGAAGGATCGACAGGCCGAGCAGGAAGGAGGAGATCGTCGAGATCGTGTTCAGCGCGGTGAAGCCGTCGGCGTCGAGGTAGTCCGCGTAACGACGCGGCATGCCCTCGGCACCGAGCCAGTGCTGCACGAGGAAGGTGCCGTGGAAGCCGATGAACAGCGTCCAGAACGTCATCTTGCCAAGGCGCTCGTCCAGCATCTTGCCCGTGAACTTCGGCCACCAGAAGTGGAAGCCGGCGAACATCGCGAAGACCACGGTGCCGAAGACGACGTAGTGGAAGTGCGCGACGACGAAGTACGAGTCGGAGACGTGGAAGTCCATCGGCGGCGAGGCCAGGATGACACCCGTCAGACCACCGAAGGTGAAGGTGATCAGGAAGCCGATCGTCCAGAGCATCGGTGTCTCGAAGGACAACGAGCCCTTCCACATCGTTCCGATCCAGTTGAAGAACTTCACGCCTGTCGGTACGGCGATGAGGAACGTCATGAAGGAGAAGAACGGTAGGAGCACGCCGCCTGTGACGTACATGTGGTGCGCCCACACGGTCACGGAAAGGCCGGCGATCGCGATGGTCGCGGCCACCAGACCGATGTAGCCGAACATCGGCTTGCGGCTGAAGACCGGGATGATCTCCGAGACGATGCCGAAGAACGGCAGCGCGATGATGTACACCTCTGGGTGTCCGAAGAACCAGAAGAGGTGTTGCCAGAGCAGCGCTCCGCCGTTGGCCGCGTCGAAGACGTGGGCACCGAACTTGCGGTCCGCCTCCAGGGCGAACAGCGCGGCCGCCAGGACCGGGAAGGCCAGCAGGACCAGGACACCGGTCAGCAGCACGTTCCAGGTGAAGATCGGCATGCGGAACATCGTCATGCCCGGAGCGCGCATGCAGATGATCGTGGTGATGAAGTTGACCGAACCGAGGATCGTGCCGAAGCCGGAGAAGGCCAGACCCATGATCCAGAGGTCGGCGCCGACACCCGGCGAACGGACGGCGTCCGACAGCGGGGAGTAGGCGAACCAGCCGAAGTCGGCGGCGCCCTGCGGGGTGAGGAAGCCACCCACGGCCATGAGCGAGCCGAAGAGGTACAGCCAGTAGGCGAACATGTTCAGCCGCGGGAACGCCACGTCGGGCGCACCGATCTGCAGCGGCATGATCCAGTTCGCGAATCCGGCGAACAGCGGCGTCGCGAACATCAGCAGCATGATCGTGCCGTGCATCGTGAACGCCTGGTTGAACTGCTCGTTCGACATGATCTGCGTACCCGGACGGGCCAGCTCGGCGCGCATGAAGAGCGCCATGAGACCGCCGATGCAGAAGAACGCGAACGACGTGACCAGGTACATCGTCCCGATCGTCTTGTGATCGGTGGTGGTCAGCCACTTGACCACGACATTGCCGGGCTGCTTGCGCCGTACGGGCAGCTCGTTCTCGTACGAGTCCTCAGCTGCGGCGGCACCCTGGGTTTCGTTGTGGATGCTCACAGTTGGTTCTTCTCCGCATTCCTGGCCGGGTCCGTCTGCTCGATGCCAGACGGGATGTAGCCGGTCTGCCCCTTCTCGGCCAGCTCCTTCAGGTGAGCCTGGTAGCGCTCCGGGGAGACCACCTTGACGTTGAAGAGCATCCGGGAGTGGTCGACACCGCACAGCTCGGCGCACTTGCCGAGGAAGGTGCCTTCCTGGGTCGGGGTCACCTCGAAGACGTTGGTGTGGCCCGGGATGACGTCCTGCTTGAACAGGAAGGGGACCACCCAGAAGGAGTGGATGACGTCACGCGAGGTCAGGACGAACCTGACCTTCTCGCCCTTCGGCAGCCACAGGGTCGGACCCGGGTTGCCGGTCTGCGGGTTCCGGTCACCGGGGATACCGGCGTCGTAGACGCCACCGGCGTTCGCCGGGAACGCCTCGAGGTACTTGTCCGGAATCGAGGAGAGGTTCTTGTCCGTCTTGGCGTCGCCCTCTACACCGGGCACGCTCTCGACGTAGTTGAAGCCCCAGCTCCACTGGTAGCCGACCACGTTGATGGTGTGGGGCGGCTTGGGGGTGAGAGCAAGGAGCTTGGACTCGTCGCGCGCGGTGAAGTAGAAGAGCACCGAGACGATGATGAGCGGAGTGACCGTGTACAGCGCCTCGATGGGCATGTTGTAACGGGTCTGCGGAGGTACCTCGACCTTGGTCCGGGTCCGCCGGTGGAAGATGACGGACCAGAGGATCAGGCCCCACACCAGGATTCCGGTGATGAGCGCGGCGGCCCACGATCCCTGCCAGAGGGAGAGGATCCGAGGCGCCTCTTCCGTGACGGGGGTGGGCATGCCAAGGCGGGGGAAGTCTTCCCAGTTGTACGAGCAGCCCGTGGCTGTCGCCAGGATCAGGCCCGCAGTCAGCACCTGCGGCAGCTTCCGCCGCATCGGGCGCCGCGACGAGCGGTCGGAGCCGTTGGGACTCACGTAGCGCCTTCCCGAGAGTCTCGGCCCGCAGTGGTCGGCCACGGCCGTCCGTCTCGCTGGTCGGTCGCCGCCCCGGCCGCGGGCAGGGGTTTGGATGTTTATGCGGACCAAACCCTACTGGACGCTATTTGGGGTCGCGCGGGGAGGGTGCCCAACGCGCCGTCCGAGTCCCCGAAGGGGTGGACTCGGGGGTTCCGCAGGGGGGTCCCGGACGGCCGTTCGGCGGCCTGCCGTCGTACCGGGAGGGCCTTCTGACGAGGGCTCACGAGCGTCGGACGGATGTGCGGACGGAGGTGAGGACAGCGGTGCGGGCCGGGCGCGTCGGGCGTGTCGGCCGGACCTCGGGGCGGGGCCGCGCCGGCGGGTCGGCGAGGGCCGGCCGGGCGGGTCGGGACGGGGGCGGCCCGGCCGGTGGGGACGGGGCCGGGCGGCGGGTGGTGACGGGGCCGGGCGGCGGGTCGGGGAGGGGTGCCTCGGCGGGTCGGGGCGGGACGGCCCTACCGTGGGCGGATGCCGTACTTCGATGCCGCGTCCGCCGCGCCCCTGCACCCCGTCGCCCGCCAGGCGCTGCTCGCCTCCCTGGACGAGGGCTGGGCCGATCCGGCCCGGCTGTACCGGGAGGGGCGGCGGGCCCGGCTTCTGCTGGACGCGGCGCGGGAGGCCGCGGCGGAGGCGGTGGGGTGCCGTCCGGACGAGCTCGTGTTCACTCCTTCGGGGACGCGCGCGGTTCACGCCGGAATCTCCGGGGCCCTCGCGGGCCGTCGGCGTGTCGGGACCGGGCTCGTCGTCTCGGCGGTCGAGCACTCCTCCGTCCTGCACGCGGGCGAGCGGCACGCGGCGGCGGGCGGCACCGTGACCGAGGTGCCGGTGGGCCGGTCGGGCGCGGTGGACGCGGAGGTCTTCGCGAGGGCGCTGGAGGCCGGGACGGCCCTGGCGTGTCTCCAGTCGGCCAACCACGAGGTGGGGACCGAGCAGCCGGTCGCCGAGGTCGCCGAGGCCTGCCGGGCGGCGGGGGTGCCGCTGCTCGTGGACGCGGCCCAGTCGCTGGGCTGGGGGCCGGTGGCGGGCGGCTGGTCGCTGCTCGCGGCGAGCGCGCACAAGTGGGGCGGACCGGCGGGCGTGGGGCTCCTCGCCGTCCGGAAGGGGGTGCGGTTCGCTCCCCAAGGCCCCGCGGACGAAAGGGAGTCGGGGCGGGCGCCCGGCTTCGAGAACCTGCCGGCGATCGTGGCGGCGGCGGCCTCGCTGCGGGCTGTCCGGGCGGAGGCGGCGGCCGAGGCGACGCGGCTGCGCGGCCTGGTGGACCGGATCCGGGCGCGGGTGCCCGAGCTGGTGCCGGACGTGGAGGTGGTGGGCGATCCGGTGGCCCGGCTCCCCCATCTGGTCACGTTCTCCTGTCTCTATGTCGACGGGGAGACCCTGCTGCACGAGCTGGACCGGGAGGGTTTCTCCGTTTCGTCCGGTTCGTCGTGTACGAGCTCGACGCTGACGCCCAGCCATGTGCTGCGCGCGATGGGCGTGCTGAGCGAGGGAAACGTCCGGGTGTCGCTGCCGGCCGGCACCCCGGCGGAGGACGTGGACCGCTTCCTCGACGTGCTGCCGGGGGTGGTCGCGCAGGTACGGGAGCGGCTCGGCGCTCCGGCTGCCCCGGCCGCGGCCCCGGCGGCCGGGACCGGCGCGCTCGTGGTGGACGCGCTCGGCCGGCGCTGCCCGATCCCGGTGATCGAGCTGGCGAAGGTGATCGGCGACGTCCCGGTCGGCGGGACGGTGACCGTCCTCGCCGACGACGCGGCGGCCCGCCTCGACATCCCGGCCTGGTGCGAGATGCGCGGCCAGGAGTACGTGGGCGAGGAGCCGTCGGAGCGGGGCGGTGTGGCGTACGTGGTGCGACGGGTGGCCTGAGCCGCCCGCCGCACACCGCTGGGGGCGTCAGCCCAGGTGGGACTGGACCTCGGCGGCGGCCTCGTCGCCGTAGGCCTTGGTGAAGCGGTCCATGAAGTTGGCGCGGCGCAGGGTGTACTCCTGCGTGCCCAGGGTCTCGATGACGAGCGTGGCGAGCATGCAGCCGATCTGGGCGGCGCGCTCCAGGTCGACGCCCCAGTGCAGGCCCGTCAGGAAGCCGGCGCGGAAGGCGTCGCCGACGCCGGTCGGGTCGACCTTGGCCGTCTCCTCGGGGCAGCCGACCTCGATCGTGGTCTCGCCCACGCGCTCGATGCGGACGCCGCGCGAGCCGAGGGTGGTGATGCGGTGGCCGACTCGGGCGAGGATCTCCGCGTCGGTCCAGCCCGTCTTGGACTCGATGAGGCCCTTCTCGTACTCGTTGGAGAAGAGGTAGGTGGCCCCGTCGAGGAGCGTGCGGATCTCCTCGCCGTCCATGCGCGCGATCTGCTGCGAGAAGTCGGCGGCGAACGGGATCGACCGGGAGCGGCACTCCTCCGTGTGGCGGAGCATCGCCTCGGGGTCGTCGGCGCCGATCAGGACCAGGTCGAGGCCGCCCACGCGGTCGGCGACGGCCTTGAGCTCGATCAGCCGGGCCTCGCTCATCGCGCCCGTGTAGAAGGAGCCGATCTGGTTGTGGTCCTTGTCCGTGGTGCAGACGAAGCGGGCGGTGTGCAGGACCTCGGAGATCCGCACCGAGGAGGTGTCGACGCCGTGGCGGTCGAGCCAGGCGCGGTACTCGTCGAAGTCGAAGCCGGCGGCGCCCACGAGGAGCGGGGTGCTGCCGAGCTGGCCCATGCCGAAGCAGATGTTGGCCGCGACGCCTCCCCGGCGCACGTCCAGGTTGTCGACGAGGAACGAGAGGGACACCGTGTGGAGCTGGTCGGCCACGAGCTGGTCGGCGAACCGGCCGGGGAAGGTCATGAGGTGGTCGGTGGCGATGGAGCCGGTGACTGCGATACGCACGGCGGGGTGCTCCTGCGGAAATCGATAGGGGCGCGCGAGGCGCTCGACTGAAGGGTGGTGATGGTCGACGGGCGGGCGACAGTTCACGCTACCCGGTGGGGGCGGCCCTGCCGAACAGTGGAAACTACCCCAGAGTAGGCCTTTTCTCCGGAGCGCCGGGGTGCATACGGTGCGCCCATGACCACCTACCCCGCTCCTCGCGAGCGTCACGAGTCCGAGTTGAGCCTCGCCCAGCTGTGCGGCGACGGCGCTCGGATGGCCCCCCACTGGGTGTCCCCGGTCTCTCCCGCCCCCGCCCCGGTCTCCCCCGCCCTGATCCACGGGGTCGTCGTCCCGGCCGCCTCCGCGCGGCTGATCGCCGCCACCGCGGAGTACGGCGGCTGACGGACGGAACCGTCCGCGCGCCCGCTCCGTCCCACCCGTGTCCGATCGATACGAGGGAGCGATGCGGTGAGCGGTACGGAGAACGGGCAGAGGCGGCGGAGGCTGCTCACCGCCTCGGTGGCGGCGGGTGTCCTCCTCGCCGGTGGCGGCGGGGTCTATCTCGCCATGGCCGCGACGGCGCCCGGCGGGGCCACACCGGGCGGGGCGGCCGACACCCCCCGCGCGGCGGCGCCGCCGCTGCTGCGCCTGGAGAGCGGCGCGGACGGCGGGACGGGCATCGCCCCCGGCGAGCCCGACCCCGGAGGCGGCCCGAACGGGACCGTCTACACAGCCAAGGGCCCACTCCCCCACGGGCCCTCCTCGGCCGCGGTCCACCGGCCCGAGGGCCTGGTCACCTCGGCCGAAGTGACCAGGCTGGCCGAGGCGCTGGGCATCCCCGGGAGCCCCGCCCTGGTGGGTGACGTCTGGACGATCCGGCCGGAGAAGGACGGCACGGGAGCGCGCCTCGACGTGGCCCGGAAGGCGCCGGGGAACTGGACGTACTCCTGGTACGACGGCGGTCCGGCCGGCGACGCCTGCCTGAAGGGCAAGGCCTGTCCGCCGCCGGGCGAGACGAAGCCCTCCCCCGGTGGTTCGCCGGTGAGCGAGACGGCGGCGAAGGCCGCGGCGGCGCCCGTCCTGAAGGCGCTCGGGCAGGACGATGCCAAGGTGTCGGCGACCCAGGTCATGAACGGCTCGGTCCGGGTGGTCAACGCCGACCCCGTCGTGGGCGGGCTGCCGACCTACGGCTGGTCGACGGGGCTCCACATCGGTCCGGACGGCCGGCCGGTCGCCGGGAGCGGGATGCTCAAGGATCCGGCCAAGGGCGACACGTACCCCGTGATCGGGGCGAAGAAGGCGCTCGCCGAGCTGAACGAGGCCTCGAAGGGCACCGGCCCGATCGGCATCGGCGGCTGCGCCACCGACCCGCCGGCCGGGGTGCCCGAGGCGGGGAAGCCCGGGACGGCGGTGCCGGACGTCGGCAGGCCGGACCTGGGCGAGCCGACGACCGGGGCGAGCACGCCGGGCGCGCCCTGCGAGTCGATCGTGGACATGGCGCCGCCGGAGCAGGTGCCGGTGACGGGCGCGGTGCTCGGGCTGGCCGCGCAGGACGTGGCCGGCGAGCGGCTGCTCGTACCGGCGTGGCTGTTCACCGCGGACCCCGCGGGCGCGGAGCCGTACACGGTGACGCGGACGGCGGTGGCCCCGGAGTTCCTGGCGCCGCCGGCGAAGCCCTCGCCCACGCCGACGCCCGCGCCCGACGAGGGCACGTCTCCGGCGCGGCAGGTCGAGTCGTACCGGACCGGCGACGACGGCCGGAAGCTGACCGTCACCTTCTGGGGCGGGGTGTGCAGCGACTACACGGTGACGGCGACGGAGAGCGCGGACCGGGTCACCCTGCGGGTGAAGGAGACGCCGATCGACCCGGGCAGGGCCTGCATCGCCATCGCGGTCGAGGTGAAGAAGACGGTGACGCTCGACGGGCCGCTGGGTGACCGGCCGGTCGTCGACGGGGCGAGCGGTGAGGCCGTGCCGCGCCACTGACCGCCCCATAGGGGGTGTCCTGCCGATCAGGTCGGGCTCGCGGGGTGATCGGCAAGACACCCCCTGGGTGCACATGCCGCGAGGGCGGCGGTCCGGGAGTCCCGGACCGCCGCCCTCGCGGTCGTGCTGGTGGTGCGACTTAGCTGAACGAGTCGCCGCAGGCGCAGGAGCCCGTGGCGTTCGGGTTGTCGATCGTGAAGCCCTGCTTCTCGATCGTGTCGACGAAGTCGATCGAGGCGCCACCGAGGTAGGGGGCGCTCATGCGGTCGGTGACGACCTTGACTCCGTCGAAGTCCTTCACGACATCGCCGTCGAGCGAACGCTCGTCGAAGAACAGCTGGTAACGCAGGCCGGAGCAGCCACCGGGCTGTACGGCGACGCGCAGGGCCAGGTCCTCGCGGCCTTCCTGGTCGAGGAGGGCCTTGACCTTGGCCGCGGCGGCGTCGGACAGGAGGATGCCGTCGCTGACAGTGGTCTTCTCGTCCGATACGGACATCTGCTTCTCTCCCGGTGTGTACGGAGACTGCTTGCCGACGGTTGCAACCGGCGGTGTCCCGGATTCATTCCGGGCCGAGCGGGTCTTTCTCTCTCTTCATGCTCGCACACCCTGTCCGTGAGTGCGGACGGCGAATTCGTCACATCGACACTATGGACATCGTCAACGTGACGTGAAGCGGTTATGATAGATAGCGTCATTTCGACGAAAAGGCTTGTCCCGAAGACCCGAAGACCCGAAGAAAGGGTGCGTGTCGTGACCACCGCCCAGCCCCTGGATGTCCAGCCGACGCCGCTCGCCCTGCTCCTGCTCGGCCGTGAGGCCGACCCGAAGAGCGAGCGCGGCGTGGAGTGCCCGGGCGACCTGCCGTCGCCCTCCGACCCGGACCTCGTGGAGCGCGCCCGCGCGGCCAAGGAGAAGCTCGGGGACAAGGTCTTCGTGCTCGGCCACCACTACCAGCGTGACGAGGTCATCCAGTTCGCCGACGTCACCGGCGACTCGTTCAAGCTCGCGCGTGACGCCGCCGCCAAGCCGGAGGCCGAGTACATCGTCTTCTGCGGTGTGCACTTCATGGCCGAGTCGGCCGACATCCTCACCACCGACGACCAGAAGGTCGTCCTGCCGGACCTGGCGGCCGGCTGCTCGATGGCCGACATGGCCACCGCCGAGCAGGTCGCCGAGTGCTGGGACGTGCTGACCGAGGCCGGCGTCGCCGAGCAGGTCGTGCCCGTCTCGTACATGAACTCCTCGGCCGACATCAAGGCCTTCACCGGCAAGCACGGGGGCACGATCTGCACCTCGTCGAACGCCAAGCGCGCCCTCGACTGGGCTTTCGAGCAGGGCGAGAAGGTGCTCTTCCTGCCGGACCAGCACCTGGGCCGCAACACCGCCGTCCGCGACATGGGCATGTCCCTGGACGACTGCGTGCTCTACAACCCGCACAAGCCCAACGGCGGGCTCACCGTCGAGGAGCTGCGCAACGCCAAGATGATCCTGTGGCGCGGGCACTGCTCGGTGCACGGCCGCTTCTCGCTGGACTCGGTCAACGACGTCCGCGAGCGCATCCCGGGCGTGAACGTGCTGGTCCACCCGGAGTGCAAGCACGAGGTCGTCGCCGCCGCGGACTACGTGGGCTCGACCGAGTACATCATCAACACCCTGGACGCGGCCCCGGCCGGCTCGAAGTGGGCGATCGGCACCGAGCTGAACCTCGTCCGCCGTGTCGCCAACGCGCACCCGGACAAGGAGATCGTCTTCCTCGACAAGACGGTCTGCTTCTGCTCGACCATGAACCGCATCGACCTGCCGCACCTGGTGTGGACGCTGGAGTCGCTGGCCGAGGGCAACCTCGTGAACCAGATCCAGGTCGACAAGGAGACGGAGAGCTTCGCCAAGCTCGCCCTGGAGCGGATGCTGGCGCTGCCGTAACGGTTCTCCGGTACGTACGCCGAAGGGGCGCCCCGCGGACTCGCGGGGCGCCCCTTCCGTCTCCCGGGGGAGATCAGTCGAGGATGTCCAGCAGCGTGCCGTCCACCGGCGTGGTGTCCGGCTGCTCCGGGATCTCCGTCCTCTCGCCCTTCTTCGCGGCCGACTCCTTCGCGTCCTTCTTCGCCGCCTTCTTCTTCGCGCGGCGCTCCTTGCGGAGCTCCACCATCGCGTAGAGCGTCGGGACGAGGAGCAGGGTCAGCAGCGTCGAGGTGATCAGGCCGCCGATCACGACCACGGCGAGCGGCTGGGCGATGAAGCCGCCCTCGCCGGTGATGCCGAGGGCCATCGGGAGCAGGGCGAAGATCGTCGCCAGTGCGGTCATCAGGATCGGGCGGAGCCGGTGCCGGCCGCCCTCGACCACCGCTTCGACGACGCCCAGGCCCTGGGCCCGGTACTGGTTGATCAGGTCGATCAGGACGATCGCGTTGGTGACGACGATGCCGATGAGCATCAGCATGCCGATCATCGCCGGGACGCCCATCGCGGTGTCCGTGACCACCAGCAGACCGATCGCGCCGGTCGCCGCGAACGGGATCGAGACCAGCAGGATCAGCGGCTGGATCAGCGACCGGAAGGTCGCCACGAGCAGCATGAAGACGATCGCGACGGCCGCGAGCATCGCCAGGAACAGGTTGGTGAAGGCCTCGGACTGGTCCTCGGAGACACCGCCGATGGTGGCGGTGGCGCCCTCGGGCAGGTCGAGCTTGCCGAGCTCCGACTGGAGCGCGGCGCTCACCGCGCCGGTGTTGTCACCGGTCGGCTTGGCCGAGATCGTCGCCGCGCGGGCGCCGTCGATCCGGGTCATGGAGACCGGGCCGGGGACCAGCTCGACGGTGGCGACGTCGCCCAGCTTCACCGGGCCGAGCGGCAGGGCCTTGAGCTCGGCGAGGGTGGTGGCGGGCTTCGCCGAGGTGATGAGCACGTCCCGCTCGCTGTCGTCGATGATCGCCTTGGCGGCCGGGGTGCCCCGGACGGCCTGGGCGACGATCATGCCGAGCGTGCCGGTGTCGAAGCCGGCGTCGGCCGCGGCAGGCCTGGCGCGGACGGAGATGCGCGGGACGGACTGGGAGAGGTCGCTCTGGACGTCGGTGACGTCCTTCATCCCGGCGATCGCCGTGCGGACCTGCTCGGAGGCCTTCTTGAGGAGTTCCGGGTCGGCCGCCTTGACGACCACGCTCAGGTCCTGGCTGGCGAAGCCGTCACCGGCCGCGATGGTGGTGTCGCCGATGCCGTCGAGGCCGGCGATCGCCTTCTCGATGGAGTCCCGGGTCTTCTCGTACGCGTCGGCGTTCTCCAGGCTCACCTGGTAGGAGGCCTGGTTGGAGCCGGTGCCGCCGCCGAAGGCCGCCATGAAGCCGGAGGAGCCGACGGTGACCTGGTAGTCCTTGACGCCCTCGGTCTCCGCGAGGACCTTCTCGATCTTCTTCGCGGCCTCGTCGGAGGCGCTCAGGCTGGTGCCGGGCGCCAGCTCCTGCTTGATGCTGAGCACCTCCTGCTCGCCCTGGTCGAAGAAGTTCGTCTTCAGGAGCGGGGCCATGCCGAAGGTGACGACGAGGACGACGAGCGCGATGGCGAGGCTCATGATCCGGCGCCGGGTCGCGAACCGCAGGACGGGCACGTACAGCCGCTGGAGACGGCTCTTCTCCTCCTTCTCCTCGGCCAGCCTGCGGGCCTCCTCCAGGTCCTCCGAGGTGCCCTTGGGGGCGCGGAGGAACCAGTACGAGAGGACCGGGACCACGGTCAGGGAGACGAGCAGGGAGGCCAGCAGGGCCGCGGTGACCGTCAGCGAGAACGAGCCGAACAGCTCGCCGATCATGCCGCCGGTCAGGCCGATCGGCAGGAAGACGGCGACGGTGGTGAGGGTCGAGGAGGTGACCGCGCCGGCCACCTCGCGGACCGCGGTGAGGATCGCGGCCTGGCGCTCCTCGCCGTAGCCGAGGTGACGCTTGATGTTCTCCAGGACCACGATCGAGTCGTCGACGACCCGGCCGATGGCGATGGTGAGCGCGCCCAGGGTCAGCATGTTGAGCGAGAGGTCGCGGCTCCACAGCACGATCAGGGCCAGGACGACCGAGAGCGGGATGGAGACGGCGGTCACCAGGGTCGAGCGGATCGAGGTCAGGAAGACCAGGATCACCAGGACGGCCATGACGAGGCCGAGCGCGCCCTCCGTGGTCAGGCCGGAGATCGCCTTGGCGACGGCCGGGCCCTGGTCGGAGACGACGGTCAGCTCGGCGCCCGCGCCGAGGTCGCGGCGCAGGTCGTCCAGCTTCTCCTCGACGGCGTCGGAGATGGCGACGGCGCTGCCGTCCTTGTCCATCGTGGCCATGACGGCGAGGCTCGGCTTGCCGTTGGTGCGGGTGAGGGAGACGCGCGGCGACTCCTCCTGGCGGACGGTGGCGACGTCGCCGAGACGGACCGCCTTGCCCTTGCCGGGGGTGGCCGAGGGGATGCGCAGGTCCTCGACCTGCTTCAGGGAGGTGTAGCCGCCGCCGATCTGGATCGTGCGGCTCTTGCCGGCCTCCGAGAAGGAGCCGGCCGGCATCGTGGCACCGCCGGAGCGGAGGGCCTCGGCGAGCTTCATGGAGCTGAGCCCGGCCGCGGCGAGCTTGCGCTCGTCGGGGACGACGGAGATCTGGAGGTCCTGGACGCCGCTGACGGAGACCTGGCCGACGCCCTCGATGCCTTCGAGGGCGGGCACGACGGTCCGCTCCAGGAGGTCGGCGAGTGCCTGCGGGTCCTTGTCCGAGGAGGCGGCGAGGACGACGGTCGGCATGTCGTCCGTCGAGCCGGCCACGACCTGCGGGTCGACGGTGTCGGGGAGCTGGGCGCGGGCCCGGTTCACGGCCTGCTGGACGTCGGCGACGAGCTGCTTCGTCGACTCGTCGCCGTAGTCGAAGGAGGCCATGACGACGGCCATGCCCTCGGAGGCGGTGGAGGTGACGCCCTTCAGGCCGTCGACGGCCTTCAGGTTGCTCTCCAGCGGTTCGACGACCTGCTTCTCGACCACATCGGGAGAGGCGCCCTGGTACGGGGCGAGGATCGAGACCATGGGGAGCTCGATCGAGGGGAACAACTGCTGCTTCAGCTGCGGTATCGCGATCGCCCCGAACACGATCGCGACGATGGACGTCAGCCCGATCAGGGCCCGTTGCGCGAGGCTGAATCTCGACAGCCAGGACATGGGGTCTCTCTTCTGTGGCGTACTCGTCGACAGGCGGGAGCAGCCAAGACCCCGGCCCTGAGCCGCCGGAGATGCCCCCCGCCCCTACGATCGGCCATCCGCCGCCGGAAGTCCTCGCCCCCCGGGTCCACATCCTTATCCCGCGCATACCGCGTCTGGAGTACGCCGGGGCCTTCGGTCACTCCACCCTCGGACGTACCAGTCCCGACTCGTAGGCCGTGACGACCAGCTGGGCCCTGTCGCGGGCGCCGAGCTTGGCCATGGTCCGGTTGACGTGCGTCTTGACGGTGAGCGGGCTGACGTCGAGCCGCTCCGCGATCTCGTCGTTGGAGAGGCCGCCGCCGACGAGGACGAGGACCTCGCGCTCGCGGGCGGTGAGCGCGGCGAGCCGCTCGGAGTAGGGCCGGTCGCCCGTGGCGGGTTCGAGCCCGCCGCCCTGTGCGAGGAAGGTGGCGATGAGGCCCTTGGTGGCGGCCGGGGAGAGCAGCGCCTCGCCGGCGTGGGCGATCCGGATCGCGCCGAGCAGCTCCTCCGGTTCGGCGCCCTTGCCGAGGAAGCCGGAGGCCCCGGCGCGCAGGGACTGCACGACGTACTCGTCGACCTCGAAGGTGGTGAGCATGACGATGCGTACGGCGGACAGCTCGGGGTCCGCGGTGATCGCTCGGGTCGCGGCGAGGCCGTCGGTGCCCGGCATCCGGATGTCCATGAGGACGACGTCCGGCCGCTCGGCGCGGGCCAGGTCGAGGGCCTGGGCGCCGTCGGCGGCCTCGCCGACCACCTCCATGTCCGGTTCGGAGTCGACCAGGACCTTGAAGGCGCTGCGGAGCAGGGCCTGGTCGTCGGCGAGCAGTACCCGGATCGTCATGCGTCCTCCCCCGTGCGGGTCGTCACGGGCAGTATCGCCTGGACGCGGAAGCCGCCGCCGTAGCGGGGTGCGGCGGTCAGGGTGCCGCCGAGGGCGCTGACCCGCTCGCGCATGCCGAGGAGGCCGTGGCCGCCGGAGTCGGCGGGGACGCCCGGCTGCGGTGCGCCGTTGTCGAGGACGGTGATCTCGACCGTACGGCCCACCCTGACGACGCTCACCTCCGCCTCGGCGTCCGGTCCCGCGTGCTTGCGGACGTTGGTGAGGGCCTCCTGCACGATCCGGTACGCGGCGAGGTCGACGGTGCCGGGCAGCGCCCCGTCGCCGTCGGCGCGGGCCAGGGCGACGGGGAGGCCGGCCTTGCGGAAGCTGTCGAGGAGCCCGTCGAGGACGGCGAGGCCCGGGGCGGGCTCGGTGGGCGCCTCGGGGTCGCCGGACTGGCGCAGCAGCCCGACGGTGGCGCGGAGCTCGTCGAGGGCGGAGCGGCTGGCCTCGCGGACGTGCGCGAGGGCCTCCTTGGCCTGGTCGGGGCGCTTGTCCATGACGTGGGCGGCGACCCCGGCCTGGACGTTGACCAGCGCGATGTGGTGGGCGACGACGTCGTGGAGGTCGCGGGCGATGCGCAGCCGTTCCTCGGCGACCCGGCGGCCCGCCTCCTCCTCGCGGGTGCGCTCGGCCCGCTCGGCGCGCTCGCGGATCGCGTCGACGAAGGCGCGGCGGCTGCGGACGGCGTCCCCGGCCGCCGCGGCCATGCCGGTCCAGGCGAAGACGCCGAGGTTCTCCTGCGCGTACCAGTTCGTCGGGCCGAAGATCATGGCGGCGGCGGTGAGCAGCGCCATCGTGGCGAGTCCGACGCGCCAGGTGGTGGGGCGGTCGGTGCGGGAGGCGACGGTGTAGAGCGCGACGACGGCGCTCATGGCGATCGGGGCGGGCCGGACGTCGTCGACCAGCTCGACGAAGCAGATCGTGACCGTGAAGCAGAGCACCGCGAAGGGGCGCCGGCGGCGCAGCACCAGTACGGCGGCCCCGATCACCATGATCAGCACGCTCCCCGCATCCGGGGTGCGGTCGCCGAAGGTCGGCCCTTCCGGGCTGCCGTGCGGGTCGGTGAAGGAGGCGGCGATCATGCAGACGAGCGTGCCGGCGGCGATGGTCGCGTCGAAGGCGAGCGGGTGGGCGCGGAACCAGTCGCGGAGGCGGGCGTAGAGGGTGCCGGTGGCGGGGCCGGTGGGGGTCACGTCGGAGAACGGTACGGGCAAAGCGTCCGGGGGAGGAAAGCACGGTGTCCCACCGCCCCGGTGGGGGCGATGGGACACCGTCGGGCGTCGCGTGGACGTCAGCCGGGGATCAGGCCGTCGTCGGAGAGCATCTCGCGGACCTCGTCGAGGCTCGCGTCCGGTGCCGGGAGGATCAGCTCCGAGGGCTCCAGGGCGTCGTCGGGGAGCGGCTCGCCGAGCCGCCGGACGGCGTCGAGGAGGGCGCCCAGCGTGCGGCGGAAGCCCTCGGTGTCCCCCGACTCCATCTCCGCGAGCAGCTCGTCGTCGAGCTTGTTGAGCTCGGCGAAGTGGCTGTCGGCCAGCTTCCACTGGCCTTCCCCCATGATCCGTACGATCATGACGCGTCCTGTCTGTCGGCTAGGTCGGCCGGTTGCTACTTCTCGAACCGCGGGTGGGACTGCTGCTGGGTGCGGTCCTGCGGCGCGGACTCGCCGCCGCCTTCGAGGGCCTGCTGCTGCGCCGAGGGGCCGCCGGCGAGCTCGGCCTTCATCCGCTGGAGCTCCAGCTCGACGTCCGTGCCGCCCGAGAGCCGGTCCAGCTCCGCCTGGATGTCGTCCTTGGCGAGCCCGGACTGGTCGTCGAGGGCGCCCGAGGCGAGCAGCTCGTCGATCGCGCCCGCGCGCGCCTGGAGCTGGGCGGTCTTGTCCTCTGCCCGCTGGATCGCGAGACCGACGTCGCTCATCTCCTCCGAGATGCCGGAGAACGACTCGGCGATCCGGGTCTGGGCCTGCGCGGCCGTGTAGGTCGCCTTGATCGTCTCCTTCTTCGTGCGGAAGGCGTCGACCTTGGCCTGGAGGCGCTGCGCGGCGAGCGTCAGCTTCTCCTCCTCGCCCTGCAGCGTCTGGTGCTGCACCTCCAGGTCGCTGACCTGCTGCTGGAGCGCGGCCCGCCGGGACAGCGCCTCGCGCGCCAGGTCCTCGCGGCCGAGCGCCAGCGCCTTGCGGCCCTGGTCCTCCAGCTTGGCGGACTGGCCCTGCAACTGGTTCAGCTGGAGTTCGAGCCGCTTGCGGGAGGTGGCGACGTCGGCCACGCCGCGCCGCACCTTCTGCAGCAGCTCCAGCTGCTTCTGGTAGGAGTAATCGAGCGTCTCGCGCGGATCCTCGGCCCGGTCAAGGGCCTTGTTCGCCTTCGCGCGGAAGATCATCCCCATACGCTTCATGACACCGCTCATGGGCTTCGCGCGCCCCCTTCTGACGGACTTCGGCTCCAGCTCTCCAACAGGTCCACACTACGGGCCCTGTCTCCATTACCGCACTGTTCGGAGCGCGATGCGCTCCTCCCCAAGGACGACTATGCTCCGGTCTCCCTCCCGCCCAGGGTGTAGACGGATCTAGGGGGAACCCTCGCGTGTCCTCCGTACGTACCGCGTAGACGCAGTCCGTTAGCGGATCGTTCCCGCCCGGGCTGGGGTCCATGCCCACCACCCCGTACCCTTGGGTTTTGTGTTCCGTAGCCGTTCGAAGGACGAGAAGGCCCCCACCGACAAGGTGACGGCGGACCTCTCCACCAAGCAGCCCCGCGACCCCGAGGCCCCCAAGGGCCGCCCGACACCGAAGCGGAGCGAAGCGCAGACCCAGCGTCGGCGTGCCGCGACGGTGCCGACCGACCGCAAGGAGGCCGCCAAGCGTCAGCGCGAGGCGCGTCGCTCGGACCTGGCCCGGCAGCGCGAGGCGCTGGCGAGCGGCGACGAGCGCTATCTGCCCGCCCGTGACAAGGGCCCGGTGCGCAAGTTCGTGCGCGACTTCGTCGACTCGCGCTTCGCGATCGCCGAGTTCTTCCTGCCGATGGCCGTGGTGATCCTCGTGCTGTCGCTCTTCGGGAACGCCAACCGCAGCCTGCAGAACATCTCCCTGCTGCTCTGGCTCGGCGTGATCATCCTGATCGTGATCGACTCGGTCGGCATCTGGATCCGGCTGCGCAAGCAGCTGAACGAGCGCTTCCCGAACGAGCCGAAGCGCGGAGCCGTAGCCTACGGCCTCATGCGTACGCTCCAGATGCGCCGACTGCGGCTGCCGAAGCCGCAGGTCAAGCGCGGAGAGCGGCCCTGAGCGCCGACAGCTCGGCCCTCGGCGGGCAGGCCTTCGGCGAGCGCGCTCTCGATGAACCGGCCTTCGGCGCGGACGCGTCGGCGACGGGCGGCGCCGTGCTGCCCGCCGTCGTGCACTGGCCCGCCGGGTACGGCGGGCTGCGCGACACCATCCGGCAGGAGGTCATCGCCCGCCAGCTCGACGAGCAGATATCCGCCCGCTACCCCGTGGGGCAGCGGCTGCGGATCCTCGACGCGGGCATGGGACAGGGCACGCAGGCCCTGCGCCTGGCCCGCGCCGGACACACCGTGACCGGCCTGGAGGCCGATCCCGAGCTGCTGAAGGCGGCGCGCGAGTCGCTCGCGACGGAGCCCGCCGGGATCCGCGAGCGGGTCCGGCTGATCGAGGGGGACGGACGCGAGACCGGCGTCCACTTCCTGCCCGGCAGTTTCGACGTGGTGCTCTGCCACGGCGTCCTCATGTACGCGGACGAGCCGGACGCGCTGCTCGCGGGGCTGGCCCGGATGCTGGCCCCCGGTGGGCTGCTCTCCCTCGTCGTGCGGAACGGCGAGGCGCTCGCCATGCGCCCCGGGCTCGCCGGCGACTGGTCCGGGGCCCTCTCGGGCTTCGACACCGATGTCTACACCGACGACAACGGCGTGAAGGTGCGGGCCGACCGGCTCGACGCCCTGACGTCGACGCTCGCCGGGATCGCGGCGCCGCTGCACGCCTGGTACGGCGTGCGGGTCTTCACCGACGGCATCCCGGCCGAGACGGGCCTGCCCGCCGCCGAGGAGCTGGACCGGCTGCTCGCCGCCGAGGAGCGCGCGGGCCGCACGGAGCCGTACCGACGAATCGCGGCGCTGCTTCACCTGTGCGGCGTCCGGGGCTGACCCGGGACCGACGAGGAGCGCCCCCGCCATGCCCACACCCTCCCCCGGAGGGGTGGCAGGTGGGCACGACGGGGGCCGGTCGTTCCAGGGGGCCCGTCCCAGGCCCTGTCGTCAAACTCCCGCCTGCCCTGCGACGCCATGCACGCACTCTCACCGCACCGGGCACAGACCCGCGTACATCCAGTACGCGGGCCCGCGCCCGGCACGCCGAGAGCACGCACCTGACGCCGCAGGGCCCGCCCTTCGGGCGGACGACGGGAGTTTGACGACAGGACCTAGCCCTCCGCGTCCAGCGGCATCGGGCCGTAGATCTTGGCGCCGTCCTCCGAGAGCGTCACCTGGTCCGCGCCGCCGCCCAGGAGGTCACGCCAGTGCTCTCCGATCCAGCTCTCGGCGTCGCCCTGGGTGGTGAACTCCTCGGGAGTCACCACCGGCTCGACCTCCGTGCCGTCGGACTTCTCGAACCGCCACGTCCATGCCATGTCCGCCTCCAGGCGCTCACCGGATGATCGGTTTCCTGCCCGCAGCGTAGCCGGGCGCGCACGCCTCGCGGTGGCGCGGGAGGATCTGAGGGTGGAACTGACTCTGCTCGGCACCGGTGCCCCCCTCGGGCTCCCCCGCCCCGAATGCCCCTGCGCCGTCTGCGCGCTCTCCCGCGGGACCCGTGTCCGGGCCGCGACCGCGCTGCTCGTGGACGGGGCCCTGCTGCTCGATCTCACCCCCGGGGCCGCGCTCGCCGCGGCCCGTTCGGGCCACTCGCTCGTGGGCGTGCGACAGGTGCTGCTCACGCATCCGCACGACGGTCCCGCCGTGGAGGTGCCGGCCGGGCTCCCGACGGCGGGCCGGGTGCCGGACGGCAGGGAGTTGACGCTGATCAGCGGGCACCGGGTGCGGGCGGTGCCGATGGACTCCCCCGGTACGGGGTACGAGGTGACCTCCCCGGACGGAGAGCGGCTGCTCTACCTGCCGCCGGGCGGGGCTCCGGCGGGGCTTTCGGAGGACCACGCCCTGCCGTACGACATGGTCGTCGCCGATGTGACGGGCCGTCCGGACGGGATCGCGCGGCTGCGGGCGACCGGGGCGGTCGGCGCGGCCACCGAGGTGATCGCCGTCCACCTGGACCACGACGTGCCGACGGGGGCCGCACTGGACCGGCGGCTCGCGGCGGCGGGCGCGCGGGCGGTGACCGACGGGACGACGCTGTACGTCGGCGACTACCACGAGGTGCCGGAGGTGCCCCGGCGGACGCTGGTGACCGGCGGGGCCCGGTCGGGGAAGTCCGTGGAGGCCGAGCGGCGCCTGGAGACCTTCCCCGAGGTGCTGTACGTGGCGACGGGCGGGACCCGGGAGGGCGATCCGGACTGGGCGGAGCGGGTGGGGCTGCACCGGGAGCGGCGGCCGGGTGCGTGGCGTACCGCCGAGACCTGTGAGCTCGTACCGCTGCTCGCCGAGGACGGTCCGGCGCTCCTCATCGACTGTCTGTCGCTGTGGCTGACGGACGCCATGGACCGGGTGGGCGCCTGGGACGACGAGAAGTGGGCGGACGGTGGCCAGGCGGCGCTCCGGGAGCGGACGGCCGAGCTGGTCGCGGCGGTGCGGGCGACGCGCCGCACGGTCGTGGCGGTGACGAACGAGACGGGCTCGGGGGTCGTGCCGGGCACGGCGTCGGGGCGGCGGTTCCGGGACGAGCTGGGCCGGCTGAACGCGGCCTTCGCCGAGGAGTGCGAAGAGGTCCTCCTCGTGGTCGCAGGACAGGCGCTGGTGCTGCGCGGGTAGGGTGCCAACACCGATGGCCCTCGCTGATTGTCACAAGGCGGAACCCGTGAACCTGGACGAC
Organism: Streptomyces narbonensis; assembly: GCF_014649015.1. Classification (GTDB taxonomy): domain Bacteria; phylum Actinomycetota; class Actinomycetes; order Streptomycetales; family Streptomycetaceae; genus Streptomyces; species Streptomyces narbonensis. The sequence continues at coordinate 415,581 of NZ_BMSF01000003.1, forward strand.
TTCTCCGATCTGATCGAGCGCCCCGACGGGGGGATCCGGCGGGACGCCGAGGAGCGGCGCGAGCGGCTGACCGTGCCGCCCGGCGCGCTCGGCCGGCTCGACGAGCTCGGCGAGTGGCTCTCGGCCGCGCAGGCCTCGGTCAAGGTGCGGGCGATCGAGCAGCCGAAGGTGCTGCTCTTCGCGGGCGACCACGGGGTGGCCTCGCTGGACGTGTCGGGCCGCGCGCCCGGCTCCGCGCACGAGCTGGTGCGCGCGGTCCTGGACGGGGCGAGCCCGGTCGCCGTCCTGGCCCGCTCGATGAGCGTGCCCGTACGGGTCGTGGACGCGGGCCTGGACTGCGAGCCGGAGCTGCTGCCCGCCGAGGTGGTCCGCCACCGGGTGCGGCGGGGCAGCGGCCGGATCGACGTGGAGAACGCGCTGACGGTCGAGGAGACCGAGGCGGCGGTCCGGCTCGGCATCGCGATCGCCGACGAGGAGGCGGACTCGGGCACCGATCTGGTGGTGCTCGGGGACCTGAGCGTGGGCGGTACGACCCCGGCGTCGACGCTGATCGCGGCGCTGTGCGGGACGGACGCCTCCGTGGTGACGGGCCGGGGCGGCGCCGGGATCGACGACCTGGCGTGGATGCGCAAGTGCGCGGCGGTCCGGGACGCGCTGCGGCGGGCCCGGCCGGTCCTCGGCGACCAGCTTGAGCTGCTCGCGGCGGTGGGCGGCGCGGACCTCGCGGCGATGACGGGCTTCCTGCTGCAGGCCTCGGTGCGGCGGATGCCGGTGATCCTGGACGGTGTGGTGGGTGCGGCCTGCGCGCTGGTGGCGCAGCGGGCGGCGTTCCGCGCGCCGGACTGGTGGCTGGCAGGGCAGGTGAGCGGGGAGCCGGCGCAGGCGAAGGCACTGGACCGGATGGCGCTCAACCCTCTGCTCGACCACGGCGTCCATGTGGGTGAGGGAACCGGGGCATTGCTCGCGCTTCCCCTCGTCCAGGCCGCGGCGGCCTTCGCCGCGGAGCTGCCCGAGCGCCCGGATCCGACCAGTCCGGAGGCCGGGGCGGCTCCGGAGGCCGAGACCGCGCCACAGGTCTGACGGGGAGAAGCGGGAAAGACGGATCGTCGACTCCGGGGCGGTCACGCGCGACGCGCGTGGCCGCCTCCGGCGTCTCCGCAGGAGAAGCGATGCCCCATATGATCGCTTTTCATGGGAGAGGTCCGTTTGTCCGCCGAAGCAGCGCCCCGAGGCTCCACCGTCCGTTCGCGGCGCAGCGCCGCGTTCGCCGTCTGGTACCTGCGCGTCGTCACGTTCATCAACTTCCTGAGCGCCGTCTGGGTCTCCTTCGGACAGGACCTGCGCCGCCACAACGAGGACAACTACTTCACCCCGTACATGCTCACCGCCGGCTTCGCCTCGGGCGTCTTCACGCTCTTCCTGGCGATCACCATGCGCCGCCGCAAGCGGGCAGCCTGGATCCTCAACATGGTCCTCGCCGGGCTCTTCCTGCTGCTCTTCGCCGTCGTGATGGTCTTCCCGGAGATCCGGCAGCACGCCCAGAACTGGATCTCGCTCGCGCTGACCGCCGCCTTCGTCCTGGCGCTGCTGCTCGGCCGCAAGGAGTTCTACGCGAAGGGCGACCGCTCCAACCCGCTGCTCGCCGCGATCGTCGCGGTCGGCGGACTGCTCGTCACCTCGCTGATCGCCGCCGTCCTGGTCACCGTCACCAACACCTCCACCGCCCCCTCCACCTTCCTGGAGCGCTGGCGGTACGGCCTGATGCGGCTGGTGACGCTGGCCTCCGACGACTCGCGCTTCGCCGGCATCACCACCCCCGGCTGGGTGGACGTCACCATCAACGTCCTCTCCACGCTGCTGCTCTTCGCGGTGCTCTTCGCCGCCTTCCGGGCCCGGCGGGCCGTCGACCCGCTGACCGAGGAGGACGAGGAGCGGCTGCGGGCCCTCCTCGACAAGCAGGGGGACCGGGACTCGCTCGGCTACTTCGCGCTGCGCCGCGAGAAGAGCGTCGTGTGGTCGCCGAGCGAGAAGGCCGCCATCGCCTACCGGGTGGTCGGCGGGGTATCGCTCGCCTCCGGTGACCCGATCGGCGACCCCGAGGCCTGGCCCGGCGCGATCGAGCCCTGGCTGGCGGAGGCGCGCGAGCACGGCTGGATCCCGGCCGTGATGGGCGCGAGCGAGGAGGCCGGGGTCATCTACGCCCGGCACGGTCTCGACGCCCTGGAGCTGGGCGACGAGGCGATCGTCGAGACCGACGAGTTCACCCTGGACGGGCGCGCGATGCGGACGGTCCGGCAGGCCTTCAACCGGGTGAAGCGGGCCGGTTACGAGGTCCGCATCCGGCGCCACGAGGACATCCCGGCCCCGGAGATGGACGAGCTGCTCCGCAAGGCGGACGACTGGCGGGACGGAGCCACCGAGCGCGGCTTCTCGATGGCGCTCGGGCGGCTCGGGGACCCGCGGGACGGGCGCTGCGTGATGCTGGAGTGCACCGACGGTCAGGGTGAGCTGCGGGCGGTGCTCTCCTTCGTGCCCTGGGGGCCGAAGGGCCTCTCGCTCGACCTGATGCGCCGTGACCGGGACTCCGAGAACGGCCTGATGGAGTTCATGGTGATCGAGCTGCTCCAGCGCGCGAAGGAGATCGGGATCACCCAGGTCTCGCTGAACTTCGCGATGTTCCGCTCCGTCTTCGAACGTGGCTCGAAGCTCGGGGCGGGACCCGTGCTGCGCATGTGGCGTTCACTGCTCAGCTTCTTCTCCCGCTGGTGGCAGATCGAGTCGCTGTACCGCGCCAACGCCAAGTACCGACCGATCTGGGAGCCCCGATTCATGCTCTTCGAGAAGAGCGCCGACCTGCTGCGCATCGGCCTCGCCGCCGGCCGGGCCGAGGGGTTCCTCGAAGCCCCGGGTCTGCCGAAGTGGCTGCACCGCAAGCACCTGGAGAGCGGGCGTTGAGCGGGTCCGTCACGCGTTTCGCACGCCGCGAGTGGGGGCCGCTGTTCGGCACCGTGCGGGCGGCGCTCGTCACCCGGGGATGGAACGCGGTCCCGATGACGCTGGCCGCCGTCTGTCTGACGGCCCTCTTCCAGCTCGTTCAGAACCAGGACTGGGGGTATCAGCCGGTCCAGAACATCGGTTCCGTACGGGCCGAGGACCCGCTGTGGGCGTCTCTGCTGCGGACCCCGCTCTCGCTCTTCGTCCCGGCGCTCGACCTGCCCGTGTGGGGTGCGCTGGCCCAGGTGCTGCTGGTGTTCGGGATCGCCGAGATCTGTCTCGGACGGTGGCGGACGCTCGGCGTGGCCTATCTGGCCACGCTCTGCGGCACGCTGTACGCGCGCGTGGGCATCGCCCTCGGGCCGGGCACCCCCTTCGGTCTCCCGGCCTCCGACGCTCAGGTGGTCGACACCGGCCCTTCGGCGGCCGTGGTGGGCCTCGCCGTCTACGTCTGCTGGCGCTACCGGGCGTGGTGGACGGGCGGCGCGGTGGTCCTGGCCATGGTCGTCGAGGTGATCGTCAAGCCGAACCTGGCGGGCAAGGAGCACCTGGCGGCCATCGCGGGCGTACTCGTCCTCATCGCCGTCCAGGCCTGGCGCGAACGCGGTCAGGAGGACGCCGAGCCCCGGCCCGGCACCCGCTCCTGGAAGCCGCCGATCAGGTCCTGAAGACGGCGCCGCACCTTGTTCCATCGCCTGTCGTGGCGGTACGTGCGGATGCGGGAGCGGGCGCGGGCCTTGTATCTGCGCCGGTAGAAGTGCTTGGACCACCAGGAGCCGGGGCGGGCCAGCCGGACGGCGCCGACGATCGCCACGAAGGGGATCAGGGTCCCGAGGACGGCCATCCGGAACTTCCCCTTCACCAGTGCGACGAGGATGAAGAGGAAGTTCACCGCCAGGGTGAGGAGGAAGGTGCCACGGTTCTGGCGCTCCTCCGCCGTCATGTCGTTGACGCCCAGCGGTGAGAAGCCGCTGAGCGTGAGCCCCACGAGTGCCGCGGTGAGGACGACCACCTCGACGCTCTTGCGGCCCTGGTCCGTCCAGTACACGTCGTCGAGATGGAGGATCAGCGCGAACTCGTCGAGGACGAGCCCCGCGCCGATCCCGAAGACGACGGCGAAGACGCACGCGCCCACACCGTGCCGGTCGCTGGCCACCGCGCCGAACCCGCCGAGGACGGTGAGGACGACGCCGGGCACGACGTGATGGATGTGGAGGCCTCCGGAGGAGACGTTCCCGAAGGGACCCTTCCCCGCCCGGATCAGCCGGGTGACGGTGCGCGTGACCAGGAATGTCAGGACGAAGGAGGTCAGAGCGAGCAGCATCGGGAGCTTGCCCGGCTCGACGATGTTGCGGGAGAACCAGTGACCCATGCCACCCCGTTCCGATTTGCGTGATATGCGCAATCTACCGTCCGGAGGCGGCGATTACCCTGCCCGGATGGACGGCCTGCGTTTCGCCTTCGGCACCCTCACGGTGTTCCCCGCCCGCATCACCCGCTGGGACCGGGACGCGGCGCGCGCCGGCATGCTCTGCGCCCCCGTGGCCGGACTGGTCGTCGGAGTCTGTTCCGCCGCGCTCGGCGGGACGTTCCTGCAGCTCGGGTCGGGCCCGCTGCTGGCGGCCGTGGCCGCCACCGCCGTCCCCGCCGTGCTGACCCGCGGCCTCCACCTCGACGGCCTCGCCGACACCGCCGACGGACTCGGCAGCGCCAAGCCCGCCGAGGACGCGCTGCGCATCATGAAGCAGTCGGACATCGGGCCGTTCGGCGTCATCACGATCGTCCTCGTCCTGCTCGCCCAGGTCGCCGCCCTCACCCGGCTGTACGACGAGGGCTGGGCGCACGGCACGGTCGCCGCCGTCCTCGCCGCGACCGTCGCCCGCCTCGCCCTCACCCACGCCTCCCGCCACGGCGTCCCCGCGGCCCGCCCCGAGGGCCTCGGCGCGATCGTCGCGGAGACGGTCCCGGTCCGCTCCGCGACCCTCTCGACCGCCCTCGTCCTGGTGGCGTGCGCGGCGGCGGGCCTGCTCTCCTCCCCGCTCGACGCGGTACGGAACGTCCTGGCGGCCGGCGCCGCCCTGTGCGCGGCGGCGCTGCTGCTCCGCCGGTGCGCACGGCGCTTCGGCGGGGTGACGGGGGACGTGTTCGGCGCGCTGGAGGAGACGGCGGCAACGGTGGCGCTGATCGCGCTGACCCTGGGGTGAGCCGAGCGCCGCGGGCCCGGGCGACCCCGGCGTCGAAGGCTCCTAACAGGGCTTGCGCCAGACGCCGAGCTCGTACTTCTTCAGCATCGAGCTGAGGCCCAGCTTCCGCGCCTGGGGGCAGAACTCTCTGGTTTCCAGCTCGTACTCGACGTGGAAGACAGCCTTGCCGGCCGCCACGAACGGGGCCAGGCGGCCGCACTCGTCGTACTCGGCGCACTGTTCGTTGACCGCGAAGTCGAAGTCCGGGAGCAGCCGGGGGATCTGGTCCAGGTCGTTCTTGAGGCCCACCGCGAGGCCCCGGTCGTGGGCCAGGCGGGCGATGAGGCGGTTGTAGCGCAGCTGGTCGGCGGCGGTGAGCGGAAAGCCGGTGCGGTTGCGGTAGCCGTCCATGTTGTCGGGCTCGACGGCGTCGAAGCCCTTGTCCCGGCACATGTCGAGCCGCTTCGCCATGAGGGGTTCGAGGACGTCGGTGCGTCGGATGTCGAGCCAGCGCTCGCCCTCCCAGCCGTTGCCCGCGCCGAGGACGGACTTCGGGAAGCGGTCGGCGTCCGGGCGGAAGTCCTCCCAGGCGCCGGTGGAGAGGTAGCAGATGACCTTGCGGCCGCGGGCGTGCAGGTCCTTCACCGTGGACGCCGGGTGGTCGAAGCCGTCGATGTCGTACACCGGGACGTCGACCGTCGGGTCGAGCCGGCCGCTGAGCTGCCACTGCCAGGCCAGGCCGGGCTTCGGCCGCCAGCGGTCCTCCGGCGAGGGTTTCGGGTCGGGGGTCGGCCCGGGGCCCGGTCCCGGGGCCGTCGTACAGGCCGTGGCCAGCAGCAACAGCCCTGCGAGCAGGGGCAGCAGACGTCTCATCGGGCGGGCTCCAGGAGGTGCGGCATGGTGCCCCAGGGGTGGGCGCCCGCGCCGGGGACGGCGCAGTGCACCGGCGTGGCGGGACGCACCCCGGGCGGGGCGGCGTAGACGAGGTGGCAGTAGTGCGGGGCAACCGGCAGGTCGAGCGTCCGGTACGTGTCCCAGGGGCCCTCGAAGGTGACGAGGAGGTCGGCGAACTCCCCGTACCCCGGGTCCGGGTGGGCCCCGTGGTTGAGGACGAGGGTCGCGGCCCCGGCGGCCCGGGCCGCGACGGCGATCCGCCGGTAGTGGGCGAGGCCGCCGGGCGCGGTCGTCACCTGGTCGAGGAAGCTCCCGTCGGCGCCGTACCAGTCACGGTGCCGGAGCAGGTCGGTGACGACCTCGGCGTGCGGGCGGCGGCCGTAGGCGGTGTCCGCGTACCCGAGGACACGGACACCGGCCTCCCGCAGCCGCGCGGACACCTCGGCGAAGGCCGGGTCGGGTGCCCGGCCCGCGCCGCTCGCCGGGTTGAGGACGACGCCGTACAGGGTGGGCGCGGCGGCGACGAGGGCCGACCAGGCCTCGGGGCGGTCGGCGGGGTGCTCGTAGTACGGCACCAGGAGGGACGGTGTCACGGTCATCCCCAGGACACCCCCTAGGCGCGGTGGGCGGTCGGTCGAACCAGCAGAACACAGGTGAGGACGGCGAGCAGCGCCGCCGCTCCCCCGGTCGCCGCCAGGCCCGCCGCCGGCTCCACGGTCTGCGCCGCCGCCGCGACCAGACAGACGGCCGCCGCGCTCGCCACCGCGCCGAAAGCCTGGAGCAGCAGCCCCAGCCAGAGCACGGTCCCGATGAGCAGCAGCGTGACGAGGCGCGGGAGCGTCGGCCAGGGCGCCCCGGGCCAGGCCAGGGTCGCGACGAGGGTGAGGCCGACGAGGACGGTGAGGTAGCCGCCGAGGCAGAGCACGAGGGTGCCGGTGACCGCCCTGCGGAACTCGCGGGCCGTGGAGAGGGTCCGCAGCCGGGTCAGGCTCTCGCCCCGGAAGCGGTGCAGCAGCCACTCGGCCGGTCCCATGGAGAGGGTGAGCGCGACGACCGCCCCCGCGCCGCTCACGAGCGTGTCGCCGATGCCCGCGTGGAGGACGAGCAGGCCGCTGCCGAGACCGAAGAGTCCGTACGGGAGGGAGGCCGCGCGTGGGGGCCCGGCCCGGCCCGCCGCCCCGCGCCGCGCGCCGGGCCGGAGCACGAGCGCCGCGAACGCGACGGCGGCGGTGAGCGAGCCGAGGAGGAGCCCGCCGCGCAGGAGGTCGGGCAGGTCCCAGCGGAAGGCGGGGAGGGCTCCGCCGAGCGGCAGCAGGGCCAGGAGGAGGGCCCGTTCGCGGCCGAGGACCAGGAGGACGGTGGCCGCGGCGAGGTAGAGCGACTGGCCGGCGGCGAAGAGGGCCGCCGGGATCTCGCCGGGCCCGGCGACCGCGAAGGCGACGGCCGATCCGGCGAGGGCGCCCGCCGGAGCTCCGGTGAGCAGTGCGCGGGCCGCGGCGGGCCGGTCGCCGAGGCCGAGCCAGGTGTACGCGCGGTGGGACAGGGCCTGGTTCCACACCCAGCCGGTGACGGCCCCGGCGAGGAGGGGGATCGTTCCGCCGGGGAGGCCGAACCGGCCGTGCTCCCCGGCGAGGAGCGGCGCGGCCAGGACGTAGGCGAGGCCGGGCAGCGCGAAGACGAGCCCGCGCAGGAGGCAGCCCGCGAGTTCGCCGTGCCAGGGGCCGGCGGGCGGTGCCTCCGGTGCGGTGTGGCGCCGCTCCACGCGCGCGTAGAGGTCCTCGGCGAGGGCGAAGGAGTCGGCGCGGCCGTAGGTGAGGCGGATGTGGTCGTCGGTCATGCCGTCGGACTCGAGGAGCGCGGCGATCTCGTCCGGGTGGACGGCGAGAGCGACGAAGTCGTCGAGGCGTCCGGCGAGTTCGTCGACGGGGTCGACCGCGAGGCCGTCGACCGCGAGGCCGTCGACCGCGAGGCCGTCGGCGGTGGAGCCGTCGGCGGTGGAGCCCTCCGCGATGGGCTCCGCTGTCCGCTTCTCCCCGCGGGGGCGGGGGATCGCGGGCAGCGGGGTGACCGTGATCGGGGGTTTCAGCCAGAGGGATCCGCTCATGCCGGGGTGCCTCCCGCCACGAGGGACGCGGGGGCGCGGCGGGGCGCGGGGATACGGATCGTCCACGCCTTCGGGGCGGGGAGGGGGCGGGGGGCGGCGGGCCGTCCGCCGGCCAGCTCGCGGTAGATCTGGCGGAAGCCGTCGACCGAGCGGTTCAGGGTGAACCGGTCGATGACCCGCTGCCGTGCCAGGCGGCCGAGTTCGGCGCGCCGGGCGCCGTCCCTGAGCAGTTCGGTGACGGCGGCGGCCATGACGGCCGGTTCGCGGGGCGGCACGACGATCCCGGTGTCGCCGACGGCCTCCCGTACGCCTCCGACGTCCGTGGAGACGGTGGCCCGGCCGCAGGACATGGCCTCGATGAGGGAGAAGGGGAAGCCCTCGCTGATGGAGGAGAGCATGACGACGCTGCCGGCCGCGTAGGCGCGCGGGACCTCGGAGACGCGGCCCTCGAAGGTGATGCCGTCGGTGACGCCCAGTTCGGCGGCGAGCTTCTCCAGGCGGGTGCGGTAGTCCTCGTTCCCCGCGGGGACCGGTCCGAACAACCGCAGCCGCAGCTCGGGGAGTTCGGCGCGGCAGATCGCGTACGCCCTGATCAGCGTTTCGAGGTCCTTGATGGGGTCGACCCGCCCGCACCAGCTGAGGGTGGGGGTCTCGGGTTCGGGTCCGGCCTCCGGGAAGAGGGCCGGGTCGACGCCGTTGTAGACGGTGCGGATGCGGTCGGCGGGTGCGCCGCCGCGCTCCTCCCAGCGCCGGTTGTACTGGTTGCAGGGGGTGATGAGGTCGGCCTTGCGGTAGCCGAGCGTGTTGAGCTCGCGGTAGAAGCCGAGCATGAGGGCCTTGACGGGCCAGCGCTGCGTGTCGGTGCGGTAGCCGAGGTAGCGCTCGCGGAGGTAGATGCCGTGTTCGGTGAGCAGGAAGGGCACCCCTTCGAAGTGCTGCGCGACGAGGGCGGGCAGCGTGGCGAGGCCGCTGGAGACGGCGTGGGCCACGCTGCCGGAGGCTATCCGGGCGGCGAGCGGGCGCAGGGCGTGTTCCAGCAGGTCGGTGGCGGTGAGCGCGTCGTGGACGGTGGGCCGGGCCGCAAGCGTCGGCAGGTGCGGCATGGTCCAGATCCACATCAGGGAGCGCAGGGCCGGTTCGGAGCGCAGGAAGGACGTGAGCCGTCCCTGCCGGGCCAGTCCGGCCAGCTCGTACAGGCTCGTGCCGAAGTCGCAGCCCGCGCCCGGGTCGAGGAGGGCGAGGAGCAGGCGTTCGTACGTGTCGAGGAAGCGGCGGCGTTCGCGCCCCCGCAGGGGCCGGCGCGCTCCGGAGAACAGTCCGGAGCGCGCCGGCCCCTGCGGGTGGCCCCAGAGGGGGAACGCGGTGTGCCGGGTGATGTTGGGCGGCAGCTCCCAGGTGACGGGTTCACGGCCGCTGCCGGTGAGGGCGAGGATCTCGAAGTCGACCTCCGGCATGCCGCGGACGAGTTGGTCGCACCAGGTGCTGACGCCGCCGTGGACGTGCGGATAGGTGCCTTCGGTGAGCATGGTGACGTGACGGCCACTGCTCGGCATGTGCGTTTCCCCCCAGGACGTGCTGGTCAGGCGGTCGGGAGCGTGAGTGTGACGGCGGTCTGGAGCAGTTCGGGTGCGGTCCAGGCCGAGCGGGTGCCCGCGTATCCCGTGCCGAAGACGGTCGAGCCGAGCAGGAGCTGCTTGCGGGTGCCCTCGGGCGCGGTGACGGGCACGGTGAGGCCGGACGGCGCCTTGACGGTGACCGTGGTGCCGATGCGGTAGGCGGTGACCTTTCCGGTGGCGACGGCCTGGTCCCAGGCGGCGCGGCGGCCCAGCTCGGTGCCGACGTCCTTCTGACGCGGGTTCACCAGGGGTGCGCTGGGCGCGAAGAGGGCCCGGTAGTCGGCGAGCACGCGGTCGAGGACGGGGTAGAGGAGGCGCTCCTCGGCCAGGTTGGACTGGTGGACGTAGTGCGGGCGGGGGTCGTTGCCGAGGACGTGGGAGAGCGCCGTGCGGGCCTCCTGCGGGACGATCCGCTCGGCGTAGCCCGTGGTGGTGGGGAGCGGGGCGGGCAGGCAGGTGGAGAGGGGGTTGTCCTCGCAGATGCCGCTGCCGCCGTCGGCGCGGGAGGTGTAGATCCAGTTGTACTCGTCGGTCATCTCGGCGGCGGTGCCGACGTTGTAGTACACGTTCATGGGGTGGCGGGGCACGGTCTTCGCGGCGGCGCTGCCCGTGCCGACGGAACGCTGCTGCGGCTCGCGGGAGTTGTCGCTCCCGGTCCATTTCACGCCGTTGTCGGCGAGGGCGCCGGCGAGGTTCGGATTGTCGACGGGCTGCTGGGGCAGGGTCTTCAGACCGGAGTGCTCGCCGGTGACGAGTTCGGAGCGGTCGACGGAGATGCCCTTGCCGACGGCCCAGTTGTGGTTGTTGCGGATCTGGCCGGAGAGCTCGGAGCGGCTGACCCAGAGGGTGTTGCCCGAGACGTCCTTGGCGCACTGCCAGGGGACGGTGGTGTTGTCCTGGACGCAGCCGAGGAAGGGGTGGGTGTAGGTGTGGTTGATCCACCGGTACTGGGCGCGGTCCGCGAGGAGCTGCGTGGTGAGCGGGTCGGTGCCGCCGTGCTCGGTCTTCCACTGCTCGCCCTGGCCGCCGTTGTAGACCATGTCGAGGGTGAAGCCGGAGGCCTTCTGCCAGGCGGCGGCGTACTGGGCGTCGGCGGCGGTCATCCGGATGGGGTTGACGCCCTCGCCGTCGTCGTCGACGCAGTCGAAGTCACCGGGGGTGCAGTTGAGGGCGGAGTCCCAGCGGGCGTCGGGGGCGAAGACGTCGTCGACGTGGACGGAGAGGTAGTTGCGGCTCTGGCCGAGGTGGACGCCCTGGGTGAGCCATTCGACGATGCCGCGCGCGAGGGCGCGGAACTGCCGCTGGTACTGGTTGTAGGCGAAGGTGACGACGAGCTCGCGGCGCCCGTCGGCGGTGTACTCGCCGACGAGGCTGGCCCGGCCGCCGCCGTCGACCGGGATGTCGACGTAGCTGGTGTAGCCGGCGCGGGGACGGCCCGCGTAGCCGTAGCTCTCGGCGATCGAGGGGTCGTTGTCCTCGAAGGTGAGGGCTCCGGCGAGGTACCGGAAGGGGCCCGCCTTCCCGGCGGTGGTGACGCCGGCCGTGGTGCCGTCGAGGACGCCGGACCAGCCGCCCTCGTTGGTGTAGTCGAGGCCGACGCCGGGGTGCGACCAGGTGTAGGCGTCGACCTGCGGGATGCCGAAGGTCCGCTCGTAGGCCTGGAGCGCGGTGTGCTCGGCGGAGTCCGGGCCGAAGGCGGTCTCGTGGGGCAGGACGACGCCCTGGTACTTGGCGCGGGGGCGTCCGTCGAGCGTGTCACTGAGGAAGGCCGGGTCGAGGACGGGCCGGTTCGGGTCGTTGAGGTCGATCCTGCGGTACGGGACGCCGGAGCCCTTCAGCTCGGCGGTGATCGCCTCGACGGCGCTGCCGCCGTCGTCGACGACGAGGACCGTCAGGTCGACGCGGGGCGCCGGCGCGGCGGCGGCCTGAGCGGACGGCATGACGGTGGCGAGCAGGGCGGCGGCGGCGAGTGCGGCCACCCGGGCGGTACGGGGCGCGGTGCGGGGCGCGGTGGTGCGGGCGCTTCTGGGCGTGCGGAGTCGGCCGGAGTCCATCGGTGGTGTCCCCCCTCGGCAGGCCCGTCCGGGCCGGAGCCGGACCGGCGGGACCTGTGGAGATGATGCAGATGGTGCAAAGGCGAGTGCGTTCGCCTTGCGGGATTGAGGCGAGTGTGGACGAGCGCTCCGAGCCTGAACGGTAAACATGAAAGAGACACCACGGATGAGTGAATCACTGCCGCCGTGAGCGAACGCGGTGAGCGAGCGTAGGCTCGTTCTCGGCGCTCTCCGGGCCGAAATACGATGCGGCGGGCACGGTCGGCCCATCCCTCGACCGCCACAGAACTCAATGGAAGCGAGAAATCACCACCGTGACTGCTCTCACTCTCAGCACTGCCGGTGCGGCGACGCTGCGCGCCGACGCCCTCGTGGTCGGCGTCGCGAAGTCCGGGAAGACGCTCGTCGTCGCCCCGGGCGCCGAGGCCGTCGACAAGGCCTTCGACGGGCGGCTCGCCGCCGTCCTGGAGACCCTGGGCGCCTCGGGTTCCGAGGGTGAGGCGATCAAGCTGCCCGCGCCCGCCGGCCTCAAGGCCCCCGTCGTCCTGGCCGTCGGCCTGGGCGCCGCTCCCGAGGACGGCGAGTCCTTCGGCGCGGAGACCCTGCGCCGCGCCGCCGGCACCGCCGCCCGCACGCTGACCGGCTCCAAGAAGGCCGCCTTCGCGCTGCCGATCGCCTCCGCCGAGGACGCCGCCGCCGTCGCGGAGGGCGCCCTGCTCGGCGCGTACGCCTACACCGCGTACCAGGAGAACGGCAAGGACGCGAAGAAGCCGCTGGCCGAGGTCGCCCTGCTCGGCGCCAAGCCGCGCGACAAGGCGTACAAGGCCGCCGCCGAGCGCGCCCTGGCCGTGGCCGAGGAGATGAACCGCGCCCGCGACCTGATCAACATGCCGCCGAACGACCTCTACCCCGAGTCGTTCGCCGCCGTCGTCACGGCCGCCGGCAAGGAGCACGGCCTCAAGGTGCAGGTGCTCGACGAGAAGGCGCTCGAGAAGGGCGGCTACGGCGGCATCCTCGGCGTCGGCAAGGGCGCCGTCCGCGGCCCGCGCCTGGTCCGGATCGCCTACACCCACCCGAAGGCGGAGCGGACCCTCGCCCTCGTCGGCAAGGGCATCACGTACGACTCCGGCGGCATCTCCCTGAAGCCTGCCGGCCACAACGAGACGATGAAGTGCGACATGAGCGGCGCCGCCGCCGTCTTCGCCGCCGTCGTCGCGGCATCCCGCATCGGTCTCGCCGTCAACGTCACCGGCTGGCTCGCCCTCGCCGAGAACATGCCGTCCGGCAGCGCCACCCGCCCGGGTGACGTGCTGCGCATGTACAGCGGCAAGACCGTCGAGGTCCTCAACACCGACGCCGAGGGCCGGCTCGTCCTCGCCGACGCGCTGACCCGGGCCTCCGAGGAGCACCCTGACGCGATCGTCGACGTGGCGACCCTCACCGGCGCCATGGTCCTCGCCCTGGGCGACCGCACCTTCGGCATCATGGCCAACGACGACGACTACCGGACCGCGATCCACGAGATCGCCGAGGAGGTCGGCGAGCAGTCCTGGCCGATGCCGCTCCCGGCGGACCTGCGGAAGTCGATGGACTCCCCCACCGCCGACATGGCGAACATGGGCGTCCGGATGGGCGGCGGCCTGGTCGCCGGTCTCTTCCTCCAGGAGTTCGTGGGCGAGGGCATCACCTGGGCCCACCTGGACATCGCGGGCCCGGCCTTCCACGAGGGCGCCCCGTACGGGTACACCCCGAAGGGCGGCACCGGCTCCTCGGTGCGCACCCTGGTGAAGCTGGCCGAGCTGACGGCGGCCGGCGAGCTCTGAGCACACCCGTGACAGGGGCGGCCCCGGGTCTCGCGCCCGGGGCCGCCCCTGTCCTTGCCCGTGAGCGGCCGTTCGCCCGCGACGAAATCCGTAGGTTTCTACGCTGCGGCGATCGCTCCGTACGGACGATCGGCCGTCTCACAGCCCGGCCCCGCGTCCCGCCATCCGTCAACAAGTGCGAAGATGGGTTCTCGGCAGGACAGGGCCCCCACCACAGGGCCGAAATAAAGCGGCCGAACACCAGCCGCCGCCCGGTCACTGAAGACCGGCGACGAGCGCACATGCATGGAGGACGTGACGTGGCGAACGACGCCAGCACCGTTTTCGACCTAGTGATCCTCGGCGGCGGTAGCGGCGGTTACGCCGCGGCGCTGCGCGGAGCGCAGCTGGGCCTGGACGTCGCACTGATCGAGAAGAACAAGCTCGGCGGCACCTGCCTGCACAACGGCTGCATCCCGACGAAGGCCCTGCTCCACGCCGGCGAGGTCGCCGACCAGGCGCGCGAGGCGGAGCAGTTCGGTGTCAAGGCCTCCTTCGAGGGCATCGACATCAAGGGTGTGCACAAGTACAAGGACGACGTGATCTCGGGCCTGTACAAGGGTCTGCAGGGTCTCGTCGCCTCCCGCAAGGTGACCTACATCGAGGGCACGGGTCGCCTCTCCTCCCCGACCACCGTCGACGTCGACGGCCGTCGCGTCGAGGGCCGTCACGTCCTCCTCGCCACGGGCTCCGTGCCGAAGTCGCTCCCCGGTCTGGAGATCGACGGCAACCGGATCATCTCCTCGGACCACGCGCTGACCCTGGACCGGGTCCCTGAGTCCGCGATCATCCTGGGCGGCGGCGTCATCGGCGTCGAGTTCGCCTCGGCGTGGAAGTCCTTCGGCACCGACGTGACGGTGATCGAGGGCCTGAAGCACCTCGTCCCGGTCGAGGACGAGAACAGCTCGAAGCTTCTTGAGCGCGCGTTCCGCAAGCGCGGCATCAAGTTCAACCTCGGCACCTTCTTCCAGAGCGCCGAGTACACCGACAGCGGCGTCAAGGTCACCCTGGCCGACGGCAAGACCTTCGAGGCCGAGGTGCTGCTCGTCGCGATCGGCCGCGGCCCGGTGTCCGCCGGTCTCGGCTACGAGGAGCAGGGCGTCGCGATGGACCGCGGCTACGTCCTGGTCGACGAGTACATGCGTACCAACGTGCCGACGATCTCGGCCGTGGGCGACCTCGTCCCGACGCTCCAGCTCGCGCACGTCGGCTTCGCCGAGGGCATCCTCGTCGCGGAGCGCCTGGCCGGTCTGAAGGCCGTCCCGATCGACTACGACGGCGTGCCGCGGGTGACGTACTGCCACCCCGAGGTCGCCTCCGTCGGCATCACCGAGGCCAAGGCCAAGGAGATCTACGGCGCGGACAAGGTCGTCGCCCTGAAGTACAACCTCGCGGGCAACGGCAAGAGCAAGATCCTCAAGACCGCGGGCGAGATCAAGCTCGTCCAGGTCAAGGACGGTGCCGTGGTCGGCGTCCACATGGTCGGTGACCGCATGGGCGAGCAGGTCGGCGAAGCGCAGCTGATCTACAACTGGGAGGCGCTGCCGGCCGAGGTCGCGCAGCTCATCCACGCCCACCCGACGCAGAACGAGGCGCTCGGCGAGGCCCACCTGGCCCTGGCCGGCAAGCCGCTGCACTCCCACGACTGACGCTCATCGTCATCACAGGGCGCGACGACCACTTTCCGCAATTCGTTAGGAGCAACTGAAACCATGTCGGTTTCCGTAACCCTGCCGGCGCTCGGCGAGAGCGTCACCGAGGGCACCGTCACCCGCTGGCTCAAGGCCGAGGGTGAGCGTGTCGAGGCCGACGAGCCGCTGCTCGAGGTCTCGACCGACAAGGTCGACACCGAGATCCCCGCCCCCGCCTCGGGCATCCTGGCCTCCATCAAGGTCGCCGAGGACGAGACGGTCGAGGTCGGCGCCGAGCTGGCCATCATCGACGACGGCACGGGCGCCCCGGCCCCGGCCGCCGCTCCCGCCGCCGAGGCCGCTCCGGCTCCGGCCGCCGCCCCGGCCCCGGTGGCCGAGGCCCCGGCCGCCCCGGCGCCGGTCGCCGAGGCCCCCGCCGCGGCTCCGGCCGGCGGCGCCGCCGGTACGGACGTCGTGCTGCCCGCGCTGGGCGAGTCCGTGACCGAGGGCACCGTGACCCGCTGGTTGAAGTCGGTCGGCGAGAGCGTCGAGGCCGACGAGCCGCTGCTCGAGGTCTCCACGGACAAGGTCGACACCGAGATCCCGGCCCCGGTCTCCGGTGTCCTCCTGGAGATCGTCGTCGCCGAGGACGAGTCCGCCGAGGTCGGCGCCAAGCTGGCCGTCATCGGTGCCGCGGGTGCCGCTCCGGCCGCCCCCGCCGCCCCGGCTCCGGCCGCCGCTCCGGCCCCGGCCGCCCCGGCGGCTCCCGTCGCCGCCCCGGCTCCGGTGGCCCCGGCCGCCCCCGCCGCGGCTCCGGTGGCCCCGGCCGCCCCCGCCGCGGCTCCCGCGCCGGTGGCTCCGGCCGCCCCCGTGGCCGCTCCGGCCCCGGCCGCGCCGGCCGCCCCGTCCATCGCCCCGGCGCTGGTCACCCCGGTCGCCCCGGCCGAGGACGGCGCGTACGTGACCCCGCTGGTCCGCAAGCTCGCCACCGAGAACGGTGTCGACCTGGCGGCCGTCAAGGGCTCGGGCGTCGGCGGTCGCATCCGCAAGCAGGACGTCCTCGCGGCCGCCGAGGCCAAGAAGGCCGCTGCCGCCCCCGTCGCCGCTCCGGCCGCTCCGGCCGCCGCCGCGAAGGCTCCGGCCCTCGCGGTCTCCCCGCTGCGCGGTCAGACCGTCAAGATGACCCGCATGCGCAAGGTCATCGGCGACAACATGATGAAGGCGCTGCACGGCCAGGCCCAGCTGACCTCGGTCGTCGAGGTCGACATCACGAAGCTGATGAAGCTGCGCGCCCGCGCCAAGGACGCGTTCGCGGCTCGTGAGGGCGTCAAGCTCTCGCCGATGCCGTTCTTCGTCAAGGCGGCGGCCCAGGCGCTGAAGGCCTTCCCGGTCATCAACGCCCGGATCAACGAGGACGAGGGCACGATCACCTACTTCGACACCGAGAACATCGGTATCGCGGTGGACTCCGAGAAGGGTCTGATGACCCCGGTCATCAAGGGTGCGGGCGACCTCAACATCGCCGGCATCTCGAAGAAGACCGCGGAGCTGGCCGGCGCCGTGCGCGCCAGCAAGATCACGCCGGACGACCTCGCCGGTGCGACCTTCACCATCTCCAACACCGGTTCGCGCGGCGCGCTGTTCGACACGATCATCGTGCCCCCGAACCAGGTCGCCATCCTGGGCATCGGCGCCACCGTGCGCCGCCCGGTCGTCATCAACCACCCGGACCTGGGTGAGACGATCGCGGTCCGCGACATGACGTACGTCGCCCTGTCCTACGACCACCGTCTGGTGGACGGCGCCGACGCCGCCCGCTACCTGACGGCCGTCAAGGCGATCCTCGAGGCCGGCGAGTTCGAGGTCGACCTCGGCCTGTAAGGCCATGTGAGGGCCCGTTGCCCGCTGGCAACGTAACGAGCCTCACCTGCGGCGCCCCCGCCCGGAAGTGTTTCCGGACGGGGGCGCCGCCGTATTGTCTAAGGGTCAACACTCCCCGAGGAGCCTTCATGACCGTCCCCGTCGTCCACTCGCTGCGCGAACAGATCCGCGAGCACATCGTGGAGGGGATCGTCAGCGGCCGCTGGAAGCCGGGAGAGCGCATCGTGGAGCGCAGGATCGCGACGGAGCTGGAGGTCAGCCAGACCCCGGTCCGCGAGGCCCTGCGCGAGCTGGAGTCCCTGCGCCTGATCGAGTCGGCCCCCAACAAGGGCGTCCGGGTCCGCAATCTGACCGCGGCCGACCTGGAGGAGAGCTACCCCGTACGCGCCGGTCTGGAGCAGATCGCGGCCGAGCTGGCCGCCGGCCGTCTGGCGACGGACTGCTCGGCCCTGGAGCCGCACGTGACGGCCCTGTACGAGGCGGACGCGACCGCCGACGGCACGGCGCAGGTGCGGCACACGGTGGCCTTCCACCGGGAGCTGGTGAAGGCCGCCGGGAACGGCGTGCTGCTGCACACCTGGGAGACGCTCGGCATCGAGGTCTTCACGGCCCTGTCGATCCGCTGGCTCGGCACGGTCCAGAAGTCGTACGCGGAAGAGCACCAGGAGCTCGTGGAGGCCTTCCGCAGGGGCGACCCGAACATCGGGGCGCTCGTGAAGGCCCACGTCCTGGGCTGCGCTCCGCGCGCCTGACGCCTCCCCCGTTCCGCTGCCGGAACCGAGCGGGTCCGCCCTCCGGGTGGGCCCGCTCATTCGTGCGAGTACCCCCTCAGACGACCGCTCCCACCTGCGAGAACTAGCCGGAATCGAGTCGTTTGCGAGGCACCCGGTGCCCTTCTTCGCGGCACCCTGTGCCGACTTTCTCGATCTGAAGAGGTTTTCCCCTTCAACCCTTTGATCGATCATCGATCGCCGGTTTACAGTCTTCGGCGGGCCGTCACCCGGCCCTTCGCCCTGTCCTGCCAGACAAGGCCCCCTTTTCTCCACCCCACCTGTCCGGAAGGCGGCGATCATGACCGATCCCGTAGGCAAGATTCCGAGCGAGCTCGACCAGCTCCCGGACCGTGACACCGAGGAGACCGCCGAGTGGGCGGCCTCCCTGGACGCCGTCACCAAGGCCGCCGGCCCTCACCGGGCCGCCTACCTGATGCGCCGCACGCTCCAGCACGCCGAGGGCGCGGGCCTCGCCCTGCCCAAGCTGCTGGAGACGGACTACGTCAACACGATCCCCACCTCCGCGGAGCCGTCGATCGCCGAGTCCGGCGGCGACGAGGCGCTGGAGCGCAGGATCACCGCCTGGAACCGCTGGAACGCGGCCGCGATGGTCACCCGCGGCTCGAAGTACGGCGTCGGCGGCCACATCGCCACCTTCGCCTCGGCGGCCTGGCTCTACGAGACCGGCTTCAACCACTTCTTCCAGGGCAAGGAAGCCGACGGTTCCGGCGACCAGCTCTTCATCCAGGGCCACGCCTCCCCGGGCATCTACGCCCGCGCCTTCCTCGACGGCCGCCTGAACGAGGCCCACCTCGACAACTTCCGGCAGGAGTCCGGCGGCAACGGCCTGCCCTCTTACCCGCACCCGCGCCGACTGCCCTGGCTGTGGGAGTTCCCCACCGTCTCCATGGGCCTCGGCCCGCTCTCCGCGATCTACCAGGCACGCTTCAACCGCTACCTGACGAACCGTTCCATCAAGGACGTCTCCGCGTCCCACGTGTGGGCCTTCCTCGGTGACGGCGAGATGGACGAGCCCGAGTCGACGGCGGCCCTCGCGCTCGCCGCCCGCGAGGGTCTGGACAACCTCACCTTCGTCATCAACTGCAACCTGCAGCGCCTCGACGGCCCGGTCCGCGCCAACTTCAAGATCGTGCAGGAGCTGGAGGCCCAGTTCCGCGGCGCCGGCTGGAACGTCGTGAAGTCGCTGTGGGGCAACGCCTGGGACGAGCTGTTCGCGCTCGACACCACCGGCGCCCTCGTCCGCCGCCTCCGCGAGGTGCCGGACGCGCAGGTCCAGACGTACCAGACCCGCGACGCCGCCTACATCCGCCAGGACTTCTTCGGCAAGGACCCGGCGCTCGTCGCGATGGCGCAGCTGCTGAGCGACGACAAGATCCTCGAGTGCTTCCACCTCTCCCGCGGTGGCCACGAGCCGCGCAAGGTGTACGCCGCGTACAAGGCCGCCCTGGAGTTCAAGGGCGCGCCGACGGTCATCCTCGCGCAGACCGTCAAGGGCTTCACCCTCGGTGAGGGCTTCGCGTCGAAGAACGCGAACCACCAGATGAAGAAGCTGACGACCGACGAGTTCAAGAACATGCGTGACCTTCTGGAGCTGCCGATCTCGGACGCGCAGTTCGTCGACGGCCAGGTGCCCTACGGCCACCCCGGCGCCGACTCCCCCGAGGTCCGCTACCTCCAGGAGCGCCGCGCGGCGCTCGGCGGCCCGGCCCCGGCCCGCCGCACCCACGCGCTGCCCGCGCTGCCGGCCCCGGCCGACAAGGCGTTCACGGCCTTCGACAAGGGCTCCGGCTCGCAGTCGATGGCGACGACGATGGCCTTCGTGCGACTGATCAAGGACCTGATCCGCGACAAGGAGACCGGCAAGCGCTGGGTCCCGATCGTCCCGGACGAGGCCCGTACCTTCGGTATGGAGTCACTGTTCCCGTCGCTCGGCATCTACTCGCCGAAGGGCCAGACGTACGAGCCGGTCGACCGCGACCAGCTGATGTACTACAAGGAGGCCAAGAACGGCCAGATCCTCAACGAGGGGATCACCGAGGCCGGTTCGATGGCCGACTTCATCGCCGCTTCCACCGCGTACTCCACGCACGGCGAGGCGATGATCCCGTTCTACATCTTCTACTCGATGTTCGGCTGGCAGCGGACCGCCGACCAGATGTGGCAGCTCGGCGACCAGCTCGGCCGCGGCTTCCTCGTCGGCGCGACCGCCGGCCGCACCACGCTGACCGGTGAGGGCCTCCAGCACGCCGACGGCCACTCGCCGGTGATCGCGGCGACGAACCCGGCGGCGCTGACCTACGACCCGGCGTTCGCGTACGAGGTCGCCGTCATCGTCAAGGAGGGTCTGCGCCGGATGTACGGCGAGGCCGCCGAGGGCGAGGACCAGAACGTCTTCTACTACCTGACGGTCTACAACGAGCCGATGCCGCAGCCGGCCAAGCCGTCCGGCATCGACGAGGGCATCGTCAAGGGCCTCTACCGCTTCAACACCGCGGAGTCGGCCGGTCTCGACGTGCCGGCGAACGCCTCGCGCATCCAGCTCCTCTCCTCCGGCACGGCGATCCACTGGGCCTTCGAGGCGCAGAAGCTGCTCGCCGCCGAGTGGGGCGTGGCCGCCGACGTGTGGTCCGCGACCTCCTGGACGGAGCTGCGGCGCGACGCCCTGGAGGCGGACGCGGCGCTGCTGCGCGGCGAGGAGAAGGTGCCGTACATCCGCAAGGCCCTGGAGGGCGTCGAGTCCCCGGTCCTCGCGGTCTCCGACTACATGCGCCAGGTCCCGGACCAGATCGCGCAGTGGGTCGAGCAGGACTGGTCCTCGCTCGGCGCGGACGGCTTCGGCCTCTCGGACACCCGTGACGCGGCCCGCCGCCACTTCGGCGTCGACGCCCAGTCGATCGTCGTCGCGGCCCTCGCGCAGCTCGCCCGCCGCGGCGAGGTCCCGGCCTCGGCCGTGAAGGAGGCGCGCGAGCGCTACGGCCTGTAGTCCGGCCGACTGACCGGCAGCCCACAGGACATCCCCGAGGGGCCGTGCCCGTACTTCTCGTACGGGCACGGCCCCTCGGCCTGTCCTGGGGGCTGCCGTGCCCCGAAGATGGGTCCATGCGCGCCACCCGTCTCATCAAGCTGGTCCTGCTGCTCCAGTCCCGTCCGTCGATGACGGCCGCCGAACCGGCCGCGGAGGCCGACGGCCGGGTACGGGTCGTGCTGCGGGTGGAGAGCGAGGAGGTCGCCTTCTCCCAGCTCCTCACCCTGGGTCCGGAGGCCGAGATCCTGTCCCCGCCCGCCCTCCGCGCACGCTTCACGACGGCGGCCGCGGCTCTGGCGACGCTGTACGCCTGACGGGCGAGGGACCGGCCCACGTACCCCCGGCCCCGTACTCCGTGTCCCTAGGGGGTGTCGTCACATTCCCGTCGTCGCCCTAAGGGCGGCCCCGCGGCGTCTGGTGCGCGCTCTCGGCGTGCCGGGTGGAAGCCCACGTACTGGACGTACGTGGGCTTTCGCCCGGTGCGGCGAGAGTGCGTGCCTGGGGGCACCTCCCAGCGGTAGCTGGGGGAGCGCCGCGGGGCAGACGGGAATGTGACGACACCCCCTAGCGGTAGTCCGCCACGTCCGGTGTGCCCGTCTCGTCCGCGAGCATGTAGCCCCAGGCGTCCGGCCGTGAGCCGTCGGCGTCGGTGAAGCCGTACTCCCTCGCCAGCTGGCCGCTGGACAGCGACCGGCCCGTCCAGCGGTGGCGGTCGGGGTCGGCGGCGAGGGCGGCGACGGCCCTGCCGACGTACACCGGGGACTCGGCGACGGCGAAGCCGGGGATCTTCTCGACGGCGTCGCGCCAGTTCTCCTCGGTGACGCCGAAGGACTCCAGCATCTGCTCCGACCTGAGCCAGCCGGGGGTGAGGGCGACCGCCGTGGCGCCGTGCTCCTCCAGCTCGGCGGCGAGGCCGAAGGCCATCCGGAGGGGGGCGTTCTTGGCGAGGTCGTAGAAGAGGTTCTCGCGGAAGCGGGTGCCGTTGTACTCGGTGGTGCCGTCCGTGAGCTCGACGACGAGTCCGCCGGGGTTCCGGATGAGCAGCGGCAGTGCCGTGTGCGAGGTGATGACGTGCGTCCGGACGCCGAGTTCGAGCATCCTGAGGCCGTCGTCCAGGTCGTTCTCCCAGGTCTTCTTCCCGAAGACGAGGAGGTGCTCGCCGCCCCACACGTCGTTGACGAGGACGTCGAGCCGTCCCCGTTCCCGGTCGATCCGGTCGACGAGCGCCCGGACCTGGTCCTGCTCCAGATGGTCGGTCGGCACCGCGATGCCCTCACCGCCCGCGGCCGTCACCAGTTCGGCCGTCTCCTCGATGGTCTCGGTTGTGCGGCCGACCTCGCTGACCTTCTCGCGGGTGGTGCGCCCCGTGACGTACACGGTGGCTCCGGCGGCGCCGAGCTGGACGGCGATGGCCCGTCCCGCGCCCCGGGTGGCCCCGGCGACCAGGCAGATGCGTCCCCGCAGGGGTGTGGTTTCCGTCGTCATGGACACCAGCCTGGCAGGAAAGTACGACATCTTCTGTCCGGATTCACTTCCGGAGTTCTTCGGGCATTCCGGGTGCGTCGCGCCCGTCGAGACAGGATGCTGGTCCCGTGATGGACGAGACGGAGTTCTGGGAGATCATCGATGCCACCCGCGAGGCCGCCGAGGGCGACCCCGAGGAGCAGGCCGATCTGCTCGTGGAACGGCTGACCCGGCTGGATCCCGACTCCGTGCTCGACTACGCCCGCCATTTCGAGGCCCGGTACAACCGCGCGTACCTCTGGGATCTGTGGGGCGCGGCGGCGGTGCTCTTCGACGGGGCGGGTGACGAGACCTTCGACGCCTTCCGTTGCTGGCTCATCGGCCAGGGCCGGGAGGTCTTCGAGGGGGCCGTGCACGAGCCGGACGCGCTGGCGGAGCTCCTCGGCGACTTCGACGTGGAGATCGACGGGGACGGCGAGGAGATCGGTTTCGCGGCGGACGAGGCGTACGAGCAGCTGACCGGCGCCGAGACCCCGGACCTGGGCATTCCGATGCCGGGCGGGGAGCCGCTGGGCACGCCCTTCGACATGGAGAGCGACGACGTCCTCGCGGCCCGCTTCCCCCGGCTGTGGGAGCGCTTCGGGGCCGCGTAGAGGCTGGTACGGGAAAGAGGTACGGACCCGGGGGCCGTCCCACCCCGGGTCCGTACCGGCTCTGCCGGTGCCGGCTCTTCCGTGCCGCCTCCGTGCCGCCTCCGTGCCGCCTCCGCGAAGACTGCCGGCCACCGGTCTCCCGGTGCCGGCGTCCGTCAGCCCTGCTGGAGCCGCGGGTTCACCTGGCCGAGGATCATGTCCGTGCGCGGCTGGAGCGCCGGGAAGAGCTGCTCCGGCTGCGGGATCGCCCAGTACTTCCCCTCGGCGACCATCTCGAAGACGCCGCTCGGCGTGCTCCTCGGGGGTCGGTCCGTGCTAGTCGGCGAGGGTCTGCAGGTGGTCGGCGCCGATCCCGGAGGAGGCGCCCGTGACGACGGCCGTGCGGCCACCGAAGACGCGCTCGGCGAGGGCGCTCGTCAGAAGTGCGTCCCGCCGTCGACGCGGACCTCGGTGCCGGTGATGAACTTCCCGTCCTCGCTCGCGAGCATCGCGACGACGCCGGCGACGGTCTCGGGGCCGGCGAAGCCCTGGCCGAGGGCGGGGGCGAGCTTCGCGAAGAGGGACCAGTCGGTGTCCTCGGGCAGGCCGGGACCGATCGACTGCTTGCTGGCGCCGGTGCCGTCGGTCATGCCGGAGGAGATGGAGCCGGGCTGCACGGCGGTGAAGCGGATGCCCTGCTTGGCGTACTCGGCGGCGAGCGCGTGCGTCATGGACTGGATGCCGCCCTTGCTGGCCGCGTAGGCCGCCATGTACGGGTGGGCGAACATCGCGGAGGTCGAGGAGAAGTTCACGACGGCGGAGCCGTTGCCCTCCAGGAGGGCCGGTATCGACTCGCGGATCATGAGGAAGGTGCCGGTGAGGTTGATCCGCAGCACCTGCTCGAAGGAGTCGAGGCTCGTCTCGTGGGTGTGCGAGGAGCGCAGGATGCCGGCCGCGTTGACCAGGACGTCGAGACCGCCGAGCGCCTCGACGGCGGCGGCGACGCCGGCCCGTACGGAGGCCTCGTCGGCGACGTTCACGACGACGGTGGTGAGGCGGTCGGCGGCCTCGCCGGCCTTGGCGACGGTGTCCTTGAGGCCGTCCTCGCTGATGTCGGCGGCGACGACCCGGCCGCCCTCCGCGAGCACCCGGAGCACGGTGGCCTGGCCGATGCCGGAGCCACCGCCGGTGATGAGGGCGCGGCGTCCTTCGTAACGGGTCAGCTGGTTCATGGCGGCAACCTCTCGATGTCAAGCTTCCGTGGAACGCCTGCCACCGTACGCCCGAGTGGCACGTTTTGCCAGAGTTGCACGGCATGCACTTCCGGCAGGCGCGGGCGTAGTCTTCGTACGGTGAGCACCAAGCCCCCCTCCCTGACGGAGCGCCGCAAGGCCGCGACCCAGCTGGACATCGCCCGCGCCGCCGCCGAGCTCTTCACCGAGCGCGGGCCCGACGGCACCACGGCCGAGGACATCGCCCTGCGGGCCGGGGTCGCCCTGCGCACCTTCTACCGGTACTTCCGCTCCAAGCAGGACGCCGTGGCCCCGCTCCTCGCGGGCGGCGCGGACCGCTGGCGCGAGCAGCTCGCGGCGGCGGGCCCCGGGGCCCGCCTTCCCGAGGCCCTGGAGCGCTCGATCGCCGAGTCGCTGGCCGCGGAGGACGAGGAGAGGGCCGAGGGGCTGCTGTGGACGCGCGGGCTCCTGCGGGCGGCCGCGGAGGACCCCGCCCTGCGAGCCGTCTGGTACCGGGTCAACCAGGAGTCCGAGGAGAAGCTGCGCGAGGTCCTGGCCGGGCTCGCGGGCCCCGGGACCGACCCCCTGGAGCTCCGGCTCGCGGCGGCGGCGGCCACGGACGCCATCCGGATCGCCCTGGAGACCTGGGCGGAGACGGACGCGCCGGTGCGCGGCGAGGGCTCACCGGCCGCTCTCGCCGTCCGCTGCATGCGCGAGCTGATGGGCGGGATGCGGCTCCTCGGGGACACGCCCGCCGGGGACAGCTCAGTCGCGTAGCGCGCGGCCCATCAGGACGTCGTCCACGTACTCCCCGTCGATCAGGAGCTCGCCCGGCAGGACGCCCTCGACCGCGTACCCCTCGGAGGCGTAGAGCGCGCGGGCCGGCGTGTTGTGCCCGAGGACCCGCAGGGTGATCCGTCGGGCGCCCTCCGCGCGGGCCCGCTCCGCCGCCGCCCGCAGCAGCGCCCGCCCCACGCCCCGGCCGCGGACGGATTCGTCGACCACGAGGCCCTGGATCTGGCGCACGTGAGCGTTGGCGGCGAGCGGGGTCGGCAGGGCGAGCCGGACGTATCCGGCCACGGCGCCGTCCACCACCGCGACGAGGTAGTCCTCGGGCCGGTGGCGCTCGTCGAAGAAGGGCTCGTACGGTTCCGTCGGCGCGGGCACTACCGCGTGCAGGGGCGACCAGGCGGCCCGGTCGAGCGCGCCGAGGGCGCCCTCGTCCCCGGCCTCGGCGATACGTATCTGCGTCTGCGGCACGATCATGACGGCCACTGTGTCACGCACGGGCCCCGAAGGGCAGGATGAGCCCATGCAGCGTTCCGCCACTCGCAAGCGCGTCGCCGTCACCGGCGCGACCGGACTCATCGGCCGGGCCCTCGTCCGCTCCCTGCGCGCCGACGGTCACGACGTCCTCCGCCTCGTCAGACGGCCCGCCGCGACCGCCGACGAGGTCGAGTGGGACCCGAAGCGGCTGTACGTGGACGCCGCCGGACTCGTCGGGGTGGACGCCGTGGTCCACCTGGCGGGCGCCGGCGTCGGCGAGCGCCGCTGGACCGAGGCGTACAAGCGGGAGATCCGCGACAGCCGCGTCCTCGGCACCCGGGCGGTCGCCGAGGCGCTGGCCTCGCTCGCGGAGCCGCCGGAGGTCCTGGTGTGCGGCACCGCGCTCGGCTACTACGGCGACACCGGCAGCCGCGCGGTCGACGAGAGCGCGCCCGCGGGGACGGGCTTCCTGCCCTCGGTGTGCGTGGAGTGGGAGGCCGCCGCGGCGCCCGCCGTGGAGGCCGGCATCCGCGTCGCCCACGCCCGCACCGGCCTGGTCGTGGCCCGCGAGGGCGGGGCGTGGGGGCGGCTCTTCCCGGTCTTCCGCGCCGGGCTCGGCGGGCGGATGGGCGACGGCCGCCAGTACTGGTCCCACATCTCCCTCCACGACGAGGTGGCCGCCCTGCGTCACCTGGTCGACACCCCGGCCCTGTCCGGCCCGGTGAACCTGACGGCCCCCGAGCCGGTCACCAACCGGGAGGTGACGGCCGCGATGGGCCGGGTCCTGCGGCGGCCGACGGTCTGCGCGGTGCCCGCGCCCGCGCTGAAGCTGGTACTCGGGGACTTCGCCCAGGACGTGCTGGGCAGTCAGCGGGTGCTGCCGGCCCGGCTGTTGGAGTCCGGCTTCGACTTCGCCTTCCCGACGATCGACGAGGCGATCAGGGCCGCGGCCCGCTGACCCCCGCCCCCTCCCCGCGGCGCCCTGCGCTCCCCCGTGCTGCGTGCACCCCGCCGCGCGCGGGCCGACTTCCGCGGGCGCGCTCCCTAGGCTCGATGCCCATTGTTCGATACGACCGCGAACGCGGGCATTCCGGGGGCCGGTTGGGGGCATAAGGCCTCCCACCGGCGGCGCCGACCTGGGGAGGGGCACGTGCTCAGTACCGCAAGTACCGCACAGCGAACGGACGTCGGAGAGACCGTCGACGTCGTCATCGTGGGGGCCGGGATCGCGGGGCTCACGGCCGCCCTCCGGCTGACCGAGGCCGGTGTCTCCGTCGCCGTCCTGGAGGCGGAACCGCAGGTGGGCGGCCGGATGGCCACCGACTCCGTCGACGGCTTCCTGCTCGACCGGGTGGGCCCCCTGCTCACCCTCTCGCCCGAGGAGCTGCGGGCCGTGCCGGGGCTCGACGGCCTCGCGCTGCGCCCCTTCGCGCCGGGGGTGCTCGTGCACAGCGACGGCCGGTACGCCCGGTGGGGCGCCCCGCACCCGCGCCGGACGGGCGGCGCGCCCCGCGGAGGGGGGCACCGGAGCGTGGGGGGAGCGTTCAGCATGGCGCGCGCCCTCGCGAGCGCCCCCCGGCGGCCGGCGGCCTCGCTCGACCAGGCGCGGCTCGGCGCGTCCCTGGTCCGGCTCGCCGCGACCCCGTCGCAGCGGCTGCTCGCCCGCCCCGAGCGGACCGCGCGCGAGGCGCTGACCGCCCGGCTGCCCTCCCGGACCGTGCAGGGCGTGCTGCGGCCGCTGCTCGCGGCGCTCCTCGGCGACCCGGACCTCGGCACGTCGAGCCGTCGGGCCGACCTGGCCCTCCGCGCCTTCGCCAGGGGCCGGCTCGCCGTGCCGGAGGGCGGTGCAGCGGCCCTCCCCGAGCGGCTCGCCGCGGCGCTGCCGCCCGGCACGGTCCGTGCCGGCGTCCGGGTCACCGAGGCATCCGTCTCCCGAGTGACGACCGCCGAGCACGGGGTCCTCGGCTGCCGAGCGGTGCTGCTCGCGACGGGGGCGCGGACGGCGGCCGAGCTGCTGCCCGGCCTGCGGACGCCCGCCTTCCACGCGGTGACGGTCCTCCATCACACGGCGCCCGTGGCGCCCACCGGTGACCCGACGCTGCTCCTGGAGTCGGACCCGGGCGGGCCCGTGGCCCACACGGCCGTGATGAGCGCCGTCGACCCGGTCCGCGCCCCGGAGGGCCGGTCCCTGATCACCTCGACGGTGCTCGGGGCGCCGCCGGACGACACGGAGCGCCGGGTCCGCAAGCACCTCGCCACGCTGTACGGCACGTCGACCGACGAGTGGGAGCTGCTGGCGCTGCACCACACGCGGGAGGCCGTGCCGGCGATGCCGCCGCCGTACGACGCGCGGCGGCCGGTCCGGCTGCTCGCAGGCCTGTACGTGTGCGGCGACCACCGGGACGCGGGCACCCCGCAGGGCGCCCTCGCCTCGGGGGCGCGCGCGGCCCGCGCCCTCCTCGCCGACCTCGGCTTCCGGCTCCCGAAGGAGGAGGAAGAGGCGGCGGAGGAGGCCGCGTGAAGCGCGGTCAGCCGATGGCTGCGACGCGGTCGCGGTAGGTGCGGGCGGCTGCGGCGTCGCGGTAGGGCTCCAGGCGGCGCTCGAAGTCGCGGACGTACTCGACGGCGCGTGCCGAGCGCATCTCGGAGGCCTGTTGGGCGGCCTCCGCGCCCAGGGCGCACGCCTGGTCGAGTTCGCCGAGGGCGAGGCGGGAGGTGGCGAGGACGACCCGGCAGAAGAGCCGGCTCCGGGCGAAGCCGGGCGCGCGCAGCTGGAGGGCGCGCTCGGCGTGCTGGGCGGCGGGCCGGTACTGCTGGAGGTCGCGGTGGCAGTGCCCGAGCTCGTCGGCGAGCTGGGCCTCGTCGAACATCCTGGCCCAGTAGGGCACCTCGTCGCCGGGCCGGGCCGCTTCGAGGGCCCGCTCGGCCCGGACCAGGGAGGCGCCGCAGACGCGGGCCTCGCCGAGGACGGCGTGCCCGCGGGCCTCGATCGCGTGCAGCATCGCCTGGACGACGGGCGGCGCGGCGGGCCCGACGCCCTGCTGGGCGACCCGGGC
Organism: Streptomyces narbonensis; assembly: GCF_014649015.1. GTDB lineage: Bacteria > Actinomycetota > Actinomycetes > Streptomycetales > Streptomycetaceae > Streptomyces > Streptomyces narbonensis. The sequence continues at coordinate 444,269 of NZ_BMSF01000003.1, forward strand.
GAGCTGCACGGCCTCGCGTCCGTGGCCGAGGTAGACGGCCTGGCAGCTCATGGTGAGGAGCACGTACGAGCCGTAGGCCCGGTCGCCGGCGGCCTGGGCAAGGCGCAGCGCCTGGACGAAGTAGCGCTGGGCGAGGCCGTGGGCGGCGATGTCGTACGAGGTCCACCCGGCGAGCCGGGTGAGGTCGGCGGCGGCGGCGAAGAGACGGCGGCCGACGGACTCGCCGTACGTGCCGCGCAGCATCGGCTCGGCCTCGTGCTCCAGGTAGCGGACGAGGGCCTGGCGCGCGTGCCCGCCGCCGTAGGCGTGGTCGAGGGTGCGGAAGAGCTCGCCGACGGAGCGGAGGGCGGCGACGTCCCCGCTGGAGACCCGCTGGCCCGGCCCCCGGTCCGTACCGCGCTGGCGGGGCACGGAGAAGCGGCCCTGCGCGGGGACGCGCGGGTCGTGCTGGGTCACCCGCGGGTCGTGCTGGGTCACCCGGGGGTCGTTCGGGATCCGGGGTTCGTGCGGGGAGCGCGGGTCGTGCCGCGCGTGGGGGTCGCCGGGCGCCCCTGTGTGGGGCCGGGAGGCGGGCGGGCCGGGGGCGAGCTCGCCGCGGGCCACCCGGTCGTCGGCGCGGCCGATGAGCCAGTCGCGACTGGGCACGACCAGCCCGGCCGGGGTGAAGGCGATCTTGCGGAGTTCGGCGTGGCTGCCGGAGTCCTTGCGCCACAGCCCGCTGACGATGTCGACGGCCTCCTCGGGGGTCGCCGCGAACTCCAGGCCCGCGTAGACCGGCGCACAGGCGTCGAGACCGAGGTCCTGCGCGGAGAGCCGGCGGCCGAGGCGCCGGGTGAAGACCTCGGCGATGAGGGCGGGGGTGGTGCCGCGCGGCTGCTGGCCGCGGAGCCAGCGGGTCACGGAGGTCTTGTCGTACCGCAGATCGAGGCCGTGCTCCAGACCGAGCTGGTCCACCCGTCTGGCGAGGCCCGCATTGGAGAACCCGGCTTCGGCGATGAGCGCGGCGAGCTGGCGGTTCGGGATGCGCTGCGGTGGTCGTTCCGTCATCAGCTGTGCGGTCTCCTGCCTTCCGGGCCCAGGTGCAGCCCGTTCGGACCCTCATGGAACGGCGTGAATTTAGCGGTCCTCACGGCCTGTACCGCCACCTTCGCCCCACATTCATCCGATCGTGTGAGGATTGACGGCATCGCTGACGTAGTCGTCGCCGTCCAGCTGACGGAGGGCACACCCCCGCACCGCCCGTAGAAGCGCCCCGGCGCCGGCTGCCTCCGGCACCCCCGTACAGGTGTGCGTGGCGTCGCCGTACAGTGGCATGGGCGCGAATGACGCATGGTGCCGAGCCGGCCCGGGATGATCCCCGGTCCCCGGTTCCCGGCACCCAGGAGGAGGCATGGCCGTGAGTGAGCTGCGATTCGTCCGCCTTGGTTTCGGCGCGGAAGCCGTCGAGTACCAGGTGGCCTGGGACAAGCAGCGCGAGGTGCACGCCGCGCGGTTCGCCGACGAGGCGCCCGATACCTGTCTGCTCCTGGAGCACCCGCCGGTCTACACGGCCGGCCGGCGCACGGCGGAGAACGAGCGACCGCTGGACGGGACGCCCGTCGTGGACGTCGACCGCGGCGGGAAGATCACCTGGCACGGCCCCGGCCAGCTCGTCGGCTACCCGATCATGAAGCTGCCCCGCCCGGTGGACGTCGTCGCACACGTCCGCCGCCTGGAGGACGCGCTGATCCGGACAGCCGCCGAGTTCGGTGTGGAGACGAGCCGGGTCGAGGGGCGCAGCGGCGTCTGGGTCCTCGGTGACCCGATCGAGCAGCGGCCCTCGTTCGGCGGGCTGAACCTCGACTTCGACCCCCGGCTCACCGACGAGGAGTTCGACCCCCGCCTGAACGGCCCCGAGTACGCGCCGTCCAACGCCGGCCAGCGCCGCGAGGACCGCAAGCTCGCCGCCATCGGCATCCGGGTCGCCAAGGGCGTCACCATGCACGGCTTCGCCCTCAACGTGAACCCGGACAACACCTGGTTCGACCGGATCATCCCCTGCGGCATCCGCGACGCGGGCGTCGCCTCGCTCGCGAACGAGCTGGGCCGGGACGTCACGATCGAGGAGGTGCTCCCGGTCGTGGAGCGCCATCTGCGGGAGGTCCTGGAACAGGCGGAGCTGAAGCCGCGCGAGATCGAGCGTCCGGCGGAGCCTGCTTCCGTCTGAGGCAGGGCCCGCTCGGGCACGGCCTCCGCAGGGGGCACGGCCTGAGGAATGCGGGGCTCTGGCCATGGGTTGGCCAGAGGTAAGGCATGGGAAGCAACGGGCGTACCCTGGTGTGCGCCGAAGAATCGAAGCTACAGGAGCCGATGTGTCCGCAGTCGCACCCGACGGACGCAAGATGCTGCGCCTGGAGGTCCGGAACGCCCAGACCCCCATCGAGCGTAAGCCCGAGTGGATCAAGACCCGCGCGAAGATGGGTCCCGAGTACACGAAGATGCAGGGCCTCGTGAAGAGCGAGGGCCTGCACACGGTCTGCCAGGAGGCGGGCTGTCCCAACATCTTCGAGTGCTGGGAGGACCGCGAGGCGACCTTCCTCATCGGCGGCGACCAGTGCACCCGGCGCTGCGACTTCTGCCAGATCGACACGGGCAAGCCCGAGGCGCTGGACCGTGACGAGCCGCGCCGCGTGGGCGAGTCGGTCGTCACGATGGACCTGAACTACGCCACGATCACCGGCGTCGCGCGCGACGACCTGGAGGACGGCGGCGCCTGGCTGTACGCGGAGACCGTGCGCCAGATCCACCAGCAGACGGCGGAGCGCGCCGACGGCCGCACCAAGGTCGAGCTGCTGGCCCCCGACTTCAACGCGGTCCCGGAGCTCCTGAAGGAGGTCTTCGACTCGCGCCCCGAGGTCTTCGCGCACAACGTCGAGACCGTCCCGCGGATCTTCAAGCGGATCCGTCCGGGCTTCCGCTACGAGCGCTCCCTCGACGTCATCACCCAGGCCCGTGACTACGGTCTGGTCACGAAGTCGAACCTGATCCTCGGCATGGGCGAGACCCGCGAAGAGGTCAGCGAGGCGCTCCGCCAGCTGCACGACGCGGGTTGCGAGCTCATCACGATCACGCAGTACCTGCGCCCCTCGGTCCGGCACCACCCCGTCGAGCGCTGGGTGAAGCCGCAGGAGTTCGTGGAGCTGAAGGACGAGGCCGACCAGATCGGTTTCTCCGGTGTGATGTCGGGCCCGCTGGTCCGGTCCTCGTACCGCGCGGGCCGGCTCTTCCAGCAGGCGATCGAGAAGCGCGGCGCGGTCGACAACGCCACGCAGGCGGTCTGACCGCTCCGGGATTGACCCACGGGTGCGCCCGAGGGTTCACGCACGAGGCCCTCGTGTGAATCCGAGCACAAGCAGTTACCGGTCAGTAATGGCCGGATCAGGCGCGGCCCGTACGCCCCCGCAGCTCAGCGGGGGCGTACGGGCCGCGTCGGCGTTCCCCCGATGCTCCGACCGGCCGCATCAACGTTTCATCAGTGTTTGACCACCGGGTCATGCCCTGGTAACACCGATCTGTGAGCGTGGATTCACTCACCGCCACCACTCGCTCACCACCCCCCGCCTCGTCTCATCCGCAATCGAGGGAGGACCCCGACATGCCGGCCGCATCGACGCACGTCCGCGTCACCGCGATCCCGTCCGTCACCGACGCCCTGAAGGCCGTGGAGGCCCTGCTGCTCGGCGCCGGGCAGCGCACCGCCCGGCGGAACGCCTGGACATCCGTCCTGGAGGACCGCCGCCACGCCAAGGACCGGGTCGAGGCCCAGCATGTGATGGAGGCCGCGTCTGGCCACGCTTCCCGGGCCACGTAAACTTCAGGACATGGCGAGGAAGGCAAACACGGGCAGCGCTGACGCTGCGAACCAGGGGCGGCTCAAGCAGATCGCCCTCACGTACAAGATGACCCGGAAGGCCGACCCGAAGGTCGGACTTGTCGTCGCAGGCGTGGGCATCGTCGTACTCGGTGTCCTCCTCGCGATCGGCTTCCTCATCGGTCATCCGGTCTATCTGGGCATCCTGGGCTTCGTCCTGGCGCTCCTGGCGGCGGCCATCGTCTTCGGGCGGCGTGCCGAGCGCGCGGCCTTCGGGCAGATGGAGGGCCAGCCGGGCGCGGCGGCGGCGGTGCTGCAGAACGTCGGGCGCGGCTGGACGACGACCCCCGCGGTCGCGATGAACCGCAGCCAGGACGTCGTGCACCGCGCGGTCGGCCGGGCGGGCATCGTGCTGGTGGCGGAAGGCAACCCGAACCGGGTGAAGACGCTGCTGGCGGCCGAGAAGAAGCGGATGAGCCGCGTCGTGGTGGACGTGCCGGTGCACGACCTCATCGTCGGCGACGGCGAGGGTCAGGTGCAGCTCAAGAAGCTGCGCACGACCATGCTCAAGCTGCCCCGCGTGCTCACCGGCCCGCAGGTCACCGCGGCCAACGACCGGCTGCGGGCGATGGGCGACCTGATGAGCAACATGCCGCTGCCGAAGGGTCCGATGCCCAAGGGCATGAAGATGCCGCGCGGCGGAAAGATGCGCTGAGCCGCAGACGCGCTGAGCGGTGAGACGCGCTGACGCGCCCGACCGAACACAGGAGAAGGGCCCCGGACCACACGGTCCGGGGCCCTTCTCGCTGCGCAGCGGCAGGCGCGGTCAGATGCGGACCTGGACGGCGCCGGAGAGGCGGTCGTGGAGGCCGCGGCCGTCGCGGTCCCAGATCAGGGCCGGAACGGCGAGGCAGACGAGTACGGAGCGGACGGCCACGCGCCAGAGGCTCAGCCGGCCGCCGTTCGCCGAGACGACCACCAGGCCGAAGAGGCGCTTGCCGGGCGTCGAGCCGATGGTGCCGACGGTCAGCACGCTCAGGACGAGCAGGAGGCCGAGCGCCCAGTTGCTGGTCGCCTGGCTGTAGCTGTCGGTGATCAAGCCGTATGCGATCAGAAGGCACAGGGCCCAGTCGACGGCGAGGGCGCCGAGCCGGCGGCCCGGGCGGGCGATCGAGCCGGGCCCCTCCTCGGGCAGTCCCAGCTGCTGACCCCGGTATCCGAAGTCCACGCCTGCTTGCTCCGCCGCGGCACGGGGGCCGGAGAGCCACGATCCGAGTGCTTGCCTGTTGTCCACCCGACCACGGTACTGCGCCCGTTTTCGATCACTTCCGTCCGGGTCGGCGTAGCTGCGTCACTGCGCGCCGCACACCCGCTCCGGTTAACTTCGACGAAACAAATGGGTCATGCTTGAGAAATCCCGTCTGCCTATGGTCGGGTCCAGCGTGTGCCACCGCACTGGCCGCACGACCGAGCTGCAACCCCGCCCCTCCCCGGGCCGGGAGTAGGAGGAGTTGGATGTCCGAGAAGCACGGGTTCCAGAACGCCGACGAGGTCAACAAGTTCATCAAGGACAACGACGTCAAGATGGTCGACGTCCGGTTCTGCGACCTTCCGGGCGTGATGCAGCACTTCACGATCCCGGCGACGGCCTTCGACCCGGCGGAGGAGCTCGCCTTCGACGGCTCGTCGATCCGCGGCTTCCAGGCGATCCACGAGTCCGACATGGCGCTCCGCGCCGACCTGTCGACGGCCCGTGTGGACCCCTTCCGCCGCGACAAGACGCTGAACATCAACTTCTTCATCCACGACCCGATCACGGGCGAGCAGTACAGCCGTGACCCGCGGAACATCGCGAAGAAGGCCGAGGCGTACCTCGCCTCCACCGGCATCGCCGACACCGCGTACTTCGGCCCCGAGGCGGAGTTCTACGTCTTCGACTCGGTGCGCTTCGAGACCTCGGCGAACCAGGGCTTCTACCACATCGACTCCGAGGCCGGCGCCTGGAACACCGGTGCGGAGGAGAACAACCGCGGCTACAAGGTCCGCTACAAGGGCGGCTACTTCCCGGCCCCGCCGGTCGACCACTTCGCCGACCTGCGCTCCGAGATCTCCCTGGAGCTGGAGAACGTCGGCCTCCAGGTCGAGCGCCAGCACCACGAGGTCGGCACCGCCGGCCAGGCCGAGATCAACTACAAGTTCAACACGCTGCTCGCCGCGGCCGACGACCTGATGCTCTTCAAGTACATCGTGAAGAACGTCGCCTGGCGCAACGGCAAGACCGCGACCTTCATGCCGAAGCCGATCTTCGGCGACAACGGCTCGGGCATGCACGTCCACCAGTCGCTGTGGGCCAACGGCGACCCGCTGTTCTACGACGAGACGGGCTACGCGGGCCTCTCGGACACCGCCCGCTACTACATCGGCGGCATCCTCAAGCACGCCCCGTCGCTGCTCGCCTTCACCAACCCGACGGTGAACTCGTACCACCGCCTGGTCCCGGGCTTCGAGGCCCCGGTCAACATGGTGTACTCGCAGCGCAACCGCTCCGCCGCCATGCGCATCCCGATCACGGGCTCGAACCCGAAGGCCAAGCGCGTCGAGTTCCGCGCGCCGGACCCGTCCTCGAACCCGTACCTCGCCTTCTCGGCGCTGCTCCTCGCTGGCCTCGACGGCGTGAAGAACAAGATCGAGCCGGCGGAGCCGATCGACAAGGACCTGTACGAGCTCGCTCCCGAGGAGCACGCCAACGTCCAGCAGGTCCCGACCAACCTGGAGGCCGTCCTCCACGCGCTCGAGGACGACAACGAGTACCTGCAGGCCGGTGGCGTCTTCACGTCCGACCTGATCGAGACCTGGATCGACTACAAGCGCACCCACGAGATCGCCCCGATCCAGCTGCGCCCGCACCCGCACGAGTTCGAGCTCTACTTCGACCTCTAGGCCGTACCGCGCGAGACCGCGCGAGCGAGGTGTCACGAGGCCCGTCGTCCCCTTTCGAGGGGGCGGCGGGCCTCGCCGCTTTCCGGCCAGGATTCCGGCCAAGATCACGAAAAGGCGAACAGCTGACGAACTATGTCACCTACCTACGGGTAGGGCTGTTCACGCTCCGCGACCGGCCGATAGCTTGTCGTCGTCGCTGCCGCCACACCCGGAGCACGGGGCTCCGCTGGGACTAGCTGGCGCGATGAGGACTCCCTACGTGACTCAGGCGGCTTTCGCCCCTGCCGAGACGCTCCGACTCCAGCCGTACACCGACCACTGCCGCGTCATCGCCGACGAAGGCGCTCATGTGGTCATCGGCGTCTCTCCGGGAAACAGTTATTTCACCGCCCAGCGACTGCGCGAGCTGACGCGCTGGGGCTTGGACCACTTCGATCAGGTCGATCTCGTCTACACCGATCTGCATGTCGCCGACATGTACGAGTCGCTGGGGTACGGGGCCGACGAGGCACGGCGGAAGGCCGTCAAGAACCTGCGGGGGGTGCGGGCCAAGGTCGGAGCGGCGGCGGCCGAGGCCGATCCCACCGGGGTACGGGTACGGGGCCGCGGGATGTCCGAGTTCCAGGACGTGCCGGCGTACCAGGAACTGCACCGCCAGGTCGTGGCGGCCGTCGCCGGGGACCCGGTGGTCCGGGAGACCTGTGACGCGCTCACCGGGATCTTCCTGGCCGGGAAGCTGACGGCGGGGCAGGAGGCGAGCGATCTCCAGAAGGAGGTGTGCCGGGCGTACATCTGTGCCGAGGTGCCGCTGTTCCTGGACACGCCCGCGATCCTCGGGGTGCCGTCCTCGCTCAACTGCTACCACCAGGCCCTGCCGCTGGCCGACCTGCTCTACGCCCGGGGTACCGGGCTGCGTGCCTCCCGCAACCAGGGGCACGGCATCCTCACGCCCGTCGACGCCGACGCGTCCGCCGAAGGAGACCCCCGATGACCGTGGTCATGACCAACGAGCCGACCGCGTTCCCCTTCGACTGGGACGGGACCCGGCTGCCCGCCGAGATCGAGGCGCTGCGCGACGAGCCGGTCCGTAAGGTCCGCACGATCGCCGGGGCCGAGGCCTGGCTGGTCTCCTCGTACGAGCTGTGCAAGCAGGTCCTGGAGGGGCCGCAGTTCAGCCTGAAGGACACCTCGGCGCCGGGCGTGCCGCGGCAGTACGCGCTGACGATCCCGCCGCACGTCGTGAACAACATGGGCAACATCACCGGGGCGGGGCTGCGGAAGGCCGTCATGAAGGCGATCAACCCGAAGGCCCCGGGCCTGGAGGAGTGGCTGCGGGCGCGGGCCGGGGCCCTGGTGGACGCGATGGTCGCCGAGGGTGCGCCCGGGGACCTGCGGAGCGCCTACGCCGACCCGTACTCGGCGGGGCTGCACTGCCGGATGCTGGGCATCCCGGAGGAGGACGGGGCGCGGCTGATGCGCAGCCTGGACGTCGCCTTCATGAACGCCCCGCACGAGATCGAGGCGGCCCGGCTCCACTGGGACCGGGACATCGCCTACATGACCGAGCGCCTCGACGATCCGACGACGGGCGGGCTGATGGCGGAGCTCGCGGCGCTGCGCGAGGATCCCGAGTACGCGCACCTGACCGACGAGATGCTGGCGACGGTGGGCGTGACGCTGTTCGGCGCCGGGGTGATCTCCACCGCCGGGTTCCTGGCGATGGCGCTCGTGTCGGTGCTGACCCGGCCGGACGTGCGGGAGGCGCTGACCGCCGCCGGCCCGGGCGGGGTCGCCGGTGCGATGGACGAGCTGCTGCGGGTGAACCTGTCGATCGGCGACGGGCTGCCGCGGCTGGCCATGGAGGACGTGCGGCTCGGCGACGTCGACGTGCGGGCCGGTGAGCTGGTCCTGGTGCTGGTGGAGGCAGCGAACCACGATCCGGAGCGCTTCCCGGACCCGCTGGCCTTCCGGCCGGACCGGGAGAACGCCGCCGATCACCTCTCCTTCGGCGGCGGGCGGCACTACTGCCCGGCGACGGCGCTCGGCAAGCGGCACGCCGAGATCGCCCTGGAGACGCTCCTCGACCGGCTGCCGGAGCTGCGGCTCGCGGTGCCGGTCGAACAGCTGGTGTGGCGCACCAACTTCATGAAGCGGCTCCCCGAGCGGCTGCCGGCGGCCTGGTAGCCGTCGGGATCCGACGACGGCGCTGCCCGGCCCCGGCCCGCCCCGGGCCCGGGCAGCGCCCCTCCGGGGTCAGCGGCCGTAGCGGATCAGGGCGCGGACCATGCGGCAGGTGGTGTCGGACGGCGGGTGGATGCCGATGTCGGCGGCCGTCGTACGTATCGTCGCGTTCGTGGCCTTCGACGGGACGTAGACGCCGGCGTCGAGGAGGGCGATCGCGAGACGCATGGCCTTCAGACGGCGGTTGTGCGTCACGTACCACTCGCGGGGGCGGCCCGCGGGAAGCGGCTTCCGCTGGAGCGGCTTCCAGGGTTCGAGGGACGGCGTCCGGATCACGGCCAGAGCCATGGGCTACCTCCTGGCGAACGATGGGGTGCGGGCCCTCCCCGGGACCCTCACCTTCACCCCCTATTTTAGAGGCCCCCACTGACAATCGCCCCTGGCCAGGCAGGGTTTGGGGGGTGGTGGAGAGCGGTCTGGGGGGTACCGTGTGGGGCATGGAGATCTGGATCAATCCCGCCTGTTCCAAGTGCCGCAGCGCCCTCACCCTGCTCGACGCGGAGGGCGCCGACTACACCGTCCGGCGCTACCTGGAGGACGTGCCCTCGCCCGAGGAGATCCGACAGGTCCTCGACCGGCTCGGGCTCGAACCGTGGGACATCACACGGACCCAGGAGGCCGTCGCCAAGGAGCTCGGGGTGAAGGAATGGCCCCGGGACGAGGCGAACCGGGACCGGTGGGTCGAGGCGCTCGCCGGGCACCCCAAGCTGATCCAGCGGCCGATCATCACGGCGGAGGACGGCACGGCCGTCGTGGCCCGGTCGGAGGAGGCCGTGCGGGACGCCCTGTCACGTTGAGCCGTACGAGCGAAGGGGAGCCTGGAGGACGTGCGGTGAACGGGACGGTGGACGGCAGGCCCGGCGGGCTCGGGGTCGACCTGCATCTGGAGCTCGGCGCCGGCGGCAGCCGGCGGGCCGTGCTCACCGAGGCCCTGCGCGAGGCCGTGCGCGGCGGGCGGCTGGCGCCCGGGACCCTGCTGCCGCCCTACCGGTCGCTCGCCGCCGACCTCGGGATCGCCCGCAACACCGTCGCCGACGCCTATGCAGAGCTGGTCGCCGAGGGCTGGCTGACCTCCCGCCAGGGTTCCGGGACCCGGGTGGCCGAGCGCGTCCTCGCCCCCGCCCCCGGACCGGCCCGGCCCGTGGCCCCGGCGGCGCTCCCGTACGACCTCGTCCAGGGCAAGCCCGACCCGGGCGCCTTCCCGCGCTCGGCCTGGCTGGCGGCCGCCCGGCGGGCGCTGACCGCCGCACCCCACGAGGCCTTCGGCGTCGGGGACCCGCGCGGCCGGATCGAACTGCGCCGGGCCCTCGCCGCGTACCTCGCACGGGTCCGGGGCGTACGGACCACCCCGGACCGGATCGTGGTCTGCTCGGGCACCGCGCACGCCCTGCGGCTCCTCGCACGCGTGCCCCTGGCGACGAACGCTCGAGAGAAGCCCGCCCGTCAGACGGCTGCCCGCAAGGCGCCGCCCCGGCCCTGGGCCGTCGAGGCCTACGGACTCCCCTACCACCAGGGGCTGCTGGGCGAGGCGGGCATCCACACGCTGCCCCTGGCCGTCGACGAGGACGGGGCCCGCATCGCGGAGATCCCCCCGGAGGCGGGCACCGTCCTGCTCACCCCCGCCCACCAGTTCCCCACCGGCGGGCCGCTCCACCCCGAGCGCCGGGCCGGCGTCCTGGAGTGGGCGCGCCGCTCCGGCGGGCTCGTCGTGGAGGACGACTACGACGGCGAGTTCCGCTACGACCGGCGGCCGGTCGGCGCCGTCCAGAGCCTCGACCCCGACCGGACCGTCCTCCTCGGCTCCGTCAGCAAGAGCCTCTCCCCCGCACTGCGGATCGGCTGGATGTGCCTGCCGGAGGCCCTCGTGGACGGCGTCCTCGAAGCGAAGGGCGTGCGCGAACCCCACACCTCGGCGACGGAGCAGCTCACCCTCGCGGAGTTCGTCGAATCCGGCGCGTACGACCGGCACGTCCGGCGGATGCGCCAGCAGCACCGCGTGCGCCGCGACCGGCTGGCCTCGGTGCTCGCGGAGCGCGTGCCGCGGGTGCGGGTGACCGGTCTCTCCGCCGGGCTGCACGCCCTCGTGGAGCTGCCCCCGGGCACGGAGCGGGCGGCCGTCGCCGCCGCGGCCCGGCACGGGGTCGCCGTGGAGGGCCTCGCCGACTACCGGCACCCGGAGGCACTGGGCCCGGCCCTCCCCGACGGCCTCGTCGTCGGCTACGCCACACCGCCGGACCGGCTGTACCCGGCCGCGCTGGAGGCGCTGTGTCAGGCCCTGTCCACCGCGCTCTGAGCGGCGAGCCGCTCCGCCTCCGTCAGGATCTCGGTCAGCCGCAGGCCGAAGCGGGCGTCGCACGCGTGCGGCTCGCCCGTGCGGGCCGCCGTGAGCAGGGCGTCCACGGCCGCGCCGAAGGCGTCCACCGCTCCTCCCCAGCGGGGCAGTTCGGCCCGGCCCTCGGCGCCGTGCAGCGAGAGCGTCACCTCCGCCGCTTCCGGCGGGGCGCTCAGGGTCAGCGTGGCCGTGCTGCTCGCGCCCGAGCCGTGGCGCAGGACCAGGTGGTGGGTGTCCGCCGGGCCCGCCACGGCCGTGATCGCGGTGACGTCGCCGAGGACCGGCAGATAGACCGAGAGGACGTGCGGGCCGACGTCCCACAGCCCGCCCTTCTCCCGACGCCACGGGGAGTCCGCGTACACGCTGGCGGAGCCCGGCCCGTAGAGCGAGCCCAGCCAGTGCGCCTCGCCCAGGAGCCAGCCGCCCGCCGCCTGCCGCTCCTCGATCCAGCGGGCCGTCTCCTCCGCGAAGCGCAGCGTGCAGAACACCACCGAGGCGACCCCGGCCTCCTCGACGGCCTCGGCCACCTCCCTGGCCCCCGCCACGGTCGTGGCCACCGGCTTGTCGAGCAGGACGTGACAGCCGGCCCGCGCCGCCCGCACCGCCAAGGGGGCCTGGACGTCCGGCGGGAGCGCGAAGGCCACGGCGTCGCTGGCCGCGAAGAGGGCGTCCACGTCGTCGTACGCGCGCGTGCCGGACGCGGCGGCGAGCTCCTCCGCGGCCTCCGCACGTCTGCCCCACACTCCGCTGAACTCGACGCCCGGATGCCCGGCGAGCGCGGGCGCGTGCGTACGGCCGGCCCAGGGGCCGGTGCCGAGGAGTCCGATGCGGGGCTTCGCGCCCAGGTACTTCGCCATGGCCCCAGTCTGCCGGGTGCCTCTGACAGCGAGGGGCGGCGAGGTGACCTGTCCGGGCACGCCCGTAATCCGCTGGCAGGCCCCCCCCATCCCGGTGCTAGCTTTCCCCCGCCGGCCGCGGGACTTCGGTGCGACTTCCGGAACCTGCCTGTCAACTTGACCCGGCCCTGAAGGACCGGGCTTGGAGGTAGCGCCCAACTGGCTGTTGGGTTGACTCCTCCGTCCAGACACCCCTATGGGATGGCAGGAGCGCGTGACTCACGCCCCGCGGTCCACACGGTCTCGCCTTTACGGCGGATGTTGTGGGACGCGTTGTCATCCGCGTGCATGAGGGCCCCGCAGGACCGGCACGCGAACGTCGCTTGATCGACACGGTTCTTCCGGTCGATGTAGCCGCACTCGGAGCACTGCTGACTGGTGTAGGCCGGATCGACGTACACCAGCGGTACCCCGACCCGCCTGGCCTTGTACTCAACGAAGGCGGCGAGCTGGTGGAAGCCCCACGAATGCAGAGAGGTCCGCTGGTCCTTGCGGTGCCGTACCCGGCTTCGGATGCCTGTGAGGTCTTCGAGGGCGATACCGGAGCCGGTGCGTTCAGCGGTGGTGACGATGGTCTTCGAGACGACGTGGTTGACGTGGGCGGTGTGCCGGGCTTCCTTGCGGGACCGCTTCTTGAGCAGGCGCTTGGCGGACTTGGTGCCCTTGGCCTGGAGCTTCTCCCGCAGGGCGAGCTGTCGTTTCCGGTAGCGGTTCAGGCCGCGCCCGGCGGCCCGGTAGCCGGTGGACGTGGTGGCGATGTTCACGATCCCGAGGTCGACGCCGATGAACCCTAGGGGCTCGTACTGCTCGGCCTCGGGGATGTCGCAGACGGCAACCAGGTAGAACACGCCATCGCGTTCGACCAGGTCGGACTCGCCCTTGCGGTACTCGCAGAGCATCTTCAGCGCTTTTGGGGAGCAGGTGAAGCGGACGTTCCTGAGCCGTCCGGCCGTCGTCCAGATCGACACCGTCCCGGCGTCGTACTGCCAGGACAGGCACCGGTCGTCGTACGGCTGCGCGGCCTCGGGCCGGAAGGCGATCGGCTTCGACTCCGCCCTGACACGGCGCTTCGACCCCGGCAGCGTACCGCCCACGCGGTCTTCACAACCGCCGGGGCTCGCCGGAGAGGTCCTGCGGGTGTGGCGTACGCGGCTCGACGCCGAGCGCCGGACGAGCGTCGTGCACCTCAACCCCGTATACGACGCCGAGGGCTTCGACGTGCGCCGGCTGGCGCCGAGCGTGCCGACGGCGGGGATCCGGGACGCGGAGGATCTGGCGGCCCTGGTGGAGATCGCGCAGTTCGCCGAGGGGCGGACGGGCTTCGCGGAGCTGGGCGCCTACCTGGACCGTCGCGTGGAGCTGTTCCTGAAGGAGGCCGGGGGATGACGCGGATCGATCTGACCGGGCTCGACCTCCGGCCGGCGCAGGTGTGGGGCGGGGTGCGGATCGTGCCGCTGGTGCGGGACGAGCCGGTGGCCGGGCTGCGGCTGCGCCGGGAGCTGTACGAGGGCTCGGGGCTCACCACCGTGGACCTCGGCGACCGGACGACCTACACCTCGTACGTCCCGCACGGCTTCGTCGCCGACTGGACGGGACCGGGGGCGGGGGCGGGCGCGGAGAAGGGCGCCGAGTCCGCCGCCTACGGGACCCTGCTCGGCGGCGAGGGAGCACCCCCGTGCGTGCCCGTGCGCCGGCTGCACCGGCTGGCCAAGCGGCGGCAGGGCGAGCGGCGGCTGCGTTTCCTGCCGCTCCACCTCGCCCTCGACGGCTATCTCGCGCTGCACTTCGGCGGCCCGTCCGTGGTCTGGGACGACTGGTCCCGCAAGGCCCTCAAGCAGGGCCTGTCGCCGCGCGCCGAGGCGGCTTACGCGGGCTGGGCGGTGCCCGGGCTCACGGAGGCGCTGCGGATCTTCGAGCTCCACCCGGGCCAGTCCGGGATGCTCCTGTACGTGGCCGACGCCCTGGCCGCGGCCTTCGTCGTCCCGCACCCGGACGACTACCGCGTGCTGCATCCGACGCTCGTCGAGGACCTGTACGGCGAGCTGGTCCACCAGTACGCGTACTTCGGCGGGCCGGTGCCGGAGTTCACGGCGCGGATCCGGGACGGCGCCGGCGGCATCCGGACGCTCGCGGACCTGCGGGCGGCGGCGCGCGCGCAGGAGCGGGCCTGGGCGGAGGCGCACGACGGGCTGATGGCGCGCGACCTCCTGGAGACCTCGTACGCCTACGACCGGGTGTACCGGATGGGGGGCTTCGACCTGTACCGGTTCCTGCCGCCCTTCCTGCGGGACGGGCGGGAGCAGCACATCGGCGAGCTGATCACCGACCACAAGGGGCGGACGGCCCATCTGAAGACCTTCCGGCTCTCCGACAAGCAGGTCCGGAAGGGCCACCTGCTGCAGCGGCTCGCGGGCCACGACTGGCACCTGGAGAAGACGGCGCAGGCGCTCGGCACCTCGTACGCGGAGATCGTGCGGCGGATCGAGGCGGCGGGGCTCGGCGGCCTGCTCGACGCGCAGGTCGTCGCACGGCGCAGGCGGGAAGAAGAGGAAGGCTGAGTAACACGGGGTTCACAAACGGGCAACCGTCGGGAAATCCCGTGTTGCGAAGCTGCGACCGGACACCGAACACGACACCGCAGCTTCTCGCAGCGCCGCGAGCCGCCGCGCACCCGCAGCAGCACGCTCAAAGGATGAGTCCCGTGACCTTCAAGGCTGAGTACATCTGGATCGACGGCACCGAGCCGACCGCGAAGCTTCGTTCCAAGACGAAGATCATCGTGAGCGGTGGCGCCGCGCTCGACGAGCTGCCGATCTGGGGCTTCGACGGTTCCAGCACGAACCAGGCCAAGGGCCACGCCTCGGACCGCGTCCTCAAGCCGGTCTTCGTCTGCCCCGACCCGATCCGCGGCGGCGACGACATCCTGGTGCTGTGCGAGGTCCTCAACACGGACATGACGCCGCACGAGTCCAACACGCGTGCCGCGCTCGCCGAGGTCGCCACCAAGTACGCCGCGCAGGAGCCGATCTTCGGCATCGAGCAGGAGTACACCTTCTTCGACGGCGAGCGTCCGCTCGGCTTCCCGGTCGGCGGCTTCCCGGCCCCGCAGGGCGGCTACTACTGCGGTGTCGGCGCCGACGAGATCTTCGGCCGTGACATCGTCGAGGCGCACCTGGAGAACTGCCTCACCGCGGGTCTGGGCATCTCCGGCATCAACGCCGAGGTCATGCCGGGCCAGTGGGAGTTCCAGGTCGGCCCGCTGGCGCCGCTCACGGTCTCGGACCAGCTGTGGGTCGCCCGCTGGCTGCTGTACCGCACGGCGGAGGACTTCAAGGTCTCCGCGACGCTGGACCCGAAGCCGGTGAAGGGTGACTGGAACGGCGCGGGCGCGCACACCAACTTCTCCACCAAGGCGATGCGTGAGGGCTACGACGCGATCATCACCGCCGCCGAGTCCCTCGGCGAGGGCTCGAAGCCGCTCGACCACGTCAAGAACTACGGCGCCGGCATCGACGACCGTCTGACGGGTCTGCACGAGACCGCCCCGTGGGACAAGTACTCCTACGGCGTCTCGGACCGCGGCGCCTCGGTCCGCATCCCGTGGCAGGTCGAGCAGGACCAGAAGGGCTACATCGAGGACCGCCGCCCGAACGCGAACGTGGACCCGTACGTGGTGACCCGCCTGCTGGTGGACACCTGCTGCGAGGCCCTGGAGAAGGCCGGCCAGGTCTGATCCCAGCCCGTCCGATCCGCGTCCCGGATCGACGCGCAGGCACCTCGGAAGAGGCGCCCACCGTTTCACACGGTGGGCGCCTCTTTTCGTCATGTGGGACGGATGACACGGGGTTTGGCCGACGAAAGGCTCGTCGGGGGCATTCCCTTCTGGTTCAATAGGGATATGGCCACAACGAAGAACGAGACCGCGACGGGTCGTGACGACCTGGAGCCGTTCTGGCCGTCCCGGCAGCACGACGACTTCGACCGGGTCTGTTGCCGCGCGAGGAACGCGTCGGCCCTCTAAAGCCCCGATCGGTACGGTCCGATCCCAGGCCTTCGGCCGACGCGCACGACGACTGACGCACCACGCCTGTCCGTTCGTTTCCCCGCGCGAAAGAGCTGACCTTCCATGGCCCACATCCAGACCGCTCCCCTCCCCGCCGCCGCCCGTCCCGGCCGGCCCCGGCTCCGGGCCGTCGATCCCCACGAGGTCGCCGGTCTCCCCTCGCTCTCGCCGCTCTCCCAGCTTTCCCAGGTGGCGGACCTCCTGCCGCCCGGCGCCACCCTGCTGCCCGCGCCGCAGCACGCGCTGCCGACGCTGCCGGGGCGGCCGCCGATGGTCGGGTACCTCGTGCTCGTCCCGGCCGGCCAGCAGCCGGAGGTCCCCGTGGCCGCCCCCGTCCCCGCCCCGGCCGCCGCGCCGGAGGAGCAGGGTCCGGTGGCCATCGACGGGGTCCGGCGGATCGCCGCCGTGGACGGGGAGGAGCTCGACCTGACTTATCTGGAGTTCGAGCTCCTCGCCCATCTCGTGGCGCACCCGCACCGGGTGCACACCCGCGACCAGTTGGTCACGACGGTGTGGGGGTACGGACACGTCGGCGACGGCCGTACGGTCGACGTGCACGTGGCCCGGCTGCGCCGGAAGCTGGGGGCCGAGCACCGCCACACGATCCAGACCGTGCGGCGGGTCGGCTACAAGTACACGCCCTGATCAGGCGGTTCGGGTGGACCTCGCCTTTATCTTCGCCACCAGGGCGAGGGTGAGGTCCACCGCCAGGAACAGCAGCAGGCTGAGGCCGAGCAGCGGGACGAACCAGCCGACCAGCGCCGTGACCGCCGCGAGCGGCAGCAGCATCGTCACCGGGACCTTGCGCCAGGCCCCGCGCGCCACCGGGCGGCCCGGGCGGCGCTGCCACCACATGCGGTAGCCCCAGAGGATCAGCAGGATCAGGGAGAGCGCGAGGGCGGCCAGGGCCAGCTGGTTGAACAGGCCCAGGAACACGCCGGTGTGCGCGTCGATGCCGATGCGGGTCAGCTTGGCGAGGAGCGGGTAGTCGGCGAAGGCGAGGCGGTCGAGGACCGTGCCGTCCGCCGGGTTCACGGCCGCCGAGTCCAGTTGGAGCGGGAACTGCGTGTCGGTCTCCTTGACCACGTAGCCCTTGCCGTCGGCGGGCAGGACGACCGAGATGCGCGGGCTGTCGATGCCGGCCGCGCGGGCCGCCTCGACCGCCTTGTCGACGCCGATGTCCGGGCCCTGCGGGGTGGTGCCGGTCTGCTCGTGGCCGGCGCCGTGGCCCTCGTGCTCGGAGCCGCCGCCCGCCGCGCCGCCGAGGGTCGCGGTCAGGGTGGGCGTCGCGCCGCCGAGGCCGTCCTGGACGGCGCCGATGTTCTCGCCCGCGTACCGCGACCAGGTCAGGCCCGTCGCGGAGAGCAGGACGAGGCCGGTCACAGCCCAGAGGCCGACCGAGCCATGCCAGGAGAGCGTGCGGCGGCGGGACTTCGGGCCGCCCTCGGGGACGAAGAGCGCGCGACGGTTCTTCCTGCGGCGGCCGAGCCAGAGCAGCAGACCGCCGAGGGCTATCACCCACAGCCAGCTGGCGGCCAGCTCGCTGTAGTTGCGGCCGAGTTCACCGAGGTGCAGGTCGGCGTGGAGCCCGTCGATCCAGGTCCGCAGCGGCAGGGCGCCGGAGCTGCCGAAGCTGGGCAGTTGTCCCCGTACCTCCCCGGTGTAGGGGTCGACGAAGACGGCGAGCGACGTGCCCTCGGGGACGTCGGGGTCGGCCATCAGGACCCGGGTGCTGGCGTCCGGTTCGGCACCGGGCCAGACGGCGGTGACGGTGCCGTTCGGGTTGACCTTGCGGGCGATGTTCACCTGCTGCGAGAGCGGCAGCGTCCGGTCGCCGACGGGGACCTCCAGCTCGTGCGCGTAGATCACCTTCTCGGCCTGGAAGGAGAGCGCGTAGAGCAGGCCGCTGGCGGCGGCCACGAGGAGGAACGGGGCGACGAGGACGCCGGCATAGAAGTGGAGGCGCAGGACGAGGGGGCGCAGGGCGCTCCAGGTGCCGGCCTTGCGGGGGGTGTTCGCCGCGGTGCCGGGGGCGTCCGAGGCGCCGGTGGCTTCGGTGGCTTCGGTGGCTTCGGTGGCTTCGGTGGCTTCCGACGGTGGTGCCTCGGTGGTTTCCGGGCGCGCGGGATCGTCGATGGTCATGACTGTCCGTCCTTGGATTCGACGTGGACAACGGGAGGAGACCCCCGGTGTCAGACGTGTGCTCCGAGGGCCGTGGCGCGGGGTACGGACAACCGGGGCGGGCCGCGCCGGGAGACGGTGTGCGCGAGGACGACGGTGTGGGGACGGTGGGCGTTCCCGCGAGGTCGGCGGACCGGGCCGCGCGGGGCGTCGGGGACGCGCACGCGCGCGAACAGCAGGCGCAGCGGGGTGAACGCGTAGGCCAGGGCGGCCTCGGCGAGCGTGAAGAACGCGGCTTCGCCGTGGGCCAGCCAGAGGCCGCAGAGGAGTGCGGCGAGGAGGTGGACGGCGAGCATGCCGGCGCCGGAGTCCATGGCCATGGGGCTCATGGACATGAGGTCCATGGGTTCCACGGGATCCGTGGAACCCATGGGTCCGCCCGCGGAGCCCATGGGTTGCATGGCGCCCGTGGGGTGCATGGAGCCCAAGGACGGGTGTCCGCCGGTCATGGCATGCGCGTGCGTCGTGGCCTTCGCGTCGCCCACGGCCCCCGCCGCCGGGTGCGCGCCCGTCATGGAGAAGAGCAGGTGCAGCGCGCCCTGGAGGAAGAGCATCGCGCCCGCGATCGTCGGTGCGCCCCGCCGCCGTCCGGCCGCGGCCCACGCAACGACGGCCGTCGCGGCGAAGGCGGCGAGCAGGCCGGGTGCCGGAAGCTGGTGCGCAGACATGGACGAATGCCCCACAGCGGCCAAAGACACGCACACCGCCGCGAAAAGTGCGGCTCGCAGGGCGCGCAGCGGCGACCGGGCATCCGTCATCGCCCGCAATGGTGCCATCCCGCCATCAGGCCGAACAGACCCCCTCCCCTCCCCCGCCGCACCCCCGCCCGCACCGTCTCGTTCCTCCCCCGGCGGAATCCTCCGGGAGCGGAATCCTCTGGCCCCGGCCGCGCCTCCGGGGCACGCTTCGATCATGAGATTGCTGATTCTCGGTGGTACGGAGTTCGTGGGTCGCGCGGTCGTCGAGGCGGCGCTCGGCCGGGGCTGGGAGGTGACGGTCTTCCACCGGGGCCGCCACGCACCCCCGGCCGGAGTCAGGTCCCTGCTCGGTGACCGCACGACCGGTCCGGAAGGGCTCGCCGCTCTCGCGACCGGTTCCTGGGACGCCGTCGTGGACACCTGGTCGGCCGCGCCCTCGGCGGTCCGGGACGCGGCGCGGCTGCTCGCGGACCGGGTCGATCGGTACGCGTACGTGTCGAGCCGCTCCGTCTACTCCTGGCCGCCGGCCGCCGGGCTCACAGAGGACGGCCCGCTGGTGGAGGGTTCGCCGGACGCCGGGGACGTGCCGTACGCGGAAGCCAAGATGGGTGGCGAGCTCGCCGCGACGGCCGCCTTCGGGGCGGAGCGGACGCTGCACGTCCGGGCGGGCCTCATCATCGGCCCGTACGAGAACATCGGCCGGCTCCCCTGGTGGCTGGGCCGGGTGGCGCGCGGCGGGACGGTCCTGGCCCCCGGGCCGAGCACGCTCCCGATCCAGTACGTCGATGCCCGCGACCTCGCCGAGTGGACGCTCGACGCGGTGGCGGCCGGGCTCTCCGGGCCGTACAACCTCGTCTCGCCGCCCGGGCACACGACCATGGGCGAGCTGCTCGACGCCTGTGTGAAGGCGACCGGCTCGGACGCCGAGCTGCGGTGGGCGGAGCCGGAGGCGGTCCTCGCGGCCGGTCTCGAACCCTGGTCGGAGCTGCCCGTGTGGCTGCCGCCGGGCGAGATGTACGACGCGATGCACACGGCCGACGTCTCCCGGGCGGTCGCGACGGGCCTGCGCTGCCGGCCGGTCGAGGAGACGGTCGCGGACACCTGGGCGTGGCTGGAGTCGCTCGGCGGGGTCGCGCCGAAGCGCCCCGACCGGCCGGAGGTCGGGCTCTCCGCGGAGCGGGAGGCGGAGTTCCTCGCGAAGTACGCGCCTGTCGGCGGGGACGAGGGTCACTGACGGGAACGAGAGTCACTGACGGGGACGAGGGTCGCCGACGGGACCAAGAGCGCCTGCGGGGACGAGCGTCCCCCCGCGAGGTCGAGAGGCGCCCGCAAGGTCGAGCGTCCCCCGCAAGGTCGAGGAGCGCCCGCGGGACAAGGGGCGCCGGCGGGGATGCGAGGCGCTGACGAACTGCCACATTTCGGTAGATCCACTACGGTCGACAGCAAAGTGGACGAACCGGAGGAGTCGACGCCCATGCCCGCCATCCCCGCCGTCTCCGTCGCCAACCTCCGTGACCTCGGGGGGCTGCCCCTCGGGGGCGGGCGCGCCGTCCGGTCGGGTCTCGCCTTCCGCTCGGCGCACCTCGACCGGCTCGATCCGGCCGAGCAGGTGGTGGCGGAGCTCGGCATCCGTACGGTCGTCGACCTGCGGACCGAGACCGAGCGCGGCGAGCGCCCCGACCACCTGCCGGCCGGCGCGCGGCTGCTCGTCGCGGACGTGCTCGCCGACCGGCTGGCCGTCAGCGGGCTGCCGCCGGCCGCGCGGCTGAAGGTGCTGCTCTCCGACCCTGCGCTCGCCGAGGAGCACCTCGGCGGGGGCCGGGTGCGGGCGGCCTTCGGCCGCACCTACCGGACCTTCGTGTCCGGCGACGCCGCCCGCCTCGCGTACCGCGCCCTGCTGACCGAGCTGGGCGCGCCCGGCGCCGGGCCCGTGCTCTTCCACTGTTCGGCGGGCAAGGACCGCACGGGGTGGGCGGCGACGGTCGTCCTGTCGCTGCTCGGGGCGGACGAGGAGACGGTGCTGGACGAGTACCTGGCGGTCAATCCGGCGGTGCGGCAGGCGTTCGCGCCGATGATCGAGGGGTTCACGGCCCAGGGCGGGGATCCCCAGCTGGCGCTCGACCTGATCGGGGTCCTGCCGGAGTACCTGGAGGCGGGTCTCGACGAGGTGGCGATCCGGCACGGCTCGATGGAGAAGTACGTACGGGAGGGGCTCGGCGTCCCGGACGAGGTGACGGCGGTGATCCGCGAGCGGTTGACGGTCCATTCGGCCTGAGGCCCACGGGGGCGGGCCCCTGGCCGGGGTGACCATCGGAAGAATCGCTCGTTCTGCTGAACGTGAGCACCCAGGATCTCGACCCCTCGCCCGTGGGCCCCGTCGACGTCGAGCAGGCCGAGGCCGCGCTCGTCGAGCACTATCCGCGCCTCGTGCGCATCGCCTATCTCGTGCTGCCGCCGACGCTCGGCCGCAACCGCCGGGTGCTGACCGCGCACGCGCTCGTGCAGCGTTCGCTGCCGCGCCGCCGGGTGCCGGGTCCCGAGGTCCCGGGGCCGCGGCGCCCCGAGGACGCGGTGGATCCCGGCTACGCGTACGTACGGGGCGAGGTGCTGCGGCAGGCCCTGGTCGCCGGGCTCCCGCTGCGGCGGCGCGCGCTGCCGCGCCGGGCCCAGTTCCCTCCGCTGCTGCCGCAGGTGTGGGGGCTGCGGGTCTTCCCCCGGGTGGGCGGCGCGGACGAACTGGCCCTGGACCAGCGCCTGTCCGCCCTCTCGGGCCCGGGCCGCGCGGCGTACGTGCTCCGCGGCCTGGAGCGCCAGGGCGACCCGGAGGTCCTGCGCGTCCTGGCCGCCGCCGGTGTCACCGACCCGGCGGCGGCCCTGGCGGAGGCGGACGCGGTCGACGCGGCGGAGGACGACCGGCTCGCGGAGGATGACCGGCGCGCGGGAGCCGCCGGGCTCGCGGAGGGCGGCCGCCGCGCGGCCGAGGCGCCCGTGCCGGGGGCCGGTGCCCCGGCCGGCGGCGAGCGCACCCGCCGCCCCGGCGACGGAGCCCGGCAGTCCGGCGAAGACGGGCGCGCCACCGAAGGCGGGCGCACCGCGCGGGTCGGAGAGCAGGGCGGACGGGGCAGGACGGGTGAGCCCCGGCGCCTCGCCGGCGCCTGGAGCGGCGAGGGCGCCGCCTACGACGGTGGACCGGGCAGCGGGCCGGCCGGAGCCCCCGCCGGCGGCGGGGGACCCGGGAGCGGCGGAGGACCCGGCGGAGCCGGGGACGGTGGGCGGTACGGGGGCGGCTCCGGCAGCCCGGGGCCGGCGGGTGGTGTGCCGTTCGCTGGGGTCGGGGAGGCGCGGCGGGGCGGTGGGCGGGTCAGTGGGGCCGCTCTGCTGGAGTCGGCCGAGTTCGATCCCTGTTCCCTGCAGGCCCGGCCGACCGACCTGTTGCGGCGGCGGCAGCACGGGCGGGCCGCGCTCGTCGCCGTCGCCGCGCTCGTCGTCTGCGGGACCCTGCTCGGGCTGCCCGGGGACGGCTGGGGCAGAAACGGTGCTGCCGCGCCCTCGTACGCCCGGAACCCGGCCGCCGAGGCCGCCCTCGATCCCGGTGCCGTCAAGCGCGTGCCGCCCACCGCCTGGCCGGGGTCCACGCGTCAGGACTTCTCGGTCTGGCCCGCGCGCGGCGGTCTCACCGCGGACCGGGCGCTGCTGCGGCGGGCGCTCGCCGTGTGGGCGCGGCCGGGCCTCACCGTGCGGTCGTCGGCGACGCCCGGGACGCCCGTCGGGCCTCCGATGGGGCCGCCGCAGCTGCTGTTCGCGGGCCTGGTGGACGGCGCCCGGGTGGTGCTGTTCCACGACGGGCTGCGGGCCGTGCGGTACGCGGAGCCGGTGGCGGGCGCGGGCGGCGCGGCGCTGGACTTCGCGCGGACGGACGCGGCCGACGCCGTGGGTTCGGCAGCCCTCGTCGTCTCCCGCGCCTCGGGCAACGTCCGCTATCTGACGGCTCCCTGGGTACGGGAGACGGCCGTACGGGACCTGCTCGCGCCCGCGAAGGAGCCGTGGCCGCTGGCCCGGGACGCGCAGGGGGTGACCGAGCCCGTGCCGAGCCCCGCGCAGGCGAAGGAGTGCGAGCGGTGGAACGGCCTCCAGGTGCGGGACGGGTCGGGCACGCGGCTCCTCTCCGACCTGGGCGAGCTGGCGCCCGCCCGGCTGCTGTGGGGGCCGCCGGACGCACCGGTGGACGTGACGGAGAAGGAGTCCCTGGAGGCGTGGGCGCGGACGGCCTGCCGGCTGCAGGCGGTGCGGGCGCACGGCGTGCGGTCCGTGAATGCCTGGCGGTTCGCGCGGCAGCAGCTGCCCGAGGGCGCCGGGCACGCCGCCTGGGTGTGCACGCGCGCGGAGACCTGGCGCGGCACCGGCGCCCGCGTCCTCGCCCAGTTCCTCGTACCGTCACCGAAGGTGCCGGCGGCGCTCGCCGCCCGGTCCGAGGGCTCGCCCGCGTGCGGGGTGCGGGATCCCCGGGTCCTGGCGGGCGTACTGTGGCAGGCGCCGGGCGGCGGTTGGTACGTCCTGGCGGCGGGCAGTCCGGACTTCGCCTCCCTGGAGACCTCGGGCGGGGTGAAGGGCCGCGTGGACGGCCCGGTCCTGACGGTGAAGGCGAAGGCGGGGGCGCGGGCCGACCTGGACGGGACCCTGCGCGACGGCACGCGGGTGGCCTCGCTGCGGTGAGCGACCGGGACGCGAGCTGACGCCAAGCGGCGTCCCGGCGGGGCCCGTACCGGCAAATAGGCGGCGCGCAGGCCTGTTCCAGCGCCTTACCCCTCAGTACATTGACGTCATGTCTAATACGCAGCCTGCCCCGGTGGCGTCGGAGCACGTCGAACTCAAGGCCCGCAAGGTCTCCTTCGACTGGGAGGAAACCCCGCTCCACTGGGTCCCCGGCGACCCCTTCACCACGCACACGATCAATGTGCTGCACCTGCTGCTCCCGGCGGGCGAGCGGTGGTTCGTGCACGTCTACCAGCAGGCCCTGCCGTACATCACCGACGACCGGCTGCGCGAGGACGTCATCGGCTTCATCGGCCAGGAGGCCGTCCACTCCCAGGCCCACGACGACGTCCTCCCCCACCTGAAGAAGCTGGGCCTCGACCCCACCCCGTACACCGCGCAGGTCGACTGGTTCTTCGAGAAGCTGCTCGGGGACCGGACCCTGCCGCCGGGCCGGCCGCGCCGCTGGTGGCTGATGGAGCGGGTCGCGATGATCGCCGCCATCGAGCACTACACGGCCTTCCTCGGCAACTGGATCCTCAACGCCGAGGAGCTCGACCGGGTCGGCGCCGACCCCACCATGCTCGACCTGCTGCGCTGGCACGGCGCGGAGGAGGTCGAGCACCGCTCGGTCGCCTTCGAGCTCTTCATGCACCTCGACGGCGGCTACCGGCGCCGCGCCCGCACCTGGGCGCTCGGCCTGGGCGCGCTCCTCTTCCTCTGGCAGCGGGGCGTCCGCTTCTTCATGGAGAACGACCCGAGCCTGCTCGACGGCAAGGCCTCCTTCGGCCAGTTCTACCGCAAGGGCCGGCAGGGCGTGCTGCCCTCCACCCCGGCCATGCTGCGCTCCATACCCCGCTACATGAGCCGCGCCTACCACCCCTCCCAGGAGGGCGACACCGCGCAGGCGCTGGCCTACCTCGCCTCCTCCCCCGGCGCCAACGGAGGCCGCTGATGCCCCGGTTCACCACCGTCGCCCTGGCCGCCGGGGCCGCACTGCTCGTCCGCCACGCCGTCCGCAGCCGGATGTCCACGGCCCCGCTGTGGCCGCTGCCCGCCCTCGACGTGCCCGTGTCCGGATACGGCCGGGGCAGCACGGTCCCCCGCCGGGTCCTCGTGACCGGGCGCGCCACCCCCGCCGAGGGCGTCGTCGAACTACGCCTGGAAGGTGCCGGATTGCCCGCGTGGCAGCCGGGCGCCCATGTCGACCTCGTCCTGCCGTCCGGGCTCGTGCGGCAGTACTCGCTCTGCGGCGACCCGGCCGACACCGGTGCGTACACCGTCGCGACGCGGCTGATCGAGGACGGCCGGGGCGGTTCGCGCGAGGTGCACGAGCAGCTCCACGAGGGCACGGAGGTCGAGATCCGCGGCCCCCGCAACCGCTTCCCGCTGATCGGCGCCCCCGCCTACGTCTTCGTCGCCGGCGGCATCGGCATCACCCCGGTCCTGCCGATGGTGCGCGCCGCCGAGGCGGCCGGGGCGGACTGGCGGCTCCTGTACTGCGGCCGGAGCCGGGCCACGATGCCGTACCTCGACGAGGTCGAGCGGCTCGGGGGCGAGCGAAGCGAGATGGGGGTCCCCCCGGCCGAAGGCTGGGGGAGCGTCACGGTCGTCGCCGAGGACGAAACCGGCTTCCCCGCCCTGGACTTCCTCGCGCACGTCCCCGCCGAGACGGCGGTCTACTGCTGCGGGCCCGACGGCCTGATGGACGCGGTCGGCGCGGCGATGCCCGAGGGCCGGGCCCCGCGCCTGGAGCGCTTCTCCGCCGCCGCTCCGGCCGGCGGCACCGCCTTCGAGGTCGAGCTGCGCCGCTCCGGCCGTACGGTGACGGTGGCGGCCGACCGGACGGTGCTCGAAGTGGTCCGCGAGGAGGTGCCCGGCCTCATGTACTCCTGCCGGCAGGGCTTCTGCGGCACGTGCCGGCAGTCGGTCCTGGAGGGGGAGGTCGACCACCGGGACGAGCTGCTCACCGACGCGGAGCGGAACGGCTCGATGCTGATCTGCGTCTCGCGCTGCACGGGGAAGCGGCTCGTCCTGGACCTGTGACCCGCCGGGGCCTGCCCGACAGGCCCTACGGGAGGATCAGCCAGTCGAAGGCGAGGGCGGCGAGCAGCCCGCTCACCAGGAGCCAGGTGGCAA
The DNA here is from genome assembly GCF_014649015.1 of Streptomyces narbonensis. Taxonomy (GTDB): domain Bacteria; phylum Actinomycetota; class Actinomycetes; order Streptomycetales; family Streptomycetaceae; genus Streptomyces; species Streptomyces narbonensis. The sequence goes on from NZ_BMSF01000003.1 coordinate 470,361, forward strand.
GCCGCGTACGGCCGTTGCGGGAGAGCTCGATGACGACGCCGCAGAGGATCATCGCGAGGCCGTACACCCCGACGACGAGGACGGACGTACGGCTCGCGAGGCGGATCACCAGGACCACGGCGAGGGCGACGAGGAGGACGGAGGCGGCGGCGACGCGCAGCCTTCGCGCCTGCTTGGGGGTGAGGCCGCCCATCGCGGGGGCTTCGTCCGCCTCATGGGCGTCGTCGGCGTCATCCGCCTCATCGGCGTCGTCGGCCGCTTCGGTGTCTTCGGTGTCTTCCGCCTCTTCGGCGGCCTCTTCGGTGTCCGCGTCGGCGGCCTCGACCGCGGTCTCGTCGTGCTCAGGAGCCTCGGCGGCCTCGGGGGCCTCCGGGGCCTCGACTGCCTTGGTGTCCTGGTCGGAAGCGCTCATGGACCAGGAGCGTAACGGACCCCGTTAGGCTGTTCGTATGACGACCGGGGTACGCCGCAGGATGGGCGTCGAGGAGCGCAAGCAGCAGCTGATCGGGGTGGCCCTCGAACTCTTCAGCCACCGCTCTCCCGACGAGGTGTCCATCGACGAGATCGCCGCGGCCGCGGGGATCTCGCGACCGCTGGTCTACCACTACTTCCCCGGCAAGCAGAGCCTCTACGAGGCGGCGCTGCGGCGGGCGGCCGACGAGCTGGCGGCACGGTTCGTGGAGCCGCCGCGGGGGCCGCTGGGGGCGCGCCTGCTGCGGGTGATGGGCCGCTTCTTCGACTTCGTGGACGATCACGGACCGGGTTTCGCCGCACTGATGCGGGGCGGCCCCGCGGTGGGTTCCTCCACGACGAACGCGATGATCGACGAGGTGCGCCAGGCCGCGTACGAGCAGATCCTCGCCCACCTGAAGGTCGAGAAGCCCTCGGCCCGGCTCGAACTGGTCGTCCGCTCCTGGGTGTCGCTCGCCGAGTCGACGGCCCTGCTCTGGCTGGACGGCCGCCGGGTCCCGCGCGCGGAGCTGGAGTTGCAGCTGGTGCACGACTTCGGGGCGCTGGCCGCGGTGTCGGCCGCGTACGACGAGGAGATGGCGGGGATCCTGGTCGGTCTCCTCGCCGACGAGCCGGCCGACGGTCCCTTCGGGGATCTGGTGGCCCGGCTCGTCGCGCTCGTGCCCTCGGCCGGAACGGCGCCCGCCGTGCCCGATCAGCGCTTGCGGTAGGACGATTCGAGGTCGCGGATCTCGACGGAGAGCCGGACGTTCTCGGTGGCCTTGACGTACGTCGGCAGCAGGTCGAGGACGGCCTGCGAGAGCCGCGCCTTGGTGTCGTCCGTGCGGCCGGAGAGCAGGGCGATCTCGACGTGCACGATGACGTCCTCGGTGGCGCCGTCGCCGACGACGGTCTCCTCGACCTCCCGGAAGCGGGTCTTACAGGCGTCCAGCTTGGTGTCCACGGCCTCGACGACGAGCGGGTGCAGGGCGAGCGCGAAGCCGCGCCGGTCGAGGGGCGCGGAGTAGTCCACGGTGATCTGCGGCATGAGGGTCACTCCCGGCCAGAGGGTACGGATGTCGGATGTCTGGCCACACCATTACGGTGATCGTCATGACGACACAAGTGACCTTCCGGCAGGCGGACGACGGCGATCTGGACCTTCTGGTGGGGCTGTTCGACGGGGCGGCCGCCTGGATGGTGCAGAACGGGATCGACCAGTGGAAACCGGGCGGGAAGAGCGCCGGGCACTTCCGGGCGCGGATCGCCGGGGGCGAGGTGTGGCTGGCGTCCAGCGGGGACCGGGTCGTCGGCGCGTACGAGCTGTGGTGGGAGGACAGGGAGGTCTGGGGGCCGCAGCCGCCGGTGGCGGGTTACGTGCACCGGCTGATGACCGACCGGGAGGCGGCGCCCGCAGGCGCCGGGCGGGTGCTGCTCGCGCACGCGGAGGAGCGGATCGCCGCCTCGGGCCGGACGCTGGCCCGGTTGGACTGCGAGACGCGCAACCCGCGCCTGGGGACGTACTACGAGGGCGCCGGGTACACGGCCCTCGCCCCGCTCCTGGAGAAGGTCGGTCCCGACGGCCGCCGGTACACGGTGACGCTGATGGAGAAGTCCCTGGCGTGACGCCGCGCTCATGGCGAAGGCCCCGGCGTGACAGGGATGTCACACCAGGGCCCGGTTCTGCCCGCGATCAGCTCGCGGTCTTGAAGACCGCCACCGTCCGGGCCGGGACCGTGAAGGTGCCCGAACCGGCCTCGTAGGAGGCGGACTTCACCACGGCGTCCGAGCCGTTCGCCTGGACGGGGTGGAGGGCGTAGCCCTTGCCCGCCAGGTCGGCGACCTTCTGCTCGGTGCTCCGCGGGGTCGCGTTGAGGACGACGACCAGGTCGCCGAGGCGCATGGTGATGACGCCGGGGGTCTCGTCACGGCCGGAGAGCGGGAAGGTCAGGGCGTCCTGCACCTGGCCCGAGGTGGCCAGTGAGAACACCGGCTCGGTGGTACGGATCTTCTGCAGGTCGCGGTAGGCGGCGGAGGCGCCGTCGATCTGCTCGCAGCCGACCGTGAGGGCCTGGTTGACCAGGAGCGGCTTTCCGTAGCCCCACTTGGCCTTGTTGTCGGGGGCCGGGGGCAGGCCGCGGCCGAAGCCGTTGCCGTCGCGGCAGTCCCAGTGGATCGCGTTGAACCAGTCGCCGCTGTCGTAGGAGTTGCGGTCCAGGGACTTGGAGCGCAACAGGTCCGAGCCGGCCTGGGAGAGCGCCGGGCCCTGCGAGAGGGTCGCGGTCGCCATGGCGAGGACCTGTGCCCTGGCCCGGTCGGCCGGGGAGGTGCCCGCCGGGAGCTTGAAGGCCAGCGCGTCGTACAGGCTCTCGTTGTCGTGGGCGTCGGCGTAGGCGAGGGCGTCGCCCGGGGCGGCCGCGTAGCCGGCGGGGGCGCCGTTGTAGTCGACCTCGGAGCCCTTGACCGTGCGACCCGAGGTGTCGGTGAAGGTGTAAGAGGCGAGGTTGCCGGTCAGGCCGACCTTGATCAGGTCCTGGTAGTGGAGCAGCCGGGCCTTCTGCTGCTCCGGGGTGCCGTTGGCGGTGGAGGAGTTGGGGTCGGTGAAGAGGCCGGAGGCGAAGCCCTGGACGCCCGGGTCCTCGTCGAAGGGTCCGCCGCCGCGGACGGCGTCGCGGGCGCGGTCGGAGAAGGTCGCGATGCCCGTGCCGGCCATGTTCTTCTGGGTGGCCTGGACGAAACGGGAGTCGTCGGCGATCTCGCCGAAGTTCCAGCCCTCGCCGTAGAGGACGATCGACTTTCCGTCGACGCCGTCCTTGGCGACGGTCAGCTCGTCGAGGGCCTTGCGGACGGCCAGGATGTTGGCCTTGGGGTGGTGGCCCATGAGGTCGAAGCGGAAACCGTCGACCTTGTAGTCCTTGGCCCAGGTGACGACCGAGTCGACGACGAGCTTGCCCATCATGGCGTTCTCGGGCGCGGTGTTGGCGCAGCAGGTGGAGGTGGCGACGGAGCCGTCGGCCTGGAGCCGCTGGTAGTAGCCGGGCACGATCTTGTCGAGGACGGACTTGTCGGACTGTCCGGCGGCGACGGTGTGGTTGTAGACGACGTCCATGACCGTGCGCAGTCCGTTGCCGTTGAGGGCCTGGACCATCTGCCGGAACTCGACCGTGCGGCGGGTGCCTTCGGGGTCGGTGGCGTAGGAGCCCTCGGGGACGGTGTAGTGCAGCGGGTCGTAGCCCCAGTTGTAGGCGTCCTTGGCCGCGGCGGCGGCGACGCAGGCCTGCTGCTCCTCGGAGTCGGGGGCGTAGACCGTGAGGTCGCAGGCGGGTGCGGTCTGTCCGGACTTCTTCTCGGGGATGGTGCCGATGTCGAAGGCCGGGAGCAGGTGGACGTAGGAGGTGCCGGAGGCGGCGAGCGCCTTGAGGTGCCGGGTGCCCTTGCTGTCCGGGTCGGTGAAGGCCAGGTAGGTGCCCTGGTGGTCGGCCTTCGCCGTGGGGTCCGCGATCGAGAAGTCGCGGATGTGGAGCTCCTGGATCTGGGCGTCGCGCAGCGGTACCGCGGTCGGCTTCTTCAGGCCGCGCCAGCCGGCCGGGGCGAGCTTCGGGTCGGTGAGGTCGACGGCGAGGCTGCGGGCGGAGTCGGTGGTGAGGGCGGTGGAGTAGGGGTCGGTGACCTTGTTCTCCACGATCTTCTGGACGGTGGGCGCCCAGACCTTCACGACGTAGCGGTACGGCTTGCCGGTCCAGGACTTGGGGCCGGTGACGGACCAGACGCCGGAGGTGTCGTCGCGCCGCATGGGCACGGTCCGGCCGTCGAGTTCGAGGGCGACGGACTGTGCGGTGGGGGCCCAGAGCGCGAGGGTGGGGCGGCCCTGGCGGAAGACGGGGCCGAGGGCGGCGCCGGTGGCCTTCTGGGCGTACAGGTCGTCGAGGACGCCGGCCGTCTGGACGCCGGTGGCGGCGAGCAGGGCGCCGTTGGCGGCGCGCTGGGTGGCGATGAGCTGGCCGCGCAGCGAGTCGCGGACGCGGTCGGCGTCGCGCGCGTCGAGGGTGAAGGCCGGGTAGTCCTTGAGGTGCGGGTACTTCGCCTTCTGGGCGTCGGTGAGGGCGGCCTGGTTGAGCCGGAGCCACTGGCCCTCGGCGCTGAGGGCCCCGTCGGTGACGGTGAGCCCGCCGTTCTTCGCGTACACCAGCTGCTGGCTGGTGGCGTCGGTGGCCTTCACCTTCCAGACGACGGTGTTCCGGTCGATCCACTGGGCCTCGGCCTTGCCGAGGTCGAGGTTCGGGGCGCCGCCGACGGTCGGGAGGAGGTACTTCTGCTGTCCGGAGAGCGCCCAGATCTCGTGGCCGTAGGTGGCGAGGTCGAGGGACTGGTCGGTGGGCAGGTCCTTCTCGTCGCCCTTGTGGAGGATGTACGAGAGGGAGGTCGCGCCCTCGGTGAGCGGCACCTCGTAGACGGCGCCGTACGCGTCGACGCGGACCGGCATGAGGGGCTTGGACCAGTCGGTGGGCTGGGCGGCGCCGGTCCAGGTGTGGAGGCCCCAGCCGTCGTAGTTCCCGTCGGGCCGCTGGTAGTGGATGACGGCCTTGGTCTTGTCCTGCGGGGCGGGGGCCGGGTTCGTGTCGGACTGGCCGTCCTGGCCCTGCGTGATCCAGACCTCGCCGGTGCGGCCGAGGGTGATGCTCCGCTGCGGGCCGTCGGCGGCGCCGTCCTTCTCGACGGTGTAGGCGAGGGTGGAGGCGCCTTCGGGGACCTTGACCCAGGCGAAGGCGCCGTGGGCGTCACGGCCGGTGAACGCGGCCTCCTGGCCGGCGGCCTTCAGCTGCCAGCCGGCGTAGTTCCCGTCCTCGCGCTTGTAGTGGACGACGGCGTACGTGCGCTCGACGGCGACCGGCTTCTCGGGTGCGGGGACCTGTCCGGCGGTGGTGGTGGCGGTGGCGCTCGCGGTGCGGCCGGCGGAGTCGACGGCGACGGCCTTGTAGCGCAGTGCCGTGCCGGCGGCGGCGGTCACGTGCTGGGTGACCTTGTAGGGGGCGTGGTCGGCGGTGCCGAGGACCTGCCAGGGGCCGTTGCCGGTCTGGGCGGCGAAGACGACGCGGTTGAGGCCGCCGCCGGTGACGTCGGCGGTGAGCTCGACGGTGCCGGTGGCGCCGGCGGCCGGGGCCTTCAGGGAGACGACGGGCTTCGCGGCCGGGGCCGGGAGCGGGGCGTCGGCCCTGAGGACGAGCGAGGAGAGCGCCGGGACGGTGACGGTGACCTTGCCGTCCTTCGTGGTGACGGCGCCCTGACCCCCGTACAGGGCACGGAAGTTCGCGGATTCGACCGGGACGGTGACGGTCTTGTCGGTGGTGGCGCTGTTGGTGGCGACGAGGTACTCGGTCCGCGTCTTGGCGTCCGTACGGGAGAAGGCGTAGACGGAGCCCTCGGCGAGCCGCTCCTGCTGGATGCCGTCGCGGAGGGCCGGGTGGGCCTTGGTCAGGCGGGAGAGTTCGGCGACGGACGTGTAGACGGGGTGCTTGGTGTCGTACGCGTCGGTGGCGTGGGTGCGGTCGGTGCCGAGCTGGTCGTCGTCGAGGTAGTCGGCGGCCTGGGCGGCGAAGAGGGGCTGGCGGGCGTCCTTGTCGCCGCCGGCGCCGGTGAAGCCCTGCTCGTCGCCGGAGTAGATCACCGGGTTGCCGCGGGACAGGAACATCAGCTCGTTGGCGAGCCGGGCCCGGCGGAGGAGTTCGGCGTCGGAGGCGTGGGGGTTGTCCTGCTTGAGGAAGGTGCCGATGCGGCCCATGTCGTGGTTGCCGAGGAAGGTCACCTGCTCGTAGGCGTTGGCCTTGTCGGTGGTGTAGCGGTAGTCCTCGGCGAAGACCTTCGCGAGGCGGTCGGCGCCGGCGCCCTGGGAAGCGAAGGCGCGGGCCGCGTCCTGGAAGGGGAAGTCGAGGGTGGCGTCGAGCCGGCCCCGGGTGACGTACGGGGAGGTGACGGTGGTGTCGGCGGAGTAGACCTCGCCGAACATGAAGAAGTCCTCGCGACCGCGCTTCTTCGCGTACGCGTCGAGGGCGGTGGCCCACTCGGTCCAGAAGTCCAGGTCGACGTGTTTGACGGTGTCGATGCGGAAGCCGTCGATCTTGAAGTCGCGGACCCACTTCTCGTAGATCCTCTTCATGCCCTCGACGACCTCGGGGCGCTCGGTCCACAGGTCGTCGAGTCCGACGAAGTCGCCGTACTCGGCGGACTCGCCGGCCCAGGTGGAGTCGCCGCGGTTGTGGTACATCGTGGGGTCGTTGAGCCAGGACGGGACCTTGGTGTTCGCCTTCTCGACCGGGGTGTACGGGAACGAGTCCGCGTCCACCTTGCCGATGGCGGCCCGGTCGTCGAAGGGGCGGCCGTCCTTGTCGAGGTACGGGTAGGCGCCCTTGGGTCGGTAGCCGTACTTCTTCTCGGCGTAGTCGACGGTGTCGGCGGTGTGGTTGGTGATGACGTCGAAGAAGACCTTCATGCCCTTGGCGTGGGCGGCGGCGATCAGCCTCTCCAGGTCCTCGTTGGTCCCGAAGTGCGGGTCGACCTGGGTGAAGTCGGTGATCCAGTAGCCGTGGTAGCCGGCGGAGGCGTCCTTCCCCTCGCCCTGCACGGGCCGGTTCTTGAAGATCGGGGCCATCCAGATGGCGGTGGTCCCGAGGCCCTTGATGTAGTCGAGCCGCTGGGTGAGGCCCTTGAGGTCGCCGCCCTGGTAGAAGCCCTTGTCGGCCGGGTCGAAGCCGGTCCGGGTGCGGCTGCCGGTGAGGCCGCCGCGGTCGTTGGAGGTGTCGCCGTTGGCGAACCGGTCCGGCAGGACGAAGTAGAACTGCTCGCGGGTGAGGTCCTGACGGGCGGGCTGGGCCGCGAGCGTCCGGTCGGAGGGCGGGGCGGGGGGCCGGGGCGCGGCGGCCGCGGGGACGGCGGGCACGAGGGCCGCGCACAGGGCGGCGGCGAGCGCGACCGCCGTTCTCTTCGGTGTCACGGAGGTGCTCCCTGGAGGAGGGACGGGGGTACGGGTGGGAGGGCCGCCCCGGGTGAGGGGGGCGGCCCTACGGAAGGCGGGGGGTCAGCTGCGGAACGTGTCGTTCAGGACGAGCTGGCCCGAGGCGGGGACGGTCGCGGTGCGGTTGGCGCCGGACTCCCAGGTGACGTTTCCGGCGGCGTCCTTGCGGATGTACTTGTACTCGAAGGAGGTTCCGGCGGGCAGGCCGACGGTCAGCTTCCAGACGGGGTACGTGGCCGGGTCGAGCTTGAGGGCGGAGGCCGGGGCCCAGTTGCCGAGCTCGGCGCGGTTGCCGGTGACGTAGATGTTCTGGCCGACCGCGGTGGTGGCGGTGACGTTGAAGGAGGCGCCCGAGGTGGCGGGCGGCGTGGTGGGCGGCGTGGTCGGGGTCGTACCGCCGCAGTTCATGGCGTTCACGTGCAGGGCCACGGCCGTGTTGGCGGCGACGGTGGCCGTGAACTGGCCGGAGGCGTTGACCGTCACGGCGGTGTTCGACTGGACGTCGCAGTAGGAGCCGGCGGGCAGCGAGGTCTGGAAGGTGCGGGTGAGCGCCGAGGTCTCGTGGTTGATGGCCACGTAGGCCTTGGTGCCGCGGCCGAACGCGATGGCGTTGTTGCCGTTGTCCCACCAGCCGGTGACGGACTGGCCGCGGGCCGCGTTGCGGAAGCCGACCATGGAGGAGATCTCGCGCCAGGCGTGCTGGCACTTCCAGCCGTCGGTGTAGCAGGCGTTGACCTGGCCGTTGTTGGGCGGTCCGGCGTCCTTGTCGGTCCACTCGTAGCCGGAGTGGACGTCCGGGGAGCCGTAGGGCCAGGCGAGCATGAAGACGGAGGCGAGGGTGTAGTTCGCGCCGTCCTTGTAGGACAGGGTGTCGCCGCCGCGCTCGGTGTCGTGGTTGTCGACGAAGACGCCGGACTGGCCGGAGGGCATGTGGCCCCAGGCCTCGCCGAAGTTCTTCAGGTAGGAGAGCTTCTCGCCCTGGAGGACGCGCTTGAGGTCGCGGGCGTAGCGGAACTCCTGGACGTCTCCGGTGCCGAGGTACTCGCTCGGGGAGACGGCCTCGCCGGCGCCGTGGATGGCCTCCAGCTTCCAGAAGACGTTCGGGTTCGTCAGCCGGGACTTGATGTTCGCGAGGTCGGCGGCCGGCATGTGCTTGGCGGCGTCGATCCGGAAGCCGTCGACGCCCAGCGACGCCAGGTCGTTGAGGTAGCCGGCTATCTTCCCGCGGACGTGGTCCTCGCCCGTGTCGAGGTCCGGCAGCTGCACGAGCTCGCAGTTCTGGACGTTGGCGCGATCCTGGTAGTTGGAGATCGTGGCGCGGCAGTCGTCCATGTCGGAGCCGGAGTAGAGGCCCGGGTAGTCGTACTTGGAGAACGAGGTCCCGCCCGTTCCCGTGCCGGAGCCGTTCGCCATGTGGTTGATGACGGAGTCGGCCACGACCTTGACGCCGGCCGCGTGGCAGGTGTCGATCATGTTCTTGAAGGCGGTACGGTCGCCGAGACGTCCGGCGATCTTGTAGCTGACCGGCTGGTACGAGGTCCACCACTGGCCGCCCTGGAGGTGCTCCTGGGGCGGGGAGACCTGGACGTATCCGTATCCGGCGGGGCCGAGGCGGTCGGTGCACTCCCGGGCCACCGAGGCGAAGTTCCACTCGAACATCACCGCGGTGACGTCCTTCTCGCCGGGCGGGACGGCCTGCGCCGGGGCGTTGCCCGTGACGGCCACAGCGGCTCCCGCCACAAGGGCGAGTGCAGCTGCCACGGTCTTTCTGGCCATGATTCCTCCTGCTGACTTCACTGTCGCAAGAAGTTGCTGAAAATGTCAGCAACTGTTTTCAGCCGTGACCGTACGAGTGCCCCGACGCCCGGTCAACCCTCCGGACGCCCCCGCGGACCCCACAACGCAAGTTGTTACGAAAGGACTTGCGGCGCCCTGCCGGGCGGCTGCGCGGTCGAGCCGCGGACCACCAGCTCCGGCTGGAAGACGAACTCCGTGCGCTGCACGGGGTTTCCCTCGATCTCCTCCAGGAGCGCGCCGACCGCCGCCGTCGCCATCGCCTGCACCGGCTGGCGCACGGTGGACAGCGGCGGGCTCGTGAAGGCGATGAGCGGCGAGTCGTCGAAGCCGACGACGGAGACGTCCCCGGGCACGTCGAGGCCCTTGGCGCGGACCGCGCGGATGACGCCGAGCGCCATCAGGTCGGAGCCGCAGACGATGCCGGTGCAGCCCTCGCGGAGCAGGATGTCGGCCGCGGCGTGCCCGCCCTCGACGCCGAACAGCGTGGGCCTGATGAAACGTTCGGCCTCGGCCCGCTCGATGCCGAGGAGCTCGTACAGCTCGGCGGTGAAGCCCTCGGCCTTGCGGCGCGAGGGCACGTACCGGGTGGGGCCGATGGCGAGCCCGATCCGCTCGTGGCCCAGCTCGACCAGGTGCCGCACGGCGATGCGGGCGGCGGCCCGGTCGTCCGGGGAGACGAAGTTGGCGTCGATGTGCTCGTTGTAGCCGTTGATGAGGACGTACGGCACGCCCCGGTCGCTCAGCCGGGCGTACCGCGCGGGGTCGGCGGAGGCGTCCGCGTGCAGCCCGGAGAGGAAGACGATGCCGGCCACCCCGCGCTCCACGAGCTGGTCGACGAGCTCGTCCTCGGTGGCGCCGCCGGGCATCTGCGTGCAGAGCACCGGGGTGTAGCCGTGGCCGGCGAGGACCTGCTCGACGACCTGTGCGAACGCCGGGAAGATCGGGTTGGTCAGCTCGGGCACGACGAGCCCGACGAGGCCCGCGCTGCGGCGTTTGAGCCGTACGGGGCGCTCGTAGCCGAGCACGTCGAGCGCGGCGAGCACCTTGTGCCGGGTCGCTCCGGCCACCCCCGCCTTGCCGTTGAGGACGCGGCTGACGGTGGCCTCGCTGACGCCGGACTGGGCCGCGATGTCCGCGAGCCGCGGGCCGCCGTTTCCGGCGCCCCGCGGCAGGGGGATCGTCACACCGCCCACCAGACGGTGGTGTCGGCGGGAATCTCCACCGTGTCCTCGTCGTCGACGGCGACGACGCGGATCTCCTCGTTGGAAAGGAGGAACCGGCCGGGCAGCGGGACGGAGATGGCCCGGCCGGTGGTGTTGGCGGTGCAGACGAAGCCGTCGCGGCGGAAGGAGAGCACACCCTCGGGTGCCTCCAGCCACTCGACGGCCTCGCCCGCACCGAGTTCGGGACGCTCACGGCGCACGGCGAGCGCGCTGCGGTAGAGCTCCAGGGTGGAGCCGGGGTCGCCGGTCTGCGCCTCGACGCTCAGCGCGCCCCAGGTCGCGGGCTGCGGCAGCCAGGAGCCGCCGTCGCCGAAGCCGTACGAGGAGCCCTCGGCGGTCCACGGGATCGGCACGCGGCAGCCGTCGCGGAAGCCGTCCTGGCCGCTGGCCCGCCAGAAGGACGGGTCCTGGCGGACCTCGTCGGGCAGGTCGGTGACGTCCGGCAGGCCGAGCTCCTCGCCCTGGTAGACGTAGGCCGAGCCGGGCAGCGCCAGCATCAGCAGGGTCGCGGCGCGGGCCCGGCGCAGGCCGAGCTCGCGGTCGCCGGCCTCGCGGAGCTGGGTGCCGAGGCCCGCCGGGTTGGCGAAGCGGGTGGCGTGCCGGGTGACGTCGTGGTTGGAGAGCACCCAGGTGGTGGGGGCGCCGACCGGGCGCATCGCGTCGAGCGAGGCGTCGATGACCGAGCGGAGCTCCGCCGCGTCCCAGTGGGTGCCCAGGTACTGGAAGTTGAAGGCCTGGTGCATCTCGTCGGGGCGCACGTAGTTCGCGGTGCGGTCGACGGTCGGGGTCCAGGCCTCGGCGACGAGGATGCGCTCCCCGTCGTACTCGGCGAGGATCTGCCGCCAGGTGCGGTAGATCTCGTGGACGCCGTCCTGGTCGAAGAAGGGCATGACGTCGTTGCCGAGCAGCTTCAGCTGGTCGTGGGCGCCGATGTCGGGCAGCCCGGAGGCCTTGACGAGGCCGTGGGCGACGTCGACGCGGAAGCCGTCGACGCCCATGTCGAGCCAGAAGCGCAGGATGGAGCGGAACTCGTCGCGTACGGCCGGGTGTTCCCAGTTGAAGTCGGGCTGCTCCGGGGCGAAGAGGTGGAGGTACCACTCGCCGGGGGTGCCGTCGGGGTTCTCCGTACGGGTCCAGGCGGGGCCGCCGAAGATGGACTCCCAGTCGTTGGGCGGCAGTTCGCCGCTCTCGCCCTTGCCGGGGCGGAAGTGGTAGCGCTCGCGCAGCGGCGACTCGGGGCCCTCGCGCAGCGCCCGCTGGAACCACTCGTGCTGGTCCGAGGAGTGGTTCGGGACGAGGTCGACGATGATCCGGAGCCCCAGGTCGTGGGCCTCGCGGATCAGGGCGTCGGCGTCGAGGAGGGAGCCGAACATCGGGTCGATGGCCCGGTAGTCGGCGACGTCGTACCCGGCGTCGGCCTGCGGCGACGCGTAGAACGGGGAGAGCCAGACGGCGTCGACGCCGAGGTCCCTGAGGTACGGCAGCCGGCTGCGGACACCCTCCAGGTCGCCCATGCCGTCGCCGTTGCCGTCGGCGAAGCTGCGCGGGTAGACCTGGTAGATCACCGCTTCTCTCCACCAGCCCGTGTGCGTGCCGGTGGTGGGGGCGTCGGCCGGGGTGGCGAGATGCTGGGTCATGTCTTCCCTGTGAGGTAAGGAGGGGCGTACAGAGGCGGTGATCGGGCTGGGCACGCCCTAGCCCTTGACGGCGCCGGCGGACATGCCGGTGACGAGGTGCCGCTGGGCGAAGAGGAACACCAGGGCCGCGGGGACGGCGATGAGCACGGAGGCCGCGGCCATCGGGCCCCACTGGGCGCCGTACTGGTTGACGAACTTCTGGAGTCCGCCGGCGAGCGTGAGGTTCTCGTCGCCGACCATGAACGCGGAGGCGTAGGCGACCTCGCCCCAGGCGGTGATGAAGGAGTAGAACGCGGTCACCGCGATGCCCGGCTTGGCGAGCGGCAGGATGAGCCGCCAGAAGGTGCCGAAGGGGGTGAGTCCGTCGACGTAGCCGGACTCGTCTATCTCGCGCGGGATGGTGTCGAAGAAGCCCTTCATCATCCAGGCGCAGAACGGGACGGCGATGGTCAGGTACGTGATGACCAGGCCGGCCGGCTGGTTGAGCAGGCCCATCGACGACATGATGTTGTAGATCGGCACGATGAGGACGGCGACCGGGAACATCTGCGTGATGAGCAGGGTCCACATGAGTCCGCGCTTGCCGGGGAAGCGGAAGCGGCTGACCGCGTAGCCCGTGGTGGCGGAGATGAAGACGCCGACGACGGTGGTGAGCGCGGCGACGAGCAGCGAGTTGCCGAACCAGGTGAGGAACGGGGTGTCCCTCAGGAGGTTCGTGTAGTTCTCGAGCGTCGTCTCCTTGAAGAAGTCCGTCGTGATCGCGAACTCGGCGGGCTTCAGGGACGTCAGGAGCACCCACAGCACCGGGAAGACGGCGATCACGGAGGCCACGATCAGCGTGAGGTGCAGGGCGACCGATGCCAGGGGCGAGCGGCGGCCTCGGACCGGGGTGTTGGCCCGGTGGGTGGGGGTCGTGGTGGTCACCAGACTTCTCCCTGCTTGCGGAGGACTCGCCGGTAGACCGCGGCGAAGAGCATCAGGAGGACCAGGATCAGGACGCCCCAGGTGGACGACTGGGCGAAGTCCCGCGGGCTGACCTCGAAGGAGAACTTGTACGCCTGGGTGACGAGGATCTGGGTGGCCTCGCCGGGACCGCCCCGGGTGAGCAGGAAGATCACCGGGAACATGTTGAAGGTCCAGATGGTGGAGAGCAGGATCACCGTCGTCGACACCGAGCGGAGCCCGGGCATGGTGATGTGCCGGAAACGCTGCCATGCGTTGGCACCGTCCATCTCGGCGGCCTCGTACATCTCGCCCGGGATGGACTGGAGCCCACCGAGGAGGGCGACCATCATGAACGGGACGCCGAGCCAGACGTTGACGAGGATGACCGAGAACTTGGCCCAGGTCGGGTCGTTCAGCCACGGGACGGCGTCGATGCCGCCGCCCGCGAGGAGCTTGTTGAGCAGGCCGTTGTCCTGGTTGTAGAGGAAGCGCCAGGCGAAGACGGAGACGAAGCCGGGCACGGCCCAGGGCAGGATCAGCAGCAGGCGGTACGCGGAGCGGCCGGCGATCTTGCGGTTGAGGATGTTGGCGAGCGCGAGACCGAGGGCGAAGGTCAGCGCGACACACGACACCGTCCACACCAGCGTCCAGCCCAGGGTGGCGAGGAACTGGTTGCCCGTCAGCGCCTCGGTGTAGTTGTCCAGGCCGACGAACTCGTAGGTGGCCGGGATCTCGTTGACACCGATCGACCGTGCGACGTTGCGCTCGTTGGCGTCCGTCAGCGACAGGTAGATGCCGCGGATCAGGGGGTAGCCGATGATCACGGCGATCACCAGGATCACCGGGGCGACCATCGCCCAGGCGTACCAGTGGGTGGAGAGTGAGCGCTTCGCCGCGCCCCGCGGCTTACCAGTCCCGCGGCTCCGGCCGCGGGCGACACTGTCGCCCGCGGCCTTCGCCACCGACTGGCTGGGGGTGTCCACAGCCATCAGCCGGCCTGCCTTCCTTCCTCTTCCTGCGTCTTTCCTGCGTTTCCCTGCTACTTCCAGTCCTTCAGGAGCTTGCGGTAGGCGTCACCCGTCGCCTTGGCGCCCGCGTCCGGGGAGGTCTGGCCGGTGAGGACCTTGGTGTACTCGGTGACGAGCGGCGCGAAGAGGCTGCCGGTCTCCGGGATCCAGGGGCGCTCGACGGCCTTCTCGACGACCGGCTTGAAGAAGCCGATCATCTCGTTGGTCGCGACGTCCGGCTTGATGTAGACGGACTCACGGGTCGGGAGCAGGCTGAGCTCCTTGGCGACGGTGGCCTGGGTCTCGACCGAGGTCATGTACTCGGCGAAGGCGTAGGACGCGTCGAGGTTCTTGGAGCCCGCGTAGACGGCGAGGTTGTGACCACCCTGCGGGGCGCCCTGGCCGGCGGAGCCGGCCGGGACCGGGGCGATGCCCAGGTTGGTCTTGTCCTTGAACTCCTTGCCGGCGTAGGTGTCGGCGACGGCCCACGGGCCGTTGATCATCATGGCGACCTTGCCGTCCTTGAAGGCCGTCTGCATGTTGTTCCAGCCGTCGGTGGCGTCGGTCTTGGCGGCGCCGGAGTCGACCAGGTCCTTGACGACCTTGAAGCCCTTCACGCCGGCCGCGTTGTCGACGGTGACCGTCTTCTTCTCGGCGTCGACGAGGTCGCCGCCCTCGCCGTAGAGGAAGGAGAGGAACCAGTAGGCGTCGTCGCCGCGCAGGTAGAGGCCGGGCTTGCCGGTCTTCTGCTTGATCTTGGCGGAGGCGGTCTTCAGCTCGGCGATCGTCTTGGGGACCTCGACGCCGGCCTCCTTGAAGATCTTCTTGTTGTAGAAGATGCCCATGGAGTCGATGACCTGCGGGACGCCGTAGGTCTTGCCCTTGTACTGGGTCGAGGCGGCGGCCTGCTTGAGGAAGTCCTCGGAGTTCTTGAGGGCCGGGGTGCCGTCCAGCGGGGCGAGGTAGCCGAGGTCCGCGAACTCGGGGGTCCAGGCGACCTCGGAGCGGATGACGTCGGGCGCGCCGGAGCCGGACTGGGCCGCGTTCTTGAACTTGTTCTGCGCCTCACCGAAGGGCACGTTCACATACTTGACGGTGACCTTGGGGTGCTTCTTCTTGAAGTCCTCGGCGACCTTCTTGAAGACCTTGTCCTCGGAGCCGACCGTGGACGTGTCCCACCAGGTCACGGTGCCGGAAAGCTCGCCGGAGCTCTTCGAGCCGCCGTCGTTCGAACCGCTGTCACTACCGCACGCCGCCAGGGTCACGCCCAGGGCTGCGACCAGCGCGGTGGCCGCTATGCCACGCCGCATGTGAACTCCTTCAGTGATCCCGGGGAGACGAGGGGCTGGAACCTTCCTCATGCGACCGCTCCCTCGCGGCGCTCCGGGTTGGCAGGAACGTAACAGGGATGAAAACGAGCCGAAAGAGCTTGCGTGAAATTTCTGCAAGACCCGGGGATCGTTACATCCGCGTGTCCCTAAGGTGTCCGAAGGGCCTGTTGACAGTGCCCGGAGCGGGCCACTTCCGGACAGAACGACCTCAGGAGTGCTCAGCCGCCCCACACGGCTCCCCTCGCAAGCTCTGCAAGACCTTGCGAAATCGAGCGGAATCTCATGGAAGCTCGCCGAATCCGCTCCTACGGGCGTTCGGTGGGCAATACGCGCTGTGACCGGTACAGTCCATCCTCATGACCGCGCGGCTTGCCGACATCGCAACCCAGGCGGGGGTCAGTGAAGCCACAGTCAGCCGCGTGCTCAACGGCAAGCCCGGTGTGGCCACCGCCACCCGCGAATCCGTGCTTGCCGCACTGGACGTGCTCGGCTACGAGCGGCCCGTACGACTGCGTCAGCGCAGCGCCGGGCTCGTCGGCCTCATCACCCCCGAGCTGGACAACCCGATCTTCCCCGCGCTCGCGCAGGTCATCGGGCAGGCCCTGACCCGGCAGGGGTACACGCCGGTCCTCGCCACCCAGACCCCCGGCGGGTCCACGGAGGACGAGCTCACCGACATGCTGGTGGAGCGCGGTGTCGCCGGCATCATCTTCGTCTCCGGGCTGCACGCCGACACCACCGCCGACATGACGCGCTACGACCAGCTGCGCGGCAAGGGCGTCCCGTACGTCCTCCTCAACGGCTTCTCCCCCAAGGTCCAGGCGCCCTTCGTGTCGCCCGACGACCGGGCGGCGATGCGGCTCGCGGTGACGCACCTGGCCGCGCTCGGCCACACCCGGATCGGGCTCGCCGTCGGCCCCAAGCGGTTCGTCCCGGTGCTGCGCAAGATCGAGGGCTTCCAGAAGGGCATGGAGGAGCGGCTCGGCCTCGCCCCCGAGGAGTCCGAGGAGCTGATCCAGCACTCCCTCTACACCCTGGAGGGCGGCCAGGCGGCGGCCGGGGCGCTGATCTCCCGCGGCTGCACGGCGGTCGTGTGCGCGAGCGACATGATGGCGCTCGGCGCGATCCGGGCGGCCCGGCAGCAGGGGCTCGACGTCCCCCGGGACGTCTCCGTCGTCGGCTTCGACGACTCCCCCCTCATAGCCTTCACGGATCCGCCGCTGACCACCATCCGCCAGCCCGTGCAGGCGATGGGACAGGCCGCGGTCCGCGCGCTGCTCGAAGAGGTCGGGGGCACCCCGGCACCGCACTCCGAGTTCGTCTTCATGCCTGAGCTGGTCGTTCGCGGTTCGACCGCCTCGGCCCCGTCCCCCTCCTGACGGACACGCCTCAGGGCCGGGGTCATTCCTGAGAGGGACCGGGTGCGACCGGAACCAGACCGGGGGATGATCGGTCGAGGGGGCGGGATCTGGCAAACTCTCTGCCTATGGGTGAAACGACCGTGAAGAGTTTGGACGACCGGACGACCCCGTCGCCACCCATCGTGGCCGACGGCAGGTTCGCACGCCTGCGTGCCCGTGTGCCGCGGCGCCCCACGATCTGGTTCGAGATCCTGCTCATCGCGGTGAGTTACTGGACGTACTCGCTCATCCGCAACGCGGTGCCGGAGCAGAAGGCCCAGGCCCTCGAGAACGCCGACTGGATCCTGCGGGCCGAGGAGTCCCTCGGCCTCGCCTTCGAGCACGCCGTCAACCACGCCGTGAACTCGGTGACCTGGCTGATCGTCTCGATGAACTACTACTACGCGACGCTGCACTTCGTCGTGACCATCGGTGTGCTCGTGTGGCTGTACCGATGGCAGCCGGGCCGTTACGCGGCGTTCCGCACGGTCCTGTTCGCCACCACCGGTGTGGCCCTGGTCGGTTACTACCTGTACCCGCTCGCGCCCCCGCGGCTCATGACCGGCCAGAACTTCATCGACACGGTCCTCGTCCACGAGACCTGGGGCTCGATGGCCTCGGGCAACCTGAAGCACGTGTCGAACCAGTACGCGGCCATGCCGTCGATGCACATCGGCTGGTCGCTCTGGTGCGGTGTGACGATCTTCCTCCTCGCGAAGGCGCCCTGGGCGAAGATCCTCGGCCTGCTCTACCCGACGGTCACGCTCGTCGTGATCGTCGCGACCGCCAACCACTTCTGGCTGGACGCGGTCGGCGGCGTGATCTGCCTGGCCTTCGGCTTCCTCGTCTCGTACTTCTGGTACGGCTCCCGGCCGCACCGGCTGCCCAAGCTGGTGGAACCCGCCGCGAACGTGCCCCAGGGCGGTCCGCGCCCGCCGGAGAGCACGGAGGACGCGGACCACGGGGCGGCGGAGCGCCCGGTCGGTTCCCGGAGGTAGCGGGTCCCGCCGCTCAGTCCTGCCTGTACGCGATCCGGCCACCGGTGACGGTGAGCCGGATCGCTGTCGTTGCGACCTCGTCCGCCCGGGTCCGCGACGAAGGCCGTGAGGTCGGCCCGGAAGCCCGGGGCGATCCGGCCGGCGACCGTCTCCTCCCCCGCCGCGACCGCCGCGTGCGAGGTCACCAGGGCCATCAGGCCGCCCGCGCACATGCCCGCGTATGTCGGCGGCCTTATCCTGACGTTGTACGGCCCTCGGGGTCCGGGCCGCTCCGACTCCCCCGACGTGGCCATCGTGCGCGGTGGTCCAGTGGCAGGAGGCAGAGAATGCGCTTCCACCGCAGATGGGCCGCCGCCCTCGCCGCAGCCGCTCTCCTGACCTTCGGCGCGACCAGTGCGACCAGCGCGACCGCCGTGCCCGCCGTACCCGGTCCCGGAGGGCTCGTCGTGAGCTACGAGCCCGCCGAGACCGAAGCGGGCTTGGCCGAGCAGCAGTTCCTCCAGCAGAACGAGGTCCTTGAGAGCGCCGCCGCCCACGCGAACGCCCTGATCGGACTGCCCCGGGACATCCCCCTGGTGGCGGTGAGCTGCGACCCTCCCAACGCCTACTGGGATCCGGAATCCCAGGCCATTCTCTTCTGCTACGAGTACGCCGCTCTGTTCCGCGGGATCTTCTCGGAGCGGAACACCGAGGGCAGCCCCGCCGAGCAGGCACGGGCCACCGACGAGGACGTCATCGGCGTCGCCAACAGCGCGGTCTTCCATGAGCTCGCGCACGCCCTCATCCAGGTCTACGATCTTCCCGCCACAGGCCGGGAGGAGGACTCGGCCGACCAGCTCGCCACGCTGCTGCTCTCCGAGGACTCGCTCCACCGGGAGTACGCGATCAGCGACATCGAGGCGTGGGGCGCCCTCGCCGAACTCTCCGAGCAGGGCGACCTGAGCGACAAGGTCTCCGACGTGCACGCCCTGGACTCGCAGCGTTACTACAACGCCATCTGCTGGCTGTACGGCTCCGACCCGCAGACCTACGACTTCGTGGTCCTCACCGAGGCCAACCCCGAGGGCTTCCTGCCGGAGTCCCGCGCCGTCGGCTGCCCCGGCGAGTACGCGCAGATGCAGAAGGCGTGGAGCACCCTGCTCGCCCCCTACCTGAAGTGAGGCTCCCGGCAGGACCTGGGGGTGGCTTGCCGGTCAGGCCCCGTAGAAGAGCTCCTCGACGATGGCCCGGGCGCGGCGCGTGATGCGTCGGTAGTCGTCGACCATCTCGCCGACGTGGCCGGATTCGTACCCCAGGTACCGGCCCACCGCCGCGAGCTCGCGCGGGTCCGAGGGGAAGGTGTCCCCAGGGCGGCCGCGGACCAGCATCACCGCGTTGCGGACGCGGGTCGCGAGGACCCAGGCCTCGTCGAGGGTCTGCGCCTCGTCCGTCGGGATCAGGCCCGCCGCGTGCGCGGCCCGCAGCGCCTCGCGGGTACGGGGCGTCCGCAGCCCCGGTTCCGCCCAGCCGTGCCGCATCTGGATCAGCTGGACCGTCCACTCGACGTCGCTCAGACCGCCGCGCCCCAGCTTGGCGTGGAGCGTCGGGTCGGCGCCGCGCGGCAGCCGCTCGGACTCCATCCGGGCCTTGAGGCGGCGGATCTCGCGGACCGCGTCCTCGCCGAGGCCCTCGGCGGGGTAGCGCAGCGGGTCGACGAGCTCGATGAACCGGTCGGCCAGGTCCTGGTCGCCGGCCATGGGCTCGGCGCGCAGCAGGGCCTGGCTCTCCCAGACGAGCGACCAGCGGCGGTAGTAGGCCTCGTACGACTTCAGGGTGCGGACCAGGGGGCCGCTCTTGCCCTCGGGCCGCAGGTCCGCGTCAATGAGCAGAGGTGGGTCGGCCGTAGGGAGCTGGAGCAGCCTCCGCATCTCGGCGACCACGCGGTTCGCGGCCCGGGCCGCCTCCTGGTCGTCGACGCCCTCGCGCGGCTCGTGCACGAACAGCACGTCGGCGTCGGAGCCGTATCCCAGCTCGTGGCCGCCGAAGCGGCCCATGCCGATGACCGCGAAGCGGGTCGGCAGCTCGTCGCCCCACTCGGCGCGGACGGCGGCCCGCAGGGCGCCGGCGATCGTCGCCGCGTTGAGGTCGGTGACGGCCTCGCCCACCCGGTCGACCAGGGCGCCGGGGTCGGGTTCGCGGGGGTTGTCCTCGGTGCCGTACGAGCCGATGAGGTCGGCCGCGGCCGTGCGGAACAGCTCCCGGCGGCGGACCCCGCGGGCCGCCGCGACGGCCTGCTCGGCGTCGCCCGCGCGGCCGACCGCCGCCAGGACCTCCTGCTCCAGGTGGTCCCGGCCGCGCGGCTTCAGCCCCTCGGGGTCGCCGAGGATGGCGACCGCCTCGGGGGCGCGGAGCAGCAGGTCGGGAGCGAGGCGGCCGGCGGAGAGCACCCGGGCGAGGTTCTCCGCGGCGGCGCCCTCGTCGCGGAGGAGTCGGAGGTACCAGGGGGTCTTGCCGAGGGCGTCCGAGACCTTGCGGAAGCCGAGGAGGCCGGCGTCCGGGTCGGCCGAGTCGGCGAACCAGCCGAGCAGCACGGGCAGCAGCGTCCGCTGGATCGCGGCCTTGCGGCTCACCCCTGAGGCGAGCGCCTCCAGGTGGCGCAGGGCGGCGGCCGGGTCCTGGTAGCCGAGGGCTTCGAGGCGCTGTCCGGCCGCCTTCGGGCTGAGCCGGATCTCGCCGGGGGCGAGCTGGGCGACCGCGTCGAGCAGCGGCCGGTAGAAGAGCTTCTCGTGGAGGCGGCGGACGACGGACGCGTGCCGCTTCCACTCCTTGTTGAGCTCGGCGACCGGGTCGGTGCGCAGGCCCAGGGAGCGGCCGAGGCGGCGCAGGTCCTCCTCGTCCTCGGGGACGAGGTGGGTGCGGCGCAGCCGGTAGAGCTGGATGCGGTGCTCCATGGCCCGCAGGAAGCGGTACGCCTCGTCGAGCTGGGCCGAGTCCGCCCGGCCGATGTAGCCGCCGGAGGCGAGCGCGGCGAGCGCGTCCAGGGTCTTGCCGCTGTGCAGCGTGGCGTCGCTGCGGCCGTGCACGAGCTGGAGGAGCTGGACGGCGAACTCGACGTCCCGCAGGCCGCCGGGGCCGAGCTTGAGCTCGCGCTCGACCTGGGCGGCGGGGATGTTGTCGACGACCCGGCGGCGCATCTTCTGCACGTCGGGGACGAAGTTCTCGCGCTCGGCGGCCTGCCAGACGAGCGGGGAGACGGCGTCGATGTACTGGGCGCCGAGGTCCGGGTCGCCGGCGACCGCGCGCGCCTTCAGGAGGGCCTGGAACTCCCAGGTCTTCGCCCAGCGCTGGTAGTAGGCGAGGTGGGAGGAGAGGGTGCGGACGAGGGGGCCGTTGCGGCCTTCGGGGCGGAGGTTGGCGTCGACCGGCCAGATGGTGCCCTCGACCGTGGTCTCGGAGCAGATCCGCATGAGGTGGGAGGCGAGCCGGGTCGCGGCCTGGATCGCCTTGGCCTCGTCGGCGCCCTCGGTGGGCTCCCCCACGAAGATCACGTCCACGTCGGAGACGTAGTTGAGCTCGTGGCCGCCGCACTTGCCCATCGCGATGACGGCGAGCCGGCACTGGGCGGCGTCGGCGGGCGCGGCGGTGCGGGCGATGGCGAGCGCGGCGCGCAGGGTCGCCGTCGCCAGGTCGGCGAGCTCGGCGGCCGCCTGGGCGACGTCGGTGGTGCCGCACACGTCCCGGGCCGCGATGGCGATCAGGCAGCGGCGGTAGGCGACCCGCAGGGAGACGGCGTCGGTGGCCTCGGCGAGGCCCCGCTCGAACTCGGCGACGCCCGGGTGCAGGTCGGCCGCCTCGTAGGTGACGAGGGACTCCCAGTCGCGGGGGTGGCGGGCCAGGTGGTCGGCGAGCGCCTCGGATGCGCCGAGGACCCCGAGGAGCCGGTCCCGGAAGGGCTTGGCGGAGAGGAGGGTGGAGGTGAGGGTCTGCCGCTCGGTCTCGGGCTGGGCCTCGACGAGCCGGACCAGGCCGCGGAGGGCGAGGTCGGGGTCGGCGGTGGCGCCGAGGGCGTCGAGGAGGACGGCGTCGCCGCGGAGGGCGGCCAGCTCCGGGACGTCCAGGAGGCGTTCGGCCCCCGAGGGATCGGTGAATCCGTGTCGCAGCAGACGAGAGAATGTACTGCTCCTGCGCCCCGGCACCGTCATCCGACCGCTCCCTCCAAGCACGCCCGACCCGGGTCTCCCACGGTCGGGTCCGGGAGATCGAGCCTATCCGGATCGGGGGGCGCGGGCGCCCAGGCCTTCGGATCGAAGCGGATCACACGTGACATCTCGCACATTGGTCGCTATTCGGGCCCGATGAACCGTATTCCTTGAAAGTCCGTCTTGTTGTCCGTGCGCACCCGCACGTATGCCCGTCCCCGCCGGCCACCCTTCCGGCCGTCCTCTCCGCCCGCCCTCCTGTGAAAGCGCGCCGCCACCGATGCCCGTCCGTCTCCCCCGCCGTCCCGCCGTCCTCTCCCGCCGCGGGACCTCCCGCCGCAGGGTCTTCACGACGGCCGTGACGACCGTCCTGGTGGGCGGCACCTTCGCCGGTCTGCTGTCGGTCACGACCGCGCCGGACTCCTCGGCGGCCGCGTCGGTTCCGCTGCCCTCGCGGGCGCCGGCGGAGACCCCGGTGAAGGTGCGCGGGGTCGAGGCGCCGGCCGGCGCCGACGGCGCGTCCGTGGTGCAGATCGTGGCGCACCCCGACGACGACCTGTTCTTCATGAACCCGGACACCTCCCAGTCCATCCACTCCGGCAACCCCCTGACCTCCGTCTACCTGACCTCCGGCGAGTCGGACGGCGTCAACGCGCGTCCGCGCGACGCCGCCGGGGCGCAGCCCGACAAGGCGGGGTACGCCGAGGCGCGGCAGAACGGCATCCGCGCCGCGTACGCCGAGATGGCCACGGGCAGCCGCACCAGCCTCTGGGACCGGGTGGCGATACCCACGGCCGGCGGGGCGACGGCCGAACTGGACATCCTGCGGGCGAAGCCGCACGTGAAGCTGGTGTGGCTGCAGCTGCGCGAGGCCGGGGCGACCAACGGCGACCGCCCCGAGAGCCTCAACGGTCTGTGGCACGGCCGGATATCCGCGCTCGCCTCGCAGCGCGCCTCCGGCACGCCGGTCGCGGCGGACTTCTCGTACACGAAGGAACAGGTCGTCGCGACGGTGACCGGGATCCTGGAGCGCTTCCGGCCCACCTTCGTACGGATGCAGGACCCGACCTCCGGCAAGGTCGCCGGCACGGACCGCTACCAGGACCATCAGGACCACCTGTTCGGGGCGCGGTTCGTGCAGGCCGCGCTCGCCCGGTACGCGGAGCTCCCCGGGCACCCGCGCGTCGGCGTGCAGAACTACCTCGGCTACCCGACCAGCGTCCTGCCGCACACCCTCGACCCCGAGACGGCACACGCGAAGCTGAAGACGCTGAAGACGTACGCGTGGATGGACGGGGTCAACGACTGCGGGACGCTCGCGGGCTGCGGCGACCTGAAGGTGGCCGCGCGGCCCGCCGGGCGGGGCTGGGCGCAGACCATCCGGTACGCCCGGGGCACCTCCACCTCCTGGGTGCAGCGCGACCGGGACGGCGGGCTGCACGCCTTCTCCGTCCTCGACGGGCGCCTCGCGACCTGGCGGAAGGCGACGGACACGGCGGCGTGGCGGGGGCCGGTGCTGCTGCCCGGCGGCGGACTGGACAGCGGCGTCACCTCCGCGCTGCTGCCCGACGGCCGCCTGGCCGTCTTCGGGACCCGGACGACGCTCGGCGCCCTCCCGGGGGACTACCGGCGCGAGGTGGTGACGGCCGAGCAGACCGCGGCGGGCGGCGGCTTCGGCCCGTGGCGCTCGCTCGGCACACCCGAGCGGGACGACGCCGAGGGCACCTCCGACATCAGCGCGCCCGCCGTGACCGTGGGCCCCGACGGCCGGGCGACCCTGGTCCTGCGGGACAGCGCCCACCGGCTCGTGTCGCGTGAGCAGGGCACGGACGGCCTGTGGGGTCCGTGGCGGACGCTGGGCGGCGCCGACGTGCACGGCGACCCCGTGGCGGCGACCGACGCGACGGGCCGCGGCTATGTCTTCGCGAGCACCCCGACCACCGTCCTGGCCTGGGCGGCGCTGAGCCCCGGCGGCCCGCCTGCGGGTCCGGTGCGCACGGGTCTGCCTCCGACGACGCTGGCGCTGAGCGCGAGCGCGGCGCCGGGCGGCGAGGGCGTACGGCTCTGGTTCCGCAAGCCGGCCTCCAACGACCTGCGGACCGCCGACTTCTCGGGCCCGGGCCTGATGTCCCCGATGCGGGAACTGGCGGGCGGCGTCGCGGGCTTCGGCCCGGTCAGCGGGGCGATGGGCGGGTCCACCGGCGGTTCGGTGGGCGGATCCAGGGGAAGTGCCTCGGTGGGCGGCGACGGCATGCTCGCGGTCCGCTCCCGGACGGGCGTTCTGGCGACGGCCCCGCTGGCCCGGGGCGCGACGCGGCCGACGTGGCGGCTGGAGCGGTTCCTCTTCTCCGGGGCGCCCGACGCGGGCACGGACGGGGTCGCGGCGATCGGTCTGGACGGCAGGCTGCACTGGACGCCCGCCGACCGATGAGTTCGGGCGGCCGGACCGGTCTCCTCTGTGTGGCACCCGCCGTGGGGCCACACAGAGAGGACGGCCGGCCATGGACCCGCACACGTCAACCACCCCTCGCACCTCGCTCGATCCTCGCTACAGCGACCCGAAGGCGACCGCGCTGCCCTGGTCCGACGCGGCGGACCGGCTCGCGGCGGCCGAGGTCTTCTGGCTGACGACGGTCCGCCCGGACGGCCGCCCGCACGTCACGCCGCTCATCGCGGTCTGGTCGGAGGGGGCGCTGCACTTCTGCACCGGCCCCGACGAGCGCAAGGCCCGCAACCTCGCGGAGAACCCGTCGGTGGTCCTCACCACCGGCTCCGGTGTCCTCGACGAGGGCCTCGACCTGGTCGTCGAGGGCGCGGCGGCGCCGGTGAGGGACGAGGAGCGGCTGCGGGCGCTCGCGCAGGCGTACGTGGAGAAGTACGGCCCGGATTGGCGGTTCGACGTGCGGGAGGGGGCGTTCGTGGGCGACGGTGGTACGGCCGTGGTGTTCGCGGTCGCGCCTCGTACGGTCTTCGGCTTCGCCAAGGGCGATCCGTTCGGCCAGACCCGCTGGCGTTTCTGAGGAGTACGGAGGAGTTCGCGTGAACTGGACCCTGGAAGTCGTCCCCGTCCCCGTGACGGACATGGACCGGGCCAAGGAGTTCTACGGCGACAAGTGCGGCTTCAAGATCGACCTGGACGACGAGGTGGCGCCGGGGATGCGGATCATCCAGGCGACGCCGCCGGGCTCGCGCTGCTCGATCGCCCTGCTGAGCGGAATGCCGGCGATGCCCGGTGCGAAGGAGACGGCCCCCGGCACCCTGCACGGTCTCCAGCTCTGCGTCACGGACATCGAGGCGGCGCGGAAGGAACTGGTCGACCGGGGCGTCGACGTCTCGCCGGTGATGCACGTCGGCGCGACCGGCTGGGAAGAGGGGAAGGGCGAGACCTGGAACTCGTTCATGAACTTCGAGGACCCGGACGGCAACGGCTGGGTCGTCCAGGAGGCCCCGTCGGAGCTGTCGGAACGCTGAGGCCTGCAACGGCCGCCGGGGTCCAGTGCCCGGCGGCACCGGGGCAGCCCGCGAGATAGGCGGCGACCTCGCCGGGCCGCCACGCCCCGGTGGCGTGGAGCCCGGCGGCGAGGTGCCGGAGGTATCCGGCGGAGGGCGCCCGCAGTTCACCGCTGCCGCCTCCCGGCGGCGCGGTGAAGGTGAGTACGGGCAGTCCGCCGTCCCGGTCGCCCCCGGCGTCGTCGAGGAACCCGCAGCGGACGAGGGTCTCGTACCGCCCCGGCCCGAGCGAGGAGCGCCCGGTGGCGAGCACCTCGGTGAGGTCGAGGTCGGTGCCGGGCTGCCGGTACATCTCCTGCGCGGCGATGTCGGAGAACTGCCCTGCGGTCAGCAGGTGCGCGACGCCCCAGGCGGTGCCGGCGGCCGCCGGGTCGTAGAAGGCCCGGCCGCCGCCCCACACGGGTGACTCGGTCGCGAAGTACACCCGCCCCGGCAGCAGGACGCCCACCGAGGCCGCGGGCCCGCGCGGATCCCGGCACCCGGGATACATCCGCGCGACTCCGGGCGGCCGGCCGCCCGTCAGGTAGCAACCGAGGCGCGCGGCATGCATGTTGGCGCCGTAGGCGGCGTACCAGACACGGGAGGGACGACGATCCGACACACCGTCAGACCCTAGGTGGAGTCACCCCTAGAACCCGAGGTAGAAGTGGCGCAGCGTGTCGCTTTCCGCGACGCAGGGCATCCCGGCGGCCTCCATCACGCGGTGGGAGGCGGGGTTGCCGAGGTCGGCGTCCCCCTTCACCCCGGAGGCACCGCCCTGCCGGGCCACCTCGACGAGCGCGCGCAGGGCCTCGGAGGCGTACCCCTTCCCGCGCGCCCCGGGCACGAGCCCGTACCCGACGGTCACGACCCCCAGCTCGTCCGGCGGCCCGTGGAAACCGATCCCGCCGACGGCGACCCCGTCGAGCCGTATCTGGTAGTGCCGGAACACCCCCGGATCACCGCGCTCGGCGACCCCCCGCAGAAGCCCGGTGAGGGCCCGGACGTCCCCGGCCCCGGGATATCCCTCGGCCCACAGGTCCCCGTCCCCGGGCTCCCGGGCGACGACGCGCTCGGCGACGTCCACGGTCATCGGAAACAACACAAGCCGCTCGGTGGCGACAGAACTGATCTTCACCGGGGCAGTGTGATCCGCTCCCCACCCCCGCGGCAACGCATTTCGTACAGGCTGCGGGTGCGGCCTCCCGCAGACGGCCCAGGGCGGGTGAGACGACGCAGGGCCGACGGTTCACGACCGTCGGCCCTGCGTGGTGGTTCCGGGCTTTGTCTGCCCTGACCTGCGGTTACAGCACCGGCAGGTTCTTGCGGAGTTCGAAGGCGGTGACCTCGCTCCGGTACTCCTCCCACTCCTGCTTCTTGTTGCGGAGGAAGAAGTCGAAGACGTGCTCGCCGAGGGTCTCCGCGACCAGTTCGCTCTTCTCCATCAGGGCGATCGCCTCGCCCAGGTTCTGCGGGAGCGGTTCGATGCCCATCGCTCGGCGTTCCGCGTCGGAGAGGGCCCAGACGTCGTCGTCGGCGCCGGCCGGGAGTTCGTAACCCTCTTCGATGCCCTTGAGGCCGGCGGCGAGGAGGACCGCGTACGTCAGGTAGGGGTTGGCGCCCGAGTCGATGGAGCGGACCTCCACGCGGGACGAGCCCGTCTTGCCCGGCTTGTACATGGGGACGCGGATGAGGGCCGAGCGGTTGTTGTGGCCCCAGCAGATGTACGAGGGGGCCTCGCCGCCCGAGCCGGCCGTGCGGGAGGAGCCGCCCCAGATGCGCTTGTACGAGTTGACCCACTGGTTGGTGACCGCGGAGATCTCACCCGCGTGCTTCAGGAGGCCCGCGATGAAGGAGCGGCCCACCTTGGAGAGCTGGTACTCCGCGCCCGACTCGTAGAAGGCGTTCCGGTCGCCCTCGAAGAGCGACAGGTGGGTGTGCATGCCCGAGCCCGGGTAGTCGGAGAACGGCTTCGGCATGAAGGTGGCCTGGACGCCCTGTTCGAGCGCGACCTGCTTCATGACGAGGCGGAACGTCATGATGTTGTCGGCCGTGGAGAGGGCGTCCGCGTAGCGGAGGTCGATCTCCTGCTGGCCCGGCGCGCCCTCGTGGTGGGAGAACTCCACCGAGATGCCCATCGATTCGAGCATCGTGATCGCCTGGCGGCGGAAGTCCATGCCGACGTTCTGCGGGGTGTGGTCGAAGTAGCCCGAGTTGTCGGCCGGGGTCGGACGGGTGCCGTCGAGCGGCTTGTCCTTCAGGAGGAAGAACTCGATCTCGGGGTGGGTGTAGAAGGTGAAGCCCAGGTCGGAGGTCTTCGCGAGGGCCCGCTTGAGGACGTAGCGCGGGTCGGCGAAGGACGGCGAGCCGTCGGGCATGAGGATGTCGCAGAACATCCGCGCCGTGCCCGGGGCCTCGGCGCGCCACGGCAGGATCTGGAAGGTGCCCGGGTCCGGCTTGGCGATCATGTCCGACTCGTATACGCGGGCGAAGCCCTCGATCGCCGAGCCGTCGAAGCCGATGCCCTCGTCGAAGGCCTGCTCCAGCTCGGCCGGCGCCACGGCCACCGACTTCAGGAAGCCCAGCACATCGGTGAACCACAGGCGCACGAAGCGGATGTCGCGCTCCTCCAGCGTACGGAGCACAAATTCCTGCTGCTTGTCCATTTCCACACCCATCCTTGCTGGTCAGGCCGCCTGCTCCCACCGCCTCCGATACATCGGGGGGCACCTGAGCATCCCACCACATGGTTTCGCGCACGTTGCACACCCATAGTGCCTGCTCGGGTGTGACGCAGGTAACGGGACGGCGGGCATGGCGGACGTTCGGGCGTTCGGCGGCAGCGAGTGGTACCCCGTTCGGCCCACAGACGGTCCGCGCCCACTACGATCTCCGCCCATGGGGGCCACGCGGCTCGTACGCCTGTTCCGACACGCGCGTCCCATGGCACTGGTGAGTGCCGTGGCGACGCTCCTCGCCGCGCTCTTCGTCTGCCTGGGGCCCGGCCCCGGAACGGATCCCCATCACCCGGCGGCGCCGAAGGCCGAGGGCCCGCGGGTGTCGGCGGTCGTGGCCGAGTACATCTGCCCGTACGACCGCGGCGGCTGCTCCCTCGTCCCCTCCCTCTCCCCCGCGGTGCTCAGCGCGCCCCCGCTCGACCCCCCGCTCCACGCGGAGGGCCGGCTCCCGCGCCTCGACCCGCCCCCCGGTGAGGGCCCGGCCGGCGACTCCGGCATCCGGCCGCGCGCGCCGGACCTGCACGTCCTTCAAGTTCTCCGGACATAGCGGCGGCGGGCCTCCCGCCCGCCCCCGCTTGTCCCGCACCGAACTCAACCCCCCATCCCTGAAGAAGGACGACATCACCATGGCCGCCAACCGCTCCGCCAACGCCGACCGCCGCGCCCGAATAGAGGAGATGCGCCGCGCCGAGCAGTCCCGTGAGCGCCGCAACCGTCTGATCACCATCGGCGTCTCCGGGGTCGTCGTCCTGGGTCTCGTCGGCTTCGGCACCTTCGTGCTGATGAAGAAGTCCGACGAGCAGGACGCGAAGGAGGCCGCCGCCAAGGCGCCCATCAAGTCCGAGCAGACCTGGGACGCGAAGAAGCTCGGCCGCAACCACGTCGAGACCGCCGTGAAGTACGACATGAAGCCGCCGGTCGGCGGTGACCACCACCCGGTCTGGATGAACTGCGACGGCGTGGTCTACGACAAGGCGATCAGCGACGTGAACGCCGTGCACTCGCTGGAGCACGGCGCCGTCTGGGTGACGTACAGCAAGAAGGCCGACAAGGCCGACGTGGAGAAGCTGGCCGAGAAGGTCGGCAAGACCAAGTACACGCTGATGAGCCCCGTGGACGACCAGTCCGGGGCGATCATGCTGTCCGCCTGGGGCAAGCAGGTCACCGTGGACGGCGCCTCCGACCCGCGCGTCGACGCCTTCTTCACGAAGTACGTCCAGGGCCCGCAGACCCCCGAGCCGGGCGCCGCCTGCACCGGCGGGGTCGGTCAGTGACCGGGCTGAGCGAGGACTCCTTCGCCCGCGAGGAGGCCGAGTTCGAGGCCGGCGTGCGGCGCCGGGGCACGCGGACGCGGTGGGCGGCGGTCACCGCCGTCGCGCTCGCGCTGCTCTTCGCCGGGGGCGCCGTCACGGTCGCCTCGGCCGAGCGCGACGAGGCGCCGCGTACCCCCGCCACCGACTCCGCGGACGCCGGCTTCGCCCGGGACATGGCCGTCCACCACCAGCAGGCCGTAGAGATGTCGTTCATCGTCCGGGACCGGACCGAGGACGAGTCGGTGCGCCGTCTCGCGTACGACATCGCCAACACCCAGGCCAACCAGCGGGGCATGATGCTCGGCTGGCTGGACCTGTGGGGGCTGCCCAAGCTCCAGTCCGGTGTCGAGCCGATGGCCTGGATGGGCATGGGCGGATCCGGCGACAGCGGTCCCTCGGACGGCGCGCTGATGCCCGGCATGGCGACCAACGCGCAGCTGGACGCCCTGCGCAAGGCCAGTGGCCGGGAGGCCGAGGTCCTGTACCTGAAGCTCATGACCGAGCATCACAAGGGCGGGGTCCACATGGCCGAGGGCTGCGTCGGCAAGTGCGCCCCCGGTGTCGAGCGCGATCTCGCGCAGGGCATGGTCGAGGCGCAGCAGTCCGAGATCCTGCTGATGGCGGACATGCTGCGGAAGCGCGGGGCCTGATCACCCGGCCCCAGGCCGTCCGGCCCCCGTGACCCGCTGCGGTCGCGGGGGCCGTGCCGTGCGCCGACAATGAGTGGGCTCGGGGACGTTCGTACGACGACGTTCGACGAAAGGTACGCGGCTCATGACCACGGCGAAGGACATCATGCACCCCGGGGCCCAGTGGATCCCGGCACACGAGACGCTCGACCGCGCGGCCCAGATGATGCGCGACCTCAACGTGGGCGCGCTGCCCATCGCGGACGAGAACGAGCGGCTCTGCGGCATCCTCACGGACCGTGACATCGTCATCGGCTGTGTGGCCATGGGCCACGATCCGGCGAAGGTCACCTGCGGCGAGATGGCGAAGGGCACCCCGCGCTGGGTCGAGGCGGGCGCGGACGTGGGCGCGGTCCTGGAGGAGATGCAGAGCCACCAGATCCGGCGCCTCCCCGTCATCGAGGGCAAGAAGCTCGTCGGCATGATCAGCGAGGCCGATCTGGCCCAGCATCTGTCGGACGAACAGATCAAGGCGTTCTGCGCGAGCGTGTACGCCGCTTCCTGAACCGGCGGGAGACGGCGGAAGCCGGTGGGACCTGACCCGGTCGGGCCCGAGCCGGGCGGACGCGGTCGGGCCCGAGCCGGGCGGACCCTGGCCGGGCGGACCCGGGCCGACGCGATCCGGGCGGACGCGGCGGGAGCCGGACCCCCTCTCAGGACCGGATCGTGCTCAGTACCGCCCGGGCCACCGCGTCCGGGCGGTCCAGCATGACCAGATGGCCCGACGGCACGGCCGCCTCGTAGGAGGCGCCGAGCCGTCGGGCCAGCGCGCGTTGGCGGCGCTCCCAGCGGGCGGAGCCGTCGGGGGCGGCGAGGACGGTGACGGGCAGGCCGGGCGGGAGGGGGAAGCGGTCCCGGAGGTCGAGGAGTTCGGCGGCGACCGCGCCGTAGTGGGCGTTCTCGTGGAGGGCGCCGCGCAGGACGCGTGAGGTGCGGTAGACGCGGCGGACCAGGGCCTTGGACTCCGGGTCGCTCCGCACGGCAGCCCGGCGGACGGCCGGGCCGAGCGCGGCCGGGAGCCCCGCGGCGCAGAGCGCCCGGCCGAGGGCGCGGGAGACGGCGTCCGTACGGGCGGGCCGGGGGTGTTCCTCGACCGAGGAGTCGACGAGGACGAGCCCCGCGGTCCGGGCGGGGTGGAGGCGCGCGAAGGCCTCCGCGTGGAAGCCGGCGAGGGAGTGTCCGACGACGGTGACGGGGTCCTGGTGGTCCGCGCCCAGCGCGTCCAGGAGCGCCGCGATCCTGTCCGCCTCGCCCGCCGCCGTCGGCGGGGCGGCCGCGGGGGCGGAGAGGCCGTGGCCGGGGCGGTCGAAGCGGACGACCGTGCGGTGCGGGGCGAGCAGGGGGACGACCGGGTCCCAGTCGAACCAGCTGAGGCCCAGCCCGGCGCTCAGGACGCACACGGGCCCCGTGCCCTCGACGGTCACGTGGTGGGCGACTCCCCCGATCCGTACGAAGGTCATCGCGGCCGCCCCCGGACGAGGGAGGCGGCGAGGACGGCGAGCCAGACGGCCACCAGGAGGACCTGGAGCCGCTGTCCCGCGCCCAGCGCCCACGTGCCCTTCCCGGCCTCGAAGGCGGCGACGGCCGCCAGGGTCCAGGCCGTGGCGGCGAGCTCCAGGACGACGAGGGCCGGGCCGTGGCGGGCCAGGGGGCGCCAGTGGCCGTAGCGGCGGGCGGCCACGGTCAGGGCGATCATCGCGGCGATCGCACCGGTCACGGCGAGGCTCGAACTGACGGCGTGGGCCATATGGGTGGCGGGCACCAGGCCGGCGTCCTCGCGCGCCGCGCACTCCGGGTCGGCGGTGGGGGCGCAGCTGAGCGGGAGCCGTGAGTCGACTGCGGTGGCGGCGCCGAAGACGGCGAGGGCGATCCAGCCGCCGAGTGCCCAGCGCCCCCGTCTCCCGCTCGCGGCGAGCCCGGTCAGGGCGCCCGCGAGGACGAGGAGGCCGGCGACCAGGTCGGTGGCGCGGAAGAGGCCGCCGAGGGGCTGGTCCGCGGCGGCGAGCTCGGAGACGTATGTCCGGACCGGGTCGAGACCGGTCCGGACGAGGACTTCGAGGACCCAGGAGGTGTACGCGAGCGCGCCGAGGCCGAGGAGGGCCGCTGCGGCTTTCGTCACCTTTCCGGGCATGATCGTTCGAACGTCAGGGCATGCCGGAAGGTTCCCTGTGGTCGGGGTGGACCCGGCTCGGTTTGCGGTGCTTGAGGAGCGCGACCGGGATGACGAATCCGATGACGATCCGGCACGCCCCGCCGCCGCCGGCGGGGCGTGCCGGATCCGCCGGTGGGTCAGTGGTCGTCATGCGCCCATGATCAGCGGGGCCCGGGCGGGGCCCATGTCGAGCGCGGGGGCGACCTGGGGTTCGTTCGGCTGCGCCGGAGGGCGTGCGGATGCACCGGTTGCAGGAGGGGTTCGTTCGGCTGCGCCGGGGGGCGTGCGGTTGCGCCCGGAGGGGACGCGCCGATGCGCCCGGAGGGGACGCGCGGTTGCGCCCGGAGGGGACGCGCCATGCGCCCGGGAGTTCGTTCGGTTGCTCCGGGGAGTTTTCCGGGACATCGCGTCGGTGTGACGATTACACTGGCCGGGTGCCTCAACTACGCCTCGCCCTGAATCAGATCGACTCGACCGTCGGAGACCTCGCCGGGAACTCCGAGGCGATCGTCCACTGGACCCGGCACGCCGCCGGACAGGGTGCGCATCTCGTCGCGTTCCCCGAGATGGCGCTGACCGGCTACCCCGTCGAGGACCTGGCCCTGCGGCCCTCCTTCGTCGAGGCCTCCCGGGACGCCCTGCGCGCTCTCGCCCGGCGGCTCGCGGACGAGGGCTTCGGCGAGCTGCCGGTCGTCGTCGGCTACCTCGACCGCTCCGAGCAGGCCGAGCCGCGGCTGGGCAGGCCCGCCGGGTCGCCGGAGAACGCCGCCGCCGTGCTGTACCGCGGCGAGGTGGCGCTGCGCTTCGCCAAGCACCACCTGCCCAACTACGGCGTCTTCGACGAGTACCGCTACTTCGTCCAGGGCGACACGCTGCCGATCGTCCGGGTCCACGGCGTGGACGTGGCCCTCGCGATCTGCGAGGACCTCTGGCAGGAGGGCGGCCGCGTCCCGGCGGCGCGCGCGGCGCGGGCCGGGCTGCTCCTGTCGGTCAACGCCTCGCCGTACGAGCGGGACAAGGACGACACGCGGCTCGAACTGGTCCGCAGGCGGGCCCGCGAGGCCGGCTGCGTCACCGCGTACCTGGCGTCGACGGGCGGTCAGGACGAGCTCGTCTTCGACGGCGACTCGATCGTCGTGGACGCGGAGGGCGAAGTGGTCGCGCGCGCCCCGCAGTTCGTCGAGGGCAGTGTGATCGTGGACCTGGAGCTGCCGGCGGCCGAGGCCGACGCTCCGGACGGCGTCGTCGGCGCGGTCGACGGTTTGCGGATCGACCGGGTGGTGCTCTCCGAGAAGCCGCTGCCCGCCTACGAGGCGGAGCTCGCGGGCGGGTACGCGCACCGGCTCGAAGACGACGAGGAGATCTACTCGGCCCTGGTCGTGGGGCTGCGCGCGTACGTCGCGAAGAACGGTTTCCGCTCGGTCCTCATCGGCCTTTCCGGCGGCATCGACTCGGCGCTCGTCGCGTCGATCGCCTGCGACGCGGTCGGCGCGGGGAACGTCTACGGGGTGTCGATGCCCTCCAAGTACTCCTCCGACCACTCGCGCGGCGACGCCGCCGAACTGGCCCGCCGCACCGGCCTCAACTACCGCACGGTGTCGATCGAGCCGATGTTCGACGCGTACATGGGCTCGCTGGGCCTCACCGGTCTCGCCGAGGAGAACCTGCAGTCCCGGCTGCGCGGCACGACGCTGATGGCCCTCTCCAACCAGGAGGGGCACATCGTCCTCGCGCCGGGCAACAAGTCCGAGCTGGCGGTGGGCTACTCGACGCTGTACGGCGACTCCGTCGGGGCCTTCGGGCCCATCAAGGACGTCTACAAGTCGACCGTCTTCCGGCTCGCGCGCTGGCGCAACCGGGCCGCCGAGGAGAGGGGCATGATCCCGCCGATCCCGGAGAGCTCGATCACCAAGCCGCCCAGCGCCGAGCTGCGGCCCGGCCAGGTCGACACGGACTCGCTGCCGGACTACGACGTCCTCGACGGGATCCTCGCGCTGTACGTGGACACGGACCGCGGCAAGGACGAGATCGTGGCGGCCGGCTTCGACGAGGAGGTCGTCGCGCGGACGCTGCGGATGGTGGACGCGGCGGAGTACAAGCGGCGCCAGTACCCGCCGGGCACCAAGATCTCGGCGAAGGGCTTCGGCAAGGACCGCCGCCTGCCGATCACGAACCGCTGGCGGGAGACGCCGTCCCCCTGACCTCCGGAACCGGCCGGTCCGCGCCGGTGGACTCCTGGGGGCTTCCCGCCACGACGCGGGAGGCCCCCTTCGCCGTATCCGCGCGGGTTCCCTTCGCCGGAGCGGCGCGGTCGAGCAGGCCCGCGACCGCGGCGATCGCGAGGCCGACGGCCGTGAGGACCGCGCCGACGAGGGTCGGGGAGGTCCAGCCCCAGCCGGCGGCGACGGCGGCGCCGCCCGCCCAGGCTCCGCCGGCGTTGGCGAGGTTGAAGGCGGAGTGGTTGGAGGCGGAGGCGAGCGTCGGGGCGTCCTTGGCCTTGCGCATCACGAGCATCTGGAGCGGGGTGGTGGTCATGAAGCCGACCGCGCCGAGCACCACGACCGTGACGAGCGCCAGCCAGGGCACGTGGATCGTGAAGCGGAAGGCGACCAGGGCGAGGACGAGGGCTGCGAGGGAGCCGTAGAGCGTGGGGCGGAGCGCGCGGTCCGTCAGCGGGCCGGCGGCGAGCGCCCCGCCCGTCATGCCGAGGCCGAAGAGCGCGAGGACCACGGTGACGGTGGACTCGCCGAAGCCCATCACCTCCGTGGTCATCGAGGCGAGGTACGAGTAGACCGCGAAGACGCCCGCGAAGCCGAAGACGGCGGTCAGCAGGCCGAGCAGGACCTGCGGGCGGCCGAGGGCGCGCACTTCGCGGCCGAGGCCCTGCCGCTCGTCGAGGGGCACGTGCGGGACGAGGCGGGCGAGCGCGGCCATGGCGAGCAGGCCGATGACGGTGACGACGACGAAGGTGGCCCGCCAGCCGAGTTGCTGGCCGAGCAGCGTCGCGGCCGGTACGCCGAGGATGTTGGCGACGGTGAGACCGAGGAACATCGTGGCCACCGCCCGAGCCTGCCGGTCCTCCCGCACGAGCCGGGCGGCGACGACCGCGCCGACGCCGAAGAAGGCCCCGTGCGGGAGCCCTGCGAGGACCCGGCCGGCGACGAGCCAGCCGAAGCCGGGGGCGAGCGCGGAGGCGAGGTTGCCGACGACGAACAGCGCCATCAGCAGGAGCAGCATCCGCTTGCGCGGGATCCGGGAGCCGAGGGCGGTGAGCAGCGGGGCGCCGACGACGACGCCGATCGCGTACGCCGAGACGAGGTACCCGGCGGTGGGGACCGAGGTGCCGAAGTCGTCGGCGACGTTGGGCAGGAGGCCCATCATCACGAACTCGGTCGTGCCGATGCCGAAGGCGGAGACGGCGAGCGCGAACAGCGCCAGGGGCATGGGGAGAGCCTTTCCGGAATGTCCCGAAGATAGTTCTTCGTCGGAACAAAGACTCTCAGGTGGATTCTTCCCCGCGGCTTCCGGGGGACGAAGGGACGGTTTCGCCCTGCCGTCAGAGCTTCACGCGGGCCGCGATCGGGAGGTGGTCGCTCTTCGTCTCCGACAGCGCCCAGGACGACACGGGCTCGACGCCCTTCACCATGATCTGGTCGATCCGGGCCATCGGGAACGAGGCCGGCCAGCTGAAGCCGAAGCCGTCGCCCGCCGCGCCCTGGGTGGAGCGCAGCTGCGAGGTGACGGCGTTGAGCGAGCGGTCGTTCATGGTTCCGTTGAGGTCGCCGAGGAGGACGATCCGCTCGTGCCGGTCGCGGGAGATGGCCTCGCCGAGGGCGTTGGCGCTGTTGTCGCGCTGGTTGGCGGTGAAGCCGGCGTTCAGCTTGACCCGGACGGACGGCAGGTGGGCGACGTACACCGCGACCTCGCCCTTGGGGGTCACGACGTCGGCGCGCATGGCGCGGGTCCAGCCCATCTGGATGTCCACGGGCTGCGCGGCGCGCAGGGGCAGCTTGCTCCAGAGGCCGACCGTGCCCTGGACGGAGTGGTACGGGTACGTCTCCGCGAGGCCGCGCTCGTAGGTCGGGACCATGTCGCCCTTGAGCTCCTCCAGGGCCAGCACGTCGGCGCCGGACGCGGCGAGCCCGCGGGCGGTGCCCTCGGGGTCCGGGTTGTCGGCGTTCACGTTGTGCGTGGCGACGGTGAGGTCGCCGCCGGCGGAGGACTTGTCGGCGACGAGGCCGCCGAAGAGGTTGAGCCAGACCACGGCCGGCAGGAGCAGGGCGATCAGGGCGGTGGCGGAGCGGCGCAGCAGGGCGAGGACGAGGAACACGGGGACGAAGAGGCCCAGCCACGGCAGGAACGTCTCGGTCAGGCTGCCGAGGTTGCCGATCGTGTTGGGGATCTCGGCGTGGAACACCATGAGGAGGGTCAGCGCCACCGCCGCGGCGGCGATCAGGATGCCCCGGCGCCAGATGCCCCGGTCGCGCCGCAGGCCGTCGAGGGCGGCCCGGAACCGGGATCCGGAACCGGGGCGCCCGTTCCCGCCGCCGCCGTACTCGGTCTCCGTCATGTCCACCCGCGCCATCGCACTGTCCTTAACTCTGCCTTGCCGTCTTGCGTGACCCGGTGCCGACACTAGGCGATCCCGGGTCCGTCGTACTCCCCCAGGGACGAGTGCGGACGCGTGGCGGGTTCCTGCAGGTGACGCAGGCGGTGGGCCTGTGACAGAACGCGCACATTCGTGCGGATCAGGTGCGGGTCGGGGGCGGGTTCGGTGGTGGGGCGAGTGTGGGCCGCGAGTGCGTGGGGGCCGGTCGTGGGGTGAGTGCGGTCCGGAGACGGTCCGAGTCAGGTGCGGGGGCGCAGGCCTTCGAGGACCGTGTCGACGATCCGCTCGGCGAGTCCGGGCTCCAGGGTGGCGCCGGGGCGGATGACGGTACGGATGAGCAGGGGGCCGGTGAAGAGGTCGCCGACGAGCTCGACGTCGAGGTCGTCGCGGATCTCCCCCCGCTCCATCCCGCGCCGCACCGCGTCCAGGCCGAGGCGTCGGCGCGGCTCGATCACCGTGTGGTGGTACGCGTCCCACAGCTTCGGATAGAGCTGCATCTGCGAGAACACGTTGTGGAGGAGGGCGGAGGTCCGCTTGGCGAGGCCCCGCTGCCGGATCGACTCCAGGAGCGTGACGAAGTCGTCCCGGACCGAGGTGCCGGGCAGCACCGGGTCCGGGAGCTCCACGGAGCGGAGCAGGTCGACGAAGAGCTCCTCCTTGCCGGGCCAGCGCCGGTAGATGGTGGCCTTGCCGACGCCGGCGGTGCGGGCGAGCTTCTCGATGGACAGCTCGGCGAGCGGGGTGCCGCCCTCCAGGAGCTCGATGGCCGCGTCGAAGATCGCCTGCTCGGCGGCCTCGCTCCGGGGCCGGCCACGCCGCGCCGGGGCGGGCCCGCCCGCGGGCGCGGGACCGGCCGCCTCGTCGTGGGGTTCCGGGATCCCGCCGTCCTGCAGCGACACGTACGCTCCGCCTCTCCTCGTGGCCGACTGCCGGCCGTCCGGCCAGTCGGCCTACCGGCCTGTCGGCCTGTCGGCCTGTCGGCCTACCGACGGGCCGATTCTCCCGCCTCGGCGCCGGGCGCGGGTACGGAGGCCCGCCGGGCGGGGCCATCGGGAGCGGGACCGTCCGCCGTGACGTCCGCGCCGGGAGCGGCGCTCGCGGTCTGCTCCGCGCCCCGCGGCGTACGGCCCGGGAGGAAGGCGGCGACCACGGCCGCGCCGATCAGGGCGATCACCGCGGAGGCGATCGCCGTGACGTGCATGGCGTCCAGGAAGGCGTCGTACGCGGGGGCCACGAGGTTCCGGCCGGCCGGGCCGAGCTTCGAAGCGACCGCGAGTGTGGCCTCGATGGACTCGCCCGCCGTATCGCGCAGGGCCGCCGGGACGCCGCCGAGGTGCCCCTCGACCTCCCCGCGGTACGTGGAGGAGAGCAGGGAGCCGAGGACGGCCACGCCCATCGCGCCGCCGACCTGCCGGAAGGTGTTGTTGATCGCCGAGCCGGAGCCCGCCTTCTCGCGGGGCAGCGCCTGCATGACCGCGACCGTGACCGGCGGCATGATGTGCGCCATCCCGGCGCCCTGGAGGAAGAAGACGACCTCCATCGCCCAGACCGGCGTCGAGGCGTCGAAGAGGGCGAAGGCGGCGAGGCCCGCGGCGACGAGCAGCATGCCGGCGGTGCACACGGCCTTCGCGCCGAAGCGGTCCACGACGAGCCGCGCCCGGGGCGCGAACACCATCTGGGCGACGGCGAGCGGCAGGATGAGCAGCCCGGACTCCAGCGCGCTGAAGCCGCGGACGCTCTGCAGGTAGAAGGCGGAGAAGAAGGTCACGCCCATGAGCGCGAAGAAGACGAGCGCGATGGCGGCGACGGCCGCGGCGAACGCCGGCTTCCGGAAGTACGCCATGTCGATGGCCGGGTGGTCGCTGCGCCGCTCGTGCAGGACGAAGACGACGAGGACCGCGAGGCCGCCGAGGACCGGGGCGAGGACGGTGACGTCGGTGAAGCTCGCCAGTTCGCCGCCGCGGATGATCCCGTACACGAGGAGGACGAGTCCGAGGACGGAGAGCAGCACGCCGGGTATGTCGACGCGGCCCGGCTTCGGGTCCCGGGAGTCGGGGACCAGCCAGATCATGAGGGCGAGGGCGAGGAGCACGACGGGGACGTTGACGAGGAAGATCGATCCCCACCAGAAGTGTTCGAGCAGGACGCCGCCGGTGATGGGGCCGATCGCGATGGCGAGGCCGACGCTGCCGGCCCAGATGCCGATGGCCTTGGGCTGCTCGTCGCGCTCGAAGACGTTCATGAGGACGGCGAGGGTCGCGGGCATGACGAACGCGGCGCCGAGGCCCATGACGGCCCGGTAGGCGATCAGCTCACCCGGGGAGCCGGAGAAGGCTGCGAGGGCGGAGCCGATGCCGAAGACGGTGATGCCGAAGAGCAGCACCTTCTTCCGGCCGAGGCGGTCGCCGAGCAGGCCCGAGGTGAAGAGGAGGCCGGCGAAGACGAGCGTGTAGGAGTTGATCGACCACTCCAGCTCGCTCTGGGTGGCGCCGATGCCGGTGGGCGCGGGGGCGGCGATCGTCCTGACCGCGACGTTCAGGATCGAGTTGTCGAGGACGACGATCAGCAGGCTGAGCATCAGGACGGCGAGGACGGCCCAGCGGCGGCGGTGGACGGCCTCGGGGACCCGGGGCGGGGCTGGGGCGGAGGTGGAGGCGGAGGCAGGGAACGGCTGCGACATGCCGACCACCCTAGACCCATTTCGATACGAGACCGTCTCGTATCGAAAAAACTGACCGAGGCTTTACGCGGCTCCCCTCGCGCTGGTGTGAACAGCGACACTCCGGCCCACTTCCCCGCCCGCCCGGCGAAGTGCCACCATGGATGTGGTCCGGGGACGCCGTCAGGGCGCCTCGAGATGACGAAGGAGCCGTTTCCCATGACGCTTCAGGCTGCCCCGAAACCGTCCGCCGACAGCAGCAAGGCGCTGTACGGCGGCAAGGGCACACGCCGCATCACCGTCCACGACATCGCCGCCGCCAAGGCCCGCGGCGAGAAGTGGCCCATGCTCACCGCCTACGACGCGATGACCGCCTCCGTCTTCGACGAGGCCGGCATCCCCGTGATCCTCGTCGGCGACTCGATGGGCAACTGTCACCTCGGCTACGAGACCACCGTGCCGGTCACGATGGACGAGATGACCTTCCTCTCCGCCGCCGTCGTCCGGGGCACGCAGCGCGCCCTCGTCGTCGGCGACCTGCCCTTCGGCTCGTACCAGGAAGGGCCCGTCCAGGCCCTGCGCAACGCCACCCGGCTGATCAAGGACGCCGGGGTCCACGCGGTCAAGCTGGAGGGCGGCGAGCGCTCCCTGGCCCAGACCGAGCTGCTGGTCCAGGCCGGCATCCCCGTCATGTCCCACCTCGGCCTCACGCCGCAGTCCGTCAACACCATGGGCTACCGGGTGCAGGGCCGTACCGACGAGGCCGCCCACCGGCTGCTCAGCGACGCCAAGGCGGCGCAGGACGCGGGCGCCTTCGCGGTCGTCCTCGAACTCGTACCGGCCGAGCTGGCCGCCGAGGTCACCCGCTCGCTGCACATCCCGACCATCGGCATCGGCGCGGGCGCCGGCACCGACGCGCAGGTCCTCGTCTGGACCGACATGGCCGGCCTGACCGGCGGCAAGGTGCCGCGCTTCACCAAGCAGTACGCCAACCTCCGCGAGACGCTCGGCGACGCCGCGCGCGCCTTCGCGGAGGACGTCTCGGGCGGGGAGTTCCCCGCCGAGGAGCACACCTTCCACTGACCCCGGTGAGCACGCCCCGGCCCGGGTGAGCACGACCTGACCTGGGTGAGCACGCCCTGACTCCAGTGAGCACGCCCTGACCCCGGTGAGCACGCCCTGACCCCGGTGAGCACGCCCTGACCCCGGTGAGCACGCCCTGACCACCGCGGCACGACACCGACAGCCCGCCGACATCCCCCATCGGCGGGCTGTCGGTCGTCTGTCGGGGGATTGTCGGTGGCGGCTGGTGTAGTGGCTGCCATGACGCGATCACACACCAACGCCGTCGAGGTCCGGGGCCTCGTGAAGCACTTCGGCGCCACCAAGGCCCTCGACGGGGTCGACCTGGACGTCCGGGAGGGCACCGTCCTCGGGGTCCTCGGGCCGAACGGCGCCGGGAAGACCACCCTCGTCCGCTGCCTGTCCACCCTCCTCGTCCCGGACGCCGGGACCGCCACCGTCGCCGGCTACGACGTGGTGAAGCACCCCCGCCAGCTGCGCCGCACCATCGGCCTCACCGGCCAGTACGCCTCGGTCGACGAGAAGCTCTCCGGCTGGGAGAACCTCTACATGATCGGGCGGCTGCTCGACCTCTCCCGCGCCGACGCGCGCCGCCGGTCCGACGAGATGCTGGAGCGCTTCTCGCTCACCGACGCGGCCAAGCGCCCCGCGATGAACTACTCGGGCGGTATGCGCCGCCGGCTCGACCTCGCCGCCTCGATGATCGGGCAGCCCTCCGTCCTCTACCTGGACGAGCCGACGACCGGACTCGACCCGCGCACCCGCAACGAGGTGTGGGACGAGGTCCACCGGATGGTCTCCGAGGGCGTCACCGTCCTCCTCACCACCCAGTACATGGAGGAGGCGGAGCAGCTCGCGAGCGAGCTGACCGTCGTCGACAAGGGCAAGGTCATCGCCAAGGGCGGGGTCGACGAGCTCAAGGCGAAGGTCGGCGGCCGGACCCTGAAGGTCCGCCCGGTCGACCCGGACCAGCTGCCCGCCATGGCCGCCGCGCTCCGCGAGACCGGTCTGGACGGCGTCGCCGGATCGAGCGTCGTACCCGACGAGGGCGCGCTGTACGTGCCGATCCTCACCGACCAGCAGCTGACCGCCGTTGTGGCGCTGCTCGGCGCGCGCGGCTTCGGCATCGCGCACATCGGTACCCATCTGCCCAGCCTGGACGAGGTGTTCCTGGCGATCACCGGCCAGAAGACCGCCGAGTCCGACGCGATCAGCGAGGAGGTCGCCGCCGCATGAGCACGACCACTGTCACCAAGTCCCCCGCCGGCGCGCCGAGGACGGCGCCCGCTCGTCCCGCGCCGACCGCCGAGGGCCGCATCGGCCTCCGGGCCAACCTCCGCCACATCGGCGCGCTGGCCCGCCGCAACGCCCTCCAGATCAAGCAGGACCCGGAGTCGATGTTCGACGCCGTCCTGATGCCGATCATCTTCATCCTGCTGTTCGTGTACGTCTTCGGCGGCGCGATCTCCGGCAAGGGCAACAACGACATCTACGTCAACTACGTGACGCCGGGACTGATGGCGATGATGGGCATGAACATCGCCATGGCCGTCGGTGTGGGCATCAACGACGACTTCAAGAAGGGGGTCATGGACCGGTTCCGGACGATGCCGATCGCCCGGTCCTCCGTCCTGATCGCCAAGATCGTCGTCGAGGTCGGCCGGATGCTGATCGCGACCGCGATCCTGCTCGGCATGGGCTTCCTGCTCGGCCTGGAGATCCACACCTCCTTCCTCCACCTCCTCGCCGCCATCGGTCTGTCGATGGTCTTCGGAGCCTCGCTGATGTGGATCTTCATCCTGCTCGGGCTCAGCCTCAAGACGGCCCAGGCCGTCCAGGGCATGGCCATGCTCGTCCTGATGCCGCTCCAGTTCGGCTCCTCGATCTTCGCCCCGACGACCTCGATGCCGGGCTGGCTGGAGACCTTCACCGACTACAACCCGCTGTCGAACCTCGCCGACGCCGCCCGCAACCTGATCAACGGCGGTCCGGTCGCCCACTCGGTGTGGATGACGCTCGGCTGGGCGCTGGTGATCACGGTCGTCACGGCGCCGCTCGCGGTGGCCAAGTTCCGCAAGAAGACCTGACCGGACTCCGGTCGAAACGACGGGGGCAGGACCACGGGGGTCAGTACCACGGAGGTCAGGACGACGGGGGCCAGGACCACAGGGGTCAGGACCACGGGGGTCAGGACTCGGCGCGCTCACTGATCGCGTCGGCGGCGCTGCCGAGCAGGGCGGCGGTCTCTTCCAAGGAGAGGCCGTCGCCTTCGGCGTACGCCGCGGCGAACGCGTCCTCGCCGAGGGCGGACCGCGCGAGCTCCGTGGCCGTGGCCAGGTTCTCCCGCTCCAGCGGCGGCGCCAGGTGACCGGGCGGGAGGAGACCCGCCCCGGCCCCGAGGAGCGTGGCCGCGATCCGCGCCGAGGGGCCGCCGACGCCGGCGAGCGCCCAGGCCGCCATGACGACGTGGTACGCCGGCATCTGCGGCGCGATCATCATCGACAGCGGGTCGAGGGAGCGCTCGTACGCCTGCGCGGCGAAGGCGAAGGCCGAGCCGTACCGCTTCTCCAGTGCGTCCAGCCAGCCCAGGCTGCCGAGGGCGAAGCCCTCGAAGATCGACAGGGTCTCCGAGCGGAACTCCCGCCGCAGCACGTGCAGATGCTCCCGGGCCTCGGCGATCCGTCCCGTGCGGCCGAGAGCCAGGGCGAGGAAGAGCCGGGCGCCGAACATCGGTTCATGACCCCAGCCGTGCCTGCCGTCGACGATCTCCCGCAGGATCGCCTCCCCCTCCTCGATCCGGCCGGTCTCGACGAGGATGTCGGCGTACCGGGCGCGCAACAGGGCCATCTGCGACTGGGCGCCGATCCGCTCCGCGTAGCCGATGGCGGCGGCGAAATCCTCGGCGGCGCCCTCGAATTCGAGGCGCCGCTCGCGGGCCTCGGCCCGGGAGGAGAGCGCCTCCGCCGCGCCCCATGCGTCCCCGAGGCGGACGAAGATCTCCAGGCTCTCGTCTGCGTCCCCGGTCGCCTCGACGGCCCAGTCGGCCCGGTTGGCGTACATGTTGGCGCGCATCTGGAGGGCGTTGGCGAGCTCCCAGTCGTAGCCGTGGCGGCGGCAGGCCTCGACGGTGGTGTCCAGGATCTCGCGGAGCCGGCCGGCCTCTCCGATGATGAGGACCGCGAAGACCGCGAAGGAGCCGGGCAGGCGGCAGGTCTGCGGCAGACCCGGCTCGTACACGGCGGTCATCTCGCGGAGCCGCCGCACGCCCTCCGGGCTGGTCCACCGTCCGGTCTCGTGGTCCATGCTGAGCAGCTCGACGAGCCGCACCCCGCGCCGGGCCTCCCAGCGCTGCTCCTCGGAGAGCGGCGGCGGCGTGGCCGTGCACGGCTCGTACAGGGGGACGACCGGGGCGGCGGGCGGCGTGAACG
The DNA here is from genome assembly GCF_014649015.1 of Streptomyces narbonensis. Lineage (GTDB taxonomy): Bacteria > Actinomycetota > Actinomycetes > Streptomycetales > Streptomycetaceae > Streptomyces > Streptomyces narbonensis. Next base: position 514,496 of record NZ_BMSF01000003.1, read on the forward strand.
GATCGGGCCCGAGCTCGGCGGCGGACAGGGCCCAGTGCAGGGCGTCGGTGCGCAGGTCACGCATCTGCCAGTACCAGAGCAGGGAGTGGACGAGGACGAGCGCCTCGTCCTCGTCGCGGGCGGCGACGGCCCGGCGCAGGGCGGTGCGGAGGTTGCCGTACTCGGTCCCGAACCGGGCGATGGCGGCGACCTGCCCCGAGCCGCGGAGCTCGGGGTCGGTACGGCGGGCGAGCTCGCGGTAGTAGGTGAGGTGGCGCCGCTCGGTCACGGCCCGCTCGCCCGCCTCGTCGAGGCGCTCCGCGGCGTACTCGGCCACCGTCTCCAGGAGCCGGTAGCGCATGCCGGTGTCGCCCGGGGCCGAGACGACGAGCGACTTGTCGACGAGGGAGCCGAGCACGTCGAGGACGGCGGGGGCGTCGGCGTCAGGGCCGGGGTCGGCGCAGACCGACTCCGCCGCTTCCAGGTCGCTGCCGCCGGTGAACACCGACAGGCGCCGCAGGACGGCCCGTTCGGCGGCGTCGAGGAGGTCCCAGGACCAGTCGACGACCGCGCGCAGGGTCTGCTGGCGGGGCAGGACGGTCCGGGCGCCCGAGGTGAGCAGCCGGAAGCGGTCGTCGAGCCGGTCCGCGATCTGGCCCAGGGTCAGCATCCGCAGCCGGGCCGCGGCCAGTTCGATCGCCAGCGGCAGCCCGTCCAGACGTCGGACGATCTCGGCCGCGGCCTCCGGGTCCTCGTCCGTCCGGAACCCGGGGCGGGCCGCCGCGCCCCGGTCCCCGAGGAGACGCAGCGCCGTCTCCGCCGGCAGCGGCCCCAGCGGACGCAGCACCTCCCCCGGCACGCCCAGCGGTTCCCGGCTCGTCGCCAGGACGCGCAGCCCGGGGCAGCGGGCGAGGAGGGCCTCGGCCAGCTCGGCGGCGGACGCGACGAGATGCTCGCAGTTGTCGAGGAGGAGCAGCATCCGCCGCCCGGTGACGTGCTCGACGAGCCGGGCGATCGGGTCGCTCCCCCCGCGCAGCTCCTCGGCTCCCGCGCCGCGCAGCACGGTCTCCCGGGCGCCGACGGCCGCGAGGACGGCCTCGGGGACGGCTTCCGGGTCGGTGACGGCGGCGAGCTCGGCCACCCACACGCCGTCGGGCCAGGCCTCGGCCCCGCGCTCGGCGGCCTCCTGCGAGAGTCGGGTCTTTCCGGCGCCGCCGGGCCCGAGCAGGGTGACGAGCCGGGCCGTCCGCAGGGACTCCTGGAGCGCGGCGATGTCCTCGTCCCGCCCGACGAAGCTGGTGAGCCGGGCCCGGAGGTTCCCGCGCAGGGCCGGCCCGGGCTCCGCCGGCCGAGCGGGCGGCAGGGCCGGGGCGAGCAGCTCGGCGTGGAGGGCGCGCAGGGCCGGGGAGGGGTCCGTGCCGAGGCGGTTGGCGAGCGCGCGGCGGACCGACTCGTACGCGGCGAGCGCCTCGGCCGCGCGGCCGGTGTCCCGCAGGGCCCGGATGCGGAGGGCCTGGAGGGGTTCGTCGAGCGGGTGGGCGGCGCTGAGGGCGGTCATTTCGGGGAGGACCGCGGCGGCCTCGCCCAGGTCCAGGGCGGCGCCGAGCCGGGCCCTGCGGGCGTCGAGACGGCGGGCCTCCCAACGGGCGGCCTCCGCCTCCCGGTCCGGCAGGTCGGCGAGCGCGGGCCCGCGCCAGAGGCCGAGGGCCTCGTCGAGGAGCGCGGCGGCCCGGACGGCGTCCCCGTCCGACAGGGCGGCCACTCCCTCGGCGGCGAGCCGTTCGAAGCGGTGGGCGTCGACGTCCTGGGGCCGGGCGTCGAGCCGGTAGCCGCCGTCGGCCGAGATCACGGCGGTACGGCCGAGGGCCCGGCGCAGCCGCCCGACGAGGGCCTGGAGCGCGGCGACGGCGTCGGCGGGCGGCTCGTCGCCGTACCAGACCTCGTCGACGAGGTCCGGCACGGGCACGGTCCGCCCGGCCCGCAGGGCGAGGACGGTCAGCAGCGCGCGCACGCGCGGACCGCCGACGGTGACGTCGGCGCCGTCGGGCGTACGGGCGAGGGTCGGGCCGAGCAGGGAGTAACGCACCCGCCCATTCTCCGCGAGAAGCCCGCCGAGCCCGGTACCAGGGCGGCGCGGGGCGGAGATCAGCACGGACCGGACGGAGTACCAGGGCGCACGGGGCGAAGACCTGCACGGACCCGGGGCCGGCGTCCGGCGCGGCACCGACACAGACCGACCCCGCACCCGGGACAGCACCGACACGGACCCGACCCCACACCCCGGGACAGCACCGACACGGACCCGACCCCACACCCCGGGACGGCACCGACACGGACCCGGCGCCCCTCCCCGTCGGCCTGGACCCGACCTCCCGGTCCGGAACCCGGCCGTCACCCGGTACGTTTCCCGCACATCAGTCCTCCGGCACTCGGGAGTCCCCGCGATGAGCACGGCCACCACTCGGCGTCACGAACGGCGGATCAGCCCCGTCTTCCTGGCGATCCTCGCCGTCATGGCCGTCACGGGCTGGGCGGTGTGGACGGACTTCGCCGCCACGCCCGGTCTGGCGGTGTTCCTCTTCGTGACCTCGGCGTGGGTCGTGTCGCTCTGTCTCCACGAGTACGCGCACGCCCGCACCGCGCTGCACGGCGGGGACATCACGGTCGGAGCCAAGGGCTATCTGACCCTGAACCCGCTCGCGTACACGCACGCCTGGCTGAGCATCATCCTGCCGGTGCTGTTCGTGATCATGGGCGGGATCGGTCTGCCGGGCGGGGCGGTCTTCATCGAGCAGGGCCGGGTCAAGGGGCGCTGGAAGCACAGCCTGATCTCGGCGGCGGGCCCCCTGGCGAACGTCCTGTTCGCGCTGGTCTGCACGGCGCCGTTCTGGCTGGACGCGCTGGACGGCGTGCCGTCGGGCTTCCAGTACGCGCTGGGGTTCCTGGCGTTCCTCCAGGTCACGGCCGCGCTCCTGAACCTCCTGCCGGTCCCGGGCCTCGACGGCTACGGGATCGTGGAGCCCTGGCTCTCGTACAGGCTGAAGCGGCAGATCGAGCCGTACGCGCCGTACGGCTTCTTCATCGTGATCGCGCTGCTGTTCGTGCCGGCGGTCAACGGCGCCTTCTTCGACGCGATCGACGCGCTGATGCGGGCCCTCGGGGTGGCGGAGGAGAGCAGGTACTGCGGCTCGCAGCTCTACCGGTTCTGGCAGGAGACGCCGGAGTTCTGCCAGGTCTGATACCGGGCCTTGTCCGAAGGCAGGCCCGTGGCCCCGGCCATGATCCGCCGGACAGGCCCTAGCCCTGGGCCGCGGCCTGCTTCTCCGCCTTCGCGCGGCGGAGGTAGTACCAGGCCATGTTGGAGGAGAGGCCCGCCAGGAGGACCCAGATCACGCCCAGGAAGCTGCCCTGGACGAAGGAGACGACGGCCGCGGCGACGGCCAGGGCGCAGACCACGAGGGCGTAGAGGGCGAGGCGGGGCATGGGGGACGGCTCCTGTCCGGGTACGGCTGCTGGTGCCCGTCCAGTGTCCCCCATGCCCGGCGGCCCTCCCTCCCGAGGGGCCGCCGCCGGGGCTCAGACGTCGGTGACCCGGAGGCCCGCGTGGGCCTTGTACCGGCGGTTGACCGAGATCAGGTTCGCGACGAGCGACTCGACCTGGTGGGCGTTGCGCAGACGGCCGGCGAAGACCCCGCGCATGCCCGGGATGCGGCCCGCGAGGGCCTGGACGAGCTCGACGTCGGCGCGCTCCTCGCCGAGGACCATCACGTCCGTGTCGATCTCCTCGATGGACGCGTCCTGGAGGAGCACGGCCGAGAGGTGGTGGAAGGCGGCGGCCACCCGGGAGTCCGGGAGGAGCGCGGCGGCCTGCTCGGCGGCGGAGCCCTCCTCGGGCTTCAGGGCGTAGGCGCCCTTCTTGTCGAAGCCGAGCGGGTTGACGCAGTCCACGACGAGCTTGCCCGTGAGCTCCTCGCGCAGGGACTCCAGGGTCTTGGCGTGCCCGTCCCACGGCACCGCGACGATCACGATGTCGCTGCGGCGGGCGCACTCGGCGTTGTCGGCGCCCTCGACGCCGTGGCCGAGCTCCTCGGCGACGGCCTGGGCGCGGTCGGCGGCGCGGGAGCCGAGGATCACCTTCTGTCCGGCCTTGGCGAGCCGGTAGGCGAGGCCGCGGCCCTGCTCGCCGGTACCGCCGAGGACGCCGACGACGAGCCCGGAGACGTCGGGGAGGTCCCACGGGTCCTTGGGGGCCGCCTTGGGCGCGGCGGTGGAGCCGGTGGAGTCGGTGCTGGCAGTCGAGGAAGTCATGGCCCCGACATTACCGACCGGTCGGGCCGCCGGGGCCCGTCCCGTACGGGTGGAACCGACCACAACCGGCCACGCGCCTCGCGCCGCTGGGGCAGGATGCCACCCCATGGATGCCGTACGGGTCGCGTTGCTGCGGGAAGTGCTGGCCGGGACGGAGTGGCCGGGGGCGGCCCGTCGTTTCGCGGGGGCGCTCCGGTCCTCGGTCGTGCCGCACCGGGGCGGGCTGCTGCTCGTGGGCACGGAGGCGTACGAGCCCTGGCACCTGGCCGCGCACCTCGTCGACGAGGCGGCCTGGTCGGGGCTTCCGGAGCTGGCGCCCACGCTCGTGCGGCACCGGGTGCGGCCGGACGCTCCGGCACATCTCGCGGTCGGGCTCGGCCGGCTGGAGGCGGCGGGGCGCGGGGCGACGCTCCTGATGGTGGCGCCGGAGCGGCCGGACGCGGGGCTGCTCCAGCGGGTCCACGACGCCCGGCGGGCCGGGGCGACGGTGCTCTCGCTCGACGGCGGCGACAGGGAGCTGCGGGGGCTCGCCCACGAGGCGCTCACGGTCGCGGAGGAGGCGGGGGTGGACCTGGACACGGTGCAGCATCTGGTGAGCGCGGCGGCCGGGGAGAACAGCCTGCCGTCACCGCGCGGGAGCCGCCGCTTCCGGGACCGCCTCTCGGATCTCGCGGACCGCCTGACGGCCCCGCCGCCGGCTCGCTGGTAGGGGCCCGCATCCCCGCTGACCGGTCGGTTATTCGGTTGCCCCGGGCGCCTTCCGGCCGGAGCATGGCCCCTCGTGTCCCGTTCTTCCAGGCTCTCCGCCCTCCTCCCCGATCTGGCGCCCTGGCGTGCGTCCCGTGACTTCCGGCTCCTGTGGAGCCAGGGGCTCGTGACCTACTTCGCCGGCGCGATGGCGATGATCGCCCTGCCGCTCCAGATCAAGGAGCTCACGAACTCGCCGCTCGCGGTCGGTGCGATGGGCGCGGTCGAGCTGGTGCCGCTGGTCGTCTTCGGGCTGTACGGCGGCGCGCTCGCCGACGCCGTGGACCGGCGGAAGGTGATCGTGGGGACGGAGGCGGGGCTCGGCGTGCTCGCGCTGCTCCTGCTGCTCAACTCGCTGCTGCCGGAGCCGATGCTGTGGCCGCTGTACGTGGTCGCGGCCGGTGTCTCGGCCCTCGCCGGGCTCCAGCGTCCCGCGCTCGACTCGCTGCTCGCCCGGATCGTGCCGCACGAGCACCAGACCGCCGCCGCGGCCCTCAACTCGCTGCGCTGGCAGATCGGCTCGATCGCGGGCCCGTCGGTCGCGGGGCTCGTCGTCGCCTTCGCGGGTCACGCCCCGGCGTACGCGGTGACGATCGCCGGCTTCGCCGCCTCGGTGCTGATGTGCCGCCGCCTCTCCCCCGCGCCGCCCGCGCACGACGCGGAGAAGCCCTCGCTGCGGGGCATCGCGGAGGGCGCGCGGTACGCCTGGTCGCGGCCGGTGCTGCTCGGCACGTACGCGATCGACCTCGCGGCGATGTTCTTCGCCTTCCCGAACACGATCTTCCCGTTCCTCGCGGACGAGCTGGACGCCGACTGGTCGCTCGGCCTGATGTACGCGGCGGGCTCGGTCGGTTCGCTCGTGCTCGGGCTGACCAGCGGCTGGACGTCGAAGGTGCGGCGGCACGGGCTGCTCGTGGTGGGGGGCGCGGCCGGCTGGGGACTGGCGATCGCGGCGGCCGGCTGGTTCGGGAACATCTGGCTGGTCCTGCTCTGTCTGGCCTTCGCGGGCGCCGGCGACATGCTGAGCGGTCTCGGGCGGGCGACGATCTGGAACCAGACGATCCCGGAGGAGCTGCGCGGGCGGCTCGCCGGCATCGAGGTGCTGTCCTACAGCGTCGGCCCGCAGCTGGGCCAGGTCCGGGCGGGCGTGATGGCCGGGTGGACCGGCACCAGGGCGGCCGTCTGGTCGGGCGGCGTGGCCTGTGTCGCCTCGGTGGGGCTGCTCTGCCTCGCGCTGCCGAAGCTGCTCACGTACGACTCCGAGACGGACGAGGACTCGCTGCGCCGCAAGGCCCAGCAGGAGGCCGTCGCCCGGCAGGAGGAGCCCCGGGGCGAGCCCCAGGGGTCGGCCGGTACGGTCTGAACCGGTCCCGGCCGGCCCCTGGGGTCACGCCTCGGGGTTCCCGTCCGGGCTCTTGCCCTCGTGCCAGCGCGGGTCCGTCTCCCATTCCAGGTTCCGCTCGCGGGCGGTCTCCATGGCGTGGGAGGCCTCCTCACGGCTGGCGTACGGGCCGAATCGGTTCTTCGCGGGGCACTCCGGCCCCTCCTCGACCTTCTTGTGCTCCAGGCAGTAGTACCACTCGCCCGGTTTGCCCGTGGTGCGCTTCTTGAACAGGGCCATCGTCGTCGGCTCCTTCCGCCGAGACCATGCTGCCCCAGACGCGGTCGTTAGACTCGCTGACATGTCTGGCCAGTCGCTTCTCGTTCCGGGGGAGCTCTCCCCCCACCGCTCCGTCCCGGGCTCCATCCGCCGCCCCGAGTACGTCGGGAAGCCCGCCCCGGCCCCGTACAGCGGGCCCGAGGTGCAGGATTCCGACACCATCGAGCGGATGCGGATCGCCGGCCGCATCGCCGCGCAGGCGATGGAGGAGGCCGCCAAGCACATCGCTCCGGGTGTCACCACCGACGAGCTCGACCGGGTCGCGCACGAGTACATGTGCGACCACGGCGCCTATCCCTCGACCCTCGGCTACCGCGGCTTCCCGAAGTCGCTGTGCGCCTCGATCAACGAGGTCATCTGCCACGGCATCCCGGACTCCACGGTGCTGCGGGACGGCGACATCGTGAACCTGGACGTCACGGCGTACATCAACGGCGTCCACGGCGACAACAACGCCACCTACCTCTGCGGCGACGTCGACGAGGAGTCGAGGCTGCTCGTCGAGCGGACCCGGGAGTCCCTGAACCGGGCCATCAAGGCCGTCCGGCCGGGCCGTCAGATCAACATCATCGGGCGGGTCATCGAGTCGTACGCCAAGCGCTTCGGCTACGGGGTCGTGCGCGACTTCACCGGGCACGGCATCAACTCGTCGTTCCACTCCGGCCTGATCGTCCCGCACTACGACTCCCCCCACCACACCACCGAGATCAAGACCGGCATGACGTTCACGATCGAGCCGATGCTGACGCTGGGCACCCACGACTACGACATGTGGGACGACGGCTGGACCGTGGTGACCAAGGACCGCAAGCGGACCGCGCAGTTCGAGCACACGCTCGTCGTGACCGACGACGGAGCCGAGATCCTGACGTTGCCCTGACCCCTCGAACGGGTACGTCTTTACCGACAGGACGTCGGGAACCAGTTGACTTAGGTAAGCCTAACTTGGCAGGATCGTCACTGGTTCCCGTCCCATCGGTCTCGGAGGCACGCCTTGGACACGCCCTTCTCCACGCTCATCCGTACCGCCTCGCACGAGCAGCACACGGAGGCGGAGACGTCGTCCTTCATGGGCGACCTCCTGGGCGGACGCCTGGCCGTCGACGCCTACGCCCGCTACACGGAGCAGCTGTGGTTCGTGTACCGCGCTCTGGAGGAGGGAGCGGAGGCGCTGCGCGAGGACCCGGTCGCCGGGCCGTTCATACAGGCCGAGCTGTTCCGCACGGCCGCCCTGGAGCAGGACCTCGCCCACCTGCGGGGCGCCGACTGGCGCGCCGGGGTCTCCCCGCTGCCCGCCACCGTCGCGTACGCCGAGCGGGTCGCGGAGTGCGCGCGTGACTGGCCCGCGGGTTACGTGGCCCACCACTACACGCGCTACCTGGGCGACCTGTCGGGCGGCCAGATCATCCGCGACAAGGCGGAGCGGACCTGGGGCTTCACGCGCAAGGGCGACGGCGTGCGGTTCTACGTCTTCGAGGAGATCGGCAACCCCGCCGCCTTCAAGCGGACCTACCGGGAGCTGCTCGACGGGGTGAACGCCGACGACCTGGAGAAGCAGCGGATCGTCGACGAGTGCAAGCGCGCCTTCGCCTTCAACAGCGCGGTCTTCCACCAGCTGGGGGGCGAGTTCCCGCTGAGCGCGTGAGCGCACGGACCCTCAGATCGTGAAGGTCCTCTCCAGGCGGACGCGTCCGCCCAACTCCACGATGCCGTCAGGGCCGGGGGCGGTCAGCAGCTGCGACCCCCGGCCCTGCGTGATGTTCAGGGCCCGTCCCAGCTCGGCCGTCAGGAGCAGCGCCGCCGCGCCCGTCGCCTCGTCCTCGTCGATGCCGTCGCCGCGCCCCGGGAAGCCGCGCGCCCTGACCCGGCCCGCGGCCTCCTCCTGCCAGGCCCAGGCGTAGATCCACTCGCCGGGCTCGGGGATCTCCAGGGCGTCCACCTCGGCGGCGGAGCCGTACTGGCGCAGGGTCCGCGGCGGCGCCCACTCGGCGCGCGCCTCGATCCAGGTGAACTCCCCGTCTCCGCGCACCCACACCTCGCCCGCCGGTGGGCAGATGACCTCCAGGTCGAGCAGCCAGGCGGCGCCGACGAGCGGGTATCCGGCGAACGGCAGCCGCACGCCGGGGGTGTAGATGTCGACGTGCCCGCGCTCCGGGTCGTCCACGAACACCGTCTCGCTGAAGCCGAGTTCCTTGGCGAGCGCCTGCCGGGAGGCCTCGTCGGGGTGGTGTCGGGGGTCCCGTACGACTCCGAGGGCGTTGCCGTGGCGGCCGTCGCCCGCACAGAAGACCCGGAGGACGTCGATGTCAGTGGCGGTCGTGTTCATGACGGAATTGAAACATCCGAAGCGGGGCTGGTGTGCCGCTCCGCGTGTGTTCCGTCGGGGAGCACCAGGGAGGGGGGCTGCTCATGCCCAGGTGGGGACGTGGCGGTCACGTCACGGGAGCGCCGGCGGCGGGGCTGCTGCTCGTCGGTCTGCTGCCGCAGAGGCAGCGGCGGCGACCACCGTCCGGGAGGACGGCACGGCCCGGCTCTACGCGGGCCGCCCCGACGGCCTGGGCGCCTCCAAGCCCGTCGATCTGGGCTGGGGCGCCCGCTAGCGGGCGGCAGGGCCGCACCCGATCATCGGGTGCGGCCCTGCCTGTTGGGGGGTGGCGGTAGAGGGGGTGCCGCTCAGGACTCCAGGGCACGGCGGCGGACCGCGATGACGACGGCCGCGCCCGCGCCGGCGATCAGGCCGGAGGCGGCGAGGAGGAGGCCGGTCGGGGTGCCCGAGCCGGTGGCCGCGAGGGCGCCGGAGCCGCCGCCGACCGAACCGGAGCCGCCTACCGTGCCCCCGCCTCCTACGGTCCCGGCGCCGCCCGTGGTGGACGAACCGCCGGCCGAACCCGAGCCGCCGGTGGTGCCGGTGGTGCCGGTGCCGTCCGTCGTGGAGGAGCCGCCGGAAGTCCCGGGCAGTGCGGCGTCCTTGTCCGCGGCGAGGGTCACGGTCACCGGGTCCATCTCGGTGCCCGCGGGGTAGCCGCCCCGGGCACCCGGGGCGCTGAACGTGGCGGAGCCGGCCGCGGTGAGCTTCGCCGGGAGGTCGGCGAGGGTGACGAGCCCCTTGGTCACGGTCCAGTCGGCCTTGGACAGGTCCAGGTCGACCAGGGCGACGTCGTCGTTCTTCTCGCCGGTGGCGCTGGTGACGTCGGCGGTGAGGGTGCCGGTGGTGCCCTCCGCCCTGACCTCCAGGTCGGAGACGGTCCATTCGATGCCGTGCGCGGCGCAGACGAAGGCGACCTTGCCGGAGAAGGCGGCCTCGGCCTTGCGGGCGTCGGCGTCCAGGTCGGCCTTGACGAAGCCGAAGTCGTAGGCGGTGCCCCGCTTCACGGCGCCGCCGGAGGCGGTGACGGTGCCGCCGCACATCTCGCCGACGTACCGCTGCCAGCTCTGCTTGACGCCCCAGGTGAGCCGGCCGTCGACGACGCCGGCGGCGGGGTCGGTCGGCGGCTGCGTCGTGGGGGCGGTGGTGGGGGCGGTGGTCGTCGGGGCCGGGGGCGTCGGGGCCGTCGTGGTGGGGGCCGGGGACGTCGGTGCCGTGGTGGTGGGCGCGGGGGACGTCGGCGCCGTCGTCGTCGGCGTGACGGGCGGGGTCGTCGGGGGCGTGGTGGTCGGCGGCGGCGTCGTCGGCTCGGTGGTCGGGGGCGTGGTCGTCGGCCGGGCGCCCGCCTTCACGGTGAGCGTGGCGGCGTCGAGTTCGTCGCCCTCCTTGTAGAAGCCGCCGAACGCGGCGGCGCCGTCCTTCGTGAGCTTCGCCGGTATGTCCTTGAACACCATGGCGCCGCCCGCGCCCTGGGCCGGCCGGACGCGGCTCATGTCGAGCGCCGCGAAGGCGATGTCGTCGCGGGTGCTGACGCTGCCGTCCTTCTCCTTGGTGACGACGTCCGCGAGGATCTCGCCGGTCGGCGCGGCCGAGCCCTTGGTCGTCAGCCGGACGTCGGAGATCCGGATGTCGAGGGCGCCCGAGTGGGCCTCGAAGCGGACACCGCCCTTGAAGGAGTTGGCGGTGGCGTGCGTGGACGTGTCGTAGGTGCCGGTGCCGTCGACGAAGGTGAAGACGCCGTTGTTCGCCGCCTGCTCGGCGCCGCCTTCGAGTGTGGTCTTCCCGTGCGCGAAGGGCTGCGCCAGGTACGTGCGGAAGGACTGCTTGATGCCCCAGTCCAGGGTGCCGTCGCTCAGTGTCATCGGAGGCGGGGCGTCGGCCGCCGAGGCGGGCAGGGCCAGGGCGACGGCGCCCGTGCCGAGGGCGGCGGCCGTGGCGACGGCGGCTGCCAGGGTGACGGATCGGCGCAGGGGGGTGGCCATGTCGGGGTTCTCCTAGCTGGTGCTCGGGGGCGGCGCAGGGGGTGCGCGCGGGGCGGGGCGTGGGGGCGGTACGGGAGAGAGGGCGGTACGCGGCAGGGGTAAGCCCATGGGGTCAGTCCGTGCGGGTACCGGTACGGCGACGGCGTACGGCGACGAGGACCGCGAGCGCGGCGGCGAGGAACACACCAGCGCCGATCGCGACGTACGTGCCGGTGGAGTCGGTGGCGGCCGTGGCGGAGGCCGGAGCGGCCGGTGCCGACGGGGCGACGGTGGTCGCGGAGGCGCTCGGCTCGGGCTTCGCGTCACTGCCGAGGTCCGGGAGCGCGGGCAGCTTCGCCGTGGCGTCGAACGTGACGGCGAGCGACACGGGGTCCATCGCGGTCCCCGCCTGGTACATCCCGCCGAAGGCCCTGGCGCCGCCCTCGGTGAGGGTGGCGGGGGCCTCGGTGACGGCGGCGAGGCCGTTCCTCGGGGCGAAGTCGGGGGCGGTGAAGGTGACGAGGGGCACGGCCTTCGTGGTGGTCCCGGCGCTGGTGACGTCGGCGCTGAGCGTGCCCTTGCCGCCGGTCACCTTCGCGGTGACCTTGGCGAGCGTGAGGTCGAGGTGGGCGCCGGTGAAGCGGACGCTGCCCGCGAAGGCCGCGTCCAGGGTCTGCTTCCGCGCGTCGTACGTGCCCTTGCCGTCCGGGAAGCGGAAGAGCGCGCCGCCGTCCTGGGCGCCGCCGGCGAGGGTCCACTTCCCCTGGGCGATGGCCCCGGTGACGTACTCGCGGAAGGTCCGGCGGACGCCCCAGTCGACGGCGGCGGTCCTCAGGGCGCCGGGGCTCGCCGCGCTGCCGGGTGAACTCGCCGTGGGCGTCGGGCTCGTGGAGGGCCTGGCGGTCGCTTCGGCCGTCGGGCGGGGGGTCTGTGCGGTGCTCTGCGCGGTGGGCTTCGGGGACCGGACGTCGACCGTGAGGCTGACCGGGTCGAGCTGGGTGCCGGCCGGGTAGTAGCCGGCGAAGGCCGCGGCGCCCTGCGCGGTGAGCGTGGCGGGCACGCCGCTGAGGGCGACGGGGCTGCCGCCGCCGCGCATGTCGATGCCGCCGAGGTTCAGGTCGGCCAGCGGCACCTGCGCTCTGACGCTCATGCGTCCGCTGCCCTTGGCCTTGCTCGCCATGTCGGCGTAGAGGGTGCCGCGGCCGCCCTGGACGACGACCCGGGGGCGGCTGACGGTGAGGTCGAGTTCGTTCGTGCCGTCCGCCCTCCGGTGGCCCGTGAAGCGGACGCCGCCGGCGAAGGCGGCTTCGAAGGCGCCGGTCGCGGGGTCGTACGAGCCCTGCGCGGAGTGGAAGCGGAACTGGCTGCCGCCGACCGTCGCGGCGCCGCCGGTGAGGCCCCAACTGCCCTGCGCGATGGGCCCGGTGACGTAGCTCTGGAAGGAGGACCTGATGCCCCAGTCGAGCCGGCCGCCCTGCACCGTGCGGCTCTCCGCGTGGGCGGCTGAGGCCGGGATCAGGGCCGAGAGCAGGGCCGTGAGGAGGCTCACGGCGAGCGCGCGGGCGGGTCTGGACAGCGGCATGGGATCCCTTCCAGGGGGCATCGCGGGCTAGCAAGTGAGGTAAGGCTAACCTAAGCTACATCGAGCCTCGGCCGGAACCTCTCCGGCCCGAGAGCACGGCAGAACGTGGCAGAACGCCACAGATCGACTGACAGGACGGTGCCCGGTGCGCAGAACTCGCCTCGCGGGAGCGCTGACAGCAGTGCTCGCCCTCGCCCTCACGGCGACCGGCTGCGGTGACGGCAGCGGCCACGGAAGCGGCGGTCCGGGCGCCCCGGCCTCCGCCAGGACCGCCACGACTCCCGACCGGGTCGAGCCGCTCGCCGACCCGGCCGGGCCCCGACTGCCCGTCACCGTCCCTTCGGCGGACGGGCGTACCGTCACCGTCACCTCGGCCGACCGGATCGTCCCGCTCAGCGGCTCCCTCAACGAGATCGTCTTCACCCTCGGCCTCGGCGGGAAGGTCGTCGCCCGCGACATCACCGCCACCTTCGAACAGGCCGCGGACCTCCCGGTGGTGACCCGCGCCCACGACGTCTCCGCCGAGAGCGTGCTCTCGCTGCGCCCCACCGTCGTCCTCGCCGAGTCCACCACCGGCCCGGCCGAGGCCGTCGCCCAGATCCGGGACGCGGGCATCCCCCTGGTCGTGGTGAAGCCCGCCAAGGAGCTCGCGGACGTCGGCACCCGGATCGACGCGGTCGCCGCCGCCCTCGGCGTACGCGACTCCGGCACCACGCTCAGGGAGCGCACCCGGCAGCGCATCGACGCCGTACGGAAGGGGATCCCGGCCCGCGAGGAGAAGCCCCGGGTCGCCTTCCTCTACGTCCGCGGCTCCGCCGCCGTCTATCTGCTGGGCGGCGCCGAGTCCGGCGCGAGCTCCCTGCTCGAAGCGGCCGGAGCGGTCGACGCGGGCAAGGAGTCCGGACTGACGAAGGACTTCACCCCGCTCACCAGCGAGGCCCTCGCGCAGGCCGCGCCCGACGCGATCCTCGTCATGCGCAAGGGACTCGAATCGGTCGGCGGGGTCGAGGGCCTGGTGGAGCTCCCTGGCGTCGCCCAGACCCCGGCGGGCGCCGGCAAGCGGGTCGTCGCCGTCGACGACGGCGTCCTCCTCAACTACGGCCCGCGCACCGACCAGGTCCTGAAGTCCCTGGTCGGCCAGTTGTACGGGAAGCAGAAGTGACGGCGCTCGTGGAGGCCCCCGCCACGCCGGAACCCCCGGCGGCGCGGCCTCCCGCCCGGCGCCGCGGGCGGTCCACCGTCCTGACCGTCTCGCTCCTCGCCGCCCTGCTCCTCCTCTCCCTCCTCTCCGCCGGGATCGGCGCGTACGAGATCCCGCTCGGCGACGTCCTCGCCTCCGTCCAGCACCGGACCGGGCTCGGCGGGCACGCGCTGGACCGCACGGCCGAGAGCGTCCTGTGGAACATCCGGCTCCCCCGGGTCGTCCTCGCCGTCCTCGTCGGCGCCTCGCTCGGCTGCGCGGGCGCCCTCATGCAGGGCGTGTTCGGCAACCCGCTCGCGGAGCCGGGCGTCATCGGCATCTCGGCCGGTGCGGCCGTCGGCGCGGTCGGCGCCATCGCGCTCGGGCTCACCTTCCTCGGGAACTGGACGGTGACCGTCTGCGCCTTCGTCGCCGGCCTGGCGACCGTGCTGCTCGTGTACGCGATGTCCCGCTCGGGGGGCCGGACGGAGGTCGTGACCCTGATCCTCACCGGGATCGCGGTGAACGCCTTCGCGGGCGCGCTGATCGGCCTCTTCCTCTTCTTCGCCGACAACGCGCAGATCACCCAGATCACCTTCTGGCAGCTCGGCTCGCTCGCCCAGGCGACCTGGCCCAAGGTCCTCGCCGTGCTGCCCTGCGCGCTCCTCGGTCTGGCCGTCGCCCCCTTCCACTCCCGCCGGCTCGACCTGCTCGCGCTCGGCGAACGGCCCGCCCGGCACCTGGGCGTGGACGTGGAGCGGCTGCGGATCGCGCTGGTCCTGGTGGTGGCACTGCTCACCGCGGCGGCGGTGGCGGTCGCCGGGATCATCACTTTCGTCGGGCTGCTCGTCCCGCACCTGCTGCGGATGGCGAACGGCCCCGGGCACCGCTTCCTGGTGCCGGGCAGCGCGCTGGGCGGCGCGGTCGTCCTGGCGGCCGGCGATCTGGCGGCCCGCACGGTCGCGGCCCCGGCCGAACTCCCCCTGGGCGTCCTCACCGCCCTCCTCGGCAGCCCGTTCTTCTTCTGGCTGCTGCGCAGGACCCGTCGCAGGCAAGGTGGTTGGGCATGACTTCCATGGGATCCGCACGCTGGAAGGCACTGCTCCCGGGCCGGCGCACCCGCGCCCTCCCCTCCCCCGCCGCGCGCGGCGAGCTCGTCGCCGAGGCGGTCGGGCTGCGGGTCGCGCTCGGCGGGCAGGCGGTGCTCGACGGCGTCGGGATCGGGGTGCGGGCCGGGGAGGTGCTGGCCCTGGTGGGGCCGAACGGCGCCGGGAAGTCGACGCTGCTGGCCGCGCTCGCCGCCGATCTCGCCCCGGGCGCCGGGGAGGTACGGATCGGGGGGCGGCCCGCCGGCGGCTGGACGGCGGGTGAACTCGCCCTGCGCCGGGCGGTGCTGCCGCAGGCCGCCGCGCTCACCTTCCCCTTCCCCGTCGCCGAGGTCGTCCGGATGGGGCGGGCGCCCTGGGCCGGTACCGAGCGGGAGGACGAGGACGAGGCGGCCGTCGCGCTCGCGATGGCGGCGACCGAGGTCGAGGCCTTCGCCGGGCGGCCGTTCTCCGCGCTGTCGGGCGGTGAGCGGGCCCGGGTCGCGCTGGCCCGGGTCCTGGCCCAGCGGACCGGGCTCCTGTTGCTCGACGAGCCGACCGCGGCGCTCGACCTGCGCCACCAGGAACTGGTGCTCCGGGTCTGCCGGGAGCGCGCGGCGGCCGGGGACGCGGTGGTGGTCGTGCTGCACGACCTCGGGCTCGCCGCCGCCCACGCGGACCGGGTAGCGGTCCTGCACGGCGGCCGGATCGAGGCGGCCGGGGCGCCCTCGGAGGTGCTGGACGCGGAGGTGCTGAGCCGGGTCTACCGGCAGCCGGTGGAGGTCTTCCCGCACCCGCGGACCGGGGTCCCCCTCGTCGTACCGGTGCGGTCGGGTCCGCACCGGGATCCGGCGTCGCCACACCTCCACGACCCGGACAATTCGGCCTCCTTGACCGGCCCTTGACCCCGCCATGAGGACCCCATGGAGAGCCTGTGACCCGCCCGTGTCCGGCCCCGCGGAGCTGAGAGCTGAATCACGGAACGGGCGGGTATGACTGAGGTAAGCCTCGGTTAAGTTAGGTCCGCCTCACCCCTGTCCCCCGCTTTCCTGGAGTCCCCATGCGAGCCGTCCGCCTCTCCGTCGTCACCGCCGCCGCGACCGCGGCAGCCCTGACCGCCGTCACGGGCTGCGCCGAGAAGAGCGACGCCAAGGGAGCGGACGGCGCGGTCACCGTGATCGCCAAGGACGACTCCTGCGAGGTGTCGAAGAAGGAGTTCCCGGCCGGCCACGTGACGCTCGCCGTCGAGAACCGCGGCTCCAAGGTCACCGAGGTCTACGTCCTCCACCCGGACGACCGGATCGTCACCGAGCGCGAGAACATCGGCCCCGGCACCAAGGCCACCATCACCGCCGAGATCAAGGCCGGCGACTACACGATCGCCTGCAAGCCCGGCATGGTCGGCGACGGCATCCGCCAGGAGGTCAAGCTCACCGGCGCCGGCGCCGCGAGCGCCAAGCGTTCCCCGGAGATGGACGCCGCCGTCGCCGCCTACCGCCAGTACGTCCAGGCGCAGGCCGACGCGACCCTCCCCAAGGTGAAGGTCTTCACCGACGCCGTCCGCGCCGGGAACATCGAGGCCGCGAAGAAGGCCTACGCCGAGTCCCGCATCGGCTGGGAGCGCACCGAGCCCGTCGCCGAGTCCTTCGGTGACATCGACCCCAAGGTCGACGTCCGCGAGGACGGTCTGGAGGAGGGCCAGGACCCGGCGAAGGACTGGACCGGCTGGCACCGCCTGGAGAAGGCGCTCTGGAAGGACAAGAAGCTCGGCGCCGCCGAGAAGCAGCTCGCGGACACCCTGGAGAAGGACCTCGCGGACTGGGTGAAGCGGGTCGGCAAGGCCGAGATCACCCCGACCTCGATGGCCAACGGCGCCAAGGAGCTCCTGGACGAGGTCGCCACCGGCAAGGTCACCGGCGAGGAGGAGCGCTACTCCCACACCGACCTCGTCGACTTCAAGGCGAACGTCGAGGGCGCGCAGAAGTCCTTCGACCTGCTCAAGCCGGTCGCCACGAAGAACGACCCGAAGCTGGTCGCCGAGCTGGACAAGCAGTTCGCCGCGCTGAACGCGCTGCTCGACAAGTACCGCACGGACAAGACGAGCTACGTCTTCACCTCGTACGAGAAGGTCGGCGAGCCCGAGCGCAAGGAGCTCTCGGACGGCGTCAACGCGCTGGCCGAGCCGCTCTCGAAGCTCGCCGCCGCGGTCGTCAAGTAAGGGTCGGGAACGCACGGTCGAGAGAGCGGGGACGGGGAGCATGTCGGAACAGGCCCAGGAGCAGTCGACGGCGGGGGCCGCGCCCTCGCGCCGTACGGTCATCGGCTGGGGCGGGGCCGGGCTCGCGCTCGGCGCCGCCGCGGCGGGCGGCGCCGTGGCACTGGCCCGGGACGGCGGGGGCACCGCGCCCGTCGCCGACACCGGCGGGGCCGTGCCCTTCCACGGCCCGCACCAGGCCGGCATCGCCACCGCCGTCCAGGACCGGCTGCACTTCGCCGCCTTCGACGTGAAGACGAAGGACCGCGCGGAGCTGGTCCAGCTCCTCAAGGACTGGACGCGGGCCGCCGAGCGGATGACGGCCGGCGCCGAGGTCGGCGAGGGCGCGTACGGCGGGCTGCCGGAGGCGCCGCCGGACGACACCGGCGAGGCCCTCGGCCTCAAGCCCTCCCGTCTCACCCTCACGATCGGCTTCGGCCCCACGCTCTTCGACGGGCGTTTCGGGCTGGAGGGCAAGCGGCCCGGGGCGTTGGTGGAGCTGCCCAAGTTCCCGGGCGACAACCTGGATCCGGCGCGCAGCGGCGGCGACCTGTGCGTGCAGGCCTGCGCGGACGACCCGCAGGTCGCCGTGCACGCCATCCGGAACCTCGCACGGATCGGCTTCGGCAAGGTCGCGGTCCGCTGGTCGCAGCTGGGCTTCGGCAAGACGTCCTCGACGACCCCGGACGCCCAGACCCCGCGCAACCTCTTCGGCTTCAAGGACGGCACCCGCAACATCGCGGGCACCGAGACCGAGCGGCTCGCGAAGCACGTGTGGGTCTCCGGCAAGGACGCCGAGGGCTCCGCGGCCTGGATGGACGGCGGTTCGTACCTCGTCGCCCGCCGCATCCGCATGAACGTCGAGACCTGGGACCGCACCCCGCTGGGCGAGCAGGAGGACATCTTCGGCCGCGACAAGCGCGAGGGCGCCCCGGTCGGCAAGGCCAAGGAGCACGACGAGCCGTTCCTGAAGGCGATGAAGCCGGACTCGCACGTCCGCCTCGCGCACCCGGACACCAACGGCGGGGCGACGATCCTGCGGCGCGGCTACTCCTTCACGGACGGCACGGACGGCCTCGGCCGGCTGGACGCGGGCCTGTTCTTCCTTGCCTACCAGAAGGACGTCCGGACCGGCTTCATCCCGGTGCAGACCTCGCTCGGCCGCGCCGACGCCCTCAACGAATACATCCAGCACGTGGGTTCGGCACTGTTCGCCGTCCCGCCGGGCGTCCGGGACAGGGACGACTGGTGGGGCCGGGCGCTGTTCTCCTGACGGAGCTGACGGAGAAGGAGCACCGACGTGTTCGGTAACTATCTGATCGGCCTGCGCGAGGGCCTCGAAGCCAGCCTCGTCGTCTGCATCCTCATCGCCTATCTGGTGAAGACGGACCGGCGGGACGCGCTGAAGCCGATCTGGATCGGCATCGGCGTGGCCGTGGGGGTGGCCCTGGCCTTCGGCGCGGGCCTGGAGTTCGGCTCCCAGGAGCTGACCTTCGAGGCGCAGGAGCTGCTCGGCGGCACGCTGTCGATCGTCGCGGTCGTCCTGGTGACCTGGATGGTCTTCTGGATGCGGCGCACCGCCCGGCACCTGAAGGCCGAGCTGCACGGGAGGCTGGACGCGGCGCTCCGGATGGGGACGGGCGCGCTGGTCGCGACCGCGTTCCTGGCGGTGGGGCGCGAGGGCCTGGAGACGGCGCTCTTCGTGTGGGCCTCGGTACGGGCGTCGTCGGACGGCTCGTACGCGCCGCTGGCGGGGGTCGTCCTCGGCCTCCTCACGGCGGTACTGCTGGGCTGGCTGTTCTACCGGGGCGCGCTGAGGATCAACCTGGCGAAGTTCTTCACCTGGACCGGCGGGATGCTGGTCGTCGTGGCGGCGGGCGTTCTCGCGTACGGCGTGCACGACCTCCAGGAAGCGCGCTTCCTCGACGGGCTCGCGGACAAGGCCTTCGACGTCTCGGCGACGATCCCTCCGGACAGCTGGTACGGCACGCTCCTCAAGGGCGTCTTCAACTTCCAGCCGGACCCGACGGTCCTTCAGGTCACGGTGTGGGCGCTGTATCTGGTCCCGACGCTCGCACTGTTCCTGGCCCCGATAGGGTCGGGTCCGTCCGTGCGGGTGGAGAAGCAGAAGGCGATCGATGAGCAGGCTGAGGCTGAGGCGAGCGCCGAGACGAACGGCTGAGCGTCTCGCGGCACGACCGGTGAGGGCGCTGGCGGCCACCGCCGCGGCGACCGTGCTGGCGCTGACCGCGAGCGGCTGCGTGACGGTCCACGGCGAGACGGCGCTGCTTCCGGCGGTGACGAAGGACGAGGCCGCGCAGGCCCTCGCCGACTTCACCGCCGCCTACAACCGGGCCGACAAGGCCCACGACCCCGCCCTGGACGCGGGCCGCGTGACCGGTCCGCTCGGGGCCATCAACCAGGCGGGGCTACGCTCGCGGGCGGTCACGAGCCCCGGCGGCAACCCGAACCACCAGCCCCTCGAACTGACCGACGCGCGGTTCGTCGTGCCCCGCAAGGCGGGCTGGCCGCGCTGGTTCGTCGCGGATGCCGACTCGAACCGCGACGTCGACCAGGGCCGCGCCGACCAGCGCTGGCTCCTCGCCTTCGTGCGCAACGGGCCCGAGCAGCTGTGGGAGGTCGCGCACCTGGTGGTCGTCAGCCCGGAGGTGGTGCCCGAGTTCGCCGAGGAGGAGGGGTACGCGGTGCCGGTCGCCGCGGACAGCGACGCCGTCGCGGTCGCGCCCGAGGACCTCGGGGCGCAGTACGTGGCCTGTCTGCAGGACGGGAAGCCGGGGCCGTACGCGGCGGGCCCGCACACCTCGCTGTGGCGCGAGGAGCGGCAGAAGGGCGCGAAGCGGCCGGGGCTCGCCACGCAGTACATCGACCGCGTCGCGGACCAGGGGGACTTCGCCCCGCTGGGGCTGCGGACGAAGGACGGCGGCGCGTTCGTCTTCTTCGCGACCCGGTACTTCGAGCGGCAGACGGCGGCGCAGGGCTACCGGCCGAAGGTCGGCCCGGACGTCAAGGCGCTGCTGACCGGCACGGTGAAGAACACCGTCACCAAGGAGTGGGTGTCGAACCAGGTGGTCCTCGTGAAGCCGGCGGGCACGGACCGGGACGGGGTCACGATCGCGGGCCGGCTCCAGGGCGTGGTCGGCGCGGTGGGCTCGTAGGAACGCGCGAGGCCTGGTCCCCCGCCCGCCTCAGCGGGTCAGCGGCCAGGCGATCTCGTGGGCCGTGTGCTCCCCGTCGCCCTCGGCCTCCCGAGCGGCCGCGTGGCGCGCGCAGGCGTCGGTGAGGGTCTCCAGGAGGTTCAGCGGGTCCGGCAGCGGGTGCTCGGGGCCGCGGACCCAGGCGACGACCGGGTGGGCGTCCTCGTCCCCGGGCAGCCGGGCCGGCGGTACGAGGACGTAGCTGCCGCGGCAGTGCCAGCGCAGCCCCGGATGCTCGTCCATGGTCTCCGGGTGGCAGTCGAGCTCACAGGGCCACCACTCGTCCTCGTCCTCGGGGGTGCCGCGGGTGGCGGTGAAGAAGAGCATGCGCCCGCCGACCGGGTCGACGTCGGCGGACTCGGCGACGGGTCCCACCTCGACGCCCTCCGCGAGCAGACGCTCCAGGGCGGCGCGGCCTGCGGCCAGCGGGACGTCGAGGACGTCGTGGACCATTCCGGTGGCGGTGACGAAGTTGGCCTCGGGCTCGTTCCGCGCCCAGCGCTCGATCTGGGCGCGGTCGGTGGTCGACTGGGTCTGCCACGCGAAGGAGACGGGGTGCCGGGCGGGGGTGGGACAGCCGATCCGCTCACACGAACAGCTGTAGCCGACGGGATACGCGGCGGGGGCCAGGGGCAGCCCGGCGGCGGCGGTGGCCAGGAGCAGCTTCTCGCGGTCGTTCTCCGCGTCGGCCGCGGTGCGTTTCGGGCGCCTGCGCAGCCACTGTGCGAGTTTGCTCTCCGTGCCGCGGTAGCGGCCGATACCGTCGCCCATCTATCCCCTCACAGCTCATGCTCGCCCGTTCGGCTCTGCCCATGGTCCCACCATCCTGCGCCCCGGGTGACCGGAGTGTGAAAGCGGGGTGCGGAAACGGGGCGCGGGGCGCGCCGGAGGGGGTGGTGCGAGGAACCACCCGAACGGTCCACAGCGCGGGGCGCGCCGAGGGCGGACCATGGGTCCACCGATCTTCGGTTCTTCCGTCCGCCCGTTCGTGAGGAGCCCTCTTTGCGCCCCACTCCGCGCACGTCCTCGCCCCGCCGTTACCTGATGTGCCCACCCGCGCACTTCTCGGTGACGTACTCGATCAATCCCTGGATGGACCCCACGAAACCGGTCGACCTGCCGCTGGCCCTGGCCCAGTGGGAGGACCTGCGCGACCGGTACCGCGCGCTCGGCCACACCGTGGAGCTCCTGACGCCCGACCCGGCGCTGCCGGACATGGTCTTCGCGGCGAACGGCGCCACGGTCGTCGGCGGCCGGGTCCTCGGCGCGAGGTTCGCCCATGCCGAGCGGTCCGACGAGGCCGCCGCCCACCTGTCCTGGTTCCGCAGGAACGGTTGGCCTGAGGAAGCGGTCCGGCTTCCGGAGCATGTGAACGAGGGCGAGGGCGACTTCGCCGTCACCGCCTCGTGGATCCTGGCGGGGCGCGGTTTCCGCTCCAGCCCGCTCGCCCACGGGGAGGCGCAGGAGTTCTTCGGCCGGCCGGTGATCGGTCTGGAGCTGGTGGACCCGCGCTACTACCACCTGGACACGGCGCTGTGCGTCCTGGACGACGCCCGGGACGAGGTCATGTACTACCCGGCCGCCTTCTCCCCGGGCAGTCGCGCGGTGCTGGCCCGGCTCTTCCCGGACGCGCTGATCGCGACGGAGGAGGACGCGGCGGCGCTCGGTCTCAACGCGGTGAGCGACGGTCAGCACGTGCTGCTGCCGCAGGCGGCGGTGGGCCTCTTCGAGCCGCTGCGGCAGCGTGGCTTCGAGCCCGTCGGGATGGACCTGAGCGAGCTCCTGAAGGGCGGCGGCAGCGTGAAGTGCTGCACGCAGGAGCTCAGGCCCTAGGGAATGTGACGACACCCCCTAGGCGTCCTGCTCCGGCGGCCAGGAGTCGCCCCAGTCGGCGTCGCGGGCCTGCTTGTACAGGGGCCCGCGACGCTTGGTGACCGTCTCCCGGGCGAGCCCGTCGGGGCCGCAGAGTTCGAGCTGGACCAGGCCCTTGCGGATCTGCGGCCTGCGGGTGATGCGGGCGGGTGTGGGGGTCACCGGGAAGCGGGTGGCGGCGACGTAGCTGTACTTCTCGTCCTCGTACGGCAGGGAGCCGCCCTTCACCTGGCGGTGCAGCGAGGAGCGGCTCACCCGGGCCGAGAAGTGGCACCAGTCGGTGCCGGGCGCGATGGGGCAGGCCCCGCTGTGGGGGCAGGGTGCGGCGACGGTGAATCCGGCGTCGATCAGCAGCGTGCGGGCGGCGATGATCCGCTCGTAGCCGTCGGGGGTGCCGGGTTCGACGACCACGACCGCCTGCGCGGCGCGCGCCGCCTCGGTCACGAGCGCCGTGCGGTCGGCCTCGGTGAGCTCCTTGAGGACGTACGAGACGGTGACGAGGTCCGTGTCCGCGAGCCGCAGCGCGGTGCCGATCCGCTCGCGCCGCCACTCGGCGTCGAGGGCGCCGGCGGCCAGCTCGCGGCCGAGCGCGAGGGCGGGTTCGGCCCAGTCGAGGACGGTGGTCCGGGGCGGCGCCTCCTCCCAGGCCTCGGCGACGGCCCAGCTCGCCGCGCCGGTGCCGCCGCCGACGTCGGTGTGCGTGGCCGGCGCCCAGTCGGGCGCCGCCTCCCGTAGGGCGTCGAGGACGCCCCGTACCGCCTCGAAGGTCGCCGGCATGCGGTACGCGGCGTACGCGGCGACGTCGGAGCGGTCGCGCAGCACGGGGGCGTCCGTCGGGGTGGTGCCCCGGTAGTTGGCGATCAGCCGCTCGACGGCGCGGGCCGCCTGGGTGGGCGGCAGCCCGTCGAGGAGCCCGGCGAGGGCGGCGCGCAGGGACTCGGCGGAGGGAGGGGAGACGTTCACCGAGACAGTCTAGGCGGCGGGGCGACCGCTCACGGGGGGCCCGGGGCAGCCCGGTGGTCAGCGGGCGTGGACGGCCCGCCAGGCGTCGAAGGAGCGGTTCCACTGCTCGCCGGTGAGTTCGGTCAGGGAGGCCGGGAAGAGGCCGTCCTCCTCCTTGGCGATGTGGTCGTGGAGTTCGTCGACGGCGCGGACGAACTCGGCCCGCTGGGCGTCCGAGCCGAGATCGAGGCGGGCGAGGAAGGCGGCGAGCTCCCGGTGCTCGGCGGCGAGGGCGTCGACGTAGGCCGTGTACTCCTCGTTCTCGCGCATGACGGCGAAGAGGCCGCGCTCCTCGCCCGACCAGTGGGCGAGGAGCAGCACGGCCATCCGCTCCACGAGGGTCCGCGCGCCCTCCCGGTCCCCCGCGTCGAGCGCGCGGACCGCGTCCCCGGCGAGGTCGGTGATCGCCTCGTGCTCGGCGATGAACTCCTTGATCAGGGGGATCTCACGGCATCCGCAGTAGTGGCACATGGGGCTGATCGTCACATTGCGGATGGGGCCCGGCCCGGTGCCACACCGGCGCTAGGACGTGGGGGCGGCAGCGCGCCAGGGGCGGCACAGGCCCAGGAAGCAGGTGAGGGACAGGGCGGCGCAGGCGAGCTGGACGACGGCCATCGGGACGGCCGTGTGCTCGCCCGCGATGCCGACGAGCGGGGAGGCGATCGCGCCGACGAGGAAGGAGGAGGTGCCGAGGAGCGCGGAGGCGGAGCCGGCCGCGTGCGGGGTGCGCATCAGCGCCTGGGCGTTGGTGTTCGGCAGGGCCAGGCCCATCGCGGACATGAGGACGAACAGTCCGGCGGCGACGGGCACGAGTCCGACCTCGCCGAAGACGCCGGTCGTCATGAGGACCAGGGCGAGGGAGGCGAGCAGGATGGTGCCGATGCCCCAGCCGAGGACCTTGTCGAGGCTGACGCGGCCGACGAGGAGCTTGCCGTTGATCTGGCCGACGACGACGAGGCCGATCGAGTTGAGGCCGAAGAGGAGGCTGAAGGTCTGCGGTGAGGCGCCGTAGATCTCCTGGACGACGTACGGCGAGGCCGAGATGTAGGCGAAGAGGGCCGCGAAGGCGAGGCCGCCGGTCAGCATGTAGCCGGCGAAGACCCGGTCGGCGAGGAGTCCGCGCATGGTGCGCAGGGCGTGGCCGACACCGCCCTCGTGGCGCCGCTCGGGGGGCAGGGTCTCGCCGAGGAAGCGCCAGACGACGAGGGTGAGCAGGATGCCGATCACGGTGAGGACGTGGAAGACGCCCCGCCAGTCGGTGACGCGCAGGATCTGGCCTCCGATGAGGGGCGCGACGATCGGGGCGACGCCGGAGATCAGCATCAGGGTGGAGAAGAAGCGGGCCATCTCGACGCCGTCGTAGAGGTCGCGGACGACGGCGCGGGCGATGACGATGCCGGCGGCGCCCGCGAGGCCCTGGAGCAGCCGGAAGCCGATGAGGAGTTCGGCGGTGGGCGCGAGGGCGCAGACGGCGGTGGCGAGGACGTACACGACCATGCCGGCGAGGAGCGGCCGGCGGCGGCCCCACTTGTCGCTCATGGGGCCGACGACGAGCTGGCCGAGCGCCATGCCGGCGAGGCAGGCGGTGAGCGTGAGCTGGATGGTGGCGGCCGGTGCGTGGAGGGCGCCGGTGACTTCCGGAAGCGCCGGGAGGTACATGTCCATGGAGAGCGGGGGCAGGGCGGTGAGTCCGCCCAGGACGAGGGTGACGAGCAGCCCCACGCGCCGGGCGGCGGTGACGGGACCTGCCGGGGCGACCGAGGCGCTCTCGGATATGTTCCCTTGTGTTGTTTTCTGACCGCTCTCCGGCATCGACTGCTCCATTTCGTTGAATCCTTGCTTATGCTCTCAGCTCGATCGGCATGGTCGAGACCTCTGTGGGACGGGTGGGGAAACATGAGCAGAACGGTGCGCTGGGGAATCCTGGCGACGGGCGGCATAGCGGAGCGGTTCACGACGGACCTCCTGACGCTCGACGGCGCCGAGGTCGTGGCGGTGGCGTCCCGCACGGAGGCGTCCGCGAAGACCTTCGCGGACCGCTTCGGGATCCCGCGCGCGTACGGAGAATGGGCCGGGCTCTTCGCCGACGAGGACGTCGACGTCGTGTACGTGGCGACGCCGCACCACGCCCACCGGGAGGCGGCCGGGCTCGCCCTGGAGGCGGGAAAGCCGGTGCTCTGCGAGAAGGCTCTCACGCTCAACGCCCGCGAGGCGGAGGAATTGGTCACCCTCGCCCGGGACCGCGGCCTCTTCCTGATGGAGGCCATGTGGATGTACTGCAACCCGCTCGTCCGGCGGCTCGCGGAACTCGTGCGGGACGGGGCGGTCGGCGAGGTCAGGACCGTCCAGGCGGACTTCGGGCTCGCGGGCCCCTTCGCCGCCGACCACCGGCTGCGGGACCCGGCGGTGGGCGGCGGGGCGCTGCTCGACCTCGGGGTGTACCCGGTGTCGTTCGCGCAGCTGCTGCTCGGCGAGCCGGACTCCGTCCAGGCACACGCGCTGATCTCGCCGGAGGGCGTCGACCTCAACACGGGGATGCTGCTGGGCTGGGACTCGGGCGCCTCGGCGCTGCTGTCCTGCTCGCTCGTCGCGGACACCCCGCTGACGGCGGCCGTGACCGGCACGCTCGGCCGGATCGAGGTGCCGCGCGGCTTCTTCTTCCCCGAGCGGTTCACGCTGCACCGCGACGGCCGGGAGCCGGAGGAGTTCCTGGCGGGCGACGACCCGCACTCCTTCCGGCACGAGGCCGCCGAGGTGATGCGCTGCCTGCGGGCGGGCGCGACGGAGTCGCCGCTCGTGCCGCTGGACGGCTCGCTCGCGGTCATGCGGACGCTCGACGCCGTACGGGAGCGCGTCGGCGTTCGCTATCCCTCCGAGCGGGGCGCGCACTGACCCGGTAGGAGGACGGGGCATCCACGTGTCGGACGGATGAGTTCACAGGGCACGCGTCTCGCGTACGCTGCGCGCCCATGAGCATCGCAGTGGTGACGGGAGCGGGTTCGGGCATCGGCCGGAGTGTGGCCCTCGCCCTGGCGGCGGCCGGCTGGTCGGTGGCCCTGGCGGGCCGCCGGGCGGCCACCCTGGAGGAGACGGCGGCGGCAGCGCCGGCCGGGGACTTTCTGGTCGTCCCCACGGACGTCACCTCGGCGGACGAGGTGGCGGCCCTCTTCTCGGCGGTGAGCGACCGCTACGGCCGGGTCGACCTGCTCTTCAACAACGCCGGTACGTTCGCCGGCGGCGGCGTCCCCGTCGAGGACCTGGACCCGGAGACCTGGCGCGCGGTCGTCGACGTCAACCTGACGGGCGCGTTCCTCTGCGCGCAGGCGGCCTTCCGGGCCATGAAGGAGCAGCAGCCGCAGGGCGGGCGCATCATCAACAACGGTTCGATCTCCGCTCACGTGCCGCGCCCGCACTCGATCGCGTACACGGCGACGAAGCACGCCATGACGGGCCTCACGAAGTCGCTGTCGCTCGACGGGCGCCCGTACCGGATCGCCTGCGGTCAGCTCGACATCGGCAACGCGGCGACCGAGATGACGGCCCGCATGCAGAGCGGGATCCTCCAGGCCAACGGACAGCTGGCGGCGGAGCCGGTCATGGACGCGGCGGACGTGGCGGCGACGGTGGTGCACATGGCGGCACTGCCGCTGGAGGCGAACGTGCAGTTCGCGACGGTCATGGCGACGTCGATGCCGTACATCGGCCGGGGCTAGGGCCTGTCCGACCCTGATCCGCAGGACAGGCCCTGGACACGTGGTGGGGGCCCCGGCCGACGGTGGGGCGGGGGTTACGCCTGGCCCGTCTCGAAGCGGGCGACCTTTCCTCCCTCGACGGTGAACTGCCACTTGGTCCGCATCTCGCCCCAGGTGTCGTTGCGGTAGCGGGCGACGAGGACGCGTCCGCCGTCCGCCTCGGACTCGACGTTCATGTGCCCCCGCGAGGAGAAGATCTCCTTGTCGGTCCACTGGCCCAGGTCGCGCTCCGAGCCGTCGTCGGACATGGTCGCGCCGGGCGCCAGGGCTGCGGCGAAGGCGGTCTCGTCGTTGGCGTTGAGGGCCGTGACGAAGGCACGCACGGCGGGGTCGGTGAGCTGGTTCACGGGAATCGTCATGCCCTAGCCGTACACCCGTCGGCGCGTCCGGCCCGGTGACCACGGCCGTACGCGGGCCGCGGATCGCTCGTACGCACCTGCGTGTTCGCTGGCCCGCGCCAGGTCCGTGCGGGCAGGATCGGGGCAACTGCCGCACTCAGCACAGGAGGCACGATGTCGGACATCGTGAAGGTCGTCAGGCTGTACGCGAAGGAGGCTCCGGTCGGGGTCCTGGACGGACGGATGGTGGGCCTGCTCGCGCAGCCGGAGCAGTACGCGGAATGGGCGGTGAGCCCCGAGGCCGGCGGGTTCCGGCTCACCGTGAAGGGCACGGAGGAGACCGTCGTCGCGGAGGGCGTCGAGCGCGCCCCCGTCGCCGTCCGGCCCGACGACTCCCCCGCCTCCGTCTGGCGCCTCCAGCGGGTCACCGAGGAAGGCGTCAGGACGGTCGCCGGCCTCGACGACCTCCGGGACGGGGTCTACGTCATCGACCAGAACGGCTTCGCGCTCGGGCGGGACCTCTTCGAGGACCGCTCGCAGCTCCCCAAGCGGGTGTTCGTCCGGACGGACGACCGCGACCCGCAGTGGAGGATCGAGGTCCTCGCCTGAGACGACTCGGGCGAGGGCCCCGACGGCCCCCCGGTCAGGTCAGGCCCAGGTGACGAGGCGCTTCGGCTGCTCCAGGACCGCGGCGATGTCCGCGAGGAACTTGGAGCCGAGCTCGCC
>NZ_BMSF01000004.1 GCF_014649015.1 Streptomyces narbonensis
TTCGGCGCCGAGCTCGACAAGGGCGTCGTCCGCGACCCGGCCACCGGCGACCTCCAGGTCGTCGCCGTCACCGAGGACAACCAGTCACGGATCCTCGTCCACGACGCCCACGCGGCCACCCCCACGACCGCCTTCGCGATCTCACGGCTCGCGGACCCGGACACCCTCCACCAGACGCCCATCGGGGTGTTCCGGTCGGTGGACCGCCCGGTCTACGACACGCTGATGGCCGATCAGCTCGACACGGCCGTGGAGCAGCACGGCAAGGGCGACCTGAGCCGGCTCCTCACCGGCAACGACACGTGGACGGTGGCGGGGTAGTACCCCGTACGCACGCCCTCGGGGCCCGGTCCGTACCTCCGTACGGGCCGGGCCCCGTCACATCCACCGGCACGTCCGCCGCACGCCCGTCGGGCACACCCACCGGCACCGCCCGCCGTCCCACCCGCGGACGCCTCCCCTCTCAGGTCCCCGCGACCGCCGCCTTGTCGAACTCCCCCAGGTAGCGCGGCACTCCGCCCTTCACCTGCCACAGGAAGAGCCCGACGAGACTCGCGGCGACGCTCTCCCTGCCGGCGGACGAGTACGTCTTGACGAGCCCTCGGTACGGCGTCGTCCGCAGGTCGTTCGACACCCCGGACGCCTCCGCCTCGGAGTGGTTCCGGACGGCCGTCCCCAGCGCCTGGGCGGCCCAGTTGACCACGTCGTACGCCTCCGTCGCGTACGGCTCGACGGGGGTCGCACGGGCCAGCCCCCAGCGCGAGCGGTACGCGGCGGTGAACTCCTTCGCCGCCGGGATTCCGTCGGCGTCGGCGAAGCCCGTGCCGATGAACCAGCCCTCGGCCGCCGGCCCCGCGAGCGTCAGGAACTCCGGCCGGAGCACGTGCTCGACGCTCCCGCGGTGGCCCTCGTACCCCTGCTCGCGCAGCGCCTTGGCGCAGAGCGCGGCGCGGCGCGGGGAGGTGCCCAGGTACATCACGCCCTGCGGGTCGGCCGCGAGGGCCGCCCGGACGGCGGACGCGAAGTCCTCGCTGTCCTGCTCGACGGGGTACGAGGTCGCCACCCCGCCCTGGGCCATCGACGGCGGGGTGGACTTCATGCTCCTGGCCGCGAACCAGGTGTACCGGCCGCCGGCCCGGTCCTCGACGAGGGCGGTCCGGACGCACCCGTGCTCGGAGAGGTAGCGCGCGAAGGGCACGATCATCGTGTCGGGGGCGGCACGGGGCTCGAAGTAAGTGCGCTTGAGGGTCTGGCCCTTGACCGTGGTGCCGGTCGGCACCGAGGCGACGACGCTCACCAGGGGGACGGAGCGGTCGAGGAGTTCGGTCACGGCGGAGAGGACGCTCGGGACGGTCGTCGGGCCGAGGACGGCGATCAGGTTCTCGTCCTTGAGCAGGGTGCGGGCCCCCGCCTTGGCGCCTTCCGCGTCCCCTCGGTCGTCCACGGTGCGCAGGACCAGGTCGAAGGCGCGGTCCCGGCGGGCGTTGAAGCGCTCCACGGCCACCCGGGCGCCGCGCTCCTGTGCCCGGCCGGCCGGTGCGGTGGGGCCGCTCAGGTCGGTGAGCACGCCGATCGTATAGGCGGGGAGCGGCCCGCCGGTGCCCTTGCCGAGGTCCGTACCGGTCTTCGCCGGGGGGCGGGTCAGCAGCCAGGCGGTCAGGCCTCCCGCGCCGACGACGGCCGCCGCGCCGCCCGCCAGGAGACCGCGCCGCGACACGCCCTTCGGGGGGTCCGCGGGCACGAACATCGTGGGCTCGGGGACCGGGAGGTCCAGGACCCGCGAGGAGCGCTGCGCGATCAGCGCGGGCAGGCCGGGCGGCAGCCAGTCCCCCGCCGGCCCTGCCGCCTCCCCCAGCGCGGCGCCGGCGTCGGCCGCCGTGGGACGGTCCGCCGGGTCCTTCGCCAGACAGGCGGTGACCAGGGGCAGCAGCGCGGGGGGTACGCCGGTGAGCTCGGGTTCCTCGTGGACGGTGCGGTAGACGACGGACGCCACCCCGCCCGTACCGAAGGGGCGCTCCCCCGTCAGGGCGTACGCGAGGACGCAGCCGAGGGAGAAGACGTCGCTGGCCGGGCCGACCTCGCCGGCCCCGGCTGCCCTGGCCTGCTCGGGGGCGAGGAAGCCGGGGGTGCCGATCATCGCGTCCGTGGCGGTCAGCGCGGTCGCCCCGGCGGAGCGCGCGATGCCGAAGTCGATGAGGCGCGGCCCGTCGAGGGCGAGGAGGACGTTGCCCGGTTTGACGTCCCGGTGGACGAGCCCGGCCCCGTGCATATCGGCGAGCGCGGACGCGAGACGGGCGCCGAGGGCGCGGACGGTCGCCTCGGGCAGGGCGCCGTGCAGGCCGACGGCCTCGGCGAGGGAGGGGCCGGGCACGTACTCGGTCGCGAGCCACGGCTCCCTCGCCTCCGGGTCCGAACCGAGGACCCGGACGACCCAGCGGCCGGTGATCCGCTCGGCGGCCCGGGCCTCGCGCCGGAACCGCTCCCGGAAGCCGGGGTCGGCGGCGTGCTCGGCCCGGATGAGCTTGAGCGCGGCGAGCGCCCCGCCGCCGGAGCGGGCGAGGTAGACGACGCCCATGCCACCGGCGCCGAGGCGGCCGAGGAGCCGGTGGCCCGCGATCGAGGAGGGGTCGCCCCTGCGCAGTGGATCCACGGTCAGGCCTTCTGCTTCGCCTTGTTCGCGGGGGCGACGGGCGCGGGACCGATCACCTTGTAGGCGCCGTTCTGCACGGCGTGCACGAACGTGCCGCCGTTGGTGAGGTCGCCGGCCTCGTCGAAGGTGTAACCACCCATGACACCCGTGTACTTGCCCTTGCGCAGCGCGGCCCAGAGCCCCTTGCGGGTGGGGCCCCCGGACTTCGCCCTGCGCGCGAGTTCCGCCATGGCCATGGTGACGACGTCGTACGACTCTCCCGAGTAGTACGCGGGGGCCGCACCGAACCGCTTCCGGTGGGCGGCGACGAAGCCGGCGGCCTCCTTGCGGGTGACGGCGTCCAGCACGGGCGCGCCGAGGAACCAGCCCTCGGCATCGGCGCCGGCCTCCTTCAGGAACGCCTGCCCGAAGACGTGCTGGCCGGCGAACCGGGGCCCGGTGAAACGGAGTTCGTTGAGGGCCCGGGCGGCGAGGACGGCGGTCTGCCGGACTCCGCAGTGGACGTACGCGTCCATGCCGGCGTCGATCATCTCGCCGAGGATCGAGCGGTAGTCCCGCGCGCTCGCCGGGACCACCCGGAAGTGGGGCGTGAGGCCCGCTTGGCCGAAGGCGAACTGGGCGCCCCGGACGAGCAGCCAGCTGTACTGGTCGTCGGTGCGCTCCTGGAGGACGCCCGGTCGGCGGATCCCCGACAGGAGCGTGACGGCGTAGGCGAGGTGCATCCCCGCGAAGGGGTGGTGCGGGATCGCGCGGAGCACCGTGGCGTTGGGCGCGCTCTCCTTGTCCCGGACGGTGAGCAGGTTGTACCCGGCGGAGACCGTGATCAGCGGGAGGCCGGCCTCCTCGAAGGCGGAGAGCACGGTCTGGGCGACGCCGTCGGAGGTGGGACCGAGGACGGCGAGGACGCCCGGGTCGGTGGTGAGCCGGCGGGCCGTCGCGAGGGCGGTGGCGCGGTCCCCGCGGTCGTCGGCGACCTTGAGTTCGAGCGTGAAGGGCTTGTCCTTGCGGGCGTTGAACCGCTCGACGGCGAGGCGCGCGCCGCGCTCCTGGGCAAGCCCGATCTCCTTGGCGGGTCCCGAGAGGTCGGCGAGGACGCCGATCTTCCAGGTGGTGCGGGGCGGGACGGGCTTGTTGCCGAGCTTCCCGTCGTCGCCGTCGTCCCCGAACCCCGCCCAGGCGGCGACACCGCCGCCCACGGCGAGCGCGGCGACGCCGGAGGCGAGCAGCAGGAAGCTCCGCCGGCCGGGCTTCGCCGGTCCCTCCGGTGTGGTGCCGGCCGTCGTGGCGTCGATCTCGGGCAGGGCGAGCATCCGGGCCGAGCGCTCGGCGATGGTCCGGACGACCGGGGCGGGCAGCCAGTCGGCGCCGCCGGACGGGGCGTCCTCGACGAGCCCGGCGGCGACGTCCTCGGCGGTGGGCCGGGCGGCCGGGTCCTTGGCGAGGCAGGCGCGCAGCAGGGCGAGGAGGCCGTCCGGTACGCCGCCGAGGTCGGGTTCGTCGTGGACGGTGCGGTACATCAGGGCGTCCACGGCGCCGGTGCCGAAGGGCGGGCGGCCGGTCGCCGCGTAGGCGAGGAGGCAGCCGAGGGCGAAGACGTCGGCGGCCGGGCCGATGGCGTCGGTGCGGGCCTCGGCCTGCTCCGGGGCGAGGAA
This sequence comes from Streptomyces narbonensis, assembly GCF_014649015.1. Lineage (GTDB taxonomy): Bacteria > Actinomycetota > Actinomycetes > Streptomycetales > Streptomycetaceae > Streptomyces > Streptomyces narbonensis. Next base: position 4,303 of record NZ_BMSF01000004.1, read on the forward strand.
GCCGGGGGTGCCGACGACCATGTCGGTCGCGGTGAGGGCGGTCTCTCCGGTGGCGCGGGCGATGCCGAAGTCGATGAGCCGGGGGCCGTCGACGGCGAGGAGGACGTTCCCGGGCTTGACGTCCCGGTGGACGAGCCCCGCCGCGTGCACGGCGGCGAGCGCGCGGGCGACGGCCCCGCCGAGGACGCGGACGCTCCGCTCCGGCAGCGCGCCGTGTGCGACGACGGCCTCACCGAGGGAGGGGCCGGGGACGAAGGCGGTCGCCATCCACGGCTCGGGCGCGTCCGGGTCGGCGCCGGTGACGGGGACGGCCCACGGGCTGACGACCCGGCGGGCGGCCTCGACCTCGCGGCGGAAGCGGGCCCGGAAGTCGGGCTGGTCGGCCTGGTCGGCGTGGGTGACCTTGACGGCGGCGAGCTCGCCGTTCCCCGTACGGCCCAGATAGACGACGCCCATGCCGCCGGCGCCGAGCCGCCCGAGGAGCCGGTAGCCGGCGAGGGCGGACGGGTCGGAGGGGAGGAGCGGCTGGAGAGCACCGGGCTCGGGGCGGGGCGGGCGCGGGGGCCCTGCCGGGGCCGGGGACGCGGGTGCTGCCGGGGCCTCGGCCCGGGGCTCGGGGGCGGGCTGGGCGCCGGCCGGGGGCGCGGCGTCGACCGCGGGTGCGGTTTCGGTCGCGGGTGCGGTTTCGGTCGCGGGTGCGGTTTCGGTCGCGGGTGCGGTTTCGGTCGCGGGCTGCTGCGGCTCGGGCCGGGGCGCGGGCTGCCGGGGATCGGGCCGGGACGGCGGCTCGTCGAGCCGGGGAGCGGGCTGCCGGGGATCGGGCAGCCGGCGCCCGGACTGCTGGGGCCCGGACGGCTGCTCCGACTGCCGGGGCCCGGAAGGCTGTTCGGGCTGCTCGGGCTGCTGCTCGGGCTCGGACTGCCGCTCGGGCTGCTGCTCGGGCTCGGACTGCCGCTCGGGCTGCTGCTCGGGCTCGGGCTGCTGCTCGGACTGCCGCTCGGGCTGCTGCTCGGGCTCGGGAGGCGTGGGGCTCATGACTGGACCTCCAGCTCGTCCTTGGCGCGTTCGATCATCGTGACGAGGGCCTGGACCTGGCCGGTGACGGTGCCGACCGTGGTGCTGGTCTCCTCCTCGCTGTAGCCGGGGGCGCCCTTGACGACGGTGGCGACGGTGACCTGGCCGATCCGGGACTGGTACCAGCCGTAGAACTGGTCGCCCTTCACGCCGTCGGCGAGGTAGAGCCCGCGCTCTCCCAGGGAGTCGGTGGCGGTGAAGTTCCCGCCGACGCCGAAGGGGTTGCCGAGGGAGATCAGCTGCGAGATGCGCTCTCCGTCGCGGAGTTTCTGGTCGGGGCAGCGCAGCGCCTCCTCCAGGGTCCCGGCCATCTCCCAGTCGGCGTCGCTCTCGCTGCGGTGCACGGTGACGGTGGCGGCGACCCGGAGGGTCCCGCGGGCGCCTTCGGCGGGGATCTCGCTGTAGGCGGTGACGCTGTAGAGGACGGTGGAGGGCCGGACGCCCGTCCCCCAGGCGCAGTCCTTGCCGAGGACGGGCCAGTAGGTCGGGCCGCTGAGGTGCGGGGTGCGCTTCACGTAGTCCGGGCCCCAGGCGTCGGGCCCGGCGACGACGGCGAGGGCGATCCGCCGGGCGTCGGCCTCGTTCCTGGGCGCGCGCTTCGGGTCGGGGACGAAGTCGAGGGCGGTCGGCGTGGGGGCGGCGGTCGGGGCGGCCGTGGTGGGGGCGGCCGACGCGCTCGTGCTCCCCTTGCCCTTCCCGCCGTCGGGTCTCTTCCCCTCGTCGCCGCCGTCGGAACAGCCGGTCGCGACCAGCCCGCCCAGCAGTAAGCCACAGCAGGCACGCAGCAGTCTTCGGTCCCCGTACGCCACAGTTCCCCCACGGTCCTTCACGGTTCCCCCGAACAGTGAGCAGATCGTACGACCCGTGGAGGCAACTCACCCCGGTTACAACATCATTGAGACGAATCCGTGGCGCTCTCGCGACGGGCCTCGTCGTATCGCGCGCGGGCCGCCTCGACCTCGGGCACCCGCTGGTCGGTCCAGCTCGCGAGCTCCCGGATCCGGCCGGCCGCCTCCTCGCCCAGGGGGGTCAGGCTGTAGTCGACGCGGGGTGGGATGACGGGCTTGGCGTCGCGGTGGACGAAGCCGTCGCGCTCCAGGGTCTGGAGCGTCTGCGTGAGCATCTTCTCGCTGACGCGGCCGACCCGGCGGCGCAGCTCGCTGAAGCGGTACGGGCGCTCCTGCAGCGCGATGAGGATCAGCACGCCCCAGCGGCTGGTGACGTGCTCCAGGACGAGCCGGGCCGGGCACATGGCGCCGCCGACGTCCGCCAGCAGGCTCTTCGGTTCCTCACTTACTCCCATACCAGTACCTTACTTCAAAGTGGGTACTTACGAATAGATAGTGCCGGTCGTACGGTGAGTACCGGTGAGCACGCCGGCCACGGCGCCGCCCACCGCACCACCCACCACGGCACAGCAACCGCACCACCACCGCACCACCACGGGAGAAGGAAGCACCATGAGCATCGTCGTCACCGGAGCCACCGGACAGCTCGGCCGACTCGTCATCGACACCCTCCTCGCCACCGTCCCGGCCGCGTCCGTCGCCGCCGTCGTCCGGGACAAGGAGAAGGCCGCCGACCTCGCGGAGCTCGGCGTGGAGCTGCGGATCGCGGACTACGACCGTCCGGAGACCCTCGCGGAGGCCTTCGAGGCCGGCGACCGGGTGCTCCTCGTCTCGGGCAGCGAGGTCGGGCGGCGCGTCCCCCAGCACGCCGCCGTGCTCGGCGCGGCGAAGGCGGCGGGCGTCGCCCAGCTCGCGTACACGAGCATCCTCGGCGGCCCGGAGGCCGACTTCGACCTGGCCGTCGAGCACCAGGAGACCGAGCGGCTGATCCTCGACTCCGGAGTGCCGTACACCTTCCTCCGCAACGGCTGGTACAGCGAGAACTACACCGCGAACCTCGCCCCCGTCCTGGCCCACGGCGCCGTCGTCTCCAACGCCGGCGAGGGCCGGATCGCCTCCGCCACCCGCGCCGACTTCGCCGCCGCCGCGGCCGCCGTCCTGACCGGCCCGGCCGAGGAGCACCTGAACCGGGCGTACGAGCTGAGCGGCGACACCGCCTGGTCGCTCACCGAGTACGCGGCCGAGGTCGCCGCCCAGTCCGGCCGGGACGTCGCGTACAGCAACGTCCCCGCCGAGACGCACCTCGCGATCCTCACCGGCGCCGGGGTCCCGGAGCCCTTCGCCGCGATCCTGGTCGACGTCGACCGGGCCGTCGAGCGCGGCGCGCTGGCCCTGCGGACCGGCGACCTGGCCCGGCTGATCGGCCGCCCGACCACCCCGATCGCCGTGACGATCGGGAAAGCGCTGAACGCCTCCTGAACCGAGCCGCCGAAATGTCATGACCGTATGGCGATACGGGCATGACAACCGCCCCGTGCGGCGCTACCTTCGACAGGACAGCGCGGCGCGGGGCAGGGCAGGGCAGGAGGTCCGGTGGAGACGAAGACGGAGAACGAGGGACGAGCAGGACTGCTCTACGGGATCGGCGCCTACGGCATGTGGGGACTGGTCCCGCTCTTCTGGCCGCTCCTCAAGCCCGCCGGAGCCGTCGAGATCCTCGCCCACCGGATGGTCTGGTCGCTCGTCTTCGTCGGCATCGCGCTGCTCGCGCTCCGCCGCTGGGGCTGGATACCGGAGCTCGTGCGCCACCCGCGCAAGCTCGCGCTGATCACCGTCGCCGCCGCCGTCATCAGCGTGAACTGGGGCCTCTACATCTGGTCGGTCAACACCGGCCGGGTCGTCGAGGCCTCCCTCGGCTACTTCATCAACCCGCTCGTCACCATCGCGCTCGGCGTCCTCGTCCTCAAGGAGCGGCTGCGCCCGGTCCAGTGGGCGGCGGTGGGCGTCGGCTTCGCGGCCGTCCTGGTCCTCGCGATCGGCTACGGACAGCCGCCGTGGATCTCGCTCACCCTCGCGTCCTCCTTCGCGGTCTACGGCCTCGTGAAGAAGAAGCTCAACCTCGGCGGCCTGGAGTCGCTCGCCGCCGAGACCGCCGTCCAGTTCCTGCCGGCCCTCGGCTACCTGGTCTGGCTCGGCACCCAGGGCGGCCTGGCCTTCGGCTCCGACGGCGCCGGCCACGCGGCCCTGCTCGTCTCCACCGGCATCGTCACGGCGGTACCGCTGGTCTGCTTCGGGGCGGCCGCCATCCGTGTGCCGCTGTCGACGCTCGGACTGCTCCAGTACCTGGCGCCGACCTTCCAGTTCCTGCTCGGGGTCCTCTACTTCCACGAGGCGATGCCGCCGGAGCGGTGGGCCGGCTTCTCGCTCGTCTGGCTCGCGCTGACGCTCCTCACCTGGGACGCACTGCGCACGGCCCGCCGCAGCCGGGCCGCGATGGCCGCCGCGGCGGCGGAGGCGGTGGCCACGGTCGAGGCCGCCGCGGCCGAGAAGGTCCACCAGGGGCGCTGACCCCTCACCCGCCGCTCACGCGTCCAGCAGGTCGTGCTCCCGGATCAGCCAGCAGACCGCCGTCAGCCGCAGGGTCACGAAGTCGTGTCCCGCGGGCTCGGCCCACTCGGCCTCGGTGAGCCCGTGGGTGAAGCCGCGCACGTAGTCGGCGAGCTCCTCCCGCCGTACGGTCCGGCCCTCCGGCCCCCGCTGGGCCGGGACGAGCGCGTCGCACACCGCGGCGGCGTGCTGGTCCACGGCGGCCGCGAGACCCGGCTCGGAGGTGACCTCCGCGAGCCGCGGGAGGTACGCGACGGCGAGGTCGGTCAACGGGCAGCGGGGCGAATCGCTCATCACTCCACATTAGGCGTGGGCCAGGAGGTTCCGGGCGTGACGTTGGTCGCAGCCCGGAGGGCCGTTCGACATGGCCGGTTACCGCCCATGAGGTCGGTTCTCTCTTGTAACCGACAGGACCCTGCGCCAGGATCAGCGGCATGGATGACAGCGCCATCAAGGCACCGAGCCACTGCGCGGCGAGCTACGGGAGCGACGGGGACCCCGACCCCTTCCAGTGGGACACCCGCGAGGACTGCGAGGTCCGCCAGATCCTCGACCGCGTCGCCGACAAGTGGTCCCTCCTCGTCATCGCCCTCCTCGACCGCCGCGTCCTGCGCTTCACCGAGCTCAAGCGCGAGATCGACGGCGTCAGCCAGCGCATGCTGACCGTGACGCTGCGGCAGCTGGAGCGTGACGGCCTGGTGAAGCGCACCGTCCATCCGGTGGTCCCGCCCCGCGTCGAGTACGAGCTCACGCCCCTGGGCGGCACCCTGCACACGACGATCCGATCCCTCGTGACCTGGACCGAGCAGCACCAGAACGAGATCGCGGCGGCGCGCGAGGAGTACGACGCGAAGGAGTCGGCCCTCGTCTGAGGGTGGCGCCTTCACCGGGCTCCGGAGAGCCGGAGTCCCGGGGAAATCCGGTGGCCCGGCCCACGGGGCGTCGCCCACCCTGAGGTCCATGGAAGAACCGAAGTACCGGATCCGGGCGCTCCACACCCCGGACACCGTCACCGTCTACCAGGCCTACCGGCCGGAGATCGGCCTGCCCGCCGCCCGTGACGGTCGATTCCCGGCCACCTGGAAGCGTGACCGGATGACGTGGATCAAGCCCTCGTTCCTCTGGATGATGTACCGCTGCGGCTGGGCCGCGAAGGAGGGCCAGGAGACGGTCCTCGCCGTGGAGATCACCCGCGAGGGCTTCGAGTGGGCCCTGCGGAACGCCTGCCTCTCGCACTACGCGCGCGGCTTCCACCCCGACCAGGCCTCCTGGAAGCGGCAGTTGAAGCAGGCCCCGGCCCGCGTCCAGTGGGACCCTGAGCGCGATCTGCACCTGCGGCCACTCCCGTACCGCTCGCTCCAGCTCGGTCTGTCGGGCGAGGCTTCCCGCCGGTACGCGGACGAGTGGACGGTCTCCGTCACCGACGTGACCCCGCTCGCCCACGACGTCCACGCGCTGGTCCGCGCGGACGACCCGGCCTCCGCCGCCCGGCTGCTGCCCCGGGAGGAGCCGTACCCGGCACCCGCCGGACTGTTGGACCACCTCCGCGCCGAGAATGCGGCGATCGGCCCGGTTCTCCCCGTATAACCGGTTCCATGAAGCCCATCCACTGGAAGCTTGTCCTCGACGCCGCCGACCCGCACGCGCAGGCCGCCTTCTGGGCCGCCGCCCTCGGCTATGTCGAGGAGGACCACGACGCCCTCATCCGCCGCCTCCTCGACGCCGGCGCCGCCCCGGCCGAGGCGACCGTCACCGTCCACGAGGGCACGGACCGGGAGCGCCTCGGCTGGCGCGACCTGGCCGCCGTCCGCCACCCGGGCGACGCCCACGATGCGGCGACGGGCGGCGGGCTCGGCCGGCGCCTCCTCATCCAGCGCGTCCCGGAGCCCAAGACCGCCAAGAACCGGCTCCACCTCGACCTCCACCCGGACCCGGGCACCCGCGAGGCCGAGGTCGCCCGCCTGGAGGAACTCGGCGCGAAGGTCCTGCGCCGGGTGGACGAGCCCTCCGGGTCCTGGACGGTCATGACCGACCCGGAGGGCAACGAGTTCTGCGTGCAGTAGGCACGCGGCAGGCCGGCCGAACGGCTCTGCCGAAGCCGGCCGGTCAGAGCCGACCGGACCGAGCCGACCCGTCAGAACCGACCAGGCCGAGCCGACCCGTCAGACCCGACCAGGCCGAGCCGACCCGTCAGACCCGACCAGGCCGAGCCGACCCGTCAGACCCGACCAGGCCGAGCCGACCCGTCAGACCCGACCAGGCCGAGCCGACCCGTCAGGGCCTGTGCACCTCGAACTGGAAGCAGCCGTACTCCACCGCCCTGACGTGCACCAGCACGACCGCCGGGTCGGCGAAGGCCTCCGCGAAGGCCCGGTCGAAGCCTTCGCCGGGGGCCTCCGGCAGCTCCAGGAGCCGCCCGCCCGCGATCCGGCCCTCCGCGTCGTACCGCCGGACGGTCCGCAGCGCCCCGGCCCGCTCGAAGGGGTACGTCTCCGAGGGCCCCGGGCCCCCGCACTCCTCGGCGTGCACGAAGACGGGGCCCTGCTCGTCGTACGCCCCCGGCTCGGCCCCCGTCTCGGCCGCCCAGCGTCGCAGCGGCGCGTACGACACGAGCGCGATCCGCTCCCCCGCGACGGCGGGCCGCAGACAGCACCGCAGGGGACCGCCGCCCTCCTCGGCGACGAACGGCACACAGGCACGCCCCGCGTCGTCGGTGACGCGCAGCCGGGCGAGGACGGTGGACGGGATGGCACGGGCGGTGTAGGTGGTCATGGAGCCAGGGTCACGCGGAGCGGCCGCCGCCCGCTGGCGGAATTCGGACGGGGAGCTCGGCACGGGGTCCCCGTGCGGGGCCTGCGCGGGGGAGCCACCGGCGACGGGGGCGCCCTCGTCCGCTGAGCGAACGCACCTGACCGGTTTCCGCTCTTGACGCGAAGTCAAACTCTCACTGAACATTCAGCACGCACAGCAGAACAACTGAACACCGCACATGCACTCGCACAGCTCCAGCGCCTCGTGGCACCCAAGCCCGAGGCGTCTCGCACGTTCCGTCCCATCCCCGTTCGGAATCCGGAGCCCCCACATGAACATCTCCGTGCCCAGACGCGTCACCGCGGTCGCCGCTCTCGCGGCCCTCGCCCTCGCCGGTCTCACCGGCACCGCCGGCGCCGACGCGCGCGCGGCAGCCGCCGCGCCCGACATCCCGCTGGCCAACGTCAAGCAGCACCTGACGGACCTCCAGGCGATCGCCAACGCCAACGGCGGCAACCGCGCCCACGGCCGTACCGGCTACAAGGCGTCCATCGACTTCGTGAAGGCCAAGCTCGACGCGGCCGGATTCACCACGACCGTCCAGCAGTTCACGACCAGCGGCGCCACCGGCTACAACCTCATCGCCGACTGGCCGGGCGGCGACCCGAACCAGATCGTGATGGCCGGCGCCCACCTCGACTCGGTCTCCTCCGGCGCCGGCATCAACGACAACGGCTCCGGCTCCGCCGCCATCCTGGAGACCGCCCTCGCGGTCGCCCGCTCCGGCTACCAGCCCACCAAGCACCTGCGCTTCGGCTGGTGGGGCGCGGAGGAGCTCGGCCTCGTCGGCTCGAAGTACTACGTCAGCCAGCTGCCCACGGCCGAGCGCGCCAAGCTCTCCGGCTACCTGAACTTCGACATGATCGGCTCGCCGAACCCGGGCTACTTCGTCTACGACGACGACCCGGTCATCGAGCAGACCTTCAAGGAGTACTTCGCCGGTCTCGGCGTCCCCACCGAGATCGAGACCGAGGGCGACGGCCGCTCGGACCACGCCTCGTTCAAGAACGTCGGCATACCCGTCGGCGGCCTCTTCACGGGCGCGAGCCGGGTCAAGTCCAGTGCCCAGGTGTCGAAGTGGGGCGGTACGGCCACGGCCTTCGACCGCTGCTACCACTCGTCCTGCGACAACACGTCGAACATCAACGACACCGCCCTCGACCGCAACAGCGACGCGGCCGCCTACGCGGTCTGGAAGCTGTCGGGCTCCACGACCACGCCGCCCACCGGCACGGTCTTCGAGAACAGCGCCGACGTCTCGGTCCCGGACAACGGCGCCGCGGTGACCTCGACGGTCAACGTCACGGGCATCACGGGCAACGCCCCGAGCAACCTCGCCGTCGGTGTGGACATCGTCCACACCTATCGCGGTGACCTCGTGGTCGACCTCGTCGCCCCCGACGGCTCGGTCTACAGCCTGTCCAACCGGTCGGGCGGCAGCGCCGACAACATCGTCCAGACCTTCACCGTGAACGCCTCCTCGGAGGTCGCCAACGGCGCCTGGAAGCTCCGCGTCCAGGACAAGGCCTCGGTCGACACCGGCTACATCAACAACTTCAAGCTGACCTTCCCGTAAGCCCGAGGGGGAAAGCCGAAGCTCCCGGGTGGGTCGGTGACCATCGCCCCCGACCCGCCCGGGGTCCCAACCCGGCTGCTACTTACCGGCGTTGGCCGCGTTCACGAGCGCGTCCTGCGTCACCGCGCCGACGTAGACCTTGCCGTCGTCGGTGAGCAGCGCGTTCACCAGCTTCGTCTTGAAGACGGTGCCCGAGCCGAACTCGCCGGTGACCTTGTCGCCGAAGGAGTCCAGGAGACCCTGGATCTCCTTCGGCGCTTCGTCGGTCTTCGGGGCCGGGGCGCCGCTGTCGAGCTTCGCGATCGTCGTCCAGCCCTCGCCGATGACGTTCAGCTCGCCGTCCTTCCCGAGGCCGCCGAGGCCGGGCAGGTCACCGAAACCCTTCTCGAAGTCCTCGGGGAGCTTCTCCTCCCGCGCGCCCTTCTCCGCGGCGCCCTCGGTCACCTTCGCGCCCTCGGGGACCTTGAAGTCGAAGGTCGAGGCCGCGGGCCTGCCGAAGTCGACCTTCGTGAAGCCCGCGTCGACGACCGGCTTGCCGCCCTCGACCGAGGCGAAGGTGAACTTGAGCGGGGTGCCGGTCCCCGCGTCCACGGCGATCTTGATCGACTCGACCGTCGAGCCGGACTGCTTCGGCTTGATCAGCAGCTGGTAGGCGTCCCGGCCGGCGACCTTGGCCGTGCCGTCGACAGTGATCGAGGTGGTGTCGCCGGCCGCCTTCAGGACCTCGTCGGCGAGCTCCTTCGGGGTGGTCGGGAGCTCCTTCGAGGGCTTCTCCGTCCCGGCGTCCGCGCCTTCGGGGGCCTTCTCGTGGAAGACCTCCTCGGACTTGCTGTCGTAGGCCCAGACGTCGGCGCCGTTGTGGATCAGGCTGTACTCGTCGGAGCCGTCGAGCAGCGTCAGCTTCTGGCGGTCGGGGCCGTCGGCGGCAACCCGCAGGGTGTGCGTACCGGAGACGAGCTCCGTGAGCTTCTCGGTGGGGTCCGCCGTGGAGGAGCCGCCGGCGCCGCCGGCGAGACCGCCGAGGCCGGCCAGGCCGTCGAGGGGCAGGCCGAGGTCGGTGGAGATCCTGAAGGTGCCGGACAGGGTCTGGGTGTCCGAGGCGGCGATCTTCTCGATGAGCTGCTGGGCCGTGATCTCCGGCAGGTCCGGGTCACCGGCCGCCGCCAGTGCCGGGACGAGCCCGATGGTCGCCGCGGCCACTCCTGCCACCGCGACCGGGACGATGAACCGGCTCGCCTTACGGGTGTCTGCCATGGTCTCCGCTTCCTCCGTGCGCCCTAGTGGTCGATGACTCCATCTGACCAAAACGGCGGCACGGAAGCGTCAGCCCCGGGGATCAACCTCGCGTACTGCTTCGGGATGACCCGACCCTGAGATCGCCTCACCCGCACGGGTTACGGGACCACCGCGGCCGACGCCCCGAAATCCGGGCGGCCGGCCGGCGGAAGGGCCTCAGCGGGCCCGGTGGACCACCGCGTCGCACATCTCCTGGAGCGCCGACTTCGCGTACCCGTCGGGCAGCGGCGCCAGCATCTCCCGCGCCTCCTCCGCGTACCGCACGGTGTCCCGCCGGGCCTGCTCCAGGGCCGGGTGGACGCGCAGCCGCCGCAGGACCTCGGCGTGCCGCTCGTCGTCCGTCAGATCGCTGTCGACGAGGGCGACGAGCTCGACGTCCTCCGGGCGGCCGTGGGCGGCCGCCGCGGCCCGCAGGTGCAGGACGGGCAGGGTCGGGATGCCCTCGCGGAGGTCGATGCCCGGGGTCTTGCCGGACTCGTGGGAGTCGGAGGCGATGTCGAGGACGTCGTCGGCGAGCTGGAAGGCGACGCCGAGCCGCTCGCCGTACTGGGTGAGGATGTCGACGACGCTCTCGTCGGCGCCGGACATCATCGCGCCGAAGCGGCAGGAGACGGCGACGAGCGAGCCGGTCTTGCCGCCGAGGACGTCGAGGTAGTGCTCGACGGGGTCGCGGCCGTCGGTCGGTCCCGCGGTCTCCAGGATCTGGCCGGTGACGAGTCGTTCGAACGCCTCGGACTGGATCCGTACGGCCTCGGGGCCGAGGTCCGCGAGCGTGTGCGAGGCGCGGGCGAAGAGGAAGTCACCCGTCAGGACGGCGATCGAGTTGCCCCAGCGCGTGTTGGCGCTCGGCACCCCGCGCCGGACGTCCGCCTCGTCCATGACGTCGTCGTGGTAGAGCGTGGCGAGGTGGGTGAGCTCGACGACCACGGCGGAGGGCACCACGCCCGGCGCGTAGGGGTCGCCGAACTGGGCGGCGAGCATCACGAGCAGGGGGCGGAACCGCTTGCCACCGGCCAGGACGAGGTGCTGCGCGGCCTCCGTGATGAAGGGGACATCGCTCTTGGTGGCGTCCAGGAGGCCCGCCTCCACAGCCGCCAACCCGGTCTGGACATCGGCCTCAAGAGCCTGGTCCCGCACGCTAAGACCGAACGGCCCGACGACGGTCACGAGGGGGTCTCCTGTCTGCTGACGCCTGCTGACGATCACATGGACTGTTTGACGATCACACGGATTGTCGATGTGTCGCTCGATTCACTCAAGCCAGCGTATCCGGTCACCTTTCGATCACCGTGGGCGCCTTCCCGTCACCCCCGGTATGTTCGTGATCAGCTCATACGACCAGGAGTATGCGTTTTGTCCCGAACAGCGATCGATACGGATCCGAACGGCGAGCAGCCGCCCCCGGAGGACGACCACGCGTTCCTCGGGCACCCACGCGGTCTGCTGACCCTCTCGGGCCTGGAGGTCTGGGAGCGGTTCTCGTTCCTCGGCATGCAGGCCATCCTCGTCCTCTACTTCGCCGCGAGCGTCTCCGACGGCGGCCTCGGCATGGCCGCCGGCACCGCCGCCTCCGTCTCCGCCGCCTACGGCACGCTCGTCTACCTCGTCTCGGTGGCCGGCGGCTGGCTCGCCGACCGCGTCCTCGGCTCGTACCGCGCGGTCCTCTGGGGCGGGATCCTGATCGCCTGCGGCCACTACGCCATGGCCGTGCCGACGGCCGCGATGACCTGGGTGGGCCTCGGCCTGATCAGCGCCGGCACCGGCCTCCTCAAGCCGAACGTGGCGACCATGGTCGGCAAGCTGTACCGCACCGACGACGACCGCCGCGACGCCGGTTTCGCGCTCTACTACATGGCGATCAACATCGGCGCCTTCGCCGGACCGCTGATCACCGGCTGGCTCGCCGACCACAAGGGCTACCACTGGGGCTTCTCGGCCGCCGCGATCGGCATGACCTTCGGCCTGATCCAGTACGTGGCGGGCCGCCGTCACCTGGCCGGGCGCAAGCACGCCGCCGAGTTCCCGCTCGCCCCGGACGCCCTGCGCAGGGCCGTCCGGCTGATGGCCGTCGGCGCGCTCGTGACGGCCGCCGTCGCCGTGGCGCTCGCCCTCGCCGGCTGGCTCACCATGGACCGGTTCGTGGACCTGCTGACCCTGATCTCGGTCGTCGCGCCCGTCGTCTACTTCTGGGTGATGTTCACCAGCCCCCGGGTCACGGCCGGGGAGCGCGGCCGGCTGAGGCCGTACATCGTGCTCTTCCTGGCCTCGGTGGCGTTCAACTTCATCCTCTTCCAGGCGTACTCGACGATGATGCTGCTGGCCTCCACCAACGCCCGCACGACCATCCTCGGCTTCGACTTCCCGGCGAGCTGGTACGCCTCCGCCCTCGGGGCCTTCGAGGTCCTCCTCGCCCCCGTCGTGGCCGCCGTCTGGGCCCGGATGGGGACCCGGCAGCCGCACGCCTCCAACAAGATCGCCTTCGGTGTGATCCTCGGCGGCCTCTCCTTCCTCCTGATGGTCCTGCCGACCTCCGGGCACGCCGACGACACGTACCAGATGGCCGCCTGGTGGATCGTCGGCTCGTACCTGCTGCTCGGCCTCGGCGACGTGCTCCTGGAGACCTCGGGGATGTCCGCCACGAGCAAGCTCGCCCCGAAGGCCTTCGCCAGCCAGACGATGTCGCTGTGGTTCCTGTCGCTCGCGCTCGCCAACGGCATCCAGGCCCAGACCGTGAAGCTCTACGACGACGTCTCCAAGCCCGTCTACTTCGGCGTCAACGGCGCCGTGGCCATCGCCGTCGGCCTCGCCGTGATCGCCCTGGCGCCCTGGCTGCGCCGCACCATGCACCCCGTCCACTGAGGCAGCCCCGAGGTGAGCTCATGCCGAAGATCCGCACCGACTTCCCGTACGAGACCCGCCACGAGGACGTCCGCATCCCGCTGCCGGACGGCACGAGGCTGTACGCCCGGATCTGGCGCCCGGTCACCGAGGAGCCCGTACCGGCCCTCCTGGAGTACCTGCCGTACCGCCTCACCGACTGGACCGCGCCGCGCGACTGGCAGCGCCACCCCTGGTACGCGGGACACGGCTACGCCTCCGTACGGGTCGACGTCCGCGGCCACGGCAACAGCGAGGGCCTCCCCGGCGACGAGTACGACGCCGTCGAGCTCGCCGACGGCGTGGCCGTCGTGAACTGGCTCGCCGAACAGCCCTGGTGCTCGGGGAAGGTCGGCATGTTCGGCATCTCCTGGGGCGGCTTCAACGCGCTCCAGATCGCCGCCCTCGCCCCCGAACCCCTGAAGGCGGTCGTCACCGTCTGCTCCACCGACGACCGGTACGACAACGACGTCCACTACATGGGCGGCTCGGTCCTCGGCGTCGACATGCACGCCTGGGCCGCCACCATGCTCGCCTTCGTCTGCCGCCCGCCCGACCCGCGGTACGCGGGCGAGCAGTGGCGCGCGATGTGGCTGGAGCGCCTGGAGGCCGTGGACCCGCTCATCCACACCTGGCTCGCCCACCAGACCCGCGACGCCTACTGGAAGCACGGCAGCGTCTGCGAGGACTACTCCGCCGTCGGGGCCGCCGTCCTCGCCGTCGGCGGCTGGCACGACCCCTACCGGGACACCGTCCTGCGGCTCGTCCAGCACCTCCCCCAGGACCGGGTGCGCGGCATCATCGGCCCCTGGTCCCACCAGTACCCGGACCGCGGCCTGCCCCCCGGCCCCGCCATCGGTTTCCTCCAGGAGACCCTGCGCTGGTGGGACCACCACCTCAAGGGCGCCGAGAACGACGTGATGGCCGAGCCGCTGCTGCGCTCCTGGATCAGCGACTCGCACCCGCCGGCCACCGTCTACGAGGAGCTGCCGGGCCGCTGGGTCACCGACCCTGCCTGGCCCTCCCCGAACGTCACCCCCGTCACGTACGCCTTCCAGGGCTCCCCCGTCGTGGTCGACTCGCCCCAGCAGACCGGCATCGACGCCGGCCGGTTCTTCCCCTTCGGCAACGACGCCGACCTCCCGCCCGACCAGCGCGAGGAGGACGCCCACTCGGCCTGCTTCGACTTCCCCGTCCCCGAGGACGGCAGCCCCATCGAGATCCTCGGCCGCCCGGCCGTGAGCCTCTCGCTGCGCGCCGGCGCCCCCACCGGCCAGGTCGTCGCCCGGCTCTGCGACATCGCCCCCGACGGCTCCTCCACGCTCGTCACGCGCGGCGCGCTCAACTTCTCCGCCCGCTACGGGCGCGACCGGGCCGTGGAGGCGCAGGTCGGCGAGGCGGAGAGCTTCGACTTCGAGCTGAACGGCATCGGGCACACCTTCCCGCCCGGCCACCGGGTGCGGCTCGCGGTCTCCTCCACGTACTGGCCGTGGATCTGGCCGCAGCCGGACGCGAAGGGCTTCACGCTCGACCCGGTGGGCTCCTCCCTCACCCTGCCGGTGCGCCGCCACACGGAGGACGCCGTCGAGTGGGCGGAGCCGGAGCAGTCCGAGCCGCTGGGCGTCGCCTATCCGCGCACCCTGGAGGAGCCGCGCCCGGAGCGGGTCGTGGTGCGGGACGTGGCGAAGGGCGAGTGGAGGCTGGAGGTCGACCCGAAGTACGGCGGCACGCGCGTGTACCCGGACGGCCTGGAGTTCACCGAGGACGCCGTGGAGACGTACACGATCGACGAGGGCGACCCGCTGTCCGCGCGGACCCGCTCGGAGTGGGCGATCCGGCTGCACCGGCCCGAGACGGCCTGGGACGTCACGGTCGACACGCGCTCGGAGATCTCCTGCGACGCGGACGCCTTCCTCACCGTCAACGAGGTGGTGTGCAAGGAGAGCGGCGAGGTCGTCTTCCACCGCACCTGGGAAGAGCGGATCCCGCGCACGGCCGGCTGAGGACGGACGTGCGAAGGCGCCATGCGAAGGCGCCCGCACCCCGACGGGGGAACGGGCGCCTTCCTCACTGCCTTACGCGTTCGTGCCGGCCTTGCGGCGGCGGGCGAAGACCAGCGCGCCGGCGCCGAGGGCGACGGCGCCCGCGGCGGCGAGACCCAGCGGCAGGGTGTCGTTCGCACCGGTGGCGGCGAGGGCGCCGTTGTTCACGGGGGTGTTCGACGAGCCGCCCTGCTGGGTGGTGTTGCCGTTGCCCGTGGAGGCGGTGGCGGTCGGCGCGGGGGTGGCGGTCGTCGTCGACGGGGTGGGCTCCGGGGACTCCGTCGCCGAGGTGGGCTTCGGAGTCGGCTTGCCGTCCTCAGCCGCGAGGATGTCGAACTCGGCGGTCGCGAAGTCCTCGGCCCCGCCGCAGGCGTCGTCCTCGCCGGTCTCGTGCGCGCTGCCCGCGAAGACCATGCCCTCTCCGACGGGGGCGTCCGCTTCGACCGTGAGCCGCAGCTTCACGTCGGCGGAGCCGCCCTTGACCAGCTTGCCGAGCTCGATGGAGTCGAACTTCTCGGAGAACTCCGTCCACTCCAGGTTGTCGGCGGAGGACCACTCGACCTGGATGAGGCGGCTCTCCCAGTCCGTCTCCTCGTCGATGAGCTCACCGGGCTCCGGCAGGTGGAGGGCGTTGGCGTAGGCCTGGACGTCCTCCAGGGTCTGGTCGGAGGTGTTGGTGACGCGCAGCGAGAAGACGGCGCTGGTGCCCGCGGTGATCGTCTTGGGACCGGTCAGCGCGACCTTGAGGGAGGGGTCCTTCTCCATGTCCTCCTCATCGCAGATCATGCCGTCCTCGAAGTCCTCCAGGGCTTCCTCGGCGTCGGCGAGATCCTGTTCGGCCACCACGATCTGGGCATCGATGCGGCCCACCTTCCGCGTGAGGGCGACATGCGCGTCGTCGTAGGCGGTGTCCGCGTCCTTCAGACGGAGGTCGGCGGCGGTCTTGGTGGCGGCGGCGGCCTCGGCTGCGGTCTTCGCGGTGGTGACGGCCAGCTCGGCCGCAGCGATCTCCTCCGGGGTGGCGGTGCTGCCGGTCTCCTTCAGCTTCGCCAGGTCCGCCTCGGCGGTGACGAGCGCCGCGTCGGCGGTGGCCTTCGCGGTCTTGGCGGCCTCGGCGGCGGCCGTGGCCGCGGCCAGCTCGGTCTTCAGGGCCTCGTCGATCTTGTTGTCCCTGATGTCCTGCACGGCCGCCTTGCGCTGGGCCTTGAGGTCGTCCAGCTTGGCCTCCGCCGCGGCGACTGCGGCGATGAGCTTCTCGTACTCGGCGAAGTCATCCCCGTCCGGGTCCTCGTCCGAGGCGGGCTTCTGCGTCGAGGCGGGCGTCGGCTTGGTGTCGGCGAACGCGGGCGCGGCGGACAGGAACACGACCGGGGTGGTCACGGCGGCGGCCACGGCGGTCGCGAGGATGCGGCGAATCTTCACAGTGCGGACCTTTTTCCTGGTCAGGGATGGCGAAAGAGAGCGTGAGGGCGTGCCTCCGCGGGGACTTCACGCGGCGCGACGCCATCGCGATCGTATGGCTCGGGGGGCCTCCCCGGGAGCCCTGTTTCCGCAGTTGGGGAGGGGTGCTCCAACCAATCTCGGCCACATACCGCGTAAATACGGACAGTTGCCCACGGAGGCCGCACTTTCTGTGTGATCCATGTCATCAGCGCCCGGCGGCCCGCCCCGTAACGTGTCCCCCACACACGTGGAAAGCGAGGCACGCACAGATGTCCGAGCACAGCCCGCTCGACCTGGCCGAGGGCGATCCCTTCGGCCCGCACAACCTCCCGTACGGCGTCTTCACCGCCGCCGACGAGCCCGAGCGGCGCCGGCTCGGCGTCCGGATCGGCGGGTACGTGCTGGACGCGGGCGCCGCCGCGCACGCGCTCGGCTCGCCCTACGCGACGCTGCTCGCCCAGCCGAGCCTGAACCCGCTGCTCGCGGCCGGGCGGACCGCCTGGCGCGACGTGCGCCGGGCGCTCACGGCCTGGGTGACGGTGCCCGCGCACCGCGCGGACATCGAGCCGCTGCTGCACTCGCTGGACGCGGTGACGCTGCACCTGCCGTACGAGGTCGCGGACTACGTCGACTTCTACGCGAGCGAGCACCACGCGACGAACGTGGGCCGGATGTTCCGCCCCGACGGCGACGCCCTCACCCCCAACTGGAAGCACCTGCCGATCGGTTACCACGGCCGCGCGGGCACGGTCGTGGTCTCCGGCACCGATGTCGTCCGCCCCTCCGGGCAGCGCAAGGCGCCGACGGACGCGGCCCCGGTCTTCGGGCCCTCCGTGAAGCTGGACATCGAGGCGGAGGTCGGCTTCCTCGTCGGCACCCCGTCGGAGCTCGGCCGGCCGGTCGCGCTCGGCGACTTCCAGGAGCACGTCTTCGGTCTGACCCTGCTGAACGACTGGTCGGCGCGGGACATCCAGGCCTGGGAGTACGTGCCACTCGGCCCGTTCCTCGGCAAGTCGTTCCAGACCTCGGTCTCGGCCTGGGTGACACCCCTGGAGGCGCTGGACGCCGCCCGGACGGCCCCGCCGGCCCGGGACTTCCCGCTGCTCCCGTACCTGGACGACGCGGCCGCGGAGGAGCCGGGCGGCTTCGACGTGCGGATCACGGTGGAGATCAACGGCGAGGCCGTGGCCGAGCCGCCGTTCTCCACCATGTACTGGACGGCGGCCCAGCAGCTCGCCCACATGACGGTGAACGGCGCCTCGCTGCGCACGGGTGACCTGTACGGCTCCGGGACGGTCTCCGGGCCCGAGGTGGGCCAGCGCGGCTCGCTCCTGGAGCTCACCTGGAACGGCCGCGACGCGATCGAACTGGCCGGTGGCAAGCGGACGTTCCTGGAGGACGGCGACGAGGTCGTGCTCACGGCCTGGGCGCCGGGCCCGGACGGCACACGGGTGGGTCTCGGCGAGGTCCGGGGCCGGATCGTTCCTTCCGCGTAGGTCTCAGCGGAGCCGCCAGAGGGCGGGGACGTTCGGCGGCTCCCAGCCGGCCTGGGCCGTGTGCGCCTGGAGGCACACGTAGCCCGGGCCGCCGTACGTGGCGGTGTCCCCCGCCCGGTAGGCGGTCCCGGCGGCCCAGCTGCCGCCGGGCGGCTGGGTCGTCGCGGTGGCCGTCGGGGTCGGACCGGGGGTCTGCGGCACGTTCAGGACGAAGTCGAAGGCGGCCTCCCGGACCCCGCCCGTGTCCCGCACGGTCATCAGCAGCCGCGGGTCGAAGATCGTGTCGGTGTTGTTGCGGGGCTCGTTCGGGAAGTACAGCTGGGTGGTGAGCACCGGGCGGCCGGGGGCCTGGAGCTTGACGTGGATGTGCCGGGTGCGGCCGGGGTAGAGGCCGGGCACGATCGTGGTGAGCTTGAAGGCGCCCTGGGCGTCGGTGAACTGGTGCCCGCGGAAGCGGAAGCCGGTGTTGTCGTAGGCGCCGTTGGTGTCGGCCTGCCAGAAGTCCAGCAGGACGCCGGCTATCGGCCGGCAGGCGAGCCCGAAGACGTAGCCGCTGACGGTGAGTCGCACGCCGACCGTGCCGGACTCCAACAGGCTCGTGCGCAGGGGCGAGTTGGGCTTGAAGTAGGGGCCTTCGGTCTGCGGCGGGGTCGGGTCGTCGCCGTCGTCGCACTCCGGGGTGAGCGCGGGCGCCGCCTCGCCGGCGGTGAGGGTCCGGGCGAGCGCCGGGACGCCCATGAGCACCGCGGGCGCCGCCATGCCGGCGGCGAGCGCGGCACGCAGCACCGCCTTGCGGGTGACGTGGCCGGTACTGGTTTCGTGGTCCATGCCTGCTCCTCGTGCGGGGGGGGCTTGGGTCGCTACGAACCTAGGCGCGTGCGCCGCCGCCTTCGAGGGACGGAACACGGCCGTCGTGGTGTTTTCGGAAGTCCCCCGGGCTGCGGCCGGTCTCGCGGCGGAAGAAGCGGCAGAAGTAGGCGGGGTCGTCGAAGCCGGCCCGCCGGGCGACCTGATGGATCGACAGGTCCGTCCCGAGCAGCAGGCGTTGGGCCTCGCGCGTGCGTGCCTCGCGGAGCAGCACGCCCGGGGTCCGGCCGGTGGCGGCCCGGACGGCCGCGGTGAGGTGGCCGGGCGTGACCCCGATCAGCTCGGCGCACTCCCGCACGGACCGGTGGTCCTCGCCGGTACGGGCGATCAGCCGGGCGAACTCCTCGGCGACGGCCCCCGTCCGGCCCCCCGGCGCCCCGGCCCCGGCGTCGGGCCCCGGTCCCGGCAGTCGCGCCGTGCGGACGAGGAGGACGCGCAGCAGGGACCGCAGGACCGTCGCGAAGCCGGGGTCGCCGTGCCCGTACTCCTCGGCGAGTTCGGCCATCAGGCGGGCGGTACGGGCGTGCGTGGGCCCGTCGAGGGTGAGCCAGGGGCGCTCGCCGAGGCGGCGCAGCAGCTCCCGGTCGCCGGGGTGGTCGAGGAGGAAGTCCTCGGTGAAGAGGACGACGGTGCCGTCCAGGCCGCGGGCGTCCTCCCAGCGGTGCACCTGTCCGGGCACGATCACGGCCAGGTGGGGCGGGCGCAGCTCCCATCGGGCCAGGTCGACGACGTGGGCGCCGGTCCCGGCGGTGACGTGGACGATCTCGTAGAAGGTGTGGCGGTGCGGGAAGGCGGCCCGGGACATGGGGCCGAGGGCGTCGAAGCTTCCGGCGGCGAAGGGCACGTCGTCGGGCAGGCGCAGTTCCAGCCGGTGGACGGGCGGCTCGCCCGCGCGCGGGGCGGCGCAGGGAGTCCCTGGTAAGACGGTCGAGCCACGCATCGGGCCGCTTCCCTCTCGACGGCTGGTACAGACCATTCGGGGCGGTCTCCACGATGGCACGGGCACGTCCCATGGGTCACCCCCGCGTGCGGCATCCCCGGCCGGGCGGCCGATGCCGCCGAAGGCCCCCCGCACCCGCAGGCACGCAGAAGGGGCCCGGCTCGCCACGAGCCGGGCCCCTCCCCGTACGGACCGCGTACGGGCTACCGCACGAACACGCTCGCCTGGTTCGCCAGGTCCAGGAAGTACTGCGGCGCGACGCCGAGCACCAGCGTGACCACCACACCCGCCGTGATGGTGAGCGTCGTCAGGGCCGAGGGCACGGCGACCGTCGGGCCGTCCGCCTTCGGCTCGCTGAAGAACATCAGCACGATCACCCGGATGTAGAAGAACGCGGCGATCGCCGAGGAGAGCACACCGACCACGACGAGCGCGCCCGCGCCGCCGTCCGCCGCCGCCTTGAAGACCGCGAACTTGCCGGAGAAGCCGGAGGTCAGCGGAATGCCGGCGAAGGCGAGCAGGAAGACCGCGAAGACCGCCGCGACGAGCGGCGAACGACGGCCGAGACCCGCCCACTTGGACAGGTGGGTGGCCTCGCCGCCCGCGTCCCTGACGAGCGTGACGACGGCGAACGCGCCGATCGTCACGAAGGAGTACGCCCCCAGGTAGAAGAGGACGGACGAGATGCCGTCGGGGGTGGCGGCGATGACACCGGCCAGCAGGAACCCGGCGTGTGCGATGGACGAGTAGGCCAGGAGCCGCTTGATGTCGGTCTGGGTGATGGCGACGATCGCACCGCCCAGCATCGTGGCGATCGCGACGCCCCACATGACCGGCCGCCAGTCCCAGGTGAGGCCCGGCAGCACCACGTACAGCAGACGCAGCAGCGCACCGAACGCGGCGACCTTCGTCGCGGCGGCCATGAAGCCGGTGACCGGGGTCGGGGCGCCCTGGTAGACGTCCGGGGTCCACATGTGGAACGGCACGGCGCCGACCTTGAAGAGGAGCCCCGTGAGGACCATGGCGAAGCCGATGAGCAGCAGGACGTCGTTGCCCATGGTGTCGGCGAGCGCCGGGTTCACGGAGACGACTGCGCCGTCGACGACCCGGGCGATCGTCGCGTACGAGACGGAGCCCGCGTAGCCGTAGAGCAGGGCGATCCCGAAGAGCAGGAACGCCGAGGAGAAGGCGCCGAGCAGGAAGTACTTGACGGCCGCCTCCTGCGACATCAGCCGCTTGCGGCGGGCGACGGCGCAGAGCAGGTACAGCGGGAGGGAGAAGACCTCCAGGGCGACGAAGAGCGTCAGGAGGTCGTTGGCCGCGGGGAAGACCAGCATGCCGGCGATCGCGAAGAGCGCGAGCGGGAAGACCTCGGTGGTCGTGAAGCCGGCCTTGACGGCCGCCTTCTCCTGCTCGCTGCCGGGGACGGCCGCGGCCTCGGCGGCGAAGGAGTCGACCTTGTGGCCGTGGTCGGCCGGGTCGAGCCTGCGCTCGGCGAAGGTGAAGATCGCGACGATCGAGGCGAGGAGAATCGTGCCCTGGAGGAACAGGGCGGGTCCGTCGACGGCGATGGCACCCATGGCCGCGATCTGGGCCTTGGTGGTGCCGTAGCCGCCGGCCGCCAGGGCGACGACGGCGGCGAAGGCCGCGGCGAGGGCCAGGACGGAGAGGAACACCTGGGCCACGTACCGGCCCTTGCGGGGCACGAAGGCCTCAAGGAGGACGCTGACGATCGCGGCGCCGACCACGATGAGCACGGGCGAGAGCTGCGTGTACTCGATGTGGGGGGCCGGGATCTTGTTCAGCGGCTCGACCGCCGCCGTCGTCCACAGGCTGTGGACAGCCGTTGTACTCACTGGGCGGCCTCCACGTTGGGCACGGTGGGCTGGGGGTCCTTCTGCTGGACGTCGGACATGGTGTGCTGCACCGCCGGGTTGACGACGTCCGTCAGCGGCTTCGGGAAGACGCCGAGGAAGATCAGGACGGCGATCAGCGGGACGACCACCGCGAGTTCACGCACCCGCAGGTCGGGCAGCTCCCGCACCTCCTCCTTCACCGGCCCGGTCATCGTCCGCTGGTACAGGACGAGGACGTAGAGCGCGGCGAGGACGATGCCGGTGGTGGCGATGATCCCGGCCACCGGGTACCGGGCGTAGGTCCCGACCAGGACCAGGAACTCGCTGACGAACGGCGCGAGTCCGGGCAGCGACAGGGTCGCGAGGCCGCCGATGAGGAAGGTGCCGGCGAGCACCGGGGCGACCTTCTGCACACCGCCGTAGTCGGCGATGAGCCGCGAGCCGCGCCGGGAGATCAGGAATCCGGCGACGAGCATCAGCGCGGCCGTCGAGATGCCGTGGTTGACCATGTAGAGCGTGGCACCGGACTGGCCCTGGGTGGTCATCGCGAAGATGCCCAGGATGATGAAGCCGAAGTGCGAGATCGACGCGTAGGCGACCAGCCGCTTGATGTCCCGCTGGCCGACGGCGAGCAGCGCCCCGTACACGATGCTGATGAGCGCGAGGACGATGATCGCCGGAGTGGCCCACTTCGAGGCCTCCGGGAAGAGCCCCAGGCAGAAGCGGAGCATCGCGAAGGTGCCGACCTTGTCGACGACCGCGGTGATCAGGACGGCGACCGGGGCGGTCGCCTCCCCCATCGCGTTCGGCAGCCAGGTGTGCAGCGGCCAGAGCGGCGCCTTCACCGCGAAGGCGAAGAAGAAGCCGAGGAAGAGCAGCCGCTCGGTGTTGGTCGCCATCTCCAGCGTGCCGTTGGCCCGCGCCTCGGCGATCTCCGTGAGCGAGAAGTTCCCCGCGACCACGTAGAGCCCGATGACGGCGGCCAGCATGATGAGGCCGCCGACCAGGTTGTAGAGCAGGAACTTGACCGCCGCGTACGAGCGCTGGGCCGCCGCGTTCTCGTCGGAGCCCGAGTGCGCCCGGTCGCCGAAGCCGCCGATGAGGAAGTACATCGGGATGAGCATGGCCTCGAAGAGGACGTAGAAGAGGAAGACGTCGGTGGCCTCGAAGGAGAGGATCACCATCGCCTCGACCATGAGGATCAGCGCGAAGAAGCCCTGGGTCGGGCGCCAGCGGGACGACTTCGTCTCCAGGGGGTCGGCGTCGTGCCAGCCCGCCAGGATGACGAAGGGGATCAGCAGCGCGGTGAGCGCGATGAGCGCCACCCCGATGCCGTCGACCCCGAGTTCGTACCGGACGCCGAAGTCCTTGATCCAGGCGTGCGATTCGGTCAGCTGGTACCGCTCGCCGCCGGGCTCGAACCGTACGAAGACGACGGCGGCGAGCACCAGCGTGGCGAGCGAGACGAGCAGCGCCAGCCATTTGGCGGCGGTGCGGCGGGCGGCGGGGACGGCGGCGGTGAGGATCGCACCGGCCGCCGGCACCGCTGCCGTCAACGTAAGGAGCGGGAAAGACATGTGAGTTACACCGCCCTCATCAGCAGGGTCGCGGCGATCAGCACCGCAGTACCTCCGAACATGGAGACCGCGTATGTGCGGGCGTAGCCGTTCTGGAGCTTGCGCAGCCGGCCGGAGAGGCCACCGACGGCGGCCGCGGTGCCGTTGACGACGCCGTCGACCAGGGTGTGGTCGACGTAGACCAGGGAGCGGGTCACGTGCGTCCCGCCGGTGACGAAGACGGCGTGGTTGAAGTCGTCCTGGAGCAGGTCACGGCGGGCCGCCCGGGTGAGGAGCGAGCCGCGCGGGGCGACCACCGGGACGGGCCTGCGGCCGTACTGGAGGTAGGCGAGCCCGACGCCGATCACCATGACGGCGACGGTGGCGGCGGTGACGGTGGCGGCGCTGAGAGGCGAGTGGCCGTGGGCGAAGCCGGTGACCGGCTCCAGCCACTCGACGAAGCCGGCGAACTCGAAGTAGGCACCTGCGGCGACGGAGCCGACGGCCAGCAGGATCATCGGGATCGTCATGGACTTCGGCGACTCGTGCGGGTGCGGCGGGTTGCCGTCCGGGTCGTTCTCCCAGCGCTTCTCGCCGAAGAAGGTCATGAGCATCACGCGGGTCATGTAGTACGCGGTGATGGCCGCGCCGAGCAGGGTGACCGCGCCGAGGATCCATCCCTCGGTGCCGCCCTTCGCGAAGGCCGCCTCGATGATCTTGTCCTTGGAGAAGAAGCCGGACAGACCGGGGAACCCGATGATCGCGAGGTAGCCGAGGCCGAAGGTGACGAAGGTGACCGGCATGTACTTCCGCAGGCCGCCGTACTTCCGCATGTCGACCTCGTCGTTCATGCCGTGCATGACCGAGCCGGCGCCGAGGAAGAGCCCGGCCTTGAAGAAGCCGTGCGTCACCAGGTGCATGATCGCGAAGACGTAACCAATGGGGCCGAGGCCGGCCGCCAGGATCATGTAGCCGATCTGCGACATCGTCGAACCGGCGAGCGCCTTCTTGATGTCGTCCTTGGCGCAACCGACGATCGCACCGAAGAGGAGCGTGACCGCGCCGACGATCGTGACGACGAGCTGCGCGTCCGGCGCCGCGTTGAAGATGTCGGCGGAGCGGACGATCAGATAGACGCCGGCGGTCACCATCGTGGCCGCGTGGATGAGGGCCGAGACCGGGGTCGGGCCCTCCATCGCGTCCCCGAGCCAGGACTGCAGCGGCACCTGGGCCGACTTGCCGCAGGCCGCGAGGAGCAGCATCAGGCCGATCGCGGTCAGGGTGCCCTGGGACGCCTCACCGGTGGAGGCGAGGACCGGCCCGAAGGTGAAGGTCCCGAAGGTGGTGAACATGATCATGATGGCGATCGAGAGGCCCATGTCACCGACGCGGTTGACGATGAAGGCCTTCTTCGCGGCGGTGGCCGCGCTGGGCTTGTGCTGCCAGAAGCCGATCAGGAGGTACGAGGCGAGGCCGACGCCCTCCCAGCCGAAGTACAGGAGCAGGTAGTTGTCGGCGAGGACGAGCAGGAGCATCGCCGCGACGAACAGGTTGAGGTAGCCGAAGAAGCGGCGGCGGCGCTCGTCGTGCTCCATGTAGCCGATGGAGTACACGTGGATGAGCGTGCCGACCCCGCTGATCAGCAGGACGAAGGTCATCGACAGCTGGTCGAGCTGGAAGGCGATGTCCGCCTGGAAGCCCTCCACCGGGATCCAGGTGTACAGCCGCTGGTACATCGCTCGGTCGTCCGCGCTCCTGCCGAGCATGTCGGCGAAGAGCGCCAGGCCGATGACGAAGGAGACGGCCGCGAGCAGGGTGCCGAGCCAGTGCCCGGACTTGTCGAGCCGCCGGCCGCCGCAGAGCAGGACGGCCGCGCCGAGCAGGGGTGCCCCGACGAGCAGCGCAATGAGATTTTCCACGGGTCAGCCCCTCACAGCTTCATCAGGCTGGCGTCGTCGACCGAGGCCGAGTGGCGGGCACGGAAGACGGACACGATGATCGCGAGCCCGACGACGACCTCCGCGGCGGCGACGACCATCGTGAAGAACGCGATGATCTGGCCGTCGAGGTTGCCGTGCATGCGGGAGAAGGTGACGAACGCGAGGTTGCAGGCGTTGAGCATCAGCTCGACGCACATGAAGACCACGATCGCGTTGCGCCGGATCAGCACCCCCGCCGCACCGATGGTGAACAGCAGGGCCGCGAGGTACAGGTAGTTGACGGGGTTCACCGGGTGGCCTCCTCTTCGTCCCGGTCCCGGCCGAGCCGCTCCTCGGAGCGCTGCTCCAGGGCCTTGAGGTCGGCGATCGCCTCGCCGGACACGTCCCGGATCTGGCCCCGCTTGCGCAGGGTCTGCATGACGGTGAGCTCCGACGGGGAGCCGTCGGGGAGCAGACCGGCGACGTCCACGGCGTTGTGCCGGGCGTAGACACCGGGCGCGGGCAGCGGCGGCACGTGCGTGCCCTGGCGGACGCGCTGCTCGGAGAGCTCGCGCTGGGTGCGGGCCCGCTCGGTGCGCTCGCGGTGCGTGAGCACCATCGCGCCGACGGCCGCGGTGATGAGGAGCGCGCCGGTGATCTCGAAGGCGAAGACGTACTTGGTGAAGATGAGGGCGGCGAGGCCCTCCACGTTTCCGCCGTACGCCGCGTTGGCCGCGCCGAGGCCGGTGAACTCGGTGAGCGAGGCCTGGCCGATGCCGGCGACCAGCAGGATGCCGAAGCCGAGCCCGCAGGCCGCGGCCCACCAGCGCTGGCCCTTGATGGTCTCCTTCAGCGAGTCCGCGGCCGTGACGCCGACCAGCATGACGATGAAGAGGAAGAGCATCATGATCGCGCCGGTGTAGACGACGATCTGGACGATGCCGAGGAAGTACGCGCCGTTGGCGAGGTAGAAGACCGCGAGGACGATCATCGTGCCGGCCAGCGACAGCGCGCTGTGCATGGCCTTCTTCATCAGGATCGTGGCGAGGGCGCCGACGACGGCGACCGTGCCGAGGACCCAGAACTGGAAGGCCTCACCGGACGACGTGGTGTACGCCGCGAGATGGGTCGCGCTCATGAGTCCGCCCCCTCCGGCTCGCCCTTCTCACCCTTGGAGACGGCGACCTGCTGGACGGTCCCGGGCGCGGCCTCGGTGACGAGGCCCCGGTAGTAGTCCTGCTCGGTCATGCCGGGGAAGATCGCGTGCGGAGAGTCGACCATGGTCTCCTCCAGACCCGCGAGCAGCTGCTCCTTGGTGTAGATCAGGTTCTCGCGGGAGGAGTCGGCCAGCTCGAACTCGTTGGTCATCGTCAGCGCGCGCGTGGGGCAGGCCTCGATGCACAGACCGCACAGGATGCAGCGGGCGTAGTTGATCTGGTAGACGCGGCCGTACCGCTCGCCGGGCGAGTAGCGCTCCTCGTCGGTGTTGTCCGCGCCCTCGACGTAGATCGCGTCGGCGGGACAGGCCCAGGCGCAGAGCTCGCAGCCGACGCACTTCTCCAGGCCGTCGGGGTGACGGTTGAGCTGGTGCCGGCCGTGGAAGCGGGGCGCCGTCGTCTTCTGCTGCTCCGGGTACTGCTCGGTCAGCCGCTTCTTGAACATGGCCTTGAAGGTCACGCCGAAGCCGGCCACCGGATTCTGGAAGTCAGACACCGTCCGTCTCCTTTCCCTCACTCGCAGGAGCTGTATCGGGGGCGCCACTGGCCACGAGGTCCCGGTCCTGCCGCGGCCTGCGCCGGGGCACGGGCGGCAGCGACTGCCCGGGCTTGGGCGGTACGGGGAAGCCTCCGGCCATCGGGTCGAAGGCGCGCGCCTTCTCCGGCGCCGCCGCCTCCGCCTTGGCCTTCCTGTCGCGGAAGGTGTCGAAGAGGAAGGAGAGCAGCAGCAGTCCGAGGACGGCGCCGGCCACGTACAGGACGATGTTGCTGAACGCGATGTTCTCGTTCCGCAGGGCCCGGACGGTGGCGACGAGCATCAGCCAGACCACGGAGACCGGGATGAGGACCTTCCACCCGAGCTTCATCAGCTGGTCGTAGCGGACGCGGGGCAGGGTGCCGCGGAGCCAGATGAAGAAGAAGAGGAGCAACTGCACCTTGAGGACGAACCAGAGCATCGGCCACCAGCCGTGGTTCGCGCCCTCCCAGAAGGTGGAGACCGGGTACGGGGCCCGCCAGCCGCCCAGGAAGAGCGTCACCGACACGGCCGAGACCGTCACCATGTTCACGTACTCGGCGAGCATGAACATCGCGAACTTGATGGACGAGTACTCGGTGTTGAAGCCGCCGACGAGGTCGCCCTCGGACTCCGGCATGTCGAAGGGGGCGCGGTTGGTCTCGCCGACCATCGTGACGATGTAGATGATGAACGACACCGGCAGCAGGATCACGAACCAGCGGTCCGCCTGCGCCTCGACGATCGCCGAGGTCGACATCGACCCGGAGTAGAGGAAGACGGAGGCGAAGGCCGCGCCCATGGCGATCTCGTACGAGATCATCTGGGCGCAGGAGCGCAGGCCGCCGAGGAGCGGGTACGTGGAGCCGGAGGACCAGCCCGCGAGGACGATGCCGTAGATGCCGACGGAGGCGACCGCGAGGACGTACAGCATCGCGATCGGCAGGTCGGTCAGCTGCATCGCCGTGCGGTGGCCGAAGATCGACACCTCGTTGCCCGCGGGCCCGAAGGGGATCACGGCGATCGCCATGAAGGCCGGGATCGCGGCGATGATCGGGGCGAGGACGTAGACGACCTTGTCGGCCTTCTTGACGATCACGTCCTCCTTGAGCATCAGCTTGATGCCGTCCGCGAGGGACTGGAGGAGGCCCCAGGGGCCGTGCCGGTTGGGGCCGACGCGCAGCTGCATCCAGGCGACGACCTTGCGCTCCCACACGATGGAGAAGAGCACGGTGACCATCAGGAAGGCGAAGCAGAAGACGGCCTTGATCAGGACGAGCCACCAGGGGTCCGTGCCGAACATGGACAGGTCTTCGGCGGCGAGGAGGGTGTTCATGCCTGCACCTCCGTCGGGGTGGCCGGGCCGATGCGGACCAGGTCTCCGGGGCGGGCGCCGGTGTCGGAGTGGACGCCGGCGCCGGCCGAGTTCAGCGGGAGCCAGACCACCCGGTCGGGCATCTCGGTGACCCGGAGCGGGAAGGCGACCGAGCCGGCCGGGCCGGTGACCTCCAGGGTGTCGCCGTCCTTGACGCCGGTGTCGGCGGCGGTGGCGGCGGAGAGGCGGGCGACGGCCGCGTGGCGGGTGCCGGCGAGGGCGGTGTCGCCCTCCTGGAGACGGCCGAGGTCGAGGAGCATCCGGTGTCCGGCGAGGACGGCCTCGCCGTCGCCGGGCCGGGGCGCGGGCCGGCCGGGCTCGGCGGGCTCGGAGGCCCGCTCCTCGGTCCAGCGGCCGAGCCGGTCCAACTCCCGTCGCGCGGACCGCAGGTCGGGCAGGGCCAGGTGGGCGTCCATGGCGTCGGCGAGCATGTGGAGCACGCGCGCGTCGGCCGGGGCGAGCGGCCTGGTCATCTGCTCGGGCTTGAGCGCGGCCTCGAAGAGGCGTGCCCTGCCCTCCCAGTTGAGGAAGGTGCCGGGCTTCTCGGCGACGGCGGCGACCGGGAGGACGACGTCGGCGCGGTCGGTGACCTCGCCGGGCCGCAGCTCCAGGGAGACCACGAAGGCCGCGTCGAGGGCCTCACGCGCGCGTGCCGGGTCGGGCAGGTCGACGACGTCGACACCGGCGACGAGCAGCGCGCCGAGTTCGCCGGTGGCCGCGGCCTCCAGGATCTGGCCGGTGTCGCGGCCGTAGCGGTGCGGGAGTTCGCGGACGCCCCAGGCGGCGGCGACCTCCTCCCGCGCGCGCGGGTCGGTCGCGGGCCGGCCGCCGGGCAGCAGCGTCGGGATCGCGCCCGCCTCCACCGCTCCGCGTTCGCCGGAGCGGCGCGGGATCCAGACGAGCCGGGCGCCGGTGGCGGCCGCGGCCCGCAGGGCTGCGGTGAGCGCGCCGGGCACGCCCGCGAGGCGCTCGCCGACGGCGATGACGGCGCCTTCCTGGCGGAGGGCCTCGGCGGCGGCGAGTCCGTCGCCTTCGAGGCTGAGCCGGGAGGTGAGGGCGTCGAGCCACTCGGTCTCGGTGCCGGGCGCGGCCGGCAGCAGCGTGCCGCCCGCCTTCTCCAGGCCGCGGGTCGCGAAGGCGGCGACCGCGTAGGTCTTCTGGCCGTGCTTGCGCCAGGCCTTGCGGAGCCGCAGGAAGACGCCCGGGGCCTCCTCCTCGGCCTCCAGGCCGACGAGGAGCACGGCCGGCGCCGCTTCGAGCGAGGTGTACGTGACGCCGCTGCCGTCCAGGTCCTTCCCGCGTCCGGCGACGGCGGAGGCCAGGAAGTCGGCCTCCTCGCCGGAGTGGACGCGGGCCCGGAAGTCGATGTCGTTGGTGTCGAGGGCGACCCGGGCGAACTTGGCGTACGCGTAGGAGTCCTCGACGGTCAGCCGGCCGCCGGCGAGGACGCCGGTGCGGCCGCGGACGAGTCCGCGGGCGGCGGCCTCCAGGGCCTCCGGCCAGGACGCCGCCTCCAGCTCACCCGTCTCGGTGTTCCGGACGAGCGGGGTGGTGAGCCGGTCGCGCTGCTGCGCGTACCGGAAGCCGAAGCGGCCCTTGTCGCAGATCCACTCCTCGTTGACCTCGGGGTCCTCGGCGGCGAGCCGCCGCATGACCTTGCCGCGCCGGTGGTCGGTGCGGGTGGCGCAGCCGCCGGCGCACTGCTCGCAGACCGACGGCGAGGAGACCAGGTCGAAGGGGCGGGAGCGGAAGCGGTAGGCGGCCGAGGTGAGGGCGCCGACCGGGCAGATCTGGATGGTGTTGCCGGAGAAGTACGACTCGAAGGGGTCGCCCTCGCCGGTGCCGACCTGCTGGAGCGCGCCGCGCTCGATCAGCTCGATCATCGGGTCGCCCGCGACCTGGTTGGAGAAGCGGGTGCAGCGGGCGCACAGGACGCAGCGCTCGCGGTCGAGCAGCACCTGGGTGGAGATCGGGACCGGCTTCTCGTAGGTGCGCTTGACGCCCTCGAAGCGGGACTCGGCCTGCCCGTGGGACATGGCCTGGTTCTGCAGGGGGCACTCGCCGCCCTTGTCGCAGACCGGGCAGTCCAGCGGGTGGTTGACGAGCAGCAGCTCCATCACGCCGTGCTGCGCCTTCTCGGCGACGGGTGAGGTGAGCTGCGACTTGACCACCATGCCGTCGGTGCACGTGATGGTGCAGGAGGCCATGGGCTTGCGCTGGCCCTCGACCTCGACGATGCACTGGCGGCAGGCGCCTGCGGGGTCGAGGAGCGGGTGGTCGCAGAAGCGCGGGATCTCGATGCCGAGCTGTTCGGCGGCGCGGATGACCAGCGTCCCCTTGGGGACGGAGATCTCGATGCCGTCGATGGTCAGCGTGACGAGGTCCTGGGGCGGGAGCGCCGCCGCGCCGCCCCCGGAGGGGGCAGACGTGGA
This sequence comes from Streptomyces narbonensis, assembly GCF_014649015.1. Lineage (GTDB taxonomy): Bacteria > Actinomycetota > Actinomycetes > Streptomycetales > Streptomycetaceae > Streptomyces > Streptomyces narbonensis. The sequence goes on from NZ_BMSF01000004.1 coordinate 35,049, forward strand.
GACTGTCATGCGTTCACCTCCGTGTTGTCTGCGCGCCGGTCGGCCCAGACGGTCGACCTGGCGGGGTCGAAGGGGCAGCCCTTGCCCGTGATGTGCTGCTCGTACTCCTCGCGGAAGTACCGGAGCGAGGAGAAGATCGGCGAGGCGGCGCCGTCACCGAGGGCGCAGAAGGACTTGCCGTTGATGTTGTCGGCGATGTCGTTGAGCTTGTCCAGGTCGGACATCTCGCCCTTGCCCGCTTCGATGTCGCGGAGCAACTGGACGAGCCAGTAGGTGCCTTCGCGACAGGGGGTGCACTTGCCGCAGGACTCGTGGGCGTAGAACTCCGTCCAGCGGGTGACGGCCCGGACGACGCAGGTCGTCTCGTCGAAGCACTGGAGGGCCTTGGTGCCGAGCATGGATCCGGCGGCGCCGACGCCCTCGTAGTCGAGGGGCACGTCGAGGTGCTCGTCGGTGAACATGGGCGTGGAGGAGCCGCCGGGGGTCCAGAACTTGAGCCGGTGGCCCGGCCGCATGCCGCCGCTCATGTCGAGGAGCTGGCGCAGCGTGATGCCGAGGGGGGCCTCGTACTGCCCGGGCGAGGCGACGTGCCCGCTGAGCGAGTAGAGCGTGAAGCCCGGGGACTTCTCGCTGCCCATCGAGGTGAACCATTCCTTGCCGCGGTGGAGGATCGCGGGAACGGACGCGATGGACTCGACGTTGTTCACGACAGTGGGGCAGGCGTACAGACCGGCGACCGCGGGGAAGGGCGGGCGCAGCCGGGGCTGGCCGCGGCGCCCTTCGAGCGAGTCGAGGAGGGCGGTCTCCTCGCCGCAGATGTACGCGCCGGCGCCGGCGTGGACGGTGAGTTCGAGGTTGAGACCGCTGCCGAGGATGTTCCGGCCGAGGTAGCCGGCCGTGTAGGCCTCGCGGACGGCCTCGTGGAGGCGGCGCAGGACGGGGACGACCTCGCCGCGCAGGTAGATGAAGGCGTGCTCGGAGCGGATCGCGTAGCAGGCGATGATCATTCCCTCGATGAGGGAGTGCGGGTTGGCGAAGAGGAGGGGGATGTCCTTGCAGGTGCCGGGCTCGGACTCGTCGGCGTTGACGACGAGGTAGTGGGGCTTGCCGTCGCCCTGCGGGATGAACTGCCACTTCATGCCGGTGGGGAAGCCGGCGCCGCCGCGGCCGCGGAGGCCGGATTCCTTGACGTAGGCGATGAGGTCGTCGGGGCTCATCGCGAGGGCCCGCTTGAGGCCCTGGTATCCCTCGTGCCGCTCGTAGGTCTCCAGGGTCCAGGAGTTGGGCTGGTCCCAGAACGCGGAGAGGACCGGGGCGAGAAGCTTCTCGGGGCTGCTGTTGTCGATCTCGGCCGCCAAGGTCATCACTCCCCCTCCTGACGGGTTGCCTCACCGCGCGGGTGGACGATTCGGTGGTGGGGCGCCTCGCCCTTGGCCAGTCGCAGTCCTACGAGGGAGGCGGGGCCCGCGCCGCCGGTGGCCTCGACGGCGCCGGGGCGCTCGTCGGGGAAGCCGGCGAGGATGCGGGCGGTCTCCTTGAAGGTGCAGAGGGGGGCGCCGCGGGTGGGTTCGACGGTCCGTCCGGCCCGCAGGTCGTCCACCATCTGCTTGGCGGACTCCGGGGTCTGGTTGTCGAAGAACTCCCAGTTGACCATCACGACCGGTGCGAAGTCGCAGGCCGCGTTGCACTCGATGTGTTCGAGGGTGATCTTGCCGTCTTCGGTCGTCTCGTTGTTGCCGACGGCGAGGTGCTGCTTGAGCTCCTCGAAGATGGCGTCGCCGCCCATGACCGCGCAGAGCGTGTTCGTACAGACGCCGACCTGGTAGTCGCCGGAGGGCTTGCGCCGGTACATCGTGTAGAAGGTGGCGACGGCGGTGACCTCGGCGGTGGTCAGGCCGAGGAGGTCGGCGCAGAACCGCATGCCGGTACGGGTCACGTGGCCCTCCTCCGACTGCACGAGGTGCAGCATCGGCAGGAGCGCGGAGCGCGAGTCCGGGTAGCGGGCGATGATCTCCCGGGCGTCCTGCTCCAGGCGCGCGTGGACCTCGGCCGGGTATTCGGGGGCGGGGAGCTGGGGCATCCCCAGGCTGACGTTCTCCGTCATCGGTCGACGCCTCCCATCACGGGGTCGATGGAGGCGACGGCGACGATGACGTCGGCGACCTGGCCGCCCTCGCACATCGCGGCCATGGCCTGGAGGTTGGTGAAGGACGGGTCGCGGAAGTGGACCCGGAAGGGGCGGGTGCCGCCGTCGGAGACGACGTGCACGCCGAGCTCGCCCTTGGGGGACTCCACGGCCGCGTAGGCCTGCCCCGGGGGGACCCGGAAGCCCTCGGTGACCAGCTTGAAGTGGTGGATCAGGGCCTCCATGGAGGTGCCCATGATCTTCTTGATGTGGTCGAGGGAGTTGCCGAGGCCGTCGGGCCCGAGCGCCAGCTGCGCGGGCCAGGCGATCTTCTTGTCGCCGACCATGACCGGGCCGGGCGCGAGCCGGTCGAGGCACTGCTCGACGATCCGCAGCGACTGGCGCATCTCCTCCAGGCGGACGAGGAAGCGTCCGTAGGAGTCGCAGGTGTCGGCGGTCGGGACGTCGAACTCGTAGTCCTCGTAGCCGCAGTACGGGTCGGTCTTGCGCAGGTCGTGCGGGAGGCCGGCGGACCGGAGGATCGGTCCGGTGGCGCCGAGGGCCATGCAGCCGGTGAGGTCGAGGTAGCCGACGTCCTGCATGCGGGCCTTGAAGATGGGGTTGCCGGTGGCGAGCTTGTCGTATTCCGGCAGGTTCTTCTTCATGGTCTTCACGAACTCGCGGACGGCGTCGACGGCGCCGGGCGGCAGGTCCTGGGCGAGGCCGCCGGGGCGGATGAACGCGTGGTTCATGCGCAGGCCGGTGATCAGCTCGTAGAGGTCCAGGATCATCTCGCGGTCCCGGAAGCCGTAGATCATGATCGTGGTGGCGCCGAGCTCCATGCCTCCGGTGGCGATGCACACCAGGTGCGAGGAGAGCCGGTTGAGCTCCATGAGGAGCACGCGGATGACGCTGGCGCGGTCCGGGATCTGGTCGGTGATGCCGAGCAGCTTCTCCACGCCGAGGCAGTACGCCGTCTCGTTGTAGAACGAGGTGAGGTAGTCCATGCGCGTGACGAAGGTGGTGCCCTGCGTCCAGGTCCGGTATTCGAGGTTCTTCTCGATGCCGGTGTGGAGGTAGCCGATGCCGCAGCGGGCCTCGGTGACGGTCTCGCCGTCGATCTCCAGGATGAGCCGGAGCACGCCGTGGGTGGACGGGTGCTGCGGGCCCATGTTGACGATGATGCGCTCGTCGTCGGCCTTGGCGGCGGACTGGACGACCTCTTCCCAGTCGCCGCCGGTCACCGTGTAGACGGCGCCTTCTGTCGTCTCCCGGGGGGAGGCGGACGGGGTGTTCACGAGTACGACCTCCGCTGGTCCGGAGCCGGGATCTGGGCGCCCTTGTACTCGACGGCGATGCCGCCGAGGGGGTAGTCCTTGCGCTGCGGGTGGCCCTGCCAGTCGTCCGGCATCATGATCCGGGTGAGGGCGGGGTGGCCGTCGAAGACGATGCCGAAGAAGTCGTACGCCTCGCGCTCGTGCCAGTCGTTCGTCGGGTAGACGGCGACGAGGGACGGGATGCGCGGGTCGGCGTCGGGCGCCGAGACCTCCAGGCGGATCAGCCTGCCGTGGGTGAGCGAGCGCAGGTGGTAGACGGCGTGCAGCTCGCGTCCCTTGTCCCCCGGGTAGTGGACGCCACAGACGCCGGTGCAGAGCTCGAAGCGGAGCGCCGGGTCGTCGCGGAGGGTGCGGGCGACCCGGACGAGGTGCTCGCGCTCGATGTGGAAGGTGAGCTCGTCGCGGTCGACGACCGTCTTCTCGATGGCGTTGGCGGGGAGCAGTCCCTGCTCCTCCAGGGCGCCTTCGAGTTCGTCGGCGACCTCGTCGAACCAGCCGCCGTAAGGGCGGGTGGCCGGGCCGGGGAGGCGGATCGAGCGGACGAGGCCGCTGTAGCCGGACGTGTCGCCGCCCTTGTCGGCGCCGAACATGCCACGCTGGAGGCGTACCTCCTCGCCGTGGTCCCCGCGCTGTCCCGGCAGGTTCTGCGCGCTGAGGTCCTTCTCGGGATTGGGTGTCTCGTCGCTCACCGGAGCAGACCCTTCAACTCAATGGTCGGCAGCGCCTTCAGCGCCGCTTCCTCCGCCTCCCGGGCCGCCTCCTCGGCGTTCACGCCGAGCTTGGAGGTCTGGATCTTCTGGTGGAGCTTGAGGATCGCGTCGAGGAGCATCTCCGGCCGCGGCGGACAGCCGGGCAGGTAGATGTCGACGGGCACGATGTGGTCGACGCCCTGCACGATCGCGTAGTTGTTGAACATGCCGCCCGAGGAGGCGCAGACGCCCATCGAGATGACCCACTTGGGGTTGGGCATCTGGTCGTAGACCTGCCGCAGGACCGGCGCCATCTTCTGGCTGACGCGGCCGGCGACGATCATGAGGTCGGCCTGGCGCGGCGAGCCGCGGAAGACCTCCATGCCGAAGCGGGCCAGGTCGTAGCGGCCGGCTCCGGTGGTCATCATCTCGATGGCGCAGCAGGCGAGGCCGAAGGTCGCGGGGAACACGGACGCCTTGCGCACCCAGCCCGCGGCCTGTTCGACCGTCGTCAGCAGAAAGCCGCTCGGGAGTTTCTCTTCGAGTCCCATTGGTGCCCCTCAGCCCCTCAGTCCCATTCCAGGCCGCCGCGTCGCCACACGTAGGCGTAGGCGACGAAGACGGTGAGCACGAAGAGCAGCATCTCCACGAGCCCGAAAAGCCCCAGGGCGTCGAAGGTGACGGCCCAGGGGTAGAGGAAGACGATCTCGATGTCGAAGACGATGAAGAGCATCGCCGTCAGGTAGTACTTGATCGGGAAGCGGCCGCCTCCGGCGGGCGTGGGTGTCGGCTCGATGCCGCACTCGTACGCCTCAAGCTTTGCCCTGTTGTACCGCTTTGGCCCGATAAGCGTGGCCATGACCACGGAGAAGATCGCAAACCCCGCACCCAGGGCACCGAGCACGAGGACGGGCGCGTACGCATTCACGCTCCTCGCTCCTTCCAGTCGTCCTTGACCGTTGGATCGCACGGCCGGACCGTGAAAGATCGCCCCCATGTGAGGCAGTTCACAAGCCCGGCTGCCCCGCATCTTATGCCTGCCCCTCTGTGATCTGCGACACGGGGTACGCCAAGGAGTTTGTGATCTCCACCACCTGACGAAGGATCATGAAGCCGGATGAGCAGTGATCTTGTTGCGCGAAGCGCCCAGGTGATCACCAGATGTGACATCCGTACCGGAAGTCGCTGCTCGGAGGGGGTGGCGCACTATCAAGCCATGGCCCATACAGGCAAATTGGCGATGGGATGGATCGGGGTGATAAAGCAAGCCGCCGTCGCCCGGTCGGGGGGTCCTGCGTACGGAGGTGGACGCGTGCACGCGTTCACGAGCGGGAGTGTGACCTGCGTCACGCATCAAAGGGCCCCGGAAAAGCGGGGCTTGGCCACAGAGGTGAAGAGGTGGTAAGCGACGGGCAATTCGGACGTTTTATTGAAAACACATGATCAAGGGCGCGATGGGGCGTGCCCGATTTGCCCGTTACGGCGTCAATAAGGGCGCCAGGGAACCGGATTCAGCCATTCCCTGGGCAACTGTGGCGCAGCCCACGTTTCTTGAAGGGAACCGCCAAGCCCTGATAGCGGTTGTTCCCATGTCCCACTCCGCTCACATACCCAGCCACCGGAAGCCCCGCCGCAGCGCCTCGAAGCTCGCGCTCCGCGCCGGAGTTGCCGGTGGCGTCCTCGGCACCATCGCGGTGGCCGGTGCTGCCGGTCCGGCGAATGCCGAGCCGGTGACCGAGACCATCGAAATGCCCACGCTCGGATCCCTCGACACCGCGGGCCTGGCGAGCGCTGTCGCCGCCTCGGCCGAGGCCTCCCAGCAGGAGGCCCTCGACCAGAGCCTGGAGACCCAGGAGAACGCGGCCCTGCAGAAGGCCGCGAAGGAAGCCAAGAAGGCCAAGGCCGAGGCGGACCGCAAGGCCGAGGCCGAGCGCGCCGAGAAGGCCCGCGCCGAGGCCGAGGCCAAGGCGAAGGCCGAGCAGGAGCGCAAGGAGGCCGAGGAGCGCGCCTCCCGCGACCGTGAGCGCACCCAGCTCTCGACCGCCTCCACGAGCGGCAGCAGCTCCACCGTCTCGGACTCCGGCTCCTCCGGCTCGGGCTCCTCCGGCACCTCGGACAGCGGCTCCTCCACGGGCAGCAGCAGCAACGAGACGCAGGCCCCCTCCGGCTCCGCCGCCGCGATCGTGGCCTTCGCGCGCGCCCAGATCGGCGACGCGTACGTCATGGGCGGCACCGGCCCCAACTCCTGGGACTGCTCGGGCCTCGTCCAGGCCGCCTACCGCCAGGCCAACATCGACCTGCCGCGCATCTCCAGCAGCCAGTCGAGCATGGGCACCTCCGTCTCGCTGAGCAACCTCCAGCCGGGCGACATCCTGTACTGGGGCAGCCGCAGCGGCTCGTACCACGTCGCCATCTACGTCGGCGGCGGCAAGTACGTCGGCGCGCAGAACCCGTCCACGGGCGTCGTCGAGCGCTCGCTCGACTGGGACACCCCGTCGGGCGCCGTCCGGATCCTCTGATCCGCCGCACGACCGAGCACAGCACGAAGGGCCGTCACTCCTCGGGGGAGAGACGGTCCTTCGTCGTGTCCGGCCCGGATCAGTGGCGGAGCGCCTCGGCCGGTTCGACGCGGGAGGCCCGCCAGGCCGGGTAGAGCCCGGCGACCACACCCGTGGCCAGACCGATCAGCGGCGCCGCGACGACGGCCGCGGGATGGACGACCGGGGTCCAGTCCCGGGCCAGCGCCACCCCGATCACCGTGCACACCCCCAGTGCCGTCCCGACGAGCCCGCCGATCGCGCCCAGGGCCCCGGACTCCGTGAGGAACTGGACGGTGACGTGCCGCGCCCGGGCGCCCAGGGCCCGCCGCAGACCGATCTCACCGGTCCGCTCCAGGACCGCGACCAGGGTGGTGTTGGCGATGCCGACCGCGCCGATCACCAGACAGACCCCGGCGAGCAGCAGGAACAGCTGGTCGAGGTCGCCGGTGACGCCCGCCCGCAGCGCCCTCGGGTCCGGCGGCGGGACGGCCTTCAGATACTCCGGATGGTCCGGGCGGAGCGCGACCGGGGCCTCGTGGGCGATCTGCCGGGCCGCCCCGGTCTCCGTGGCGACGAGCATCCGCGCCTCACCGGCCCCGGGTGGCCCCCACATCCGCTCGGCGGTCGTACGGGGCACGCTGACCGACATCAGCACGTCCGGCCTGCGCTCGACGTCGTCGACGATGCCGGCCACCACGAACGGCTCGTCGCCGATGAACACCGCGGGCCGGGTCTCCAGCGTGGTGATGCCGAGCCGGGCCGCGACGGACGCCCCGATGACCGCGACCGGCTGGGCCTCGGCCGAGGCGAACTCGTCGTAGAGCCGGCCCTGCGCGAGACGGGGGACGGCGGCCCGCAGCGCCCCGGGCGAGGCGGCGACCACGTCGACGGGGACGCCGTCGGCGCCGTCGCCCACGGGGGCGGCGCGCACGGTGACCTCCGGGCCGAGCCGGACCGTCCAGTAGACCCCGGCGTCCCGGACGCCGCCGAGCCGCCCGATCCGGGCGTCCGCGTCGGCGGGGAAGGCGGGGCCGGCGAACTCGTCCTGCTCCTGGGCGATGTCCTCGACGGTGACCTCGGTGGCGGTCAGCAGGTCGAACCGGGAGTCGATCCGGGACGACGTGGTCGCCGTCAGGCCGAGGATCGCGACGAAGGTGCCGACGCCGAGGACGGTGCCGAGCGCGGTGAGCACGGACCGGCCGGGCCGCTGGAGCATGCCGGCGACGGCCTCGGAGAGCGCGTCGCGGGGGGTGAGACGGGAGGGTTCGACGAGCCGGCCGGCACGGGGGCGGCGGCTTCTCATGCGCGGTCCCGATCCGCGCGGGGTGCGGTGTCCCCGGGCCGTTCGCTCAGGACGCCGTCGCGGATCGTGACCGTGCGCCCGGCGCGGGCGGCGACCTCGCTGTCGTGGGTGATGACGACGACCGTCATGCCGGAGGCGTGGAGTTCGCCGAGGAGCGCGAGGACCGTCTCCGCGTTGCCGGAGTCGAGGTTTCCGGTCGGCTCGTCGCAGAGCAGCAGCGAGGGCCGGCCCGCCAGCGCGCGGGCGATGGCGACGCGCTGGCGCTCGCCGCCCGAGAGGCGGCCCGGGAGCGCGTCGACGCGGTGGGCGAGGCCGACGCGGGCGAGCGCCTCCCTGGCCCGGCTGCGGCGTTCGGCGCGGGGCACGGCCGAGTACACCATCGAGAGCATGACGTTCTCCGTGGCGCTGCGGTGCGGCATGAGGTGGAACGCCTGGAAGACGAAGCCGATGCGACGGCCGCGCAGGGCGGTCCGATCGCCGTCGGAGAGGGCGGCGGTGTCGATGCCGTCGAGGCGGTAGGTGCCCTCGGTGGGGGCGTCGAGGAGGCCGGCGACGTTCAGGAAGGTGGACTTGCCGGAGCCGGAGGGGCCGACTACGGCGACGAACTCGCCGTGGTGAAGGGTGAGTTCGCAGGGGCGCAGGGCCTGGACGGGGGGCGGGCCGGGGTAGGTGAGACCGACCTGACGGAACTCGACCACGGGGGTGGGCAGGGAGGACGGGGTGTACGGGGTGGGGGCCGCGTCCGGCGTGGGGTGCGGGGTCGGGGCGGGGGGTGGTGCCGGGGCGGGGGGTGGTGCCGGGCGTCGGGGCCATCGGCCTCGTACGAGCGGGGTCACTTCTCTGCCCCGCCGTCCTGGGCGGCGCCGGTGGCGGCCACCCCGGTCACGACCTCGGCGCCCTCCGCCAGGGCGCCCGCCCTGAGCGGTACGACCTCGACGTAACCGTCCCCCAGGGTGCCGGTCCGCACCTCGACGGGGTTCCGGCGCCCGTTCGCGTCGACGACGGTGACCAGGGTCCGGCCGTCCGCGCCCGCCGAGACGGCGGTGACGGGGACGACGAGGGCCTCGCCGTCCGTGGAGGCCGCCTCGATCGTCAGCCGTACGTCCTGGCCGGCGAGGGCGGGCGGGATCTCCTTCGCGGGCAGGGCGGTGAAGAGGAATCCGGCCGGGCCCTTCGCGGGGGCGGCGCCCTCCCGGCCCTCTCCCCCGCCGCCGTCCTGCGCGGCCTCGGGCGACGTGGGCGTCGAGGCGACGCTCGCCACCTCGGCGGTGAGTTCGGTACCGGTCACCTCGTCGACGACCCGGACCTTCTGACCGGGACGGACCATGCCCCTCTGGTGGTCCTGGAGGAGGCCCTGCGCGAGGAGCCTGCCGGAGGAGAGCGAGACCAGCGTCCCGGAGGCCTGTGACCCGGGGCGCACGGCGGCCGACGCCACGCGGGCGGGGAACCGCTCCACGAAGACGACCTCCCCCGCCGGGACCATCGGCCCCGCCGCGGCCCACGCCTTGCCGAGCGCGGTACGGGCCTCGGCCAGGTCCTCGGCGGCCCGGTCCCGGGACTTGCGCAGGTTCTTCCGCTGCGCCTGGTCCTTGTTCTCGGCGAGCGCGTCAGCGGCGTCCTCGACGGCCCGCTCGGCGGCCGTCACGGCGGCGGTCGCCGTGTCCACGCCGGCGCCGTCGTCGTCCACGGCCGGACGCGGGTCGTAGCCGGCGGCGAGGTAGAACCCCTCGACGGCGGCCTTCGTCCCCTCCCCGTACGTCCCCTCCGGATCCCCGCCCCGGCCGAAGCCGAGCCCCACCAGCGCGGCCTGGAGCTGGGCCACGTCGTCACCGGTCGCGCCCGGCTTGAGGTCCCGGTACACGGGCAGCCGCCCCGGCAGGACGAAGAGCGGCCGGCCGGATATCTCCAGGAGGACCTGCCCCGGCCGGACCGCCGCCCCGACGGCGAACGGCACCTTGGTGACGACGGGCGTCCCGCCCTCGCCCCCGGACACGACCGGCGCGACCTGCACCGTCTGCCCCGCGGTGACCGTGCCGCGCAGCACCACCGTCTCGTGCAGGACGCGGCGCTCGACGGGCGCGGTGAGCACGTCGGCCGGCGGCGCGGCCGCGTCCGCGGCGACCTGGGCGGGCGACTTGATCACCGTCCCGGCGAAGGCGCCGGCGGCGGTGAGCACGACGGCTCCGACGACGAGGCCGCCGATCCAGAGGCGGCCGCGGCGAAGGTGGTGGTGAGCGGCGGCAGGGGCGGGGTCGGCGGCGGAGGCAGGGGCGGGGCCGGCGGCGGAGGCAGGGGCGGAGCCGGCGGCGGCGGTGTCCGTGACGGCGGTCGTGGTGTCCGCGCCGGGGGCCTCAGGTGGTCTCATCGCCGCACTTGCTCTGGACGGCGTTGTCGTTCATGTCCGCCGGGATCTCGCCGGTCTTCGGGTCGGGGTCGGGCCAGTCGGGGTACCCGTTGCGCCGGTAGCAGTCCGCGAGCTTCTGCTGCTGTTTCAACACCGCCGGGTCGACGGGGAGTTCGGCGGGAACGAGACTCTCGCACTTCTCCTGGGCGTCGAGCATCACCCTTCTCGGCTGCTTGTCGAGGGCGTCCTTGTCCACGACCCAGTAGCCGGGGCGCGCCTCCTTGAGCTTCACCCCGTTCTCGCCGAGGCACTCCGTGTGCTCGACGTAGGCGGCCTCGACCGGTGAGAGCTCGGGCTCCGAGGTGCACCCGGTGACCGCGCACCCGAGGGCCGCGAGGAGCAGCGGGGCGGTGAGCAAACGTCTCATGGGTGCACGTCCTTCTGCCTTCTGCGGGGAGGCGTTCCCGGCGGTGGGGCCGCGCCCGGAGCCGGCGGCGCGAGGCGCCTGCTCGGCTCGGCACGGAAGGGACCGGGCACGGCGTACAGGTGCTCGATCGGCGTCACTCTAACCACAGGGAGAAGGGGGCGTCGATTCCCAACTTTCCCTCGGCGCACGCCTCTTGTTCATGTGTGGACGACTTGCAGCAGAAGGCTTCGGCCGACCTGACATATTCGCCGCGGGGGCACGCCCGAAGGCCGGGGGAAGGATCGCTGGTCGGCGGCGCGCGGGAGCCCTCATGCCGCCGTTCGCGATTCCCGACGGTTGACCGATTCCGCTTCCGTCACGTGGACTTCACCCTCGGCACTCACTGCTTCACCCACAGTTCTCCCTTCGTACCGAAAGGCCAGAACCTTGAAGAGCAGCACGCTTCGCCGGACCCTCGCGACCGCCGTCGCCCTCGGCGCCCTCGGCACGGGCTCCCTGGTGACCGCCGCGCCCGCCTCCGCGGCGATGAAGGACGGCCGCGCGGACTTCGGCGAGTTCATCCTGCACTACTCCGCCGGCCTGGACGAGTCGTGGACGGACTTCGCCTGGGACGAGGACTACCTCTTCAACGACCGCTTCATCACACCCGGCAGCGGCTACAACCAGGCCGTGGACAACAACGCCGAGTCGTACCTGAACCGGGCGGACTTCACCTGGTACGTGTACACCGGCGCCGTCCACACGGGGAACGAGGGATGGCTTCCGGACTACTACCTGGGCGACTTCTCCTCCAACTTCAAGAACCAGGTCTCGTCGATCTACAACAACGACGCCAACTGAGCCTGCTTCACCGGCAGTCCACCCCTCCCCGGAGTCGACCATGCATCCCCGCACGTCCCGTCCGGCCGCCGCGCTCCTGCTGAGTGCCGGGCTGCTGCTCACCGCCTGCTCGACCGGTGAGCCCTCCGCCTCCGCCGACCCGGCGCCGCTGTCCGACCCGTCCAGGGTGTCCGCCGCACAGCTGGTGTACCCCCTGGACCCGTACAAGGCGACGGACGAACAGCGGCGCGCCCTGGAGAAGGCTCAGGACCTGCTGGCGGTGGACTGCATGAAGCGGCTCGGGATCACGTACAGGCCCGCGGCCCGGCCTGTGCCCGCGGCCAGGAGCACGCAGCGGTACGGACTCACGGACGAGGTCAGGGCGGCCCGGTACGGCTACGGCACGCCCGGCTACGTACCGGATTCCGCGGGGCCCCGCTCGGACCCGCTCACCCCGGCCGAGCGCCTGGCGCTGAGCGGCCCGCCGCTGGAGTCCAAGCCGGGGGGCGGCATGAAACTGCCCCCGCGCACCCTGGAGGAGCAGCGCAGGACCGACAGCGGCCGGACGGTCAACGGGAAGAAGGTCCCGGCGGGCGGCTGCGGCCGGGAGGCACACCTGCGGCTGTACGCGGAGAAGAAGGAGCCCGAGGACCTGCTCTACGTCTTCGGGATGGAGGGCGAGGCGCTCACCCGGGCCAAGGCGTCCCCGAAGGTCGCGGCGGCCGTCAAGGCGTGGTCCGCGTGCATGGCGGAGAAGGGCTACCGCGTCACCGACCCCATGGCGCCGCACAAGGAGCTCGGGCTGAACCCCGAGGGCGAGGCCGACCTGAGCACCCCGAAGGCCGTCGCCGCCGCGAAGCAGGACGTCGCCTGCAAGAAGCGGGTGCGTCTCGTGGGCCTCTGGTACGAGGCCGAGGTCGGCTTCCAGCGGGAGCTCATGGAGGAGCACGCGGAGACCCTGAAGCAGGTGAGGACCGAGCACGAGGAACGGATCAGGAAGGCCGCGAAGGTCAACGGCAACTGAGGAACGGCGGTGCCTCCCCTCCCCCGTGGGGAGAGGAGGCACCGCCGGTGGGTTCAGGCCTTCGGGGCCACCTTCGAGAGGCCGTTGATGATGCGGTCCATCGCGTCGCCGCCGGTCGGGTCCGTGAGGTTCGCCAGCATCTTGAGCGTGAACTTCATCAGCAGCGGGTGGGTCAGACCGCGCTGGGTCGCGATCTTCATGACCTTCGGGTTGCCGATGAGCTTCACGAAGGCGCGGCCGAGCGTGTAGTAGCCGCCGTAGGTGTCCTTGAGGACCTGCGGGTAGTTCCGCAGGGCCAGTTCGCGCTGCGCCGGGGTCGTGCGGGCGTGGGCCTGGACGATGACGTCGGCCGCGATCTGGCCGGACTCCATGGCGTACGCGATGCCCTCGCCGTTGAACGGATTGACCATGCCGCCGGCGTCGCCGACGAGCAGCAGGCCCTTCGTGTAGTGCGGCTGGCGGTTGAAGGCCATCGGGAGGGCGGCGCCGCGGATCGGCGTCGTCATGTTCTCCGGGGTGTAGCCCCAGTCCTCCGGCATCGAGGCGCACCAGGCCTTGAGCACCTCGCGCCAGTCCAGCTCGCGGAAGGCGGAGGAGGAGTTGAGGATGCCGAGGCCGACGTTGGAGGTGCCGTCACCCATGCCGAAGATCCAGCCGTAGCCGGGGAGCAGCCGGTCCTGCGGGCCGCGGCGGTCCCACAGCTCCAGCCAGGACTCCAGGTAGTCGTCGTCGTGCCGGGGGCTGGTGAAGTACGTGCGGACGGCGACGCCCATCGGGCGGTCCTCGCGGCGGTGCAGGCCCATGGCGAGCGAGAGCCGCGTGGAGTTGCCGTCGGCGGCGACGACGAGCGGGGCGTGGAAGGTGACCGGGGTCTTCTCCTCGCCGAGCTTGGCCTCGACTCCGGTGATGCGGCCGGTGCGGTCGTCGACGATCGGGGCGCCGACGTTGCAGCGCTCGTACAGCCGGGCGCCGGCCTTCTGCGCCTGCCGGGCGAGCTGCTCGTCGAAGTCGTCGCGCTTGCGGACGAGTCCGTAGTCCGGGTACGAGGCGAGCTCAGGCCAGTCGAGCTCCAGACGGACGCCGCCGCCGATGATCCGCAGGCCCTTGTTCCGCAGCCAGCCGGCCTCTTCGGAGATGTCGATGCCCATGGAGACGAGCTGCTTGGTGGCGCGGGGGGTGAGGCCGTCGCCGCAGACCTTCTCGCGGGGGAAGGCGGTCTTCTCCAGGAGCAGGACGTCGAGTCCGGCCTTGGCCAGGTAGTACGCGGTGGTGGAGCCGGCCGGGCCCGCCCCGACGACGATCACATCTGCGGTGTGCTCGGAGAGGGGCTGCTCGGTCACGGCGGAGTCTCCCGGAGTTCGGCGACAAAGAAGGGGATGAGACGTATCGCAGTCTATGGGGGGCCGGTGCGGGAGAAACGGAGGGTCACCCCACCGCTTTCCCGCAGAGTGAACACGTGTTCCCATGCGCTGTGCGTGGTGGCACGATGATCATCCGTGACCGACTTTCGTATCGACCTACGGCGGGGCGCGCTGATCACGGCCGCCCTCGCCCTCCTCTGCTCGGTGTTCTTCGTGCTGCCCGCGAGCGCCGAAGCCGAGCCCTTCGACGACTGCCCGCCCGCCACGTTCTGCCTCTACTCCGGAGCCGGCGGCACCGGCGAGCGCCGGGACTTCACCGACCTGCAGAGCGCGGAGAGCTACGGCGCGGCCTGGGACGGCAAGACCCTGTCGGCGAAGAACAACACCGCGATGTGGGCCTGCGTCTACGGCGACGCCGGGTACGGCGGGCACCTCGAGACCGTCAAGAAGGGCGCCCCGGACGCCTACCCGGCCGGCACCGTCAGCGGCCACAAGCTGGTCCCGTCCCGGGCCCTCTGCTTCACCGGCTACGAGCGCTGCCCCGACAACCGGGTCTGCACCTTCAAGGAGGCGAACGGACGCGGCGCGATGACCGTCCACCGCCCGGCGACCGACGCCACCACCAAGAACTACGGCAACAGCTACGGCACCGAGCCCGCGCCCAGGTCCGCCTGGAACCGGACCGCGAAGGAAGTCTGCTTCTACCCCGAGCCGACGTACACCGGCACCTGGGCCGACCCGGCGGACTCCTCGGGCGTGAGGAAGTTCGGCGCCTACGTCATCCTGCGCGGCGACAGCACCACCATCCCGGCGCCGTTCGCCGGCACCTTCCGCTCTCACGAGCTCGTCAAGGGAACGGCGGACTGCCAGTGACCAGGAAGCTTCGCCCCTGGGTGGCCATGGCCGCCGCACTCGGCGCCGCCCTCGCCCTCACCACCCCCGCCTCCGGCGCCGACGACGAGGCGGAGCTGGGCCCGCTCGTCGCCTGGACCAAGGGAACCGCTGTCACAGTCACCCCCGGCGTCACCCGCACCACCTGGACCGAGAAGATCGACCCCGAGACCGGGCGGACCCTCTCCAACCGCACCAAGGCCCGCGTCCTCCAGATCGTCGAGATCGACCCCACCGCGGGCTCGCTCACCCTGGAGAGCGCGGTCGGCACGAACGACGCCACCGCGGAGACGCTCACCGAGCAGCTCGCCAAGGTCACCCACGTCACGGCCCGCCACCCGTGGGCCGGCGTCAACGGCGGCCTGTTCCAGCGGGAACCCGCGGGCGCCGGAGCCGAGAAGACCACCGCGCACACCAGCGTCTCGGTCACCGACGGCGTCCTGCACAGCTCCAGCTGCTGGGACGGCGACAAGGGCTCCTCCGGCGCGGTCATCCAGTACGGCATCCCGTACGTCACCAAGCTCCGCACCCACCTGAAGCTCACCACGTCCTCGGGCGAGTTCGAGCGGATCGACGACATCAACCGGACACCCGGACGCCCCCCGCACTGCGCGCGTGACGAAGAGGACCAGCGCGTGAGCACGAGTCCGCCCGTCTTCACCGACACCGACGAGATCGTCGTCTTCACCGACGACTACGGCCTGCCCACCCCGAAGCCCGGAACCGATCCCCTCGTCGCCGCCACCGCCGACCCGGGCTACGAGGTCGTCGTGGACGCGCACGGCGTCGTCACCGAGGCCCGCGAGGGCCGCGGCGGAACCGTGGTCCCGGCGGGCGGCCGCGTCATCCAGGGCATCGGCACCGGGGCCCAGTGGCTCCGCGCCCGGCTCGTCCGCGACGACACGGTGACGATCGGCCAGCGGCTCGAGGACGTGACCACGGGCCGGGACATCCCGCTGGACGCCTCGGTCGACGTCGTCAGTTCCTTCCACACGCTGCTCCTCAACAGCGATATCCCCAAGGAGCTGCCCAACTCGTGCAGCGGCAAGGAGCCGGGCGCGGACGGGGTCACCCTGATCTGCACCGACTCGCGCACCGCGCTCGGCACCAACGTCCGCGGCCGTCCGGTGCTCATCACCCTCACCGGGCAGGACAACGAGGACGGCGAGTACCTCCAGACCTTCGCCGCCCTCCTGGACGCCCCGGTGCTCGGGATCCTCGACGCCCTCAACCTGGACGGCGGCGGCTCCACGACCCTGCAGACGGGCACCACCGTGCACACGCCGCCGACGGACCTCGTGGAAGGCAAGCTCGTGCACCGGGACGTGGCGGACACCGTGTACACCGGCGTCGGCGGCTACGGGATGTACGCGAAGCCGTAGAGGCCTCGTAGCCGTCAGGCCTTGAACCCCCGGTGGAGCGCGACGATCCCGCCGGTCAGGTTCCGCCAGGCCACCTTCGACCAGCCGGCCTTCTGGAGCAGTCCCGCCAGGGTCGGCTGGTCCGGCCAGGACTGGATGGACTCGGCCAGGTACACGTACGCGTCGGGGTTCGAGGAGACGGCGCGGGCCACCGGCGGCAGGGCGCGCATCAAGTACTCCTCGTACACCGTGCGGAACGGCGCCCAGGTGGGGTGCGAGAACTCGGAGATGACGACCCGGCCGCCGGGCTTCGTCACCCGGTACAGCTCGCGGAGCGCCGCCTCGGTGTCCTGGATGTTCCGCAGCCCGAAGGAGATCGTGACGGCGTCGAAGACGTCGTCACGGAAGGGCAGCTTCATGCCGTCGCCCGCCGTGAACGGCATCCACGGGTGGCGCTTCTTGCCGACCTGGAGCATCCCGATCGAGAAGTCGCAGGGCACGACGTACGCGCCCGCGCGGGCGAAGGGCTGCGAGGAGGTGGCCGTACCCGCCGCGAGGTCGAGGATCCGCTGCGCGGGGCGGGCGTCGACCGCCTTCGCGACCTCCTTGCGCCAGCGGCGGTCCTGGCCGAGGGAGAGCACGTCGTTGGTGAGGTCGTAGTTCGCCGCCACGTCGTCGAACATCGAGGCGACTTCGTGCGGCTGTTTGTCCAGGTTGGCTCGGGTCACGCTCCCCATTCAAGCAGCCGCCCGAATCTCTTCCCGTACCGCTTCAACCTTTCGGGCCCGGGCGCACTCAAGGACGGTCGAGAACAGCACGCGACGGCCAGGAGAGCAGGGGTGCGATGGCACTGTCGACCGAAGTGAGACCCGAGGCGGCGAGAGAGGTGGACGTGGGGCCGGTCGCCGATTTCGAGGAGTTCGCGCGCTCCGCCCAGCTGCGGCTCTACCGCACGGCGTACCTGCTCTGCGGCGACGCCGAGACCGCCCGCGACCTGACCCAGACCACGCTGGCCAAGCTGTACCAGCACTGGAAGCGGGCGGGGGCGGCCGACCATCCGCACGCTTACGCCAAGACGGTGCTGACCCGGACCTTCCTGTCCGAGCGGCGGCGCCGGCTGCGCGATCTGCTCGTGCTCACCCGGACCGGGGGCACGGACCCGGCACCGGCCGCCGACCACACCGACCTGCGGGTGACGCTGCTCGGCGCGCTCGCCGAACTCCCGCCCCGGGCACGGGCGATGGTCGTACTCCGCTACTGGGAGGACCAGAGCGTGGCCTCCGTGGCGACCCTGCTGCGGTGCAGCGAGGCCACCGTCAAGAGCCAGTGCTCCCGTTCGCTCGCCCGACTTCGCGTAAGCCTGGCCGATGCCGGGCTCTCGATCACGGAAAGCTGAGGTCCACCGTGGAGAACAACGACGACATCACCCTGTTGCGCGATGCCATGGACCGGACGGCCGGCGATCTGCCACCACTGCCCGACCTCGCCCCGCTCGCGGTGCGCGAGGGCCGCAGGCGGCGGGCCCGGTCGCGGTTCGCGGTCGGGGCGGCGGCGCTCGGCGTGGTCACGGCGGGGGCCCTCGGCCTCACGCTGCTGCCGGGGGCCGATCCCGGCGTGGCGATGCCCGCCGCCTCGGCCCCCGTCGGGAAGCGGCTGTCCCCGGAGGAGCGGGAGCGCCGGGAGGAGTACCGGTGGAAGATGGCGGCGCTGCTGGACGAGCTGCTGCCGGCGACGGTGACGGGGGTCCGGCCGGAGGGCGACCGGGTGAGCGAGTACCGCTTCGAGGCGGGCGGTGAGACCTTCCGCATGGTCGTGTCGGTGCGGCGGATTCCCGTGCACGGCGCGTTCGGGGGGGACCGGTGGGCCGAGAAGGAGGTGGCGAAGCTACGGACAGGGCCGATCAGTGAGCTGGGCGGCAGAGTGCTCGTGGGCTACACCTACCGCCGGAGCGATGTCCTTCTCATCGTGTACGACAAGAATGGGGGAGCGCCGGTGTCGGCGACCGATCTCTTCCCCGTCACCAGCGACCCGCGCTTCCTGGAGCTCGTGCAGGAAGCGGACGCGCGTCAGATGGAGGCTGACGACCCGCCGCTCGACCTGCTCCCCTCGCCCCCGGTTGCCCCTGACGCTCAGCGCGCCCGGTAGACCAGCCGCCCGGCGATCACGGTCGCGACGCAGGTCGACGCGCCGAGGCGGACCAGAGCGGCCCGGTCGGGGACGTCGAAGACGGCGAACCGGGCCGGGCCGCCCGGCATCAGGCCGGGCAGCAGGATCAGCGGCGTCGGCGAGAAGGACGGGCTGCCCGGGAGCTTCTCGGGGCGGCGGCCCACCGCGAGACCGGCCCGGCGCACGGCGTCCGTCGCCGCCCGGCCGCGGAGCTCGCCCGCGACGGCGACCGTCCCGTGCGCGAGCAGCCGCTGCACGCCGCGGCGCGCGGAGGCGCCCCGGCGGGAGGCGTCCATGCGGAAGATCCGCTGCGCCCGCTCCCCGCCGATCGGCTCCGTGCCGAAGCCCTCGGCCTCCCGGGGGTCCGGGTGGTACATGCCTTCCAGGAGCTCCGGCGCGTACGGGTTGAGCAGTCCCGGCGTCAGGATGCCGGGCCACCGCCGCACCCGGGCGTCGGGGCGGACGGCGACCAGATCGTCGTACGGGCCGACGGCGGCGACGAGCTCGCCGTCGACCAGGACGGCGGTCTCGGGCGAGGCCTCGGCGCAGTGGATCGTCAGCATGGCGCCGTCAGTTGGCGTCGAGGAGCTTCAGCTCGGGGTGAGCCGTGCCGCCCTCGATGGCCGTGGACGAGATGTGCGAGGCGACGCGGGCGTCGACCGGGTCGTTCGCCGGGTCCTCGTGGACGAGGAGGTGCTCGTACGTCGTGCTGCGCTGCGCCGGGACGCGGTCCGCCGTGCGGATCATGTCGATCATCTCGCGCAGGTTCGAGCGGTGCTTGGCGCCCGCCGAGGAGACGACGTTCTCCTCCAGCATGATCGAGCCGAGGTCGTCCGCGCCGTAGTGCAGGGTCAGCTGGCCGATCTCCTTGCCCGTGGTGAGCCACGAGCCCTGGATGTGGGCGACGTTGTCCAGGAAGAGCCGCGCGATCGAGATCATCCGCAGGTACTCGAAGAGCGTGGCCTGCGTACGGCCCTTGAGGTGGTTGTTCTCGGGCTGGTACGTGTACGGGATGAAGGCCCGGAAGCCGCCCGTCCGGTCCTGCGTGTCACGGATCATGCGCAGGTGCTCGATCCGCTCGGCGTTCGTCTCGCCGGTGCCCATCAGCATCGTGGAGGTGGACTCGACGCCCAGCTTGTGGGCGATCTCCATGATCTCCAGCCAGCGCTCGCCGCTCTCCTTGAGCGGCGCGATGGCCTTGCGCGGCCGCTCGGGGAGCAGCTCGGCGCCGGCGCCCGCGAAGGAGTCGAGACCGGCCTCGTGGATCCGGGTGATCGCCTCCTCGACGGAGACGCCGGAGATCCGCGCCATGTGCTCGACCTCGGAGGCGCCGAGGGAGTGGATGACGAGCTGCGGGAAGTCCTTCTTGATGGCCGCGAAGTGCTTCTCGTAGTACTCGACGCCGAAGTCCGGGTGGTGGCCGCCCTGGAACATGATCTGGGTGCCGCCGAGCTCCACGGTCTCCGCGCAGCGGCGCAGGATGTCGTCGAGGTCCCGGGTCCAGCCCTTCTTCGTGTCCTTCGGCGCGGCGTAGAACGCGCAGAACTTGCACGCCGTCACGCAGACGTTCGTGTAGTTGATGTTCCGCTCGATGATGTACGTCGCGATGTGCTCGGTACCCGCGTACCGGCGGCGGCGCACGGCGTCGGCGGCGGCGCCCAGCGCGTGCAGGGGCGCCGAGCGGTACAGGTCGAGCGCCTCTTCGGGGGTGATCCGGCCACCCGCGGCTGCGCGGTCGAGAACGGACTGCAGTTCGGCCTTCTCGGTCACCGGGTGCGTCCCTTTCGGAGGGGTTCTGAACGACCGAACCAGCGTACGCCAGGGCTTCTCACGGCTGCCGCAGGGTGCTCGGCGCCAGCAGCTCGACCCGCACGTCGGCCGGGAATCCGGTCGTCGGGCCGGTGCGGCGGGCGAACTCCCGGACCCCCGCGAGCTGCTCCGGGCCGAAGCGGAAGTCGAGCGTACGGAAGTACCGCTCCAGGAGCTCCGCGTCGAAGGTCTCCCAGCGGGCGGCCTGCTCGGCGACCTTGGCGACCTCTTCGAGGGAGAGGTCGCGCGAGGCCAGGAAGGCCTGGTGCACCTCGCGGACGGTCTCCGGCTCGCGGGCCAGGTAGTCCTTGCGCGCCGCCCACACCGCGAAGACGAACGGCAGCCCGGTCCACTCCTTCCACATGAGGCCCAGGTCGTGGACCTGGAGCCCGAGGCGGGGGGCGTCGTGCAGCGAGGCCCGGAGCGCGGCGTCGCCGATGAGGACCGCCGCGTCCGCCTCCTGCATCATCACGCCGAGGTCCGGCGGGCACGTGTAGTAGTCGGGCTTCACCCCGTACTGCTCGGCGAGGAGCAGCTGCGCGAGGCGCACCGAGGTGCGGGAGGTGGAGCCGAGCGCCACCCGGGCCCCGTCCAGCTCCCGGAGCGGCCGCTGGGAGACGATCACGCACGACATGACGGGGCCGTCGCAGCCGACGGCGATGTCGGGCAGGGCGACCAGGTCCTCCGCGTTGCGGAGGTACTCGACGAGGGTGATGGGGCCGACGTCGAGGTCGCCTCTGACGAGGCGCTCGCTGAGCTTCTCCGGGGTGTCCTTCGTGAGCTCGAGATCGAGGAGCGTTCCGGTCCTCGCGAGCCCCCAGTAAAGGGGCAGGCAGTTCAGGAACTGGATGTGTCCGACGCGGGGCCGGCTGCGCTGGTGGTCATCGGTTGCATTGTCCACATCGCGAGGCTAGACCCGTCGCGTGCGGCGGGCATCGCCGGGGCGCGCGACACGGCCGCGGGGCGTTGCGCGAGTCGTCCGCCATGGGGACGGAACCGCAGATCAAACATGTGGGCGACGTGATCTTTCCCTCTACCGCCCGCCGCGTCCTGCGTGCTACGCTCAACGCAAGTTGCAGTTTGGTTTCCCTTGCAGTACAGAGCCTGCGGAGCATGTGACCCGCAGGCTTTTGTAGTTTTCAGACTTGTTTGCAGGTTCTGGAGCAGGGCAACCCTTTGGCCCAAGGAGGGCTTATGGCTACCGGAACCGTCAAGTGGTTCAACGCTGAAAAGGGCTTCGGCTTCATCGCCCAGGACGGCGGCGGCCCGGATGTCTTCGTCCACTACTCCGCGATCAACGCGAACGGCTTCCGTTCGCTCGAGGAGAACCAGCTCGTGACCTTCGACGTCACGCAGGGCCCGAAGGGCCCGCAGGCGGAGAACGTCACCCCGGCCTAAGTTGCCCGGGTCGGCGTCAGCGCTGGACTAGAGCAGTACCCAAGGAGCCCCGCTCCGTGCCTCGGCACGAGCGGGGCTCCTGCCTCTTTCCGGGCCCTTCCTCCAGGGCTCAGCAGGTGGGGATCACGGTGCCGTTGTTGTCACGGGCCTCGTCGTTGCCCCAGCGCGACAGGTAGTAGGCGGAGACGTACGCTCCGCGTCCGTTCTTGCCGGCGTAGACGGTGTCGAGGTCGGTCCGCAGCCACCAGTGGTTGAAGTTCCCGGAGGCGTCCCGGACCTCCTGGCCCCAGACCTTGCAGTAGACGTAGTTCGTGCCCGCGTTCAGCACGCCCTGGGCGTCGTTGGTGTTGGCCTGGGCGTAGCCCGTGGCGTTGGCGAAGGTGTCGACCCAGTACTTTCCGCCTCCGCCGCCCGAGCAGCCGTTGTCGCTCGCCAGGTACTTGGATCCGTAGGAGCCCGGGTAGGGGGCGAGGGAGGCGCCGTTGATGACGATGGGCTGGCCGACGCCGTTGTAGAGCTGCTCGTAGTGGATGTGGGCGCCGGAGCTGTTGCCGGTGGAGCCGGTGGTTCCGATCTGCTGGCCCTGGGCGACCCAGGCGCCGTTGGCGACGGAGTAGGCGTTGAGGTGGAAGTAGTACGTCTTCCAGCCGCTGCCGTGGTCGACCACGATGTAGTTGCCCGCGCCGCTCGGCTGGGAGTAGCGGTAGGCGGTGCCGGACGCGGAGGCGAGGACCGGGGTGCCGGCCGTGCCGCCGCCGTCGGCGCGGATGAAGTCGAGGGCCTGGCGGACCTCGGCGGAGTGGTGGCTGTAGGTCCATTTCTGGCCGCAGGGGTAGGGCGCCTTGAAGAGCGGCGCGGCCTGGGCGGGGGTGGTCGTGACGAGCGCGGTGAGCAGGCCCGCGACGAGCGCGAGCAGGGTGCCGAGCGGAGTGATCCGGGCACGCATGCATCCTCCTGGAACCGAGTGGGGACAAGGGTCGACGCGCGTTGAACGGACCACAGCGTGCCGGAAGATCGCGTGCCGCAGTAGTCCGCGACGACCACACTCGTACGGCCGTTGTTACGTAGGCTGGACACATGACCGAACGGAAACCGCCGGGTGTGAGCTTCGAGTCTTTCGTCGACAAGCAGATCCGGGAGGCCTCGGAGCGCGGCGAGTTCCGCAGCCTGCCCGGTTTCGGGCAGCCTCTGCCCGACGACTCCGCCCCGTACGACGAGCTGTGGTGGATCAAGGGCAAGATGCACAGCGAGGGCGCGTCCGTACTGCCCCCCTCGCTGGCGCTGCGCAAGGAGGCCGAGGACGCGGAGGAGGCGGTGGCCGCGGCCGTCTCGGAGAGCCAGGTCCGCCGGATCCTCGGCGAGATCAACACCAAGATCGCCGAAGCCCTCGCCCGGCCGCCGGCCGGACCGCCGCTGAACCTGACGCTCTTCGACGTCGACGCGGTGCTGGAGGGGTGGCGGGCGGAGAGGAGGCTGCCGTGAACAGCGCCGGTCTGCTGGTCGATGCGTTCGGGCGGGTGCGGGAAACCGTCCACGAGGCCGTGGAGGGGCTGACGGAGGACGAGCTGGCGGCGCGGGTCGACCCGGACGCCAACTCGGTCGCCTGGCTCGTGTGGCACCTCACCCGGATCCAGGACGACCACCTCGCGGACGCCTTCGACACGGAGCAGCTGTGGGTGGCGGACGGCTGGGAGAGCCGCTTCGACCTGCCCTTCTCCCGGCGGGCCACGGGATACGGGCAGACGAGCGCCCAGGTCGGCGCGGTGCGGGCACCGGCGGAGCTGCTGCTCGGCTACCACGACGCCGTGCACGCGCGGACGGTGGAGCTGGTCGGAACGGTGACGAACGCGGACCTGGACCGGGTCGTCGACACGGCCTGGGACCCGCCGGTCACCCTGGGCGTCCGGCTCGTCTCGGTGATCGCGGACGACCTCCAGCACGCGGGGCAGGCGGCGTTCGTCCGGGGAGTGGTGGAGCGGCGCGCGGCGGTGTGAGGCGGGCCGGGGGCGCAGGGAGCGGTGACCTCCGGCCGTACAACCAAAGATCGTGATGGTGAGTCAAACAGGTGTGCCATCGGCCATCTCGGCTTTCCATGGGGGGACTTCACCTTGCAGAACCGTTTGATCGTCCGTCACCGCCGCCGTCACCTCGCCGCCGCCGTCACCGCCGTCCTGGCGCTCACGGCCGGTACGGCCCTCGTCGCCACCCCGGCCACGGCGGCCCCCGCCCCCGGCCCGGCGGTCGGACAGAAGGCCGAGGCGATCGGCACCCTCCCGCAGGACGCGCGGGTCACCGGTGCCGGGGCCACCGGCTTCCTCAGTACGGTCCAGCACTACGACACGTACACCACCGACTTCCTCTGGACGAAGTACGCAGACGGTTCCACCACCGTCCTCAACAAGCCGAACACCTCCTTCTTCGGCACCGGTTCGGACATCGTCTGGGGCCATCAGGCCGGTTCGCTCTCGTACTCGATGTACGACATGACGCAGGCGAACACCTCCGCGGGCGGCGTCTCGATGAACAACGGCACCTACGCGCACGGGGCCATCGGCTCGGGGCTCGTGACCACCACCGAGGACCGCAACACCGGCGCCGTGAGCGTCGCCATCCTCCGCAAGGGCCCCTCCGGCGCACCGGTCTCCACGCCCGTGCCCGGCATCCCCGGCGACGCCAACCTGATCAAGGTCGTCCTGACGACGCCCGGCACGGCCGTCATCGCGTACGAGACGGGCCGCGCCGAAACGCTCCGCTACCACCTGGCCGCCGTGGACACCGTGACCGGCGAGGTCCTGGAGACGCGCCCGGCGAGCTCGCTGGAGTTCGGCGACGTCGCGCTCTCCGCGACCCACTGGTCGTGGATCGAGTACGACTACCCCGACGGGGACCTCGGCGGGAAGCGCGTCGCCCTCCTCCACACCGCCCCGCGCGGCGGCGGCGCGACCACCACCATCGACCTGGGCCTCGTCACCGGCGGCGCGTCGATGCGCACGGGCCTCCTGGGCGACTGGGTGACCTACACCAGCGTCGGTGGCTTCCAGTCCACCGGTCCGTCGCCGTACTACCCGCTGGCCGCCCGCCCCCTCGGCGGCGGGGCGCCGGTCAAACTCCTCGACCACGTCGTCTCCGCGGTCTCGGACACCGACGGCTCCCTCGTCGTGCGCGGCGGCAGCCTCACCGAGGGCGAGGGCGTCTACAAGGTCACCGCCAACGAAACGGGCGGCGCGCCGACCGTCACCAAGGTCGCGACCTCGAACACCCCGACGGCACTCGGGATCGTCTCCCAGGACGCCGCCCCGACCGTGGTCGACCTCGACAAGAACCAGGGCGCGAGGTTCAGCTGGACCCTGACCCAGCCGAACGTGGATGGCTCGTTCACACTGCGGCACACCCGCACCGGCAAGACCGAGCAGATCTTCATCTCGACCACGGACGGGACTGCCAACCCGGACAACAAGGCCACGGTCGACTGGTCGGGCAAGCTCGCCTACTCCTCCGTCGCCGCCTTCAACGGCGACTACACCTGGGACCTCCGCCTCAAGCCGCGCAGCGGCATCGGCCCCGAGCTGAGGAAGACCGGCGCCCTCAAGGTGGTCCGCAAGGCCGCCGCGCACGACTTCTCCGACAACGGCACCCCGGACATCCTGGCCCGGGACTCCGCCGGCCGGGTGTGGCGCGACGACCTCAACAACAGCGTCTCCGTGGACGGCGTCCCCACGACCGACCACAAGGTGCTCGGATCCGGCTGGAACATCTACGACCAGATCGAGGCCGTCGGCAACGTCGCGGGCGCGCCCGTGAGCGACCTCGTCGCCCGGGACAAGGACGGCGTCCTCTGGCTCTACCTCGGCAAGGGCGACGGCACCTTCGCGCCCCGCACCAAGATCGGCACCGGCTGGAAGGCGTACAACAAGATCACCGGCGGCAGTGACGTCAACAACGACGGCAAGGCCGACCTCTTCGCCACCGACACCTCCGGCGTCCTCTGGCTCTACAAGGGCACGGGCAACTGGCAGGCCCCCTACGGCGCGCGGACGCGGGTCGGCGGCGGCTGGGGCGTCATGAACCAGATCACCGCCACCGGCAACCTCGGCGGCACCGTCCACGGCGACCTCGTCGCCCGTGACACGACCGGTGTCCTCTGGCTGTACCCGAGCACGGGCAGCGGCACGTTCGGCACGCGCGTGCGCGTCGGCGGCGGGTGGGGCGGCTACACCCAGCTCGTCGGCACCGGCGACTTCGACCGCGACGGCCGCGCCGACCTCTTCGCGTACAGCCCGGGCGGCGGCTCGTTCCTCCACCGGGGGACGGGGAACCTCTCGGCGCCGTTCGCCCCGCGCACGAGCATCGGCGTCTACCTGCCGGGCTCGACGGCCCACAGCCCGGTCATCTGACACCCCGTTCATGTCTCGGGCGGGGTGCCGAACGGCACCACGCCTGACGGTCCTGAGGCATTCCGGATAGTCGTACAACCTTGCGACGCAATCGGAGGTCATGTGGGTGCGGCGTGGATCACCGCACCCACATCACTTGAGGGAGAACTCCGTCTTGTCCCCCACCGGTTCGTCCCGTCGCCGCCTCACCACCGCCGTCGCCGTGGCGCTCGCCGCCGCGTGCGTGAGCACGTTCACGACGGGCGGGACGGCCGCCGCCACGGCGACGACGGCCGTTTCGAGCAGCACGACGCAGCAGGGCGTGGCTTCGCTCCTGCCGAACTCCGTGGTCATCGGCCACGGGGCGACGGGCTTCCTCACGGCGGGCGGCGACATGAGCGGGGACGGCCGTCCCGACCTCCTCGCCACCGACAAGACCGGTGTCCTGTGGCTCTACAAGGGCACCGGATCCGCCACCGCGCCCTTCTCGAAGGCCGTACGGATCGGCGGCGGCTGGGGCGTCTACAACAAGATCACCGCCACCGGGAACATCGGTGGCGGCCCCGCCGGAGACCTCATCGCCCGCGACACCTCCGGCGAGCTCTGGCTCTACCTCGGCAAGGGCGACGGCACCTTCACCGGCCGGACCCGGATCGACACCGGCTGGGACTGGTTCCACGACATCGTCGCCGTCGGCGACGCCAACCGCGACGGCCGCAACGACCTCGTGGTCAGCCACCGCGGCGAGGGCACGGCGGGCCGGCTCTTCCTCTTCCCGGGCACCGGCGACTGGCGCGCTCCGTTCTCGCCCGTGGAATCCGTCCTCACGTCGCCGCGGCTCGCCCAGACCGACTCGCGGCTGTTCTGACCCGGTCAGAAGGAGGAGAGCGAAGCCGAGCTCCTCATGTACGCGAGCACCGCGTGCCAGCACGCCCTTTGATCACCCACGTCTCAAGAGGAAACGATCCTTTGACCATTTCCAGCTCGTACACCCGGACCCGGACGCCCCGCCGGCACCTCGCCGCCGCCGTCGTCGCCGTCCTGGCCGTCACCGCCGGCACGGCCCTGACGGTGGTCCCGGCCGCCCACGCGGCCCCCGCGACCGCCACGCAGAACACCCAGGACACGGCGGCCCTCGCCACGCTCCCGAACGACTCGCGGATGGTCAGCGCCGGCTCCACCGGCTTCCTCACCACGGTCCCGAACTACGCCGGGGACACGGACGAATACCGCTGGACCAACTACGAGACCGGCGCGACCACTCTCCTGAGCGCGCGGGAGACCTCCTACTCCGGCAACAGTTCCGACATCGTCTTCGAGAGCAAGGCCGCCTCGCTCTCGTACACGGTCCGTGACATGACCCAGCCGGGCAACATGCTCAGGCCGGCCATCTCGCTGAGCAACGGCTCCTACGTACGTGCCTTCCTCGGCTCGGCGCTCCTGGTCTCGACCGAGGACGACGAAACCGGTGACACCACCTTCGCCCTGCTCCGCAACACCAACGGCTCCACGAAGTCCACGCCCGTGACCGGGCTGCCGTCCGACGCCCGCTACATCAGAGCCGCCGTCACCGCCCCCGGAACGGCGACCGTCCGGTACACGACGGGGACGGTCGGCAACGTCCGCAACGGTGTGGCCGTCCTGGACACCCTCACGGGCCAGATCGTGGAGCAGCTCCCCGAGATCACCCAGGCGTCGCGCGACTCCACCTTCGCGTCGGCGACCCACTGGACCTGGGTCGAGTACCTCGGCAACGGCCGCGCCCGCCTCGCCACCGCCCCGCGCGGCGGCGGCGACACGCCCACGTACACCGACCTGGGTCCCCTCGGCGGCGGCTCGGGCCTGCAGACGAGCATCCTCGGCGACTGGGTGGCGTACTCCAGCACGCACTACGGCAACCCCGAGTCCCCGTCGGCGCTCTACCCGCTGATGGCCCGCCCCGTCGGCGGTGGCGAGCTGGTCCGGCTCCTCGACCACGTCCAGTCCGCGACGACCGCCCCCGACGGCTCCCTCGTCGTGCGCGGCGGCACGCTCGCCCAGGGCGAGGGCGTCTACCGGATCACCCCGAACGGCGAGAACGGCGCGCCGACCGTCGAGATGGTCGCGACCACGAACGCCCCGACGGCGCTCGGTCTCGTCTCCCACGACATCCCCGCCACGGTCGACCTCGACAAGAACGGCGGCCGGGCCACCTTCAACTTCGTCCTGACCCATTCCTATGTCCAGGGCTCGCTCACCCTGCGGCACGTCCGCACCGGGAAGTCCCAGAAGATCGACTTCAGGACCACGGTCGGCAACACGAGCACCGGGAACAAGGTCACGGTCAACTGGTCGGGGCAGACCGACTGGACCGCCGCCTTCAACGGCGACTACACCTGGGAGTTCCGCGCCACGCCGAACAGCGGCATCGGCCCGGAGCTGACGAAGACCGGCACCTTCAAGGTGGTCCGCAAGGCCGCGCTGCACGACTACAGCGACAACGGCACCCCGGACATCCTGTCCCGCGACCCCTCGGGCCGGCTGTGGCGCGACGACGTCCTCAACTTCCGTACGGAGGACGGCGTCCCCACCTCCGAGCACAAGCTGCTCGGCTCCGGCTGGAACGCCTACACCCAGATCGAGGCCGTCGGGAACGTCGCCGGCGGGCCCGTCTCCGACGTCGTCGCCCGGGACCGGGACGGCGCGCTCTGGCTGTACCTCGGCAAGGGCGACGGCACCTTCGCGGCCCGGACGAAGATCGGCACCGGCTGGAACACGTACAACAAGATCACCGGCGGCAGTGACGTCAACGGCGACGGCTGGGCCGACCTCCTCGCCACCGACACCACCGGCGTCCTCTGGGCCTACAAGGGCACGGGCAACTGGCGCGCGCCCTACGGCGCCCGGACCAAGGTCGGCGGCGGCTGGGGCACCATGAACCAGATCACCGCCGTCGGCAACCTCGGCGGCACCGCGCACGGCGACCTCCTCGCCCGCGACACCGGCGGCGTCCTCTGGCTCTACCCGGGCACGGGCGGCACCGCCCTCGGCAGCCGCGTGCGCGTCGGCGGCGGCTGGGGCGCCTACCCCCACCTGGTCGGCTCCGGCGACGTCAACGGCGACGGCCGCAACGACGTCCTGGCGTACGGCCCGAGCGGATCGTTCTACTACCCGGGCACGGGCAACCTCTCGGCGCCCATCGGGGTCCGCACCGGCATCCCGGTCTTCGTCGGGGGCTCGCCCGACATCAACCTGATCGCCTAGCCCGAACAAGCAGGCGAGGCCGTACAACCCTTGATCCCGATCACGGGTCCAACCGGGCGTGGCACTCGCCACGCCCGGTTGTCTTGGGGGTAATTCACCGTGCAGAACCGTTTGTCCGCCCGTCGTCGCCGCCACCTCACCGCGGCCGTCGCCGTAGCCCTCGCCGCCGCCTGCGCGGGCACGCTCACGTCGGGCGTGGCCCTCGCCACCACCGGGACGACGGCCGCCGTTTCGAGCGGTACGGCCCAGGAGAGCGTCGCCGCGCTCCTGCCGAACTCGTCCGTGATCGGCAACGGACCGACGGGCTTCCTGTCCGTCCGCTGGGCCGCCCCCTCCGGCGGGCAGTCGGAGTACCGATGGACGCGGTACAAGGACGGCGTCACCACCCTCCTGCCCGCGGGCACGTACGAGGGCAGCGCCGGCTCGGACGTGATCGTGAAGAGGGTCAACGGGGCGACGCACCACCTGTACGACATGGCCACGGGCGCCGCCCCCGTCGTCATCGACACCACCTCGGTCGGTGCGACCGCAAGGCTCGTACGGGCCGAGGGCTCGACCCTCGTCATGGAGGTCCCGCGCGCCGGGGGCGGCTCGGACGTCCACCTCGTCGCCAAGGCGGCCGACGGGACCCTCCTGAACCGCAAGGTCTCCGGGGTTCCCGCCACCACCTCCGTCCGCTATTACCACCCGGTCGCGCCGGGCGAGCTGCTCGTCCGCTACTGGGACGCCACCCAGAGCGTCCTGCGCGCGCTCCTCGTGGACGTCGCCACGGCCAAGGTCGCGGAGAACCGGGTGCTCACCGATGGCATCGCGAGCCCCGACGTGACCGCCTCCGCCACCCATGTGATCTGGGGCGAGTACGCCCGCGACACCACCACGGCCCTCTGGCTGGCCAAGCGCGGCCAGGAGGGCGCCACGCGGGTCCCCGTGGGCTCGGACGCGTCGCTGGCGCTCGGGGTCCTGGGCGACGACTGGGTGGCGTACGGCGATCCGCGAGGGTTCGCGAAGGCCGAGCCCAACCCCCTGCACGCCCTGACGGTCCGCTCGCTGACCGACGGCCGCACGGTCAAGCTCCTCGACCTCGTGCACCGTGTCGTCCCCACCGGCGACGACACCCTCCTCGTCCAGGGCGCCACGCTCGCGCAGGGCGAGGGCCTCTACCGGCTCACCGTGGGCGCGGACGGCGAACCGGCCGCCACCCTCGTCGCGAGCACGGGCCGCCCCCTCGTGTACACGGTCACCGGCGTGACGATCCCCGCGACCGTCGACTTCTCCGTCGCCAAGAACGGCGTGCCGCTGAAGGTGCAGGGCAGCGGCAGCAGCCTCGGGAAGGTGACCCTGGAGCTGACGCACACGGCGACGGGGGCCCGCGCGACCCTGGGCGGCACGGCCACGCAGGGGGCCGTCAGCCTGAACTGGGACGGCACCTTCGACAACGGCACGGCCGTCCACAACGGCGACTACACCTGGCGACTGACGACCGTGCCCTGCAACGGGATCGGCGAGAAGGCGGAGCTGAAGGGCTCGCTCAGGGTCATCGGCCGGCCGGCGGACCACGACTTCTCGAACAGCACCTCGCCCGACCTGCTCTTCCGCAACGGCGGCCGGCTCTCCGTCTTCGACGCCCGACAGGTCCTGGACAGCAACACGACGGCCCCGCTGTCGGAGGTCGTCGTCGGATCCGGCTGGGACACGTACGACCGGATCGTCACCCCCGGAAACCTGGGCGGCTCCGTCCACGCCGACCTGCTCGGCCGGGACAGGGACGGCGTGCTGTGGTCGTACCAGGGCACCGGCAACCCGTCCGTCCCCTTCAAGACGCGTACGAGGGTGGGCGGCGGCTGGGGGATCTACAACCACCTCACCGCCGGCCTCGACGTCAGCGGAGACGGCCGCCGCGACCTCCTGGCCGCCGACAAGGCCGGCGTCCTGTGGGTCTACAAGGGCACGGGCTCCCCCACCTCGCCCTTCCGGCCGCGCGTGAAGGTCGGCGGCGGCTGGGGCATCTACAACAAGATCACCGCCACCGGGAACATCGGCGGCGGCCCCGCCGGAGACCTCATCGCCCGCGACAGGAACGGCGACGACTGGCTCTACCTCGGCAAGGGCGACGGCACCTTCGCGGCCCGGACCCGGATCAGCGGCAACTGGGGCTACTACACCGACCTGATCGCCGTCGGTGACGCCGACCGCGACGGCCGTTCCGACCTCGTCGTCCGTCATGTGACCGGCGGCGACACCGGCAGCCTCCTCTTCTACCCCGGCAGCGGCGACTGGCGGAACCCCTTCCCGAAGGAGGAGCGGATCGACGCGTCGCGGCGGTTCGTCCGCGACGGCTCCCTGATGTTCTGACCCGCCCACCGCCCCACGCGGCCGAAGAGTCGTACAACCACTGATCACCCTCCGACCGGGCGTGGCACGCCACGCCCGGTCGTCCTGGGGGTACTTCACCGTGCAAAACCGTTTGTCCGCCCGTCGCCGTCGGCGTCACCTCGTCGCCGGCCGCGGCGACGAGGTCGTCGTGTACGGCGGCAGCGGCGACTGGCGCGTGCCGTTCGCCCTCGGGTCGGCCACCCCGCTCCCGGCGGACCTCGCCCACGGACGCCCGACGCCGTACCGACCCCGGAGCTACCGGCAGACGAGCGGGACGGCCGCCCAGACCGTCTTGCCGACGGACCGGTCCTTCACGCCCCACGTGGTGGACAGGGCGGCCACCAGCACCAGCCCGTAGCCGCCCTCGTCGGGCTGCCCGGCCGGTGACGGGCGGCGCTCGCCCCGCGCGTCGGAGAGCTCGATCCGTACGTGCTCGTCGCCGCGCTCCATCCGCACCTCGAAATCCCGCCCCCGCACCCGGCCGTGCAGGGCGGCGTTGTTGGCGAGCTCGGCGACGACCTGCTCGGCCGCCTCGGCGGCGGAGCCGGTCACGCCCCAGTCGTGGAGCTGCTGTACGGCGAGTAGCCGCGCCAGCCGCGCGCCCCGGCGCGTGGCCGAGAGCCGGAGCGTGAACTCACCGGTTGGAGTGGTCGTTTCGGACTTCATGCCCCAGAGCCTGCTGGCCGCGACCTACCCTGAACAGCAGCGACGCGACGACGCTGAGTCACTGTACGGGTGCGCCAAGAGGGCGGTACGGATGTCGGGGAACGTGGAGGAGCGGCCGGAACGGCCCTCCGAGGTGGACGGTACGGCGCACCTGTTTCGTGCGCTCGGGAAGATCATCAAGGTCCTGCGGAAGAACGCGGGCCTGAGCCAGACGGAGCTGGCGGAGATCACCCATTGCAGCGAGGACCTGATCTCCTCGATCGAGCGGGGCGTACGGACTCCCCAGCCGGACTTCCTGGTGCGGGTGGACCCGGTGTTGAACGCGGGTGGGGTGCTGATCGCGGCGGTGGACGACGTGCGGGAGGCGCTGGCCAAGGCACGGGTGCGGCATCCGGACTGGTTCCGGAGCTTCGCGAAGGCCGAGGCGGAGGCGGTGGCGTTGCACTACTACGAAGTGCAGGCCGTGCCGGGCATTCTGCAGACTCCCAGCTATGCGGAGAGCGTGTTCCGCCATCGACGTCCCCTCTACGACGAGGAGACGATCGGAACGCGGTTGGCCGACCGCCTCGCCCGTCAGGTCATCCTGGAAAGGTGGCCCTCGCCGACGATGAGCTTCGTGATCGAGGAGGCGGTGCTGCGCCGCCCGCTGGGCGGCCGGGACGCCTTCCGCAAGCAGCTACGGCGCCTCGTCGAGGTCGCCCGGATGCGGACCGTACACCTCCAGGTCATGCCCATCGACCGCGAGGAACACCCGGCTCTCGGTGGGGCGTTCACCCTTCTCACGCCCAAGGGGCGACGGGAGGTCGCGTACACCGAGAGCTACGGACATCCTCGGCTGATCACCGACCCGGAAGAGGTGCGCATGTACACCGAGCGCTATGGGATCATCCGGGCGCAGGCACTCACGCCACACGAGTCCCTGGAGTTGATCGAGAAGATGCTGGGAGAGCTATGAGCACCACGGATCTGGCCTGGTTCAAGAGCAGCTACAGCGACGGCGAGGGCGGCAACTGCATCGAGATCGCCTACGACTGGCGGAAGTCCAGCTACAGCGGCGGCGAGGGCGGCAACTGCATCGAAGTCGCCGCCCACCCCACCACCGTCCACCTCCGCGACTCCAAGGTCCCCCACGGCCCCCGACTCGCCGTCACCCCCGCGACGTGGGCCGCCTTCGTCTCGTACGCTGCGGAGGAATCGTAAAGATCGTTAGCGGGCACGGTGTCGTGTAGCTCCGCGCCCGCTTCGCAGGGGGGCAACACACCATGAACCACGCGCACATACGCGGCCGTCGGCTCGCCGTGGCCGTCACCGCCGTGCTCGCCGTCTCCGCCGTCGGCGGGACGCTGGTCACCGCTCCGGTCGCCGAGGCGGCCGTCGCAGCGGCGACGCAGGACGCGAGCATCACGCTTCCGGCCGGCGAGAAGCTCGTCAGTTCCGGGAGCACCGGGTTCCTCACCTCGAAGGACGACGGCGCGGGTGGGACCGAGCTGACGTGGACGCGGTTCGCCGACGGCAACAGGACGCCGATTCCGGGGACGCTCGCCTACAAGAGCCGCTCGGACACGGTCATCACCCGTGAGGGGAATCGTTTCGTCCTGCGGGACATGAGCGTCAGCATGTTCACGACCTACGTGGAGCCGACCGGGATCGGGACGGAGTACACGGTCGTCGGGGCGGCCGGCTCGACGCTCTACCTCAGCGTCCCCAACCGGTACGAGGGCAACGACCTCTACCGGCTCACCCGTGTGAACGGCGTGCAGCAGCAGGAGCAGATCTCGACCCACCCCACCGCCACCACCTACAAGGTCGCGGCGGACTCGCTCTCCACCGTGTTCGTGTTCTTCACGCAGCCCGCCGGCTTCGGCCAGACCGGGTACTACCGCGCGCTGACGGACATCACCGGCAACTTCATGCGGCCCGAGCGGAGCACGCAGGCCTTCGACCCGGCCACCGTCACCGCCGCCATCAGCCCGACGTACAGCGCCTGGACGGAGCACGTGGACGGCGTCACACGGGTGGCCGTGGAGAAGCGGAGCGAGTTCGAGCCCTTCACACGCATCTCCCTTGGCGCGGGCAAGAGCGGGGTCGTCGTCGGGTTCAACGGCGACTGGGTGCTGTACGGGGTGCCGGGCGGGCTCACCGCCCCCACTCCCAACCCGCAGTACGCGCTCACCGCGCACAACGTCCTCACGGGCGAGAAGATGACGCTGCTCGACCACTTCACGTCGACGTCGACCGCACCCGACGGCAGCGTCTACGTCCAGGGCGGGAAGGCGTCCGACGGCGAGGGGCTGTTCAAGATCGCGGAAGGCGGCTATCCGCAGGCCTCGCTGATCGCGGCCACCCCCGGCGCGTCGACCAACCCGGCCGTCCTCCGCAGCACCGTCCCCGCCGTGGCCGAGCTCGACCGCAACGGCGGTCAGGTCGCCATGGAGTGGGAACTCTCGCGGTACAACGTGAACATGGACGTCACCCTGCGGCACACCGTGACCGGGAAGACGTTCACGAAGCGGCTCACGCGGCCCGCCGCCCCCGCGCGGCTCACCTGGGACGGGCTCGTCGACGGGGCCAGCGCCCCGAACGGCGACTACACCTGGCAGGTCACCCTCACGCCGGCCAACGGCATCGGGTACCCGGGATACGCCTCCGGCGCCTTCAAGGTCGTCCGCAAGGCCAACCCGCACGACTTCAACGACAACGGCTCGCCGGACCTGCTCGCACGGGACGCTTCGGGCGTGCTGTGGCGGGACGACCTGCTCGACTGGCCGGTGGGCGGTCAGGTGACGCCGGCGAAGCCCCGCGTGAAGATCGGTACGGGGTGGAACACGTACAACCTGATCGAGGCGGCCGGGAACAACGGCGGCTCCGCCGTCGGCGACGTCCTCGGGCGGGACACGGCCGGGGTGCTGTGGAACTACCCCGGCAAGGGCGACGGCACCTTCGGCACCCGGATCAAGGTCGGTCCCGGCTGGGGCATCTACAACAAGCTCGCCGGCGGGTCCGACCTCAACGGTGACGGCAAGGCCGACCTCGTCGCCACCGACGCGTCCGGCGTGCTGTGGTTCTACAAGGGCACGGGCAGCTCCACCGCGCCGTACGCGGGCCGGGTGAAGGTCGGGTCCGGCTGGGGCGTCTACAACCAGCTGACGGCCGTCGGGAACATCGCCGGCGGAGTCGCCGGCGACCTCGTCGCACGGGACGCGGCGGGCGTGCTGTGGCTGTACCTCGGGAAGGGCGACGGGACGTTCGCGGCCCGGACGAAGATCGGTACGGGCTGGGGCGGTTACAGCCAGATGGTGGGCGTCGGCGACGCGAACAACGACGGCCGGAACGACCTCGTCGCCTACGGGTCGGCGGGGACGCACGTCTTCCTCGGGACGGGTTCGTGGGCGGCGCCGTTCACGAAGACCGTGACCTCGCTGTACGCGGGCGAGGGGACCAGGTTCACGTCGGTGTCGTGACGCTCCCCCAGTAGCGCGACGCCCGGGCGGTCGCGCCCCGGACGGCTCGCCGTAGCATCCGGGGCGTGACCTCCACCAGCACCTTCGTACTCTTCGACGTCGACGGGACCCTCATGGACGCCGTCGCCGACCAGCGGCGCATGTGGCACGAGTGGGCCGCCCGATACGGGCTCGACGGGGATGCGGTGTACGCCGTGGCCCTGCGGACGCGGCCGGTCGAGACCTTCGCGGCCGTCGCCCCCGGGCACGACCCGGACGAGTGCCTCGCCCTGCTGCACGCGCTGGAGGACGAGGACGTCCGTACGGGCTCGTACGCGGCCTTCGACGGGGCCGCCGAGCTGCTCGGGGGACTTCCGGCGGACCGGTGGGCGATCGTCACGTCGAACTACGAGCACCGGGTGCGGGGGCGGTTCGAGCGGACCGGGCTGCCGCTGCCGGGGCTGATCGTGGACGCGGCCTCGGTGACCGAGGGGAAGCCGTCCCCCGTCCCGTACCTCCTCGCGGCCGAGAAGCTGGGCGCGGACCCGGCGGAGTGCCTGGTCATCGAGGACGCGCCCTCCGGGGTCCACTCGGGGCTCGCCGCCGGGATGACGGTCTGGTCGGTGAACGGCCCCGATCAAGTGGCGGGCGCCCAACGCCACTTCGCCACCCTCGCCGAGGCGGCTCCGCACATCCTGGCGACGCTGACGTAGCCCTGCGCACGCGCACTGTGAGGCGGGTCACAGGGAACGTATCGGTGCTTCGGCTCCTCCTTCGGGTGTCGGCTCTCGGCGCCGGCCTCGACTCGGAGGGGGACCCATGACGGTCATCGACATCCAGCGGCCTCGTACGGCCACAGGCACGCGGGCCGTCCCGGCGCTGCTCGCCGTCCTCGCGCTGGTGCACGTCTACTGGGCCACCGGCCTGACCTGGCCGGCCCACGACGAGCGGGCGCTCTCGCTCGCGGTCCTCGGCAGTGTCGTCTCCTTCGGGCCGCCCGTCGTGCTGCCGCTCGCCGCGCTGGAGGGCCTCGCCGCCCTGGCCGTGTACGCCCGGGTGCGTGGTCGGGGCGGCAGGGCGGCGCAGTGGGTGACGGCCGCCGTGGCCGCCGGGATGCTGCTGCGCGCGGCGGTCGGGGTGGTGTGGATCGTGGTCGGGCGCGACGGCTCCGGTGCGGCGTTCCCGTGGCTGAACGCCTTCCTGTACACGCCCCTGTGCCTGGTCTTCGGATGGGCGGCCCTGCGTGCCGCCCGCTGATCACGCCGGCCGGGGTGCCGGCCGGGACGGCGTCGAGCAGGGAGTCGAGCGGGGCCGCACCCGAGGCGTCGACGGGGGCTGCGAACGCGGCGCCGACCGGGGCTTCGAACGAGGCGTCGCGCTGGCCCGGGCCGCCCGGCGGGGGGACACGCTGGCCCTGCACGACCTGCTCGACCATCTCACCCCGTACATCTCCCGGATCTGCCGTCCGATCGCGCTGGACGACGGCCCGGACGCCACTCAGGAGGCACTGGTCGCCGTGTTCACGTCGCTGCGGTCGTTGCGGGATCCGGAGGCGCTGTACGGGTGGGTGCGGGGGATCTCCGTACGCGAGGCGGTCCGGGTCGCCAAGCGGGCGGCGCGGGCGCGGCCGGCCGAGTCGGCCGACGTACCGGAGCGGGGTGATCCGCAGCTCGCCGCCGACATCGACGACGTCCTCTCGCGGCTGTCTCCGCAGCATCGCGCCGTGCTCGTGCTGCGCGATGTCGAAGGAATGGACGAGGAGTCCGCGGCGGCCGTGCTCGGCGTTCCGGCCGGCACCGCGAAGTCGCGGCTGCACCGGGCCCGGCAGAGTTTCCGAAAGGCGTGGAACGGATGACACAGACCAACGTGGGGCGGCTGCGCGTCATGGGGGCCGCGATCCGGGGGGCTCATCTCGTCGAGGGAGTGCTGCCCTCGTCGTTCGACGAGGTGTGGGACGTGATGGGGGATCTCGAAGGGGGCTTCGGGGACTTCCAGCCGGACATGCGGTCCGTGCGGGTCCTCCGTGTCGACGGCGACCGCGTCGAGGCCCTGGCCCGCAGCCGGTACGGCATGCGCGCCCACTTCCACGGCGTCCTGCGCCCCGGCTGGGGCTGGCTGCAGAGCCGGTTCCTGGTCGTCGGGATGGCGGCCGACGCGCTGGACGACGGCCGGACGAGGGTGGCGCTCACCGGAGGCGTACGCGTGCCGGGGAGGCCCGCCCTCGTACCGATCGGGGCGCGCGGGGAGCTCGAACAGGCCATGAGGCGGCTCGGCGAGCGCGTGCGCTAGGGGCGGGTCCTGCCGGGGTGGGGTCCTGCCGGGGTGGGGTCCTGCCGAGTGGGGGTCCTGCCGGGGTGGGGTCCTGCCGCGCGCTCACCGCCCGGTCTCGTGGGCGCCGGCGGCGATCTCGCGGGCCGCGTCGGCCACCGCCCGGAAGTCCTTGCGCAGGATCTTGGAGTGGTTGCTCGGGACCTTGGCGCTGACCCGGACGTGCGGGTTGCGTGCGGTCACCGGGTTCATGTTGTCGCGGATCTCCTCCATCAGCTTCGGGTCGCCGCCCAGGTTGCCGTCGGTGGCGAGGACGTACCTGGTGGGAACCGTCAGGCGGTCGAAGACCGGGTCGAGGAGGGCGGGCGCGCAGAGCTCGTTGACCTCGATGTTGATCTCGGCGTGCTGCTCGGCGCTCATCCGGGCCGCCATGCCGATCCGGCGGGCGACCGGGAACAGCGGGCTCAGGCGGCGGAACAGCTTGCGGACCTGCGCCTTGTTGGCCTCGTCGAGCCATGCGTGCGGCATGGCGCCGTCCACGGACACGACGCCGAGGACACGGTCCGGGTTCCGGGAGGCCCAGTGCACGGCGAGCATCGCACCGTAGGACCAGCCCACCAGGATCGGGCGCTCCACGCCCCGGGCGGTGAGGACGGCGTCGAGGTCGCGCAGGCAGGCTTCGAAGGAGTAGTCCTCGGAGAGTCCCGACTTGCCGCGGGCGCGCTCGTCGTAGGTGATGTGCCGGTAGTCGCCGCCGAGTTCGGTGATCACGCGGCGCCAGTGCTTCTGGTCGGCGTAGGAGCCGTTGAGGTAGACGACGGGGCGGCCGGGGCCGCCGGTGTCGGTCACGGCGAGGGTGGTGTCGTCGACGGAGACCGTGCCGGTCCAGGGGGCGGGGTGCTGGGTGGTGGTGGAGGAGGCGGTGGTGGTGGTGGTCTTCACGGTGTTCCTTCTTCTGGTGGTGAGGAGCGGGGGCGGGGTGGAGGGGTGTCTCGGAGGCGGGGTGTCTCAGAGACTGCGGGCGGTGATGTCGCCGTGGGCGGTGGTGGCCTGGATGTTCAGGCCGGCCTTGGCGCCCGCGCTGTTCTGGAGGGTGTTGCTGATGCGGCCGTAGGAGGTGCCGGCGTCGAGGGTGGCGGAGACCCCCTGCGCGGCGCCGACCTCCAGGTCACCGGCCTCCGTGCGCAGCACGACCGTGCCGCCCAGGGCCTCGGTGATGCGGATGTCGCCCTGCTGGGTGCGGATCTCGGCGGCCCCGTCCAGGCGGCCGACGGTGATGTCACCGGCCTGGAGGGTGAGGTGGGCGGCGGCGGTCTCGTCGAGCTTGACCGTGCCCTGCGCGCTCTCGAAGGTGACGTCACCGAGGCGTCCGACTCCGTGGAGTTCGGCGGTGGCCGTCTTCGCCTCGACGCTGGAGCCGGCGGGGAGCTGGACGGTGACCTCGACGGAGCCGGAGTTGCCGAGGATGCGGTTCTCGGCCTCCGCGGCCTCGATCCGCAGCACACCGTCGGCGTAGGCGACGGCGATCTGCTCGGCGGCCTTCACGTCGCGGCCCTTCGAGGCGTCGGCCGGGAGGACCTCGACCGTGGCGTCGGCCCGGTCGGCGGCGATGAAGCGGATCAGACCCGCGGGGACGGACAGGACGACGGCGATCGGGGCGGTGGTGGGGAACTGCATGACGTACTCCTCGGATTCTTGCGGTTCAGGCTCTCGGACTCTTGTCCGCGCCGTTTCCGACAAGAGAAACGCTACGTTGCGTTCACGATTCCTGCAACGACCCTCCTGCTCCAATCCCCCATCCATGCAGGTCACACCAGGAATTTCATTGCAACCACCATGCGGGCTAATGCAACAAATCCTATGGGGGCGTTGCAATGGAATGGAGGTGAACGCGCCGCGGACCCCCGGTCGGCGTTCAACTGCCCTTCAGCGAGCTTTCAATGACCCTTCAGCGGTCTCCGCGACCCTTCAACCGCCGTCCCGCGAGCCGCACTTGGCATCAGTACAGAGGTGAATAACCCTCAGCTAATGTGTGGCCCATGCAGGGGGAACAGGAAGACCACACCGGTCCGGGCAGCCTGAACGGCAGCGGAGCCATGCCACTCGAGGCGGGAGACCCCCGCCGGATCGGGGCCTTCAGGCTCCTCGGCGTGCTGGGATCCGGCGGTATGGGGCGGGTCTATCTCGGCGCCGTGCCGGGGAAGTTCGCGGCGGTGAAGCGGGTCCTTCCCCTGCTCGCCGAGGACGCCGACTTCCTGAGCCACTTCGGGCACGAGCTCGACAACCTGGCCCGACTGCCCGGCGGGGCCGACACGAAGCTCCTCGCGAGCGACCGCACGGCCAAACCGCCGTGGTTCGCGACCGAGTTCATCCCCGGCATCACCCTCAGCGAGGCCGTCCGGCTGCACGGCGGCCCGCTGCCGACGGAGTCCCTCTGGCGGCTCCTCCGGGACGCGGCGGCCGGGCTGAAGGTCGTGCACGGCGCCGACATGGTGCACCGCGACCTCAAGCCGTCCAACATCATGCTGACCGGCAGCGGCCTCTCCCTCATCGACTTCGGCGTGGCCCGCGCGGCCGACCAGAGCCGGCTCACCAAGACCGGCATGGTCATCGGCACCCCCGCCTACATGGCACCCGAGCAGGCCGTCGCCGACCGCCAACTGACCGGCGCCGCAGATGTCTTCGCGCTGGGAAGCCTGCTCCTGTACGCGGCGAACGGGCGGCCCCCGTTCGGTGACGGCTCCGGGCCCGACCTCCTCTACCGCGTCGTCCACGGCGAGCCCGACTTCGGGAAGCTCCCCGAGAGCGACCCCGAGCTCGCCGCGCTCGTCCGGACCTGCTTCGCCAAGGACCCCGCGGACCGGCCGACCGCCGCCGAGCTCGTCGAGCGGGCCGCCCAGAAGGCCGCCGGGGCCACGTGGCCCGCCGCCGTCGCCGAACGGATAGGCGAGCGAGCGGAATTCGCCGCCGGCGCGCCCACCGCCGAGCACCTGGCGGAGCTGGAGCGGGCCGAGCCGGCCCAGGACGTCGCGACCGCCTCGCTCACCCCGCAGGGCGGGAAGGAGCCGGCCACCGCCGCCCCCGACCCCGCCTCGGTCACCGGGGCGGCCGCCCCGGGCGCCAGGCGGACCCGGCGGAATCGATTCGTCATGGTGGCCGTGCCCGTCGTCGTGGCGACCGGCACGACCCTGACCGTCGCCCTCGGCCCGTACGAGATCGGCCGCCTCGGCGCGGCCCCCGACACCTCGGGCTCGCCCTCCGTCGTCGCCTCGCAGCCGGCGCCCGGCAACCCCGCGCCCGTACCCTCGTCGCCCTCCGCGTCCGCGAAGCCGGGCGCCTCCACCTCCCCGTCCGCCTCCGCCTCCTCGGGTCCGCCCTCCGCGCCTCCCGCCGGGTCCACGGCGGCCCCTCCGCCCGGCACGGGCGGTGCGGGAGGTGCGGGAGGTGGTGGAGGGACCGCGCCCGGAGACGGAAGCGGGTCCGGCAGCGGGTCCGGCAGCGGTTCGACGACCAGCCCGGGCGGCGGCGGATCCACCACGACCAGCCCCGGCGGCGACGGAGGCGGTGGCGGGACGAAGACCACGCAGCCGCCCGCCCCGCAGCCCTCGCGGACCACCGACCGGCCCGCTCCCCCGCCGGCCACCGGCGGCGGTGGCTCGGTGCCCTCGGGGACGTACTCCGTCGAGAACGTCTCCAGTGGGGAGTGCCTGTCCGAGAGCCACCCCGCGTGGGGCGGCGTCATGGTCAACACCGCCCCGTGCGGCACCCCGCCCACCAGCGGCACCATCACCTACTCCTGGACCTACTCGTCCACGGGGAACGGCACCTTCCGGCTGATCAACAAGAAGTCCGGCTACTGCCTCCAGCCGGGCGGCACACCCGGCTTCACCGCCAAGGCCTGCGACGGCTCCAGCCTCCAGTCGTGGACGATCGGCACCAAGACGTCCGCGGGTCACACCATCAAGAACGTGAACAGCGGCGACTGCATGATCCCCGGCCCGCCGTTCCTGATGATGTACGCCTGCAACCCGAGCGACAGGAGCCACCTCTGGCGGAACGTCTCTCCGGTCTGAACCGCGCGTCAGGTGCCGGCCGTGAAGACCGGCACCGTCGCGTCGCCCTCCGCGCGGAAGGCGACCCGTAGCTCCATGCCGATCCGGAGGTCCGCCTCCGGGACGTCCACGACCTCCGTCATCATGCGCGGCCCCTCCGCGAGGTCGACGACGGCGGCGACGTACGGGACGCGCTCGCCGAAGGGCGGGAGGTCGTTCCGGTGGACGACCGACCAGGTGTAGAGCGTGGCGCGGCCGCTCGCCCGCTCCCAGCCGACGTCCTCGCTCCAGCAGTGGGGGCAGAACTCGCGCGGGTAGTGGTGGGTCCGGTCGCAGGCCGCGCAGTGGCGCAGCAGGAGCCCGCCCTCCGCGGCGGCGTCCCAGTACGGGCGGGTGAAGGCGTCGATCTCGGGGTCGGCTGCCGTCATCAGAAGAGTCCGATCGCGTGGTCGAGGGACCAGGTCTGCCAGGACATCGCGAGGAGCGCGACCAGGGAGATCAGCGCCATCATCGCGTTCTGCCCCTGCTCGGCCCAGTCGTGGATCATCAGGACGAGGTAGAGGAGGTTGAGGAGGAGGCCGCCGACGAGGGCGACCGGGGTGAGGAAGCCGACGACCAGGCCGAGGCCGAGGGCGAGTTCGGCGTAGACGACGACGTACGCCATGACCTTGGGGCGGGGCGCGACGACGGTGTCGAAGCCCTTCTTCACCTGCGGCCACT
Source organism: Streptomyces narbonensis (assembly GCF_014649015.1). Lineage (GTDB taxonomy): Bacteria > Actinomycetota > Actinomycetes > Streptomycetales > Streptomycetaceae > Streptomyces > Streptomyces narbonensis. The sequence goes on from NZ_BMSF01000004.1 coordinate 77,778, forward strand.
TGTGCTTGGCGGCGACGTCGGCGGCCCAGGCTATGCCGGTGCCGCGCTCGAACCAGCCCTTCCTGTCCTTGTGCCGCCAGCTCTCCAGCCACCACAGGCCGAGGCCGATGCGGAGGACGGCGAGCCATTCGGCGCCGGTGAGCCAGACGGTCTGCATGCGCGCCCCCACGAGCCGGTCCGGGAATCCGAAGAGATGAATCTGACGGTACGTCAGTTCAGCGCAGGGCGGGTCCCCGCGCAAGAGGCGGGCGGGCCCGACGCGGGCGAGCGGGCCCGACACGGGCGGACGTGACCGATTCGCAACCGAAATCCCTCCCGGTCGAGACCCACTACGTGTACACGTCATTACGCTCAGCATTCATGGCCACCACCCCCCAGCAATCTCCCGCTCACCCCGTGTACGTCATCGGCGGCGGCCCCGGCGGACTCGCCGTCGCCGCCTCCCTGCGCGAGCGCGGAGTACGGGCCGTCGTCCTGGAGAAGTCCGACGCCGTCGGCGCCTCCTGGCGCACCCACTACGACCGGCTGCGCCTCCACACCACCCGGCGCCTCTCCGGCCTCCCCGGCCTGCGGATACCCCGCTCCTTCGGGCGCTGGGTCGCCCGCGCCGACGTCGTGCGGTACCTGGAGAAGTACGCGGAGAAGCACGAGCTGGAGGTCGTGACGGGCGTCGAGGTCTTCCGTATCGACCGGGCGGGCGACGAGTGGGTCCTGCACGCGACCGGCGGCCGACGGCTCACCGGGAGTGCCGTGGTCATGGCCACCGGCTACAACCACACCCCGCGCCTGCCGGAGTGGCCCGGCCTCGACGCGTACGCGGGCGAGCTGAGCCACGCCCGCGAGTACCGCAACCCGAAGCCGTACGCGGGGAAGGACGTCCTCGTCGTGGGCGTCGGGAACACCGGGGCCGAGATCGCCGCCGACCTCGCCGAGGGCGGCGCCGGGCGCGTGCGGCTCGCGGTGCGGACCGTCCCGCACATCGTGCGGCGCACGACCCTCGGCTGGCCGGCCCAGCGCAGCGGCATCCTGGTCCGGCGCCTGCCGACGGCGGTCGTCGACCGACTGGGCGACGTGATCGCCCGCTGCTTCCTGCCCGACCTGTCGGCGCACGGGCTGCCCCGGCCCGGGAAGGGCCTCGCCACCCGCCAGCGGGAAGGCGCGGTCCCGGTGCAGGACGTGGGCCTCATCGAGGCCGTACGGGCCGGGAAGGTCGAGGTCGTCGCCGCCGTCGAGGGTTTCGAGGACGGCGAGGTGCTCCTCGCGGACGGCACCCGGATCGCCCCGGACGCGGTGATCGCGGCGACCGGCTACCGGCGCGCCCTGGAGCCGCTCCTCGGTCACCTGGACGGGGTGCTCGACGCGAGCGGCCGGCCGGTGGTGCACGGGGCGCGCAGCCCGCGCGAGGCGCCGGGGCTCTTCTTCCAGGGCTTCACCAACCCGATCAGCGGGATGCTGCGCGAGCTGGCGATCGACGCGGAGAAGATCGCGCGCAGGATCGCGAGGAGCGCCAAGCGCCGCTGAGTGGCGCTGAGTTGGCGCTGAGTTGGCGCTTAGCCCGGCCGTGCGCCGCCCGCGGGCCCGTCCGGGGCGCGTCCGGGGCGTCCGGGGCGTCCGGGGATTTGCGGTGTCGGCAAGTTTCCTTGCAGCACGGGGTGACGCGCGCGAGCCTTGCCGGGCACTGTTCCCGAACGTCAGGGGTGGACCATGACCACGTCCAAGGCGACCAAGGCAACCAAGACGTCCGAGGCGACGGCGGCCGATGCCGCTCGCCCCCCTCACCCCCCGCTGAGCCGACGCAGACGCTGGACGGTGCTGGCCGTCTGCTGCCTCAGCATGTTCCTGGTGGGCCTGGACACCACCGTCGTCAATGTGGGTCTGCCCGCCATCGGGCGCGGTCTGGACGTCGGCACGCGCGGTCTCGAATGGATCGTGGACGCCTACACCCTCGTCCTGGCCTCTCTCCTGATCTCCGCCGGCGCGCTGGCGGACCGCTTCGGGCGCCGCAGGGTCTTCCGGTGCGGGCTGGTGGTGTTCGGCGTGGCCTCGCTTCTCTGCGCGCTCGCCCCGTCGGCGGGCGCCCTCGTCGCGGGACGCGCCCTGCAGGGCGTCGGCGCCTCGATGCTCAGCCCCGTGGCGCTCGCGATCGTGGTGAACGCGATGCCGGAACCGAAGGAGCGGGCGCGGGCGATCGGCGTGTGGGCGTCGGTGTTCGGACTGAGCATGGCCGCCGGGCCCCTCACGGGCGGCGCGCTGCTCGCGGGGCTCGACTGGCGGGCGCTGTTCTGGATCAACGCGCCCGTCGTCGTGGCCGCGCTGGTGCTCACCGCGGTGTTCGTGCCGGAGTCCCGGGCCCCGCGCGCACGGCGGCTCGACCTGCCCGGGCAGTTCCTGCTGACCGTCGTCCTCGCGGCCGTGGTCGGCATCCTGATCGAGGGGCCGCGCATCGGCTGGACGTCTCCCGCGGCGCTCGCGGGATACACGGCAGCCGCCGCGGCGACGGCCGGCTTCGTGTGGGCCGAGTCCCGCCGGCCCGAACCCCTGATGGATCTGCGACTCTTCGGGCGCCCCGTCTTCAGCGGTGCCGTCGTCGGCGCGGTGGCCGTCTTCGTCGCCCTGAACATGACGCTGCTGCTGAACACCCTCTACCTCCAGCACACCCGGGGCTGGTCGCCGCTGGCCGCCGGCGCGGCGACCCTGCCCCTGGCCGTCGGCGCGACCCTCTGCGCCCCCTGGTCCGGCCGCATGGTGGGCCGTACGGGACCGCGGCCGCCGCTACTCCTCGCCGGCGGCTTCCTCACGGCCGGCGGGCTCTGTCTGGTCGGGCTCACCCCGCACACCAGCGTGTTCCTGCTGCTCGCCGCGCTCTCGCTCATCGGCATCGGGTTCGGCTTCGCCAACGCCCCGATCACCAACACCGCGGTCAACGGCCTGCCGCCCGCCCGTGCCGGTGTGGCCGGCGCGATCACCTCCACGGCACGGCAGCTCGGCGCCGCCCTCGGCATCGCGCTCGCCGGGGGCCTGGTCGCGACCGCCGCCCCGGCCGAGCTCGCGCAGGCGTCGCGCCCGGGCTGGATCCTGGTCGCCGTCTGCGGGGTCCTGCTCCTCGGCGTCGCACACGCGTCACGGCCGAAGAATGCCTAGAGAGAGGGTAGTTCGGGTACGACCCGACCATCCACCCCCGCACATTCCCGAACATCCACTCCCGCACAACCATTCCTGACTGAGCGTCAGTTCGCTAATCTGACTATGCGTCAGGTCAATGGTCTTGGGCGGAAGGTGGAGCGGAACGATGCTTGGATCGACTCACGGCACCTTCACCACCGATCTCCGCGCCCGCGTGGTCGCCTGCGGGGAGGAGCCCACCGGCGTCGTGCACGGCTTCACCGCCGCCCCCGGCGACCAGGACGTCAGCGGACGCCCGCTGCACGCCGCCGTGCCCGACCTCGACCGGTTCTTCCGGCCGGGGTCCGTCGCCGTCGTCGGCGCCTCCGACACCGAGGGCCGCCCCAACACCGGCATCACCCGACAGCTCCTCGCCTGGGCGGAGCGGGTCGGCGCCCGGCTCGTACCCGTGCACCCGACCCGTACGAGCGTCTTCGGGATCGACTGCGTACCCTCCGTCGGCGCACTCACCGAACCCGTCGACCTCGCCGTCCTCCTCGTGGCCGACCCGCTCCCCGTCATCGAGGAACTCGCCGACACGAAGGTGCGGTTCGCGGTCGCCTTCGCCTCCGGCTTCGCCGAGACCGGCGAGGCCGGCGCCGCCGCGCAGGAACGTCTCGCCGCCGCCGTCCGCCGCTCGGGGCTCCGGCTCCTCGGCCCCAACACCAACCTCAACGCCTTCGAGCGCTTCCGCGAGGACCTCGAAGGCCCGGCCGTCGCCCTCATCACCCAGTCCGGCCACCAGGGACGGCCCGTCTTCACCCTCCAGGAGCTGGGCGTCCGGCTCTCCCACTGGGCACCCACCGGAAACGAAGCCGACCTGGAGACCTCCGACTTCATCTCGTACTTCGCCGGACTGCCCGAGGTCGGCGCCATCGCCTGCTACGTCGAGGGGCTCAAGGACGGCCGCTCCTTCCTCCTCGCCGCCGACCGGGCCGCGCGCCAGGGCGTCCCCGTCGTCGCCGTGAAGGTCGGCCGCACCGAGACCGGGGCCCGCACCGCCGCCTCCCACACCGGCAAGCTCACCGGCGCCGACCAGGTGGTCGACGCCGCCATGCGCCAGTACGGGGTGATCCGGGTCGACGGCCTCGACCAGCTCCAGGACACCGCGACCCTGCTCGCCCGCGCCCGCAGGCCGCAGGCCGACGGCGTCGTCGTCTACTCGATCTCCGGCGGTACGGGCGCCCACTTCGCCGACCTGGCGACGGCGGCCGGGCTCGAACTCCCCACGCTCCCGCAGGCCAAGCAGGACGAACTGCACCAGTGGATCCCGGAGTACCTGAGCGTCTCGAACCCCGTCGACAACGGCGGGCACCCGGTGGGCGACTGGCGCGGCCGGAAGATCATCGACGCGATCCTCGCCGACCCCTCCGTCGGCGTCCTCATCTGTCCGATCACCGGGCCCTTCCCGCCCATGAGCGACAAGCTCGCGCAGGACCTGGTCGACGCCGCCGAGGCGACGGACAAGCTGGTCTGCGTGGTGTGGGGCTCCCCCGTCGGCACCGAGGACGCCTACCGCACGACCCTCCTCGGCTCCTCGCGCGTCGCCACCTTCCGGACCTTCGGCAACTGCATCGGGGCCGTGAAGGCCTATCTCGACCACCACCGCTTCACCGTCGGCTACCGCTCCCCCTTCGACGAGGCCCCCCGCACCCCCTCCCCCTCCTTCCGCAAGGCGCAGGCCCTCATTCGCCCCGGCCGGCGACTCAGCGAGCACGCGGCCAAGCAGCTGCTGCGGGCGTACGGGATACGGGTGCCGCGCGAACAGCTCGTGACGAGCGCGGCGGCGGCGGTCCGGGCGGCGGGGCTCGTCGGCTACCCGGTCGTGATGAAGGCCTCGGGCGCGCAGCTCGCGCACAAGACGGAGCTGGGGCTCGTGAAGGTCGGGCTGACCTCGGCGAGCCAGGTCAGGGACGCGTACCGCGAGCTCACCGACATCGCGCGGTACGAGTCGATCGACCTCGACGGCGTCCTGGTCTGCCAGATGGTCGGGCGCGGGGTCGAGATGGTGGTGGGCGTGACGAGGGACGAGCTGTTCGGCCCGACGGTCACGGTCGGCCTCGGCGGGGTCCTGGTCGAGGTCCTCGGCGACACCGCCGTCCGCGTCCCGCCCTTCGGCGAGCACGAGGCCCGCTCGATGCTCGCCGACCTGCGCGGGAAGGCGCTCCTCGACGGAGTACGGGGTGCTCCGCCGGCCGACGTCGACGCGCTCGTCGAGGTCGTGCTGCGGGTGCAGCGGATGGCCCTCGAACTCGACGGCGACCTCGCCGAACTGGACATCAACCCGCTGATGGTGCTGCCGCGCGGGCAGGGGGCGGTGGCCCTGGACGCGCTGGCTGTCTGCCGATAGGAGTTTCTCGTGGACGAGGTCCTGCACACCGTGGAGAACGGCGTCTCATGGATCACGCTCAACCGCCCCGAGGCGATGAACGCCGTCACCTGGGACCAGCGGGAGCGGATCATCGCCCTGCTGGCGTCGGCCTCCGCCGACCCGGAGATCCGGGCGGTGGTCGTCACGGCGACGGGCCGGGGCTTCTGCGCGGGCGCGGACCTGCGGGGCGGCCCTGCGGCGGCCGCCGAGCGGGTCGCGGGGGACGTGGCCCGGATGATCCGGCAGGGCGCGCAGCGCTTCATCGGAGCGGTGATGGACTGCGAGAAGCCGGTGATCGCGGCGGTGAACGGCACGGCGGCGGGGATCGGCGCGCACCTGGCGTTCGCGTGCGACCTGGTGCTGGCGTCCGAATCGGCGCGCTTCATCGAGGTGTTCGTCCGGCGGGGCCTGGTCCCGGACGGCGGAGGCGCGTATCTCCTCCCCCGGCTGATCGGTCCGCAGCGGGCGAAGGAGCTGATGTTCTTCGGCGACGCGGTCGGCGCGGCGGAGGCGAGGGAGATGGGCCTGGTGAACCGGGTCGTCCCGGCGGAGGACCTGGAGAAGACGGCCCGAGAATGGGCCGAACGCCTGGCCCAGGGCCCCACCCGCGCCCTCGCCCTGACGAAACAGCTGGTCAACGCGTCCCTGGACACGGACCGCGCGACGGCCTTCGCGACGGAGGCCACGGCCCAGGAGCTCAACATGACGACACGGGACGCGCAGGAGGGGGTGGCGAGCTTCGTGGAACGGCGGGAGGCGCGGTACGAGGGGCGGTAGCGGAGGCTGTCGTACCGGAGCCCTATGGCGTGTCGCGCATATGCCACACACTGCCGCTCCGGGGGGGGACGGAATACCCAACTCCGCGCGCTCGCGCAAAAGATCCCGAAGATCAGGAAGATCCCTTCTTCTCGCTCCCGCGCTGCTCGCGGCCCTGCTGAGCCCGATGCTTCCGACGGGGGCGGCGGTGGCGGCTACGCCGGCGGCGACCGCGAGCACAGCTCCCACACTGGAAACGGAGCCTACGGCGCCGTCGGCGTACCCGACACCGGACCCGACGCCGACCCCGGACCCGACCCCAACGGTCGAGCCGACGCCCACCCCCACCGTCGCCCCCACCATCGACAACTGCCCCGCCCTGCCGCTCGCCCCCTTCGGCGACCCGGGCGACGCGGTCAGGACGGTGTCCGTCCCCGCCCCCGGCTCCGTCTGCTTCACGGTGACGGTGGAGCGGCCGGGACTGCACCGGATCCAGGGCACCGGAAGCCTGACCTTCACGTTCTCCTCCGGCGGAACGCGGCCCCTCGGGCGGCGGACGACCGTCGCACCGAGGGGCTTCCTATCTGACACACCGTCAGCTTCAATGGACGGTGTGATGGGACACGCCGGGATGGCCGCCACCGCCGTCCGACACCTGAGAGCGGCCGGTTCGCCGACGGCCGTCGAACCACTGCCACGGCCGGTACTGCGCGCGGTACGGGAGGACGAGCGACCGCCCGTCGACCCGGCCGAATTCCGCCGCGTCCTCGGTCACTTCGCGAGCGGGGTCACGATCGTCACGGCCCTCGACGCCGACGGTCCGGCGGGCTTCGCCTGCCAGTCCTTCGCCTCGCTCTCCCTCGACCCGCCCCTGGTCGCCTTCATGGTCGCCCGTACGTCGACGACCTGGCCCCGGATCGCGGACTCCGGAACCTTCTGCGTCAACATCCTCGGGGCCGAGCAGGGCCCGCTCTGCCGGTCGTTCGCGGTCAGCGGGGCCGACAAGTTCGCGGGGGTGGAGTGGGACCACGCGCCGGCCACCGGCTCACCGCGCCTCGCGGGCTCGCCCGCCTGGATCGACTGCACGATCACCGCCGTCCACACGGGCGGCGACCATCTGATCGTGGTCGGACGGGTCGAGTCGCTCGGCGCGGCGGAGGACGGGGATCCGCTGCTGTTCCACCGGGGGCGGTTCGGGCGGTTCAGCTCCTAGCCCTGCGCGTACAGGACGATCCCGCCCACCATGAAGACGCTCACCACGGCGAGCGTGCCCCAGAGAAGCAGGGAGACGAAGTAGCCCTGCCTCGCCGGCCGGGTGAGCAGCACCGCCACCGCCAGGACCGTCCAGCCCACGATCCACCCCCGCACGCCCGCCAGGGGTGCGAGGAGGGCGCCGGCGAGGCCCGCGAGCGCCAGTTGCCACCAGAGCGGGTCGCGGCCGGACTTGCGGCCCAGGTCCTCGCCCAGCAGCACCACGGGCAGGATCAGCACGGCGGAGACCGCGAACGCCACCAGTACGCCGAACACCGCCACGAACGGAAGCGCCAACAGGACGAGAGCGCCGCCGGCGGTGTCGTCTCCCGGCTCCGGCTCCATCGACAGGCCCACCGTCATGAGCACCGCCAGAGCCACCCCGGCCTCCAGCAGCAGCGCCAGCGTCGAGACCCGCAGCATCCGGGCGTGCGTACGCCCCATGTCAGGACCGCTGTTCATGAGCGATCACCCCCTGGTGATCGCTCATGCTCCCGCCAGGGAAGGCGCCTCCGTCCGGGGGCGGCGGATGACCAGGGCCATCAGGGCCGCCGCCGCGCAGAGCGCTCCGGAGGCGTACCAGACGACGTCGTACGAGCCGAAGAGGTCCCGGGCGACACCGCCCCCGAAGGCGACGAGGGCCGCGCCCACCTGGTGGGAGGCGAGGACCCAGCCGAAGACGATCGCCGAGTCCTCGCCGTAGTGCTCACGGCAGAGGGCGATCGTCGGCGGGACCGTGGCCACCCAGTCCAGGCCGTAGAAGACGATGAAGAAGAGCATCGGCGGGTGCACGGTGGGCGCGAGGAGCATCGGCAGGAAGAGCAGCGAGACGCCGCGCAGCGCGTAGTAGACCGCGAGGAGCCGGCGGGCCTCGAAGCGGTCGGTGAACCAGCCGGAGGCGATCGTGCCGACGACGTCGAAGACACCGATGACGGCCAGCAGTCCCGCGGCCGCCGTGACGGGCATCCCGTGGTCGTGGGCGGCGGGCACGAAGTGGGTCTTGACCAGGCCGTTCGTCGAGGCCCCACAGATCGCGAAGGTGCCGGCGAGCAGCCAGAAGGGGCCTGTGCGGGCCGCCTTGAGCAGGACGGTGACGGCCCGGCGCGCGGCGCCCGTGACGGGGGCGGGCTTCTCGGCGTACTCCCCGCCGTACGGGGCGAGGCCCGTGTCCGCCGGGTGGTCGCGGAGCAGCAGCCACACGAAGGGGACGACCGCGAGAGCGGCGAGCGACACGGTCACGGCGGCGGGGCGCCAGCCGTGGTGCTCGACCAGCCAGGAGAGGAGGGGGAGGAAGACGAGCTGTCCGGAGGCGCCGGCGGCGGTGAGGATGCCGGTGACGAGGCCGCGGCGGGCGACGAACCAGCGGTTGGTGACGGTCGCGGCGAAGGCGAGCGCCATCGAGCCGCTGCCGAGGCCGACGAGCACGCCCCAGTAGAGGACGAGCTGCCAGGCGGCCGTCATCCACACGGTGAGGACGGAGCCGACCGAGATGACCGTCAGCGCGAGGGCGACGACCCGGCGGATGCCGAAGCGGTCCATGAGCGCGGCGGCGAAGGGGGCCGTGAGCCCGTAGAGGGCGAGGTTCACCGAGACGGCGAAGCCGATCGTGCCGCGCGACCAGTCGAACTCCTCGTGCAGCGGCTCGATCAGCAGGCCCGGAAGCGAGGCGAAGGCCGCCGCGCCGATGATCGTGACGAAGGTGACCGCCGCGACGAACCAGGCACGGTGGACGCGGGGCGCGCGAGACGTGCGGCGGGCGGGGGGCTCGGGAGCGGGCGTCGCGGGAGCGGGACTCTCGGTTGTCTGGGCCATGCCATCGAGCATCCCGGCTCCCGCCCCCTACCGACCATTGGCCTGAACGACACCTTTCCAAAGGATCGGGACACCCAAAGGATCGGGACACCCAAAGGATCGGACACCCAAAGGATCGGGACACCGGCCCACCCGCAACGGCCTACACCCTCGGCAGCCTCCTGATCGGGCGTACGACCAGCAGCGCCGCCACGACGAGCACGGCGATGCCCGCGCCCGTGAGCAGCACCTCCTCCGTGCCGACGGCCGCCGCGACCGGGCCCGAGAGGGTGCGGCCGACGCCCATCATCAGGAGCGAGCCGGCCACGTCGTACGCGTGCATCCGGTTGAGGGCCTCATGCGGGACATGGGTCTGTACGGCGGTGGACCACATGACCAGCCAGAAGGCGAAGGCCGCGCCGCCGATGAACTGGCCCGCGCCGAGCAGCCCCACGGGGGCGCCCGTACCGAGCAGGAGGAGGTTCACGGGGAGGCCGAGGAGGGCCACCGCGCCCGCCGCGAGGGGGCGTCGGGGGCGCAGCCGGAGGGCGAGGAGGCCGCCGGCGGCGCTGCCCGCGCCGTTGACGGCCATGAGGACGCCGTACGCGGCGGAGCCGTGCTCCCCGGTGACCAGGCTCGCGGTGAGCGGGACCATCGGGCCCGCGACGGTCAGCCCGTACACGGTCCAGATGGAGATGACCCCCCACAGCCAGCTGCGCGCGCGGAACTCGCGCCAGCCGCCGGCGAGTTCGGCGCCGAGGGAGTCGCGGCGGGCCGTGTCGGACGGGATGGGGACGAGCCGCACGAGGGTGAGGCAGAGGGCGCTGACGGCGAAGGTCGCGCCGTTGACGGCGAAGGCCGCGCCCGCGTTCCACACGGCGACGAGCAGGCCCGCCGCGGCGGGTCCCGCCATGATCATGAGGGCTTCGACGACCCGCAGGACGGCGTTGGCACGCTGCACGTCGGGGGCGATGCGCGGGATCGTGGAGGCGACCCCGGGCTGGAAGAGGGCGGCGCCCATGCCGCTGAGGACGGACAGGGCGTAGACGGCCCACAGGGGCGGGCTGCCGAGGGTGAAGGAGGCGGCGAGGACGGCGGCGCCGGGGAGCCGGAGCAGGTCCGCGAGGATCATCATGCGGCGGGCGGTGAAGCGGTCGGCGAGGACGCCGCCGAAGAGCACGAAGAGCGCGAAGGCGGCGGTCCAGCCGCCGAGTGCGTAGCCGACGGTGGAGCCGGGGTGGCCGGCGCCGAGGAGTCCGGCGGCATAGGCGACCGGGACCATGCCCTCGCCGAAGACGGCCACCGCGCGGGCGACGAAGAAGAGCCGGAAGTTACGGTTCCACAGTGCGGGCGGCCCGGCCGGTGCGGAACCCGGTGCGGGAATCCGTTCGGCGGCCTCAGACTTGTACGTGTTGTCCGTCACGGACACGAAGAGGTACCAGCCAACTGGTCTGGACCACCACTGATTTTCCCGCCCACGCGCTTCCGAAGGAGCCCCCACCGTGCCGAGGCCGCCCCACCGCGTCGCCGTCCTCGCCCTGCCCGGGCTCCTCCCCTTCGAGCTGGGCATCCCGCACCGCATCTTCGGCCGCGCCCGGGACCCCGAGGGCACGCTCCTGTACGAGATCGTCACCTGCGCCCCGGTCGCCGGCCCCGTCCCCACCGACGCCGACTTCTCCGTGCACGTGGAGCACGGCCCCGAGATCCTCGCCACCGCCGACACGGTCGTCGTCCCCGCCTCGTACGAGCTCGGCCCGGTCTACGAGGAGGGCAGGCTCACCGAGGAGCTCGCCGCCGCCCTCGCGCACATCCGGCCCGGCACCCGGCTCGTCTCCATCTGCACCGGCGGGTACGTGCTCGCCGCCGCCGGGTTCCTCGACGGGCGCCCGGCCACCACCCACTGGTCCTCCGCCGCGCACTTCCAGCGGCTCTTCCCCAGCGTGCGGGTCGACGCCGACGTGCTCTTCGTCGACGACGGCGACGTCCTCACCTCGGCGGGCGTGGCCGCCGGCATCGACCTGTGCCTGCACATCGTGCGCCGCGACCACGGCACGGCCGTCGCCAACGACGTCGCCCGAAGGACCGTCGTACCGCCGCACCGGGACGGCGGACAGGCCCAGTACATCGAGCGGCCCCTTCCCGAGGCCGGCACGCACACCACGACCACGGCCAGGGCGTGGGCGCTCGCCCACCTCCACGAGCCGATCCAGCTGCGGGACCTGGCCGGGAAGGAGGCGATGAGCGTACGGACGTTCACCCGCCGCTTCCGCGACGAGGTCGGGATCAGCCCCGGGCAGTGGCTCACCCAGCAGCGCGTCGAGCGCGCCCGGCACCTCCTGGAGTCCACCGGCCTGCCCGTCGACCGGGTCGCGCAGGACGCGGGCTTCGGCACGGCCCAGTCGCTGCGGGTGCACCTGATGAGCGCGATAGGGGTGACGCCGACGTCCTACCGGCGCACCTTCCGCACCGCCTCGTCGCCGGAGTCGTCGGAGGCCTCGGAGGCCTCGGAGGCCTCGGAGTCGCCGGAGGCCTCGAAGTCGTCGGAGGCCTCGGAGGCCTCGGGGGCGGCGCAGGATCCCTCGAAAGCCTCCTCCTGACTCTCCTGGCCCTCCGGGCCCGGGCGGGCCGACCGCCGCTCCCCCACCGCGCCGACGACCGTGAGCAGCACGGTCAGGCCGACCCCGCAGAGGATCGCCGTCGAGGGGGCCACCACCTTGAGGAGGGCGCCCGCGAGGGTGCCGCTCGCCGCGTAACCGGCGCCGACGGCCGCGTACATGACCGAGTACCCGGCGGCGAGCGCGGACGGCGGGAGGATCTCCCGCAGCGCGAGGTTCCGGGTGAGCATCGCGGGGGCCATGAGCAGGCCGGAGGCGGCCAGGGTGAGCGCGATGCCGGCCGTCCAGGGCAGCAGCGCGACGAGCGCGACCCCGGCGGACACGGCGAGGACCAGGACGACGGACTGGACGGGGAGCGGACCGGGCCAGCGGCCGCCCCGCAGGCCGTAGACGAACGCGCCGACGGCCGAGCCGATCGAGAAGCCGGCGAGGAGCGGACCCGCCCAGCCGATGGCGATCCCGCGCTGTTCGAGCAGGGCGGGCAGGATCAGTTCGGCGAGCGCGAGCAGGGTCAGGGCGCCGGCCCCGAGGACGTACACGGGCCAGGCCCGCAGGAGTGCCCGCCGCACCGAGGCGCCCTCGCCCGGCGGCTCGGCCGACCAGCCGGCCGGCAGCAGCCACAGCCCCGCCACGGAGAGCGCCATCAGGACGGCCTGGAGGAGCAACGGTACGGCGGGGTCGACGCCGAGCGCGAGACCGGTGGCGAGCGCGGGCGCCGCCGCCCAGATCCCGAAGGTCAGCACCGACTCCAGGCTCATCGCCTGGGTCACGGCCCGCTCGGGGACCAGGCTCGTCAGGAGCGCGCGCAGCCCGCCGGGGACGGCGGCGGGTCCGGCGCCCGCGAGGAGAGCGAAGGCGGCGAGGACGGCGGGGTGCGCGCCGGGCGCGAGCCCGAGGCCGGCGAAGCCGGCGGCCCCGACGGCGAGTCCGGCGGCGAGCTGCGGCCGGGCTCGCTCGGCGTTCATGCGCATGCCGAGGACGGGGGCGGCGACGATCTCCCCGATGACGTACGCGGCGGCGAGGAGAGCCCCGACGGTGTAGCCGCCGGGCCGCTCGCGCACGAGGAAGACGAGCGCGAGCGGCGCCATGGCGACGGGCAGCCGCCCGGCGGCGGTGACGGCGCACCAGGCGAGGACGGGGCGGGTGGCGAGCTCGCGGTAGGACATGGCCATGACCGTAGCCCTCAGGCGGTCCTGACACCCAGGAAAGTTACCGGCGGCCCGGTGCACCTCAGAACCGGCGGCCCGGTGCACCTCAGAACCGGCGGCCCGGTGCGCCTCAGAACCGGCGGCCCGGTGCGCCTCAGAAGGTGAGCACCCCGCGCGCCACCTTCCCTCGCTCCGCGTCCTCGACGGCCCGCGCGAACTCCTCCACCGGGTACGTCCGTGTCACCAGCTCGTCGAGGAGGAGGGTGCCGGAGCGGTAGAGCTCGGCGTAGAGAGCGAGGTCCTTCTGCGGGCGGGAGGAGCCGTACCGGCAGCCCAGGATCGACTTGTCGAGGAACATCGCGGCGGGCAGGAAGCTCGCCTCCGCCTTCGGCGCGGTCATCCCGAGGAGGATCGCCTGGCCGTGCCGGTCGAGGAGGTCGATCGCGGTGCGGACGAGCCCGGTGTGGCCGACGCACTCGAAGACGTGGTCGGCGCCGGTCGGGAGGATCTCGCGCACCCCGTCCGTCGAGGTCAGGAAGTGCGTCGCCCCGAACTGCCGGGCCACCCCCTCCTTCGCCGGGTTCGTGTCCACCGCGACGATCGTCGGCGCGCCCGCGATCCTCGCGCCCTGGATGACGTTGAGGCCGATGCCGCCGGTGCCGATGACGACGACGGTCTCGCCCCGGCCGACCTTCGCCCGGTTGAGCACGGCGCCGACGCCGGTGAGGACGCCGCAGCCCATGAGGGCGGCGGAGGTCAGCGGGATGTCCTTCGGGATCTTCACGGCCTGGACGGCCTTGACGACGGTCCGCTCGGCGAAGGAGGAATTGGACGCGAACTGGAACAGCGCCTGTCCGGTCGAGGCGCGCGAGAACGGCTGCCCCGGCATCCCGATCGCCTTGCGGCACATGGTGGGCCGGCCGCTGTCGCAGTCGGCGCAGGCGCCGCAGTTCGCGAGGGTGGAGAGGGCGACATGGTCACCGGGGACGACGTGCGTGACGCCGGGGCCTACGGCCTCGACGACTCCGGCGCCCTCGTGGCCGAGGACGACGGGCGGCGGGAAGGGGATCGTCCCGTCGACCACGGACAGGTCGCTGTGGCAGAGCCCGGCGGCGGCGATCCCGACCAGCACCTCGCCGGGGCCGGGGTCCCGCACCTCCAGGTCGTCGACGACCTGGACGGACTTCCCGTCGAACACGACACCCCTCATGACCCGCTCCTCTTGTCCGTGTTGGGGCGCTCGCCGGCCGCCGCCGCCCTGGCCATCTCCTCAAGGCGCTCCAGCATCGGCATGGGGTCCGTCCCCACCGTCCCCGGCAGGAAGTCCGCTATCCGCTCCGGGGTCCAGCCACCACCCTCCGCGTACCCGGCGCGGAGCTCCCTCGGCTGCGCCCAGACGGCGATCTTCGGGCCGGCGATCGTGTACACCTGGCCGGTGATCTTCTCGGCCCTGGCCCGCTCCGAGAGCAGGTAGACGACGAGCGCGGCCACGTCCTCCGGCTCCCCGATCTCCTTCAGCTCCATGGGGACGTTCGCGGACATCCGGGTCCTGGCCACGGGCGCGACCGCGTTCGCGGTGACCCCGTACTTGTGGAGCCCGAGGGCGGCGCTCCGGACGAGGGAGATGATCCCGCCCTTCGCCGCCGAGTAGTTGGCCTGCGCGACCGAGCCCTGGTGGTTGCCGCTGGTGAATCCGATCAGGGTGCCCGTGCCCTGCTTGCGCATCACGGCCGAGGCCGCGCGGAAGACGGTGAAGGTGCCCTTCAGGTGGGTGGCGACGACCGGGTCCCACTCCTCCTCGGCCATGTTGAAGAGCATCCGCTCGCGCAGGATGCCGGCCACGCACACGACGCCGTCGATCCGCCCGTACTCGGCGAGCGCGATGTCCACCACGCGCTGCCCGCCCGCCATCGTCGAGATGTCGTCGGCGACGGCGACGGCCGTGCCGCCGGCGGCCTCGATCTCCTTCACGACGGAGAGGGCGATCTCCGAGGTCGGTTCGCCGCCCTCGATCGACACCCCGTAGTCGTTCACGACGACCTTCGCGCCCTCCGCCGCGCACGCGAGGGCGACGGCGCGGCCGATGCCCCGCCCCGCGCCCGTCACGGCGACGACCTTGCCAGCCAAGAAGTTCCCCATGCCCGGCCCCTCCCGCAGTTTCTGACGGTCCGTTAGATTCATTCGTCGTCAGGATTCTACGGTCCGTCAGATACCCGAGAACAAGACCCCGGAGGCCCCGATGTCTCTGCCCGCCGCATTTCACGAGATCGCCAAGCGCGTCAACAACTGGGGCCGCTGGGGCCAGGACGACGAGATCGGCACCCTCAACCTCGTCACCGACGAGGTCGTACGGGAGGCCGTCGCGACCGTACGCACCGGCCGGCGCGTACCCCTCGCCGTCGACCTCAAGCAGGACGGCGTCCAGACCGGCATGATCCCCGGCCGCGTCAACCCGCTCCACGTGATGGTCCAGGTCAACCAGGAGCTGTTCGGCCCCGGCACGGTCGCCACCAGCGACGACGCCGTGACCCTCGGCCTCCAGGCCGGCACCCACTGGGACGCCCTGACGCACGCCTCGCACTCGGGCCGGATCTACAACGGCCGGCCCGCCGGCACGATCACCGCGCACGGCCGCGCCGAGTTCAGCGGCATCCACACCGCCCGCCAGGTCGTCTCGCGGGGCGTCCTGCTCGACGTGGCCGCCGCCAAGAGCCTCGACCGGCTGCCCGGCGACCACGCCGTCACCCCCGAAGACCTCGACGAGGCAGCCGAGTTCGGCAGGGTCACCGTCCGGTCCGGCGACATCGTCCTCGTACGGACGGGACAGATGCAGGTGTACCTGGCCGGGGACAAGCACGGGTACGCCTTCCCGTCCCCCGGCCTCTCGGTCCGTACGCCGGAGTGGTTCCACGCCCGGGACGTCGCGGCCGTCGCCAACGACACGCTCACCTTCGAGATCTTCCCGCCGGAGATCGACGACCTCTGGCTGCCCGTCCACGCCCTCGACCTCGTCGAGATGGGGATGCTCCAGGGGCAGAACTGGAATCTGGAGGAACTGTCCACAGCCTGTGCACAGGAGCGGCGTTACGCCTTCCTGCTCTCCGCGATGCCGGAGCCCTTCGTCGGCGGCACGGGCACACCGGTGGCACCGGTCGCGATCCTCTGAGGTCGGAATCCCCGAGGTCGCGGCCCTCCGAGACCTGTCTCAGCCGGTGGCGGCGCGCTCGCACGCGCCCCGAGCACGGTGCGGGCGCCGCCACCCGGCCACGACCCGCACACGCCGAGGGCACACGGCCCTCGGCTCCCCTCGCCACGAATCGCTCACACCAGAGTGGGCAAAACGGAACGAACCGTCAACAGCGCACCCGGCCGGGCGCCACCGCGCCCGGGCCGCTCGCGGGAGTCACCGGGGCCCGGTCCACCTCGCACCAGATGCTCTTCCCGGCACCCTCGCGCTGCCAGCCCCACCGGTCCGCGAGGCCGTCCACCAGTTCCAGACCGCGCCCGTTGGTGTCCTCGCCCTCCGCGTGCCGGGGCTGCGGCGGGCGGTCGCTCGCGTCCGCGACCTCGACCCGCACGCCGCCCTCCGCCGCGAACAGCATCCGCAGCACCGCGGGGCAGCCCGTGTGCACGACGGCGTTGGTCACGAGCTCGGAGATGAGCAGCACCAGCGTCTCCGCCAGCGGCTCGTCGTCCCCTATGCCCGAACCGGCGAGCCGCGAACGCGCCCACCTCCGGGCTCGCCCCACTTCCGCCGGGTCGGGCCCGACCTCCAACTGAACCTGAAGCACCTGCACCGCTCACACCATCCGAACCGGCGGACACACCTTCACGGAACGTGATTCCCTTGTGGGACAGCATGGTTGACGTACAGTCACCGCAACAAGCGCTTCGGGCATATTCCAGCGCGAAGGAGTACGAGTGGTCCATACTGTGCGACGCACTCTGCGGGTAGTCGAACGCCGGGTGCGAGCGGCGGGCATCCCCGGGCCCGGAGTCACCACGGGGGCGACACCGGGACGATCCGGGCCAACGAGCACTCGCATCCCACGGAGCGTACCGGAGCCGGAGACCGACTCCGGGCCGTGACGGCCCCGCCGAAGGACACAACCCGGTATCGACATTCCGTGACGTGGCGGACGCAGAGCGCTACAGGTGGGCCGCCACCACCTCCTCGGCCCGCGCGGCGGGCAGCCACATCTCGGACCGCACCCAGGCCCGCTTGAGGTGCAGGTGCACGTCCGCCTCCCACGTGAACCCCATGCCGCCGTGCACCTGGAGGCAGTCCCGGGCGTTCGCGGTGGCGGCCTCGTCCGCGAGGAGCTTGGCCCCGGCGATCTCGACGGGGTCGCCGGTCACGGCTGCGGCCCGCACGGCGGCCCGCGCGAGCTCGGCCCGCACGAGCATCCCGGCGCAGAGGTGCTTGACCGCCTGGAACCCCCCGATGACCTGCCCGAACTGCTCCCGCTCGCGGGCGTGGGCGACAGCCATGTCGGTGGTCCGCCCCGCACTCCCGACCTGCTCGGCGGCGGAGAGGAGAGCCGCGACGAGGTCGTCGCCCGTCACCGGGCCCCCCGTCGCGGGCCGCACCTCCCCTGCCGGGCCTGGGCTCCCCGCACCTACGGCGCCCACGAGGCCCGGCACCCGATGCAGCGGCGTCAGTGGATCCACCGATCGCACCGGTACGGCGCCCTCGGTCGAGCCCAGCACCACATCCGCCTCGTCCAGCCAAGGGACCAGCCCCTCCGAGGCGGAGGTCACCACCACCTCCCCCTCCGCCGCGCCCCGCAGGGCCCCCGCCGCCACATGTGTCGCGACCAGCGGCCCCGGCAGCAACACCCGGCCCGCCTCCTCGAAGAGGAGCACCGCCTCCGGGAGGCCGAGCCCCACCCCGCCCTCCTCCTCCGGCAGCCGCAGCGCGAAGAACCCGGCCGCGCCGAGCTCCCGCCACAGCTCCCGGTCCAGGGACGGCGCGTCCACGGCGGCCCGCAGCGCCTCCCGGTCGAAGAGCCGCGCGAGCAGCTCGCGCACCCCCTTGCGCAGCGCCCGCTGGTCTTCGGTGAGTCGGAAGTCCATGGCGGGGGTCACCGTCCCTTCGGGAGGCCGAGGATGCGCTCGGCGACGATGTTGCGCTGGATCTGGGAGGTGCCGGCGGCGATCGTGTACGAGAGCGAGGACAGCCGGTCGAGCGTCCAGTCGTGCCCGAGGTCGAGCGCGTCGGGGCCCAGGACCGTCGCGGCGGCCTCGTACAGCTCCTGGCGGGCGTGCGAGTAGTGCAGCTTGAAGACGGACCCGCCGGCGCCCGGCACCCCGCCGGTCGCCTGCGCCTCGCTGACGTTCGCCTGGGTGAGCCGCCACAGCGCCTGGAACTCGGCGGAGAGCCTGCCGAGCCGCCGCCGCAGGACGGGGTCGTCCCAGGTGCCGTTCTCCCGTGCCGTACGCGCGAGTTCGCCGAGGAGGCGGCGGCAGGCGACGACCTCCCCGACGAACGCGGTGCCGCGCTCGAAGGAGAGGGTCACCATGGTGACGCGCCAGCCGTCGTTCTCGTCGCCCACCCGGTTGCCGACGGGTATCCGCACCTCGTCGAGGAACATCTCGGCGAACTCGGTGGACCCGGCGAGGGTCCGCAGCGGCCGTACGGTGACGCCGGGGGCGTCCATGGGCATGGCGAGCCAGCTGATGCCCCGGTGTTTCGGCGCGGCGGGGTCCGTGCGGACGAGGAGTTCGCACCAGTCGGCGACCTCGGCGTGCGAGGTCCAGATCTTCTGCCCGCTGACGACGTACTCGTCGCCGTCCCGGACCGCCCGGGTGCGGAGCGAGGCGAGGTCGGAGCCGGCGTCGGGCTCGCTGAAGCCCTGGCACCAGACCTCGTCGCCGCGCAGGACCGGCGGCAGCCAGCGGTCCCGCTGCGCGGCGGTGCCCTCGGCGGCGATCGTCGGGCCGGCGTGCAGCAGCCCCACGAAGTTGGCGCCGACGTAGGGCGCTCCGGCGAGTTCCGTCTCCTCCAGGAAGATCAGCCGCTGGGTGGGTGAGGCGTCCCAGTGGACGTCGGCGTACCCGGCGTCGTGCAGCCTGCGCTGCCAGCCGCAGTCGTACGCGCGCCGGGCCGGCCAGTCGAGCGGGTCGGGCCGCGGCGGCAACGTGGGCAGGACGGCCGCGAGCCAGACCCTCAGCCGCGCCCGGAACTCCTCCTCCTCCGCGCTGTACGCGAGGTCCATCAGACGGCGCCCAGGTCGGGGCCTCGGTCGAAGTCCAGGTCGAGCATGCGGATGGCGTTGCCGCGCATGAGCTTGTAGACCGTCTCGTCGTCGAGGCCCTGGACGTGGTCGAGGGCGACCTCCTTGGTGTGCGGGAAGGTCGAGTCGACGTGCGGGTAGTCGGTCTCGAAGGTGGCGTTGTCGCGGCCCACCACGTCCAGCGAGGCGATCCCGTGCTTGTCGCGGAAGAAGCAGCAGAAGATCTGCCGGTAGTAGTAGGTGGACGGCGGCTCGGGGATGAGGTCGCGGACGCCGCCCCAGGCCCGGTGCTCCTCCCACACGTCGTCGGCGCGTTCGAGGGCGTACGGGATCCACCCCATCTGGCCCTCGCTGTAGGCGAGCTTCAGCCGCGGGAACTTCACGAGCACCCCGCTGAAGAGGAAGTCCATCATCGAGGCCATCGCGTTGTTGAAGCTCAGGGAGGCCTGGACGGCGGGCGGGGCGTCGGGGGAGGCGGCGGGCATCTGGCTGCTGGAGCCGATGTGCATGTTGACGACCGTGCCGGTCTCCTGGCAGACGGCGAAGAAGGGGTCCCAGTAGCCGGAGTGGATGGACGGGAGTCCGAGGTGGGTGGGGATCTCGGAGAAGGTGACGGCCTTGACGCCCCGGGCGGCGTTGCGCCGGATCTCGGCGACGGCCAGACGGATGTCCCAGAGCGGGATGATGCAGAGCGGGATGAGCCGGCCGCCGCTGTCGCCGCACCACTCCTCGACCATCCAGTCGTTGTAGGCGCGGACGCAGGCGAGGGCGACCTCCTTGTCGTGGGCCTCGGCGAAGGTCTGGCCGCAGAAGCGCGGGAAGGTGGGGAAGCAGAGGGAGGCCTCGACGTGGTTGAGGTCCATGTCCTTCAGGCGGGCGGCCGGGTCCCAGCAGCCGCGCCGCATCTCCTCCCTCGTGATGCCTTCGAGGGTCATGTCGTCGCGGTCGAAGCCGACGGCGGCGATGTTCCGCTTGTACGGGAACTTGAGGTCCTCGTAGATCCACCAGTCGGTCGGCGGGCCGTCCGGGTCCATCGTGATCTGGTACTTGCCGGCGACGTAGGCGAGCTCGCCGATACCGGCCGTGAGGGGCCTGGGGCCGCGGTCGCGGTACTTCTTCGGGAGCCAGGTGTCGAAGAGGTGGGCCGGCTCGATCACGTGGTCGTCGACGCTGATGATGCGGGGCAGTTCCGTCATGACCCCTCCATGTCTCTCATGGCGTTCCTGATGGCGTTTCTGATGACGTTTTCCGATGGCGTTTCTGATGGCGTTTCTGATGGCGTTTCTGATGACGATTTCTGATGGACCGTCAGATCTGACGGGATCAGGCTAGCCCCGCACCCCTGGACCGACAAGCGCCCGGCCTCTACGCTCACCGCACTATCTGACGGAACGTCAGCCAAGAGGAGTACGGTCATGGATACGGCCCTGGACCAGACCGCGCACGCCCTCGGCGAGTCCCGCACCCTCTGGGAGCTCGTCGAGCGCCGCGCCGCCCTCACCCCCGACCGGCCCGTCCTGCTCCAGGGCGACCGCGTCCTCACCTTCGGCGGCCTGCGCGAGCGCGCCGAGCGCTGCGCCGCCGGGCTGTACGGGATGGGGGTGCGGCCGGGCACGGTCGTCGCCTGGCAGCTGCCCACCCGCATCGAGACCGCGGTGCTCACCTTCGCGCTCGCCCGCCTCGGCGCCGTACAGACGCCGGTGATCCCCTTCTACCGGGACAAGGAGGTCGGCTTCGCCCTGCGCGAGTCCCGGGCGGAGTACTTCGCCGTCCCCGGCGTGTGGCGCGGATTCGACCACACGGAGATGGCCCGCCGGCTCGGCGCGCGCGGGATCTTCGAGGCGTACTCCCCCGAGAGCCTCCCCGACGGCGACCCGGCGGTGCTCCCCCCGCCGCCCTCCTCCGGGACCGACGTCCGCTGGATCTACTGGACCTCCGGCACGACCTCCGACCCCAAGGGCGTCCTGCACACCGACCGCTCGCTCCTCGCGGGCGGCTCCTGCCTCGCCCACGCCCTGCGGCTGACCGCCGAGGACGTCGGCTCGATGGCCTTCCCGTACGCGCACATCGCCGGGCCCGACTACACGGTGATGCTCCTGCTGTACGGATTCCCCGCCGTCATGTTCGAACAGTTCTCGCTGCCCGAGGCGCTCGACGAGTACCGCGCCCACGGCGTGACCGTCGCCGGCGGCTCGACCGCCTTCTACGCGATGTTCCTCGCCGAACAGCGCGCGCGGCCCGGCGAACCGGTCATCCCCACCCTGCGGCTGCTCGCGGGCGGCGGGGCGCCGAAGCCGCCGGAGATCTACCACGCGGTCCGCAAGGAGCTGGGCTGCCAGCTCACCCACGGGTACGGCATGACCGAGGTCCCGATGATCACGATGGGCGACCCGGACGACACCGCCGAGAACCTCGCGACCACCGAGGGCCGCCCGCCCGCCGGCATGGAGATCCGGATCACCGGCGACGGCACCGGCGACGGCGAGGTCCGGCTCCGCGGCGAGGCCGTCTGCCAGGGCTACCTGGACCCGGCGCAGACCGCCGCGGCCTTCGACGAGGACGGCTTCCTCATCACCGGGGACGTGGGTCGTCTGACCCCCAGCGGCCACCTCGTCCTGACGGGCCGGATCAAGGACATCATCATCCGGAAGGGAGAGAACATCTCGGCCAAGGAGATCGAGGACCTCCTCCACGGCCATCCGGACGTCGGCGACGCGGCCGTCATAGGCCTCCCGGACCCCGAGCGCGGCGAACGCGTCTGCGCGGTCGTCGAACAGCCCCCGGGCGCCGCCCCGCTGACCCTGCCGACGGTCACTGCCTTCCTCCGCGAGGCGGGCCTCTCCGTCCACAAACTCCCCGAACAGCTTGAGGTCGTGGCCGCCCTCCCGCGCAACGAGACCCTGCGCAAGGTGCTCAAGTACCAGCTCAGAGAGCGGTTCGGCGCTCGGTGACCCCCGCTCTATGATCCCCGGGAATCCTCCGCGGGCACCCGCCCGCGGAACCGGAGGGGGACCACATGAGAAGACGACCCATCGCGCTCGCGGCGGGCCTCGCGGCCGTCGTGGGCCTGCTGCTCGGCATACCGGCGGCGGCCCCGGCGACGGCGGCCACGACCGCGACGGCGACGGCGACGGCGACGGCGACGGCGACGGCAACGGCAACAGCAACAGCAACGGCAACAGCGGCCGCGGCATCCGCGCCGACGGCCACCGCCCCGTACGCCGACGAGGTACGCGTCGTCACCTGGAACATCTGCGGCGAGGCCGGCGGCGTGCGTGGGCAGCTCGGCTTCTGCCCGCACCGCAACGACCCCGGCCCCAAGATGGACGAGGTCAAGAAGCTCGTCGACGCCCACCAGGCGAACGTCGTGATGCTCCAGGAGGCCTGCGGCTACCAGGGCGCGACGCCCCCGCCCGGTGCCGAGAAGAGCCACATGGCGCTGCTCGCCGCCCGCCTCGGCGCCGGCTGGTCCCTCGCGCACGCCCCCGGGAACAGGGCCGGCGACTACATCCCCGACACCAGCACCCTCAAGCCCGTGTCGGCCTGCCGCGGCACCGCCCTGGGCGGCACGCTCGGCGTCCTGCTCGCCGTCAAGGGCACCTTCGACGGCCCCGTCGAACGCGTCGAGACCGTCCCCGCCGAACTCTCCGACCGCCGGATGCCCCTGCTCTGCGCCAAGGTCACCGGCCTCACCGACACCTTTTGCACCACGCACCTCATCGACAACGACGCCACCGTCGCACAGCGCCAGAGCGAGACCATCCGCGACCACCTCCAGGGCGCCCTCGCCACCGGTGTCGTCCTCGGCGGCGACCTCAACAACCGCGAGACCACGGCGGCCCTGGCCCCGATCGCCGGGACCCTCGACCGCTGCGAGAACGACGACGACACCTTCGTACGCTGGGAGAACGACAAGCCCGAGCCCCGCTGGAGCCGGCTCGACCACCTCTTCGGCACCCAGCGGCCCGGCGGGCAGCGGTTCGTGTCCTGCACCGTCGACCACTCCCTCCTGGACACCACGCACAACCTGGCGTCCGGAGCCGAGGAGCCGAACGGCTGGTCCGACCACGCCCCCGTCATCGGCTACCGCCGCCCGGCCCCCGTCCCCGGCGACCAGACCGGCGACGGTGCGCCCGACCTCGTCGCCGTCGACGACGCCGGCAGGCTGCGGCTCTACCACGGCAAGGGCACCGGCGGCGTCCCCGGCGCCCACGACGTCATCGGCACCGGCGGCTGGTCCACCGCCTCCGTGGCGCACCGCGGGGACTGGACCGGCGACGGCACGGAGGACGTGCTCGCCCGCGTCGGCGGCGAACTGCGCGTCTACGCCAACCGCGGCGACGGCTCGATCACCGCGCCCGTGACGGTCGCGACCGGACTGCCCACCGACGCGAAGGTCGTGGGCGTCGGCGACGTCACCCATGACGGACACCCGGACGCGGTCCTCCGGTACGACGACGGGCTGTGGCTGCGCGCCGGGGTCCGCGGCTCCGCGCCGGCGGTGGCCGCGCCCGTCCTGATCGGGGCGAGCGGCTGGGACGTCATGACGCTGACGTCCCCCGGCGACGCGGACCGGGACGGCCGCGTGGATCTGCTCGCCCGGCACACCGGGACCGGCGACCTCTGGCTCTACCGGGGGTACGACGACGGGACCTTCGACCACCGGGTCGCGTACGGGCACGGCTACGACGTCGCCTCGCGCCCGCTGCTCGCGGGAGCCGCCGACGCCGACCTGAACGGGGTCGCCGACCTGTGGGCGACGACGGACGAGGGCACCGGCACCCTGCTCTTCTACGCGGGCGGCACCGGCGCCTCGGGAACCCCGGTGGACGGCCCCCGCACCACGGTCGGGTCGAGCTCGTGGAGCACGATCCGGTCGATCAGCTGACCTCCTCCACCGCCGCCGGGACGTCCCCGTAGACCTCGAAGAGGCGGCGGACGCCCAGGGCGGACAGCACGCGGTCGACGTGGCCGTCGCCGCTCTCGATCACCGCCTCGGGCAGGATCAGGCGGAGGCGGCCACCGCAGGAGCGCAGCAGGCGGCGGGCGGCGATGAGGACGCCGACCCCGCTGGAGTCGCAGAACCGCACGGCGGACAGGTCTATGACCAGGTCGTGGCGGCCGCCCGCGACGGCGTCGTGGACGCGGCGGCGTATCCGGGGGGAGGTGACCAGGTCCAGTTCCCCCCGGATGCGCAGCACCGTCCAGGGACCGCGTTCGTCCTCGTCGACCTCGATCGTCGTCACGGTCGCCGCCTGCCCCGGCACGGCCGCGCGAAACCCCTTCTCCGAGGTATGGCGCTTTCCTTACCATCCAGACCCGCGTCAAGGGCGCACTTGCGGCAAACAGACGTGTTCTGTCGGCCCGGCACATTACTTTGGAGTTGGAAAGCCACCAGGACGAGGGCAGTCGAGGACCAGAGGACCGGCAGGGGACGGAGGATTCGCATGGCGATGGAGACACCACCGCGCTGGGACCGCAAGATGCAGCAGCGGCTCGCCGCCGGAGAGGCAGCCGCGCTCGGCGAGTTCTACGACCGCTTCGCCTCGCTCGTGCACAGCCTCGCCCACCGGGTGCTCGACGACGACGCCGCGGCCGACCAGGTCACCCGCGAGGTCTTCGGCTACATCTGGGAGAACCCCGACGACTACGACCCCAAGCAGGGGAACATGCGCTCGTGGGTCGCCCGGCTGACCCAGCGGCAGGCCGTCCACCGGCTGCGGCAGGCCGAGGCGAAGGCCTACGCGGAGACCGGGCAGGGCTCCGCCGAGGAGCTGGAGCAGAAGGTCCGGCGGGCCCATGTCGCGGCCCGCGCGGAGCACATCGTGACCTCCATGCCGGCGCCGCTGCGGGCCGCGCTCGAACTGGCCTACTTCCAGCGGCGGGACTACCGGCAGACCGCGGCCGACCTCGGGGTCACGGAGGACGAGGCGCGGCGCCGCCTCCGGCTCGGACTCCAGCTGCTCTCCTCGGCGAACACCCGCCCCCTGGAGGGCTCCTCGCCGCCCGGCGGCTACGGACGGACGCTGTGACGGGGGCGAACGGCGACGCGGACGACGTCGCACGCGCCCCGTGGATACCGGGCCCGCGCCGCTCGGCGGACGACCACGCGGACCTGACGTGGAGCCCGCCGACGGCCCCGGAGACTCCCGCGAACCCGGAGAGCCCTGTGACCGGGGTGACTGAGGTGACCGGGGTGACCGGGGTGACCGGGGTGACCGGGGTGGCCGGGGTGACCGAGCCGGAGCCCGACGACCCGCCTGACGTGCCCCAGCTGACGCACCGCGTGCTCAAGTCCCTCCTCGGGGCCTGGGCGCTCTCGGCGTGCTCCACCGGGGAGACGAAGGCCGTCGAGGACCACCTCACCGAGTGCGCACCCTGCGCCGAGGAGGCCCTGCGGCTGCGGGACGCCGTCGCACTGCTCCACGAGGACCGCGACCTGGACCTCGACCCGCTGCTGCGCTCCCGGGTCCTGGAGAACTGCCTGGGCCGCCGCCCCGCCCGCGTACCGGTACCCGAGTGGGTCACCCCGTACGACGCGGAGACCGCCCGGCTCGACGCGCTGCTGCGGGACATCGGCGAGTCGGAGTGGCACGCCCCGGTGCGGCTCAAGTGGTACGAGGAGGACCACCTGGTGCGCCGCAAGACCACCGTCGCCGGGGTCATCGGCCACCTCCTCGCCGTGGACGGCCTGGTGAGCTCCGCGCTCGGCATCAAGGACCCGCTGGGCTCGGGCGTGCCCGAGCTCTCGCCGACGGAGCGGACCGAGGCCTTCTGGTCGGCGCTCGACCGGCCGCCGAACCGCGCGCTGCGTGGCCCCCCTGGCGGGACCAGTCGCACACCCTGATCCGCACGGTCTCCTTCGCGGGCCGCGGCGTCGGCGACCTCACGGTCACCTACAAGGACTTCGCGCTGCCCCTGCGGGACTCGCTCCTGGAGCGGGCCTTCGAGTGCTGGCTGCACGCGGACGACATCGCCAACGCGGTCGCGTATCCGTACGCCCCGCCGAGCGGCGCCCATCTGCACGGCATGATCGACCTGGCGGCCCGGCTGCTCCCGGCGGCGCTCGCCGGGCGCCGGCGCAGCGGCCTCGCCGCCCCGGCCCGGCAGCTCGTCGCGGCGGGCGCGCCCGGCCGCTCGCTCCATCTGGAGGTCGAGGGCGCGGGCGGCGGCCACTGGTACATCGCGCTGGACTCCCCGGCTGCGGTCGGCTCGCCTGAGCGGGCGGTGGCGCAGGTCGCGATGGACGGGGTGGAGTTCTGCCAGCTGGTGGCCGGCCACATCTCGCCGGAGGAGGCCGCGGCCGGCCAGGACGGCGACCGGGAGGCCATCCGCGACGTCCTGTCGGCGGCGGCCTCGCTCAGTCGCCTCTAGCCGCGGGCCCCCATGGGCTAGGGGTCAGGGGGCAGGGGCCAGGGGCCAGGGGCCAGGGGTCAGGGGTCAGGCGAAGACGACCGTGCGGCGGCCGTTCAGCAGGATGCGGCGCTCCGCGTGCCACTTCACCGCGCGGGCGAGTGCCTGGCACTCCACGTCGCGGCCCACCGCGACCAGCTGGTCCGGGGTCACCTCGTGGCCCACCCGCTCGACCTCCTGCTCGATGATCGGGCCCTCGTCGAGGTCGGCCGTCACGTAGTGCGCGGTCGCGCCGATCAGCTTCACACCGCGCGCGTGGGCCTGGTGGTAGGGCTTGGCGCCCTTGAAGCTCGGCAGGAAGGAGTGGTGGATGTTGATGATGCGGCCGGAGAGCTGCTTGCACAGGTCGTCGGAGAGCACCTGCATGTAGCGGGCGAGGACGACCAGCTCGACGTCCTCCTCGCGGACCAGGTCGAGGAGCTCCGCCTCGGCCTCGGCCTTGGTGTCCTTGGTGACCGGAATGTGCCGGAAGGGGATGCCGTAGGAGCCGACGAGCTCCGCGAAGTCCGTGTGGTTGGAGACGACGGCGACGATCTCCACCGGCAGCGCGCCGAGCCGCGAGCGGAACAGCAGGTCGTTCAGGCAGTGCCCGAACTTGGAGACCATGAGCACGATCCGCATGCGGTCGTCGGCGCGGTTGATCTGCCAGTCCATCCCGTAGGAGTCCCCGACCGCCGTGAAGCTCGCCCGCAGCTTCTCCACGTTCACCGGCGCCTCGGCCGAGAAGTGGACCCGCATGAAGAAGAGACCCGTGTCGTGGTCTCCGAACTGCTGGCTGTCCTCGATGTTGCACCCGGTGATGAACAGGTAGCTCGACACGGCGTGCACGATGCCCTTTTTGTCGGGGCACGAAAGGGTGAGGACGTACTGGTCGGTCATCCCGTCAGCCTGCCATACACGAGAGGCCCGCAAGAGCCACCGTCCGCCAGGCGGAACGGCTCAGGACCGGGTCATGATACGGATCACGTCGAGGGAGCGCGGGGGCGCGTCGGGGTCCTCCCCGTCGGCCCGCGCCATCCGTACGTGGGCCTCGCGGGCGGCCAGGACGACCTCGGGCCAGCCCTGGTGCTCCAGGTAGGCGGAGACGGGCGCGTCCGGGCCCACCTGGTGCAGGATCCGCAGCACGCGGAGCACGGCGACGTCGACGAGGGCGGCCTCGCCGCTGTCGCGGAAGACGGCACCCACGTACTTCTCGGCGGACCAGTTGTCGAGCCAGGTGTCCTCGACGAGTCGGTAGACGGCGTCGGTGACGTCGCCGTACCCCTCCTGGCCGGTCAGCCAGGTGGTCTCGTGGAACCCGGGGTCGGAAAGCATGTGCAGCGCGGAACGCACGTTGATGCGCCAGCGCCACCACGGCATGTCGTTGAGCGGCATGCCGCCCATGGTGGAGGAGCGACGGCCGCGACGGGAAGAGTTAACCGAACCGGAGACTGGACTGGACACGTTTCGATCGTACGTTCCCGTGCCCGGTATGCGGACTCACCCCCTCCCCATCCGTGAGCGGCCCCCGTAATTCACCTTTACGTCACCCATCGTTGAACCGTGCTCACTCCCGCGTTACCCGTGGGGCGGAAATGTGCATGCCCATGACCGGTAGGCGACTGACCTCACTCCTCGCGTACGTCACCACCGCTGCGGCCGGAGCGTCACTGCTCACCGGGTGTGGCGTGCTCCCTGGAGCCACGGGGGGCTCCAGGGAGCCCGTCACGGTGATGACCTGGGCCCCCGACCAGACCCGAGCGACCAACATGCCCGGCATGCCCGCCATGGCGCAGACCTACGCCCGCTGGGTGAACTCCCAGGGCGGCATCGACGGCCACGAACTCCGAGTCCTCACCTGCAACGAACAGAACACCGGCGCCGGCGCCGCCGCCTGCGCCCGCCGCGCCGCCCGAGAGGGCGCTGTCGCGGTGGTCGGCTCGTACAGCCAGAACGGCAGCGCGTTCCTCGGCCCGCTGGAAGCCGCCGGCATCCCGTACATCGGCGGCTACGGCATCTCGGAGGACGAGTTCACCAGCTCGCTCTCCTACCCCGTCAACGGCGGACAGGCCTCCCTCATCGCCGGCCACGGCATCCAGCTCGCCGAGTCCTGCCGCAGGGTCTCCCTCGTCCGGCCCGACACCGTCGCCGGTGACCGGCTCCCCGATCTCCTCAACTCCGGTCTCCGCAGGGCAAGTCACCGCAGCGCCGTCGACATCCCGGCCGTCGAGGACGCCGGCGAGTACACCGAACAGGCCGGCCGGGCCCGCGACAAGGCCGGCGGCGACAACGGCTGCGTCACCGCCGTGCTCGGCGAGCGCACCCAGACCTTCTTCGACTCCTTCCGCCGCCTCCCGGCGGAGGGGAAGAACGGCGGCTCCGGCAGGAAGAGCGACCCCGTCCGCATCTCCTCCGTGCTCGGCAGCGTCGCCCAGCCCGTCATCGACCGCACCGGCGGCGCCCGCAGCCCCTTCGAGGGCGCGTACGTCACCGGCTGGTACCCGGAGGCCTCCGACAAGAGCTGGGCGCCGATGCGCAAGGTCATCCAGGAGCACGCCTTCGCCGACAACCGCGTCGACCCGGCCGACGCCGGCGTCCAGACCACATGGATCGCCTACACGGTCCTCAAGTCCGTCGTCGAGGCCCTCGACAAGGACCGGATCACCCCGGACCAGATCATCCACGCCCTCGACCGGGGCGCCCGCGTCGACACCGGCGGCCTCACCCCCAGCCTG
Organism: Streptomyces narbonensis; assembly: GCF_014649015.1. Classification (GTDB taxonomy): domain Bacteria; phylum Actinomycetota; class Actinomycetes; order Streptomycetales; family Streptomycetaceae; genus Streptomyces; species Streptomyces narbonensis. Next base: position 107,235 of record NZ_BMSF01000004.1, read on the forward strand.
CGCTGGAAGTACGAGGACCTGCTCGGCGCCCCCGGCCTCACGCGGGTCGTCAACCACCAGGTGACGTTCCAGGTGGTCCGCCAGGGGCGGCTCGTGGCGGAGAAGCCCGGCTTCGTCGACGTCGGCGAGACGGTCCTCACCGCCCCCTAGCGCCCCTAGCGCCCCCTCGCGGGCCGCCCACCCGCCGCCCACCGGCCGCGCTGCGGCCGGGGGCCCTACAGCTGGGTGGGCGTCCGCTTGTCGAGGCCGTACTTCACGGCGGTCGGGTTCCACAGCCCGGCCGCCTGCTTCTTGGCCGCGCTCGCCTCGCCGCTCTTCTTGTTCGCCTCGGCCAGGCGGTTGGTGCTCTTCGCCTTGCCGTCCTTGCAGGCCTTCTTGGCCTTCATCTGGACGGCCCAGGCCGCGTAGTGGTCGTCGGCGGCGGCCGAGGCCTGCCAGGCCTTGGTCAGCGCGGCCGTCAGCGCGGGGTTGTTCGGGATCTTGTCGACCGACAGCGTCCGGAGCTTGGTGACCAGACCCCGACGCTGGTCGGCGGCGCCCCGCAGGTCGCTCGCGGCCTTGTCCAGGTTCTTGCACTGCTTGATCTGCTCCACCGAGCTGATCACCGTGTCACGGCTGCTGTTGCTGGTCGCGAGGAGCTTGTCCAGCTCCTTGGCCTGCGGCTCCGCCGGGTCGACCGGCTTCTCCGTCGGCGGCGTGGTGGTGGCGGTGGCGGAGGGCGCGGCGGAGCTCGCCGCGACGTTCTGGCCCGGCGTCTTGGGGTCCTTCTCGTCCTCGCCGCTCAGCAGCATCCCCGCGCCGAGGCCGACGACCGCGCAGCCGACGACGACGGCGGCGATCAGAGCGACCGGCGACTTGCGGCGCGGCGGCTCGGGCTCGTCGTCGTAGTAGGCGTCCTGGTAGGCGTACTGCCCGGGAGGTGCCCCCAGCGGCGGCTGCGGCGGCTGGTAGCCGTGCTGCTGCGGCGGCCCCTGATGCTGCTGGTGCTGCTGGAACGCCGGCGGGGCGGGCTGCTGGTGCTGCGGCGGCTGGTAGGCCTGCGGCTGCTGCGGGGCCCGCGGCGCCTCCGTACGGAAAAGGTTGTCGAACTCGGCGGGCGGCTGCCGCTCACCGGGCTGCTGGGCCTGGGCCTGCGGCGGTACGGGAGCGATGTACTGGGTCGCGTCCGCGGCACCCGCGGGCTGCCCGGGCCCCTGGTGCGGGAGCGCGCTCGTCCCCAGGAACTGGGTGTCGGAGCCCGCTCCCGGGTGCGGCGGCACGGCGGAGATGTGCTGCGTCGCCTGCATGTCGGCGGCGGCCTGCGCGGCCGGCGGCGGGTAGCCGTACCCGGGCTGCGGGGCCTGCACCGGCGGCATCGCGCCGGGGACCGGCGCGATGTGCTGCGTCGCCTGCATGTCGGCCGCCGCCTGGGCGGCCGGCGGCGGGTAGCCGTACCCGGGCTGCGGCGGGAGCTGCTGCGGTATCGGCGGCGCCTGCGGCGGGAACTGCTGCTGCGGTATCGGCGCCAGGTACTGCGTGGACTGCATGTCGGCCGCGCCCGGCGTCGCCTCGGGGGGCAGCGGCTGTGCGGGCGGCAGCGGCTGCCCGCCCGACCGGCCACCGGCGGGACCCCAGGCACCGTCGTGCGCGGGGGGCGCCGCCGGGTACTGCGGCTCCTGACCCTGTCCGTTCTGCGTCACCGGGACTCCTACCGATAAACCTATGGAATCGTCGGCTCACGCTACCGGGTGCGCGCGGGGCTCCGCACACACGTGTGAGGCCGGTTACACAAGCTCCTCACGCGAAGGCGCCGCACAGACCTGTCGGACAGGCCCTAGGCCGCCGACAGGTCCATCCGCGCGGTGAACTCCCGCACCACCGCCTCTCCCGCGAACGGCTCCAGGCTGTCCCTCAGGTCGTCCAGGTATTCGGCGCCCCGCGACGACCGCAGCGTGCCCAGGAGTTCGAGCGCCCGCGTCCCCGTCCGGCAGGCCTGCTCCACCTCCCGCTGCTGCACCTGCGCCGAGGCCAGCAGGGCCAGCCCGATCGCCCGGCGCCGCGCCCGTGTCTCCGGATGCCCCGCGATCGACTCCCGCGCCGCCCGCGCCGCCGCCTCCGCCTGCCCCAGGTCCCGGTAGCAGTGCGCCAGTTCGTCCGCGAGGTAGGCGTGGTCGAAGTGCGCGATCCACACCGGGTCGTCGCCCGTCTCCGGATCGGCCCGCTCCAGCGCCCGCACCGCACGGCCCGCCGCCGTCTCGAAGGAGCTCTCGTCCCCCATCAGCGCGTGCCCGCGCGCCTCGGCCGCGAGGAACATCGCCTCCGCCCTCGGCGGCACCTTGCCCCGCGCCCCCTCCTGCGCCGCCCGCGCCAACTGGGCGATCTCCCTGGGGTTCCCGAGCTGCGCGGCGAGGTGGCTCATCGACGCGGCCAGGACGTAGCCGCCGTAGCCCCGGTCCCCGGCCGCCTGCGCGAGCCGCAGGGCCTGGATGTAGTAACGCTGCGCGAGCCCCGGTTCGCCCGTGTCCACCGCCATGTACCCGGCGAGCTCGGTCAGCCGCGCCGCCGCCGCGAACAGCTGCCGGCCCACGGCCTCCCGGTAGGAGCCCGAAAGCATCCCCGACACCACGCTGTTGAGGTAGTGCACCACCACCGGCCGCACATGACCGCTGCCGAACCGCCGGTCGAGGTCGACCAGCGCGCTCGTCATCTCCCGCACCGCCGCGACGTCCGCGACCCCGACGCGCGCGCCCGCGAGCCGCGCCACGTGCGTGTCCGGCCCGGTGATCAGCCAGTCCCTGCTCGGCTCGACGAGCGCGGAGGCCGCGACCGTGGAACCCGTCAGGAAGTCCCGTCTGCCCACGTCGCTGCGCCACAGCTCGCAGGCCTGCTCGATCGCCCCGAGGACCGTCGGCGCGAACTGGAGCCCCACGCCCGCGGCGAGGTTCCGGCCGTTCGCCATCCCGACCTCGTCGATGGTGACCGTCCGGCCCAGCTTGCGCCCCAGGGCCTCCGCGATGATGCCCGGCGCCCGGCCGCGCGGCTGCTGCCCGCGCAGCCACCGCGCCACCGACGTCTTGTCGTACCGCAGGTCGAGGCCGCGCTCCGCGCCGACCATGTTGACCCTGCGGGCGAGGCCGGCGTGTGAGCAGACCGCCTCCTGGATGAGCGCCTGGAGCCGTTCGTTCGGCTGACGCGCGACGAGTGGCCTGGCTGCCATGAATTACCCCCTGAGGCCGAACGATGATCACCGGTGCAGTGATCGCGAGAAGTGATCAATGCCCGGTGGATATCCGGTCAATGCCGATGTGAACACGCGAAACCGGACAGTCCGGCCTCGCACGTGCCGCACGATCGGCACCGGACACGCCGGCCGCGACGCTGCCGCCGGCGCCCCCACTGGTGCGTACCCACCCCCGCTCTCCCGGCCCCCGCGCGCCCCCGCCGGTGCACCTGTGCGCCCCGTATGCAGGATCGATGCGTCACACCGCTCTCCCCCGCGCCCGTAACCCCAGGTGACGGGGGCAGTTGTGCTCACCGTGGAAGAGACCATCGGAGTCACGGAAGCCGCACAGATCCCCCAGCAGCGAGGCGAGCAACTGCTGGACAACGCCGTGCGGTACGCGGAAGAGCGGCACTGGGACGTGTTCCCCGGGACCTGGCTTGAGGCCGTCGAGGGCAGGGAGCGCTGCTCCTGCGGCGCGGAGTGCGCCGTCCCCGGCGCGCACGCGGTCAAGCCCGACTGGTCGACCCAGGCCACCGGGAGCGGCGTCGGGGCACGGCGCATGTGGTCGAAGACGCCGAAGGCGTCGATCCTGTTGCCGACGGGCCGGACGTTCGACGCGATCGAGGTGTCGGAGTCGGCCGGTTTCCTCGCGCTCGCCCGCATGGAGCGCATGGACCTGACGCTCGGCCCGGTGACCTGCACGCCGGACCGCAGGATGTTCTTCTTCGTCCTGCCGGGCGCCGCGACCAAGGTGCCCGACCTCGTCCGCAAGCTGGGCTGGGTCCCGGGGGCGATCGATCTCGCCACGCGCGGCGAGGGCCACTACGTCGCTGCCCCGCCGACCCGGATCGGCGGCGTCGGCGCGGTGCAGTGGGCGCGGCGGCCCACCCCGGCGAACCGCTGGCTCCCCGACGCGGAGGAGCTGATCAGCCCCCTCGCGTACGCGTGTGGCCGGGAAGCGGCGGAGGCGCGCTCCCGGGCGCAGTGATCCCTGGGCCGGGTCAGGACTCACCCGTATGGTGGTGCCCTTGTACACGGGGACAACCGAAGGGTTGACGGACCATGCCTGACCAGGCATTTGACGGAGTTTTCGAAAAGGCGGGCGCCACTGCGGGCACCACACCGGGTTCCGGTGCGGTGCCCGCGGTGCGTGTCGAGGGGCTGTGGAAGCGTTTCGGCCAGCAGATCGCGGTGAACGGGATCGATCTCGTCCTGCCGGCGGGGAAGTTCATCGGGCTCGTCGGGCCCAACGGGGCCGGCAAGACCACCACCCTCTCCATGATCACCGGCCTGCTCCGGCCCGACCAGGGGCGGATCCTGGTCGCCGGCCACGACGTCTGGGCGGACCCCGAGTCGGTCGCCCAGGTCAAGGCCCGGATCGGCATCCTGCCGGAGGGTCTGCGGCTCTTCGAGCGGCTCTCCGGCCGTGAACTCCTCGCCTACAGCGGGCGGCTGCGGGGGCTGCCGGGCGCCGAGGTCGACAAGCGGGCGTCACAGCTCCTCGACGTCCTCGACCTGACCGGCTCGCAGAACAAGCTGGTCGTCGACTACTCGACCGGCATGCGGAAGAAGATCGGTCTCGCCGCCGCGCTCCTCCACAACCCCGAAGTGCTCTTCCTCGACGAGCCGTTCGAGGGCGTCGACCCGGTCTCCGCGCAGACCATCCGCGGGGTCCTGGAGCGGTACACCCAGTCCGGCGCGACCGTCGTCTTCTCCAGTCACGTCATGGAGCTGGTCGAGTCGCTCTGCGACTGGGTCGCCGTGATGGCCGCGGGCCGGATCCGCGCGCAGGGCACGCTCGCCGAGGTCCGCGGCGACCGGCCCTCGCTCCAGGCGGCGTTCCTGGAACTGGTCGGGGCGAGCGGGCGCGAGACGGCCGGGGAGTCCCTGGACTGGCTGGGCGGCGGGGCGGGCTCCGCCGGCACTTCGGGCGCTTCGGGCTCCGCAGGTGCTTCGGGCGCTTCGGGCGGGACACAGCGATGAGCACGAACGCCACGGCCCTTTCCCCCTCCGCCTCGCCCTCCTCGACCCCGCCCTCCCCCGTACCGTCCCTCACTTCGGTCTTCGTCCGGCTCAAGCTGTCGCTGCTGAAGAACGGGCTGCGGCAGTCGGGCGGGCGGACCGCCGCGTACATCGCCTCGATCGTCCTCGGCGTCCTCTTCGCCGCGGCCATGGTGCTGTCCTCCGTCCTGCTGCGGGGCAGCGCGGACGCCGACACGATCGCGGTCCTGCTCACGGGGGTCGTGGCGCTCTCCTGGGCCGTCATGCCGCTGTTCGTGCCGACCGGGGACGAGACGCTCGACCCGTCACGGCTCGTGATGCTGCCGCTGCGGCCGCGGCCACTGGTCCGCGCCCTGCTCGTGGCGTCCCTGGTGGGCATCGGGCCGGTCCTCACGCTGTGCCTGGCGTTCGGCGCGGCCGTGTCGGTCGCGCACGGCGCGGCCGGGACGGTCGTCGCCGTCCTCGCCGTCCCGCTCGTGACGGTCGTGTGCGTGGCGCTGTCCCGGGCGGTGGTCGCGGCCAACATCCGGCTCCTGACCTCCCGCAAGGGCCGGGACCTGGCGCTGCTCAGCGGTCTGGTGATCGCGGTCGGCATGCAGCTGGTCAACTTCGGCGCCCAGCGCCTCGGTCAGGCCGGCGGCCTGGGCCCGCTCGAACCGGCGGCCGCGGTCGTCGGCTGGCTGCCGCCCGCCGCCGCGATCGGCGCCGTGGACGCGGCGAGTACCGGCGACTACGCCGTGGCGGCGGCCCGGCTGCTGCTCACGGCGGCGACGCTCGTGGCGCTCGTGTACTGGTGGCAGCGGAGCCTGGTGAAGCTGATGGTCGAGCCGGACGGCTCCACGATCGGCGCGTCCTCCGACAAGGGCGTCCGCGAGAAGTCCGGCGGTACGGGGCTGCTCGGCCGGATGCTGCCGGTCGGGCGCACGGGCGCGACCATGGAACGGACCCTGCGGTACATCTGGCGCGACCCCAAGACGAAGGCCGCGTGGGTGACCTCGCTGGCCATGGGCCTGATCGTGCCGCTGTTCAACGCCTTCCAGGGCACGGGCTCGATCTACTGGGCGTGTTTCGCCTCGGGCATGCTCGGCGTCCAGATGTACAACCAGTTCGGCCAGGACACCTCGGCGTTCTGGATGGTCGCGCAGACCATCTCGACGACGGCCGACGCGTATGCCGAACTCCGGGCGCGGGCCCTGGCGCTGCTGTCCGTGACCCTGCCGTTCACCGCGCTGGTGACGGTCGCGACGGCCGCCGTCCTCGGCGACTGGTCGGCCCTCCCGGAGGCGCTCGGCCTGTCGTTCGGCCTGCTGGGCGCGCTGCTGGGTTCGGGCGCGGTGGCCTCGGCGGTCTTCCCGTACTCGATCCCGCAGGACAGCGGCTACAAGAACGTGGTGCCGGGGCAGGGCGGTCTGGCCTGGATGTCGATCCTCGGCGGCATGATCGGATCCATGCTGCTGTGCGCCCCGCTCATCGGCGCGACGGTCTATCTGCACCTCTCCGACCAGCAGTCCCTGCTGTGGATCGTCCTCCCGGCCGGCGTCGTGTACGGCGCGCTGCTCGTCCAGGCGGGCCTGAAGCTGGCGGCCCCGCGCACGGCGCGGCGGCTGCCGGAGATCCTGACGGCGGTCAGCAAGGGGTGACCCCTCGGGCCGGCCGCCGGTCACCGGTCACCCGTCAGGAGGCGGGTGACCGGCGCCGCACCAGGGACGCGAGCGCGGTGAGACCGACAACGAGGACGAGGGAGCGGAGGGGCAGGAGTGTCCCGGGGGCGTCGTCGATGAGGTCGATGCCGTTCCCCAGGGCGACGACCCAGGCGACGGTGCCGACCAGCACCATCGGGCCGACCCGCCGCTCCCCGCTGATCCGCATCCCCGCCCACAGGACGAACGGCATCGCCAGGAACGTGTTGATCAGCGCATTCGTGAACGCCTGGTCCGCCGAGTAGCCGGGCGCGGCGCCCAGCGTCGAGGCGGCCTGGCTGCTGAACGACAGCCTCAGGGTGTCGGAGAGCACGAGATGCGCCGCCGCGACGGCGATCAGGGAGACGATCAGCGCCTTGAGGAGACGGGGGGCGGTCGCGGTGCGCGGGGGCGGGGCCATGGAGCCGACTATACGCACCGTGTATACACGTGGTGTATAGGGGTGGTCGGGAGTGCGCTGCCGCCCATGCCTCACCTCTGACCGGGGCCGCCCCCCACGTCCGCCCCTGAGGGGGAGTCAGGGTGCGATCGGGGGCGCGTCCGGGTGATCACCGATGAGCAACGGGCAGCGCGGAAGCGATGGTTGAACCAGTCGAACGAGTCGACCCCGCCGAGACAGCCGAACCCGCCGCACCGTCCCCAGGAGCCACCGATGACCGCTCTCCCCCACTCCCGCCGTTCCCGTCCCCGCGCCCTTCGCCGTTTCGCCGTCACCGGCCTCGCGTTGACGGCCGTCACCGCCGGGCTCGGCGCCGCCCCCGCGGCGACGGCCGCGCCGGCCGCATCGGCGGCCCCGGTGGCGCGCCACTCCAGCGACGCCGTACGGGCGTTGCTCGCCACCCTGCCCGACGACGTGACGGACGCGGCCCTGGTGCGGGTGACCGGCCGGGGCGTACGCGGCTCGTACACCGGGGCGGCCGGGCCGGTGGCGTCGGACGCGCGGTTCCCGGTGGGGAGCGTGACCAAGGTGTTCACCGACGCCGTGCTCCTCCAGCTCGTCGCCGAGGGCCGGATCGGCATCGACGAGCCCGTGCGCCGCCACCTGCCCGAGCTGATCCCGGCCGCCTACTCCGCGGTGACGGTCCGCCAGATCCTCGACCACACCAGCGACTTCCCCCGCCCCGCCAAGGTCCCGCTCGCCCCGCGCGGCGTGGTGACCGCCTCCTTCGAGGCGGATACGGCGGCCCGCGTCCCGGCGCCCGGCACCGTCCAGCAGTACAACGGGCTCAACAGCTTCGTCGCCGGGCTGCTCGCGGAACGCCTCACGGGCCGCACCTACGCCGACGAGCTCGACCGACGCGTCCTGCGCCCGCTCGCCCTGCGCGACACCGCGCTCTCCCAGGAGCCGGCCATCGCCTGGTCCTGGGCGGAGGGCGGGCTGACGTCCACCGCGGCCGACCTCGACAGATTCCTCCGCGCCCTCATGGGCGGGCGACTGCTCCCGCCGGCCCAGCAGCGGCACCTCTTCGAGATCCCCGCGGTGCCGGGTGCCGCCGGGAACACCAGCTGCCCCAAGGACACGGCCTGCTTCAGCGCCGGCGGACTGATGGGCATCGACCTGGACGGCACCCGGGTCTGGGGCAAGACCGGCTCCAGCGGCGGCTGGACCAGCGGCGTGTTCGCGACCACCGACCCACACCGCCGCGTCACCTACACCCTGCGCCCCGACGCCACGGCCACCCCCGAGGCGCAACGCGACCGGGTCGTGGAGGTGGTCGGGGCGGCACTCGCGAAGTAGCGGCCGCCGCCGGCGCGGAGCCCTGGGCCGCCGACCTAACGCCGTTGCGCGCCAGGTTCGGCATGACGCCGGTACCGGCCTTCGCGCGATCCATTGCCAAGCAATGTGACGTGTGCCATTTTACTGCCAGCCCGTCACGGGTGGGACATCTGTTCCAGTCTCTGGGAGTGAATCTTGCGTGCCCTCGTCACCGCTCTGCTGATCACGGCCATCGCGGCCACCCCGCTCCAGACCGCACAAGCCGCCCAAGCCGCCCCGCCCGGGCCCAAGCCGGACCATGCCGTCACGGACCCAGGGCAGCGCCCGGCCCACGGCAACACCAAGGGCGCTCCCGGCGGGGGCGGCGGGCTGGAGTCCCGCATCCTGCCGATCGTCCACACGTGTAGCCCGTCCCTGAGAATCCGGGCACAGGAGATGACGGCTGCCCAACTGACGGCGACCTGCGAGAGCCTGGCCAACCAGGACGCCTTCTTCCACGGCGTGGTGAAGGACTCGGGGCCGGTCGCGAACGACTACAACACCACCCTGGAGGTCGACGTCTTCAATTCAAGCGCCGACTACAAGGCCTACGCGCGGAAGATCTACGGCATCGACACCAACAACGGCGGCATGTACCTGGAGGGAGACCCCGCCACGGCGGGCAACCAGCCGCGGTTCATCTGCTACGAGCGCACCGACGTGAGTCCGGGCTGGCAGATCTGGAACCTCAACCACGAGTACGCCCACTACCTCGACGGCCGCTTCGACCTGTACGGCGACTTCAACGCCGGCCAGACCACCCCGACCGTGTGGTGGGGCGAGGGCCTCGCGGAGTACATATCGTATTCCTACCGCGGCGTCAGCTACACCAACGCGATAGCCGAGGCCGGCAAGCACACCTACCCCCTGCGCACGCTCTTCGACACCACCTACGCCAACAGCGACGCCACCCGCACCTACAGCTGGGGCTACCTCGCCGTCCGCTACATGATCGAGAGACACCCGGACGACGTCACCACCGTGCTCGGCCACTACCGCACCGGAAACTGGGCCGCGGCGCGCTCCCACCTCACCTCGCTGGACTACGAGAGCGACTGGAACGCCTGGCTGACGACCGTGGCGGCGGGCTCCTGACCCGCACACCCGGACACCACGACACCTCTAGGTGACGGCGCCCTCGACGTACCGGTCGAAGCGTTCCCGCCAGGGGACCGGCTTGTCGTCAGGGCGGCTCCGAGGCAGGCCGTGGCTCTGCTCGTGCTCTTCCCAGGCCGCGTCCCTGCGGCAGGGGCCGCACCAGGTCTCGCCGGCCACCGGCCGGAAGACGTGCGAGGCGTCCGGGCTCTCGCAGGCGACCAGCGCCGGGCGAGTCGGCGGCTTGGGTGGGGCGTCCGGTACCGGCATCTTCTCCGTCAGGCGGTGCCGCAGGAAGCCGACCGCCGATCGAACGCCGTTGCTCGGCAGGTACGCCGTCAGGGCACGGCGCAGATCGGCGGCCGAGACGCCGCGACGGAGCCATTCCGCCGCCTGATCGGCCAGCCCCCGCGCCTCCCGGACCCCGAGCAGCAGGTCCTTGTGGGAGTGGCGGAGCGAGAGCAACAGGCGCTCGGCCTCGAAGAGTTCCGGGTCGTCGTCGGATGGGGTGGCGTCGGCCTCGGGGGCCGCCTCGGGAGCTGGGCCCGGTTCCGGGCTCGGGTCCCGGCTCGGTTCGCGCTCCGCCCGCGCTTCGGGGGGTGGGTGGGGAGTGTTCTTCTCACAGTCTTCGTCTACCGGTAAATGACTTCCGGTTTTCCGGCCCCCTGAAGAACCGACGGTCGGGGTCTGCCCACTCGGCGACTCGGGGGGATTCCCCTTCCGAGCGCTGCTCGCCTCGTCACGCGTGAGGGTGACGTTCGACAGGAGCTGCTGGGTGACCCAGCGCCCGCGCCCGTCCTGCCACTTCCACTCGTGCAGGAAGCCGCTCTCGGTCAGATCCTTCTTCGCCTTCCGGTACTTCCGGGAGTTCCAGCCCAGCTCGGCCTCCGCGACCTGACTGAGGGCCCCTTCGCACGCGGACTCGGGCAGCCCCTGAACGAGGAGGAGCAGGATCTTCGCGTCACTGTCCATCCGCCGATGGCGCACGATGTCGTTCGCGGCCTTGGTGTAACTGCGCACAGGCGCGATAACATGCCGAAGCATTTCTGGTGGACCTGCTTTCCACTGGGCGTGAAGGTCCTCGGACGGTGTTGGCGCACCGCCGGGGACCGCTCCATTTACGGAGCGTGATAACAGGGTTACCGTAGCGCACAATTGACGGTCCAATGCAACAACTCCGCCTCCACGAACGGATCTTCGAGCGCCGACCCCGACCGTCAGCCCAACGGCCAGGTCAACCCGTGCAGCGCCTGGATCCCGACGCACGACTCACTCCTGCCGCTCCCGCCCAGCGCGCTCGTCCCCTCCGCCCACTCCATCCACGTCCGGGACTCCAAGGACGTCGACATCCCGTCCTTGGAGCTCTCGCCCGACGCCTGGGCCGCCTTCGTGGCGCGGATCGGCTGACCTCAGCGGTTCGCGAGGCGGTCCAGGTCGGCCCGGGTGCCGTTGAAGACGTCCGCGTTCACCGGAGCCCTGATCGCGTCGAAGAGCGCGGACTCCGTGTACTGCCACATCAGCCAGCTCGCCGAGCCCGCCGGCAGCGGCGGCCGGGTGATCGACCGGCGGTAGTCCGCGAGCTGGAGGCCGTATCCGGCGAAGGCCGTCGTCGAGCCCATGCAGTCGTCCAGGAACGACTTCTGGGTGTAGATCACCGGCTTCCGGCCGAACGCGGTCTCCACCTTGTTCAGCCATGCCGTCACGTCGGCCACCGAGCCGTGGACCGGGCAGCGGCCGGTGCCGTCGTCCATGCGCTCCAGGTCCAGGACGGGCGGCAGGTCTCCGGGGCGGTGGCCGGTGTAGCCGGTGGCGCGTACGGCGGCGATGAAACGGTCCGCCTGTGCGGGTCCGGTCGGCGCTGTCGCCGCGGTGTAGAAGTGGTACGGGGCAACCGCGAGGCCCGCCCGCCGGGCCGCTTCCAGGTCGGTGGCGAGGTAGGGGTCCGTGACGTTGAGGCCCCTCGTGGCCTTGACCGTCGCGAACTCGACGCCTTCCGCGCGAAGGCCGCTCCAGTCGATCGCCGCGCCTCCGGGGTGCTGGTACACGGAGGTGTCCACGCCGTCGACGGCGTAGCCCGCCGGGCGGGGCGGTTCGCAGTACGTGCCCCGGGCGGACCAGTCGGCCAGTGCGGCCCAGGTGTTCGGGCCGACGATCCCGTCCTTGGCCAGACCGGCGCACGACTGGAACTGGGCGACCCTGCTCTCCGTCCCTCCGCCGAAGTCGCCGTCGACCACGAGGGGCGGGTGGTGGCCGGGCTCCATCGTCAGGTTCAGCAGGCACTGGGCCTCCTGGACCTCGGCGCCGCTCGCGCCGCGTCGCAGGGTCGGGCGCGCGTCGGAGTGACCGCACACGGCGGCCACCGGTCCTCCCCGGGCGGCGCGTCCGGCCGCATCGGCCGTCGCCGTCGACGCCGTCGTCGACGCGAGCAGCAGCGCGAGCGACGCCCCGGTGAGAGCCAGTAGCCCTCGGAGATTCCTTCGTTCCATCCTTGCCTCCCGTGACTTGTGTGATGTGAGTGCCGAGCGTTTCCCGACGACATGCGGTCCGGCCTCAACTACGGGACTCCCCAGTCCAGTTCTGGCACATTGGGACGTCGGGGCGGCGGGGCGCCCCGGACCGAGGACTACGCCGAACCCTGGGACGTCACTGGGCCGACGGCCGGGGGTGCTCTCGTCAGGAGTTCATGTTGAAACGATTCACGGCGGCCGAGCGGTTCGCGTCCCGGCTGCGCGAGTTACGCCAGAGAGCCGACTACAGCTACGAGACCCTCGCCCAGAAGACCGGCACGAGCCGTTCCAGCGTGCACCGCTACTGCACCGGCTCCTCCGTACCGCAGGACTACGGCCCCGCTCACCGCATCGCCGTCGTCTGCGGAGCCACCCCCGCCGAGCTGCGTGAGCTGCACCGGCTCTGGGCCCTGGCCGACGCCGAACGGGCCGAGGCGGCGGAGCCGGCCGAAGCGCCCGAGCCTCCAGAATCCGCCGTGCCTGCGGAACCTGCTGAGGCCACTGAGGCGCCTGAGGCGAGCGGAGCCGTCGAGCGCGTCGTGACACCCGCCGTCCCACCCGGCGTCACGCCCGTCGTCGGAGCAGTGGATCCGGAGCCGGCTCCCGGGGTCGTCCACCCCGCGACGGAGCGACGGTCCTGGCGGGGGCTCGGCGTCGCCCTCGCCGTCACCGGGCTCGTCCTCGCCCTCGCGGCCTGGGGCGTCTCCGTCCTCGCCTTCCCCGCCGACGACACCGCGCCCGACGGGCGGCTGCTGTTCTCGGAGGCCTGCGGGCCCGTGATCAGCATGGGGCAGAACGACGGGTGCGTGCGGGACGTGCAGGAGCGGCTGCGCGACCACGGCGCCCGCATCGGCGTCGACGGCTCCTTCGGACCGGAGACCCTGCGCCGGGTGACGGCGTTCCAGGTCCTCGCGGGGCTCGTACCGAACGGTGTCGTCGGCGACCCGACGAAGAAGGCCCTCCACGAGTCGGAGGTCCGCATGGAGACCTGGTCGCCCGAGAAGGTGCGCCGGCGGGTCCGCGAGGTGTTCACGGAGGTCCCGGACGACGCGGTGGCGATCGCCGACTGCCAGTCCTTCCTCGACCCCCTGCACATCCTGCCGAACACCAACGGCAGCAGGAACTGGGGGCTGTTCCAGATCTCCGACGCCCGCCTGGCCGAGCTGGGCGGTACGCCCGCACGGGCGCTGGAGCCCGAATGGAACATCCAGGCCGCCCGGAAGCTGTGGAGCCGCGAGCGCGACTTCGGCGACTGGCCGCACTGCGAGCGGGCCCTGAAGAAGACCCCGGCCGCCCCGTCGGCGTCCGCGTCCCGCTGAGGACGAGCGCGCCCGCCTCACCTCCCCCGTAGAGAGGTGAGGCGGGTGCGTACGGATCAGGCGTGGGCGTTGGCGAACCGCGCGAACGCGGCCCGCGTCGCCGGCCCGGCCTCGCCGTCGATCTCACCGGTGTAGCCGCTGGTCGCCTTCAGCTGCCGCTGGAGCGCCTTGATCGTGTTGGGACCGGGGTCTCCGTCGATCGCGCCGGTGTAGCCCCAGTACTGCTTCAGGCAGCGCTGGTAGGCCTTCCAGCTGTTGGTGCCGAGGAGACCGTCGATGCTGCCGTTGTAGTCCCAGTACTGGGCCAGCCAGCGCTGCACGTTCTTGGCCTGCGTGGTGCTCAGGCCGAAGTTGTTCGTCGCCAGCGTGCCGAAGGCCTCGGCGCCCACCGCCTGCTGGGCCGCCGGCGGAGATGCCGCGAAGCCGGTGCCCGCGGTGGCGAGGGTTCCCGCCGCCAGGCCGACGACTGCGGTGGCACTGACGAAGGCCCTCGTCAGAACGCTCGGTCGCATGTGCTTTCCCTTCATTCGGTGACGTTGCCGGTGTCGAACGGGGACGACGCTGGCAGGGCGTCCCGAGCCGCCGCAACTAACACCGGCCTCCTGGGACGGCGGGACGGTCCCGGCCGCGTGAGCTGGGCGGATGCCCCGCCCGCCGGGACGGGGATGGGACGCGGGCGGGGGCGGGGGCGGGGCGGAGGGGAACGGTGAAGGCCCCCGCCCGTGGGGCGGGGGCCTTCACCGTCGTCCGTGTCGGGTCACCGGATCAGAAGGCGCCGTTCAGGCCCCACCAGTTGCCGTCCTCCGGGATGCCCGCGTTGAAGGCGCCCGTGCCCTTGCCCGTGTAGAGGACGAGGCAGCCCGCGCCCGAGCACTCGGGGGAGGAGTAGCTGCTGTTGGTGATCGTCGCCAGGTCGTGGCGGCCGTCGCCGTCGTAGTCGCCGACCGCGAGGAACGAGGCCATGACGTTCCAGCCGCCGCTGCCGATCAGCACGCGCGAGCCGAGGGTGCCGGTGGCGGTGCCCGGGTAGAACCAGAGCTTGCCCGTCGAGCCCTCGCGGGCGACCAGGTCGGCCCGGTCGTCGCCGTTCAGGTCGCCGGTGCCGACCAGGGCGTTCATAGCGTTCCAGCCGCCCGCGCCGAGGAGCTTGCGCGCGCCGAGGGCGCCCGTCGAGGTGCCCGGGTACAGCCACAGCTTGCCGGTGGTCTTCTCCACGGCGAGCAGGTCCGAGCGGCCGTCGGCGGTCAGGTCACCGAAGGCGGTGAGCTTGTCCATGGCGTTCCAGCCGCCGCTGCCGATGAGCTTGCGCGTGCCGAGGCCGCCGGTGGCGCTGCCGCTGTTCGGGTAGAGCCACAGCTTGCCGGTGGAGGCCTCGCGGGCGATGACGTCCTCGCGGCCGTCGCCGGAGAAGTCGCCGTGCCGCGTCATGGCGTTCATGGCGTTCCAGCCGCCGGCGCCCACGAGCTTGCCCGTGCCGTCGCCGGGCAGGAACCAGAGGCGGCCGGCCTTGTCGCGGGCCATGACGTCCGACTGGAGGTCGGCCGTCATGTCACCGAAGCCCGACAGCTTCCAGGTGGTCGTGGAGTACCACTCGGGGTAGGCGGGCAGGACGCACTCGCGCTCGGTGGGGACGAACTTCAGCGAGCTGACGGAGTTGCTGCCGGGGCCGCCCCACTCGGTGCCCGACGGGCTGGAGGGGATGACGCCGGCGCCGGCGCTGTCGCCGTAGTTCGGGTCGTCGTACAGGCACGCGAACTTGTTCGTGCGGTTGACGACCGAGCGGAACGTGTTGTCCCAGGTCCCCAGCGTCGCCGTGTTCACGGTCGTCTTGTACATCGTGCCGGTGCCGTTGTCGGTCTTCCAGGCACAGAAGTAGCCCGACGGGCAGTCGCTGATGGCGGCCTGCGCCGGGGCGGCGCCCGCGCCCAGGAGACCGGCCGAGGTGAGGCCCAGCGCCGTGGCCACCGTGGCCAGGCGCTTCAGCAGTGAGATGCGCAATTCTTCCCCTTGTGAGGTGGCGCGGAGAAGTCCTCGACGCGCCGGGAGGGGGACCGTATCGCGCCGGGCCGCACGCTTCTCCGCGGGGGCCCCGGTATCCGGAATGTCCCGCTCCGGGGTCGCCGCCGGCCCGACGGGCGGGCGCGCCAGGCGCCGCGGGCCCGACGGGACTTTCCGGGCACCCCGGGCACCCCGGGCACCCCGGGCACCCCGGGCACCCTCTAAGGCGTCAGCACCCCGTTCAGGAAGGGTTCGACCGCCTCGCCCCAGGCCTCCGGGTGCTCGTAGTGGAGGAGATGGCCCGCGTCGGGGATCTCCGCGTACGCCCCGTGGGGCAGGACCCTGACCATCTCCTGGGCCTCCGCTCGGCCCAGCTCCCCGTCGAGGCCGCGGACGACGAGCGTCGGGCAGCGGACCTGGGCGAGCGAGTCCCAGTGGGCGTCGTGGACCCAGGTCTCGCGGGAGGTCAGCATCTGCGCCGGGTCGAAGACCGGGCGCCAGCCGTCCGGGTGCTCGGCCATCACCTCGGCGAAGAAGGCGCCCCGGGCCGGGTTCGGGCGCTCGACCCACGGGTCGTCGTCGCCGAACCAGCGGCGGACGGCGTCCAGCGAAGGGAAGGGCGCGGGCCAGCCCCGGAACCAGTCCTGCCACGCGCGCTGCGAGGCGGCGCCGAGTGCGGAGGCCCGCATGTCGCAGATGACGAGGGCGCGGACCAGGTCGGGGCGCTCGGCGGCGAGCTGCCAGGCGGTGAGGGCGCCCATGGAGTGGCCGACGAGGGTGACGGGGCCGAGGCCCAGCTGCTCGATGACGGCGGCCGCGTCCGCCACGTACGCCTCGCGGGTGAAGGGCCCGGCGGACGGCTTCTGGCTGTGGCCGTGGCCGCGCTGGTCGAGGGCGATGACGCGGTGACGGCCGGTCAGACGGCTTACTGCCGGGGCCCAGTGGGCGGCGTGGCCCATGAGGCCGTGGAGGAGTAAGACGCCCTGGGCGGAGGGAGTGGAGGGAGTGGTCGTCGGAGTGGCGGCCGCGGCGGCCCTGGTGGCGGCGGGGACCGGGAGGCCGTCCGCGGGCCGGGGCGCGGGTGGCCGCGGGGTGGCCTTCGGGCCCTCGCCTTCGCCGGTCAGCTTCGTGTAGTCCCAGGCGGCCAGGCGTACGCCGCCGGCCCCGGTGACGTCGAGTCGTCGCGCCATCTCCCTGGCACCCCCTCTTTCCCGTCGAACCACATCACAGTATCGAACTCGCATTCGAAAATGCGCTTCTGCCACCCAACACCCCTCGTTCGAGTGACAGGGCTCAAGGATTGACTCCCGCTGCCGAGGGGAGATCTTGAACGGGAGGCGGACCGCTCGGGGAAAAACGGTCCGACGGGACTGACCTTGAGAGCTCGGGGCTCCAGGTCAGCGCAGGGGAGGACAGGCCCCGGCGCCAGCAGGCGCCGGGGCCCTCTGCTGTTCGGGAACCTCTGCCGTCCGTGGCCCTCATGACCTCACACCCCTTCCACGCCCAGCTCGTACCAGCGTGGCACGCCGAGGGGGCGGGCGTGGCCATTCCGGCGTAAACCGGGGCGCACGACGGGCCGTTGAGCCGTCCGAGCCCGCTCCGACACCGATTCGTGACCCCGCCCCCGTGCAACCGGATCGCGCCCGTGTGGGTCAATCTGGCGTGATCTCTTCCCAGGTGCTCATCAAGGACGGTTCGACCGCGGCTCTCACCCCCGACCGGCTCACCCTCACGCGGGACAGCGGACGCGTACGCGTCGAGATCCCTCTCGCGGTCGTCCAGCGGGCGGACCTGAGCGGCGAGACGGGCATCAGGGTCCGCCTCACCGACGAGGCCGTCCACTCGATCCCGGGCGGCAACGCGACCGCCACCGCGGCCTTCCTCGCCGCCCTGAACGCGGCGCTGCCCGAGGAACGGGACCCGGCCGGCAGCACCCTCGTCACCACCGAGGTCAACGAGGGCACCCGGTCCTGGGTGTGGTGGAGCGCGGGGAGCGCCTTCCTGCTCGCCTACATCGGCTACGTCGTATGGGTCGGCCTCGCCCACGAAGGCTTCGACGCCGTCGCCGCCTTCTTCAGCGTCCCCATCGCACTCCTCGGCCTGGCCTGCGTCGGGGCCCTCATCGGCAAGGCGCTCGACCGGGTCGCGCTCGCCCGGCGCGGCATCACCGTCGTCGCCACCAAGGGCTACCACCCCAACGGACGGGCGAAGCGGTACTTCGCGTACACCGACGCGCACGGGAACGAGCACCTCAGCGACAGCAGCGGGGCAGGACAGACCGCCCACATCATCTACCTCCCGGAGTCCCCGGGGACGAACGTCGCCCGGCTGCCGCTCCCCTGGGTGGTGCTCAAGTACACCGTCAGCCTGGTCATCGGCCTCGGGATCCTCGTGTTCGGCGCGCTGGGGCTCGCTCTCCCCTTCATCTGACCGGAAGGCCGGAAGGGAACCCGCGAGCCCCGGCGGGCCCGGTAGGCGGCTGCCTACCGCTTCGCGACGAAGACGTGCGCCGCGACCTCCGCGTCCAGCTCGGCGGCCTCGCCGCTGCTGCCCACCAGGACACCGCCCGGCGACTCCGTCACCGACACCACGGAACCGGGCTGCACGCCCGCCCTCCGCAGCGTGTACATCAGCTGGGCGTCCGTCTGGATCGGCTCGCCGATCCGGCGCACGACCACCGTCTTGCCGCCGCTCGCGTCCAGGTCGGCGAGGGAGACCATCGAGTCGTCCAGGAACGCCTCGGCCTCCGCCTTCTCGCCGAGCTCCTCAAGGCCCGGGATCGGGTTCCCGTACGGCGACTCCGTCGGGTGACGCAGCAGCTCCAGGACCCGCCGCTCCACGGCCTCGCTCATCACGTGCTCCCAGCGACAGGCCTCCGCGTGGACCTGCTCCCACTCCAGGCCGATCACGTCGACGAGGAGACACTCCGCGAGCCGGTGCTTGCGCATGACGCGGGTGGCGAGACGACGGCCCTCGTCCGTCAGCTCCAGATGGCGGTCACTCGCCACGGCCACCAGGCCGTCGCGCTCCATCCGGGCCACCGTCTGGCTCACCGTGGGGCCGCTCTGGTCGAGCCGCTCGGCGATCCGGGCACGCATGGGGACCACACCTTCCTCCTCAAGCTCGAGGATGGTGCGGAGATACATCTCCGTTGTGTCGATCAGTCCGGACATACGTGCCCCTCGATGAGTCGTGCGCTGGCCCTGCCCCAATTCTGACGCATGACACCGACAACCGGGCCTCACCGGGGTGAGGCGGTATTGACAGAGCAATGGTCCAGACCGCACCGTGATCCGCGGCCTCGGCGTGAGGCACGACCGGAAGCACGCCGAGAGCCACGCGAGAACCACGCGAGAACCACGCGAAGCCACGCCGAGAAGGAGCCGCCGTCATGGGCGAGAGCAAGCTGGCCGGACAGTTCTTCGACGCCGCGATCGGCCTGCTCCAGCAGGTCCGCGACGGGGACTCCGAGGAGATCGCCGCCGCGGGTGCGGCCATCGCGGAGGCCGTCGCGAACGGCAACCGGCTCTTCGCCTTCGGCGCCGGCCACTCCTCGCTCGCCGCCCAGGACGTCGTCTACCGGGCCGGCGGCCTCGCGCTGATGAACCTGCTCGCCGTCCCCGGCGTCGTCGGCGTGGACGTCATGCCCGCCACGCTCGGCTCGGCCCTCGAGCGCGTCGACGGCCTCGCCGGGGCCGTCCTGGACTCCTCCCCCGCCAAGGCCGGGGACGTCCTGATCATCATCTCCCTCTCCGGGCGCAACGCGCTGCCCGTCGAGATGGCGATGAACGCCCGCGCGCTCGGCCTCACCGTCATCGGCGTCACCTCGGTGGCGTACGCGACGGAGACGAAGTCACGGCACGTCTCGGGGCAGTACCTCAAGGACCACTGCGACATCGTCCTCGACTCCCGGATCGCCGTCGGCGACGCGGAGCTCACCCACGAGGGCATCGAGGCGCCCTTCGCGCCCGCCTCGACCGTCGTGACCAGCGCGCTCATGCAGGCCGCGATGGCCGCCGCGGCCGAGGAGCTCGTCCGCCGCGGCATCGAGCCGCCGCTGCTGCGCTCGGGGAACGTGGACGGCGGGCACGAGTGGAACGGCCGCGTGATGTCGGAGTACGCCGACCGGATCTTCTACCGGCACTAGATCCACCCACCGACGGGGCTCCGGAGCTACGGGCCACGGGCCACGGGCCACGGGCCACGGGCCACGGGCCACGAAGTGAAGCGCACCCGGACCGTCAGGCCCCCGCCCTCCGCGTTGGCCGTCGCCGTCGCCTTCGCGTCGTGGGCGCGGGCGATGGACTCGACGATCGACAGGCCGAGGCCCACGCCCTCGCCGGGGGCCTGGGTGCGCGCGGACAGGCGGCGGAAGGGCTCGAAGAGCAGGGGCACGGTGTCGAGCGGCACCACCGGGCCGGTGTTCGTCACCTCGATGCCTTCCGGGCCCGTACGGACCTCCACGCGGCCGTCCGGGACGTTGTGCCGGACGGCGTTCGCGACCAGGTTGTGCGCGAGCCGGTCCAGGAGGACCGCGTCGCCGCGCACGGTCAGGGGCCGGGCGTCCAGCGAGACGGTGATCCCGCGCTCGGCCGCCTCGGCCGCCAGCGCGTCGACCGCCCCCGCGGCGACCTCGTGCACCGCCACCGGGCGCCGCTCCAGCAGCCCCTGGTCGCAGGAGGCGAGCAGCAGCAGTCCCTCGATGGTCCGCTCGCTGGCGTCGGCGACCTCGATCAGCTTCTCCCTGATCCGGGCGACCCGCTCCGGGCCCGGATCGCCCGCGAGGCCGATCTCGGCCGCAGCCCGCTGCACGGCGACCGGGGTCCGCAGCTCGTGCGCCGCGTTCGCGGCGAACCGCTGCTGCGCCGACACCAGCCGCTCCATCCGCCCGAGCATCCCGTCGAAGGTGTCCGCGAGGCGCTTCAGCTCTCCCGCCGGCGCGTCCAGGGCGATCCGCTCGTGCAGGTTCTCCCCGGACAGCCGGCGGGCCGTGTCGGTGATCACGGCGACCGGGCGCAGGACCCGGCCCGCCATCCACCAGGCGAGCCCGACGGAGAGGACGGCGTACGCGGCGAGGACGATCAGGGAGACCGTGAGGAGGCGCTCCAGAGCGGCGCTCTCGGCGGCGTCGCTCAGCGTCCGGGTGATCGCCACGCCCGGTGTCACGCCCGGCGGCAGCGGCGCCGCGGTCGTGGGCAGGGCCGGTGTCCACAGCGGGCTGGGCGTGGTGGCGGCGGGCAGGTCCTGGAGGCGCTGCGCGGGCACGGCCGTCGTCATGGCCACGCTGATCGACGAGTACAGACCGTCCTTCACCAGGAAGTACACGACTCCGGTGAGCAGCGCGCCCGCGAGGAGGAGCAGTCCGCCGTACAGCGCCGTCAGGCGGGCCCGTTCGCCGCCCATGCCCCTTCGCGCCCAGGCCCTCACGGTCCGCGCGGACCGCCTGGCCCCTGCGCTCCGCCCGGCAGCCGCGGTCCGTCCGGCCCTCGCAGTCCTCATGGCCCGCCTCACGCGATCCGGTAGCCCGCGCCGGGCACCGTCTCCACGACCGGCGGCTCACCGAGCTTCGCGCGGAGCTTGCTCAGGGTCACCCGTACCGCGTTCGTGCGGTAGCTGGTGTGCTCCTCCCACACCTGCTCGATCAGGTCCTCGCCGCTCACGACGGCACCCTCGGCCCGCAGCAGCGACTCCAGGACCGCGAACTCCTTCCGCGACAGGTGCAGGTGCCGCCCGTCGCGGCTCGCCTGGCGGCGCGCGGTGTCCAGGACGATCCCGGCGCGTTCGAGGACGGGCGGCAGCGCGGGCCGGGCGCGGCGGCCCAGGGCGAGGACGCGGGCGAGCAGCTCGTCGTACGCGAAGGGCTTGGCGAGGTAGTCGTCGGCGCCGAGCCCGAGCCCCTCGACGCGGTCCCGTACCGTCCCGGCCGCCGTCAGCATCAGGACCCGGGTCATCAGCCGGTGCTCGACGACCCGCCGGCAGACGTCGTCGCCGTGCATCCCGGGCAGGTCGCGGTCGAGGACCATGACGTCGTACTCCCCGAACTGGAGCTTCCGCAGGGCCTCCAGGCCGTCGCCGGCGACGTCCACGGCGAGCGCGTCGCGGCGCAGCCCCTCGGCGATCATCTCGGCGAGAAACGCCTCGTCCTCCACCACCAGTACGCGCATGGCCCCTGTCTACCGGACCAGGGCTTTCGTCTCCGTAAACCGATCCGGTGAGGGAAACGAAACACCGCCCGGGCGCACGCTCCCGCCCATGACGACGAACACGATCACCCGACGCACGACCCGCGACACCCTCCAGCTGGCTGCCGCCGCCGCCCTCGCCGCCCTCTGCCTCCTCACCACCGCGTGCACCGCCGACGACGGGGGCAAGGGCGGCGGCGAGAGCGTGAGCGACGAGGCCAAGCAGGCCGATCAGGCCCTGGAACACCGCAAGTGCCTGCGCGAGCAGGGCCTGGACGTGCCCGAGCCGAAGCCGGGCGAGAAGGGCGTCGGTCTGACCATCGGCGGCGACGGCATGTCGAAGGAGAAGATGGAGAAGGCGTTCAAGGCCTGCAAGGACAAGGGCGGGGCCGGCATGGGCAAGGAGCTGACCCAGGCCGACAAGGACAAGATGATCAAGTACGCCCAGTGCATGCGGAAGAACGGCTTCGACATGCCCGACCCGGAGTTCGGCGGCGGCGGGATGACCGCGGCCCGGCCGATACCGCAGGGCGCGGAGGCCGCGAAGTTCGAGAAGGCCGACAAGGCCTGCGCGGGCGTGTCGCGATGAGCCGGCGCAAGCTCGTGGCCGCCCTGGCCGCGATCGTCGTCGTCGCGGGCGCCGGAGTGGCGGTGACCGCGCTCGCCGCCCCGGAGGAACAGAAGGCCGTGGCGGACGAGGGACGTGTGCCCGCCACCGCCCCGATCACCCGCGGCGACCTGAGCGACAGCTCCCAGCAGGACGGCACCCTCGGCTACCTCGGCGAGCGGAAGCTCAACGCCGGGCCGTCCGGGATCCTCACCCGGATCGCCCCGGCCGGCTCCACCGTCGAGCGCGACGAGCGGCTGTACGAGGTCGACGGCAGGCCCGTCCTCCTCATGTACGGCGCCGAGCCCATGTACCGGACCCTGAAGACCGGCGACAAGGGCAAGGACGTGCGGCAGCTGGAGGAGAACCTCGCCGCCCTCGGCTACGTCGGCTTCACCGTCGACGACGAGTACACGGCGTACACGGCCGACGCCGTCAAGCGCTGGCAGAAGTCCCACGGCCTGAAGCGGACCGGCAGCCTCGGCCCCGACACCATCGCCTTCGCCGGCAGCGCGGTGCGCGTCAAGGAGGCGGGCGCCGCCGCCGGCGACCAGGTGGGGCCCGGACGGCCGGTGCTCACGGTGACCGGCTCCGAGCGGGTCGTACGGTTCAAGCTGCCCGTCGCGGACGCCGGCCTCGCCAAGACCGGCACCAAGGTCTCCGTACAGCTCCCGGACGGGACCACGGCGCCCGGAAAGGTGTCGTCGGTGGGCAGGACCGCCTCCGCGGGCAACGAGCCGCAGGACCGGACCCCGAAGATCGACATCACGGTCTCCTTCGACGCACCGGCGAAGGTCAAGGGCGTCGACCAGTCCCCGGTCACCGTCGACCTCACCGGGGAGACACGGAGGGACGTCCTCTCCGTGCCCGTGAACGCCCTGCTCGCCCTGCCCGGCGGCGGCTTCGGCGTCCAGGTCGTCGAGAACGGCCGGACCCGGGACGTCGAGGTCGAGCTCGGCATGTTCGGCCAGGGCCGGGTCGAGATCAGCGGCAAGGGCCTCCGCGAGGGCATGAAGGTCGGGGTGCCGTCCGCATGAGCACGAGCGAGAGGACACACCTCCCGGCGCAGGCCGGTGCGCGGACGAGCACCGTCGTCAGGCTCTCCGGCGTCACCAAGGAGTACGCGGGCGGGGTCCGGGCCCTCGACGGCGTCGACCTCACCGTCGGCGCGGGGGAACTCCTCGGCATCGTCGGCCCGTCCGGATCCGGCAAGTCCACGCTCCTGCACATCGTCGGCACGCTGGACCGGCCCAGCGCCGGGACGGTGGAGATCGCCGGCCACGACGTGGCGGCGCTGCCGGACCGCCGGCTGTCCGCCCTGCGCTCGCGCCACATCGGATTCGTCTTCCAGGCCTTCCACCTGGTGCCCGGTGTCGGCGCGCTGGAGAACGTCGCCGAGGGGCTGCTGTACTCCGGGCTCCCCCGGGCGCGACGGCGGGCGCTGGCCGCGGACGCGCTCGCCCGCGTCGGTCTCGCCGACCGGATGAAGCACCGGCCCCACGAGCTGTCCGGCGGGCAGAAGCAGCGCGTCGCCATCGCCCGCGCGGTGGTCGGCGAACCCGATCTGCTGCTCGCCGACGAACCGACGGGCGCACTGGACTCGGCGTCCGGCGAGGCGGTGATGGACCTCCTGCACGCCCTCAACGAGCAGGGCGCGACGATCGCGGTCATCACCCACGACACGGAGATCGCCGACCGGCTGCCGCGCCAGGTCCGGATCCGCGACGGACGGATCGTCGCGGACACGACGCGTGGAAAGGCCGCGGCCTGATGACGCACAGCAGAGGAGTACGGCGGGCACGACGTGCGCGCATCGGGCTGAAGGCCGCGCGACTCGGACCGCGTGACGTCCTCCACGTCGGTTCGGCAGGACTGCGCAGCCGGCCCGCGCGGGTGGTCCTTTCCGCGCTGGGCATCGCCATCGGGATCGCCACGATGATCGCCGTGGTGGGCATATCGGCCTCCAGCCAGGCCCAGTTGATGCGGCAGCTCGACGCGCTCGGCACGAACATGCTGGTGGCCAAGCCCGGCGAGGCGATGTTCAGCGGGGAGGAGATCAAGCTCCCCAAGGACGCGGTGGGCATGGTCGGCCGGATCGACGGCGTCGAGGAGGTCGGCGCGACCGCCGACCTCGACCGCTCGGTCCGGCGCTCCGAGAAGATCCCCGAGGGCGAGACGGGCGGCATCGCCGTCAAGGCCGCCACGGAACGGCTGCTCGCCGTCCTGCGCGGCGGGACGGCGGCCGGCACCTGGCTGAACGCCGCCAACGGCCGCTACCCGGCAGTGGTGCTGGGCCACGTCGCGGCCGAACGGCTCGGCATCACCGAGCCCGGCCGGCAGGTCTGGATCGACGACCGGTACTTCACCGTCGTCGGCATCCTCGACCCGCTGCCGCTCGCGCCCGAGATCGAGCGGGCGGCGCTGGTCGGCTGGGAGGGCGCGCAGCGGCTCCTCGGCTTCGACGGGCATCCGACAGCGGTGTACGAGCGGTCCACCGACGCGTCCGTACCGTCCGTCCAGCGGCTGCTCGCCCCGACGATCGACCCCGAGAACCCGCGGAACGTGTCGGTCGGCGACCCGTCCGCGGCCCTCCAGGCCAAGGCGGCCACCGAGGGCGCCTTCTCCACCCTGCTGCTCGGCCTCGGCGGGATCGCCCTGCTCGTGGGCGGTGTCGGCGTCGCCAACACCATGATCATCTCGGTGCTCGAACGCCGCCACGAGATCGGGCTGCGCCGCTCCCTCGGCGCGACGCGGGGGCAGATCAGGATCCAGTTCGTGACGGAGTCCCTGATGCTCTCCGGCCTCGGCGGCCTGGCGGGCGTGGCGCTCGGCGGGGCGGCGACGGGCGTGTACGCGCACACCGGCGGACTTCCGTGGGTGGTGCCGCCCTGGGCGGTGGGCGGCGGCTTCGGCGCGACGCTGGTGATCGGCACGGTCGCGGGGCTGTATCCGGCCGTACGGGCGTCCCGGCTGTCTCCGACGCTGGCGCTGCAGACGGCGTAGGCCGGGCGGGGCGGGGCGTCCCGCCGTCACCCCTCCGGCGGGCGGGGCGTCCCGCCGTCACTCCCCCGGCGGGCGGGGCGTCCGCCGCCACCCCTCCGGCAGGGCGGGGCGTCCCGCCGTCACTCCTCCATGGCGACGCCGGCGCCGAGCTCCGCCGCGACCCGGGACGCCACCGTCTCCGCGTACACCACGTCCTCCCGCTCGAAGCCCGGACGGCAGGCCGCCCGCAGGAACGTCAGCACGCCCAGCGTCCGGCCCCGGGTGCGCAGCACCACGCACAGCGCGTGCGCCGCGCCCCCGGGCCACTGGTGCGCCTCCGCCCACACCTCGGCGGTCCGGCCCGCGCTCGCCCGCACCGCGCCCGACCGGTCCCAGGCCTGGAGCGCCGGGTGCCGCGGCCCGTACCGCAGCGGGATGCCACCGCCCACGACCGGGGAGGACGGGCCGGGGGCGCCGGGCGGGGTGGCCAGGGCGCGGGTCAGCCGACGGTCGCCCACGACCCGGTCGACCAGGGCGTGGTCCGCGAATCCGGCCAGGGCGAAGTCGAGCAGGACCGTCACCGCCTCCTCCGGGTCCTCGCACTCCGCGGCCGCCGCGCCCGCCCGGTGCAGCTGGCTCCACCGGAACCGCAGCCGGTCCGCCTCGCGCACCGCGAGCCGCTCCTCCGTCACGTCCTGGAACAGCCAGGCCACCCCCAGCGGCACCGGCTCCTCCGCCATCGGCGAGGAGAGCCGCAGGAAGCCGCTGCGCCAGCACCGGCGCCGCTCGCCCTCCGAAGTCCGCAGCGTCACCCACACCTCGGCGGGCGCGGGCGGCGTGCCCTCCGCCAGGACGTGCTGGAGCGCGCCCTCCAGCTCCTCCGCGCCGTGCACGACGACATCGCCGAGCGGGCGCCCGAGCAGGGACGTACGACCCGTCCCGAAGGCGCGGGCGGCGTGGCCGTTGACGACGGCGGGGCGCAGGTCGGCGTCGACGAGGACGACACCCCAGGAGGCGTCCTCGAAGAGGGCCTCGCTCAGCGCCACCGAGCGCTCCAGATCGAGCTGTACGTGCACCTCGCTGAAGGCGCAGTAGACGCCCGCCGGACCGCCGTCGGCGCCGCGCACCCCGGCGGCCTGGCTCCGCACGAGCACCCGCCCGCCGTCCTTGCGCAGCAGCGCCAGCTCGTGGACCTGCCGGCCGGGGCCCTTCATGGCCCCCATCAGCCGCCCGAGGGTCTCCTCGGCATCCGCGCCCCGCGCCGCCCACCCGCCGAACCCGCGCCGCCCGACGGCCTCCGCGGAGGACCACCCGAGGATCCGCTCGGCCTCACGGTTCCAGTGTGTGATCGTCCCGTCGGCGTCCAGGGCACACAGCGCCGCGTCCATCCCGTCGAGCAGCGCGGCCAACAGATCGGCCCCGGCTCCCGGTACCGAAGCGGTCTCGCTCGCGGCCCCCGTGAAAGCACTCATCCCGGTACCCCCCATGCTGCGCACCATTCAACTGGAAACGTGACGCAGGGCACACCCCGTTCCCGCGAATTCAATAAATGGGTTGAGGCGACGTGGGGGGGGCTGCCAAGCACGCCCCCCCCCCCGGCGCGGCGCACCCATTCCGCATTCGTGTGACTCAGATCACACCAACACTTCTCGGGGGCGGGTCGCCGGGGCGTCCGGCGTCCCACTCGACGTCGACCACATTCGGCCCCGAGCCCGCGGTGGCACCGACCGTCCCGCCAACCTCCTCCTCGCGTGCGTGCCCTGCAATCAGGCCAAGGCAGCCCGCCCCGTCGAGGAGTTCCTGGCCCACCGGCCCGAACACCTGGCCGGTGTCCTGAGCCGACTGCGATCGCCCCTCGCCGACTCGGCCGCCATGAACGCAACGAAGGCGCGGCTCCTCCTGCTCCTCGAAGAGACGGGCCTTCCGGTGCGCCGCTGGCCCGCGTCCCTGACCTCGGCGAATCGAGCGGCCGCGGGACTGGCGAAGTCCCACACCCTCGACGCGCTCTGCGTGGGACCGATGGATCCCGGCGTCGGAGACACCGTCGTCCGCGTCGCCACCCCCGTGTACGTCTTCGCGGCCACGGGTCGCGGTTCCTACGCCCGCACCACGCCGGACCGCTACGGCTTTCCTCGGCTGGTGCGCCCGCGCCGGAAGCGGCACCAGGGTTTCGCGAGCGGCGATCTCGTACGGGCCACCGTGCCGAAGGGTCGCTGGACAGGAGTCTGGACCGGTCGGATCTCGGTCCGCAGCACGGGCCGGCACAGCGTCGCCACACCCCTCGGCCGGTTCAACGCGTCCCACGAGAACCTGCGCCTGCTCCAGCGGGCCGACGGGTTCGCATACGCCCGGCGCGAGGAAGCCGAATAAATCGGTTGAGCGCTTCGGGGGGAGTTCGTAACGTGGGAGTCACGCATGAAAGGAGGTGATCCGGAAGTGATTTCTTACCGGACCAGCGAGGTGACTGCGGGCTAAAGGCCTGCCAGTCGCACTCTGTGCACCTCGGCAGGCCTGTCTGTCGAAGAACAACGCAGTCACCCGACCGTGAGTCGCCGGTAAGTCCGGCCGGCTCCCGTCCGAACCTAGGCGGACGGGACCAGACTCACGGTCGTCTGCGTTTTCCCGGCCTTCCGTGGCTCCGGCGTCGGGCGCTCAGGGGGCCAGGCGCTCCACTCGCCAGGACTCGCCGTCGCGGACGTAGCGGAGGCGGTCGTGGAGCCGGTTCTCGTGGCCCTGCCAGAACTCGATCGCGTCCGGGACCACCCGCACGCCGCCCCACTCCGGCGGGACCGGGACCTGCTCGCCCTCGGGGTAGCGGGTCTCCAGTTCCTCGTAGCGGGCGAGGAGCTCCTCGCGGGAGGCGATCACCGAGGACTGGTGGCTCGCCCAGGCGCCGAGCTGGGAGCCGTGCGGGCGGGTGCGGAAGTAGGCGACCGTCTCGTCGCGGCCGGTGCGGACCGCGCGGCCCGTGACGATGACCTGGCGGGCCAGCGGGTGCCACGGGAAGAGCAGCGAGACGTGCGGGTTGGCGGCCAGCTCCTCGCCCTTGCGGGAGCTGTAGTTGGTGAAGAAGACGAAGCCGGCCCCGTCGTAGTGCTTCAGCAGGACGGTCCGGGAGGACGGGCGGCCGTCGGGGGTCGCGGTGGAGACGACCATCGCGTTCGGCTCGTGGATCGCCGGGTTCTCCGCTGTCTCCTTGAACCAGCGGGAGAACTGCGCGATCGGCTCGGGCGCGAGGTCGGCCACGGTCAGCTCCGTGGTGCGGTACTGCTCGCGCATGTCGGCGGGATCCAGGGCGTCGGTCACGGCGTCGGTCACGGGATCGGTCACGAGGCCATCCTGCCGCAGCACCTGAGCCTGCCCGGCGCACCCGGGCCCTAATCCTTACTCGCCGAATCGGCGCAGTGTGCCGGATGTCACGCTTCCCCGCATCATCGGAACCGTACAGACTCTTGGGCTGGATGACTGTTGATTCTCCACCATCGACCAGCGCACGGTTGATCGATCATCGATAGAGGAGCCGCCTGATGTCCGACTTCGTACCCGGGCTCGAGGGAGTCGTCGCGTTCGAGACGGAGATCGCCGAACCCGACAAGGAGGGCGGCGCCCTTCGCTACCGAGGCGTCGACATCGAGGACCTCGTCGGCCACGTCTCGTTCGGCAACGTCTGGGGCCTGCTGGTCGACGGCGCCTTCAACCCGGGCCTGCCGGCGGCCGAGCCCTTCCCGATCCCGGTGCACTCCGGCGACATCCGGGTCGACGTACAGTCCGCGCTCGCGATGCTCGCGCCCGTGTGGGGTCTCAAGCCGCTCCTCGACATCTCCGTCGAGCAGGCCCGCGACGACCTCGCCCGCGCGGCCGTCATGGCCCTCTCGTACGTCGCCCAGTCCGCGCGCGGCCAGGGCATGCCGATGGTCCCGCAGAGCGAGATCGACAAGGCGCAGTCCGTCGTCGAGCGGTTCATGATCCGCTGGCGCGGCGAGCCGGACCCGAAGCACGTCAAGGCCGTCGACGCCTACTGGACCTCCGCCGCCGAGCACGGCATGAACGCGTCCACCTTCACCGCCCGCGTCATCGCCTCCACCGGCGCCGACGTGGCAGCCGCGCTCTCCGGCGCCGTCGGCGCCATGTCCGGCCCGCTCCACGGCGGCGCGCCCTCCCGCGTCCTCGGCATGATCGAGGAGATCGAGCGGACCGGCGACGCCACCGCGTGGGTGAAGCAGGCCCTCGACAAGGGCGAGCGGCTCATGGGCTTCGGCCACCGCGTCTACCGCGCCGAGGACCCGCGCGCCCGCGTCCTGCGCCGCACCGCCAAGGAGCTGGACGCCCCGCGCTACGAGGTGGCCGCCGCACTGGAGAAGGCCGCCCTGGAGGAGCTGCACAACCGCCGCCCCGACCGGATCCTGGCGACGAACGTCGAGTTCTGGGCGGCCATCGTCCTCGACTTCGCCGAGGTCCCGGCGCACATGTTCACGTCGATGTTCAGCTGCGCCCGTACGGCCGGCTGGTCGGCGCACATCCTGGAGCAGAAGCGGACCGGGCGGCTCGTGCGCCCGTCGGCCCGCTACACGGGTCCCGGCCAGCGGGACCCGCGCGAGATCGAGGGGTACGCCGACATCGTCGGCTGAGGCGGCTGAGGCGGCTGAGGCGGCTGAGGCGGCTGAGGCGGCTGAGGCGGCTGAGGCGGCTGACTCCAAGAAGTCGGTTACGACGCCATCGCCGGGTACGTCTCCGGGTGCAGCAGCAGGTCCGCGTGGTGGCGGGCCGCCACCAGCGGGTGGGCCCGGAGCTTGCCCTTCAGTTCGTTCCGGCCGTACTCGGCGAACAGCGGGTTCGCCGGGTCCGCCGTGATGCCCGGGGCCCCGGAGGCGTACGGGAAGGTCAGCGGCGCGATCCGGGCGTCCAGGCGGGGGTTGTAGAAGAACGGCACGGAGTAGCGCTCCGTCGCCCCGGGCGGGGACACCACGCGGTGGTTCGTCGCGATCAGGTAGCCGTCCGTGGCCACTTCGAGGAGTTCGCCGAGGTTGACGACGAAGGCGCCCGGCAGCGGCGGCACGTCGTGGAACTCGCCGTCCTCCCGCTGGACCTGGAGCCCGCCGACCTGGTCCTGCAGCAGCAGCGTCAGGAAGCCGTAGTCCTTGTGCGCGCCGACGCCCTGGTCGTCGCCCTCGCCGCTGCTGCCCGGGTAGCGCACCAGCTTGAGGTGCGGATGGGCGCGCGGGCCGAAGATGTCGTCGTAGAAGTCCGCGGGCGCGCCGATCGAGGTCAGCAGCTCGTGCAGGAGCCGCTGGGCGACGCCGCTGAGCCGGTCGATCCAGTGCAGGGCGGCGGTCCGCAGCTCGGGGAGCGCCTCCGGCCACTGGTTGGGGCCTTCGAGCCACCAGTACGGGGCTTCCCAGGGCGCGGGGGCGTGCGCGGGGCGCTCGGCGCCGATGTCGAGCTGGTCGCGCCAGTCGCGGGCGCCGGCTGTGCGCTCGTCGCCGATGCGGGTGTAGCCGCGGAAGTGCGGCGAGTTGATGTTGTCGAGGGCGAGCCGGTCTGCCTCGGGCAGTGCGAAGAAGGCGCGCATGGCGGCGGTGAGGGCCTGCGTCTCGGCCTCGGTCACGCCGTGCCCGACGAGCTGGAAGAAGCCGACGTCGTGGGCCGCGGAGTGCAGCTGGGCGTGGAGCAGGCGGCGGGCCTGGGGGCCCCGGTCCGCCGCGGAGAGGTCGACGATCGGGAGCTGCGAGGCGTACGAGGGGTGGATCTTCGAGCCGTCCACCGGCTCGTGGGAGCGCGCGCTGCGGGTCGACTGCGGGAGGGAGTACGAGCTGCGATTCATGGGTGCGTCCGCGGGGTGTACGGGGTGCCCGGGCGGCCGCCGGGGGTGGGGCGGGGGCCACGGGTGCCGATCGGTCTTGGGCTCTGAACGAGGGACCCGGGGACCCGGGGGCGGGGTGTGGCGCCCGGAGGTCAGGGGGTCAGGCGGAGCGGCGACAGCTCATGCTCGTGACGCGGACGAAGTCCACGTGGCGACGGCGTACGAGCGAAGGCATGCGAACAGCGTACTGCGGAGGGCCCCGACGCGATGTGGTCCGCGTCACGTCCGCGTCACCGGAACGTCCCGGTCCCTGGCTCTGGCCAAAACGGTGGCCGTGCGCGAAGATCGCCGCCACGCGTGTCACGCGCATGCCAAGCTTCCCGTCGCAGCAGCCCATCGCAGGAGGATGTCCATGACCCGCCGCACCCGCCGTACCTCGCGCGGCCTGGTCGCCGCGGCCGCCGTCGCCGGCACGGCCGCCGCCGCCCTGCTCCCGTCCACGGGGGCCGTCGCGGCCGCGCTGCCGCAGGCCCGGGTCTTCATGGTGAACCCGGTGCAGTCCTCCGGCGACCAGTCCCTCGCGGACCACAAGGACGCGGCGAGCGACGTGCCCGCCTCCGCCTACGCCACCGTCACGCTCCGGAACCTCGACGCGAGCGGCGGTCTGTCCGGGAAGTGGGCGGTCGTCCGCTCCGAGACGGGCAAGCCGGCCAAGGTCGCCGACGCCTCCTCGTACGACCGCTCCCAGGACCAGTTCGAGCAGGTCATGGCGTACTTCTGGGTCAACGAGGCGCAGGAGTACCTCCAGGGCCTCGGCTTCGGCACCGAGCTGCCCGGGGCGAACGACCGGGTGCAGCCGGTCCGGCTCAACCAGTGGGGCGCCGACAACTCCTTCTTCACCGACAAGAAGGACGAGATCCGCTTCGGCAAGGGCGGCGTCGACGACGCCGAGGACGCGGACGTCATCGTCCACGAGTACGGCCACGCCGTGCACGACGCCCAGGTCCCCGGCTTCGGCACGAACGCCGAGTCCGGCGCGATCGGCGAGGCCTTCGGCGACTACCTCGCCGTCGCGGTCGGCACTCACGCGGCCGCGAAGTACGGCTGGCCGCTGAAGGCCGACGCGGCCTGCGTGGCCGACTGGGACGCGACCGGCTACAGCGAGGCGCCGCACTGCCTGCGCCGGATCGACGGGACGAAGACGTACGCGGAGCGCGAGGGCGAGGTCCACGCCGACGGCGAGATCTGGTCGCGGGCGCTCCTCGACATCCGCACCTCGCTCGGCGCCCGGACCGCCGACCGGATCATCGTCAACGCCCAGTTCGGCTTCGCCGCCGACACGAGCTTCGAGGCCGCGGCGAAGACGACGATCGCGACGGCGGAGCGGATGTACGGCAAGGGCGCGGCGGACGCGGTACGGAACGCCTTCCGGGCGCGCGCGATCCCGGGGGTCTGATCCCGGACGTCTGATCCCGGACGTCTTTTTCCCGGGTAGTCGGCGTGAACCCGGGTCGGGTATTCGGCGCGCCCCCGGACGCCTGTTCCCGGGCGTCCGGACACGCCCTACTCGCTCAGCGCCTCGTTCACCAGCCGCGCCCACTGGGCCACCACCCGTTCCCGGCGGGCGCGGTCGTCCGTCAGGAGGGTGGCGAGGCCCAGGCCGCGGGCCATGTCCAGCAAGCCCTGGACCGTCTCGCGGACGCCCGGGCGGGACTCGTCGGCGCCCAGGACCTCGACGGCGATCCGGTGGGACTCCCGGCCGACCCGGGCCTCCAGTTCGGTGACCCGCTCCCGGAGCTGGGCCTCGTCGGAGGCCGCGACCCAGAGGTGGAGCGCGGCCCGGAAGAGGGGCCCGGTGAAGAGGCCGACGAGGGCCTCGACGGCCTGCTCGCGGTTGTCCGTACGGAGGGTCCGCAGGGCCTGCGAGCGTTCCTCGGCGACGTACTCGACGGCCGCCGTGAAGAGGTCCTCGCGGGTCGGGAAGTGGTGCTGGGCCGCGCCCCGGGAGACGCCGGCCCGTTCGGCGACGACGGCGACCGTGGAACCCGCCCAGCCGTGCTCGGCCAGGCAGGCCACCGCGGCCTCCAGGAGCCGCTGCCGGGTGGCGCGGCTCCTGTCCTGCTTGGGGTTCCGGTCCGGCTTGGGCGCGGTCAGAGCCGCCATTCGGGGTCCCGTCGTTCGAGGAAGGCCGTCATCCCTTCGCGCGCCTCGGCGGAGGCGAAGAGTGTGGCCGACCTCTGCACCAGCTCCTCCGCGTCGCGTTCGAAGGTCTCCAGGACTCTAGCGGTGACCAGCCTTTTCGCCTCCCGGAGGCCCTGCGGGGAGCCCGCGCGGAGGGCGTCGAGGATGCCCGGGAGGGCCTCGGCCCCGGCCGTGACGAGGCCCATCGCGACGGCCTCCGGCACTCCGAACCGCTCCCCCGTCAGGTAGTAGCGGGCCGCCGCGCGCTGGTCGAGCTTCGGGAGGAGGGTGAGGGAGATGACGGCGGGCGCGACCCCGATGCGCACCTCGGTGAGTGCGAAGTCCGCCGTCTCCCCCGCCACCACGACGTCGCAGGCCCCGAGGAGGCCGAGTCCGCCGGCCCGGACGTGCCCGGTGACGTGGCCGACGACCGGTTTCGGCAGCTCGACGAGCTGGCGGAGCAGGTCCACGAAGGCGTACGGGCTGGGCGGGGCCTTCAGGTCGGCGCCCGCGCTGAACGTGCCGCCGGTGTGGGTGAGGACCACCGCCCGGACCGCCGGGTCCTTGCCGCAGGCGGTGAGGGCGTCGGCGAGTTCGGTGACGAGGTGGGTGGAGAGGGCGTTGCGGGTGGCCGGGGAGTCGAGGGCGAGGGTGGTGACGCCCCGCTCCTCGGTGATGTCGAGCAGGGTCATGCGCGGTTCCTCAATTCTCGGCGGAGGATCTTGCCGGACACCGCCCGCGGGATGCTGTCGACGAACTCCACGCCGCGGACCTTCTTGTACGGGGCGACCCGGGCCGCGACGTGCGCCATGACGTCCTCGGCGGTCAGGCCAGGCGCCGAGGGCTGGCGTACGACGAAGGCCTTGGGGGTCTCGGTGCCCTCGGCGTCGGTGACGCCGATGACGGCGGCGTCGGCGACGCCTTCGTGGGTGAGGAGGAGCGCTTCGAGTTCGGCGGGGGCGACCTGGAAGCCCTTGTACTTGATGAGCTCCTTGACCCGGTCGACGACGAACAGCCAGCCGTCGGCGTCGACCCTCCCGATGTCGCCGGTGTGGACCCAGCCTTCGTCGTCGATCATGGCGGCGGTGGCGTCGGGCCGCCCCAGGTACCCCTTCATGACCTGCGGCCCCCGGATGGCGACCTCGCCGGCCTCGCCGGGCGCCGCGTCCTTCGCGGGGTCGTCGAGCGAGAGGATCCGCAGCTCGGTGGAGGGCAGCAGCTTGCCGACGGTGCCGGGCGGGGGGCTCGGGACGTCGAGCGGGGTGACGTGGGTGCCCGGGGAGAGCTCCGTCATGCCGTACGCCTGGCGGACCGGCGGCAGCCCGAGCCGGGCCGAGCAGGCCTCGGCGAGGGCCGCGTCGAGCGGGGCGGCTGAGCTGACGATGTACTTCAGGGACGACAGGTCGTAGTCGGCGACGGCCGGGTGCTTGGCCAGGGCCAGGATGATCGGCGGGGCGACGTACAGGCCGTTGATGCGGTGCTTCTGGATGGCCCCGAGGAAGGTGTCGAGGTCGAAACGGGGCAGGACGACGACGGTGGCGCCGTGGCGGAGCGGGGCGTTCATGAGAGCCGTCAAGCCGTAGATGTGAAAAAAGGGAAGTACGGCCAGAATTCGGTCACCGGGGCCCATCGGGACCAGCGGGGCCAGCTGCGTCAGGTTGGTGGCGATCGAGGTGTGCGTGAGCATCACGCCCTTGGGGACGCCGGTGGTGCCGGAGGAGTACGGCAGGGCCGCCACGTCCTCGTCGGGGTCGATCGGCGGCTCCGGGACGGGTCCGGTGGAGGCCAGGAAGGACTGGAGCGAGCGTATGCCCTCGCCCTCCGGGGCCTGGTCGCAGACGAATATCTCCTCGACGCCGCCTGCGAGTTCGGCCGCGGCGCGGGCCGTCGGGAGCAGCGGGGAGACGGTGACGATCCAGCGCGCGGAGGAGTCGCGGAGCTGCTTGGCGAACTCCTCGGGCGTGGCGAGCGGGTGGACGGTGGTGACGGAGGCGCCGGCGCGGGTGGCGGCGTAGAACGCGACGGGGAAGAGCACGGTGTTGGGGCTGTGCAGCGCGAGCACGTCCCCCTTCTGCACACCGGCCTCGGCGAGCCCGGCGGCGACCCGCCGGTGGAAGGCGTCGACCTGCCCGTACGTGAGGGTGAACTCCCCTGTGCCGTCGACCAGTGCGGGGGTGTCGCCCCACTCGGCCGCGCGGCCGAGCACCGCGTCGTGGATCGGCAGGGAGACGGTGGGAACGGCCTCGTACTCGCTGTGGAACACCATGCAAGCCCCCTGGAGAGGTGGGAGAGGTGGAAGGTGGTCGCCAGGATCGCGCGTGTCGGTACGACTTGGGGAGACCTTGTCAGCACTCCGCCGAAACAATCAAGCATGCATGCATGATTATTGGGAGGGGCGACGCCGGGCGGGCCCGTCCCCTCCGCCTCGGGGGGCGTCCTCGTAACGGGCGACGATCGCGGCGGCCCTCTCGCGCAGCGCCGTCCGCAACGACCGCGGGGCCAGGGCCTCCACGTCCGTGCCGAGCTGCCACAGCGCCCATTCGGCATGCCACGCGTCCTGGTAGGTCAGCTCCAGGCGCAGCCGGCCGTCCTCGTCGGGTTCCTCCGCGCGGACGGCCACCGCGGTGTCCAGCAGGTCCTCCCGGCGCGCCGGGTCGACCCGCACCAGCACGGTGATGTGACCGTCGGAGAGGAACCGCGCGGAGCGCTCCCGCCAGAGCCGGTCCAGATCGACCCCGTCCGGCCGCGCGGCAGCTTCGGGGAGCTCCTCGGCCGCCGCCACCCGCGACAGCCGGTACGTGCGGTCCTCGCCCTCCCTCGTGGCCAGCAGGTAGCCCCGCTCCCGGACGGTGACGAGACCGATCGGGTCCACCGTGCGCCAGCGCGCCGCCTCGCCCGTGGCCGCGTACCGGATGCGCAGCTTGTGCCCGGCGAGCACGGCGCGCCGGACCTCGGTCATGACGGCGCCGGGAAGCTCGTCGGTGACCGGCCGCCGAGAGAGCAGATCGGTCTCCGGGTCGACGAGGAAGCGCTGGGCGGCGTCGCTCGCGGTGGCCAGCCGACCCTCGGGCAGCGCGTCGACGACCTTCCGTACGGCTGAGGCGAGTGCCGGGCCGAGGCCGAGCACCTGCTCACCGCGCCCGGGCCCGGCGGTCAGCAGGGCGAGGGCCTCGTCGTGGTTCAGCCCGGTGAGCTCGGTCCGGAAGCCGGGCAGCAGCGAGAAGCCCCCGTGCCGCCCGCGCTCGGCGTAGACCGGCACGCCCGCCACGGACAGCGCCTCGATGTCGCGCAGCACCGTGCGGGTGGACACCTCCAGCTCGCGGGCGAGCGTGTCCGCGGTCAGCCGGCCGTGCCGGCGCAGCAGGAGCACCAGGGAGACCAGCCGGTCGGCGCGCATGCGGGAACGCTAACGGAATACATGACGGAGGGTGTCGTGATTCGTTGGAAGGCTCATCGCAGAAGCAAGGAACGAAGAACCGACGAACCGACTGGAGTCGACATGGCGATGGAGCGAACGGCGATCAACCCGGTGACGTGG
This sequence comes from Streptomyces narbonensis, assembly GCF_014649015.1. Taxonomy (GTDB): domain Bacteria; phylum Actinomycetota; class Actinomycetes; order Streptomycetales; family Streptomycetaceae; genus Streptomyces; species Streptomyces narbonensis. Next base: position 144,103 of record NZ_BMSF01000004.1, read on the forward strand.
TCCCTGGAGATGGGCTTCAACCAGGGCGAGCTCGTCTCCGGGCACACCCGGACCCTGTACGTCTCCGGGCAGACCGCGATGAGCGCCGAGGGCAAGCCGCTGCACGAGGGCGACATGGCAGCGCAGTTGGCCCTGAGCGTCGAGAACCTGGAGGCGGTGCTCGGCGAGGCGGGCATGACCCTCGCGAACCTCGTCCGTCTCAACGTCTACACGACCGACGTCGACGCGCTCTTCCCGCACTACGGCGTGCTCGCGGGCCGTCTGGGCGCCGCCGGCGTGGCTCCGGCGACCACGATGCTCGGCGTCGTCCGGCTGGCGATTCCCGGGCAGTTGGTCGAACTGGAGGGAACGGCCGTCGGCTAGCGGACGAAAGTGCCGCCCGACTCCCTGACGCCCGGCCGGGCACGTGCGGCCGGGCTCACGCGAGCCGCCAGGCGCGTGCGCGGCCGGGCCCGGGAAAGGTTGTACGCGGGAGATCTTCTTTTCCGCTTCCCGCGGACTCTAGGATCCGGACGCTCCCGATCCTCTTCTCTCGTCCGTTCCAGGAGAAACCTTGCTCCACACGCGCCGCCTCGCGGCCTGCGTGGCCCTCGCGCTCGGCGTGGGTCTGCTGTCCGTCGGCCCCACGTCAACGCCGGCGGACGCGGCCCCCGCCGCGACCCCCGCGAAGCCCCGCTTCGACCGGGACGGCGACGGCCGCAGTGACCGGGTCTACCGGTCGGCGACCACCGGCAAGCTGACGGTCTCCCTGTCGAAGACGGGCACCAGTGCGCCGTTCACGATCGGCAACGACGACCTCGACGGCAGCGTCGGCACGGAGATCCTGGCGGCGGACAACCTCTGGGGCACCGAGGCAACCGAACTCCTGACCCTCCGCTCCGACGGCACGCTCGTGCTGCACGCCGCCAAGAGCCCCACGGCCACCGAACCCGGCGCCGTCTGGCAGGGCTACGGCTGGCACATCTACAACAAGGTCCTCGCCCCCGGCGACCTCACCAAGGACGGCTTCCAGGACCTGCTGGCCCGGACCCCGTCCGGCACGCTCTACCTGTACGCCGGCCGCGGCACCGTCTACAACGGTGGACCGTTCAAGACCCGCGTCAAGGTCGGCGAGGGCTGGCAGGCCTACGACCAGCTCGTCGGCACCAACGACGTCGACGGCGACGCCATCGCCGACCTGGTCGCCCGGACGCCCGTCGGCGACCTCTACTTCTACAAGGGCACCGGCTCCGCCACCGTCCCGTTCAAGCCCCGTGTCAGGATCGGCGGCGGCTGGCAGGTCTACAACCAGATCATCGGCGCCGACGACCTCGACAGCGACGGCCGGGCCGACCTCCTGGCCCGCACCCCCAGCGGCTCGTTCTACCGCTACCTCTCCTCCGGTGGCGGCCGGTTCGCGACGCGGACGTACTACGGCGGCGGCGGCCAGAACCTGTCGTACTACCTCGGCCAGGGCGGTGTACCGGCCTACGGCAAGCACGGTCTGTTCGCCGTCGACCCCGCAGGCACCGCCTACACGTACGGGACGCTCTCCAACGGCACGTTCACCGCGCGCAAGCAGTTCGGCGCGATCGGGGAGTACGCCTACCACTGGGGCATGTCCAGCGTGCACGCGATGAACAGGAACGACCGGGCCACCCTGCTGACCGCCAACAACGCCGGCCTGTGGGGTGACGACGGCTACATGATCTCCAGCAGCCCGGCCTTCCGTGACTACGCGGCGCGGATCTCGATCGGCGACGTCACCGGGGACGGACCGACGGACGTCATCGGCCTGGACATGTGGGGCGGCGTGTTCCTCTACCCGGGTCTGAAGAACGAGACGCCGACCCGCCTCGGCGCGGGCGTGCGGATCGGCACGGGCTGGAAGGTGGACCGGATGGTCGGCGCCGGGGACGTCACCGGCGACGGACGGGCCGACCTGATCTCCCGGTACGACAACCGCCTGTACGTGCACCCGGGCACCGACTCGCCCACCGCGCCGTTCGCTCCGCGAGTCCTGATCGGCTCCGGCTGGGACGGGTACGCGCACCTGGTCGCGCCGGGCGACATGACCGGCGACGGGCGGGCCGACCTGGTCGCCGTCACGACCAGCGGCGACGTCTACCGCTACACGGCCACCGGCCTCGGCGGCGCCTCCACGTTCGCCCCGCGCGTCAAGATCGCCTCGGGCTGGAAGTACGACCACGTCAGCTGACGTGGTCGCGGCGGGCTGCCCCGGTCAGTACGACCTGGGCAGCCCCGGCGTCCGGTGCGAGACGTCGTCGCACGCCCTGGAGATCACTCGGGCGATCCCCCACCGACCGCTCGCCGCACGTCAGTTCTCGCAGGCGACCCCGTCGCCGTCGCGGTCGAGGCGTCGGCTGTAGCCGGGCTGTCCGGCATAGATGGGGGCGGCGCCGGCGGCGCGGACTTCGGAGCAGTTGCTGTAGGAGACGGGGGCGGGGGCGTCTTCGGTGGTCTGCGTGGGCTCCGGCTCGGGCTCGGGCTCGGGCTCCCGGGTCGTGGGGGCCGGCGCGGGGGTGCGGGTGGGGGCGGACGTCCGGGGCGGGGCGGTGGTCGGCTCCGGGGTGGGCTCGGCGGCGGTGGGCGTCGGCGACGGGGTGGGCGCCTCGGTGGTCGGCGTGGGTGCCTCGGTGGGTGCCTCGGTGGTCGGGGACGGGGACTCGGTGGTCGGGGTGGGGCTGGGCTCGGTGGGTGTCGGCGTCGCGGGGGCCGTGGCCGTCGTGGTGGGCTTCGGGTCGTCCGTGCCGTTCTGCTCAGGGTCGTCGACGGCGAGCGCGACGATGAACCAGAGGGCCGAGAGGACCGTGGCCACGATCTTGGTCCGGCTGGTCCAGCGGCTCAGCCAGGCCAGGGCTATGCCGGCCGGCGGGAAGAGCACCAACAGGGTGATGACCAGCGCGGGATGCTGCCACCAGCGACGCGGCGGCACCCACGGGGGAGGGCTCTGGTACGGGTTGGGCTGCTGGTACATGCGCATCTCTCCCCTGGCTCATGACGCTCGGAGTGTGAGCGAAATGGAGGGATCGTACACGCGGCCTTCACAACCGGAGGCGGGATTGACCTAGCTGAGACGTCGGTCCAACGCGGCCTGGCCGCGGGCCAGCCAGCGCACCGGCCAGTGCAGGAGCACGGCCAGGCACAGCAGCCAGCCGAGGGCGTGGACCGTCCAGACGCCGGCCATCGTCGGACCGCCCCAGGCCTGGTGGTAGTCGGTGTCCAGGTACCAGATCGGGTAGCCGAGGTTGCGGACCGAGTTGAACAGCGCGTACCCGACCAGGGCGAAGGCCGCCGCGTCCAGCGGCAGTCCGAGCACGGCGCGACCGAGGACCCGGCCGCCCGCAAGGCCACCGGTCGCGGTCGTGCCGCGGGTCCCGTCGTGCGCCACACGGTTCCGCAGGCGGGCGGCCCGGTCGCGCTGCCCCGTCAGGGTCAGCACGACCGCTGCCAGGCCCACCGGGAGGGCGAGGAACGCGCGGGCGGAGGTCCGGACGGTTCTGGCGATCGGGGACATCTTCGGGCTCCTCACCCTCGCTGTGCTGACGTCCCGGACTCTCCCGCCCCCACGGCGCCGCCGGCGTCGCACCGTGGAGCCAGATACGAGGTCATACCTCAGTACGACTTGGGCAGCCCCAGCGTCTGGTGCGAGACGAAGTTGAGGATCATCTCCCGGCTGACCGGGGCGATCCGGGCCACGCGGGCGGCGGTGACCAGGCGGGCGAGGCCGAACTCCTTCGTGAGGCCGTTGCCGCCGAGGGTGTGGACCGAGGTGTCGACCGCCCGCACACAGGCCTCGCCCGCCGCGTACTTCGCCATGTTGGCGGCCTCGCCCGCGCCCATGTCGTCGCCCGCGTCGTAGAGGTGGGCCGCCTTCGCCATCATCAGGCGGGCCAGTTCGAGCTCGATGTAGGCCTGGGCCAGGGGGTGCGCGATGGCCTGGTGGGCGCCGATCGGGGCCTTCCAGACCTGACGCTCCTTCGCGTACTTCACGGCCTGGGCGAGGGCGTACCGGCCCATGCCGATGGCGAAGGCCGCCGTCATGATCCGCTCCGGGTTGAGGCCGGCGAAGAGCTGGAGCAGGCCCGCGTCCTCGTCGCCGACGAGCGCCTCGGCGGGCAGGTGGACGTCGTCGAGGGTCAGCTCGAACTGCTTCTCGTTCGCGTCGAGTTCCATCTCGATGTGGCGCCGCCCGAAGCCCGGGGCGTCGCGCGGGACGATGAAGAGACAGGGCTTGAGGCTGCCGGTGCGGGCGTCGGAGGTGCGGCCCACGATGAGCGTCGCGTCGGCGATGTCGACGCCCGAGACGAAGACCTTGCGGCCGCTCAGGACCCAGCCCTCCTCGGTGCGGGTCGCGGTCGTCGTGATGCGGTGCGAGTTGGAGCCCGCGTCGGGTTCCGTGATGCCGAAGGCCATCGTCTTGCTGCCGTCGGCGAGGCCCGGGAGCCAGGCCCGCTTCTGCTCCTCGGTGCCGAAGCGGGCGATGACCGTGCCGCAGATCGCGGGCGAGACGACCATCATCAGGAGCGGGGCACCGGCGGCGCCCGCCTCCTCCAGGACGATCGACAGCTCGGCCATGCCGCCGCCCCCGCCCCCGTACTCCTCGGGCAGGTTCACGCCCAGGTAGCCGAGCTTGCCCGCCTCGGCCCACAGCGCGGCCCGGTCGAAGCCGGGGCCGTGGCGGTGGCCGAGGGCGGAGACGGCGGCGCGGAGTGCGGACAGCTCTTCGGTCTCGACGAGGGTGCTCATACGGGGTCTTCCTCCGTTGCTTCGGTCTGTACGACGGCGAGCAGGGCGCCGACCTCGACCTGGCGGCCGGGGGCGGCGTGGAGCGCGGTGAGCGTGCCGGAGGCTGGAGCGGTGACGCGGTGCTCCATCTTCATGGCCTCCAGCCAGAGGAGCGGCTGCCCGGCGGCGACCCGGTCGCCGACGGCGAGGCCGTCCGCGAGCCGGACGACGGTGCCGGGCATGGGGGCGAGCAGCGATCCCGGTTCCCGCTGGTCCGCGGGGTCGGGGAAGCGGGGGCGGGGGAGGAGGCGGTGCGGACCCGCGTGGACGACCTCTCCCGGTCCGTACGCAGCGACCTCGAAGTCCCTTACCACGCCGTCCACTTCGAGACGTACGCGGTCGGGCGCGGCCGACACCACCCGCACCCCCTCGGGCACGGTGACCTCATAGCCGCCGTCGCGGGTCGGCCGGTACCGGATCTCGGTGTCACCGTACGTCCTCGTCTCGTCCTGGGAGCGGAGGTTGCGCCAACCACCGCCGAAGCGGCACCTGTTGGCGCTCGCGTCGGCGAGGGCGGCGGCCACGGCGGCATACCGGGCGCCCTCGGGGGCGGCGGTCAGGGCGGTGAGGTTCCGCTCGTAGAAGCCGGTGTCCAGGCTCCGCACCGAGGCGTACTCGGGGTGGCGCAGGGACGCGACGAGCAGCTCCCGGTTGGTGGCGGGGCCGTGGATCCGGGTCCGCTCCAGGGTGTGGGCGAGCTTGCGGGCGGCCTCGGCGCGCGTGGCGGCGTGGACGACGACCTTCGCGAGCATCGGGTCGTAGTGGATGCCGACCTCGTCCCCGGAGGCGTATCCCGTGTCCACCCGGACCCGGCCCTCGCGGGGGACCTCGAAGCGGTGCAGGACGCCCGTCTGGGGCGCCCAGCCCCGGGCCGGGTCCTCCGCGTAGAGGCGGGCCTCGATCGCGTGGCCGCGCGGTGCCGGCGGCTCCGGCGGGAGCGCCTCGCCCTGCGCGACGGCGAGTTGGAGGGCGACCAGGTCGACCCCGTACACCTCCTCCGTCACCGGGTGCTCGACCTGGAGACGGGTGTTCATCTCCAGGAAGTGCGCCCGGCCGTCCGCCACCAGGAACTCGACCGTGCCCGCGCCGACGTAGCCGACGGCCTCCGCCGCGCGGACGGCCGTGTCGAGGAGGGACGCCTCCAGCTCGGCCGGCAGGCCGGGCGCGGGGGCCTCCTCGATGACCTTCTGGTGGCGGCGCTGGAGGGAGCAGTCGCGGGTGCCGAGCGCCCAGGACGTGCCGTGGGTGTCGCGGAGGAGCTGAACCTCGACGTGCCGGCCGTTCTCCACGTACGGCTCGACGAAGACCTCGCCGTCCCCGAACGCGCTCGCCGCCTCGGCCGACGCGGCCTTCAACTCCTCAGGCAGCGCGGCGAGTTCGCGGACGACTCGCATGCCCCGGCCGCCGCCGCCGGCCGCCGCCTTCACCAGGACGGGCAGGTCCGCCTCGGTGACGTCCGTGAGCGGCGCGATCCCCAGGAGCTCCTTCGCCCGGGTCTTCGAGGCCATCGCCTCGATCGCCTCGGGCGGCGGACCGATCCAGACGAGGCCCGCGTCGGTCACGGCCCGCGCGAAGTCGGCGTTCTCGGAGAGGAAGCCGTAGCCGGGGTGGACGGCGTCGGCGCCCGCCGCGAGCGCCGCCTTCACGACGAGGTCGCCGCGCAGGTACGTCTCCGAGGGCGCCGCCCCCGGCAGGCGCACGGCCGCGTCGGCCTCACGGACGTGCAGGGCGCCGGCGTCCGCGTCGGAGTACACGGCGACGGTGGAGACGCCCAGCTCACGGCAGGTGCGGAAGACCCGGCAGGCGATCTCGCCGCGGTTCGCCACCAGTACGGTCGAGACCAACTTCTGCGTCCTCATCTGAGCCCTCACATTCGGAAGACGCCGAAGCCGCCGCGCGCGCCCTCGACCGGTGCCGTGTGGATCGCGGACAGGCACAGCCCGAGGACCGTGCGGGTGTCGCGGGGGTCGATGACCCCGTCGTCGTACAGCCGCCCCGAGAGGAACATCGGGAGGGACTCCGACTCGATCTGCGCCTCGACGAGCGCGCGGAGGCCGGCGTCGGCCTCGTCGTCGTAGGGCTGCCCCTTCGCGGCGGCCGAGGCCCGCGCCACGATCGACAGCACGCCGGCGAGCTGCTGCGGGCCCATGACGGCGGACTTCGCGCTGGGCCAGGCGAAGAGGAAGCGGGGGTCGTACGCCCGGCCGCACATGCCGTAGTGCCCCGCGCCGTACGACGCGCCCATGAGTACGGAGAGGTGCGGGACGCGGGAGTTCGCGACGGCGTTGATCATCATCGCGCCGTGCTTGATGATGCCGCCCTGCTCGTACTCCCTGCCGACCATGTAGCCGGTGGTGTTGTGCAGGAAGAGGAGTGGGATGTCGCGCTGGTTGGCGAGCTGGATGAACTGCGCGGCCTTCTGGGATTCGGCGGAGAACAGCACGCCCTGCGCGTTGGCGAGGATGCCGACCGGATGGCCGTGGAGCCGCGCCCAGCCGGTCGTCAGGGACGTCCCGTAGAGGGGCTTGAACTCGTCGAAGTCGGAGCCGTCGACGATCCGTGCGATCACCTCGCGCGGGTCGAAGGGGGTCTTGAGGTCGCCGGGGACGATGCCGAGGAGCTCGTCCTCGTCGTACTTCGGCGCTTCCCCAGGCTGTGGATCGGCCTGTGCCTTGCGGTGGTTGAGCCGGGCGACGATCCGACGGGCCTGGCGGATCGCGTCCGTCTCGTCGACGGCGTAGTGGTCGGCGAGACCGGAGGTCCGGGCGTGCATCTCGGCGCCGCCGAGGGACTCGTCGTCGCTCTCCTCGCCCGTCGCCATCTTCACGAGCGGCGGGCCGCCGAGGAAGACCTTCGACCGCTCCTTGATCATCACGGTGTGGTCGGACATGCCCGGGACGTACGCGCCGCCGGCCGTCGAGTTGCCGAAGACGACCGCGACGGTGGGGATGCCGGCGGCGGACAGCCGTGTGAGGTCGCGGAAGAGCGCCCCGCCGGGGATGAAGATCTCCTTCTGGGAGGGGAGGTCCGCGCCGCCCGACTCCACGAGCGAGACGACCGGCAGCCGGTTGGCGAACGCGATCTCGTTGGCCCGCAGGGCCTTCTTCAGCGTCCACGGGTTGGAGGCGCCGCCGCGCACGGTCGGGTCGTTGGCCGTGATCAGGCACTCGACGCCCTCGACGACTCCTATGCCGGTGACGAGCGAGGCGCCCACCTGGTAGTCGCTGCCCCAGGCGGCGAGCGGGGACAGCTCCAGGAAGGGGCTGTCGCGGTCGACGAGCAGCTCGATGCGTTCGCGGGCGAGGAGCTTGCCGCGCGCCCGGTGCCGGGCGGTGTACTTCTCGCCGCCGCCCGCGAGGGCCTTGTCGTGCTCGGCTTCGAGGGCGGCGAGCTTGTCGAGCATCGCCGAGCGGTGCTCTCGGTACTCGGGTCCGCCGGTGTCGAGGGCGGAGGCGAGGACGGTCACAGCAGTACCTCCGGGATGTCCAGGTGCCGGGAGCGGAGCCATTCGCCGAGGGCCTTGGCCTGGGGGTCGAAGCGGGCCTGGGAGGCGACGCCCTCGCCGAGGATCCCTGCGACGGTGAAGTTGAGGGCCCGCAGGTGCGGGAGGACGTGCCGGACGACCGGCAGACCGGCGGTCTCCGGGAGGAGCGCGCGGAAGGTCTCGACGGTGAGCGCGTGGGCGAGCCAGCGCCACTCCTCGTCCGTCCGGACCCAGACGCCGACGTTCGCGTCGCCGCCCTTGTCGCCGCTGCGGGCCCCGGCGATCCGGCCGAGGGGGGTCCGCCGGGTGGAGTCGTACGCGAGGGGCGGGGGGAGGGGCGGGCCGGGTACGGGGGTGAGGGCGAGGGTCCGTGCCGGTGCGGGAATCTCCTGGCGGGTGCCGTCCGGGAGGACCGCCGTGTGCGGGACGTCGGCGGCGGGGACGTACGCGGTCCCGAAGACCCCGTAGGGGGCGCCCTTCCCGGGAGGCGCGGTGACGTGGAAGCCGGGGTAGCTCGCGAGGGCCAGCTCGATCGCGGCGCCGGTGACGGTGCGGCCGACGGCGTCCGGGGAGGGGGCGCGGACGACGAGCCGGAGCAGCGCGCTGGCGGTCTCCTCGGTGGCGGCGTCCTCCCGGTCGGTGCGGGCCAGCTCCCAACGGACGTCCGCGGGGGCGGAGTCGGTGCCGGTGAAGGCGTCCTCGATCTGCTCGCGGACGAGCCGGGCCTTGGCCTCGATGTCGAGGCCGGTGAGGACGAAGACGACCTCGTTGCGGAAGCCGCCGAGGCGGTTGAGGCCGGCCTTGAGGGTGGGGGGCGGGGCCTCGCCCGTCACACCGTGGATCCTGACCCGGTCCGTGCCCTCCTGGGCGAGGCGTGCGGTGTCGAGCCGGGCCGTCACGTCGGGCCCGGGGTAGCGGGCGCCGGCCGTCTCGTACAGCAGCTGGGCCGTGACCGTGCCGACGTCGACGAGGCCGCCCGTACCCGCGTGCTTGGTGATGACGGCGCTGCCGTCCGCGTGGAGCTCGGCGACCGGGAAGCCGGGGCGGCGGAACAGGGCCGGGTCGTGGTCGGCGAAGAAGGCGTAGTTGCCGCCGGTGGCCTGGGTGCCGCACTCCAGGACGTGCCCGGCGACGACCGCGCCCGCGAGCCTGTCGTACTCCTCCGGTCCCCAGCCGAAGTGCCACTGCGCGGGCCCGGTGACGAGGGCGGCGTCGGTGACCCGGCCGGTGATGACGACGTCGGCCCCGGCGGCGAGACAGGCGGCGATGCCGGCCCCGCCGAGATAGGCGTTGGACGTCACCACCCCTTCGCCGGGCGGGAGTCGGTCACCCTCGACGTGGGCGATCCGGGTCGGCAGGCCCAGCTTCGCGGCCAGCTCGCGCAGGGCCTCGGCGAGGCCGGCGGGGTTCAGGCCGCCCGCGTTGGCGACGATGCGGACCCCGCGCTCGTGGGCGAGGCCGAGGCCCTCCTCCATCTGGCGCAGGAAGGTCTTCGCGTAACCGGCGGCGGGGTCCTTGAGCTGGTCGCGGCCGAGGATGAGCATCGTCAGCTCGGCGAGGTAGTCGCCGGTGAGGACGTCGAGCTCTCCGCCCGTGAGCATCTCTCGGACGGCGTCGAAGCGGTCGCCGTAGAAGCCGGAGGCGTTGCCGATGCGGAGGACGGGAGGGGCGGGGAGGTCGGGAGGGGCGGGGGCGTCGGGACGGGAGGGGAGGTCGGGAGGGGCGGGGGCGTCGGGACGGGCGGGGAGGTCGGAAGGGGCGGGGGCGTCGGGACGGGCGGGGAGGTCGGGGGCGCCGGGGGGAGCCACTACTCCGCCTCCCTGGGGGCGCGGCCCGGGCCCGCCGGGCCCGCGAAGGCCTGAGCGAGGGTGAGCCAGCGCTCGGCGTCGGGGCCGTGCGCGACGAGCGCGGTGTCGTCGCGGTGGACGCGCTGGGTGACGAGGAGGCAGAAGTCGAGGGCGGGGCCGGTGACGGTCTGGGCGGCGCCCTCGGGGCCGTACGCCCACATCTCCCCATCGACGCCGGCGAGTTCCACGCGGAAGGGCTCGGCGGGTGCCGGGACGCCCCGGACGAGGAAGGCGTAGTCGCGGGCGCGGACGCCGATCCACGCGACGTGCCGGAGCCGGGCCGTGGGAGCCCGGACCGCCCCGAGGGCGTCGGCGACGTCCTGGCCGTGCGCCCAGGTCTCCATGAGCCGGGCGGTGGCCATGGCCGGGGCGCTCATCGGCGGCCCGTACCAGGGGAAGCGCGCCCCGGGCGGGACCGCCCGCAGGGCCTCCTGGAGGCGCTCGCGGCCCGCGCGCCAGGCGGCGAGCAGCTCCGCGGGCGGCAGCTTCGCACCCTCCTCCGCGCCCTCGTCGACGAAGCGGTCGGGGGCGGCGAGGGCCTTCTCGGTCTCGGCGGCGAAGGCCTCGGGGTCGGTGGCGGCGAGGAGGGCCGCCCGGTCGGTCCAGGCGAGGTGGGCGATCTGATGGGCGACGGTCCAGCCGGGCGCGGGGGTGGGCGCACCCCACTGCTCCTCGCCCAGCTCTGCGACCAGCAGGTCGAGTTCTTCGCTCTCCTCGCGCAGATCGTCGAGGACGACGGCGGGATCGGACACGGTGCGCTCCCCTCGGGACACGGCCACGGCACGACGGCGTGCCCCGGAGCATGGCAGCGAACCAGAAAACAATCAAGCACGCTTGCTTTGATTGATGCCGGGGGACGGGCCGCGCTGCGGCGTGAGCCACCCCCCGCTGTTCAGTCCCACTGCTCGTCGGCGAGGGAGGCGACCGGCTGCGGCTTGCCGATGACGGCGAGGGCGATGAAGAAGTTGATCTGCCCGATGGCGATGGTGAGGGTGGCCAGCGCCTTCTCGTCGTAGTGCTTCGCCACCTCGGCGTACAGCTCGTCGGAGACGCGCTCCTTACCGTGCGGGGCGGGCTGGAGGGTGGCCTCGACGAGGGCGAGCGCGGCGCGCTCGGCGTCGGTGAAGTACGGGGCGTCCTGCCAGGAGGAGACGGCGGTGATGCGCTCCTCGGACTGCCCCGCCTTCCGGAGGAACCCGGTGTTCAGGATGGTCAGGTAGGTGTTGTGGACGATCTGCCCGGCGCGCAGGTGGACGAGGTTCATCGTGGTGCGCGGCACGGACTGGTTGCCGGTGGCCCGGAAGAGGGCGGCGCTGATGTCGTTCACCTCGGGAACGAACTCGGCGGGGTTGGACATCCGGGAGATGGAGGGGGAGGTGTTCGTCATGGTGGCCGGCTCCTCGGTCGCTGTCTGGTCGGTGTCTTCACAGCACTGACGGACGGCGGAACGAAGATGTGACGGGATCCCGGAAGAAGTTTCCCGGGACTCCGTCGGGCCCCTCAGCCGCTGATGTCGAGGGCCGTCCCGTAGAGCCGGGAGACCTTCAGCCTGATGACCACCCGGCGCTCGTCGACCAGCTGCGCCAGGAACGCGGCCTCGTCCTCGCCCCGCGGCCGGGCGGCCTCCGGCACCATCGCGAGCAGTTCGCGCCCGGTCGCGTCCCCCGGGACGGTCGTGACCTCGGAGACCTCGGCCTCACCCTCGGCCACGGCGAACGACCAGACGTCCCCGCCGGGGACGTGCACGGCCGCGCGCGGGTCGCGCCGGATCTGCTTGACCTTGACGCGGTCGGCGGTGGTGGAGAACCGCACGACGCGCTCCGCGGGATCCCAGTGGAAGAGCATGGTGGTGAGGTGCGGGTGCCCGCTGCTCTTGTTGGTGGCGAGGGTGCCGAACTGCTGCGAGCTCAGCAGCTCGGAGAGCGCGTCGTCGGACAGGGCGCGGGGTGCGGCGGGCTTCGTCATGTCGTGGCCAACTCCCGTACGTACAGGAGAATTCCGCGGCGGGGCGCCGGGGCAGCGGCTCGTGCGGAGGGCCGGGAGCTACGCGGCGGTGCGCCGCGGACGGGCGACGAGCTCGCCCCCGCAGTTGGGGCAGACGTCGTCCATGGCGTCGGCGCACGGCACGCAGAAGCTGCACTCGTACGTACAGATCCGCGCGGGCCCGTCCACCGTCAGGACCGCGGTCTCACAGCGCTCGCAACGGTCTCGCATCTCCAGGGCCATGACCGGCTCCCTTCCTCGTAACGTCCGACGACCCCCTCATCCTCCGAGGGGGAGCCGCACCCCCGAAACAGGCCGGAAGCCAAAGATCACAGACATCGGGCCACCCGCCGGACGGCCTCAGTGACGGACCAGGCAGAAGGGGTGCCCGGCCGGATCGGCGTAGACCCGCCAGCTTCGGGTGGCGGGGCCTGCGTCCAGGAGGGTCGCGCCGTGGGCGAGGACCTGGGCCTGGGCCGCGCCCAGGTCCGGGACGCCGAAGTCGAGGTGGGCCTGCTGGGGGCGCTCGGGGTCCGGCCAGGTCGGGGGGCGGTGGTCGGTGACGCCCTGGAAGCAGAGGACGAGACCGCCGGGGGTGTGCAGCGTGGACCAGGCCTCGTCGAGGGACCAGCGGCGGTCCGGCCGGTCGACCTCCCCGCCCAGGACCTGGCGGTAGAACTCCGCGAGCGCGCGGGGCGCGGGACAGTCGATGACGAGGCACTGCAGGTCGGCGATCACGTCCGGAGCCTATAGACGCGGGGGCCGACCGCGTCAGGAGACATCCGCGTCAGGAGGCTTCCGCATCACGCGGCTTCCACGTCACGCGGCTTCCACGTCACGCGGCTTCCACGTCACGCGGCTTCCGCATCACGCGGCTTCCGCATCACGCGGCTTCCGCGTCAGGTGGCTTCCGCGTCAGGTGGCGCGCTTCGTCGCGCGGGCCTGCATGCGGACCGCTCCCATGCTCGCCCCGATGACCAGGGCGATGGCCAGGGCGTCCGTGACCGACAGCGCCTGGCTCAGGATGAGGAAGCCGGCCGCCGCCGCGATGGCCGGTTCCAGGCTCATCAGGATCGCGAAGGTGGGTGCGGGCAGGCGGCGCAGGGCGAGGAGTTCGAGGGTGTACGGAAGGACCGACGACATCAGGGCGACGCCCAGGCCGAGCAGGACCGTCGACGGTACGAGGAGCTTGTCGCCCGCCTCCGCGATGCCCAGCGGCAGGCTGAGGACGGCCCCGAAGGCCATCGCGAGCGCGAGCCCGTCGGCCTGCGGGAAGCGGCGGCCGGTGCGGGCGCTGAAGACGATGTACGCCGCCCACATCGCGCCCGCCGCGAGGGCGAAGGCCGCGCCGACGGGATCGAGGCGGTCGAAGCCGCCGCCGCTGAGCAGGACGACGCCGCCGAGTGCGAGTCCGGCCCAGAGCAGGTTCGCCGCCCGGCGCGAGGCGACCACCGAGAGGATCAGCGGGCCGAGGACCTCCAGGGTCACGGCGGCGCCCAGCGGGATCCGGTCGGCGGCCTGGTAGAAGAGGATGTTCATCCCGGCCATGGCCGTGCCGAAGGCGACGATCGTGCCCCAGTCGGCCTTGCTGTAGCCGCGCACCGTGGGCCGGCAGACGGCCAGCAGGACGACGGCGGCGAGCACGAGCCGGAGGGTGACGACGCCGAGTGCGCCGGCGCGCGGCATGAGGAGGACGGCCACGGCCGAGCCGAACTGCACGGAGAGTCCGCCGGCGACGACCAGGGCGACGGGTCCGAGGTGACGACCGCCCCTCCTGGGCGCCACGGTTCCGGACGCCGCCTTCCCGGGTGCGGAGAGACTCGGACGCGCGACCGTCGCGGAGGCCGCCGGCGCGTCCTTGACCGGGCTGTTCACCGGACTGTTCACCGGGCCACTCCTCCACTCCACACCATCAATAGTTCACTTCACTGTACTTGAAGTTTAGCGAAGTGAACTTCGCTCGCCCTCCCCGCCAGGATTCCGCTCTCACGCTACGAGCACCCGCGCGGCACCGGAAATGCCGATTGGGCTGCGGTTATGCTCCGAGGACATGAGCATCGAGTTGCGCCACCTCCGCTGCTTCCTCGCCATCGCCGAGGAACCCAGCCTGACCAGGGCGGCCGCCCGGCTCCACCTCACCCAGCCCGCCGTCTCCCGCACGCTCGCCGCGCTCGAAGCGCACCTCGGCGCCCGGCTCGTCGACCGCTCGACCCACCACCTCGCGCTCACCGCCGAGGGCCGGGCCTTCCAGGACAGGGCCGCCGCGGCCATCGCCGCCTTCGACGCCGCCGTCGACCCGGCCAGGCTCCGGCACCGCCCCCTGCGCCTCGGGCACGCCTGGTCGGCCTTCGGCCCGTACACCACCCCGCTGCTCCGGCGCTGGCAGCGCCTCCACCCCGAGACCCCGCTCGAACTCCTCCGCATCGACGACCGCACGGCCGGGCTCGCCCGCGGCGAGGTGGACGCGGCGCTGCTCCGGGGCCCGGTCGACGCACCGGGTCTGGTCACCGAGGAGCTCGCCGCGGAGGAACGGGTCGCCGCGCTGCCCGCCGACAGCCCGCTCGCCGACCGAAGCGACCTCGCCCTCGGGGATCTGGCCGCCGAGACCATCGTCATCAACACGGTCTCCGGTGCGACCACGCTCGCGCTCTGGCCGGCCGGGGCCCGCCCGGCGGCCACCCTGACCGTCGCGAACAACGACGACTGGCTCACCGCGATCGCCGCGGGCCGGGGCACCGGCGTCTCCTCCGTCTCCACCGCCACGCTCCACCCGCACCCGGGCATCGCCTACCGCCCTCTGTCCGACGCGCCGCCCCTGCCGTTGGTCCTGGCCTGGCGGGACGCCTTCCCGCACCCGGCGACGGCCGCGCTGGTCGCGATGGCCCGGGAGATCGTCAGGGGGGAGTGAGAGAGGAACCCAGCGCCTCCCACTCCTCGCGGAGGATCCCGTACGTGATCGAGTCCCGCCAGGCACCCCGGACGTGGACGTGCCCCCGGATCCGCCCCTCTTCCACGAACCCGGCGGCGAGCAGCGTCCGCGCGGAGGCGGTGTTCAGGGGCGCGCGTGCGGCCCAGACCCGGTGCAGGCCGAGTTCCCCGAAGGCCAGCGCGAGCAGCAGCCCGACGGTCTCGCGCCCGTACCCGACGCCCCACACCTCGGGCCGCAGCGCGAAGCCCATGGTCGCCGCGCGCTGCTGATGCGGATCGACGGCGAGCCGCCCGAACCCGACGAGCGCGGCAGTGTCCCGCTCGACGACCCCGAGGGCGTACTCCTCCCGGGGAAGGGCCCGCGCGGAGAGCATCGACCGCTCGACGATCCCCCGGACCTCGTCGAGGGACCGGGGCGGGAAGCTGAGGTGCTCGGTCGCGGCCTCGGAGCCGTAGACGCCGTGCACGGCCGGTACGTCGCCGGCGACGAGCTCGCGCAGCACGAGCCGGTCGTCACGCCGGAAGCTCCCACCAGGGGCCGGACCCATGCAACCACCCTCCGTTCGCCGGAACACGCCGACTGGGGCCCCGGGAAAGAGCGGTTCACTACCCTGCACGAGTGCTTTCCTATGATGAGTTGACCCAGCCGGAGCGGGAGTTGTGGGATGCCTTCCCCGAGGGGCGTCGAGTAAGCCTGCGTACGAGCGCGTCCGATGCGAGCGGGTACGCCGCCGGCACCGAGCACGCCCCCGAACACTCCGTCCGGGCCGCCGTCATCACAGCGCTGCTCCTCGGCGCGAACGGCGAGCGAGCCGGCGCCGTCTCGGCCCTGCAGCTCGCCGGAGCGCGGATCACCGGCACCCTCGACCTGTCCGGAGCGGAGGTCGGCCACACCCTGTGGCTGGAGAACTGCCTGCTGGACGAAGCGGTGAGGCTACGGGGAGCGACGACCAGGACGGTGCGGATCCGGAACTGCCGGGTCCCCGGAATCGACGCCGGGCTCGCCCGGATCGAGGGCGCCCTGGACCTCAGGAGCACGACCGTCGAAGGCGGCTGCCTAACCCTCATCCACGCCCGCGTGGCAGGGGAGCTGGCCCTGACCGACGCCAGGATCTCCGGCCCGGAGGAATGGGCGGTGTTCGCCGGCGGACTCGTCATGGAGGGCGCCGTGTTCGCCAAGCGGCTCATCACACGGGGCGGGGTCCGGATCCCCGGCGCACAACTGCCCGGGGGCCTCTTCCTCCAGGGCGCCCGACTGGAGAACCCCGACGGCACCGCACTCGCCGCAGGCCATGTCGTCGCCTCGACCATCGACTGCTCCCAGGGGTTCACCGCCCAGGGCGTCGTACGGCTGCGAGGTGCGCGCATCGAGGACATGCTGACCTTCGAGGGAGCGCATCTGAACGGGGTCGGCACCGCCCTGGTCGGCACCGCCATGCACGTGGGCGACTTCGACTTCAGGACCGCCACGCCCCCCACCGGAGCGGTGGATCTCCGGTCCGCGCACGCCACCTGGTGTCAGGACGGCGAGCGGTCCTGGCCGGAGGAAGTACTGCTCGAAGGGTTCACGTACGACTCCATCCGGTCCGGGGACACGACCTTCGCAACAGGCGCGACGACACGCGACGATGTCGCGAACCGCCTGGCATGGGTCCGCAGGAATCCCGGCTACGCGCCGCAGCCGTACGAGCAACTGGCGGGCCGGTACCGGCAGATAGGCCACGACGGCGACGCGCGCAGGGTGCTCCTCGCGAAACAGCGCCACCGCCGCCGCACGCTGCACCCCGCCGGACGCCTGTGGGGCCACCTTCTGGACGTCACCGTCGGCTACGGCTACCGCCCCTGGCTGGCCGGCGTATGGCTCCTCGCGCTGACCCTGCTCGGCACGCTCGTCTTCCGAGCCGACTCCCCCTCCCCGGTGAAGCCGGGAGAAGGCGCCCCGTTCCAGCCCTTCGTCTACACCCTCGACCTGCTCATTCCCATCGGCGGCCTCGGGCACCGCACGGCCTGGTACTGGACGGACGGCGTCAGCCAGTGGCTGGCCTACGTGCTGATCGCCACGGGCTGGATGCTCACCACGGCCGTCGTCGCGGGGATGACCAGGACCCTGAACAGGAACTAGGGACTTTCCGGACGCCCTCTAGGGGGTGTCCGGCGGGCCCGGGCGCGGCCAGGCGCCCCGAACCCGTCGGACTTCCCGCCTCAGGTACCGAAGGAGAGCTCCGCTCAGCGGTATTCGCAGAGGTACGCGGTCGCGACCTCGACCTTCAGCTGGAACGTGCTGTCACCCGGGACCTCGAACCGCGTGCCCGCCCCGAAGGTCTCCCAGTCACCGGCGCCCGGCAGCTTCACCGTCAGGGCGCCGCTGACCACGTGCATCGTCTCCGGAGCGGCCGTGCCGAACTCGTACTCGCCGGGAGCCATGACGCCGACGGTCGCCGGGCCCTGCTCCTGCTCGAAGGCGATCGACTTGACCGTGCCGTCGAAGTATTCGTTGACCTTGAACATGACCGTCCTCCGGGAGAGCTCGTCGCGCGCCGCTACTGGCGAGGCGAGTGTACGAGTCACCTTTCCCGGCCCTCCTCCAAGCCCTCCGCCAGCACCTCCGCCAGGTGGCGGGCCCGGGCGCCCGCGAGGTCGGCGATCTGGGTCCTGCACGAGAAGCCGTCCGCCAGGAGCGTCGTGCCGTCCGGTGCCGCGCGCAGCGCCGGGAGGAGCTGGTCCTCGGCGCAGGCGACCGAGACCTCGTAGTGGCCCGGTTCGAAGCCGAAGTTGCCCGCCAGGCCGCAGCAGCCGCCCGCCGGCTCGCCCGTCAGGCCCGCACGGGCGCGGAGGCGGCGGTCCGCCGCGTCGCCCAGGACCGCGTGCTGGTGGCAGTGGGTCTGGCCGGTGACCGGGCGGTCGAGGCGCGGCGGGGCCCAGTCGGGGGCCAGGGTCTCCAGGGCCTCGGCGAAGGTCAGGACGGAGGCGGCGAGGCGGGCCGCCCGGGGGTCGTCCGGCAGCAGTTCGGGCAGGTCGGTGCGGAGGGCCGCCGCGCAGGAGGGTTCGAGGACGACCAGCGGTCCCTCCACGCCCCCCACCACGTCCAGCGTCCGCCGCATCACCTTCCGGGCCGCCCCCAGCCGGCCCGTCGACACGTACGTCAGGCCGCAGCAGACCCGGCCCGGCGGCAGGGAGACCCCGAGGCCCGCGTCCTCCAGGACGCGCACCGCCGCGCGGCCCACCTCCGGGGCCAGGTGGTTCGTGAAGGTGTCCGGCCACAGGGTGAGGGCCGACGGGCGGCCGGAGCCGCGCTCCCCGAACCAGGACACGAAGGTCCGGCCCGCCACCCTCGGCAGCGCCCGCTCCGGCGTCACCCCCGCGAGCCTCGCCGCGAAGGGCAGCCGCGTCGCCGTGTTCACACCCCGCCCGAAGAGGTCCAGCCACCGGGGCAGCCCGCCCATCGTCCAGTGCGAGCGCGGCCGGCGCAGGAGGCCGAGCGGGCCCGCGTAGTGGCGGTCGAGGAACTCCGCCTTGTACGCGGCCATGTCGACGCCCACCGGGCAGTCGCTGCGGCAGCCCTTGCAGGACAGGCACAGGTCGAGCGCCTCCCGGACCTCCTCCGAGCGCCACCCGTCGGTGACGACCTCCCCGAGCGCCATCTCGTGCAGCAGCCGTGCCCGGCCCCGCGTGGAATGCCGCTCCTCCCCCGTCGCGCGGTAGGAGGGGCACATGACAGACGGTCCGGAACTCGGGCCTTCCGTACGGCATTTGGCGACCCCGACGCACCTCGCCGCCTCCCGGCCGAGCCCCACCAGCGGCAGCCCCTCGAACCGCAGCCCCTCGTCGAGCCGCCTGGGGTGGACCAGCATCCCCGGGTTCAGTCCCCCGTCCGGGTCCCACACGCCCTTCACCGCGCCGAAGAGGCCGACCAGCTCGTCCCCGTACATCCTCGGCAGCAGCTCGGCCCGCGCCTGCCCGTCGCCGTGCTCGCCGGAGAGCGAGCCGCCGTGGGCGACCACGAGGTCAGCCACCGCCTCCGAGAAGCGGCGGAAGTCCCGCACCCCCTTGCCCGTCCAGAGGTCGAAGTCGATCCGGACGTGCACGCAGCCGTCGCCGAAGTGCCCGTACGGGGTCCCCCGGAGGCCGAACTCCCCCAGCAGCGAGCGGAATTCCCGCAGGTACGCGCCCAGCCGGGCGGGCGGCACCGCGCAGTCCTCCCAGCCCGGCCACGCCTCCGCGCCGTCCGGCATCCGTGTCGCCGTCCCGGCCGCGTCCTCCCGGATCCGCCACAGCGCCCGCTGCCCGGCCGGATCCGACACCACCGCCGCGTCGAGGGCGTCCGCCGCCCGGACCAGGCCCGCGGCCGGCCCTGCCCCGTCCATCTCGACGAACAGCCACGCCCCACCCCGGGGCAGCGCCGCCGTGCCGCCGCGCACCAGGTCGGCGGCCATGCCCTCCACCGTCAGCGGCTTGTACGGAAGCAGTCCCGCCGCCGCCTCCGCCGCCGCGCTCTCGTCCGCGTACCCGAGGACGACGAGGACCGGGTCGGCCGGCAGCGGGACGAGCCGGACCATCGCCTCCGTCACCACGCCGAGCGTGCCCTCGCTCCCGCAGAAGGACCGGACGACGTCCGTCCCCCGCTCCGGCAGCAGCGCGTCGAGGGCGTAGCCGGAGATCCGGCGCGGCAGGCCCGCCGGATAGCCGGTCCGCAGCAGGGCGAGGTGGCGGTCGACGAGCTCCCGCAGTCCGGGCGGCGCACCCTGCCCGTCCCGGCCCAGCGTCAACCTCGCTCCTCGGTAGGTCACCACATCCAGCGAGCTCACGTTGTCCGCCGTGGTCCCCCAGGCGACCGAGTGCGCCCCGCACGCGTTGTTGCCGATCATGCCGCCGAGGGTGCAGCGGCCGTGCGTCGACGGATCGGGGCCGAAGGTCAGCCCGTACGGCCTCGCCGCCTCCCGCAACCGGTCGAGGACGAGCCCCGGCCGGACCACGGCCGTGCGCGATTCCGGGTCCAGGGAGACGATCCCGCCCATGTGCCGTGTGAGGTCCAGCACCACGCCCGTCCCGGTGGCCTGGCCGCCGATGGACGTGCCGCCGCCGCGCGCGACGACCGGCGTGGTGCCGTGGGCGCGGCACACCTCCAGGGCCGCCGCCACGTCGTCCGCGTCGCGCGGAGCGACCGTACCGACCGGCACACGGCGGTAGTTGGAGGCGTCCATCGTCGTCAGGGCCCTCGCCGTGACGGAGAAGTCGACGTCTCCGGCGACGGCCGCGCGCAGCTCCGCGGCGAGGGCGGGCGCATGATCCTCGTGTGTCCCCACAACGCCAGGATGTCTCAGTCCTCGTCTCATCCGGCGGACATCCCGCGACCGGGCCCTTCCCGACCCGATACTCTCCGCCTCGTGGCTGAGATCCAGATTCCCGCTGACATCAAGCCCGCCGACGGCCGTTTCGGCGCGGGCCCCTCCAAGGTGCGTACGGAGGCGCTGGACGCCCTGGCCGCGACCGGCTCCTCTCTCCTCGGCACGTCCCACCGCCAGGCCCCGGTCAAGAACCTGGTCGGCGAAGTGCGTGCCGGTGTCTCCGACCTCTTCTCGCTGCCCGAGGGCTACGAGGTGATCCTGGGCAACGGCGGCTCCACCGCCTTCTGGGACGTCGCGACCCACGGTCTCATCGAGAACAAGTCGCAGCACCTCACCTTCGGCGAGTTCTCCTCCAAGTTCGCGAAGGCCGCCAAGCTGGCTCCCTGGCTTGCCGAGCCGACCGTGATCTCCTCCGACCCGGGCACGCACCCGGAGCCGGTGGCCGAGGCGGGCGTCGACGTCTACGCGTACACGCACAACGAGACCTCCACCGGTGTCGCCGCCCCGATCAAGCGGGTCGCCGGTGCCGACGAGGGCGCGCTCGTCCTGGTCGACGCGACCTCGGGCGCGGGCGGCCTGCCCGTCGACATCACCGAGTCCGACGTCTACTACTTCGCCCCGCAGAAGTCCTTCGCCGCCGAGGGCGGCCTGTGGCTGGCGGCCTTCTCCCCGGCGGCGCTGGAGCGGGCGCAGAAGATCCACGCGTCCGGCCGCCACATCCCGGAGTTCTTCTCCCTGCCGACGGCGATCGACAACTCGCTGAAGAACCAGACGTACAACACCCCGGCGCTCTCGACCCTCTTCCTGCTCAACGAGCAGCTGAAGTGGATCAACGGCCAGGGCGGTCTCGACTGGGCCGTGGGCCGGACGAAGGAGTCCTCCGACGCGCTGTACGGCTGGGCCGAGGAGTCCAAGTACGCCTCGCCGTTCGTCGCGGACGCGGCGAAGCGCTCGCAGGTCATCGGCACGATCGACTTCGCGGACGAGGTCGACGCGGCAGCGGTCGCGAAGGTGCTGCGCGCCAACGGGATCGTGGACACCGAGCCGTACCGCAAGCTGGGCCGCAACCAGCTGCGGATCGCGATGTTCCCGGCGATCGACCCGGCGGACGTGCGCGCCCTGACGGCGTGCATCGACTACGTCATCGAGAAGCTGTGAACCCGTAGTACGCGGAGTACGCACGCACGAAGGGCCCGGCGTCGGATCTCGTCCGACGCCGGGCCCGCGTGCGTCACCGGCCCCGTACGTGCTCGTGCGTCACCGGACCCGTACGTGCTCGTGCGTCACCGGCTCAGCGACCGGTAGCGGCGGACCGCGAGGGGCAGGAAGACCGCCGTGACCGCCAGGGGCCAGGCGAAGGCCATCAGGACCGCGTGCTGTTCGACCCAGGAACCGCCGCCCGCGCCGGGGTTGCCGAAGAGTTCGCGGGTGGCCGTGACCGTGGACGAGATCGGGTTCCAGGCGGCGACGGGCGCGAGCCAGGAGGGCATCAGCGCCGGCGCCACGTACACGCTGGAGATCATCGTGACCGGGAAGATCACCGCGTAGAGGGCGCCCGCCGCCTCCGTGTTCGGCAGGACGAGACCGCACCACACGCCCACCCAGATGAGGCTGAAGCGCAGGAACAGCAGCAGGCCGAAGCCGAGGAGGGTCGCGCCGGGTCCGCCGTCCGAGGTCCAGCCGATGGCGAGGGCGGTCGCGGCGAGGATGGCGAGCTCGGCGGCGGCGACCATGAGGTCGGAGAGGCTCCGGCCGATGGGGACGGCGGACGGGGCCATCGGCATGGAGCGGAACCGGTCGACGACCCCCTTGGAGTTGTCGGAGACGACGGCCGCCGCGGTGTTCATGAGCCCGAAGGCCATGGTCATGGTGAACATCCCCGGCATGAGGAACTCGCGGTAGTCACCGCCGCCCGGCACCAGCATGGCGCTGCCGAAGACGAAGCCGTAGAGGAGCACGGAGACGATGGGGAAGCCGAGCTGCCAGACGATGGCGGAGGGTGTGCGGCGGTAGTTGAGCAGGGTGCGGCGGACGAGGGTCAGGGTGTCGGCGCAGGCCCAGTAGGCACGGTTGGCGGTGGCAGCACCAGGGCCGGTACCAGTGCCGGTGCCTGTACCAGCGCCTGTACCAGTGCCGGTGCCGGTGCCGGTGCCGGTGATGTCGTTGACCGTGCTCATGCGGCGACCTCTTCCTTCTCCGTGTCCGTGGTGGTCTCCCGGCCGCCGGTCAGCTTGAGGAAGACGTCGTCGAGGGCGGGGCGGCGCAGTGCCAGGTCCTCGACGGCGATCCGTTCCTCCTGGAGCGTGCGGGCGACCTCGGTCAGGGCGGCGACCCGGTCGGTGACGGGGGCGTGGACGCGCCGTTCGGCCTCGTCGGTACGGGGGTCGGTGCCCGCGATCCGGGCGAGGACCGCGCGGGCGGCCGGGAGGTCGGCGGGCTCGGCCACGACGACCTCGACGCGGTCGCCGCCGACCCGGTCCTTGAGGCCGTCGGGGGTGTCGTCGGCGATGGCCCTGCCCCGGTCCATGACGGTGATCCGGGAGGCGAGCCGGTCGGCCTCGTCCAGGTACTGGGTGGTGAGCAGGACGGTCGTCCCGCCCGCGACGAGGGTGCGGACCGCGTCCCAGACCTCGCCCCGGGCGCGCGGGTCGAGGCCGGTGGTCGGCTCGTCCAGGAAGAGGACGGCGGGCGCGAGGATCATCGAGGCGGCGAGGTCGAGGCGGCGGCGCATGCCTCCGCTGTACTGGCCGGCGCCCTTGTCGGCGGCCTCGGTGAGGGCGAAGAGGTCGAGGAGTTCACCGGCCCGGACGCGGGCGGCGCGGCCGCCGAGGTGGAAGAGGCGGCCGAAGAGTTCGAGGTTCTGGCGCCCGGTGAGGCCCTCGTCCACGGCGGCGAACTGGCCGACGAGGCCGATGCGGGCGCGGACGCCGCGCGGGTCGCGGGCCACGTCGACGCCGGCGACCTCGGCGCGGCCGCCGTCGGCCCTGAGGAGGGTCGCGAGGATGCGGACGGCGGTGGTCTTGCCCGCGCCGTTGGGGCCGAGGAGGCCGTGGACGGTGCCGGGGCGGACGGCGAGGTCGAAGCCGTCGAGGGCGTGGGTGACGTCGTCGCGCCGTTTCTTTCCGTACCGCTTGCTCAAGCCCTCGGCGAGGACGGCGTGTTCGGGCATGGGGGACCTCCGGTGGGTCGTGGACTCGCGTCGCCGCGAGCATCTGAGTACACCGTACCCAATTAAGAGTACAGCGTACTCAGTTTTAGAGTGGCGGCATGACGACGAGCAGCCTCGACCTCCTCTGGGGCACGGGCGACCGACCCAGCCGCGGCCCCAAGCCGGGCCTCACCCTCGACCGGATCGTCGCCACGGCCGTCGGCCTGGCCGACGCCGAAGGCCTCGACGCCGTCTCGATGCGGCGGGTGGCGGGCGAGCTCGGCGTCGGCACGATGTCGCTCTACCGGTACGTCCCCGGCAAGACCGAGCTCCTCGACCTGATGCTCGACCGCGTCCAGGGCGAGTCCTTCGAGGCCGACCCGCCCCCGCCCACCCACTGGCGCGACACGATCACGGAGCTCGCCCGCACGACCCTCGGCCTCTACCGGGCCCACCCCTGGCTGCTCAAGGTCAACGAGGCCCGCTCCGTCCTCGGCCCGAGCGCGCTGCGCGGCCTGGAGCTCTGCCTGTCGGGGCTCAAGGGGCCGCACGGCATGGGGCTGGGCGACCCCGAGACCATCTCGGTCATCATCACCGTGCAGAGCTACACGGCGGGCATCGCCCGCATGGAGCTCCAGACCGTCGAGGCCGCGAAGGAGACCGGCGTGGACGACGAGGAGTTCTGGCGCACACAACAGCCCTACCTGGAGCGGGCGATGGCCTCCGGCGCCTACCCGCTGATGGCGGCCATGGCCGAGGACACCTTCTCCCGCGAGGTCGACCACTTCGCCTTCGGCCTCGAACGGCTCCTGGACGGCTTCGAGATCCTCGTCGCGAAGACGGGCGGCGGCAGCGACGCGCGCTGAGGCGCCCCTTCGCGGCGGATCGGCCCGTCTCAGCCCATCTGCGCCTTCACGTGATCGATCACCGCGGCGAACTCGTCGGTCGGCGAGAACTCCACGAGGTCGACGTCCTCAAGGGCCTCGGGCGCATGACCCGGGCTCCAGTAGTAGGCCTGTCCGGCCTCGTAGATCTCCTCACCGGAGGCGGTCCGCATCCTGATCCGGCCCTTCAGGAGGTAACCCCAGTGGGGGCACGGGCACAGGTCGTCCTCCAGGCCCTTGAACGCCGGCGCCATGTCGGTGCCGGCCGGAAGGTGGATGAAGGCGGCGCTCATGCCTCCTCCGGCCTCCTTCAGGCGCAGCTCCACGCCGCCGCCCTCCATGGCGACGGGAGTGGACTCTCGGCTGGTTGCCGTCATGACTCCTCCACGGGTGGCGGCGGTCTTCCGGTCTCCTTCCAGTCTCGCCCCCGCGGGTCAGCGGCGCAGCAGGCGCTTGAAGCCGAGGACGAGGACCGTGGCGCCCGCGAGGACGAGGAAGCCCGTGGTCGCGCTGCCCTGGCCGTCCTGTCCGTCCGCTCCGGGCGTGGCGGCCGGGGCGTCCGGCGCCTTCGGCGTGCTGCCCGGTGACTCCGTGGCCGGGCGGTCGGACCCGGCCCGGTCCACCCGTACCACCTTGCTGCTCCGCCCCTCCGAGCCGAACATGAAGGCCGAGCCGTCCGGCGTGTACGTCACCGACTCCGCCTGCCCCTGGAAGGGGGCGCCGACGCCCGTGCCCCCGTCACCGAGGCGGCCGTCCTTCCACACGTACTCCTTCGCGCTGAAGTAGCCGCGCAGGACCAGCCGTCCGCCGTCCGGGGAGAAGGCGCCGTCGGTCACCCACGGCACGTCGTCGACGCGCCGGAAGGTGTTCGTCCCCGACGTGGAGAGCTTCTCGGGGCCCGCGTACAGGCCGCCGCCGTCCTCGTTCTTGCTCGCGATGTACACCCGGCCGGTCTTCGGATGGACCATCAGGGCCTCGGCGTTGCGCGGCCCGTCGGCGTACTTCACGTCGTACTGCTCCGCCGCCACCTTCTGGTCCCTGAGCGTCTTCGGCTCGGGGAAGCGGTAGATCCAGACGTGGTCCCAGGAGCCGTCGAGGTTGTCGCCGATGTCGCCGACGTAGATGTCGCCGTCCGGGCCGACGGCGATGCCCTCCATGTCCCGGGGCGTGCCGACGCCCTGCATCGTCAGGGTCGCGACGGTCTCGCCCGTACGGGAGTCGATGCCGTAGATCAGGGGCGCGTCCTGGTCGTTGTGCGTCCAGTAGATCCCCGGGTGGGCCCGGCTCGCCGCGATGCCGCTGGACTCGGTGATCCGGGGGTCGGCGATCGTGAAGTCCCGGTCGGGCTCCTGTCCTTCGGCCAGGGCGGGACCGGCGGGGAGCAGCACCAGGGCCGCCGCCGCGCCGAGGGCGCACAGAGCAGTTCGCATGGACCCAAGCCTGCCACGACGCCGCGGAAACCTGCTTGACCTGCTCCGAAGCCCCTGCCATGGTCGCGCCCATGCCTCCTTTCACCGCCCCCGACGGCACCCTGCTCGCGTACCACGCGTCCGGTTCCGGCGCCCCGCTGATCTGTCTGCCGGGCGGCCCCGCGCAGGACTCCGTCTACCTCGACGGGCTGGGCGGGCTCGACGCCCACCGCACGCTGGTCCGCCTCGACCTGCGGGGCACGGGCGCGTCGGCGGTGCCGGAGGACCCGTCCTCGTACCGCTGCGACCGGCTCGTGGAGGACGTCGAGGCGCTGCGGACCGAGCTGGGGCTCGACACCGTCGACCTGCTGGGGCACTCGGCGGGCGCCAACCTGGCCGCGCTGTACACGGCGCGGTACCCGGAGCGGGTGGCCCGTCTCGTCCTCCTCGCCCCGGGCACGGCGGCCGTCGGGCTCGACACCACGGGCGAGGAGCGGCTCGCGGCGGCTCGGCGGCCGTGGCGCGAGGAGGAGCCGTGGTTCGCGGAGGCGTACGCGGCTCTGGAGGAGCTCGCGGCGGGGCGCGGGTCGGCGGAGACCTTCCAGGCGGTCGCGCCCTTCTTCCACGGGACGTGGGACGACGCGGCACGCGAGCGCCATGCCGAGAGTCACCGGCAGCGGAACGGGGAGGCCGCGGGCGTCTACGGGAGCGAGGGCGCGTTCCGCCCGGAGGCGACCCGGGCATCGCTGGCTGAGTTCGGACGACCCGTGCTGGTCGTCGCCGGCGAGGGCGACGCCAACACTCCGGTGCCGACGGCCACCGCCTACGCGGAGCTGTTCCCGGAGGCCACGCTCGCGGTCCTGGCCGAGGGCGGGCACTTCCCCTGGCACGACGACGCGGAGTGGCTCGTGAAGACGGTCGACTCCTTCCTGTCCCGGAGGGTCTGAGGAAGATCCGTGTCGGGGATCACAGCGCCGCTCCCGCGAGCGGTCCGCGATGATGTGACCATGCGTTTTCTGTTCGTCGGCGACAGCATGACCATCGGGCGCGTCGGCGACTGGACCTGGCGTCACCGGATGTGGCAGCACCTGGAGGCGACGCTCCCGGGCGGGTACGAGATCGTGGGCCCGCGCACCGGCCTCTACGACCCGACGGCACCCGACGAGCCCGACGGCGTCGAGGCCTACGCCGACCCCGCCTTCCCCGCCCCCGCCCGGCGCCATCTGGCCGGCTGGGGCGAGGGCTGGCTGCACATGGCGCCCGTCATCGGCGAGACCGTCACGGCCACGGGGGCGGACGTCCTGCTGATCTCCCTCGGGCTGATCGACCTCGGCTTCTACACGAACAGCGACCAGACCGAGGAGAACGTCCGCGCATTCGTCGCGGCGGCCCGCGCCGCGAACCCGCACGTGCGAGCCGTGCTCCTGCCGGTCATCCCGAACGTCCGCGCCGGGTACGACGCACCCTTCGCCGCCGAGTGCGAGCGCTTCAACGAGCTCCTCGGGAAGGCGGTCGCCGACCTGGACACACCGGCCTCGCCGCTGCTCCTGGCGACGGTCCCGGAGTCGTACGACATCCACGCGGACACCTACGACGGCACGCACCCGGGCGTGACCGGCGAGCACAAACTGGCCGCCGCCTTCGCCACGGCGATGCACCAGGCGTGGGGCCTGGGCGGCCCGTACTCCCCTGCTCGATCCGACTGATCCGGCGGATCCAACGGATCCGGGCGATCCGACTGCTCCGAGTAATCCGACCGATCAGACCGATCAGACCGACCCGACCGACCCGACCGACCCGAGGACGACATGCAGGACCAGCACGAACACACCGGCGCGGCGCTGAGCGTCGGCCACCAGGACGCCGAGCTCGACGCGCGACTGTCCAGCGGCCTCGACGAGATCAACTTCCCCGCCACGGGGACCACCGCCGCCGATCAGGGCTCGCTGTCGGTGAAGGTCGTCGACGAGGCCGGCGAACTCATCGGGGGCCTGTCCGGCTGGACGTGGGGCGGGCTGCTCGGCATCGAGATGCTCTGGGTCCGCGAGGACAGCCGCCGCGACGGCTGGGGCGCCAGGCTCCTCCTCGCCGCCGAGGAGGAGGCGCGCCGGCGCGGCTGCGACCGCGCGTCCGTGTCGTCGTTCACCTTCCAGGCGCCGGACTTCTACCGGCGCCAGGGGTACGTCGAGACGGGCCGGACGCTGGGCATCCCCGGTGGCGCCGAGGACGTCCACTTCCACAAGTCGCTGATCTGAGGCGCCCTCCGCAGGTCGTCAGGCCGCGCGGGTGAGGCGGTTCGCGAAGGTCGAGAGCGTGTACGCGCCGATGCCGAGGACGACCTCCAGGGCGTTCCGGCGGGTGTAGCCGGCCTTCTCGAAGTCCGCCAGGTCCGCGTCGCCGACGGCGCCGGACGCGGCGAGCACCCGAAGGGTGAACGTCCGTACGGCGTCGAGGCGTTCGGGGTGGGGGGCGGGGCCGAGGGCGGCCATCTTCGCCTCGTGCATGTCGACGCACAGATGGCACTGGTTGCGGGCCGCGACGGTGAGGATCACGGTCTCGCGGGAGTGCGGGTCGAGGGTGGTGGACTCGAAGATCTCGCTGAGCTTCAGGAAGCCGTTCAGGGTCTCCGGCGACTCCTTGAGGAGCGCGACGGCTTCGGCGGTGCGGGTGGAAAGGTCTGCGGACAAGGCGTCTCCCGGGAGTTCGATAGAATCGACAACATGGTTGACCATGTCGATGAAGGAAACGTAAACCAGGTTGTCCATCGGGGCAAGGGAATTCCCGACCCCGGTGCCGACCCTGCACCCGGACACGAGCCCGGCCGGGCGCCCGGCCGTGCGCCGGGCCCAGTTCCCGGCCCCGGGTTCGAACTGCCCCTGCTCCTCTTCGGCGGCTTCCGCACCCTCATCGACCGGCTCCACGCCCGCCTCGCCACCGAGGGGCACCCCGACCTCCGCCCGGCCCACGGCTTCGCCATGCAGGCCATCGGCGCGCGGGGCGCCACCGCCAGCGACATCGGGCGGCGCCTCGGCGTCTCCAAACAGGCCGCCGGCAAGACCGTCGACCGCCTGCTCGCCCTCGGCTACGCGGAGCGCGCCGACGATCCCGCCGACGCGCGCCGCAAACTCGTCCACCTCACCCCACGGGGGTACGACGCCCTCGCCCGCTCCGCCGCGATCTTCGACGAACTGCGGGCGGAGTGGGCCGCCACCCTCGGCGCGGACCGCATCCTCGACATGGAGACCGCCCTGCGGAACGTCGTCCCCGCGGAGACGGCGTTCCGTCTGGACGCCACGAGCTGGCTCGGCGGCGCCTAGGTGGTGTCGGGCGGGCGCACCTACCAGGCGAAGGCCTCCGGGGACGGGCCCGGGCCGGGGAAGACCTCGTCCAGGCCGGACAGGACCTCCTCGCTCAGCTCGACCTCAAGGGCGCGCAGCGCGCTCGTCAGCTGCTCGGGGGTGCGCGGGCCGACGATCGGGCCCGTCACCCCGGGCCGCGTGAGCAGCCACGCGAGGGCCGCCTCGCCCGGCTCCAGGCCGTGCTTGTCGAGCAGGTCCTCGTAGGCCTGGAGCTTCGCGCGGGACGCCGGGTCGGCGAGCGTGGCGGCCGCGCGGCCCTCCGTCCGGCGCTTGCCCTGCGCCTCCTTCTTCAGCACCCCGCCGAGCAGGCCGCCGTGGAGCGGCGACCACGGGATGACCCCGAGGCCGTACTCCTGCGCGGCCGGGATCACCTCCATCTCGGCGCGCCGCTCGAAGAGGTTGTAGAGGCACTGCTCGCTGACGAGACCGACCGAGCCGCGCCGGGCGGCGGTCTCGTTGGCCTGGGCGATCTTGTAGCCGGGGAAGTTCGAGGAGCCGGCGTACAGGACCTTGCCCTGTCGGATCAGGACGTCGACCGCCTGCCAGACCTCCTCGAAGGGGGTCGCGCGGTCGATGTGGTGGAACTGGTAGACGTCGATGTAGTCGGTGCCGAGCCGCTTGAGGCTGGCCTCGACCGCGCGGCGGATGTTGAGCGCGGAGAGCTTGTCGTGGTTGGGCCAGGCGTCGCCGTCGGCGGCCATGTTCCCGTACACCTTGGTGGCGAGGACGGTCCTGTCGCGGCGGCCGTCGCCCTTGGCGAACCAGGAGCCGATGATCGACTCCGTCCGCCCCTTGTTCTCGCCCCAGCCGTACACATTCGCGGTGTCGAAGAAGTTGAGACCCGCGTCGAGCGCGGCGTCCATGATGGCGTGACTGGTGGCTTCGTCCGTCTGCGGACCGAAGTTCATCGTGCCGAGGACAAGTCGGCTGACCTTGAGTCCGGTGCGTCCGAGCTGCGTGTACTCCATGGGGGTCAAGCCAACTGCTTCGAGTCCGCTCGAAGCAAGGGGATTCCCACGGGGGTCACGCAGCCGCCACACGGGGCGACGGCAGGGCGACGCGGGGGCGGCGGAGGGCTACTGGCCGGTCACCGCTGCCACCGCGATGATCGCGAACATCAGTACGAGCACGCCGGCCATGATGCGGTTACGGGTCTTCGGGTCCACGCATCGAGGTTAACCCGCCCGCCCGGCCGCCCCACCCCCGGCTCCCGCGCTCCGCCCACCCCCGGCCCCCTCCAGGGGCCAGGCGTCGAGCGTCTCGTACCGGGGCTGCTCGCCCGGCACCCCGCTCACCGGCAGGCGGGAGCGGACGAGCGACAGCTCGGCCGCCTGCCAGCGGCCGCCCTCGAAGGCGTGGAGCTCGTCGAGGAACGGGCGCAGGTCGGTCTCGTCCGTCCGCGCGCGGGCGAGCGTCAGGTGCGCCTGGTAGCGGCGGTGCTCCTCCATCGCGACCCCGGCCCGGCGCGCGGCGGCGTCGGCCCGCTCGGCGAGCAGCCGCAGCTCGTCCAGGTCCCCCGCGACGCCCGTCCACAGGGCACGGCGGCCGAAGTGACCGCCGCCGTGGAGGCGGAGTGGGAAGGGCGGGGTGCGGTGGGCGGCCCGGGCCAGCCGGACCCGCAGCTCGGGCAGCAGCTCCTCGTCGACCTCGCCCATGAAGGCGAGCGTGAGGTGCCAGGCGGGCCGCGAGGTCCAGCGCAGCCGGTCGGCCCCGGGCAGCCGGTGCAGCAGGTCGGTGACGTGTCCGAGCTCGGCGAGCTGCTCCGCGGGCGGCAGGACGGCGGCGAAAAGCCTCATGGGACGAGTCTGGCAGGCCGAGGGGCTAGCCTCTGCGGGATGAAGATCAGAAAGGGCGGGGTGGGCGACCTCCCCGCGATAATCTCCGTGCTCGACAGCGCCGTGGTGTGGCTCAACGGCAAGGGCATCACCGCCCAGTGGGGCACGGAGCCGTACTCGGCCCGCCCGGCGGCCGTGCAGCAGGTCGAGGACACCGTGACCGAGGGCGATCTGTGGATCGCCGAGATCGACGGCGTGCCGGCGGGCACGATGACGCTGACCCCGCACCCGGGCAGACACGTGCCGCCGGCGGACGAGCCCGAGGTGTACGTGCGCATGCTGGCGACCGACGTGCGGTTCCACGGGCACGGGGTGGGGGCGGCGCTCCTCGCCCACGCGGCCGAGGAGACCCGCCGGCAGGGTGTGTCGCTGCTGCGGGTGGACTGCTTCGCGGGCAGCGAGGGCCGCCTCGTCGCGTACTACGAGAGCCAGGGCTTCACCCGGACGGAGCCGTTCGCGGTGGGCGAGTGGCAGGGCCAGGTGCTGGAGCGGCGGGTCTGACGGGCCTTCCCGAGGACCCGCCGCTCACACGCGGTCAGCTGGTGAAGTACCCGGCGTCCAGCGCGATCCAGCCGGTGAACCCGCGCTCGTCGTAGAGGCGCAGATGTCCCTCGGTGTTGACCTCGCAGCGGACGGCGAGAGGCCCGGTGATCGTGCCGGCGCCGGTCGCCGTGCCCACCATGCCCTGGATGCGGGTGGGGCGGAGGTGCGCCGGGAGCGTGAGGATCGTCGTGTTGCTGGCCCACGGCTTCCCGTCGACGCGCTCCACTCGGAGGCGGAGGTCGACGCGGTCGCCCGACTGGCGGTACTCCGGGACGTAGCTGGTGCTGGAGAGCTTGATGGCGGGGTCGAGATCCAGGGGCGTCCACGGGACGGTGGTGCCGCTGATGCCGTAAAGAGCCATGTGTCGCTTGTTCTCCCGGGTGGTGGCGAAGCCGAACACGAGCTGCGGCCCCGTGGGCGTCCGGCGGACGGTGAGAGCTTCGGTCTCGCGGTGGACCAGGTCGGGAGCGGTGGTGTTGCGGATCCGCTCGACGTCCTTGCCGGTGCGGACGTCGTAGACGGTCCACCAGGACTCGGCGTTGGCCTTGCCCTCGTTCTGGTAGACGAGGTCCCCGTACAGGCACCAGGACTGGGTGGCGAACTTCGCCGGGAAGCTGTGCTTCGCGGTGAAGGCGCCGCTCTTGAAGGCGTCGAGGTCGTAGACGCGGTACCCCGCGATGCCGGACGACACATGACGTACCGCGATACGTCCGTGGTCGATGTCCAGGGACGGGGTGACCGCGGTGGCTCCGGGGACGGGGTCGAAGACCTGGACGAGGGGGCTGCCGGCGTCGACGATGGCGCCAGGCGTGAACGCGAGCCGGCCGATGTGCCTGCCGTGGGCGTTCTCGGTGGTGGTGGAGTCGTTGTCGTCGGGGACGCGGACCGCGTCGGTCTCCAGCCAGAGCCAGGGGATGCCGTCGACGTGCTCGACGCCGAGTCCGGCGCCGTGGCCGAAGCCCCTCAGGTACATGACGGCGAGAACGGTGCCGTCGGGCCCCACCTGGTTGACGCACAGGTCTCCCCGGCGTGCCCGCTCCTCGTCGGGCAATGGCAGGGGCTTGGTCCCGTCGGGCAGGGGATCGGTCTCGTCGGCGAGCAGGCGTCCGTTGCTGATGCACTGCACGGCGTAGGCCAGACCGGTCACCGGGTCGAAGGCGACCTGCTGGTGCACCCTGCTCTGGTCGAGGAGGATCTCCCTGCCGAACAGATCGGCGGCCTCGGCCTTCAGGTCGAACCTGTGCCCGGCGGGCAGGGTCACGGCCGCGGGCCAGAGCGCGGGCCCTGCCTGCGGGACGACCGTCTGCGGGACGACCGTCTGGGGAACGGCCGTCTGCGGGGCGGCCGCGTGGGCGGCGCCGACGGGGGCGAGGACCGGGGCGGCGGCCGCCGCGGTCAGGAGGCTACGGCGGCTCAGCGACATGACGCGGCCCCGTTTCCTCGCGGAGACGGTCTGTGGGCGGAACGTATGGACATGGGCGTGCAAGCCCCCCTTTCAAGATCAAACACCTGCACGGTGCCGTGATCTTCGCACACGGGTGCGAGTGATCAAGGGGGTATTCGGAGGCGTGAGGGCGGGGCCGGGGCGGAGGCGGAGCCTCCGTTCCCCGGCCGGGAGGACGGCGGCGAAGCCTCCGATCCCCGCCCCGGAAAGGCGGCGCTTCCGGCCCCGCCCCCGGCCCCGCCCCGACCGTCAGGCCGCCGTCGCCAGCCGTTCGCGCGCCACGAAGCGGACCTGCGGGTGGCCGTGGCGCCAGCCGAAGGCCATCTTCAGTCCGCCGACCCTCGCCAGGACCAGACCGATGACGCCCGCCGCGGCCAGCGAGATCACGCCGCCCGTCGCGAAGCCGACGCGGGCGCCGTACGTGTCGGTGACCCAGCCGAGGAGGGGCGCCCCGATCGGGGTGCCGCCGGCGAAGACCATCATGTAGAGGCTCATCACACGGCCCCGCATGGCCGGGTCGGTCGCCATCTGGACGGCCGAGTTCGCGGTGACGTTGACCGTGAGGCCGATCATGCCGATCGGCACGAGCAGCAGCGCGAACATCCAGAAGGCCGGCGACAGCGCCGCCGCGATCTCCAGGACACCGAACACGGCCGCCGCGATCACCAGCATCCGCAGCCGGGTCGAGCCCCGGCGGGCCGCGGCGAGGGCTCCCACGAGGGAGCCGGCCGCCATGAGGGTGTTCAGGAAGCCGTACGTACCGGCGCCGACGTGGAAGACCTCCTCCGAGAAGGCCGTCAGCCAGATCGGGAAGTTGAACCCGAAGGTGCCGACGAAGCCCACCAGGGCGATCGGCCAGATCAGATCGGGCCGCCCGGCCACGTACCGCAGGCCCTCCCTCAGCTGGCCCTTGCCGCGCGGGGCGCGCTCCACCTTGTGGAGCTCGCTCGTCCGCATGAGCAGGAGGCTCACGAGGGGGGGCGGTGAAGGACAGTCCGTTGAGGAGGAAGGCCCAGCCGCTGCCGACTCCGGCGATGAGCAC
This sequence comes from Streptomyces narbonensis, assembly GCF_014649015.1. Lineage (GTDB taxonomy): Bacteria > Actinomycetota > Actinomycetes > Streptomycetales > Streptomycetaceae > Streptomyces > Streptomyces narbonensis. The sequence goes on from NZ_BMSF01000004.1 coordinate 178,142, forward strand.
ACCGGCGACGGCGGGACCGACGAGCCGCGCGGACTGGAAGTTCGCGGAGTTGAGCGAGACGGCGTTACGGAGCTGCTTCGGGCCGACCATCTCGGCGACGTACGCCTGCCGGGCCGGGTTGTCGACGACGGTCACCATGCCGAGGAGGAAGGCGATCAGGTAGACGTGCCAGACCTGGACGGATCCGGAGAGCGTGAGGACGGCGAGCGCGAGGCCGCAGAGGCCGAGGGCGGCCTGGCTGACGAGGAGCAGGTTCCGCTTCGGGTAGCGGTCGGCGATGACACCGCCGTACAGCCCGAAGAGCAGCATCGGCAGGAACTGCAGGGCCGTGGTGATGCCGACGGCGGCGGCCGAGCCGGTGAGGCTCAGTACCAGCCAGTCCTGGGTGATGCGGGCCATCCACGTACCGGTGTTGGAGACGATCGCTCCGGTGAAGAACAGCCGGTAGTTGCGGATTCTGAGCGAGGAGAAGGTTTCTCCCCGCCCACGGGTCTTGAGGGTGGATTGATGGACGGGTGCGGAGTCTGCTCCGGGTCCCGTACTCAAAGTGCGTTCGCCTCCTCGGCCTCGGGTTCTAGAGGTGTGCGAGCTTCTCCAGGACGGGGGCAGCCGCGCGCAGCTTGGCCCATTCGTCCTCGTCCAGACCCTCGGCGAGGGTGGCCAGCCAGGCGTTCCGCTTGCGGCGGGACTCTTCGAGCATGGCCTCGGCCTGCTCGGTCTGGCGGACCACCTTCTGGCGGCGGTCGTCGGGGTGCGGCTCCAGCCGGACCAGTCCCTTGGCTTCGAGCAGCGCGACGATGCGGGTCATCGACGGAGGCTGGACGTGCTCCTTGCGGGCCAGCTCACCGGGGGTGGCGGAGCCGCAGAGCTTCAGGGTGCCGAGCACCGACATCTCGGTCGGGCTCAGCGACTCGTCGACTCGCTGGTGCTTGAGTCGTCGGCTCAGTCGCATGACGGAGGAGCGGAGCGCGTTCACGGCCGCAGCGTCGTCGGCGGTGCCGTGGGACAGGTCTGGCATGTTTGTTAGCCTAACTCATTACTCTGTCTAAATACCAACGGGAACGCGCCGACGTCGCACGGATCACAGCCGTCACACCGGCGATCCGGAGTGAACCGGGCGCGCCCGCATCACGCTTCCGCATCCATGTATCACCCAAACGAGTGAGTCGGATCCGGAAAGTGACGCAAAGAGCCACCGCGTGCCCCGACCCTGAACGGCATGGGATCGACAGTGCTCAGCCTGCGCATCGACGGTGAGCTGCTCGACCGGCTCAGGAGTCACGCCGCGAAAAGAGGAATGAGCGTCCAGGACTATGTCGTCCGGACGCTCATTCGGGAGGATTTCGACGAGCGGTTCAAGACCGCCGTCGACGAGACGGAGAGGTTCTACGGGGCGGCCGACGGAACGGCCGACGACGAGGCGGCCGGCCCGACGGCCGCCTCGCCCCGCGATCACGTGAGGCCGAGCGCCGGCATCGCGTAGTAGAAGACGAAGACCGCGGACACGACGTACATGGCCGCCGGGACCTCACGGCCCCGACCGGCCGCCAGGCGCAGCACGCTGAAGGCGATGAAGCCGATGCCGATGCCGTTCGTGATCGAGTACGTGAACGGCATCATGACCATCGCCAGGAACGCCGGCACCGCGATGGTGTAGTCGCTCCAGTCGATGTCCTTGATCGAACCGGCCAGGATCAGGAAGCCGACCGCGAGCAGCGCGGGAGTGGCCGCCTGGGACGGGACCATCGTCGCCAGCGGCGTGAGGAAGAGCGCGACCGAGAAGAGAGCGCCGGTCACGACCGAGGCGAGGCCCGTCCGCGCGCCCTCGCCGACGCCCGCCGTGGACTCCACGAAGCAGGTGGTGGCGGAGGACGAGGTCGCGCCGCCGGAGGCGACGGCCAGGCCGTCCACGAGCAGGACCTTGTTGATGCCCGGGAAGTTGCCGTCCCGGTCGATCAGCTTGGCCTCGTCGCCGACGCCGAGGATCGTGCCCATCGCGTCGAAGAAGCAGGACAGCAGCACGGTGAAGACGAAGAGGACGCCGGTCAGGTAACCGACCTTCTCGAAGCCGCCGAAGAGGCTGACCTGGCCGACCAGGCCGAAGTCGGGCGAGGCGACGGGGTTGCCCGGCCACTCCGGGGTGGTGAGGCCCCAGGAGGGGACGGTCGCGACGGCGTTGATCGCCATGGCCACGATCGTCATGACGACGATCGAGATGAGGATCGCGCCCGGCACCTTGCGGATGATCAGGGCGAGGGTGAGCAGGGTGCCCAGGACGAAGACGAGGACCGGCCAGCCGGTGAGGTGCCCGTCGCCGCCGAGCTGGAGCGGGACGGTGGTGTGCGCGGCGTCGGGGATGCGGGAGACGAAGCCCGAGTCGACGAGGCCGATGAGCATGATGAAGAGGCCGATGCCGATCGCGATGCCCTTGCGCAGGCCGACCGGGACGGCGTTCATGACGCGCTCGCGCAGACCGGTCGCGACGAGCAGCATCACGACGACGCCGGCGAGGACGACCATGCCCATGGCGTCGGGCCAGGACATCTTGGGCGCGAGCTGGAGCGCGACGACCGTGTTGACGCCGAGGCCGGCGGCGAGGGCGATCGGGACGTTGCCGATGACGCCCATGAGGAGCGTCGAGAAGGCGGCCGTGAGGACGGTCGCCGTGACGAGCTGGCCGCTGTCGAGCTGGTTCCCGTACATGTCCTTGGCGCTGCCGAGGATGATCGGGTTCAGCACGATGATGTAGGCCATCGCGAAGAAGGTGGCGAAACCGCCCCGGACCTCGCGGGCGACGGTCGAACCGCGCTCCGAGATCCGGAAGAAGCGGTCGAGGCCCGAGCTCGGCTGCGGGGAACCCGCGGGCTCGGGGGACATGGCCTTGGCGGGGGCCGTGGTGCTCATGGGGTTCCTCATCGGGAGATCCGGGCGATCCGTCCGGGCAATCCCTGAGGGAAGGCTCATACGGACGATCAATTCGGCGGTTCATACGAGAGAGACACGCCGGAGGCAAACCGTTTCAGTATGAACACATGAGCGAGGGAGCGTCCATCTCCGCGCGTAGACCATGTGTGGGTGCGAATTCCCGCCACCTAGACTGGGCCCATGGCGAAGTGGACACCGAAGCACGAGGCACCCGAGCCCCTCGAAGGGCCCGTCGTCGCCACCATCACGGGCGGCACGATCATCTGGTTCGTGCTCTTCCTCGTCCAGGTCCCCTTCTACGGCTGGTTCGACGACCGGGACCTGACCTGGTGGGTGTGGACCTGCCTCGCGGGCGCCGGGCTCGGCCTGATCGGCATCTGGTACGTACGAGGCCGGGACGCGGCGCTCAAGCGGCACGCGGCGGCGCAGGCGGCGGAAGCCGCACCGGGGCACGCCGCACCGACCACAGCCGCGCCGGGGCACGCCGCACCGACCGAAGCCGCGCCGACGCAAACCGCACCCGCGGACCCGGGGAAGGCCGCCCCCGGCGCGTAGCACCAGGGGACGATTCGCCTCCTCCCCCGGTCTGATCTTCGCCCTTCTCGGCAGGTGAACGACCCGTTCCGGTCGTACCGTCGAAAACATGACTCAGCGGGCGAAGATCGACACCGGCGGCGACGAGACCGAGGCGGTGGAGCCCCCCGTCGTGCACCGCCCGGCCGGACTCACCTCCGCCGAGGTCGCCGAACGGGTCGCGCGCGGCGAGGTCAACGACGTACCCGTGCGCAGCTCCCGCTCCACCACCGACATCGTCCGCGCGAACGTCTTCACCCGCTTCAACGCCATCATCGGCGTGCTCTGGGTGATCATGTTCTTCGTCGCCCCGATCCAGGACAGCCTCTTCGGCTTCGTGATCATCGCCAACACCGGCATCGGCATCATCCAGGAGCTCCGCGCCAAGAAGACCCTCGACGGGCTCGCGGTCATCGGCGAGGCGAAACCGACCGTCCGCCGCGACGGGGTCGCCGCCGAGCTGTCCACCTCCGAGATCGTCCTCGGCGACCTGATCGAGCTCGGGCCGGGCGACAAGGTCGTCGTCGACGGCGTCGTCGCCGAGGCCGACAGCCTGGAGATCGACGAGTCGCTCCTCACCGGCGAGGCCGACCCGGTCGTGAAACAGCCCGGCGCCCCGGTGATGTCCGGCTCCTTCGTGGTGGCCGGCGGCGGCGCCTTCACCGCCACCAAGGTCGGCCGCGAGGCCTACGCGGCCCAGCTCGCCGAAGAGGCCTCCCGCTTCACCCTCGTCCACTCCGAGCTGCGCAGCGGCATCTCCACGATCCTCAAGTACGTGACGTGGATGATGGTCCCGACGGCCCTCGGCCTGATCATCAGCCAGCTCGTCGTCAAGGACAACGACCTCAAGGACTCGATCGCCCGCACGGTCGGCGGCATCGTCCCGATGATCCCCGAGGGCCTCGTGCTCCTCACCTCCGTGGCCTTCGCGATCGGTGTGATCCGCCTCGGCCGCAAGCAGTGCCTCGTCCAGGAGCTCCCCGCCATCGAGGGCCTCGCCCGCGTCGACGTCGTCTGCCTCGACAAGACGGGCACGCTCACCGAGGGCGGCATGGACGTCACGGAGCTACGCCCCCTGAACGGCAGCGACGAGGCGTACGTACGGAAGGTGCTCGGCGCCCTCGGTGAGTCCGACCCCCGCCCGAACGCCTCCCTCCAGGCGATCATCGACGCCTACCCGGACTCGGTGGACTGGCGCTGCACGGAGTCGCTCCCCTTCTCCTCGGCCCGCAAGTACAGCGGCGCGGCCTTCAGCGAGGGCAACGGCGAGGACTCGACCTGGCTGCTCGGCGCCCCCGACGTCCTCCTGCGCGCCGGGGACCCGACCCTCGCCGACATCGACCACCTCAACGAACAGGGCCTGCGGGTCCTCCTCCTCGCCCGTACGGCCCAGGAGCTCGACTCCCCCGAGGTCGCCACCGACGCCCGCCCGGCCGCCCTCGTCGTCCTGGAACAGCGGCTGCGTCCCGACGCGGCCGACACCCTCGCGTACTTCGCCGACCAGAACGTCGCCACGAAGATCATCTCGGGTGACAACGCGGTCTCGGTCGGCGCGGTGGCCGGCAAGCTCGACATGCCCGGCGCCGCGAACACGGTGGACGCCCGCACCCTCCCCGCCGACCGCGAGGAGATGGCGAAGGTCCTGGACGCGAACGGCGTCTTCGGCCGGGTCTCCCCGCAGCAGAAGCGGGACATGGTGGCGGCGCTCCAGTCCCACGGCCACACGGTCGCGATGACGGGCGACGGCGTCAACGACGTCCTGGCCCTGAAGGACGCCGACATCGGCGTCTCGATGGGCTCGGGCTCGGAGGCGACGAGGGCGGTGGCCCAGATCGTCCTCCTGAACAACAGCTTCGCGACCCTCCCGTCGGTGGTGGCGGAGGGCCGCAGGGTCATCGGCAACATCACCCGCGTCGCGACCCTCTTCCTCACCAAGACGGTCTACTCGGTACTCCTGGCCGTCCTGGTGGTCTGCTCGCAGGTCGAGTACCCCTTCCTCCCCCGCCACCTCACCCTGCTCTCCACCCTCACGATCGGCGTCCCCGCCTTCTTCCTCGCGCTCGCCCCCAACAAGGAACGCGCGAAGCCGAACTTCGTCCGCCGGGTGATGCGGTACGCGATCCCCGGCGGCGTCATCGCGGCGGCGGCCACCTTCACCACCTACCTCCTCGCCCGCCACCACTACAGCGGCGAAGGCGCCCTGGAGGCGGAGACCAGCGCGGCCACCCTCACGCTCTTCCTGGTCTCCATGTGGGTCCTGGCGATCATCGCCCGCCCGTACACCTGGTGGCGCCTCACCCTGGTCGCCACGATGGCCGGCGCCTTCCTCCTCGTCCTGGTCGTCCCCTGGCTCCAGGACTTCTTCGCCCTGAAACTGGTCGGCACGACGATGCCGTGGGCGGCGGTCGCGATCGCGGCGATCGGCGCGGCCCTCCTGGAGGTGGCGTACCGCTGGGTGAGCCGGAGGTTCCCGGCATAAGCCCCGACGGACCGAGCCCTGCCGACGATGTCCCTGCCGAGCCGCCCACGTCCCCGCTAGGGTGGCCGATCGATCGCGCGTGATCATCGGTTGGGGGCGGGGATGGCTGCGGGTACGGGGGAAACGCGTCTCACGGTGCTCGGGCACTACCAGGTGGCCGAGCTGCTGGGAGCCGGCGGCATGGGAGAGGTCTACCTCGCCCACTCCCCCTCCGGGCGGGCGGTCGCCGTCAAGGTGATCCGCGAGGACCTCGCGGCGAAGCCCGGCTTCCGCGAACGATTCGCCCGCGAGGTCCAGGCGGCCCGGCAGGTGAGCGGCGCGTTCACGGCACCGGTCCTGGACGCCGACACGACCGGTCCCACCCCCTGGATGGCCACCCAGTACGTCGAAGGCCCCACCCTCGCCGACGTCGTGAACGACCGGGGCACGCTCCCCGCCGACGAGGTCTGGCGCTTGGCGTCGGGCCTCTGCGAGGCACTGCGCGACATCCACCGCGCGGGACTGGTCCACCGCGACCTGAAGCCCGGGAACATCCTGCTCGCCGAGGACGGCCCCCGGGTCATCGACTTCGGCATCTCACGCGTCGTGGACGCGACCGCCCTGACACAGAGCGGTCAGATCCTGGGAACGCCCCTCTTCATGGCGCCCGAACAGTTCCGCACCCCCCGCGACGCGGGACCGGCCGCCGACGTCTTCGCGCTCGGCTCGGTCCTCGTGTACGCGGCGACCGGCCACGGACCATTCGACGCGGACACCCCGTACGCGATCGCCTGGAACGCCGTCCACGAGGACCCGGACCTCACCGGCCTGCCCGAATCCCTCCGCCCCGTCGTCGAACCCTGCCTGCGCAAGGACCCCGCCGAACGCCCGGCCCCCGAAACCCTCCTGACCCTCCTCTCCTCCCGCCGCGAACGCCGCGCCCACCGCACGTCCGCCCGCGAAGCCGCACTCGCCCGCACCCGCCGCGCCCGGCTGCGCCGGGGCGCGCTCGCGGCGGGCGCGGTGGCGGGCGCGGCGCTGATCGTCGGCGTATGGACGTGGTGGCCGGACGGTGGCGGAGACGAATCCCCCCGGAAGCCGCTCGCCACGGCCGGGGCCGCACGGCCGACACCGACCACGACACCGGCGCCGGTACGGCTGCCGGGCTGGAAGCCGTGGACCAAGCAGGTGCGGACGACCATGGACCCGCCGGACCGGATGCTCAACTGCCGGTACCAGTTCTCGGCGCTCTGGTGCACGGGGAACGGCGTGCTCGCGGCGCGCCTGGATCCGCTCACCGGGGAGGTGCTGTGGCAGCGGGAGGGCCCCGACCGTGGGCCCGCGCCCCTCTTCGAGCTGACCCGCTCGGCCACGTTCGCCGCCGTGTACGACGACGGCACCGGTACCGGCACCGGTACGAATCCCTCGCACAAGATCTGGACGTTCGATCCCGCGACGGGTGACCCCCTGCTCGAACGCGTCCTCCCCGGCACGGAAACCTGCGGAACCGCCGCCCAGACTCTCTTCTGCACTCACGACGGGAAGATCTCGGCGTGGGACGCGGGCTCGATGACTCGTATGTGGACCGCCGCGTCGGGCTGGGAACTGTTCCTCCCGCCCGCGGGTTCTCCGCCGGGCAGCCGCGTCCACGTCGTCAGACGGGACCCCGACCAGCGCGTCGTCGAGGTCGGGGAGATCACCCAGGGCGACGGCACGCTCCTCTGGAACCGCAGTGTCTCCCCGGACACCGACGTGGTCACGATCTCCGAGAAGGGTTACGTGTACGCCGCGTCCCCCGCCCGGCAGGACATGACCGGACTCACCAGGACCGACCGCAGGACCGGAGCCGAGAAGTCGGTCGAACTGGGCGCCTCGGAAGAGCTGCTGGGCATCGTGGGCGACGTGTTCTACACCCACCGCGGCGGAGTCATCAGCGCCTATGACATCGCCGCGGAACGACTGCTGTGGTCCTCGCCCACGCTCCACGAAGGTTTCTCCGCCCCGGCGGTAGCGGGCGACCGCGTCCACTTCACCGCAGAGGACGGCACCGTCATCGCCCTGAACCGGCACGACGGCGTCGCCCTGTGGGAGCGCCGTCCCCCGAAGAGCACCATCGACTTCAGCCAGTCCGACCCTCCACCCTCGTCCCAGCTGCGGGCGCCCGTGATCATGGGCGACGTCATCATCGCGCCCGCCTACGACTCACGGATCCACTCGTTCCTCGCGCCGGACCCGGCCACGCCCCCTCGGTCGAAGGGCCCTTCGACCACCGCCGCCCGATGACTCAGCCCCGCTGGGGCGCGCCGCGCGGGCTTGCCGGACGGCGACGCGGGAGGCCCAGGCCCACAGCACCACGCTGACCACGAGGACCACGCTGGTAGCCCCCGCGCCGGGCAGGTGCCCGAACCCCGACGTGGAGGAGATCAGCTGTCACCTCGTCGACGGCCACGACGCGAACAGCCTCCGCACACGCAGTACGGCGGTCAGCATCGGGAGCGTGAACTCGCCTTCGCTGGTCTCCGGGCGGCCCGCAAGGAAGGTGCGGATCCGGGCGAGCGTGGCCTCGCGTTCCGGTTCCGGCATGACCAGCATTCCCGCCCGCGTCGCGAGGGTGGCGACGAGGGAGTCGGCGGTGCGGCGCTGCCCGTGCGGGAACTCGGCCTGCTCGGGCGAGCCGAACCGAGCCGCACCAGCCTGGGGAAGGTGCATGTCCGCCGTCGCGGCGCGCCAGGCGACCGGTGTGTCACGCGGGCCGACGGCCGCGCCCCCGCCGGTCCGTGCGAGCCCCGCGACCCACTCGACCCCGTCGTCCATGAGGTTCCACAGGCCGGCCAGTACGCCGCGGGACGGATCACCGGACCTCGACCGCTTCCGGATCACCGTGACGCCTGACGCGCAGGCGGTCACCTGGCCGAACTGAATGACGGGGCGCCGAAAGAATTGGCGAGCGGATGGTCGGAGGGCGGTGCGAGGATGCTGCCATGGCAAAGGAATTTCAGGTGACTTACGACTGTGCCGATCCGGGCATGGTCGCGGCCTTCTGGGCCGAGGTGCTGGGCTACAGCTTCCAGCCTCCGCCGGAGGGCTTCTCCGACTGGGCGGCCATCACGGATCCGGACGGCAAGGGTCCCCGGATGTACTTCCAGACGGTCCCGGAAGGGAAGACGGTGAAGAACCGTCTGCACCTGGACGTGCGCTCGGCGCCCGGTCTGACCGGGGACGAGCGGATGGACGCGCTGGAGGTGGAGGCCGCCAGGCTGGAGAAGCTCGGGGCCAAGCGGCTGTACCGGCTCGAATCCGACGACGAGAACGAGGGGATCATCGTGATGGGCGACCCCGAGGGGAACGAGTTCTGCCTGGACTGAGGGCGGAGAGCCGCAGGGAGCAGCGCTACACAGCCCGCATCGCGTGTGACCTCACAGCGGGTTGAGTAGCGCTACTCAGGCGCCCGGGGGCCGGCCCGCCGCACGATGGGACCGGCGCCGAAGCGGCGCGACCGAACCGTCCAGGAGGAACCGACCCATGCGAGACAACCGCCCCCGCGCAGCCGTCCGGCTCACGTTCGCCAACCCCGTCTCGCTGGTGTACCTGACGGTCGTGGCTTCGCTCCCCCTGCTGGTCAGCCCGTGGACCGAGGGCCAGGCCTTCGCGGACGTCTGGCTCGCCATGGCCACCGCGCCCAGTAGCCTGCTCCTGCTGCTGCCCGACGCGATGACCGGCCTCTCGGGCTGGGCGACCGCGTACCACTACACGGCGCTGGTCCTCTCCGCGCTGATCAACGCCTTCCTCCTCGGCCTTGCCTACCGGGCCCTTCGGAGGAACCCGGCACGGCAGGGCCTCACCGCCTGACCGCTCAGTCGAACCAGCGGTCCCGCGCCAGTTCCGCCGTGCGGGACGGGTCCTCCAGGAGGGCCGCCACCTCGAAGCGGCGCGGCCATTGGCCCGCCGACCAGGCCAGGCCCGCCGCCACGCCCTCCAGGGTCGCCGCGTGGAGGACGCCGTCGGGGGTGACCCGCCAGTCCAGCTCCACGCCCGCCGCGCGGAGCTCCTCGTGCTCGATGTACGAGGAGGGGGTCGACGGGCCCAGAAGGGCGTGGACCGAGTGCGGGACGTCGTGTTCCTCGCCGACCGTCGTCACCTCCGCCTCGAAGGCCTCGCTCAGGCGGCGGACCTGGAACAGCTCGGCCAGGTCGGCCGCGCGGGACGGGGCCACCGGGAGGAGCGGGGTGTCCCCGGTGAGCGGGAGGAGGTCCGGGGCGTCGGCCACCAGGGCTTCTGCCGCGTCCACCACCACCAGCTCCCCGTCCACGACCGCGCGCAGCTCGTCCGGGAGCGTCACCTGCTCCGGGTCCAGGTCCGCGAGGGCCGTGTAGAGGGCGTGCAGCTGGGGGGCCGTGACCTCGCGCTCCGGGTCCGCCAGGCGCGTCAGGAGCTCCGCCGCGCCGCCCGGCTCCTCCAGGAGCGCCGCGACCGACGTGCGGACGCCCAGCGCCCGCAGGACCTGCTCGTCGTCGAAGCCGGTCGCGTCGGCGGAGTCGTACAGGCCCACGAGGAGCGGGTCCGAGCCCTCGGCCCGCAGGCCCGCCGGGCGGCGGCCGTCCAGGACCGGGTGGTCCCGGAGCCACCACGCCGTGTACGAGCGGACCGTCTCCGTCGTGCCGTCCGGGAGGAGGACCCGTACGGGCTGGGTGAGCGCGTCCCGGAGCGGGGGCTGCGCCAGCAGCGCGAGGGCCTGCGGCCAGGCCTCGTCGTCGACCAGGTCCAGGTCCCGTACCGCCACGATCTCCGTCGCCACCGGCGGCACCGGAGACTCCGGCAGGCGGTCCAGGACGTCCTCGCACCACACGTCGACCGCGTCGAGCAGCCCGGCGTCGTCCGGCTCCGGGTAGTCGCCCTCCCGCGGCTCGACCTCGTCCGGGTCGAGGACCAGGTCCGTCGCCCGGACCAGGGCGAAGTTCGCCAGCACTCCGCAGGCGGCCAGGGGGCGTTCACCCCAGCGCGCGGCCAGCTCGGCGTCCACGAAAGGCAGTTCGTCCTCGCGCATCACCGCCGCGAAGGCCGACCCCGGCAGCACCAGCTCGCCCGCCGGGGAGAGTTCGCCGTCCTCGTCGGGGAGGGCGAGGGCACCGAGCCAGGGCTCGTCGCCCGGGTCGAGTTCGGCGTCCCGGACCAGGGCGAGGACCGTGTCGGCCAGCTCCTCCGCGTCGAGGGTCTCGGCGTCCTCGTCCCAGATCTCCCCCGCGTCGAGGGAGGCCGCGACCGCCGCCCGCACCTGCGGGGTCGTCAGGACCGCGCGGGGCGTGGCGGGCAGGGCGCCCAGCTTCTCCAGGAGCGGGTGCGCCGCCTCCGGGTGCGCCACCTTCAGGCCGAGGCGGGTCAGCTCGGCGGGGGTCCTGTCCTGCGGGAGCAAAACCTGGCGGGGGCCGATCGTCGTGCGGACGCGGAGGGCGTCGGCGTCGTCCGCGAGCGGCACGGGAAGGCCCGTCAGGCGGTCCGGGTCGACGCCGGCGAGGGAGTCGTAGAGCCGCCACCACCACGTCGGAGCCCTGTCGACGCCGGCGAGGCGGTCGATGGCCTCGGTGAGGGGGACCCGGCCCACGCCGAGGGTGCGGAGCTCGGGGCGGCGCTCCAGGCCCGCCGGGAGGAGCGTCGGGAAGACCTCCGCGAGGACGTCGACCGTGTCCGCGCCGGCGCCCTCCGCGACCTCGGCCTCGATGGGCCGGAGCGCGGGCAGCTCCTCGGTCGGGGCGGCCGGCGCCAGGAACGCCACCCTGGGCAGCCGCTCCAGGATCGCCTCGCGCAGTGCCCCGTCGAGCGCCCCCTTGCCGAGCGGGCCGGGCACGAGGTCGAGGGTCGCGGTCGTCACCGGGTGCCAGTCGGCGAGGAGTTCGGCGTACGCGTCGGCCGCGCGCTGCACCAGGAAGTCGGTGAGCGGGCCGGGCGCCGGGTGGCGCCGCGCGGTGTCCAGCGGCAGGGAGGCGATGAGCAGGGCGGGGATGCCGAGCGGCTCGTCGGTGGGCGTCGGGGCGTGCACGACGGGTTCGGTACGGGGGTGGCTCGGGGCGCCCTCGCCGTCGACGGGCACGGCCCAGGTGACGGCCCAGTGCGGGCGAAGGCGCTCCTCCACCGGGCGGTCCTTGAGAAGTTCGGCGTCGAGGGGCCCGGTGTGGGAGACGGTCCGCCAGCGGTGGGTGCCGGTCGCGGTGTCGTCGATGCGGACGTAGCCGTCGTCCTCGGAGCGGCGGAGGGTCCGTACCCCTTCGGCCGTCTCGACGACGATCTCCGCGAGACCGGGGAGCGTGAGGAGCAGGGCGTCGTCGACCGAGGCGAGGAGTCGCTCGGCGAGGTCCTGGGCGGCGGAGTCCCGCAGCGGGAGGACGACGACCGTGTCGTAGCCGTCGGGCGCGGTGCCCTCGGCGGGCAGCGGAAGACGCAGGAGGGGTACGTGGCCGTCCCGGCGGCGCAGTTCGTCGCCCAGGCCCGGGCTGTACCGGGCGGATTCGGCGGCGAGTTCGCGGGCTTCCGCGAGGGACCAGCGGACGCCGCCGTGGCGGCCGAGGACGGCCGGCTCGTCGGAGACGGCGAGGACGGCGGCGAAGCCGACGCCGAAGCGGCCGACGGCGCCGGCGCCTTGCTCCCGCTTGGCGGAGGCGCGGAGCGTGGACAGCGACTCGGCGCCCGTGGCGTCCAGCGGGGCGCCGGTGTTGGCGGCGGCGAGGGCCGCGGGGCCCTCGTGGTCCGCGGGGTGGAGGGTGAGGCGCAGGCGTCCGGTGACACCGGCCCGGCGGGCGGCGTCGGCGGCGTTCTGGGCGAGCTCGACGACGAGCCGGTCACGGTAGCCGCCGAGTGCGAGGTCCTCCTCGGCGTTGGCGTCCTCCCGGAACCGGGCGGGCGAGGCGCCCCAGGCGTCGAGCACTCCCCGCCGCAGCCGTGCGGTGCCGAAGGGATCGGTTCCGTCGGTCGTCGTCCGGACGCTGACGCTCACGTCTGACTCCACTCTGCGGGGGCGGTGATCTGGGAGATCATCGGGCGGTGACGCTGCCGGACCCTAAGGTCCGGGGCCCGAAAGGTACCGCGCCCCGCCCCGCCCCGGCCGCCGGGGCACGTCCGGGCCCCGGGGCGCGCGGAAGCACATCCCCGGGGGCGTGGCGGAGGGACCCGACAGGAATTGCCGGACAGGCCCTACGAGTGGCCGAGGTCCTCGGAGGAGTCGTCGGGCTCCGTGGTCGAGCCGGAGTCCTTGGCCGGGCGGAGCGGGAAGGCGTCCGCGCCCATCGAGTCGAGGACCGGGGGCGCCGGGCGCGGGGGCTTCGGCATGACCGCGGCCTCCGAGTGGCCCCCGCAGCCGTACGCGAGGGAGACGACCCGGCCGTCCGCCGGGGAGAACTCGTTGGCGCACACGCCGAAGGCCTGCTTCAGGGAGCCGGCCAGCGGCACCAGGAACGCGCAGGACTCGCAGGACGCGGGCGCAGCCTGCGCCATCGGCGTCTTCGCGCCGAAGCTCTCGTCCCAGCGGTCCGCGGCCACGTGCAGCCCGTACCGGGACAGGACCCGGGCCCGGCGCATGCCGAGCTCCTCGGCGACCGAGGCGATCGCGCCCCGGGAGGGCGTACGGGAGACGATCTCGGCGTCCTCGGCGTCGAGGTGGTCCGCCAGCTCCTCCGAGACCGCCGAGTTCGGCGGCGGCGCGTCCTCGCCCGAGTAGCCGGGCTCCAGGCGCAGGTCGTCCTGCTCCGTCGGCAGCAGGTCGCCCGGGCCCATGTCGCCGGGGCGCAGGCGCTCGCTCCACGGCACCCACTCGGGGGCGAGGAGGGCGTCGGAGCCGGGCAGCAGGACGGTTTCGTCAAGCGTGACGTTCTTGGCGCGGGAGGCGCGGGTGACCGTCACCGCCCAGCGCCAGCCGCGGTAGCCCGGCTCCTGGCACTCGAAGAAGTGCGTGACGACCCGGTCGCCCTCCGCGACGACCTCGACGTGTGGGCCGACGATGCCGGGCGCGGCCGCCTCCTCGGCGGCCTCCCGCGCGAGGTCTACGGCCTCGACGCACAGGCGGTCGGGGGTACGCGTGGCTCGCGGGGTACGCGGGGCACCGCTTCGCGTCGTCGCAGCACTCACAGGTCTCGCTTCTCTCCTACGCCGTCTCACGGGTGCGCCGGCCGAGGGGCGAAAGCGAAGCCACGGGCGGCGGGCGGAGCGGACCTGAGGGCCGCATCGACGTCCGCACCCGACTTGTCTCGCGTGTCTCGGGCACACCTATCGCCATCCATTCTGCGGGATGCCGAAGAGGCGCGCGGCCGAGAACTTCCGCCGGTGACGCGCTACGCACGCTACCCCGTTCGCGGGCCTCCGCCCACCTGCCCGTCTCAAGTGGCCCGCATCGCGGACGGCCGGGACCGCGCCGATGCCGCTCCACGGCTGCCGTGTCGCCGCCTCCGGGCCGCTTTCGTACGGGCCTTCGAACAACCTTCGTACAGGCCTCGGACCGCCGCCATACGGGCTTCGAACCGCCCGCCGTACGGGCTTCGCAAGGCTTTCGCCCCGCCGCCGTACGGGCTTCGTACGGCCCATCGCCCCGCCGCCGTACGGGCTTCGTACGGCCCATCGCCCCGCCGCCGTACGGGCTTCGCAAGGCTTTCGCCCCGCCGCCGTACGGGCTTCGTACGGCCCATCGCCCCGCCTCCGTACAGGGTCCGTACGGCCTTCGTACCGCCGCCGTTCGCCGCGCCACGGTTCGTCCGGCGCGCCGGTGGGGCACTATGACGGAGTGGCAGCCGCACGGTCTCCCGCACGATCCGAAGATCATGCCGGACCGCTCCGCCGAGCGGGCCGGTCGGTCGGACGCGCCCTGCACCTGCCCTTCACCGGGACCGCGCGAGGCATCCGCAAGGCCACCCACGCCCACGGCGCGGGCGAGTCGGGACTCGGGAAACTGATCGAGCTCCACGCCGTGAACGGCGCCGGGGACGTCATGATCACCGTCGCCCTCGCGTCGACGGTCTTCTTCTCCGTGCCCACGGACGAGGCCCGCGGCCGCGTCGCCCTCTACCTCGCCGTCACGATGCTGCCCTTCACGCTCCTCGCCCCCGTGATCGGCCCGCTCCTGGACCGCATCCCGCACGGCAGGCGCGCGGCCATGGCGGGCGCGATGCTGACCCGCGCCGTCCTCGCGATCATGATGTCGGGCGCGGTCGCCACCGGCGGCCTGGAGCTGTACCCGGCGGCGCTGGGGGTCCTGGTCGCCTCGAAGGCGTACGGGGTGGTGCGCAGCGCGGTCGTCCCGCGCCTGCTCCCACCCGGGTTCTCGCTCGTGAAGGCGAACTCCCGGGTCACCCTGGCCGGGCTGCTCGCCACCGGCATCGCCGCGCCCATCGGCGCGGGGCTCCAGATGATCGGGCCGGGCTGGCCGCTGTACGGGGCGTGCGCGCTGTTCCTGCTCGGGACGTTCTGGGCGCTGCGGATGCCGCCCAAGGTGGACTCGGCGAAGGGTGAACGGCGGGCGCACCTGCTGACGCACGGTGAGAAGAAGCCGAGCCTGCGGACGGTCGGCCCGTCCGTCCTGCACGGCCTGGAGGCGAACGCGGCGCAGCGCATGCTGTCGGGTTTCCTGATCTTCTTCCTGGCGTTCCTGCTGCGCGACCATCCGCTGTCGGGGCAGAGCGCCGCCGTCTCCCTGGCGATCGTGGGCGTCGCGGCGGGCGTCGGGAACGCCTGCGGCACGGCCGCCGGCTCGCTCCTGCGCGACCGGGGCCACGGACCCGAGGTGATCATCGCCACGATGATCACCGTGGTGTGCGCGACGGCGATCTGCGCGGCGATCTTCTTCGGCGGCCTGATGGTCGCCGTCCTCGGCGCGGTCGCGGGCCTCACGCAGGCCTTGTCGAAGCTGTCCCTGGACGCGCTGATTCAGCGGGACGTGCCCGAGTCGGTGCGGACCTCCGCGTTCGCCCGCTCGGAGACGGCGCTGCAGATGGCGTGGGTGGTGGGCGGCGGGATCGGCATCGCGCTGCCGCTGAACGGACAGCTGGGCATGGCCGTGGCGGCCGGGATCCTGGCGCTGGGCGCGCTCCTCGCCGTCCGCGGCCTGCTCGCCGCCGCCCGCCGCAACCCGGGCCCACCGGGCCCTCAGGGCCGGTCGAAGGCACGGGTGGCGTAGGGCCCGGGGGCGCCCGCCCGAGGTCCGGGGGCGCTCGACCGGAGGCCTGAGGGCGCCCGCCCGAGGTCCGGGGGCGCTCGACCGGAGGCCTGAGGGCGCTCGACCGGAAGCCCGGGGGGCTCGACCGGAAGCCCGGGGGCGCCCGCCCGAGGCCCTTCTTCCGGTGTTGCGGGATTCCGCTCCCGAGACCACGGGACCCTCTCCCGAGGTCACGGACCGGCGGCGCGCCGTACCCCCGCGTGGCGCGGGCGCGGCGGCCCGATAGCCTTCGGCTCATGACCGTTGCGTTCTTCTCCGGCTCGCGCCGCCGGGCCGCCGTCGCCCTCGGGGCCGTCTCCGCCGGGCTCCTCGTTCTCTCCGCCTGCGACAAGCCGACTCCGATCGCGACCGTGACGGTCGGGTCCGACTCGATCCACTCCGAGGCCGCCTGCTACAACGACGGCGACGCCATCAAGGAGTCGCAGATCCAGCAGTGCCTCAACAAGAAGGCCGAGAAGTCCATCACCGTCGCGATGGACGACAAGATCCGCTTCGGGGTCGACCCCGACATCGCGGACAACGGCTGGACGATCTTCCTCGGCGGCCAGCAGGCCGAGCCCGAGCCGTACAAGAAGACGTACCGGACCATTCCGGCCAGCGCCTTCTTCTCCAGCCAGACCGGCGAGGCCACCGACAACACCCAGGTGACCATCGTCGAGAACACCGGCAAGAAGCTGACCGGCATCTGGCACTTCCAGCTGAAGAAGGAATCCTGATCCGCCGGTGGTCCACCGGATCCTGATCGTGACGGCCGTGGCGGCGGAGGCCGACTCCGTCGCCGCCGGCCTCGGTCACGACGCCCGGAACGCACCGCGAGACACCGTCCGGGAACCCGCCTGGGAGCCCGTACCGCTCCCGGGTGGCCTCACCCTGCGCCGCCACGCCGACGGAGTGGATCTCCTCGTCGGCGGCGTCGGGCCCGCGGCCGTGGCCGCGGCGACCGGGACGGCGCTCGCCTGCGCCTCACTCGCCGGGGCCGGATCCTGCTCGGGCTCCGGCGCCCCCTACGACCTCGTCGTCTCCGCCGGGATCGCCGGCGGATTCGCACCCCACGCTCCGCTCGGCACCGTCGTCGTCTCCGATGCGATCGTCGCCGCCGACCTCGGCGCGGAGACCCCCGACGGATACCTCGCCGTCGAGGAGCTGGGCTTCGGGCGGTCCGCCCACCCCGTACCGCACTCCCTCACCGAACCCCTCGCCGCCGCGCTGCGCGCCGGCGGCCTGCCGCACGCCGTCGCGCCCGTCCTCACCGTCTCCACCGTCACCGGCACGGCCGGACGCGCCGCCGAGCTGGCCGGGCGCCACCCGACGGCCGCCGCCGAGGCGATGGAGGGCTTCGGCGTCGCCGAGGCCTCCGCCGCCTACGGCGTACCCGTCGTCGAGATCCGGGCCGTGTCGAACGCCGTCGGCCCGCGCGACCGCGCGGCCTGGCGCATCGGGGAGGCCCTGGACGCGCTGAAGAAGGCATTCGCCCTGCTGGCCCCGCCGCTCCTCACGCCCCCCGCCGGCCCCGCCCGGCTCCCGAACCCCACCCCCTCCGTGGAGGCGAAGTGAAGCTCAAGATCGCCTACTCGCCCTGCCCGAACGACACCTTCGTCTTCGACGCCTGGGCCCACGGCCGCGTCCCCGGCGCCCCGCGCCTGGACGTGACCTTCGCCGACATCGACGTCACCAACGGCTGGGCGGAGGGCGGCACCGACGACCACGACGTCCTGAAGGTCTCGTACGCCGTGCTGCCGTGGATCCTCGACGAGTACGCGCTGCTGCCCTGCGGCGGCGCGCTCGGCCGGGGCTGCGGGCCGCTCGTCCTCACGCGCGAGGGTGATGTGGACCTGACGGGGAAGACGGTCGCGGTGCCGAGCGAGCGCTCGACCGCGTACCTCCTCTTCCGGCTGTGGGCGGCCGAGACCGTGCCGGGAGGAGTCGGGAACGTCGTCGTCATGCCGTTCCACGAGATCATGCCCGCCGTCCGCGACGGCAAGGTCGACGCGGGGCTCGTCATCCACGAGGCCCGCTTCACCTACCAGAACTACGGCCTGCACTGCCTCGCCGACATGGGCGAGCACTGGGAGGCCACGACCGGGCTGCCGATCCCGCTCGGCGCCATCGTCGCCCGCCGCTCCCTGGGCGAGGACACCCTGCGGCTGCTCGCCGAGTCGGCCCGCACCTCCGTGCGGATGGCCTGGGACGACCCGGTGGCCTCCCGGCCGTACGTCCTGGAGCACGCCCAGGAGATGGACCCGAAGGTGGCCGACCAGCACATCGGCCTCTACGTCAACGAGTTCACGGCCGACCTGGGCGAACACGGCTACGCGGCGGTCCGCGGCCTGCTCACCCGCGCCGCGGCCGAGGGACTCGTACCGCCCCTCGGCCCGGACTCGCTGTCCTTCCCGTAGGCCTCCCGCCTACACGTCGAGTTGGTCCGCCACCGCGCGGAGCAGCCCGGCGATCTTCTTGCCCTGGGTCTTCTCGGGGTAGCGCCCGCGCTCCAGCGCCGGAGTGATGTTCTCCAGGAGCGTCGTCAGGTCCTGCACGATGGAAGCCAGTTCGTCGGGCTTGCGGCGCTGTGCGGCGGCGACGGACGGCGTCGGATCGAGGATCGCCACGGAGAGCGCCTGGTCACCACGCTGACCTGCGACGACTCCGAACTCGACCCGCTGGCCCGGCTTCAGTGCGTCGACTCCGGCAGGGAGTACCGACGAGTGCACGAAGACGTCGCCGCCGTCGTCACGGGAGAGAAAGCCGAAGCCCTTCTCACTGTTGAACCATTTGACCTTGCCGGTAGGCACGTCTGTCCTCGTCCTCGTACTCGTCGCTGGGGATGGCAAACGGCGGGTCGACCGACCCGCCGGCACCAAGGCTAGTGCTCCGGCGGCCGCTGACACGACGCCGCCGAAGTGTTCGTACGGCCTGGGAACTACCCTGACTGGATGCGTAGTGAAACCCCTGCCGGACCGGTGAACGACAGCGCGCCGGGTGACGGCCTCGTCAAGGCCGGTGTCGTGCTCTTCGGCATCGGCGCGGTGGCCACGCTGGTCACGGTGGCCCCGCTGTTCCTCGGGACCGAGCCGTTTCCCACCGTCGCGTACACCGTCTCCATGCTCATGGGGGTCGGATTCGCCGTCGCCGCCGCCGGGGTGCTCCGGTCGATCGCGGCCCAGCGGCGGCAGGCCCGCGAGGGTGCGGCCGCGGGCGTTCAGGCGCGGTAGGTCTCCAGCCACGGGCGGAAGTCCGTCAGGTCCGTGAGGACCACGTCCGCGCCGGCCGCGCGGAGCTCCTCCGGGGCGCAGGGGCCGGTCGCGACGGCCACCGCGAGGGCACCCGCCGTGGCGGCGCCGCGGACGTCGCCGACGTGGTCGCCGACGTACACCTGGGCGTCGTGGGCGCGCAGGGCCTCGGCCTTGCCCTCGGCCCACAGGCCGCCCACGACGGCGTCCGGCTCGATGCCGAGGTGCGCGAGGTGCAGCTCGGCGTGCGGGCCGTTCTTGGCGGTGACGACGATCGTGCGGCCGCCCGCGTCGCGCACGGCCTGGATCGCGTCCCGGGCTCCCGGCATCGGGGGCGAGGGCTCGATCGCGTACGCCGGGTAGAGCGCGCGGTAGCGGGCCACCATCTCCTCGACCTGCTCCTCGGGGAACCAGTACGCCATCTCGTGGTGGAGCGGCGGGCCGAGGCGGGTGACGACGAGGTCGGCGTCGATCTCCGCGCCGGTCTCCGCGGCGAAGGCCTCCCAGGCGGCCTTGATGCCCGGGCGGCTGTCGATCAGCGTCAGGTCGAGGTCGAAGCCGACCGTGAGGGGGGACGGGGAGGCAGCGGGCCGGTGGGGCTGGTTCGTCGTCGTCATGCGGCCCATTCTGCGGGAGCCGGGTCCGCGCGTTCGAATAATCCGTGCTGCTTACACTGAGGCGAGCCTTACCGAACCTCGCCCTCCGCCGATGGGTCCCCATGCCAGCCGCTTTCCCCTCCAGACGCGTCCTCGCGACCTCGGCGGCTGTCGTCGCCCTGCTCCTCGCCGTCCTCCTGAGCCTCACCGTGGGCGCCCGCGCCATCGCCCCCTCCACCGTCCTCGACGCCCTGCTGCACGGCGGGACGAGCGACGACGCCGAGGTCGTACGGCAGCTCAGGGTCCCCCGTACGGTCATCGGCCTCATGGTCGGCACCGCGCTCGCGCTCGCCGGCACCGCGCTCCAGGGCATCACCCGCAATCCGATCGCCGACCCCGGCATCCTCGGCATCAGCCAGGGCTCGTCGGTGGCCGTGGTCCTCGCCATCGCCTTCCTCGGCGTGCACGACCTGAGCGGGTACGTGTGGTTCGCCTTCGCCGGCGCCGCGCTCGCCTCGGTCGCCGTCTACGCCATCGCCTCCGGCGGGCGCGGCGGGGCCACGCCCGTGAAGCTGGCGCTCGGCGGCGCCGCGATCAACGCGCTCCTGCTCTCCGTCACCACCGGTGTCCTCACGACCCGGGCCTCGGCGCTCGACGAGTTCCGGTTCTGGCAGATCGGCTCGCTCGACGGGCGCGACGCCGGGATCATCGGCCAGATCTGGCCCTTCCTGCTGCTCGGCGCGGTCCTCGTGCTCTCCGTGGCCCGCGGCCTCGACGCGCTCGCGCTCGGCGAGGACGTGGCCAAGGGACTCGGTCAGCGGGTCGCGACCGTGCGGATCGTCGGCGGTCTCGGCGCTACCGTCCTGACCGGCGCCGCAGTGGCCGCCGCCGGGCCCGTCGCCTTCGTCGGCCTCGCCGTCCCGCACATCGCGCGGGCCGTCGTCGGCTCCGACCACCGCTGGGTCCTGCCGATGGCCGCGCTGACCGGTCCGGTGATGCTGCTCGTCGCGGACGTCGCCGGGCGGATCGTCTTCCCGCCGGGCGAGGTGCCCGCCGGGGTGATGACCGCGCTGATCGGCGTGCCGTTCCTGGTCACCCTGGTGCGGCGGAAGGCGGTGCCCGCATGAGCGGCACCACCGTGGTGCGGCCCGCCGGCTACGGGGTCGTGCGCGCCGGGCGGGGCTCGTTCCTGGTCCACCGGCGCTCGGCCCTCGTCGCGGGCGGGCTCCTCCTGCTCCTGGCCGCCGCCTCCGTCGCGTACCTCTGCGTGGGCGAGCGGTTCGTCGGCCCCTCGGAGGTCGTACGGATCCTCCTCGGCGAGTCGTCACCGTCGGCGTTCGTCGTGGCGGAGCTGCGCGAGCCGCGGCTCGTCGCCGCGCTCGCCGTCGGCGCCGCCTTCGGGATCGGCGGCGCCCTCGTCCAGACCGTCGCCCGCAACCCCCTCGCCAGCCCCGACATCATCGGCATCAGCCAGGGTGCGGGCGTGGTCACCGTCGCCGCGATGACCTTCGGCATCGGCTCGTACGCCGCGCTGCCGTACCTCTCGATCGCGGGCGGGGTCCTCGCCGCCGCCCTCGTGTACGTCTTCGCCTGGCGCGGCGGGCTGCACGCGACCCGCTTCGTGCTCATCGGCATCGGTTTCGCGATCGCGCTGCGGTCCCTCACCACGCTCTTCATGACGAAGGGCGACTACCTCGTCGCCCAGCAGGCCCAGATCTGGATGACCGGCTCCCTCAACGGCCGGGGCTGGGACGAGTCCGCGCCGATCCGGTGGACGCTGCTCCTGATGCTGCCCGCCGTGCTGTGGGCCGCCCGCGCCCAGCGGACGGTCTCCCTCGACGACGACACGGCGACCGCCCTCGGCGTCCGGCTCGGCCGGGTCCGCCTCGGGCTCGTCGCCGTCGGGGTCGTCCTCGCGTCGGTGGCGACGGGCGTCGCGGGGCCGGTCGACTTCGTCGCCCTCCTCGCGCCGCAGATCGCCCGCCGCATGACGCGGACCGCGCAGATCCCGCTGCTCTGCTCCGCGCTCGCCGGCGCGGTGACCGTGGTCGTCGCGGACCTGCTCGCCCGGCGGCTCCTCTCCCCCGTCGAACTCCCCGTGGGCGTCCTCACGGCGGCGGTCGGCGCCCCGTATCTGATCTGGCTCATCGTCCGGAGCCGTACCGCAGGAGGTAACGCGTGAGCAGCAGGCTGACCGCGCGCGGGCTGACGCTCGCCTACGAGGACCGGACCGTCGTCGACGAGCTGGACCTCGCGATCCCCGACGGCAAGGTCACGGTGATCGTCGGCCCCAACGCCTGCGGCAAGTCGACCACCCTGCGGGCGCTCGGGCGGCTCCTCAGGCCGGCGGGCGGCGCGGTCCTCCTCGACGGCGAGGAACTGGCCAAGCTGCCCACGAAGCGGATCGCCCGCTCCATCGGGCTTCTCCCCCAGACGCCCGTCGCGCCGGAGGCCATCACCGTCGGCGACCTGGTCTCCCGGGGCCGCCAGCCGCACCAGGCCTGGTGGAAGCAGTGGTCGGAGGAGGACGAGCGGGCCGTCACGGACGCCATGGAGCGCACGGACGTGGCCGCACTCGCCGACCGGTCCGTCGACGCGCTCTCCGGCGGCCAGCGGCAGCGCGTGTGGATCGCGATGGCGCTCGCGCAGGAGACCGACCTGCTCCTCCTGGACGAGCCCACCACCTATCTGGACATCTCCCACCAGGTGGAGGTCCTCGACCTGGTGCGCCGGCTCAACCGGCTGCGCGGCCGGACCGTCGTCCTCGTCCTGCACGACCTCAACCAGGCCGCGCGGTACGCCGACCACCTCGTCGCCATGAAGGCCGGCCGGGTGGTCGCGGAGGGGCCCCCGGAGGAGGTCGTGACGGCGGAGCTCGTACGGGACGTCTTCGGCCTGGAGTCGGTCGTCGTCCCGGACCCGGTCACGGGCTCGCCGCTGGTGGTGCCGGGGGCTCCTTGGCACGCGGAGGTCGTGCGATAGCGGAGCGGTGTCTGCGGCTGTAGAGCTGCGGCTACGGCAGTGTCGGGCGGTCGGTCGCGGTCGGCGATCTGCGATCAGTCGGCCGGCGATCGATCGGTCGATCGGTCGATCGGTCGATCGGCCGGCCGGCGGTTGGTCGGTTGGTCGGCCGGTCGGCGGCCGGCCGGCGGATGGTCGGCCGGCGGTTGGTCGGCCGGCGGTTGGTCGGCCGGCGGTTGGTCGGCCGGCGGTTGGTCGGCCGGCGGTTGGTCGGCCGGCGGTTGGTCGGCCGGCGGTTGGTCGGCCGGCGGTTGGTCGGCCGGTCGGCGGTCGGTCGGTCGGCGGTCGGTCGGTCTCAGTGCTTGCGGGAGCGCCAGAGCAGGAACAGCGCCGAGGCCACGGCCGCGCCCCGCAGTACCCAGGGCCAGGTTTCGGAGACCGCCGCGCCCATCGCCTCGCCGCCCGGGGCCACGGCCTCGCCCCAGCGGCCCTCGACGCGGCCCCACAGCCAGACGATGCCACTCGCGGCGGCGAGGCCGGGGATCACGAGGACGGCGCCCTTGACCTCGCCGGGGGTCAGCCGGCGGGAGGCGTACGCGAGGAGCCAGCCGACGGCGAGCGCGAGCAGCGAGCCGAAGACCGCGCCGCCGATCAGGAGCAGCGCGGCGAGCAGGACGAAGGGGTTCGCGAGGCGCGGGCGGGCGGGGGCCTCCGCCGTCTCCCCGGTCTCCTCCTCCAGGCCGGCGTCGAGGTCGTGGGCGGGGGCCGCCTTGCGGCGCAGGACGACGCGGGCGGCGCGGCGCCACCGGCCGGGGCCGGCCTCCTCGTCCCCGGACTCCTCGGTGTCGGCCTCGGGGGCCTGCGGCTCGAAGAAGAGGTCCGGGCGCTCGATGCCGCCGACGAAACCCGGCAGCCCTTCGGTCACGTCGACCTCGGTGGCGCGGGTGGCGTCCGTACGCCACCAGTCGGGGTCCATGTCGCCGTCGCGGGGCGGCGGGACGGAGGAGGAGGGCGGGGACTGCCGGGCGGGCGGTTTCGCTGGGGTCTTCCCGGCCTTGCCGGGAGCCTTGGCCGGCTGGGCCGGCTGGGCCGGCTGGGCCGTCCTGGCCGCATCGGTCGCCTTGGCCGGCTTGGTCGGCTTGGCCGGCTTGGTCGCCTTGGCCGACCTGGTCGTGTTGGTCGTCTTGGTCGTCCCGGGAGCCCTGGTCCGTGGTTTCGGGAGCGGCGGACCCGCCGCTCCGGCCGCTCCGGACGCTGCTCCCGGGCCGTCCTCCGCCCGTTCCACGACCTCGTCCGGCGTACCCAGCGCGCCCAGGATCCCCCGTACCGCCGCCGGGCTCTCCTCGCCGTACGTCGCCCGGCGCCGGTCGATCTCGTTCCGCAGCGTCGACACCAGCCGCATCCGGTCGCTCGCCGGCAGCTGCCGCTGCTGTGCCAGATCGCCGACCCGGCTCAGATAGTCGTAGACCAACTGGTCGCTCTCGATCCCCACGGTGCCCCTCCACGGCCGGTTCGCCCGGTACGACCCGACGGTAGCGCGCGGGCAGGGGCTAACGTGGGGCGGATGGGGATCGGTGAGCTCGACCGGGAGGCGCACGTGGCCGAAGCATCTGGTGCCGCGGCGCCGCGCACGCTCGCGGAAGCGCTGCGTGCGCGGGGCGACGACGGCCTGGCCGCGCTGCTGCGCGCCCGGCCGGACCTCCTGGGGCCCGTGCCGAACGACCTGACGCAGCTGGCGACCCGCGCCGGCACGCGCGGTTCCGTGATCCGGGCGATCGAGCGGCTCGACCGCTTCGCCCTCCAGACGGCCGAAGCGCTCGCGGTGGGCCCGGACCCGACCCCGTATCCCGTACTCCTCGGGCTGCTCGCCGGCGACGAGGGCGACCCGGAGATCGAGGCGGCGCTGCCCGGCGCGGTCGCCCTGCTGCGCGAGCAGGCACTCGTGTGGGGCGAGGACGAGCGGCTGCGGCTCGTCCGGACCGCGCGGGAGCTGCTGGCGCCCTCGGCGCAGCACCCGTCGCCGACCGGGCTCGGGCCGACGGTCGCCGAGGCCACGTCCGGGATGTCGCCGGGCCGGGTGCAGGAGATCATCACGGCGGCCGGGCTGACGCCGACGCACGACCCGGTGTCGGCGGTGGCCGCGCTGACGGAGCTCTTCACCGACCGGACGCGGATGGGCGAGCTGCTCGACACGGCGCCGTCGGAGGCGCTCGCCGTCCTGGACCGGCTGGTGTGGGGTCCGCCGTACGGGGAGGTGACGGCGAACCCGGCGCCGCCCGTGCGCTGGCTGCGCGACCGGGGGCTGCTGCTGCCGGTGTCGGCGCGGACGATGGTGCTGCCGCGCGAGGTGGCGCTGCACCTGCGGGGCGGCCGGGCGCACCGGACGCCGGATCCGGTGGCGCCGGAGCCGGTGGTGCGGCGCGACTACCGTCCACAGGTTGTGGACAGCGCCGCCGCCGGGCAGGCGTACGTGGCGCTCGCGACGGTCGAGGAGCTGCTCAAGTCCTGGGACCGGGGCGGCCCGCCGGTCCTGCGCGCGGGCGGACTGGCCGTGCGGGACCTCAAGCGGATCGCCGCGACCCTGGACGTCTCCGAGCAGATCGCCTGCTTCTGGCTGGAGCTGGCCTACGGGGCGGGGCTGCTCGCCTCGGACGGCGAGGCAGACGAGCGGTACGCGCCGACGCCCGCCTACGACGACTGGCTGGACCTGCCGCCCGCCGAGCGGTGGGCGCGGCTCGTCACGCCGTGGCTGGACGCGACCCGCACATCGGGTCTGGTCGGCGGGCAGGACGCGAAGGGCCGGACGCTCTCGGCGCTCGGCCCGGACCTGGACCGGTCGGCCGCCCCCGAGGTGCGGCACCGGATCCTCTTCCTGCTCGCGACGCTCCCGCCGGGCTCCGCCGCCGACCCCGAGTCGCTGCTCGCCCGACTGCGCTGGGAGCGGCCGCTGCGGGGCGCCGAGGGCTCGGCGTCCGCCGGGGCCGCGACCGTGCGGTTCCGGATCGCGAGCTGGACCCTGGAGGAGGCCGAGCTGCTCGGGCTGACCGGGCGCGGCGCGCTGTCCGGCCCGGCCCGCGCGCTCCTCAACCTGCCGCTCGCTGAGGCCGCGACCGCCGCGGAGCCGGGCGGCGGGGTGGAGCTGTCGGTGGCCGCGACCCGGGCGGCGACGCTGCTCGCGCCGCTGCTTCCGGAGGCCGTCGACCACGTCCTCCTCCAGGCCGACCTGACGGCCGTGGCGCCGGGCCCGCTGCGGCGGCCGCTCGCCGACGCACTGGGCGTCCTCGCGGACGTGGAATCGAAGGGTGGTGCGACGGTCTACCGGTTCACGCCGGGCTCCGTGCGGCGCGCGCTCGACTCGGGCCGGACGGCGACGGACCTCCACGAGTTCCTCGCGAAGCACTCGACGACGCCCGTCCCGCAGCCCCTCGCCTACCTCGTGGACGACGTCGCCCGCCGCCACGGCCACCTCAAGGTGGGGGCGGCCTCGGCCTACGTGCGCTGCGACGACGACACGGTCCTCGGCGAGATCCTGGCCGACCGCCGGTCGGCGCCCCTG
Source organism: Streptomyces narbonensis (assembly GCF_014649015.1). Taxonomy (GTDB): domain Bacteria; phylum Actinomycetota; class Actinomycetes; order Streptomycetales; family Streptomycetaceae; genus Streptomyces; species Streptomyces narbonensis. The sequence continues at coordinate 204,627 of NZ_BMSF01000004.1, forward strand.
GGGCTGCGGCGCCTCGCGCCGACCGTGCTCGCGGCCCAGACGGACCCGGTGTCGCTGCTGGACGGTCTGCGGGCGCTGGGGTACGCGCCGGCGGCGGAGTCGGCCGAGGGCGACGTCCTGATCGCCCGCGCCGACGCGTACCGCACCCCGGCCCGTACGGCCCCGGTCCCCGTCCCCGACGGGCCGCCGTCCCCCGACGACACCCTCCTCACCGCGGCGGTCAGGGCCATCCGGGCCGGTGACCGGGCGGCGACGGCGGTCCGCAAGGAGCCCTCGACGCCGACGGCCGCCGGCACCCTCCCCCGCACGTCGGCGGCCGAGACCCTGGCCACGGTCCAGGCGGCAGCGATGACCGGTTCGGCGGTCTGGATCGGCTACGTCAACGCGGAGGGCGCGGCGAGCCAGCGGGTCATCGCCCCGGTCCGCGTGGAGGGTGGCTTCGTGACGGGCTACGACCACACGGCCGACGAGGTCCGCACGTATCCCCTGCACCGGATCACGGGCGTCGCGGAACTGGCGGACGACCAGGTGTGACCCGGGCCCCGCATCAGGCAGACTGGAGGATTGGCCGTTACGGGAACGGCCGGGTGCCGGAAGGACCTGATCGCACGTGAATGGGCCACTCATCGTCCAGAGCGACAAGACGCTGCTCCTGGAGGTCGACCACGAGCTCGCCGAGGCGTGCCGACGGGCCATCGCGCCCTTCGCGGAGCTGGAGCGGGCGCCCGAGCACATCCACACCTACCGGCTGACGCCGCTCGGGCTGTGGAACGCGCGTGCCGCCGGGCACGACGCCGAGCAGGTCGTCGACGCACTCGTCGAGTACTCCCGCTACCCCGTGCCGCACGCGCTGCTCGTCGACATCGCCGAGACGATGGACCGGTACGGGCGGCTCACGCTCTCCAAACACCCCACCCACGGGCTCGTCCTGACCAGCACCGACCGGCCCGTCCTGGAGGAGATCCTCCGGTCGAAGAAGGTGCAGCCGCTGGTCGGCGCGCGGATCGACGAGGACACCGTCGCCGTGCACCCCTCCGAGCGCGGGCAGATCAAGCAGACGCTGCTGAAGCTCGGCTGGCCCGCCGAGGACCTCGCCGGGTACGTCGACGGGGAGGCCCACCCGATCGAGCTCGCCGAGGACGGCTGGACGCTGCGCCCGTACCAGCGGCAGGCCGTCGACGGCTTCTGGCACGGCGGTTCCGGGGTCGTCGTGCTGCCCTGCGGCGCCGGGAAGACGCTGGTCGGGGCCGGGGCGATGGCCGAGGCCAAGGCGACCACGCTGATCCTGGTGACCAACACCGTCTCCGCCCGCCAGTGGAAGAGCGAGCTGGTCAAGCGGACCTCGCTCACCGAGGACGAGATCGGCGAGTACAGCGGGACGAAGAAGGAGATCCGGCCCGTCACCATCGCCACGTACCAGGTCCTCACGACCAAACGGAAGGGCATCTACCCGCACCTGGAGCTCTTCGACTCCCGCGACTGGGGCCTCGTCGTCTACGACGAGGTGCACCTGCTGCCGGCGCCCGTCTTCAAGTTCACCGCCGACCTCCAGGCGCGGCGGCGGCTGGGGCTGACCGCGACCCTCGTCCGGGAGGACGGGCGCGAGTCGGATGTCTTCTCGCTGATCGGGCCCAAGCGGTTCGACGCGCCGTGGAAGGAGATCGAGGCGCAGGGCTACATCGCGCCCGCCGACTGCGTCGAGGTCCGGGTCAACCTCACCGACTCCGAGCGGCTCGCCTACGCGACGGCCGAGCCGGAGGAGAAGTACCGCTTCTGCGCGACGACCGCGACGAAGCGGAAGGTGACGGAGGCCCTGGTGAAGAAGTTCGAGGGCCAGCAGATCCTCGTCATCGGGCAGTACATCGACCAGCTCGACGAGCTCGGCGAGCACCTGGACGCGCCGGTCATCAAGGGCGAGACCTCGAACAAGGAGCGGGAGCGGCTCTTCGACGCCTTCCGCAACGGCGAGATCAGCGTGCTCGTCGTCTCGAAGGTCGCGAACTTCTCGATCGACCTGCCGGAGGCGACGGTCGCGATCCAGGTCTCGGGCACCTTCGGCTCGCGCCAGGAGGAGGCGCAGCGCCTCGGCCGGGTCCTGCGGCCGAAGTCCGACGGACACCAGGCGCACTTCTACTCCGTCGTCGCGCGCGACACGATCGACCAGGACTTCGCGGCGCACCGGCAGCGGTTCCTGGCCGAGCAGGGGTACGCGTACCGGATCGTCGACGCGGACGAACTGCTGGCTCCTTAGGTCCTGTCGTCAAACTCCCGTCGTCCGCCCGAAGGGCGGCTTCGCCCGGTGCGGCGAGAGTGCGTGCCTGGGGGCACCTCCCAGCGGTAGCTGGGGGAGCGTTGCGGGGCAGACGGGAATTTGACGACACCCCCTAGGGCGGGCGACCCGGGCCCGGGGCCGGTCAGTCCAGGGTCTGGAGGAGGACCCCGAGGATCCCGAGGGCGTACTGGGCGATGACGAGGGCCCGGCGGGGGGTCGTCGCCATCAGGCTCCGAGGGGCGGCCAGGGCGACGACTCCGGCCGCCGCGGCGATGGGGAACATCCAGAGGGCGGCGTCGGTGAAGGCGCCGCCCACTCCGTCGCCGCTGATGGCGTCGCCCATCACCAGGACCGCGGTGAGGAACAGCAGCGCGGCGAGGACGACGAAGCCGCCGAGGGCGACGAAGCGCAGCTTCCGGGTGGTGTGGACGAAGTCGTCGGTCGTGGGCGCGGGCGTGGTCGGCGTCATGTGCCGATCACATCAGGCGGCGGCCCGCCCACGACAGGCGTTCGCGTACTCAGTCGGGGCCGGGTGCGTACTCAGGGCGCGGGTTCCTGACGCCCGCCTCGGGCGGGCCGTAGTCGCCGAGGAGGACGACGCCGGCCGCCGCGCCGCCGAAGGCGCGTATCGCGCGGAACGCGGTGGCGAGGGGGCGGGTACGGGGCCGGGGGACGGTGGTCACGAGGGTGAAGGTCGTCGCGGTCATGCTTCCATCATGGAATCCGGACATTCCGAACACATCGGCCTGGGGGTGGAACCGGGGTCCGACTCACGACGGACCCCGACCCCTACGGGTCGGCGGCTGGGCGGAGCGGGTGAAAACGATTCGCCCCGCGCGTCCGGCCGGAGTTACACTCGCCAGCTTCCCCGCCTCCCCCGTGGAGAGCCGCCGTCCGGTTGGAAACCGGCGGCCACCTCGTCGTGTCCGCGTATCCACCTGCTCGGAGGCTTCACCGTGTCCGTTTCCGATCCGCTCGCGCGTGAGCGCGCCCATCTGACCGAGTCCCGCTCCGCGCTCCGCGCGATGCGTGAGGACGTCGAGGCGCTCGACATCAAGGACGTCACGGCGAACTGGGTCAACTCCCTCGTCCTGGGGCGGCAGATCGAGGACCGGATCAAGGCGCTCGCGGACCTCGCCGACACCCCGCTGTTCTTCGGGCGGCTCGACTACCTGCACACCACGCAGGAGGGGCAGCGCTTCTACATCGGGCGGCGGCACGTCCATGACGCCGACGGCGACCCGATGGTGATCGACTGGCGTGCCCCGGTGTCGCAGCCGTACTACCAGGCGTCGAAGAAGGACCCGCAGGACGTGGGGCTGCGGCGGCGCTTCGGCTACACGGGCGGGGAGCTCACCGCGTACGAGGACGAGCACCTCTCCGATCCGGCCGCTGAGACATTTTCCGGCTCCGCCGAGGGGTCGACGACGAGCCGGCTGCTCCAGGCGGAGATCGAACGGCCCCGCGTCGGCCCCATGCGGGACATCGTGGCGACGATCCAGCCGGAGCAGGACGGCATCGTCCGCTCCGACCTGTCGGGGACGGTGTGCGTGCAGGGAGGCCCCGGCACCGGAAAGACGGCCGTGGGTCTGCACCGTGTCGCCTATCTGCTGTACGCGCACCGGGAGCGGCTGGCCCGCACCGGCACCCTGGTCATCGGGCCGAACCGTTCCTTCCTCCACTACATCGAGCAGGTCCTGCCCGCCCTCGGCGAGCTGGACGTCCAGCAGGCGACCGTCGACGACCTCGTGGCGCACGTCGAGGTGCGGGGGACGGACGACGCGGCGACGGCGGTCGTCAAGGGCGACGCCCGGATGGCGGAGGTGCTGCGGCGCGCGCTCCGCTCGCACGTCTCCCTGCCGGAGGAGCCGCTGATGGTGGTGCGCGGCTCGCGCCGGTGGCGGGTGCCCGCGCACGAACTGGAGCAGATGGTCAAGGAGTTGCTGGACCGGGACATCCGGTACGGGGCGGCCCGCGAGGCGCTGCCGCAGCGGATCGCGCACGCGGTCCTGGTGCGGATGGAGGAGGCCGGCGAGGCGCCCGACGACCGGGTGCAGAACGCGGTCGCACGGAACCCCGCCGTGAAGGCCGTCGTGAAGGAGTGCTGGCCGCCGGTCGAGCCCGCGAAGCTGGTGCTGCGGCTCCTCGGCGACGCCGACTTCCTGGCGGAGCACGCGGAGGGGCTGCTCACGGAGGACGAGCAGAAGCTGCTGCTGTGGACGAAGCCGGCGCTGGGGTCCCCCATGCCGAAGGCCAGGGGAGTGAAGTCGGCGAAGTGGTCGGCGGCGGACGCGGTGCTGATCGACGAGACGAGGGACCTGGTCGAGCGGACGCACTCGCTCGGGCACGTGGTCCTCGACGAGGCGCAGGACCTGTCCCCGATGCAGTACCGGGCGGTGGGGCGCCGGTGCACGACGGGTTCGGCGACGGTCCTGGGCGACCTGGCACAGGGGACGACGCCGTGGGCCACGGAGAGCTGGTCGCAGGCGCTCGGGCACCTGGGCAAGCCGGAGGCGCTCGTGGAGGAGCTGACCGCCGGCTTCCGCGTGCCGCGCGAGGTCATCGCGTACGCCTCGCGGCTGCTTCCGCACATGTCGCCGGGGCTGGCGGCGGTGGAGTCGGTCCGTGAGAACCCGGGCTCGCTGGTCGTCCGCGCGGCCGGCGACCTCGACGCCGATGTCGTCGCGGCCTGCGTCGAGTCCCTCGTCCACGAGGGCTCCGTCGGCCTGATCGCCGCCGACGCCCGCATCGCCCCACTGGCACAGGCCCTGACGGCGGCCGGGATGGCGTACCTCTCCCCCGGCGAGGAGACGACCGCCGAGTCCCGGCTGACCCTCGTCCCCGCCTCGCTCGCGAAGGGCCTGGAGTACGACTACGTGGTCCTGGACGAACCGGCGGCGGTCGTCGACGGCGAACCCGACGAACGCACGGGCCTGCGGCGCCTGTACGTGGCGCTGACCCGTGCCGTGTCCGGCCTGACGATCATTCACTCGGCCCCGGTTCCGGAGCAGTTGGGCGATCTGTGAGAGCAGCCGGGGCCCGGCACCACGTCGGGCCCGCCGGTGGGCGACCACGCTGCCCGCCGGGAGGCCGGCGACGGGCCCGACGTCGAACTCGTCGTGGGCGCTCAGCGGTTGGCAGGTCTGGCGGTGAGCAGGCGGAATCGCATGCCGTGCCGGGTGTACAGGCGCCAGAGTTCGGTCCCGGCGACCAGAGTGGTCGCGACGGCGCCGCCGAGTGGCAGCAGGACGGGGTCGCCCGCCCAGCGGGTCAGGGGGAAGAGGACGTCCTGGAGGGCGAGTTCCCAGGCGAGCGCCACCGTGATCAGCGCCGGGAGCGCCTGGTGGATCTCGACCGTACGGAACATGTGGCGGGATACCGCCGGGACGGCGAACCAGAGGAACGCGACGCCCCGCGCCACCCCGTAGAGGCAGACCAGGATCCCGGCGACCACCAGGACGGGCTGCTCGTCGAGGTAGGCGGTCCCCAGCCAGGCGGTGAGCGCCCCTCCCCCGGCCACGAGCACGAGATGGCCGAGGAAGGCGCCGGTCGCCGTGAGGGGGCCGCGCAGCCGCTCACCGAGGCGGCCCTGCGTCGGCGGCCGGACGACCAGGAAGTACGCGACGGTCACCAGCGGCGCCGTCACGAGGAGCAGGAACGGGACGAGGAGCAGCCGGAAGCCGCCGTCCCGTAACCAGAGCACGAGGAGGCCGCTCTCGTTCGCGACGAGGGGCCATTTGACCGCCAGCGCGATCGCGATGCCGCCCCAGAACCTGAGGGCCTGGAGTAGTGCGATGGGAAGGTCCCGCAGGACCGCATCCCCGCGCGGTTCCATCCAACGCCTGGCCAGAACCCGGTCCTTGTGCTCCTTCGGGACGTTCTCGACCCCCGTCATACGCCGGATTGTGGCAGTGGGGGCCCGTGGACGACAGTCTTCCGGGGCGCCGCGAAGGGTCCGGGGTCAGCCCGTGAATTCGGGCAGCGCCTCGGACCAGGTGCGGTGGGCCACGGACGCCAGGACCGGGTTCTTGGTGCGGTAGTAGTGCTCGGTCACCAGGCCCCAGCACAGGGCCCAGCCGCGGCCGCGGGCCCAGGTGACGTCGTCGACACGGGCCGCCTCGCGGAAGAGGGGGCGGGTCTCGGCGGTGAGGAGGGACCAGCCGGGCATCATGTCGCAGGCCGGGTCGCCCACGCCGAGGCCGCCGAAGTCGATGACGGCGCTGAGCCGGCCGTCGCGGGTGAGGACGTTTCCGGGGAGCAGGTCGCCGTGGATCCAGACCGGGGCGCCCTCCCACTGGGGGAGCGCGAGGACCGATTCCCAGGCCTTGGCGGCGCGTTCGGGGTCGACCGTGCCGTCGGCGCCGAGGTCGCGGATCGCGCCCTGCATCGCGCCCTCCTCCCACTCCGTGACCGGGCCGCCCCGGAAGGAGGCCGGGCCGCCGGTCGCGTCGACGGCGCGCAGGGCGGCGCCGAAGCGGCCCAACTGCACTGCGGCATGGTCGAGGTCGGCGATCGGGGCGGTGAAGGCGTCGGCGCCGTCGAGCCATCCGTACACGGACCAGGGGCTGTCGAAGCCCTCCCCGGGGACGCCGTGGCCGAGTGGCACGGGGACGGGGAGGGGCAGGTGCGGTGCGAGGCGGGGGAGCCAGCGCTGCTCCTTCGCGGCCTGCCCGGCGGCCCAGTCGGCCTTCGGCAGCCGTACGGCGAAGTCCTCGCCCAGCCGGAACATCAGGTTGTCCGTGCCGGCCGATTCCACCTCCCGCACGGGGAGTCCCGCCCACTCGGGGAACTGTGCGGCGATGAGGCGCGCCACGACGGTGGCCGTGGGGAGTTCGGGGGCGGTCATGGTCCGCCACGCTAGTCGGAGACCTTGGCGTGCCACCAGGAGTTTTATCGCGCGCGGGCCTTCTTCGGGCGGCGCTGGCAGTACTCCGCCGGCTCCTCGACGGCCCGCGCCGCGCGGGCCGTCACGTCGTCCCGGCCCGATCAGTGCGATCGGCGGAGACCGCGGTCAGCCCTGTCGGCGGTGACCGCGGTCGGCGCGGTCACTCTGTCATCGGTCAGCCCTGTCAGCGGTCAGCACGGTCAGGCCTGTCAGCCGTGAGCGCGGTCAGCCGTGAGCGTTACGCGTCCACGGCCTCGCGCCAGGCCCGTACCGCGTCCGCCGAGACGGGGGCGGCCCAGCCCTGGGGGCGGGCCGCGCCGCCGATGTGGAAGGCGTCGAGGCCGGCCGCGCGCAGCTCGGGGAGGTGGTCGAGGCGCAGGCCGCCGCCGACGAGGATCTGCGCCTCGTAGCCCGGCTCGCCCGTGCGGGCGGCCTCGGCCTTGAGGGTGGCGATGCCGTCGTCGACTCCGGTGGCCGAGCCCGCCGTGAGGTAGGTGTCGAGGCCGGGGAGGTCGGCGAGGCGCTTGCGGAGGCCGTCGCGGTCGGCGGTGCGGTCGATCGCCCGGTGGAAGGTCCAGCGGCAGCCGTCGAGGACGGCGATGAGCCGCTCGACGGCGACGAGGTCCGGTTCGCCGTCCGAGGTGAGGAAGCCGAGGACGAACTCCTCCGCGCCGGCCTCGCGGAGCTCCGCGGCCCGGGCCACGAGGGCGTCGATGCCCTCGGGGCCACCGGCCGAGAATCCGTCGGCGAGGCGGAGCATCACGCGCAGCGGGATGTCGACGGCGGCGCGGATGGCGGCGAAGCCGGTCCGGGACGGGGTGAGCCCGTCCGCCGCCATGTCGGTGACGAGTTCGAGCCGGTCGGCTCCACCGGTCTGGGCAGCGACCGCGTCCTCCTCGTCGAGGGCGATCACCTCAAGGACTGCACGGTTGCTCATCGCGGCCCATTCCTCCATGAATGACGGCTACAGGTCTAGTCCAATGACCAGACTAGCCGTGCGTGTGCTCTCCCGCATCGTCCGTGGCCCCACCCGATGCCGGGACGGTGGTCGCGGGGGCCGGGACGGTCGCCGCCTTCCCGGCTCCCGCGGTGACCGTGAAGGCCGCCGTCCGGACCTTGCCCTCGTGCTGGAAGTCGAGGAAGAGACGGTACGTCCCCGCGCTGGGCGCCGTCGCGGTGAAGGAGACGTCCGGGCCGGGGCCACCCTCGTTCGGGTGCACGTGGAGGTAGGCGAGGTCGCCGTCGCGCAGGGCGACGAGGTGGCCGTACGCGCCGAGGTAGGGCTCCAGGTCGGTGACGGGCCTGCCGGCCTTGGTGACGGTGAGCCTGAGCTCGCCGGCCCTGCCCGGGTCGAGGGTGCCGCCGAGGCGGACCTGGTAGCCGTCGACGCTCGCGGTCGGGGCGACGGCCGGCATGGCCTTGGGGGCGTACGCGCCCGGTACGGAGAGGTCGGCGCCGAGCGTGATGCCCTTGGCGCCCTTCGCGGCGGGCTTGAAGTCGGCGAAGGCCTTGTAGCCGCCGGCCGCGGGCAGGTCGACGGGGGTCGTCCAGGTGCCGTCCGCGGCCTTGACCGGGTGCAGGTGGCGGAAGGTGTTGAGGTCGCGCGAGGCGACGATGAAGTGCAGTTCCTTGCCGTGCTCGGTGGTGAAGGCGGTGACCTTCCGGCCGGCCGCGTCCTTGATCGAGAACTTCAGGACGCTCTTGCCGGCGGCGGGGGTCGGGGTCTCCAGGGCGAGCGTGTAGCCGCCGTCGGAGACCTGGAGGCCGCCGGGGAGGTTCGCGGCGGCTGCCGGGGGCTCCGTGCCCGCCGCCTCGCCGTGGCCGGCGTGACCGTCCGCCGCGGCGCTCTTGGAGGGGGCCGGCGCCGCCGCGTGCTCGCCGTGCTCCGCCTTCTTCGGCTCCCCGACGGGGCCGACCCCCTGGCCGACCCCGTACGCGGCCCCGAAGGTCGCGGCGAGCGCGGCGGCATAGGCAGTGATCTTCACACCGGTGTTCATGGCTGCTCTCCCGATACGTGGGGTGGGTGCGCGGGGTGGGCGCGGTCATCGTTCGACGCACTTCACCATACCCCTGGGGGGTATCAAGTCAAGTCCGGGATCCGCTTGCGCCTGATACGGGAGGGGGGTATACATGGATCCACAACCGGATACCCCCCGAGGGTATCCGGTCCCGGAGGAACCGACCGAGGAGAAGCCATGGGCTCCTGCTGCACCCCCGACAACAGCTGCTCGACCACCGCGGAGACCACCACGGTCGCCATCGCCGAGAGCACCGCGACCGTCTACGCCGTCTCCGGCATGACCTGCGGCCACTGCAGGACCGCGATCACCACGTCCGTCAGCGCACTGGACGGCGTCATCTCCGTGGACGTCGACGTCACCGCCGGCCTGGTGACCGTCACCACCGGTGGCGAGCCGGACGACGCCGCCATCGCCGCCGCCGTCGACGACGCGGGCTACGAGCTCACCGGCCGCGTCTGAGCCTGTCCGGCCCGATCCGCCGGAGAGGCCCGGAGCCGCCGCCCCACCCCGGCCGCCGGGACCCGCCCACCACGCCCGGGTCCCGGCCCCCGACCCCGTACTCACGAGGAGCAGACCTCATGACCACGACGACACCCGGCACCGCTCAGGTCGAGCTCGCCATCGGCGGCATGACCTGCGCCTCGTGCGCGGCCCGCATCGAGAAGAAGCTCAACCGCATGGACGGGGTCGAGGCCACCGTCAACTACGCCACCGAGAAGGCCAAGGTCACCTTCGACGCCGACATCGACGTCGCCGCCCTGATCGCGACCGTCGAGGCCACCGGCTACACCGCCGCCGAGCCCGAGCCGCCGAAGAGCGCGGCCCCCGGCGCCCCCGACGGCCCCTCCGACGAGGAGAAGGCCGACGAGGAGCTGCGGCCCCTCAGGCAGCGGCTCGTCACCGCCGCCTCCCTCGCCGTGCCCGTCATCGCGATGGCGATGATCCCGGCGCTCCAGATCGAGTACTGGCAGTGGCTGAGCCTCACGCTCGCCGCGCCGGTCGTCGTCTACGCCGCCTGGCCCTTCCACAAGGCCGCCTGGACCAACGCCCGGCACGGCGCGGCCACCATGGACACCCTGATCTCGGTCGGCACGATCGCCGCGTTCCTCTGGTCGCTGTGGGCGCTCTTCTTCGGGACCGCCGGCACGCCGGGGATGACGCACCCCTTCGAGTTCACCATCGCCCGCACCGACGGCGCCGGGAACATTTATCTGGAGGCCGCCGCCGGCGTCACCGCCTTCATCCTGGCCGGCCGCTACTTCGAGGCCCGCTCGAAGCGCAAGGCGGGCGCCGCACTCAAGGCGCTGATGCAGCTGGGCGCCAAGGAGGTCACCGTCCTGCGGGGCGGCCGGGAGGTCACCGTACCGACCGCCGAACTCCAGGTCGGGGACCGCTTCCTGGTCCGCCCGGGCGAGAAGATCGCCACCGACGGCACCGTCGTCGAGGGTTCGTCCGCCGTGGACGCCTCCATGCTGACCGGCGAGTCCGTCCCGGTCGAGGTCTCCGTCGGCGACTCCGTCACCGGCGCCACCCTGAACGCCGGCGGCCGTCTGGTCGTCGAGGCCACCCGCGTCGGCTCCGACACCCAGCTCGCCCGCATGGCGAAGCTCGTCGAGGACGCGCAGAACGGCAAGGCGGCCGCCCAGCGCCTCGCCGACAGGATCTCGGCCGTCTTCGTACCCGTAGTCATCGCGCTCGCGCTCGGCACCCTCGGCTTCTGGCTCGGCACCGGCCAGGGACTCACCGCCGCCTTCACCGCGGCCGTCGCCGTCCTGATCATCGCCTGCCCCTGCGCCCTCGGCCTCGCGACCCCGACCGCCCTCATGGTCGGCACCGGCCGCGGCGCCCAGCTCGGCATCCTCATCAAGGGCCCCGAGGTCCTGGAGACGACCCGCAAGGTCGACACGATCGTCCTGGACAAGACCGGCACCGTCACCACCGGCCGCATGACCCTCATCACGGTCCACACCGCCGACGGCACCGAGGAGAAGGACGTCCTGCGGCTCGCGGGCGCCCTGGAGCACTCCTCCGAGCATCCGATCGCCCAGGCCGTCGCCACCGGCGCCGCCGCGAAGGTCGGCACGCTCCCCACCCCCGAGGACTTCGCCAACATCCCCGGTCTCGGCGTACAGGGCGTCGTCGACGGCCACGCCGTCCTCGTCGGCCGCGAGAAGCTGCTCGAAGAGTGGGCGATGGCCCTCCCCGCGGAGCTCAAGGCCGCGAAGGACACGGCGGAGAAGGCCGGCAAGACCGCCATCGCGGTCGCCTGGGACGGGGAGGCCCGCGCGGTCCTGGAGGTCGCCGACGCCGTCAAGGAGACCAGCCCCGAGGCCATCCAGCGGCTGCGCGCCCTCGGTCTCACCCCGATCCTGCTCACCGGTGACAACAAGGCGGTCGCCGAGGCCGTCGCCGCCGAGGTCGGCATCGACGAGGTCATCGCGGAGGTCATGCCGCAGGACAAGGTGGACGTCGTCAAGAAGCTCCAGGCGGAGGGCCGTTCGGTCGCGATGGTCGGCGACGGCGTGAACGACGCCGCCGCGCTCGCCCAGGCCGACCTGGGCCTCGCGATGGGCACCGGCACGGACGCCGCCATCGAGGCCGGCGACCTGACCCTCGTACGGGGAGACCTGCGGGCCGCGGCCGACGCGATCCGGCTCTCCCGCAAGACGCTCGGCACGATCCGCTCGAACCTCTTCTGGGCCTTCGCCTACAACGTGGCCGCCCTGCCGCTCGCCGCGGCCGGACTGCTCAACCCGATGATCGCGGGGGCCGCGATGGCCTTCTCCTCGGTCTTCGTCGTCGGCAACAGCCTGCGCCTCCGCGGCTTCCAAGCTGCGGACAAGTAACCGCCCGACTCATGAGGAGGCCGTCATGGCCGGGTACGGACAGCACAAGGAAGACATCATCAGACGCCTGCGGCGCATCGAGGGCCAGGTCAGGGGGGTGCAGCGGATGGTCGACGAGGACACCTACTGCATCGACGTCCTCACCCAGGTCTCCGCCATCAACGCGGCCCTCCAGTCCTGCGCGGTGGCCCTCCTGGACGAGCACCTCAGCTGCTGCGTCACGGAGGCCATCGCCCAGGGAGGGGACCAGGCCAAGGTGAAGGTGGGCGAGGCGTCGAAGGCGATCGCCCGGCTCATCCGGACCTGACGAAGTGCCCCGGACATCGTCCGGGGCACTTCGTCATACCGAAGCGGTGTCAGCGGTGAGCGGTACGAGACCTGCGGTGCGCGGCATCAACCGCCCTTGCGCGAAGGGCACTCGGCGGACAGCCTGACGCTCAGGCGGAGACAGAGCCCGAGCACCTGCCGGAGGAGCACCAGCTCCGCCGAACCGGGCAGACCAGGGCCGCAGAGCGTCACGCAGGGGCGGTTCCTCATGAGGGTCGACATCCCGCCATCGTACCCCTGGGGGGTATACCTGGACGAGGGAGACGGCCCGTACGATGAGCCGCCCAGGGGGAAGGGGATCCACGTGCGCCGGCTGGGAGAGCTGGAGGCCGAGATCATGGACCGGTTGTGGGCCTGGCAGCGGCCCGCCACGGTCCGCGAGATCGTCGACGACATCAATCGGGGACGCCGGGTCGCCTACACGACCGTCATGACGGTGGCGGACATCCTGCACCGCAAGGACTGGCTGCGCCGCGAGAAGGCGGGCAGGGCCTGGCTGTACGAGCCCGTCCGCAGCCGCGAGGAGTACACCGCGGGACTGATGCGGGACGCCCTCGGCGACAGCCAGGACCGGCCGGCCGCCCTCCTGCGGTTCGTCGAGGTCATCTCGGACGAGGACATGGCCGCCCTGGACGCGGCCCTCCGAGCGACCCGCGGCGGCCAGCCGGGAGAGGACGGCGCGGACCCCGGGGGCGGTTGCACGTGAACCACCACGCCCTCGTCCCCTTCGGGCTCGTCCTGGTCGCCGGCTTCCTCGTGCCGTGGCTCGTCGTCCGGGCCCGCTGGGCCCAGCAGGTGCCACGCCTGGCGCTCACCGTCTGGGCGGCGTGCGGCGCCGCCTTCACCGCCGCGGCCGCCCTGCTCCCCGCCCAGCTGGTGCTCCCCGGCGAGAGCAGCCACCGCCTCACCGACATGGTGCTCACGCTCCGGTTCCCCTCCCCGGAGCAGCTGTTCGCCCTCGAAGGCCGCGAGCGGCTGGCCTTCGCCATCGCCCTCGGCGTCGTCTCGCTCCCCGTCACGGCCTTCTTACGGAGGCTGGCGCGGGCCCGGCGGGTGCGGGTGCGGCACGCGGGGGTGCTGCGACTCGTCGGACGGTACGACCCCGGCCTGCGGGCCACCGTCCTCGACGACGACCGGCCCGCCGTCTACTGCCTCCCGGGCCGCTCCCGCCGCGTCGTCGTCTCCTCCGGGGCGGTCGACACCCTGACGCCCGCGCAGCTCGCGGCGGCCCTCGCGCACGAGCGGGCGCACATCACGGGCCGGCACCACCTTCTCGTCGCCGCGACGGAGGCCTTCGCGGCCGTCTTCCCGCGCCTCCCGCTCGCACGCTACGGCGGGACGTCCGTACCCCTCCTCCTCGAAATGGCCGCCGACGACCGGGCGTTACGGCGGTGCACCCGCGACGCGCTCGCGACGGCGCTGTACGCGCTGGCCTCGGGCCGGGCGCCGCGGTCCGCGTTCGCCGCGGGCGGCCCCTCGGCGGCGCTGCGGATGCGGCGCATCCTCACGCCCTACAGCGCGGGACACCCCGTCCTGCGTGGGCTGTTCACCGTCGCCTCGGGGGCGCTCGCGATGGCTCCGCTGGTCATCGCCTGCTGTTCCTTCCCCAGCTAATTGACTCGCTTCACCATCTCGGCCCGCTTCACCGTCCGACCCCCCGAACGCCGTTATTTACTAAGCGAATTCGTAGATTTCGCATCGGTCACGGGCAACTTAATTCACCGCTATTGTGGGTATGTTGGGGCTCTGGCGCGGCACGTCGAAGGGTACAAAACCTATGCAGCTGGCTGGCGTTCGAACGGCCGCGGCCGGCGATGCGACGACGATATCCAGGCTGCTGGCGGACGCCATTCGGAGCAGCTACGAGGGAATACTGGACGAAATCCCGATGCGGCGGCTGATCTCGGCGCAATGCTCACTCCCCCGCATCCGTGCGGAAATTGAAATTCCGGGTGGCGCGCCCGGCTGGCTCGGCTGGCTCGTGGCGACCGACCCCGAGGGCGCGGTCGTCGGCGTCGCCGCGGGCGGTGTCCCCGTACCGGGCGAGGGCGAGGTGTACGCCCTCGCCGTCGCGGCCGGATCCCGCCGCCGCGGAGTGGGTACGGCCCTGCTGGCCGCCGCCACGGACCGGATGCGCAGCTACGGCGCCCACGACCAGCGGGTCGAACTCCCGGCGGAGTCAGACCCGGCGCTCCCCTTCTACACCCGGATGGGCTTCGGCTCCCTCGGCCCCACCCGCTGGAGCCGCACGGTCTGAGCCACCGCCCGGCTCCGACTCCGCATACCCCCGGCACCATCTTCCAGAACCACCCCCGGAACCGCTCACGCCCCTCGAACAGACGGTCGTGGCAGATCCACGCCATCGCGTGTTCACGCAGCCCGATCCGGTGGATCGGCGCTCCCCCGCCAGGTCAGGATGGGTTCAGCGGCGCGGTCCCGGCGGCACGGGTACCTCGTCCGGACGGCATGGACCGAGCGAGCCCCTGGAGGAGCGGATGCACACACCGAGCGGCCTTTCCCTGCCCGTCGTGCCCGCAGCGTTCGCTCCGGTCCTGCCGTCCCGATACGACCGGGAGCCCACCCCCGGGAACCAGAGGGGTCGCATCAAGTCCGACACCCTGCCCGGCCTCGAATCGGTCTCCCCCGTCGACGAGGGCTCGGTCTGGCTCCACGACGCCCTGCTCGGCCCGCACAGCGCGGACATCGTCCGGTATCTCGGCCTCGCCCGCTCCACCGGCGGACCCGTCCTGGACCTCGGCTCCGGAGCGGGGCGGCTCGCCGTCCCCTTCGCCCGGCACGGCTTCGCCGTGGAAGCCGTGGACCGGGACGCCTCGGCCCTGGAGCGCCTCGAAGGCTGGGCCCGCCGGATCGGCCCGCAGGTTGCCGGGCTCGTCGTCACCCACCGCGCCGACCTCACCGAGCTGCGGCTCGAAGGGAGTTACCGGCTGGCGCTCCTCGCGGGCGCCATGGTCACGGCCGTCCCGCCCGCGCGGCGGCCGGAGCTGCTGCGCGAGGTCGCCTCCCACCTGGAGACGGGCGGGGCGCTCGCCCTCGACTACACCGCGCACCAGCTCCCCGGGCTCATCGCGGAACCGCGCAGGACCTGGGCCTTCCAGGTGCCGCGCTTCGACGGGATCGACGAGTGGGTGGTGGCACGGCAGGTCTTCGACCTGCCGTCGATGAGCGAGCGGATCACCTACTACACGGCCCGCACCGGCAAGCTCTCCACCGAGCGGGTCGTGCTGACCACCGACAAGTGGATCGTGGATCCGGAGCGGCTCGCGGCCGAGCTGCACTCGGCCGGCCTGCACATCGAGGGCCGCCGGCGCCACCGGATCGACGACCGGACCGAGTCCGTCCTGCTGGTGTGCAGGACGGACGACTGAACCGGACGCCTGACGAGGTTGACGAGCAAGAGGTACGATGCTCACAAACGTTTGAGCCGACCAGGTGGCGGGCGGAGAAGATGGCAGTCGTGGAAGAGCTGACGGGCCGCGAGGCGGTGATCCAGCGCCTGCGCGACGTCGGGCTGCGGGTCACGGGCCCGCGCCTGGAGGTGCTCACGGTCCTCGCCGCCGGCGGCCATCTCGACGTCGAGGCGATCACCACGACCGCGCGCGAACGGCTCGGCACGCTGACCAGCCAGGCCGTGTACGAGATGCTGCGGCACTTCCAGGAGACCGGCCTGGTCAGCAAGTTCGACCGGCCCGGCCTGCCCGCCGTCTTCGAGATCTCCGGCCCCGCGCACCAGCACGCGCTGTGCGTCGCCTGCGGCCGCGTCGAGAACGTCGAGACGACCGCGCCGAAGCCGCCCCGGGGCGCGCTGACGGAGTGGCGGGTCGAGGACGCCGAGATCGTCTTCAAGGGCCTGTGCCCCGACTGCCGGGCGAGCGCACCCGCCGCCTGAGCTGCGGCGAACCCCGTGCGTGTCGTTCGAATGTGTGGCAGGGTCTAGCGGGGCGATTCATGAGGATCCACGAGGGTCCGAGGGGAGTCTGCTGCGCCGTGTCCAGAAACGCCGCCGTGGCCCGTACGGGCAGCGAACAGGCTCTCGCCGTCTACCAGCAGCTTCGCGCCCGCCCGGGGACGGCCTTCGACGAGGTCGCGGACCGGCTGGAGCTCACCACCGAGGAGCGGGAGCGAGCCCGTGACGAGCTCGTCTCCTTAGGACTGACCGCACCTTCGGAACCGGTCGCGCAGGCACCTTCCGGCCGCGCCGAGCCGTCCGACCCCGCCGCGTCACACGGCCCCGCCGCGCCGTCCGCCCCCGCCGCACCCTCACGTATGGCCGCGCCTTCCGACCCCGCCGCGCCCACTCCCTCCGCGAGCGTCGTCGTCGACCCCGACGTCGCCCTGCTGCGGCTGCTGCGCCGCGAGCGCGACCGGCTCCAGGAGCGCCTCGCCGCCACCAGCCGCGCGCACACCGCGCTCGAAGCCCTCGCCGGACCGTTCCTGCGGGCCGGGGCCACCCCGCGCGGGGAGATCGAGGTCGAGATCGTCGCCGATCCCGAGCGCGTACGGCGGAGCCTCGCGGACCTGACGGACTCCGTCCGGACCGCCGCGCACTTCATGCACACCGGCTCCGTGCGCCGCGAGGAGCTGCCGGGCGAGCTGGCCCAGGACCGCCTCTGGGCCGAGCGCGGAGTCCGCATCCGGGCGATGTACAGCCGGCGGGCCGCCTCGGTGCCGGAGATGGCGCAGCACCTGGAGGAGCGGGCCGCGATGGGCGTGGAGGTGCGGTTCGCCTCCGTCGTGCCGATGAACATGGTCCTCGCCGACGAGAACTTCGCGCTCCTGCCGACCGATCCGCACGACCTGTCGTCCGCCGCGATCCTCGCGCGCGGCCCGGGACTCGTCCGCTCCTACCTCGCGCTGTACGAGTACTGCTGGACGGCCGCGGCCCCGTACGGCGAGGAGGAGGAGACGGAGAAGGGCGGCGACGGGCTCTCCGAGCAGCAGCGGGCGGCGCTCCTCATGCTCGCCTCCGGCATCAAGGACGAGCAGATCGCGAAGAACCTCGGGGTCTCGCTGCGGACGGTGAGCCGGCTGCTGTCCGAGGTGATGCAGGAGCTGGGGGCGGCGAGCCGTTTCGAGGCGGGCGTGAAGGCCTCCCGGCTCGGCCTGCTCGACGGCGAAGCCCCGTAGGGGGCACAAGGGCGGGATACCACCGGGGAGTTCGGATGACGCACGATGGACGCCTGATCGGTCGGACCGGCCGGATCGGTATGACGGACGGCCGCCCAGCCGTGTGACAAGGTGACGGCGGCGCGACTCGAGGGAACAGGGGGTCACTTCGCCTTGATCACCACCGGCGGCGGTACGGGCACGGAGAACGGCACCGAGCGCTCGGAGGGCTCACCCGATGCCGTGGTGAACCTCTACCAGGAGCTGCGCAGGCGCGGGGTGTCCAGTCTCGGCGAAGTGGGGGCCCAACTCCGCCTCTCGCCCGAGGAGTACGAGCGATGTCGTGGCGAACTGACGGACCTCGGGCTGATCGTGCCGACCAACCCGGCCCAGCACGGCGCCCGCGCCGAGCTCCGGGCGGGACTGCGGGAGGGCCAGGGCGGCCGGCAGGTGGACGGCGACGGTGACGGCGACACGGTCGCGGTGATCGACCCGGAGATAGCGCTGCTGCGGCTGCTGCACCGGGAGCGGGAGCAGCTGCGCGAGCACCTCGACGAGGCGGACCGCGCGTACGGCACGCTGGAGACCTTGGCAGGGGCGTTCCTGCGGGCAGGGTCCCTCACACGCTCGGACGCCGACGTGGAGCTCCTGAGCGACTACCGGCGGATCCAGCAGGTCCTGGAGGACATCACGGACGTCATCCAGCACAGCCTGGCGTCGATGCACCCGACGTCGCTCGTGCGGGAGGTGGCGGAGCGCGTGCTGAGCCGGGACCGGCGGCAGATCGAGAACGGGGTGCGGGTCCGCGCCATGTACAGCGAGCGGGTCGTGTCCGTGCCGGAGGTGGCGGAGCTGCTGCGGCGCCGGGTCGAGACGGGGGTGGAGGTGCGGATCACCCCCGCCGTCCCGATGACGATGATCATCGCCGACGCGCAGTTCGCGATGGTCCCGGTCGATCCGGCGGAACCGATGGCGGGCGCGGTGCTGGCGCGGGGGCCGGCCCTGGTGCGCTCGTACATCGCGCTGTACGAGCACTGCTGGCACACGGCCTCGCCGTACGGGGACGGCAGCGCGCCCGAGCAGGGCGGTGACGGGCTCTCGGAACAGCAGCGGGCGGCGCTGACGATGCTGGCCTCGGGGATGAAGGACGAGAAGATCGCGCGGGGTCTCGGGGTGTCGCTGCGGACGGTGAGCCGCATGCTGTCCGAGCTCATGCAGGAGATGGGCGCGACGAGCCGGTTCGAGGCCGGGGTGCGGGCGCACCGGCTCGGTTGGGTCGACTGAGAATGCCCGTCAATTGACGCCCGGTGATACGGAAAAGGCTCCGCGACCGCCCGAACGGGGACGATCACGGAGCCCTTTCGGATTCCCGGACGCTCAATTGGCAGGTATCGGCGCCGGGGTGACCTTGTTCCACTCGTTTCCGTTGGACGGGGACGGCGTGGGGGTGGGGGTCGGGGTGGCGGTGGCCGCGTCGGCCACGCCGTCGGCCACCACGTGCTGGGGGGCCGAGTCCGCGCTCGGGGCCGTCGCCAGGGCCGCGCCGCCGGCGACGGCGAGACACGCGGCCGCGGCGAGGGCGAACTGACGGACGGTCTTGCGCATCCCCGTGGCGTGCTCAGCAGACATGATTCCTCCAGGAGTTGGAATGTGAATTCCGCCTTCCGGGGGCCCGTGCCGCCGGGCGTTCCCTGAAGACATCTCCATTCTGTCCCCGCCCCGGAATCCGATCCAGGGATTGTCCGGGCGTGGACCCGCCATGGCGTGGATGCGTCAATACGCCTTCCCCGCAACGGAATTGAGGCATCCGGAGCTCGCCATATCTTTGGTTGAACCAAAAGAGGTGCTAGACTTGAGCTACGGCCTTCTCGTTCCTCCAGGAGAGAGGGGCCGCCGGGGTAGGGGCGTGCCGCCGCCCCTGCCCCACCGCCCGGTAGACGTCGACGGTCCGGCCGGCGGACGCGCGCCAGCTCATACCCCGCGCGTGACGGACCGCCGCCTCCCCCATCGCCCGGGCCTCCTCCGGGTGCGCCGCGAACCACCGCAGCCGCCGCGCGTACTCCACCGGGTCGTGGCCGTGCACCAGGAGCCCCGTCACCCCGTCCCGTACCGCCGTCGGCAGACCGCCGACCGCCGCCGCGAGCACCGGAGTCCCGCAGGCCTGCGCCTCCAGTGCCACCAGACCGAAGGACTCGCTGCGCGAGGGCACCACCAGCACGTCCGCCGCCCGGTACCAGTCCGCCAACCGCTCCTGCGGTACGGGAGGACAGGCCCGCAGCACGTCGGTGACGCCCAGCTCCCCCGCGAGTTTCCAGGCCGTCCCCTCCCGGGTCGCGCCCGAGTGGCCGCCCACCACCGGGACCAGGAGGCGGTGACGCAGCCCCGGCTCCTGGCGCAGCAGCTCGGCGACGGCCCGCACGAGCACGTCCGGGCCCTTCAGGGGCTGTATGCGGCCGGCGTAGAGCGGGACGAAGGCATCGGCCGGCAGGCCGAGGCGGGCCCGGGCGGCGGCCCGGCCGCCTTCGGTGGGGCGGAAGGTCCGCAGGTCCACCCCGGGGTGGACGACCTCGGTCCGCTCCGCCGGCGCCCCGTACAGCGTGCGCAGCGCCTCCGCCTCGTCAGTGGTGTTGGCGATCTGCCGGTCGGCGGAGCCGACGACCTGGAGCTCGCCGCGGACGCGGAGCTCGGGTTCGGGGGTGTCGCCCTCGGCGAGCGAGGCGTTCTTCACCCGGGCCAGGGTGTGGGCGGTGTGCACGAGCGGGACACGCCAGCCGACGGAGGCGATCCGGCCCGCCTGGCCGGAGAGCCAGTAGTGCGAGTGGACCAGGTCGTAGCGCCGGTCCTCCTTCAGCAGGGCCAGCGAGAAGGGCACGACCAGGTCCGGCATGGCCTCCTTGGGCAGCGGCCCGCGCGGACCGGCGTGCAGATGGCGGACCCGGACCCCCGGGAAGAGCTCGACCAGCGGGGGCAGGCCCTCGCCCCGGCAGCGGGTGAACAGGTCGACCTCCACGCCCAGTTCGGCGAGGGCCCGGGAGAGTTCGACCATGTAGACGTTCATGCCGCCGGCGTCCCCCGTCCCGGGCTGGTGGAGCGGGGAGGTGTGGACGCTGAGCATGGCGACGCGCAGGGACACGTGGGGGCTCCTGAGGAGTGGGGCCACGTGTCCCTGCGCGTAGCTCGCGCGCACGGTCACGCGACAGGGAGGGATGCGGGGACTGCTCGACTACATGGCTACTTAGTTGCTTAGTAGTGAAAGGCGGAGGGGTCGGCCCGGTCAGAAGCCGAAGACCGGGCCGGACGGCGGAGCCAGCCGGGTCCCCGGGAGGGGGCCCGTCAGCGCGTGCCAGTCGACCGGCCGGCCCGCCTCCACGTGCAGCGCCGCCGCGAGCCGGTCCGCCCCCTCCGGCATCACCGGCCGCGCCCAGGCGGAGAGCGCCGAGGCCACCGCCAACTGGGCGGCGAGCGCCGGCAGATGACGGCACGACGTGCTGGGACGGCAGCGCTCGTGGGCGTTGACGTGGCCGAAGTCGGCCACCGAGCGGACCATCTCGTCGAGGACGGCGACCGCACGGCGCGGGTCGAAGGCATCGGGGCCGTACGCCTCACGCAGGTCGTCCACGCCCCGGTGGAGCCGCCGCTCCAGGATCTCCCAGCCGGTGCCGCCCGGCAGTGCCTGCGGCGCGCGGCCGCCGCACTCCTCCCGCACGGAGGAGAAGAGCCGCGCGAGCCAGCTGTTCCAGTTCTCGTCCAGCTCCCTGCGCGCGGCCGCGAGGCGCTCCCGCCGGAAGACGGTCCGGCGGCCCAGCGGGCGGGCCTGGAGGACGTGCCGGCGCAGGGTGTCGGAGCCGTACTCGGTGAGGAGGTCGAGCGCCCAGACGTTGCCCTCCTGGACGCCTTCCTCGATCACGTACGACTCGTTGACGTTGAAGTCCTGCGGCAGCTTGATGTCCTGCGCGAGCAGCAGTACCGGCAGGAGCACCGCATGGCAGAAGGCGTGCCCGAAGCCGCAGAAGTGGATGGCGCGGCGGGGCAGCGGGCCCTTGGTGTCGTAACCGAAGAGGTGCATGGCCGCGGCCTCGAAGCAGCCGTCGATGCGGTGCTCGGGAAAGCCGTCGACCGGAACCGGCAGCCCCCATTCGGCGGGGTGGCCGACCGCGATGTCCGGCAGCCCGTCCTCGACGAGCGACTCGCACAGCGCGGCGAGCCGGGGCGGGAGCCCGGCCGTCGCCCAGTACTCGGCGAGCGTGTCCCGGAACGGCTCCAGGGGCACGTACAGCCGGCGGCAGCGGCGGGCGACCGCCGGGGTGTCGCAGACCGCGCAGCGCGCCGAGACGAGGTCCCCGCCGTCGTTGGGGCGGGCGCACTCGTGGCACATGCCGCCGTCGCTGTCCGCGCCGCAGTGCGGGCAGCTGCCGGTGGCGTGCGCCCCGTACAGCCAGCGGTCGCAGGGCTCGCAGTAGGGCAGGAGCCGGGTGCGGGGGGCGATGACCCCCTGCGCGTACAGCCTGCTGAAGAGATCCTGCACCCAGCGCCCGTAGCCCTTGTCGCGCCGCGGGCGCACGATGTGGTCGAACTCGACGCCCGAGCGCAGCCAGTCGGCGGTGATCGCGGCGCGGTAGCCCTCCGCGACCTCCTCCGGCTTGCGGTTGTGGCGCAGCGCGCGGACCTCGACGGAGCTGGCGTGGTCGGCGGTGCCGGTGGTGAACCGGACCGCCTCCCCCTCGGCCCGCAGATAGCGGGTGAGGACGTCGGCGGCGACGTACGGCCCGGCGAGGTGGCCGATGTGGAGTTCGCCGTGGGTGGCGGGAGGGGTCGCGGTGATCCAGACGGGGGTGCTCATGGGGCTGGAACCTCCTTGACGCTGTCGTGCGGTGGGCTCAGCGCGGTTCGAAGTGGAAGGAGCGGATGAAGCAGTCACGCGGCTGCTCGACTGCGTAGACGATGCATTCGAAAAGGGCCTGGGTGGTCAGCTTCTCGTCGGGCGCAATTCCGTCCGGATTCGATCCGTCCCATTCCGCGAATCGCGGGTCCGAGGTCGAGAAGTCCGGCGGGAAGAGCGAGAAGACGCGGACCCCGGAGGGCCGCAGCCGCCGCGAGAGGATGTCGGCGAATCCGGCCTGCGCGCTCTTCGCCGCCCAGAAGGCCTCGTGGGCGGCGCCGGCGGCCGCCGCGGAGGCGCCCTCGGCGTCGCGGACGGCGACCATGTTGACGATGTCGGGGCGGAGCGAGCCGCGGAGCAGCGGCAGGAAGTGCTTCACCATGAGGACGGTGCCGCCGGCGGTCGACTCGATCGTCTCGACGATCTCGGCGTCGCTCGCGGCCTCCAGGTCCATGCCGTCGAGCCAGCGCGCGCCGTTGTTGACCAACAGGTCGACGCGGTCGGTGCGTTCGCCGACGCGGGCGGCGAACTCCCTGATCTCGGCGGGCCTGCTGAGGTCGCAGCCGAAGGCGTGGATACGGTCACGGGCCGAGCCCATGACTTCGGCGCGGGTGCGTTCGGCGGCTTCGACGGTCCGCGCCGAGACGTAGACCTCGGCGCCGAGATGCGCGAATCCGACGGCGAGCGCGCGACCGAAATAGCGGGACGCTCCGGTCACGACGACACGCAGATTCTCGAATTTCATGTGCGTCTGCTCTCCCCACGGATACCGATTGCCGGTCCATTTCAGCGTGGCAGAGAAAGGACACCGGGGGCCCGCCGGGAGGGGTGCGCATTCACGCCGTTGCGTGGACACGCCACGGCAGTTCCAACGTCCCCAGAACCTCCGCGCGCTTGTGGTGGACCCGGATTCGGTCGGCCGCGGCGGAGACGGTGACGGTGCCGCCGGGGGTGCGGACGGGGCCGGCCGGCGCGGGGACGACGGTGCCGTCGAGCGCGCCGGCGGCGGCGAGGGCGGCGGCCCCGGTGAGCGCGAGCCGGGGGTGCCAGCCGCCGACGGTGAGGGCCCGGACGGAGAGCCCCTCGGGACCGTCGGCGAAGACGGCGATCTTGGGGAGGGCGGAGCCGGGCGGGTGGCCGAGGATCCGGGCGGCGTCGGCGCGGAGCGCGAGGAGTTGGTCCCGGAGGGCGTCGTCGCCGTGCCGGGGGAGGTGGCGGGCGTCGACGAAGACGTACGGGTTGCCGTACCGCACGAGGGACACGGGCACGCCGGAGAGGACGTCGACGGGGCGTCCGGTGGGGAGGGTGCCGGGGGCGGTGGGGGCGCGGAGGAAGCTGAGCGTGAAGGCGCCGCGGTCGCCGTGCGGCTCGCGCTCGGCGACGCGCTCGCCCTCGCCCTCGCCCTCGCCCTCGCCCTCGCAACGGATCGTGTCGCCGGTGGTCAGGGCCCGGACGGTGACGGGCCCGGGGCGGCCGTCTGCGACGACACAGGCGAGGAGGGAGTGGCCGCAGCCGGCCCGGAAGTCGAAACCGCCGCCGGGGAGGGCCTGCACGAAGCGGTAGTCGAGGGTGTGCCCCGCGCGGGTGGAGGGACCGTACAGGGCGATCTTGTTGAGCTCGGCGTACGCCGTGCCGGCCAGCGCCTGGCGCAACCGCGCCAGCTCGACACCGAGCGCGAGCGCCCCGACGGGCAACTGGTCGAGCCGCACGACGAGGGTGGGCCCGGGGGCATCCACGGCCCGAACGACGACAGCACGAACGACGGCGGCGGGTCGGGCGACGGTGGGGACGGGGGTGGGGCGGGTCCCTCCGGGCGCTGGGCCGCCCCCTTTGCCCGGGGGGCGGGCCCCGTAGCCCGTGAGGCCGGCCCCGCCGCCGGTGGGGCCGCCCCCGTCACCCGTGGGGCGAGCCCCGTCGCCTGCGGGGCTGCCCCCGCCGCCGTCCGTTGTGGGCATTCGTCCCGCTGGGGCGTGGGGGTCCCCCCTCTGGGGGAGGGTGGGCACAACGGACGGCGCCGTTGCGGGCGCCTCCGCCCCGACTGCCCCGGCCCGAGCACGCGCACCCCGCACCGAAACGGCACCGGCGTCGTGGGGGCCGTAGGCGCGGGAAGCGAAGGCGCCCGCAGGGGCGCCGTCCCGTGTGCCCACCCGTCCCGCCCAGCGGGACGATCGCCCACACGGGGAGGGGCGCAGGCCCGGCTCGGCGCCGGAAGGCCGCGGCGTCGGGGCGTGCTCGGGGGGTGTGGCGGGTTCGGGACGGGGAGGTTCCGGGTGTTCAGGCCGCACAGCCCACCGGGATTCGCATGCCCTGTACGACCTCCGTCCACAGCTCGTGGACGGCGAGGGCCCAGAGGGCCAAGGCGTCTTGGTGCGAGGGGCGTTCGAGGTGGCGGGTGAGGAGTTTCCGCACCCGGTCGGCGCGGACCCTGCCGCCGAGGACGAGCCTGGCCGGCGACAGCAGGTCGCGGACGGTGTCGAGGAGCGGGCTCCCGGGGGCCAGCATCGCCGCGAGCGGGAGCGTGAAGGGCTGCTTGGGGCGGCGGAGGACGCCTGCGGGAAGCAGCTCGGCCCCGGCCTCGTACAGCGCCCTCTTCCCCGTCCGCGCCGCCGCAGGCAGACCGCGGGCGTGGGCGACGACGGACGGCTGGCAGAAGGGCATGCGGGCCTCCACGGCCCAGGCCATGGACAGGTGGTCGACGCGCCGCAAGTGGTACGCGGGCAGCCGCCAGCGCGTCTCGAAGGCCGTCATCGCCGTGAGCCGGTCCGCGCCGACGGCCTCGGCGGAGCGCAGTTCCTGCTCGATGCGGTCGGCGGCGGAACCCTGATCGGCGATGTGGGCACGGTAGTCGGCGGTGTAGAGGTGGTCGCGGAGGAGGCGCGGGGCGGCCGAGAGGGCGTCGGCGTAGGCGCCGGCCCAGTCGGCTCCGGCGGGGGCGCCGAGCGCGGCGCGCATCCGGTCGTAGCCGCCGAAGAGCTCGTCGGCGCCGTCGCCGGCGAGCGCGACGGTGAAGCCGTTCTGGCGGACGGCGCGGAAGAGCGCGTACGTGGAGAGGGTGATGGGGTCGGCGTTGGGCTGGCCGAGGTGGCGGACGGTCCGGGTGAGCAGCGAGGGCAGTTCGTCGGGGTCGACGGAGACCTCGTGGTGGACGGTCCGGGCCCGGCGGGCGACCGAACGGGCGTAGGCGGCCTCGGAGTCCGGCCACTTCCCCCGGTAGGTGAGGTGGAAGGTGTGCAACGGCGGGGCGCCGGTCTCGCGGGCGTGTTCGGCGGCGAGCGCGGTGACGAGCCCGGAGTCGAGGCCGCCGCTGGTGATCGCGCAGACGGGCACCTCGGCGTGGGCGAGCCGCCGGACCTCGTGGCGGAGGAGGTCCTGGGTGTCCCCGGGCCCCGTCGGCACCCGGGGGCCCCGGCGCCGGACGACGGGGGCCGCCCCCGGGCGTACGAGCGCGGTGGCGCCGGGCGGCAGGACGCTGACGCCGTCGAGCGCGGTGTGCGTGGAGAAGGGCGTACGGGTGGCGAGGACCGTGTCGAGTGCGTCGTCGCGCGGGGAGATCCGTACCCCTTCGAAGGCGAGGAGCGCGGGGATCTCGGAGGCGAAACGGGTGGAGCCGTCGTACGGATCGTGGTGGACGTAGACCGGCTTCATGCCCATGTCGTCGACGGCTAGGACGAGTTGGGCGGAGCCTGGACGCAGGTCGAGTATCGCGACGGCGAACATGCCGTCGAGGTGCTCGGCGAAGGCCGGGCCGTACTCGGCGTAGAGCGCGGGGAGCACGGTGCCGTCGCAGCGGTCGGGGAAGCGGTGGCCCCGGGCGGCGAGCACGCGGCGCAGCTCGGCGTGGTTGTAGATCTCGCCGTTGAGCACGGCGAGGATGCCGGGGAGGTGCGGCAGCCGGTAGGGCTGCTGTCCGCCGCACGGGTCGGTCACCGCGAGCCGGTCGCAGCCGAGCGACCAGCCGGGGCCGCTGAGCACGTGGTGCTCGTCGGGTCCACCGTGGCGCTGGCGGGCGGAGACCGCCGCGAGTTCGGCGGGGTCCGGGCGGTCCGCCCCCGCGGCGATGGTGCCGAGAATCCTGCACATGGCGGTCGCCTCCGATTCCGAAGTCACGCTTCCGAAGCCACGCTTCCGAAGCCACGCCTCGGAAGTCACGCCTCGGAAGTCACTGTCCGTCCCACGACGGGCCGTCTCACGAGGGTCTGTCTCGTGACGGGCCGTCTCGTGACAGGGCCCGCCTCACGCTGGTTAAGCCCAATGATTTGAATCTACCAAGTTTTTGAATGGCGCGTAAGTGCCATGTCCAGTTCACGCCACGGCTTGGCCTTGCGACGCCCTCGCCGCCCCAACAGGCTGACCCCATGAGGGACATGGAGGAAGTCGCGAAGGACCGCGGCGCGCCCGAGTCACTGCTGGTCGTGGCCGCGCACCCGGACGACATCGAGTTCTGCGTCAGCGGCACCGTCATGCAGTGGATCGAGCGCGGCACCCGCGTCACGTACTGCATCGTGACGGACGGCGGCGCCGGCGGTTACGACGAACAGCTCCCCCGGCAGGCGATGGCGGACCTGCGCCGCGCCGAGCAGGTCCACTCGGCGAAGCTCAGTGGCGTCGCGGACGTCCGCTTCCTCGGCTACCCCGACAGCTTCGTCGAGGCGTCCGTGGAGCTGCGGCGCGATCTCTGCCGGGTCATCCGCGAAGTGCGCCCGCAGCGGGCCATCATCCCGTCCCCCGAGATCAACTGGGCCCGCGTCGCCGACCTCCACCCCGACCACCGCGCGGTCGGGGACGCCTGCCTGCGCGCCGTCTATCCCGAGGCCCGCAACCCCTTCGCACACGCCCAACTCCTCAAGGAGGAGGGCCTGGAGCCGTGGACGGTCCACGAGCTGTGGCTGATGACCGGACCCACCCCGAACCAGTACGTCGACGTCACCCCGGTCTTCGACCGCAAGGTCCAGGCGCTGCGCATCCACACCTCCCAGACGGCCCACTTCGACGACCTGGCCGGCCTGCTCCGCGACTGGCTCGGCGAGCACGCGACGGCGGGCGGACTGCCGCCGGGCCGGATGGCGGAGGCCTTCCAGATCGTGCACATCGACTGAGCCGGACGGCCTCACGCAGCGTTCTTGTGGGGCCACGGACCGCATGAGACGGTTTTCGCCCAACGCACGGCATAACAGGGGGAGTTACCGCCATGGCGATCGAACCGACACCTGCGGAGCAAGCACTCATCGACCAGTACGCCCTGCCCTGGATCGAGGCGAACGAGGACAGGTCCTCGGCGACGGACGTCAACCTGCGCTCCTATGCGGCGTCCCTGGAGGCCGACGGGATCCGCGGGACGAAGGCCGTGCAACGGCTGCTCTCCAGCGGGCGGAGCGAGGCGCTGACGGCTCTGGAGGAGCACTGGTCCCGCGTCAAGGGCTGCTTCGACCAGACGACCAGGGCCGCCCTCGCGATCACCGCCGAGATCCAGGCCTGCGGCGACACCATCGCCATCGGGAAGCACCGGGCCCAGGATCTGATGGTGCCCCTCGCCTCCCCGCCCGCCGGCGCCTCCACCGATTCCCAGCTCACCCTGCTCCAGCAGCGACAGGCCGACATCACCCGGCAGGACCTCCGGCAGAACGCGGCGACGACCCTCTCCGAGACCGAGGCGGGCGCGGCCCGCGCACAGGCCGATCCGGACGTCGCCACGCTCGCGACCGTCCCCGGAACGGTCGCCCGCCTGCTCGGCGGCGCCGGAGGGGGCATCGGCCGGGGCATCGGGACGGGGGTCGCCCCGGGAATCGCGGGCGCCGGGATCGGAGGGGCCGGCGGGTTGGACGGGATCGCCGGGGGCGGGGCGAGCGGCGCGTCCGGCGGCATGGGGCGGGGGATCGCCGCGGCCGGCGGACCCGCGCAGGGAAACCCTCAGGTGGGGACGAACGCGGGGAACTGGAACATCTTCGTCGATCACAACGAGCACAAGCGCGCCGCCGACGGCCTCTCCGCCGCCGCCGAGCTCATCTACGGCACGACGACCCCGGTGCTCGCCCGCGCCCAGTACGACCTGGACACGCTCGCCGCCAGCGGATCCCTGGGCGCCTCCGTGGCCGCGGACTACGCCCCGCTCCTCGACCATCTCGACAGCGCCACCCGCGCCCTCGCCGACCATCTGAACGGTCCGCTCCGGGACCTGGTCCTCAGCATGTCCACCGACCAGCAGAAGACCGACGAGGACAACAGGGACCGCTTCGGCCGGCTGCGCTGAAGCACCGGAGCCTGCCCGGAGGGCAGCGGGTCAGGGCACGAGCGCCGGCGCCAGCTCGCGCCACTCGCGGTCCGGGAAGGCCGTGGGGTCGGGGTCGGCGGTGAGGACCTGGACGCAGACGTGGTCGGCGCCCGCGTCGAGGTGCTCCCGGACGCGCCGGCGGATCGACTCCGCGTCCCCGTGGGCGACGATCGCGTCCACCAGGCGGCGGCTCGGGCCCCCGACGATGTCCTCGTCACCGAAGCCGAGCCGCCGGACGTTCGCCTCCTGGTGCGCCGCCGCGGCAAGGTACATGGCGACGTGCGCCGTGGCGACCTCCCGCGCCCTCGCGGGGTCGGTGTCGAGGACGACGGCCTGCTCCACGCCGAGGAAGGCGTCCGGCCCCATGATCCGGCGGGCTTCCACGGTGTGCTCGACGGGGACGAAGTACGGGTGGGCGCCCGCGGACCGCTCGGCGGCCAGCCGGAGCATCTTCGGGCCGAGGGCGGCCAGTACGCGGGGCGGTGCGGGGTCGGGGACGGGCCCGTGGGCCGGTACCGCGTCCATCGCGTCCAGATAGGCCCGCATCGTGGCCACCGCCTTGCCGAGGGACCGTACGGGATAGCCGTCGACCTCGTGCACGGCGTCGTCGACCCGGTGCCCACCCAGGCCGAGCAGGTAACGCCCGGGGAAGGCCTCGCCGAGGGTCCGGGTCGCGGTGGCGGTGGCGATGGGGTCCCGGAAGCCGATGTTGGCGATCCCGGAGGCCACACGGATCCGGCGGGTCGCCGACAGGAGCAGCCACGCCTGGCCGACGGCGTCACGGCCGAAGGCCTCCCCGTACCAGATGGCTCCGTATCCCAACTCCTCGATCTCAGCGGCCACTTCCCGTACGCGCCCGGCGGGCTGCCCTTCGAAGGCGAAGGTCCAGATGCCCACCTTCCCGAACCCGCCACGCGCACCGTGATCGGCGGCGCCTGCCGTATCGGTGATCGCAGTGACGTCCGTGACGCCGGCGGCGTCGGTGAGGGCGGCGGTGTTGGTGGTGTCGGTCATGCATCCCCCTGGAACGAGCCGAGCAAGTAAACGGAGAGGTTCTCCGGTTACCCGATGGCGCTACGATACGGAGAACCTCTCCGCTTAACTATTCCGGGAGGTCCGCGAAGGCGACGAGTACGGCGCAGGACGAAGGGCGGACAGCACGATGACGACGACCGGAAGCGCCGGCCCGGCCGCCTCCCGCCCGGGCCGGCGCGTGGACGCGCGCCTCAACCGGGAGCGGCTCGTCGCCGCGGCGCGGGACGTGTTCGCCGACGCGGGACCGCAGGCGTCCCTGAACGAGATCGCCCGCCGCGCAGGAGTGGGCCCCGGCACCCTCTACCGCCACTTCCCGAACCGCTCGACACTCCTGGCGGCGGTCCTCACGGACCGGATCGAGGCGCTGCGCGGACAGGCGGAGCACCTGGCCGCCACGGCCGCACCCGACGAGGCGCTCGCGCGCTGGCTCCACGCCTTCCTGGACCACGCCCGCGCCAGCCAGGCCATGGCCGGCGCGCTGCTCACCGAGGACCAGGACGCCGCACCGGAATCGACCGACTGCCACCGGCTGATCCTGGACGCGGCGGCGGCCGTCCTCACCCGGGCCCAGCTCCAGGGCTCGGCGCGGCCCGACCTGACCGCCGACGACCTCGTCCAACTCACCGTGGGGATCGCCCTGTCCACGGCCCACCGCGACGACGAGGAGCAGCCCGCCCGCCTCCTCGCCCTGATCCTGGACGCCGCCCACGCGCCGTCGCGCGGCTAGAACTCCGCTGCGCGGAGGGGTGATCGGGTTCCATGCCCTTCCGACGACGAGCAGGGGCCTTCCGTGACCGACCTCACCGGCGTGACCAGGCTCGCCATCCAGGCCGACATCGGCGACGGCTCCTCCTGCAAGCCCGACGGCGTGGTGATCGCACTCGCGGACGCCGTGCTCCGCTCGTGAGCGCGATCAAATGCCTCGACACCGCCCCGGGTGATCGGGGACGCTTCGCGCGATGACCAGAATCGACGACACACCGCCCGCGTGGGACGAGCGCACCCAGCTCACCACGTTTCTCGACTACGCACGCGACACCGCCCGCGCCAAGTGCGACGGCGTCTCCGAGGAGAACGCCCGCAAGGCGCTCCTGCCGGGCTCGCCGCTGATGACCCTGAGCGGACTGGTCAACCATCTCCGCTGGGTCGAGTACTACTGGTTCCAGATGGTCTTCCTCGGTGAGGAGGACCGGGGCCCCTGGACCGAGGAGGACCCCGACCGCGAGATGCGCATAGCCGTCGACTTCCCGCTCGCGCAGCTGCTCGACGAGTACACAGGACAGAGCGCCGCCTACCGCGAACTGGTCGCCGCGAGCAGCCTGGACGAGAAGGCCAAGCGCCCCATCCGCGGCGGAGTCCACGTCGACCTGCGCTGGATCCTCCTCCACCTCACCGAGGAAACCGCCCGCCACAACGGCCACTTGGACATCCTGCGCGAGCTGCTCGACGGCACGACCGGCAACTAGGGGGTGTCCGGGACCCGGTCAGGCCGGTCTCGCCCGGACCCGGGTCAGGCCGCGACAGGCGTACGGGACAGGGCCGTGCGCAGCGCGAAGAAGCCGAGCAGGCCGCCCGACGCGAACCGCTGGGCGGTCATCACGCGGGGCCGGGCCGCCAGGAACCCCGACACGCGCGCCGCGCCCAGCATGATCAGCGCGTTCACGGAGAGTCCCACGGCGATCTGCACGCCCCCGAGCTGGAGCAGTTGCGCCCAGTCCGGACCCGCCTGCGGGTCCATGAACTGGGGCAGAAGAGCGGCGTACATGAGCGCGATCTTGGGGTTGAGCAGGTTGGTCAGGAGCCCCATCGAGAACAGGCGGACGTCGGAGACCGGAGGCAGGTCCTGGGCCGGGGCGAAGGGCGAGCGGCCGCCCGGCTTGAGCATGTCCCAGGCCAGGTAGGCCAGGTAGGCGGCCCCGGCGAGCTTGACCACCGTGAACGCCAGCGGAACGGCGGCGAACAGCGCGGACAGGCCCGCGGCCGCGGCCACCAGGTAGCAGAGGAATCCCACGGCGGTCCCGCTCAGGCTGACCAGGCCCGCCCTGCGGCCCTGGGTGATCGCACGGGAGGCGAGGTGGATCATGTTCGGTCCCGGAGTCAGGGCCATGCCGAGTTCGACCAGGGCCACTCCCCCTGCTGCGGCCAGACTGATCACTGGTCAACTCCTGATCGTTTGCCGGGCGCTTGGTACCCGGAGTGGACGCCGCCCGGCTGCGACGGAACGGTGCGCCGCATCGGCGGTCCCTGCGGCCTCCGCCCCAGGATACGGTCCTGCCTCTCCGCGCCTCCGCGCCCCCTGAGCCCGGCCGACCGGGGAAGCGGTTCCTCCGGCGGGACGGCGGGTACGTGGCGGGCATGTCAAAGGGCTGGCGTTGGTTTCTTCTGGCCGGGTTCGTCGTCTGGACCGTCTTCGCGCTCCAGTGGACCGACCTGGGCTGCGACTACCCGGAGGCGTACCTCGCGGTCGTCCGCTTCGGTACGCCGGAGGGGCTGGAGTTCCTGCCGGCCTGCGGTGGCTAGGTCCTGCCGTCACACTCCCGTCGTCCGCCCGAAGGGCGGGCCCTGCGGCGTCAGGTGCGTGCTCTCGGCGTGCCGGGCGCGGGCCCGCGTACTGGATGTACGCGGGTCTGTGCCCGGTGCGGTGAGAGTGCATGCATGGCGTCGCAGGGCAGGCGGGAGTTTGACGACAGGGCCTAGCGGGTGCCCCCGCGGGCCTTCGGCAGATGGCGCAAGGAGAAGGAGCCCAGGGCCGCGTGGAGCGAGGCCGCCACGGCCGCCGCCGCGTGCAGGCCGGTGACGAAGGCCGACTTCGCCTCGGTGACCGTCGTGGCCGCGAGGCCCGGGACCCGGAGCGTCTCGGTGAGGGTGCCCGCGGCGTCGGGGCCCTGGAGCCGGAAGACCAGGGCGGCCAGTGAGCCGAGGAGGGCGATGCCGAGGGCGTTGCCGATCTCGTTGCTCGTCTCGGCGATCGCGGCCGCCGCCCCGACGCGCTCCGCGGGCGCCGCCGCGACGGCGGTGTCGGCGACCACGCTGAAGGAGATGCCGTAGCCGACCCCCGCGACGACGGTGGACGTCACGTACCAGCCGATGCCGTCGGAGACGGTCGTGGCGAGGAGCAGCAGCATCCCCGCCGCGATGAGGAAGTGGCAGGTGACGAGTGCCGCCCTGGTGCCGATACGCGCCACAGCGGACGGGGTGACGACGCAGGTGACCGTGAGCACGGCGGCGCCGGGGAGCGCCACGAGCGCCGCGTCCAGGACGGTCAGCCCGAGGACGGACTGGAGGTAGACGCCGCCCAGGTAGGCCGTCGCCGACCAGGCGGCCAGGGGCAGGAGGCCGGTGACGGCCGCGATCGTGAAGACCCGGTCCCGGAAGAGACGGATGTCGATCAGAGGCTGCTCCAGGTGGAGTTGGCGCCTCACGAACCACGTCAGAGTGGCGGCGCCCGCGAGGCCCGTGGCCAGTGCGGTGACCGTCAGGCCCTCCGTGGCCGCGTGCTTGATCGCGTGGACGGTCGACAGGATGCCCCCGGCGGAGAGCAGCACGCTCAGGACGTCGACGCGGCCCGTGCGGGTCGCGGGCACCTCGCGGAGCAGGACCGGGGCCAGGAGCAGGAACAGAGCGACGACGGGGAGGTTGATCAGGAAGACCGATCCCCACCAGAAGGTGTTCAGCAGTTGCCCGCCGACGACCGGTCCGATCGCGAAGCCCGCCGCGAAGGTGGCGGCGAAGACGCCGATCGCCTTCGCCCGCCGGCGCGGGTCGGTGAACAGCCCGCTGAGCACCGCCAGCGCCGAAGGCAGCAGCGTGGCACCGGCCACGCCCATCAACGCCCGGAAGGCGATCAGCAGTTCCGGCCCCGGCGCGAACGCCGCGCCCGCCGAGGCCGCGCCGAACACCGCCGCACCGGCCATCAGCAGCCTCAGCCGGCCGTACCGGTCACCGAGGTTCCCGAAGGCGATGAGCAGGGACCCGACGGCGAAGCCGTAGACGTCCAGGATCCACAGCGCCTGATCGGCGGTCGGCGACAAAGCCTCGGAGACCTTGGCCATCGCCAGGAACAGGACCGAACCGTCCATCGCCACCAGCAGGACCGGGCCGAGCACCACCAGGAGGCCCAGCCATGCCCGCCGGTCCGGGGAGGACACGTACACCTCGCACTGTTCGTTCATGCCGTCGACGGTGCTGCGCCGGCTCCGCCGCAGCCATCCCCGTCCCATGGGTACACCTGACAGGGGCACCCTCGCCCCGGCCCCGGCGCCTACGCTCGACGCCATGGAACTGGAGAGCCTCGGGGCCTACCTCAAGGCCCGACGCGACCGGGTCACGCCCGGCGACGTCGGACTGCGTACGTACGGCTCCACCCGCCGCGTACCGGGCCTGCGCCGCGAGGAGCTCGCCCACCTCGCCGGAGTCAGCGCCGGGTACTACACGCGCCTGGAGCAGGGCCAGGCAGGCACCGCCTCCCAGCAGGTCCTCGACGCCCTCGCCGGTGTGCTCCGGCTCGACCCGGCCGAGACCGCCCACCTGCACAACCTCGCCCGCCGGCCCGCCGCACCCCGCCTGACCCGCCCCCGCCCCGAGAGGCCGCACCCCCGCGTCCTGGCGCTCCTGGCGTCCCTGGGCGAGACGACGCCCGCCGTCGTGCTCGGCCGCCGTGGCGACGTCCTCGCCTGGAACCGCACCGGACACGCCCTCGTCGCGGAGCACGTCGCCTTCGACGCGCCCGACGACCCGGCGCGACGGCCCTCCGTCCCCCGGATGTTCTTCCTCGACCCCCTCGCCCAGGACCTGCACCGGAACTGGGACCAGCTCGCCCGCACCCACGTCGCCTATCTGCGCCTCACCGCCGGCCGCTACCCCACCGACGCCCGGCTGGCCGAGCTGATCGGCGAACTCTCCATGCGCAGCCGTGACTTCGCCGGGCTCTGGGCCAAGGGCGAGGTCGCGGACTGCACGGTCGGCACCATGCGCCTGCGCCACCCGACCGTCGGCTGCGTCGACGTCGACTACCAGGTGTGGCTCCAGCCCGAGAGCCCCGACCACCGCCTGGAGGTCTACACCCCCAACGACACCGCCTCGGCCGACGCCCTGCGCCTGCTGGCCGACCAGGTCGCCGAGCGAGCCGTAATCGGATTGCCGACGCCGGGACCTGTCGGATAGGAAGCTCGCATGCTGAGGGGTAAGAAGGTCGGGCTGCGCGCCCGGCACGACGAGGACATCCCGGTCCTGCGGACCGAGCTCTACGACGACGTGGTCAACGGCTCGCGGGCCGGGAGCGCGGCCTGGCGGCCGATCACGCCCGGGTCGAAGGATCCGCGGCTCGTCGTGGACGACAGCGAGCCCGGGCACGTCCCGTTCTCCGTGGTGGAGCTGGAAGGCGGCACGCTGCTCGGCACCGCGACGCTGTGGGGCATCGACAACCACAGCCGGGCCGCGCACATCGGCCTCGGGCTGCTGCCGGCCTGCCGCGGACAGGGCTACGGCACCGATGTCGTCGCCGTGCTCTGCCACTACGGCTTCGTCGTGCGCGGCCTGCACCGGCTGCAGATCGAGACGCTGGCCGACAACCACGCGATGCTGCGCTCCGCCGAGCGCAACGGCTTCGTCCGCGAGGGCGTGCTGCGCTCCTCCGCCTGGGTGATGGGCGAGTTCCTGGACGAGGTGCTGCTCGGTCTCCTCGCCCAGGAGTGGAAGCCGAAGGCCCCCTAGGTCCTGTCGTCAAACTCCCGTCGTCCGCCCGAGGGCAGGCGGGAGTTTGACGACAGGGCCTGGCTGTCGGCCGGTTCTTCCTTCAGCGCCGCCAGAACAGGTGGTGCGTCACCCCGCCGCTCGGGCTGGGGACGGTCTCGTGGTGGAACCGGTCGTTCAGCTCGTCGGGCGATTCCCAGAGCCGTACCCCGGCACCGATCCGCACCGGTGCGACCGCCACGTGCAGGGTGTCGACGAGGTCCGCGTCGAGGAACTCCCGGATCGTGGTGGGACCGCCGCCGAGCCGGACGTCCTTCCCCCGCGCCGCCTCCTTCGCCAGGGCGAGGACCGTCGCCGGGTCGTCGTCGACGAAGTGGAAGGTGGTGTCGGAGAGCGTGAACGACGGACGCTTGTGGTGGGTCATGACGAAGACGGGTGTGTGGAACGGGGGTTCGTCGCCCCACCAGCCCTGCCATTCCTCGTCGGGCCAGGGCCCGCGCAGGGGTCCGAACTTGTTGCGGCCCATGATCTCGGCGCCCATGTTGAGCCCGTAGGCGCGCGTGAAGTAGTCGTCGAGGCCGCGGCTCCCCCCGGGGTCGGCGCGCATCGGCCAGCTCGCCGTGGCACCCGCCCAGGCGAACAGCTCCCCCGGGTCCGCGTGGCCGAACGGTTTCTCCAGGCTCTGGCCCTCACCGGTGCCGTATCCGTCGTCGGACACCATGAAGTTCTGCACCCGCAGCAACTGGACCATCTGCTCTCCTCCTCCTGCCGACCCGGCCGTCAGCGGACGACGTCGAAGACCTGCTTCTGCAGACCGTTGGCATAGACCTCGTGCTCGACGAGCTCCAGCTTCTGGGCGTCCTTGTCGGTGGTGCTGAAGAGCCGCTTGCCGGCGCCGAGGAGGAGCGGGAAGACGAGCAGGTGATAGCGGTCGATCAGGCCGGCGTCCGACAGGGCCCGGTTCAGGGTGGCGCTGCCGTGGACGATGATCGGGCCGCCCTCGG
This sequence comes from Streptomyces narbonensis, assembly GCF_014649015.1. GTDB lineage: Bacteria > Actinomycetota > Actinomycetes > Streptomycetales > Streptomycetaceae > Streptomyces > Streptomyces narbonensis. The sequence goes on from NZ_BMSF01000004.1 coordinate 240,979, forward strand.
TCTCCTTCAGCGCGGCGACCTCGTCGAGCGTGCGCAGGATGGTGGTCTCGCCCCAGTTCGACACCAGGTCGTCCTCGGTGAGCGTCGTGGAGACGACGTACTTCGGCATCGACTTGTAGTCCGCGAAGTCCTCCATGCCGGGCCACACGGGGCTGAACACCTCGTAGCTGGTCCGGCCCAGCAGCATCGCGCTCGCTTCCTTCTGCTCCCGGCCCTTGATCTCGTAGGCCTCGGGGAGGAACTCGATGTCCTTGAAGGTCCAGCCGGAGTTCCGGTAGCCGGGCTCGCCGCCCGGCGCCTCCACGACGCCGTCGAGGGAGATGAAGGCGGTGGTGATGAGAGTGCGCATGTGTCGGATCCTCGATCGCTCGGTGTGTCGCGGGGGGTGGCGCTGGGTGTGACGCGGGGTGTGACGCGGGGTGTGTCCCGGTGTCTGTCTCGGTGTCTCGTGTTCTGTGGGTTCTGACCGTGGGCCGCCGCGAAACTCATCGGTCGCTCTCGGATCAGGCTCCGGTCACGGTCCGAGCCTAGGATCGAAGTATGGCGAATCAGTGCAATTCCACACTGTCCCTGTGGTCGCGGGACTCGTTCCTGTCCGTCGGATCCGTCGGATCGGCCCTCTCGGTCGGATCCGTCGGATCTTTTCTCTCCATCGGTTCGGTCGGCTCCGCCCTGTCGGCCGGCTCCGTCGGCTCCTGGGCGAGCGCCGGCTCGCTGCTGTCCGCCCGCTCGTGCTGGTCGATCCTCTCCTACCGCTCCCGGCGAGGAGCCCTCGTCACGGGCGTGGCCCTCGCGGTCGCGGGGACGGTCGCGGGCGCCGTCGCCCTGACGTCCGGGGCGGCCCGGCGCGGCCGCTGAGGACACGTCCGACCTCCTCCGTGCAGGACGGGGAGCCTGGACCCCCAAGTGGTGTCATTCTGCCGGATCTTGGGGACGGCGATCAGGCGATCTCCGCTCTTCGCGGTCACGCCTGGGGCGACTTCGCCTCGTCGATCTTCGCCTGGAGGTTGGTCAGGAGGAGCTGGAGGAGCTCGATGGTGACCTCGTCCGTGAGGTTGCCCTCGGCGTCGAAGCGCTCGTGGGAGCGGAAGACGTGCACCTCCGGCTTGACCACGACGTCGTTGTCCGTCCAGACGAAGACCTGACGCAGGGCGAGCTGCGCGCGGACCGTGCCGAAGTTGGTCGGCGCGGCGCCGAGGATCGCGGTGGGCTTGCGGTTCATCGGCAGCCCCTCGGTGCGGGTCCAGTCGGTGCTCAGCCAGTCGAGGGCGTTCTTGAGGACTCCGGGGATGGAGTAGTTGAACTCCGGGGTGGAGATGAGCAGCCCGTCCGCCTCCGTGACGCGGCGGCGGAGGTCGTTGACGGCGGCCGGGCGCAGCTCGGGGGTGTCGAGGTCCTGGTCGTACGGCGGGATGTCGCGCAGGCCGTCGTAGATCTCGATGTCCTGGCCGGTGTTGAACTTCTGGGCGGCGCGCAGGAGTCGGGTGTTGTGCGAGTCGGTGCGGATCGAGCCGGAGATGGCGAGGACCGTGGACCGGGCCGAGGACGCGGCGGCGGAGGTGGGGGCGGAGGCGGACGTGGACATGGTGACTCCTCGGGAGAGGGCGGGGGGGGGAAGGAGGAAGGGGCGAGGCCGGCGGTCGGCGCCGCACCTCGACGAGGAAGAAGCTAAACCGATCGGTTCAGTCTGTCAACGGAACGGTTCAGTCTTGACAGTGAACTGAATGGTGTAGTTCATTCTTCGCATGCCCCCAGCCGCACCCACACCCACGGCCGCCGCCACGGACACCGCCGGCGGCGCCTCCGCGACGCGGCGCGTCGCCCGCGTCATCCGCTCCCTGCACACCTATGAAGGCGCCGGATTCCCCGTCCGGCGGCCCTTCCCCACCGAAGAACTCCCTCTCCTCGACCCCTTCCTGATGCTCGATCAGGTCGGTCCGACCGAGCTCGGGCCCGGCGAGGCCAAGGGCGCCCCGGCCCACCCCCACCGCGGCTTCGAGACCATCGAGTACGTCCTCGACGGCGCCATCGCGAACACCGACTCCCGCGGCGACAGCACCGTCGTCCGCGCGGGCGGCGTGCAGTGGCTCACCGCCGGCTCCGGGCTCGTCCACGAGTCCCTGCCCACCCCCGAGTTCCTCGCCGCGGGCGGCCGCCAGCACATGTTCCAGATCTGGGTGAACCTGCCCGCCCACCTCAAGGACCTCCCGCCCTACAGCCAGACCGCCGAGGCCTCCGAACTCCCCGTGGCCACCACCCCGGACGGCACCACCGTCACCGTCCTCGCGGGCAGCAGCCACGGTGTGATCGGCCCCTTCACCACCCGTACGCCGGTACTCGTCGCCCACGCCCGCCTCACGCCCGGCGGCCGCACCGACTTCACCGTCCCGGCCGGCCACAACGTCGCCGTGTACGCGATGAAGGGCGCCGCCACCGTCAGCGGCGAGCCGCTGCGTGACGGGCACCTCGCCGTCCTCGCCCGGGACGGCGACCGGTTCACCGTCGGGACGGCGGGGCCCGCGGCGGCGGCCGACGTGCTGGTCCTCGCGGGCGAGCCCATCGGGGAGCCGATCGCCCGCAGCGGCCCGTTCGTGATGAACACCGATGCCGAGATCCGGCAGGCGGAGGAGGACTTCGCGCGCGGGCTCATGGGCCGGATGTCGATATGACCGCGAAGACCGGCACGGGCGCGGACACACCCCCGGCCTCCGGCACCCCTTCCTCCCACTCCCCCGCGAAGAGCGCCCCCACCCCCGCACCCGCGAAGAGCGCCCCCCGGCAGGCCCATGGCGGCCCGGTCCTCGCCCTGCTCGCCGCACCCGCAGCGATGGGCGTGTCCGGCCCGACCCTGGCACTGTCCGAAGCCGCCCGCGGATTAGCCGTCTCCCCCGGGACGGCGGCCTGGCTGCTCACCGCCTACGGGATCGGCATGACGGTCGGTACTCCCCTGCTGACCGCGGCCGGCGGGCGCCGCGGCCCCGCCGGGACCGTCCGGGCCGGTGCGGCCGTGCTCGTCCTCGGCGCGGCCCTCACCCTCGTCGCCCCGAACCTTCCGCTGACCGTCGCCGGGCGCGCCCTGGAGGCGGCGGGCGCGGCCGGGCTCAACGTCGCGGCCTTCCAGATCGCCGGCCGGGACCGCTCGGGCCGGGCGCCCGGACTCGTCGCGATCGGCAGCGCGGTCGGCGGCACCACGGGCCTCTTCATCGGCGCGGCCGTCGCCGGGACGCTCGGCTGGCGCGCGACGCTGCTGCTCCCGCTCCTCAGCCTGCTCGCCCTCGTACCGGCCCTGCGCCTCGCGGCCCGCACGGCACCGCAGCCGGGGCCCGCGACCCGTACCGCCGCGACCCCCTCCGCCACCGCGCCGCGCCGGTCCCTCCCGCTCCCCCTCGACGTCCTGCGCGACCCCGGCTTCCGCACCGCCGCCGGGCTCATGCTGGCGCTCTCGACCGTCAACTTCGCCCTGCTGTACGCGGCTCCGCGCCGCGTCGGCGCCCTCACCGGCTGGAACGGCATGGAGACCGGCGCGGCGGCCTCGGTCGCGACCCTCGTGGGCGCCCTGCTGTCCTGGCAGTTGATCCGCGTGGCTCCGGCCCTGGGCATGCACCGGATGCGGCTGCTGCTCGCGGCCGGCTCCTTGGCGGCGGCCACCCTGGCCTCGCTCGCGCCCTGGACGGTGGTGGTCCTGATCGGCTCGGCGACCAGCTCCCTCGTCACGGCCGGCGGTCAGGGCCTGCTCACGGGCGCGGCGACCGAGCGGCTCCCGGAGACGCGGCACGGGACGGCGATCGGGCTGTTCAACCTCGCCTTCCTGATCGGGGTGGCGGCGGGCCCGGCCGTGGCGGAGGCGCTGACGGCCACCACCTGACGGACGCCGGCGGGGCATCCGGGCCCGCACCCGCCCGACACCCACCTCTTCCCTCTTCCCTCTTCCCTCTTCCCTTTCCCGTCCTCACTCACAGGAGCTCTCCCCATGTCCCTCCTCCACCCCTCCTACCCCGCCCCCCGCTACTTCGGCGAGAAGGGCGAGGTCAGCGCCCGCTTCCGGCCCGCCGCCACCGAGCCCGAGTTCGTCTCGGAGCCCGGCGGCACCACGTACCACTACCTGTCCACCGCCACCTCGACCGACGGTGAGTACGGGCTGTACCGCGTGGAGATGGGGCCCGAGGCCGGCGGTCCCAGCACGCACTTCCACAAGGCGATGTCGGAGGCGTTCTTCGTGCTCTCCGGCAGCGTGCGGCTCTTCGACGGGGAGCAGTGGGTGACCGCCCGCTCCGGCGACCACCTCTACGTCCCCGTCGGCGGGCTGCACGCCTTCCGCAACGACTCCGCCGACCCGGCCTCGATGCTGATGCTGTTCGCCCCCGGCGCGCCCCGTGAGGAGTACTTCGAGTCGATCGCCCAGCTGGCCGACCTCAGTGACGCGGAGCGGGTGGAGTTCTGTGAGCGCCACGACAGCTTCTTCGTCTGAGAGGCCGTGTCCCGGCCCCTCGACCCCTCGGACCTTTGCAGACCAAACCGTTCAGTTCATATACTGGACGACCCCGTCACCCCCGTCACCACAGTTAAGGACACGTCCCATGGGAGCCGAGACACAGGACGCCCAGGGCGCCACCGACGAGTACGGCATCCCGATCATCCCGGACCCCGCCGACGCGGCCTCGCGCAAGCGGCAGGCGATCATCGACGCCGCGCTCGCCGAGTTCCTCGCCGAGGGCTACTCCGCGGCGTCGATGGACGCGATCACCCGCGGTTCCGGGGTGTCCAAGGCGACGATCTACAAGCACTTCGGCAGCAAGGAGCGCCTGTTCCTCGCCGTCATCGGCGGCGTGCTGCCGAAGACGTACGCCGATCTGGAGCCGTCCAACTCCACCATCGCCGAGGCCCCCGACCTGCGGGCCGCGCTCGTCCGGCTCACGACGGACTGGGCGCGGATCCTGCTGCGGCCCGACATCATGTCGCTGCGGCGGCTGGTGATCGGCGAGATAGACCGTTTCCCGCAGCTCGGGCAGCTCTGGTACCGGGTCAGCTACGACATGAACAACGGCCCGCTCGTCGAGGCCTTCACCGAGCTGCACGCGCGCGGCACCCTGGACGCGCCGGACCCGAAGCTCGCCGTGCAGCAGCTCGTGGCGGTGACGGTGGGGGTGCCGCAGCTCGTGCGGACGTTCTCGCCCGACGCGGTGATCGAGGACGCGGAGCTGACGCGGGTGATCAGCTCGGGAGTGGATCTGTTCCTGGCGCGGTACGCGCCCGCCTGACGGTCCTGATCCGGGCCCCCACCAGGAGGGCCGCCGCCCATGCGCCGGTGGTGAGGATCTGGGTACGGCTCGCCTCGGCGCCCAGCATGAAGAGCAGCACCCCGCCGATCCCCGTGAGGGCCGCCACCGACCGTACGGACGGGCCGTGCAGGCGGAGGTGGGAGGCGGCGATCAGGGCCCAGACGACGAGGATCGCGGCGCCGATCGAGTTGAGCAGGAACGGGAAGACCGTGCGCGGCCAGAGCAGGCTGAGGACGACCGAGACGAAGCCGAAGGCGGCGGAGGCGAGGACGGCCGCGTACGGGACTCCCGTCCCCTTCCGCTGCCGGCCCAGCGCGCGGGGCGCGTCGCCGCGCCCGACGAGGGCGTACAGCATGCGCGAGGAACCGTAGATGTTGGCGTTCATCGCGGACAGGAGCGCGACGAGGACGACGGCCTTCATGACGTCGGCCGCGCCGGGGACGCCGATGCGGGCCATGACCGCGGCGTAGGGGCCGTCGGCGACGGCCGGGTCGTTCCACGGGACGAGGGCGACGATCACGGCCATGGAGCCGAGGTAGCAGACGGCGACCCGCCACATGACGGCCCGTACGCCGGTGCGGACCGCGCGGGCCGGGTCGTCGCACTCGGCGGCGGCGATGGTGACGGTCTCCAGGCCGCCGAAGGCGAAGACGGCCGCGACCATGCCGACGGCGACGCCGTACCAGCCGTGCGGGAGGAAACCGCCGTCGCCGGTGAGGTGCGCGACGCCGGGTGAGGGCTGCCCGGGCAGCAGGCCGGCGAGGACGACGGCGCCGAGGACGAGGAAGCCGGCGATCGCGGCGATCTTGAGGCCGGCGAACCAGAACTCCAGCTCGCCGAAGTGGCGTACGCCGGCGAGGTTGCTCACGGTGAACACGCTCATGAAGAGGGCGACCCACGCCCAGCCGGGCACGGCAGGGACCCAGCCCTCGACGATGTGCGCCGCGCCGACGGCCTCGGCCGCGACGCTGACGACGAGCAGCGCCCAGTACATCCACCCGGCGAGGAGCCCGGCCCACGGCCCGAAGGCCGAGCGCGCGTGCTCCGCGAAGGAGCCGGTCACCGGGCGGGCGGCGGACATCTCTCCGAGCATCCGCATCACGAGGACGGTCAGGAAGCCGGCGAGGGCGTACGAGACGAGGATCCCGGGCCCGGCCGCCGCGATCCCGAACCCGGACCCCACGAAGAGCCCGGCACCGATGGCTCCGCCCATAGCGATCATGGCCAGATGCCGCTGCCGCAGCCCCGCACCGAGTGCCTGTGTTGTCATGCTTCCCCCCGAATTCCACATGATCAGCGCGGGAGCTTCCCCACTGATCCCCGCTGAGGGTAAGCCGGTTCAGGCCGCCGACCGGCTCCGGGAGGGGCCGGGGCCCCCGGGAAGGCCCGGGAACTCCGGACAGGGAGCGCGGGCGCGATAGATACTCCGCAAGTCGAGATATACAGCCTGCTGGAGGCGATCATGTCCAAGACCCTGGTCGACATCGACGACGACATGCTCGCCTTCGCACAGCAGCAGCTGGGCACCAAGACCAAGCGGGACACCATCAACCGCGCACTGACCATAGCGGCGGCGATCAGTGCGGACGACCGGGCCCGGGCCCTCAGCTGGCTGCAGGACAACGCCGAGGACTTCATCGACTTCGACTTCCTCGAAGAGCAGGAGCGGTCCGGCCGGTGAACCACCTCGCCGATACGTCAGCCGTGTGGCGGCTCCTGCGCCGGCAGATCGGCCCGCCCTGGCCGGGCCGCGTGGCACATGGCCAGGTATCCATCTGCCCGCCGGTGGAAGCCGAGTTGATGCGGAGCTTGCGCGCCGACCGGGACCACGAGCCGTTCACCACGATGCTGAGCCAGACCTTCGCCCGGGTTCCCGCGCCGGAGGACCCGTGGCCGAAGGTCGTGGCGGTGCAGCGTGACCTGCTGCGCATCGGGCACCACCGCGGCCCCTCACCGGTGGACATCCTGATCGCGCTCACCGCCGAGCAGCACCACCTGACCCTGCTACACGTGGACGACTACTTCACCGCCATCGCGAAGGTCCGCCCGGGCATCGACATGATCCGGCTGCTGCCCGACCTCTGAGCCCGGCCCGGACCACCGGCTCGGCCTGCCCGCTCACACCACGAGCCCCACCGCCAGGGCCGCGATCAGGGCGCCCGAGGCGAGGGCTGTCGTCAGGCGGCCCCGGGGGCCCGTGACGAGGTGGCCCAGGAGGGTGCCGCCGGTGGCGAGGAGGAGTTGCCAGCTCGCCGAGGCGGCGAAGGCGGCGGCGACGAAGACCGAGGCCTCCGTCGCACCCGTCGTCGAGTGGCCGCCGAGCACGAGGGCCGTGAAGTAGACGACCGTCATGGGGTTGAGGATCGTGATCCCCAGGAAGGTGAGGAACGCGCGCCGGGGAGCCGGCGGCGGGGCCTCGGTGCTCTTCGGGCCCGCGCGGTACGCACGGACGGCCGCCCGGACCGAGTGGGCGGCCAGGATCACGAGGACCACGGCCGAGACCCAGCGCAGGGGGGTGGCGACGGGGGCGAGGAGGGGGACGAGGGCCGCGCCCCCGAGGACCGCGAGCAGGGCGTACAGCCCGTCCGCGGCGGCGATGCCGAGCGCCGCGCCCGCCCCCGTACGCCAGGGGGAACGCGCCGCGACCGCCACCAGGTGGGCGCCGACGGCGCCGACCGGGATCGCGATGCCGTAGCCGGCCAGCAGGCCGGCCACCACCGCGGCCGTCACGCGACGGCGGGGATCGCGCCTCCGGCGGAGCAGGGCTGCTGCTGTCGGTGGTAGGCCGAGCCGTCCTTGGTCCGGCCGAGGAAGCCGCCGATCACGAGGTACCGGCGAAGGGCGGAGAAGTCCTCGTGCACGGTGAGCAGGGCCTCGTTGACCTCGGGCTCGCGGTACTCACGATCGGCCTCGAACAGCGTCTCGGCGAGGTGCGCGAGGAGCGCCTCGCGGCGCGCCGGCTTGCGCGGGATCGCCTTGAGGCGCCCGTCGGCGGAGAACAGGTCCGCGACGGGGCGGAGGGAATGACTGGTCATGGAGGGAAGCCTGGCGGCCCCCGGCCCCGCCCCGCAAAGGGTTTTCACTTCGGCTCGGGCCGCACCATGACGTTCACCGCCTCCTGCACCTTCGGCAGGACCGGCGGCATGCCGGTCCGCTCGAAGATCGGCATCGCCTTCTCCACGAAGGCGAGGAAGTCGTCCTCGGATTCCCAGAAGTCGACGACGCGCCACCCCCCGGTCCCGTCGGGCCCGGCCGCGTGGGCGATGAACCCCTGGGGCGGCCACCACTCGGCGCCGAGGAGCTGTGCGTGGGTCTCTTCGTACTCCGCCCGGGTGCGACCGGGGATCTCGACGGTGACGATGACGGCCATGGCGCTGCTCCTGTGTCGTGCGGGGCGAGGTCCCGACCAGCTGACCAGCTGACCCCTCGCCCCGCACGACGGCGGGCCCCGAACGAGCGAATGAGCCCCCAGGACCTGCCGACACCCTAGGGGGTGTCCGGAAAGTCCCGCCTGGCCCGCGACGTCTGGCACGCACGCTCGCCGCGTTGCCAGAATGCCCACGTAGCGAGCTACGCGGGCATCCCGGCGCCTTGCGATCGCACGCACCAGACGCCGCGGGCCCTGCCCGGCGGGCAGACGGCGCTACTTTCCGGACACCCCCTAGCGCACCACGCGGTAGCGGAGGTAGACGACCTTCGAGGGGAAGGTGCGGGTCTCGACGAGTTCGAGATCGACACGGCGCTCGTTCCGGGCGAAGAACGGGATGCCGCCGCCGACCAGCACGGGGTGGACCATGACCTGGTACTCGTCGATCAGACCCGCCTCGGCAGCCCCGGCGGCGAGCGTCGCGCCGCCGATCGCGATGTCGCCCTCACCCGGCTCGGCCCGCAACCGCTCGATCTCCTCCGCGAGGCCGCCGGAGAGCAGGCGGGCGTTGCCCTGCACCTCGGACAGCGTGGTGGAGAACACCACCTTCGGCAGCGGCTTCCAGAGGGCGGTCCACTCGCGGTTGGCCTCGTCGAGCGTCGGATCCTGGTCGGCGGTCTCCCAGTACAGCATCGTCTCGTACAGCTTGCGCCCCATCAGGTGGACGTCGACGTGCCGGATGTCCTCGATCCAGAAGCGGAAGACCTCGTCGTCGGGGTCCGTCCAGTCGAAGCCGCCGTCCGGTCCGACGATGTAGCCGTCGAGCGAGACGCCCATCGAATAGGTCACGCTACGCATCGGAAGCCCTCCTGCTCGGTGCCGGGATCGGGAACGACAGTACGACCGCCGGCCGCCGCAGGCTCCTCACGCGGCCGGGCGAGGAGGCAGGATGACCCCCATGAGCGACATCTTCGACCCCCCCGACCGCCGCTGGGTCCTGCCCGGCGAGTACCCGCTGTGGGAGGGCGCGCTCGTCCTCGTCAACCGGGACCTCGCGGCGACCCTGCCGGACCGGGAGCCGCTGCGACTCCTGGCGCTGCCCTCTTGGCACGAGGAACGCGACGAGGACGTCTACGTGACCATGCCCAATGGCGAGTGGCAGGGCAACTGCCTGGAGCCCGATCCGGACGACTCGTCCGCCGACGCCGTGGCGGCCGTCGCCGAGGCAGCACAGGAGACCGTCTCCGAACTCCTCTGGCAGGCCTGGCCCGTGTGCGGCGAGCACGGCATGGGCATGCACCTGCGCGAGGAGGACGGGCACACCGTGTGGCACTGCGGGGGCGGGCGATCGACCGGCGAACCGGCGCACGTCCGCGCCGCTGTCGGCGCCCTCGACAGCCTGGTGCGCCCCCACCGGCCGAACCGCAAGAGCCGGAGGCAGGAACGCTGACGCCGACAGCGCAGGGGGCGGAGGCGCCCGCAGAGGGCGCCGTCCCGTGGGCCCACCCTCCCCCGGAGGGGGAACCCCCCAGCCCTGCGGGACGATTGCCCACACGGGGGCAGGTGGGCAGCGTCCCGGCGCGGGCCGGGGGTCAGCGGTAGATGAGGAGTTCTTGTTCTGTGGCGCCGGTGAGTTCGTAGCGGGTGCGGACCAGGGGGCGGCCCGCGTAGATACGGATCAGGGTGGCCGCGTCGCCGTGGAAGCGGGCCTCCGGGCGGCCCTCCATCGCGTTGCCGAGTGCCACCGGGTGGTCCCCGCGGTCCGCGAGGACGCCCACCAGGCGGGGGGTCTCCCGCCGGCGGCTCGTCACCGAGAGGAGCGGGAGGGCGAGGTCCAGGCTCTCGCCGCAGTACGCCCCCGGTTCGCCGAAGGCCTCCCGGACGTCTCCGGCGTGCACCCACTCGCCCAGCGCGACCGCGTCGAGGCGGCCGTCCTCGCGGTCGGCGATGACGGGTCCGGCCTCCGTCAGGCCGCGTTCCAGTTCGTCGAGGATCCGGGCCAGCGGCCAGTCGTCCCGCTCCGCCACGTCGCACGCGTTCGCCTCCGGCAGGAACACGCCCTCCTCCAGGCGGTCTTCGACGATCCTGACCAGCGCCGCCCCGCAGTGGGCGAGGACCTGCCTCGCCGTCCACCCGGGGCACGCCGTGCGGAGCTCGTACGCCTCCTCGGGCGTCCGGCGGAGCAGCGGCATCAGCAGGTCCCGCTCCGTGCGGAGGAGCCGGTCGGGGAGCCACGGGTCACGCCCGTCGTCGTCCGTACACATCAGTATCGGTAGTGGTCCGGCTTGTACGGGCCCTCCACCGGGACCCCGATGTACGACGCCTGCTCGGGGCGGAGCGTCGTGAGGCGCACGCCCAGGGCGTCCAGGTGCAGTCGCGCCACCTTCTCGTCCAGGTGCTTCGGCAGCGTGTAGACGTCCACCGGGTACTCCTCCGGCTTCGTGAACAGCTCGATCTGGGCGAGCGTCTGGTCCGCGAAGGAGTTCGACATCACGAAGGAGGGGTGGCCCGTCGCGTTGCCGAGGTTCAGGAGGCGGCCTTCCGAGAGGACGATGACGACCTTGCCGTCCTCGAACGTCCACGTGTGGACCTGCGGCTTCACCTCGTCCTTCACGATCCCGGGGATCCGCGCCAGGCCGGCCATGTCGATCTCGTTGTCGAAGTGGCCGATGTTCCCGACGATCGCCTGGTGCTTCATGCGGGCGATGTCGGACGCCATGATGATGTCCTTGTTGCCGGTGGTCGTGATGAAGATGTCCGCCGTCTCGACCACGTCCTCCAGGGTCGCCACCTGGTAGCCGTCCATCGCCGCCTGGAGCGCGCAGATCGGGTCGATCTCGGTGACGATGACGCGCGCGCCCTGGCCGCGCAGGGACTCGGCCGAGCCCTTGCCGACGTCGCCGTAGCCGCAGACCACCGCCGTCTTGCCGCCGATCAGGACGTCGGTGGCGCGGTTGATGCCGTCGATGAGGGAGTGGCGGCAGCCGTACTTGTTGTCGAACTTCGACTTCGTCACGGCGTCGTTCACGTTGATCGCCGGGAAGAGCAGCGCGCCCTCGCGGTGCATCTCGTACAGGCGGTGGACGCCCGTCGTCGTCTCCTCCGTGACGCCCCGGATCCCGGCGGCGATCGTGCCCCAGTCGAGGGTGGTGCTCCGCAGGAGCTCCAGGATCACCCGGTGCTCGTCGTTCTCGGCGGTCGAAGGGTCCGGGACGGCGCCGGCCTTCTGGTACTCCACACCCTTGTGGACGAGGACCGTGGCGTCACCACCGTCGTCGAGGATCATGTTCGGGCCGAGGGACGAGGACCGACCGTCGGACGCAGCCGGGCCGCCGGCGCCGGGCCAGGTGAGGGCCTGCTCCGTGCACCACCAGTACTCCTCCAGGGTCTCGCCCTTCCAGGCGAAGACCGGGATCCCGGCGGCGGCGATCGCGGCGGCCGCGTGGTCCTGCGTCGAGTAGATGTTGCAGGACACCCAGCGGACCTCGGCGCCGAGCGCGACGAGCGTCTCGATGAGGACCGCGGTCTGCACGGTCATGTGGAGGGAGCCCGTGATCCGCGCCCCCGCCAGGGGCCGCGCCTCCGCGTACTCGCGGCGGATAGCCATCAGGCCGGGCATCTCGTGCTCGGCGAGAGTGATCTCCTTGCGGCCGAACTCCGCCAGACCGATGTCGGCGACCTTGAAGTCGGTGAAGGTCGTGGTGTCAGACATGTGCGACAACTCTCCTTGCGCTCAGGATGGTTCGGTGGATTTCCAGGGCCGCCGTCGACTTGTTCAGCGTGATGTGGTGCAGGCCGGGCGCGCCTTCGTCGAGCAGCCGCAGACCCATCGCGGTCGCGTGCTCGACGCCGATGCGGTACGCGGCCGCCGGGTCGTCCTTCGCCGCCTCCAGGCGGTGCGCAAGCTCCTCAGGGAAGGCCGCGTCGCTCAGTTCGGCGAAGCGCCGGATCTGGCGCACGTCGGTGGCGGGCATGATCTCCGGGATGATCGGGGTGTCGCAGCCGGCGGCGGCCACCCGGTCCCGCAGCCGCAGGTAGTCCTCGGGGTCGAAGAACATCTGCGTGATGGCGTAGTCCGCGCCCGCCCGGCACTTGGCGACGAAGTGCGCCAGGTCGGCGGCCGGATCCGACGACCTCGGATGGCCCTCGGGGAAGGCGGCCACCCCGATCCGGAAGTCGCCCAACGAGCGGACCAGCTCGATGAGCTCGTACGCGTACGTGAAGCCCCGCGGGTGCGGAGCCCACGCGCCGCGCGGGTCGCCCGGCGGGTCCCCGCGCAGCACGAGCACGTCCCGCACCCCCGCATCGGCGTACGCGCCGATGATCGCCCGCAGTTCGGCGACCGAGTGCCCGACGGCCGTCAGGTGCGCGACCGGGCGCAGGGTCGTCTCGGCCGCGATCCGCTTCGTGACCTCGATGGTCCGGTCGCGGGACGAACCGCCCGCGCCGTACGTGACGGAGACGAAGTCCGGCGACAGGGCCTCGACCCGGCGGATCGCGTCCCACAGGGTCCGCTCGCCCCTGTCCGTCTTCGGCGGGAAGAACTCGAAGGAGTACGTGGGGCTCACCTGCGGCCTCCGGCGTTGAAGTAGCTCGCCTCCGGGTGGTGGACGACGATCGCGTCCGTCGACTGCTCGGGGTGCAGCTGGTACTCCTCCGACAGTTCGACCCCGATCCGCTCGGGGCGCAGGAGCGCGGCGATCTTCGCCCGGTCCTCCAGGTCGGGGCAGGCCGGGTAGCCGAGCGAGTAGCGGCAGCCCTGGTACTCGGTGCGGAGCATGCCGTCGATGCCGGAGGGATCCGCTTCCGCGATGCCCCAGTCGGCCCGTACCCGGGCGTGCCAGTACTCGGCGAGGGCTTCCGCCAACTGGACGGAGAGACCGTGGAGTTCGAGGTAGTCGCGGTAGCGGTCGGCGGCGAAGAGCCGGGCCGTCTCCTCGCCGATGCGGGAGCCGACGGTGACGACCTGGAGGGCGACCGCGTCGACCTCGCCGGAGTCCTCGGCGCGGTGGAAGTCGGCCAGGCAGAGGCGGCGGCCCCGCTGCTGGCGGGGGAAGGAGAAGCGGGTCCGCTCGCCTCCGTCCTCGTCCAGGACGATCAGGTCGTCACCCTTGGACACGCAGGGGAACCAGCCGTGGACGACGGCTGCTTCGACGAGGCCCTCGCGCTCGATCCGGTCGAGGAGCGCCCGCAGTCTCGGCCGGCCCTCCGTCTCGATCGTCCCGGCGTCCTTCAGGCCCCACTGGCCCTTGAAGAGGGCGGTCTCGTCGAGCCAGGGGGCGTACTCGGCGAGGGGGATGCCCGTGACGACCCGCGTCCCGAGGAAGGGGGGCTCGGGTACGGGGTTGTCGGCGGCGACGTCGGAGCGGCCGGCCGGCTCGGGCTCCCGCACCTCCGCCAGGGGCGCGGGGCGTTTCGGCACCCGGCGCTGCTTGAGCGGCGGGAGTACGGCTCCGGGGACGCCGCGCTTCACGCCCATGAGCGCGTCCATGAGGCGCAGGCCCTCGAAGGCGTCACGGGCGTACCGCACCTCGCCCTCGTACAGCTCGTGGAGGTCCTGCTCGACGTAGGCCCGGGTGAGGGCCGCGCCGCCGAGGATCACGGGGTAGGTGGCGGCGAGGCCGCGGCCGTTCAGCTCCTGGAGGTTCTCCTTCATGATCACGGTGGACTTCACGAGGAGACCGGACATGCCGATGACGTCGGCGCGGTGCTGTTCCGCCGCTTCCAGGATCGCGGAGACGGGCTGCTTGATGCCGATGTTGACGACGTTGTAGCCGTTGTTGGAGAGGATGATGTCGACGAGGTTCTTGCCGATGTCGTGGACGTCGCCGCGGACGGTGGCGAGCACGATCGTGCCTTTGCCCGACCCCCCCGACAATGGATCTGTCGACTTCTCCATGTGCGGCTCCAGATGGGCCACCGCAGTCTTCATGACCTCGGCGGACTGGAGCACGAACGGCAGCTGCATCTGGCCCGAGCCGAAGAGCTCGCCGACCGTCTTCATGCCGTCGAGGAGGATCTCGTTGACGATCTCCAGGGCGGGCCGGGCCGTCAGCGCCTCGTCGAGGTCCGCCTCCAGACCGATCTTCTCGCCGTCGACGATCCGGCGCTTGAGGCGCTCGTCGAGCGGCAGCGCGAGGAGCTCCTCCGCCTTGCCGGCCTTGAGGGACTTCGCCGTCGCGCCCTCGAACATCTCCAGGAACCGCTGGAGCGGGTCGTAGCCCTCCCGCCGCCGGTCGTGGATCAGGTCGAGCGCCACCTCCACCTGCTCCCGCTCCAGGCGGGCGATCGGCAGGATCTTCGAGGCGTGCACGATCGCCGAGTCCAGGCCGGCCTTCACGCACTCGTCGAGGAAGACCGAGTTGAGGACGATGCGCGCGGCCGGGTTCAGACCGAAGGAGATGTTCGACAGACCCAGGGTCGTCTGCACGTCCGGGTGGCGGCGCTTCAGCTCGCGGATCGCCTCGATCGTCGCGACGCCGTCGCCCCGCGACTCCTCCTGGCCCGTGCAGATGGTGAAGGTGAGGGTGTCGATCAGGATGTCCGACTCCCTGATCCCCCAGTTCCCGGTGAGGTCGTCGATGAGCCGCTCGGCGATCGCCACCTTCGCGCCGACCGTCCGGGCCTGGCCCTCCTCGTCGATCGTCAGCGCCATCAGCGCCGCGCCGTGCTCCTTCGCGAGGGCCGTGACCTGCGCGAACCGCGACTCGGGACCGTCACCGTCCTCGTAGTTCACCGAATTGACGACGGCCCGGCCGCCGAGCTTCTCCAGGCCGGCCCGCAGCACCCCGATCTCGGTCGAGTCGAGGACGATCGGCAGCGTGGAGGCCGTCGCGAACCGGCCCGCCAGCTCCGCCATGTCCGCCGTGCCGTCCCGGCCCACGTAGTCCACACACAGGTCGAGCATGTGCGCGCCCTCGCGGATCTGGTCCCGCGCCATCTCGACGCAGTCGTCCCAGCGGCCCTCCAGCATGGCCTCGCGGAACTTCTTCGACCCGTTGGCGTTCGTCCGCTCGCCGATCGCCAGGTACGCGGTGTCCTGCCGGAACGGCACGTGGCCGTAGAGCGAGGAGGCGCCGGGCTCCGGCGCCGGGCTCCGGTCGAGGACCGCCGCGCCCCGCACCCGCTCCACGATCTCCCGCAGGTGCTCCGGGGTCGTCCCGCAGCAGCCGCCGACCAGCGAGGGGCCGTAGTCCCGTACGAACGCCTCCTGGGCGTCGGCCAGTTCGGCCGGGGACAGCGGGTAGTGCGCACCGTCGGAGGTGAGGACGGGCAGGCCCGCGTTGGGCATGACCGAGATCGGGATCCGGGCGTGGCGGGAGAGGTGCCGCAGGTGCTCGGCCATCTCGGCGGGGCCCGTGGCGCAGTTCAGGCCGATCATGTCGATGCCGAGCGGTTCGAGCGCGGTCAGCGCCGCGCCGATCTCCGAACCGAGCAGCATCGTGCCCGTCGTCTCGACCGTGACCTGCACGATCACCGGCAGGTCCACGCCGACCCAGTCCAGGGCCCGGCGGGCACCGATGACGGCCGCCTTCGTCTGGAGCAGGTCCTGCGAGGTCTCGATGAGGAGGGCGTCGGCGCCGCCCCGGATCAGGCCCTCCGCGTTCTGCTGGAAGGCGTCCCGGAGGGGCTCGTACGTGACGTGGCCGAGGGTCGGCAGCTTGGTGCCGGGTCCCATGGAGCCGAGGACCCAGCGGGGGCGGCCGTCCGTGGCCGTGTGCGCGTCGGCGGCCGTCCGGGCGATCCGGGCGCCGGCCTCCGACAGCTCGTACACCTGGTGCTCGATGCCGTACTCGGCGAGCGCGGCGAGGTTCGCCCCGAAGGTGTTGGTCTCGACGCAGTCCACGCCGACCGAGAAGTAGGCGTCGTGGACGGAGGCGACGATGTCGGGGCGCGTGAGGTTGAGGATCTCGTTGCAGCCCTCCAGCTGCCGGAAGTCGTCCATCGTCGGGTCGGCGGCCTGGAGCATGGTGCCCATCGCCCCGTCGGCCACCACGACCCGGGTGGCGAGCTCCTCCCGCAGGGACCGCCGTGCGGCACTCATGTCAGCCCCCTCAGGTGCGTGACGAGCGTGGCCGTGCAGCCCACCCCGTACGTCGTCCTGATCCGGTCCAGGAGGGAGTCCCGGTGCAACCGGTACTCCTGCGTCCCCACGTAGTCGAGGACGGTCGCCGCGACCGCACAGCCCAGCTGGGCCGCGCACCGCTCGGGCACGCCCCACAGCGTCCCGGCGAGGAAGCCCGCCCGGAAGGCGTCGCCCACGCCGGTCGGGTCGACGACCCCCGCGACCTCCACCGCGGGGACGGCGAGCGTGGCGCGGTCCGCGCCGTGGACGCGGACGCCCGCCTCGCCGTGCGTCGTGACCCAGGCGCCGACCCTGCGCAGCACCTCGGCCTCGCTCCAGCCGGACTTCTCCAGGAGCAGGGCCGTCTCGTACTCGTTGGTGAAGAGGAACCGCGCCCCGTCCACCAGCTCCCGCACCTCCCCGCCGTCCAGCCGCGCCAGCTGCTGCGAAGGATCGGCGGCGAAGGGAATCCCCAGGTCACGGCAGGTGCGGGTGTGCCGGAGCATGGCCTCGGGGTCGTCCGGGGAGACCAGGACCAGTTCCAGCCGGCCCGTGCGCGCGACGACGTCCCGCAGGTCGATCTCGCGCGCCTCGGCCATCGCCCCCGCGTAGAAGGTGGCGATCTGGTTCTGGGCCCGGTCGGTGGTACAGACGAAGCGGGCGGTGTGGAGCCTCTCGCTGACGCGCACCGAGTCGGTGTCGACGCCGTGGTCCTTCAGCCAGACCCGGTACGGCTCGAAGTCGGCCCCGACCGCGCCCACGAGGGCGGGACGCAGCCCGAGGACGCCGAGCCCGAAGGCGATGTTCGCTGCCACTCCGCCGCGCCTGACCTCCAGGTTGTCGGCGAGGAACGACAGGGAGACCCGGTCCAGCCGGTCGGCGAGCAGCTGCTCGCTGAACCAGCCGGGGAAGGTCATCAGATGGTCGGTCGCGATGGATCCCGTGACAGCGATACGCATGGCCTACACCCCTCCCTCTTTTTGCGCTGCCTTCTTGAGGGCCTCCACGCGGTCCGTGCGCTCCCAGGTGAACTCGGGGAGCTCACGGCCGAAGTGGCCGTAGGCGGCCGTCTCGGCGTAGATGGGCCGCTTGAGGTCCAGGTCGCGGATGATCGCGGCCGGGCGGAGGTCGAAGACCTCGCTGACGGCCTCCTGGATCGCGACGTCCGGCAGGGTGCCGGTGCCGAAGGTCTCCACGAAGAGGCCTACGGGTTCGGCCTTGCCGATCGCGTAGGCGACCTGCACCTCGCAGCGGCGGGCGAGGCCGGCCGCGACGACGTTCTTCGCGACCCAGCGCATCGCGTACGCGGCGGAGCGGTCGACCTTCGACGGGTCTTTGCCGGAGAAGGCGCCTCCGCCGTGCCGGGCCATCCCGCCGTACGTGTCGATGATGATCTTCCGGCCGGTGAGTCCGGCGTCGCCCATCGGGCCGCCGACCTCGAAGCGCCCGGTCGGGTTGACCAGGAGCCGGTAGCCGTCGGACTCCAGGGTGACGCCCTCCTCGACGAGCTCCTTGAGGACGTGCTCGACGACGTACTCGCGGACGTCCGGGGTGAGCAGGCCCTCGACGGAGATGTCGGCGGCGTGCTGCGAGGAGACGACGACCGTGTCGAGGCGGACCGGGCGGTCCCCGTCGTACTCGATGGTGACCTGCGTCTTGCCGTCGGGCCGCAGGTACGGCACGGTGCCGTTCTTGCGGACCTCGGTCAGCCGGCGCGACAGGCGGTGGGCCAGTGCGATGGGCAGCGGCATCAGCTCGGCGGTGTCGTCGCAGGCGTAGCCGAACATCAGGCCCTGGTCGCCGGCGCCCTGCGCGTCGAGCTCGTCACCGGTGCCTTCGACCCGGGACTCGTAGGCCGTGTCGACGCCCTGGGCGATGTCCGGAGACTGCGCGCCGATGGACACCGAGACGCCGCAGGAGGCGCCGTCGAAGCCCTTCGCGGAGGAGTCGTAGCCGATGTCGAGGATCGCCTCGCGCACCAGCTTCGCTATCGGCGCGTACGCCGTGGTGGTGACCTCGCCGGCGATGTGCACGAGACCGGTGGTGATCAGGGTCTCTACGGCGACCCGCGAGGACGGATCCTCGGTGAGCAGGGCGTCGAGGATCGTGTCGCTGATCCGGTCGGCGATCTTGTCGGGGTGCCCCTCGGTGACGGACTCCGAGGTGAAGAGGCGGCGGCTCATGCCTGGGCCTCCGCCGGGGTCTTGAAGAAGTGCTGCTCGATCGCGCCGAGGGTGCGGATCGACTCGACCTCCAGGGTCTCCATCTGGATGGCGGTGCCGCTCTCCTGCTCCAGGAGGAAGACGAACTCGACGAAGGACAGCGAGTCGATGAGCCGGTTCTCGATCAGGTCGAGGTCGGAGGCGATGTCGTCGCGCTCGGGGTGACGGTCGAGGATCCAGTTCTTCACCGTCTGCAGGCCGTCGGCCATGGTTGATCTCCTTTAGCTGCTACTGGATGGGTGTGGCGGGAGCGGGGACGGGGACGGGGCCGGGGGCAGGAGCGGGGACAGGGGCGGGAGCGGGAGCGATGATCGGGGCGGCCACCGCCACCGCGTAGTCCACGTCGTGGCTGATGGACACGGTGATCTCGGTGATCCCGGACTCGGCGGCCATCTCGGCGGCGGCCCGGTGCAGCTCCACGAGCGGCCAGCCGCCCTCGGAGCGCCGTACGACGATGTCCGGCCAGGGCAGGAACCTGCCCCTGACCCGTAAGGTCTTGAAGGCCGCTTCCTTGGCCGCGATCCGCCCGCACAGGCTCAGGACGTCGAGCCCGGAGGAGGTACGGCAGTCGGCGAGCTCGCCGGGGGTGAGCATCCGCTCGAAGAACCGCTCGCCGTACTCGGCGAGGAGCCTGCGGACACGGTTGACGGACACGATGTCCATGCCGAGGTTCGCCCACCCCAGGCCGCCCGCCGGCGGGGCGGCGGGACGGGCCGGCACGTCAGATCACCGGCCCGGCCGTGCCGCTCGCACCGGCCCGCATACGGGCGTCCGCGTCGCGCACCGCCTGCGTGGCGGACTCCCAGCTGCCGTGCCGTCGGGTCAGTGCGGACAGCCAGCGCTCCAGGCCGAAGGCGACGCAGCTGGTGAAGGCCGGTCCGCCGGTCGACTCCAGGGTGATGTCGCAGCGGTCCCCGAAGAAGTTCCGGTGCGTGTTGACGGAGGCGATGGCCAGGTCCTCGTACAGGAACTCGTACTTGACCGGGGTGAGCCGCTGGAGGACCGCCTTGGAGCTGCCCTTGTCGAAGAAGGGGTCGCAGGCGGCCTCCTTGCGCAGCGGCAGGTCGAGCGCCGTCGCGAAGGCCTGGATGCGGGCGGTGAAGTCGGCGAGGTGCGCCTCGGCGTGCTCGCGCGCCCCGATGGCGACGATCTCCCGCATGCGGAAACCGAGTTGGCGCCGCATGCCTTCGTAGTGGGTCTCCTTGCGGAAGCACCAGGAGCAGATCGTGACGAGGGTGTCGTCGGCGACCCGGGTGCCCTGGTGGTCGAGGTAGACCGCGTAGCAGGACGCCGAGGGCAGTCCGAGCGCGGCCGGTTCGAGGGCGTCGCTCGGGAAGCAGCCGGTGTCCTCGCAGAAGGGCGTGGTCGCGCGGCGCTCCAGGTCGAGCGGGGCGGCGACGACGGCCTGGTGCGGGAAGTTGTCGTAGTAGTCCAGCCTGGCCAGGTCGGCGGCCGGCAGGAGCGGGGGCATCGTCATCGGGCGGGCGCCCGCGGTCGTGCCCCAGCCTTCGAAGGTGTCGTCGAGGAGCCGCAGGAGGCGGGTCCCCTCCGGGCCGAGCGAGGGCAGGCCCCGGGTGGTGCCGGGCCGGTCACTCCTCGGCCGGCCCTGGCTGTCACCGACTGTCTCGGGGGCCCCGGCTTGCGCGGGGGTCGTCACGGTCATGGTCTCTTCACCTCTCGGGTGGGAGGTCTCGGGAGGGGCGCGCTCAGACGACGGGCAGGGTGTCGTCGGAGAAGATCCCGGTCTTCAGGAAGAAGGCGAGCGGCTTGCGGATGGCCTTGCGCTCGTGCGGGCGGCGGCGCTCGTCGGCGACCAGTGAGTTGCGCAGGGCCAGCGGGTCGGGGATGCCGGCGTCGCGGTAGACGTGGGGGTTGTAGAGGGAGTTGGTGCTGTAGACGACGTACCGCTTGAGGTACGCCTCCACCTCCCGCACCCGCTCGGCACCGACCGCCTGGCACATCCGGCCGTACAGGAGGGAGACCAGCTCGCGTCCGAAGGCGATGTGGCGGGACTCGTCCTGGTGGTGGATGCGGTTGACCTCGCGGATGGTGTGGCAGAGGGAGTCGTCCTTCGCCATCCGGGAGTTGTAGTGGTCGACCAGCTCCTCGAAGAAGAGGATGCGGGTGAAGACCAGGAAGTTCTCGACTTCGGGCTCCCAGGCCGCGTCGGCGCGCATCGCGGTGGAGCCGTAGATCTTGTGGCCGTAGCGGCGGCAGAACTCGGAGAAGAACCACATGTGTTCGTTCTCCTCACCGATGAAGTGGTGGAAGAAGTCCGAGGGGACCTCGAAGCCCGGCATGTGGATGCGGCCGACGACCTCGATGAGGAGCTCGCGGATGCCGTGGACGTTCAGGCTGTAGAAGTTGATGGACTCCCACTTCGACAGGCGCTGAAGCGTTTCCTCGCCGAGGGTGTCGTAGTGCTCGGTGCCGTAGACGGTGAGCAGCTCGGGGGTCATCCAGAAACGGTTCTCCTCCAGCGTCTCGGGCCACTGGAAGGTCTGGTACGGGTTGTAGTAGTCCTCCACGGAGCGCTCGCTGAGCCGCTCCAGGACCTCCATGAACCGGTCGGTGACGGGCAGGGGGGCGGTCACGCCCATGAGGGTGCTCCTCTGACGATGGGGGCGGTGGGTTGCGGTGGGTCAGGGCCTGTCCGACCCTGATCCGCCGGACAGGCCCTAGGGCCGGACCTCGTACACCGCGTTGACCGCGGTCTCCGTGGCGCGCCGCCAGCGGGTGAAGCCGGCCTCCTCCGCGATGGACCGGAAGGCCTTCTCGCCGGAGTGGTTGCCGAGGGCGTGCGGGCCGCGCTGCGCGACCGCGACCGGCAGGCACATCACGGCCGACAGGGCCATGAACATGCGGGCGGCGGGGGTCTGCGTCTCGATGTCCTGCGGGGAGACGTTCGACTCGACGAGCATCCAGGTGCCGTCCGCGTCCAGGGACTTGTGGACGTGCTGGGCGGCGGCGACCGGGTCGCCCATGTCGTGCAGGGCGTTGAAGAAGCACACCAGGTCGTAGCCGGAGCCCGGGTAGTCGTCGGCCGAGGCGACCTCGAAGACGACCCGGTCGGAGAGGCCGGCCTCCTCCGCGAGCTCGCGGGCGATCGAGATGGCCTCCTCGGAGTAGTCGAAGCCGTGGACCGTGGCCTGCGGGAACGTCTTGGCGATGAGGAGCGTGGTGTGTCCGACGCCGCAGCCGACGTCCGCGACGGTGCCGCCGGCGGCGAGCTTTCCGGTGACCTCGTGCAGGGCGGGCAGCCAGTCCGGGACGAGCTTGTGCTCGTACGTGGGCTGGAAGAAGGAGCCCATGCCGGTGTCGAGGGCCGCGTCGTGCTCGGCCCAGCCGACGCCGTCACCGGTGCGGTACGCCTCGACGAGCAGGTCCTCGGTGGCGTACAGCGCCTTGAGGGCGGTGAAGAACCCGGCGGCGTAGGTGACGGCCTTCGGGTCGGCGAGGACCTCGACGTGGTCGGCGGGGAGCGTGTACGTGAGCGAGCTGGGGTGCCGCTCGACGTACCCGGCGGAGAGCTGGGCGTGCAGCCACTCCTCGATGTACCGCTCGTCCGTCCCGGTCCTCTCGGCGAGCTGCCCCGCGGTGAGGGGCCCCGCCTCGGCCAGGGCCGCGTAGAGGCCGAGGCGCTGTCCGAGGGCGACGGTCAGACCGCGGACGGCCGCGCCGGCGTCGGTGATGACCCGCTGGTGGAAGTCGTGGGCGCTCATGCGGCCGGCTCCTCGCTGTGGGTGGGCGTGTCACACGTGAAGAGGAACGACCTCGGTACGCCCGGGAGGGCGCGCGGCGCGACCTGGTAGGGCCACCGCTCGAAGTCGGCGCCCTCCTCACCGGGCTGCTTGACCTCCCGTACGGCCCAGCCGCAGTCGTCGAGCAGCGCCTCGGGCTCCTCGGTGCCGAAGAGCCACGGGTTGCCGTCGTCCTTCAGGGCCTGGAGGAAGGTGCGGGCCAGCGGGTTGACCAGGGCGGCCCGGGAGATGACGTCGCCGAGGAGCACGGAGCCGGGGGCGGAGTGCGCGGAGAGCGTCGAGATGAGGCCGCGGACCGCCTGCTCGGGGAGGAAGAACAGCAGGCCCTCGACGACCCACAGGACGGGCTCCTCGCTCTTCCAGCCCGCCTCCTTCAGGAAGCCGGTCCAGTCCTGGGTCAGGTCGACCGGGACGGTGACGCGGGTGCGGCCCGCGGGCTGCGGCTCGTCCGCCAGCATCTCCGCCTTGGCGGCGAGGAGCGCGGGGCGGTCCAGCTCGTAGACGGTGACGCCGTCGGGCCAGGGGAGGCGGTAGAAGCGGGTGTCCATGCCGGCGGCGAGGAAGACGACCTGGCGGATGCCGCGCTCCTCCACCGCCTTGACGATGGCCCGGTCGAGGTAGGTGGTGCGGATGGCGAGGAACGGCACGATGCCGCCCCCGTCGTAGCGGTCGAGCAGTTCGAAGCCGATCTGGTCGGCGACCGTCCGCGCGTAGGGATCGGCGAACAGCCGGTCCTCGCGCTCGGTCTCCAGGGCGCGCGCGGCGGCGGTCCACTGGGCGGTGCGGGATACGGCCTCCACAGGAGGTCCCCCTTCACTGGCGAACAGGGTGGGAAGAGTCGGGTGGGGAAGAGTCGGGTGGGGAAGAGTCGGGTGGGGAAGAGTCGGGTGGGGAAGTGCCGTCGGAGAGGTGCGGACGGCCGTGTTCAGGGCCCGGCGGAGGACGGTCCGTCAGGAGCTCATGGCCGGGACAGCGCTCTTCGCGGCCGGTCGCCCACAGGCGACGGGGTCCTCGGCCGCGGGCATCGACGACAGATGGCCGGCCTCGGAGTCGGCGGGGCGCCGGCGGAAGATGCTGTGCAGGATCATGCTGAACACGGCCGTCCCGTCGGCGGCCACCAGGGTGCACCGCGGTTTGACGGTGCCGGTGGCGGGGTTGAACGGCGACGGGGTGGAGCCGAGGATCTCGACGCGCGCGGTGAGGACGTCGCCCGGGCGGACGGGCCGCAGGTAGCGGACCTCGTCGATGCCGGGCGAGCCCATACAGGCGCTGTAGGCGAGCAGGCCGTCCACGTACCGCCGCATGAACATCGACTGCGTGTGGAAGCCGCTCGCGATCAGACCGCCGAACTGCGAACCCGCCGCGAGCTCGGGGTCCGTGTGGAAGGGCTGCGGGTCGAAGCGCCTGCCGAACTCCAGCACCTCCTCCACCGTGACGGTGACGGCGCCCAGCTCGTGGACGTCGCCGGGCCGGAAGTCCTCGAAGTAGCGCATCACGCGCCCCCCTTGACCTAGGAGTGTCTTTCCCTGGCGACATCCAATCTACGAATCGTTCGTTTATTTTGTCAACCCAAAAGAAGGCCGGAATCCGTTCAGGCGAGGGCCTGTTGGAGGTCGGACCAGAGGTCCTCGACGTCCTCGATCCCGACGGACATCCGCACCAGGCCGGCGCCTATCCCGGCGGCCTCCAGCGCCGCCTCGTCCAGCTCCCGGTGGGAGGTGGAGGCGGGGTGCGTCACCAGGGTCTCCACGCCCCCGAGGGAGAGCGCGAGCTTCGCGAGGCGCACGCGCTCGACGAAGGCCCGGCCCGCCTCCCGGCCGCCGGCCAGCTCGAAGGAGAGGAGCCCACCGCCGCCCGAGAGGACCTTGCGGGCGTTCTCACGCGAGGGGTGGCCCGCCAGCCACGGGTAGTGCACGGCCGTGACGTCGCCGCGCGCCTCGGCGCGCTCGGCGAGCGCCGCCGCGAGCGAGACGGCGTTCGCGCAGTGCTCGCGCATCCGCAGCGGCAGGGTGGCCATCCCGCGCAGGGTCAGCCAGGCGGCGAACGGGTCGGCGCAGGCACCGAGTTCGACGGTCCGCGGCCACACCCGCGAGCGCAGCTCGTCGTCGGCGAAGACGGCGGCGCCGCCGAGGACGTCGGAGTGCCCCGAGAGGTACTTGGTCGTGGAGTGGACGACGATGTCGGCGCCGAGCTCCAGGGGGCGGCACAGCACGGGCGAGGCGAGCGAGTTGTCGACGAGGCTCGTCACACCGGCCGCGCGGGCGACGGCGAGCAGTCCCGGCAGGTCGGGGACCTGACCCGTGGGGTTGGCGATGGTCTCCAGGACGAGGAGCCGGGTGGCGGGGTGGACGGCCGCCGCCTCCAGCTCGGCCGGGTCGTCGCCGGAGATCCGGACGACCTCGATCCCGTACCGCCCGGCCAGGTCGGACAGGACGGCGTGGGTGCCCCCGTACAGGCAGCGCTGGGCCACGACCCGGTCGCCGGGCCGCAGGAGTGCGAGGAGTACGCCGCTGATCGCGCCCATCCCGGAGGCGAAGGCGATGGCCCCGGCGCCGCCCTCCAGGCCGGCGAGGGTCTGTTCCAGGGCCCGCACGGTCGGATTGCCGCGGCGGCTGTAGACGTACCGCCCGTCGGGCCCGGCCATCGCGTCGGCGAGCTCGGCGGCCGAGTCGAAGGCGAAGGCGGAAGACTGTACGAGGGGCACGGAGAGCGGCCAACTGCCGCTGGGAAAGGGCTCGTTGAAGACATGCACGGCGCGGGTGTTCAGTTCCACGGCTTTCCTTTCCGGATACGGAAAAGGGGCCGCCCGACGTCCGGGACGGACATCGGGCGGCCCCTTCGGGTGTGGTGCCGATCAGGCGCTTCAGGCGCTTCAGGCGCTTCAGGCGCTTCAGGCGCTTCAGGCGGAGACCTTCTCGCCCTGCGGGGCGGGAGCGGCGGCCTCGGCGGCGACGGCCTTGTCGCTCTTCATGACGAGGAGGGTGATCACACCGCCGACGGCGGCGATGATCGCGGCGCCGATGAAGGCGGACGAGAACCCGTCGGTGAGGGCGGGCAGGTTGCCGAGCTGGTCGGCTCCCTGGGACATGGCCACGGCGGTCAGCGCGGCGAGACCGAGCGCGGAGCCGACGTTGTAGGTGGTGTTGACGATGCCGGAGGCGAGACCGGCCTGCTCCTGCGGGGCGCCGGACATGGCGGACATCATCGTCGGGATGTAGGCGAGGGACATGCCGAGCGCGGCGACCAGCGAGGCCGGGAGGACGTCGACGAGGAAGGAGCCGGTGGGCGGGACGGCGGCGAGCCAGACCAGACCGGCGGCGAGAACCAGCAGACCGCCGGCGATGAGCGGCTTGGCGCCGACCTTCATCATGAGCCGGGCCGTGATGGCCGTCATGAAGATCATGAGGAGCACGGTCATCGGGAGCAGGGCGGCACCGGACTCGAAGGCACCGAAGCCCAGGACCTGCTGGAGGTACAGGTTGAGGAAGTACCACATCGGGATCCACGCGGCACCGAGCAGCGTCATCGCGAGGTTGGCCGAGCCGAGGCGCGGGACCCGCCAGACGCTGAGCGGCATGAGCGGCTCGCCGATGCTCTTCTGGATCACGAAGAAGAGGGCCAGGAGGGCGGCGGCGCCGACCAGCTGGAGGATCGTGCCGGTGGAGCCCCAGCCGACCTCGGGAGCGCGGACCACGGCGAAGACGGCGAGCGCGAGACCGGCGGTGACGGCGACGGCGCCGAGGATGTCGACGGAGCCGCGGCGGGACTCGACGTTCGGGAGGAGCTTGGTGGCGGCGAGGGTCGCGAGGCCGATCGGGATGTAGATGATGAAGACCCACTGCCAGCTCATCCACTCGGTGAAGACACCGCCGAGGAAGACGCCCGCGGTGCCGCCGGCCGGGGCTGCGGCGCCGTAGAGCGCCATCGCCTTGCCGAGCTCCTTCGGGTCGTGCATGAAGAGGATCATCAGCAGGGTCATGGCGGAGGGCGCGATGAGCGCACCGCCGACACCCTGGACGGCGCGGCCCGCGATCTCGACCCAGGCGGTCTGCGCGGCGGCGGCGAGGACCGAGCCGGCGATCATGACCGCCCAGCCGGCCACAAAGATCTTGCGGGCTCCGACGAGGTCGGAGAGGCGTCCGCCGAGGAGCAGGAGGCCGCCGAAGACGATCACGTAGGCGTTGAAGATCCACTGGAGCTCGCTCTGCGAGAAGCCCAGGTCCTTCTGCATCTCGGGGAGCGCGACCCCGATGATCGAGGTGTCCATGATGACCATGAACTGTGCGGCGGCGAGCACGACAAGTGCCCACCAGCGCCGGGGATTGACGGTTGACATTGCCCTGACCCTTCACTCGCGACGAGCCCCGAGTCATCCCCGAGGCATACCCCTAGGGGGTACCTTCGCGGAGCACCGTAGCATACCCATGGGGGGTATGTAAGAGTGAGATGAGGGCGCGGCCCGAGCGCCAGGGAATCGAGCCTTCCGGCTGACCCGCCGGGCAGAATGCCCCCATGACCGCCGAGGAACACCCCGAGCTGCTCCAGCGCTGGAACAGGACCCTGCTCGCCGCCCGCGCCGGACGCGAGGGCCCGGACCCCGCCCCGTACGGCCGGAACCTGCTCTCCCGCTGGGCCGAGCCGCAGCGCCGCTACCACACGGTCGACCACCTGCGGGCGGTCCTGGACCGCATCGACGAACTCGCCGACCAGGGCGGGGAGGGCGGCGAGCTGGAACTCGTCCGCCTGGCCGCCTGGTTCCACGACGCGGTCTACCGCCCGGACCGCTCCGAGAACGAGGAGCGCTCGGCCGCGCTGGCCGAACGGGCCCTGTTCGAGGCGGGTCTGACGGAGCATGAGACACGGGAGGTGGCCCGGCTGGTCCGCCTGACGGTCTCCCACGACCCCGCCGCGGGCGACCTGAACGGCGAGACGCTCTGCGACGCCGACCTCGCGATCCTGGCCGGCTCACCCGATACGTACGGGGGGTATGTGGCGGCGGTCCGCGAGGAGTACGCCTTCGTCCCCGAGGACGACTTCCGGAAGGGCCGCGCGGCGGTCCTCCGCCAGCTCCTCTCCCTCCCCCGCCTCTTCCACACGCCGTACGGGGCGGCGGTGTGGGAGGGGAAGGCGCGGGACAACATGGAAAGGGAACTCGAGGAGCTGACGGACGTTTCCGACGCGAATTGAGTCCGGCCCGATCCGACGTCAAAACGTAATGAGAGCCGACCCCTACCGCCGGTACGGCCGGCCGGCACCGACCACTGGTCGATCATGTTGTTACCGGCCGTAAGGGAGCGGGGCACGAGGTGCGCGTCTCGCATCACGAGACATTCACCGCAGACGGAATGACAGGCACAAAATAGGCGTTCACCCATGTCATGCCCTCCCTCTCCGTCGAAGCCGCGACGCCCGCCCCCGACCCGGCACCCACCCGGATGCCCATGGCCGTCTACATCCTCGGCCTCTCCGTCTTCGCGCTCGGCACGAGCGAGTTCATGCTCTCGGGGCTGCTCCAGGCCATCGCGGGGGACATGGACGTCTCCATCCCCCGCGCCGGGCTCCTCATCTCCGCCTTCGCGATCGGCATGGTCATCGGCGCGCCCCTGCTCGCCGTCGCCACCCTCCGGCTCCCCCGCAAGACGACCCTGATCGCCCTCATCACCGTCTTCGGCCTCGGCCAGATAGCGGGCGCGCTCGCCCCCACCTACGAGATCCTCTTCGCCTCGCGGATCATCAGCGCCTTCGCCTGCGCCGGATTCTGGGCGGTCGGCGCGGCCGTCGCCATCGCCATGGTCCCGGTGAACTCGCGCGCCCGCGCCATGGCGGTCATGATCGGCGGCCTGTCCATCGCCAACGTCCTGGGCGTCCCCGCCGGCGCCTTCCTCGGCGAGCACCTCGGCTGGCGCTCCGCGTTCTGGGCGGTCGCCGCCGCCTCCGCGATCGCGCTGGCCGGCGTCGTCACCCGCATCCCCCGCATCCCGCTCCCGGAGACGAAGCCGAGCCTCAAGCGGGAGCTGGCCGTCTACCGCGACCCGCAGGTCCTGCTCCAGGTCGTCATCGTCGCGCTCGCGGCCGGCGGCGTCTTCTGCGCCTTCTCCTACCTGGCCCCGCTCCTCACGGACGTCGCCGGACTCGACGTGAAGTGGGTCTCGGGCGTCCTCGCCCTCTTCGGCATCGGCGCCCTGGTCGGCACGGCGATCGGCGGCCGCTTCGCCGACGCCCACCTCTTCGGCGTCCTGCTCACCGGCATCGCCACCTCCACCGTCTTCCTGGTCGCCCTGACCTTCCTCGCGTCCAGCCCGGTCGCCGCGATCGCCCTCGCCTTCCTCCTCGGCGTCTCCGCCTTCTACACGGCCCCGGCCCTCAACGCCCGCATGTTCAACGTCGCCGGCGCCGCCCCCACCCTCGCGGGAGCGACCACCACCGCGGCCTTCAACCTCGGCAACACGGGCGGCCCCTGGCTCGGCGGCACGGTCATCGACGCGGGCCTCGGCTACGCCTCCCCGGCCTGGGCGGGCGCGGCGATGACGGCGACGGCCCTCGGCGCGACGGCCCTGGCGCTGAAGGTCGGGAAGTCCCCGTCCCGCGTGGTGACGTCGGGGGCTCCGCAGCAGAAGAAGGTGACCTCGCCGAGCTGACGTCCCGCGGCGCCGACACCCCCGAGCATCACGCAGCCGGAGGCCGGCTCTTCGGGCGGCGCAGGCCCGCTTCCGTGAGGCGGCGGAGGAGCTCCTTGGAGCCGACCTCGACCGCGCCGCCCGCCACCGCGTCCGCGTACCGCTCGGACGGGATGTCGTAGTGGTCGCGCTCGAAGGCGCGGGGCGGGGCGCCGATGGAGGCGGCGAAAGCGTGCAGCTCGTCGAAGGAGACGTCGCTGACCAGGTGCGACCACATGCGGCCGTGCCCCGGCCAGGTCGGCGGGTCGATGTAGAGGCTCACGCGGGGACTCCTTCCGGCCTGCGTCTCACGTCAGACCGCCCACCCTCGCGACCACCACTCCCTGCTTGCCGCAGACCCAGTGCGGGTCCGGGCCCAGCTCCGGTTCCACGTCGAGGGCGTGCGGGTCGCCCGAGGAGCAGACGGGGCAGAGCGGCCAGCGCCCGTACCGCTCGAGCAGGGCGTCCTGGACGTCCTGGGCGACGAGCCCCGCCACGTACTCCACCCCCTCGGGCCACTGCTCGACCCACCAGCGACGGTGGGTCACCGAGTCCTCCACCATCGACACGACCTCGGCGGCGGCCACCTCTCGGGCCACCAGGTCGGCCATCACCAGCGCGCGAGCAGTGTGCAGCGCCTGCTCCACCGGGTCGATCTCGTCCATGCACTCATTGTCACCCGGCACCGCGGAAGGACGAAGGTCCCGTCCGTTTCCGGGACCGATCCGGGACCGAAGGGGGCTTGTCGACCCACCCGCCCGAAAGTATCTTTCAGGTGTGACCAATGAAGTGAAGGAAAGTTTCACGAGCGACGCGCCCCCCGCACCCGCCGCCCTCGCGGCCAAGGTGCGGACCCTCGCGCCCTCCATGACCCGCTCCATGCAGCGGGTCGCCGAAGCCGTCGCCGGCGACCCGGCCGGCTGCGCCGCCCTCACGGTCACCGGCCTCGCCGAGCTCACCGGCACCAGCGAGGCGACCGTCGTCCGCACCGCCCGGCTCCTCGGCTACCCCGGCTACCGCGACCTGCGCCTCGCCCTCGCCGGCCTCGCCGCCCAGCAGCAGTCCGGCCGCGCGCCCGCCGTCACCGCCGACATCGCCGTCGACGACCCGGTGGCCGACGTCGTCGCCAAGCTGGCCTACGACGAGCAGCAGACCCTCGCCGACACCGCCGCCGGACTCGACACCGTCCAGCTCGGCGCCGCCGTCACCGCCCTCGCGACCGCCCGCCGCGTCGACATCTACGGAGTCGGCGCCTCCGGCCTCGTCGCCCAGGACCTCGCCCAGAAGCTGCTCCGCATCGGCCTGATCGCGCACGCCCACAGCGACCCGCACCTCGCCGTCACCAACGCCGTACAGCTCCGCTCCGGCGACGTCGCCATCGCCATCACCCACTCCGGCTCCACCGGCGACGTCATAGAACCGCTGCGGGTCGCCTTCGACCACGGCGCCACCACGGTCGCGATCACCGGCCGCCCGGACGGCCCGGTCACGCAGTACGCCGACCACGTCCTGACCACCTCCACCGCCCGCGAGAGCGAACTGCGCCCCGCGGCCATGTCGTCCCGCACCAGCCAACTCCTGGTCGTGGACTGTCTGTTCACCTGTGTCACCCAGCGTACGTACGAGACGGCGGCCCCTGCCCTCGCCGCCTCGTACGAAGCCCTCGCCCACCGCCACTCGCCCCGGACCCGCTGACACCCCCCGGTCAGCCGAGCGTCACACGTCGACCGCCAACGACGCCGACGACGTCCACGCATCGAAAGAGCAGCCCATGCCCACTTCCACGTACTCCGAGCTCCGCGCCCAGCTGGCCACCCTCACCACCGAGGCGTTCCGTCCCGAGCTCGCCGAGATCGACCGGCTGTCGACGCTGGAGATCGCCCGGACCATGAACGGCGAGGACCGGACCGTCCCCGCTGCCGTCGCCCGCGAGCTCCCCGCCATCGCCGCCGCGATCGACGCGACGGCCGAGCGCATGGCGCGCGGCGGCCGGCTGATCTACCTGGGCGCCGGCACCGCGGGCCGCCTCGGCGTCCTCGACGCCAGCGAGTGCCCGCCCACCTTCAACACCGACCCCTCCCAGGTCGTCGGCCTGATCGCGGGCGGCCCCACCGCCATGGTCAAGGCCGTCGAAGGCGCCGAGGACTCCAAGGAACTGGCGGTGGAGGACCTCACCGCGCTCGGCCTCACCGAGAACGACACCGTGGTCGGCATCTCCGCCTCCGGCCGCACCCCGTACGCCATCGGCGCCGTCGAACACGCCCGCGCGCACGGGGCGCTGACCATCGGCCTGTCGTGCAACGCGGACAGCGCGCTCGCCGCCGCCGCCGAGCACGGCATCGAGGTCGTCCCCGGCCCCGAGCTCCTCACCGGCTCCACCCGCCTCAAGGCCGGCACCGCCCAGAAGCTCGTCCTCAACATGATCTCGACCATCACGATGATCCGCCTCGGCAAGACCTACGGAAACCTGATGGTCGACGTCCGCGCCTCCAACGAGAAGCTCCAGGCGCGCTCGCGGCGGATCGTCGCCCTGGCCACCGGCGCCCCGGACGAGCAGATCGAGGCCGCGCTCACCGCCGCCGACGGAGAGGTGAAGAACGCGATCCTCATGATCCTCGCCGACCTCGACGCCCCCACCGCAGCCCGTCGGCTCACCGTCTCCCAGGGCCACCTGCGCGCGGCCCTGCACGCGACCGAGCCCACCGCGTAGCCCCCGCGACGCAGCAAGGCATCCCCTCACAGCGACAGCAAGGCCCACCGCACCATGAGCACAGACGACAAGAACCGCGCCATCGCCGCCGCGATCCTCCCCCTCGTCGGCGGCGCCGGGAACATCAGCACCGTGGCCCACTGCATGACCCGCCTCCGGCTGGGGCTGCGTGACCGCTCGCTCGTCCAGGACGAGGCCCTCAAGGCCCTGCCGGCCGTGATGGGCGTGGTGGAGGACGACACGTACCAGATCGTCCTCGGCCCCGGCACCGTCGCCCGCGTGACCCCGGAGCTGGAGGCCCTGGTGGCCGAGGCCCCGAAGCCCGCGCACTCCGCCGAGGACCTGGCGGCGCAGGGAGCGGCCCTGAAGGCCGCGCAGAAGCAGCAGAACGCCACCCCGTTCAAGCTCTTCCTGCGCAGGATCGCGAACATCTTCGTCCCGCTGATCCCCGCCCTCATCGGCTGCGGCATCATCGCCGGCCTCAACGGCCTGCTGATCAACCTCGGCTGGCTGCCGGGCGTCACCCCCGCACTCGCCGCCATCGCGAGCGGCTTCATGGCGCTCATCGCGGTCTTCGTCGGCTACAACACGGCGAAGGAGTTCGGCGGTACGCCGGTCCTCGGCGGCGCGGTCGCGTCCATCATCGTCTTCGCGGGCGTCGCGAAGATCGACGTCTTCGGCCAGACGCTCTCCCCCGGACAGGGCGGTGTGCTCGGCGCGCTGGGAGCGGCGGTCCTCGCCGTGTACGTGGAGAAGTGGTGCCGCCGTTGGGTGCCGGAGTCCCTGGACGTCCTGGTCACCCCGACCCTGACCGTCCTGATCTCGGGCCTGGTCACCGTCTTCGGCCTGATGTTCGTCGCCGGTGAGGTCTCCACCGCGATCGGCGAGTTCGCGAACTGGCTCCTGGCGAACGCGGGCGCCGGCGCCGGCTTCCTCCTCGGCGGCCTCTTCCTCCCGCTCGTCATGCTCGGCCTGCACCAGGCACTCATCCCGATCCACACCACGCTCATCGAGCAGCAGGGTTACACGGTCCTCCTCCCCATCCTCGCGATGGCGGGCGCCGGCCAGGTCGGCGCGGCCATGGCGGTCTACCTGAAGCTCCCGCGCAACGGCTCCATCCGCCGCACCATCAGGTCCGCCCTCCCCGCCGGCTTCCTGGGCGTCGGCGAGCCCCTGATCTACGGCGTCTCGCTCCCCCTGGGCCGCCCCTTCGTCACGGCCTGCGTCGGCGGAGCGTTCGGCGGCGGCTTCGTCGGACTCTTCAGCATGCTGGGCGACTCGGTCGGCTCGACCGCGATCGGCCCGTCGGGCTGGGCGCTCTTCCCGCTCCTCGACGGCAACAAGGGCCTCGGCGAGACGATCGCGATCTACGCGGGCGGGCTGCTCGTCGGCTACGCGGTCGGGTTCGTGGCGACGTACTTCTGGGGCTTCGGCAAGGAGCTCCTGGAGGAGTTCGACGTCGACACGGAGGCCCCTGCGGAGGTCCCGGTGACGGCGGGAACCCCGGCCGACACCCCGGCCGGCACTCCGCCCCCGGCCCTGGAGCCGGAACCGGCGAAGGTCTGACCGACCCGGTCGGCGGTACGGGGAAGGGCCCGGCAGCACCAGCTGCCCGGGCCCTTCCCCGTATCCCCTCCCCACGCCGTCAGCGGCAGAGCACGTCCCCGGACGGCCGCACGCCCTCGGTCAGGTAGCGGGTCACCGCCGCGTCGCCGCACGCGTTGCCGTTGCCGAGGTAGACGCCGTGCCCTCCGTGGTCGACCGAGACGAGACGCGCCCGCTCGCCGAGGGCCGCCCGCATCCTCAGCCCGTTGGCGTAAGGCGTCGAGGGGTCGCGGAGGTTCTGGATCATCAGGATGTTCGAGGGCCCCCGGTCGGTGATCCGGACCGGCTTCTCCACCGCTCCGCCCTTCCAGAAGGAACAGGGCGTGATGTTCGCCGGCATCCCCGCCGTGAGCGGGTACCGCGCCCGGTCCTTCGCCACGGCCCGCTCGTACGCCGGCACGGACCCGGGCCAGTTCACGTCGTTGCAGATCACGCCCACGGTGATGGCCGCGGCGTCGTCCGGCAGCGCGCCCGCCAGCTCACGCGGCAGCACCGGCCGGCCCTCCGGGTCGAGCGCCTCCGTCACGAGCTGCGCGAAGGCCGGGAAGTACCCGTCGGAGTAGAGGGCGAGGTGGAAGGCCTGGAGCAGCATCGACCCCGTGAGCGGAGGCCCGGCCTTCACGGGCTCCCCCGGCGCCCCGGGGACCACCGAGGCGTGCGGCTCGCGGTCGAGGCGGGCCGCCAGGTCCATGAGCACACCCCGTACGTCCTCGGGGCGCTCCGCGAGCCGCAGCCCCGCGTCCGCCCGGTCCGGGTGCGCCGCCCAGGCCGCGAAGTCCGGCATGCGGTCCTCGGCGCCCCGCGCCATGCCCTCCAGCCAGCCCCGGGCCACCCGCCTCGGGTCGGGGTCGTTGCTGCTGTCGAGGACCCAGCGGTCGGTCCGGTGCGGGTACTTCTCCGCGTACGCGGCCGCCACGTACGTCCCGTACGACACGCTCCACGCCGACAGCCTCCGCTCGCCGAGCGCCTGCCGCAGCCGCTCCAGGTCCCGCACCTGGTTGGCGGTGGTCAGCCCGCGCAGCATGGCACCCCCGTTCCGGGCACAGGCCTCGGCGACCCGCTTCGACCGGGCCACGTTCTCCCCGATCCCGCCGTCCGCGTCCGGCCACGACCGCAGCGTCATCATCCACCGGTCGGCCTCGTCGAGCCCGCACGAGGCCTTGGCGGAGCCGCCGATGCCGCGCGGGTCGAAGGCCACGAGGTCGTAGGCCCCGGCCGTCTCCTTCGCCAGCGCGGCGCCCTTCTGCGCCAGCCGCTGCACCCCGGAGCTGCCGGGCCCGCCGGGGATCACCATCAGGGTGCCGCGCCGCGCCTCGGGCCGGGTGCTGGGCAGCCGGGAGACGGCGAGCCCGATCTGCTCGCCGTGGGGATCGGCGTAGTCCAGGGGTACGGAGAGCGTGGCGCACTGCTGCCCGGGCAGCGGCCGCACGGCCGGGGCGCAGTCGCCCCACGTCAGCCCCGCCGCACCGGCGGTCGCGGCGGCGGCGGTGGCACCGCCCCCGGTGAGGGCGGCACCGGCGACGGCGGCGGCGGAGAGGGCGAGGAGAAGCGTCTTGCGTCCACGGTTCGTTGTCATGCGCACAGCCTCGCGCCCGGCGCGCGCCCGCCCCATCCGGCAGGCACGCGACTCCCGGGTAGGGGCAACCCCCGTAAAGAAAGGGGGTGTTCGGAATCTCCTGGCGGCCACCCCCGCCCCGGGAGATCATCCTGCCCATGACCTCCACACCCACACCCACACCCCTCACCCCTCCCCTCTCCACCCCCCTCCCCGCCGCCTCGGCATCCGGCACCTGGACCCTGGGCGGCGAACTCACCGTCAACCGGATCGGGTTCGGCGCGATGCGGCTGCCCCAGCGCGGTGAGGCGCTCGTCGAGACCGCCGTACCGAGGGACCGCGCGGAAGCGATCGCCGTCCTGCGCAAGGCCGTCGACCTGGGCGTGAACCACATCGACACGGCCGCCTTCTACTTCTCCCCGACCCGCTCCGCCAACGAGCTGATCAGCAGCGCCCTCGGCGGCCCCTACCCCGACGACCTCGTCATCGCCACCAAGGTCGGCCCCTGCCGCGACGCCTCCGGCGCCTGGGGCACCCACGCGCGCACCCCCGAAGCCCTGCGCGGCCAGGTCGAGGAGAACCTGCGCCAGCTCGGCCGCGACCACCTGGACCTCGTCAACCTCCGCATCGTCGGCACCGACTCGATCGCCGACCGCTTCGGCGCCCTCGCCGAGCTCCGCCAGGCCGGCCTCATCCGCCATCTCGGGGTCTCCAACATCACCCCCGAGCAGCTCGGCGAGGCACAGGCCATCGCCCCCGTCGTCTGCGTGCAGAACATGTACGGGATAGGCGTCCGCCCCGAGTACGAGGACTTCGTGCGCCTCTGCGGCGAACAGGGCATCGCCTTCGTGCCGTTCTACGCGATCGCCGCGGCCGGCCGGCAGGGCGGAGCCACCGCCGCCGAGATCCCCGAGGTGCTCGCCGTCGCCGAGGCCCACGGCGCGAGCGCCGCCCAGGTCCGCATCGCCTGGACCCTCCACCAGGGCCCCCACCTGCTCGCCATCCCCGGCACCGGCGACCCCGCCCACCTCGCCGCCAACGTCGAGGCGGGCGCCCTCCGGCTGACCCCCGAGGACCTGGCCCTCCTGAACGGCCTCCACCACGCGCCTGAGGCAGGCTGACCCCATGACGACCTCACCGAACTCCGCGCACATCGCCGCCGACCTGGCCCCCACCGGCACCCTGCGCGCCTCGATCAACCTCGGGAACCCGGTCCTCGCACAGGGCACGCCCGAGGCACCGACGGGCATCACGGTCGACCTGGCGCGCGAGATCGGCGCCCGCCTCGGCCTCCCCGTCGAACTGCTCTGCTTCGACGCGGCGCGCAAGTCCTTCGAGGCGATGGCGGAGGGCCGCGCCGACCTCTGCTTCCTGGCGGTCGACCCGGCGCGCGAGAAGGAGGTCGCCTTCACCGCCCCGTACGTCGTCATCGAGGGCGTGTACGCGGTCCCCCGCGACTCCGGCCTCGCCACCGTCGAGGACGTCGACGCCCCCGGCGTCCGGATCGGCGTCAAGCAGGGCTCGGCGTACGACCTGTTCCTCTCCCGCTCCCTCGCGCACGCGACGGTCGTGCGCGGCGACGAGGGCGTCGACGTGTTCCGCGCCGAGGGCCTGGAGGCGGGCGCGGGCATCCGGCAGCCGATGACGGCCCACGCCGCCGCGCACCCGGACGTCCGGCTGATCGAGGGCCGTTTCATGGAGATCCGCCAGGCGGTCGGCACGACCGTCGGCCGCCGCCCCGAGACCATCGCCTTCCTCCGCGAGACGATCGAAACCCTGAAGACCGACGGCTTCGTCACCACCTCCCTCGCCCACGCGGGCCAGGACCCCGCGCTCGTGGCGCCGCCGGCGTGAGGGGACGCCCGAGGGCCCGACCGCACCACGGCGGCCGGGCCCTCGGGACTCGGGAACGTCCGGATCAGTAGAGCCCCTTGAAGACGCTCCATCCGCTGCCGATGGCCACCCGGCCGCCGTAGCCCCCGGTCCCGGTGTCGCTGTAGCGCCACAGCTTCCCGGCGGTGTCGCGGGCCAGGAGGTCGGCACGCCCGTCGCCGGACAGGTCGCCGACGCCGACGAGCGAGGAGTACCCGCCCCAGCCGCCGCCGACCTTCACCCGGGCGGTGACGCCGCCGGTCGCGGTGCCGTGGTACCGCCACAGCACTCCGGTCGCGTCGATCCCCAGCAGGTCACCACGACCGTCGCCGTTGAGATCCCCGGCGCCGACGATCTTCTTGTACAGCTTCCAGTTCGTCCCGATCCTCACCCGGCTCTTGACCCGGTGGTCGGCGGTGCCGCCGTAGAAGTACATGTCACCGGTGGAGGCCTGGCGGGCGATCAGGTCGGCGTGTCCGTCACCGTTCGCGTCGCCCGGCGAGGTCAGCACGTCGTACTGGCCCCAGCCCGAACCGACGACCGTGTACGGCGAGGAGGCGGACAGCACCTTCCCGCAGCCCGGCCGGTAGGCCCGCAGCTGGTCGCCGACGCGCACGTACACGTCCGCGCAGCGGTCGCCGTTCAGGTCACCGGTGGGAACGAACACCGACGAGGTCGCGAACTTCGCGCCCGTACCGGCGATCCGCGCCGACAGCGCGCCCGTACCGGTACCCCGGTACATCGACACGAGCCCGGCCGTGTCCATCACCAGCAGATCCCCGAACCCGTCGTCCCCGGCGAGGTCGCGGCGCACGGCGGCGCCGCCCGTCACGGAGAGGGCCCCGGACTGGACGAGATCGGCGCCGTGGCCATCGGCCGGCTTCACCGTCAGGGTCCAGGTGTGGGCACCGTTCGCGACGAACTTCCCGGCCGCGTCCTTGCCGTCCCAGACAGGAGCGACGATGCCACGGCCCTCACCGGTGAGGGTGCGGACGGTCGCGCCGGTCGCCTTGCGCTTGAGCGCGAGGGACCACTTGCCAGGCTTGGACAGGTTCCAACGCGGCTTCCAGGAGCCGGACTTGATGTTCACCGACGACGGCACCGACGAGTCGAGGGCCGTCACGCGGCTGGTGACACCACCGAGGCCGACGACGTGGATCCGCTGCTGGGAGTCGACGAAGGCGATGCCCCCGCCGAAGCGGTCGATCGCCCAGCTCCGGACATCGTCGGAAACGCCAGGTGTGAGGGTTCCGGCGGTGCGCACGACGGGCGCGCCGGAGCGGACGTCGATCACCCTCAGCGAGTGGCCGCCGTTCCCGTTGGACTCGGTGTAGGCGATGAAGCCGTCACCCAGAGACGGCCGGGCGTACGAGGACGTCTGGAAGCGGACCGATGTCCTCGTCTCCCGGTCGTACACGACGGTGGACGTGTTGTCCTGGCACTGAGCGTAGATCCACTTGCCGACGACCTCGAAGTCGAAGGTGCCGCAGTTCGTCCCGAGGTCCACCGTCGCGACGGTGGACCCGGTGCGCAGGTCGACGGCAGAGACGGTGTCGTTCTCCACCGAAGCGGTCCAGAGCCAGGTGCCCCACAGGGACTGGTTCCCGGTGTCGGAAACCGAGAGGACCTTGCCGGTCTCGATGTCCGCGACGACCGAACGGGTCATGCTGTTCTCGTAGGCGAGGAAATGCACATAGCGGCCGTAAGCGCTGGAGATGCGGGCGGGAGTGAGCCTGCGCGTGGTGTCCAGCGTGATCTTGCGCGTGGTCGCGCCCGGCGCGGCCGTGGTCACGTGCACCGTCGGGGCGCACCAGCCGCAGGGCCACTCCCCGCGGACCCCCGGACGGTCGTCCGCCCCGAGCCTGACGAGACGCCCGTCCCCGGTGTCGGCCCAGCGGGCGCCGACGGACCCCGGAAGGTAGGGCTCGGCGCACGGCGACGTGCCGGCGGAGGTCACGGCGCAGTTCCAGACGGGGGCGGCCGTACGCGGCTCGGCGAGCGACACGTCGTAGCCCCGGAGGTCACGGTATCCGTCCTCGTGCTCGGTGGTGACCCGGCCGTTGGCCAGGGTCAGACCGGTCCGCTGTTTCGGCAGGGGCGGGATCGCGAGGACCTGCGCGGTGACGGGCACACCCGTGGCGCCCAGGGTGATCCGCCGTATGCCCCAGTGGGTCGAGTCGGTGCCGCCGGCGACGTACAGGGAACCGTCCGGACCGGTCCGCACCTCGCTGTTGGCGGAGACGCCCAGGGCGACGGTCTCGCCGCTGATCAGCGAGGTCGCCTGGAGCGGATGCGGCTGGCCCCCATAGCCGTGGTAGCCGACGACCCAGTCGCCGAGAAGCCCGAGGCGGACCTCGGAGTTGTAGGAGTCGTCGGGCAGCTTGACGGTCGTACCGGGTGCGGAGGGCTTCGCACGGGGGACGACGAGCCCCTCCGCCGTGCCGTCGGCGGTGTACACGAGGATCGAGTCGGCGGTGAAGGCGGCCCTGGCCGCATATGCGCCGCCGGGCGGGGTCGCGACCGGGGCGAAGACACCGGTGGCGAAGTCCACGTACCCGAGCGCCCAGGCCGCATCGGCGGCGTTCCGGTAGAGGAGGAGGGCACCGGCCTCGTCGAAGCCCCGGACCTCCGGATCCTTGATGCCCTCGGCCGTCTGCACCACGGCGTCCGCCGGGGCGTTCTCGCCGAGGCCCAGCAGGTGCAGAGTCGCGGACCGCTCGGCGTCCGTGGTGAAGCTGAGGTGACGGTTCATACCGAAGGCCGCCATGGGGTGGTGGCCTTCGGGCTTCGGCCTCGTCGTGGTGACGCCGGTGGCCCAGTCGTGGACGGAGATCTGCTCGCGGTAGACGGAGGGGCAACCGAACCGGTCTCCGGAGACCGCGCGCATCGAGACATCGCAGTTGGGGCGGCGCTCCACCCGCCCGTCCGTCAGGCTCTGCCAGCGCAGCTCCCGCGTCACGGGGTCGGTGGTCTGGACGCCGGTCCCGACGCCATGGACCTCCTGGCCCGGCGGGGTGACGCTCGGCGGCGCGTCGATCGTCAGCTCGTACGGTGCGACGGTCGCGGCCACGGCGGCGGGGGCGACGGCGGCAAGGCCGGTGACCCCCAGGGCCGTGCTCAACGCGAGCGCGACAACTCTTCGGACGGACAAGTACGGGTCCCCTCGTGCGTGACAGGCTCGTGCGGAACGACAGAAAAACGGAAGCGGCATGCACGGGAGGGTGGGCACGGCAGGAAGGGCAGCGCGGTGCGGACCGCGCGCGGCCGGGGGCCGGCGGGACCCCCCCTGTCGGCAGCGGGATCGTACCCATGCGCGATCGAACCGCGCCAGAAAGTTCCTGTCGGGGGGCGCGAAATGGCCTCTTCCCGCCCCTGTACGGGGCTTCTCAGGGCCCCGGACCCCGCCCAGGACCCCCGGGGTCCGCCACCTCGCCGACCAGCCGTCCCGTGCCCGCACAACAGCCCCCAACACCCCATCTGACCTGGGCTTTTACTCTCCATCCCCCTATCCTGGAGATCAACTCGGAGGGGGATCCCGATGGACCTGAACAACCGTGACATCCGCACGCTCGACGACGTCCTGAAGCTGCTCGACGGACTCTTCGCGCCCGACGCCGACCGGTGGACGGCAGGGGGTGCCGACTGGTGGGACGGCTTCTACGCGGACCGGGACAAGCCCGTGCCGTTCTTCGTCGCGAAGCCGGACGAGAACCTCGTCTCGTACGTCGAGCGGGGCCTGCTCCCGGCCGGCGGGCGGGCCCTCGACCTCGGGTGCGGGCCCGGGCGGAACACCTTGTACCTCGCGTCGCTCGGGTACGAGGTGGACGCCGTCGACCTCTCCGCCACCGCGATCCGCTGGGCCGAGGAACGCACCGCCGAAGCCGGTGCGGCGGGGGTGCGGTTCGTGAACGGCGACGCCTTCGTCGCCGCCCCGGACGGCCCGTACGACCTCGTCTACGACTCCGGCTGCTTCCACCACCTGCCCCCGCACCGCCGCGTCAGCTACCTCGCGCTGCTCGACCGCGTCCTCGCGCCCGGCGGGCACTTCGCGCTCACGGCGTTCGCCGCCGGGGAGGGCGGCATGGGCTCGGAGCTGCCGGACGCCGACTTCTACCGGCGGGGCAAGCTGGAAGGCGGACTCGCCTACAGCGACACGGAGTTGCGCGCGATCTTCCGCGACCTGACGGAGATCGACGTCCGCCGCATGCACGACGAGCCCCCCACGTCCCCGAACTTCGGGGAGTCGTTCCTCTGGACGGCCCTCTTCCGCCGCTGAGACGCGGGGCCCCTACTCACATGGTCCGCAGATGTTCCGCGAGGCGGTCGTACTGCTCCCGTACCCCCGCCTCCATGCCCGCCGCCAGCGCCTGGTCCCGGATCTCGTTCGAGGGCCAGAG
Source organism: Streptomyces narbonensis (assembly GCF_014649015.1). Classification (GTDB taxonomy): domain Bacteria; phylum Actinomycetota; class Actinomycetes; order Streptomycetales; family Streptomycetaceae; genus Streptomyces; species Streptomyces narbonensis. The sequence continues at coordinate 282,468 of NZ_BMSF01000004.1, forward strand.
CGAGGTGCTGGTCAGGGCCGTGCCGCCGTCCGGGGTCGCGTCGAAGGTGAGGGTGACGCGGACCGGATCGGCGTCCGGCATCTGCTCGAAGAGCTCCGTGTAGTCGAGCCGCTCCGCCGGGACGACCTCCTCGTACGTGCCGGAGAAGACGATCTGCTGGCCGTCCGGCGCGGTCTGGCCCCAGCGCCACGCGCCACCCACCCGCAGGTCGATGTCGACGACCGTCGTCGTCAGCGCCGAGACCCCGTACCAGACCCGCACGTGCTCGGGGCGCGTCCAGGCCTCCCACAGCCGGCCCGGCGGGGCGTCGAAGGTCCGGGTGATGACCAGCTCGCGGTCGGCGGGTGTCGTCAGCAGGGTGACCATGGCCTCGGCCCTTCCACCGTGTCCCTTTCGGTCCCTTCCAGGATTACTCGGGCACGCCCGGCCGGCCACTCCCGGAAAGGGAGTGAACACGTTCAACAGGTGAGCGCTAAAGTTCTGCCACGCGGCCGCCCCCGATCACGGGCGACGCCGCCATCACAGACCTGTGGGGGGTCCCTTTGCCGCGCTCAACGCGCAGGCTTCCGCACGCCCTTGTGCGTGCCGCAGCCGTCTTCGCTCTCTCGGCGGGCGTCACCGTGCCCGCCGTCATCCACGCCCCGGCCGCACACGCGGACTGGACGAACACGTCCGGCATGACGCGGGACGACGGACGCTACCGCCTGTACCTGCCGGCGAACGCGCTGTGGATCAAGGTCAGTGTGCTGGCCTCCACCGCTCCGGGCGCGGCCGTCCTCGCCTCCACGGAGGAGCTCACGACGGACTCGAGCGCCTGGGACACCGACGCTCCCATCACACTCCCGGCGGGCACCGCCTTCGGCGACTACCCGGTCCGGGTCGACTACCGGCTGCCCGGCGAGACCACGAAGAAGTGGACCGGCGGGACCTACTCGTTCCGGCCGCACATCGGTGTCTCCGGGCTGTCCTGGAACCGTGCCACCACCAGCTACGACCAGCGCCAGGCCGTCCTCTCCGGGACGACGACCCTCTGGGACCCGGCCACCGGCACCCGGACCTCCGCGCCCCAGGGCACGAAGGTGGCGCTCAAGCTCAACACGTACGCCACCAACAACTACGGCACCATCACCGCCACGGCCACCACCCGCGCGGACGGCACCTTCTCGCTCCCGGTCACGCCGAACGGCACCGTGCAGGGCGGCACCGCGACCGTGGTCACCGCCGGCACCGTCAACGACCCGGACGCCGAGGTCTACGTCCCTTCCCTGGGCGTCGACCCGCTCCTCTACCGGATCAGCGCGAACGTGAACAAGTACCGCGTGCTCGCCGGTACGAACGTCCAGGTCAGCGGGCATGTGGAGCGGTACACCCCGAGCGGCTGGAAGCCCTTCGCGGGCGCCCCCGTCGTCGGGACCGGCACCGAGCCGAGCTACAACGACTCGACCGCGGTGAACGTCCTGGGCGGCGCCACCTCCTCCGCGACCGGCACCTTCTCGTTCGCCGCGAAGGCCCAGTACAGCACCGACTTCGTGTACACCTCGCTGCGGCCGTCGGCGTACTTCCAGAGCTCCCGCGCGTTCGACCGCAGCGACATCGTCGTCCCGCAGCAGTTCACCTTCTCGCCGTACACGATCACCCTGGACGAGCACGGGACGGTCACCGCCACGGGCGGATTCAACGGCTACTGCACCGTCACGCAGCCCGTGCAGCTCCAGGCCTCCCTGGACAACGGCCGCACCTGGCGCGTCCTCCGCTCCGGCACCAACGACACGTACTGCGGCTACAAGCTCGTCGCGCAGGGCTACGAGAGCGCGCTCTACCGGGTCCACCACCCGGAGACGAACCAGTTCGTCGCCAAGTCCGGCACGTCCCTGAAGCGGGCCCGCACGTACACCCGCTTCTCCGCCTTCACCATCAGCCCCACCCGGCCCACGGTGAACGGGAAGATGACCGTCTCCGGGACCGTCCAGCGCAAGGTGAGCGGCGTCTGGAAGCCGCTCGCCGGAGCCAAGCTGACCCTGGTCTTCAAGCCCAGGAACGAGAGCCAGTGGTACTGGGTGACCAAGACCATCACCACCGACAGCAGCGGCCGGTTCAGCTACCGCGCCACCGCCTACGCAGACGGCTCCTGGGCCGCGTTGCTCAACACGACCGGGACGTACTTCTACAGCGAGACGAAGGCGGTCTACATCGATGCGCGCTGACCTCCGCCCCTCCCGCGCCCTCACGGCGGGCCTGGCCGCGGCCGCCCTCGCCGCGACGACCCTGGCCGTCACCGCCGCGCCCGCCACGGCGGCCGACCCGCTCGTCGGCATCGGCCGGGCCGTCACCGACGACGCCCAGCGCGGCCTCTTCCAGGTCACCGCCTGGACCGACGCCCCGCAGGCGAAGATCACCCGCGTCTCGGCCAAGGTCCGCCAGGGCGACACCGTCCTCGTCGACATCCCGACGCTCCCGGGGGTGACCGACCCCTGGAACCCGTCGGCCCCCGCCACCACCTTCCGGCTGCCCGACGCGGCCGTGCTGAAGCTCGTCGAGGACGGCGGCCGCATCCCGGCCCTCGGTACGTACGCCATCGACGTCACCGCCACCGACTCCCGCGGCAACAAGCAGACCCGGACCGACGCCGGACAGCTCGACTTCCGGCTCCGCCCGCAGCTCACCTTCTCCCCCGGCAAGCCCACCTACGCCGACCGCAGCACCCGACCCTCGGGCACCCTCGTCGGCATCCAGCCCGGCTCGGGGGACCGCGTCCCGCTGGTCGGCCTGCCGGTCTCCGTCGAGCGTCTGACCCCGGTGAAGACCGCCGCCCAGCAGGCGGTCACCGACGCGGCCGGACGGTTCACGGCGACCCCGTACCCGGTGCCCAGCACGGACATCGAAGCCGGGACCAGGTTCCACGCGGCGTTCACCGGCGACTCCGCCGAGGTCCACGGCTCCGTGGAGGACCACCGTGATCTCTTCGAGTGGGTGCCGCGCAGGGTGGCCGTCACCGCCACCGCCGACAAGAAGCGGGCGCTCGACGGCCAGACCGTCACCGTCAGCGGCCGGATGACCGACCCGGCGGCGGCGAACGCCCCGGTCGCGAACCACCCGGTCCGCGTACGGCTCGGCGGCGCCTATCCCGCAGGCCCGACCACGACCGTCCGGACGGGCACGGACGGTCGCTTCACCGCGCGGGTCGTCGCCGCCGCGGGCCTGGGCTCGGACGGCTGGACCGTCGAATCCCCCGACCGGTACCTGGACTTCCCGACGCGCTCCGGCGCCCTGGCCATCCCCCTGGAGTCCCGCACCGACCTCACGTCGATCGGCCTCTCCGCCGACGGCCGGGTCACGGTCTCCGGAACCTTCCGCGCCCGGTACGAGGCGAACGCGAGCTTCCCGACGTCCCAGTCCATCCGGCTGGAGCAGCTCGTCAACGGCGGCTGGAAGGCGATCGCCTGGGGCAGCGTGAACTCGTCCTACTACAACGACTTCACGGCCTCGGCGGCGAGCCGTGGCGGCTACTTCCGTCTCCGGCACCTCACCACCGACCAGTTCGCCGAGTCCAGCACCGGTTCCTTCCGGCTCACGCGCCTCGACACCCGGATCGTCTCCCTGAACGCCGGCCCCGAGCCGGTCGCGAAGGGCGGGTACGTGACGGTCACCGGCGGGCTCCAGCACTACGCGGACTTCAACTGGCGCGCGTACGCGAACGCTCCGGTCGTCCTGCAGTTCCAGCCGCGGGGCTCCACGACCTGGAAGCAGATGGCGACCGGCCGGTCGAACGCGAGCGGCAACGTCTCCCTGAAGGCGAAGGTGACCGGGGACGGCACCTGGCGCATCCGCCACTACGGCGACGCCAGGCACTTCAACACCCCGGCCTCGGCCGGCGGCGACTACGTCGACATGCGCTGACCGAGCGCACCGCGACACACCACAACGCCCGAGGGCGGCACCCCCCTGCTGGGGAGTGCCGCCCTCGGTCGCGTTCAGCAGTACCGCGGTACTGCGATGAACCACCGATCCCGGAGGATCAGAAGTCCATGTCACCGCCCGGCATGCCGCCGCCGGCCGGCGCGGACGCCTTCTCCGGCTTGTCGGCGATGACGGCCTCGGTGGTGAGGAACAGCGCGGCGATCGACGCGGCGTTCTGCAGCGCGGAGCGCGTGACCTTCGCCGGGTCGATGATGCCCTCGGCGATGAGGTCGACGTACTCGTTGGTCGCGGCGTTCAGGCCGTGGCCGACGGGCAGGTTGCGAACCTTCTCCGCGACGACGCCACCCTCCAGGCCGGCGTTGACGGCGATCTGCTTCAGCGGGGCCTCGAGGGCCAGCTTCACGATGTTCGCACCCGTGGCCTCGTCACCCGCGAGGTCGGCCTCGAGCTTCTCGAAGACGTTCGACGCCTGGAGCAGGGCCACGCCACCGCCGGCGACGATGCCCTCCTCGACGGCCGCCTTCGCGTTGCGAACGGCGTCCTCGATGCGGTGCTTGCGCTCCTTGAGCTCGACCTCGGTCGCGGCACCGGCCTTGATGACCGCAACACCGCCGGCGAGCTTCGCCAGGCGCTCCTGCAGCTTCTCGCGGTCGTAGTCGCTGTCCGAGTTCTCGATCTCGGCGCGGATCTGGTTCACGCGACCGGCGACCTGCTCGCTGTCACCGGCACCGTCGACGATGGTGGTCTCGTCCTTGGTGATGACGACCTTGCGGGCGCGGCCCAGCAGGTCGAGGCCCGCGCTCTCCAGCTTGAGGCCGACCTCCTCGGAGATGACCGTGCCGCCGGTGAGGATGGCGATGTCGTTCAGCATGGCCTTGCGACGGTCGCCGAAGCCCGGGGCCTTGACCGCGACGGACTTGAAGGTGCCGCGGATCTTGTTGACGACCAGGGTCGACAGGGCCTCGCCCTCGACGTCCTCGGCGATGATCAGCAGGGGCTTGCCCGACTGCATGACCTTCTCCAGGAGCGGGAGCAGGTCCTTCACGGAGGAGATCTTGGAGTTGACGATCAGGAGGTAGGGGTCGTCGAGCGACGCCTCCATGCGCTCCATGTCGGTGGCGAAGTACGCCGAGATGTAGCCCTTGTCGAAGCGCATACCCTCGGTGAGCTCCAGCTCCAGACCGAAGGTCTGGGACTCCTCGACGGTGATGACGCCTTCCTTGCCGACCTTGTCCATCGCCTCGGCGATGAGCTCGCCGATCTGGGTGTCGGCGGCGGAGATGGAGGCCGTCGAAGCGATCTGCTCCTTGGTCTCGACATCCTTCGCCTGCTCGAGGAGGGCGCCGGAGACGGCCTCGACGGCCTTCTCGATGCCGCGCTTGAGGGCCATGGGGTTGGCACCGGCGGCGACGTTGCGGAGGCCCTCGCGGACGAGCGCCTGGGCGAGGACGGTGGCGGTGGTCGTACCGTCGCCGGCGACGTCGTCCGTCTTCTTGGCGACTTCCTTGACCAGCTCGGCGCCGATCTTCTCGTACGGGTCCTCGAGCTCGATCTCCTTGGCGATGGAGACACCATCGTTGGTGATCGTGGGGGCGCCCCACTTCTTCTCGAGGACGACGTTGCGGCCCTTGGGGCCGAGGGTGACCTTGACGGCGTCAGCGAGCTGGTTCATGCCGCGCTCGAGACCGCGCCGGGCCTCCTCGTCGAACGCGATGATCTTGGCCATGTGAAGTGGTCCTCCCGGACATGGGGTGGATAACGCTCCAGGACCGCGCCGACGCCCGCGACGGACGGCCTGCGAGCCCGGCGGTTCCTTGCCCCACCTGGCCGCGGGCCTCATCTGCCCGATCCTCGTAGTAGCACTCTCACCTTCCGAGTGCTAACGCCAATGATTAGCACTCGCCCTAGGAGAGTGCAAGCGACTCTCGGGTTTCGGGCATCTCTCCGCCACGTCCGGGACCGCGTCCGAGGCCTGCCTGCGACCCCCGCCCGGGAACACGCGAGGGGCCCGCGTCCCCTCAGGGATGCGGGCCCCTCGACGGCGTTGCGTCGGTGGCCGATCGCGCCGCGCTCAGACGGCGAGCTTGACCATGTCCGCCTGCGGACCCTTCTGGCCCTGCGAAATCTCGAACTCGACCCGCTGCCCCTCTTCGAGGCTGCGGTAGCCATCCATCTGGATCGCGCTGTAGTGGACGAAAACATCCGCACCACCGTCGACCGCGATGAAGCCGTAGCCCTTCTCCGCGTTGAACCACTTGACGGTGCCCTGAGCCATGCCTAACTCCCCTATTACTGGCCCTTGCGCGGGACCCGCACTTCGCGGACCCGGGTCAGACCCTGCGCCGGAACGCGTCGACCGCCGCTGAATGTATCTGCCCAACTGCCCTCTGCAACAGGTCATTCGACCGAGAATTCTGGGCATGGCGGAAAGGGGAATTAGGGAGAATCCCCGGAGTTCCGGGGCAAGTCGGGCCCGGCAAACCGCGCAGAACGTACACAACGCACACGCAGTTTGGCTGTTTCCTGTCGCGCGGCGGCGCATTCTCATATGCGCTCGGCATGAGCAGCGGCGGGGACTTCCCCAACTCTACCCCGCTCAACCATGCAGAATTGCCCCCTCCGCTTTATGACGCGGAAGGGGCAATTCAAGAAAGACGGGACAAGAGAGGAAGCGTCAGCCTCCGGCGACGGCCGGGATGATCGAGACGCCGGCGCCGGCCGGGGTGGCCGTCTCCAGGCCCTGCTCGAAGCGCACGTCGTCGTCGTTCACGTAGACGTTGACGAAGCGGCGCAGCTTGCCCTGGTCGTCCAGGACGCGGGCGGCGATGCCCGTGTGGTTCTTCTCCAGGTCGGCGATGACCTCGGCGAGGGTCGCGCCCTCGGCCGGGACCTCGGACTGCCCGCCGGTGTAGGTGCGGAGGATGGTGGGGATGCGGACGTTCACGGCCATGTCTTCGGAACCTTTCAGTGGGCCAGGCCGGCGTCGCGGAACGCGTCGAGGCTCGGGCGGATGGTGACGGTCGCCTGAGAGGTGTCGGCCACCGCGTCCAGGGTCTTGAGTCCGTCGCCGGTGTTCAGCACGACCGTGGTGAGGTTCGGGTCGATCAGACCCGCCTCGACGAGCTTCTTCGTGACGCCGACGGTCACGCCGCCCGCGGTCTCGGCGAAGATGCCCTCGGTCTGGGCGAGCAGCTTGATCGCTTCCACGACCAGCTCGTCGTCGACGTCCTCCACGGCGCCGCCGGTGCGGCGGGCGATGTCGAGGACGTAGGGGCCGTCGGCCGGGTTGCCGATCGCGAGCGACTTGGCGATCGTGTTCGGCTTCTGCGGGCGGACGACGTCGTGGCCGGCCTTGAAGGCGGCGGAGACCGGGGAGCAGCCCTCGGCCTGGGCGCCGAAGATCTTGTACGGCTTGTCCTCGACGAGGCCCAGCTTGATGAGCTCCTGCAGGCCCTTGTCGATCTTGGTGAGCTGCGAGCCGGAGGCGATCGGGATGACCAGCTGATCGGGGATGACCCAGCCGAGCTGCTCGCAGATCTCGTACGCGAGCGTCTTGGAGCCCTCGCCGTAGTACGGGCGGAGGTTGACGTTCACGAAGCCCCAGCCCTCGCCGAGCGGGTCGCCGATGAGCTCCGAGCAGAAGCGGTTCACGTCGTCGTAGTTGCCCTCGATGGCGACGAGGTCACCGCCGTAGACACCGGCCATGACGACCTTGCCCTGCTCCAGGTCGTGCGGGATGAAGACGCAGGAGCGGAAGCCGGCGCGGGCGGCGGCGGCGCCGACGGCGCCGGCCAGGTTGCCCGTGGAGGAGCAGGAGAGGGTGGTGAAGCCGAAGGCGCGGGCGGCCTCGATGGCCTGCGCGACGACCCGGTCCTTGAAGGAGTGGGTCGGGTTGCCCGAGTCGTCCTTGACGAAGAGCTTGCCGGGGGCGACACCGATCTCGCGGGCGAGGTTGTCGGCCTGGACGAGCTTGGTCCAGCCCGGGTTCAGGTTCGGCTTCTCGGCGACGTCGGCGGGGACGGGCAGCAGGGGGGCGTAGCGCCAGATGTTGGCCGGGCCGGCCTCGATCTGCTTGCGCAGCGCCTCGGGGTCACCGGTGGGAAGGTCGTACGCGACTTCCAGCGGTCCGAAACAGAGTTCGCAGGCGAAAATCGGGCCGAGTGCGAAGACTTCACCGCATTCCCGACAGGAAAGCCCGGACGCGGGACCGAGGTCGACCGAAGTGGCGGGGGTAACAGTCTGTACAGCCATGGAGGCGAGGCCCTTTCTCCTCATCTTTCCCATGACGAACTTTTCGCCATGAGACGGATTTGGCACCTTCCCTAGCCGGGAGCCTCGCGCATGAATGCTGTGCCCGTCAGGGCTCCACCTGGGGTGGTGGCCGGGAGACGGGTGGGCGAGTAACCGACTGGAGGGTTGCCGGGGCTTCAACGGGCCGTTTCCCTCTGCCCCTCTGGATGAGCGGTATTCGATTGTGAAGCGCGGTGGACTTTCGTTCCTGCGCTCCGACGCGGGCGGCACCCCGACGTGCATCGGGCATCCGCGTTGTTCAAGACTGTAACCGAAGGCCCCGAAGCTTGGACGGGCCGTCCGTACCGCGAGATGGAGATCACGTGCTGGAAGAGGTGGAGCGCTGGCTGGACCGGCGGTCCTGGTCCGTGGCCGACCGGCCGATGGAGCGGATCCTCGCCGCAAAGCGGAACACGAAGGTCAGCGTGGTGCTTCCCGCGCTGAACGAGGAGGCGACGGTGGGTGACATCGTCGCCGTGATCCGCCGCGAGCTGATGACCGAGGCCGTGCCGCTCGTGGACGAGCTCGTGGTCATCGACTCGGGCTCCACCGACCGCACGGCGGAGGTCGCCGCGGCGGCCGGGGCGCGGGTCGTCCCGCGGGACGCGATCCTGCCCCGGATACCGGCCGTCCCCGGCAAGGGCGAGGTCCTGTGGCGCTCGCTCATGGTGACGAGCGGGGACGTCGTGTGCTTCGTGGACGCGGACCTGCGGGACTTCTCCGCGGACTTCGTGACGGGGATCGTGGGCCCGCTGCTCACCGACCCGGACATCGACTTCGTCAAGGCGACCTACGACCGCCCCTTCGACACCGGGTCCGATGAGCCGGCCTCCGGCCAGACCCCGGGCCAGGGCGGCAGGGTCACCGAGCTGGTGGCGCGCCCGCTGCTCAATCTGCACTGGCCGCAGCTGGCCGGCTTCGTGCAGCCGCTCGGCGGCGAGTACGCGGCCCGCCGCTCGCTCCTCGAGCGCCTTCCCTTCCCGGTCGGTTACGGAGTGGAGCTGGGGCTGCTCGTCGACGCCCTGCACACGGTGGGCCTGGACGCACTCGCGCAGGTGGACGTGGGCGTACGCAAACACCGCCACCAGGACGAGCGGGCGCTGGGCCGGATGGCCGCGGCGATCTACCGGACGGCGCAGCTGCGGCTCTCGCGCGGACACCTGGTGCGGCCCCGGCTCACGCAGTTCGAACGGGGCGAGGACGGGTTCACCCCCCGGACCTACGCGGTGGACACGGAGGAGCGGCCGCCGATGGCCGACATCACGGAGTACACGCGCCGCCGCGTGGCGTAACACCGTCAGATGATCCGCTTTGCCTACATTGCCCTTTTATGCGCTTCAGACAACATCACCTGGGCAGGGTCCTGGCGGCCGTCGGCCTCACCGCGGGCACCCTCGCGTTCGCGGCGGCCGGTCCCGCCACGGCTGACGTGGTCGAGCCCTTCGGCAAGCGGTACGACGCATCGCTGTACGGCGACTTCACCACGATCGGCAACACGGTCATGGGCTGTCCGACCGGGCCCTCCGACATGGCCGCGCGCTGCGCGGCCGCGTCGGAGGGGGAGGGCTCCGACAACAACAACACGTTCGTGATGCGGAAGATCGACGCCGCCGGCCCGGCGACCGGGGGCGGGGCGCCCGACTTCGGCTCCAGCACCGGTCACGTGAAGATCCCGGCGGGCGCCGAGGTCGCGTACGCCCGGCTGTTCTGGGGCGGCAACGACGGCACGTACAAGGGGCCGAGCGGGGCGCAGCTCCGGCGCTGCGACATCTCGGGCGCCGACGTCACGCCCTCGCCCGGCGATCCGGCGACGACCGCGCCGGTGATCAGGGTCGGGACGGGGGCGGCGACGCCGGTCACGATCGACAGCATGGTCGCCGACCCGGCCGACACCGGCGGCCCGCACTACTACACGGGCGAGTCGGACGTGACGGCCGCCTTCGCGGGCGTCTCGGGGACGGACGCGCGGGTCTCGGTGGGCAACGTCTGGGCGCCGGACGGCAAGGGCTGCGTGGCGGGCTGGTCCCTGACCGTCGTCCACAGGTTCCCGGGCCCGGACCCGGCCCGCGCCCCGGAGCGGCGGAACGTGTACGTCTACGGCGGCCACGTCCTCCAGCGGTCGACCTCCCCCGCGACCACCGTCACCGTCGACGGCTTCCACCGCGGCCCGGGCACGGTACGGGCGAGCGTGACGGCGTACGAGGGCGACTGGAACACCCCGGGCGACAAGTTCCTCGTCGACGGCAGGAACGTCACCGAGGCCCACACCGGGAACACGAACAACTTCTTCGTCAGCGAGGACGACGGCGCGGTCGCTCCCGAGCTCGGAAACAACCTGAGCATCGACGCCAAGGCCTTCGCCGTCCCGGACGGCGCCGTCCCGCAGGGCGCGACCTCGGCCGACCTGACCTTCTCCACGAACGGCGACACCTACGTGCCGTCCGGGCTGGCCTTCTCCGTGCCGGTCCCCGACCTGGAGATCACCAAGACGGCGAGCCCGCGGACGGTGAAGCCGGGCGACACCCTCACGTACACGATCACCGCGAAGAACGTCGGCCCGCTCGACCACCCGAACGCCAGGTTCGGCGACGACCTGACCGGGAACCTCGACGACGCCGCCTACAACGGCGACGCGAAGGCGGACCTCGGCACGGTGTCGTACGAGAAGCCGAGGATCGGATACGTCGGGACCATCCCGGCGGGGAAGACGGCCACCGTCACGTACTCGGTGACGATCAAGGATCCGGCGACCGGGGACGGCAAGCTCCGCAACAGCGTCGAGGTGGCGACCCCGCGCTCCAACTGCGGCGACGGCAGCGAGGACCCGTCCTGCGCGGTGGCCCCGGTGCTGGACCGGCCGGAGAGCCCGAGCCCGACGACCCCGGCCCCCACGACCCCGGCGCCGGGCGAGCCGTCGGCGAGCGCGACGCAGCCGACTCCGCCGGCCGGGACCGAGGACCCGTCCGCCTCGCCCTCGGCCCCCGCCTCCCCCACGGCGAGCGCGGCCGCCCCGACCTCCCCGCCCCCGCCCGCGCCGGGCCCGCAGGGCGGCTCCGGCTCGATGGCCGACACGGGCAGCAGCGGTGAGCGGCTGTGGCTGCTCGGCGCGCTCGGCGTGGCACTCGCGGCGACGGGCCTGGTGGCGAAGGCGGCGATGCGCGACCGCCACGAACGCTGACCCGCGCCGACCCGCGCTGAGCCTCGTTGGACAGCGCCGGCTGACCCGCGCTCACCTGCGCTGACTCTTCGTGGCCGAATCGGCCCGTCTCGTATACGTACGTTTGAGCGTTTACGGGACGGGCTAGGTTCGCCACATGGCTACTGTGCTCGTGGCATCCAACCGGGGACCCGTCTCGTACAAGCTCGGCGAGGACGGCTCGCTCACCCCCCGCAGGGGCGGCGGAGGCCTGGTCTCGGGTCTGAGCGCCGTCTCCGCCGACGACTCGCAGGAGAGCCTGTGGGTGTGCGCGGCGCTCGGCGAGGGCGACCGGGAGGCGGTGCGGCGCGGGGTCGGCGAGCCGGGCGTGCGGATGCTGGACATCCCCCCGGAGGTGTACGCCGACGCGTACAACGGCATCGCGAACTCGGTCCTGTGGTTCCTCCACCACCACCTGTACGACATCTCCCGCGAGCCGGTCTTCGACGCGGAGTTCCGGGGCCGCTGGGAGTCGTACCGCGCCTACAACCGCGCCTTCGCCGAGGCCCTGGCCGCCGAGGCCGCGGACGGCGCGGCGGTCCTGGTGCAGGACTACCACCTGGCCCTGGTCCCGGGGATGCTCCGCGACCTCCGCCCGGACCTGCGGATCGCGCACTTCACGCACACGCCGTGGGGCTCCCCCGACTACCTGCGCATGCTCCCGGACGACATCCGCGAGGAGCTGCTCTGGGGGATGCTCGGCGCGGACGAGCTGGGTTTCCACACCTGGACCTGGGCGATGGCGTTCGTCATGGGCGCGTCCATGGACACGGAGCGCGGGGTGGCCCAGGGCCTGTCGCCGACCGGGGACTCCTGGCGCGGCGTGGAGCACCTGCGCTACGGGGCCGGGAAGGGCCGCACCCGGGTCCGGGCGTACCCGCTAGGCGTCGACGCCGAGGAGCTGCGCGCCCTGGCCCACCGGCCGGAGGTGGACGAGAAGCTGGCCGCCCTCCGTGCCGAGATCGGCGACCGCAGGACCATCGTCCGCGTCGACCGGACCGAGCTCTCCAAGAACATCCTGCGCGGCCTCCTGGCCTACCGCGAGCTCCTCACCACCCACCCCGAGTGGCGCGACCGGGTCGTCCACCTGGCCTCGGCGTACCCCTCGCGCCAGGACCTGGAGTCGTACCGCTCGTACACGGCGGCCGTGCGCACGCTCGCGGAGGAGATCAACACCGAGTTCGGCACGGCCGACTGGCAGCCGGTCCTGGTCTCGGTGCAGGACGACTTCCCCCGCTCCCTCGCCGCCTACCGGCTCGCGGACGTGGCCCTGGTGAACCCGGTGCGCGACGGCATGAACCTGGTCGCGAAGGAGATACCGGTGGTCTCGGAGGCCGGCTGCGCGCTGGTCCTGTCCCGGGAGGCGGGCGCGTACACGGAACTGAGGGACGACGCCCTCACGGTGAACCCCTTCGACGTGTCGCAGACGGCGGAGGCCCTGCACACGGCCCTGTCGATGTCCCCCTCGGAGCGCTCCGAGCGCACGAAGCGCCTCGCGGCGGCGGCGACGGCCCTCCCGCCGCAGCGCTGGTTCCTCGCCCAGCTGGAGGCGCTCCGGGACTAGGACCTTTCCTCTGGATCAGGCCCCCTACGCGGACTGGCTCCGCTCGCGCCCCCACGCCGCCAGTGGTTCGAGGGCGACGTTGAGTCGCATGCCGTCCTTGGTCAGGCCGTACTCGACGCGGGGCGGTACCTCGTCGTAGGCCACGCGGTCCACGATGCCGTCCGCCTCCATCTCCCGCAGATGGGAGGCGAGGACCTTCTCGGTGATGCCCGGGACCAGCCGGCGCAGTTCACCGAAGCGCCGGCGCGGGTGCTCGTGGAGCGCCCAGAGGATGAGCACCTTCCACTTGCCACCGATGACCTCCATCGACACGTCGATCCCGCAGACGTGCCCGCCCCCGACGCAGGGCCGGTTTGCCGTCGCCATGTGCCCACCCTCCTGACCTGTTCACTCACCTCAGGGTAACCACCCACTTCCAAGTGGGTACTTGAGCAGGTCAGAGCGGTCGAGCAGCCTTGTCGGCATGGCAGCGAACACGTCCTCGAAGACCCCCGTCACCCTCCTCGGCCTCGGCGCCATGGGCACCGCCCTCGCCCGCACCTGGCTCGCCGCCGGGCACCCCCTCACCGTCTGGAACCGCACCCCCGCCCGCGCCGACGCGCTCGTCGGGGCGGGAGCGAAGGCCTCCGGCGCAGTCGCCGAGGCCGTCGCGGCGAGCACCCTCGTCGTCGTCTGCCTGCTCGACGACGCGTCCGTCGGCGAGGCGCTCGACGGGGTCGACCTGACGGGGAAGGACCTCGTCAACCTCACCACCACGACCCCGGCCCAGGCCCGCGCCCGAGCCGAGTGGGCCGCCGGGCGCGGCGCCCGCTATCTGGACGGCGGGATCATGGCCGTACCGCCGATGGTCGGCGTCCCGGAGGCCGGCGGGTACGTCTTCTACAGCGGCGCGGCCGGGCTGTTCGAGGAGCACCGGGAGACCCTGGCCGTCCCCGTCGGCACCCGGTACGTCGGCGCGGACGCGGGCCACGCGGCCTTGCATGACGTGGCGCTGCTCAGCGGGATGTACGGAATGTTCGCCGGCGTCCACCACGCCTTCGCCCTGCTGCGCAAGGAGGACATCGACCCGGTCGAGTTCGCCCCGCTGCTCGCGGACTGGCTCGCCGCGATGGCACAGGGCGTCCACCTGACCGCCGACCAGCTGCGGAGCGGCGACTACACGAAGGGCGTCGTCTCCAGCCTCGGCATGCAGGTCGCCGGCACGCCCACCTTCCTCGCCACCGCCGAACAGCAGGGCGTCAGCACCGAACTGCTCCGCCCGTACTTCGACCTGATGGCCCGCCGCCTGGCCGAGGCGGACGGCGACGAGGACCTGACGGGCGTCGTGGAGCTGCTGGTGCGCTGACGCTCGGGAAGCAGTGAAATTTTACCCGGTCCGACCCCTCCTCCTAGCGGCCCCTCCCGTGTCAGACTCTGCCGCGATCGTTCCCCCAGGCGATCCGTCAGCCTCAAACGGAACCACGCGAACCATGCGGCACACCCGCATGTGAGCGAAGGGATCGCAAGTGAAGAAGATTGTCGTGGGCATGACCCTCGGGTCGGCGCTCACCGCACTCCTCGCCGCGGGGCTCACCCCCGCCTCCGCCGCGCAGGAGACCCAGGACACGGCACCGGCAGGCTCGGGAACGGCCTCGCACCGGTCCGACAACCGTCCGGGACCGCTCACGAAGCAGCGCACCGAGCTACGCGAACAGGCGATCGACAAGATCGCCAAGGGGAAGGCGCGGGCGAACGCCGACGGCGTCGTCGAGGTGGCCGACGGCAAGTTCGCCGAGACCCTGACGACCACCGCCGACCGCCAGGAGAAGATCTTCACGATCCTCTCCGAGTTCGGCACGGACGGCTCCGGCAAGCTCGGCACCGCCCCCGGACCCCTGCACAACGAGATAGCCCGACCGGACCGGAGCGTGGACAACTCCAACGCCTGGACGGCCGACTTCGACAAGGCGTACTACGAGAACCTCTTCAACGGCTCCGGCGAGTCCATGAAGACGTACTACGAGAAGCTGTCGGGCGGCCGCTACTCGGTCACCAACGTCGTCGAGGACTGGGTCAAGGTCCCCCACAACGCCTCCTTCTACGGCGACAACGCCGTCGAGGACACCGGCGGCTCGTGGGCCTTCGTCCAGGACACCGGCGACGCCTGGTGGAACGCGCAGCTCGCGGCCGGCAAGTCGCCCGCCGAGATCGACGCCCACCTCGCCCAGTTCGACGTCTGGGACCGCAACGACTGGGACCACGACGGGAACTTCGACGAGGCCGACGGCTACATCGACCACTTCCAGGCCGTCCACGCCGGCATGGGCGAGGACGCCGGCGGCGGCGCGCAGGGCGAGGACGCCATCTGGTCCCACCGCTGGTACGTGAACGGCGACGACTACGGCCTGACGGGCCCGGACGTCAGCGGCGTCCAGAACAAGGCCGGCGGCGCCCGCATCGGCCAGTCCAGGTACTGGCTCGGCGACTACACCACCGAGGGCGAGAACGGCGGACTCGGCGTCTTCTGCCACGAGTTCGGCCACGACCTCGGCCTCCCGGACTACTACGACACCGACGGCGGCGAGAACTCCACCGCCTTCTGGACCCTCATGAGCTCCGGCTCGTGGCTGAGCCACGGCGCCGCCGCCGACGCGGGCATCGGCACCCACCCCGGTCTCATGGGCGCCGAGGAGAAGCTCTTCCTCGGCTGGCTGGACTACACCGACGCCCCGCTCGGCGCCTCCGGCACGTACACCCTCAACCCCGCCCAGCTGCAGGTCACCGGCAAGGACCAGGCGGTCCGCGTCGCGCTCCCGGACAAGACGAGCAGCACCGCCTACGCCACCCCCACCTCGGGCACCCACGCCTGGTGGACCGGCTCGGCCGACGGCCTCAACCAGACCCTCACCCGCTCGGTGCCGGCCGCCCCGCGCGTCACCGTCAAGGCGAGCGCCTGGTACGAGATCGAGGCGGACTTCGACTACCTCTTCGCCGAGTACTCCCTCGACGGCGGCGCCACCTGGGCCCGCGCGGGCGAGGCCGTCGACGGCTCCTCGGCCGGCAAGTGGACGACCCTGCGGTACTCCTACGACTCCGCCGGCAAGCCGTCCCTCTTCCGCTTCCGCTACCAGACCGACGGCGGGATCCACTTCGCCGGCGCGTTCCTCGACGACATCACCCTGACCTCGGGCGGTACGAGCCTGGCGGCCGACGACGTCGAACAGGGCGCAGGCGGCTGGACGTCCACGGGCCGCTGGAAGATCTCCACCGGCACCGAGACCGCCACCACCCCGCGCTACTACCTCCTGGAGAACCGCGAGTACGTCGGCGCCGACGCGCTCCTCGCCGAGGGCCCGTACCAGTTCAGCAAGGGCGTCACGGCGCCGGACTGGGTGGAGTGGTTCCGCTACCAGAACGGCCTGCTCGTCTGGTACGTCGACCGGTCCTTCGACGACAACAACGTCAGCAACCACCCCGGCGGCGGCCAGGCCATGGCCGTCGACGCCCGCCCGGCCCCCTTCACCTACCCGGACGGGACCGCGCCCACCAACCGGCGCCAGCCCTTCGACGCGACCTTCGGCCTGGAGGCCACGGACGCGACCTGCCTGCACCGCGAGGTCCTGGTGGGCAAGGGCGGCAACAAGACCGTCGAGACGCAGGCGGCCTGCGCCCCCTCCGTCCCGGGCATCCCGGTCTTCGACGACACCGACCCGAACGCGTACTACGACACCTCGGCCCCGCAGGCCAGCGTCAAGGTCGCGGGCCACGGCGTCCGGGTCACCGTCACCGGTGACGCCGGCGACGACCTGACGGTCGGCGTGACCAACCCGGCCGCGCACTGACCGACCCGACGGGGGCGGTGCGGAGGGGCTTCAGCCCTCCCGTACCGCCCTCGCCAGTTCCGTAAGGAACGCGACCACGCCCGGCGGCCCCTGGACCGAGAGGTCGGCACGCTCGGCGAGTTCCGGGACCTCGGAGGAGCCGCTGCGGACCAGGAGGCCGGGGGTGCCGTCGGAGCGGAGCTTCTCCACGGCGGCGAAGGCGGGCAGGTCGCCGAGGTCGTCGCCCGCGTACAGCACGGACCCGGCACCCACCTCCCGTACGTACTCGGCGAGCGCCATGCCCTTGTCCATGCCCGGGGGCCGCAGCTCCAGGACCATGCGGCCGGGCTCCAGGACGAGGCCGTGGTGGGTGGCGAGGTCGCCGAGCGGGCCCTTGAGGGCCTCGAAGGCGCCCTCCGGGTCGAGCGCGCGGCGGGTGTGGACGGCGACCGCCCGGCCCTTCTCCTCGATCCAGACGCCCGGCCAGGCGCCGGCCCGGTCGAGGAAGCCGGGGAGCTCGGCACGGACCGAGGCCACCCCCGGATGAGGGGCGGCGGCCCGGACGGTGCCGCTGACGGCGTCCCAACGCTCGGCACCGTAGTGGCCGAGGACGACGAGGTGTTCGAGGCCGGGGACTCCGGCGAAGCCGCCGTAGCGGACGGCGACCCCGGCGGGCCGGCCGGTCACGACGGCGACGGAGGCGACCTGGGGGGCGAGGGCGGAGAGGGCGGCCACGGCACCGGGGTGGGCGCGGGCCTGTTCGGGGTCGGGGACGATCTCGGCGAGCGTCCCGTCGAAATCGAGGGCGACGACGGCTTTCGCGGGCCGCGCGAGGAGCGCGGCCAGACCGTCGCGGCCGGCGGAGGTGGTCGGGTGCGGAAGGCTGCTGACCATGTTCACGACCCTACCGACGCGGGGCGTCCGCGTCAGCGTGGCCGGGGTCACGGGTACCGGACCCTTGCGCAGGTTCCGGACCCTGCGCCCCCAGGCCCTCGGGTGCCGACCCTTGCGCGCCTCTACCGCCTCTGCCGCTTCTCCTCCCGCACCCGCCGCAGCCGGTTGACCGTCACCGGGTCGTGGGCGAGGGCGCGCGGGTCGTCGAGGAGGGCGTTGAGCAGCTGGTAGTAGCGGGTCGGGGAGAGGCCGAGGCCCTCGCGCACGGCCCGCTCCTTGGCGCCGGGGCCGGGCCAGGAGCGGCGCTCGACGGCGAGGACGGCCCGCTCGCGCTCACCGAGCCCGCCGTCGCCGCCGCCCGCTGCTCCCTGCTCTTCGGTCATACGAACAACCTATTACTCGGCGTTCTCCGCCGTCGTCGCCGCCCGACCGATCGTGCCCAGGACCTCGGAGGGCCGGCCCGAGGGGGTGACGGCCTTGCCGATGTTCTGCTTGACGTTCTCGCTGACCGTGGCCCACGAGGTCTTGCCGACGGGCGGGAGCTGGGCGTCCGGGAGGCCCTTGAGGAATTGGCGGAGGTTGGCGTGCTCGGGGTCGGTCTCCATGATCGTGGAGGCGCTGACGGTGACCGGCAGCAGGTCGTTGTCCCCGGCGAACTTCAGGACGTTCTCGTCGCTGAAGACGAAGTTCAGGAACTCGCCGATCTCCTTGCGGTGACCGTTCTGCTTGAAGCCCATGATCCAGTCGGCGACGCCCATGGAGGTCTTGGCCTTGCCGTCGACGCCGGGCAGCGGCACCTGGCCCACCTCGACGCCCTTCTTCTCGGCCTCCTTGACCAGCGAGGGGTGGCCGTTGAGCATGCCGACCTCGCCGCTCGCGAAGGCGGCGAAGGCGGCCTTGCGGTTGAGCTTCCCGGGGGCGACGGGCCCGGTGAGGCCCTTGCCGACGAGGTTCTTCTTCAGCCAGTCGAAGGTGCGGACGTTCGCCTCGGAGTCGACGGCGTAGTGGTCGGACGCGTCGGTCCAGCCGCCACCACCGCTGAGGAGCCACATCAGGGCCTCGGCCTGGGCCTCCTCGGGGCCGAGCGGCAGCGCGAAGGGGGTGGTGACGCCCTTGTCCTTGAGCTTCTCGGCGGCGGCGGCCAGCTCGTCCCAGGTGGTGGGGGCCTCGGCGCCGGCCTTCTCGAAGAGGGCCTTGTTGTAGAAGAGGGGCCGGGTGGAGGCGACGAACGGCAGGCCGTACTGGGTGCGCTTGGTCTCTCCGGCGGCGGCGAGCGGCGGGAGGAAGTTGGCCTGGACGGGGATGGAGAGGACCTCGTCGGCGGCGTAGAGCTCGCCGGCGGCCGCGTAGTCGGCGTAGGCGCCGATCTGTGCGACGTCGGGGGCCTCGTCGGCCTTGACCATCTCGGCGACCTTGCGGTCGACGTCGTCCCAGGACTCGATCTGCACCTCGACCTTCACGCCGGGGTGCTTCGCCTCGAAGGCGGTGACGAGGTCGGCCCAGTACTTCTTGGTCGTGTCCCCGCCGGTCAGGTCGTAGTCGGCGGCGACCAGCCGGAGGGTCACGTCGCCGGACTCGCCCCCCAGGACGCCGCATCCGCTGACCGTGGCGGTCAGTCCGAGGGCGGCGGCAGCCGCGGTCAGTCCCAGGAATCGTCGCCGCTGCACGGCCTCATCCACCCCTTCGCTCGTCGTTGAGCTGCTTGTGCGCGGGATTCGCGCGGGATTTGCTCTGCATTCGCGCGGTTTTCGCACGCTATTCGCACTGCCGTGAGCTGCATGTTCGCTCTCCGCAGGCCCGCAAGTCTCTCCCGCGGCCGGGCATGAGGTCTACACCACTTGGGTATCACTTCCGCAACACAGCCGGGACCATGGACCCATGACGGGTCCCGAATTTGTATCCGTACGCAACAATCCTCGACAGTGGACTAGACCTTTTGGGTCCCCGCGCGCCAAACTGTCCCCCGTGAGACACGTCATCGCCCTGGATGTGGGCGGCACCGGCATGAAGGCCGCCCTCGTCGGGGCGGACGGCACCCTGCTCCACGAGGCCCGCCGCGCCACCGGGCGCGAGCGCGGCCCCGAAGCGGTGGTCGAGACCATCCTCGGCTTCGCGGAGGACCTCCGAGCCCTCGGCCAGGAGCGGTACGGCGAGCCCGCCGCGGCCGCCGGAGTCGCCGTCCCCGGCATCGTCGACGCCGAGAACGGCATCGCCGTCTACGCCGCCAACCTCGGCTGGCGCGACGTTCCCATGCGCGAACTCCTCAGCGAGCGGCTCGACGGCATCCCCGTCGCCCTCGGACACGACGTCCGCACCGGCGGCCTCGCCGAAGGCCGGATCGGCGCGGGCCACGGCGCCGACCGCTTCCTGTTCGTCCCCCTCGGCACCGGCATCGCCGGCGCCATCGGCATCGGCGACCGCATCGAGGCCGGCGCCCACGGCTACGCCGGCGAGATCGGCCACATCGTCGTCCGCCCCGGCGGCACCGACTGCGGCTGCGGCCAGCGCGGCTGCCTGGAGCGGTACGCCTCCGCCTCCGCCGTCTCCCAGGCCTGGGCCGAGGCGAGCGGCGACCCCAAGGCCGACGCCGCCGACTGCGCCAAGGCCGTCGAGTCCGGCGACGCCACCGCCGTACGGATCTGGCAGGAGGCCGTCGACGCCCTCGCCGACGGCCTCGTCACCGCGCTCACCCTGCTGGACCCGCGCACACTGATCATCGGTGGCGGACTGGCCGAGGCCGGGGAAACCTTGTTCACACCACTTCGGGCCGCGGTGGAGGAGCGAGTCACGTTCCAGAAGCTGCCCGCCATCGTCCCGGCGGCCCTCGGGGACACCGCCGGATGCCTGGGCGCGGGCCTCCTCGCCTGGGACCTGCTCGCCGACCAGCACCCCACCGACTCGGAGGTTTCCGCCTGATGGCCGATCACCAGGTTCTCGCCGGCGCACACGTCGTGCTGCCCACCGGAATCGTCGAGAACGGACGCGTGATCGTCGACGGCGGACGCATCACCGGCAGTGCCCCCGAGGGCGCCCCGGCCATCGACCTGACCGGCCACTGGCTCGTCCCCGGCTTCGTCGACATGCACAACCACGGCGGCGGCGGCGCGTCCTTCACCTCCGGCACCGTCGACGACGTCCTCACCGGCGTCCGGACCCACCGCCTGCACGGCACCACCACCGTCGTCGCCTCCTTCGTCACCGGCGAGATGGACTTCCTCACCCAGCGGGCCGGCCTGCTCTCCGAGCTCGCCGAGCAGGGCGAGATCGCCGGCCTCCACTTCGAGGGCCCCTTCATCTCCCCCTGCCGCAAAGGCGCCCACGACGAGACGCTGCTCCGCGACCCCGACCCGGCCGAGGTCCGCAAGCTGATCGACGCCGGCCGCGGCCAGGCCAAGATGGTCACCCTCGCCACCGAGCTGCCCGGCGGCATCGACTCCGTACGCCTCCTCGCCGAGCACGGCGTGATCGCCGCGATCGGCCACACCGACGCGACGTACGAGCAGACCGCCGCCGCGATCGACGCGGGCGCCACCGTCGCCACGCACCTCTACAACGCGATGCCCGCCCTCGGCCACCGCACGCCCGGCCCGATCGCCGCGCTCCTGGAGGACGAGCGGATCACCGTCGAGCTCATCAACGACGGCACCCACCTCCACCCCGCCGCCCTGGAGCTCGCCTTCCACCACGCGGGCCCCGAGCGGGTCGCCTTCATCACCGACGCCATGGACGCGGCGGGCTTCGGCGACGGCCGCTACATGCTCGGCCCGCTGGAGGTCGAGGTGAAGGACAGCGTCGCCCGGCTCGTCGAAGGCGGCTCCATCGCCGGCTCGACCCTCACTCTGGACCGCGCCTTCCAGCGCGCCGCCACCATCGACGGCCTCCCCGTCGAGTCGGTCGTCCAGGCCATCTCCGCCAACCCCGCCCGCCTCCTCGGCGTCTACGACCGGGTCGGCTCCCTGGAGCCCGGCAAGGACGCCGACATCGTCGTCCTCGACGCCGAGTTCAACCTCAAGGGCGTCATGCGCAAGGGCGAGTGGATCGTCGACCCGACGGCCGCCACGGCGGTCTGATCAGGGGTCATACGGCGTCAAACGGAAGGGCGGTCGGCCGGAGCTCTGGGCCAACCGCCGTTCCTTTGGCATGATCGGTGCCCGTCGGAACGCGCGTTCCACAGGACTTCCCACCGAGTACGGGGGTGCAAAGGTGATTCTCACGGTCACCCTCAACACGGCGCTGGACCTGACCTACCGGGTCCCGGCCCTCACCCCGCACGCCACCCACCGCGTCACCCAGGTCATCGAACGCCCCGGCGGCAAGGGCCTCAACGTCGCCCGTGTGCTCGCCGCGCTCGGCCACGAGACCGTCGTCACCGGCTTCGCGGGCGGCGCCACCGGCGCCATGCTGCGGGACCTCCTCGCCGCGACCCCGGTCCGCGACGAGCTGGTGGAGACCGCGGGCCCCACCCGCCGCACGGTCGCCGTCGTCGACACCGCGACCGGCGACACCACCCAGCTCAACGAACCCGGGCCCGCCATCACTCCCGCCGAGTGGGCCGGCTTCCGCACCCGCTTCACCGAACTCCTCGACGGGGCCCGGGCGGTGGCCCTCTGCGGCAGCCTCCCACCGGGCATCCACGTCGGCGCGTACGCGGAACTCGTCCGCCTCGCCCGTACGGCCGGAGTCCCCGTCCTCCTCGACACCAGCGGCGAACCCCTCCGCCGGGGCATCGCCGCCCGCCCGGACCTGGTCAAGCCGAACGCCGACGAGCTCGCCCAGCTCACCGGCTCCCGCGAACCCCACCGGGCCACCCGCGACGCGCGCCGCCGGGGCGCCCACGCGGTGGTCTCGTCCCTCGGCCCCGAGGGCCTGCTCGCCGCCACCCCGGAAGGCCTCTGGCGCGCGGCCCCGCCCACGGCCGTCAAGGGCAACCCGACGGGCGCGGGCGACTCGGCCGTCGCCGGCCTGCTCTCGGGCCTGGTGGACGAAGCCCCCTGGCCCGAACGCCTCACCCGCGCGGTCGCCCTCTCGGCGGCGACGGTCCTCTCCCCGGTGGCCGGGGAGTACGACCCGTCGGCCTACGAGGAGCTGCTGCCCCGCGTGAAGGTGATCGAGGAGACCGCCTGAGGGGTCAGTTCGGTCCGCCCGGCGTGACTTCCAGCCAGTCGAGCAGCACGTTGCACTGGTTGCCCGTCTCGCACGAGATCTTGATCTCGTTGTCGCCCTTCTGGAGGGTGACCGGCGCCCAGGTGGTCTGCCAGTTCTTCTCCAGGTTCGGATCCGTGGAGTGGACGAAGTTCTTCAGGCCGAGCGGCGAGGAGTTCGCCTTGCCGTTGACCGTCAGGGTGGCGTTGGCGTCGACCGCCGGAATGGCGTAGCGCACGGTCAGGCGGTACTCGCCCTCCGTGGGCATGTTCGCCTTCCACGTCACCGAGGCGCCGACCTGGTTGAAGCCCGAGACATAGGTGCCGTCGACGCCCTCGGCGCCCTTGACGGTCTTCTCCGTGCCGGCCGAGCCGCCCAGCTTCAGCGTCGCCGCGTCCTGCTTCGGGAGTTCGGCCGGGGTCGGCTCCGTGCTCGGGTCGGTGCTGGGTTCCTCGGAGGACTGGGAGGGCGCGGTCGACGGCGTGCCGCTGCCGCCGGCCTGGTTGCCCTTGTCGTCCTTGTCGCCCGAGTTGCTGATCACCGCGGCGGCGATGCCGACGACGACGACCGCGACGACCGCGATCGCGCCGATCAGGATGCCCCGGGTGTTGGGACCGCGACCGCGCGGGGGCTGCGGCGGGACCTGCCGGGTGGGCGGGCCGCCGTACGTCTCGGGGGCGGCGTACTGCGCGTGCGGCTGGCCGTACGGGGCCTGCTGCTGCGGCGGCACGTAGGGCTGCTGCTGCGGCTGGCCGTACTGGCGCTCGCCGACCGTCCTGACCTGGTTGTACGAGGTCCGGGGCACACCGGGCTGAGCGGGGGCGGGGCCGGGGTAGCCGTAGCCACCGCCCTGCGGTGCCCGGGCGCCCGCTGCCTGTCCGTCCTCGTACAGGTAGCCGAACGGATCGTCGTCCTCGGGCTTGTTCCCGCCGTCGTTACCGGCAGCCATCCGGGCCATCCTCTCCATGCTCGCCAGCCGTCGCCGACCGGCCGAGCCTACCCCGAACGGACCAGCGCACGGTGCGGGGCTTGACAGACGGACGGGTGGCGGTGGTCTCAGCCGGCCCGGCGGTGGACCTTGGCGCGGGAGCGCTTCTCGATGTACATCCGCTGGTCGGCGGAGTTCAGGACCTCTTCGACGGTCATCCCGCACTCGGCCCAGCCGATGCCGAAACTCGCCCCGACACGGACCGCCCGACCGTCCACCCGGATCGGCGGAATGATCGCGTTCCGCAGGCGCACGGCCAGGTCGGCGGCGTCGGCCGCGCCGAGGCCGTCGGCGAGGACGACGAACTCGTCACCGCCGAGCCGGGCGACGGTGTCCCCGTCGCGGACGCCGGTGGTGAGCCGGCGGGCGACCTCGATGAGGACGGCGTCGCCGGTGTGGTGCCCGAAGCGGTCGTTGATCGACTTGAAGCCGTCGAGGTCGCAGAAGAGGACGGCGAGCCCCTTCGTACCGTCGTCGACCTCGCCGCTGGACGGGGCGACGATGTGGACGTGGTGGTCGTAGGGCCCGGCGCCGTTCGCCGGCTCGAAACCGAAGCCGTGCTCGTGCTCGTACGGCGACTCGTAGCCGGAGTCGTGCCCGGAGTCGTGGCCGGAGTCGTGGCCGGGGCCGTGGCCCGGTTCGTAGCCGGACTCGTAGCCGGCACCGGGGCCGTAGCCTCCGTCCCTGGCTGAGTCGTAGCCGCCGTCGTGCCCGCCGCTCTCGTACCCGGCGTACACGGTGGCGGTGGCGGTGCCCACCTGTGCGGGGCGCTCGCAGAGGCGGGCCGAGAGACGGGAGCGCAGCTCGGCGCTGTTGGGGAGTCCGGTGAGCGCGTCGTGCGAGGCGCGGTGGGCGAGCTGGAGCTCGTGGCGCTTGCGCTCCTCGATGTCCTCGACGTGGGTGAGGAGGAAGCGGGGGCCGTCGGCGGTGTCGGCGACGACCGAGTTGCGCAGGGACACCCAGACGTAGGTGCCGTCGCGCCGCCCCAGGCGCAGCTCGGCGCGGCCGCCCTCGGCGGAGGTCCGGAGCAGGGTGCCTATGTCCTCGGGGTGGACGAGGTCGGCGAAGGAGTAGCGCCGCATGACGGAGGCGGGCCGGCCGAGGAGCCGGCACAGGGCGTCGTTGGTGCGGAGGAGCCGGCCGTGCTGGTCGCCGCCCATCTCGGCGATGGCCATGCCGGAGGGGGCGTACTCGAAGGCCTGCCGGAAGGACTCCTCGCTGGCGCGCAGGGCCTGCTGCTCGCGCTCCAGCCGGACGAGGGCCCGCTGCATGTTGGAGCGGAGGCGGGCGTTGCTGATCGCGATGGCCGACTGCGAGGCGTACATCTGGAGCGCCTCCTGGCCCCAGGGGCCGGGGTGCCGGCCGTTGCGCGGGCGGTCAACGGATATGACGCCGAGGAGCTCACGGCCGGAGCCGGAGGCGTACATGGGGGCGTAGAGGCGGTCGTGGGGGTGCCACTCGTCCTCGAAGCGGGGCGCGGGGCCGTCGGTGTGCCACTGCGGGACGTCGTCGTCCATCAGCACCCAGCCCTCGGTGTGCGGGATGAAACGGAGGTCGCCCCAGGTGGAGCCCATGGAGAGACGGCGGTCCCAGGAGGCGCGGGAGCCGACTCGGCCGGTGATCAGGGCCTCGGCGGCGGTGCTTCCGGCGAAGGCGGCGACGACGAGGTCACCATCGGGGCGTACGAGGTTGACGCAGGCCAGCTCGTAGTTGAGACCGGCGACGACACCGTCGGCGACGGTCTGCAGAGTGTCCGCCAGGCTGCGTGCAGTGTTGAGGTCCGCCACGACCTGATGCAGCTGCCGCAGGGTCGAGAGACGGACGTACGGCTCCGACTCGGTCTCCATCGCTCGCTCTCCCCGAGACCTCGACAGCAACTCCAGGGTTCTCATCGGCTTCGTGTTGCACTGTCCTTGCCACTGAATCACAGCGAGCTGCGCACCCGGTACACAGGGTCAGCAAATACTGCCGTCTGTGACTCAAGTCACAGCAGGTCATGGCGGGTCGTGCACAACCTCTCGGGGTGGTCCGGTCCTAGTGGGTTTCCGGCCACGCGATCGGCGGGTCGGCGGGTCCGCGAGTCGGCGGGTCCGCGAGTCGGCGGGTCCGCGAGTCGGCGGGTCCGCGAGTCGGCGGGTCCGCGAGTCGGCGGGTCCGCGAGTCGGCGGGTCCGCGAGTCGGCGGGTCCGCGAGTCGGCGGGTCGGCGAGTCGGCCAGGGGTCCTAGGACCCCCGGGGGTGGCCGGCTGGTCCCCCGGCCCGATGCGGGCCCGCGCGGGGCCGGTCTAGCGTGCGGGTGTGCTGCAGAAGAGTCCCGTCCCGCCCCCCGTCTCCGATCTGGCCATCCCTCATGCTGAGGGGGTGAGCAACGACGAGTTCCGGGCGGCGATGTCCCGCCTCGCGGCGGGCGTGGTCCTGGTGACGGCGCACGACCCCGACGAGGGGCCGCGCGGCGAGGACGTCGGCATGACCGCCACCGCCTTCATGTCGGTCTCCCTCGATCCGCCCCTGGTGCTGGTCAGCCTCCGCAACGGCTCGCGCATGGACGACCTGCTCGCCGAGGTCCCGGTCTGGGCCGTGTCGATCCTCTCCGAGGGCCAGCGGCAGGTCGCCGGGCGCTTCGCGATGAAGAACCGGGTCAGTGACCGGCTCCTCTTCGCCGACCTTCCGTACACGCGCGGCGAGGAGAGCGGCGCGCCGCTGCTCGGCGGGGCGCTCTCGGTCCTGGAGTGCCGCACGGAGAGCCGTGTCGTGGCCGGGGACCACACCCTGGTCGTCGGCCGGGTCCTGACGGTCGGCCTGCCCTCGGCGGACGGCAGCGGACCGCTGACGTACTTCCAGGGGAAGTACCGGCACCTCAGCTGAAGCGGAAGGCGGGCGGGGGCCGGGGGCGTCTCAGCCCCAGTCGCCCCGGGACTGCCGGGTCCGCTTGGTCTCCGAGCGCTGCTTCTTCTCGCGCAGCCGCCGTTCGTTGATGCCGCGCGGGATCTTCGTCGGTCTGCGGGGCTTCGGCGGCGGGGCCGTCGCCTCGGCGAGGAGGGCGGCGAGCCGCACCGCGGCCGTCTCGCGGTTGCGCCACTGGGAGCGGTGCTCCGAGGCGCGGACGGTCACGACGCCGTCGACCAGACGGGAGGCGAGGCGCTCCAGGGCGCGCGCCTGCCACACCTCGGGGAGCGCCTTGGTGGCCGCGAGGTCGAAGCGGAGCTCCACCTGCGAGTCGCTGGTGTTCACGTGCTGCCCGCCCGGCCCCGACGACCGCGAGAAACGCCACTGGAGCTCGGCCTCGGGGAGTGAGACGGAGCCGCGGATGGGATAGGGACCGGACATGCCCTCCATGTTCCCCGCAGTGGGCTGTTGGAGTCATCCTGTTTTCGCCGGGAACCCGTCGGGAACCGCTGGGGGCCCGTGCGCGTTTCTCCAGGCGAAGACACCACGATGAAAGGGACTTTCCATGGCTGTGAGCCTGTCCAAGGGCGGCAACGTCTCCCTGACCAAGGAGGCCCCGGGCCTCGCCGCCGTCACCGTGGGCCTCGGCTGGGACGTCCGCACCACCACCGGCACCGACTTCGACCTCGACGCGTCCGCGATCGGTGTGGACGCCGCCGGCAAGGTCGCGTCCGACGCCCACTTCGTCTTCTTCAACAACAAGTCGACCCCGGACCAGACCATCGTCCACACCGGTGACAACCGCACCGGCGAGGGCGGCGGCGACGACGAGCAGATCAACGTCAACCTCGCGGGCCTCCCGGCGAGCGTCGACAAGATCGTCTTCCCGGTCTCGATCTACGACGCGGTCTCCCGCTCGCAGAACTTCGGCCAGGTGCGGAACGCCTACATCCGCATCGTCAACCAGGCCGGCGGCGCCGAGCTCGCCCGCTACGACCTCTCCGAGGACGCGGCCGTCGAGACCGCCATGGTCTTCGGCGAGCTCTACCGCAACGGCGCCGAGTGGAAGTTCCGCGCGGTCGGCCAGGGCTACGCCTCGGGCCTGGAGGGCATCGCCCGCGACTTCGGCGTCAACCTCTGACCCGTCGCACACCAGCCGAGCCCCGTCCGGGAGGATTCCCGGCCGGGGCTCGACCCTTGCCGCATGATCGCCGAAGCCCCGGCGCTCAGGGCTTGTCCGGCTTGCCTTCGCCGTAGAGCCAGACCTTCCACAGGCCGTCGAGGTCCCGGCCCGCGACGCTCTCCGCGTAGGCCGTGAAGTCGGCCGTGGAGGCGTTGGCGTGGCGGTACTTCGCGGGCCAGCCGCGCAGGATCTCGTCGAAGGCGGCGTCACCGACCGTCTCGCGCAGCTTGTGGAGGACCATCGCGCCGCGCTGGTAGACCGGCGGGTCGAAGAGGTTCTCGGCGGCGGGCGGGGCGGCCGGCGGGAAGGCCCAGTTGGCGTCCTGGGCGAAGGCCCGCTCGAAGTGCGTCCGCGCGGGCACGTCCCCGTACTCCTCGGTGTACAGCCACTCGGCGTACGTGGCGAAGCCCTCGTTCAGCCACAGGTCCCGCCAGGTGGCGGGGGTGACCGAGTTTCCGAACCACTGGTGGGCCAGTTCGTGGACGAGGGTCGTCCGGTCGAAGGCGGCGGCCGGGAAGACGGGCCGGGTCTGGGTCTCCAGGGCGTAGCCGAGGGTTCCGTCCTCGGTGACGATCGCGCCGGCGGCCGAGAAGGGGTACGGGCCGAAGCGCTCGGCCTGCCGGGCGAGGATCTTGGGGATCTCGCCGCGCAGCGCCGCGCTGCCCGCCGCGACGGAGGGCTCGGCGGCGGTGAGGACGGGGAGGGAGCGGGGGGCGGTCGCCGACTTGGAGGCGGACGGCTCGGACGCGGAGGCGGAGGCGGGCTCGGACGCGGACGCGGAGGCGGACGCGGAGGCGGACGTGGAGGCGGGCTGGGACGCGGAGGCGGACGCGTCGGACGCGGAGGCGGATGCGTCGGACGTGGACGCGGATGCGTCGGACGCGGATGCGGACTCGGAGGCGGGCTGCGACTCGGAAGCGGACGCGTCGGACGTGGGCTCGGGCGTCGGCGCCGTGGCCTTGGGGGGCGCCGTCGCCGTCGCCATTGCCGTCTCGTATCGGCCGATCGCGACCGTCGCCAGGTAGCTCGCCATCGGCTCCGACGAGCGCCATACCGTGGTGACGCGGCCGTCCCCCTCCGTCCGCCGCTCCGTCCTGACGCCGTTGGAGAGCGCTTCGAGCCCGGCCGGGACGGTGAGCGTGATGTCGTAGACGGCCTTGTCGGCGGGGTGGTGGTTGCCGGGGAACCAGGTCATGGAGCCCGCCGGTTCGCCGACCGCGACCGCCCCGTCGTCGGTGCGCAGCCAGCCCTCCTCGGAGCCGTCCGCGTCGGTGATCGGCTCCGGCACGCCCGTATAGGTGACGGTGGCCTTGAACTCCGCGCCGTCACGGATGTCCTCGCGCGGGCGGAGCGTCAGCTCGTCCCCCGCCCTGTTGTACGCGGCGGGGTCGCCGTCGACCGTCGCCCCCGACACCGTGAGGCCGGCCAGGTCGAGGTTGAAGGCGCTGAGGTCCTGCGTCGCTCGGGCGGTGATCTCGGCGGTGCCGTCGAGGCGGCCGGTGCCGGGGTCGTAGGCGAGGGACAGGGCGTAGTGCCGCACGTCGTAGCCGCCGTTGCCGAGCTTCGGGAAGTACGGGTCGCGCAGCCCGGCGGCCCCCGGGACGCCCCGCACCCCGCCGCCGGCGTCCGAGCAGCCGCCCGCGAGGAGCGCGAGGGCGAGGAGGGCCGCGGCGGCCCCGGCCCGGGTGCGTCGCCGGGTCACGTACCCGACCCGTTCTCGTACTCGTACACATACACGTATCGATCCTAAGCAGGACGGATGCGCGCGGCCGGGCGCGGCAACGGCGGTGGCGCCCGGCGGGGGAACCGGGCGCCACCGCCTGCTGGGGGCTACTGCCGAGCAGGAGCTCAGTTGGCGAGCGCGGCCACGCCCGCCTGGGCGAACTTCTCGTCCAGGTCGCCGGACGGGGCGCCCGCGACGCCGATGCCCGCGATGGGCGCGCCCTTGGCGGTGACCGGGGCGCCGCCCGCGAGGAAGAGGGTGCCGGGGATGTCCTTCAGGTTCGGCGCCTGGGCGAGGCGGCCGGCGAGGACGGAGGTCGTGGCGTTCCAGGAGACGGCGGTGTACGCCTTCTTCTCGGCGGACTCGTAGGACTGCGGGCCGGCGCCGTCGCCGCGCAGGGTCACGATGGTGTTGCCGTTGCGGTCGACGACGGCGACGGAGACGCGCTGGTTCTCCTTCTCGGCGGCGTCCAGCGTCGCCTGCGCGGCCTTCGTGGCGGCCTCGATCGTCAGGTGCGTCGACTGCTGGAGGTTGTCGTCGCCGGCGTCGGCCCGGACGACGGCGGCGGGGGCGGCGGCCGGGGCGGAGGCGTTCGCGGAGACCGCGCCGAAGGTACCCGCGGCGATGACGGCGGCAGCGGTGGCACCGAAGAGGATCTTCTTCATGAGGAACTCCGTGAGGTGAGGTGAAGAGGGGAGGGGAGGGGAGGGAAAAGAGGGAGCAGTGGAGAGGAGAAAGAGGTGAGGAGAGGAGGCGATCGGGGTGGAGTGCCGGGGAGGGCGTTCCGTTCGTTCCTTCGCTCTGTCATCCATCCTGTGGCCGGAGCCGGGGCCTTTCGGTCCACGGTCCGGCTGCCCTGCTCACGCACACTGGAGGACGTCCGGGTCAGCCGATCGGCTGATGCCGGGCTGGTCCCTCCGGGCCAGGATGGACAGATCTCCCCAGGTCAGGCCGAGGAGAGCGAAGGAAAGGCAGGCAGGTGACACAGCCGCCCACCGAGCAGGACCCGGACGCCCCCTGGCTCGCGCGCGTCATGCACATCGCGTTCTTCCTCCTCCTCGGCGCCTCCCTCGCCCGCTTTCTCCTGCGCCACCCCTGGGAGGACCGCAGCCCCTGGATCGTCGCCCTCTCCGGCGCCCTCGCCTCCCTCTACCTCCTCGGCCCCGTCGTCGGCACCCGCGTGGCCCCGCGCCGGATCGCCTGGCTGAGCACGGTCGTCGCCGTCTGGATCGTCCTCGTCGTCCTCGCGCCGAGCTTCGCCTGGTGCGCGGTCCCGCTCTTCTACACGGGCCTGCGCACCCTCCCGCCGCGCGCCGCGCTCGGCCTCGTCGTCCTGCTGACCGCCTTCGTCGTCTTCGCGCAGGTCCAGCTCGCGCACGGCGGCTGGGACCCGAACCTGATCGTCGCACCGCCGGCCGTCGCCGCCATCGCCACCGGGGTGTTCGTCTACTCCGACCGGCAGGCCGCACGGCAGCGGGCGCTCATCCACGACCTGATCCGCACCCGGCGCGAACTGGCGGCCATCGAGCGCCGCGAGGGCACCCTCGCCGAGCGCCAGCGGCTCTCCATGGAGATCCACGACACCCTCGCGCAGGGCCTGTCCAGCCAGCAGATGCTGCTCCAGGCCGCGGACCGCACCTGGGACAGCGACCCCGGGACCGCCCGGCGCCACGTCCGTACCGCCGAGTCCATCGCCGAGCGCAACCTCGCCGAGGCCCGCCGCTTCGTCCACGACCTCGCGCCCGCCGACCTCGCCGAGGGTGGCGGTCTCGAACAGGCCCTGCGCGGATTGGCCGCCCGCGAGTCGGCGGAGTTCCACGTGGACGGGACGGCGGTGCCACTGCCCGACCGGACGCAGTCGGCGCTGCTGCGGATCGCGCAGGGCGCCCTCGCGAACATCCGCGAGCACGCGGGCGCCGACTCCGCCGCCCTGACCCTCACCTACCTCGACGACCAGGTGGTCCTGGACATCGCCGACGACGGCCAGGGCTTCGACCCGGCGCTCGCGCGCGACCCGGGCGAGCGCGGCGACCGGGGCCACGGGCTGCCCGCGATGCGGGTGCGGGCGCGGCAGCTCGGCGGCACCCTGACGGTCGAGTCCGTCCCCGGCGAGGGCACGGTGCTCTCGGCCGCGATCCCCCTGACCCCTCAGCCCCAGGAGCAGTGATGTCCGTACGGATCCTCCTCTGCGACGACCACGTCGTCGTCCGCGCCGGGCTGCTCGCCCTGCTCGGCAGTACCCCCGACATCGAGGTCGTCGGCGAGGCCGGCAGCGGCGAGGAGGCCGTCGCCATGGCCGCCAAGCTCAAGCCCGACGTCGTCCTCATGGACCTCCAGCTCGGCCCGGGCATCGACGGCGTCGAGGCGACCCGGCAGATCGCGCCCACCGGCGTCCACGTCCTCGTCCTCACCACGTACGACACCGACGCCGACATCACCCGGGCCATCGAGGCCGGCGCCACCGGCTACCTCCTCAAGGCCGAGCGGCCCGAGGAGCTCTTCGCCGCCATCCACTCCGCGGCGCAGGGCCGCACCGCCCTCTCGCCGCCGGTCGCGAGCCGGGTCATGGACCGGATGCGGGGCGCGGCGGGCCCGAGCCTCACCGACCGGGAGCGGGACATCCTCGGCCAGCTCGGACGCGGCCTCGGCAACCGCGAGATCGCGCGGGCGCTGTTCATCAGCGAGGCGACGGTGAAGACGCACCTGGGCCGGATCTACGCGAAGCTCGGCGTCGACACGCGCACGGGCGCCGTGGCCGTCGCGAAGGAGCGCCGCCTGCTGCCGTAGGGCCTCCACGACTGCTACCGTGCGTGGCTGTCCGACCGCACGCCGTCATGCCGCGGTCTCAGTCTCCGTGGGAGCGCACGTGAAGCTCGCCATCGTCGGCGGCGGCCCCGCCGGCCTCTACCTCTCGATCCTGCTGAAGCGGCAGGACCCGTCCCACGACATCACCGTGTACGAGCGGAACCCCGAGGGCTCCACGTACGGCTGGGGCGTCACCTACTGGGCCGGGCTCCTCGACAAGCTGCGCGCGGGCGACCCCGAGTCCGCCGCGGCCGTCGCCGAGGCCTCCGTTACCTGGAACGACGGCGTCGCGATCGTCCGCGACGAGCGGACCGTCCACCGCGGCGACGCCGGCTTCGGCATCGGGCGGCGGCGGATGCTCGCGCTCCTCGCCGACCGGGCCGAGGAGCTCGGCGTACGGGTCGACTTCGAGCACGACGTGACCGGCCCTGACGCGCCCGAACTCGCCGGCGCGGACCTGGTCGTCGCCGCCGACGGCGTCAACAGCGTGCTGCGCGAGGCGCACCCCGGCCACTTCGGCAGCGAGGTCACCGCCGGCCGCAACCAGTACATCTGGCTCGGCACCACCAAGGTCTTCGACTCCTTCAGCTTCGCCTTCAAGGAGACCGAGCACGGCTGGATCTGGTGCTACGCCTATGGGTTCAGCGGCGAGCGCTCCACCTGCGTCGTCGAGTGCTCCCCCGAGACCTGGACCGGCCTCGGCCTCGACACGAGCGGCGAGACCG
This sequence comes from Streptomyces narbonensis, assembly GCF_014649015.1. Classification (GTDB taxonomy): domain Bacteria; phylum Actinomycetota; class Actinomycetes; order Streptomycetales; family Streptomycetaceae; genus Streptomyces; species Streptomyces narbonensis. Next base: position 315,581 of record NZ_BMSF01000004.1, read on the forward strand.
ACAGCCTGCGCCTCCTGGAGAAGCTCTTCCACGACCTCCTCGACGGCCACGAGCTGATCGGACGGGAGCGGTCCGACGACGCCGCCCAGTGGCTCACCTTCCGCACGCTCACCAACCGTGTCTGGCACCGGGGCAACGTGGTCCTCCTCGGCGACGCCGCCCACACCACGCACTACTCGATCGGCGCGGGCACCACCCTCGCCCTGGAGGACGCGCTCGCCCTCGCGGACGCCCTGCGCGCCCCCGAGGCGACACGCACCCCCGCCGGCCTCGACGCGGCCCTCACCACGTACGGCAAGCGGCGCCGCGCCGAGCTGGTCTCGGCCCAGAGCTCGGCCCGCTACAGCGCCCAGTGGTACGAGAACCTCCCCCGCTACATGCGCCTGGAGCCGGCCAAGATGTTCGCCCTCCTCGGCCAGCGCCACTCGCCGCTGCTCCCGCACGTCCCGCCGCAGCTGTACTACCGGATCGACCGGGCCGCCGAGCAGCTGGAACCCCTGCGCCGCCTCAAGCGCTGGCTGGGCCCGCGAGTGGCCCGGGCGGTCCACGGGCGCCGCTGAGCGGAGCCCGGATCGGCACGTCGCTCCGTCAGTCGCCTCCACGCGCCCTGCGGCAGCGCGTGCAGGACCGTCGCCGACCAGCGGCTGCGCCCGTCGACGAGCCCGGGCAGCGGGAGCAGCACGGAGTTCGCGGCCCGCCCGGAACCGGGCCGTCCCTAGGGGGTGTCGTCAAATTCCCGTCTGCCCCGCGGCCGCCCTTCGGGCGACGACGGGAATTTGACGACCCCCCTAGCCGGCGCCCCTCCCGCCGCACGCCCTCCCCCGGATCACCGCGCGGGAGCGCGAGGTGCTCACCCTCGTGGGCCGTGGACTGTCCGACGGCGAGATCGCGGAGCGGCTCCACATCACCGCGGCCACCGCGAGGGCGCACGTGGAGCGCCTCTTCACCAAGCTGGACGCACGCGACCGGGTGCAGCTGGTGATCCTCGCGTACGAGGCGGGCCTGGCGCCGTGACACCATCGGTCCCGTGCTCGACATCGGCTACTCCCTCTCGCGTCGCTTCCCCGACCCGCCGCAGACCGACTACCGCCACGCGGACGTCCACTCCCTGCGCCACGACCTCTTCTGCGGGGACGTCTACCTCGCCGACACCGAGGCGGACCGCGAGGTGTCCACAGCCTGGGGATGGGTGCCGGTCCTCGACTTCGCCTGGGCCCTGTGCGACATCGTCGAGCAGCTCGACCAGGACCCGCGCGGCAGCCGCGCCGCGCAGCCGCAGTACGCGGAGCTCGACTTCACCGAGTCCTCGGACCGGATGCTCTTCGAGCGCCGCTTCGGCTGGGTCGACGTCGAGGCCGACTGGATGCCGGGCGACGAGCCGCCCGTCACCTTCAACCACGCCGAACTGCGCCGCGAGGCCCGCGACTTCCTGCACGACCTGATCGCCGACCTCACCGACATGCACGAGGGCCTCGCCGACAACCCAGCCATCTGGTCCCTCCAGGCCCGCTTCCCCCGCATGGCCTGACACCGGCACGCCGGATCACCCCTCCACCCGCACCCCCAGACGCGCCGCGAGCACCGGCGCCAGGTCGAAGAGCTGGGCCGTCGAGATGACGGCCCCGGCCAGCGACTCCACCCCGCGCGCGATCTCCAGCCGCTGCACCCCGCGCAGGTCCACGTCCGTCAGCCGCGCCCCGGAGAAGTCCACCCCGGTCAGCACGCAGTCCACGAACTCGACCCGCTCCAGGACCGCGCCCCCGAAGTCCGGCTCGCTCAGCACACAGCCCTCGAAGACGACGTCCTTCAGCTTCGCCGCCCGCAGGTTCAGGTAGTCGCTCTTCCCGCCCCGCACCACGACTCTCTCCAGCACCGACCCGTGCAGCTGCGCCCCGCCGAGCCGCGCCTCCACGACCTCCACGTCCCGCAGCTGCGCCCCCGAGAGGTCGGTGCCCACTCCCCGTACGCCCGTCAGCACCGAGTCGAGGAACCGCGCCCCCGTGAGCCGCGCCTCGTCGAGCCCGCACTCGCGCAGCGCGCAGTCCAGGAACCGGGCCCCCGCCCCCGACTGGCCGGTCAGGTCGAGCCCGGCCAGTTCGAGCCCGTCGTAGTCCCCGTCCGCCTCGATCCCGCCCTCGTACGCCACCAGAGGAGGCAGCCTCACCTCCGGCCGCCGCGCCCCCGCCACCTTCTTCTTCCGTACCGTCGCCATGACCCCATGGTGATGTACGCCACTGACAACGCCCCCGATGTCACGAACGCGCGCCCGCCACCCGTCCCCCACACGAGACCGGAAACGGTGACCGGAGACGAGTACCGAGGACGGGGACCGAAGACGGGGACCGAGGACGGGGCCCGGCCACGGGACCCGGCCACGGGACCCGGCCACGGGACCCGACCACGGGACCCGACCACGGGACCCGACCACGGCACCGACCACGGCACCGACCACGGCACCGCCCACGAGGGAGACGAGACGGACATGCGCAAGCTCACCATCATCGGCGGCGGCTTCGCCGGGCTCACCGCGGCGATCACCGCCGCCGAGGCCGGCGCCAAGGTGACCCTGCACGAGGCCCACCGCACGCCCGGCGGCCGGGCCCGCACCGCCGAAGGCCCGTACCGCACCAACGAAGGCCCGCACGCCCTCTACGCCGGCGGCCCCCACTGGACCTGGCTGAAGCAGCGCGGCCTCCTCGGCCCGCTCGCCCCGCTCCCGCCCACCGAAGCCCTCCGGCTCCGCTTCCACCGCGACGACGCCCTGCGCCGCACCCCGCCGCTCGGCCTGCTGCGCCAGACCCTCCGCGGCGCCGGCGAGGCCCCCGTCGACCTGGACTTCCGCACCTGGGTCACCGGCCTCGCGGGCGAGCGGACCGCGCACGACGCCGCCGCCTACAGCGCGGTCGCCCTCTTCCACCACGACCCGGGCTCGCTCTCCGCCCGCTTCGTCCAGGAGCGTCTGCACCGGGCCGGCTCCCTGCCGCCCGAGGCCCACTACATCCGGGGCGGCTGGGGCCTGCTGATCGAGCGGATGGTCGCGCGCGCCTGGGAGATGGGCGTACGGATCGAGACCTCGTCCCGCGTCGACAGCCTGCCGCTCGGCGAGGGGCCCGTCGTCGTCGCCACCGCCCTGCCCGCCGCCGCCCGGCTCCTCGGCGACCCGTCGCTGACCTGGGACAGCGGCCGCACGGTCCTGCTCGACCTGGCGCTGCGGACCCGGAAGGGCGACCCGTTCGTCGTCTCGGACCTGGACGCGCCCGGCTGGGTCGAACGGTTCACGGCGCAGGACCCCTCGCTCGCCCCTGCCGGGCAGCAGCTCGTCCAGGCCCAGCTGCCCATCGGCCCCGACGGGTCCAAGGCCGAAGGCGTCGCCCACGGCGAGCGGCTCCTCGACCGCGCCTTCCCCGGCTGGCGCGAGCGGGAGGTGTGGCGCCGGGAGGCCGTGTCCCAGGGCCGTACGGGAGCGGTGGACCGGCCGGGCACCACCTGGCGCGACCGGCCCGCGGTCGACCGGGGCGACGGCGTGTACCTGGTGGGCGACCAGGTGGCGGCGCCCGGTGTGCTGTCGGAGGTGTCGTTCACGAGCGCGATCGAGGCGGTGTCGCTGGCCGTCCGCACGGAACTGCTTGACCTCAAGCGCACTTGAGGGCGAAGGCTCGGGAACTGTCACCGAGAGATCGCGCTGAAGTGTCAGCGAAGACGACAGGGGAACCGTCATGCACGCCATCCGCCTCCACGCCTTCGGCCCCGCCGAGAACCTCACCCACGAGGAGACGGCCGACCCCGTACCGGCCCCCGGCCAGGTCCGTATCCGCGTCGCGGCCGCCGGCGTGCACCTCCTCGACACCGCGCTGCGGCTCGGCCACACCGGCCCCTTCCCCGCCCCCGCCGAGCTCCCCACGATCCCCGGGCGCGAGGTCGCCGGCACCGTCGACGCGCTCGGCGAGGGCACCGACCCGTCCTGGCTCGGCAAGCGGGTCGTCGCCCACCTCGGCATGGCCCCCGGAGGATACGCGGAGCTCGCCGTCACCGACGCGGCCCGCCTGCACGCCCTCCCCGAGCACCTCGGCGAGGCGGAGGCCGTCGCCATGATCGGCACCGGCCGCACGACGCTGGGCATCCTCCAGTTCACCGACCTCGGCCCCGACTCGGTCGCGATCGTCCCGGCCGCCGCGGGCGGCATCGGCACCCTGCTCGTCCAGTACGCGAAGAACGCCGGCGCCACCGTCATCGGCCTCGCCGGCGGCCCCGCGAAGGTCTCGCTCGTCGAGGCGAACGGCGCCGATCTCGCCGTCGACTACAAGGAGCCGGACTGGCCGGAGAAGGTCCGCGCGCACCTCGACGAGCTCGGGCGCTCCGCGACCGTCGTCTTCGACTCGGTCGGCGGCGACACCGGCCGCGCCGCCGTCGGCCTGCTCGGCGAGGGCGGGCAGCACGTCGTCTTCGGCTGGTCCGGCGCGGGCCTGCACGACGGCGAGCCGCTGACGTTCACACCGGAGGAGCTCGCGGAGCGCGGCATCACCTCGGAGTCCGTCCTCGGCCCCGTCATGATCCAGAAGGCGGGCGGCGACGTACGCAACCTCGAACTCGCCGCGCTCGCCGCCGCGACCGACGGCACGCTCCGCCCGGCGGTCCACCGCTTCCCGCTGGCGAAGGCGGCGGAGGCCCACCGCGCCCTGGAGACGAGGGGCACGACGGGCAAGGTGGTCCTGATCCCGTAGCGGGGGTCCCGCCCCGGGGTGCTGATCCCGTAGCGGGGGTCCCGCCCCGGGGTGCTGATCCCGTAGCGCGCGTCCCGCCCGGGGTGTCGGGCCCGGGCCCTGATCCCGTTGCGGGCATCCCACCCCGGGCCCTGACCCCTGACAGGCGGCGTCCCGCCCCGCAGAGGCCTCAGACCCCGATGACGTCCCAGGAGTGCGCCTTGAACTCCTTCTGGAAGTCGGCGTGGTCCTCCCACATCCGGGCGGCGGAGCGCAGCACGTCCCAGTTGTGTTCGAGGGCCTGGTCGACCACGGGCCGCAGCTCCGGCGCCGACTCCCGCTTCTCCACGAGGCCCTTGACGGCCGAGGCGGCCTGCACGGTGTAGCGCAGGGCGCGCAGCGCGCGGGACGTGTCGTCCATCCCGAAGCCGTGGTCCTTCCCGTTCGCGGGGTCGAAGAGGGGCGTCAACCGCGCCTCGATGAAGTCGGTGATCGCCTGGAACCGCTGCTCGATGTCGTTCATGCCCCCCTTCCTACAGCACGTCCCGCGGCGCTCCCTACGGCGCTCCCGCCCCGCCCAGCTCCGCCAACGCCCCGTCCGTGAGGCGGTAGACCGTCCACTCGTCCTGCGGGCGGGCGCCCAGGGACTCGTAGAAGTCGATCGACGGCTTGTTCCAGTTGAGGACGGACCACTCCAGCCGCTCGTAGCCGCGGTCCACGCAGATCCGGGCCAGCTCGGCCAGCAGGGCCTTGCCGTGACCGCCGCCGCGGACCTCCGGGCGGACGTACAGGTCCTCCAGGTAGATGCCGTGGACCCCGCGCCAGGTCGAGAAGTTGAGGAACCAGATCGAGAAGCCGACGGCCTCGCCGGACTCCGTCTCGGCGATGTGGGCGAAGGCGGCGGGGTGGTCGCCGAAGAGGGCTTCCCGGAGCTGCTCCGGGGTCGCGCGGACCTCGTGGAGGGACTTCTCGTACTCCGCGAGGTCGCGGATCATGGCGAAGATGGCAGGGACGTCTGCGGGCGTGGCGGTACGGATCATGGGGCCAGCCTGCCCCGGATCACGCCCTTCCGGCCAGCAGGATTCGCGCGAGCGCGACCTGCTCCTCGTCCAGGCCGGGCTCGCCGTCCTCGACGTCCCAGAGACCGTTCTGCAGGACGCGGCCGAGGGTCCACGCCGCGGCCCGTCGCCGGTCGCCGACGACCTCGGCCAGCAGGTCGAACCGCCACAGCAGCTCGTCGGGATCGGGATCGAAGCGGTCCGTCAGAGCGGGCAGCAGATCGAACCCCGGATCTCCGGCGAGCGGCTTCGGGTCGATGGAGAGCCAGGGCTCGCGCTCGGCCGCGAGGACGTTGTCCAGGTGGAGGTCCCAGTGGAGGAGCCGGTCCCCCGGCTCGCCCGCCACGTCCCGTACGGCCGCCGCGCAGTCCCGCAGGACCGCCGCGTCGGCGGCACCGAGCCGGGCTGCCGCCTCCGGTACGTCGCGGAGCATCCCGGCGGCGATGTCGCCGAGCGTCCGCAGCCCGGCGGGGGCCGGGTGGGCCACGAGCCGGGCGAGGAGCTCCGCCACGATCCGCAGCGCCTCCCTGGTGTCGGCGACCGAGGACAGGGGCCGGGCGGCGTCGAGCCACTCCAGGAGCATGGTCCCGGTGCCGGCGTCATGATCGAGCAGCCGGACCGCACCCGCCCCGTCCCACACCCGCAGCCCGACGGGCTCGCCCTCGGTCTCGTCGTCGAGGATCTGCATCTTCAGCACGGCGCGGGCGCCGTCGGCGACCCGCTCGACGGGCAGCACGAGCGAGGCCACGCCGTACATCGAGGGCCCGGTGACCTTCAGCCCCCATCTGCCGAGGAACTCCTCGGCCCGCGCGGGCAGCCCGGCGATGAACGCCCGCCCCGCCTCTCCGTTGTACTTGGCCTGGGACAGCGCGAGTTCCTCGGGTACGTGGATCACGTACCCGAGCCTAGGGGGTGTCGGGAATCCCTCGCCGAAAGACCCGTATCCACAGGCCCAAGGCCCCGGTAACGTCCCGCCCACGCACGCGGAAGAGGGATACACATGAGTACGGTCAACGGCGGCATCTCGTTCTGGTACGGGCAGGAGGGCGCCCCCGCGCCCCGCGAGCCGCTCCCCGGCGACACGACGGCCGACGTCTGCATCGTCGGCGGCGGCTACACCGGCCTGTGGACCGCCTACTACCTCAAGAAGGCCGTCCCCTTCCTCAACATCACCGTCCTCGAGGCGAAGTTCTGCGGCTACGGCGCCTCCGGGCGCAACGGCGGCTGGCTCTACAACGGCATCGCCGGGCGCGCCCGCTACGCCAAGCTCCACGGCCACGAGGCCGCCGTCCGCCTCCAGCAGGCGATGAACGCCACCGTCGAGGAGGTCCTCGACGTCTGCGAGACGGAGAAGATCGAGGCGGACCAGCACCGCGGAGGCGTCCTCGAAGTGGCCCTCTCCCCCGCGCAGCTGTCCCGTCTGAAGGACTTCCACGCGACCGAGGCGGCCTTCGGCGAGACCGACCGCGAGCTCTACGGCGCCCGCGAGACGGCCGACCGCATCCGCGTCACCGGCGCCGTCGGCTCGTCCTGGACGCCGCACGGCGCGCGCCTGCACCCGATGAAGCTGGTCAAGGGCCTCGCGGCGGCCGTCGAGGCCCTCGGCGTCACGATCCACGAGTCGACCCCGGTCACGGAGATCAGGCCGAAGCACGCGATCACCCCGTACGGCACGGTCCGCGCCCCGTACGTCCTGCGCTGCACCGAGGGCTTCACGGCCTCCCTCGCCGGCCAGCGCCGCACCTGGCTGCCGATGAACTCCTCGATGATCGCCACCGAACCGCTTAGCGACGCCCAGTGGGAGTCCATCGGCTGGGCGGGCCGCGAGACCCTCGGCGACATGGCGCACGCCTACATGTACGCGCAGCGCACGGCGGACGGCCGGATCGCGCTGGGCGGCCGGGGAGTCCCGTACCGCTACGGCTCGAAGACCGACAACGACGGCCGCACCCAGCCGCAGACGATCGAGGCGCTCCGCGAGATCCTGGTCCGCTTCTTCCCGCAGCTGGCGGGGGTACGGGTGGACCACGCCTGGTCCGGCGTCCTGGGCGTCCCCCGCGACTGGTGCGCGACGGTGACCCTCGACCGCTCCACGGGCCTCGGCTGGGCGGGCGGCTACGTCGGCTCGGGCGTCGCCACGGCCAACCTGGCGGCCCGCACCCTCCGCGACCTGATCCAGCAGGACTCGGGCCAGTCGGGCCCCACGGACCTCACGGCGCTGCCCTGGGTGAACCACAAGGTCCGCAAGTGGGAACCGGAACCGCTGCGCTGGCTCGCGGTCCAGACGATGTACGCGGCCTTCCGCGGCGCGGACCGCCGCGAACTCACCGGCCACAGCGCGGAGACGGACCGGGTGGCGACGCTGGCGGACAAGGTGGCGGGCCGGCACTGACGCGACGACCGCCGGGCGGGCGGGAACACGCCCCACCCGCCCGGCAGTCCTTCTCCCTGTTCCTCAATTCCTCCTCAGATGACCACCGTTGCCCCGCGCGCCCGGTTACGTTCCCCCGTGGAACCACCCACTGACCACGGGGGAGAAAAACACGTGCCGAAGCACCACAGGCCACGGACCGCCGCCCTGATCCTGATATGCCTCGCGGTAACCGGCTGCACCACCAGTGCGGACCCGAAGCCGTCGGCCACCCCGCCACCGACGACCACGACACCGTCACCTCAGGGAGAGTCCGAGGAAGCCCAGGGCAAGCGCGCCAAGGCCGCACTGGGGCAGCGCTCACTGGGCGAGCTGGAACCGGACTTCGTGGAATCGGGACTGGAGCGGGTCCAGGACGGCGTACACAACCTCTCCCCCGTCAAGAAGGGCAAGGCCTACAAGCTCTCCGTGGCCTGTGTCGGCAAGGGCACCGTCAAGGTCGCCGTCGCGGACGGGGACCCCGAGCCGGTGCCGTGCGACGGAGTACGCGCGACCCGGAACGTCGAGAACGCCCCGGCACACCTGCCGATCGACGTCGAGGCGACACCGGGAGCCACGGGCATGGTGGCATGGCAGCTCACCTCCATCCCTTCCTGACGGCCCCCGGCACCGAGGTGACGCGCGAGGTCGGCCTTCCGGTCAGTCCACCTGAATGCCGAAGTCCCCCACCAGCTCCTCGAGACCGCCCCGGTACCCCTTCCCCCCGAGAACGAAGTCCCAGTTGCCGCCGGCGCGCCGCCGGAACGACCCGAGGACGAGCGCGGTCTCGCCGGGCCGCCCGTCGGACACCTCAAGGCGGTCGAGCTCGGTCCCGGCGTCGTCCCGCAGCCGGATGCCCGCGTCGCTGAACCCGCGCAGGTCCGCGTCCGGGTTCACCTCGGGGTCCACCGCCGCCACGAGCACGAGCCGATCGGCCCGGGCCGGCAGGGCGTCGAAGCCGACGCGGACGGCGGCGCGGTCCCCGGAGGTGGACGCCACCATGACGACCGAACCGTCCGGTGTGGAGTGGTTGTTGAAGAAGACGAACCACTCGTCGCCGAGGACCCGGCTGCCCGAGCACACCAGCGCGCACACGTCCAGGGCGACCGACCCGGACCACACCATGCCGAGCAGGTTGAAGTCCTCGGCGGCCTCGGCCGGCGCGGCCGCGGCGGCCGGTTCGACGGGGACGGGCGCCGGCGCCGTACCCGGCCCCAGTCGCCCCCGCAGGCCGTGCTGGTGGAGGAGGTCGACGAGCTCGGTCCCCGAGATCAAGGTCAGCGGCTTGCCGTTGGCGAAGGTGTAGGAGCCGGGCCCGAACTTCGAGGTCGTGACGAGCACGCCCTTGTTGGCCCCGGCGTCCTGGACGGTCCCGTAGAGGTCGCGGACGGCGGTGGGCGGCACGGTGTTCCGGTACCGCTTCACCTGTACGACGATCGACCCTCCGCTGATCGGGTCCGAATCCAGCGCTTCGACGTCCACGCCGCCGTCGTTCGAGCGGCGCGTGGTGACGGCCTGGAGCCCCCGGGCGCGGAAGAGTTCGGCGACCAGGCCTTCGAAGGCGATGGGGTCCATGGCGAGCAGATCGGGCTCCTCGCCGTCCCCCTGCACCACCACCTCGGAACCCACCTGGTCGGGCGTCCGGAGCGGCGCCACGGAGATCCGTTCCTCGGGCTTCGCCGAAAGCCGGCCGGCCAGGGCTCCGGTCAGGCACTCGACGGCCCCGACCAACTCCAGGTTCAGCCGGTCGAAGTCCCGCCGTCCGACGACGACGGAGGCGACACACACCCTCCCGGCGAGGCCGGTCGCAGGATCGACCCCGCCCACGTACCCGTTGAGCGCGACGCTCTCCAAGGCCCCGGCACGGTCCGCCGCGAACAGCTCGCGCACGGCGAGCAGGACGCTCTGGGCGAGGACGTCACGGTAGAGGGCCCGCCGCTGGGTCACCGGCCGCGGGACCTCCTTGTCCTGGTCCGTGCTCGGCAGGTACTTGATGCCCTTGGCGGCGGGCACGACCTCGTACCCGGGCAGGTCCCAGTCCAGGACGAACGTCCGCCCGGCACGGTCGTACGCGGCGGCCACCTCCCGCGGAAAGCCCTCCGGCCAAGCGGTCGAAGCGAAGAGCACGGCCGAGAAGTACTCGACGACCGTGTCCGGCTCCCCCGCCCGCAACGCGTCGGCGGCCCCGCCGAGCCCGTCGTTGTGCCGCCGGATCTCGGCGAGCCGACCCGCCGCCCACAGGTCGTACTCCCGCCGGTAGGCGGCCAGTTGTTCAAGACGCCGGGCATCGGCGGCCTGCGCCGCGTACCAGTCCCGCTCGAACCGGGCCCGCCCGCCGCGCTCCTGGTAGTACCGCTGGTCCGGCATCGCCACGGGAACCCCCAACGGCCCCGGCGCGAACGGCTCCACCTCCTCGGCCTGCCGCAGCGTGTCGACGCTGAAAGCCCGCGCCCGGCACCCCTCGGCGAGCAGCCCTTCGAGGACGGCGACCCGCGCGTCCAGCTCACGGGTCCGCCGCAGGGCGTCGTCGTCCCGATGCCTCCGATAGGCGGCCTTCTGCTCCTTCTGCACCCGGGCGACGTCCCGCTCGTACGCCCGCTGCACCCCTTCGGCGTCCCGCTGCTGCCGCAGCACCGCCTGCTGCTGCCCCTCCCGCTGCCGCTGCGCAATCCGCTGCTGCTCGGCCCAGATCCCGATCAGCCCACCGGAACGCCGACCCATCCGCGCACCCCTCCCCGAAACACCCCACGCCACCTGTACGCCCCCGTAACCCCCAAGTGTCCCGGACGAAAGCACCCCAGGACCACCGAACGCCGCACCGCCCGAGACCATTTGCGCGCCAACGCGGCCAGGTCGCGGCGGGTCGTACGACGCCGCCGGTCCCGAGTGGGCGCCCGCGGGCAATGTCGTCGGGCTCGAACTGCCGGACGGCTCTCCCTGTCGTAGGCACCTGACAGGATCACGAACGTGACAGCCATCGAAGATCTCGTTCACCGCGTGGCGGCGAAGGCCAGGGCCACCACAACGACGCTGCCTCCCACCGCGAGCGCCGAAGAGGTGGCTTCGGCAGAGGCAGCCCTCGGCTTCCCGCTCCCGCCCTTGCTGGCGAGCCTGTACCGGGAGGTGGCCAACGGCGGCTACGGCCCCGACTACCAGCTTCTTCCGCTGGTCGGACCGGGACGCACGGCGCTGAGCGAGTACCAGTCCGAACGCTCCGCCTCGGCCAGGGACAAGACACCGTGCTGGCCGGCAGGCGTCCTGCCGATCCTCGACTGGGGCTGCGCGATGTACGCCGCGGTCGACTGCCTCAGCGAAACCGCCACGGTGCTCCTCTTCGAGCCGAACGCCATCGACGAGGACGGCGCCACCGCTTGGTTCGTCGACGCCGAGAGCCTGGCCGGATGGCTCGAAACCTGGCTCACCGGAACAGGGTGGTACCGGGAGGACGCCCATGAGCACGACGACGTGGCGCAGCCGACGCCATGGCAGCATGCTGCCGCCCGGATCGCGGGGTGACGCCGAAGACCCCCGCATGACATGGAGGCCACAGGACAGCGGGGTGGCGACAGCGGGTCAGCACCAGGCGAATCCGTCATGGCTGGCCGTGATGTCCAGGCCGTAGTTTCCGTCGCTGTCGCCGAGATCGCTGGGGAACCACACAGAGAGGTGGGCGGTGGTGCCCGCGACGGGCTTCACGAAACAGAGCGATGAGGTGTCGACCGCGAGGCTGTCGGGCGCCGGGGCCGGCGAAGGATCGGCGCTCGCGAGTCGCCAGCCGTCTTCCGCGGCGACCTGGCGGTAGAAGGACAGCACGTCGGCCCGGGATGTCGAGTACTGGTAGTACTGCCCGGCGTAGGCGAAGCCGTCATCCTCGTCGCATCCGGAGTAGCGATCGTCCTGCGTCTGTGTCCGTTTCGGGTGCGCGTCGAGGATGGACAGGGACGCCAGGGTCGGCGCGAGTTCCTGGTCGGCTCGGGTACAGCCGTAGAGCCCACCCGACAGCGCCCACACCCCCGTTGCCGCGAGGACGGCCATCCCGCCCGCGCCGACGAGAACCGGCACGGCCACTCTCCTCAACTTCATGGCGCGGAGCGTAGCCCAGGAGATCAGCGAGGCAGGGCGGCGCCCAGGAATCAACGGGCGCTCACACGCGGGGCCGTTGTCAGTGCCGGCCTCTATGGTCGGCAACGCGCGGTCGGCTTCCGGGGGTTCCAGCCCTGAAGGGAATGGTTGCATCCCCGACCTGTCCGGGGGCGGCCCGGAGACTCGTCCGGGACCTAACCGACGGTCGGGCTTCGTCGATGGCCAGGAGAGACCTGCCAGCGCCGACCGCGCACCACCCCTTGCGACGGGCACCACCCGATCCGCCCGAGCAGCGCCCAGCCCGCGAGGCAGAGCCTTCCGGCACGCAGGCGGCACGACCATGATCACGCGAAAGGGCCGACGCCGGGAAACACACCCGACGCCGACCCTCTGCCTAGAGCCCCCTGTCGGGTTCGAACCGACGACCCCCGCTTTACAAGTCCTGGACGGAGTCGGGTGGGTGGTGCCGGGCGGTGTTGAACCGTCCGGCACCGCCAGGTCAGAGGGCCTGTGCGGTGCCGCGCGATCCGGACGGGAACCGACTGTGCCGGTACGTCCGCTCACGCATCGCTCACGCATTGAGGCGGGAAGCGTCTACGTCGACGCGTTCACGATCCGCATCGCTGTGCCCGCTTGGCGTCGTTGCCGCCGGGAAGCGGGTTGGTGGGGCCAGATCCTGCCCGTCAGGTCCGCCAACGCGACGGACAGGATCTGGGGTTCATGAGAGAGACCGCTGGCGAGGGCACCGCCGGAGCCGGTCTCTGCGGCTGGCTCAGACCGTGGCCGGGACGCTTTCCGGGGTCTTGGCGCTGTCTGCGAGGGCGGCAAGAAAACGCTCCGTGTCCAGAGCGGCCTGGCAGCCACTGGCGGCGGCGGTGATGGCCTGGCGGTATGTGTGGTCGACGACGTCGCCGGCTGCGAAGACGCCGGGGAGGTTCGTACGGGTGGAGGGCGCCTCGACCTTGATGTAGCCCTCGTCGTCCAGGTCGACCTGGTCGGTGAAGAGCTCGGTGCGCGGGTCGTGGCCGATGGCGATGAACAGGCCGGTGACCGCTAGGTCGCGGGTCTTGCCGGTAAAGGTGTCGCGCAGGGTGACGCCGGCGAGCATGCCGTTGTCAGCCTTGATCTCGGCGATCTCGCTGTCGAAGGCGAAGGAGATCTTGTCGTCGGCGAAGGCGCGGTTCTGCATGGCCTTCGAGGCGCGCAGGGTCGAGCGGCGGTGCACCACGGTCACGGAGCGGGCGAAGCGGGTGAGGAAGGTGGCTTCCTCCATGGCGGTGTCGCCGCCGCCGACCACGACGATGTCGCGGTCGCGGAAGAAGAAGCCGTCGCAGGTGGCGCACCAGGAGACGCCGCGGCCCGAGAGCTCGTCCTCATTCGGGAGGCCGAGCTTGCGGTAGCCGGAGCCGGTCGCGATGATCACGGCCTTGGCACGGTGGACGGTGCCTTCGGAGTCGGTGACTTCCTTGATGTCTCCCGTCAGGTCGACGGAGATGACGTCGTCGTCGACCATCTCGGCACCGAAGCGCTCGGCCTGGGCCCGCATGTTGTCCATGAGGTCGGGGCCGTCGATGCCGGTGGGGAAGCCGGGGAAGTTCTCGACCTCGGTCGTGGTGGTGAGGGAACCGCCGACGAAGATCGAGCTGCCGAAGAGCAGGGGCCTGAGCTGGGCGCGTGCCGTGTAGAGGGCGGCGGTGTATCCGGCGGGGCCGGAGCCTATGACGATGACCTCCCGGACGTCGTCACCGGTGGTCGCGGTCGGGTCGGTCACTGAGGTCACGCCTCCTGCTTCGCGTCGATCTCGGCGATGAGGCCCTCGATCAGAACCTTGATCTCGTCGCGGATCGGGCGGACGGCCTCGACACCCTGGCCGGCCGGGTCCTCCAGGGCCCAGTCGAGGTACTTCTTGCCCGGGAAGATCGGGCACGCGTCGCCGCAGCCCATGGTGATGACGTAGTCCGACGCCTGCACGGCCTCGGTCGTGAGGACCTTCGGCTTCTGGTCGGAGATGTCGACGCCGACCTCCCGCATCGCCTCGACCGCGGCCGGGTTGACCTGGTCGCCCGGGATCGAGCCGGCGGAGCGGACCTCGATCCGGTCTCCGGCGAGGTGGTTGAGGAATCCGGCGGCCATCTGGGAGCGGCCCGCGTTGTGGACGCAGACGAAGAGCACGGAGGCGAGCGGAGCGGTGGTCATCGGTTCTTCCTTCGGGCAGGGGCGGAGCGTGATGCGGGTACGGGGGAGCTTCAGATGCCGGGCAGGCTGTCCAGCAGGGCGGTGATCCGGGCGTCGATGGCGTCCCGGATGGAGCGCACGACCGCGATCGGGGCGCCATCGGGATCGGGGACGGGCCAGTCCAGGTACCGGTGACCGGGGACCACGGGGCAGGCGTCGCCGCAGCCCATGGTGATCACGGTGTCGGCGCCCTGGACGACCTCGTCGGTCAACGGCTTCGGGTAGGCGTCGTCGAGTGCGACCCCGGCTTCGGTGAGGGCCTGGACCACGTGCGGGTCGACGGCGCCTGCCGGGTGGGTACCGGCCGAGGAGACGGTCACGATGTCACCGGCCCGGTGGGCCAGCAGGGCTGCGGCCATCTGGGAGCGGCCTGCGTTGTGGCTGCACACGAAGAGCACCCGCGGCCGGCCACCACTGGCGACGGGGTTCTCGACGTGGGCGAGTGCGTCCAGGCGTTCCGCTGCGAACCGCTCGGCCAGCACCACTAGGTGGGTGCGGACCTGCGCGTTCGCGGCGAGCTGCTTGTAGGAGTCGGCAACCAGGCGTTGCACCGTCTCCACCGCGCAGCGGCCCTGGTGGCGCACGGCGAGGCGGGCGACACCCGCCGCCAGGCGTTCGTCGGGAAGGACCGGCTGCGAGGACGCGGCCATCACGGGAACCCCTTTCAGCGAACTCGAACAGATCAGCCCCAGCTGGTATCAGCAGCAGGTGATGTGACAGTATCAGTCCATGATGACGTCAGTCGACACTGACCTGATCCGGGTTCTGGCCGATCCCCTCAGGCTTCAGATCGTGACCCTGCTCGCCCGCGAGACGCTGTGCACCTCTCACCTCGTGGAGGAGACGGGCGCCAAGCAGACCAACCTCTCCAACCACCTGAAGGTGCTGCGCGAGGCGGGTGTCGTGGAGACCGAGCCCTGCGGCCGGTTCACCTACTACCGCCTGAAGCCGGACGTCATCGAAGCCCTGGCCGGCCAGTTCGCCGCCCTTGCCGCCACCGCCCGCGATTCCGCCGACTCCAAGAGGGCCTGCCCGTGACCCCCACCACCCCCGCGACCACCGCCCCGGACACGTCCGTGGTCGCGAAGCTGTCGACGCTCGACCGCTTCCTCGCCGTCTGGATCCTCCTGGCCATGGGCCTCGGGCTCGGGCTCGGACGGCTGATCCCCGGCCTGAACGACGCGCTCGCCAAGGTCGAGATCGGCGGCATCTCCCTGCCGATCGCGGTCGGCCTGCTGATCATGATGTACCCGGTGCTGGCCAAAGTCCGCTACGACAAGCTCGACGCCGTCACCGGCGACAAGAAGCTCATGGTCTCCTCGCTGGTGATCAACTGGGTCCTCGGCCCGGCGCTCATGTTCGCGCTGGCGTGGATCTTCCTGCCGGACCTGCCCGAGTACCGAACCGGCCTGATCATCGTGGGCCTGGCCCGCTGCATCGCCATGGTCATCATCTGGAACGACCTCGCCTGCGGCGACCGCGAGGCCGCCGCCGTCCTCGTCGCCCTGAACTCCGTCTTCCAGGTCATCGCCTTCGGACTCCTGGGCTGGTTCTACCTCGACCTGCTGCCCGGATGGCTCGGCCTCGGCGAGGGCGAGACGCTCGACATCTCCATGTGGAAAATCGCCCTCAACGTCGTCATCTTCCTCGGCATCCCGCTCGTCGCCGGCTTCCTCACCCGCCGCATCGGCGAGAAGAAGATGGGCCGCGAGTCCTACGAGCAGAAGTTCCTGCCCAAGATCGGCCCCTGGGCCCTCTACGGCCTGCTCTTCACGATCGTCATCCTCTTCGCGCTGCAGGGTAAGACCATCACCTCGCAGCCCCTGGACGTCGCCCGCATCGCGCTGCCGCTCCTCGTCTACTTCGCGGTGATGTGGTTCGGCACGTTCCTGCTCGGCAAGGCGATCGGCCTGAACTACGACCGCACGGCGACCCTGGCGTTCACGGCGGCGGGCAACAACTTCGAGCTCGCCATCGCGGTCGCCATCGCCACCTTCGGCGTCACCTCCGGCCAGGCCCTGTCCGGCGTCGTCGGCCCGCTCATCGAGGTCCCCGTCCTGGTCGCGCTCGTCTATGTGTCGCTGGCCTGGCGCAAGAAGTTCGCCCCCGCTCAGCAGTAGCAGCCCACCCGCGTCATCATCCGGTGTCCCGCCCCTGGACGGGGCGGGACACCGCTGCCGAGAGAGGAAGGCCAGGGCATGCACGAGACCGTGGACGTGGTCGTCATCGGCGGCGGACAGGCAGGACTCGCCGCCGGCTACCACCTACGCCGCGCGGGCCTCGACTTCATCATCCTCGACGGCCAGGACAGCCCGGGCGGTGCGTGGCAGCACACCTGGGACTCCCTCCACCTCTTCTCCCCGGCCGCCTACTCCTCCCTGCCCGGCCGCCTCATGCCCCCGCAGCCGGGTGAGACCTACCCGGACGCGGCCCACGTCGTCTCGTACCTCACCGAATACGAGCAGCGGTACGAACTCCCCGTCGTCCGACCGGTCAGGGTCGAAGCGGTCCACCGTGACGGCGAGTTCCTGCACGTGGAGGCGGACACAGCCACCTGGCGCGCCCGTACGGTGGTCAGCGCGACCGGCACCTGGTGGCGCCCGTTCATCCCCGCGATCCCGGGCCGGGCGGAGTTCCGGGGCGCGCAGCTCCATACCGTCGAGTACCGCCGGCCTGCCGACTTCGCCGGACAACGAGTCGTGGTCGTCGGCGGCGGGAACTCCGGAGCGCAGATCGCCGCCGACCTCGCGTACGACGCCGAGCTGACCTGGGTCACCCTCCGCGAACCGCGCTACCTTGCCGACGACATCGACGGCCGCGCCCTCTTCGACCACGCCACCGCCCGCCGCCGCGCCCTCGACGACGGCCGTACGGACACGGGTGGCGTCGCCTCGCTGGGCGACATCGTCGCCGTACCGCCCGTGCGCGAGGCCCGCGACGCCGGACGCCTCAAGGCCCAGCCGATGTTCGCCCGCCTGACGGCGACGGGCGTGGAGTGGGCCGACGGCAACCGCGCCGACGCCGACGCGATCATCTGGTGCACCGGTTTCCGTCCCGCCCTCTCCCACCTGGCCCCGCTCGGCCTGCGCGGACCTCGCGGCCACATCCCCACCGCGGGGACCCAGGCCCTCGGCGAGCCCCGCCTGCACCTCCTCGGCTACGGCGACTGGACCGGCCCGGCCTCCGCCACCCTCATCGGCGTCGGCCGCCCCGCACGTGACGCGGCCCGTGAGATCTCGGAGCTGCTGGGGGCTTGACCTTCAAGTCGACTTGAAGGTTTACGTTCGAGGCATGAGCACTCTGCGGATCTCCCAGCTGGCCGAACGCTCCGGCGTTCGCCCCTCCACGCTGCGGTTCTACGAGTCGGCCGGGCTGTTGCCGGCCGAGCGCACCGCGGCCGGCTACCGCCTCTACGACGAGGGGTCGGTGGAGCGCCTGGCCTTCATCTCCTCCGCCAAACTGCTGGGGCTCGCGCTGGAGGACATTCGCGACCTCCTCGACGTGCGGGACGAGGGAGTGTGCGCGGCGGTGCGGGCCCGGATGGTGCCGATGGTCGCCGACCGGATCGCGGACGCGGACCGGCGAGCGGCCGAGCTGGCGGCGTTCTCCGCCCACCTGGCCGGGGTGCACGAGCAGCTGGCCGGTCCGGCTCCGGCGGGCGCCTGCGGCCCGGACTGCGGCTGCACCAGCGAGAGCAGCGTGCCGGGCCCCGTCCTGATCGAACTGTCGCCGACCCGTCCACCGGTCCCGGACTCCGTACCCTCTGAGGCCGGGGAGCCGTGGCGCGAGACGCCGGTGGCATGCACCCTGAACGGCGACGAGCTGGGGGAGCGCACCGCGCAGTTGCAGGACCTCGTCGCCCGGGCCACCACACGCGAAGAGGTCTCGGACGGGGTGCGCCTAACCTTCCCCGGAACCCCTGAGCTGGCCGCCGAGGTCGCTTCGCTGGCTGCGGCCGAACAGGGATGCTGCGCCTTCTTCGACTTCACCCTGCACCTGACCCCCTCCTCACTGGAACTGACCGTGCGCGCCCCCGAGGCCGCCGGATCCCTGCTGGCCGACCTCTTCGGAGCCGCCTCGTGACCACCTCGTACCCCTCTGGGAAGTCGTCCTCCGGGAAGCCTTCCTCCGGCAAGTCCGTGCTCGGTGCCGGCCTGCTCGCTGTGGCCGCCTGCGCAGTGTGCTGCGCGGGGCCCCTCCTGGCCGTGCTGGGCAGCCTTGGTGTCGCGTCCGCCATCGGCGCGCTCTGGGCACCGGTGCTCGCCGTCCTCGCGGTCGCCGCCGTCGTGGCGGCCGTGTGGGTGCACCGGCGCAGGAAGCGGAGGTCCGCCTGCCATGCCGGGCCTGCCAGCGTCGATGTGGGCATGCCCACCCGCATCCCGCCCGGCACCGGCTCAGACCGCTTGCCACAATGAACCACGCCCACCAGGGCGCAACCACGCAGGTCAGCACAGCCAGAGGGAACGGGTCGGACATGGTGTCGCAGGAACCGCGCGGTCTGTTCGAGCGGATGGAAGACCACCAGGTCGCGATCTACCTCGCCGCCATGGCCCTCGGCGGCCTCCTCGGCTGGGCGGCGCCCGGCGCCGGCCCCGCCCTGGAGCACGCCATCAACCCCGTCCTCGGCGCGCTGCTGTTCGTCACCTTCCTCCAGGTCCCGGCCGCCGATCTACTCCGTTCGCTGCGTGACGGCCGGTTCCTGTCCGCCGCGATGGCCGTGAACTTCGGCGTCGTACCGCTCGTCGTGGCGGCCCTGTTCACGTTCCTGCCCGCCGACCAGGCGGTCCGGATCGGCGTCCTGCTGGTCCTGCTGTGCCCGTGCGTGGACTACGTGATCGTCTTCAGCGGCCTGGCCGGCGGAGACAGCCGCCGCCTGCTGGCCGCCACGCCGCTCCTGCTCGTCGCACAGATGCTGCTCCTACCCGGCTTCCTCTACCTGTTCATGGGCCCGGAACTCGGCGACATCGTCGAGGCGGGCCCCTTCCTCGAAGCCTTCCTCTTCCTGATCGTCATCCCGCTCGCTCTGGCCTGGGCTCTGCAGGCGTGGGCCGCGCGCCGTCCGGCCGGCCAGAAGGTCTCCGACGCTGCGACCACCACGATGGTGCCGCTGATGGCCGCCACATTGGTCACGGTTGTCGCCTCCCAGATCCCCAAGCTGGACGGCCGTCTCGGCGACGTGGCGGCCGTCGTCCCCGTGTACGCCGTCTTCCTGATCGTCATGGCCTTCGCCGGGCGTCTGGTGGCCCGTCTCTTCCGGCTCGACGTCCCTGCCTCCCGGGCCGTCGTCTTCACCGGCGCGACACGCAATTCCCTCGTCGTCCTGCCCCTCGCCCTGGCCCTGCCCGACGATCTGGCCGTGGCCGCGGTCGTCGTGGTCACCCAGACGCTCGTCGAGGTCATCGGCATGGTCGCCTACGTACGCCTCGTTCCGCGCCTCGTCCCGGACCGGGACCGGACGCCGGTCAGGGCCGGCTGAGGATGGTGCAGATCTCGCCCTCGGAACACGAGTCGGGATCGGTCACCGCAGCCCGCCGAGCCAGCTCCTGAAGCTCCGTACGAGCCTCGCGCAGTTCGGTCATGCGCCGGTCGATCTCCGCCAGATGCTGGTCGATGAGCCTACCGACCCGGGCACACGGCGCTTGCCCACTGTCCCGCAGGGTGAGTACGGAGCGGATCTCGGCGAGCGTCAGCCCGGCGGCCTGGGCATCGCGGATGAAGCCGAGCCGGGCGAGCGTCTGCTGCGGATAGTCGCGGTAGCCGCCTGAGGTACGCGGAGGCGCGGGCAGAAGTCCGGCCTGCTCGTAGAACCTGATCGTCTTGGCGGTCAGCCCGCCCGCCGCCGCCAGCTCGCCGATACGCATACCTCCACGCTAACGCCTTGACCTTCCAGCGCACTGGAAGGTCTACGGTCGAAGCGACAGGCCAGTGACCGGGAGGACGGCGGACATGCGGATCACGATTCTGACGGTGCCGGACTGCCCGAACGCACCGGTCGTACGCGAGCGGATCACGGCCGCGCTCGACGGCCGGAGCGCCGAGGTGGAGCTCATCGAGGTACGCGAGGACGCCGAAGCCGCCCGCTGGGGGATGACAGGATCGCCGACAGTGCTCCTCGACGGCGCCGACCCATTCGCTGTACCCGGCGCCCCGACGAGCGTGTCCTGCCGCCTCTACCGCGATGCGGACGGCCGCGCGGACGGGGCGCCCAGCGTCCAGTCCCTGCGCCAGGCGTTGTCTGGCACGACTCCTGCCCCAGCCACGGAGGAACTGGAGTGCTGCGAGGCGGACCTGCTGGATCCGATCGGCCGGGCCGGCCGCGGCCGACGTGCCCCGGCCGAACGCGGACTGCGCGCCGTCCACCAGGCGGTACTGCGGCACTTCGCCACCCACGGCACGGCACCGCGGCCGGCCGCGCTGGAATCCGCGGCCGCCCTCGCGGGCCGCACCGCCACCGACGTACTGGCGGAGCTGGACCGTGAGGACTTCCTGGCCCTCGACGAAGAGGGGCGGATCCGGGCGGCCTACCCGTTCTCGGCGGTCGAGACCCCGCACCGGGTCCGGCTGGCGAGTGGAGTGGAAGCGTGGTCGATGTGTGCCGTCGACGCCCTCGGCATCAGCGCCATGCTCGACGGCCAGGACATACGAATCTCCTCCTCCGACCCTGTCAGCGGCGAGCCGGTGACCGTCACCTTCGCCGATGGCAACCCGCTGTGGGAGCCGGTGGACGCGGTCGTCTTCATCGGTCGCCGCGAAGGCAGCGGGCCCGCTGCCACGGTGTGCTGTGACGCGCTGAACTTCTTCACCGGCCGCGCCACGGCCGAGCGGTGGCAGCGAGAGAACTCCGAGGTCGGCGGTCAGATCGTCAGCCAGGACCGTGCTGTGCAGATCGGGCAGCAGACCTTCGGCCCGCTGCTCCAGAACGACTGACACACGGCGGCATTCGGTGAGAGACCGCTCCCCAGCGGGCATCATCCAAGCCCGGGCGACGAGAGCGGGCAGGCCATGACGAACGATGACCCCATGGACCGGCAGGCCGTGCACGACGACTACGAGCGCGCCCGGCAGACCTTTCGCCAGCTCCTCGACACGGCCTCGAAGGACGACCTGGCCCGGCCCACTCGTGGCACCAAGTGGACCAATGAGCAGCTGCTGTGGCACATGCTCTTCGGTTACATGGTCGTCCGGGCGCTGCTGATCCTGGTCCGCACATTCGGCCGGCTCCCGCGCAGGGTGAGCAAGGTGTTCGCGCGGGTGCTGGACGCTGCCACCGTGCCGTTCGATCTGGTCAACTACCTAGGTCCGTGCGGGGCGGTGAAGGTGTACGGGCCGCGCCGCATGGCCGCAACCTTCGACCGGGTCACCAGGACCCTGGAGCGCAGGCTGGCCGAGGAATCCGAAGCCGGTCTGGCACGCGGCATGCACTACCCCGTCCGCTGGGACCCCTTCTTCCAGGACTACATGACCCTCGCGGACATCTACCGCTACCCGACCCGGCACTTCGACTTCCACCACCGCCAACTCACCCTCGGCGACGGGAAAGCGTTCAGCTGATCGCCGGGCTGCGACGCTCCAGCAGGACCACGTCGCGCCAGCGGCCGTGGTGGCGGCCAATGCGCTCACGCGTCCCGATGACCCGGAAGCCGGCCCGTTCGTGGACGGCGAGGCTGGCGGCGTTCTCGGGGAAGACGCCGGACTGGATCGTCCAGATCCCCGCCGCCTCCGTGGAGTCGACGAGCGCCTTCAGGAGCGCGGAGGCGACGCCCCGGCCCCGGGCGTCCGGGTGGACGTACACCGAGTGCTCGACGACGCCGGCGTACGCGCACCGGTCCGAGACCTTGGTGGCGGCGACCCAGCCGAGCACCCGGCCCTCCTCGTCGAGCGCGGCGAAACGGTGCTCGGCCAGCTTGGCCGTATCGAACTGCTCCCAGGCCGGGGCGGTGGTCTCGAAGGTGGCGTTGCCCTCGTCGATCCCTGCCTGGTAGATCGCGATGACCTCGTCAGCGTGTGCGGCGGTGAGCGGCACCACCATGGCGGCGGCGGTCACGCGGCGGCGGCCTTGGTCAGCAGCTGCCCCATCGCCGCCAGGACGGCCGGCTCGACTCGGTAGTAGACCCAGGTGCCACGCCGCTCGGAGGAGAGCAACCCGGCTTCCTTGAGCTTCTTCAGGTGGTGGGAGACGGTCGGCTGCGAGACGCCGACGTCGGAGATGTCGCAGACGCACGCCTCGCCACCCTCGTGCGAGACGACGGCCGAGAACAGCCGCAGCCGGACCGGATCGCCCAGGGCCTTGAACATGACGGCGGTCCGTTCTGCCTCCTCCGCCGTCAGAGGACGCTCGGTCAGCGGCGGGCAGCACGGCTGGACGACGGGCTCCAGCAGCGGCAGCGTTCTCATATTCGACATGTGTCTATGTTGACACATGTCGAACCAGAGGGGCAGGCGCGCAGGGTCACGAGCGGCGCAGTTGCCCGGCCAGCCGCCGTGCGGCGCGGCCGACCCCGCGGAGGGAGGCGGAGGACAGGCTCCGCTGCCACTCCAGCCCGAGGTGGGCGAGGCGGGGGTGTGCGAGTGAGGCGCCGTCGCGTTGGCGTGGCCGGCCGTCCTCGCCGAGGGCGTCAAGCGGGGCGAGGTAGTCAAGGTCGGGTCGATAGCCGGTGGCCAGGACGATCGCGTCCACGCCCTCCTTCGTTCCGTCGGCCCAGGTGACCGTCGGGCCGTCGACGTCCGTGAACATCGGGCGGCGGTCCGGCGCCTGCGCGGCCAGGGCGGCCCGGTATCGGCCGTCGTCGATGACCGCCATCGTGGCCAGCCTGCGCTGGAAGCGGGCGAGCGGCGCCGAGTCCAATCCGGTGGCGTTCAGCCAGAAGTGAAGGTCCCGCCCGAGCGGTCGCTGCGGGAACCACCGCACCGGTGCGCGACTGGCCAGGCTCACCCGGGCGACCCGCGCGAGCTCGGCGGCCACCTGCACCGCCGAGTTCCCCGCGCCGACGACCACAACGCGCTGCCCCGAGAACGGCTCCGGCCTGCGGTACTCCGAGACGTGCAGCACCATGCCAGTGAAGGTGTCGAGCCCGGGCAGGGCGGGCCGGTTCGGCCGGCCGAAACCGCCGGTGGCCGTGACGACCGCCCGCGCCCCGAGCTGCCGCCCGTCCACCGTCCGCAGCGTGAATCCCTCCCCGTCCGCACGTACGGAGGAGATCTGCCGGCCGGTACGGATGTCCGCGTCCAGGCGCTCGGCGTACCGGAGCAGGTAGGCCACCACCTCGTCCCGGTGCGGATACCGGTCGGGATCCCCGCCGAACGGCAGGCCCGGCAGCGAGCTGTACCGGGCCGGAGAGAACAGGGTGAGGCTGTCGTAGTACCGCGGCCACGACCCCGCCGCCTGCCCCGACGCCTCCAGCACCACAGGCGTCAGGCCCTCCCGGCACAGGTGGTACGCCGCGGCCAGGCCCGACTGGCCGCCGCCGATCACGGCGACGTCGACGTGCTCCATGAACAACCTCCATTTTGATGAATGTCTATGTTGACGCTCATCGAATCAGGTGCCATGCTGAACCCGCAAGAGATCGACAGACGTCGAAGCAAGGAGATCGTCATGAACGCCATCGCCCGCGAGCAGCTGCCCGTCCTGGTCATCGGAGCCGGCCCCGCCGGCCTGGCCGCTGCCGCCCACCTCGTCGACCGCGGCCTTGAGCCCCTGGTCCTCGAAGCGGGCGAGCAGGCGGGGGCGTCGGTGCGCGAGTGGTCGCACGTGCGGCTCTTCTCCACCTGGGGAGAGGCCACCGACCCGGCCGCCGAGAAGCTCCTGGCCCCCAACGGCTGGGTGAAGCCCGATGCGAAGACGTACCCGACGGGCGGCGACTGGGCGGAGCGGTACCTCCAGCCGCTCGCCGACACCCTGGGCGACCGCGTCCGGCTCGGCGCCCGGGTCACCGGGGTCTCCCGCGCGGGGCGCGACCGGATCGTCGACGCCGACCGCGAGGACCAGCCCTTCACCGTCCACGTCACGTACGCGGACGGCCGCGAGGAGCGGATCTTCGCCCGCGCCGTGATCGACGCCTCCGGCACTTGGTCCACCCCGAGCCCGGCCGGCGGCGACGGCCTCCCCGCCCTCGGCGAGCGCGCCGCGACCGACCGGATCTCCTACCGCGTCCCCGACCTCAAGGACCCGGCGACCAGGGCCCGCTACGCGGGCAGGCGCACCGCCGTCATCGGCTCCGGCGCCTCCGCCTTCACCGCCCTCGCGACCCTCGCCGACCTCGCGAAGTCACAAGACGGGGCCGGCACGCACGCCACCTGGATCCTGCGCCGCGGCATCTCCGGCTCCACCTTCGGCGGCGGCGCCGCCGACCAGCTCCCCGCCCGCGGCGCCCTCGGCCTCGCCGCCAAGGCCGCCGTCGACGAAGGCCACGCCGACGCCGTCACCGGCTTCCGGGCCGCCGCGTTCGAGCGCGACGGCGAGCAGCTCGTCCTGGTCG
Source organism: Streptomyces narbonensis (assembly GCF_014649015.1). Lineage (GTDB taxonomy): Bacteria > Actinomycetota > Actinomycetes > Streptomycetales > Streptomycetaceae > Streptomyces > Streptomyces narbonensis. The sequence goes on from NZ_BMSF01000004.1 coordinate 340,545, forward strand.
CGGAGGACGGCCGCCGGCTCGACCCGGTCGACGAGGTCATCGTCCTCACCGGCTTCCGCCCCGACCTCTCTTTCCTCGACGAGCTCCGCCTCGGCCTCGACGAACGCCTCCAGGCCCCCACCGCCCTCGCCCCGCTCATCGACCCCAACCAGCACTCCTGCGGCACCATCTACCCCCACGGGGCGAAGGAGCTCTCCCACCCGGAGGAGGGCCTGTACCTGGTCGGCATGAAGTCCTACGGCCGCGCCCCGACCTTCCTCGCCCTCACCGGCTACGAGCAGGTCCGCTCCGTCGTCGCCGCCATCGCCGGCGACCACGAGTCCGCCGAGCGCGTCGAACTCGTCCTCCCCGAGACCGGGGTCTGCGGCGGCGCCGGCCTCTTCGACGACCAGTCGGCCGACGACACCCCGACCGACGGCGGCGGCTGCTACACACCGGCCCCCGCGCTCATCCTGCTCGGCGCCGGCTCCCCGGCGGCCACCACCGGCAGCTGCTGACCCCGCCCACCCACCCGCCCACAGCTGGAGGAAACGATGTCCCGAGTACAGCTCGCCCTGCGCGTCCCCGACCTTGCGGCATCCATCGCCTTCTACACCAAGCTCTTCGGCACCGAACCGGCCAAGCTCCGTGACGGCTACGCCAACTTCGCCATCACGGAACCGCCGCTCAAGCTCGTCCTCATCGAAGGCACCGAAGGCGAGGACACCCGCCTGGACCACCTCGGCGTGGAAGTCGAGACCACCGACGCCGTCCACGCCGCCACCACCCGGCTGAGCGGCGAGGGCCTCCCGACGAGGGAGGAGAACGACACCACCTGCTGCTACGCCGTCCAGGACAAGGTGTGGGTCACCGGCCCCGGCCGTGAGCCGTGGGAGGTGTACGTCGTCAAGGCCGACGCCGACACCCTGACCAAGCAGCAAGGCAGCACCTGTTGCTCCAGCACGTCGGCCACCGCCGAGAACGGTACGAGCGAGCCGGTCACCGCCGGCGGCTGCTGCTGACCTCGCGATGACCGACCTTCACACGCGCGGGGCCGCGACCGGAACAGGGGACCGGTCGCGGCCCCGCGCCGTCCTGCCCGCGCTCTGCGCCACCCAGATCACGAGCTGGGGCATCGTCTACTACGCCTTCCCCGTCCTGCTCTCCCGGATCACCGCCGACACCGGCTGGTCCACGGGAGCGGCGACGGGCGCGTTCTCCTTGGCCCTTCTCGTCTCGGCGGCAGCAGGTGTGCCCATCGGCCGCATCCTGGACCGGCGCGGCCCGCACGTCGTCATGACGGCGGGTTCCGTCCTCGCCGTCGCCGCCGTGCTCGCCGTGGCGGCGGCCCCCAACCTGGCCGCCTTCTATGCCGCCTGGTCCCTCGCGGGCGTCGCGATGGCGGCCACGTTCTACCAGCCGGCCTTCGCCGCTCTCACCCGGTGGTGGGGGGCCGATCGCGTACGAGCCCTGACGATCGTCACCCTTGCCGGCGGCCTGGCGTCCACCGTCTTCGCCCCGCTCACGGCGACCCTCGCCGAACACCTCACCTGGCGCGCCACGTACGTCCTCCTGGCGGGCATCCTCGCCCTCGTCACCATCCCCGCCCACGCCCTCGCTCTACGAGCCCCCTGGCCACCGGCACCGCCAGACCCGCGCCCGGACAGGACGACGGGGAACGACGACACCGCCCTCAGCCGCACCTTCGTCCTGCTGGCCATCGCGTTCACGCTCTCCGGCTTCGCGATGTACGCCGTCGTCATCGGCCTCGTGCCGCTCCTCGAAGAACGTGGCGCGAGCCCGACCGCCGCCGCGTGGGCCCTTGGACTCGGCGGCGCCGGCCAGACCCTCGGCCGCACCCTCTACGCCACCCTCGCCCGTCGCACCACCGTCACCACCCGCACCGCCACGCTGATCGCCCTCGGCGGTGCCACCACCGCGGCCCTGGCCCTGGTCCCCGGCCCCATCCCGCTCCTGATCCTGCTCTCCGTCCTCGCCGGAGTCGTCCGCGGCAACCTCACCCTCCTCCAGGCCACCGCCGTCACCGACCGCTGGGGCACCACCCACTACGGCCGCCTCTCCGCCCTCCTCACAGCCCCGGCCACCATCGCCGCCGCTCTGGCCCCCTGGGCCGGATCCGTCCTCGCCGGCTCTGTCGGCGGATACAGCGGCCTGTTCCTCGCCCTGGCCGGAAGCTCCGTCGTGGCAACCCTCTTGGCGACGCGAACGGGTCCGCGGCGTTCTGTCCGGACTCCTGAGGGCTGAGGTCCACCAGCGCGCGACAGAGCGCGGTGGCGTCCTCGATCGCCTCCACGAATCCCCAGGTCGCTTACCTGGGGATTCGTGGAGGAGGATGGCGGGCATCGGCTCCGAAGGGCACGGTCGGGGCGTGGAGATCGGACCCTTCAGAGCGGACGCGGGCTGTCAATGACCGGCTGCGAGTTCGCCGCTCAGCTTGTCGTGCAAGACGGCGCTCGGGCTGTTGAGGCCGGTGATCTCGACGGTCTTGCCGCGCTGGGCGTACTTGGTCTCGATGGCGTCGAGGGCGGCGACGGAGGAGGCGTCCCAGATGTGCGCCGAGCTCAGATCGATGATCACCTTGTCAGGGTCGGTGGCGTAGTTGAACTGGCCGACGAGGTCGTTGGAGGAGGCGAAGAACAGCTCGCCGGTGACCCGGTAGACGACCGTCGTGCCGTCGGGGTCGACCACGGCGGTGACCTCGGCGAGGTGGGCGACCCGCTTGGCGAAAATGACCATGGCGGTGATGGATCCCAGGACGACGCCGATGGCGAGGTTGTGGGTGGCGACGACTGCGGCAACGGTGATCACCATGACGCCGATCTCGCCGGCGGGCATCCGCTTGAGGGTCTTCGGAGCGATGGAGTGCCAGTCGAAGGTCGCGAACGACACCATGATCATGACGGCGACCAGGGCGGCCATGGGGATGTCGGAGACGACCGGGCCGAAGGCGATGCACAGCACCATCAGGAACGCGCCGGCCAGGAAGGTCGACAGACGGGTACGGGCGCCGGAGACCTTCACGTTGATCATCGTCTGGCCGATCATGGCGCAACCGCCCATGCCGCCGAAGAAGCCGGTGACGATGTTGGCGACGCCCTGGCCGATGGACTCTCGGGTCTTGTTGGAGTGGGTGTCGGTGATGTCGTCGACCAGCTTCGCGGTCATCAGCGACTCCATCAGTCCGACCAGCGCCATCGCGAACGCGTACGGGGCGATCGTCGTCAGCGTGTCCAGCGTGAACGGCACGTCCGGCAGGCCCGGCACGGGCAGGGATGACGGCAGTTCGCCCTTGTCGCCGACGGTCGGCACCGCGATGGCCGCACCGACGGTGATGACGGTGAGGATGGCGATGGAGACCAGCGGTGCCGGGATCACGGTGGTGATCTTCGGGAAGAACACCATGAGTGCCAGGCCGGCGGCGATCAGCGGGTAGACGGGCCAGGGAACGTCGGTCATCTCGGGGACCTGCGCCATGAAGATCAGGATCGCGAGGGAGTTGACGAAGCCGACCATGACCGAGCGCGGGATGAATCGCATCAGCTTCGCCACCCCGAGCGCACCGAGGATCACCTGGAAGACGCCGGCCAGGATGACGGCAGCGATCAGGTAGCCCAGGCCGTGCTCACGGTTGAGCGGGGCGATGACGAGGGCGATGGCACCGGTCGCGGCGGAGATCATCGCCCGCCGGCCACCGACGATCGAGATGACGACGGCCATGGTGAAGGAGGCGAACAGACCGATCGCCGGATCGACCCCGGCGATGATGGAGAACGAGATCGCCTCGGGGATCAGGGCGAGCGCGACGACCAGACCGGCCAGGACCTCGGTACGCCAGACCTTCGGGTCACGCAGCCAGTCGGGCTTCAAGTCGCGCAGGCGCGCGGCCGGGGACACGGTGGAAGCAGCAGAAGACAAGAGGAAAGGAACCTGTCGTTCTCGGGCACGCCCCGATCGGCAGGCCGGGGCAGGCGGGAGGACGCGGAGGGACCAGGTCGGCACTCCGCGGGCGGCTCCGTCAGAGCGGAGCCGGAAGGCCAGGAAGAGACGGAGCGCGCCCGCGCGACAACCCGGGGCTCACGTCCTGGGGCGAAGTGTCACGGCGGGCAGGCGGCGGCGCCGGGCGTCATGGGCTCGCGCACGCTTCCCTCCTGCAACAATCGGAACTTCACCGGGGCGCCATCGGCCCGGACGCGGCAACAGCGGGGCAGCAGAGTTCCGCCCTCACCACCAGCAACTCTACCCTAACGTTAGAGTAGAGATCGGTGGCCCCCACACGGGCCGAGGCCGACCGAGACGAGAAGGACCAGAGGATCACGGGCGTGGACGGCAAGCACATGCAGATCGGAGAGGTCGCCGCACGGACCGAACTGTCCCTGCGCACCATCCGCCACTACGAGGAGAGCGGCCTCGTGGTCCCCTCCGCCCGCTCCCAGGGCGGCTTCCGCCTCTACACGGACGGCGACGTCGCCCGCCTCATGGTCATCCGCCGGATGAAGCCGCTCGGCTTCACCCTGGACCAGATGCGCGACCTGCTGGATGCCACCGACCATCTCGACGCCGAGGCCGACCTCGACGCGGACGAGCGCGAGGCCCTGCTGAAGCGCGTGCGCGAGTACCAGCAGGCCGCCGCCGAGCAGGTCGAGAAGCTGCGTATCCAGCTCACCCGCGCCGAAGATTTCGAAGGCACCCTCCGTGCCCGCCTGGAGCAGAACACCCCCGCAGCCCGCGCCTGAGGACGATCCGAGGATTGCCTCCGTCCACCGTCCAGCAATACCTGCGGCCCGCTGTGGAGGTAGCGGTGGAGGGTGCTTGAGGTGGCGTCGACGAAGCTCCCGGAGATGGCGTCGGCGTCGACCCAGCGGACCTGAGCGTGCTTCCAAGGTTCGCGGTTTCGGGTTCGCCGGTCCAACACCCTCGCCAGCCGACACCGGCGCCAAGCTTAAGGACTTCATGTTCTGCGCCTCCTGAACCTGCGTGCTCTCCCAAGTAGGCGTCGACTCGGGCCGGCCCGCCCGAAGAGGCGAGTGATGACACGCACGACCGACTCACCAGAACGGGGGCTTTCGTGGCTCAAGCAGGGCGGCGGAAGCCCGGGATGGCCAGGGAGGCTTCGTCCTGCCGTCGCCAGTGCGCGGTAGCGTCGCCGAGAGGACCCATCAGGGAAGGAACGATCACCGGATGCCGTACAGCACTGATGTCGCCGACAGGCGCGGCCTGATCCTCGACTTCGCCGGGGTGCTTACCGCGAGCCCGATCGATGTCCACCGCGCCTGGTGCGTGTCGGAAGGGCTGGCTCCGGGAGCGTGGCGCAGCACTCTCAACGATCACCCAGAGGGCCGACGTCTGTACGCGGCCCTGGAGGTCGGGGAGATCGGGCAAGCCGAGTGGAACGAGGGCACCGCGCCCCTCCTGGGCGCGCATGTGAACCCGGTGAACCTGATGGGACGCGCCTGGGCCGAAGTGCCTGCGGCCCGCCGCATGATCGCGCTCGCACGTGCCGCGCGTGCCGCCGGTCACCGGCTCGCGTTGCTGTCCAACAGCTTCGGGCTCGACCCGTTCAACCCATACGAACACGTCGGTATCTGGGACCTGTTCGACGTCCACGTCGTGTCCGAGCTGGCCGGGTTGGCCAAGCCCGATCCCGCGATCTACGAGCTCACCCTGGATCAGATCGGGTTGCCGGCCGAGCGGTGCGTCTTCGTGGATGATCACGCGGTGAACCTTCCGCCGGCCGCCGATCTGGGCATCGCCACCGTCCACGTCACGGACGAGGACACGGCCGTGGCCGAGCTGGAGGCCCTCCTCGGTGTCACGGCGGTGCTCGCCGCGTAAGGCCAACTGCATTCTGATCAAAGGCTGTCGACCTCACCGTTCCTGCCAGTACTGTCCGTGTGGGGCCCATCACGCGGAGGTTCTGGATCATGCAGTGGTCGGAGTACACCACCTCTGAGCGCTTGAAGGCGCTGCGCGGCGGGATGACACAGGAGCAGTTGGCGGAGGCCGCCGGCGTGTCCGTCGGCGTCGTCCGCAAGCTCGAACGCGGCGGGACGGCGTCTCTGCCATCCCTTCTCTCGATTGCCGACTCGCTCGGTACGGACATCGCCGTGCTCCTCGGCCAGCAGGCGCCCCGCAGGTCCATGGACCGCGACGAGCGGGCCGCGCTGCGCATGGTTTCCGCGGCCACCCACGACGCCGCCATCGGCATTCCCACCGATGTCGATCCTGGCACTGTCGAAGAGCTCCGCACTGTCGTCCGGCGTGCGGATGCCGCCTACTGGGGAGGCCGATACACCGAGCTCGGCACCCTCTTGGGCCGGCTTCTCCCCGAGGCGCGAGCCAGGTTCGACGCCTCGGGCACGGCCGAGCGAGAGGCCGCCTCCGGCGTCCTGATCGACACCTTCCAGACCGCGGGCATGGCCGCCAACGTCCTCGGTTCCCGTGACCTCGCGTATGCGGCGCTGACGTACGGCCGTCAGATCGCCGTGCAGGGCGGTGACGACCTGCGTGATGCCCACCTCGCCGCCACGACCGCGTGGGTCAATCTCCGCGATGGCCGTACCAAGCAGGGGTTCCTCCTCGCCTCGGCGCAGGCCGACCGGATCGAACCCAAGATGAGCGAGCACGACCCGGACCGGCTCAGCGTGTACGGGCAGCTCGTCACGAACGCCGCCGTCGCCGCCTCCCGGGGCGGCGCGAGTGCTGACGGCGCCCGCGAGTACCTCTCCCAGGCCCATGCCGTCGCCGCCCGCATAGGTGAGGAGCACGCCCGTGGCTCCCACGCCCAGCCGTACGGACCGATGTACGCCGCCACGCAGGCCATGAGCATCGCCGTGGCCCTCGGCGATACGGCCGGAGCGCTGCGCCTCTTGGACACCGTCCGCCTGGACGACACCGTGCCCCTGGCCACCCGCGCCCGCTACGGCCTCGACGTCGCCCTCACCCAGGTCGAATGCCGACGCTGGGACGCCGCCGCCGACACCCTCCAGGCCGTCTGTGCGATGGCCCCGGGATGGGTGCGCCACCAGATGCTCCCCGGCGTCATCATCAGCCGGCTCGCCGGGGTGTCCGTCAACCGGCTGAGGGGTCTCGCCGACTCCGCGGGCGTTCCGCTAGGGGTGCGCTGACCCTCGTCAGCACTGCAACGATCCGTAGTGTTCGTAGGGCCACCACCAGCCCGACTGCCACGGGTCGTTGCACACCTCGGCGCGAGATCTCTTCCGCTGCCACGGGGCGTGGCACAGCTGCCGAGGACGGGTTGCCTTCGACGTCACGGGCCGTGCCTGGGCCCGAGCACGGCAGCGCAGCAGCCTTGTGGGCATGCCGATCAACCCGCCCGGCGGCCTCGGGCACGTGCCCATCGCCGTCTACATCTGCGCCGCCACCTCAACCGACATCCGTGCCGGTGAGGAGCTCGGCCGCTATTACGCCGACGCCCGGCACTGGCACGTCGCCGGTGCCTGGTCCGATTTCGACCCGACGCTCCCGCTCGCGGAACGGCCCGGCTGGCAGGCCGTCACGTCCGCCCTCTCCGCAGGAATGATCCGGGGCATCGCCGTCAGCGCCCTCACCCACGTCGCCACCGACGCGGCCCAGTTCGCCAGCCTCAGAGTCCTCATCCGCGAGCGGGGAGGATTCCTCGTGGACGCATCGGGCGCCTCGCCGGTCCGCCGTACCCCCGACCAGCGCCGACGACGCCGAGACATCGCGGACGCGGCTTCCGGTTGGTCCCCGCAGGGCGATACGCCCAAGGACGACACCCCGTGACGGCGGAGCGGGCGTGGGTCGGCGACCTAGTCAGGGACGGAACTGGACGGCGCGCGATCGTGACCGACGTCCGAGCCGGCGGCACCGTCTGGGTGCTTCGACCGCCGACCGGCGGCGGCCCGAACTGGGAGACCGACGCCCCCGACACCCTCGAAATCCTCGCCCGCGCCGGCACTCGGGACAGCCAGTGATCCCCACTCACCCGGCGTCCTCTGGCAGCCGCCGCCTCATCCGTCATGCCCGTGCGCCACGTCCGGAAGGCGAAGCCCCTGTGTACGCGTTCGGCCTGTGCATCGACCAGCAGTACCTCGTCCCCGGTCTCGCCACCCTCGGCGGCCTGGCCGACAGCCTCACCCCGGCCGCCCGCCGCAACGCCGCCGTGCGAGTGCTCACCCTCGACCTCACCCATACGCATGCCCTCCTCCTCTCCGACTTCGCCAAGCGGTCCGGATTCGGCTCCTTCGACCTCCGCCACTGCTCCCCGCTGCGGACCTCCCGCATGGCCGACGCCTCCTACATCACCGTCACCACCTACCTGCGCTTCGAGTTCACGTCGGAATTCGTCCGCAGGCCCTACCTGATCTACGTGGACGCGGACGTCCTCGTCCGGGGCGACCTCACCGACCCGCTGGGCTCCCTCGGGCCGTACGAGACCGGCGCCGTGCGCGACGAGTTCAACCCGGCCGTCGGCGAGTGCCCGGCGCTGCCCGGAGCCGCCGAACGCTGGCCCCACCTGCAAGGGAGCCCCTACTTCAACGCGGGCGTGCTCTGGACCCACACCGACCACATGCCCCGCATCCGCCGAGGCGTCGAGCAGGCCCTGATCCACGCCCGGCGCCACATCCTCCACAACGACCAGGACGCCCTGAACCTGTGGCTTCTGCGATCCGGCCGAGTGCGACCGGTGGCCGGCGGCTTCAACCGGTTCGAGGTCGGCCGATTCCTTGAGCGCGGGAACTGGGTACGCCGGGTCGTCACGCGCTCGCCGAAGCCCGATCCGGCAGCCGCCCTCGTGCATTTCGTCGGTCCCGAGAAGCCGTGGCAGGCTGACTGCCCCGTTACGGTGGACGTCGTCGAGTACCGCCGGCATCTGGCGCACGTCATGCGGCACGTTCGGCGTCTGGGTGCCATCGGTATGGAACCGGTGGGTGTGCGGTGACTGCGGGAGTTCCGGCCGCCGTCTCGCGCGCCTGCACCGCCCTGGTTGGTGCTCCGGCCATCACCGCTTCCCGTCTGTCCGCCCGCTCGCGCACGGCCGTGTACCGGGCGGGTCTGGTCGACGGCCGGAGCGTGGTGGTCAAGCTGTACGCGGCCACCGCACTCCGCAACGCGATCACGGAGAGCGCGGCGATCCGTGCCGTAGCCGACCACGTCCCCGTCCCGGCCGTCCTCGGATACGGCCACATCCCCGGCCACGAGGCGACCGCCCTCATCACCACCGACCTCGGTCCACTCACCCTCGGCAGCGCCATGCGCTCCGGCCGGATCTCCGAGGAACGAGCCCTGAAAGACCTGGCCGGCCTGCTCGGCCGCCTGCACCGGGCCCCCGTCCAGTCGTTCGCGCCCCGCCGACCGTTCTACGAGCAGGTCACCTCACTCGGCCGCCGCTGCCCGCCCAGCAGCCTCGACCGCATCGCGCCCGCCCTGGCCGCCATCGCCGACGCCGCCCACACGGCGCCCGTGTGGTGCCACGGCGACCTGCACGGCGACAACATCGTGCTCGCCGGCCCCAGCGCCGTCCGCCACCTGGTCGACTTCACCGACGCCGCAGCCGGCCCCCGCGAATCCGACGTCGCCCAGACCCTCGTCATGACCGACGCCCTCTCGACCCTCCGGGCCCGCACAGTCACCGACGCCTACCCCCTCGCCCTCGACCACCACCTGCTGGCCGCCTGGGCCGTCTTCCACACCACGCGCTCCTGGGCCCATTCCTCCCCGGGCGAAGACCGCGCCCTGTGGGCCCGCCGCCTGGACGACCTCAGCCGACGGACCCCGCACCTCTTCCGCACACGCCGCCCGGAAAGGACGCGCTGATGAGCACCCCTGCCCTGACGGTAGTGATCCCGGCCTTCAACGAGGCCGCCTACCTGCCTCGCTATCTGCCCTCCGTCCTCGCCTCCCTCGCCCGCTGGGAAGAGATCACCGGCCGCACGGGAGAGGTGATCGTCGTCGACAACGCCAGCACCGACGCCACCGCCGACATGGCCGCCTCCTTCGGCGTCCGCGTCGTCACCGAAGCCGTCCGCAACATCGGCCGCGTCCGCAACACCGGAGCGAGCGCCGCCCGCAGCGGACGCCTCTTCTTCACCGACGCGGACGTGGCGCTGCCCCTGGAGGCGGTCACCGCCGCCGCTGCAGCCATGGACGCCGGGGCCATCGGCGGCGCCATCCCGCCCCTCTACACGCCCGAACGGCTCGGCGCCCGCCTCCTGTGCGCGTACTGGGACCACCACCGCACCCGGCGCGGCGGAGCCCAGGGCGTCAACCAGTTCTGCACCGCCGACGCCTTCCACCACGTCGGCGGATACCGGGACGACCTGTTCATGAGCGAGGACGTGGAGTTCTTCGCCCGCCTCACCGCCCACGGTCAGACCACCGGCCGGCCCGTGACGATCCTCGACGAGTTGCGCGTACGCCCGTCGACCCGCCGCTACGACCAGTGGTCGAGCCTCCGGATGCTCTGGTGGCAGAACCCCGTGACCGCCCGCCTGCGCCTCCGGTCGCCCCGTATGTGGCGCCACTGGTACGAGACCACCGTGCGATGACGAAGGAGACCCCTGTGCAGCCCCAGCCCCTGGCCACCGACCTGCCGGTTCCCGACGGGCACGGCATCTACACCTTCCCCGACGACCTCCACCGCGCCCACCAGACGCACAACCAGCATCTCGCCGCCCGCCACCGGACCCACGACCACCGCGTCCTGGAGGTGACCGCACCCCACACCCGCGTCCCGTACTTCATCGAGGCGCGCACTCCCGCCGGCCGCCCGGTCCTCGTCATCGAACCCCACCACGACGATTTCGCCCTCTCGGCCTCGGGCACCTTCCTCGCGCACCCTCGACCGCTGACCGTGGCCACCGTCTTCACCCGGTCCCGGAGCGTCCACCCCGCCCTGGAGACCACGTACCCCGCAGTCGACGCCGTGTCCGAGCTGCGTGACCGCGAGGGAGCCGCCGCGCTCGCGCCGTTCGCCGCCCGCCGGCACCGCCTCGGCCACAAAGACGCCGAGCCCCCGTACCGCCCCTACGACCCCCAGATGCTCGACCAGATCACCGACGAGCTCCGCCGGATCGCCGCCGCTCACCCCGGCGCCGAACTCCTCGCGCCCGCCGCCGTCACCCGCCACCCCGACCACCTCCTCGTCCACGAGGCAGCTGTCCGCCTCGGCTGCACCTGGTTCTGGGAGGACCTCGCCTTCTGGGCGACGTACGCGCTCGCCGGCTGCGACCAGCAGCTCTTCCGTACACGCACGGGGGCGACGATGCGGCCCGAGCTGGTCGACATCACCGACGTCGTCCTCGACAAGGTCACCGTCCTGCGGATGCACGGCTCGCAGATGCACCCGGCCCGGAAGATGTACCGCCCGATCCGGCACGCCTTCACCACGGCGGCCGACCTCGTCGACGGGACCGGCCGCTACGCCGAGCGCTTCTACCGGACGGAGGCGCCGACGTGCTGATCATCGCCTTGGAAGGGCCCTCCTACGCCGGCAAGTCCACGGCGATACGCCACCTCCGCCACACCTCTCTCGGCTCGCGGGCGTTCGTCTCCGACTGCTACGTCAAGCACATCGCCCACCGCGACGACATCCCTCCGGCCCGTACCGACTCGTCGGCGGCCCAGCTGGCCGCCTTCGAGAGGTTCATGGAGATCGAGGCGACCCGGGTCGCCGAGGCCGCCGTGAGCGGCAGGCAGCTCGTCATCCTCGACCGCTCGGTGGACACTCTCCTCGCCCACGCGTACGCCCTGGATGCTCTCTTCGGGTACGGAGTCCACCACCAACTCCGCCACCGGCTCCACGCCCTCCCGTTCCTGCGTCCCCACCACACCCTCTACCTCGACGTACCGGCCGAAGCCCTCCACCTGCGGCGCAAGACCGCCGGCCACACCGCAGCCGAGTCCGACTACTTCCTCCACGAGCCCGGCTTCCTCGACCACGCCCGCGACTACTTCGTCCACACGACCCGGCAGCCCGTGACGCGAGAGCTGACCGTCCTGGCTGCCGACGCGGGTCCGGACGACATCGCCCAGGCCGTGGAAGCCCTCGTCACCTTCTGGGCGAGGTGACGGAAGATGCCCACCGCCCTGTTCGCCTGGCGCCGCACTCCACCCCCGTTTCTCATCGGTGGCGCCGAGGTCACCCAGCAACTGCTCGCCGAAGAACTCGCCGCCTCGGGCTGGCACGTCACCTACCTCGGCTCACACGAGGCCCCCTGGAACGGGGCCACCCAGCTCCCCGCCATGCGCGCCCACCTGGACACGCATGGCGTTCCGTACGACGAGGGAGACGGCGCCCTGCGTTACCGGTGGAACGGAGTCGAGTGTGCCGCGTTGATGCAGAACACCGTGGAGCACGCGCTCGGGGGCTTCCTGGGCGCTCTCCGACCCGACATCGTGTTCACCTCGCAGGAAGGCTCGGCGCAGCTTGCCGCACAAGCCCGACCGACCGCGCTCGTCGCCGGCATCCTGCACTCCGTCTCCGCCACCGGCCTGGGTGTCCTCGCCGGTCGACCTCACCACGGACTCGCCGTCTCGGAGTTCGTCCGAGCACGCGCACCCCATACCGCCGGGACGCGTCTCTCGGTGATGTACCCGCCGTTCGCGCTGCCCGGGCCGAGTTCGGACGCGGCCTGCACCACGTCCGCACTCATGATCAACCCCATCCCCGCCAAGGGATCCGGGCTACTGCACCAGCTCGTCCGGCTCATGCCGGAACAGCACTTCACCCTGGTCGAAGGCTGGTGGGACACCGCCGCCGACTTCGCCGCCTACCCGAACGTGACGTACGTGCCCCGCGTGTACGACATGGCGCCCCTATACCGCAGCCACCGCCTGCTGCTGGTCCCCTCCACCGTGGAGGACGCCTTCCCCCGCGTGATCATCGAGGCCGCACTCCACGGCGTTCCGAGCATCGGAACCGACCGCGGCGGCATCCCCGAAGCCATCGGCGACGCGGGGATCGTCCTGCCCAGCACCGCCGGCCCCGAGACGTGGGCGGGCGCGATCCGGAACGCCGACCACGAGGCACTGGGCATGAGGGCTCGGAGCAGGGCGGTCCGATACACGCGACCACGCCTGCCCGAGCTCCACGAGCTGGGGATCTAGGCAGCCCCGCTGAGTGCCCGCTCCACCTCGTCGAGCCACTCCGTCCACCAGTGAAGGAGCGCCTCGTCGGCAATGAACAGGTCGTCGCAGGAGCGATCGTCCCGGTCGTAGTGGAACTCGAGCTGCCAGAAGTCCGTCATCCGCTTCCACCAGAGCCGACGCGCGCCATCGACGAGTGCGGCTGCCTCCAGCGGGATCACCGACCGGTAGCCGGCCACGAACGCCGACGCCCGCTCCAAGTCGAACACGCCCTCCACCCCGAACTGCACCTGCGCCGTACGAACGACTTCCTCCGCGTACGGGCGGACACCCAGCCGGTCCCAGTCCAGGACGGCAACCAGCTCGCCGTCCGCCCAGAGGAGGTTCCGGTACTGAAAGTCGCCATGCGTCCAGCCGTGCGGCCCCGCGGGGGCATCTCCCTCAGGGCGCAGGTGGGCGTGCTTGTCGAGGAGGAGCTGGCGCTCTTCGAGGGCGGCTCTCGCGGACGCGTCGAAGGCATCGCCCGCACCCCGGACTGCCACCGCTCCGGCAAGCCGGTCGGCTTTCTGGATGGCTCGCCGGGGCTCCGTCACCTCAGCGGTAATCGAGGCCGGCAGGTTGGGCAGCACGGCATCATCGGCAGCACGGCCGAGCGCCGTATGAAGTTGCGCAAGGTGCGTGCCGAGCTCGAATGTCTGCGCCAGCGACAGGTCGGTTCCGCGGACGTGCTCCCCAGTCGACCAGGGGAACAGGCAGTAGCCGCTACCGCGGACCTCGGCGATCACATCGCCGTGAACGGTGGAGAGCGGGGCGCACGTGGGGACGCCGTACGAAGCCAGGAAGGGAAGGACCGCGAGGTTCCGACGCAGTCGATCAAGCGGCACGTCCGTGACCCGCTTGAGAGCGAACCTCCCGGCCCGGGTATCCAGCCGCCAGTTCACGTTCATCAGGCCATCGGCCAGGTGCTGCCGATCCAGCACCTCACCGACGTCGAATGCCGTGATCAGCTCGGCAAGATCATCTGCGGGGATGCGCGTCCTGTCCGCCCCGTTCGCGTCGGTCACCCAGGCGACGATACGGGAGTCGGCCGCTCAAGCGCACAAGGATCACTGGACCGTATCGGTGGGCCGTGTGTCTGGGGCCAGCCACCTTGTTCATTCAATGAATGGCGGTCCCGTTCATTTTCCGTACATGCCCGGCGTTCATTTGATGAACGGGACGGGCCCCGTTCCCTGAAGGAACGAATCGGGCGTTCCCCGAGGGAACGCTTTCGCTGTTCCCTCGGGGAACACGAGGGCTGATCAACGCCGCCGCACCTGTGGCTGCTGCTGCACGACGGCGGGCGTGCCTGACGCGGGGTGCATTGGAGGACGCGGGCGGCGTGTGGTGCTGCGGGCCATGGCTGCCTGGGCGAGGGGGCTGGGTGCTTTGCGTTGGCCGAGGCGGTGAATGCGCCAGGTCAGGGCGCGGGCAGGGTTGCGGGCGTCGTCGAGGGTGCGTTGGCCAAGGGCCTGGGTGAGGACGGTGGCCGCGTTGTGGCCGGCTGTTTCAGCATCGGCAAGGACCGTGGCCAGGGCGTCCCAGGCGGGGTCCTGCAGGATGCGTTCGGCGTGCTCGGGGACGGCCAGCTGGAGGTGGCGGGCGTAGCGCTGCCTGGTCTGGATGCCGGGGGTGCGGCGAGCGAAGTCGTTCAGGACCGGGCCGGCGACGTGCGCGTACGCGTTCTGGAGGTGGACGAGGGCCTGTTCGGCCGCTGCTTCCTGCTGGGCGTGCTGGTGCTTGCGGTGCCAGTGCCTTGCGAAGGCCACGGCGATGAGGGCGGCGTCCAGGAGCATCGCCAGCCCGGCCCCGTCTCCTGTCGTGGTGGGGGAGCGCAGGATGGTCTGGATGCTGCGGCGCAGGACGCGGGTGCTGTCGAGGTCGGCGGTGACGCGGGAGCGGGTGGCGCGCTCGAAGAGGGCGGCAGCCCGTTCGAGGTCGCTCCTTGCGGCGGCTGGTGCGGTGAGTGGCAGTAGGTCCAGGGCTCCGCCGAGGGCGACGAGCTGGCCCTGGGCGATGTGGTCGTCTCCGTGTGTGAGGTGGTCGGGGATGCGTTCGGTGGCGGCGGTGGCCTGGTGCCAGGGGTCGGCCGGACCGGCGGTGACCGGTTCGGGGCCGGTGGCGGTGAGGCGGTGGCGGATCTTGGGCAGGGAGAGGTCGCCGGCGAGGGTGGAGCCGGAGAACCACACCGGCTCGCCGTCCTTGTTGATGTCGCCGGGCAGGGCAACGCTGTAGCCGAGGACGTCGCCGGACGGACCGGTCTTCGGCCGCGCTGTCACGCCGGTCGCCGCCAGCAGGGCGAAGAACTCGGTCTCGCTGGACGCGGCGGCCACGGCGCGGCGTACGCGCATGCGCAGGATCTCGCGGGTCGTGGTGTCCTGGCCTTGGCGCTTGGCCTTGAAGTGCTCCTTGCTGGTGGGGCGTTTGGCGGCGGTGCCGTCGCCCGGGTTGAGGCGGCGGAGGCCGAGGTCGGCTTCGATCTTGCGGGCTTCGCGCTGGACGGCGCGGATGTCGTGGTCGCGGCGGGGACGGCGGCCGTCCTGGCGTACGAGGGTTGCGGCGATGTGGATGTGGTCGTCGGCGTGCCGGACCGCCACCCACCGGCAGGCTTCCTCGTCGCCTTCGGGGGCGATGCCGGCGGCGGCCACGATCCGCCGGGCGATGTCCGCCCACTGGGCGTCAGTCAGGAGCGGGTCCTCGGGCGCGGCGCGGACCGGGCAGTGCCACACCGTGGTCGTCGGGGCCTTGTTCCCGAGCATCTTCACGGGCTGGTCGAGCTGCGAGGCGAGCTGGTCCTCGACGTCCCTGGAGTGGCGGTGGGGGCTGCGGCCGGGGTCGGGGGCGAAGTCGTTCCAGGACGCGACCAGGTGGGGGTCGGTGTGTTCGTTGGCGCTGCCCGGACCGTAGAGGTAGCCGATGAGACGGCGGGTGGCGCGGGCTCCCTTGCCGAGGATGATCTTCGGTATCACGTGGTCACCGTCCGGTCATCGCCTGGGCGATGGCCGCGTCCACGTCTTCGATCGACGCCTCGATCCGGTCCAGCAGTCGCACCACGATGTCCGGCGCGGGCCACGCGCCGTCCTTGTTGAGGTGCCAGGTGAGCTGGTTGAGGTTGCGGCCGATTGCGGCGAGCTGTCGGTTGGCGGCCATCAGCGCTTTGACCATGGCGCGGTAGTCGGCGACCGCGGCGGTGGGGTCGTCGGAGCGGGCGGCGGCGAGCGATGTCTCGGCGACGTAGCCGCCGACCGGCATGCGGCTGAGGTGAGCGGCTGTCGTGAGGAGGGTGAACTCGGCGTTGCTGTAGCGGGGGTGGACGCGCTTCTCGCGCAGCGTGGGTTCGCGGAGACGGCGACGCGGGGTGGGTGGCTGTGTGGCTTCTCCCCGAGTCGGCTCCCCCGGGCCGGCCGACACCGGTGCCCCCTCGGCGCCGGATGCCTCCGCCTCCCCTGGGGCGGAGGCCGGGTAAGGACTCCTTACCCGACAACTTGCTGCGCTGTTGAGGCCGCTGATCGTCTCTTCCTGGTGTGTGGGGAGTTCGTGGTTCGGGTCGTGCATGGATCGGTTCTCCGTTGGGTGCTTGGCTGTGTGCGGCCTCCGTGTCCCCGTGCTCGGCCGCACGGGGACACGGGATGCGCCGGAGGGTGGGGCAGGGCTCTGTGAGGGTCAGCCGGTGGCGACGGGGGAGGCGGCTTCGTTCAGTCCGTCGAGCGGTGCGGCCTTGGAGCCGTCGTCCGTGGCGGGCTGGGCCTGGCCGGTGCGCTCGGCTTGGAACTGGTCGCGCAAGGCGCGGGCCCGGGGCAGGCCGATCCGTAGTTCGCGGCGCAGACGCTCGGCGGTCAGCTGGTCGTCGCTCCAGTCGGCGGTCAGGAGTCGGGCCCTGTCGAGGACTTCGGCGGGTGTGCGGGTCCGGTCGGCGGTCGACTTGGCGGCGTCGGGGACCCGACCGGTCGCCCGACGCGGGGCGGCTCCGGTCGACTCCGCCACCGTGGTCGGTCGAGGCGGTCGGGTGGCGGGGGCCGCTTCGGCTCCCTCGGTCGGCTCCGTGGCAGATGCCTCGGTGACCTCCGTGGGGGCCGAGTCGCTCAGCTGCTCGGAGGCCGATTCGGGCCGGTCAGCCGTCGACCGTGGGGCCTGGTCGCCGGCCGACTGGGCAGAGGCCGCTTCGGGGGAATCGGCCGACTCGGGGTTGTGGTGCAGCACCTTGGCCACGAGGTCCGAGCCGAAGTAGATCGACCCGACCGGCAGTGAGGTGGCCAGCAGCACGAGGGCCCAGTTCGCATAGTCCCAGTCGGTCAGTCGGCCCCACCGGATCGAGTCGGTGTGCAGGGCGGGTACGAGGCCGTGCACGTAGTTCAGCAGGAGGCTGGCGATCGTGTAGGTCGCCAGGACCCGCAGGGCGAACGTCCGGTCGGTGCCGGTCAGCACGAGCGTGGCGATCAGCGCGAGGGCCATCAGGCCGTCGACGACGATCGGGTAGAGCAGGGCGGCGGTGGAGTCGGCGCCGGTGGCGCGGGCCACGTCGGACAGTGCGTTCCACGACACCCGGAAGGCCATGAGGACGACGGCCACCAGACCGAGGACGAGGGCGAAGCGTCCCGCGCGGTTCACGCGGCGACCCCCATCGGGTGCGGGTGCTCGGCAAGCATCGCCAGGTGCGGCACGCCGCTTGAGGTCGTCGTTCTTGGTGCCGGAGGCGAACCGCGCGATACCGGCGCGGATGCTGCGCATGGCTGCCGGGGCGCTCGGAGCAGGGAGGTGCAAGGTGGAGGGCTCCAGGGCTGGGTGTGGCCGCCGGCGTGGGCGGCCGTGAGTGGTGGGGACTCGTCCCACTCGTCCCGCCGCTGGTCAGGGCAGGTACGGGTGGGGCGGTGATGTCGAGTCGACTCGTTGCGCGTCGGCGACTCGTCCCCGCGCTGACCTGCGCGGGGACGAGTGGGACGAGTCGTGGAGGGTCAGGCGCCGGGCTCGACGGGGAGCGTGGCGGCTGCCTCGGGCGGGCAGTAGCGGGTCCAGGCGTCGGTGAACTGGGCGCGGGTGAAGCCCTTGGCCTGGTTCCCACCGGGGAAGCGGCGGTTGCCCGACTTGATGCCGTAGTCCTGGAGCAGGATCTGCAGGCCGCGCGGGGTGAGCCCGTTGGGGCTGTGCTCGGCCCAGGGCGCCTCGGGATCGGCGTTGAGGATGTCCAGGAGGCGGCCGGTGCGGAGTGCCGGCTGGTCGCCTTCGGTCGCGAAGGCGCGGCGGATGTCGGCAAGGATGCGGATCTTCAGCCCGCCGTCCTCGTCCCGCCCGGACTCGTAGTCCGTCATGGCCGTGCACGCGGTGCGGGCCAGGACGGGCCAGTGACCGCCCGCGAGGTCGGCGACGCTGATCAGCGGCGCCCAGGTGTCGGCGGCCCGGTCCTCGACCGGCAGCTTCGGCTCCAGAGCGAGCGCCTTCTCGCGCACCGAGGCCAGCCAGGCCGCCAGCCGCGTGCGGAGCTCACGCACCGCCAGGTCGTCACGGCCGTAGCGCCAGAAGCTGACCTTCTCGGACTCGGCTCGGCGACGCATGCGGATGACGACCGACCGGTCCATGATCGTGTCGGGCAGGTCGCCGATGCCCGCGAGGGCAGCCATGGCGAAGGTGGGGAACTTGACCACCTCATGGTTGGGGCCGGAGACCCGCAGCGTGGGCCGGTTGCGCTGGTGGCCGGCGTTGAGCAGGCCGCGCATCTCCTCGTTCTTCTCCGCGACCTTCGCGCTGCCGAAGATCGTGTCGACCTCATCCACCAGGAGCGTGGGCGGGTCGCCCTCACCGATCGACCGGAAGATCGCAGCGGCGGACGCGTTGACCGTGATCAGCGGCTCATGGACCGCCTCGATCAGCACTTCAAGCAGCCGCGACTTCCCACACCGCTTGGCCGGACCGACCACCGCCAGGCGCGGCGCGTGCTGCCACACCGTCTGAAGGTGCGTTGCCGCCGCCCACAGCGTGGTCGCCGTAAGGGCCTCCTCGCTCGGCATCACGACATAACGCCGGATGGCAGCCCGGAGCAGGTCCAGGACTTCCTCGCCCTCGGGGTCCAGGGCAGGTGAGGGGGCGGCCAACTGGCCGGGGATCGCTGTCGGCTGCCAGATGGGGTCGGATGAGGGCGCGGGCATCGTGGAATCCAAGGGGCGGCTCCTTCTCTGATGGCCGTGCAGGCGGGCACAAGCCACCCAGTGCTGGTGGGTCAAGGGGGATGTCGCTGGCTCTGTGCGACGCCTGCGCGTCGACGGCTCGCCCGTTCTTCGGCCCGTTGCCGGGCGGGGCGACCACGAACAGTACGACCACCCTCCGGCACAGTCCAGCAATTCTGTGTCAGCTCAGCGCAGAACGGCCTGCTATCTTGCCGCGCCCTAAGCAGCCAGGCCGAGCAGATCGAGCAGGTCTGCGGTCACCACGCGGTACGCCTTACCCACGCGCAGAACCCGGCACGGGTACTCACCCCGCTTGGCCAGCTCGTATCCCTTGCTCCGCCCGAGACCCAAGGCACGGTTGCCCGTTTCCAGGTCAATGGCAACAGGAAGGGCCAGCAGCTCGCCCCGACTCATCCCCAGCGGCTGGCCCGCCATCGCGCCATCGCGCATGCAGCAATCCTCTCGATACAGCCGTCGGCGAACGTGCGCATCACGTCCGGCTCCAGGCGTTCACTACCAATCATGGTCGAGCTAATGTGTCTTCATGACACAGCGCAACTTCGATGATGAAGAGGACGACGACTTCCCCGAGTGGGCGGACCGCGTCAAGGCCAACGTGGCCGGAGAGGTCCGACGACGACGCAAGGAGATGGGGTGGAGCGCTCAACAACTCGCGGACCGCTGTGCGGAACTCGGCCACCCGATCCCGCGCAACGTCATCGCCAACATGGAGTCCGGGCGACGCGCGAACCTTCCGCTGGTGGACGTCATGATCCTCGCCGTGGCCCTGTACACGTCCCCGATCTGCCTGATCTTCCCTGTCGGCTACGTCGAGGACACCCAGGAATATCCGTTCCAGCACCTGCTGCCCACCTGGGAGGCCATGCGGCGGTTCACCGGTGAGAGCCGGTACGGCGAAGGCGACGCCGGCCTGATCCCCGAGTTCAACCGCCACGCCACCCTCGAACTCACCATCAAGGCCGCCCGGGACGAGGAGAGGCTGGCGGCATTCGCAGTCAGGACGGCAACCACGTCCAGCCAGCGCGAAGAAGCCGAACGCAAGCGAGCCGAGTACGCCGACCGAGCCGACTCCGCCACGAATGAACTCCTCTGGCTCCGGGAGTCCATCCGTAGAGAAAAGGGCGCTGTTCCACCGCGCCTGCCGCTGGGCCTCGAAGACATCGAAGACCCCGAGCCCACCCCCGACACCACCGAGGAGAACGCCCTTTGAAGGGATCCACCCACCGCCGCTGCTACTGCCGCGACCCGAAGTCCGGCAAGCCGCTCGGCAAGAACTGTCCGAAGCTCTCCAGCCGCAAGCACGGCTCCTACTCCATACGGCAGGAGCTCCCGCCCCGCGAGGACGGCACCCGCCGTTCCTTCAGCCGCGCCGGCTACGAGACCCTCAAGGACGCACAGGCCGATCTCGACCACATCCGGGCCCTGCTCGGCCTCGCCGAGTCCGACGACCCGGAGGCCCTGGCCTCGATCGCCGCACTCCTGGAGACCGTCGCGACCGAGAAGACTCCCCTCCCGGACATCGAGGCGACCCGACGTCGCCTCAGCCACGGAATCGACCTGACCAGCAGGCTCACCGTCGGCGACTGGCTGGACATGTGGCTGGCGGCCAAGAAGGGCAGGCAGAGCGCCATCAGCCGCGACGAGAGCAACATCCGCGTCCACCTCAAGCCGCGGATCGGGCATCTGCGGCTTGATCGTCTCCGCGTCTCCCACCTCTCGGAGATGTTCGAGGCCATCGCCGAGGCCAATGTCGAGATCGCCGAGGGCAACGCCGCCCGCCGGAAGGCGTTCGAGGACCTGTCCCGGATCCCGTGGAAGGGCCGCGAACACCGCGCCCGCCGCAAGGCGATGAAGGCCGCGATCGACGAGATGGATCCGTACCGCCGCATCGTCGGCCCCGCCACGCGCCAGCGCGTCCGCTCCACCCTGCGCGCCGCTCTGAACGCCGCGATCGCCCAACAGCTCGTCACCTTCAACCCGGCCGCCCACGTCGAGCTGGAAGCGGGCAAGCGCCCCAAGGCCCTCGTGTGGACCGCCGAACGCGTCCTGCAGTGGCAGCGGACGGGCGAGCGGCCCTCGCCCGTCATGGTCTGGACACCGGAGCACACCGGCCTCTTCCTCGACCACGCGGCCGACGACCGGCTCTACGCCCTCTTCCACCTCGTCGCCTTCCGGGGGCTGCGGCGCGGCGAGGCATGCGGCCAGAAGTGGACCGACACCCACCTCGACGCCGGCCTCATCACCGTCGCCAAGCAGCTCGTCGTCGACGGCTGGGAGGTCTACGAGGACGACCCCAAAACCGACGCGGGCGCGCGGACCATCGCCCTGGACTCCGACACGGTCGAGGTCCTGCGCCGCCACCGGGTCCAGCAGGAGGCGGACCGCGAGAAGTGGGACACCGCCTGGGTGGAGACAGGCCGCGTCTTCACCCGCGAGAACGGCGAGCTCCTCCACCCCGCGAACGTCACCCGCCGCTTCATCGAGCTGTACGAGGAGATCGGCCTCCCGCCGGTCCGGCTCCACGACCTCCGTCATGGCGCCGCGACCCTCGCCCACGCGGCCGGCGCCGACCTCAAGGCCATCCAGGAGATGCTGGGCCACTCCTCGATCGCCGTCACGGCGGACACGTACACGAGCCTGCTCCCCGAGGCTGATCTCGCGATCGCGGAGGCCACTGCCCGCCTCGTCCCGCGCGCCCGCGCCCCGCACACCCCCCACGCCGCCGTGCCAGATCGTGCCGGTCTCCCGGGGGAAACGCCGGGGTCTGCCACGCCGTCCGCTCACGCAGCGCGCACGCAAACGGCCCCGGACGAAGAGTCCGAGGCCGTGTAGAGCGCCGCCCGGGGAAGAAATCCCACGTCAGCGACGCCTCGCGCAGAGCCCCCTGTCGGGTTCGAACCGACGACCCCCGCTTTACAAGAGCGGTGCTCTGGCCAGCTGAGCTAAGGAGGCAGCCAGTGCAGTGTAACCAACCCCGCACGGGCCGCGGCCGGAAATCTCGGGTCCCTTGGAGTGCTGACAGATCGGGCATCGCCAGGTAGCGTCACCTACGGTTCACCTAGGTGGACTAGACCTCAATCCTTCCTTTACTCGGATCGTCCGGCACGTTCCTGCCGGTGAAGGGAAACATCACCATGGCTTCCGTCACTTTCGACAAGGCGACCCGGGTGTACCCCGGTGCCACCAAGCCCTCCGTCGACCAGCTCGACATCGAGATCGCCGACGGCGAGTTCCTCGTCCTCGTCGGGCCCTCCGGCTGTGGCAAGTCGACCTCGCTCCGCATGCTCGCGGGGCTCGAGGACGTCAACGCCGGCTCCATCCGCATCGGTGACCGCGACGTCACGCACCTGCCGCCGAAGGACCGGGACATCGCGATGGTGTTCCAGAACTACGCGCTGTACCCGCACATGACCGTCGCCGACAACATGGGCTTCGCGCTCAAGATCGCCGGCGTCAACAAGTCGGAGATCCGCGCCAAGGTCGAGGAGGCCGCGAAGATCCTCGACCTCACCGAGTACCTGGACCGCAAGCCGAAGGCGCTCTCCGGCGGTCAGCGCCAGCGTGTCGCCATGGGTCGCGCCATCGTGCGTGAGCCGCAGGTCTTCCTCATGGACGAGCCGCTGTCGAACCTCGACGCGAAGCTCCGTGTGTCCACCCGTACGCAGATCGCGGGTCTGCAGCGCCGTCTGGGCATCACGACGGTGTACGTGACGCACGACCAGACCGAGGCCCTCACCATGGGCGACCGCGTCGCCGTGCTGAAGGACGGTCTGCTCCAGCAGGTCGACTCCCCGCGCAACATGTACGACCGCCCCGCCAACCTCTTCGTCGCCGGCTTCATCGGCTCCCCCGCCATGAACCTGGTCGAGGTCCCGATCACCGACGGCGGCGTGAAGTTCGGCAACAGCCTCGTCCCGGTCTCCCGTGACGCCATCGCCGCCGCCTCGGCCGCCGGCGACACCACCGTCACCGTCGGCATCCGCCCCGAGCACTTCGACGTGCAGGGCTCGGAGAGCGGCGAGGGCCTGGCCGTCACGGTCAACGTCGTCGAGGAGCTCGGCTCGGACGGCTTCATCTACGGCTCCACCCGCGTCGGCGGCGAGGACAAGGACCTGGTCGTCCGCGTCGGCGGCCGTGACGTCCCCGCCAAGGGCTCCACGCTGCACGTCGTCCCGCGCGCGGCCGAGCTGCACGTCTTCTCCACCTCCACGGGCGCCCGCCTCAGCGACTGACCCGAAGCCAGGCGAATGCCTTGCTGAACGGCCCCGCACCTCTTGCAGGTGCGGGGCCGTTCGCCTAAGAGGACCCACAAGGACGAAGTCAGGGTTTACCCCGGAAAACCCCGGCATTCAGGGCCCACCCCCGGGCCCCGCGTCAACACGGAATTCGAAAAGCCGCCTCGAACCATCCCCCGCGAGAGTGACTAAATGTCGCCATATCACTACCGGCCGCTACGCTCGCCTGCGTGACGCACACTGCCCGCCGAATCGGCCGCTCTCTCGCCCTCGTCCTGCCCGTCGTCCTGGTGCTCTCGGGAACGCTCGCGGTGTCCGCCGTTCCGTGGGCCGGTCAGGACTCCACCACCCAGCTGACGGCCTCCTCCACGGACGTCTCCGTCCGCGCCAAGTCCCGTGCCCCGCAGGATATTCTCCGCGACCAGCTCCTCGCAGAGCTTCAGCAGAAGGACCCCGGCACCGCCCTCACGCACCTCCAGCGCGAGGTCGAGAACCGGCCGTCGCTCGCCGACCACTGCATGTCCATCGCCCGCGCCCTCGGCCGCGCCGCCGTCAAGCACTACGGCCCCTCCCGCGCCCAGTCCTTCTCCCGCCCGGTCTGCGACACCGCGTACGCGACCGGCGTCATGCGCGCGAGCTGAGCCGCGAGCTGAACGGCTCGACGCGTACGGGGCGCCTATCGTTCCCCGTATGCACACCAATCCGACGCAGGCCGTGGTCCTGGCGGGCGGCCAGGGCTCGCGGCTGCGCCCCTACACCGACGACCGCCCCAAGCCGATGGTCGAGATCCCGGGCACCGGGACCCCGATCATCGGCCATCAGCTGTCCTGGCTCGCCGCCGAGGGCGTGACCGACGCGGTCGTCTCCTGCGGCCACCTCGCCGAGGTCCTCCAGGAATGGCTGGAAACCGCCGACCTCCCCCTCAAGGTGACCACGGTCGTCGAGTCCGAGCCCCTGGGCCGCGGCGGCGGTCTCAAGTACGCCGCCACGCACCTGCCCTCGCCGGACCAGCCCTGGTACGCGACCAACGGCGACATCTGGACCCGCTTCTCGCTCCGCGAGATGGCCGCCTTCCACCACGAGCGCGACGCCGTCGCGACCCTCGCCCTGGCCCGCCCCCGCATCCCCTGGGGCGCCGTCGAGACCGACAACTTCGGGCACATCACCGACTTCGTCGAAGCGCCGCCGTCGCCGTTCCTCATCAACGCCGGCGTGTACGTCTTCTCCGCCGCCTTCACCGAGCTCCTCCCGGACCTCGGCGACCACGAGCGGACCACCTTCCCGCGCCTCGCCCGCGAGCGCCGCCTGGCGGGCTTCCCGCTGCCCCAGGGGGCCTACTGGCGGGCCATCGACACCGCCAAGGACCTCACGGAGGCAGCCAAGGAGCTCGCCGCCCAGAGGGTCTGAGAATCCCCCCTCCGCCCGCGTACGTACGCGGGCGGGCCGTACTCGCCGAAGGGCCGTACGCACGCTACGTACGCCGAAGGGCGGCGCCGCCTCAGCGGTGCCGCCCTTCCTCCGTACGGGACGAGTGCTCCTCAGCCCAGCAGGCCGCCGATCGGGTTCCTCGCGCCGCCCGTCGTCGAGCCGCTCTCCGTCGGCGTGCTGCTGCCGCCCGTCGAGCCCGTGGAACCGGTGGAGCCGCCGCTCGACGTGCCGCCCGTGCTCGTCGGGGTGTCGCTGGTGGTCGGCGGGGGCGCCTGCTCCGACTGCGTGGGCGGGCGGGTCGTCGTGGCCGAGCCCGTGCTGCCGCTGCCCCGCGTGGCCGTCGGGCGCTGCTGCTCCTGGGTGCGGGTGGCCTCCCGGGTCGTCTCGGGCGGCCGGGTCGCCTCCTCGGTCTCCTCGCGGCCCGCCGTCGCCTCCGTCGTCTCGGAGGTCGCGGACGGCTCGGGCGCCCTTGTGGTGCTGCCGGAGGGGGCGCGGCGCGTCGGCTCCGTGGGGAGCGGCCGGCCGGGCAGGTGGTTGATCGGGTCGTCGTTGGGGCCCGGGACGGTGACCATCTCGGTCGAGCGGACCGCGCCGCCGAGGACGGAGCCGATGAGGAGGGTGAGGCCGACGACGACCGAGGCGAGGAGCGTGCTGCGGCGCGTGACACGGCGGCGGAGCGCCCAGAGTTCCGCGCGCGGGCCGAGGGTGCGCCAGGCCTCTCCGGCGAGGCGTCCGTCGAGGGAGTAGACGGGGGCGCCGGCGATGATCAGCGGGGACCAGGCGGCGAGGTAGATGATGTCGGCCGAGTCGTAGACCGGGACGGTCTTCCAGCTCACGGTCAGGAGGAGCGCGGCGGAGAGCAGGGCGCCGACGACGGCCGCCACCCGCTGCCAGAGGCCGAGGACGGTCAGGACGCCGACGACGACCTGGAGGAACGCGACGGTGAGTCCGGCGCCCACGGGGTGCTGGAGGGCGAAGTCCCGGAGCGGTTCGGCGAGGGGCCAGGGGTGCAGCGAGTTGAGCCACTTCACCATGGAGCCGCGCTCGCCGCCGTCGAAGTAGACGGGGTCGCAGAGCTTGCCCATGCCCGCGTAGATGGAGATGAAGCCGAGGAAGACGCGGAGCGGGAGCAGGACGACGCCGAGGTTCATCCGGCGGCCGGGGTAGTACGCGTGCCGGACCGGGTCGTGGGCCTGGCGGCGGCCGTCGCGGCCCGCCTGGCCCTCCCGGCCGTCGTCCGTGTCGTCGCCGTACGGCCCGGGGGTCTCGGGCCGCAGCTCGTACACGTCGTCGTAGGCGCCCTCGGCGCGGCGCATCGGCGGCAGCAGCGGGCCGGCGGCCTCGGCGGGCACCACCGGGGTGGGCATGGTGTCGGTGATGCGCGGGATGGCCTGCGTGGCGCCCGTGTCGAGCCCGGCGTGACCGGCGGTCGCCGGGTCGAGCGTGGAGACGGAGGACTCGCGTACGGCTTGGAGGAGTCCGGTCGCGCCCGGCGCGGACTTCCCCGTCCACACGACGGGACGGCGGCGCGCGGCACCCCCTCCCGCCGCCGCGGCTCCGGCGGCTGCTGCGGCTCCCGCTCCCGCGAAGGCGGCGACGCGCGGGTTCCCGGCGAACGTCGGCGCCATGGCCGGCGCGAGCCGCACACGGAAGCTGGCGTGGTTCACGATCACCTGGGCGGGATCGGAGTCCACTTTGACCATGCTCAGCGCGGGCTGATCGTCGAACCCCGGCCGGGGCGTTCTGGTGTCCACACTCATCTAACCGAGTGATCTGGGTTTAGGACACTGCCTTGACAGCTCGCAAATGTCCGAGACCCGTCAAGATCAACGCCACGGCCGGGGCCTGGTCGTACGAAGTGGTGGTACGCCGGGTGTTACGCCATACGGCGGCGGGCCGCCTCGTACAGCACGACACCCGCGGCGACGCCGGCGTTGAGCGATTCGGCGCCGCCCGGCATCGGGATGCGGACGCGGTAGTCACAGGTCTCGCCGACGAGGCGGGACAGGCCCTTGCCCTCGGAGCCGACGACGATGACGACCGGGCCGGACAGCGCCTCCAGCTCGTGGACCTCGTGGTCGCCGTCGGCGGCGAGGCCGACGACCGTCAGTCCGGCCTTCTGGTACTGCTCCAGGCAGCGGGTCAGGTTGGTCGCGCGGGCGACCGGGGTGCGGGCGGCGGTGCCGGCCGAGGTCTTCCACGCACCAGCGGTCATGCCGGCGGCGCGGCGCTCGGGGACGACCACGCCGTGGCCGCCGAACGCCGCGACGGAGCGGACGACGGCGCCGAGGTTCCGCGGGTCGGTGATGCCGTCGAGGGCGACGATCAGCGGGTCCTCGTGGTCGTCGTAGGCCGCCGCGGCGAGGTCCTCGGGGTGCGCGTACTCGTACGGCGGGACCTGGAGGACGAGACCCTGGTGGTTCAGGTTGTTGGTCATGCGGTCGAGCTCGGGGCGCGGCGCCTCCATGATGTGGATGTTGCCGCGGCCGGTGGCGAGGTTCAGGGCCTCGCGCACGCGCTCGTCGTTGTCGATGAACTGCTGCACGTACAGGGTCGTGGCGGGCACGCCGTCGCGCAGCGCCTCGAAGACCGGGTTGCGGCCGACGACCATCTCGGACGTCCCCTTGCCGCCGCGGCGGGCGACGGGCTTGCGCTTGGCCGCCTGCCGGGCCATCGCGTTGGAGACGCGGAACGCCTTGTGGCCCTTGCGGTCCTCGGCCTTGGGGGTCGGGCCCTTGCCTTCGAGGCCCTTGCGCCGCTGGCCACCGCTGCCGACCGTCGCACCCTTCTTGTTGGACGTGCGACGGTTCCTGCGCTGGCTGTTCCCGGCCATGACTACCTGTTTCCTCTATTGCCTGCGTGCATAAGTCTGTAACTGAAGTGTGCCGCCCGGAGCCCCGAGCGGCACGTCTTCTAACGGTTGCCCAGCGTCCAGCGGGGGCCGTCGGGGCTGTCCTCGATGACGAGACCGGACTGGTTGAGCTGATCGCGGATCGCGTCCGCGGACGCCCAGTCCTTCCGCTCGCGGGCCGACTCGCGCTGCTGGAGCACGAGCCGTACGAGGGTGTCGACGACGCCGTGGAGCTCCTCGCCGCCACCGGACTCCTCGGCCCACTGCGGGTCGAGCGGGTCCAGGCCGAGGACGCCGAGCATGGCGCGGACCTCGGCGAGGCGGGCGATGGCCTCGTCCTTGTCGTCCGCGGCGAGGGCGCTGTTGCCCTGGCGGACGGTGGTGTGGATGATCGCGAGCGCGTGCGGCACGCCCAGGTCGTCGTCCATGGCCTCGGCGAAGGCCGGCGGCACCTCGGTGGCGGGGGCGACTGCCGTCCCGGCCTTCTCGGTGGCGCGCTGGACGAAGCCCTCGATACGGGCGAACGCCGACTCGGCCTCGCGCAGGGACTCCTCGCTGTACTCGATCATCGAGCGGTAGTGCGGGGTGCCCAGGTAGTAGCGGAGGACGATGGGACGCCAGTTCTTGACCATCTCCGACACCAGCACGCTGTTGCCGAGCGACTTCGACATCTTCTCGCCGGCCATGGTGACCCAGGCGTTGTGCACCCAGTACTTCGCGAACTCGTCGCCGTAGGCCTTGGCCTGGGCGATCTCGTTCTCGTGGTGCGGGAAGATCAGGTCGAGGCCGCCGCCGTGGATGTCGAAGGCGGAGCCCAGGTACTTGTGGGCCATGGCCGAGCACTCCAGGTGCCAGCCGGGGCGGCCGCGGCCCCACGGGGTCTCCCAGTCGGGCTCGCCCGGCTTGGTCGCCTTCCACATCGCGAAGTCGCGCGGGTCGCGCTTGCCGGTGATGCCGTCCTCGGTGGGCTGCCGCAGGTCGTCGATGTCCTGGTTGGACAGCTCCAGGTAGCCCGGGAAGGAGCGCACGTCGAAGTAGACGCTGCCGTCGGCCTCGTACGCGTGTCCGCGCTCGATGAGGCCGCGCATCATCTCGATCATCTCGGGTACGTGCCCGGTGGCGCGGGGCTCGTAGGTGGGCGGCAGGCAACCGAGTGCGTCGTAACCGGAGTTGAACGCGCGCTCGTTCTCGTAGCCGATCGACCACCAGGGGCGGCCCTGGTCCTTGCCCTTGGCGATGATCTTGTCGTCGATGTCCGTGACGTTCCGGATGAACGTGACGTCGTAGCCGCGGTAGGCGAACCAGCGGCGCATGATGTCGAAGTTCAGCCCCGACCGGATGTGGCCGATGTGCGGGGCGGCCTGCACGGTCGCGCCACAGAGGTAGATCGAGACGCAGCCCGGTGTGAGCGGGGTGAAGTCACGGATCTGCCGGGCGCTGGTGTCGTACAGGCGAATAGTCACCACTCCAGGGTAGTGGGCGTGTGGTAGTGCCCCGCGACCTGTCGACGATTCGCGGGGCACGATTTTCTCCCGGGTTCCCCCGGGGCTCAGCCGTCCTGGCGCGTCACGGGGTAGACGAGGGCTGTCGCGAGGGCGGCCAGGCCCTCGGCGCGGCCCGTCAGACCGAGCCCGTCGGTGGTCGTACCGGAGACGGAGACGGGTGCGCCGGCCGCCTCGCTCAGCGCCTTCTGGGCCTCGTCGCGGCGCTTGCCGACCTTGGGGCGGACGCCGACGACTTGGACGGCGATGTTGCCGATCTCGTACCCCTCGGCGCGGACGATCCGGGCGGCCTCGGCGAGGAGGGTGACGCCGGAGGCGCCGGACCACTCGGGGCGCGAGGTGCCGAAGTGGGCGCCGAGGTCGCCGATGCCGGCGGCGGAGAAGAGGGCGTCGCAGGCGGCGTGGGCGGCGACGTCACCGTCGGAGTGCCCGGCGAGCCCGTACTCCTCACCCTCCCAGAGCAGGCCGGCGCACCAGAGTTCGCGGCCCTTCTCGAAGGCGTGGACGTCGGTGCCGATGCCGGTACGGGGAAGGACGGGTCGGTCAGAAGCCATCGTTGGCCCTCCTGCGGGCGAGTACGGCCTCGGCGAGGACGAGGTCGAGGGGGCGGGTCACCTTGAAGGCCTCTTCGTGGCCGGGCACGACGACGACGGGCGCGCCGAGCCGCTCGACCATGCCGGCGTCGTCGGTGGCGCCCTCGCCGGTGAGGGCGATCGTGGCGTGGGCGTTGACCAGCGTGTCGTGGTCGAAGCCCTGCGGGGTCTGGACGGCGCGGAGGCGGGCGCGGACCGGTGTGGCGACGACCTGCTCGGGGTCGCCGGGCTTCTCGGCCGGCTCGACCTCCTTGACGGTGTCCGCGACGGGCAGCGCGGGGACGACGGCGACGGCCCCGTCCCGTACGGCCTCGATGACGGCGTCCACGGTGTCGACGGGGACCAGGGGGCGGGCCGCGTCATGGACGAGGACGGTGGTGATGCCCTCGGGCAGCGCCTGGAGTCCGAGGTGGACGGATTCCTGGCGGGTGTCGCCGCCGGGGACGACGAGGTAGTCCGTCCGCTCGGGGAGGGCGTGGGCGTCGAGGAGGTGCTTGACCTCGGCGGCGCCGTCGGAGGGGGCGACCACGACCACGAGCGAGACCGCGCGGGAGGCGGCCATCGCGCGGACGGCGTGGATGAGCATGGGGGTGCCGTTCAGCGCGCGGAGCGCCTTGGGGGCGCCCGGGCCGAGGCGTACGCCCCGTCCGGCCGCCGGGATCACCACGGCGGTACGAGAAGGACGCGCTTCGTCTGACATCGGTTGCACTCCGGCAGGTTTGTTTCCGCGGCCGACATGGGTATGGCCTCACCGTGCCGGACGCGACGCCTTGACCGGGCCCTTTCCGTGACGACGGTCGAGGCGTTCAGCGCGTGAGCACAGGGGTTCGGACGTAACAGGGGGTGCGGGTTCTCTTCAGCGGTGCGCGTGGTGCGACGGCTTTTCAGGGAGCGGTCGCGAGCCGGGTGCGTACGGCCGTGCGTACGCTCCGCATGCGTACGCGAACATGCCGCAGCGCCCGACGACAGCGCTGTGTGGTTCACAGCGCGCCAGCGGGCACCGCGGCATCGCTTCACTTGGAAGCACGCTCGGAACGAATCGCCCGGGGGCGATTCAGAGCGCGCTCACTCAGGACGCGAGGACCTCGTCGAGGAGAGCCTCGGCCTTGTCCTCGTTCGTGTTCTCCGCGAGAGCCAGCTCGCTCACCAGGATCTGCCGAGCCTTGGCAAGCATCCGCTTCTCACCGGCGGACAGCCCGCGCTCGCGCTCCCGGCGCCACAGGTCGCGGACTACTTCGGCGACCTTGATGACATCGCCGGAGGCGAGCTTCTCGAGATTTGCCTTGTAGCGACGGGACCAGTTCGTCGGCTCTTCGGCGTACGGCGCGCGCAGCACCTCGAAGACCCGGTCCAGCCCGTCCTGACCGACTACGTCGCGAACTCCGACGAACTCCGCATTGTCCGCCGGTACACGAACCGTCAGGTCGCCCTGCGCGACCTTGAGCACCAAGTAGGTCTTGTCCACGCCTTTGATCTGGCGAGTTTCGATGGCCTCGATCAGCGCGGCCCCGTGATGGGGATAGACCACGGTGTCGCCAACCTTGAACGTCATGTGACAGGTACCCCTTCCGTGGCTATCCAGGGTAACACGGATACAGCTTCTTCTGAATGGCGTTTTCGCAGGTCAGAGCATATCTCGGGGCTTGACAACAGCATCACGAACGTGCTGCGGAGGGCTTCCGGAAGGCGGTATTCGCAGGTCGGAGCGGCTGTGCGGACGGAGAGAAACGCGCACGTTACACGCACCTGGCGCCCCTCCAGAGAGGGGCGATGTCCCGGTTTGTCGGGTTCGGAGCGCCCTTCTTCACGTACTCCGTTCGAGGATCGACCACTCGTACGGATGCATGCCGGGGTGATTCCGGAATTGATCAGGTCGACGACGGTCCGTGATTTTCCGGAGCGGGCCGCCGGGGAATGCAGGGCGACCCCCGAATTGATCAAGGCGGTTATGTGAACAGCAGGTCAATGGGTCGCGATCCGGCCACGGAGAGTCGCTCCGGGCGTCGTGCGGAGACCACCCCGGACGGCCCCCGGGCGGTCCGCGGGCGGGGCCCTCCCGGCGGCCCTCGGGGCGGTCACCCAGGCGGCCCTCGGAGCGGTCGTCGGAATCACCCCGCCGCCGGCCACCGCGAGCGCCGCGGGCCGGTTAGGGCCGGTTAGGGGCGGGTCGGGTGCGGGACGGAGAGTGCGGCTCGGTAACCTAAGCGCGCTGACACACCTTTAGCTGTTCCTTAGTCCCCAAACCTGTCCGTTCGTCCTAGGAGATGCCGCCGCCGTGAGCCGCAGCCTTCGACGCGGCGCCCTCGCCGCCACCGCCATCGTGTTCTCGATCGCCGCGCTGTCCGCCTGTGCTGCGGGCAACGACGCGCAGACGCTCGAAGTCAAGCCTGACAACGCGGCCGTCACCGTGGACGACGTCAAGATCCAGAACGCGCTCGTCATCACCCAGCCCCATCAGGGCGTGAAGGGCCCGGCCGTCGTCTCGGCGACCGTCTTCAACAACGGCCGCACGCCGCAGACCCTCGACGCGATCACCCTGCCGGGTACGTCCGCGACGGTGAAGCTGACGGCCGCCGCCGGCGCCGCCGGCCCGATCACCATCCCGGCGCTCGGCTCCGTCGTGATCGGCGGCGAGGGCAACGCCACCGCCGTCATCGAGAACGGCACCGAGGCGGCCCGCAAGGGCGACGCGCAGAAGGTCGTCTTCAAGCTGAGCAAGACCGGCGAGGTCGGCCTGGACGCCTTCGTCGTCCCGGCGGCGAGCTACTTCAAGGAGTTCGGCCCGTCGATCGTCCCGGCTCCCCCGGGCTCCTCCCCGACGGCCTCGGCCCCCGCGGAGGGCGAGCACGGCGAGGAGCACGGCTCCGCCGAGGGTGAGCACGGCGCCGAGCCCTCGGGCGAGGCCACGACCGCCGGTCACTGACCGAGCGGCAGGACATACGTGAAGGGGCGCCCCCGGCCGGGGGCGCCCCTTCACGCGTACAGCGGGCGCGTCAGGCGTACAGCAGCTCGGAGAGCGGGCATGTCAGGCGCACAGCAGCGCGGAGGGCGGGCGGGGCCCAGGGGGCCTCACCCGCTCTCCGCGTGCTGCGCCGGACTCCGTCTGCGCCGGACTCCATCCGGCCTCGCCGAGCGCGCTCCGGTCTACGGCTCGAACTTGTAGCCCAGGCCGCGGACCGTCACCAGGTAGCGCGGGGCACCCGGGTCGGGCTCGATCTTGGCGCGGAGGCGCTTCACGTGGACGTCGAGCGTCTTCGTGTCGCCGACGTAGTCCGCGCCCCACACCCGGTCGATCAGCTGCATACGGGTCAGCACGCGGCCCGCGTTGCGCAGGAGCATCTCCAGGAGGTCGAACTCCTTCAGCGGCAGGTCGACCTTGCCGCCCGAGACCGTCACCACGTGGCGGTCGACGTCCATGCGGACCGGGCCGGCCTCCAGGGCCGCCGGGGTGACCTCCTCCGGCTCGCCGCGGCGGCGGAGCACCGCGCGGATGCGGGCGACCAGCTCCCGCGAGGAGAAGGGCTTGGTCACGTAGTCGTCGGCTCCTATCTCCAGGCCGACGACCTTGTCGATCTCGCTGTCCTTGGCGGTCACCATGATCACCGGGACGTTCGAGCGGCCGCGCAGCTGGCGGCACACCTCGGTACCGGGCAGGCCCGGAAGCATCAGGTCGAGGAGGACGAGGTCGGCTCCGTTGCGCTCGAACTCGTCGAGGCCGTCGGGCCCGGTCGCCGCCACGGCGACCTCGAAGCCCTCCTTGCGGAGCATGTACGACAGGGCGTCGCTGAAGGATTCCTCATCCTCGACGACGAGCACTCGGGTCACGGAAGGACCTCCGGGGAGGGAAGCGGTTCGGTCATGAGATCTGGGGTGGGAGAAGAGACGGGCCGGCGGTCCCGTGCGGCGCCCGCCTCGGGCAGCCGCAGGGTGAAGGTGGAGCCCTGACCCTCGGTGCTCCATACGGTGACCTCGCCGCCGTGCGAGGCGGCCACGTGCTTGACGATGGCGAGGCCGAGCCCCGTACCGCCGGTGGCACGGGAGCGGGCCGGGTCGACGCGGTAGAAGCGCTCGAAGACGCGCTCCTTGTCCTTGTCGGGGATGCCGATGCCCTGGTCGGTGACGGCTATCTCGATCAGGTCGCCGCCGGGCGCGGCGATCTTGCGTGCCGCGATGCCGACGCGGGTGTGGGCGGGTGAGTAGTTGACCGCGTTCTCGACGAGGTTGCCGAGGGCGGCGGCGAGCTGGCCTCGGCTCCCCCAGACCCGCAGGTCGGCGGCGCCGCCGGAGATCATGGCGATCTGCTTGGTGGAGGCGGTGTGCCGGGAGCGATCGATCGCCTCGGCGACCAGCTCGTCCACGGACACCGGCTCGGAGTCCTCCAGCGGGTCGTCGTTCTGCACGCGGGAGAGGTCGATGAGCTCCTGTACGAGGTTGGTGAGGCGGGTCGCCTCGATCTGCATGCGGCCGGCGAAGCGGGTGACCGCCTCGGGGTCGTCCGAGGCGTCCATGACCGCCTCGGAGAGCAGGGAGAGCGCGCCCGTCGGGGTCTTGAGCTCATGGCTCACGTTGGCGACGAAGTCCCGCCGCACCGCCTCGATGCGCCGGGCCTCGGTGAGGTCCTCGACCAGGAGCAGCACGAGCCGCGAGCCCAGCGGGGCGACGCGGGCGGAGACGGCGAGGGCCTCGCCGCGTCCGGTGCCGCGCCGGGCCAGGTCCAGCTCGACCTGTCGTATCTCCCCGTCGCGACGGGTGTCGCGGGCCATGTTGAGCATGGGCTCCACGGCCAGCTTGCCGCCCCGGACGAGGCCGAGGGCGTACGCCGCCGAGCTGGCCTTGACCACGGAGTCGCTGTCGTCGAGGACGACCGCGGACGAGCGCAGTACGGACAGCACGGTGTCGACGCCGGGCGGGAGCACGGCGTCGGTGTGCAGGGAGGTCCGGGTGGGTCGCGCCTGGTCGCGCTCGCTCCAGCGGAACGCCAGCATGGCGATCACGCCGGTGCACACGCCGGCGATCGCTGCCAATGCGGCGACCGCCGCGTTCACGTCCATGCCCTCAAGGTTATGCGGGGCGACGGACACTCTCCCAGCCGTCCGAGTGGCTCCTCGAACAGTCGTCGCCCAGAGTTCACCGTGGAGACGGGGGTGGTTCATTTGCTGCGACGGCGGCGGTGGCGTGTGTCGCCCAGAGTTCACCTAGAGGAAAGTGGCGATTCACATGAGGGGGTGGAACCGGACGCGTAGGGGGCCGAACGTGGGAGCGTGGGGGTCCGAAGCCCCACCCGGACCCCGGAGCTTTGCGTAGAGAGGGACATCCATGCGGGACGCGTACCACGAGGAACTGGACTCGATCGGCGAGAGCCTGGTCGAGATGGCCCGACTCGTCGGATCGGCGATCGGGCGGGCCACGACGGCGATGCTCGACGCGGACCTGAAGCTCGCGGAGAGCGTGATCGCGGGGGACCAGAAGGTCGACGATCTCCAGCACGACCTGGAGGCCCGGGCGATAGCGCTGCTCGCCCGGCAGCAGCCGGTGGCGACGGACCTGCGGATCGTGGTGACCTCGCTGCGGATGAGCGCGGACCTGGAGCGCTCGGGCGACCTGGCGCAGCACGTGGCGAAGCTGGCACGGCTGCGGTTCCCGGACACGGCGGTGCCGCGGGACCTGCACGCGACCATCCTGGAGATGGGCCAGCTGGCACAGCGCCTGATGGCGAAGGCGGCGGAGGTCATCATCACGAAGGACGTCGACCTGGCGCTCCAGCTGGAGCAGGACGACGACGAGATGGACCTGCTGCACCGGACGCTCTTCCAGCACCTGATGGACGACCGCTGGAGGCACGGCATCGAGACGGCCGTGGACGTGACGCTTCTCGGCCGTTACTACGAGCGGTTCGCGGACCACGCGGTGTCGGTGGCGAAGCGCGTCGTGTACCTGGTGACGGGTGAGCACGCGGACGAGCTCCAGGCGGCGGACGCGCCGGTGGAGGGCGCGTAGGTCCGTCCGACGGCGCGGGCGCCTGTGCGCCGTTGATGCGCCGGTCCGAGTGGGCATGCAATGGGGGGAGGCGACGCGCGCCTCGAAAGGGAGGGACCCCCATGGCCGAATCCCCTATGACGACCGATCCCCAGCAGGAGGCCCCGCGCGGGACGGAGTTCCTGCCCGTCCTCGGGGCCTGCGGCTGCGGCTCGGGCTGTGGCTGCGGCTGCCAGTCGGGCTCGCCGTGCCAGTGCGGGGGCTGCTCGGGCTGACCGGACGAGGGGTGGGTGGAGGCTTCCGGCCTCCACCCACCTCCTCAGATGTCGAGCACGCCGACGGTCTGACCGCCGCTGAGCTCGCCGGTCGTACGGAATCCGAGCTTGCGGTAGAACTCGCCGGGCCCGTCCTCGCCGGGCTCCCAGGTCACGTACATCCGCGTCGCGCCGCGCTGCCGGAGCTCGTCGCGCAGCGCCTCGACGGCGAAGCGTCCGTACCCCTTGCCCTGGCCCGTGGCGGTGATGTTGAGCCGCCAGAGGCCGCTGCGGCGGTCGGTGGGGTCCTTCTTCTCGTTCCACGGGATGTCGACGAAGGCCATCAGGAAGCCGACGAGCTCGTCCCCGTCGAAGATCAGCCGGGGCCAGGCGGTCTCCCCGAAGGCATAGGCCTCGGCGAGCGAGCGCACGACGGGGGAGACGTTGCGCTCCTGGTGGGGGTGGACGCGCAGGTCGAGTGCGGCGTCGATGTTCTCGGGGGTGACCTTCGCGAGGCGGAGTGACGTGCTCATGCCCTGGACGTTAGGCGATGCCCCGCGTCCTCCGCCCGCGGGTTTCGCACCCCTAGCCACCCAGGAAGACGACCGAGCGGAGCAGGAGCCGGTCGGTGGCCGGGCGGCCGTGGGGCCGGAGGGTCCAGGAGTCGCCGGTGCAGTCGGCCTCGGTGAAGACGACCGCGTACTCGTCCGTGTCGTTGTGCGGCGCGAAGGCCGGCGAGGAGGCGCCCGGGTCGGCGGCCTCGGGGATGGTGACGCACTCGCCGCTCGGCGGGTCGTACAGCGTGGCGGTCTGCGGCTCGCCGCTCAGCCCGACGAAGCGGTAGTGGAAGTCGCCGGTGGCGGCGTGGGCGGGGGTGGCCAGGGTGGCCGTGAGGGCAAGGGCACCGAAGGCGGCGGCGAGGGAGTGCCGGAGACGCACGGGGACTCTCGTTTCGTGAGACGGAGCAGGTCACCGGCATGCCTACCGCGCCGCGCACCCGGCATTCGGCGATCCTGGGCCGTAAGGTTTCGCCCTCACCCGTCCGGACGAGCGGGGCCGCTCGCGGCGCACTACCGACGGGTCGCTCCGTTAGTCGTGACCCTTTCAACGACCTTGCACTACTCGGCAGTTCGTCCGTTTATGCGATCTTTGCCCGAGCCTCTTGACATTCACCCCTGCGCGCGACAAACGTGATCAGCGGGCACGGCATCTGTGCCTGGAAGGTCGCACGACATCATGACGATGACCATGAAGAGAATCGGAACGGGGCTCGGCGCAGCCGTCGCGGCCTGCGCCCTCGGCTTCGGAGCCGCCGGCACAGCCGTGGCCACGGTCGAGCCGGTGGACATCACCTGCACCAACAAGAGCGACAAGACTCCCGGCGGCCAGCAGCCGACGTGCAAGGGCAGCTCGCACACGCAGGAGACCGAGAACCAGAACAACTCGGGCTTCGCTCCTCCTGGACGGAACAAGTGAGGTAACTCCCCTCACCCCGCACACCACGAACCCCTGCCCCAGAGCAGCGGAATGCCCCTGATCCGCACCAAGTGCGGCTCAGGGGCATGATCACGCGTAGGGCTACTTCTTGCCCTGGTTCTTCACGGCCTCGATCGCCGCCGCCGCCGCGTCCGGGTCGAGGTACGTGCCGCCCGGGTTGAGGGGCTTGAAGTCCTCGTCGAGCTCGTACGACAGGGGGATGCCCGTCGGGATGTTCAGGCCCGCGATGTCCGCGTCCGAGATGCCGTCCAGGTGCTTGACCAGGGCGCGGAGGCTGTTGCCGTGGGCCGCGACCAGGACCGTGTGGCCGGCGAGCAGGTCCGGGACGATGTTGTCGTACCAGTACGGGAGCATCCGCTCGACGACGTCCTTGAGGCACTCGGTCTGCGGGCGCAGCTCCGGCGGGATCGTCGCGTAACGGGCGTCGTGCGCCTGCGAGTACTCGTTGTCGTCGGCGAGCGCCGGCGGCGGGGTGTCGTAGGAGCGGCGCCACAGCATGAACTGCTCCTCGCCGAACTCGGCGAGCGTCTGGGCCTTGTCCTTGCCCTGGAGCGCGCCGTAGTGGCGCTCGTTGAGGCGCCACGAGCGGTTGACCGGGATCCAGTGGCGGTCAGCCGACTCGAGGGCGAGCTGCGCCGTGCGGATGGCGCGCTTCTGGAGGGAGGTGTGCAGCACGTCGGGGAGCAGGCCGGCGTCCTTGAGCAGCTCTCCGCCGCGCGTCGCCTCCTTCTCACCCTTCGCGGTGAGGTTCACGTCCACCCAACCGGTGAACAGATTCTTCTCGTTCCACTCGCTCTCGCCGTGGCGGAGGAGGATCAGCTTGTACGGTGCGTCGGCCATGCGTACGAGCCTAATCGACCGCCGACGATTGACGCGCGTCGTCAATTCGCTGGCGTCCGGCACCTGAGATACGTAAGTTACGGAGGCCGAGGTAGGGGCTTACAACAGCAAGGGGCCGGCCACACATGTCCATCGACTCGCTCAGACGATCAGCACACGCGACGGTTTCCGGTTTCCCCCCGGGATTCTGGTGGCTATGGCTGTCGACCCTCGTCAACCGGACCGGGGCCTTCGTCCTGACGTTCCTCTCCCTCTACCTGACGCAGGAGCTCGGGCACTCCGCCTGGTTCGCCGGGCTCGTCGTCGCCCTCCACGGCCTCGGCGGCGTCGCCGGCTCGCCGCTCGGCGGCATGCTCACCGACCGCTGGGGCCGCCGCCCCACCATGGTCACGATGCACCTGGGCGCCGCCGTCTGCGCCGCCGCCCTCGCCGTCGTCACCGACCCCTGGGCCATCGCCACCGTCGTCCTCCTCATGGGCGTCGCCATGCAGGCCGTCCGGCCGCCGATCAACGCCACGATCGCCGACATGGTCCCCGCCCACGACGTGCGCCGGGCCTACTCCCTCAACTACTGGGCCCTCAACCTCGGCTTCGCCATCGCCTCCATCGCCGGCGGCGCCGCGGCCTTCCTCGGCTACCGCACCCTCTTCGTCGTCGACGCCGTCGCGACCGTCCTGTGCGCCGTGATCGTCTTCCTGCGGCTCCCCGAGACCCGCCCCGAGGCCGCCGTCGACAAGCGGGGCGAGCCCGTCGCCGAGGAGAAGGTCAGCGTGCTGACCGTGCTCCGCGACGCCCCCTTCCGGACGCTCGTCCTCCTCAACCTCCTCGTCTGCGTCGTCTTCACCGTGCCCTGGATCGGCCTCCCCCTGACCATGGCGAGCCAGGGTCTCTCCCCGTCCTCCTTCGGCATGGTCATCGCCGTCAACGGCATCGTGATCGTCGGCTTCCAGCTCCTCGTCAACAAGCTGACCGACAAGCGCTCTCCCGTTCTCCTGCTGACCCTCTCCTCGCTCCTCTTCGCCCTCGGCACCGGCGCCACCGCCCTCGTCGGCTCGCCCGTGGCCTTCGCCGCGACCGTGATCGTCTGGACCGTCGGCGAGATGATCCACGTCCCGACGAACGCCGCCGCCACCGCCCGGCTCGCCCCCGAGCACGCCCGCGGCCGCTACCAGGGCGTCATGGGGATGTCCTGGGCCGTCGCCGGGTTCATCGCCCCCATCGCGGCCGGCGCGATCGTCGACGGGCCCGGCCCCGACGTCCTGTGGACGGCGACCGCCGCCATCGGTGTCGCCGCCGCCATCGGCTACTACACCCGGCTGCGGAAGGCCCTCGCGGACGAGGACGCCCCCACGCAGCAGGACGTCCCCTCGCAGCAGGACGGCGGCAATATCGGCACCCCCGCGGTCGTCAGGACCGTCGAGGTCGTCAAGAGCGTCGAGAGCGTCGAGGTCGTCGACAGCGTCAAGGGGCAGAACAACGCGGCCGGGGCCTCGGAGCAGGCTCCCGTCAGCGCCTGAGCCGGCCGGCCCCCTCCCTCCGGCCGTCTCCCTGCCCCGTCCGTCACTCACCCCGTCCCGTACGCCGCCCACCGCACGAGTCCGAACCCCTCCCCCTCCCTGCGCACTTCCACGGCTCCGGCCCCGCCGAAGTGCGCGGGGACGACCAGCTCCCGCTCGTCGGCGGCCCGTTCGAGGATCCGGCGACGGCTCACCGCCGCGCGGCCCGGGTCGAGGCAGAAGCAGCTGCCGCAGGAGGGTTCGAGCAGCTGTACGGGGCTGTGCACCAGGTCGCCGACGAAGACCGCCCTGTCTCCCCCGGACGCCAGTCGCAGCACCGCCGAGCCGGGCGTGTGCCCGGGCGCCGCCTCCAGGGTCAGGTTCTCGTCGACACGGTGCTCGCCGTCCCACAGTCTGACCTGCCCCGCCCGGTGGACGGGCGCGACGCTCTCCTCGTACACGAGCCGGTCCTCCTCCTGGAGGCCGCCGCCGTAGCCGTTCGCCGGGCCGTAGTGGAAGTCGTCGGCGGCCGGTACGAGGTACTCGGCGTTCGGGAAGGTCGGCACCCACCCCCCGTCCCCCTCGCCGGCGCGGGTGTTCCAGCCGACGTGGTCGGCGTGCACATGGGTGTTGACGACGACGTCGACGTCCTCGGGGCGGACACCGGCCCGCTCCAGCCGGCCCAGGAAGCCGTCCCGCCGCCGGTGGAACTGCGGCGAGTGCGGCCGCTCGCGCCCGTCGCCCACTCCGGTGTCGACCAGGATCGTCCGGCCGCCGCTGCGCAGCACCCAGCTCTGCAGCGCCATGACCGCGCTGTCGCTCTCCGGAGCCCAGTGGTCCGGCGCCAGCCACTCCTCGTTGCTCTTCCACAGCTCCGCCCCGGCCTCCGGGACGATGCCGCGGGCCGGGCCGAACGGGCCCTGCCACTCCACGACCCGGATGACCTCGACCTCTCCCAGGACAAGCCTCTGCGCGCTCTCCGCGCTCTCCCTGTTCATGTCGTCGAGCCTAGGAAAGGGGGCATGAGCCTCTCAATGCCCTGGATGCTCCGTCAGATACGCGTGCGTCTCACGGCCGTGGAGGATCGTGGCCGTACGCTGCCCTCATGGACGTGGTGAGCGACGCGATCTCGGCCGTACGCGTCGGGCGGCCCTCCTCCGACCGCGTACGGGTCGGCGGCGACTGGTGCGCCCGGCTGGACCCGTACGAAGGGGCCGGGTTCCACGTCGTCCTGAAGGGCAGCTGCTGGCTGCTGCCCGACGGCGGCGATCCGGTCGCGCTCGGCGCGGGGGACGCCGTGCTGCTCCCGCACGGTACGGGGCACGTCGTCGCCGACTCGCCCGCCGACGCCGCGACCGTGGCGCGCGCCGTGCCGTTCGCCCGGTGGGCCGACCGGACCCTGCCGCAGCCGGCCCTGCCCGCCTTCGGCACGCGCGTGCGCGAGGTGGAGATGCTCTGCGGCAAGTACCGGCTCGACCGCAGCCACGCGCACCCGCTCCTCGCGGAGCTGCCCCCGCTCGTCCATCTGCCGAACCGCGCCGGCCGCGACCCCGAACTCCGCGCCGCCGTCGACCTGCTGGGCGGCGAACTGGGCGGCGAGCCGCACGAGCGACGGCCCGGGTCGGCCGTCGCGCTGCCCAGTCTGCTCGACCTGCTGCTCGTCTACATGATCCGCTCCTGGCTGGCCGAGAGCACCGACGGCGCCTGGCCGGGCGCGCTCGGCGACCCGGTGACCGCCGCCGCCCTTCGGGCGCTGCACGCCGCCCCGGCCGCCCCGTGGACCAACGAACTGCTGGCGGCCGAGGCGGGCGTCTCCCGGCCCACCCTGGCCCGCCGCTTCACCGCGCTGACCGGCCGGCCCCCGATGGCGTACCTGACCTGGTGGCGGCTGACGCGCGCCGCCGCGCTGCTCCGGGACACCCCGGATCCGCTGGCCGCGGTCGCCCACCGGGTCGGCTACAGCTCGCCGTACGCCTTCTCGCACGCCTTCCGTCGCGAGTTCGGCACGACACCGGGCCGCTACCGGAGCGGCCACGGCGCCGCCGTTTCCTTCACCTCCCGCTGAGCGCCCGCTGGGCCTCGTAAAGGTTCCGCGGACGCACCGACTCCGGGCTCCCGTAAGCCTCCACGCGCGCGTGGAGGTCGCCGGCGAAGTCCGGGACGTCGATCTGGTCGAACTCGCGCACCTCGCTGATGCCGACCGTGGCGCTGTACGGGGCGACGGTGTCGAGCTTCACGAGGCCCGCCCGGCCGTTCGTCACCGTCACGTTCCAGTGCGCGAACCGGGCGCCGTAGAGCGGGCCGGCGGATGCGTCGCCGCCGTGCCGGCCGTCGTTCTCGACGGTGATCCCGGTCCGTACGTTCGCGAAGGGCATGCCCCGGTGGGTGTCGAAGGTGCCCGTCTCCATGACCCCGCGCGACCAGACGTTATGGCTGGACAGGCCCTCGACGTTGATGCCGTGGAGCTGCGTTCCGGCCGGGGCGGGGACGGTCCGGGCGGCGATGCGGAAGTCCTCGACGAGGTTGTCGTGCGCGCCCTCCCGGCAGAAGTACGGGTGGTGGGAACCGCGCCCCTCGACGCGCGTGCGGCGCAGGGTGCAGGCCGAGGCGGCGACGAGTCCGAAGCCGTTGTCGACGTGCCGGACGACGACGTCCTCCGCCCAGCAGTCGTACGCGCACTGGAAGGTGACGCCGTTGAAGCCCTTGTCGAGGAGGTGCGGGGACTGCGCGAGCAGCGGTGCCTCCAGGGTCAGGCCGGCCACCCCCGAGTCGGTGAGGGGGTCGGCCCCCGAGACGAGCCGGGGGTCCCACTCGGGGCGGAGGTCGAGCGGGAGGGGCCGTTCGAGGGTGACGCGGCGGCCCGCGATCCCGGTGATCCGTACGGGCCACTCGTAGGGGACGTACGAGGTGAGCTTGGTCTTGTCGTCCCAGGTGTACGCCTCCGGGCCGGGCCCGCCGCCCGCCATGTGCTCCAGGAGCGTGTGGCCGGGGTCGTCGGCGAGCCGGAGGAGGACCAGCTGCCCCCGGATCAGGCCGGACGGGTCCTCGACGGTCACCGAGCGGTCGCCCCGGCGGGCCGGGCGGAGGGCGGTGAGCGTGGTCCACTCGTCGCGGCGGTTGCCGGTCCAGCCCTCGAAGGGCCAGGCGCGGTCCCGTATCGCGGCGACGAGGGAGGCGTGCCGGGCGTGCGGGGAGAGCCAGACGAGCCCGCC
Source organism: Streptomyces narbonensis (assembly GCF_014649015.1). GTDB lineage: Bacteria > Actinomycetota > Actinomycetes > Streptomycetales > Streptomycetaceae > Streptomyces > Streptomyces narbonensis. The sequence goes on from NZ_BMSF01000004.1 coordinate 383,715, forward strand.
GGCCCAGGACCAGGAAGACTTGTCGCCGCCGTAGCGGGAGCCGTACGGGCCGATGAGCTCGGTGAGGTGCCGGGTCGCGAGCAGGGTCGTACGGCCGGAGCCGGCGCCGCGCAGGACGACGCCGCTGTGGCCGATCCGGAGGTAGTCGTCGATCCGGTATGTGCCGGCCGGCAGCAGCACCGTGCCGCCGCCGCGCTCCCCGGCCTCGGCCAGGGCGCGGTTGATCGCGGGGGCGGAGTCCCGCGAGCCGTCGGGGGCCGCCCCGTGGGTGACGGCGTTCGCCACGACCCGCGGGCGGGGTGCGCGGCGGGCGCCGGCGTGGGCGCCGGCCCGACCCACGTAAGGGATCTGCGGGTGGGTGTAGGGGGCGGCCTCGAACTCCCGCCAGAGGTCGGCGGGGCGGGGGGCGGGTGCGGCCCCGTCGAGGCGGCGGGTGCGAACCCCGTCGTCCCCGTCGCCGCCGCGACGGCCACCGCGCCGCCGACGAACTGCCTTCTACTGAGTGCCATGAAACCTGAGCCCTTCACATATATGAACGGTGTTCAGATCTGCGCCGAGCGTGAGCATGGCAGTAGAAAGGACCCTCCGGAAGGGGTCAGCGGGTGGGTTTCTGAGTCAGATTCTTGAACGCGTCGAGGTTCCGCGTGGACTCGCCGCGCGAGACCCGCCACTCGTACTCCCGCCGGATCGCCGAGGCGAAGCCCAGCTCCAGGAGCGTGTTGAAGTCGCCGTCCGCCGCCTCCAGGACGGAGCCGAGCAGCCGGTCCAGCTCCTCGGGCGTGACGGCGGAGAGCGGGAGCTTCCCGGCGAGGTAGACGTCGCCGAGGCCGTCGACCGCGTAACTCACCCCGTACAGCTTGAGGTTGCGCTCCAGGAGCCAGCGGTGGACGCCCGACTCGTTCTCGTCGGGGTGCCGGATGACGAAGGCGTTGAGGGAGAGGGAGTGGCGGCCCGCCCGGAGCGACAGGGTGGTGAACAGCTTGCGCGTGCCCGGGAGCTTCACGACGTACGAGCCGGGCTCCGGGGACTCCCAGTCCAGCTCCGCGTCGTTGAAGGTGTCCTCGATGATCCGCCGAACGTCCTCAGCCATGGTGCGAGCGTACGCGACGGCGGTTCTCGCGGACCCGGTGGTCGTGCATGGCGGCCGTGTACACGTCGGCCGTGCCCGAGGCCGCCGTGTCCCAGCCGAACGACCCGGCGTGCAGGGCCGCCGCCGCGCCCATCCGGTCCGAGAGGGCCGGGTCGGCGACGAAGCGGCCGAGCGCGCGGGCGTAGTCCGCCGGGTCGTGACCCTGGACGAGGAAACCGGTCACGTCGTCCCGCACGGCGACGGGCAGGCCGCCCACCGCCGCCGCGACGACCGGGGTGCCGGCCGCCTGCGCCTCTATGGCGACCAGGCCGAAGGACTCGCTGTACGAGGGCATGACGAGGACGCTGGCCGCGCGGAACCAGTCCGCCAGCCGGTCCTGCCCCACCGGCGGGTGGAAGTGGACGACATCGGAGATGCCGAGCCGCGCGGCGAGCTTCTGGAGGCCCTCCGGCTTGGCCAGGCCGCTGCCGCTCGGGCCGCCGACGACCGGCACGACCATGCGCGAGCGCAGCGAGGGGTCCTGCTCCAGGAGCCGGGCGGCGGCGTGCAGCAGGATGTCCGGGGCCTTGAGGGGCTGGATGCGGCCGGCGAAGACGGGGATGAAGGCGTCCCGGGGGAGCCCGAGGCGGGCCCGGGCGGCGGCGCGGCCGTCGGCGGGGCGGAAGTGGTCGAGGTTCACGCCCGGGTGGACGACCGCGATCTTGCCGGGGTCCGCCTCGTAGAAGCGGGCGAGCTCGTCGGCCTCCTCGGCCGTGTTGGCGATCAGCCGGTCGGCGGCGGAGACGATCTGGGTCTCGCCGATGACGCGGGCGGCGGGCTCGGGGGTGTCGCCCTCGGCCAGCGCCGCGTTCTTGACCTTCGCCATGGTGTGCATCGCGTGGACGAGCGGGACGCCCCAGCGCTCGGCGGCCAGCCAGCCGACGTGGCCGGAGAGCCAGTAGTGGGAGTGGACCAGGTCGTAGTGGCCGGGCCGGTGGCCCGCCCACGCCTGCATCACGCCGTGCGTGAAGGCGCAGAGCTGGGCCGGCAGCTCCTCCTTGGCGAGCCCCTCGTACGGGCCCGCGTCGACGTGCCGGACGAGGACGCCGGGGGTGAGCTCGACGACCGGCGGGAGTCCGCCGGTGGTGGCCCGGGTGAAGATCTCCACCTCGATGTCGATGGCGGCGAGACGCTTGGCCAGCTCGACGATGTAGACGTTCATGCCGCCCGCGTCGCCCGTGCCCGGCTGGTGCAGGGGGGAGGTGTGGACGCTGAGCATGGCCACTCGGCGCGGGGTGCGGTTCCGGCCGGGGAGCCGGAGCCGGGTCGGTGCCTGATGCCTGTGCCGGGTACCGGCGAACCGGGACACGTACTGGCTCACGTCGGCGGTCCTTCCGCTCGGGGATCCCGAGGGCGGCCTCGGGGCTGAGCTGTGTCGGGCTTGCTGAGCTGTGTGGGGCGTACTGAGGTGTGTCGGGCTTGCTGAGCTGTGTGGGGCGTACTGAGCTGTATCGGGCGTACTGAACCGGGTGGCGCGTACGGCACCACGTCGGGCGTGGCGAACCATGCCCGGGCGTGCTGGGTCGTGTCGGGCATGACTCTCGGAGGGCGCGTACGTCCTCCAGCCCCCACAACACCGGAATGGCTCCTTTCATTTCCAAGTGCGGAAGCGTTTTGCCAATTCGTTGCCGGGACGGGGCCCCCTCGGCCCCGCACCCCCACCCTTTACGCTCGTGTCATGGCCCCGCGCACCACCCGCCCCGTCGGCACCCCGACCCGCGGGACCACCAACCCGAACCGCCTGCGCCGCATGGACCGCTGGATCGCCGCCGTCCACGGCCCCGCCCTGCGCCGCTCCCCCGAACCGCCGCTCGCCGTCGACCTCGGATACGGGGCCGCCCCCTGGACCGCCGTCGAGCTCCTCGCCCGGCTGCGCACCGCCGAGCCCCGCACCCGGCTCTACGGCATCGAGATCGAGCCCGCCCGCGTCGAGGCCGCGAGGGCGTACGAGCACGAGGGCCTCTCCTTCCTGCACGGCGGCTTCGAGGTGCCGGTGCCCGGTACGGTCGCCCTGATCCGGGCGGCGAACGTGCTGCGTCAGTACGACGAGGAGCAGGTCGCGGCCGTGTGGGCCCGGCTGTGCGGGCGGCTCGCGCCCGGGGGACTGCTCGTCGAGGGCACCTGCGACGAGATCGGCCGACGGCACGTGTGGGTGGCCCTCGACCGGAGCGGTCCGCGCACGGTCACCTTCGCGACCCGGCTCGGCTCGCTGGAGCGCCCTTCGGACCTGGCGGAGCGGCTCCCGAAGGCGCTGATCCACCGCAACGTGCCGGGCGAGCCGGTGCACGCCTTCCTCCGGGACTTCGACCGGGCGTGGGCGGCGGCCGCCCCGTACGCCTCGCTCGGCGCGCGGCAGCGCTGGATCCGCTCCGTACGCGAACTGGCGGCGGACTGGCCGCTGACGGACGGTCCGCGGCGGTGGCGGCAGGGCGAGGTGACGGTGCGCTGGGAGGCGCTGGCCCCCCGGGCCTGACGACGTCCTCCGCCACTCGAACGACCTTCCGTCTCCCCAACTGCCGCTGAATTCCGCGCGCCTCGGGAACGCCACCCCCGCATCACTCGTCCCTTTGAGGAGAACGGGCCCGACAGGCCCTGGTTTCCCCTGTTGCTTTCCGGTTTCGCATGGCACTATCGCCAAGGCCGCCGCCAAGTTACTGACGGTAAATCAGATGACCGCGGGCCGCTTACGAGGGGGAGCTTGTGAACCGACGTCGCCACACCACCGCCGCGATCACCGTGATCTGCGCCCTGGCGGTGCTGGCCTCACCGGCACTGACCCTCCAGGCCGCCGCCGCACCCCTCCCCCCGGACGCTCCGAAGAAGAGCCTGGAAGAGGTGCGCAAGGAGATAGACGGCCTCTACCGGCAGGCCGCCGTCGCCACCGACGCGTACAACCTCGCCGAGGAGAGGACCAAGGAGCAGTCCGCCGAGATCGTCCGGCTCGCCCGGATGATCGTCGAGGGCCGCGAGAAGGTCGAGGACCTCAAGGCCAAGGCGGGCGCCGCCGCGCGCGCCCAGTACCGCAACGGCGGGCTCCCGGAAGGGGCTCAGCTCGTCCTCACCGACGACCCGCAGCTCTTCCTCGACGCCGCGGGCCGCCTCAAGGCCGGCGCGAAGGCCACCACCGACCTCCTCGGCGAGATGACCCGCACCCAGGCCGAGCTGGACGTCTACGCCAAGGACGCCGGCGCCAACTGGACCAAGCTGGAGGCCCACCGGGTCAAGCAGGCCCAGGCGAAGAAGGAGATCAACGACAAGATCGCCGCGGCCAAGAAGCTGGAGTCCGAGCTCGCCGCCGAGGAGCGCGAGCGACTGCGCCGTCTGGAGGAGCAGGCGCAGTACCGGGCCCAGACGACCTGGCTCGACACCGGCATCCTCGGCGACCTCAGGACGGGGGCGACCCCGGAGGGCAAGAAGGCGGTCGAGTTCGCGACGGCGCAGGTCGGCAAGCCGTACGTGTGGGGCGCGGAGGGACCGGACTCCTTCGACTGTTCCGGCCTGACCCAGCTCGCCTGGGCCAAGGCGGGCGCCCCGATCCCGCGCACCTCGCAGGAGCAGTGGCGGCTGCTGCCGCGCGTGGCCGTCAAGGACATGCGCCCGGGCGACCTGATCGTCTACTTCAAGGACGCGAGCCACATCGGGATGTACATCGGCAAGGGCGCGATGGTGCACGCACCGCGCCCGGGCCGGAACGTGACCATCGCGGGGGCGGGCTCGATGGAGATCCTGGGAGTGGTCCGGCCCGGATAGGCGCGCGGCGACGGGTCCACACCCGCCGCGGCGACGGGTCCGCGCTTGCCGCGGCGACGGGTCCACACTTGGCGCGGCGACGCGTCCGCGCCCGCCCCGTTTGACCGGATGCCGCCATTCTGGCCGGATCTCGCCCCCGACCTGACGGACCTCCCCCGCCCGGCGTGACCTTTCTCATTGCCGCCGGGCCCCTTCCACGGCCGCCCGCGGCCCTTCCCGCGACAACTACCTCCCCATCCGCGGCATATGCCAAGCCCGGGGAGATCACTCCCCCGCTGATCACCATTCCGTTGCGCACCGACCTACCGCTAGGGTCCGGGACGGGCGGGGCGCCACCCGGCGCCCTGCGCACCCTCGGGGGGAGGGAAGGAAGCTCCGGACCGATGCCCGTATCCGTACCGCGCCAGAGAATCGTCTCTGCAGACGCGGGACCCGGCGACGCCACCGCAATGGACGCCACCGCTATGGACGCCACCGCTATGACCGGCACAGGCACAGGAACCGACCGCGATCGCACCGATCTCACCCTCCTGGTCGTCGAGGACGACCCGGCGGGTGCCCTCGCCGTGCCCGAACTCCTCGACGCGGCGGACGCCGCCGGCACCCGCGTGCGCATCCGTACCGCCCGCAACCTCACCGAGGCCGAGCGGCTCCTCACCGACGACGTCCACTGCGTCCTCGTCGACCTCTCCCTGCCCAGCCCTCGCACCGCCACCGGGGACGACCCGCTCGCCCCGCTGCGCCACATCCTGCGGCTCGCCCCGCGCCACGCCGTCCTCGCCCTCGCGGCCTCCGCCGACGCGGAGCTGGCGGCCGAGGCGGTACGGGTCGGGGCCCAGGACCACCTCTTCCGCGAGGAGCTCGACGGGCGGCTGCTCAGCCGGGCCATCCGGTACGCGGTCGAGCGCAAGCGCGCCGACGCCGTCCAGGTGAAGCTGGCCGAGTCCCGGCTGAGGGCCCAGGAGAACGCCCGCCTGGAGCGCGGCCTGCTCCCGACCCCGCTCCTGGAGGGCTCGGACCTGCGCTTCGCGTCGCGCTACCGGCCCGGCCGCTCCCGCGCGCTGCTCGGCGGCGACTTCTACGACACCGTGCGCACCCCCGACGGCACCGTCCACGCCATGATCGGCGACGTCTGCGGGCACGGCCCGGACGAGGCGGCCCTCGGCGTCGAGCTGCGGATCGCCTGGCGGGCACTGACCTTCGCGGGGCTGTGCGGGGACGAGCTGCTCTCGACGATGCAGCAGGTCCTGGAGCACGAGCGGGAGAGCGACGAGATCTTCGCGACCCTCTGCACCGTCGACATCGCGCCCGACGGCCGCCGGGCGGGCCTCTGCCTCGCCGGCCACCCGTCGCCGCTGATCGCCCGGCAGGGGCAGGCGGCCCGGCTTCTCCCGTACGAGGACGGGGGCCCGGCCCTGGGTCTGCTGCCGCGCGCCCGATGGCCGCGCCGGCAGGTGGAGCTGGGCGGGGCATGGAGCCTGCTCATGTACACGGACGGGCTGATCGAGGGCCGCTCGGCAGGCCCCGGCTCGCCGCGGCTCGGCCAGGACGGGATGGTCCAGATGATCAACCGACAGCTGTCCGAGGGCCTGCGGGGCGAGGAGCTCCTGGAGGCGGCGGTGACCGAGGTGCGGGCGCTGAACGGCGGCGAGCTGACGGACGACGTCGCCGTCCTGGCCCTGGAAAGGGACAGGGCCCGGAGCTGACCCCGGGCCCTGCCACTCGCTCTCGTACGACTTCTCGTACTCCTCGTACTCCTCGTACTCCTCGTACTTCTCGTACTTCTCGTACGACCGGTCCTGTCCGGTCGGGGCGATCCGCTATCGGCCGCCGTTGTAGGGGCCGTACGGTCCGTCGCTGCTGGAGCCGCCGCCGCGGCGGCCTCCGCCGCCGGAGACCTGCGCGAGCGCGGGGCGTACGTCCACCATGAAGACGATGGCGGCGATCAGCCCGGCGATCTGCAGGAACAGCATGGGCAGCAGCAGGTTGATGACGAGGTTGACGGCCAGGAGGATCAGCCAGAACTTCTTCGTCTGCTTCTCGGCGGCGCGGTAGGCGTCCTCGCGTGCCATGGCGGCGAAGACGAGCGCGGCGACGGCGAAGCCGGTGAAGACCAGGAAGATCACCAGAGTGAGAAGGGAGTCGAATCCCGCGCGCAACATGCTGAGCACCGCCTAGTGGTGATGTGGAGAAAGCGCCTCGCGGTCAAGGTACCCGTTACAACGCACCGGATACCCGTATTGGTGCCCGCCCGGGTCAGCCCGCTCCCTTACTCCTTCTCGGCGGCGACGACGGCCGCCTTCTTGGCGGGGGCCTTGCGGGCGGTGGCCTTCTTGGCGGGCGCCTTCTCGGCCTCGGCGACCGGGCTCTCGTCCGACGCCGCCACGGGCTCCGTCTCGGGCTCCGTGGCCGGCTCCGTCGCGGGCTCCGGCTCGACGACGACGGCGATCTCCGTGATCCCCTCGGCCGCCTCCCCACGCCAGACCTTGACGGCCTCCTCGCCGCGGGCGGCGACCTCCTCGTACTTCTCGCGCGCCTTGACCGCGTACTCGGCGGCCACGCCGACACTGCGGAGGGCGAGGTCCTGCGCGGTCTCGCCGAACTTCTTGAGGTCGGTGTCGAGACCGCCGACGACCTCGGCGAACTTCGACTGCACGGTGACCTGGGCCTCCTTGGCCTGCGCGGTCACCTTCTCCTGCACGGCCTTCGGGTCGGTCTTCCGCACGGCCTCGATACGGGCGGGCGCCTCGGCGGCGAGCTGCTCGATCAGGCCGGGGACCTTCCTGGCCTGCCGCACGGCGAGGTCGGCGGTGCCGGCGGCGAAGTAGAGAGGGGTACGCAGTTCGTCGATGATGGCCATGCTGGTGGTCCTCCCGGGTGTGACGTACGTACGGACTAGCGCGAAGGCGATTCGGCATCGGGTGCGGGTGCGGGGCCGTCGGCACCGGCGTCCGCCGCCTGGGCGGCGGCCTCGGCGGCCTCGGCGGCCTCGGCGGCGTTCTCCTTGCGGAAGGAGTCGTAGATCTGGAGCAGCACTTGCTTCTGCCGCTCGCTGATCGAGGGATCGGCCAGGATGACGGCGCGCGTCTCCAGCTCGTCCCGCTCCTTCTCGTCGAGGATCCCGGCCCGCACGTAGAGCGTCTCGGCGGAGATCCGCAGCGCCTTGGCGACCTGCTGCAGAACCTCCGCGCTGGGCTTCCGCAGCCCCCGCTCGATCTGGCTCAGGTACGGATTCGACACGCCGGCCGCGTCGGCGAGCTGCCGCAGGGACAGCTGCGCGGTCCTCCGCTGCTCGCGGAGGTACTCACCGAGATTGCCGACGTTGAGCGATGCCATGCCCCGACCATGCCAGCCTCTGCTAACTATTGCAAGCAGGCGCTTGCAACAGTGTCGTGGCGCGGAAGGGGCCGTGCTGTGACTGAGCACGATGGTTGTCACTTGAGCAGGACAACTGTCACCGGGGCTCACGTCGGCGATACCCCTCCGGACGCGCTCCGCTACCACCGCCCTTGGGGATCGGCCCGCGGGCGATGATGGCACCCATGGCCATCATGCTCTTGGAGCGGTTCATGCTGACGATCCGCAGCGGGAACGAGACCCACGCCTCGCGTCGGAGGTAGATCGACAACGCCTGATCGACACGGCCGGCTTGATGGATGAGCGGCAGCATGAGCTCCCGCGCCTGTTCCTCGTCCGAGGCGTCGAGCAGCCGCTCGGCGATTCCGAGCACCGCGCCCATGAGAAACGGGTCCAGCGGTGGGTCGGTGAAAGGACGCGAGCTGTGCTTCTTCCCGGGCCGGTCACGAAGGGCCGCTGCTCGGGCAAGGCGCTCTTCGGCTTCCCGGTCAAGGGCCTCCGCGAGCGCCGGGGTCGCGGCGAAGGAGCGAGCCGCAGGCCAGGAGAGGAATACAAGGCCGAGCAGCGCTCTCAGGTCGGCGAAGTAGTCAGCGGCGCGGATTAGCCAGCCGACGCTCGGGGTCACGGCAGGGCCGGCGGGGTCGAGAAGTCTCAGGAGCCGGCGCTGAAGGCCGAGGAGATGCTCCAGCGTCTGCGGGTCGGGGGCGATCTCCGGACCAGCCCCGGCTGGCTCCGCGAGCTGCGCGCCGCAGGCCGGCTGGAGGCGCCCGACGGTGCGCGGCGCGATCGTGGTCCGGCACTGCGTCGGATGAAGATCCTCGTCCCAGGGACGGGCGATGATTCTGTTCATCTCGACCGCGTGGACGGGCTGACGGCAGGCCGGGCAGTTGATCCGAAGGAGACGACGATGCCGAGGGCAAGCGAAGACCGGCGGGAGGCGCCAGGAAAGCCGCCAGGCCCCACCGTGGCGCTGTTGGATCTCACTCCCGTCTCCGGTGAGACATTGTGGGCAGTACCTGGGCCTGCGAGTCAGCAGCCACGCATTGCCGTTGACCATCCTCGCGGCGCTACTGCGCGGGGTGAACTTCCCATTCAGCGGCCCATATCGCTCAGCAAGCGAGGAGGTCAGCAGTCGGCCGACCTCATCCGGGGAGAGGCAGGCGGTCCGGGCGAAGTGCCGGATCCGTTCGAGATCAAGATCGTGCAGCAGCCGCATGGGAACGCGGAACAGCGCGTTCTCCTTACGGCCGCCGGTCAGGCCGGTCCGAATCGTCACCGCTCCGGGAGACACCCCAAGACGGTGCGCGAGACGGAGCACATAGCCGGTCAGCGCCTCGTCGGTCAGAGGGTCGAGGCTGCGGGGCAGCGGACGCATGACCTTATGGTGTTCCGATTGCAGCAGCTGAAACACGACCTGCCTGCTGCGCAGGGCGAGTAGCCTGTCCGCGTGACAGACAGCCTTGAAGTGGCACTCCAGCAGCGAGTCGACCTTGATCGATACGGTTCGAACAAGCGGCTGCTGTTCGCCCTGCAGCTCACATTCGACATTGAAGACATCGATACCGTGGCCGCCACGGCACTCACGGACTCCTCCAATGATAAAGCTTGCGATCTGCTCTATATTGACCGCAATGCAGGCCGCGTTGTTCTCGCCCAGGGGTACGAGTCTGAGAACGCAGCGAGGCAGCAGGCGCCTGCGGGCAAGGCCGCCACCCTCCATCAGGCAGTCAATTGGTTGTTCAACAAGAGCCAGCCCGTGGGGGTGCCTGATGCACTACTCGGCGCCTGGCGTGAGCTCCACGATGCTCTCGAAGATGACGCCATTGGCGACGTCGAGATCTGGTACGTCCACAATCTGCCGGAATCAAAGCAGGTCGCCGAGGAGATCCAAGCGGCACGCGACGCCGCGTACGCCCAGTTGGGCCACGGCTACCCGGGGAACGAGATTGACATCTCTGGGACTGAGCTGGGTCGAGCGGTTCTGTCCCGACGTTACGAGAGTTCACAGACCCCGATCCTTGTGTCGGACACTTTCAAGGTCAAAGTCCCGGGCGCCTTCGTGGAGCGCGGCGATAAGTGGACCGCCTTGTGCACGAGCGTCCCGATCAGCTGGCTTTACGAGCGGTATGCACAGCACGGTGCCGATCTGTTCTCCCCGAATGTCCGCGACTACTTGGGCAGCCGTCGGTCACAGAGCAACATCAACAACGGAATCCAAGAGACGGTACGCAACGAGCCAGCGAACCTGTGGGCCTACAACAACGGAATTACGGCTCTAGTTCACAGCTTCAACCTCGATGCGTACAGTCTTGAGATCACCGGACTGGGGATCGTCAACGGCGCCCAGACCACGGGAGCGATTGGGTCCGTCCCGGCTGAGAAGATCGGCGACGAGAGCCATGTGCTTACCCGGTTCATTCGCTGCGATGACCCTGAAACCGTCAGGAATATCGTCCGTTTCAATAATCGACAGAATCCGACGCAGGCCTCGGACTTCCGCAGTAACGATGGAATCCAGAGGCGTCTCGTCCAGGAGTTCCAGAAGCTGGGCGTCGTCGGATACAGCGGCGGCCGGCGCGGTGGCTCTGAGGACGTGATCCGTCGCCCCGGTGAAAACCAGCTATCTGCCGAGGCCGCGGCCCAGGCGCTCGCCGCCTTTCACGGGCAGTCTGGCGTCGCCTACCACGAGAAGAGCAAGATCTGGGAACAGGACGCCATTTACAGCAGCGTCTTCCCCGAGCGCGTCACAGCTGAGCACATCGTATTCGTAGCGAGTCTGCTGCGCGCCGTCGAGTTGGAAAAGACGAAGCTGGGTCAAATCGACGCGTCAGCGAGAACAGAGGACCAGGCAGAACTGTTCGACTGGCTTGGCCTTCGAGGGTCGATCATGCTGGCCGTCGAAGCCATCGGGCACGCGCGTGAGTCCGTCATTGGAGCCGCCGTCAGTGACCCGTACACCCTGCGGTTCAAGAAGAACCTCAGCATGCCCAAGGCTACCCAGACATGGGAACCTGTCGTCGAAACCCTGCTTGCCTTCGCCCCGGACCAACTTCGGAACCCATTGGTGACGTCCAGTCTGCGCAACAGGCCTGCAGTGACCAAGGCACTGAGCAACTTCCGCTCGCAGGTCGTGGCGGCACGAAAGCACAACAGGGAAACCTACGAACTCTTCGCAGACCGGGTCACCGTGTAACCGCAGACGCCGGTCCGTCCACAGGACACCGCTACCCAAGGTGACAGCCCTCCGATCCCGCCCGAGCCCGACGGCAAAGCAGCCAACCGAGCAGGCTGGAGCAGACAGACTCCTCCCGCTACCTACCGCACCAGGGAAACCGATACGGAGGAGTCTTCACCGGGAATAATCGTCACCTTGATCATGCCACCTGACCCTTCGGCAGCATCGATATCAACTATCACCTCAAGTACCACGGAGGAAAACGTCATGTCGAGGCGTCCAAGGTTGAAGGAATCATCACCCAGCCGGAGAATCATGTCGTTTCTGATGACGAAATCGGATACGGCTCCTCCCGCTTGAAGCTGCTGGAGCTCAGGAGTATCCAACCCTGCCCGCTGGATCGCAAAGGAAACACGGCTCCACTGGAAAGTGCATGTCTCGCTGGTCAGATAACGATGCGCATCCCTGATCGATTCGAATTCTTCGTCAGTTAGAGACTGCGGAACAGGGAAGTACACACCACTGATGCGCTGAATGTCATCCAGGATCTGGAGCTGCTTAATTGAGTCACCAGCATCTGGGTAGGAGGAAGACAGATCCATCGGGGGGCCGATTTCCTTGCCGTTAAGCACCATGGACGCCGCGCGACCCTCAGTCGCCTCAGCCAGGAAGCGGACCGCCGGCAACAGAATACCGGGCAGACTGTCCTCCGGAAGGTGGAATGAGTACGTAATCTTCGCACGATGGGTTGGCGCATCAAAACGAGCCTTTACCCTCGCAACCCCACCGAGGTCTTCAAGCCTCAGTTCAATACCTCGCTTACCAGCCGTCCTCTCTTTGGCTTCAAGTGGCAGATGAGCCCTAACGACCCCTTGCGCATCGCGGATACGCAGAGCGAATCGCGCACCGATCAGGGGTGCATTGTCGACGGCGCCTCCGACTTGAAGTTCACCACCTTCAAAAATTCCACCAAACTCTGCAGGCGCATCGACGACAAAACTCTTGACAAACTCGCTTGAAACAACACTGGTCGCCCCATAGTCAAAACTATCCTGCAGTGCTCGCGCCGCTTGCTTGCCATCCTCCGTGTCAGGGAACTCAAATGTTCCACCGATGCGAATAGGCCGATCCTTTTGCGCGCCTGGGTATCTTGGGAGTGTCGTAACACTAACCGACCCGTTGGGCTGAACATTGAAGCCAAACACGTAGTGCGGGTCAAGAGAGTTGAGGCGATCCTTGAGGGTACGCACTCGCTCTACAAGATCAGAAACCCCTCGGGTAAGAGCAGCTTGCTCCTGATTGAGCTCTCGCATCATGTTGACAATCTCGTCATTACTGCCTTCAAGGTAGTAACGCGGGAGCTCCGGGTGGGAAGCCATCTGGCTATCCAGCCAATCCTTTCCGCGCCAATCGCATGGGAATGAATACTTGGCTGCGAGACCGTTGAACCATTCCAGTTCACCATCAGTGTGATTGATGGGAACCACTAGGTGCCAAGCAGTGGGATTGCGCTCGGCTGCCCTCTTGAGGGAGTCGGCAACCTGACGCCTTCTCCCGGACCTTTCGTCCAGGCGCCCGGTGAAGCTCTTGAGCTCGAAAATTTCCAGTCCTGCAGGAAGTGGGACCTGGACGTCGCGGCCTTTGTCGCCGCCCGCCCCATCAATGCGTTCAGCTTGAGGGTGAAGCCGGCTGATCAGAACAGAAACCATGTCCTCATAAACGTTGGACCCCAATCGCTCATCGGTCCAGTCGACTCGATTCTTCGTCACCATTCCTGCTCCTTACAGCAGCAACTGACACCCGTCACCCCGCATGCCCCCTTAATTCTCCTATGAACGTCGGGAGCCCGCAGCCCCTTTGCTGACAACTACCTGCATCTCGTCGCGGAGACCCCTCCAAGGGCAGGTTGGCCACATCGTCACGCCCTAGCCAGTTATCCCGCCTGCTCTTTGGCCAACTCGACTGAACCCCTTGTTCTCGATCCGCTGCCCCATCCGCTGGAATGAGCCGCGGTCCTGGCGCGAGGTCAGGAGGATGGTCTGGAGCGGGTAGGAGGTCCCGCTGAGGCGCCGGAACTGGTAACTCATCGAAAAGTTCAGCTCCTTTGCTCCATCAATGATCGGCGCCATCAACTCGTGCGTCTCGTTCTCGTCCGGAGCCGACAAGAGCCGTGCGGCTATGCCCAGCACCGCGCCTGCGACGGCGGGATCCGCCGCCGGATCGCTGTAGTGGTGCGAGGCCTGACGCCGTCGGCCGGCCTCGGCCTCAGCACGGGACTTGGCGAACTCAGCGTGCCGTTTCCCTGCCTCCCGGTCGACCAACACGGCCAGGGCCTCCGTGTCGGCGAGTTCCCTGGGGCGGGGCCACGTCATGAAGATCAACGCACTCAGAGCGCGTAGATCAATGAAGTACTGGGCCGCTGGAATCAGCCATCCGAAGCTGCCCACTTCCTTCGGCCCATCGGGGTCCAAGAGCCTGTCGAAGTAGTGCTGAAGCCTCAGCAACGCGGCGACTGCGGAGGGAGCGTAGGGAAGTCGGTCCGCCTCGGCGCCGGCCAGACCCGCACCGCAGATCGCTCGCGTGTCAGGGAGGGTGGCTCTGCACTGAACGGGGTGGAGGCCTGCCTCGGAGGCTCGGGCGATCAGGCTGCCAGCGCGGGCTGCGTTGATGTCCTGCCCGCAGCGAGGGCAGCCGTACAGCAGCGGGCGCTGATGACGCAGACAGGCGAAGACGGGAGGCAATCTCCAGGACCGGTGCCAACGCCCGCCATGACGCTCTTCGATCTCGGTTCCGTCACCGGAGAGGCATCGCGGGCAGTACCGGGTCGCTTTGGTGAGAATCCAGCGGTTGTTGTGGGTCATTCCCGTGGGCGTACGGAACTCGGCCAGCAGACGTGCGTTCAGCGGACCGTAGCGCTCGCCCAACGGGGAGGTCAGCAGCCCCCGGGCCTCGTCATGCGTGAGGCGAGTGGCGCGGGCGAATGCGTCGAGCCGCTGCTCGTCCAGGTCGTGCAGAAGGCGAACGGGAATGCCGTTTCGACCGCGTCCCGGAACAACGAGCCCTGTTCGGACGGCGATCTCCAAGGGTGCGGCGCCGAACCGGTGCGCGAGTCGGAGCAGATAGCCGTGGATCGATTCATCCTCCAACGGGTCCAGGCTCCGGGGCAGGAGTCGCAGTCGGCCTGCCATCAGGCATCGACGGCGGGGCGGCCGCCCTGGTCGTCGAAGACGGTGTTCCGGCCGCGCCTGCGGCGCTTGGGTGCGGCTCCTCTTCCCTCGTCCTTCAGCACGGGGACCTCACCGGAGCCCGGGTCCCGCCCGGGGACGTTGCCGAGATTGATGGGGATCTCCTGGAGCAGGTCGATGGTCAGGTTCTCCTGGCCGTTCTCCATGGCCTTGGTGCAGCCGTCCTCGATGAGGCGTTTCAGCAGTCCGACGATCCCCTCGGTGCGGCGGAACAGGTACTCGGGCATCGTGCCGTCGGTGAGCATGCCCGGCGCCGCGCGGAAGAGCCGTAGCTGGTCCTCGATGCCGGCGAGGTGGTTGACCCAGGCGGCGATGCCGTCGGGGGTGTCGTAGTGGAACGGGTCAAGGTTGATCATGTCGAAGCGGCGTTCGGTCTGGGTGGCCGCCTCGTCGTTGTGGCTTCTGCCTCGCCTGACGGGCGACAGCACCGTCTGCCCGGTGCGCGGGTCATGACGGCCTTCCCGCAGCAGCCCGGAACCGGGGATGTTGACGCCGATGAGGACGAGCGTGACGTTCAGGCTCATCAGGTCCCGGATGAGGTCGAGGGTGTCCTGGTCGTCTTCCCGGTGCATCTTCAAGCGGGTGATGTCGTCGAGCAGCAGCGCTGTGGTGCAGTGCGCGTGCAGGGACTCGCGGACGTTGCGGATCAGCCCGCGCAGGGTCTTGGCGTGCGGAGCTCCGTAGAAGTCCAGGATCGCCTCGCACAGTCCCTTCGGCGTGGCCTTGACCGGCGTCTGGCAGTAGGCCACCGGCAGGAAGAGGTCCCGGGTGCCGGGGATCGCGTTCGGGTTGAGCTGGTGGTGCAGGTCGCGCCAGAAGTCTTCGAACTCGGCGGCGGTCTCGCAGGCCGTCTCCGTCTTTCCCTGGTAGCCGCCGCCGTTGATCATCAGTCCGTCGCGGGTTCCGGGGGTCTGCTTCAGTGCGCTGTTCTGGAGTCTGGCCCGCATCAGCGCGGTGACCTGTGCGCTCATCGGGGTTTCCTGCATCCGCAGGTTCACGTGGGTCGCCGCCCTGTGCAGGTCGTGCAGTCCGCGCTTGCGGGGGCTCATGGCCCGGTACTGGTCCAGCGTCAGTTTCGGTGCCGGGATGAAGGCTCCTCGTGTTTGCCGCCATTGCTGGTATCCCTCGTGGGTGACCCGGTTCGGCGAGGGGCCGATCCGGAGGAACGGGACGACACTGTCCTGCGGTCCGCTCTGGCCATCGGCCACGTCATTCCCCTCCGGCCGGGAGCGAACTGCCGCCCGGCTCGTCCTCGTCGTTCTCGTCCCCGTCGGGCAGGATGAACAAGTTCCTCTTGCGGTAGCTGGCGCCCAGCGGGGGCGGCAGCGCGGGTCGGGTCGGCCCGGCCCAGCGGGGGCGGCAGCGCGGGTCGGGTCGGCCCGGTTTCTTCTCTGCGTCGGCGACGCTCGGCGTCCAGGCTCTCCTCGGCCCTGCGTGCCTGCTCCGGCCAGTGCAGGTGGACGACGGTGTCTCCTGCTGCCCGGGCGGCAGGCTCCTGCTCGGCCCGCGGAGCCGGACGGTCGGCGGCAGCGGTGTTGGCCTGGATGACGTCGCGGGCGTATTCGGTGCGCTGGGACTTCTTCAGGCGCGTCGGCCAGTGCGCGACCGGTGTGTGCAGGCCGATCATGTCGAGGAGAAGCGGCAGGAGTTCGGCGTCCGACCTCGGTTTCAGCCCCGCCTTCTGTGCCCGCTGCAAGAGGTCGCGCACCCGTGCGTCGCCGAAGGCCGGCGTCCTGCCCTCCGACGGGAGTCCGGTCCAGCGCAGCGGGTGCCATGCGTGGGTGAGCGGGTCCTGGAAGAACACGGTGCGGCGGTCACGGGGCTCGCGGTGGACGATCCACTGCCCTTTGCGTCTGCCGCCGCGGGTGGACCGCTGGTCACGGTAGCGATCCAGAGCCGGGCCGTCGTACCAGAGCCCACGGATTTCACTCCGCGACGGCCGTGGATCTTCGTCACCGAGTGCTGAGGCAGCAGCTGGTAGTAGAGCTCGGGCGAGGGGATCTCCATCGCGAAGCCGCCCTGGGCGAACGAGGCCGCGAAGAGCGAGTTCGGGCTGTGGTCGCCACCCGGGTCCCAACTCGGCGCGTACTCGCCCAGACGGCGCTGTTGCCACACCTTCACGATCCACGTCGCGATCACGTGCTCCATCTGCTCGATGGTCCACGTCGCGTCGCCTTCTGGGTCGGCCCCGCGATCGGCGACATCAACCCCGGTGTAGCCCAGGAGATGCTCGAACAGCAGAGACCGGATGCTGCCGAAGGCCCTCTCCACCACCTGCTTGTCCGTGGGACGCAGGACCCTGGAGGGGAGGATGTTGCAGCCGAGCACCCGCTGGACGTCGACAAGATGGTGATTGCGGTAGACCGACCCGTGGTCGGTGGTCACGGTCTCCGGGGCGAAGAACGGCAACCCGGCGACCTCGTAGCCGGCGAACTCGGCGACCGCGGCAGCAGGCAGCCCGGGATAGGGCCACTCCATGTCCTCGCCCCAGTCTGCCCGCATCGGCAGCGGCAGCATCACGTCCCGCAGCAGCATCGCCACGTCCACCGAGGTGTCGGAGACCAGGGTGAGGCGAAAAGCGCACAGCGAGTGCGTGTAGACATCCATGGCGAGAGTCAGGTGGACCTTCACCGGATCGCCGAACACTCCCTCCCGGACCATGACGGGCAGCACCGTGCTGTCCAGCGCCACCACCTGCCCGGGGCGGTGGACCACCACATGACCTGCCTTGGTGGGCAGCTGGGCCGAGCGCTCATAGCGCTGACGTGCCCCGCCCGGGCCGAACCACTCCTTCCAGACCCTCAGCAGGGTGTGATAGCCCGGGACCGCGGTGTCTCGGCCGAAGGTCTCCCGTACGTACTGGTGGATCATGGCCTCGCGGGTGCGGCCGTCCACCCGGGAGCGGTGCAGCGTCTCCGCCCGCACCGCGAAGATCGCCTCCCGGACCTCCTCACTGACGCTCGGATGCCCGCCGCTCTCCCGCAGCCATCGGTCGTCCGCGCAGCCGATCAGACCGAAGCGGCTGCGGTTCATCTCCCAACGGATCAGCGTGCGGTAGCCCACCTCCGCGAGGCCGAGCAGCTTCGCTTCCTCACGGGTCATGGCCTTGAGTTCGGCGACCTTCGCCAAGCGCCGCTCGGTCAGCGTGGTCGTCTCCGGGTCGTACTCGGGCTTCGGCTCCCCCGGCCCCGGCATCAGCGGGTCACCACTGCGGAACCCCGTCTTCACTTCCAGCAGATGAGCCACGCGCAGCTCGGCCAGCCGACGCCTGTCCGGCTTCAAGTCCCCCGCCGAAGCAGGCTGCCGACCACGGCCCGCCCCCGAGCCCGACGTCCGGGACGAAGGACGGCAGCGCTGGTGATTTACCAGGAAGCGGAACGTCAGGTGCTGCCTTGAACCGTCGGGCCCCACCAACTGGACCCGCCCGAGATGCGGTTCACGCCGCTCGACGATCCATTCGACGTCATCGAGCACCAGCCCGGCCCCGACGGACAGGTCCAGCGCGCGAGCGGTACTCACGACGACTCCGATCCGAGGACAACTGTGGAGCGATCCCCGAGAGGCCGGCCCAGATCGATGCCGACGCGGCGGTGCCACAGCAGGTGCAGCAGCTGGGCACGTGCGACCGGCTCGAACGCACTTCCCGCCGCAATCTCCCCGAAGGTCATCGCCGCACCGGATCCGGCGAGCAGGCCCGGCCTGACACCCAGCGGGTCCGCGAGCGGCCGACGCCTGGCCGACATCTCTTCCACCGCCATCAGCACGTACGGCTTCCACCGCGCAGCCACCGTGTATTGCCAGCCGCAGGCCAACGCCGCCTCAGCCGCCGCGGCGAAGGACTCTCGGTCCTCATCACCGATCAGATCAGCAGGGCGGACGTCGATCAACCAGATGCCCAGGCGGCTTACTACAAGGAAGTCGGGGGTGTGCCTGCGCCATCCGTCGACGGTACGGAACTTCAGCCGAAGCGGCTGTGAGAGGACCTCGACCACATCGCCGGCGAAATCCAGAACCAGCAGCAGCCCGGCTTCCTCCAGGCTCTCGAAGCCATGCAGGCGGCCGGTACTGACCATGTACTCAAGGCCGGGACGATGGCGCTGATCGCGCCGCCAGGTGAAGCCCCGCATCGGCCCCAGCTTGGTGACCGGAACGGCTGGCAGATCAGCCACCGCGCTTGTGACCTCGCCCCCGGCGTACCGCCAGGTAGCCGTCCACTGTCGCGTCCAGCCCTCGTCCAGGTCGAGCGTATGACGCCCCGAGCCGAGGGAGACCGGCACGAGCAGGTCTTCCCACCTACACGAATGCGACCACAAGGGCTCATGCGCCGCACCGTCAGCGGTCCGGGCGGGCAGCCTGCCAGATCCTTGAACGTCCGCCACGACTCCAGGGAAGCGAAGCCCGGCGTACGCCGTAGGCGATCTTCGGTACTGGTGACAACAAGACCGCAAACGATCTCAGCGTGACAAGAATCCTGCACTTCCAGTGACAACAATCCCGCTCACGCCGTCGTGAGAGCCGACGTCGGGAGGACTCCCATGTGACAACCATCGTGCTCAGTCACACGTGCGATGCTGGGAGCGTGAAGCTGGAGGACCTGGTGCGGTTGCGGCGGGCGCGGGACGTGATGGATCGCGACTACGCGCTGCCGCTCGACGTGCCGGCGCTGGCCAGGGTCGCGCTCATGTCGGCCGGGCACTTCTCCCGCAGCTTCCGGGCGGCGTACGGGGAGACGCCGTACAGCTACCTGATGACCCGGCGCGTCGAGCGGGCGAAGGCGCTGCTGCGGCGGGGCGACCTGAGCGTGACCGAGGTCTGCTTCGCGGTCGGCTGCACCTCGCTCGGCTCCTTCAGCTCGCGGTTCACGGAGCTGGTGGGCGAGAGCCCGAGCGCCTACCGGGCCCGGTGCCACGAGGCGGGTGCGGTGATCCCGGCCTGCGTGGCGAAGGTCCTCACCCGCCCGACCAGGAACGACTGAGCACGAACCTCTGAGCACTTCCGGCGCCGCAAGCGGTCACGATCGGAGAAGCGGATTCCGGACCGCCGCCGTAGCGTCGAAGCCATGAACAACGTCAGACTCTCGCAGTGCTTCATCGCCGTCGACGACCACGACAAGGCGCTCACCTTCTACCGCGACGCCCTCGGCCTGGAGGTCCGCAACGACGTCGGGTTCGAGGGGATGCGCTGGGTGACCGTCGGTTCGCCCGCGCAGCCGGACGTGGAGATCGTCCTCGAACCCCCGCTGGCCGACCCCAACGCGTCCGCCGCCGACCGCCAGGCCATGGCGGAACTGCTCGCCAAGGGCATGCTGCGCGGCGTGATCTTCTCCACGGACGACGTCGACGCCACCTTCGAGCACGTCAGGGCGGCCGGCGGCGAGGTGCTGCAGGAACCGGTCGACCAGCCGTACGGCGTCCGCGACTGCGCCTTCCGTGACCCGGCGGGCAACATGCTCCGCTTCTCCCAGCCGCGCAAGGGCTGACCGCTTCCCTCCCCGAGCCCCCGCGTGCAAGCGTGCCGGGAGGTCAACAGGGAGGGATCACTTGACAGTTGAGACGCATTCACCGGAAGCGGCGGGCCCTCGGCGGCGCGCGGACGTCCTCGAAGAGGCGGCGCACGCGGGGCCTCGCCGCTTCACCCGTCCCGCGACCGGGGACGAGCGGCAGATGCTCGCCGGCTTCCTGGCGGACCAGCGCGCGACGCTGGTCCTGAAGTGCGCGGGCATCACTAACGACCTGGCCCACCGTGCCGTCGAGCCGTCCACGCTCTCCCTCCTCGGCCTGGTCCGCCACCTCGCCGACGTCGAACGCCACTGGTTCCGCGAGATCCTCGCCGGACAGGCCGACGCGACCCCGCTCTTCTCCTCCCCCGCCGACCCGGACGGGGACTTCGACGGAGCGACCTCCGACCCGGCGGCCGTCACGGCGGCCTGGGACGCCTGGCGCGCGGCCGTGGACTTCGCCGAACGCTTCGCGGCGGAGGCCCCCGACCTCGACGTCTCGGCCCACGACGCCTGGCGCGGAACGGTCTCCCTGCGCTGGGTCCTCATCCACATGATCGAGGAGTACGCCCGCCACAACGGTCACGCCGACCTCCTCCGCGAACGCATCGACGGCACGACCGGTGTCTGAGCGCCACCCACCCGGCCCGGACCGCGTGAGCAGCGCTCACCAGGCCGGGTCGGGTGCCGCGCGGCGACCCACGTCCGGTCTGCCCCGGCCCGAACTCATCCACTTCCTTACAATCCGCCACGGATCGAGTTTGGTTACCCTGGCAGACATGACAGCCATGGCGCCCACCCGCACCGAGCCCGACCTCTCCTACCTCCTCGACCACACCAGCCACGTCCTGCGCACCCGCATGACGGCCGAGCTCGGGGAGATCGGGCTCACGCCTCGCATGCACTGCGTCCTCGTGCACGCCCTGGAGGAGGAGCGCACGCAGGCGCAGCTCGCCGAGATCGGGGACATGGACAAGACCACGATGGTCGTGACCGTCGACGCACTGGAGAAGGCCGGGCTCGCCGAGCGGCAGCCGTCGAGCACCGACCGGCGGGCGCGCATCATCGCCGTGACCGCGGAGGGGGCGAAGGTCGCCCAGGAGAGCCAGAAGATCGTCGACGGGGTCCACGAGAAGACCCTCGGCTCGCTGCCCGACGAGGAGCGCGAGGCCCTGCTGCGCGCCCTGAACCGCCTGGCCACCGGCCACCTGGAGACCCCCGTCGAGAGCCCGAGGACCGCCCGCCGGGCGCGCCAGCGCGGCTGACCGCGGAAGGACCGCACAAGTCCTCCCGTAAAAAATAGTCCGCAACAAAACCATCTGCTAACGTCTCTCCTGTTGCCTCCACCGAACAGGAGAGAGAGCCATGTCCACGCCTGCCGCCACCCGCCCCAGCACCTCCCGACACCTCGCCCTCGGCGTCCTCGCCACGAGCATGCTGATGACCGTCCTCGACGGCAGCATCGTCACCGTCGCGATGCCCGCGATCCAAAGCGACCTCGGCTTCACCCCCGTCGCCCTCAGCTGGGTCGTCAACGCCTACCTCATCGCCTTCGGCTCGCTCCTCCTCCTCGCCGGCCGCCTCGGCGACCTCATCGGCCGCAAGCGGATGTTCCTCCTCGGCACAGGCCTCTTCACCGCCGCCTCGCTCCTCGCCGGCGCCGCCGCCTCCCCCGAGGTCCTGATCGCCGCCCGCTTCCTCCAGGGCGTCGGCAGCGCGATGTCCGCGGCCGTCAGCCTCGGCATCCTCGTCACCCTCTTCGCCGAACCCCGCGAACGCGCCAAGGCCATCGCCGTGTTCAGCTTCACCGGCGCCGCCGGCGCCTCCCTCGGCCAGGTCCTGGGCGGAGTCCTCACCGACGCCCTCGCCTGGAACTGGATCTTCTTCATCAACCTCCCCATCGGCGTCGCCGCCCTCCTCCTCGCCCTCCCCGCCCTGCCCGCCGACCGTGGCCTCGGCCTCAAGGCCGGCGCGGACGTCCTCGGCGCGCTGCTCGTCACCTCCGGCCTGATGACCGGGATCTACGCGGTCGTCACCATCGAGGAGTACGGGGCCGGTTCGGCGCACACCCTCGGCCTCGGCGCCCTCGCCGTCGCCCTCCTGGCCGGCTTCCTCGTCCGCCAGACGAAGGCCGCCACCCCGCTCATGCCCCTGCGGATCCTCCGCTCGCGCAGCGTCTCCGGCGCCAACCTGGTCCAGATGCTGATGGTCGCCGCGCTCTTCTCCTTCCAGATCCTCGTCGCCCTCTACCTCCAGAAGGTCCGCGGCTACGGCGCCGCCGAGACCGGCCTCGCGATGCTGCCCGCCGCCGCCGTCATCGGTGTCGTCTCCCTCGGCGTCTCGGCCCGGCTCATCGCCCGCTTCGGCGAGCGGAACATCCTCCTCACCGGCCTCCTCCTGCTCGTCGGCGTCCTCGGCCTGCTGACCCGCCTCCCCGTCGACGCCGACTACACCACCGACCTGCTCCCCGTGATGCTGCTCGCCGCCGGCTTCGGCCTCGCGCTCCCCGCGCTCACCTCGCTCGCCATGTCCGGCGCCGAGGAGAAGGACGCGGGCCTCGCCTCCGGCCTCTTCAACACCACCCAGCAGATCGGCATGGCCCTCGGCATCGCGGTCCTCTCCACCCTCGCCGCCTCCCGCACCGAGTCGCTCACGGCGGCCGGCCGAACCACCGCCGAGGCCCTGACCGGCGGCTACCACCTGGCCTTCGCCGTCGGCACCGCGCTCGTCCTCGCCGCCCTGGCGGTCGCCTTCACGGTCCTGCGCCCGGCCAAGACCCCGACCACCGACACCACCACCGGCCCGACCACCGACACCACCACCGGCACCACCGACACCACCACCGGCACCACCACCGACACCACCACCCCGGACTCCGAGCAGACCCCCAGGATGACAATGGCCGCATGAGAGCCGACCGACTCGTCGCCGCCCTGCTCTTCCTCCAGACCAGGCAACGCATCACCGCCGCCGAACTCGCCGCCGAACTGGACGTGTCCGAACGGACCGCCCGCCGGGACCTCGAAGCGCTCGCGAGCGCCGGGGTCCCGGTCTATTCGCAGGCCGGCCAGGGCGGCGGCTGGTCCCTGGTCGGCGGCGCCCGCACCGACCTGACCGGCCTCACCGCCCCCGAGGTCCGCGCCCTGTTCCTTCTCACCGGCCCGGACACCGCCGCCGCGAGCACGGACCCGCGAACCCGCACCGCCCTGCGCAAGCTCGTACGGGCCCTCCCCGCACCCCTCCGCGAGGGCGCCGAGGCCGCCGCCCGCGCCGGGACCTCCGACGGCACCGACTGGACGGGCGCCGACGCGGAGGAAACCCAACTGGCGCCCCTCCAAAGGGCCGTGATCGAGGAGCGCGAGCTGCGCATCGGCTACGCCCGCCCCGGCCGCGCACCGAGCGAGCGGACCGTCCACCCCCTGGGGATCGCCACGAAGTCCGGCACCCGCTACCTCGTCGCGGACACCGACCGCGGCCTGCGCACCTTCCGCGTCGACCGGGTCACCTCGGCGACCGAGACCGGCGCCCCCGCCGTACGCCCGGAGGGCTTCGACCTGCCCACCGCCTGGCGCACGCTCGCCGCCCGCATGGAGGACCGCATGGTCGCCGCGACGGTACGGGGCCGGGCGGCCCCCGGCACCGAACCGCTCCTCGAAGGCCTCCTCGGCGCGCGGATACGGTACGGGCACCCTGCCCCGGACGGCTGGACCCCCGTCGAGATCGACGGCCCCACCCCCGAGGTGATCGCCGCGCAACTGGCGGGCCTGGGAGCCCGGGTGGAGCTCCTCGACCCCCCGGAGACCCGCACGGCCCTCGCCCGCATCGGCGCCGAACTCACCGCGCTGTACGGCGCCCCGGCCCCGGCACCGACACAGGCACAGGCACAGGCACAGACACCGACACCGGCACCGGCACAGGCACAGGCACAGGCACCAACACCGGACACTCCGGAAGCTCCGGAAGCTCCTCCACGCGCACCGGTGCCGGCCGCGACACCGCCCGGGTGAGCCGCGGACTCAGAAGATGTCGGGCGAGAACGGCCGCAGCGGCGTACGGAACAACAGGTCGGCGCGGGCCGCGGCGCCCGGGGTGATCTCGTCCACGCGGCCGAGGCGGGCGAGTCGTACGGCCGACTCGTCACCGAAGGCCAGCGTCCCCAACTCCGCTATGTCGAAGGCGAGATCGACGGAGTCGCTGGTGGTACGGACGCAGCTCGCGCCCGCCGGGGAGGCGTCGAGGCGGTAGCGCCCGCCCGACAGGCCGGCCGTGTCCCGCAGGTCGAGGACGAGGCTGCCCTCCACCGGATACGTCCGGCTCTCCAGGACCTTGACCACGTCCAGGACCCGGACCCACAGCATGTCCACGTAGGTCAGCGTCTTCGCCGCCCGCGGGTCCGGAAGGAGCAGCGGCAGCATCTCGTCGGGCGCCCGGTAGCCGGAGCGGACCGTGGTGATCCAGTCGATCGAGCAGACGTACTGCCAGAGGGCGCGCTCGGCGGCCGGGGTGACGGCGATCAGGTCCCGTACGGACGCGGTGTTCACGGGCTGCTTGGCGTCGTCCCACTTGTCGTCGGCGGTGTAGGCGACGTACCCCTCCACCTCACCGGAGTCGGAGCGGTAGACCGCGTAGAACGGCTCCGTCCACGGGTCGAGCTGGTACCCGAGACCGGTGCCCTTCTCCCAGCCGCGCGTGGTGCGGTCGGTGACCCCGGCGCGGACCCCGGCGAGCCTGCGGTACACCTCGGGGCCGATCTTGCGGATCTCCTCGCCGTCGGCCAGGTCGATCCGGCCCCCGCCCTCCGGGCGTCCCGTGCGCCGCGGGTCGAGGCCGGCCCGCCGTACGTCCACGCTCCACTCGGTGGTCCAGCTCGCCGGGCCGAAGCCGTACCGCCCGTAGATCGGGTACTCGGCGGCGATCAGCGTGGCGATCGCGTCGCCCCGCTCCTTCGCGGCGGTGAGGTCGGTGGCCATCATGCGGCTGAGCAGCCCCTGACGCCGGTGCGTCGGGGAGACGGTGACCTGGGTGACGGCGTCGGCGGTGAGGCTGCCGCCGCCGACCGTGCTGACCTCCTGCCGGAACGACCGGAAGGTGGCGACGATCCGGTCGCGGTCGAAGGCACCCTGCGTCCGGGGGAGGTCCACGTTCGCGAGGCGGTCGGCGACCAGTTCGTCGGTGACGCGGGGCGGTCGGAGGAACCCCGTCTTCAGGGCGAGGAGCCAGCCGGGGAAGTCGGATTCCGTCACCGCGCGCACGTCGACACTCATCCCCCGACCCTACGCAGCACCGCCCCACGACCGCACCCGGGTTTCGGGGCCGCAGCCCGGCGGCCCCTCAGGGTCGGGGGCCCGCCCGGCGACCCGGCCTGATGGGGTCGGGTGTCCCACCGCCTCCCGGAGGCTGCCTCCCCCAGGCCGTATCCCTCAGGCCGCATCCCTCAGGCCAGCAGGTCGTCGACCTGCGCCTCGCCCTCGCGGTAGCGGCGGGCGATCTCGCCGCTGCAGTCGTCCGCGGTCCGCTGGAGGTGCTGCCGGCGGCGCGAGATCTGCTGCTCGTACCCCGCGAGCCGCCCCATCGCCGTGTGCAGCTCCTCGTCCGTGCGGGCCGTGAGGTCCGACAGCTCGACCTCCGACAGCATCTCGGCCGCCAGCCGCCGGTACTCGTCGCCGCGCGGGGTCGACATCGTCACGTGCCGGGCCGAGCTGCGGTGCCGCGAGGGCACGTCCGCGAGGATCTCGGAGAGCCGGTCGAGGACCGGGGCCTCCGGATCGGTCCGCCGCGCCAGCTCGGCCCGCAGGATGTCGATGCGCCCCTGGAGCATCCGCCGTACGTAACTCAGGTCGGCCTCGTCGCTCTGCGCCTCGCGCCGCAGCGCGCGCAGTTCGGGCAGCCGCAGCGCGCCGAGGTCCGGCCGCGCCCGGTCCGCGAGGGCGGACTCCGCGCTCCGCTGCACGGGTGGGCGCGATGTGATCGGGCTGCCGCCCACGCCTCCGCCGGGGCTTCGCCCCACGCTTCCGGCTCGGAACAGCGGTACGGGGCCGGACGGTGTCGGCCCGGTGCCAGGTGCACTCATGAGAATCGTCCCCTCGACCGGTGCGGAGCCGCACCGCCTGACAGGCATCGTGCCACTCCCACCCGGGCACGTGCAGGCGCTCTGCACCCGTTCGGCCCCTTACTGTTCCCGGCCGGTACGTTGGGACGCATGCGAGCTGTGGTGCAGAGAGTGGACGGCGCGAGCGTCGTCGTCGCAGGGGAGACCGTCGGAGAGATCGTCGGCGAGGGGCTGTGCGTCCTGGTCGGCGTGACCCATGACGACACCCCCGAGAAGGCGGCCCAATTGGCCAGAAAGCTCTGGTCCGTCCGGGTGCTCGACGACGAGAAGTCGTGCTCCGACGTGAACGCGCCGCTGCTCGTCATCTCCCAGTTCACCCTCTACGGAGACGCCCGCAAGGGCCGCCGCCCCACCTGGAACGCCGCGGCCCCCGGCCCGGTCGCCGAGCCCCTCGTCGACGAGGTCGTCGCGCAGCTGCGGAAGCTGGGGGCGCACGTGGAGACGGGCCGCTTCGGAGCGGACATGCGCGTCTCGCTCACGAACCACGGCCCGTTCACCGTACTGCTGGACGTCTGAGCACCGTCGGACGCCCGAGCACTGCCGGACGTCCGAGCACCTACGGCTCGACGACCGTCTCCTGCGCGGCCGCCGTGTTCCCGGCGAGCAGCGGCGCGTCCACCGGGACGTTCCGCTTCACCAGGGCCAGGGCGATCGGGCCCAGCTCGTAGTGGCGGACGGCGCTCGTCACGAAACCGAGCTGCCGGCCCTCCTCGCCGTCGGCGGCCAGCCGGACCGGCGCGCCGTGCGCGGGCAGCAGCACCTCGCTGCCGTCCAGGTGCAGGAAGACCAGGCGGCGCGGCGGCTTCCCCAGGTTCTGCACGCGGGCGACGGTCTCCTGGCCCCGGTAGCAGCCCTTCTGGAGGTGGACGGCGCTGCCGATGAGGCCGACCTCGTGCGGGATGGTCCGGTGGTCGGTCTCGAAGCCGAGCCGCGGCCGGTGACCCTCGACGCGCAGCGCCTCGTACGCGAGGACGCCGGCGGCCGGGCCGTGCGAGGCCGCGAAGGACTCCAGGTCGGCGCGGGCCAGGAACAGGTCGCGGCCGTGCGGGGTCTCCCGTACGACGGCGCCTTCGGGGACCTCGGCGATGGAGCCGGCCGGGAGGTGGACGACGGCGATGTCGTCCGTACGGTCGGCCACCTCGACGCGGTAGAAGAACTTCATCGACTCCAGGTACGCGATGAGCTCGTCCCGCGTCCCCGGCTCGACGTGCGCCCACACGGTCTCGCCGTCGTCGACGAGGTAGAGGGCGTGCTCGATGTGCCCGTTCGCGGAGAGGATGAGCGCCTCGGTCGCCCGCCCGGGCGCCAGGTCCGTCATGTGCTGGGTGACGAGCAGGTGCAGCCAGCTCAGCCGGTCGTCACCCGTGACGGCGACGACACCCCGGTGGGAGAGGTCGACGAAACCGGAGCCGTCGGCGAGGGCGCGCTGCTCGCGGAACAGATCGCCGTAGTGGGCGGCGACGCCTTCGTCGCGGCC
This sequence comes from Streptomyces narbonensis, assembly GCF_014649015.1. Taxonomy (GTDB): domain Bacteria; phylum Actinomycetota; class Actinomycetes; order Streptomycetales; family Streptomycetaceae; genus Streptomyces; species Streptomyces narbonensis. Next base: position 411,454 of record NZ_BMSF01000004.1, read on the forward strand.
TTCGGCGGCGACGGCGCCGGGCAGGGACAGCAGGGGGCTCTTCATAGGAGCCAGCCTACGACTCGCCGAGCCGGACCTTACGTCCCGGTGGCCGCGGCCGTCCCGGCCGCTCCGGTAACCCCGGCCGCCCCAGTGGCCCCGGTGACCCCGGCCGCCCCAGTGGCCCCGGTGACCCCGGCGCCCGAGGCGCCCCCGGCGTCCGCGGCCTTCCGTACGCACTCGGCGCACCGGCCGAAGATCGCGAAGTGCTTCATGTCCGTCTCGAAGCCGAAGGTCTCGCGGAGCTTCCCGGTGAAGTCGGCCGCCACCTCGACGTCCGCCTCGATGACCTCGGAGCAGTCACGGCAGACCAGGTGCAGGTGGTGGTGCCGGTCGGCGAGGTGGTACGTCGGGGCCCCGTGCCCCAGGTGCGCGTGGCTCACAAGACCGAGCTCCTCCAGGAGCTCCAGGGTCCGGTACACGGTGGAGATGTTCACTCCGGAGGCCGTCTTGCGGACCTCCGCGAGGATGCCGTCCGGGGTTGCGTGCTCCAGCCTGTCCACGGCCTCCAGGACAAGCTGGCGCTGCGGGGTCAGCCGGTAGCCGCGCTGCCGCAGATCGCTCTTCCAGTCGGTGCTGTCGGTGGTCACCACGCCTCCCAGTGTAGGAGTCACGGCCCCGGACCGAACCGGCCGTCCGGTCACCGGTCCACAGCCCCGATGCCATGGCCCCTCCCGACGCCACTCCGGGCCCACCGATCGACAGTCGGTGGGCCCGGAGGAGGAAGGCGTGGGGTCGCCCTGAGAGCGATGACCGGTCTAGCGGAAGAAGGCGATGCCGTCGTCCGGCAGGTCGCCGAGGTTACGGGCCATCTCCGCGACCTCCTCGGGCGTCACGACCTTCTTCAGGTGCGCCGACATGTAGGGGCGGAGCGGGACCTCGGGGGTCGCCTTCTCGCCGACCCACATGAGGTCGCTCTTGACGTAGCCGTAGAGGCGCTTGCCACCGCTGTACGGGTCGGCGGCCTCGGTCCGGGCGACGGCGTCCGTCGCGAGGTCGATCTGCGGCTTCTGGTCGGCGAGCTCGCCGTACCAGATCTCGACGATGCCCTGGTCACGGACCATGACGACCTCGACCTGACGGTTCTTGTCGATGCGCCAGTAGCCGCTCTCGCTCTCCAGCGGACGGACCTTGTTGCCGTCGTTGTCGAGGACCCAGGAGTGCGAGTGGTACTCGATGAAGTCCCGGCCGTCGTGGCTGAAGGTCACGGACTGGCCGAAGTTGCACTTCTCGGCGCCGGGGAAGTCGGAGACGCCCGCGCCCTCCCACGTACCGAGCAGGAACGCGAGGGGGACGAGGTCCGGGTTGAGGTCGGACGGGATCTCGATCATGAGCAGCTCTGGCGTTCTCTAGAAGTGGTTAGCGCTGGCCCTGGTACAGCTTCTTCACGGCCAGACCGGTGAAGGCGAGCACGCCGACACAGACCAGGGCCAGCAGAGCTTCGAAGAAAATGATCACGGGGTGCTCCTCGACTGAGCGGTGAAGGCGTAACGGGCCGGACCCCAGCTTAGTGGGCGGGGGCCCGGCCCACTCTGTGAGGTGGGTCTAGCAACGCGGCGTCACGGCCGGGCTCAGCCGAGCAGCTGCGCCTGGAGGACGACGGTCTGCCGGAAGGGCACGGTGAGCGCCCCGCCCTTCCGGGTCTGGGTGACCACCCCGAGCGTGTCGCCTGCCGAGATGTGGGCCCAGCGGGTCTCCTCCGGACCGTGCGGCTTCTTCTCCCCGTACGCGTACGCCGTCACGTCCGGCACCTGGACGTCTCCCGACACCCCTTCGAGGATCTCGCCCTCGGCCACCCCGACGGGCAGCGCCTCGTCCGTCTCGCCGGACTTCAGGGCGTCGCCCCTGAACTGGTCGGCGTAGCCGACGGAGGAGAACTTCAGCAGGAGGACGCTGGTCCTCGTGCCGTCCGGCATCGTCCAGGCACGGCCCGTGACGTGGCGCAGGGCCGTGTCGGCGAGGGCCTGCTTCACCCGTGCCCGCTGCTCCTCCCCGTACCCCGCGAGGAAGGCGTCCTCGGAGACCCAGCCGCCGTTCACCTTCGGGTCGACGGTGGCGCCCGCGGGGGCGGGCAGCAGCAGCTGCCGCACGTCGGCGTAGTGGATCTCGGCCTCGTTGCCCGCGGTGAAGGGCCGCGGCCGGTCCGCCGGGAGGGCGGGCAGCCGCAGCTTCGGGTACTCCCAGCGGCCGTCGCTCTCGGTCGCGAGACCGGGCACCTCGGTCCGGTCGAGTGCGGTGATCCCCATCGCCGTACCGGCTCCCACGCCGCCGCACACGGCGACGGCGGCCGTCCAGCGGGCGATCGCCCACAGGACGCGGCGGGTCCGACCAGGGGCGGTCGGGGTCGGGTCAGCGGAAGGGACCTCCTGCGCCTGGGCGAGGAGGGGAGGCTCCGGGGCCGGAGTCGGCGCCGTCGTCTCGGTCAGCGGCTCGGTCATACGTACTCCCCCGGGGACTCGATGTGGCTGAGCTGCTTCTCCAGGAGGTCCGCCACGGCCCTCCTGTGGTGTTCGTCGGCTCCGGCCGACGAAGCGGAGACCAGGACCTCGCCGTCGTACGCCGAGCAGGTCAGGCCCCTCAGCCGGTCGTCCCACTGCTCCTCGTCCTCGGGGTCCGTCGGCTTCGGGGGATCGGGCAGCACGAAGCAGGCGGTGTTCTTCGCGTGGTCCTTGATCTTCGGCCCCTTGGCGAGGTCGAGGACCTCGGCCAGGTCCTTCTGCGTCTCGAAGAGCTGCCGGACCGACTTCTTGTCCTTCATGCGCAGGACGAACACCTCGACGTGGAGGAGGTTGTCCCGCGAGGCGTACGAGCGCATCGCCATGCCCTTGATGCCGAGCTTGTCGATGCTCTTCTCGTACGCGCGGCGCTCCTTGCCGTAGAAACCCTTGTTCGTCCGCTTGAGGACGGCGACGGCCTCCTCGGCCGAGACCTCGTGGTCGTTGCCCTCCCCGTCGATGTCCGCCCCGAGCGCGTAGCCGTCCGGAACGGGCAGCAGGAGCTTGCTCAGCGGTGTGGAGCCGCGGCCCCTGTCGAAGCCGGCGGCGGGGTCCGCCGGGGTCGCGGTCGCGGTCGGATCCGCCCAGGCCACGGTGGGGGCGGTCCGGTCGGCGCCGTCGACGGTGACGGCGGTGTACGCGACACCGCCGCCGACGGCCCCGAGCACCAGCACCCCGGTCAGCACGTTCGCCAGGATCCGGCGTTTGCGGTTCACGGTCTTGTCGGTCACAGGCGCTCCAGCTGCCGCTCGGCCAGAGAACGAATCTCCTTCTCGGCGATCTTCCGTTGGTCGGACATGAGGATCTCGATCGCGATGTCCCCGCGCTGGATGAAGGCCCGGGCCTGGTGGTAGTCCAGGTATCCCGCCCTGCGGTGCACCGGGTAGACGAAGTACCGGCCGTTGCCCGAGCCCTTCACCTCCACACCCTCGGCGCCGGCCCCGAGCTCGCGCGTCGCGATGAGCTGCTGGCCCTCCACGTAGTCCTGAGCGCCGATCAGCGAGCCGGGGCGGTACTGGATGAGGTTGATCGTGACGGACTTGAGCTCGCCCGTCCGCCATGAGCGCGTCGCGATGCGCCGGATGCCCGATTCGAGCTGTTCCTCCAGCGCTCCGCCAGGACGGGTGAAGTCCGTGACGTACTCCGGCAGCGACTGCCATCCGTCCACGCCGTCGGCCCGCGCACCCTTCGGACGCGGCAGGAGCAGCTTCCGCAGATCGCCGTTCGCCTTCACCTGACGGTCCTCTGCGGCGGAGAGCGGCTCGGGCTCCTGCCCCTTCGGGAGCGGCTTCGGGTAGGCGAGATCCGGCTGGTTCAGCGCGGGCAGTGGCGTCGGTTCGCGCTCGGCCTGGATGCCGTAGCCGGTGGCGGTGCCGCCGACGAGGCCGAGGACGGCGGCCACGGCGATCAGCCCGACCGTACGGAGGGCACGGCGGCGCGGTCGTACGGTCGGCGGTGTGTCCGGGGACACATCCTGCGCGTCGTCCCGTCGGGAGACCGGAAGAGACGGTTCCGACCCGGACTCCGGCTCCGGCGGTGGTGCCGTATCCGGATTTTGGACACTTTCTTCGATGCTCAAAAGTCCCCCCACGAGACCTGAAGCGCGGATTCCGTCACCCGCGCACCCAACTGACACACCAGAGGCGCAGGGGGTTGCAGCGCCGCGCATTACAGTTCGGCATATGGCGAAGAAGCTCGTGATCAAGGTGACCGCAGGGGCCGACGCCCCCGAACGCTGCTCCCAGGCCTTCACGGTGGCCGCCGTCGCCGTCGCCAGCGGCGTCGAGGTGTCGCTGTGGCTGACCGGCGAGTCCTCCTGGTTCGCCCTCCCGGGCCGCGCGGCCGAGTTCGAGCTGCCGCACGCCGCGCCCCTGCCGGACCTGATCGACTCGATCCTGGCGGCCGGCCGCGTGACGCTGTGCACGCAGTGCGCGGCCCGTCGCGAGATCACGGAGGAGGACGTCCTGGACGGCATCCGCATCGCGGGCGCGCAGGTCTTCGTCCAGGAGGCCATGGCCGACGGGACGCAGGCCCTCGTCTACTGAGGACGGGCAGGTACCGCTCCGCCCCCTAGGACCTGCGCTTCTTGCCGTCGAGTTCGTCCCACCACTCGTCCGACTTCGGGTCCCCGGAGGGGTCGTCCCACCAGCGGTCCTCCGGGCCCCGGCGGTTCGCGACCATCGCGGCGACCGGCGGGATGACCATGGCGACGACGCACATCCCGATCGCCACCGGCATCGAGAAGAGCCGCACGACGGCCCAGGCGCCCACGAAAAGCACCAGGCAGGCGCCCATCATCCAGAAGTAGACGTGACGACGGCGTGCGTACACACCTTCAGCGTACGTCCGGGCAGGGCGAGAGGGCGCAGCGAAGAGAACAGACCGGAGGGCCGTGCCTCAAGTCCTGGTGATGGCGTCCAACCCCCCAGGAGGCACGGCCCTCCGGCCGTTCGGGTGCGGTGTGTCACCGCGTTCGCGGATCAGACCGCGATGGCCACGTCCGTCAGGCTGCCGGCCTCGGTGACGACGACCTTGCGGTCGGCCTGGGCGCCCGGAACCAGGGCGCGCAGGGTCCACTCGCCGGTCGCCGCGTAGAAGCGGAACTGGCCGGTGGCCGAGGTCGGGACCTCGGCGGTGAACTCGCCGGAGCCGTCGAGGAGGCGCACGTAACCGGTGACGGGCTCGCCGTCCTTGGTCACCTGGCCCTGGATGGCCGTCTCACCGGGCTTGAGCGTGCTGACGTCGGGGCCGCCGACCTGAGCTCCACACATGTTCTCTGTCCTGTCCTAGAGGAATCGGGGGTCGCGCGACCGGTACTACTTGTTGGCGCCGAGCTCGATCGGCACGCCCACGAGGGAGCCGTACTCGGTCCACGAACCGTCGTAGTTCTTGACGTTCGTGACCTCGAGCAGCTCGTGCAGGACGAACCACGTGAGCGCGGAGCGCTCACCGATGCGGCAGTACGCGATGGTGTCCTTCGCCAGGTCGACCTGCTCGTCCTCGTAGAGGGCCTTGAGCTCGGCGTCCGACTTGAAGGTGCCGTCGTCGTTGGCGTTCTTCGACCACGGGATGTTGCGGGCGCTCGGCACGTGGCCGGGACGCTGCGACTGCTCCTGCGGGAGGTGCGCCGGGGCGAGGAGCTTGCCGGAGAACTCGTCGGGCGAGCGGACGTCGACCAGGTTCTGGGCACCGATCGCGGCCACGACGTCGTCGCGGAAGGCGCGGATCGAGGAGTCCTGGGCCTGGGCCTTGTACTCGGTGGCCGGGCGGGCCGGGATCTCGGAGCCGTCGACGAGGTCGCGGGAGTCGAGCTCCCACTTCTTGCGGCCGCCGTCGAGGAGCTTCACGTCCTGGTGGCCGTAGAGCTTGAAGTACCAGTAGGCGTAGGAGGCGAACCAGTTGTTGTTGCCGCCGTAGAGGACGACCGTGGTGTCGTTCCCGATGCCCTTGGCCGAGAGGAGCTTCTCGAAGCCCTCCTGGTCGATGAAGTCACGGCGGACCGGGTCCTGAAGGTCCTGGGTCCAGTCGATCCGGATGGCGTTGCGGATGTGGTTCTTCTCGTAGGCCGAGGTGTCTTCGTCGACCTCGACGATGGCGACCTGCGGGTTGTCGAGGTTGGCCTCGACCCAGTCCGCGTCGACCAGGACGTCGCTGCGAGCCATGCTGTTCTCCTCCGGGGCAGTGTGCGGCGGTGTGGTGCGGTTGGTGCGGGTTCGTGATGCGGTACGCGTCGTCGCGTGGCGTACGACGGACGTACGTACGGCTGCACAGGTCGGCCCCGACCGCGGTCGAAGGGCCTGAGGAATACGGGAGTCGGCGCTCCCGCTCAGACTGAACGACAGAGCATGGCGGCGACGCGGCACAGGTCTACTGCCCGCCGCTTCGTGAGATCCGCCTGTCGCTTCATGCCCTCGATCGTAGGGACGGACAGGCGGCCGTGTCACCGGTGTGTCGTATTTTGAGACGCGATCGTCCGAGATGCGAGACGCGATCACCGCACGAGTGGGCTCCGGACGCCTCCGTACAGCAGTGTCCGCTTCGGTTTCTGCGGATCGGACGGGGGTGTCTCAACATGTGATCACCGTGCGGTTTTCGGAGCGCGCGAGGGGGCGCCGGGGGCGCCCCGGAGGGGCGACCGGACCGCTGAGAGGGGCGGCGGCCCGTCGAGCGGGGCGCCGGAACCGTCGAGCGGGACGGCCGGCCCCCCCGAGTGGGGCGACCGGACCGTCGAGCGGGGCGACCGGCCCACCGTGGGGCGACCGGACCGTCGAGCGGGGCAGCAGCCTGCCGAGCGAGGTCCTGTGGCGTTCCCGGGGCCGTCTCAGCCCGCCAGGACTCTCAGCCCGCCAGGTCGATGTCCTTGCCCGAGACCGCGACCGCGAGGCCCTGCGGGGTCGCCTCGACCTTCTCCACCCTCATCCCGGCGATCAGACCGATCGGCCGCTCGAAGTCGGTCCGCTTCCGGACCAGTTCCTCCACGCCCGGGATGCCTTCGCCCGGCACCTCGTCCGCGCGGACCTTGATCGTGTCGCCGTTCACGATGGTCACGGTGGACAGGACCGAGCGGGTCAGCGTGCGGCCCATGATCTCGACCCCGCCCGTGACCTTCAGCTTGCCGTCGCCCCCGTACTCGACGGTCGCCTCCCGGTCGGAGGCGGCCGTGAGGTCCGCGTACGAGATGAGGGCCGTGCCGGAGGCCGAGCCCGCCCGCGCGCCCGCCCAGTCGCCGGTCACGGTCACGTCCCGGAGCGAGGCCGTCAGCTCGGCGATCTTGATCTGCTTGCTGCCCGCCGTCGCCTTGACGCCCTTCGCCACCACGTCGACCTCGCCGAACCGCTTGTCCGCGACCTGGGTGAGGAACGGGAAGCCCTTGATGTCGACCTCGAAGGAATCACTCGACGCCCCCGAGAGCTTCACCCTGCTCGCCGCCTCCGACTCGGCGTACGCCACGGCGAGCCGGTCGATCCCGACGAGCACCCCGCCCAGCACGACGGCCAGGATCAACAGAATCCGCAGTGCTCGCATGGGTTGTGCGTCTCCCCGGTAGACAGTTGCGTGTCTGGATAAGTGTTCGGCCCCCCGACACGAAGATCGACGTGTCGGGGGGCCGGTTGGTTCCCTGGCCGCTGCCGGCGGGCTCAGCCCAGCGCGCGGCCCAGCAGGTATACGGCGGGCGCGGCGGCCGTCAGCGGCAGCGCGATGCCCGCGGTCATGTGGACGAAGCGCGACGGGTAGTCGTAGCTCGCGACCCGCAGGCCGACCAGCGCGCAGACCCCGGCCGCGAGGCCGACCAGCGCCCCGGAGGTGCCCAGGTCGTTCAGGCCGCCGGCCGCGATCCCCGCGCCCGCGCCCGCGAGGAGCGCGACGATCAGGGAGACCGGGCCGGGCAGCGGGAGCGCCCGGGCGACGACGGTCGCGGCGACCGCGATCCCGCCGACGACGACCGTGTCCGGGTCGGCGCCGAGGTGCCCGGCGGCGACGACCGTCAGCGCGGCCGAGGCGATGGAGGCCATCAGGCCGTACATGCGCTCGTCCGGGTCGGCGTGGCTGCGGAGCTGGAGGACGAGACAGAGCAGGACCCAGGCGCCGAGCGTGCCCAGGATCGCGGCGGCCGCGTGCTCCCGGCCGGTGGCGAGCAGGGCGGCGTCCGCGACGAGACCGCCGGCGAAGGCGAGGGCGATTCCCTGCCGGGCCGGCCACATGCCGTTGAGCCGGAACCAGCCGGCGGCGGTGAGGCCCTGGAGCAGGACGAGCGGGACGACCAGTCCGTACGAGCCGAGGGCGGCCCCGCCGGCGAGGAGGAGGCTGAGGACGGCGGTCAGGACCGCCGGCTGGAACCCGGGCTCGATGACGGGCGAACGGCCCTCGGCACGCGCGCGCTGGGCGTCGGTGATCCGGGTGTTCCCGGAGGTGGTCGGCGAGGAGTAGCCCGCGGACGTGGCGGGGGCGGCGGGCGCGGCCACGGGCTCCGGTACGGGCGTGTCGTACCCCACGGGAGCAGCCGGAGCCGCCGCGTACGGCTGCCGGTGCTGGTCGTACGCCACGGCGCCCTGCGGCGGCAGATACGCGGTGTTGTCGTAGGAGGGCTCGTACGCGGGCTGCGCGTACGGATCCTGGTAGGGCGCCTCGTACGTCACGGGCGGCTGCTGCCGCTGGACGACGGGTTGGAACTGGGTGTCCCAGGTCTGGCCCTCCCACGTCTGCGTGACGTCGGGTCCCTGCTGCCCGTTCGCGTACGGGTCGTACTGCTGGCCGTTGCTCATCTTTGATTCCTCCGTGGATAACCCCGGGTGAGGGCAGGGAGTGGGCTCCCGTGGGGCGGGGCCAAGGGCCGCGATTCACCGTTGAGGCGAACCGCGCTCCTCCGACCAGCAGATTTGCAGTTCACACATAGTGACACTAACTTGTGATCGTGACCGAGAGTAACGTGAAGCGGGCGTTCAGGTACCGCTTCCATCCGACGGAGGCGCAGGCGGCCGAGCTGTCGCGCACGTTCGGGTGTGTGCGGAAGGTCTACAACCTGGCGCTCGCGGCCCGCACGGAGGCCTGGGCGCGGCAGGAGCGGGTCAATTACAACCAGACCTCGGCCTTGTTGACGGCGTGGAAGAAGACCGAGGAGCTGGCCTACCTGAACGAGGTCTCCTCGGTGCCGTTGCAGCAGGCGCTGCGGCACCTGCAGACAGCATTCGCACACTTCTTCGGCAAGCGGGCCAAGTATCCGCGCTTCAAGTCGCGGAAAAGGTCTCGGAAGTCCGCCGAGTACACCACGTCCGCGTTCCGGTTCCGAGAGGGCCGACTCACGCTGGCCAAGATGTCCGAGCCGCTGGACATCATCTGGTCCCGGCCGCTGCCGGAGGGGGCGGAGCCCTCGACGGTGACCATCTCGCAGGACGAAGCGGGGCGCTGGTTCGTTTCGATGCTGTGCGAGGACACGTCGGTGCGACCGCTCCCGGAAACGGACACAGCGGTCGGGATCGACGTAGGCCTGGATCACCTCCTCACCCTGTCCACGGGAGAGAAGGTCTCCAATCCCCGGCACGAGCGCCGTGATCGTGCCGCTCTGGCAAGGGCCCAGCGGAGCCTTGTACGCAAGGCTCCGGGTGATGGCGCCAACCGTCGAAAGGCCCGGCGGAAGGTCGCGAAGATCCACGCCCGCATCGCCGATCGGCGGCGTGACGGGCTGCACAAGCTGACCACTCGACTCGTGCGTGAGAACCAAACGCTCGTGATCGAGGACCTGAGTGTGCGCACCATGGTCAAGAACCGGAGCCTGGCCCGCGCCATCAGCGATGCGGCGTGGTCGGAGTTCCGGAGCATGCTGGAGTACAAGGCCGCCTGGTACGGGCGGGAAGTGATCGCGGTCGACCGCTTCTTCCCCTCCTCCAGACTGTGCTCCCACTGCGGCAAACTCGCCAAGAGCATGCCGCTGCGCGTCCGCACCTTGAAGTGCGAAGGCTGCGGCACGACCCACGACCGGGACGTGAACGCGGCGAAGAACCTCAAGGCCGCCGGGCTGGCGGTCTCTGTCTGTGGAGCCGGTGTCAGACCTCAACGGAGAACTCCGGGCGGGCAGTCGGCGACGAAGCAGAAAACCCCACGACGCAAGCCGTAGGAATCTCCTCCCTTCGGAGGAGAGAAGCCAAGCTCTGGGGTTCACCCTCCTGCGAACGGGGGGAGCACCTCGACCGTGCCGCCCTCGGCAAGCCGTACGGTCTCATGGCTCCGGGTGCCGACGGGGTCGCCGTCGATCAGGAACGAGCACCGCTGGAGGACCCGGACGAGCTCGCCGGGGTGCCTCTCGCGGGCCGCGTCCAGGGCCTCCGCCAGGGTCTCGGCGGTGTACGGCTCCTCGGCTACACCGGCGGCGGCCTTGGCCGCGGCCCAGTAGCGGATGGTTCCCGCTGCCATAGCGGCGCTCCCTTCGTTCGTGTGCGCGCCGCCCCCCATGATGGGCTATCGGCGCGTGAGCCAGTCCCCCAGCCGCGCGAGCAGCTCCTCGTCGGCCGCGTTCTCGGCGTGCCCCATCCCGCGCTCCAGCCACAGCTCCGCGGAGCCGCCCCCGGCGGCGGCCAGCGTGCGCGGGTGGTCGAGCGGGAAGTACGCGTCCCGGTCGCCGTGCACGATCAGCAGCGGGACGGGCGCGATCAGCGGGACGGCCTCGACGGGCGAGAGGGGTACGGGGTCCCAGGCGCGCCGGTCGATCCGGGTGCGCAGCCCGTAACGGCCGACCAGCCGGCCCGTGGGACGGGTGACCACCCAGTGGAGGCGGCGCATCGGGGCCGTACCCCGGTAGTACCAGCGTGCGGGGGCGGAGACGGCCGCCACCGCGTCCACCCGGCCCTCCGTGCCCCGCTCCAGGGCCGCGTGGCGCAGGACGACGGACCCGCCCATGGAGAAGCCGACCGTCACCACGCGTGCGTGGCCGAGCGCGCGGGCCCAGCGGACGGCGGCGGACAGGTCGAGGACCTCCCGGTCGCCGACCGTGGAGCGGCCGCCGGAGCCGCCGTGCCCGCGGAAGGAGAAGGTCACGACGGCCGCGCCGCGCTCCGCGAAGGCGCGGGCGGCGCGGCGGACGGCGGGCCGGTCGGCCGATCCGGTGAAGCCGTGCGCGACGACCACGGCCGTACCGGTGACCGCCGTATCGGTGACACTTGCCGCAGGGGGTTCGTAAACCGCCTCGATACGGACACCGTCATCCGTACGCAACATCACACGCCGCGGATCAGCGGGATGGACGGAAGTGAGCGACGAGACATCCACCATGTGAAATCAACTCTCTCCCTCTGAACTCATGTGGGCTATTCTGCTGGGCAGAGGATCCGGGCGACGCAGCCCCCGGGTCCTTTTGCGTTTTCCGACCGTTGTTACGGATAGGTGAACAAAAGCTCTCAGGGCGCGAGAGCCGTCAGTGATCTGTACGAAGCAGTGCACGTCCTCGCAGGGACCGAGGAGGAACCGACGTTATGAGCGAGCGAACGCAGCACCACGTCCGACCGATGGCAGGTGGCGCGGTATGAGCTCTCTGCTGCTCCTGACCAACGCCCTCCAGCCGTCGACCGAGGTGCTGCCCGCCCTCGGCCTGCTGCTGCACAACGTCCGGGTGGCACCGGCCGAGGGCCCGGCCCTCGTGGACACCCCCGGCGCGGACGTGATCCTCGTCGACGGCCGGCGCGACCTCCCCCAGGTCCGCTCGCTCTGCCAGCTGCTCCGCTCCACGGGGCCCGGCTGTCCGCTGATCCTCGTCGTCACGGAGGGCGGCCTCGCGGCCGTCACCGCCGACTGGGGCATCGACGACGTCCTCCTCGACACCGCCGGCCCGGCCGAGGTCGAGGCGCGGCTGCGGCTCGCGATGGGCCGCCAGCAGATCGTCTCCGACGACTCCCCCATGGAGATCCGCAACGGCGACCTGTCGGTCGACGAGGCGACGTACAGCGCGAAGCTCAAGGGCCGGGTCCTGGACCTGACCTTCAAGGAGTTCGAGCTGCTCAAGTACCTGGCCCAGCATCCGGGCCGGGTCTTCACGCGTGCCCAGCTCCTCCAGGAGGTGTGGGGGTACGACTACTTCGGCGGCACCCGTACGGTCGACGTCCATGTGCGCCGGCTGCGCGCGAAGCTGGGCCCCGAGCACGAGTCGCTGATCGGCACCGTGCGGAACGTCGGCTACCGCTTCGTCACCCCGGAGAAGGTCGAGCGTCAGGCCGAGGAGGCCCGGGCGAAGGACACCCGGTCGGCGGAGGCCGCCCGTACCGCCCGTGTCAAGGAGGCCGACCGGGACGCCACTCCTTCGGAGGACAGGAACGTGGCGGACGCCACAGTGCGACCTGCCGGTAGGTAGGTCACCCCGCGTAGACTGCCGCGCGTGGCCAAGGTGACGCGGGATGACGTAGCTCGACTGGCAGGTACTTCGACCGCGGTCGTGAGCTACGTGATCAACAACGGACCCCGGCCGGTCGCCCCGGCCACGCGCGAGCGTGTCCTCGCCGCCATCAAGGAGCTGGGCTACCGCCCCGACCGGGTGGCCCAGGCGATGGCGTCCCGGCGCACGGACCTCATAGGCATGATCGTCCCGGACGCCCGGCAGCCGTTCTTCGCCGAGCTGGCGCACGCGGTCGAGCAGGCCGCCGCCGAGCGCGGGAAGATGGTCCTCGTCGGCAACTCCGACTACCGCACCGAACGCGAGATCCACTACCTGCGGGCCTTCCTCGGGATGCGGGTCTCCGGACTGATCCTGGTCAGCCAGGGCATGAGCGAGCAGGCCGCGAGCGAGATCGAGGCCTGGGACGCGCGCGTGGTGCTGCTCCACGAGCGGCCCGAGGCGATCGACGACGTGGCCGTCGTGACGGACGACATCGACGGCGCCAAGCTCGCCGTCCGGCACCTCCTGGAGCACGGCCACGCCTACGTGGCCTGCCTGGGCGGCGTCCCGAACACCCCGGCCGTCGGCGACCCCGTCGCCGACCACGAGGAGGGCTGGCGCCAGGCCATGCTGGAGGCGGGCCTGTCGATCGAGGGCCGGTTGTTCCAGGCCCCGTACAACCGCTACGACGCCTACCAGGTGGCCCTGAAGCTGCTCGCGGGACCGGACAGGCCGCCGGCCATCTTCTGCTCCACCGACGACCAGGCCTTCGGCGTCTTGCGGGCGGCACGCGAGCTGCGCATCGAGGTGCCCACGGAGCTGGCGGTCGCGGGCTTCGACGACGTGAAGGAGGCGGCGCTCACGGACCCGCCGCTGACCACGGTCTCCTCGGACCGCCCGGCGATGGCACGCGCGGCGGTGGACCTGGTCCTGGACGACGGACTGCGCGTCGCCGGCTCGCGCCGCGAGCGGCTCAAGCTCTTCCCTTCGGCCCTCGTCGTCCGCCGCTCCTGCGGCTGCGGAGAGTAACCCGCCCCTCCCTCCACCCCCCTGTTTATATGGGGCATACAGGGTTCTGTCGGGCTTCTCAGCCGGTCCTCAGACGGCTCTCATGTACGACTCCGAGAGTCGTGGCCATGACGGACTTCCAGGAGCAGCAGCCACAGCAGCAGCCGTACTACCCGCCGCAGCCCCCGTACCCCCCGACCCGGCCGATCACCACCGAGCCGGGGACCACGATCTGGCCGTCCGGCGGGCACGTCCCGCCGCCCGTCGAGCCCCCGGTCGCCGCCACCGCGGCGGCCGCCGCCGCTCCGGGCTCCCGCCGTCGCGCCAAGCGGGGGGTCGGGCTCCTCGCAGCCGTGGCCATCGCGGCCGCGGCGGTCGGCGGCGGCACGGCGACCCTCGTCCAGCAGCTGACCGCCGACAGCCCCGTCACCGCCTCCTCGGTCGTGAACGGCACGAACGTCTCCGCGAGCAGCGTCGGCACGGTCGCCGGCGTCGCCCAGGCCGTCTCCCCCTCCATCGTCGAGATCTCCGCGACCTCGAACTCCGGCCAGTCCACCGGCTCGGGCGTGATCATCACCTCCGACGGCGAGATCGTCACCAACAACCACGTGATCTCCGGCGCCTCCTCGATCTCCGTCCAGCTCAGCGACGGGAAGAAGTACGAGGCCGAGGTCGTCGGCACGGACCCCGACAAGGACCTCGCGCTGATCAAGCTCCAGGGCGCCTCCGGCCTCAGGGCCGCCACGCTCGGCGACTCGTCCGGGGTGAAGGTCGGCGAGGAGGTCGTGGCGATCGGCTCCCCCGAGGGCCTCACCGGCACCGTCACGAGCGGCATCGTCTCCGCGCTCGACCGGGACGTGACCGTCGCCAAGGACGACGACGGCGGCAGCCAGGACCAGCAGCAGGGCCAGCGGTACGACCCGCGGCAGGGCTGGCCGTTCGAGTTCGGCGGACAGCAGTTCAACGGCGACACGGGCTCGTCGAAGACGACGTACAAGGCGATCCAGACCGACGCCTCGCTCAACCCGGGTAATTCCGGCGGCGCCTTGATCAATATGAAGGGCGAGATCATCGGAATCAATTCGGCCATGTATTCGCCCAGTTCTTCGAACGGTTCCACGGCCGGAAGTGTCGGTCTCGGATTCGCCATTCCGATCGACGCGGTGAAGGCCGACCTCGACAGCCTGCGCGCGGGCGGCGACAACTGACCGGCGAACGGGCGTCGTGCGAGGCTGAGCCCATGACTGGCCAGCAGAGCGAAGCCGAGCGCATCCTGATCGTCGAGGACGAGCCCGCCGTGCGGGAGGCCCTCCGCCGCAGCCTCGCCTTCGAGGGGTACGACACCCAGGACGCCGTCGACGGGCTCGACGCACTCGCGCGGATGGAGGCGTACGCCCCCGACCTCGTCGTCCTCGACGTCCAGATGCCCCGGATGGACGGGCTCACCGCGGCCCGGCGGATCAGGGCGGCCGGCTCGACCGTGCCGATCCTCATGCTGACCGCCCGCGACACCGTCGGCGACCGGGTCACCGGCCTCGACGCGGGCGCGGACGACTACCTCGTGAAGCCCTTCGAGCTCGACGAGCTCTTCGCGCGGATCCGGGCGCTGCTCCGGCGCAGCTCGTACGCCTCGGCCGCCGCGGCCCCGGCCGACGACGACGTGCTGTCCTTCGAGGACCTGCGGATGGACCTGGCGACGCGCGAGGTGACCCGGAGCGGGCGGACGGTGGAGCTGACGCGCACCGAGTACACGCTCCTGGAGATGTTCCTGGCGCACCCGCGGCAGGTCCTGACCCGCGAGCAGATCCTCAAGGCGGTGTGGGGCTTCGACTTCGAGCCGAGCTCGAACTCGCTCGACGTGTACGTGATGTACCTGCGGCGCAAGACGGAGGCGGGCGGCGAGCCGCGCCTCGTGCACACGGTGCGGGGCGTCGGTTACGTCCTGCGGGGAGGCGGCGGAGAGTGACCGGCCCCGAGACCGGCGCGGTGAGCGGGACCGGTGGCGCCCGCTCAGCGCCTCCCAGGACCCGTTTCCGGCCCCTGGCCTGGTTCCGCTCGCGGCCCCTGCGGTCGCGGCTCGCGCTGCTCACCGCCTTCGCGGTGGCGGTCGCGGTGGCGGCGGTCTCGCTGGCCTGCTGGTTCGTGACGCGGGCCCAGCTGGAGGCCGAGCTGGACTCCTCGCTGCGCAGCAGCAGGCTGGACGACGCCTCGGTGGGCACCCTGATCACCCTGTGCCGCCAGGGCACGACGCCGCCCCCGATGGGGGGCTCGTACACGGTGCAGGTGATCCTCGCCAACGGCAGCGTCTGTACCTCCGGCCAGGCCCCGATCCCGGCCGGCCCCGCCGACCTCGCGGTGGCGCGCGGGCAGCTGACGTACGCGCTGCACACGGTGAAGGACGAGGACGGCCGGGAGATGCGGGTCTACACCTACCCGCAGCAGGTCCCGCCCGGCCTCGCCCTCGCCGTCTCCGTCGCCCGTCCGCTCGCCGAGGTCGACAACTCGATGTCCACCCTGCGCTGGATGCTGCTCCTGGTCTCCGGGATCGGCGTCGTCGGCGCCGGCGCGGCCGGCCTGTGGGTGGCACGGACCGGTCTCGAACCGGTCGACCGGCTGACGGGGGCCGTCGAGCACGTGGCCGCGACCGAGGACCTGACCGTCCGCATCCCGGTGGAAGGCGAGGACGAGATCGCCCGGCTGTCGCGCTCCTTCAACGCGATGACGGCGGCGCTCGCGACCTCCCGCGACCGGCAGTCGCAGCTGATCGCCGACGCCGGTCACGAGCTCCGTACGCCCCTCACGTCGCTGCGGACGAACATCGAGCTGCTCGCGCGGAGCGAGGAGACCGGCCGGGCGATCCCGGCGGACGACCGGCGGGCCCTGATGGCCTCGGTGAAGGCGCAGATGACGGAGCTGGCGGCGCTGATCGGCGACCTCCAGGAGCTGGCCCGCCCGGACACGGCGCGGCCCGGGCCCCTGGAGGTCGTACCGCTGCACGGCATCCTCCGCTCGGCCCTGGACCGGGCCCGGCTGCGCGGCCCGGAGCTGACCTTCGTCACGGACCTCGCGCCCTGGTACGTACGGGCGGAGCCGGCGGCGATCGAGCGCGCCCTCGTCAACGTCCTGGACAACGCGGTGAAGTTCTCGCCGCCGCGGGGCGCGGTCGAGGTGACCCTGATGCGGGGCGAGCTGAAGGTCCGGGACCACGGGCCCGGCATCCCGCCGGACGAGCTCCCGCACGTCTTCGAACGCTTCTGGCGCTCCCCGTCGGCCCGCAGTCTGCCGGGCTCGGGCCTGGGGCTCTCGATCGTCGCCCGTACGGTCCACCAGGCGGGCGGCTCGGCGATCCTCGCCCCGGCCCCGGGCGGTGGCACGGTGGCGACGCTCCGGCTGCCGGGCGCGCCGACTCCGCCGCCGTCAGTTGTGGCGGATGAGGGACGCGACGAGGCCTGAGCGGGTGTTCGGGTAGTCCATGGCGACGATGCCGAGGCCCTTCCAGGTGTTCGCCGTGCCGTCCAGGAAGCCGTGGACCCGGGGGTTGAGGTTGTCGGAGTTCCAGCGCGGCGGCAGGGACGCGGACGTGCTGACGAAGTTGATGTACAGCTTGCCGGGCTGTTCGACGGCCGCGCGGAAGTGGGCCTCGATCTTGGGGTACTTGGCGTTCGGCAGGGCGTTCCAGTCGTCCTGGATCGCGATGGCCCCGCCGTCCCACCACTTGAGGCCGGGCAGCCCGCCGTTGTCGGCGATGAGGACGACCTTGCCGCGGGCCTCGCCGAGGGCGGGAAGGGTGTCGCCGATGCGGAACAGCGACCGCCAGCCGCGGTTGCCGAGGTAGTCGTCGAAGATCGCGCGGAAGGTGGCGTCGGAGTCCGAGGAGTACTCCTGTTTGACCCGCATGAGGACGGTCTCGGAGGGGTGGGCGGCGAGGAAGTCGCGGCAGGCGATGAGGACGTCGCCGAACATCATGTTCTGGTAGGAGGGGCCGTGGTGGATGGCGAAGGAGCCGCCGGTCACCCGGCACCGGATGTCCAGGAACCTGATGCCGCTGTCCAGTTGCTGGGCGATGGTGGTGTTCTGGCACTCGGACCAGGGGCCGCCGAAGCGGGCGCCGGAGTCGTGGGTGCCGGGGATGGTCAGCTGCCGCAGGGCCGTCCCGTCCCCGTGCGCCGCCATCCAGGCCCGTACGTCCACGGCGGACGCGGTGGGCGCCCCGAGCATCACTCCGGCCCCGGCGGCGAGAGCCCCCACGAGAAAACGTCGTCGCTCCATGGGCGGATGATGTCAGGGTCACGACAAACACACCAGAGGTCTGCCGCACGTACGCGAAAGGGGGCGGCGGCCCGTCGGAACGGTCCGCCGCCCCCTCGCTCAGGGGCCCGGAAGGGCTACTTGACGACCGTGATGCGGCCCGTCGCCGGCGGAGTCAGCGGCGCGGTGGCCGAGGAGTGCGCCCCCAGGTAGGCGGTGAACATGTCCAGGTCGGACGCGCCGACCAGCTTGTTCTTGTGCTCCTTCAGGACAGCGAAGCCGTCGCCGCCACCGGACAGGAACTCGTTCATCGCGACCCGGTAGGTCTTCGCCGGGTCGATCGCCTCACCGTTGAGCCGCACCGAGTCCACCACGATCCGGTCGGCACCGGCCTTCGTCATGTCCAGGGTGTACGTGAAGTTCTTCGACACCTGGAGGATCTTCGGGGCCGCCAGGTTGAGGCCGCTGACCTGCTGCTGGAGCGTGGTGACGAGCTGGGCGCCGGTCAGGTCGACCGCCGTCATCATGTTGGTGAACGGCTGGACGGTGTACGCCTCGCCGTAGGTCACGACCCCGTCGCCCTCGGCGCCGGACTGCTTGTGGGTCAGCGGCGCGCGGACGCCTCCCGGGTTCATCAGGGCGAGCTGCGCACCGCCCTTGTCCGCCGGGGCCATGCCCTCCAGCTGCGCGTCCGCGATCAGGTTGCCCAGCGGCTTCTCGTACACCGTCGCATCGAGGGGGTTCTCGATGTCGGCGGAGATGTGACCGACGGGACGGCCGGCGATCGGCGCGGCCAGGTCCTTCCAGCGCTTGATCAGCTTGCTCATGTCGTCGGCCGGCTTCACGTCACGGGTGACGACGTGGTTCGCGGAGGCGACGGCGGTGCGGACGATGTCCTTCGTACGACGGTCGTAGGTGAGCGTCGTGTCGGTGTAGAGCCGGCCGAAGGAGGCCGCCGACGTGACCGTGCGCGGCTTGCCCGAGGGGTCCGGGATCGAGCACGCGTACGCCTGGTGCGTGTGGCCGGTGACCAGGGCGTCGACCTGCGGGGTCACGTTCTTGGCGATGTCCACGATCGGGCCGGAGATGCCGGCGCCGGCGCCCGGGGTGTCGCAGTCGTAGTTGTACGCGCCGGAGGCGGGCAGGCCGCCCTCGTGGAGCAGCGCGACGATCGACTTCACGCCCTTGCGCTCCAGCACCTTGGCGTACTTGTTGATCGTCTCGACCTCGTCGCCGAACTTCAGGCCCTTGATGCCCTCGGCGGAGACGATGTTCGCCGTGCCTTCCAGGGTCACGCCGATGAAGCCGATCTTGACGCCGTCGCGCTCCCAGATGAAGTACGGGTCGAGCAGCGGCTTGCCGCTCTTCTCGTCCGTCACGTTGGCCGTGAGGTACGGGAACTTCGCCCCCTTGAAGCGCTTGCCCTCCTCGAAGCAGCCCTCGGTCGGGTGACAGCCGCCGTTCTGTATGCGGGCCAGCTCGCGGGCGCCCTCGTCGAACTCGTGGTTGCCGACCGAGCTCACGTCGAGCTTCAGCTTGTTCAGCGCCTCGATGGTCGGCTCGTCGTGGAACAGCCCGGAGACCAGCGGAGAGGCGCCGATCATGTCGCCCGCGGCGGCGGTGACGGAGTACCGGTTGCCCTGGCGGGCCTGCCGCAGGTGCGTGGCCAGGTACTCGACGCCGCCGACGTCGTTGACGGTCTCGGTCGTGCCGTCTTCCTTGAGGCGGGTGAGGCGGCCCGACGAGCCGGTCGGCGGTTCCAGGTTGCCGTGGAGGTCGTTGAAGGACAGGAGCTGGACGTCGACCATGCGGCCCCAGCCCTTGCCGTTCCCGTAACCGCTCCCGCTCGCGGCCTCGGCGGCGAACCCGTCTCCGGCGGCACCCGCCGACGACGGCATCGCGGCGAAGAGCGCCCCGACGGTCGCCAGTCCCGCGCCCGCGGCCAGAATCCGCCGCCCGGTCTTGTTCTTCCTCGGTGTCGCTGCCATCTCTCCCCTAGTCCCCTTGCCCCGTTTCGCGGCCTTGATCTACTCCCCGTTGCGCGTGCAGCCTAGAGTCAACGCGCGTAGCGCAACAGGGGGTAGCTGGTTACAAGACAGTTGCCTCTTGCTGACGAGCTGTCGCCGTAGGCTCGTACCCATGACTTCCGACGCGGCGCCGGCCCTCGAACCGGGACGGCAGATCCACACGTATGACGAGCTCTCCCCCGAGCAGGTCCAGGACGTACTGGAGCTCCTCGAGGCCGCCGACCGGACCGACGGGCTGCACGCCGTGTCCGAGCAGGGGCGGCTCTACCTGCGGCACGGCCGCCGCGAGGGCGTGCGCCACTTCCTGCTCTCCGTCGGCCCGCACCTCTACGGCTACGCCCAGCTGGAGGAGACCGACCCGATCGAGGCCCCGGCCGCCGAGCTGGTCGTCCACCCGTCCCACCGCGGCCGCGGCCACGGCCGGGCACTCGGCACCGCCCTGCTCGCCGCCTCCGGCAAGCGGCTGCGCGTCTGGGCGCACGGCGGCAAGGCGGCGGCCCGGCACCTCGCACAGGTCCTCGGCCTGACGCTCTTCCGCGAACTCCGCCAGCTGCGGCGGCCCCTGACCCCGCTCGACATCCCGGAGCCGGTCCTGCCCGAGGGCGTCACCGTGCGTACGTTCGTCCCCGGCCAGGACGACACGGCCTGGCTCGCCGTCAACGCGACCGCGTTCGCACACCACCCGGAGCAGGGCTCGCTCACGCAGCGGGACCTGGACGACCGGACGGCCGAGCCGTGGTTCGACCCGAAGGGCTTCTTCCTCGCGGAGCGGGACGGGAAGCTGATCGGCTACCACTGGACGAAGACGCACGCCGAGGAGCAGCTCGGCGAGGTGTACGTGGTGGGCATCCTGCCCGACGCGCAGGGCGGCGGCCTCGGCAAGGCGCTCACGGCGATCGGCCTGCGGCACCTGGCGGCGCAGGGACTGCCGACGGCGATGCTGTACGTGGACGCGGACAACACGGCGGCGGTGCGGGTCTACGAGGGCCTCGGCTTCACGACGCACGAGGTGGACCTGATGTACCGCACGGAGTCGTAGGAGGGTCACGAGGGGCTCCGCGACGGGCTCTGTAACGCCTGTTGCTCAGGGGGCGGTTGACACCGCCCCCTTCTTTCCACCACCCTTTCACTACTTGATTAGTGAAAGGGTGGTGGAAGGGAACGTGGTCGAGTACCGCATCGACCGGCGCAGTGGCGTCGCCACCTACCTCCAGATCGTCCAGCAGACGAAACAGGCCCTCCGGATGGGCCTCCTGGAGCCCGGCGACCGACTGCCCACCGCACGCGAGGTCGTCGAATCGACGGCCATCAACCCCAACACGGTCCTCAAGGCCTACCGCGAGCTCGAACGCGAAGGCCTCGTCGAGGCCCGCCGCGGCCTCGGCACCTTCGTCCGCGCCACGCTCGGCACAGGCCCCGCCGACTCGCCCCTGCGCGGCGAACTCACCGACTGGGCCCGCCGCGCCCGCGCCGCCGGACTGGACCGCGAGGACGTGTCCGCGCTCTTCACATCCGTACTGAAGGAACACTTCGAGGGGGACGACGCATGACGAGAGACGGCATCGCGCTGGAGGCCGATCTCCTGGGCAAGAAATACGGGGGGAGGGGCCGCGGCTGGGCGCTGCGGGGCTGCACCTTCGCCCTCCCCGCCGGGCGGATCTGCGCCCTCGTCGGCCCGAACGGCGCCGGCAAGTCCACCCTCCTCGCCCTCACCGCCGGGCTCCTGCGCCCCACCGAGGGCACGATCCAGGCCCCGCCCCGCGAGCACCTCGCGTACGTCGCCCAGGACAAGCCGCTCCACCCCCGGCTGTCCGTCGCCGACACCCTGCGCATGGGCCGCGAGCTCAACCCGGGCCGCTGGGACGAGACCGCGGCGCAGCGCGTGATGGCCGACGAGCTCGACCCGCACGCGCTCGTCCGCGACCTCTCCGGCGGCCAGCGCACCCGGGTCGCCCTCGCGCTCGCCCTCGGCAAGCGCGCCGAACTCCTGCTCCTCGACGAGCCGATGGCCGACCTCGACCCGCTCGCCCGCCACCAGCTCATGGGCTTGCTCATGGCCGACGCGGCCGAGAACGGCACGACCGTCGTCATGTCCTCGCACATCCTCACCGAGCTGGAGGGCGCCTGCGACCACCTCCTCCTGCTCCGCGGCGGCCAGGTCCGCCTCGACGGCACCGTGGACGAACTCCTCGCCGCCCACACCCTGCTCACCGGCCCCGTCGCCGACCTCGCCCCGCACACGGTGGTCGAGTCCCGCACGACAGGCCGTCAGCTCACGGCCCTGATCCGCCACGAGGGCCCGGTCGAAGGCCCCTGGGAGACCCAGGAACCCTCCCTGGAAGACCTCCTCCTCGCCCACCTCCGCACCACCCCCGAAGGAGCCCCGGCATGAGCACCCTCACCCTGAAGGGCCCCTACTGGGTGACGGTCCGGCAGTACCGGCGGACGCTGTGGCTGGTGGCGGGCGCCGTCCTGCTCAGCCTGGCGAGCATGGTCGCGCTCATGTACGTCGACACCCCGACCCCCGGCACCGACCGGAACTTCGACTACACCGTCCTGCGGGTCGCCATGGACTGGGCCTCCTCGGCCATGATCCTGCTGCCCCTGATCGTCGGCGCGTTCGTCGCGGGCCCGATGGTCGCCCGGGAGCTGGAGTCGGGCACGTACAAGCTCGCCCTCACCCAGTCCGTCAGCCCCTCCCGCTGGCTCGGCTCGAAGCTCCTGACCGCCGGCGCGGTGATCGTCCCCGCCACGGTCGCGCTCATCGGCATCTACCGCCTCGGCTGGGGAAACGTCGCCGGGACCTGGTCGTTCCAGTGGTACGAAGCGGGGACCTACGAGGCCACCGGCCCCGTCCTCGTCGCGCAGGCTCTGCTCGCCCTCGGCCTCGGGGCCCTGATCGGCCAGCTGATCCGCCGGACCGTGACCGCCATGGCCCTCACCGGCCTGGTCACCGGGCTTGTCCTGCTCCTCGTCGGGCAGCTGCGCTGGTCGCTCATGCCGGTGCAGACCCTGACCGCACCGCTCACCGAGGGGATGGAGATCCCCAACGTGCCCGCCTCCTCCTGGCAGGACGAGTACGGGCTCGTCACCGCCTCCGGCGACCGGCTTCCGTCCGATGCCTGCTGGCAGCGCACCGAGGTGTGGAACGTCTGCCCTGCCGACATGAACGTCGTCGCTCAGTACGTGGACTACCACCCCTCCTCCCACTACTGGCCGATCCAGCTCATCGAGACCGGCATCGTCCTCGCCCTCGCCGCCGTCGCGCTGTACGCCGCCTTCCGCGTCCTGCGCGCCCGCCACCCGTAGAGCGTTCAACCGATCGAGACCGATCAAGGGGGCGGGGCCCTGACACGGCCCCGCCCCCGATTCCCGTACGACATGTCGTCGTTACCGGCCATTCAGACGCGCTTGCGACGCTCACGCAATGAAGCGATCCGTGATCAAGCCCGGCAGGGCGGTCCTCCCCAAAGGGAGACTGCCCTCCCCCACGGCCCGCTCCGACGCGCACGACGACCTCTTCGCGCGGAAGAATGGGGCCATGAGCCAGCAGCCCGCCGAGGTCCCGGTCCAGTCCTCCGCCACGCCGTCCGCCCAGACGCCCGCGAACGCCCCCGCGAAGTCGTCGACGAAGGCCTCCGCGAAGTCGTCCGCGAAGACCGTGGCGACCGCGAAGACGTCCCCCCAGGCGGCCCTCGGCTCCATAGCCGCACACCGCCCCCTCAGCATGGACGCGGCCGACGCGGCCACCGCCGCCGCCCTGGACGACGACCCCGACACCTACGTCGCCGACGGCGCACTCGGCGACGAGCTGCCCCAGGGACGCTTCCTCGACCGGGAACGAAGCTGGCTCGCCTTCAACGAACGCGTCCTCGAACTCGCCGAGGACCCGACCACCCCCCTCCTCGAACGAGCGAACTTCCTCGCGATCTTCGCCTCGAACCTCGACGAGTTCTTCATGGTCCGGGTCGCCGGTCTCAAGCGCCGCATCGCCACCGGCGTCGCCACCCGCTCCGCCTCCGGACTCCAGCCCCGCGAGGTCCTCGAGCAGATCTGGACGCGCTCGCGCGAGCTCATGGCCCGGCACGCCGCCTGCTACCAGCAGGACGTGGCACCGGCCCTGGCCGACGAGGGCATCCACCTCATCCGCTGGCCCGAACTCACGGAGAAGGAGCAGGCGCGGCTCTTCACCCTCTTCCGCCAGCAGATCTTCCCCGTCCTCACCCCGCTGGCCGTGGACCCGGTCCACCCCTTCCCCTACATCTCCGGCCTGAGCCTCAACCTCGCCGTGGTCGTACGCAACCCGGTCAGCGGCCACCGCCACTTCGCGCGCGTGAAGGTGCCGCCGCTGCTCTCCCGCTTCCTGGAGGCCTCCCCGCAGCGCTACGTCCCCCTGGAGGACGTGATCGCGGCGCACCTGGAGGAGTTGTTCCCCGGCATGGAGGTGCTCGCGCACCACATGTTCCGGGTGACCAGGAACGAGGACCTGGAGGTCGAGGAGGACGACGCCGAGAACCTCCTCCAGGCCCTGGAGAAGGAGCTCATGCGGCGCCGCTTCGGCCCGCCGGTGCGCCTGGAGGTCGAGGAGTCCATCGACCCCTACGTCCTCGACCTGCTGGTCCGCGAGCTGAAGGTCTCCGACGCCGAGGTCTACCCGCTGCCCGGCCCGCTCGACCTCACCGGACTCTTCGGGATCGCCGGGCAGGACCGGCCCGAGCTGAAGTTCCCCAAGTTCGTGGCCGGCACCCACCGCGACCTCGCCGAGGTCGAGTCGGCGTCCGCGCCGGACATATTCGCCGCGCTGCGCGAGCGGGACGTGCTGCTCCACCACCCGTACGACAGCTTCTCCACCTCCGTCCAGGCCTTCCTGGAGCAGGCGGCGGCCGACCCGGACGTCCTCGCGATCAAGCAGACGCTGTACCGCACGTCCGGCGACTCCCCGATAGTCGACGCCCTCATCGACGCCGCCGAGTCCGGCAAGCAGGTCCTCGTCCTCGTCGAGATCAAGGCCCGCTTCGACGAGCAGGCCAACATCAAGTGGGCGCGCAAGCTGGAGGAGGCCGGCTGCCACGTCGTCTACGGCCTCGTCGGCCTGAAGACCCACTGCAAGCTGTCGCTGGTCGTCCGCCAGGAAGGCGAGCTCCTGCGCCGGTACTCGCACGTCGGCACCGGCAACTACCACCCGAAGACGGCCCGGCTGTACGAGGACCTGGGCCTGCTCACCGCCGACCCCCAGGTCGGCGCGGACCTGTCCGACCTGTTCAACCGGCTCTCCGGCTACTCGCGGCGCGAGACGTACCGGCGTCTGCTCACCGCACCCAAGTCGCTGCGGGACGGACTGGTCTCCCGGATCACCAAGGAGATCGCCCACCACCGCGCCGGCCGGCCCGCGTACGTGCGGATCAAGGTCAACTCGATGGTCGACGAGGCGATCATCGACGCCTGCTACCAGGCCTCCCGGGCCGGGGTGCCCGTCGACATCTGGGTCCGCGGCATCTGCGCCGTGCGCCCCGGGGTCACCGGGCTCTCCGAGAACGTCCGGGTCCGCTCGGTCCTCGGCCGCTTCCTGGAGCACTCCCGGGTCTTCGCCTTCGGCAACGGCGGCGAGCCCGAGGTCTGGCTCGGCAGCGCCGACATGATGCACCGCAACCTGGACCGCCGCATCGAGGCCCTCGTACGGGTCTCCGACCCGGCCCACCGGGCCGCCCTGACCCGGCTCCTGGAGACCGGGATGTCCGACACCACCTCCTCCTGGCACCTCGGCCCCGACGGGAACTGGACGCGGCACGCGACCGACCCCGAGGGCAAGCCGCTGCGGCACGTCCAGGAGATGCTCATCGACGCGCGGAGGCGCCGGCGTGCACAACCTTGACCCCCTGCGGGACGTCACGGCGGGCGAGGTCGTGGCCCCCTATCTCCACGCCCGGGCCGCGGACTTCCTCCGCGGCCTGCGGGTCCACGGCGAGAGCGGCTCCGACTCGGCCGGGGCGGAGGAGGCCGCCCGCACGCTACGGGCGGCCGCCCGCCGGATCAGCGGCACCCTCCACACCTTCCGGCCGCTGCTCGACGCGGCCTGGGCCGACCAGCTGCGGACCGAGCTGGCCTGGCTCTCCGGGACCCTGGCCCTGGAACAGGCCTGCACGTCCCGGCTCGTCCGCCTGGTGGACGCCCTGTCCCGCCTGTCGAGCGCGGGCGGCCCGGTCCCGGCGGCCCGCGGCGGCGGGACGGCCACGGCCACAAGCAGGAACCCGGGCGCCCGCACGGAGACAGGCTCCGGGGCAGCCGCAGCGGGCCTCACCGTGGGCGCCGCCCGCGCCGGCGCCCTCCTCGAACGCCAGCTGACCCTGGCCCGGACCCGCGCCCACTCGGCGGCGCTCCAGGCCCTCGGCTCCGCCCGCTTCCACGCGGTCGCCGACGCCGTCGCTCTCCTCGCCTCCGAGGTACCGCTCGGCCCGGCCGGAGCGGCCCCCGCCACGGAGGTCGTCGACGCGCCCGCCGGGGACGCCGAGCGGCGCCTCCTCGAATCGGTGGCCGCGCTCCCCCTGACCCGGGCGGCCCACCCGTACAACTCCGACGCCCTCGCCCTCGCGGCCGGCGAGTCCCAGGACGCGCCCTGGCACCGGACCCGGCACCTGCTGCGCCTGCACCGGTACGCCTCCGAGGTCCTGCACACCGGCGGCGAGCCCGACCCCGTCCTGTTCGAGTCCGCCCGCGCCCTGGACCGGCACCGCGACGCCGCCGAGGCCGCGGCGGCCGCCGCCGCGGCGGCCCGCACCCCCCGGATCGCCCCGGCGACGGCGTACGCCCTCGGGGTCCTCCACGCCGACCAACGCCACGAGGTGGAAGCCGCCCGCTTCGCCTTCCAGCACGCCTGGCGAAGAGCGACAGCCCCGGTCTCATGAACGGGAAGCCCCCGGTCCTGGCGGCGGGCTGCGTCCTGTGGCGCCCGTCGCCTTCCGGCCACGGCATCGAGATCGCGGTGATCTTCCGTCCGAAGTGGTCGGACTGGTCCCACCCGAAGGGCAAGCTGAAGCGCGGCGAGAGCGCGCTCCCGGGAGCCCTCCGCGAGGTCCGGGAGGAGACCGGCATGACCTGCGAGCCCGGCATGGAACTGGCCACCGTCCGCTATGTGACTCAGGGCCGCCCCAAAGAGGTCCGCTACTGGGCGGCCGAGGCCACGGACGGGTCGTTCGAAGCGAACCGTGAAGTCTCACGGCTGCTGTGGCTCCCTCCGCCGGCCGCGCAGGCCCGTCTCACCAGGGACCACGACAAAGAGCTGGTCGACATGCTCCTCACGGTCCTGAGAGCCGGACAGCCTTCTCGCGGCACCACGAAGGAATGAGCAGGGTGGGATCGAAGGGGGCCCTGTCACTGACGCCCTCAGGCACGGGGAGGACGAGCACCGAAGCGAGTACGCGTGCGATCACCTCACGCTCCTCCCGCACCCCCAGGCGACCCCACCGCTCGCGCTCCACGATCGTGTCGGCGTTCTCGGAGCGCCGCGCCTGTCCACCGCCATGATCCGGAGCACCCCCCGCACCGCCACTTCCGGCACGGTTCACTTCCCGTTCACTCTCTTCCGTCGACGGCTTCACCTGTTCTGCCTAATTTCGGACTCACACGGTGCTCGGAGCACTGCGATGCACCACCAACCCACACGCGCCGCCGTAGAACGACCAGGACATCGGGTCCGCGGCAAGGCGGCTTCTGGAAGGAACACCCGAAAGTGAAGCTTTCGCGCAAGAACGGGCTTCGCGCCTCCGCGATCGGTGCCCTCGTCGTCTCCGGCGCCCTGGTCCTCTCGGCGTGTGGCTCGGACAACAACACGGAGACCCCGGCGAAGGACGGCGGCACCGCCAAGACGTCCGCCGCGTCGAACATCGACTGCGCCGGCGCCAAGGGCAAGCTGCTCGCCGCCGGCTCCAGCGCGCAGCGGAACGCGATGGACCTGTGGGTCAAGAACTTCCAGGCCGCCTGTGAGGGCGTCGAGATCAACTACCAGGGCATCGGCTCCGGCGGTGGCATCACCAAGTTCAACCAGGGCCAGGTCGCCTTCGCGGGCTCCGACTCCGCCCTGAAGGACGAAGAGGTCGCCGAGTCCCAGAAGATCTGCACCGGCGGCGGCAAGGGCGTCAACCTGCCGATGGTCGGCGGCCCCATCGCCGTCGCGTACAAGCTGGACGGCGTGGACAACCTGATCCTCGACGCCTCCACCATCGCCAAGATCTTCGACAACAAGATCACCAAGTGGAACGACCCGGCGATCACCAAGCTGAACCCGGGCGCGAAGCTCCCCGACTCCGCCATCCAGGCCTTCCACCGCTCGGACGAGTCGGGCACCACCCAGAACCTGGGCAAGTACCTCTCCACCGCCGCCCCGGCGGACTGGAAGCACGACCCGAAGTCGAAGTCGTGGCCCGCCCAGGGCGGCCAGGCCGCCAACGGCTCCTCCGGTGTCGCCACCGCGGTCAAGGACGTCGAGGGCTCCATCAGCTACATGGAGCTCTCGTACGCCGAGGCCAACAAGTCCTCCACGGTCAGCATCGCCACCGGTGCCGCCGCCCCGGTCGCCGCCACCACGGAGAACGCCTCCAAGGCCATCGCCGCCGCCAAGGTCAAGGGCACGGGCAACGACGTCGCCCTCTCCCTCGACTACAAGACCAAGGCCGACGGCGCCTACCCGATCGTCCTCGTCACGTACGAGATCGCCTGCGACAAGGGCAACAAGGCGGAGACCCTGCCGACCCTGAAGGCCTTCCTCAACTACACCGTGAGCGAGGAGGGCCAGAAGGTCCTCTCCGACGCCGGCTACGCCCCGCTCCCGGCCGAGATCGCGGCCAAGGTCCGCGCGATCGTCCCCACCCTGTCCTGACCCCCGGCCGGGTCCGGCCCCGACCCAGGGGCCGGCCCCGGCATCCGGTGCACCGCCGCCAGGAGCCCGTACAGCCGTACGAGCACCGCAGACCGGAGAAGCAGATGGCTACCACCACACCAGACATACAGAGGAACAGGCGCGCCAAGAGCGCGTCCCGCCCCGGTGACCGCATCTTCAGCGGTCTGTCCCGAGGCTCCGGCATCACCCTCCTCGTGATCATGGCCGCGATCGCCGGCTTCCTCACCTACCGCGCGATCCTCGCGATCTCGAAGGACAGCACCAGCTTCTTCACCACCTTCGAGTGGAACCCGGCCGGCAACCCGCCGGTCTTCGGCATCGCCGTCCTCGCCTTCGGCACGATCGTCTCCTCGGTCATCGCGATGCTCATCGCCGTGCCGGTCGCGATCGGCATCGCGCTCTTCATCTCGCACTACGCTCCGCGCAAGCTGGCCAAGCCGCTCGCGTACGTGGTCGACCTGCTCGCCGCCGTGCCCAGCATCATCTACGGCCTCTGGGGCGCGATCTTCCTGGTCCCGTACCTGGACGGCCTGAACCAGTGGCTCGACGAGTACATGGGCTGGACGTACATCTTCGACAAGTCCGGCGAAGGCGTCGCCCGCAACCTCTTCACCGTGGGCATCCTGCTGGCGATCATGATCCTGCCGATCATCACCAACGTCACCCGCGAGGTCTTCCTCCAGGCCCCGAAGATGCACGAAGAGGCGGCCCTCGCCCTCGGCGCCACGCGCTGGGAGGTCATCCGCATGTCGGTGCTGCCCTTCGGCCGCTCCGGCATCATCTCCGCCTCCATGCTCGGCCTCGGCCGCGCGCTCGGCGAGACCATGGCCGTCGCCGTGGTCCTCTCCCCCAGCTTCCTCATCTCGGGCCACCTGCTCGACCCGGGCGGCGGCACCTTCGCCCAGAACATCGCCGCCAAGTTCAACGAGGCCAACGAGTTCGGCCGCGACGCGCTCATCGCCTCCGGTCTCGTCCTCTTCGTCATCACCCTGCTGGTCAACGGCGCCGCCCGCTGGATCATCGGCCGCCGCAAGGAGTACTCGGGGGCCGCGGCATGAGCCACGCCATTCAGGAACGTCCGGTCTCCGTCGCCCCCCGGCGCGGACCCCTCTCCCACGCCCGCCTCCCCCGCTGGACCCCGGCCGCCGTCGCCGCCTTCTCGATCGCCGCGGGCATCGGGATCGGCCTCGCCGCCGGCTGGCACAGCAAGGTCCAGTGGGGCATGCTCGCCGCCCTGCTCTTCGTCCTCACGACGTACGCCGTCACCACGAAGGTCGAGGGCGCCCGTCAGGCCAAGGACCGCGTCGCGACCAGCCTCGTCTGGGTCTGCTTCGTCCTCGCCGTCGTCCCGCTGCTCTCCCTCGCCTGGGTCACGATCAGCAAGGGAATGGCCGTCCTCGACGTCTACTTCCTGACCCACTCGATGAACGGCGTCCTCGACACCGAGGCCGGCGGCGGCGTCTACCACGCGCTCCTCGGCACCATCGAGCAGGTCGGCATCGCGACGCTGATCGCGGCCCCGATCGGCCTGCTGACCGCGGTCTACCTCGTCGAGTACGGCGGCGGGAAGCTCGCCCAGGCCGTCACCTTCTTCGTCGACGTCATGACGGGCATCCCGTCGATCGTCGCCGGTCTGTTCATCCTTGCCACCTGGAACCTGATGCTGGGCTTCGGCCCCTCCGGTTTCGCCGGCGCGATGGCCCTCGCGATCCTGATGATGCCGGTCGTCGTCCGCTCCACCGAGGAGATGCTCAAGCTCGTCCCGAACGAGCTCCGCGAGGCCTCCCTCGCCCTCGGCATCCCCAAGTGGCGCACGATCCTGAAGGTGGTCCTGCCCACCGCGATCGGCGGCATCACCACGGGCGTCATGCTCGCGGTCGCCCGCATCACCGGCGAGACAGCCCCCGTCCTGCTCCTCGTGTTCGGTACGAAGCTCATCAACCCGAACCCCTTCGAAGGCGCCCAGTCCTCCCTGCCGCTCTACGTGTACGAGCAGTACGCGGTCGGCACCGACGCCTCGGTGGCCCGTGCCTGGGCCGCCGCGCTCGTCCTGATCGCCTTCGTCATGATCCTCAACCTGGTGGCCCGCGGCATCGCCCGCTGGAAGGCCCCGAAGACCGGCCGCTGACCGCGGCAATTGGAAGTGATTCACATGGCCAAGCGCATCGACGTCAGCGGCCTCTCCGCCTTCTACGGCGCCCACAAGGCGATCGACGACATCTCGATGACCGTCGAGCCCCGCTCCGTGACGGCCTTCATCGGCCCCTCCGGCTGCGGCAAGTCCACCTTCCTGCGCACCCTGAACCGCATGCACGAGGTCACCCCCGGTGGCCGCGTCGAGGGCAAGGTGATGCTCGACGACGAGAACCTGTACGGCTCGAACGTCGACCCGGTCGCCGTGCGGCGCACGGTCGGCATGGTCTTCCAGCGCCCCAACCCCTTCCCCACCATGTCGATCTTCGACAACGTGGCGGCGGGCCTGCGGCTCAACGGCAAGTACAAGAAGTCCGCGCTCAACGACATCGTCGAGAAGTCCCTCAAGGGCGCGAACCTCTGGAACGAGGTCAAGGACCGTCTGAACAAGCCGGGCTCCGGCCTCTCCGGTGGTCAGCAGCAGCGTCTGTGCATCGCGCGGGCCATCGCCGTCGAGCCGGACGTCCTGCTCATGGACGAGCCCTGCTCCGCCCTCGACCCGATCTCCACCCTCGCCATCGAGGACCTGATCGGCGAGCTGAAGGAGCGCTTCACGATCGTCATCGTGACGCACAACATGCAGCAGGCCGCCCGCGTCTCCGACCGCACGGCCTTCTTCAACCTGGCGGCCGTCGGCCAGCCTGGCAAGCTCATCGAGCTGGACGACACCGAGCGCATCTTCTCCAACCCGAGCGTCCAGGCGACCGAGGACTACATCTCGGGCCGCTTCGGATAAGGCTCGTCCTGCGGTGCTGCATGGCGGTGCCACCGTAAGACGAAGGGCCCGGCTCCCCCACAGGGGAGCCGGGCCCGACCACTTTCGGCCATGCGTCAGCCGAACAGGAGCTGCACCACGTAGAAGCTCGCGGCGGCGACCAAGGCCGCCGCCGGCATGGTGATGAACCAGCCGAGGATGATGTTCTTGGCGACACCCCACCGCACCGCGTTGATGCGCTTCGTCGCGCCGACGCCCATGATCGCGGAGGTGATGACGTGCGTCGTCGAGATCGGCGCGTGGAAGAGGAACGCCGAGCCGAACATGATCGACGCACCCGTCGTCTCCGCGGCGAAGCCCTGCGGCGGGTCCAGCTCGATGATCTTTCGGCCGAGGGTCCGCATGATGCGCCAGCCGCCCGCGTACGTACCGAGCGAGAGCATCACGGCACAGGCGATCTTCACCCACACCGGGATGTCGTCGCCCGACTGCTGCACGTCGGCGATGACCAGGGCCATCACCACGATGCCCATGGTCTTCTGCGCGTCCTGCAGACCGTGGCCGAGCGCCATGCCGGCCGCCGACACCGTCTGCGCGATACGGAAGCCGCGCTTGGCCTTGTGCGGGTTGGCCTTGCGGAACATCCACAGGATCGCGCACATCACCAGGTAACCGGCCACGAGGCCGACCACCGGCGAGATGAACATGGGGATGACGACCTTGTCGAGGACGCCGCCCCAGAGCACCTCGGTGCCGCCGGCGAGCGCCGCACCCACCATGCCGCCGAACAGCGCGTGCGAGGAGGAGGACGGCAGGCCGAAGTACCAGGTGATCAGGTTCCAGATGATCGCGCCGACGAGCGCGGCGAAGAGGATGCCCATCCCCTTGTCACCGGTCGGGGTCTCGATGAGCCCCTCACTGACGGTCTTGGCGACCCCGCTGCCCATGAAGGCGCCCGCGAGGTTCATGACCGCGGCCATCGCCAGCGCTGCCCGGGGGGTCAGCGCCCGGGTCGACACCGAGGTGGCGATGGCGTTGGCGGAGTCGTGGAAGCCGTTGGTATAGGTGAAGCCGAGCGCGACACCGATGGTCACGATCAGAGCGAAGGTGTCCACGAAGCTCAGGACTCCTTGACCGCGATGGTCTCCACCGTGTTGGCGACGTGCTCGAAGGCGTCGGCCGCCTCTTCCAGGACATCGACGATCTGCTTGAGCTTGAGCACCTCGATGGCGTCGTACTTGCCGTTGAAGAGCGTCGCGAGCAGCTTGCGGTGGATCTGGTCCGCCTGGTTCTCGAGACGGTTGACCTCGATCCAGTACTCGGTGAGGTTGGCCATCGTCCGCAGGTTCGGCATGGCCTCGGCGGTCAGCTCGGCCGCCCGGGCCAGGACCTCGATCTGCTGCTCGACACCCTTGGGGAGTTCCTCGACGTTGTAGAGGACGACCAGGTCGACGGCCTCCTCCATGAAGTCCATGATGTCGTCGAGGGACGACGCGAGGTTGTAGATGTCCTCGCGGTCGAAGGGTGTGATGAAGGAGGAGTTCAGCTGGTGGAAGATCGCGTGGGTGGCGTCGTCGCCGGCGTGCTCCGCTGCCCGCATCCGCTCCGCGATCTCGGCCCGGGCGGAAGGCTCCGCTCCGAGCAGTTCCATCAGGAGCTTGGAGCCCGTGACGATGTTGTCCGCGGACGCGGCGAACATGTCGTAGAAGCTCGTCTCCCTGGGGGTCAGACGAAATCGCACGTGAGGTCCTCGGGGTGCTGGGTTTCGGTCAGGCTGATGCTAGGCGCATCATCCGGCCACGGCTAACCGGCGTCCTCTCAGTGTCGCCCATCAGGCACAGTGAACTGCACGGGCCCCCGCCCGGATCGGCGGGGATCGGTACCATATACCCACGAGGGGTATACACCCCCTTTCTGGACAACGGGAGGACGCGATGACGACCACCGAGGCGGACCAGGTCACCCCCGAGCCCGTCGAGGCTGTCGGGGCCGTCGAGCCTGCCGACCACGACCACGGCGTGCACGGCTACCACAAGCAGAAGGACGAGCACCTCAAGCGGCTCCGCCGGATCGAGGGCCAGATCCGCGGCCTCCAGCGGATGGTCGACGAGGACGTCTACTGCATCGACATACTCACCCAGGTGTCGGCGTCGACGAAGGCGCTCCAGTCGTTCGCCCTCCAGCTCCTGGAGGAGCACCTGCGGCACTGCGTCGCCGACGCGGCCACGAAGGGCGGCGAGGGCATCGACGCCAAGGTCGAGGAGGCCACCAAGGCCATCGCCCGCATGATGCGCACCTGAGCGGTCACGGCGGGGGCCACCGTACGGCCAGGACGCGGGGGCCGTGCGGTCAGCGTTCCCGTACGGCCCGCTCGGTGGCGACCCGCAGGACCTCGTCGATCCGGTCGGCACTGAGGCGCTCCCCGTCCGCGGCGGAGGCGGCGATGATCAGTTCGCCGCACAGCTCGATCTCGGCGAGGGCGACGCGGTCCGGGTCCGCGGAAACGGTCGCTGTACCGGGCGGGGCCACGTGCGGTCACCTCTTCCTGCCGGCTTCTGTCTCCCAGGTTCCCGGAGGTCTCCCAGCCTAGGGAGAGCGCCACTCGGGGCGCATGACACGTCCGGACCATTTGCCGATGGTCCGAACCACCCGGCCCGACCGGCGCCCCTGGTCAGGCCTTGATCTTCCCGGCGTAGATGTCCCGCCGCTCCGGCAGCGTCACCTGCACGGTGACCCCGAAGCCGTACAGCAGGGTGGTCGACGCGACCGCGACCGTGCGGCCCTGGTTGCTGAAGCTGAACTGGTGGCGGACCTTCCGCAGCCGGCCCTCCGCGTCCAGATACGCGTCGAAGGGCACCGTGTCCTTGGCGAACCCTTTCGCCGCTGCGGCGAGCGCCCCGCGCAGCTGCGGCGAGGCGACGCGCGCCGCGTGGGCGATGTCGGCGACGCCGCGGTAGTGGCCGACTTTCACCCCTGCCAGATCGACCTCCCCGAGGTACGTGGCCTCCCGGGCGCCCCGCAGCAGCTCCGCCGCGGCCGCCGGGTCGGTGGCCCCGCCCGTGACGAGGTTGCCGTCGTCGAGGGCCGTGGTGTCGACGCGGACCCACTTGTCAGCGGGCACGCCCGCGCCCCGGTTCTTCATGTAGAGGGCGCCGGGGGTGAGGAGCTCGGTGATGGGCCGGTGCTCGTCGGTCCCGGCCGCGTCCTTGGGCAGCACCACCTGGAGCCGGCCGGTGCGGCGGCGGAAGTCGTAGCCGCCCTCGCCGCGGATCGTGACCCGGGTCCCGCCGGCGGCCATCTCCATGGAGGTGCTCGCCTTGGAGGTGCCGGCTCTGGTCAGCGCGTCGGCCGCGTTCCGTACGGCGAGGAGGGGGTCGACCGTCGGCTTCGGGTCCTCGGGCGCTCCGCAGCCCGTGACCGCCGAAGCCCCGACGAGTGAGCCGACCAGGGCGGCGGTGACGGCGAACGCCCCGCTCCCGCGACCGTGCGGACGCCCGTAAAGCTGCATCACCATCGCCTGCCAACCCCCAACGCCTCACCGCTGCTTGCCCGGGACCCGCACGCCCCCGGTCCCGCGGGACGGGAGACACCCGATCCGGATAACGACGGCCCGGGCGAGCCGTCACGCGCAGTACGGTGGTGGTGTGCACGCGGAGTCCTCCCCCCACACGACCACGACGACGGAGCGCGGCTCGTTCGCGCTGGCCAGGTGCAGCTGCGGCTGGTCGGGCCCGGCCCGCAGGTCGCGCGAGCGAGCCCGCACGGACGCCTCGGAACACCTCGGTACGACGACGTCGGCCGACACCCCTCAGCACTAGGGCGCCGCCAGGCCGGCGGGCCTTTCGACACACGTCCTGGGGCGTGACAGGCCTTGGTGCCTGGCAGGTCCTAGGGGGTGTCGTCACATTCCCGTCGTCGCCCGAAGGGCGGCCCCGCGGCGTCTGGTGCGTGCTCTCGGCGTGCCGGGTGGAAGCCCACGTACTGGACGTACGTGGGCTTCCACCCGGTGCGGCGAGAGTGCGTGCCAGACGTTGCGGGGCAGACAGGAATGTGACGACACCCCCTAGGCTGCGAGGTCGTTCTGGGTGGTCCCGTTGGCGGGGCCGCCGAGCCGGGGCTCGGGGATGTCGACGGTCTCCGGCTGCTGCGGTCCCGCGGCCTTCCGGGAGCGGACGAACGCGGCGGCGCGGCCGGAGCGGGCGACGGCGGAGACGACGGGGGTCAGCAGGGCGAGCGCCACGGGCGCGAGGAGCAGCGCCACCGCCGTGCCGAGGGCGAAGCCGCCGATGACGTCGGTGGGGTAGTGGACGCCCATGTAGACCCGCGCGAAGCCCTCGGTGAGGGCGAGGCCGATGGCGGCGAGGCCGAACTTGCGGTGGGCGACGAAGAGGCCGACGCCGAGCGCCATGGCCATGGTGGCGTGGTCGCTGACGAACGAGAAGTCGGTCTTGCCCGCGACGAGGACCTCGAGGCCCTCGTGGTCGTTGAACGGCCTGGGGCGCTCGACGAAGCCCCGGATGGGGATGTTGACGAGAAGGGCGACACCGGCTGCCAGCGGGGCCCAGACGAGCCCGGCGACGGCGGAGACGGAGTCGGCGAGGGTGCCCCTGCGGCGGACGCTCCACCAGCACCAGAGCACGACGAGGACCATCCCGAGCATGATCCCGTACTCGCCGACGAACTCCATGACACGGTCGAACCACGGCGGAGCGGCCTTCGCCAGCCCGTTGATGTCGTAGAGCAGGCTGACATCGGGGTTGGCACCGTCCGATGCGAGTCCAGCCATCTGCTGCCGCCCCTTGCTTCTCGTGTCTGTCTTCCCACCCCCGTGGTCAGAGCGTTCGGATCAGGGAACGAACTGCTTGAGGCGTGCGTTCCGCTCTCTCCGGTGGATCATGACGACGTTATCGAAGAGTGACGGTCCACCGCAGCTCAGGGCCACGGCATGACGGAGAGTTCCGGGCATGTCCCATACGACGGCGTTGCGACCCGACGGTCCGTCTCCTGCCCCTACGTCTGCGGCAGATGAGTGGGCAGTGCGGCGGCACCGTCCTTCGTGACACGGGTCGCGCCGAAGTAGTCCGGGGTGTCCATCCGGGTGAAGCGGATCACCGCGCCGGTGCGCGGGGCGTCGATCATGTACCCGCCGCCGACGTAGATGCCGACGTGCCGGATGGCCCGCGAGTTCGTCAGGTCGTCGGAGAAGAACACGAGGTCGCCGGGGAGGAGCTCCTCCCGGCTCGGGTGCGGCCCGGCGTTGTACTGATCGTTGGCGACGCGCGGCAGCTCGATGCCGACACTCAGGTACGCGGCCTGGGTCAGCCCGGAGCAGTCGAACCGGCCACCCTGCGCGGCCGTGCCCGTACCGCCCCAGAGATAGGGGGTGCCGAGCTTCCCCTGGGCGTAGTGGATGGCTCCGGCGGCCTGCCGGGAGGGGTCGACGCGGCCCGCCGGCCGGGCGAAGCTCTGCTCCAGGGAGCGGATGATCCGCACGTAGTTCTGGGTCTCGCTGATGGGCGGCACCCCGCCGTGCCTGATGACCCGGTAGGCGCCCGCGTTGTACGCGGCCAGCATGTTGTTCGCCGGGTCGCCCGGCACGTTCTTCACGTAGCCGGCGAGCTCGCAGTCGTACGAGGCTGCCGAGGGGATCGCGTCCTTGGGATCCCAGATGTCCCGGTCGCCGTCCCCGTCGCCGTCGATGCCGTGCCCGGCCCAGGTGCCGGGGATGAACTGGGCGATGCCGCGGGCGTCGGCGGAGGAGACGGCCCGCGGGTTCCATCCGCTCTCCTGGTAGAGCTGCGCGGCGAGCAGGGCGGGATTGATCGCGGGGCAGAGGTTGCCCCACTTCTGCACGAGCCCTTGGTAGAGGGCGGGAACGGAGCCCTTGGCCAGCCCCACGGTGCCGTTCTTCCCGCTGCCCGCGCCGCCCATGAGCCCCGCCGCCGCGGAGTATGTCCCGACGACGAGCAGTGCGACAAAGCTGAGGCAGACCCCGAAGGCCCCACCGGCCACCAGCCACGCCTTGCCAGCCCTACGCACCGTCAACCACCCCTCGGTTCATGGCAGTACGCCCCGGGTCAGTCTAGGCGGCGGGGGGTCCGAGGGGGCGGTTGCGGGACGTGCCGTCAGCTCTTCTTCAGCAACTCCACGAGACTGGAGGCACTGCCGTCCCCGTAACCGGCCGCCACGCCGCGCCGGAACAGGTCGGCGACCGCGGTCGGCAGGGCACCGTCCACGCCCGCGTCCGTGACGGTGTGCAGGACGTGTTCGGTGCTCGCGAGGCCCATCTCCAGGCGGTCGACGTCACCGCCGTGGTGGCCGGCGTCGACCCGGGGCGCGTAGAAGTCGATGAACCGGTCGAGGTCGAGGGCGTTCCGGGCGTACGGCTGGAGCTCGGTGGCCGAGATGCCGTGCGCGCCGGCGAGGGCGATGGCCTGCCAGTAGCCGGAGAGCGCCGTCCAGAACATGACCATGTTGAGCTGGTAGAAGAGCGCGGCCAGGCCGGGGTCCTCACCGCGGTAGTCGGTGCCGGTGAGCACGGAGAGCGTGCCGCGATGGGCCTCGAAGACCTCCCGGGGGCCGCTGTAGAAGGCGGAGCTGGCCGGGTCGCCCACGCCGGACGGCGGGGTGAGGATGCCGCCTGTGAGCTGGACCGCGCCGCGCTCCGCCGCCCAGGCGGCGGCCTCCCGGGCCCGCAGCGGGGTGTCGGAGCTGAGGTTGACGAGGACCCTGCCCGTCAGGACGGCGGGGTCGACCGCGCCGAGGACTCCGTAGAAGGCGTCGTAGTCGGTGAGGCTGAGGACGACGAGCTCGTTGGCGGCGACCGCCTCGGAGGGGCTCGCGGCGAGGACCGCCCCACGGCGCACGAGCTCGGCGGCCCGGCTCGGGGTCCGGTTCCAGAGGGTGACCTCGTACCCCTGGTCGAGATAGGCGCCGGCCATGGCGCGTCCCATGGGCCCGAGGCCGATGACGGTGACGGAATGGTCGTTCTGCATGGCGATCCCCCATCGAAATGCGCTCGCCCTAAAACGAACGCTCTACTTAGTGACTGGACAGAACCGTAGCACGCTCTAAAACGAACGCTCTACTCAGTACGCGGACTAGACTCGCCCCATGCAGACCAGCAGCACCCACGACCGGATCGTCGTCGCCGCCTCACGCCTCATCCAGCGCCAGGGCTACGTCGGCACGGGCATCAAACAGATCGCGAAGGAGGCGGACGCCACCCTCGGCTCCGTCTACCACTTCTTCCCCGGCGGCAAGGAAGCCGTCGCGGTCGCGGCCATCGCACACGGCCGCGAGGAGTTCGCCGACCTCCTGCGCACCGCGCTGGACACCGAGGACGGCCCCGCCGAGGCCGTCGACGCCTGCGCCCGCCTCCTGGCCCGCGAACTCCGCGCCTCGGGCTGGGTCGACGGCTGCCCGGTCACCGCCGCCGCCCTGGAGACCCTCGGCTCCGACAACCCCATCCAGCAGGCCTGCGCCGAGGCCCTGCGCACCTGGCAGAACCTGGTCGCCGAGAAGCTCCTCGGCTGCGGACTCCCCTCCCCCGAGGCCCGCGACCTGGCCGCCACCGTCATCAACACGCTCGAAGGCGCGGAAGTGACCGCCCAGGTCACCCGAACCGAGGACCCCCTGCTCCTGGCGGGCCGTCACTTGTCACGCCTGATCGCCTCGTACGTCTGAGACGCGCCGGACGGGCGGCGCGACGCGGCGCGACGCGGCGCGACGGCGCCCCAAGAGTGCAACAACGACAATCATTGCCCGGAGTCACCCTCCGTGATACACAGAGTGACCATACGCTCCTTCGCATGGAAACCGGCCACACCACCGCAGGTCAAGACGGTCAGACCGGTCAAGTGTGCGGG
Source organism: Streptomyces narbonensis (assembly GCF_014649015.1). Lineage (GTDB taxonomy): Bacteria > Actinomycetota > Actinomycetes > Streptomycetales > Streptomycetaceae > Streptomyces > Streptomyces narbonensis. The sequence continues at coordinate 450,796 of NZ_BMSF01000004.1, forward strand.
GATCGGGTAAAGAGACCCGTCAAGGCGTCACACACGAGCGGTTTCATCAGCGAAGATAGGGCGATGACCCATGCCGTCCGGCAGGGGCAGCTAACTACCCAACAGGGGCGGTGAGTTACATGTACCTGGCGGCAGAAAAGGGCGACATCACCACCATCATCGGTGGAATCGCCCCCAACTGGGGCCCTTTCGGCAGCCTGGGCGCCGAAGCCAAGATCATGATCGAGGTCGTGATGGCCGTGGCCATCCTGCTCTGCCTCGGCATCGCCATCTGGGGAGCCGCCAAGCAGCGCATCGGCGCGACCGCGCTCCGCGACACCTTCAGCGCGGAACAGGGCAAGGGCCTGATCGTCGCCGGCCTCACCGGCGTCTTCATCATCGGATCGCTGGGGACGCTGTTCACCATCGTGTACGGGATGGCCGTCTGATCCCCCGTCGGACCCCGTCTCCCTGAGGCCTGCTGATGTCGTGTTTGCGTTCCCTGATGCCCAGCCATGTTGCAGCACTGTCGTACCCGCGAACGAGTGAGGGGGCGTACCCGGCATGAGCCTCGGCGACGAGCACGACGGCTTCGGCGGCGTGGGCGGCTCGGGCCAGACCCGGACCCGTCTGCCCGAGGGCAACAGCGGCGACGTCTACGGCGGCGCCCGCCGCCCCGTCCGCAGCTCCCGCTCCCTGATCACGGTCGTGAGCGTGGTCGTCCTCCTCATCGCGGCGATCGCCTTCGCCAACCAGGGCGGCGGAGACCCGGCGGACGCGGCCCCCACGACAGCCACCCCCGGCGCCGAGGCCCCGACGGCAGCCACGGGCGTCCGCCCGGTGACGGGCAGGAACGGCCAACTCCCGGCAGGCTTCGCCCACACCGACCAGGGCGCTCAGAGCGCGGCGACGAACTACGCGGTGGTCCTCGGCTCGGCCGAGATGTTCCAGGACGGCCCCCGCGCGGAGATCGTGCGCGCCATCCACGACCCCGCGGTCGTGGAAGACCTCCTGAAGAAGCTCGACGCCTCCTACTCCGCGGGCCTCATGGCCGGCATGGGACTCGACGAGAACGGCACCGCCCCCACCGGCCTGACCTTCGTCTCACGCACCGTCCCGATCGGCACCAAGGTCCGGGACTACACCGAGGACTCGGCGACGGTCGAGGTCTGGTGCACCGGCCTGGGCGGCCTCGCCGGAGCGGGCTCGACCAAGCCCGTCACCTCCACCTGGTTCACCATCACGCAGAAGCTCAAGTGGGTCGGGGGCGACTGGCGCGTGGAGTCCTTCAGCCAGAGCGACGGCCCCACACCGGTCAACGGCGACAGCCGCGCCTCCACGGCCGACGAGATCGCCGAGGCCGTCGAGGGATACGGAGGGTTCACCTATGCCCGCTAGCCGAAGCCTGGCCGGACGCGTGACGACCGCGGCCGTCGCCGCCTTCCTCGCCGTACCCCTCCTGCTCGCTCCGGCCGCCCAGGCGGCCCCCACGCCGACGCCGACCGCCCCGACGACGGCCCCCACTCCGACCCCGACCGTCGGCAACAAGGAATGCGAACTCCTCACCGGGACGGCCCGGCAGCTCTGCGAGAGGGAATCCGGCGGCGACCAGGCACCCCTGCCCAACCCCACCACCGCCCTAGACCCCCTCTCCTCCCTCGCCCGCGGCTGCGCCGACGCCGCCATCGCGACCATCGACTACCTCTCCAAGGCCGTCAAGGAAACCGCCGACGTCGACTTCACCAACCTGGAGTTCCTCGGCCGGTACGCGATCGTCTTCGCCGCCGCGACCTTCCTCACCCTCCTCCTCTGGCTCCTCGCCGTCGCCAAGCGGGCCATCCGAGGCGTCCCCCTCGCCACCGCCCTCTCCGAAGCCATCGGCTTCCTCTGGCTGACGGTCCTCGCCTCCGCCTTCACCCCGCTCATCCTCTACACCGTCGTCAACGCCACCGACGCCATCACCGAGGTCATCGCCTCCGGCACGGGCCAACAGACCGACGTCTTCTTCGGCAGCTTCAAACAGGCCCTCCAGAAGGGCGACAGCATCGGTGGCGGCCCCATCATGCTGATCATCGTGTCGCTGGTGACCGTCCTCGCCGCCGGCGTGCTCTACCTGGAGCTGTTCCTCCGCGCCGTGATGCTCTACGTCGGCGCGCTCCTCGGCGTCGTCGTCTACTCCGGCCTCGTCGACAAGAACATGTGGGGCCACGTCCGCCGCTGGGCCGGAATCATGATCGCCGTGATCCTCGTCAAGCCGGTCATCGTGATCGTCCTCGGCCTCGCCGGAGCGCTCTCCTCCGGCACCGGCCCCGACTCGTTCTCCGCCGTCGTGTCCGGACTCGCGATCATCCTGCTCGCCATCTTCGCCTCCGCCGTGATCTACCGCTTCGTCCCCGGCTTCGGCGACGAGATCGCCGCCTCCCGCAACAACCGCCTCCACCGCGCCGGCGAGAACACCGCCGCCGCCGTCATCTCCTCCCCCGCCTCCCTCGTCTCGCAGGGCATCAAGACCCACAGCACCCGCGACAGCGGAGGCGGCGGCAACCAAGGCAACACGGGCTCCCAGGCCCGCCCCGCGAACCCCCTCGCCGGCGGCGTCGCCGCCCACAGCAGCCGCGGCGGCGACAACCGCGGCGGCGGGGCCACGCCCCCACCCGCGCCCCGTAGCAGCAGTCCCACCACGGGTACCCCGCACAGCAACCGCAACTCTGGAGGTGGAGGGCGTTGACGACCCAGTCCCAGCCGGTCGCGCCCCGCCGTACGTATCTCGTCGGCCGTGCCCGGCCCAACGCGATCGTCGGCAAGAACCGTGAGACGGGCGAGATCGCCCTCATCATCGTCGGCGCCTTCCTCGGCATGATGAGCGGACTCCTCGTCCCCGTCCTCTCCCTCCGGATCGCGCTCCTCGCCGGCCTCCCCATGGTCGCGATCGCCGCCGTGTACCTCCCGTACAAGGGCCGCACCTTCTACAAGTGGTTCGAGGTCAACCGCAGTTACAAGCGCATGCTCAAGCGCGGCACGGCCTACCGCTCCGTCGCCGCCGAATCCGGCACCCACCTCGACGGCCGCGAGGTCGAGATCGGCCCGCCCCCCGGCATCGGCCGCGTCGGCTGGCTCGCCGCCCCCTTCGGCCCCGACGAGATCGCCGTACTCCTCCACGCCGACCGCCGCACCGTCACCGCCGCCATCGAGATCGAGGGCCCCGGCGTCGGCCTGCGCGACAGCGAGGACCAGGAAGCCCTCGTCGACCGCTTCGGCACCCTCCTCAAGCACGTCGCCAACGGCGACGGCTTCGTGACCCGCCTCCAGATGCTGGCCCGCACCCTCCCCGCCGACCCCGACGCCCACGCCAAGGACGTCACCCAGCGCGGTGACACGACGGCCCCCGCCTGGCTCAAGGAGTCGTACGAGCAGCTCCAGTCGATGGTCTCCACCTCCAGCGAGCAGCACCGCGCCTACCTCGTCGCCTGCATGCACTACACCCGCGAACTCGCCGCCGAGGCCAACGTCATGGCCCGCGCCGCCCGCCACGCCTCCGGCGCACGCAAGCTCGACCGCGACGCCGGCCTCGCCGTCGTCATGGCCCGCGAGCTCACCGACATCTGCGCCCGCCTCGCCGAGGCCGACATTCGCGTACGCCAGCCCCTCGGCCAGTCCCGGCTCGCCTCCCTCGTGCACTCCATGTACGACCCGGACCACCCCATCGACCACATCCAGGCCATGACGAAACGAAACGCTTGGCCGGCGGAACTCGACGCGATGGAACCGACCTACCTCCAGGCCAAGACCCGCGAGTCCTCCACCCGCGCCCCCTGGTGCCACGCCACCGCCTGGGTGAAGGAGTGGCCGATGACCCCGGTCGGCGTCAACTTCCTCGCCCCGCTACTCGTCCACACCCCCGACGTCATCCGCACGGTCGCCGTCACCATGGACCTGGAGCCCACCGAGGTCGCCATCGAGCGCATGCTCACCGAGAAGACCAACGACGAGGCGGACGCCAGCCGCGCCGCCAAGATGAACCGCACCGTCGACCCCCGCGACATCGCCGCCCACGGCCGGCTCGACCAGCGGGGTGAAGATCTCGCCAGCGGCGCTGCCGGAGTCAACCTCGTCGGGTACATCACGGTGTCGTCGCGTTCGCCCGAGGCCCTGGCCCGGGACAAGCGCACGATCAGGGCCTCCGCCGGCAAGTCGTACCTGAAGCTGGAGTGGTGCGACCGCGAGCACCACAGGGCCTTTGTGAACACCCTGCCGTTCGCGACCGGCATCCGCCGCTAAGGCCGAAGGGGCACCGACCGATGCGAGATCCGCTGTCCGTCCTGACCGACGCCTTCACCTCCTTCGTCTTCGGCAAGGTGGAGACGACCCGCCTGCCCGTCCGCACGTCCACCGGACAGGCCCAGGCCGTCTACCTGCCGACCGCCGCCCCCGGCCTCGGCGACTCCGGCGTGATCATCGGCCGCGAGGTCTACAGCGGCAAGGGATACATCTACGACCCCTTCCAGCTGTACGGGCAGCAGCTCCCCGCCCCCCACTGGCTGGTCCTCGGCGAGTCCGGCAACGGCAAGTCGGCGCTGGAGAAGACCTACGTGCTCCGCCAGCTCCGCTTCCGTGACCGGCAGGTCGTCGTCCTCGACGCCCAGGGCGAGGACGGCGTCGGCGAATGGAACCTCATCGCGCAGGAGCTGGGAATAACTCCCATCCGGCTCGACCCGATGGTCGCCAACGACTCCGGCATCCGCCTCAACCCCCTCGACCCCTCGATCACCACTACCGGTCAGCTCGCGCTGCTCCGCACGATCATCGAGGTGGCGATGGGTCACGGCCTCGACGAGCGCTCCGGCTTCGCCCTCAAGGTCGCCCACGCCTACGTCACCGAGCACAAGACCGACCGGCAGCCGATCCTCACCGACATCGTCGAACAGCTCCGCCACCCCGAGGCCGAATCGGCCGAGGCGATGAACGTCGACATAGACGACGTACGCGCCTGGGGCCTCGATGTCGCCCTCGTCCTCGACAGGCTCGTCGACGGCGACCTCCGGGGCATGTTCGACGGCCCGACGACCGTCGGCATCGACCTCGACGCGCCCCTCATCGTCTTCGACCTCTCCCACATCGACCGCAACTCCATCGCCATGCCGATCCTCATGGCGATCGTCGGCGTCTGGCTGGAGCACACCTGGATCCGCCCCGACCGGAAGAAGCGCATCTTCCTCGTCGAGGAGGCCTGGCACATCATCAACAGCCCGTTCGTGGCGCAGCTGTTCCAGCGCCTGCTCAAGTTCGGGCGCCGCCTCGGCCTGTCCTTCGTCGCCGTCGTCCACCACCTCTCCGACGTCGTCGACGGAGCGGCCGCCAAGGAGGCCGCGGCGATCCTCAAGATGGCCTCCACCCGGACCATCTACGCCCAGAAAGCCGACGAGGCACGCAACACGGGCCGGGTCCTCGGACTGCCACGCTGGGCGGTCGAGATCATCCCGACCCTCACCCCCGGCATCGCTGTCTGGGACGTCAACGGCAACGTGCAGGTGGTCAAACACCTCATCACCGAGAAGGAACGCCCCCTCGTCTACACCGACCGCGCCATGACCGAGTCCTCCGTCGTCGATCCCGAGCTGGAGTGGGAGACGGAGCAGCGCGCGATCCTCATCGAGCAGCAGATGAACGGCACTTCGCAGTCGACGGTGGCGTAATGGAACCAGCACGGAAGGGAGGGGGAGTCTCCGACGGGCTGCTGCTCGGCCTGTTCGGCCTCCTCTTCTGCCTCACGGCCCTCGTGTGGACGGCGACCGGCCTCGCCGGGCTCTTCGCCCACGGGGCCTGGCCGCGGGGCGTCGCCTTCATGGGCACGCCCGCGGCCCTGCGCTCCCTGGCCACGGCCCCCACGGACCTCGCGGCGGCCTGGCCGGCGACCCCGCCGGACCAGCTCTCGGGGTACGGGCTCTTCTGGGGCCTCCTCATCGGCGAGGCGATGGTCCTGCTGGTCCTCTCGATCTTCGCCCTGGGCACGATCGCCCGCTGGCGCGCGGTACGGGCGAACCGGAAGGCGGGCGCGTACACCCAGGCCCCGGCCGCCGCCCGGCTACGAAAGGACCCGGCCCCGACGGCACCCGCCGAGACCGCCGAGACCGTCGTGATCACCCCTCCGCGCACGGAGACGGCTCCAGCCGCCCCGACACCCGCCGAGCCGCTCGCGGCCGTACAAACGCCGGCGCCCACCACACAAGCACCCACGACCACGCCGGCCACACAGACACCCGCACCCGCCACCGCCGCACCGCCACCCCCAGCCCCGGGCCCGGCCCCAGCCCCGGCCCAGGCCCCCGCAGCCACCCCCGGCCGGCCGACCCGGATCGTCTACGGCCCCCCGGAGACCCGCCACCCGGCAGCCGTCCAGGCGATCAGCGACGCCGAGGGCCCCGTCCTGGTCGTCACCTCCGACCCGGCCGTCTGGTCCTCGACGAAGGACGCCCGCGGCAAGCTCGGCCCGGTCCTCGTCCACGACCCCGGCCACCTCTGCGACACCCCCGGGCGCCTCCACTGGTCCCCGTCCGAGCAGTGCGAGGACCCGGCCGTCGCCCAGCAGCGGGCAGCCGCCCTGCTCGCCCCCGTACGCCCGCCCTCCCGCCTCGACGCGGCAACCGCCGACACCGCCGAAACGCTTCTGCGCTGCTGGCTGCACGCCGCCGCCGTCGACGGCCGCCCCTTCCGACAGGTCCACCGCTGGGCCCAGGGCGCCGGCGCCCACGAACCCGTACGCATCCTCCGCAGCCACCCCAAGGCCGCCTCCGGCCTCGCCGGCCTCCTCGAATCGGCGCTCACCGCCCACCCCGAAAGCCGCCGCCTGGCCCAGGAACTGACGGCCCGTGCGCTCGCCGCGCTCTCCTCGATCCACATCCGCGAGGCCTGCGTCCCGAATCGAACGGATTCGCTGGCCCTCGCATCTTTCCTCACCGAAGGGGGCACGCTCTACGTGGTGGGCGAACCGATCGAGAACCCCCGGGCCCACCCCGGCGCGATGCCGCTCCTCACGGCCCTCGCCGCAAGCGTGGTCGAGCACGGCCGCCGCATGGCCGCACGGTCATCCGACGGTCGGCTCGACCCACCACTGACGCTCGTCCTCGACGACGTCGCCGCCGTGGCCCCGCTCCCCCACCTCCCGGAGCTCCTCGCCACCGGCCACGACCAGGGCCTCCCGACCCTCGCCCTGATGCGGTCCCCCGAACAGGCGAGATCCCGCTGGCCGGAGAACTCACTCAGCCACTGAGGCGCGGACCCACCCCGCCGGCCGCAGCAGCTCGTACTCCAACTCCTGCGCCACCTCACTGCCGTGCAGGGCGACCCGGACACCGGTGTCCGCGAACCCGAGCCGCCGGTAAGCCGCCTGGGCCCGCACGTTCTCACCGTTGACGTACAGCCGCACCCGCTCGACCCGCTGCTCCAAAGCCCAGGACCACTCCGCCGAGGCCTCGAACAGCGCGTCGATCACCCCCGAGCCACGCGCCTCGTCCCGGACGAACACCCCGACGACATGCGTCTGCTCGACCACCGGCACGTCCCCGAAGAACGTCTCGGCCGCGGCCCGCTCCACGAGCACCGTCGCCGTCCCCACCCACCGGCCGTCCGGCGCCTCCGCGACGAACTGGCGCACATCACCGGCCCCATCCTCCGAGGAATTCACCGTCCGCTCCTGCCAGAAGGAATCCGGCCGAGCCGCGGCCTCCTCGTGCGTCTCCAGGAACGCCAGGTGCGCGACCGGGTCCTGGAGGGCGGCGAGCCGCAGCTCACGCACCTGCTCCCACTCGTCGGCGCGGATGGTGCGAATCGAATAGTCCATACCGCCGATCCTCGCCACGGCGAGACCCCTCTGACAAGGACTTTTCCCTCACACTCCCGCCCCGGCAGACCGGCACACCGGCCGTCGTACCCCGGTACTACGCCCGCGCCCCGGCACCCACCCACGGTCCGACGTCCCGCCTGCGCCCGCTCCGTAGCGTCGTCGACATGATCCGAGCAGAGAACCTCACCAAGCGGTACGGGGACACCACCGTCGTCCAGGACCTCAGCTTCACCGTCCACCCCGGCACCGTCACCGGCTTCCTCGGCCCCAACGGCGCCGGAAAGTCCACCACTCTCCGCATGATCCTCGGCCTCGACTCCCCGACCCGCGGCCACGCCACCATCGACGGCCGCCCCTACGCCGGACACCGCGCCCCGCTCACCCGGGTCGGCGCCCTCCTCGAAGCCCGCGCCCTGCACCCCGGCCGCTCCGCCCACCACCACCTCATGGCCCTCGCCCACACCCACGGCATCCCCCACACCCGCGTGGACCGGGTCCTCGCCCTCACCGGCCTCACCCACGTCGCCCGCAAGCGCGTCAAGGGCTTCTCCCTCGGCATGGGCCAGCGCCTCGGCATCGCCGCCGCGCTCCTCGGCGACCCGGCCACCGTCGTCCTCGACGAACCCGTCAACGGCCTCGACCCCGAGGGCGTCCTCTGGATCCGCACCCTCCTCAAGTCCCTGGCCGCCGAGGGCCGTACCGTCCTCGTCTCCTCCCACCTCATGAGCGAGATGGCCCTCACCGCCGACCACCTCATCGTCATCGGCAAGGGCCGGCTCCTCGCCGACACCACGGTCGACGAGCTCGTACGAGCCTCCGGCGGCGCCTCCGTCAAGGTCGTCACCCCGGAAGCGGACCGCCTCCGCCGGCTCCTCCCCGACGCGCGCTTCACCACGGAGGCCGCCGACACCCTCCTCGTCACCGGCCTGGAGGCCCCGGAGATCGGCCGCGCGGCCGCCGCCCACGCCATCCCCCTCCACGAACTCACCCCGCAGGCCGCATCGCTGGAGCAGGCCTTCATGGACCTCACCCGCGACTCCGTCGAATACCAGGGAGCCCCCGCATGACGACCACCGCCACCACCCCCGCGCCGACCACCGCCGCACCCGTCACCCCCTACGGCCTCACGACCGCCCGCGTCCTCCGCTCGGAGTGGCACAAGCTGTGGACGGTCCGCTCCACCTGGATCACCGTCCTCACCGCCGTCGCGTTCGTCCTCGGCGTCGGCATCCTCATGGGCTCCACCTACACCTCCGACGGCGGCGACTCCGACGTCGACACCGTCGTCCTCACCCTCTACGGCTCGCAACTCGGCGGCATCGCCCTCGCCGTCCTCGGCATCCTCGTCACCGCCGGCGAGTACGCGACGGGCCTGGCCCACGCCTCCTTCACCGCCGTCCCCCGCCGCCTCCCCGTCCTGTGGGCGAAGGCGACCGTCTACACGTCCGTCGTGTTCACGCTCTCCCTCCTGACCTCCCTGCCGACCTTCGTGACGGCCCAGCTCTTCCTCTCCGGCACCGACCAGGCCGCCTCCCTCACCGACGACGGCGTCCTCGCCGCCATCGCGGGCAACGCGGCGGGCGTCACGCTCCTCGGCGTCATCGCCCTCGGCCTCGGCGCCGCCCTCCGCTCCGTCCCGGGCGCGATCGGCGCCTTCGTCGGCGGAGTCCTGATCGTCCCCGAGATCCTCGGAATGCTCCCGTACGAGGCCATGGACACGGCCATCCGGTACTTCCCCACCCAGGCGGCCGGAGCCCTCGGTTCCGCGACCCCGATCCCGGGCGCGGCCTCCCCCGGCGCCGCACTTCTCGCCCTGTGCCTCTGGGCGGCCGCGGCACTCACGGTCCCCGCCCTGTTGCTCAAGCGCCGCGACGTATGAGGATGATGGACGGATGATCACGGAGGAGACACCACACCCGGCCGGGACGACGGGCCTCAGCAGGCACCTCCAGCGCCTGCTGAACCGGACGCTCGCCTTCGACGGCCGCCACCCCTGGGTCTGGGACGCCACACTGACCCTCTGCTGGACCGGGGCAGCCCTCGTGGACGCGGCGGGCGGCTGGCAGAACACCGCCCGGGACGACTCCGTACCGGCCTGGCTCGTCCTCACCCTCAGCCTGGCCCTCTCCCTGCCCCTGTACTGGCGCCGCCGCCGCCCCATGACCGCCCTCGCCGTGATGGCCTGCGCGGCACTGGTCAGCGACGCCTCCGGCGCCTTCCTCCAGGCCAATTACCTCCAGACGCTCCCCGTCTTCCACCTCGCGCTCACCCGCCCGCCGCGCGCACTCCTCTGGGCCCTCGCCCTCATCCTGCCGCCGCTCGTGACAGGCGCGGTCCGCTTCTCCCACGAGACCTGGGACCAGCGCGTCGTCCCCACCCTGTGGGCGTACGCGCTCGTCGCCCTCCTCGGCATCGTGGTCCGCTCCCGCAGGGACCACACCGCCGGCCTCGTCGACCGGGCCCGACGCCTGGAGGTCGAACGCGACCAGGAGGTCCGGCTCGCCGCCGCGGCCGAACGCACCAGGATCGCCCGCGAGATGCACGACATCATCGGCCACAACCTCTCGGTCATCACCGGACTCGCGGACGGCGGCCGGTACGCGGCGGCCAAGAGCCCCGAGCGCGCCGCCCAGGCCCTCGACGCCATCGGCACGACGAGCCGCCAGGCCCTCGACGACCTCCGCCGCCTCCTCGGAGTCCTGCGCGACGACGAACAGGAGGCCGTCCGCGACCCCCAGCCCACCCTGGCCGACCTGGACACGCTCCTCACCGGCGTACGGAAGGCGGGCCTCGCGGTCGAACTCGAAGTCCGCGACGAGCCCGCCCCTCAACCCCTGGCGCCGGGCGCCCAGCTGACGGTCTACCGCGTGATCCAGGAAGCTCTCACCAACACCCTCAAGCACGCGGGCCCCAAGGCCCGCGCGACCGTCCTCCTGGCCTACGCCCCGAAGGAACTCCTGGTGGAGGTGGTCGACACGGGCACACCGACGGCCAACCGCCCCCACCGGGGACAAGGCCAGGGCCTCACGGGCATGCGCGAACGCGCCGCCCTCTACGACGGCCGGCTCGACTCCGGCGCCCTGCCGGCCGGCGGCTGGCACGTCCGTCTCCGACTCCCCCTGGAAGGCTCCCTCTCGTGACGACCGTACTCATCGCGGACGACCAGCCGATGCAGCGCCTCGGCTTCCGCATGCTCCTCGAGAGCCAGGACGACATGACGGTCCTCGGCGAGGCCTCGAACGGCACCGAGGCGATCCGCCAGGTCGACCGCCACCACCCCGACGTCGTCCTGATGGACATCCGCATGCCCGGCCTCGACGGCATCGAGGCCACCCGCCGCATCGTCGCTACGGGCGCCCGCACCCGGATCCTCATCGTCACCACCTTCGACCTCGACGAGTACGCGTACGAGGGCCTGCGCGCCGGCGCGAGCGGCTTCCTGGTGAAGGACGCCCAGCCGGAGGAGCTCCTCGCGGGCATCCGCGCGGTCGCGAGCGGCGACGCGGTCGTGGCCCCGAGCCTGACCCGCCGTCTCCTGGACGCCTACATCCACCACCTGCCGCAGTCCGCCGCCCCCGCGACGGCCCCGCCCCAGGAGGACCCGCGCCTCTCCACCCTCACGGAACGGGAGCGCGAGATCCTCACGGTCGTCGGCCAGGGCTGGACGAACACGGAGATCGCCGAGCGCCTCCATCTCGCGGAGTCCACGGTGAAGACCCACATCGGCCGCATCCTCGCGAAGACGGGCGCCCGCGACCGCGTCCAGGCGGTCATCCTGGCCTACGACACCGCACTGGTGACGCCGGCCTGACCGGCCTGTAAACGCAGAAAAGCCCCGCACCATAAGGTGCGGGGCTTTCCCACAATGATTGTTCGGCGGCGTC
>NZ_BMSF01000005.1 GCF_014649015.1 Streptomyces narbonensis
CCCATGTCCACATCAACGACCCCGACGCGGAGTAGTCACATGATCGGCCGGACAAGTCCTAGGGGGTGTCGTCAAATTCCCGTCTGCCCCGCAACGCCTGGGCCGCCCGCAGGGCAGGCGGGAGTTTGACGACAGGACCTAGGCTGGCGGGCATGAACGCCGAACGCGACCTGACCCGCCTCCTCGCCGGAATGCGACCGGAACTCGCCTGCGGGCGGTACGTCTTCACCACGGTGGCCGGCCCCGCCGCCCCGGCCGGCGTCGCCCCCGTCGTCACCGTGACCGAGAGCGAAGGGCTCACCCTCGTCGTACGCCAGGAGGAGGCGGACGCCGCCTCCCTCCCCTACGACTACGTCGCGGGGTGGATCACCCTGCGGATCCACTCCGCGCTCGACGCCGTCGGCCTGACGGCCGCCGTCGCGGGCGCGCTCGCCGACGCGGGCATGAGCTGCAACGTCGTGGCCGGCTTCCACCACGACCACCTCTTCGTGGAACACGCCCGGGCGGAGGAGGCGGTGGCCGTCCTGGAGCGCCTCACGGTGGCCGCCGCACCTGAGGGGCGAGCCTAGGGGGTGTCCGGGCGATCGCGTGCGGAGCCGCATCATGAGGGCCGCGATGGTGGCGGTGCCGGGGAAGTAGCCGCGCTTCGTCATGGGTGACGACCGCTCGGACTGCCCCAGCCAGGGACAGCGTGCGCAGGCGGCCGTCGATCCGACAGGACGCCCGTCGCATGATCAGTCGACCAGTAGCCTGCGACCATGCCCGATCCCTCCCCCTTCGCCATGCCCACCCGCTTCGATGGTGCCCCAGACCGTGTCGCAGTCGTCATTCCAGGCGTCGGCTACTCGCCCGCCAGGCCGCTGCTGCACTTCGCCCGTGGCGTACTCCTCCAGCACGGCTGGACGGTCCAGGAGCTGTGGTGGCAGGTCCCGGACGACTTCTCGCAGTTCACCGTGAACGACCGGATCGCGTGGGTGGAGAGGCACGTCACCCAGGCCATCGACGCCGAGGCAGGGGCCTGCCGCCTCCTCGTCGGCAAGTCGTTGGGCTCACTCGCCTGCGGCATCGCGGCCGAGCGAAACATCGCAGCGGCCTGGCTCACTCCTCTCCTGACCATCGATCCTGTGGTCCGCGCTCTCCAACGAGCCGAAGCGCCGACCCTCCTCATCGGCGGAAGCGCCGACAAGCTGTGGGATTCACGGGTCGCCGAGTCCCTACGACATGACGCCCTGGAAATTCCCTCAGCCGATCACGCACTGGAGCTCGCCGACGACGCCAGGGGATCCGTTGACGTGCTGCGGCAAGTCGTCTCGCGGCTGGACCACTTCATCGGCACCCTCGGCCCGTAGAAACCACCGGACTCGTCTGCCCGGACAGGTCCCAGGGTCCGCCCTTGGTCCTCCCCGGGGTCCTCCTCAGGGAAGCGGTGGAGGGCAACGCCAACACCTGTCCGGCCGACGAACCGGTCCTCGGACACACGGGCGAGGTGGTCGGATACCAGACCTTCAGCTTCACCTCCGCCGACGGCGAGCGACAGGTCACCCTGTCCGTCAACACCGGTCTGACCCTGCCCGACACGGCTGCGAGGGCCGCGACGAAGGTGCTCTCCACCGCCCTGTGTCGAGCGGAATGAGACGGACGCGCCGTCGTGCGCCCCTGGCTTGGGTGTTTACCCGGCCCACTTCACTCCATCGGGCGTACGCTGGGGTTTTCGCGGGGCCACCCGCCCGGCACCCCGCACTGTGCGCCGGGCGTGCGCCCCCGGTGTGGGGGTGGAACGTGGTACCTGAGGACGACAGGCCGGCCCGTAAGGGTTTCGGCCTCTTCGAACGCGAGGCGGCGCTCCAGGCGGCCGAGGAGGCACTCGACCTCCTGACGGGCCTCGCCGAGGAGTTCCCGGCCCGGGCCCACCGGGTGCCCGCACCCCGCGAGCCCCGCGGCCCCCACCTCGTCGCCGTCCCCGACGGAAGCCCGAGTCGTCCCGTCGTCCTCCCGGGTGTGGAGCCCATCACCGGCCCGAGGCTGCTTCCGGCCCCGACAGGCAACACCCCGACAGGCACCCCGGCCCGCAGCACCTCTGTCGGCAACACCCATACCGGCAACACCCATACCGGCAACACCCATACCGGCGACACCCCTCCCGACGCGCCCGACGCACCCGACAGCGTGGCCGCCGACCGGCCCCGCGCCACCCGCCGCGGCGGCATCCTCGCCTACGCCGCCCCCGCCGGGCTCGGCAAGACCACCCTGCTCGCCGAGATCCGGCGCCTCGCCGGCGCCCGCGGCTGCACCGTGCTCTCCGCCCGGGGCGGCGACCAGGAACAGCGGGTCGCCTTCCACGTCGCCCGGCAGCTCCTCCAGCCCCAACTGGCCCACGCCTCCGACACCGAGCTCCGCGAGCGGCTCGGATCCTGGTACGACATCGTCGGCCCCGCCCTCGGGCTGCGTGCCACCGGTGGGGACTCCCCGCCCGACCCGCAGGGCCTGCGCGACGGACTCGACTGGGTCCTGACCCACCTCGCCGTCCGGCGCGCCCCCCTCGTCGTGGTCCTCGACGACGCCCACTGGGCCGACCCCGAGTCGCTCGGCTGGCTCGCCGCCTTCGCCCCCCGTGCCGAAGAGCTGCCCATGCTCCTCGTCGTCGCCTACCGGCCCGACGAACTCCCCGACGAGGGCGCGGAGTTCACCGGCCATCGCTCCGGGCAGCGGCCCCTCGGCCTCGCCCCGCTCACCACCGACGCCATCGCCCGGCTCGTCCGCGACCGGGTCGGCGCCCACGCCGACGACGCCTTCTGCCGCGAGTGCTGGACCGTCACCTCCGGGAACCCCTTCGAGGCCGTCGAGCTGGCCGCCAAGGTCCGCGACCACGGCCTCGAACCCACCGCGGGCGGCGCCCACGAACTGCGTGACCTCGCCGCCGCCCTCAAGGGCAGCGGCCTCGTCACCCGCCTCGAACGCCTCGGCCCCGCCACCGTGCGCCTCGCCTGGGCCTGCGCCGTCCTCGGCACCGAGATCTCCCTGCAGCTCGCCGGAGCCGTCGCCGGACTCGGTGACGAGGCCGTCGTCGACTGCGTGGGCCGACTGCGCGAGGCCCGGGTGCTCGCCGAGGCCGACGACCCCGACGAGCCCCTCCGGTTCGTCCACCCCCTCATCGCCACCACCGTCTACCGGTCCATCCCCGCCGCCACCCGCGTCGCTCTCCACGGCCAGGCCGCCTGGTGCGTCGTCGACGCCGGCCTCGGCTCCACCGCCGCCGCCCGGCACCTCCTGGAGACCCACCCCGAGGGCGACTCCTGGGCCGTCGGCCACCTGCGCGCCTGGGACGCCACCCTGCGCGCCGAACCCTCCGCCGTCGCCGTGGGGCACGCCGAGCGCGCCCTCGAAGGAGGCCTCAGCTGGGCCGACGAGAGCCGCGGCTTCGAGGTCCCGGTCCTCGTGGCCCTCACCTTCCTCTACGCCGACCGCCCCGGCCGCGCCGAGGAGCTGTTCGCCGCCGGCACCGCCGAGTTCGAGCGCCAGGGCTGGCGCGGGGCCCACCTCTCCTTCGCGTACACCCTGCTCGGCTACATCCGCTACCGCCGCGGCCGCCTCGTCGAGGCCGAGGACTTCGTCCGCGCCGGACTGCGCCTCGCGGAGCGCGTCGGACCGCGCACCCCCGCCCAGTGGTACGCGGTCGGCGTCACCATCGAGGTCCTGCTGGCCCGCGGCCGGGTCGAGGAGGCCGACCGCATCGCCCGCGAGCACGACTTTGGCGAGCCCTTCCCGGCCGCCGTCACCTTCCCCGACTCCCAGACCGTCCACGCCGAGCTGCTCCTGGCCCGCGGCCGCACCGACGAGGCCGCCGCCGAGCTGGCCGCCGTCGGCCGCCGCCTCGACCCGCGCGGCATGCGCAACCCCGCCTGGTGCCCCTGGCAGCTCCACCTGGCCGCCGCCGAGGCCGTCACGACCCCCGGCAGGGCCCGGCGGACCGCGCAGGAGGCCGTCGCCCGCGCACGGCAGTACGGCGCACCCTCCGCGATCGGCTCGGCGCTCCGGGTGCTCGCCGAGGTGTCCGCACCCTCCGAGCGTCTGAAGCTCCTGGAGGAGTCCGTCGACTGGCTCGACCAGTCACCCGCGGCCTACGAGCTGGCCCGCTCCCTCGTCGCCCTCGGCATCGCCCTGCGCCGCACCGAGCGGGCCGGGGAGGCCGCAGAGCACCTCTACCGGGGCCTGGAGGCCGCCCAGGACTGCGGCGCCGACGGCCTGGTCGACGAGGCGCGGGCCGAGCTGGCGGCGGCCGGACTGCGCCCCCGGTCCCTCCACCCGGCCGGCACGGACACGCTCACCGCCCGTGAGCGCCAGGCCGCCGAGCTCACCGTCCGCGACCGGGACGTGGCCCTCCACCTCGGCGTCGACGCCGCCGCCGTCAGCCGCCTCCTCTCGGCCGTCTACCGGAAACTGGGCACCGACCGGACCGGCCTCGACCAGGCCCTGCGGAACACGGACCGCCCCGGCGGGCAGCCCTGACCGGAGCGGGGCGCCCGGCGCGCGGCATCGCGCGCCGGGGCACGTACCATGGCCGTATGTCCTTCCTCCGCCGCCGCAGCGCCGCCACTCCCGCGGGCCCGGACTTCGACGTCCTGGCCATGGATCCGGGCGACTGGCCCGGCAATCTCGGCGCCGGTCTGCTGCCCGCCCCCGACGGCTCCTGCCAGGGCGTGTTCCTCCGGTACGACCTGTTCGGCGGCCGCGGCCCCGCGATGATCATCGGCAACCTCCCCGAGGGCTCCCCGGCGCGCGAGCTCGCCGACGGGCAGATCCCCTTCGAGGTCGCCCAGCTCCTCGCGGCCCTGGAGAACGACGAGCCGGTCGAGGTGCTCGACACCGAGGACGTCCCGGTGATGCAGGGCGACAACCTCCTCATCGTCCGCCGCCTCAAGCTCTCCGAGAGCCGCATCTCCTGCGTCCAGTTCGACCGCAGCGACAACGTCCTCGTGACGATCGCCAGTTGGGACCGGCCGATCACCGACGACCTGTACGCGCTGCTCAAGCCCCTGCCCGCCGAGCTGTTCCAGCAGGGCTGACGGGGAGCGGGGGCCGATGAGCGCGCGCGTCGACGCCTGGATCTGGGCGGTCCGTCTCACCAAGACCCGAGCCCAGGCCGCCGCGGCCTGCCGCGCCGGGCACGTGAAGGTCAACGGGGACCGGGCCAGGCCCGCGCAGTCGGTGAAGCCGGGCGACGAGGTCAGGCTCTACCACGGCGGCCGTGATCGGATCGTCGTGGTCAAGGAGTTGCACGTCAAGCGGGTCGGCCCGCCCGTCGCCGTCGAGGCGTACGTGGACAACAGCCCGCCCCCGCCGCCCCGCGAGCACGTCGCCGTCGCGGCCGTGCGCGACCGGGGCGCGGGCCGCCCCACCAAGCGCGAGCGCCGCGAGATCGACGACCTGCGCGGCCGGCGCACCTGAGCGGACGCAGGACCGAGGGCCTCCGGGCAACTACCCGGAGGCCTTCGGCATACGTCAGCGGGGTCCGGCGCCGAGCAGCTCGGAGAGCCGCGCGGCAGAGGTGCCGAGACCCGCGGGTCCGCGCCGCAGCAGCGCGCTGCCACTGCCCGCGCGGACGTCCTCGGGGCCGTAACGCCGGGTCTTCCGGTGCCAGTTGAGGACACCCGCGAGCCAGTCCTCCAACTCCCGCAGATACGCCTCGAAAGCCGCCCTTCCGGCCGCGTCGAGGCCGAAGTCCTCGTAGAGCAGCGGAACTTCACGATGCTTCAGGTGCTCGTACTGGCGCAGCCGGCCCCGCATCAGGTCGTCGACCATCGCCATTGCCGTCGGGTAGTCGCAGTCGAAGAACTTCTGGAGCACCAGAACGCCGTTGTGCACCTCGCCCTCGACCTCGATCTCCTTCTGGTACGAGAAGAGGTCGTTGACGAGCGCGCCGTAGTCCATCACCGCGTTCTCCAGGCTGCGCACCGTGCCCGACCGGAAGATCTCGGGGGGCAGCGTCTCGTCCTGCCGAAGCCTGGACAGCAGCATGGTCAGCTCGGATCCGAAGGTGCTGCGCCGCATCTCGATGTAGTCGACCGGGTCGGGCACCCGGTGCTGCAGCACGTTGTGCATCTCCCACATCCAGCTGTCGAGCATCGCGTCGAGCGAGTCCCGCAGCCTGGCCCGCGCCCCCGGGGCCATCGGAGCGGCGGTCCGCGCCCAGACGTCCGCGAGCGAGCGCTCCAGCGGGTTCACCGCGATCGCGGCGCCGGCCGCGGGCTCGTCGAGCGGCATGCACGCCTTGAGCCGGTCGGTCTGCTCCTTCGCGCCCGCCAGGGATCCCGCCCGCCCGAAGACGGCCGGGTAGTAGTCGTCCGCGTACGTTCCCCAGGTCAGCCAGTCGGAGCTGAGGCACAGCTCGTCCAGGGACGCGTCCGGATCGAGGCCCGCCGAGCACAGCGCGAAGTCGAAGCCCTCCGCCATCGGCCGGTCCCAGAGATCGTCGAGGAGGCCCATCCGCTCGGCCCAGTCCGTACTGCGTCGCCCCGCCTGTTCGTGATGGGGGTTGACGGTCAGCGGGTACGGCAGGTCGAACTCCGGCAGCAGCGACGGCCCCACGTGCTCGTGCGGTGCGTGCGTGAACGCCCGGTGCCGGGCCGCGGCCGGGCGCCCGAACAGGGTCCGGATGTCGAGCGCGGAGGTGCCGAGGACCCCGTCGAACCGCGAAGGCCCCGCGACCATGCCCTCGTTCATGTACCGGCTGGAGCGCATGTGCCACTCGTGTCCGCCGGACTGCCAGTCCTGGAGCCCCTTCGCGTATGCCGCGAGGGCCGCGCACTCGGCGGCGCTCAGCCCCTTCTCGGCGGCGAGCAGCGGTACTTCCGTCAGGGCCGTGTTCTCGAACTGCTGGACGCGCGAGGTCAGCAGGTCGTTGACGGCCTCCGCCGCCTCCTGGGTCGTGCAGCCGAGGAACCTCTCCAGGACCAGGACGCCGTTGCTGTTCTCGCCCTCGTCCTCCACCTCGCGCTGGTAGGAGAAGAGGTCGTTGCGCAGATGGACGGCGTCGGAGAAGGCGTCCCTGAGCACGCGCAGCGGCCGGGAGTACGCCACCTGGGCGGGAACCTCGGCCCCCGCCGCGTACTCGACGAGACCGGCCGACCAGGGCGCGCCGCCCACCTTCCGGCGCATCTCGATGTACTCGAGGGGGTTGGCGATCCGGCCGTCGTCGATGTTGTCGAGCTCCCAGAGGGACTCGTGGAGGAGGTGCTCCGTCGCCTCCGCGAACCGCACCCGCCAGCCCTCGGACATCGACGGGACCGTCCGCCGCCAGAGGTCGGCGAGACCGGCCTCCACGGGGTTGGTCGGCTCGGGCATGCCCGCCGCCGGGTCCGCCGGCATGAAGAGCGGCAGCCGGTCGAGATAGGCCTTGCCGCCCGCCCGGTCCAGGGTGCGCTTGAAGACCTCCAGGAAGTGGTCGTCGAAGAAGAAGACCCACGTGTACCAGTCCGTGACGAGGTCGAGGGCCTCCGCGTCGCAGTCCGGGTGGGTGTACGAGCAGAGCAGTGCGTAGTCGTGGGACTGGAGGTCGTGCTCCTCCCAGACGCCCGAGCCCTCCAGCATCCCCATCTCCCGCGCCCAGTCACGCGTGTGCGTGCGGGCGGTCTCCACATGGGGATTGAGCCGCGCCGGATACGGAACATAGAAGTCCGGCATAACGAAGGGCTGAGGCATTTCCTGAAGGGCCTTCCGGTGAGCACGTGCGGTGACCGGCCCAGCCTTACCCGTCGCCCGGATGGCACACGCGATCTCCCGAATAGTCGTATGAACGCGGGCGGGGTGGTGCCGGAGCGTCCCTCCGGCACCACCCCGCGCCTTTCGGCCACGCCTCCGTCAGCCCTGGGAAACCCGCACGTCAGAGGCCTTCACAAAGGCCACCCGATGGCCGAACTGGATCTCGTAGTACTCCTCCTGCCCCCGGACGACCGTATGCCCGCTGCTGTCGAACACCGGCGCGAAGTAGTACTCGCCCGGAGTGCGGTCACCCACCACGTACCGCTGGCCCGCGAGCAGCTTGTACGGAAGCGGGGACACCGCCTGCACCGGAATCCCCGCCGGGTACGCCGAGGCCTCCGGATACGCCCGCCCGTAGACCGGCACCTCCGCGAGCCCCTCCCGGGGAGTCAGGACGAGCCCGCGCGTGTTCACCGCCGCCGGCTCCTTCCGCGGATTGTGGAACCACGCCTTCTGCCCGAGGTACCAGATCGCCGTCCACTCGCCCCGGCGCTCCGCCACCGCGAAGCTCTGCCCCGTCGAGGCGCGCGCCCCGGTGTCGTTGACCCCGGCCGTCGAGTCCTGCCCGCCGGGCCGCAGCCCGATGTCCTTCACGAGGGGCGCGTCGGCGCTCGGCGCGATGTGCAGGCGCACCGCTCCGCTCCCGTGCGGCGCGCACACCTCGCCCGCCTTCACACAGCCCGTGTAGACCGGCTGATGGGCGCTGTAGTCGGGCCGGATCGTCACCACCGCGGCGTTCGGACCGGCGCTCGGCGTGATCGGCCGGCCGAGGAGACGGAAGTAGTGCGCCCAGTCCCAGTACGGTCCCGGGTCCGTGTGCATGCCCCGGATCGTCGAGGTCACCGTCCCCGGCACGGTGTCGTGCCCGAGGATGTGCTGCCGGTCCAGCGGGATGTCGTACCGCTGCGCCAGGTACCGCACGAGCCGTGCCGACGTCCGGTACATCGCCTCCGTGTACCAGGAATCCGGCGAGGTGAGGAAGCCCTCGTGCTCCAGACCCACCGACTTGGCGTTCACGAACCAGTTGCCCGCGTGCCAGCCGACGTCCTTGAGCGGCAGGTGCTGAGCGATGTGCCCGTCCGAGGAGCGCAGCGAGTACTGCCACGACACGTACGTCGGGTCCTGCACGAGCTTCAGGGTGACGTCCCAGGTCGCCTCGGTGTCGTGGATGACGATGTAGTCGATCGACTGGGACGAGGGCCGGTCCGCCTTGTCGTGGTTGCCGTAGTCGCCGTCGCCGAACTCCTCGTACGGCGCGGGGATCCACTCGCACGCCACCGAGCGCGGGCACTCCACCGGACCGGCGGCGGGCCGCCGCAGCCCGAGCGCGTCCACCTGTTCCGTGGCGGGCTCCACCGCCGGGGCGGCCGGGAGCGTCACCCGCTGGCCGCTGTCCGTCGTGCGGGTCTCGCCGGTCCGGATCACGTCGAACACGTCGTTCGCGTAGGTCGCGGCCGTCGCCGAGTCGTCGGCGCCCGAGTAGCGCGCCACCGCCCCGTACCACTCGGCGGGATCGGCGCTCGCCGGCAGCCCGGCCTCGCGCTGTGCCGCGGCGAGCAGTGCTGCCCCGCCCTCGATGTTCGCGGCAGTGGAGTCGCGCAGTTCCTCGGCCGGGATCCCGGAGAGTGCGGACGCCCGCTCCAGGGTCCGCAGCCGGCCCGGCAGCGCGGCGTCGGGCACCGCCGCGGGGGTGGCAGTGCCGGCCGCCGAGCGGAGCGGGCGCGAGGCGTCGCCGCGCGCGTCCTCCTCGCCGTCGGAGTGGTGCGGGGCGGCGGACTCGGCGAGCGCCGTCCTCGCGTCCGTCAGGTGCATCGGCCCGTAGCCGCCGGTCACGCTCGGCGCACCGCCGTGGGTGTCCCAGCGCGACTGGAGGTACGACACGGCCAGCAGGACGCTCTCGGGCACACCGTGGCGCGAGGCTGCCCGCGCGAACTGGCCTTGCAGCGTGCCCGCCTCGGGCACGTCGGCGACGGCGGACGGAGCCGCGGACAGCAGCGGCAGCAGCAGGGCGGCGGATGCGACGGTGCCGGCCACCCTTGTCGCGCGGCGGGGGGACCGTGGCGAGGGCGGGACACGTCCGGGGGACGCGGAACGGAGCAAGGCAGCCTCCAGGGGCGGGGGGTGACACGGGGGCGTGCGGGACCGAACCCGTACAGGGGTATCGGGTCCCGGACGATCCGTCAATCACGCCTGCCCGTGCGGAAGTTCCCACGTCAGGGCGGAAATGGAGGCCGTTCGGCGGAGTTTCGCGAAGACGGGTCCCGGGCCTGGGACGCGTCAGTGGAGTGGACCAATGGGGCCGCCGCCCGCGCGGTCCGTGGCGTGGACAAGACGGAGCGCCGTGTCCCGGTGTGTCGGCACCGGGCGCACGGCGCGCCACCCCCGTGTCGTCGGTCGGATCCGCCCCTAGCGCGTTCCGACCGCCGCGCGCACGGCCCGCCGTGCCATGGCGCAGTCGTCGTGCAGCCGCCTCAGGAGCAGCCGCTGTTCCTCGCCGGCGGAGAGCGCACCGGAGGGCACCGGGACGGTACCGGCCGGGGGCGCCTCCTTGATGGTGCGCTGCACCGCCGTCTCGTACGTACGGATCTCCCGCGTCAGCACGATCATCAGGTTCACCAGGAAGGCGTCCCGGGAGGCCGGGCCCGCCTGCTGGGCGAGCTGACTGATCTGGCGCCGGGCCAGCGGCGCGTCACCGAGCACTGCCCACAGCGTCGCCAGGTCGTAGCCGGGCAGGTACCAGCCGGCGTGCTCCCAGTCCACGAGGACGGGGCCGGCGGGCGAGAGCAGGACGTTGGAGAGCAGGGCGTCACCGTGACAGAACTGCCCCATGCCCTGCCGACCGCCCGCGTGCGCCAGGCCGTGCAGCAGCTTCTGCAGGTCGTCCCGGTCCCGGTCGGTGAAGAGACCGAGCTCGTGGTAGCGCGCGATCCGCGTCCCGTAGTCCAGCGGCGCGTCGAAGGTCCCGGCCGGCGGCCGCCAGGAGTTGAGCCGGGCCACCGCGCCGAGCACCGCCCGGACGTCGGCCCGCGGCGGGGCCTCGACGGGGTGGCGCGAGAGCGCCGCCGCCCGTCCGGGCATCCGCTCGATCACCAGTGTGCAGTTCTCCGGGTCCGCGGCGATGAGCCGCGGCGCCCGCACCGGCGGACGGTGCCGGACGAAGGATCGGTAGGAAGCTATCTCGTGCTGGAACCGCTCGACCCACGCGGGGGAGTGGTCCAGTAAACACTTCGCGACCGCGGTGGTCCGCCCGGTCGTCCCGACGATCAGGACGGAACGGCCGCTGCGCCTCAGCACCTGCACCGGATTGAACTCCGGGCAGATGCGGTGGACCGAGGCGATCGCCATCTTCAGCTGCGCCCCCTGGGGGCCGGACAGGTCGAGTCTCCCGCTCACCGGCTGGGTGCCGGTGCCGCCCGTCCAGCGCCGGGGCCGTACGGCCTGGGGCGCGGGGGCGAGGTACGGCCCGGCACCGGCCGGGACGACGCGGTGCTGCGGCCGGGGCGGGGCGGACACGGAGGACGATGCTGTGTACATGGAGGTGACAGATCCCTTCGTGGTCCGACGAGTTGCGTGCGTCGCCCCGCCCGCCCCCGGGTCCGCACCCTGGGGAATGAGGGCCGGTCGGCGGGGCGGGGTGGCGCGTTCCTACCTGACACCCAGGCGCGGGTGGCGGAACATCTCGCGCACCCTGGCGAAGCCTGGCGAATTGTCGCCAGGCCTATGACAGGGGGTTACTGTCAACTCAGCCGAGAACCTGGGGGCTTAGACGTGACCGGACAAACCAACACCCGCCTGGCAGACCTGTTCGGCCTGGCCGGCTGGTCCAAGGGCGAACTCGCGAGACTCGTCAACCGGCAGGCGGCGGCCATGGGCCACCCCCAGCTGGCGACCGACACCTCGCGGGTGCGGCGGTGGATCGACCGGGGCGAGACCCCGCGCGATCCCGTCCCCCGGGTGCTGGCAGCACTGTTCACCGAGCGACTCGGCCGTGTCGTGACCATCGAGGACCTCGGGTTCGTACGACACGGGCGCGCCGGAAAGCGGCAGGACGTCAGGAAAGACGACAACCCTGACGGGCTGCCCTGGGCTCCCGATCGTACGGCTGCGGTCCTCACCGAATTCACGGGAATGGACCTCATGCTCAACCGACGCGGCCTGGTGGGCGCGGGTGCCGCGCTCGCCGCCGGCTCCGCACTCAGCAGCAGCATGTACGACTGGCTGCAGACCGACCCCGCACGCAAGGCCACCGCCCAGCGCGCCACTGATCCCCTCCACGCCGACCCCGCCGGGTTCGACCGCTACGAGGCCGCCCCCATCGGGTCGGAGGAGATCGAGGCGCTGGAGCGGTCGGTGGAGGTTTTCCGCGCCTGGGACGCCTCCCGCGGCGGCGGCCTCCAGCGCAAGGCCGTCGTGGGCCAGCTCAACGAGGTGGGCGGCATGCTCGCCTACCGCCACGCCGACCACCTCCAGCGGCGCCTCTGGGGCGTCGCGGCCAACCTGGCCGTGCTCGCGGGCTGGATGTCCCACGACGTGGGTCTCGAACCCACCGCGCAGAAGTACTTCGTCATCGCCGCGCACGCGGCCCGCGAGGGCGGCGACCGTCCCCGGGCGGGCGAGGCGCTGTCCAGGGCCGCCCGCCAGATGGTGCACCTGGGCCGGCCGGACGACGCCCTCGACCTGATGAAGCTGGCGAAGGCCGGTGCGGGCGAGCAGATGCTGCCGCGGACGCAGGCCATGCTGCACACCATCGAGGCCTGGGCACAGGCGTCGATGGGACGCGCGCAGGCCATGAAGCGGACGCTGGGCGAGGCGGAGGAGCTCTTCGTCTCCGACCGCTCGGACGTGCAACCGCCTAGCTGGATGCAGAACTTCGACGAGGCCGACATGCACGGCATGCAGGCCCTCGCCTACCGGACCCTCGCCGACCACGACGCCGCCGCGGCGGTCCCGGCGCAGCGTCACGCGCGGCTGGCGCTGGAGCTGCGCAGGGACGGCCACAACCGCTCCAAGCTCTTCGACTTCATCTCGATGGCGTCCGCCTGCTTCATCGCGGACGACCCCGAGCAGGCCGACCGGTACGCCCGCCTCGCCCTCGTCTCCATGGGGGAGACCTCGTCCCATCGGACGTGGCACCGGCTGCGGGAGATGTACCGGCTCACCGGGCAGTACGCGGGCTACTCGAAGATCGAGGACCTGCGTGAGGAGATCGAGCTGGCCCTGCCCAAGTCGCCGGTCAACCGGCCGAGAAGCGGCCAGGCCTGAGCCTCGCGCGGGGGCTCAGGGGCCGTTCGCGGAGCGGGTTCGACCGCCGACCACCGGACCACTGGCCCCGGACCGCCGGTGCGAAGGGCAACTCCCCTCGTGCGGCGGGGTGCAGCCGGGCAGGGCGCGCCGACGACCCGAAACCCGTCCTGGGTTCCGGGTGCCTTCGGCGATCCCTGGCGGACCGGGCCTCCCGGCCTCCGGTCAGCGCCCGACCTGGACCACCATCACGCAGGCGTCGTCCTCGCGCGGCTCCTCGCCGAACTCCTCGACGACCACGCGCACGCACTCCTGAGCGTCCCGCGCCTCGGTGAGCCGGGGGCCGAGGTCGATCAGCCGGCGCGTGCCCGTGTCGTCCAGGGCGCCGCTGCCGCGGGTCAGTCCGTCCGTGTGCAGGACCAGCAGGTCGCCGGGGAACAACTGGGTCTCGGTCTCGCCGTACCTGCCGCCGGTCGTGGCCCCGAGCAGGACGCCCTCGGGCCGCCGGAGGGCGTGCCCCGTCCCGTCGCGGAAGAGCAGCGGGGCGGGGTGGCCGGCCTGCGCCCAGGTCAGGGTCTGGGCGACCGGGTCGTAGCGGCAGCACATCGCGCTCCCGAGCGCGGGCTGTACGGAGGTCTCCAGGAGCTGGTTGAGGTGTCCCATCAGGTCCCCGGGGCGGATTCCGGCCACGGCCATACCGCGCAGCGCGCCGAGGAGCATGGCCATGGAGGAGGTCGCGGCGACCCCGTGACCCGTCAGGTCGCCGACGGTCAGCAGCGCGTCTCCGCCGGGCAGGGCCAGCGCGTCGTACCAGTCGCCGCCGATGAGGCCGGTGCTGGCGGCCGGCAGGTAGTGGGCCGCCACGTCGAGCGGGGCGGGGCCGTCATGGGCGAAGCGGAGCGAGCCGCGCCAGGGCGGGAGCACCGCTTCCTGGAGCTCGACGGCGACGCGTCGTTCGGTGCGCTCGATCTGGCGGCTGCGCTCCAGGCTGTCCCGGCTCTCGCGGACCGCCCGCTGGCTGCGGCGCAGCTCGCTGACATCTCGGAGAACGGCCCACATGGAAGCGGTGCAACCGTCGGAGTCGAGGACGGGCTCGCCCGTCATGTGGACGGTCCGCACGCGGCCGTCCGTCCGGACGATCCGGAACTCGCCGTCGATCGGCTTCCCGTCGATGAGGCAGTCCGTCACCAGACCCTGCAGCACGGGCTGGTCCTCGGCGAAGACCATGGAGGGCAGCTCGTCCAGCGACATCGGGCCGCTCTCGGTGGGACGGCCGAAGATCTGGAAGAGCTCCTCCGACCAACTGACCTCGTCCGTCAGGAGGTTCCACTCGGCGCTGCCGACGCGGGAGAGAAGTGAGCCGGTGCGGGCCGGGGGGGCCTCGCCGTAGGCCGTGCCGGGGTCGGGCTCCGAGGCGAGGTCGAGGACGGGGTCGGCCTCGGTCTCGGGGTCCACCGCGCCTTCGGCCCCGGGCGCCACCCCCTCCGGCACACCGACCCGGAGCTGCCCCAAGTGGGCTCCGAGATCGTCCAGTTGGTGCACGGCGAGATCGCACAGGGCACGCTGCCAGCGCTGCTGGGGGTCGTCGTCGTTCGCCACGGCGTCCCTGCGGACGGCATCCACCTCGCCGCGCAGGCGGCGGGTCTGCGAGATCAGCGCGTCCACCGCGCCCGGCTCCGGCGGCTGGGCGGGACGGTCCGCGAACAGATGGGACGGCGGCATGTCGTACTCCGATACAGGCGCGGCGCGGCCAGGTGGGAAAAGGAGGCCTGCGGACGACTGTTGCACAGCCCGGGACAGCCCGTAAGGGATTTGGCAACACTCGATCCGGTGGTGCTTCTGACATATGCCAACGGCCCGACGATTATCGGACAGGCCTCGACGCGTTACGGTGCGGGGGTGGTGATCGACGACGGAAACGGCACGGTGGGCACGCACACGGCAGGCACGCGGGTGCGAGGTATGGGCGCGCGTGCGAACGGGGGAGTCGATGCTCGGCCTCGCACATATCCGGGTGCGGACATACGTGCGGGTGGGGGTACGGGCACGGGTGATGCCACGACGAGCACTCCCGTGACGGGCCCTCCTGCGCCGGGCGTTCCCGAGGCGGGCGCGGCCTCGGCGGGTACGGCTTCGACGGGTACGGCTTCGGCGGGTACGGCGGTGCTGCTCGCGGCCGCGCCGGCCGGGCGGGGGCGCGCCATCGACGCCGCGTCCGTGCTGCCGGTGCTCGCCGCCGTACCGCCCGGCGTCCTCACCGGCACGGCCACCGCGACCGTCGTCGAACTCGCCGATCCGCTGGACCCCCAGACCGTCCTCACCCGCCTGCGCGCGGCCGCGGCGAGCCCCGGCCCCCTGGTCGTCTTCCTCGCTGGCCAACTGCACCTCGACAAGCGTCAGTTCCTGCCGCATCTCGCCCTCGCCCGCACCACCACGGCGACCCTGCGCTACACGGCGCTGCCCTGGCACTGGCTTGCGGGCGAACTCGGCCGGCGCCCCGCCGGCTCCACGACCGTCGTCGCCGACCTCGCGGCGGACCCCGACGTCTGGCAGCGCCTCACCGCCGCACCGGACCTGCTGCACCTGGGCCCCGGCGCGCACCTGTACGGCCGGGTGACGCAGGCTCCGCGACGGGGCGAGCCCGCGACCCCCGACTACCTCCGCGCCTGGGCCGAGCTCTGGCGCGCGGGGGCCCGGCCGCCGCTCCCCGCCCTGCACGCCGAGGCCGCCGTACGGGCGTCGGCGGCCCGCGCGACCGCGCCGGAGCAGTACCTCCTGGCTCCCGCGCCGGTCGTCGTCCCCGCGGCCCCTGCCCCAGCCCCTGCCGCCCAGGATCCGCATCCCGCGATCCTCGCCGCCGCCATGGCGGGACGGCACGGCGAAGCGGCCGCGGTCGCGGCGGCCTGGGAGAGCGAGGCCCTGCGCCGGCACGGGCCCCGGTCCGCCGAGGCCGTGCACTGGACGGAAGTGCGGGCCGACCTCGCCCGCCTCGCCGGAGAACCGGCCCGCAGCTGTGAACTGTGGCTGGCCGCCGCCGAGTCCAGGCTCGCCCTGCGGCAGCCGGCCGACGACCCCGACGTCGAGGCGGCCGTCGACCGGGCCCACCACCAGTGGGAGCGGATCGGCGACCGTGCCAGAGCCGGCGCCATGGCCCCCGCGCTCGTCGCACTGCGTGAGCGGGTGCCCGGCCGTCGGCCGGGAGCCCTCGACGCCCTGCGCCGCCGCATGGGCTGAACCGCCGGCCGTCCCGCCCGGAGTCGACAGGACCACACTCGAAAGGCCACCGCGTGCCCCCGCACGACACGACATGGCGCTCACTCGCCACCGCCCAGCGTTCGCTCGTCGACCCCTCTGTCCGGCATCCCCTCTGGCCGCCGCTCACCGCGGGCTGCCCCCTCACCTCCACCGACGAGGTCGCCTACCCCCTCGACATCGACTACGCCTACGACGAGGTCCCCGGCGACCTGTTCACCCGCCCGGCCGCCCACGGCCTCGACCGGTGGGCGCCGCTGCTCCCGCCGCTCGCCGCACCGGGGCTCGGCGAGGGCAACACCCCGATGGTCGAACTCCCCGACGGCGTCCGGGTCAAGGACGAGTCCCGCAACCCCACGTGGAGCCACAAGGACCGACTGAACCGGGTGGCCGTCAGTGCCGCCGTCGCATCGGGCGCGCGCGGCATCGTCGTGTCCTCCTCCGGCAACCACGGCGCGGCGGCCGCCGCGTACGCGGCCCGCGCCGGGCTGCCCTGCGCCGTCTTCACCTCCCCGCACGCCCCGCCCGCCGTGGCGTCCCACCTCCGGGCCTACGGTGCGACGGTGCTGACCGTCCCGTACGAGTCGGTCCGACCCCTGATGCGACGGATCGTGGACGAGCTCGGCTTCCAGGCCGTCAGCAGCGTCACGGACACCGCCCACACCGGTCACCCCTTCGGGCCCGAGGGGTACAAGACCCTCGCGTACGAGATCGCCATGGACCTCGGGAGGGCTCCGGCGGCGGTCCATCTCCCCACCGGCTACGGCGAGTTGCTGTTCGGTGTGGCCAAGGGTTTCCAGGAGCTCGCCCGGCTGGGCGTGACCGGATCGGTCCCCCGGATGTACGCGACCGAACCCGCCGCGGCCGGCGCGCTCACCGAGGCCCTCCGCACCGGACGGCCCACCGCCCGCGTCCCCGTCGGGCCCACCCTCGCGTACGCCATCGACTGCGAGATCAACAGCTATCGCGGAGTCGTCGCCGTCCGTACGACAGGGGGAGCGGCGCGCACGGTGACGGATGCTCAGATGTCCTCGGCTCGCTCCGAGTTGGCGAAGCGAGGGTTGTGGTGCGAGACCTCCGCGGCGGCCGGCCTCGCCGGTCTCAGAGCCCACGGGCCGCGTGAGACCGACGGCCCGGTGGTGTGCGTGGTGACGTCCAGCGGCTACAAGGACGTGGCCACGGCGAGGGAGACGTACAGGCCGACGGCCCCGGACTGGCCGTCGATCAGGTCCGCCCTGACGGCTGCCGGGGCGGACTGACCGACAGGCGACCTCACGAGGCCCCGGCGCGCGCCGCGGGCGGCACGAACCGGATGTTGAACTCGAAGGAGCCCGTCGACAGGGCGATCCCGATGAAGAGCAGGGCGAAGTGCTCCTGGCCCCGCGCGGTGACGATGCCGCCCAGGTCGAGCAGCGACCCGGCCGGCCAGCCCAGGTCGGCCAGGAGCCCGGCCACGACCTGCTTGGCCTCCGCGTCCTCACCGGAGAGGAAGACGGTGCTGGGGCCCTCCAGGGACTCCGGTGCGACCATCACCGCGCGGTCGATCGTGCAGAGGGACTTCACCACGCGCGTGTCCGGGAACGCCCGCTGGATCTCCTCGCCGAGGCTGACCACCTGGTGCGAGAGCGACTCGTCCTCCAGGAAGCCGACCGCGACGTCGAGGAGGACCTTCCCGGCGAGCGCCGGCGCCCCGACCGAGGAGAGCAGCGCCACGGAGGCGGTGCCCGGAGTCGCGTTCACGAGGACCTCCGCGTGCGCGGCGGCCCCGGCGGGGTCGTCGACCCGTAACCCCGTCTCAAGGAGCCCCTTCAGTCCCGCCAGGAGCTCTTCGTCGCCGGGCCGCCGTGACCCGAGGACGACGTCGTGTCCCGTCCGCAGCCACGCCGCGGCGAGAGCCTGTCCCACATTGCCTGTTCCGAGAATTCCGATCCGCATGACGAGCATCCTGCCTCCGGGGGGCCGCTACCCGCCTCGGCCGGGGGACCGTAACCGAGTCGGCCGCTCGCCCTAGGACCTCTCTTTTCCCGTCGCATCGTCGTCTGCGAGTGGTGCGGTCGTCGCCGGACTTCAGGTCATCCGGGCGTCTGTACGACCCTGTGAGCCATCGCGCGGCCCACCGCGACCACCGGACCGCGCGGGGTCGACTGCCGTTGAACGAGCCGTGACCGGGCTTGAGACCTGTACCCCGGTACAGGTCTATCGTCGGAGATGTCCCCACCGTCAGGGACATGCCGATCGGGAGCGTGCGCGATGAGTGATCTTGCGTGGGTGCCGCAGTCCTGTGCCCTGCCTACCGACGAGCGGCCGCTGCGGGTCGCCGAGTGGGACGCGCTCTTCTCCGGGCGTGTGAGCTCGGTGTCGAGGCCCCACCCGCTCCGTCTGCGACTCGACCTGGCAGGCGGCCGGGGGACGGAGGACCGGGTCCGTGACCTGGTGGAGCGGGAGAGCGGCTGCTGTTCGTTCTTCGCCTTCACCGTCACCCCCGGCCAGGGCCTGATTCGGCTGGACGTCTCCGTGGACCAGGCACACGAGCCGGTACTGGACGCCCTGGCCGCCCGGATCGCTGCCTCGGGTGAGCACGGGTGAGCAGGCCCCTGCGCAGCGGTCGGGCCGACGCGGGGCATGGCTCACGCCGGGGCGCTCACGCGAGCGCGGGGGCGGTGAGGTCGAGGCGTAGTTCGTTGCGCCAGTCGTTGGTGAAGACGGCCGTCGTGCCCTCGTAGCGCACGCCCACGAACGGGTTCGAGAGGTACATGAAGGCCACCCAGCGCAGCGAGCCGTCCGCGTCGAGGCGGGCCAGGTGGCCGATGTTGCCCATCCCGCCGCCACCGCCGCGCAGCGACCCCGATCCGTCCGGCAGCGGGCTCTCGAAGAAGGGGTCCACCTCGGCGGTGCCGTCCTCCTCGACGGCCAGGGCCACGTCGAGCGGCCCTCCGAGCCGGAAGGGGACCGGCCGGCCCGCTTCCGGGTGGTACGCCCCCGGGCCCTCCACGAACAGATCCAGGGCGGTGTCGTCCGGGCGGTACAGCCCGTCGCGGTACGGCATCTCCCCGGCCGCCCACAGGCCCAGGACGATCCCTGGCGTCTTCTCCATGCTCAGCCCCCGACTGGCGTCTCCGGTACGTTCCGTGCACGCAACGTACCGGACCGTCGGTGTCGATTCCGTGCGCGGACTGAGAGGATCGGAACCATGACCGCCTCCCCGCCCACGGCCCCGTCGCCCGCCGCGCCCCTCGCCACCGACCGGCTGCTCCTTCGCGCCGTTCGCCGTGGTGACCTCGCGGCCGTGACCCGGCTGTGGACCGACCCGGAGGTACGACACCACCTCGGCGGCCCCGTCACCGAGCCCGTCATCCGCATCCGGCAGCGCCGGATCGTCGGGGCGCCCGGCTGCCACGCCGTGATCCGGATCGAGGACGACGTCCTCCTGGGGCTCGTCACGGTGGAACCGGGCGCGCGGAACGGGGAGACGGAGGTGTCGTACCAGTTCCTGCCCGAGCACTGGGGCAAGGGCTACGCCCGGGAGGCCGTCGCCGCGGTCGTCTCACGGGTCCTGGAGGACGCGCCGAGCGTGGTCGCGCTCACCCAGGAGGCCAACCACCGCTCGCGCCGCCTCCTGGAGGCCGTCGGCCTGGAGCACGCGGAGTCCTTCGTGGAGTGGGACGCCCACCAGGTCCTGTACCGGCTGCGCCGGGGCTGAACCGGCCGTCCCGGCCCTCAGCGGGTCCGCTCGCCCGCCGAGATCGCCGCCACGGCCTTGGTCAGCCGGGCAGCCCTCGTCTTCGCCGTACGCGCCTGCCACAGGCTCAGGATCACCAGGTAGCGGTCCGTCTTGCCGAGGGCTTCGAAGGCCGCGGCGGCCCGCGGGTCCGCCGCGAGCGCCTCCGCCAGGTCGTCCGGGACCGTCGCGTCCTTCTGGGAGGGGTACGCGGCCTCCCACCGCCCGTCCGCCCGGGCCGCCCGCACCTCGGCGAGGCCCGGCTCGCGCATCCGGCCCGCGGCGGTCAGCGCCTCGACCTGGCGCACGTTGACCTGGGACCAGAGGCTGCGCGGCCGGCGCGGGGTGATCTTCTGCAGGTACGTGCGCTCGTCGCGCGTGATGCGCTTGCCGGTGATCCAGCCGTAGACGAGCGTGCCGTCGAGGATCTCGTCCGCCGTCGGCGAGGGCAGGTCCGTTCCCTTCTTGGCGAGCAGCAGCCAGATGCCCGGCGTGTTCCCGTGGTGCTCTTCCAGCCAGGCTTCCATCTCCGCCCCGTCGCCGAACGCGATGACCGCGAGCCCCTCGACCGTGTCGACCGTCTCCACCGGAAAGCCCTTCCCCCGTACCACCGTCACGCCGACCGGTCGGCCGACGACGCTTCGTGAACAGAATAGGGAGATCAGAGATCAGAGATCAGAGATCAGAGATCAGAGATCAGAGGGCAGAGCGCAGAGAGCGGAGAGCGGCCGGAGGACGGCCGGAACGTGCACCTGACTCCGTATCCCCTTGCGGGCGGCCTCGTCCGGGGCGCGGCCGCCCCGCCCTGCCCTGCCGCGGCACGGAGCGACGTACGATCTCCGGATCGTCCACCAGGACACCCACGCCGAGGAGCTCTGCCCCATGTCCATCCTGGTGATCGGCGAGTGCGTCGCCGACATCGTCCGCGCTCCCGCCGGGTCCGGCGTCGCCGACCGAGTCCACCCGGGCGGCAGCCCCGCCAACGTCGCCTACGGCCTCGCTCGCCTCGGCCGAGACGTCACCCTGCTCACCCAGCTCGCCGACGACCCTTCCGGACAGCTCGTCGCGGACCACCTCAAGGGCGCGGGCGTACAAGTGGAGATCGGCGGCGTGCCCGCCCGCACCCCGTCGGCGGTCGTCGGCCTCGACGCCCGCGGCCAGGCCACGTACACCTTCGACATCGCCTGGACGCTGGAGGCGGAACCGGCCCGCTCCGCGCCCGCCCACGTCCACATCGGTTCGATCGCGGCCGTCACCGCACCCGGCGCGGCGACCGTCCTCGCCGTGGCCGAGGCGCTCAGGGACCGCGCCACGGTCAGCTACGACCCGAACGTGCGGCCCGCGCTGATGGGGGAGCACGACGAGGCGGTCGCGCGCGTCGAGCGCTGTGTCGCCCTCAGCGACCTGGTGAAGGCGAGCGACGAGGACCTCGCCTGGCTCTACCCGGGGGAGGACCCGCGGACGGTCGCGGCCCGCTGGCTCGCCCTCGGTCCCGCCGTCGTCCTGGTCACCCGGGGCGCCGAGGGCTCGCTCGCCCTCACCCCGCGGGAGACGGTCACCGCGGGCGCGCCCCGGGTCCCCGTCGTGGACACGGTCGGCGCCGGAGACTCCTTCATGTCCGCCGTCCTCGACGCCCTCGCCGGACGCGAGCGGACGGCCCTCGGCGCGCTCGGCGCCGGGGACCTCGCGGAGCTGCTGAGAACGGCGGGCGCGGCGGCCGCCGTCACCGTCTCCCGGGCCGGCGCCAACCCGCCCGACCGGGTCGAACTGGACCAGGCCCGGGAGGAGTTCGCCCTCAGGTCCGGGCGTGCGTCGTGATGTCCGAGGCGAACTGCTCGACCATCTCCGGGGTGACCGTCGGCCGGCACTGCCCGATGGCCTCCAGGTAGTCCGCCGTGCTCGCGCCGGGAGCCGGGTCGTCCCCACTCCGGCCGCCGATCGCCACCAGGTCCCGCTCGAAGGAGGCCTGGGCGGCGATGCGGGCCGCGTGCTCGATGTCGGCCGGGGTGAACAGGTCGCTCGCCAGGACGAGTTCGTCGATGTCCACGTCCGTCCTGCCGTCCGTGTAGCGGGCCCAGATCGCCGCCCGCGCCACCTTGTCCGGCGTACCGATCGGGATGAGGTAGTCGAAGCGGCCCGGCCGCAGGAACGCCGGGTCGAGGGAGCGGATCGAGTTCGTGGCGCAGACGAGCAGCCGCTCGTCGCGCTCCCGGAACCCCGGTATCAGCTTGAGGAGTTCGTTGGTCACGCCGTGCATGCCGCCGGGCTGCGCGGGCTCCGAGCGGACCGGCGCGATCTCCTCGACCTCGTCGATGAAGACGAGGACCCGCTCCAGCTCGGCGATCCGCGCGAACGCGGACCGCAGGGCGGCGGCGAGGTTCCCCTCGTCCGCGAGGCGGGACGGCAGGATCTCCACGAACGGCCAGCCGAGCCGGGAGGCGATGCCCCGCGCGAACGTCGTCTTCCCCGTGCCGGGCGGGCCGAAGAGGCAGACCGCGCGCGGCGGCCGCACCCCGTGCCGGGTGGCCCGCTCCGGCTCGGCGAGCGGCAGGACGACCCGCCGCTCGATGAGGTCCTTCTCCCGCTCCATCCCGGCGACCTTCGCCCACAGGTCACCGGGGAGCAGCCGGCCGCCGAGGTCGTCGAGCAGCCCGGCGGCGGGCCCGTGCAGGGGCTCCACCTTCTCGAAGTACGCCACGGCGGGCTGGCGGGTGTACCCGGCGTTCAGCAGCCCCTCGCCGAGGAGCTCCTCCTCCGGCAGCACGTACGCGATCCGCCCGACCCGGGCCGCCACGAGCCGCCGCTCCAGCTCCACGAGCAGGGCGCTGGCCAGTCCGCGGCCGCGCCACGCCGAGGAGATCGCGACCCGCATGACCCAGGCCCGCTCCCCGGAGACACAGGCGAGCGCGGCGCCGATGGGCACGCCCTGGTGGACGGCGACCACGGCCGGCTGGCGTGAGGTGAGGGCCCCGATGCACTCGGCGAGCGAGAACACGGACTCCTGCCCGAGTTCCGCGGTGGTGTCGATCAGATGGACGACGGCGGCGAGATCGCTCTCGCGATAGTCGTGGATGTGCCAGTTCATCGGTGGTACCGCCCCTCGTTGGTGCCGTTGCGGCGAGGCTAGGCGCGGCCGTGGACACCGGTCGTGCGCCACCGTGCACAAGCCGGTGCCGGCAAACGCTCCGTACCGGCTCTGTACGGCTCTGCACGGTTCCGGGCGGCGCGCGATCCGGCTCATCCGGCTCATCCGGCTCATCAAGATCATTGAGCTCGTGCGCGGTTCTCCACGACGGAGGGGCGGGGGACGCACGACGAACGGCGACGTCTCCCACGTGGGGAGCCGCCGCCGTTCCGGGAGGGATCAGTACGTCACGTCCTTCTCTTGCTCATGAGCAGGCCGCCGGCCGTGAGGGCGAACAGGCAGACGCACGCGCCGGTGATCACGTTGCTCAGGATCATGCCGGTGTCGGGGTTCCGCGTGACCACCCACGGGGCCGCGATCAGCCACGCGCCCAGCAGCAGTACGACGAAGTTCAGGTCCTGCGACCGCTCGGGAGCCATCGACATGCACAGCCCGAGGGCCGCGATGGAGATGCCGACGATCAGGTTGCTGATGGCGAGTTCCGGGCGGGCGGCGGAGAAGTGAACCGTCCACGCGGAGATCGCGGCGTAGAGTCCGGCGAGGATCACGAGTTCCTCGACCGCCGCGACACCTCGGGTCTGGAGCATGCGGGCGTAACGGTCCCGCATTTCCGACGCGTCGGGGTGTCCCGCGATATCACCGGGACGGTGAGAGACGTCGGCCATACGACTCGCCTCCTTCTGGCGTCATGCACGTCTGACCGCTTGTGTGGCAATCATGCCGCGGCTCCATTGTGCTCTTATCTGTCCTTTATGTGTAGATCTGCCCCTTAAGGGATGCGTACAGAATTCGTGCCGCCGAACTGCCCGGAACCACCAAACGCGGGTGGGGCCGGGCAGCCCGGCGTAGCCTGGAAGTGGACTCGGGGCACGGCCTCTCACCGCCGGGAGAGATGATGGCCGGCATCGTTCAGAAGAGCTTCGATTCAGCGGACGAGACCCGTCCCTTCGAGGACGGCAAGGGCAGGCTCGACCTGGTCAACGGCGAGCGCGGAGCGGTCGGCCGCGCCGTCTTCGAGCCGGGCTGGCAGTGGTCCAAGCACGTGAAGCCGATCGTCGGCACCGACAGCTGTATGGCGTCGCACGTCGGATACATCGTCAGCGGCCGGATGAAGGTCGTCATGGACGACGGCGAGACGGTGGAGTTCGGCGCCGGCGACTTCATGGAGGTCAAGCCCGGACACGACGCCTGGGTGCTCGGCGACGAGCCCTGCATGGCCCTCGACTGGGTCGGCTTCGTCGACTACGCCCAACCGTCCGGCTCCTGACGGACCATCGAATCTCGTCCCTGCTGCCGCCCTACAGGGTGGCGGCCTCCGCCGTCGACGCGCCGGAGGCGATGCCGAACGCCGGGTCCGGGACGGACTCGGGCGCGAGGAGGACCGAGGCGGCGCCGTCCACACCGACCGGCACGTCGCCGTCGATGGTCACGCGACGCAGCTTGCGCTCGTGGTCGTCGGAGTCGTCCACGCCGTAGTGCTGCGTGGCACGGTTGTCCCAGATCGCCACGTCGCCGACCTGCCACTGCCAGCGCACGGTGTTCTCCGGGCGCTCCACGTGCGCCTGGAAGAGGGCGAGCAGAGCGCGTGAGTCGGCGCCCGTGAGACCGCTGATCCGCTGCACGAAGTTGCCGAGGAGGAGGGTGCGCTCGCCGGTCTCCGGGTGCACCCGCACGACAGGGTGCTCGGTGAGGTACTTCGTCGAGGCGAAGACCTCGCGGAAGCGCGCGAGCTGCTCGGGCAGGACGCCCGGGCGCAGGGCCGCGTAGTCGTAGTCGTTGGAGTGCACCGCGCGCAGGCTGTCGGCGAGGGCGCGCAGCGGCTCGGGGAGCCTGGCGTACGCGGTCGCCGTGTTGGCCCAGAGGGTGTTGCCGCCGTAGGGCGGGATGGTCACCGCGCGCAGGATCGAGAAGGCGGGGTACGCCGGTACGAAGGTGACGTCGGTGTGCCACTGGTTGGCCCGAGCGCCGTGGTCCGAGTCGATCGGGAAGGAGTAACGGCCGTCGGCCGAGGGGACGGTGGGGTGGGCGACGGGGGTGCCGAGCAGCTTGCCGAAGGCCTCGTGGGCCGCCTCGTCCAGGTGGTCCTGGCCGCGGAAGAAGACGACCTTGTGCGCCAGGAGCGCGGCGCGGATCTCGGCGACGGTCCCGGCGGAGAGGTCACCGCCGAGGCGGACGCCCGAGATGACGGCGCCGAGGCGGCCGCCGACCTTCTGGACGGTGACGGTGGTGCCGGGGGCGGCGGTGGCGGTGGCGGTCGACATGGTGGTGGGTCCTTTCGGGGTGGTGCGAACGGCTCCGGGATTAATTCCGGAGCGGAAGCAATGACGTGAAGGCGAGGAACCGCCCTCCCCGCGAACGGGGCAACGGTGTGCCGGGAGCGGGGGACAGCGGTGTGCCGCGAGCGGTGAACGGTGATGGCGTACGGAGACGGTGAGACGCGCGCCGCTGTACCGAGGCGGCGAGGTGTGCGCCGGGTACGGGTGAGGGCGGCGAGCCCGTCCCGCGAAGGGTCGCGAGGATCAGGCGCCGGAGCCGGCGGGACACGAGGAGGTCGCGAACATGTCCCGGAGCCTGGCAGCGGCCGTCGCGGGACGTCAAGCGGTGACCCGGGCCCCGAACGGCTCCCCGTGATGGTTGAATCGGCGCCTGCCCGCCGCCGGCCTCCTCGCTCTCCGTACCCCGCCACG
The DNA here is from genome assembly GCF_014649015.1 of Streptomyces narbonensis. Classification (GTDB taxonomy): domain Bacteria; phylum Actinomycetota; class Actinomycetes; order Streptomycetales; family Streptomycetaceae; genus Streptomyces; species Streptomyces narbonensis. Next base: position 25,802 of record NZ_BMSF01000005.1, read on the forward strand.
ACACTGCTGACCTGCGGCGACGCGTCGAATCCAGGCGAGGTCGGCGCGGCCGGTCGAGGCCGCGACGGGCCCGGTGCCGAAGGCCCCGGAAGTTCACGCCGCCGCAACAGTCACGCAGAGAGGCACCCATGACGACCACCTCCCACGGTTCCCGGATGGCGGGCGACGGCCGCCGCGAGGCCAACGCCGCCACCGTGCTGCGGACCGTCCTCGACCACGGTCCGGTCGCCCGTGGCGCCGTCGCCCGGCTTTCCGGCCTCAGCCCCGCCGCCGTCTCGCGCCAGGCCACCGACCTCACCCGCCTCGGCCTCCTGCGCGAACTGCCGGAACTGGCCGGCGGCGGGGGAGTGGGACGACCGCAGATCCCCGTCGACCTGCACATCGGTGCCACCGGCGGTCCGGTCGTCGGCGGCGTCCACCTCGGCGTCCCGAGTTCGACCCTCGGCCTGGTCGACCTGCGCGGCCGGGTGCTGGCCCGGCGCACCCACCCGCACGACGGCATCGCGCCGGACGCCCTGCCCGCCTCCGTCGCCCGCGCGCTGCGCGGCTTCCTCGACGAACACGCCCAGGGGCGCCCACTGCTCGGGGTCGGTGCCGCCGTCGGCGGCTGGGTGGACCCGGCGGAGGGGACCGTCGTCCGTCACGACGCCTTCGGCTGGCGCCGCCGCCCACTGGCCGCGGAGCTGGCCAGGGGCCTCGGCGGGCACACCGTGCGGCTCGACAACCACGCACGCTCCATCGCTCAGTCGGAGATCCTCTTCGGGCGGCCCGCGGCCAGGCGCAGCCTCGTCCACCTCTTCGTCGGCAACGTCGTCGACGCGGCCGTCGGGCTCGCCGGGACGGTGCACCAGGGCCCCGAAGCCGCGGCCGGCGATGTGGCGCACCTGCCCGTACCGGACTCCACCGTCCCCTGCCCGTGCGGGCGTTCGGGCTGCCTGGAGGCGACCGCCTCGAACACCGCGCTCGGTCTCACCGCCGTGCGGCGCGGGATCGTGCCCGAGCCCGACGCGTTCCTCGTCGTGGACGCGGCGGCGGCGGGGGACCGGCGCGCCGACCGGCTGCTGCGGGAGCGGGCGCGCGCGGTGGGCCGTGCCGTCGCGCTGCTCCTCGACGTCCTGAACCCCGATCTGGTCGTCGTGACCGAGCACGCCAGCGTCCTCGAACCGGCCTACCTGGAGGAGATCCGTGGGGCGGCGATCGACCTCTCGCACGTCTGCGACGACCCTGAACGCATTGTCAGTCCACATGCCGGACCGGCCACACTTCCTGTCGCGGCGGGCACCGTCCTGTTGAACTCCCTGCTCAGGGCACCTCTTCAGGTGGCCGAAGAGCTCTTCTCCGGGAGGGGGGAGTAGGGGCGTCGTCCCAGAGTGTGGACAGGGCCGGTTGACCGCCTCGCTGAGCCGCTGTCATATTGCTCCCGTGAATCCGGACATGCGCCTCATCTCCCGCAGGCACGTCGACCTCTGTCGACAGGCCAGCGCGGTCTGTGCCGTCCGCGTCTGAACCTCGCGTTCCCGTCCTCGCGTCCCGAACTCTCGCGTTCTGAGGTTTCGCGTCCGGGGCTTCGCGTCCGGGCCGCCGCGCCGAGCCTTCGCGTTGAGCCGTCCGTCCTGTCGGTTCCTCTGATGCCGTCACCGCGGCGCTGAACATCTCCCGGCCGCACTGACCTTCCGGCGTTCCCGGCCGTCGGCCGGCCGCCTCGCCGTACCCGCGTCGTTCCCGCGCCGCCCGACGTCGCGCCGCGCCGCCGTATCGCCGTATCGCCGTATCGCCGTACCTCCGTATCGATGTATCGCTGTACCTCCGCACCGCCGTATCGCCGTACCCCTCCCCGAACCGCGCGTTCCGCGTATCCCGCACGCCCGGTGCGGCCATTTCTCCCGCAGCGGAAGGAACGGCCGCGCCCCGCGCGCCTCCGACTTCTTTCACAGGCAGGCAACGATGACCGAGACCCGTCCCTCCACGCCCACCGCTCCCACCCGGCGCGCCACCCTGCGCGCCGCGGGCGGCGGCGCCCTGCTCCTCGGGCTCGGTGTCACGGGCTGCCGCTCGGCGGTCTCCGAGGCCGGCTCCCCGGCGGGCGAGGCCGGCGAGGCGGGCAAGGCGAGTACCGAGCCCAGGCGCGGCGGCACCCTCAGTGTCGCCGTCAACGCGGACTTCACGCCCAGCCTGCTCTTCGCCCAGAGCGCCCAGTCGCTCCAGCAGCGGCTGATCTACAACACCCTCACCCGCTACGACGACCGGCTGAAGCCCCAGCCGGAGCTGGCCACCTCCTGGGAGTACGCGAAGGACGGCCGCTCCCTCACCCTCGCCCTGCGCACCGGGGTCACCTTCCACGACGGCCGTCCCTTCACCGCCGACGACGTGATCTTCGCGGTGGAGAACCTTCAGAGTCCGCTCCGCGCAGCACAGTTGAGGGCCACGGCCGCCGTCGTCACCGGCTTCGAGAAGCGCGGCGACCACGAACTGGTCCTGAAGCTCGCCCACCCGGTGAACAACCTCTTCGACCTCTTCGAGTTCATGATCATCGCCGATCGGAACAGCGTCGAGGACGCCGTCACCGGCAAGAGGCTGAACGGCACGGGACCCTTCCGGCTGACCCGGTGGAGCCCCGGCTCCGGGCTCAGCCTCCGCCGCAACGAGACGTACTGGCGCCCCGGCCGTCCCTACCTCGACGGCGTCGAGCTCCGCGTCGTGCCCCAGGCCGACGCACTCCTCTCCTCCCTCAGGACCGGCCAGTCCCAGCTCTCCTTCAGCGTCCCCGGCAAGAACCTCTCCGTCGTCGCCGCCACCCCCGAACTTGCCATCAGCCAGTACTCCACGGGCGGCGGAGCCGTCTACCTCGGCGTCAACACCACCGTCGCCCCGCTGGACGACAAGACCGTCCGGCAGGCCCTCGCCTGGGCCATCGACCGCGAGCGGATCCTCAAGCAGGTCCTCGGCGGCTACGGCCTCGCCTCCGCCGCTCCCTGGCCCAAGTCCTCGCCCGCCTTCACCGAGGCAGGCCGCACCCACTACACCCACAACCCCGGAAAGGCCCGCGAACTCCTCCGGTCCGCCGGGCACACCCGGCTCGACCTGCCCCTGCTCCACGTCAACCTGCCCGGCGAGACGGCGGTCGCCGAGGCCGTCCAGTACGACCTCCGGCAGATAGGCGTCCACGTCACGCTCCAGCCCACCGACTCCGCCGCCGCCCAGAAGAACCTCATCTCCCAGAACATGCCCGGCCTCTGGACGATGGGCCACGGCTTCGCCCAGGTCCAGCCCTCCACCCTCGCCGTCAGCGCCTACCCCTTCAACGAGGCCAAGAACACGTCCAGGTTCCGCTCCGCCGCCTACACGAAGGTCGTCCGCGAGGCCTGGACCGGCCCGGCCGAGGGCGCTCGCGCCAACGCCCTCCGGGAGAAGATCACCGACACCCTGCTCGACGAGGCGTTCATCATCGACCTGGCCATCCGCGGCTCCGTCCAGGTCTCCGCCAGGAAGCTCCACGGCGTCACGCTCAACAAGTTCACCTACCTCAACCTCGACGACGCCTACCTGGCGGGCTGAGATGCGCGGCTATCTGCTGCGGAGGCTCCCCTCCGCCCTCTTCGTCCTCCTCCTCGCCTCCCTCCTCGTCTTCGCCGTGCTCCGGCTGGTCCCCGGCGACCCCGCGGCCGTCCTCGCCGGACCCGACGCGAGCGCCGAGGCCGAGGCCGCCATCCGGGCGAGCCTCGGCCTCGACGATCCGCTGCCCGCCCAGTACGCGCGGTGGATCGGCGGCCTCCTCACCGGCGACCTCGGACCCTCGTACGCGATCGGTGGCCGGACCGCCGACCTGATCGGCGACGGCATCGGCGCCACGGTCGAACTCACCCTCGGCGCCCTGCTGTTCGTCATCGTCCTCGGCGCCGCCTTCGGCATGGTCGGCGCGACCTCCCGCAACCGCTGGCTCCGCGGCACCGTCCGGATCCTCACCACCGGAGCGCTCGCCGTCCCGCCCTTCGTCACCGGCGTCCTCCTCGTCCTCCTCTTCGCCGTCCTCCTCGGCGTCCTGCCCCCGGGCGGCCGCGTCCCGCTCCTCACCGCACCCGACCTGGGCGTCCAGTACCTGCTACTGCCCGCCCTCTGCCTCGCCCTGCCCAGCGCCGCCGTCCTCGGCCGCTACCTGGAGGACAGCATCGGGCGCGCCCTCTCCGAGGACTACGTCCGCACCGCCACCGCGGCCGGCATCGCCCCCCGCCGCCTGCTGTGGCGCCACGCCCTGCCGAACGCCCTTCCGCCCGTCGTCACCCTCCTCGGCATGCAGACCGGGCACCTCCTCGGCGGAGCCGTGCTCGTCGAGGCGATCTTCGCCTGGCCGGGCCTCGGCCAACTCGCCGAACAGGCCCTGGTCCGCCGGGACTACCCCGTCGTCCAGGACCTCCTGCTCCTCCTCGTCACCGTCTTCGTCCTCGTCCAGCTCGTGACCGACCTCGTCCACGCCTGGCTCGACCCCCGGATCAGGTGGGAGTGACCCCCATGACCACCCTCGCAGCGGCCCAGAAGGCCCCTCTCGACAGCCGGACCGGAAAGCCCCGCCGGCCCCGCCACCCCTACCGGGCCGCCCTGGCCACCGCTCGCGGCCGCACCGGTCTCGGCCTGGTGCTCCTGGTCGTCCTCGCCGGGCTCCTCGCCCCGCTCCTCGCCGGGCACGGCCCCACCGACCAGAGCGCCCTCGCGCTCGCCGGTCCCGGCACCCCCGGACATCCGCTGGGCACCGACGACCTCGGCCGCGACCTCCTCGCCCGCCTCCTCCACGGCATCCGCGCGGACCTCGGAATCATCGCCGTCGCCGTACCCCTCGGCGCCGTCCTCGGCTGCCTCCTCGCCCTGGCGGCGGCCTGCCACCCGCTCGCGGACACCGTCGTCCAGCGGGCCTTCGACCTCGTCCTCGCCTTCCCCGGACTGATCCTGGCGCTCGCCGTCACCGCGATCCTCGGCCCAGGCCGGGTGCCCGTGATCCTCGTCATCGCCCTCGCGGAGATCCCCGTCTTCGGGCGGCTCCTCCGCACGGGCATCCTCGTCCAGCGCGGCCGGGAGTACGTGACGGCCGCCCGCGTCGGCGGGACCTCCGGCGGCCGGATCCTCACCCGGCACATCCTGCCCAACGCCGCCGACCCGCTCGTCGTCCAGTTCGCGGTCTCCCTCACCGTCGCCGTGTTCATCGAGGGCGCCATGAGCTTCCTCGGCGTGGGGGTACGGCCTCCCGAACCCACCCTCGGAGCCGTACTCAGCCAGTCCATGCCCTATCTCGCCCAGGCCCCGCACTTCGCCGCGGGACCGCTCGTGACCGTGACCGCGCTCGTCCTCGGCCTCTCCCTGACCGCCGAGGCACTGAGCCGGGAGATACGCCGATGACCACCCCGCCGCTCCTCGAAGTCCAGGGCCTGGACGTGGAGTTCACCACCCCCGACGGCGGAGCGCTGCACGCCGTCCGGGAGGTGTCCTTCACCCTCCGCCGGGGCGAGACGCTCGCCGTGGTCGGCGAGTCGGGCTCGGGCAAATCCACCACCGCCCTCGCCCTGCTCCGCATGCTCCCCGGCACCGGCCGGATCACCGGCGGGGCCGTCCGTCTCGACGGGCAGGACCTCGCCACCGCCGACGAGCCCGCGCTCCGAGCCGTGCGCGGAGCCCGTGTCGGCATGGTCTTCCAGGACCCGATGACGGCCCTCAACCCCGTCCTCACCGTCGGCCGCCACCTCGACGAGGTGCTGCGGGCGCACGGAGGGCGGGACAGGAAGGCCCGCCGCACCCGGGCCGTCGAACTCCTCGCCCTCGTCGGCATCCCCGACCCCGAGCGCCGCCTCGACGACCACCCCCACCAGTTCTCCGGCGGCCAGCGCCAGCGCGTCCTCATCGCCATGGCGCTGGCCGGCGAACCCGACATCCTCCTCGCCGACGAACCCACGACCGCCCTCGACGCCACCGTCCAGGACCAGATCCTCACCCTCCTCGGCGACCTCACCCGCACCACCGGCACCGCGCTCGTCCTCATCACCCACAACATGGGCGTCGTCGCCCGCGCCTGCGACCGCGTCCTCGTCATGTACGGCGGCACCGTCGTCGAGGACGGTCCCACCGCCGAGGTCCTCTCACGCCCCCGCCACCCCTACACCGCCGGCCTGCTCGCCGCCGTGCCCCGGCTCTCCGCCCCCTCCGGCACCCGGCTCACCGGCATCCCCGGCACCCCGCCCGACCTCTCCCTGCCCCTCGCCGGCTGCGCCTTCGCGGCCCGCTGCACCCTCGCCGAGGCCCGCTGCCACACGGCCGCACCGACGCTCACCGAGGTCGCGGGCACGGGCGGCGACACCGTCACCGGCACCGCCACCGGAGCGGGGACGGGCACGGACACCGGGTCCGTCCGCGCCGCCTGCCTCCTCGCCGCCGAGCGCACCGACCCCCTGCCGCCGCCCCCGCCGCCCGCCCGGATCGACCGGCCCGCGCCCGGCGCCGTCGTCCTGCGCGCCGAAGGGCTCCGCAAGACGTACAAGAGCCGCCGCCGCTCCTTCACCGCCCTCGACCACGTCTCCCTCACCCTCGCCGCGGGCGAGACCCTCGGCATCGTCGGCGAGTCGGGCTCCGGCAAGTCCACCCTCGCGCGGGTCCTCGCCCACGCCCACCCCGCCGACGGCGGCCGGATCCTGCTCGACGGCCAGGACGTCACCCGCCCGGGCCGGGCGGCGCTGCACTCCGTCCGCCGCCGCGTCCAGATGGTCTTCCAGGACCCGTACGCCTCGCTCAACCCCCGCATGACCGTGGGCGAGATCGTCGCCGAACCCCTGCGCGCCTTCGGGACCGTCGCACCGGGGGAGCGCGCCGAGCGCGTCGCGGAACTCCTGCGGCTCGTCGGCCTCGACCCCGCCGCCGCCGACCGGCACCCGCGCTCCTTCTCCGGCGGCCAGCGCCAGCGCGTCGGCATCGCCCGCGCCCTCGCCCCCGAGCCCGCCGTCCTCATCTGCGACGAACCCGTCTCCGCGCTCGACGTCTCCGTCCAGGCCCAGATCGTCGGCCTCCTCACCGACCTCCAGCGCGACCTGGGCCTCGCCCTCGTCTTCATCGCACACGACCTGGCCGTCGTCCGCCAGGTCAGCCACCGCATCGCGGTGATGCACGAGGGCCGGATCGTCGAGACCGCCGCCGCCGACGAGCTGTGCGAGCGCCCCCGCGACCCGTACACCCGCGCGCTGCTGGCCGCCGCGCCCGAACCCGTGCCCGTACGGGCACGCCTACCCGTCGGGGCGGTGTCCGCGTGAGCGCCTGCTGCACCCCGGGACGCGGCTGTTCGGGAGGTCCCGGCGCCGCCCCCGCCGTCGAACCGCTCCCGTCACCGACCGTCCGGACCGCTCCCCCGCCCCGCACCATGGCGGAGCTGCCCGGCGGCACCTTCCGCATGGGCGACTCCTCCGGCGAGGGCTACCCGGCCGACAGCGAAGGGCCCGTGCGGGAGGTCACCGTCGCCCCCTTCGCGATCGACACGACCGCCGTCACCAACGCCCGGTACGCGGCCTTCGTCCGGGCCACCGGATACCGCACCGACGCCGAACGCCACGGCTCCTCCTTCGTCTTCCACCTCCTGCTCCACCCCGCCGCCGCGCACCACGTCCTCGGCCGGGTCCCACAGGCCCCCTGGTGGCTCGGCGTCACCGGGACCGCCTGGCACGCCCCCGAGGGCCCGGGCTCCGACGTCGAAGGCCGCGCCGACCACCCCGTCGTCCACGTCTCGTACGACGACGCCCTCGCCTACTGCGCCTGGGCGGGCGTCCGGCTGCCCACCGAGGCCGAATGGGAGTACGCCGCACGCGGCGGCCTCGACGGCGCCCGCTACCCCTGGGGCGACGACTTCACCCCCGGCGGCGAGGAACGGTGCAACACCTGGACCGGCGACTTCCCGTACCGCTCCGACCGGCCCGGCGGACGCGTCGGCACCGTACCCGTCACCGCCTACGCCCCCAACGCCTACGGCCTCCACAACACCTCCGGCAACGTCTGGGAGTGGTGCCAGGACGCCTTCGGCCCGGGCGAGCGGGTCATCCGGGGCGGCTCCTACCTCTGCCACGCCTCCTACTGCAACCGCTACCGGGTCGCCGCCCGCTCCCACAACACCCCCGACTCCTCGACCGGCCACGGCGGATTCCGCACAGCCCGATCGCTTCCTCCGGAAGGACCCGCCCCCGCATGAGCTCCGCACCCCGCCGCGACCCCTACGAAGGCTTCGCCGGCCGCGTCGGCCGCACATTCGCCGACTCCGAACCCGCCTGGCCCAGCCGTACGACCCCACCCGCCAAGGCACCCAACATCGTCGTCGTCCTCGTCGACGACATGGGCTTCAGCGACATCGGCCCCTTCGGCTCGGAGATCCCCACACCCGTCCTCGACGGCCTCGCCGACGACGGCGTACGGCTCACCAACTACCACACCATGCCGCTCTGCTCACCGGCCCGCGCCGCCCTGCTCACCGGCCTCAACCCGCACCGCGTCGGCTACGCCATGGTCGCCAACGCGGACCCCGGCTTCCCCGGCTACGGCATGGAGGTCGCCGACGACATCCCCACCCTCGCCGAACTCCTCCACGACGCCGGCTACGCCACCTACGCCGTCGGAAAGTGGCACCTCGTCCGCGACTCCGCCTCCAACGCCGCCGACGAACGCGCCAACTGGCCCCTCCAGAAGGGCTTCGACCAGTACTACGGCGTCCTGGAAGGCCTCACCAGCCTCTTCCACCCGCACCAACTGGTCAGGGACAACAGCCCCCTCGACATCGACGAGTTCCCCGACGACTACTACTACACCGACGACATCACCGACCAGGCCGTCTCCATGGTGAAGTCGCTGCGCGCCCACGACCCCGACAAGCCCTTCTTCCTCTACCTCGCCCACAACGCCGTCCACGGCCCCCTCCAGGCCAAGCCCGAGGACATCGCCCGTCACCGCGGCCGCTACGACGAGGGCTGGGACACCCTGCGCGAGCGCCGCTTCGCCGCCCAGCTCGCCGCCGGGCTCTTCCCGCCCGGCACCGAACTCCCCGCCCGCAACAGCGAGGCAGGACTCGACGTCCCCGCCTGGGACACCCTCACCGCCGACCGACAGCGCCTCTACGCCCGCTACATGGAGGTCTACGCGGCCCTCGTCGACAACATCGACCAGAACCTCGGCCGACTCACCGACACCCTCGCCGCCCTCGGCGAACTCGACAACACCATCATCGTCTTCACCTCCGACAACGGCGGCACCGGCGAGGGCGGCCCCGAGGGCACCCGCTCCTACTTCAGCCGCTTCGTCCACCACCCCCGCCTCCCCGGCGACTGGGACCCCGACGTCGACCGCGACCCCGAACTCATCGGCGGCCCCCGCAGCCTCGTCCACTACCCGCGCGGCTGGGGCATGGCCTCCAACACGCCCTTCCGCCTCTACAAGGGCCACACCTACGCGGGCGGCGTCCGCGTCCCCTTCGTCCTCACCTGGCCCGAAGGCACCCGCGACGGCCGACTCGCCACCGGGCTGCGCCCCCAGTACCAGTACGTCACCGACATCGCGCCCACCCTCCTCGAACTCGCCGGCCTCACCCGCCCCGAGAGTCGCAGGGGCATCCCCCTCCAGGAGCCCGACGGCATCAGCTTCACCCCCGTCCTCGCCGACCCCGCCCACGCCTCGACCCACCCCGAGCAGTACTGCGAGATGACCGGCAACCGCAGCCACTACCGCGACGGCCGCAAACTCGTCACCCTCCACCGACCCGGCACCCCCTACGACGACACCGAATGGGCCCTCTACGACATCAGGACCGACCCCACCGAGATCCACGACCTCGCGGCGGAACAGCCCGGACTCGTCAAGGAGCTCTCGGCCGCCTGGGAGGAGGCCGCCTGGCGCAACGGCGTCTTCCCGCTCCCCGACCACAGCGGCGCCCTCGCCCGACGCAACCCCGCCGAACAGCGCCTCACCGGGCCGCTCACCCTGCTCCCCGGCACCCCGGAACTGGAGCGCTACCGCTCCTCACGGCTGGTCTCCCTGCGCTCCTTCGCGATCGAGGTCCTCGTCGACGAGACCGGCGACGGCGTCCTCGTCTCCCACGGCGACCAGGGCGGCGGCTACAGCCTCTACGCCGAGAACGGCCGGCTGACGTTCGCATACAACGAGTACGGCCGCCTCCACGAGACGGACGCGGGCCCGCTGGCCGAGGGCCCGCACGAGGTCCTGCTCACCGCCACCGCCGAGGAGGGACTCCGCTGGCGGTTCACCGTGACCGTGGACGGCGAGCAGCGCGCCGCCCCCGACAGCGTCCACCAACTCATCGGCATGGCGCCCTTCCAGGGCATCAGCGTGGGCGTCGACCGCAAGTCGCCCGTCTCCTGGCCCCTCTTCGAACGCCACCGCTCCTTCCGCTTCACCGGCCGCCTCCGCTCCGTCACCTACCGGCCCGGAGCGCCGGGCCCGGACGCGCCCGAAACCGTCGCCACGGCGCTCAAGGAGGCGGCGGCCGCCTTCGAATGACGAAGAGCGGGCGGTGCCGCCCGGCGGACTCCCGGGGAGCGCCCGACGGGGCGGGGTCGGGGCCGGGGCGAATTCCACCGGCTCCCACCCCACCCGACCTGCCACAATGTCCCGATGACCCAGGATCCCGACATCGCCGAGGCCATCGCGGGCGAACTGCGCCTACTCGACCCGGCCGTACGCGTCTCCCGTGCCGGCGCCGCCGAACTGCTCGACCCCGACTTCGTCGAGGTCGGCTCCTCCGGCCGCCGCTGGACGTACGAGGAGATGCTCGCCGAGCTGCCCGAGATGGACGGCGCCGCGGAGGACGGCCCGCGCCACGAGACAGCCGAGGTCACGGGCACGCTCCTCGCCCCCGGACTCGTCCACGTCACCTACGACTCGGTCCTCGACGGCCGGCGTTCCCGCCGCAGCTCCCTGTGGCGCCGGCCGCCCGGGGCGACGGCCGACGCACCCCTGCGGCTGTACTACCACCAGGGCACGCCCGTCCCCGAGGGCCGCGTCTGACACGGCGCCGGAACGGGGCGCCTACGGGGCGGCCGTCACGCGAAGCGGGACACGAAGCGCCGCTGCCAGGGCGTCTCCACGGCGCGTGACGCGTAGTGCTCGCGGACGTAGGCCACCGCCTCGCGTCCGGGCACGCCGTCCAGCACGGCGAGACAGGCCAGGGCCGTACCGGTCCGTCCGTACCCGCCGCCGCAGGCGATCTCCACCCGCTCGTCCGCGGCGCGGGCCCACGCCTCGCGCAGCGCCTCCGCGGCGGCCGAGCGGTCGGACGGCAACCGGAAGTCGGGCCAGCGGACCCAGCGGGTCTCCCAGTCGACGGCGGGCGGCTGGTGGCCCAGCAGATAGAGCGCGAAGGTCGGGGACGGACCCGCGGGAAGGGGCCGCCGGAGCCCCCGGCCGCGAACGAGCCGACCGGAGGGGAGCCGCATGACGCCCTCGGCCCCGGACGTCCAGGGTGTGGTCATGGAGGTGAGCCTAGAGGGCGTCCTGCGGAGCTCGGGCCCGCGGTCCTAGGTCCTGTCGTCAAACTCCCGTCGTCCGCCCGAAGGGCGGGCCCTGCGGCGTCAGGTGCGTGCTCTCGGCGTGCCGGGCGCGGGCCCGCGTACTGGATGTACGCGGGTCTGTGCCCGGTGCGGTGAGAGTGCGTGCATGGCGTCGCAGGGCAGGCGGGAGTTTGACGACAGGGCCTAGCGCGGGGTCACGCTGCCGTCGTAGACGTTGTCCGGCGTGACGATCTGGGTGATCGCGCGGGCGAGCAGCGTGGACGGCTCCTGGTTGTCGACGCGCCGGACGTCGGTGTTGAGCATGAGGACCAGGGTGGCCTTCTGCGAGGGCAGATAGACCGTCACCGTCTCGTACCCCGGCAGCGAGCCGTTGTGCCCGATCCAGCCGTCGGTCTTGAGGATGCCGAGGCCGTACGTCGTGCCGGGGAACCCGGTCGGCAGCGTCTTGAGCCGCTGGGCCTGGGTCTCGCGACTGAGCAGCTCCCCGGTGGCGAGGACCTTGGCCCACCGCCGCAGGTCCTGGAGGTTCGAGATCATCGCCCCCGCAGCCCAGGCCCAGCTCGGGTTCCAGTTCGTGGCGTCCGCGATCTCGCCGCTCAGCGTCTGGTCGGTGTAGCCGTGCGAGTGCGGCTCGGGGAACTCGGCCGCCTCCGGGAACAGCGTGCCGAACAGGTGGGTCGGCCGGAGCACGCGGTTGCGGATGACGTCCTGGAGCGGCTGGCCCGTCACCTTCTCGACGACCAGACCGAGCAGGATCAGGTTGGTGTTCGAGTACTGGAACTGCGCGCCCGGCTCGAAGGTGTTCTTGTGCTTCATGCCGTACGGAAGCAGCTCCTCCGGAGTCCACGGCCGATCGGGGTCGCTCAGGAGCGCCTCGATGAAGTCCGGGTCGGAGGTGTACGGGAACAGGCCGCTGCGCATCTCGGCGAGGTGGCGGAGCGTGATCCGGTGCCCGTTGCGCACGCCGTGCACGTACTTCGCGATGGGGTCGTCCAGGCCGACCCGGCCGTCGTCGACGAGCTGGAGCAGCGCGGTGACGGTGAAGGTCTTGGTCTCGCTGCCGATCCGGATGTACGAGTCGGCGGACATCGGCTCACCGGTCGCGGTGTCGGCGACGCCGGTCGCGCGGACGTAGCTTCCCTTGCCCGGCATCCACAGACCGACGACGACGCCGGGGATGCCCGCCTGCTTGCGGACGTCCGCGACGGCCTTGTCCAGCCGTGCGTTCACCTCGGGGCCGAGCCCGCCCGGCGGGCAGTCGTCCTTGTCGTACCGGTCGACGCTCGCCGCCTGGACGGCCGGGGCCGGGGCCACGACCGTCGGGGCCAGCACGGACGCCACGAGCAGTGCTGCGGCGAACAGACGTCGGGTGGGGATGCGTCGCATATGGGGGGCGCCTCTTCCGGGTCGGGGAGCAGGCAGCCACATCACCATCCGCACCGACGGCGGAGGGCCCTGTCCGGGGAGCGCCCCACCGAGTCCACTCGTTCGGCGTCGCGGGGTTCGCCGAGGCGGCCCCCCGGATCGACCGGACACTGCCTAGGTGTATGCGTCCGTGACGCAGTCCGCGGCGCACCGCCAGTGCTCGAACCGGCGCCGCAGCGCCGCCGCCGCGTGCCGCCGGTCCACCGCGGCGTACCCGTAGCGATCCCGTGTCACGCTCACCACGGCCTCGACGGTGACGATGGCCGGTTCGCCGTCACCTGCGGAGCTGCGCGCCGTCGCGATCACGTGGTCGGCCGCCCGCTGCAGGTCGCGCGCGTACTCCCGCTGGGCGACGGACCGCGCCCGGGAAGCGGCGAACGGCCGCACGGCGCGGCCCTTCCAGACGACACCCGCCGTGATGAAACCCGCGCCGAGGAGGAAGACGAGCGACCCCAGCGCGACATCGAGGCTCCACCTCATCGCCTGCCGCCTTCCCCGGAAACGCCTGCACTGCCGGCCCGCGCCCCACAGGTCCGACGGTCGGTCCGTCCGATTCTAGAGCGCGGAGCGCCGCGTCCGTGGGCGCGTCCACGGGGTGTCCGGATAGTCCCGCCCACCGTCACGGCACCCGGATCCGGTGTCCGGTGGCCCGACACCCGACACCGGGCCCGACACGGGATTGACACGTGTAAGCACGCGGTGACACGCTCCTCGTCCGGCCCCGTGTCGCCGCGCGCAGAAGGAGCAGCACCGCAATGAGCACGACCGTCACCACCTCCCGAGGTCCCGTCCGCGGCGAACGCCGTGCCGACGGCAGCCTCCGCTTCCTCGGCATCCCCTACGCGCAGCCCCCCGTGGGCGACCTGCGGTTCGCCGCGCCCGTCCCGCCGGAGCCGTGGACGGAGCCGCTCGACGCCACCGCGTACGGCCCGACCGCCCAGCGCCGCCCCTTCGGCGAGGTCGTGATCATCCCCGAGCCCACGATCCCGGGCGAGGGCGTCCTCAACCTCAACGTCTTCACCCCCGACGCCGACCCGGAGGCCGGGCTCCCCGTCCTCGTCTGGATCCACGGCGGCGGCTACGTCGCCGGTTCGGCGGCCAGCCCCTGGTACGACGGGGCCGCCTTCAACAGGGACGGCGTCATCGTCGTCTCGCTCGGCTACCGGCTCGGCATCGAGGGCTTCCTCCACCTGGAGGACGCCCCCGACAACCGCGGCGTACGGGACTGGATCGCCGCCCTGGAGTGGGTCCGCGACAACATCGCGGCCTTCGGCGGCGACCCCGCCAAGGTCACCATCGCCGGCCAGTCGGCGGGCGGCGGCGCCGTCCAGACCCTCCTCGCCGTCCCGTCCGCCCGGGACCTGTTCCGCGGCGTCATCTCCGTCTCGGGCGCGCTCCTGCGCCCCGACGGCCCCGAGGTCGCCCGCGCCGCCGCCCGGCTCCTCACCTCCCGCACCGGCGTCCCCGCCACGGCGGCGGCCCTGCGCGACCTCGGCGACGACGAACTGCTCGCGCTCCAGGACCGGCTGGCCGAGGAGGGCCCGGACCGAGAGGGCCTGCCGCCGATGCTGGCCCTCGCGCCCTTCGCGGACGGCGAGCTGATCCCCGTACCGGCCCTCGAAGCCCTGACGTCGGGCGGCGCGGGTGACGGCGTCCCGCTGATGCTCGGATTCACCGAGCACGAGTTCACGATGATCCCCGCACCCGAGGGCCTCCCGGTGCCGCTCGTGCTCGGCGGCCTCGGCCTGGACGCCGCCCGGATCGACGCCTTCACCCGGGCGCACGCGGAGGGCGGCGAGGCCCTCCTCTTCGGGCAGGCGCTCACCGACTCGATCTTCCGCGCCCCGAACCTCGCCGTCGCGGACGCCCGCGCCGCGCGGGAACAGCCCACCTGGCTCTACGAGTTCGCCTGGCGCTCGCCGGTCATGGGCATCGCGTTCCACTGCCTCGACCTGCCCTTCGCCTTCGACGTCCTCGAATCCGAAGGAGTCGCGCCCGCCGCCGGGGGCGCGCCGCCGCGCGCCCTCGCCGACGCGGTGCACCGGGCCTGGGTCGCCTTCGTGACGGACCAGGACCCGGGCGCCGACTGGCCGCGCTACACCACCGACCGGCGCGCCACGAGGATCTGGGACACCGAGCCCCGGATCGCCGAGGACCCGCTGGACGGGGTCCGCGCGATCTGGTCCGACTGACCGGAGCGACGCCCGCGGGGCCGGGCCCCGGACGGCCTCGGTGCGCGTCCGGTCAGCCCTCGAAGCCGACCGTGCCGTCCGGGAGGATCGCCTCGACGCGCGCGCCGTGCTCGACGGTCCGGCTCACCGTGCAGAACTTCTCGTGCGTCAGGCGCACCGCACGGGCGAACACCTCCTCCGCCTTCGGGTTGTTGTCCGGAAGCTCGAACTCGTAGCTGACCCTGATCCGGCCCAGCCGGCCCTCGTCCTCGGGGCCCGAGACGGACTCCACCACGATCCGCAGGTCGTCGTGGTCCACGGCGCGCGCGGTCCGGTCGACGACCAGGCCGCCGCAGCCGCCCATCGCCGCGAGCAGCAGCTCGACCGGCGTGAACGAGGGCTGCGCGTCCGCGTCGTCGGCGGCGGCCATCCGGACCTCCGCGCCCCGGTCGTTGCGGGCGGTCCAGTTCCGGTACCCGGTGCGGACGGTTTCGATCCGGTAGTCGGCCATGGCGGCGGAGCTCCTTCGCTGTGGTGCGGTGTTCGTGGTGTTCGTGGCGTTCGCGGCGTTCGCGGTGTTCGTGGTGGTCCCGGTGGTCCCGGTGGTCCCGGTGCTCCCGGTGGTGCGGTGGTGCGGTGTTCCCGGCGGTGCGGGGGCGGAACGATCGACCGCCAAACCATCCCACGGACCCGGCCCGTTCCTCCTGCTCGTCGGCCGGCGCTGAATCACCGCCCGCCGGAACGCGCGCCGACGCGGGCCAGCACGACCGAGCCCCAGGCCTCGGAGACCGCGCCCCAGACCGTACGGAGCCGCGGTTCCGCCTCCCGTACCGAGGCCACCACCGCCACCGGGTCGCCGCCGTCCGCCCTGACCTGCGCGTCGTCGGCCTCCGCCCACCGCGCGACCGTGCCGGCCCCCGCCTCCGGATGGAACTGGAGCGCCCAGCCCGCCGGCCCCACCCGGAACGCCTGGTGCGGGCAGTCGTCCCCGCCGAGCAGCGGCACGGCGCCGGCCGGCAGCCCGTCCACCTCGTCCCAGTGCCACTGCGCCGCCGGCGCGCCGTCGGGCACCCCGCCGAGCACCGGGTCGGCGTCGGCCGCCTCAAGCCGTCGCAGCGGTACGGCCCCCAGCTCGGGCCCCCGCGTCCGCGTCACGACCGAACCGCCCAGGACGTCGGCGACGATCTGGCCACCCAGGCATATCCCGAGGAGCGGCACCTCATCGGCGACCGCCTCGCGAACGAGCGCACGGACCCGCGGCAGCCACGGGGCGGCCCCGTCGTCCCGGCAGCCGACGGACCCGCCGAGGACGAGGAGCCCCGCGTGCCCCCGCAGGTCCTCGGGGAGGGACTCGCCCCGCCAGGCACGCACCACGTCGAGCCGGAGCCCGGCCCGCACCAGATGCTCTCCGACGAGCCCGGGACCGGCGTCCTCCTCGTGCTGTACGACGAGAACTCCGGGTCGGACGGGGCCGACCGGTCCCCTCTCGGCAGTCTCCGTCTCACTCATCCGCTGCGTCTCCCCATCTGCTTCGTCTGCTTGATCGCTTCGTCTGCTTGAACTGCTTGGTCTGCTCACCTGGTCGATCCGGCTGATCGCCGGTTGAGTACGCCAGGCCGCCTGACTGAGTACGGCGACCGATACGCGGCCGGGCCTCAGGCGCTGGAATGGGCACATGACCTTCGACGCCCGGCGCACCCGCTCCCTCCAGCACGTCACCGCCACCGGCGCCGCCCTCGCCGTGGCCCTCGGACCCCTGGTGCTCGGAGCCCTGCTGGTCCGGTCGGCGGGCGGCGACCCGATGGCCTCCGTCAACGCCCTCATCGCGGGCGGCGGCCAGCGCGCCCGGCTCTCCCGCGCGCACCTCCGCTCCTGCGGCGACCGCGTCCAGTCTCACGGCCGGCGGGCCGGCAGAAAGGCCTGGGCGTCAGCTCCACGGGGTCCGGTACGGGTCGCGGTGAGGCGCGCGGCTTCGGTCATGCCCGGCACCCTACGGCGGGCTTCCGCTCCGAAGGGTCCCCAGGGGGGCCGTGCATGAGCGATGATCGTCGCCTCTGACGAATACCCGGCAGTAGCAAGAACACCGGGGCCTGGACGAAGGGCACACCGAATGCCGAGGCGGCACCCCGCGCGGGACGACCACCACACGAGCGGCGGCGGGGAAGGTTCCCCGGCTCCGGCCGGGAGCGGTGGACCCGGCATCGGGCGGCGCCGGTTCCTCGGCTACGTCCTCGCCGCGCCCACCCTCACCGTCGCCGCCCAGCTCGGCGCCGAGGCCCTCGTGCCGCGGCAGGCCGCCGCCGCGGCCCCGGCGCTCATCCCCTCGCTGCCCGGACCGGCGGAACTCCTCGACCTCAACGAGCTGCTGACGCTCGCTGCCCTGCCGACCAGCAACCTCATCACGATCCGCGTCGACGGCGACGGCACCGCCCACTTCGCGCTGCCCCGCGCCGAGGTCGGCCAGGGCGTGACCACCTCCAGCGCCATGATCGTCGCGGAGGAGCTCGACCTGCCCCTGGACAAGGTGAAGGTCACGCTCGCCGACGCACGGCCCGAGCTGCTCTTCAACCAGCTGACAGGCGGGTCCAACACCACCTACTCCACCTACACGCCCATCCGGGTCGCCGCCGCCGTGGCCCGCGGCCGCCTCCTCCAGGCCGCCTCCCTCGTCCTCGGCGACGCCGTCGAGACCCTCACGACGAAGGCCGGCGCCGTCCTCTCCCCGGCCGGCACGCTCCTCGGCTACGGCGAGCTCGCCGCGAAGGCCGCCGCACTCACGAGCACCGCGGTGGAGGTGGAGCTCAAGGACCGGGCCGACTTCCGCGTCGTCGGCACCGCGCAGCGCAGGCTCGACGCCCTCGACGCCGTCACCGGCCGCAAGAAGTTCGCCATGGACCTCCAGATCCCGGACGCCCTGCCCACGATGATCTGCCGCCCGCCCACCATCAACGGCACCGTCCGCTCTGTGGCCAACCTCGCCGAAGTCCGGGCCATGCCGGGCATCACCGACGTCGTCACCGTCTCCACCGGCGTCGCCGTCCGCGGGCGTACCTTCGGTCAGTGCGTCGACGCCGTCCGGGCCCTGGACGTCGAGTGGGGCCCCGGCACCGCCGAGGGCGCCTCCGACGCCACCGTCCTGGAGAAGCTCCGCCGGGCCGAACTCCCCCTGGTGGTACCGCCGCTGCCCCTGCTCACCAAGGCGGTCGACGCCCGCTTCACCTTCCACTTCTCCAGCAACGCCGCCGTGGAGACGAACTGCGCCATCGCGGACGTACGGGAGGACTCCGCCGAGATCTGGGCCTCGCTGAAGGCCCCGATCGTCGCCCAGGAACAGATCGCCCTCAAGCTCGGCCTGCCGCCCACCGCCGTCCGCGTCCACGTCACCGAGGGCGGCGGCTCCTTCGGCCGCAAGCTGTTCCACGACGCCGCCCACGAGGCCGCCGAGGTCTCCCGCGCCCTCGGCAAGCCCGTCAAACTGATGTGGCACCGCACCGACGACTTCCGCCAGGGCCGTACGCACCCCATGTCCACCTCGCGGGTCCGTGCCACGTACGCGCTGGGCGAGGTCCTGACGTACGAGCAGCGCCACACCTCCGTGGCCACCGACTTCGGGCACGGCATCGGCGAGCTCCTCACTGCCGAGGCGGCCCGGCTCCCCGTCGGCGATCTCGCCTTCTCGGAGACGATGTTCCAGCTCACCCAGGTCAGCCCCTACCACCTCGGCGTCACGACCCAGCTGCTCTCCGAGACCGACAAGGGCTACAACACCGGGTCCATGCGCGGCATCTACTCGCCGAACGTCCGCTGCGCCCAGGAACTCGTCATGGACGAACTGGCCCGCCGCACCGGCCAGGACGGCTACGCGATGCGGCGCAAGCTCATGAAGGACCCGAGGGCGCGAGCCGTCCTCGACAAGGTCGCCCAGCAGGGGGAGTGGGGCCGGACGATGGCGCCCGGCACGGCCCAGGGCATCGCCGTCCACGCCGAGTACCACTCCTTCGTCGCGGTCCTCGCCGAGATCGACTGCCGCCCGCAGACCACCGGACGGAAGGTCCCCAACGCGTACACGGGCCCGCGCGTGACCAAGGTCGTGTGCGCCGTCGACGTCGGTCTCGCCGTGAACCCGCGCGGTCTCGAGGCCCAGATGATGGGCGGAATCTCCGACGGCATCGCCATCACGCTCACGTCCGGACTCCACCTGCGTGACGGGCACTTCCTCGAAGGCAGCTGGGACCAGTACTTCTACACCCGGCAGTGGAACACCCCGCCGGAGCTGGAGATCGTCGTGATGCCGTCGAACGGTGAGAAGCCGGGCGGCGCGGGGGAGCTGGCGGTCGCCGGAGCCATGGCCGCCGTCGCCTGCGCGTACGGGCGGGCCACCGGCACGATGCCGACCGTCTTCCCGCTCAACCACGCCGAGCCGCTCGGCTTCACCCCCTTGCCGACCGTCCCGCCCGTCCCGGCCTCGCCCACCGACGGCCGTGACCGCACCATCTGAGACCTGGAGTCCCCCGTGCCGCAGCACACCTTCATCCTGAACGGCAAGGCCGTCACCGCCGACGTCGAGGGCGACGTCCGGCTCCTCTGGGTCCTCAGGGACGTCCTCGGCGTCACCGGACCCAAGTACGGTTGCGGGGTCGGCGTCTGCCGGGCCTGTACGAGCCACCTCAACGGCAAGGCGTTCACGCCCTGCGCCGTGCCCGTCGAGGCCCTCGACCCGACCGACGAGGTCACCACCATCGAGGGGCTCCCCGACACCGTGGGCAGCGACCTGCACCCGATGCAGGAGGCGTGGCTGGACCTCGACGTCGCCCAGTGCGGCTTCTGCCAGCCGGGCCAGATCATGGCGGCGGTGGCGACGGTCCGCAAGGCGCGCGAGGCCGGCCGCGAGATCACCGAGGCCGACCTCGACACGATCCGCAACATCTGCCGCTGCGGCACCTACCACCGCATCCGGCAGGCGGTCGTGGAGGGCTCACGCCGCATGGAGTGACGGTCTCCTCGCTCCCCGGCGCCCGGTCCTCCGCGACTACGCCGAACCCGTCGCCAACTTCTCCCGCACGGCGTCCAGACCGGCGGCCTCGCGGGCGGCCTCCTTCTCGACGGGCTCGGCGCGGGGGCCCTTCCCTGGGGCGTCCTCTTCCTGCTGGTGCCCGTCGTCGCCGTCGTCACGGGCGCGCGCACCCCACGGCTTCCCGGCCCCGGACCTCCTGCCTCCGGCCTTCCTGCCTCCGACCTTCCGGCCCCCGGCGTCCCTGCCCCGCGCCTGCCCGCCCGCCGGAGCCGCTCCTGATGAGCCGCGCCCGCCGGAGCGGCCGAAGGCCCCCACCGCGTCAGGGCGGTGGGGGCCTTCGGGGCTGCGTGCGGGGTGGTTCAGGCGGTCGGCGGGATCCGGGACGGCCGTCCGCCGCCGCGGGTCAGGACGTAGCCGCCGATGCCGGCGAGCGCCGCGAGGATGCCGCCCGCCGCGGTCCAGATCCAGCGGTCGGACCACCAGCCCGAGGACCAGCCGTCCTCCGGGGCCGCCGCCTCCACGGCGGAGGTCCGGCCAGCGTCGGCGTCCGCCTCCGCCTGGTCGGCGGTGGTCGCCCCGGGCACGAGCGGCGCGGCGAGCGAGCCGTCCGTGGCGTAGGCGCCGCCCTTGTCGAGGGTGGTCACCCCGACCCGCGCCGTGAACGGCTGGCCGAGGTCCTCGTCCGGAAGGCCCGTGACGGTCAGCCGGACGTAGTAGCTGCCGGGCAGCGGGTCGTTCGCCCAGGCGTCCGCCGACGCGCGGACCGGCCGCAGCACACAGGCGAGCTCCACCGACGAGGCCTCCTTGGCCGCGGTACGGGACTGGGTCCCGTACATGCACGGCTGGCGCCGCCGCAGCCCGTCGTACACGTCGACCCGCCAGGTGGTGGGCCCGTGCCGCAGGGCGGAGTCGGGGAGCGTGACCGTGGCCTTCACCGTAGGCCGCTGCCCGGTGTCCGCAGGGAACACCCAGTACAGGTAGTCACCCGTGGCGGCCTGCGCGGTGGCCTGCTGCCCCGGGAGGAACCTCGCGGCGGTACGGAACGTCGTCCCGGCCTCCGTCGGCCCCGCCCCGGCACTCGGGTCCGCGGTGGGGGAGTCGGCCGTCGCGCCCGGCGCGGTGAGACCGAGGAGCGCGGCGCCCGCGAGGGCGGCCGTGGCGAGCATGCGTACGGTACGCATCAGTTGGTCCTCCAGACAGCGACGCGCCAGCGGGACACCCAGCCCCAGAGCAGACCGGCCAGGAAGCCGGCGAGCACGAGCACGCCGAGCAGCCACCAGCCGCGGCCGAGACCGAAGGCGGCCGCGTCCGAGGCGGCCGACGGGCCGTCGACGACGTCCACGGTCAGCTCGATCGGCATGCCGGGCGTCGTCTTGACCGACGGGGGAGCGGAGAAGGAGTTGCTGACCTGGAGGCAGACGGTCTCGGCGGCCGGCTTCGCGTCCCCGGGAGCGTCGTCGAGCTCCGGCTTCGGGTACCGCAGGCCGGTCGACATGACGTCCGTACGCCCGTCGCCCGCCTCCGAACCGCGGACGATCTCCCGGCCGTGGCGGGTGACCGCGCGCAGCAGCACCCCGTAGTCGTTGTTGACGGCCCGGTCGGCCGACACACTGACGGAGGCGCGCAGTTCCTGGCCGGGCAGTAGGTCCACCCGGTACCAGCGGTGCTCGCCGAAGGTCTCGCGGTCGGTGTAGAGGCCGGGCTTGAGCAGCGGGGCATCGACGCACCGCGCCGTGCCCTTCGTCCCCACCGGGGTGACGACCGGGTCGGCGGCGCGGTCGACGAGCTGCTTCACCCGGCGCGAGAGCTCCTCGGTGCGGTGGACCGAGGTGTACGTGCCTCCGGTCGCCTCCGCGATGCAGGTGAGCTGCTGCCGGGTCTTGGCGTCCGGCACGAGACCCAGCGTGTCGATGACGAGGTGGATGCCCTTCGCCGCGATCTCCCGCGCGACCTGGCAGGGGTCGAGCGGGGCGCAGGTGTCCTCGCCGTCCGTGATGAGCACGATCCGCTTGGTCGCCCCGTCGTCGCCGAGGTCGTCGGCCGCGCCGAGCAGCGCCGGGCCGATCGGCGTCCAGCCGGTGGGGGCGAGGGTGGCGACGGCGGTCTTGGCCTCCGTACGGTCGAGCGGGCCGACCGGGTAGAGCTGCCGGGTGTCCTTGCAGCCGCGCTTGCGGTCGGGCCCCGGGTAGTCGGCGCCGAGCGTGCGGAT
This sequence comes from Streptomyces narbonensis, assembly GCF_014649015.1. GTDB lineage: Bacteria > Actinomycetota > Actinomycetes > Streptomycetales > Streptomycetaceae > Streptomyces > Streptomyces narbonensis. Next base: position 48,149 of record NZ_BMSF01000005.1, read on the forward strand.
GCCGAGCCGGACCTCCTCGGGCACCGCGTCCAGGACCTCGTTGAAGGCCTGCTTGGCGGCGGACATGCGGGACTTGCCGTCGATGTCCTTGGCCCGCATGGACCCGCTGACGTCGAGGACCAGCTCGACCTTGGGGGATTCCTTGGCCACCGGCTCGTCGGCGGCGGCGCTCGTGGGCAGGAGCGCGGCGGTCAGGGCGGCGAGCAGCGCGAGCGCCCCGGTCGCCAGCCGTTTTCTCGTGATCATCGCCGGATCGTATTGATGATCCTCCGACAAACCAAAACGGGGGTTGCCGGTTCGCCGTCCGCGGCGGCCTTTCCACCGGAATCCCCTGGGTGTCAGTCCTCCGCGGCCAGGCGCCGTACCTCGGCCAGTGCCTCGCTCACCGCTGCCGGGATGTCCGTCACCGGGAAGCGCGCGTGCCGTACCGTGCCGTCACGGTCGATGACCAGCACGATCCGTTTCAGCCGCAGCAGTTGTCCGGCGCGGAAGGTGGGCAGGCGCAGGGCGGCGGCGAGGCGGAGGTCGACGTCGGAGAGGAGGGCGAAGGGGATGTCCTCCTGGCTCGCGAACACGCGCTGCTCGTCGGGGCGTTGGGTGCTGACGCCGTGCACCTCCGCGCCCGCGGCGCGGAAGTCCTCGTAGGCGTCCCTGAAGAGCCGGTTCTCCAGCGTGCAGCCGATGGTGCCGGGGATGTGTGACCAGCCCTCCGGCAGGGGGCTGGGGCTCCCGGTCGCCGGGTAGCAGAACAGGACGGTGGCCACGCTGTCGGCCACCGGGTCGACCGGCGCGCCGTCCCGGTGACGGGGCAGGCGCAGGCGCGGCAGTCGCCGGCCCGTCAGGTCCGCGACGCGCTGGGCCTCCGCGCTCGTCTCGTCGGCGGTGCCGCTGAGCGAGCCGTCGCCGAGGAGCCAGCGGTCGGCCCAGTCCTGCATCGACAGCAGGACCGGCAGCAGCCCCCGGCCGCTCTCGGTCAGCCGGTACTCGTGCCGCGTCGGCCGCTCCTGGTACGGGACCTTCTCCAGCACCCCCGTCTCCACCAGGTGCGCCAGGCGCTCCGTGAGTACCTTGCGGGAGATGCCCAGCTCCTCCTGGAGCGCGTCGAACCTGTGGTGCCCTCGGGCTGTCTCCCGGATCAGGAGCAGGCTCCACCAGTCGCCGACCACCGACGCGGCCTGCGCGATCGCGCAGGCCGCGTCCCGCTCGGGAACCGACCTCATCACTGCGTCTCCACTCCTGCGCGCACGGCGGCCGCTCGTCAGGACCATCTTGCGCCATGAGGTCGGTTCCGGATAGAAACTCACCTGGAACGAGTGAGTTCCCAAAAGAGACTAACAAGATCCGGGGGGTGGACGCCGTATGAGCGGAACACGGGCGATCCAGGAGCACGACCGACTCGACGACGAACGGGAGGGCTCATCGCCGGGCGTCTTCTGGCGCTTCTGGGCAGCCGCCACCGTCAGCGGCGCGGGCACCGCCGTCACCGCCCTCGCCCTGCCGCTCGTCGCTCTCACCGTCCTCGACGCCACCGCCTTCGAGGTCGCCCTGCTCGCCGCCGCCGGACAGGTCTCGTGGCTGCTGCTCAGCCTCCCGGCGGGCGTCCTCGCGCAGCGCGTGCCGCTGCGCCGGCTCCAGGTCACGCTCGACCTCGTACGGTTCGCGGCGCTCGGATCGCTGCCGCTCGCCTCGTGGCTCGGCACGCTCACGTATCCGCACCTGCTGTTCGCGGCGCTCGTCACCGGGTCGGCGACCGTGCTGTTCGACATCGGCAACTCGACCTTCCTGCCCGCCGTCGTCCCGGCCCGGCAGCTGGCCGCCCGCAACAGCGTCATGTCGGGCACGCACGCCGTCACCGACACCGGCGGCCCCTCCCTCGGCGGCGTCCTGATCGGCGCGACAGGCCCGGTCGGCGCGCTCGTCGTGGACGCCGCGAGCTACCTGGCCTCCGCCGTGCTCCTGCGCACCCTCCCCGAGAGCCGCCCCGGGCCCCGCACCGGCGAGAGCGCGCTGCGGCTGATGCGCGAGGGATGGCGGTACGTCACCAAGCACCCGGTCATGCGCCCCTGCATGATCTGGGCGACCGCCGCAAACTTCCTCAACGCGGCCCTCGTCGCCCTCACCCCCCTCTACCTGGTCCGCGAGGCCGGCCTCGACTCCGTACAGCTCGGTCTCGTCCTCGCCATGGACGGGGTCGGCGCGCTCGCCGGCGCCGCCGTCGCGGTCCGCGTGACGACGCGCCTCGGCACCGCGCGGGGCGTCATCGTGGCAGATCTGGCCGGCGGCGCGCTGCTCCTGCTCGCCCCGCTGACCACGTCGTCGGGGGACGCGTACTGGTTCGCCCTGGGCAGCGGCGGCTTCGCCTTCGGCACCGTCATCGGCTCGATCGCCACCCGCACCTACCGGCAGACACAGTCGCCCCCGGAACTGCTGTCCCGCGTGATGGCCACGGTCCGCTTCGTCTCCTGGGGCGCGATGCCGCTCGGCGCGCTCACCGCCGGCCTCCTCGCCACCCACCTCGGCGCCCACACCGCGCTCTGGACCGTCTGCGCCGCCGCCCTGCTGCCCCCGCTCTATCTCTTCTCCACCCGGGTGGGCCGCCACCGCGACCTCATCCGACACCCTGACGCCACGACACCGTCGGATCGCTGACAGGGCGTTCACCGCGGCCACCAGGGTGATCCCGTGCGGAAGGGACCTGATTCCGTCAGCGGTGCTCGGGGTTCTCGAAGTCGAAGCGGCAGCCGGCGTCCCACGCGGAGCGCTGGTTTCCGTGGGCGGGGATGCCGTCGGCGTCCTTGAGCATCCTTGCCAGGTGGAGTTGGTTCCAGGTCATGAAGGTCGCGTTGCGGTTCGTGAAGTCGTTCTCCGGCCCGCCGGAGCCGGGGTCGAGGTACGAAGGGCCCGGGCCGGCCTCGCCGACCCAGCCCGCGTCCGCCTGCGGCGGAAGGACGTATCCGAGGTGCTGGAGGCTGTAGAGGACGTTCATCGCGCAGTGCTTGGCGCCGTCCTCGTTGCCGGTGATCAGGCAGCCGCCGACGCGACCGTAGTAGGCGTACTGGCCACGCTCGTTGAGGATCGACGAGCAGGCATAGAGACGCTCGATCACCTTCTTCATGACCGAGGAGTTGTCTCCCAGCCACACGGGCCCCGCCAGCGTCAGGATGTCGGCGGCCATCACCTGCGAGTAGATCACCGGCCACTCGTCCGTCTCCCACCCGTGCTCCGTCATGTCCGGCCAGACACCGGTCGCGATGTCGATGTCCACCGCCCTGAGCACCTCGACCTGCACGCCCTGGCGCTCCAAGATCCCGGTGCTGATGTCGATCAGCCCCTGCGTGTGGCTCTGCTCCGGCGAACGCTTGAGCGTGCAATTGATCACCAGGGCGCGGAGGTCGCGGTAGGACGTGCCGGTGTCGGTCATGGATGCGTTCCCCTGCGGGCGAGTGGGCGGGTCGGGCGGTGAAACGGGCCCGGCTGCCCACGTCGATAGGCGGGTCGGGCCGGCCGGAAATCCCGTCTACTCTCTCGCCCTCGTGCGACGGAATCGCCGAACGCCACGGCGGCTCCGACGAAGTCGGCTGCCCGGTCACCCGCGTGGCCTCACACCCATGACATGTGTCGCCGAATCGGATCGGCGGAACACACGGGCACCCCGGGTCGCTCGACCCGACATGAAATCTCACCCACGCATTCGCCTTCGTTGACCGATCCACTTTGGATCGAATTCATCATTGAATCGTGCGCGAAAGGCGACATCCTGCTGACTTGCGATCAGGATTGCGGAGTGTTGCCCTGGAATGGGCAGGGGGTAAAGGGCGGAATGATCCGGCCCCGAACAAGTGGCCTTCAGCCGAAGCAGGGGGGACGAAGCGTCGTGTGCCGACGGGATGCCCCGCGCCGCGACCGCTATCGGAGGTTCACGATGACCCAGGTCTCTTCTGCCCGCATTCCGCTGCGCCAGATCATGGCCGTGCTCTTGACGGCCGTCCTGACGCTCTCCCTCTCGGTGGTGATCACCGTCACCTCGACGAAGGAAGCAGCCGCCTCGTGCTCCGCCAACCGGTTCAACGGAACGTGGCGCTCGTCCGACGAGAGGCTGAAGCGCATCGACGTATGGCAGGGAGAGGACTGCCACCTCTACGCCAAAGCCTGGTCCGTCTGCGAGAACGACTCGTCGCACATCTGCAGTTGGGGAACCAGACGAATGGGAGACAGCCCCGAGCCGAACTTCCAGTTCGTCGGATACAACTGGAACAACGCCAACGAGGTGCTGCACCTGCGGATGAAGGACAGGTCTCACATCTCGGTGTGGGACAGCACCGACTACCACAACGGCAAGAAGGTCAGCTTCACGGTCACGATGTACAAGAGCCGTTGAGCCCGCAGGGCGGCAACTCCGCCCGCGCCGCTACGGGACGAGACCCCCTACCAAGGCAGGTGGGGGGTCTCGCCGTGCCTGCGCACATCCCGCTCCCGGGCCGCTCGGCCGCGACCGAACGCGCATGGAGGCCGCCGGGAGCCGTCCCGTCGCCGCTACGCCGACGGATGCGGCGGCACCGCGTCCACGAGCGCCGCCAGGGCGGACCCGAGCGCCCGCGCTCCCGGTCCCGCCGGGCCGCCCGGCTCGCTCATGTAGACGTCACGGCGAATCTCGATCATGAGCGCGCTGACCCGCGGATCCTTGCCGTAGTACGACAGCGGTACGTACGTGCCGGCGAAGGGCGTGTCCGTCGCAAGCCCGCCGAAGCCGCCGAACGCCTCCCGGGCCGCGTCCAGCAGGGCCGGCGGCGTGTGGAAGGCGTCGGTGCCGAGGCAGACCGGCGGACGGGGACCCTCGCCGTGCAGCTCGTACGGGAGCGGTCCGGTCGGGTACGAGTGGACGTCGATGATCACGGCCCGCCCCGTGGCCTCCAGGCGCCCCGCCACGGCGGCGGCCATGGCCTCCGCGTACGGCGTGAAGTACCGGTCGACCAGCGGCGTCGGGTCGAAGTCGGTCGGCCGGAGCGCGGCGCGGTGCGTGGTCCGTGTATACACCGCGCCCATCCCGACGGCCAGCATCTCCTCGCGCTCGTCGGGGAACCGCTCGGGGTCGACGACCAGCCGGGACAGCCGGTTGACGAACTGCCAGGGGGTCGAGCCGGCCGCCGCCGCGGCCACAGCCGCGATCTCCGCGGTGTGGGCGTCGGTGATGTGATCCAGCTCGCGGTCCAGTTCCCCGTCGCCCAACAGGATGCCGTCGCGCACGTCCGGCGGTACGAACCGCGAGGAGTGCGGGACGTGGAGGAGGACGGGGGAGTCCGGGGCGCCGGCGAGGACGTCGTACGAACGTGAGGTCATCGGCTCACCCTCGCACAGGCCGTGCCCGCCGTGACGTGCGCCCCGTCCGTGCTCGTGGGCGCGGCGCCGGTCACCGGCGGTCGAGCGCCATCGTCGCGTGGACGGTCTTGCCCTCGGGGCCCGCGTCCACGGTCACGTCACGGCACAGCCGGAGCACGATCGGCCAGCCGTAGCCCCCGGGACGCAGCCCCTCGCGGCGCTGGTACAGCGGGAGCTCCCCGCTGGCATCGGCCACGGACACCGTCACCCGGTCGCGTCCGACCCCGATCCCGAAGTCCGTGACACCGCCCGCGTGCCGGAGCGCGTTCGTGACGAGCTCCGAGGTGACGAGCAGCAGGTCCTCGACCTGGGAGGGCCACAGGGTGCCGAGCCCCGCGACGGTGTGTCGGACGAGCTGCCGCGCCTGGGCCGGGGTACGGACCGGGCGCGTACCTGCGCTTCCGGCGCCGCCCGGGTCCGTCCCGGGGGTCCGGGGCCGGGTGTCGCTCCAGGTCTTCATCGCGGATCCCTTCCTTCCTGTTCCTGGCCGGTTCCTCGGCAAGTGATGGGTTTCGTCTGCCCGTTCGATCAGGGGTGATGTGTCTCTTTCGGGCGAAACCGGACGGGAAGGGATGAGGAGTGCCTTCGGGAAGCGGGGGTACGAGAACCAAGACCGCTGAACGGACCGCGAGCCAGAGGAGGTTGTCCCCATGCGGACCGATCCGGCCAAGGCGACGACGACGTACGCGACGAACGACGTGGGCGAGGACCTGCCCTTCCTCGAGGTGCCGCACGAGGTTCCACCCCGGGACGCGCGCGCCCTGTCGAAGGTGTTCTTCCGCGAACTGGCGGCGCGGGAGGAGGGCACCGCGGGGCACCAGTACGTCCGGAACACGCTCATCGAGATGAACATGTCCCTGGTGATGTACGCGGCGGGCCGGTTCCGAACGGGCGGTCACGAGCGGGAGGACATCCTCCAGGTCGGCATGGTCGGTCTCATCAAGGCGATCGACCGCTTCGACCTGTCGCGCGAGGTGGAGTTCTCCACCTTCGCCGTGCCGTACATCGTGGGCGAGATCAAGCGCTTCTTCCGCGACACCACCTGGGCCGTCCACGTCCCGCGCCGTCTCCAGGAGGCGAGGGTGGAGCTGGCCAAGGCGACCGAGGAGCTGAGCTCACGGCTCGGCCGGGCCCCGCGCATCGCGGAGCTGGCGCCGGTCATGGAGCTGTCCGAGGACGAGGTGATCGAGGCCCAGGTCGCCGCCAACGGCTACCACTCCGCGTCCCTGGACGCCACGTTCGCCGGCGGCGACAGCGAGGACGAGGACGGCGCCATGGGCGACCTCCTCGGCCAGGAGGACCCGGCGCTCGCGCTCTTCGAGGAGTTCCACACCCTCGCCCCGCTGGTGGAGGCCCTCCCGTCCCGCGACCGGCTGCTGCTGCACCTCCGCTTCGTGGAGGAGCTCACCCAGACGCAGATCGGCGAGCGCCTCGGCGTCTCCCAGATGCACGTCTCACGGCTGCTCGCCCGGAGCCTCGACCGGCTCCGGGACGGCATGGTCGAGGACCGCGCCGAGGGCTGAGAACCCCTCCGGGCCCGGTGGCCTCAGCGGACCGAGCCCAGGAACGCCCGCGTGCGCTCCTCCGTGGGCGCCTCCAGGAGTTCGTCCGCCGGCCCGGACTCGATGATCCGGCCGCCGTCGAACATCAGGATCCGGTCCGAGACGTCCCGGGCGAAGCCCATCTCGTGCGTCACACACAGCAGCGTGATGTCGGTCCGGTGGGCGACGTCTCGCAGCACGTCGAGCACCTCCGCCACGAGCTCCGGGTCCAGCGCGGACGTCACCTCGTCCAGGAGCAGGATCTCCGGACGCATCGCGAGCGCGCGGGCGATGGCCACCCGCTGCTGCTGGCCGCCGGAGAGCCGGGTCGGCCGCGCGTCGACCTTGTCGGCGAGCCCGACCAGCTCCAGCAGGTCCCGCGCCCGCCGCGCGGCCTCGTCCCTGCTCTCCCCGAGGACGTGCACGGGCGCCTCGACGACGTTGTCGAGGACGCTCATGTGCGGGAAGAGGTTGAACTGCTGGAAGACCATGCCGATCCGCCGCCGTCGCCCGGCCAGATGGCGCTCGCTCGCCGGCACCAGCTTCCCGGGGGTCCGGCCCGGCATGTGGGAGAAGGGCTGTCCGGCCACGTGGATGACCCCGTCGGTGACCCGTTCCAGCGTCATGAGCAGACGGAGGATCGTGGTCTTCCCGGATCCGCTCGGGCCGATGAGGGTCACCCGCTCCCCGCGGGCCACCTCCAGGTCCAGGCCGTCGAGCACGGTGTGGTCGCCGTACCGCTTCGTGACCCGGTCGAAGCGGACTGCCAGGTCCTCAGTGGGCAAGGCGTGCCTCCAGTCGTCGTACCAGAACGGACGTCGGCCAGCTCGCGAGCAGGAACACCGCGGCAGCCAGGGTGAAGCTCTCCAGATAGGCGAAGTGGGTGCTGCCGTAGGTGTTCGCCTCGTGGACCATCTCGTGCACCGTGATCACCGACAGCAGCGGCGTCTCCTTGAACATGGACACCGCGTAGTTGCCCAGCGGCGGCAGGACCTTGCGCACGGCCTGCGGCAGCACCACCGCCCGCCACACCCGCCGGCGCGGCAGCGACAGGGCCGTACAGGCCTCCCACTGCCCCTTCGGCACGGCGTCGATGCCCGTCCGATACACCTCGGAGAGGTACGTGGCGTAGTGCACGCCCAGGACCAGGACGCCGAGCACCGGCGCGTCGAGCCCCGGAACCAGCACCCAGACCGCGAACAGCTGCACCAGGAGCGGGGTCGAGCGGACGAACCCGGCCGCCCCGCGCACCGGCAGCGCCAGCCACACGGGCCCCGCACGCTGGATCAGCGCGAGCGCGAGACCCAGGACCGCCGCGACGGCGAAGCCCAGCACGGTCGCGACCAGGGTGACGCCGAACCCTTCGAGCACGGTCGGCAGGGCGGCCACGGCCGCCTCCCCGTCCCACATCACACGCCTCCTTCCTGCCCGGCACGGGCCTTCGCGGCCCGCTCCAGGGCGTTCATGCCGAGGCTCAGCACGACGGCCAGACCGAAGTAGAGCCCCAGGAGCAGCAGGTACGAGGCGGCCGTCGCCCCCGTCGACGACCGCAACTGGTCGATCTGGAAGGTCAGATCGGGGACCGTGACCAGCGAGAGCAGCGGCGTCGCCTTCAGCAGTTGGATGAGCAGGTTCTTGAACGGCGCGACCATCAGCGCGTGCGCCTGTGGCAGCACGACCCGGCGCAGCCGCAGCGCCGGGCCCATGCCCAGGGCGATCGCGGCCTCGGTCTGGGCGCGGGGCACCGCGGCCACCGCGCCGCGCACCACCTCGGAGCCGTACGCCCCGAAGTTGAGGCCCAGCGCGAGCACGCCGCAGGCCAGCGGCTCCAGCCGGAAGCCGAGCATCGGGAGCGCGAAGAACAGCCAGAAGAGCTGCACGTACAGCGAGGTGCCGCGGAAGAACTCGACGACGAGCCGCGCCGCTCCGCGCACCGGCGGCCGCGCCGACCGGGACAGCAGGCCGAGCGCGTAGGCGAGGACCAGGGCGAGCGCGGCGCCGAGCACCGTGGCCTCGACCGTGACGAGCAGCCCGTCGGCGAGCCGCGGCGCGGCACGGCCGAGCTCGGGGAGGAAGTCAGCCATGCCGGCCGCCCCTCACGCGGCGCACAGGTCGGCAGTCCGCAGGGAACGGGGAGGCACCTCGCGCCTGGTGAAGCCGTAGCGCCCGACGAGCTCCACGAAGCGGTCCGGGGCGCCGGTGATCTTCCGGAGCTCGGTGTCGAAGGCGTCCCGCAGACCGGTCGCCCCGGGCCGGAACACGGCCCCGCCCGCGCTGAGTTGGCGTACGCCGTCGATCACCGGGACGAAGGGCTCCGCCACCTCGACCTCGGCGTCACCGTTCGTCCGCGCGAGCCAGCGCAGGGAGATCGCGGTCAGCACGAAGGCGTCGATCCGGCCGGCTACGAGGGCATCGAGCCCGTCCTGCTGCTTGGCCAGCGCCTTCACCGACCCTTCCGGAACCCCCGCCGCCTTCGCGTAGGACGCCTCCACGGCGGCGGTCAACACACCGACGGTGGCACCCTTTGCCGCGCAGGACGCGAGGTCGCTCAGCCCCTTCGGGTTGCCCTCGCGGACCATCAGCGCGGTGGGGGAGATGAACTCCGGCTCGGAGAAGATCACCTTGCCGCAGCGCTCGGGCGTGATCGACATCCCCGCGCTCACCACGTCGAACCGGTCGGCCAGGAGCCCGGGTATCAGCGCCCCGAACTCGGTGAGCGTCGGCCGCAGTTCGCGCACGCCGAGGGCCGTGAAGATCTCGCGGTGGAGCGTCGGGGCCTCACCTGCGAGCTCGGCGCCGTCCTGGAAGCCGTATGGTGCCTCGCCGGCGAACCCGACCCGCACGAAGCCCTGCTTCCGCAGCTTCGCCAGCAGCGCGCCGTCGTCCGCGGGCGCCCCCGTCCCGGCCTGGGTGCGGGTGCAGGCCGCCAGTAGGCCGGGCGTCAGGGCGAGTCCGCCGAGGAGCGCCGCTCTGCCGAGGAAGCGCCGGCGGTCGAGGGGCGCGGGGCCGGTCATGACCGGTCCCCGGGGCGCGCGGCGACGAAGGAGGGCCGGCGGACCGGCGCGGCGAAGGGCGCCTCGGGCTCGTTCTCGACGCTGTTGAAGACGAGGAACACATTGCTCCGGGGGTACGGGGTGATGTTGTCGCCCGAGCCGTGCAGGGCGTTGCAGTCGAACCAGGTGGCCGAACCCGCCGGACCGGTGAAGTGGCGGATCCCGCAGGCGTCGGCGAAGGTGGTCAGCGCCTCGTGGGACGGCGTACCGGCGTCCTGCATCCGGAGCGACTGCTTGTAGTTGTCCTGGGGGGTCTCACCGGCGCAGCCCAGGAACGTGCGGTGCGAGCCCGGCATGATCATCAGGCTGCCGTTGGTGGTGTGGTTCGGCGTGAGCGCGATCGACACCGAGACGGTCCGCATCCGCGGCAGGCCGTCCTCCGCGTGCCAGGTCTCGAAGTCGGAGTGCCAGTAGAAGCCGCTGGCACCGAAGCCCGGCTTCACGTTGACCCGCGACTGGTGGACGTACACCTCGGAGCCGAGGATCTGGCGGGCGCGCCCGACGATCCGGGGGTCCTGGGCCAGCCGGCCGAAGACCTCGCTGATCCGGTGCACCTCGAAGACGGAGCGGATCTCCTGGGAGCGGGGCTCGACGATCGCGCGCTCGTCCGCCCGCACGGCGGGGTCGGAGACGAGCCGGTGGAGCTCCGCCCGGAGCTCGTTGACCTCGGTGGGCGTGACGAGCTCGTCCACCGTGACGAAGCCGTCGCGGTCGTACTCCGCCAGTTCGCGGGCCCAGAAGGGGCCCGCCGTGCCGGGCTCGGACCACACGACGGGGTCCTTGCGGCCGATCAGTTCTTCCTTGGGGCCACGGGTGGGATAGAGGTCGACGGGGCGGGTGGGTGCGGAGGGCATGGGGGAGCTTGCCGCCTTTCTCGGAGGATTCTTCGGGACTCAATCCGTGTCGTTCGGTGTCGTTCGGTGTCGCTCGGTGGCGTCCGGTGGCGTCCGGTGGCGTGCCCGGGCTCAGACGTCGTCGCCGGCGGTTACGCCGGGTTCGGTGAGGAGGGGGTAGACGCCGTTCTCGTCGTGGTCCTCGCGGCCCGTGACGGGCGGGTTGAAGACGCACAGGCAGCGGAAGTCCCGCTTGACCTTGAGGGTGTGGCGTTCGTGCCCGTCGAGCAGGTACATCGTTCCGGGCACGATCGTGTAGGAGCGGCCGGTCTCCAGGTCGGTGAGCTCGGCCTCGCCGGCCGTGCAGACGACGGCCTCGACGTGGTGCGCGTACCACATGGAGGTCTCGGTGCCGGCGTACAGCACGGTCTCGTGGAGGGAGAAGCCGACCCGCTCGCGGGCCAGGACGATGCGCTTGCTCTCCCAGGTGCCGGACGCGGCCCTCACGTGCCGCTCGGTGTTCTCCAGCTCGTCGAAGGTACGGACGATCATGGGGTACGGCTGCCTTTCGGGTCATCGGGTCATCGGGCCGGCTGGTCCGCCGGCCGGCGGCACGTGGCTTCGGGAGAGGGGTCAGGCGGTGTGGCGGACGGAGCGGGCCAGGATCCCGAGGCCCTCGTCGAGCTCGTCGTCCGTCGCGGTCAGCGGCGGCAGCAGCTTGACCACCTCGCCGTTCGGGCCCGAGGTCTCGACCAGGAGGCCGGTCTCGAAGGCGCGCCGGCACACGGCGTCGGCGCGCTCCCCGTCGGCGAACTCCAGGCCCCACACGAGTCCCCGGCCGCGGACGGACAGGCCGGTGCGCCCGTCGCCCCCACACAGGTCGAGGAGGGCGCGCTCCACCCGGTCCGCCCGGCCCAGGGTGCGCTCGCGCAGGGCGCCGTCGCGCCAGTAGGCGTCGAGGGCGGCCGTGGCGGTGACGAAGGCGGGGTTGTTGCCGCGGAAGGTGCCGTTGTGCTCGCCGGGCTGCCACACGTCGAGCTCGGGGCGGAACAGGCAGAGGGCCATGGGCAGGCCGTAGCCGCTGATGGACTTGGACAGGGTGACGATGTCGGGCGTGATGCCCGCCTCCTCGAAGGAGAAGAAGTCGCCGGTGCGTCCGCAGCCCATCTGGATGTCGTCGACGATGAGGAGCATCTCGTGTCGGCGGCAGAGCTCCGCGAGTGCGCGCAGCCACTCGGCCCGTGCGACGTTGATGCCGCCCTCGCCCTGGACGGTCTCGACGATCACGGCCGCCGGGTGGTCGAGGCCGGAGCCGGCGTCGTTCAGGAGCCGCTCGAACCACATGAAGTCGGGGAGCTGTCCGTCGAGGTAGTCGTCGAAGGGCATGCGGATGGCGTGGGGCAGCGGGACGCCCGCGCCGGCGCGCTTGGCGGCGTTGCCGGTGACGGCGAGGGAGCCGAGCGACATGCCGTGGAACGCGTTGGTGAAGGAGACGACCGTCTGTCGCCCGGTGACCTTCCGGGCGAGTTTCAGCGCGGCCTCCACGGCGTTGGTGCCCGTGGGGCCGGGGAACATCACCTTGTAGGGCAGGCCGCGGGGCTCCAGGACCGTGGAGTGGAAGGTCGTCAGGAAGTCCCGTTTGGCGGTCGTCGACATGTCGAGACCGTGCGTGATGCCGTCGTCGGCGAGGTAGTCCAGGAGGGCCCGCTTGAGCGCCGGATTGTTGTGGCCGTAGTTGAGGGAGCCGGCGCCGGCGAAGAAGTCGAGGTACGGACGCCCCTGCTCGTCGTACAGCCGGCTCCCGCCGGCGCGCGCGAAGACGACGGGCCAGGCGCGGCAGTAGCTGCGGACCTCCGATTCGAGGGTCTCGAAGACGGAGAGGGCGGCGATGTCGGTCGTGGCGATGTCGGTGAGGGTCACGAGGTCTCGTCTCCAGATGGGGGTCGGGGCGTGGCGGGGCGTCCGCGGGGGACGGCACCGGTTCAGGACGTCGGGGAGCCGATCGGGCCGATGCGGTACAGCACCTCGGAGTCGTGTCCTGCCGCCGGGAAGGCGGCCGCGGGGAAGAGGACCTCCCGCGTCACGTCGGCGCCCTGTCGGCGCGCGTAGGACCGGAACAGGCGGTCGGACGCCACGTTCCCCGGGGTGACGGTGGCCTCGACCCGGTTGATTCCGTGCTCGGCCGTCACCCGTGCGGACAGGGCGTCCAGCAGGGTTCCGGCTACCCCGCTTCCGCGGTGCGAATCCTCGACGGCGATCTGCCAGACGAAGAGGGTCTCCGGCGCGTCGGGCCGCAGGTAGCCGGTGACGAATCCGATCGGGCGTCCGGAGGCGTCACGGGCGACGGAGGTCGTGTCGGCGAAGTCGCGGCACCACAGCAGGTAGCTGTACGGCGAGTTGAGGTCCAGTTCCCCCGAGCCGTGGGCGATCCGCCAGAGTTCGGCGCCGTCCGCGATCGTCGGGGGAGTCGTTCGGGCAGTGGTCATGGGCGCCGAAGCTACCCAGTGGATCTCGGAACTTCCTGGTCCTGAGGCCTTGTTCGAGATGGAGGGGTCGTGATAGGTGCGGCAGTGGTCGATGTGGCGTGAATGCATGCTTCGAGCCACGGAAAACAGGTCTAAAACGGGGCGAAATCACCGTTTATAACGGATGGGTAACGGCTCGCTGGCACCCCTGACGCCCGCGCGAAGAGCGTGAGAAGATCCGGGATTTCGCGTTTGAAGCCGCCGGGAGCGGTCAGACGTACGGGTCGCTCCGCCCGCGTGCGCCGTCGTATTGAACCGTCCAGGAACGCGCCGGAATCGTCCATGAACGCGCCGATCCCGTCCATGAACGCGCCGGAGCCGTCCCGGAACGCGCCGGAGCCGGGCCGGGGTGTGACGAGCCCGGCCCGGCTCCGTTCCTGCGGTCGCGAGGGATCTACCAGATCGCCTCGACCCACTCGGGGTGGTCGATGAACGGGTTTCGGTTGCCCTGGTAGGTGTTGTAGATGACGTCGTTGCGGCGCTCTTCGAACGCGCTCGGCGGGTCCTGCTCGTTCCACTGCTTCAGTATCGCGAGGCGGCCGTGGAAGGGGACGCTGCCGTTGGTGGACGACTCGTTGGGCTCCAGGTCGGCCCAGGCGTCGTCACCCTCGTAGCGGACGGCCATGTAGAGGATCATGCGGGCCACGTCGCCCTTGTCGGCGTTGCGAGGCTCGAAGGAGTTGGAGTCCGTGTAGCTGCCGGGGGCGCCGCTGACCGCGCTGCCGCCGTTGTCCCAGTCCTTGTTCCCGCGGGTGCTGTTGACCTGGACGTCGCACGCCCTCAGGTGGTGCAGGTCGGTGCCGGGGCCGGCCGAGGTGCCGAAGCTGCCGTGGGACTGCGCCCACACGTGCTCGCGGTTCCAGTCGCCCACGTCGCCGCCGTTGAGCGACTTGCTGCGCGAGACGCCGCTGTACAGCAGGGTGACGTTGTTGGTGTTGGCGGGATCCTGGTCGGTGACCTTCAGCGCGTTCCAGACGGCGTCGTACGAGATCTTCGTCTGGCTGCTGATGATGGTGTGCAGCGCGGACTTGAGGTTCGTGCCGGTCTTGCCGACGGCGTTCTTGTAGTACGTGCTGTCGTACGCGGTCGTCGTGGCGCTGGCGGGGGTCGCGGTGATCGCGGGGAGCGTGACGCTGACGAGGGTGGCGGCGAGGGCCGCCGCCCACGCCTTCCAGCTGCCGATCCGCACAACGGACATGGGGGGCCCTTTCACGGGGGACGGTGCGCGCGGGGCGGCGGGAGCCGGCTCAAGGCTTCCGCTGTCTACGCGTGTTGACTACGTGTCATCGGGAGGGTGACACACGTCAGGTACCTGTCATGTAACGGGAAAGAGGCTGTTGGGTGACGTTCTCGCATATGAGGGTCCTGAACGCCGCCGAAGGGCTAGGGGATGTCCAGCGGATCAGGGCCTAGGTGCCCCGGACGTACTCAGGCGCCCCGTTCTCAGCTGCCCCGGACGTCCACGGGCATCCCCTTCGGCTCCTTGATCCGCTTCATGATGATCTGCGAGTTGACCTCGGTGACCCCGGCCAGCGTCGTCAGCCGCTCGATCCACAGCCGCTCGTACGCCGCGAGGTCGGCCACCGCGATGCGCAGCAGGCAGCCGGGGCTGCCGAACAGCCGGTACGCCTCGATGACGTCCGGCACGTCCTGGAGCGCCTCCTCGAAGGCCTCCACCGTCTCGCGGTCGCGCCGCACCTCCACCGAGACGAGCACCTCGAAGCCCCGCCCCACCGCGTCCGGATCGATGATCGCCCGGTAGCCCTGGATCACCCCGTCCTGCTCCAGCTGGCGCACGCGGCGCAGACAGGGGGAGGGGCTCAGCCCGACCCGCTGGGCCAGCTCCTGGTTGCTCAGTCGGCCGTCGTCCTGGAGCTCGCGCAAGATGTGGAGATCGATTCGGTCCATGGCGCAATTGTCTACCACGATGAAACGTTCAGGCGGCTGATTTCGCAATCGTCTTGCGCGCCACCTGCCCTATCGTTGCGGAGCAGGGTGATTTCGGTTGGTGACGAGTAAGGACGGCAGGCAATGATGCGGACGAACGACGGAGGACCGCGCCGGATCGTCGTCATCAGCACCGGTGGCACGATCGCCAGCCGCTGGCAGGGCACCGGCTACGCGGCCGACGCCTCCGGCAGCGACGTCCTGGCCACCGCGCCCCTCCCCGAGGGCGTCACCGTCGAGGTCGTCGACCTGTTCAACGTGAACAGCTCGCGCATGACCTCGGCCCACCAGCTCGCCCTCCTGCGGACCGTCCACGAGACGTTCGCCGACCCCGGAGTCGACGGCATCGTGGTCACCCACGGCACCGACACCCTGGAGGAGACCGCCTTCCTCCTCGACCTCCACCACAGCGACGCCCGCCCGGTGGTCCTGACCGGCGCCCAGCGCCCCTTCGGCACGGGCGACGGCGACGGCCCCGGAAACCTCTACGACGCCCTCCAGGTCGCCGCCTCCGTCCGCGAGCTCGGCGTCCTCGTCGTCTTCGACGGACGCGTCCACGCGGCTCGCGGCACCGTCAAGACCCAGACCCTCGCCACGGACGCCTTCTCCGACCCCTCCGCCGAGCGCCTCGGCCGCGTCGGCTTCTCCCGCGTCGACGTCGAGCGACTCCCGGAGCGCCCCGCCCCGCTGCCGCTCCCCGACGCCGCCCTGAGCGCGGCCCCCGGCTCCGCCGGCGCCGGTACGGCCCCGCTGCCGCGGGTCGACATCGTCACGCACCACGCAGACGGCGACCCGCTCTTCATCCGGGCGGCCCTGGCCGCCGGCGCCCGGGGCATCGTCCTCGAAGCGACCGGCGCGGGCAACGCCACCCCCGAGATCACCGCCGCCGTCGCGGACGCGGTCGCCCAGGGCGTCCTCGTCGCCGTGAGCACCCGTGTCCCCGCGGGCCCGCTCGCCGAGATCTACACCGGCGGCGGAGCGGTCGACCTCGTCGCCGCCGGAGCGCTGCTCACCGGCACGCTCCGGGCCGCCCAGGCACGGATCGCCGTCCTCGCCGCGCTGCTCGCGGAGGGCGACGGCGCCACGGACCCCGCGCGCCGCTCCGCCCTCCTGCGCCGCCTCCTGGAGGGACCGGTCCGGGTGGAGCCCGCGCTCGCCACCGGCGGCTCCCGGTCGGCCTCGGCCGTCGCCACGCGCGCTTGACCCCGAGAGCGACGTAGGAGTCCTCGGCCGACGGCCCGGTCGGCCGCCGCCCCGCCCCACAGGCCCCTGACCGGGCCCCCAAAACCCCGGCTCGCGGACGGAGTGTTCCCCACCCTCCGCCCGCGAGCCGGAGCCAAGCCCCTCCTCGGCGGACCGCCGGCCACCGGCCCCGGCGTCGCTCACGGCCCATCTCACGGTCACCGGCGGCTCCAGCCCCCGACCGCCACTTCCTGATCACCGATCTCGATGACCGATCTCGATGACCGATCTCGATGACCGATCTCGATCACCGATCACGGGCCCCCGGCCACCTCCCCGCCGCAGAGCCCGCACGCCCAGCCCCAAGGCCCGCCCTCCCCGTCAGGCCGCGGCGCGGCCGTGCCCACCCACCAGCCACCCGTGCACCCCTCGCGACCCGCTGACAGCGGGCGTCATCCTCCCTTCCCCAGGACGGCATCCATGGTTCCCGCACCCGCCCCGCACTCCACCCCCGTCCGCAGCGAGCACGACCTGCTCGGTGACCGGGACGTGCCGGCCGACGCGTACTGGGGCGTGCACACGCTGCGCGCCACCGAGAACTTCGCCATCACCGGGACGCCGATCTCCGTCTACCCCCTGCTGATCGACGCGCTCGCCGCCGTCAAGGAGGCAGCGGCCCGGGCCAACGAGGAGCTCGGTCTGCTCCCGGCCGACAAGGCCGACGCCATCGCCGGCGCCTGCCGGGAGATCCGCTCCGGACAGCTCCACGACCAGTTCGTCGTCGACGTCGTGCAGGGCGGCGCCGGCACGTCGACCAACATGAACGCCAACGAGGTCGTCGCCAACCGCGCTCTTGAGCTCCTCGGCCACGCCAAGGGCGACTACGCGCACCTCCACCCCAACGAGGACGTCAATCTCGGCCAGTCCACCAACGACGTCTACCCGACCGCCATCCGCATCGCGGCGATCGGCGCGGCCCGCGAGCTGCTGCTCGCCATGGCCGTGCTCCAGGACGCCTTCGCCGCCAAGGCGCTGGAGTTCCGCGAGGTCGTGAAGATGGGCCGCACCCAGCTCCAGGACGCGGTGCCCATGACGCTGGGCCAGGAGTTCTCCACGTACGCCGTGATGCTGGAGGAGGACCGGGGGCGCCTCGCCGAGGCCGTCGAGCTCATCCACGAGATCAACCTCGGCGCCACCGCCATCGGCACCGGCCTCAACGCCGCCCCCGGCTACGCGGAGACCGCCCGCCGCAACCTCGCCGAGCTGACCGGCCTGCCCCTCGTGACCTCCGCCAACCTCATCGAGGCCACCCAGGACTGCGGCGCCTTCGTCCAGCTCTCCGGTGTCCTCAAGCGCATCGCGGTCAAGCTCTCCAAGACCTGCAACGACCTGCGCCTGCTCTCCTCCGGGCCGCGCGCGGGCCTCGGCGAGATCAACCTGCCGCCCGTCCAGGCGGGTTCGAGCATCATGCCCGGCAAGGTCAACCCCGTGATCCCCGAGGTCGTCAACCAGGTCGCCTTCGAGGTGATCGGCAACGACATCACCATCACCATGGCGGCGGAGGGCGGACAGCTCCAGCTGAACGCCTTCGAGCCCGTCATCTTCCACGCCCTCTCGAAGAGCCTCCTCTCGCTCCGGGCCGCCTGCCTCACCCTCGCCGAGCGCTGCGTCGACGGCATCACGGCCAACACCGACGCCCTCCGTGCGGCCGTGGAGAACTCCATCGGCCTCGCCACCGCCCTCAACCCGCACCTCGGCTACACCGCCGCCACGGCCATCGCCCAGGAGGCGCTCGCCACCGGCCGGGGCGTCGCCGAACTCACCCTGGAGAAGGGCCTGCTGCCCGCGCAGCGGCTCGCCGAACTGCTCACGCCCGAGCGGCTCACCGGCGCCCCGGGTCCGGCACTCGCCTGACCCTCCGCTCCATCGCTCCTCCGGTGCGGTGACGGGCTCCGCGCCCGTCACCCGCCAGGAGCCGCCGCATGCCCGCCCACGCCTCCCCAAGCGCTGCCTCCCAAGCACCGGCCGGATCCGGTCGAAGGACGGGGCGGCGCAGTGGGCGCTCGGCGAGCTGCCCGAGGAACACCGGCCGGTGCCGGTCGCCGCGCGGGACCAGTACCTGGCGGGGGAGTACGGGGGGTGGGCGGACCTGCTGCCGGCGGCGCGGGTTCACGCCGCGTACGTAGCAGAGGCGATCAAGAGGGCCTGTTCGGCCTGAAGTTACCCGGCAGTTTCTCGTGACTTCCTCGACGGGCAGTCGTAGAACGTGTTCCCATTCACTCGCGAGTGAGGAAGATCACATGAGTGAACACCCCCTGTCCGCCCAGGGAATCCACCGCGTAAGCCGCCGTAGCTTTCTCGCGGGAACAGGTTCTGTTCTCGGTGCCGCCGCCCTCGCCGGCACGATCACGACCCCCGCCCGCGCCGAGGTCCCCGGCCTGAACTGCACCCCCATCCCCTCCGGTTCCCACGTGCGCGCCCTCGTCATCGGCACCGGCTACGGCGGCTCCGTCGCCGCCCTGCGGCTCGCCCGCGCGGGCGTGGACGTCCACATGATCGAGATGGGCATGGCCTGGGACACCCCGGGCCCCGACGGCAAGATCTTCGCCAACACCACCACCCCGGACTACCGATCCTTCTGGCTGCGCACCCGCACCAGGCAGCCGCTGAGCCAGTTCCTCGGCTTCCCGCTCGACAAGGACGTCCCCATCCACACCGGCATCCTCGACGCCGAGGACTTCGCCGGCATCACCGTCTACCAGGGGCGCGGAGTCGGCGGCGGCTCGCTCGTCAACGGCGGGATGGCCGTCACCCCGCTCCGGGAGCGCTTCCCGGAGATCCTCCCCACCGTCGACCCGGCCGAGATGTACGCCACCTACTACCCGCGCGCCAACGCGGGCCTCGGCGTCACCTCGGTGGACGTGAACTGGTGGGAGGGCGCGGACTGTTACCAGTACGCCCGCGTCGGCCGGAAGCACGCCCAGCGCTCGGGGTTCCCCTTCGTCTTCGTGCCCAACGTCTACGACTGGGACTACATGAAGCAGGAGGCCGCCGGGGCGGTCCAGAAGTCCGCCCTGGCGGGCGAGGTCATCTACGGCAACAACGTCGGCAAGAAGAGCCTCCAGAAGACGTATCTCGCCCAGGCCGCCGCGACGGGCCGGGTGAACGTCTCCCCGCTGCACCGGGTGACCTCCGTCAGCCCGGCCGCCGCCGGCGGCTACACCGTGGTCATCGACCAGATCGACACCACCGGCGCGACCCTCGTCACCAAGACCGTCCGTGCCGACCGGGTCTTCTTCGCCGCCGGCAGCGTCGGCACCAGCAAGCTCCTCACCCGCCTCAAGGCGACCGGTGCCCTGCCCTCGCTCAACGAGCACATCGGCAAGGGCTGGGGCGACAACGGCAACGTCATGTGCGGCCGCGCCAACCACATGTGGGACCCCACCGGGAAGCTCCAGTCCTCCATGCCCACCGCGGGCATCGACAACTGGAACGCCGGCGGCGCCTTCGCGGAGGTCGCCCCGCTGCCCACCGGCATCGAGACCTACGCCTCCTTCTACCTCTCCATCACCCGCACCCCGCGCCGCGCCGAGTTCTCCTGGAACCCGGCCACCGGCAAGGTCGACCTCAGCTGGGACCGGGCCTGGAAGCAGACGTCCATCGACATGGCCAAGTCCATCTTCGACAAGATCAACAGCAAGGAGGGGACGATCTACCGCACCGACCTCTTCGGCGCGTACAAGATCTGGGGCGACCACCTCACGTACCACCCGCTCGGCGGCGCGGTCCTCGGCAGGGCGACCGACAACTACGGCCGGCTCCACGGCCACCCCGGCCTCTACGCCATCGACGGATCCCTGATCCCCGGCAACACCAGCGTCAACCCCTTCGTCACCATCACGGCCCTCGCCGAGCGCAACATCGAACGGATCGTCGCCGAGGACTTCTGACCTCGCGAACAGCCGGGGGGCCGGCCGGGAGACCGGCCGACCCCTCCTCGTGCTCCCCTCGACCTCAGTGGGTCGGCAGCACGCACACCGTGTCGAGACCGAGGACCCGGTTGAGCCGGCCGAACGCCAGCCACGAGCCCAGACTCATCGTCAGCTCCACGATCTCCGCCTGGCTGTACCGGGCCGTCATCCGCGCCCAGAACTCCTCGTCGAGGCCGTGGTGGTCCAGCGCGTACCGCTCCGCGTACTCGGCCGCGAGCCTCGTCCGCTCGTCGAAGTCCTCCGAGACCTCCGTCTCCCGCCAGGCCGCGACCACCTCGTCGAAGCCGTCCTCGACCTTCTCGCCGTCCCGGTCGGTGCGCCAGTCCAGGCAGAAGCCGCAGCCGTTGATCTGCGCGATCCGTAGCCGCGCCGCCTCGAACTCGCGCAGCCCCAGGGTCGTATGGGCGTACACCGACAGCGAGAAGTTCGCCGCCGCCGTCCCGATCTCCGGGACGATCTCGCCCCACACGTATCCGATCGGCTCCTGGCCCTCGGGAATGTCGATGATCATCGGGGTCCCCTTCCGAGCTTCCCGACCGCCGGCCTCAGCGGTACGTCCAACGCGTCGTACAGTCCCGGCTCCGCCGCCACCAGCCAGTCGATCGCCCCGACGAGCCGGCCCACCGCCGTGGCGTTGCCGCCCGCCGAGCGGTTCTCGCCCTCGTCGGTCGCGGCCACCGTCACCTCGATCCTCGGGCTGCCCTCGACGATCACCCGGTGCGCCCCCGCCCCGTCCGGCGGCACCGGCCAGTCCGGCGCGCACGAGGGATGGATGCGGGTGACGTGCTCGATGACGATCCGGGGCTCCCCGTCGACGATCCCCTGCACCTCGAAGCGGATCGCGCCCTGCGTACCCGCCTCGAAGACGCCCATCGTCCGCGTCTTCACCGAGGTCTCCAGCGGTCGCCGTTCCATCGTCTCGCGGATCTCGTCGAGCTCGGCGCCCAGCGCGCGGGCCATCAGCCGCACCTGCCCGCCCCAGATCATGGTCGGCACCGAGGGCCAGAGCATCGGCGGCTCGTACTCCATCGGCCGGCCCATGCCCACCAGCTCCCGGACCGACTCCTCCTGCTCGTACGTCGAGTAGTCGAAGATCTCCTGGCAGCGGATCACGTCCACCGTGGCGGCGAGTCCGCTCACGAGGAGCGGCAGCACGTCGTTCCCCCAGCCCGGGTCCACGCCCGAGACGAAGAGCGAACCGCCGCCCTCGGCGACCGCCGCGAGCACCGGATCCCGGAACTCGGGCGGCGCGTTGCGCTGGTCGTAGAGCGGGTACAGAGCGGGCGTCACCACCACCGCGCCCGCCGCCACCGCCCGAGACACGTCCGCGAGCGCCCCGTCGGGCCGGGTGTCGCCGGAGGCCGCGTACACCACCGCCCCCGGCCGCCCGTCCAGCACCGCGCCGACGTCGTCGTCGGCCACCACCCCGAGATCGCGGTCGAGCCCGGCGAGCCGGCCCGCGTCACGGCCGACCTTCGCCGGGTCGGACACGAGGACGGCCGCGAGTTCGAGACCCGGGTGGGCGTCCACGGCACGGATGGCCGCCCGCCCGACATTTCCGGTACCCCACACCACTGTCCGAATCATGCGCGGAGGGTAGCGCCGGGCCCCGAAGGTTCCCATACCCGCGACAGAACGATCTGACGATTCGTCAGTTATGGCTCGGGGAAGGGACGGTCAGCCCAGCCGGAGCGTCACGAACGGCACCGTGTCGCCCGGCAGGACGTACCGCTCGAACTCCACGAAGCCGCGCGCCAGCGCGAACCGCAGCCCCTCCTCGTTCGAGGCGAGGACCACCGTCTCGATCCCCTCGTCGCTCAACGTCCGCGCGTGCGCGAGTCCCCGTTCGTACAGCGCGGTCCCGAATCCCCGCTCCCGGAAGCCGGGCAGCGTCCGGGCGATGACGGTCGCCGCCGCCGTCTCCTCGTCCGGCGGGCGCACCGTCGAACAGCCGACCGCCACCTCCCCGAGGTACGCGACGTCGAGCCGGTTCCGCCCGGCCCGCTCCCGCACCTCGTCCAGGGTGAGGACGGCCGTGGGGATGATCGTGTTGTGGACGGTCCGCCAGTCCGCGAGCTGGGCCTCGGTCCGAGCCCGTTCGATACGAAGATCGTTCATCCGGGCAGGTAACCGCGCCCGGCGCGGCCGGTCAACCTCTTTCTCCCCGCGACAGGTAGTACGCCGAACGGGTGGGGGCGCGGCTCCGGCCGCAGCACCGCCCGCCGAACGGGTACGGATCGCTGCATTGCCCCCGGCCAGGAGGATGCCGTTCCATGCCCGTCCGCAAGGGTGCCCCCGCGCTGCGATACGCCGGCACGCTGTGCGCGGCCCTGCTGCTCACCGGCTGCGCGCGCACCGCCCCGCCCGCCCCCGCACCGTCCACCCCCAAGCCCCCGATCGCCTCCGCCCCCGCCGCCGGCGACGCCCGACCCGTGCGCGCCCCCCGGATCCCCGGCGTCGGCCCGCTCACCCAGGCCCGCATCCCCGACGGCACCACCCAGGCCTTCGTCGTCACCGGACCCACGGTGGACAGCAACACCGCCAGGGCCGTGCTCTACGAGCGGAACGCCGCGGGCCGGTGGAGCGAGGCCGCGGGACCGTGGTCCGCCCACAACGCGCTCCGCGGCTGGACCGCCGACCACGAGGCGGGGGACCTGCGCACCCCCATCGGCGTCTTCCGGCTCGGCGACGCGGGCGGGCGGCTCCCCGACCCGGGCGCCCGCCTGCCGTACGACCAGGACGAGGAGTTCGCCATCAGCGGCACCGGCTTCTCCGGCGAGTCCCTCGAAGGCTCCTTCGACCACGTCATCGCCATCGACTACAACCGGGTGCCCGGTCGCACCCCCCTCGACAAGGAGCGGCCGCTCGGCCCCGAGAAGGGCGGCGGTGTCTGGATCCACGTCGACCACGGCGGCCCCACGCAGGCCTGCGTCGCCCTGGAGCGCGGCACGCTGCGCGAGCTCCTCGTCGCCCTCGACCCCGCCCGCGAACCCGTCATCGTCATGGGCCCGGCCCCCGAGATCGCACGCTGAGGCCGACCGAGCGCGTCGAAGCCGACTGAGCGCGCTGAGACTGTCCGAGCGCGCTGAGGCCGCCCGAGCTCGCCGAGGCCGCCCGGGCACGTTGAGGCCGCCCGAGCTCGCCGAGGTCGATCGCGCGCCCTCGGGGCTCCCGGTGCATCTGTCACCGGGAGCCCCGAGGAGCCGGAGCCACGGGCGCGGTCAGCCCGTCCCCACCGCCCCGCCGCGGAACGAGGTCGTGTGGAGCCGTACCTGCTCCGGTGTCAGATAGGCGTCCGTGTACTCGAAGTCCCGCAGCGTCCCCGTCTTCGCCGCGAGGAAGCCGGTCCGGACGAAGTCGTCCCCGGCCACGGCGTTGAGCAGCCAGTTCGTCATGACCCGGGTCTTGGCCACGTTCGTCCGCAGCGCGGACCAGTGGTAGGCGCGGGCCACGGCCTGCGCAGGCATCCCGTGCAGCTCCACCCCGAGGGGCTTCGACACCCCGTCCATCCCGCCGAGGTCGACCACCAGTCCCAGGTCCTTGTGCACGTACGGCTGGGTCTTCTCGCCGCGCAGTGTCGCCACCACGTTGTCGGCGAGCGCCTTGCCCTGCCGCATCGCGTGCTGCGCCGTCGGCGGGCAGATCGCCCCCTCCTCGCCCTTGGCGAGATCGGGGACGGCCGCCGCGTCGCCGAGCCCCCAGACACCGTCGAGACCCGGCACGGCCATGTCGGGGGAGACGACGAGCCGGCCCCGGAGGGTCTCCGCGCCCAGCGTCCCGATCAGCGGGCTCGCCGCCACCCCGGCCGTCCAGATCAGCGTCCTGCTGGGCAGGACGCGCCCGTCCGTGAGGGTCACCGCGTCCTCGTCGACCGAGGCCACCGACACGCCGAGGGACACCTCGATGCCCCGGCCGGTCAGGATGTCCATCGCGGCGGTGCCCAGCTTCTCGCCCAGCTCGGGCATGAGCTTCGGCGCGATGTCGACCAGATGCCACTTGATCAGCCGGGGGTCGATCCTCGGATAGCGCTTGACCGCGTTGTGGGTGAGCAGCTGGAGGCAGGCCGCCGTCTCCGTGCCCGCGTAACCGCCGCCGACCACCACGAAGCACAGCCGCGCGGCCCGCTCGGCCTCGTCGTTGCTCGCGTCCGCGAGGTCCAGCTGCGCGATGACGTGGTCCCGGATGTACACGGCCTCGGCGAGCGTCTTCATGCCGCGCGCGTGCTCCGCGAGACCGGGGATGTCGAAGCTACGGGTCACACTGCCGGGAGCGAGGACGAGATGGTCGTACGGCTCCGTCATGAACTCGCCGGAGATCGTCCGCACCACGACCGCCTTCGCCGCCGTGTCCACCCCGACCGCCCCGCCGGGCACGATCCGCGTGCGGTGCCGCTCGCTGCGCCGCAACGACAGCGCCACCGACTGGGGGGTGAGCACCCCCGAGGCGACCTGGGGGAGCAGCGGCAGGTACAGCTGGTAGGAGAACGGCGAGAGGAGCGTGATCAGCGCCTCCCGGTCCGTCAGCCGCCGTTCGAGCCGCCGCACGCAGGCCACTCCGGCGAACCCGGCGCCCACCACGAGAATCCTCGGTCGAGTCACGCTGTCCGCCCTTTCGCTGACTATCCGTGCTCCACCCTTTTTATCCCCATTGCGGTGGTATCGCTCCTCGGCATGGTCTGCTTGACAGCCGTCCCCGAGGGTCAGAGGACGACGATCCCCAGCGGCCGCGAGCCCGCCGGGAGCCGTCGGGTGTCACCCGAGTCGAGGTCGACGACGGTCAGTCCGTCCCAGTACCCGTCCCGGGTGAATCCGCCGGTCACATAGGCCGTCCGCCCGTCCCGGGAGACGGCCACGCTCTCGTGGGGCCCCTCCAGCGGGTGGACCCGCTCGGTTCCGTCGGGCTTCCGCACGGTGAGCGAGGGCCCCTCGTCCACGTCCGGGTCGATCGGGCCCGTGCCCACCGTCAGGAGCGTCCCGTCGGCGGTCACAGCGGTGCCGTGCTGATGGGTGTCGGCCGTCATCGGCTCGATCGTCGTCCGGCCCGTGCGGGGATCGACGACCGCGAGCCGCTCCCCCTCGAAGGGCAGCAGCAGCCTGCCGTCCGAGGGCCGCACGGACGCGTAGTGCGGCTTGAGCCACGAGCCGAGCCCGCCCTCCGTGCCGTACGGGGCGACCTCCACGCGCCGCGGCCTCAGCGAGCCGGCTTCGACGACCGTGACGTCGAAGGAGTCGTGGTTCGTCACGTACACCTCCGCGCCGTCCCGCGACACGTCGACGTCGAAGGGGCGCCGCCCCACCGGCACCGTGTCCGTGAACCGCAGGGCCGTCGTGTCGAGGACCTCCAGCGTGCCGTTCCCGCCGGGCACGTTGACCCCGACGTACACCCGCCGTCCGTCCGGCGCGAGCGCGATGCCCATGCCGCCGCCCCGGTACTCGCCCATGGTCGCGGGACCGCTGTCCGTCCGGTACGGCACGAGAGCCAGCCGCTCCCGGCGCTCCGTGTCCACGACCGCAACCCCCTCGGCCGTCGCCACCCAGGCGCGGCCGTCGGCGCCGAGGACGACACCGTACGGAGCGGTGCCGACCTTCACGGAGCCCGTGGGCCCGCGCTCGGGGTCGACGAAGGTGACCGTGTCCGAGCCGAAGTCGGTCACGAGCAGCGTGCCCGGAGCAGCCGAGGCGGAGGAGTCCGGCAGGGACACGGAGCCGGAGGGCGCCGGTGTGACGGCACCTGACGCGCCCGTGGAGGGCGTGCCGCCGGGGGCGGTGCCGGTGGCGGGGGAGGTGCCATGGGCGGGGGAGGCGCCCTCCGCCGCCCCCGACCCCTGCGCGCAGCCCGCGAGCAGGGCGACGGCCACCGCGCCGGGCACGAGGACCCGGGCGGAGCGGGACGCACGGCGGAACTTCGTCATGGAGGACTCCTCGGTACGGGGCACACGCGGACGGCACCGCTCGGGAGCGGTCTCCGCGCCTGCCCCGATCCTCCGCCCGCGCGGGGCCCCGCACGGTCCGCCGCTCGGCCTCGGACCGGCGGTCGGACGGTCGACCCGCGGGTCCACCGATCGGCTGACCCCGGCCCGCGCGCCTGTCCGTTACGCCTTCAGGCCGGCCAGGAAGCCGAGGACGCGCTCGACGCACACGCCGGTCGCCTCCGGCACGAAGGACGCCGCCCCGCGCTCCGCGAACAGGTGCGCACTCCCGGGGTACAGGAACAGCTCCCGGCCCTCGGCGTCCGCGACCAGCTCGCGTGCCGCCGCCAGGTCGCCGTCCTCGACGAAGAACGGGTCCTGCTCCATCGCATGCACCTGCACCGGGAGGCCCTCCGGCCAGTGACGGCCGAACGCGCCCTCCGTCACACAGGCGCTCAGCAGCAGGGCGCCCCGCGCCCCGGCCCGGGACTGCGCCAGCTTCTGCGCGGGCAGCACGCCGAGCGAGAACCCGGCGTACACGAGCTCGGCCGGCAGCGCCTCGGCCGCCCGCTCGCCGCGCTCCGTGAGGACGCCGAACCCGACCTCCTGGGCGTACGCGCCCCCGGCCTCCAGGTCGTCGAAGGTCCGGCCCTCGTACAGGTCGGGCACGTGCACCGTGTGCCCGGCCCGCCGCAGCTCGTCGGCGAACGCGACGACCCCCTCCGTCAGCCCGAGCGCGTGATGGAAGAGCAGAACCTCGGCCATGTGGTCATCCCCTGGTCTCCGTCGGGGCCCGTCCGACCGGCACGGGCCTTACGGGAGACATCGTGACCCACGGCACTGACAAGATGCCCTGCCCTCGGACCTCCGAGGCCGGGCGCAAGTCCTCAGCGCATCGGTCGGTGCGGCATGACGGCGGCGCCGGCCTGCACCATGGCAGCGCCCTGCCCCATCGCGGCACCCTGGCCCATCGGACTGCCCTGCCCCATCGCGGCACCCTGGCCCATCGGACCGCCCTGGCCCATCGGACCGCCCTGGCCCATCGGCCCCTGCCCCATCGGACCGCCCTGACCCATCGGGCCCGCGTGCCCGGCGACGGCCAGCTGCGCGCCGACACCGGCGTGCGCGACGCCGCCCTGCGGCCCCGCAACCCCCTGCGGCGGCACCTGGATCACCCGGCTGAGGTCACGCAGCACCTCCTCGGCGACCTGGCGGACGTCGGCCGGAACATCCCCCCGCTCCCGTATGAGCTCGGCGTAGATCGGTGCCGTGCCGTCCGCGTGGTTCATGGGGCTCGCTTCCTTCGACTGCGCCGGTTCCGTCACCGGCGGGGGCGACGGCGAGTCTACGGGGCACCACCGACACGCCGGGCTCGGGGAGCCCGCCGCCCTGCCCGATCCCGGCCCCCGCAGGGGAATATTCGCTGTCCTCCGGATCGCCTCGCCGTGAGAATGGATCACCGGACCAACGGGAGGGACCCCATGAGCCAGGCGACCCTGACTCTGCACGACCTGATGGCGCCCGAGGAGCTCGACGAAGCCCTCGCGGCCGGGCACATCGCCCGCAGGAGCCACCCCGAGCTGCCTCTGTCGATCTACACGTACACGCGCGCGTGCCAGTACGAACAGCGCTGGAACCGTGCCACCACCCGCTGCCGGGGCCTCGTCGCCGACGACACCACCGGACGGATCGTCGCGCTGCCCCTCCCCAAGTTCTTCAACCTCTCCGAACACACCTCGGGCCGCCCCTACGCGCCGCCGCTGCCCGACGAGCCCTTCGAGGTGTACGACAAGGTCGACGGCAGCCTCGCCGTCGTCTTCCACTACGACGGCCGCTGGCGCGCCGCCTCCAAGGGCTCCTTCACGAGCACCCAGGCCACCTGGGCGCAGCGCCGGCTCGACGACACCGACACCTCGGGCCTGACCCCCGGTGTGACGTACCTCGCCGAGATCCTCTACCCGCAGAACCGCATCGTCGTGAACTACGGCGACCGCCGCGATCTCGTCCTGCTCGCCGCCTTCGGCCCGGACGGCACCGAGACGCCCCTTGCCGAGGCCGCGGGCCCCTGGGGTCCCGTCGGCTCCGTCGTCCGCGTCTGGCCCGCCATGACCGTCGCCGAACTCGTCGCCCTGACCGAGTCCAACACCCTGCCGGGCGGCGCCCCCGCCACCGGTACCGACGCCGAGGGCTTCGTGCTCCGCTTCGCCTCCGGCGTGCGCGCCAAGGCCAAGATCGCCGAGTACGTACGCCTCCACAAGGTGCTCACCGGCGTCACCGAGCGGGACATCTGGCGCGGCCACGGCATCCAGCGCTTCGCCGCCCTGCCCGCCGGACAGCTGGCCAAGGGCATCGGCTGCTCCGTCGCCGAGGTCGAGGCCTCCGGCGGCAAGCCGCTCGACGCCCTCCTGGAGCAGGTCCCCGACGAGTTCGACGCCTGGGTCCGCGAGGTGATCACCCGCCTCGAAGCCGCCGCCGCGAGCCGCGAGCGGGCCCTCGACGAGGCGTACGCTGAGCTCGCCCACCTGGCGGGCGACCGTGCCGCCTTCGCCCGCGCCGCGGCGGACGTCCCCGACCGGGCCCTGCGCGCGCTGCTCTTCCTGCGCCTCGACGGGCGCCCCACCGACCTCCTCGTCTGGCGCCAGCTGCGCCCCGAGGCGGCCGACCCCTTCACTCACGACGAGGAGAACTGACCGTGCCTGTGGTCCATGTCATGACGGGCCTCCCGGCCTCCGGGAAGACGACGGCCGCCCGAGCCCTCCAGGCCGAGGCCGAGGGCCGCGTGCGCCGGGTCAACCTGGACGACCTGCGGACCATGCTCGACGTGCCCGCCCCCGAGCGGGGCCGCTCGCACGCCCACGAGCGGACCGTCCTCGACATCCAGGACGCGGCCGTCCGGTCCGCCGTCGACGACGGCTTCGACGTCGTCGTCGACAACACCCATCTGACCCCGCACATCCCGAAGCGGCTCAAGGCCGCCGTCACCGGCCGGCCGGTCACCTTCCTCGTGCACGACTTCACCCACGTCCCCGTCGACGAGTGCGTCCGCCGGGACGCGGCCCGCGAGCGGCCCGTCGGCGAGGAGATCATCAGGATCCTCGCCGACAAGCACGCCAAGGCCACCCGCGGCGGCTGGCGCCTCACCGCCGAGTGGCTCGGCGGTGAGCCCGCGGGCACGCCGTACGTCCCCGACCCGGCGCTCCCGTCGGCAGTGATGTGCGACATCGACGGCACCCTCGCGCTGCGCGGCGACCGCGGCCCGTACGACTTCACGCGCTGCGACATCGACCTGCTCAACGCGTCCGTGCGCGACGCCCTCCGTGCCTTCCGGGCCGCCGAGAGCGACCGGATCGTCCTGCTGTCCGGGCGCAGCGAGGACCACCGCGAGATCACCGAGGCCTGGCTCGCCCGCCACGACGTGCCCTACGACGAGCTGTGGATGCGCGCCTCCGGCGACGGCCGCGGCGACGACATCGTGAAGGCCGAGCTCTTCGACGCCCAGGTGCGCCACCGCTACGCCGTCCGCGTCTCCCTGGACGACCGCGACCGCGTCGTCGCCCTCTGGCGCCGCATGGGCCTGCCCACCTGGCAGGTCAACTACGGCAACTTCTGACCGGCCGACCGGGGGCGGGGCCGCCCGCCCCCGGCGCCGTGTCAGGATCGTGGGATGGTGGAAAAGATCATCGCGGCGTGCGACGGCGCGTCCAAGGGAAACCCCGGCCCCGCGGCCTGGGCCTGGGTCATCGGCGGTTCCGACGGTTCGGTCGACCGCTGGGAGGCGGGCCCCCTCGGCAGGGCGACGAACAACGTCGCCGAACTCACGGCCCTGGAAAGACTGCTCGAAACCCTCGACCCGGCGGTGCCCGCCGAGGTCCGCATGGACTCGCAGTACGCCATGAAGGCCGTCACGACCTGGCTCCCGGGCTGGCGGCGCAAGGGCTGGAAGACGGCGGCGGGCACCCCCGTCGCCAACAAGGACCTCGTCGTCCGGATCGACTCGCTGCTCACCGGCCGGGACGTCGACTTCGTCTACGTCCCCGCGCACCAGGTCGACGGAGACCCCCTGAACGACGCCGCCGACCGTGCGGCAAGTCACAGCGCCCGGACGCAGGAGCCCCTCGGCTCCGCCGCCGGCTCCCCGCTGCCCCCGCCCGAACCGGCGACACGCTCCTCCGCGCCCCGCTCGCGCTCCTCCGCGCCCTCCGGCTCGTCCGGCTCGTCCGGCCCCTCCTCGACCCGCAAGGGTCGCCCGAACGGCGGCACGCTCAAGGCCCGATTCTCCGGCCGCTGCCGCTGCGGGAAGGCGTACGACAAGGGCGAGACGATCGCGAAGAACGCCGAGGGCTGGGGCCATCCCACCTGCGTCTGAGCACCTTCACCGTCCGACTGGCGGGCGGCTCCGTCCGCCCCGTGAGACCGGCGTACCCGGGTGTCCGAGAGGCTTCACCCACGCGTGTATCCGGGTTCGTTCGGGGTTCTGTTCACCGAGCTGTTGTGGCTGCATACTGTCCTTCCTCGCACCGGTGACGAACCGTTTTACCTGCTCGTTTGTCGCTCGCTTGACGTGATCGGCACCGGCGAGAACCTCCCCCCTGCTTCCGTCGCGGACCACCCGCGCCGGCGGCTTTCCCTGCCCGTGAAAGACCCGAGGTTCCGTGCCAGTACCTGTTCTCCTGACCGGGCGCACCGTGCGCCTGGAGCCGCTGGCGATGCGGCACGCCGACGCCCTCGCCCGGGCCGGCGGGGCGGACCGAGCGGCCTACGCCTTCACCCCCGTGCCCGACGGCTTCGAATCGGCCCTCGACTACATCGCCCGCGCCCTCGCGGATCAGGCGGCGGGCCGGTGCCTGCCCTTCGCCGTGGTCAGTACGGCCGACGAACGAGTCATCGGCTCGACCCGCTTCCTCGAACTCGACTACTGGCGGGGCCCCTTGATCTGGCCCCCCGTTCCCGGCCTGCCCCACGGCGATCCGCTGACCGCCGTCCCGGACGCGGCCGAGATCGGGAACACCTGGATCGCCGGCGACGCCCGGGGCACCGGCATCAACACCGAGGCCAAGTACCTGATGTTCCGGCACGCCTTCGAAACCTGGGGCGTCCGCCGCATCACGATGCGCGCCGACGCCCGCAACACCCGCTCGCGGATCGCGATCGAACGTCTCGGCGCCACCTGCGAAGGGGTCCGCAGGGCCCACTCGCGCGGTCTCGACGGAGCGGTCCGCGACACGGCCTTCTACTCGATCCTCGACGAGGAGTGGCCCACGGTCCGCGACATCGTCGAACTCCGCATGGCGACCCCCCGCCAGGTGCGCGTCCCCCAGGACCTGCTCCCGGCCTGATCTGCCCCGACACCCCGGAACCACCGCTCCGACGGGCGCTCGCGCCCTCACGTGAGCGGTGGTTCCATGGAAGGGACGGGAAGGACTCGCCACAGAGGACGCGGGGTAGCGGTCGATCGCTGGCCGTGCACCGTGCAATCAGGATCCGCGAGAAGCGGATGAGTCCTTCCCGCCCCTAGGGGTGTCTTGCCGATCAGGCCGGGCTCGCGGCCGTGATGCCCAGCTCGCGGTGCCGGCGCGACGACGGCCCGCCTCCCCGGTGTTCGTGTTCGACCGGATCGAGCCGCCCGCCGGTGGCCCGGTACGGTGATCGGGAAAGCGAGCCGCCAAGGGAAAGGGCCGAGTGATCGTGCCGACCGGAACGCCCGACGTACTCCTCCGGACGGAGGGCCGGGCCGGGTTCATCACCCTGAACCGCCCCCGCGCCATCAACGCGCTCACCCACCCCATGGTCCTCGCCGTCGACCGGGCCCTCACCGACTGGGAGCACGACCCGGCCGTCACCACCGTCGTCATCGAGGGCTCGGGGGAGCGGGGCCTCTGCGCGGGCGGCGACATCCGCGCCATCCACGACGACGCCCGCGCCGGCGGCACGGCGTCCACGGCCTTCTGGCGGGACGAGTACCGGCTCAACGCCCGCATCTCCCGCTACCCGAAGCCCTACGTCGCCTTCATGGACGGCATCGTCATGGGCGGCGGCGTCGGCGTCTCCGCGCACGGCTCCGTCCGCGTCGTCACGGAACGCTCCAGGGTCGCCATGCCGGAGACAGGCATCGGCCTCGTCCCGGACGTCGGCGGCACCTACCTCCTCGGCCGCGCCCCCGGTGAACTCGGCACCCATCTCGCTCTCACCGGCGCCCACATCGGCGCTGCCGACGCCCTCCTCACCGGCCTCGCCGACCACGTCGTCCCCTCCGCCGCGTTGCCCGCTCTGACCAGGGACCTGACCCTCCTGCCCGCCGACGAGGCCGTCGCCCGGCACGCCGTGACACCACAGCCCGGAGTCCTGGCCGAGCAGCGGACGTGGATCGACGCCTGCTATCGGCCGGAGACGGTCGAGGCGATCGTCGAGCAGCTCTTCGAGACCGGCGTCCCGGCCGCCAAGGAGGCCGCCACCACCCTCCTCGCGAAGTCCCCGACTGCGCTCAAGGCCACCCTGGCCACCCTCCGCCGCTCCCGCGGGCTCGCGACCCTCGAAGAGGTCCTGGACCTGGAGTTCCGGGTGTCCTGCACGGCACTCACCACCCCCGACCTCGTCGAGGGCATCCGCGCCCAGGTCGTCGACAAGGACCGTGACCCCCGCTGGGCGCCGCCGACGCTCCCCGAGGTCACGGACGCGGACGTCACCCGCTTCTTCTCGCCCCCGCCCGGCGGCGACCTCGGCCTGGCGGCCGCGCTCCCGCACGCGTAACAGCCGCGCCCGCGGGGCCCGAGGCCCCCGGCCCACCCCTCAGCGGGGCCAGTCGGGGGCCGGGTCCTCGTCGAGCAGGGGACGCAGGGCGCCGACGAGCGCGCCGACGCACACGTCGCGCAGTTCGGTGCGGGTGCACGTCTCGTGCGTCAGCCAGTCGACGCACAGCACCTGGACGAAGACCAGCCAGCTCTTCACCACGGCGGACACGGCTTCCCGGGACCGGTCGTCGGCGAGCGGCAGCACGCCGAGGAGACGCTCGCGCAGGGCGTCGAGTTCGTCGGACATGATCGTCTGGACGAGCAGGTCCCCGGCCAGGACGCGGTTGGCCGCGAGGACGGTGTTGCGGTTCTCCGCGAAGTACTCGATGTGGGCGTCCAGCCCCTCCACGAGCTGCTCGACCAGCGTGTCGTCGGGATCGAACCGCGCCTTGGCGAGCAGCTCATCGGAGACCTGCTGGTAGAGGGCCGCGAAGAGATCGCGCTTGCTGGGGAAGTGCTGGTAGAGCAGCGCGCGGGAGACCCCCGCCTGCTCGGCCACGTCCTCCATCAGGACGAGGTCGTACGGCTGCGCCGCGAAGAGCCGTGCGGCGACCCCCAGGAGCTGGGCGCGGCGGTCGGCGGGGCTGAGTCGTCTGCGGGGAGGCACCCCGCCACTCTACTTGACATACGTCTAGTAAGCGGCCGTACCCTACGGGGACACGTCTACTGGACGTGTGTCCACTAGCTGGGGGTTGCCGACATGACCAGAGCCAAGACGCTCCGGGGACTCGTCCTGACGATGGGGTACGCCTGCGCGGCGATCGGGATCGCCCACGTCCTGCTCGGAAACGCCTCGATCCCGGGCGCCGAGTCGGCCGGCCCGACGATCGACAGCCTCGGCCGCTTCTTCGGCGCGATCTTCGCCGGCTACGGCCTCGCCTGGCTCTGGGCGGCCAGGCAGCGGCCCATTCCCGCCACCGCCGTCCGCCTGCTCACCGCGGTGTTCCTGCTGGGAGCCCTGGGCCGCCTCCTCTCCCTCGCCGTCCAGGGACGGCCCCACGGCTTCCAGCTGGCACTCGCCGCCCTCGAACTCGCCCTCTCCCCGCTGCTGTTCTGGCTCGCCGACGCCGAGGAGAAGGCGAACCCCGCGCCGCGCGCCCCGAGCGCGACCGCCTGACGGGCCGACGCGGGCGCGTCAGCCCCCGGTACCCGACCGGCCGGTGCGGGCGGGTCAGTCCCGGCGCCCGCCCGACCGGCGCCACCCGGGACGCGACGGCGTGACGCGAGGAGTCTCGTGCCCGAGCGCCGCCGGCTCGCCGAGAGCCCCCGCCGCCGTCCGCCAGGCCTCGGTCACCGCACCGTGGGCCAAGGCGGTCGCCGCCGTCACGTCCTCGGGCAGCCGGATCGGCGCACCGATGTGCACGTGCAGGCCGGGTCTGCGCACGGGCGCCGTGAGGACCCCGGCGATCTGCTTCGTGCGCCCGCCCGAGGTGATCCGGCGGGCGCCGGCCTGCCCGATCGGGACGACCGGCGCCCCGGTCGCCCGCGCCAGCCGCGCGAGCCCCGTGCGGAACAGCTCCGGCGGGTTCTCCGCGGCGTCCCCGCGGGGCGGGATACGGCCCTCCGCGTACAGCATCACGTGCCGCCCCGAAGCGAGCGCCACCGCCGCGTGGTCCAGTGCGGCGGCGGCCCGCGCCGAGTTCCGGTGGACCGGCACGTGACCCTCGCGGGCCAGTGCCCGGCCGAGCAGCGGGACCCGCCAGAGGCCCGCCGCGGCCAGCAGGACGGGCTCGACGGCCAACCGCCCGCGCAGCGCGGCGAGCACGAGCGCCGGGTCGGCCAGCGAGGTGTGGTTGACGACGAGGATGCTGCCGGGTTCGAGACGGGTCCCGGGGTCGGTCGTGACGGTGAGACGACCGAAGAACGGGACGAGGTTCGCGGCGAGACGGCTGAGCACGGGCGGGCCCCCTGGATCCGAGCACGAAGCGGTGAACAGGACCATCGTCCCGAGGCTCCGCGGCGCGGACATGAGCACGCGTACTCATCCGCCGTGCGCGCGGCACCCAGTCCCGGATCCGCGCCCGCGCCGGTGGAGCCGGCCGAGGCGGCGGTTGACAAAGATCGAATACTGGCCGCTTCCGAGCCCACCTCGGCGCCGCCTCGTCTACGCTGAGGCCCGAGCACACACCTGACGGGGAAACAGCGGAGTACGGGAGAGGGGGGCGGAACCAGTGGTACGTGCCGCGCGACAGCTCACGGCGCTCCTGACCGTGGTCCTCTGCGCCCTGTGGTCCCTGCTCCTGCTCCAGACGCCGAGCGCCCAGGCGGCGACAGCCCCCGCCCGCGCGTCCGTGTCCGTATCCGCGTGCTCCGCAGCCTCGCACCACACCGCGCCGGCCGAAACACCAGACCACACCGCGCCGGCCGAAACACCGGACCGCAGCGCGCCGACCGAAGCGGTGGACCACACCGCGCCGGTCGGATCCGTTCCCGATCACACCCCGCACGTCGGCGCCAAGCGCCCCGTCACGCCGCCGCCGGATCCGCACCTCGCGTCCGACACCGTCGCCGAACTCCCGGCGGCCGTCGAGCACTCCGTACGCTTCCCGGCGCCGCCCGCCGCGCCGGCCGCCGCGGTGCCCGACCTCTCCGTACCCGCCCGCGGTGTCCTCGCGGGCGGTCCCCGTCGTGAGCGCGCGCCGCCCGGCGACCGCCACGAACCGCGCGACTCCCGCGGCCCCCCTGCTCCCCGGCACAGCTGACGTTCTCCCGCGCCCGCCGTCCGGGCCATCGGCATGCCCCGGACCGGCCCTTCATCGGCGCGTATCCGACCGTTCGTCCGGCACGGACGGCAGGGCCCCGCCACTGGCGGCCCGCCGACCGTGCGCCGCCCGTGGAGTCACGCATGTCCTCCTTGTCCTCCCGTGCCGTCCTCTGGCGCGCGCTCCTCGCGCTCGCCGTCGTCGCGCTCTCCGTCTGGATCACCCTGACCACCCCGCCCCGCCTCGGACTCGACCTCCGCGGCGGGACCCGCATCGTCCTGGAGACCCGGGATACGCCCACCGTCCGCGCCGACGCGGCGGCCACCGACCGCGCCCTGGAGGTCCTGCGCAAGCGCGTCGACGGCCTCGGCGTCGCCGAGCCCTCCCTCGCCCGCTCCGGCGAGCGCCGCATCGTCGTCGAACTTCCCGGCCTGCGCGACCCGCGCCAGGCCGCCGAGGTCATCGGCCGCACGGCGCAGCTCACCCTCCACGCCGTCAGCGGCGCCGCCCAGGGACCGGCCGGACCGGCGGCCGCCGACGGCAAGCGCGTCCTCGCCGACCCCGACGCCCCGGGCAGCTTCTTTGCGCTCGCCGCACCCGCCCTCACCGGCGAGGGAGTCGAGGAGGCCGAGGCCGTCCTCGACACCGCGACCGGCCGCGGCTGGACCGTCGACCTCTCCTTCCGCGACCGGGCCGCCGCCACCTGGGCGCGGCTCACCGGCGACGCCGCCTGCGCGGCGCCCGGAGACCCGGCCCGCAGGGTCGCGATCGTCCTCGACGACCGGATCGTCTCCGCACCCGCCATGCAGACCGGCGTCCCCTGCGGGTCGGGCATCGGCGGCGGCTCCGCGCAGATCACCGGAGGCTTCTCCGGGAAGGAGGCCCGCGACCTCGCCGCGCTCGTCCAGGGCGGCGCGCTGCCCGTCCCCGTGACGACCGTCGAACAGAGCACCGTGGGACCGACGCTCGGCGCCGACGCCATCCGCGCCAGCGCCCTCGCCGCCGTGATCGGCCTGGCCTGCACCGGCGTCTTCGTCATCGTCGTCTACCGCCTCCTCGGCCTCCTCGCGACCCTCGCCCTCCTGCTGTACGGACTGATCTCGTACGCCGCCGTCGTCGCCCTCGGAGCCACCCTCACCCTGCCCGGACTCGCGGGCTTCGTCCTGGCCGTCGGCATCGCCGTCGACGCCAACGTCCTCGTCTTCGAACGGGCCAGGGAGGAGTACGCGGCCCTGGGCCGGCCCGCCGCCGCGCGTGACCCGCGCCGGCCGGTGGCGACGGCCTTCGGCAAGGTGTGGAGCGCCGTCGCGGACTCCAACGTCACCACCCTGATCGCGGCGGGCCTGCTCTTCGTCTTCGCCTCGGGCCCGGTCAAGGGCTTCGGGGTGACGCTCGCGATCGGTGTCGTCGCCTCCATGCTCAC
The DNA here is from genome assembly GCF_014649015.1 of Streptomyces narbonensis. GTDB lineage: Bacteria > Actinomycetota > Actinomycetes > Streptomycetales > Streptomycetaceae > Streptomyces > Streptomyces narbonensis. The sequence goes on from NZ_BMSF01000005.1 coordinate 85,419, forward strand.
TGCCATGGTCATCACCCGCCTCCTCGCGGAGTGGGCGCTGCGGCTGCCCGCCGTGCGCCGGCGTCCCGCGATCACCGGCATCGCCGGCCTCGGCCGGCTGCGGAAGCGGCTCAACCGGCGCGTGCCCCGGCTCATGGTCCGGCGCCGCAGCTGGCTGACCGGCTGCGCCGCGCTCCTGCTGGTGGCCCTGGCCGGGATCGGCGTCCGGGGACTGGAGCTCGGCATCGAGTTCACCGGCGGCCGGGTCGTCCAGTACGCCGCCGAACGCCCCGTGGACGCCGACACGGCACGCGCGGCCGTCGCAGGCGCGGGCTTCTCCGACGCCGTCGTCCAGACGACCGGCGACGGATCCGTCTCGGTACGCACCCGGGAGACCGGGGACGACGAACAGCGGGAGATCCGCGAGGCGCTCGGCCGTGCCACGGGACCGGTTGCCGTGGAGCGCGACGACCTGATCGGCCCGAGCCTCGGCGGCGAGCTGCGCACCCACGCCCTTATCGCCCTCGGCCTCGCGGTGGCGGCCCAGCTCCTCTACCTGACCGTCCGGTTCCGCTGGACGTACGCGGCGGCCACGGTCGCGGCCATGGCCCAGGACGTGCTGCTGGTCGTCGGACTGTTCGCCTGGCTGGGCAAGCCCGTCGACAGCGTGTTCCTCGCCGCGCTGCTGACCGTCGTCGGCTACTCGGTCAACGACTCCGTGGTCGTCCTCGACCGGCTGCGCGAACTGAGGCGCCGGGGCGGCGGCGTCCCGCTCCCGGACCTCGCCGACAGGGCGATCGCCCAGACCCTCCCCCGCACGGTCAACACCGGCATGGGCGCGCTCTTCGTCCTGGTGGCCCTGGCCGTCCTGGGCGGCGACTCGCTCACGGACTTCTCCGTCGCCGTGCTCGCCGGAGTGGTCTTCGGCATGGCGTCCACCGTCTTCACCGCGATGCCGCTGGCCGTCACCCTGGAGTCCCGCCACCCGGCGCCCGCTCCCCGAGGCGAGACCGCTCCGCGACAGCGGGCGGGCTCGGGCCGGGACCGCACGGGGGCGGTGGTGTGACGGGGGATCCCAGGGAGCACGGCGACTGCCCGCAGGGAGCTCATCCGGCGATCGCGATCCCCCGGGGTGCTCAACCGGCGATCCCCCGCGGGCAGGGTCGGCGATCCCCGGCGGGCTCAGCGGCGACCCCCAGGGGGCTGAGGCGGCGATGCCTGCCGGGCTGAGTCGGCGATCCCCGGCGGGCTGAGCCGCTGACGCCCCGGGCACTCAGCCGCGCCGCAGGCCCCGGTCGGGCCCGGACAGCTCGGACTCGATCAGGTCGGCGGCGCGGAGCGTGCCGCCCTCGTGCGCCATGTCCGCCTGGATCGCGGCCGCCCGGCGGGCCACCTCGGGGTCGCCGACGAGGGCGAGCACGGCCTCGCGCAGCCGCTCGGGGGTGACGTCCTCCATCGGCAGGTGCCGGGCGACCCCCAGGGCCTGGAGCACCTCGGCGTTCCCGAACTGGTCGACGGCCTGCGGGACGGCGACCATCGGCGTGGCGGTGGCCAGACCCTCCTGGCTGCCGCCCGCGCCCGCGTGCGTGACGAACGCGTCGGCCTGCCGCAGGATCGCCAACTGGGGTACCCAGGAGTGCACTTCGACGTTGCCCGGAAGCTCGCCGAGCTCGGCGGGATCGACGAACCTTCCGATCTGCAGGACGACATGCCAGTCCGGAAGCGTGCGGAACGCCTCCGCGCAGGTCCGGTAGAACTCCGGCCGCTTCGTGAAGGAGGACCCCAGCGACACCAGGACCACCTTCTCCGCACCCGCCGGCCGCCGCCACTCGCCCTGGTCGGCGCGGGCGCCCTGGCAGGCGCCGACGAAGGTGTAGACGGACTCGTCGACCCGGTCGGCGTGCGGCTGGAGCGCCCGGGGGATGAGCACGAGCGCGCGCCTCGGCCGCGCGATCAGCCGGTCCGGGTGGGTGTCGACCCGGTGTTCGGCCAGCCACGCCTCGAACCGCGCGTAGTACGCCCTGCCGCGCGGCGACGCCTTGAGCTCGGCGAACATCGGCTCGGCGACCTCCTCCTCGTATCCCTCCCACGGCACGAGGTTCGGCCACAGGGAGAGCGAGGGCACGCCCCAGGTGTGGGCGAGCACGGGGGCCGGGTAGGCGGTGATGTCGTGGAGCACGAGATCCGGCACGTCCTCCTCGAAGGCCTTGGCGAGCTGCGGCAGGGCCTGCACGGCGTCGTTGAGGAACGGCTCGACGTGGTCGATGAGCTCCGTGCCCCAGGCGTCCGGGTCGTCGTCGGTCGGCAGCGTCGAGGCGTAGACGACGGGCGTGGCTCCCGTATCCGCGACCTTCTCGGCGAAGGGGGCGGGGACGGCGTAACTGACGCGGTGGCCGCGCGCGACGAGCTCACGGATGACTTCCAGGCTCGGGTTCACGTGTCCGTGGGCGGCGATCGAGAACATGGCCAGGTGGGCGGGGGGAGCGGGGGTCATGGCGGCCACCCTAGATACGGCGATACGTGCCGTTGACCGCCGCGAAGTCCGGTCTGGGCGGCGGGAGAGGCCCCGGCGCCCGCCCCCGTACGAGAAGGGCGGGCGCCGGGACTGCCGTTCGGTGGAGCGAGCGGGGAACGGCGGGCTGACGGGCGGGGCGCCGGCTGTCGCGGAAGGGGCGGCTGCCCGGCGGGTCCGGTTGCCGGGCTCGATACCGGTCACGTGGCCGGACGTCTGGTGCCGGGCTCGAACGGTCACCTGGACGGTGTCGGATGCCGGGGCTCGATACCGGTCACCCGGCCGGGTGCCGGGTGGCGGGTGCCGGGTGCCGGTGCCGCGTGGCGGGTGCCGGTGCCGGGTGTCGGGTGCCGGCCGGGGCCTCGGCTACCGGGGCAGGCGGTCGAGCAGTCCCGCGAAGTCCGTGCCCGCCGGGAGGGTGCCGAAGGCGAGACCGCGGTCGCCGGCGAGGCGCGACGCGCAGAACGCGTCCGCGACGGCGGCCGGCGCGTGCCGGACCAGCAGCGAACCCTGGAGCACGAGCGCGGCCCGCTCGACGAGCCGCCGGGCGCGCAGCTGCGCGTCCTCGGTGAGGACGAGCTCCGCGCGCAGCTCCCGCCACGCGGCGTCGAGCCGCCGGTCCGCCCCGAGGGCCGCCTCGATCTCCGCGCCGAAGGCTTCGAGGGACTCCGGCTCACGGGCCAGCGCACGCAGCAGGTCGAGCGCGTTGACGTTGCCGGAGCCCTCCCAGATGCCGTTGAGCGGCGCGTCGCGGTAGAGACGGGGCAGGCCGGACGCCTCGTCGTAGCCGTTGCCGCCGAGGCACTCCAGGGCCTCGGCGACCGCGGCCGGCTGCCGCTTGCAGACCCAGTACTTGCCGACCGCCGTGGCCAGCCGCAGGAAGGCCCGCTCCCCGGCGTCACCGCGCTGGGCACGGTCCGCCGCGCCGGCCAGCCGCAGCGCGAGAGCGGTCGCCGCCTCGGACTCCAGGCCCAGGTCGGCCAGGACGTTCCGCATCAGCGGCTGCTCGACGAGCCGCGCGCCGAAGACGGACCGGTGGCGCGCGTGGTGGGCGGCCTGCGCGAGCGCGGCGCGCGTGCCGGAGGCGGAGCCCAGCACACAGTCCAGCCGGGTCATGGTCACCATGTCGATGATGGTGCGCACGCCCTTGCCCTCGTCGCCGACGAGCCAGGCGACGGTGTCGTCGAACTCGGGCTCGCTGCTGGCGTTGGAGCGGTTGCCCAGCTTGTCCTTCAGCCGCTGGATGCGGAACGTGTTGCGGCTGCCGTCGGGCAGCACCCGCGGCACGAGGAAGCAGGACAGACCGCCGGGCGCCTGGGCGAGGACGAGGAAGAGGTCGTTCATCGGCGCGCTCGTGAACCACTTGTGCCCGCGCAGCCGCCACGTCCCGTCCGGCTGCTCCTCGGCGACGGTGGTGTTGGCGCGGACGTCTGTGCCGCCCTGCTTCTCCGTCATGCCCATCCCGGCCAGCAGACCGCGCTTCCCGCCGGGCGCGCGCAGCCCCGGGTCGTACACCCGGCTGGTGAGCAACGGCTCGTAGAGCGCGGCGAGTTCGGGGGAGCGGCGCAGGGCAGGGACGACCGCGTACGTCATGGAGACGGGACAGCCGTGCCCGGCCTCGGTGCTGCTCCACACCATGAACCCGGCGGCGCGCGCCACATGGGCGCCGGGCCGCGGATCGGCCCAGGCACTGCCGGCGAGCCCCTCGCTCACCGCCACGTCCATGAGGGAGTGGTACGAGGGGTGGAAGTCGACCTCGTCGACGCGGTGGCCGTAGCGGTCGTGGGTGCGTAGCACGGGCTCGTACCGATTCGCCTCCTCGGCCCAGCGCTGCGTCTCCTCACTGCCCGCGAGCCGGCCGATCCGGTGCAGGTCGTCGAGGTACCACTCCGCGCCCTCCCGGCGCACACCCTCGATCAGCACCGGGTCGTCGGCCACGTCGTGGCCGGTGAGCGGCGGGGGCTGGTTGGTCACCTCGTGCGTCACGGCGCTCGGGGCGGTGCGGGGGACGGTGGCGGTCATCGGATTCCTCCAGGTGGCGAGTGGTGGAAGGGAGTGCGCGTACGTCGTTGCCGAGGAGTCGCCGCAGGTGGCGGGGTCCGCGACGTCACGGCGCCGGTTCCGCGCCCGCGCAGCGCAGGGCCATGGCGACGAGTTCGACGAGGAGTTCCTCGGTGCTGCCCTCGTCGGGGGTGCCGAGCGGATCGACGAGGACCTCACCGATCGCCCCGGTGAGGGCGGCTGCGGTGACTCGCCCGTCCTGCGGAGGCAGCAGCCCCGCCGCCATGCCCTGCTCGACCGTCTCGGCGAACAGGGCCCGGTAGCGGAGGCGGTAGGCGAGCCGCTCGGCGCCGACGGCCGGCTCGGCCGGCGCGGCGAGGAGCGCGTACGCCAGACCGCGGTTCTCCAGGGCACGCCGGGCGAAGGTCTCGACGCCCCGGGCGAGGCGCTCGACGGGATCGCCCTCGGAGCGCAGCACCTCGCCGAGGACCTCGACCTCGTGCCCGGAGGCACGCCGGAACACCTCGACGGCGAGCGCCGCCTTGGACGGGAAGTGCTGGTAGACCGAGCCGGCCGCGATCCCCGCCGCGTCGGCGACCGCCGTCACGGACGCCTGCGCCCAGCCGACCTCGGCGACGACCTCGGTCGCCCGGGCGACCAGATGGTCACGGGCGGATTCGAGCCGGCGAATCTCTGCGGGGGTCTTGCGGTAGGCCATGGAAGAAGTGAAGCACCATTCAGAGCTTCCCGCCATGGCTGCGCACACCGACGAGGCATGTCAGAAGGAAGAAGGCGATGCGAGGTGATGCGTCTCAGTGCCCTGCTGGACAATGCCGTTCGTTCGGGCGGACCGGCCGCGCGCGGCCTCGGGGAAGGCCGCCTGCACCTGCACCTGCACTGCACTGCACTGCACTTGCACTGCACCTGCACTGCACCTGCACCTGCTCCGGGCGGAACCGGGCGGTGCAGCCGGTGCGATATGAGGTCAGAGACCGGTGACCTTGGAGCTCGCCGACAACTCGTAGACCAGGGTGACCTTTCGGCGCCCCCCGGGCGGCAGGGCGACGTCCCAGCGGACGATGCCCTCGGCGTCGACCCCGTCCGGCGCCGGCGAGCACGCCTCCGCGCGCAGACGCACCTCCACCGCCGCGACCTCGGAGACCGGGATCCGCTCCCGCAGCGCGACCACCCGGTCTCCCTGCTTCCCGGGGCCGGAGAACCGCGACAGGTACAACTGGACCGTGCGCGTGACCACCGTCCGCTGGGTGATCCCGGTCGTGTCGCGCGTCTCCTCGGCCCGCCGGACGACCCGGTAGTCGTCGCGACTGCCGAAGGCCAGCTCGACGGGGGCGCCGGGAGCGGTGAACTCCAGCGTGCCCCGACCGCCGAACCCGCCGTCGCGCACCAGGTCCACGGGACCGGCGAGCAGTGCGTGGCCGGAGAGGTTGTCGAACCGCACCACCTGGGTCACCAGGGGGGACAGCTCGGGTGAGCAGGCGTACTCCCGGTGCGCGGCCGTCGTGAAGACGGAGAGCGGTACGCGGTGGGCGCGCCCGTCACCCGGCACCGAGACCGGCGCGGGGGACCTCAGCACCCGTGCCTCGCCGCCGTCGTCCACCCCGGGCAGGCCGAGTACGGGAACCGGACCGAGACTCCCGATCTCCTCCTCGCGCAGCTCGACGTCGACGGTACGGCGCTCCGCCGCCGAGCGGTCCTTGAGCGTCAGCCGGTCCTCGCCGAGCCGGGGCGGCTCGGTGGCCTGCGCCGAGCGGGCCGTCGACAGGGTCAGCTTCACGTCCGACCAGTCCTCGCCCGTGCGCTGCCAGACCGTCGCCTCGGTCTCCAGCGTCAGCGACGCCCCGTCGAGCGTGGCGCGGTAGGCGGGCCGCCAGAGCGCGCACGAGGTGAGATGGCCCAGCCGCAGGGTGGCCGGCCCGGCCACCGCAGCCTCCACGGTCAGCTCGACATGACCGACCAGCTCGGCGGGCTCCTCCTCGGCGAGCTCCATGGCCCGTCGGCAGGCACCGAGTTCGGTGGTGACGGCGGACAGGCGGGACTCGACGGTACGCAGCCGCTCACCGTGCTCGTCGCGCTCCTCGTCCACCCGGTCGAGCTCACGGGCCCAGCGGGGCCGCTCGCTCTCCCCGTGGCCCGTACCCTCGGCGATCTCCCGCAGGACGTCCGAGGCGAGGCGGCCGAGCAGGTCGAGCCGGGTGCGGAGCCGGTCGCGCCGCTGCTCCAGGGTGACCTGTTCCTCCACGAGGGCGTGGACGCGCAGGCGCAGGTCCGAGTCGTCGTCGGCCGAGGGCAGCGGGCCGCGCGGCGTCCAGTCGCGCACGAGCCGCACGTCGAGCACGGTCGGGGGCTGCGCGTGGGCGTGAGCCGGCTCGGCGGTCGGGTCAGGGTCGGCGGCCACCTCGGCGTGGAGGGTGCGGTCGACGGCCAGCGCGCTGACCGGTCCGAGGCGCAGCCGTTGGACCCCGGCCACCAGGTCGAGCACGGTGGAGCGCTCGACGTGGGCGCGGTCCTCGAGGCAGGTGACGGCGGTGACGGGGAGGGGGATCGGCTTGGGGTCCGTGGACATGGCGGGTGTCAGCTCCTGCGGTTGCCGCCGACCAGGGCCTTGCCGGTCGGGATGCGGATCTCGTAGCCGCCGTCGAGGGCGGTGGTGGCGCCTGCCGGCAGGTCGACCCGCCAGAGGCGGGTGCCCGGCGCGTGGCGATCGGCCCCCGTGTCGGCCCCGGGTGCCGTCCAGTCGGCGCGTTCCTCGATCCGGACGTCGGAGTCGGAGGTGACCGGCACCCGCTCGTGGACTTCGACGGTGACGGGCCTCGCGAGCCCGTTGGCCAGCTCCACATGGACGCGGTGGTCGAGGACGGTGGTGTTGTTGCGCAGGCCCGCGGTCGACTCGTGGACGTTCGTGCGCCGCGTGACCCGGATGCCCTCGGCAGGCCCGAGCCCCACTCGGCGGACTCCGCCGGGCGCGAGCGTCGGCAGTGCGGCGGTCAGCAGGAAGTCGTCGTCGACGGTGACCTCCACCGGTCCCGCCAGGAGCGCCTGACGGGTGGAGTTGTCGAGGACCAGCGTCGCGTACACCGTCGGTTCCACGGACGGCACGCAGAGGTACTCGGTCCGCAGACCGACCGGGATCTCGCCGACGGTGACGGTGTGCCAGGTGCCGTCCGACGGGATGTCGGCGCGGGCGGCGGCGTCGAAGCGGTGGTCGAAGGAGCCGGCCGACTCGCGGGGCCGCCTGGCATGACCGGGCAGCGGGAGTGCGGCCACCGTCTCGGCGCGCCGACGGTACTCGGCCGCCACGGGATCGAGCGGCGCGTCGGGGAACAGCCGGCCCCTGCGCGCGCCCTGCTCTTCGGGGCCGGACAGGACGAGGGAGGCGTAGTCGAGCTCGGCGCCGCTCGGCCGCGGCGGACCGTTCACCGGGGCCGGAGGGGGCGTCGGCGCGGCTCCGGCGGGCGCCGGCGCGGGTGCGCCGGGAGCCGAGGGCGCGGGCGGAGCCATGCGCGCCAGGGGAGCGGGGGCACCGGTGAAGGAGTCGCCGACGGAGCGCTGCCGCTCCGCCGAGGCCCCACGGGGCGGGCCGCCGGGCGCGGGGAGCGCGCCGGGAGCACCGCCGTAAGCCTGCGGCATCGAGGGCATCGACGGCATCGACGGCGCGGGCGGCGGTGGGGGAGGCGTTGGGGCGGATCCGGGTGCGCCGCCGAGGGCCACCGCGCCCCAGCCCCCGGACCCGGCGACGGCCGGCCGGGGCCCCGCGGCGTCGTAACCCGAGAACAGGTCGGCGAGCCCCGCCGGAGGCTCGCGCCAGCCGGACGGCGCCGGCGCGTCCTGGCGGCGTCCGACGCGGATCGAGCGGAGCCGCGGCAGATCCGTACGGCGACGGAGATCGGCGGTGGCGAGGGCGACACGCACCCCGGTCCAGTCCTCACCGGTTCGCTGGGCGACAGAGGCGCGCAGCACCAGGCGCCCGGTGTCGTCGCCCTGACGGTGGCGGAGACGGTACGTGGGCACCCAGACGGCACCAGGCACCCCGTACTCCACCTCGACCTCGACGTCCCGCTCGATGTCAGGGTCAGCGCCGTCGTCACCTGCACCGGTCACGTCGAGGGTCAGGACCGCGCAGACCGAGGTCTCCACGTGCGCCGGCGGGGCGTCGGTGGAGGCCCGGTCGAGCCGGTCGGCGGCGACGGTCAGCTCGTGCTCGGCGACGCGCAGCGCCTCCTCCAGCTCGGCGAGGCGCGCGTGCTGCGCGGTCAGCCGGTCGTCGACGAAGTCGGCGAGCTCCAGCCAGGCATCGACCGGGGCCCTGCGGTGCGGGTCCTCGCGCTTGCGGGCGGGCGCGACGGGGCGGAGGGCCTGGACCTCGCCGATCCGGTTGAGCTGCCGGTCCCGGCGTCCCATCGCCGCCTCGTACGCGTCGCGCAGTCGCTCGACCTCGCGCCGCGCCGCGTCGGTCGTCCCGGTGCCCAGCGGCTCGGCCTCGACCTCCACCCGGGCCTCGGTGACCCGTACTCCGGCCGTTCCCCGGACGCGGGCCCGCAGCGAGCCGGGGTCCAGCGAGCGGGGCAGCCCCGTCACCCGTACCCGGCCGTCGGCGGGCACGGTGCCCCGGGCGAGACGGACGCAGAGCGCCCCCTGTGCGTACACGACGACCGAGTCGAGTGCCGACCCCCAGCGCCGTACTTCACCAGTCGCCATGTGCTCCGCTCCCCGCCGCGTCGATGCCGACCGAAGCCTACGTCCCCGGCCGGGGAGGAGGGGCGGGGACCGGTGATGCCGACCGGAGACACCTGACGGCGGAGAGGGCCGCTCAGGGCGTCGGCGAGGGGCCGCGGACGACCAACTCGGCAGGGACGATGAGGCGTTCGCCGGGAACGGATCGCCCGCGAGGCCGGCAAGGAGCATCCGGGCGACACCCCGACAGGCGGCCGGGACCGCACGGGCACCCTGCTGGGACTCGACGGCAAGTACGCCGACGAGGCCGGACGTTCGAGCGTGGACCATACGCCGGTGCGGTCAGGCTCTGGGACCGCACCGGCACCACAGCGCAGAGCCGGATGGTCCCTGCCGACTTCAGCCGGCCCTTGCCGACGTCAGCCGGTACCTGCTGGCTTCAGCCGATCCCTGCCGATCTCAGCTGACCCTGGCGGCGATGACGCGCGCGCAGTCCAAGGACTCGGTGTGCGTCGTGTCCACCTCCAGGTCGTAGGACACGTCCTTGTGCACCGACTCCGCCTGGGTCGTCGCCATGCCCTGGACACGGTCTCCCCTCGCGATCTCCCGGCCGGCGGCGGTCGCGCTCGCGCACCGGACGCCCACCCACAGCACCGGCACGTCGCCGAGCGCCGTCCGCCACCGCTCCTGGGAGGCCGATCCGCCGAGGAAGACGTCGTCGATGATGATCCGTGCGCCCGCGCGCGCCATCGTCGCGACGCCTTCCCGCCAGGCCGCCTCCAGCGCGAGGAAGTCCGCCCCGATGCTGACCCCGCCGTCCGCCGCGAACGCGATGCCGTCGTCCGAGGCCTGCATCCGCGCGGGCAGGGCGTCGACGAACGAGTCGCAGCCGAGAGCCAGCCAGGGATCGGGCAGCACCGATTGCAGACAGCGCACGATCCCGGACTTTCCCGAGCTGGAACCGCCGTTGAGGATGATCATTCGTGTCGTCACCGCGTCACAGTAGGCGTCGGGCGAGCCGTGCGAAACGCGTTTTCGCCGGGTGGACCCCCGCTGCGGGCCCTACTCTTCGTCGGGTACGACAGATGCCGTCCACGCCACCTGCGGAGCAGCACTGATGATCACCTGGCGCAGGCTGGTCGAAGCCGACTTCCCTCAGGTGGGGGAGTGGCTGGCCCAGCCGCACGTCGCACGCTGGTGGAACCACGAGACCTCCCCCGAGGCCGTCGCGCGCGACTTCGGCCCGGCCGCCCGGGGCGAGGAAGCTTCCGAGGACCTGCTGGTCCTGCTCGACGGCCGGCCGATCGGCCTCGTCCAGCGCTGCCGCTTCGCCGACTTCCCGGAGTACGTGGCCGAGCTGGCGGCGGCCGGGGTCGACGTACCGGACGGTGCGATGTCCGTCGACTACCTGATCGGCGTTCCCGGCCTGACGGGCCGGGGCCTCGGAGCGGAGATGATCCGGGCGATCGTCTCGGCGACCTGGGCCGACCACCCCGCGAGCACCGCGGTCGTCGTGCCGGTCCACACCGCCAACCGCCCGTCCTGGCGGGCCCTGGAGAAGGCCGGCCTCCACCGCGTCGCCGAGGCGTCCCTCGAACCCGACAACCCGATCGACGACCGCGCCCATTACGTGTATCGGATCGACCGCCCGACCGGCCCCTTCATCGGCAGCGCGAGCGAACCCGCTGAGTGGTGACGGCAATCGGATCGCTCCCGGGCCGTGCGTCGTCGATCGGATCGCCCCCCGGCCCGTCCGTCGTCAATCGGATCGCTCCCGGGCCGTGCGTCGTCGATCGGATCGCCCCCCGGCCCGTCCGTCGTCAATCGGATCGCTCCCGGGCCGTCCGTCGGCTACCCGCGGCCCCGTGGCCGCCGTCCGTCCTCCGTCTACACGGACCGTCGCCCCGCCTCGGCGAGCGCTTCGAGCAGCGTGGTGAGGGCGGGGTGGCGGGGCGCCCCCTCGCGGACGGCCGCCTGGACGGTCCTGACCGGCGGGGGTTGCGCACCTTGCGCAGCACGACGTCCATACGGCGGCCGCCCGTGCCGAGCCGGGGGACGAGGCCGACGCCGAGACCCGCCGCGACGAAGCCCAGCGCGGTCGCGTAGTCCTCGCTGCCCGCAACGAAGTCCGGGCTGAACCCCGCCGCGGAGCACGCCCCGAGCACCACGTCGAGACACGGACCCTGAGGCTCGCTCCCGACCCACGGCTCGTCGGCGAGATCGGCCAGGTCAAGGACGCGCCGCGCGGCCAACGGGTGCCCCGGCGGCAGCGCGACGAGGTACTCGTCGTCGAGCAGCCGGACGAGGCGGAGGCCCGGGGCCGGGTCCTCGCGCGGCCGGACGACGACCGCGACGTCCGCGTCCCCCCGGGCGACCTCGGCCAGTGCCTCCTGGGGATCAGCAGCGTGAGGTCGAGCCGGACGCCCGGGTGCTCCCGGCGGAGCCGGGCCAGCGCGGGGGCCACCAGCGCGGGACCGACCGACCCGAAGTAGCGGACCGCGAGGCTGCCGGTCCGGCCCGCCCTTGTGGGGGTCGACCTTCCTCTGGATCGAGCTGGCCCTGCGCGCCCTGTCCCCGCTGCAGGTCACGGTGGCCCGCTGCCTCCTCGGCGCGGGCACCCTGCTCGTCCTGTGCCTGGTGACCCGCCGGCACCTCCCGCGCGGCCGGGCCGTCTGGGGCCATGTCTTCGTGGCGGCCTTCTGGTGCAACGCCCTGCCCTTCGCACTGTTCAGCCTCGGCCAGCGGACCGTCGGCTCCGGACTGGCCGGAGTGCTGAACGCGACGACCCCGCTCTGGTCCCTGCTGCTCGGCCTCGCGCTCGGTACGGAGCGGGGGCTCCGCCCCGTCCGCGCGGGCGGCCTGCTGCTCGGCTTCGCCGGGGTGGTGGTGATCTTCGCGCCGTGGCAGGGCGCGGGGCAGGCCGGCTGGGGCGCCCTGGCCATCGTCGCGGCGGCGGCGAGCTACGCGGTCGGCTTCGCGTACATGGGCCGTCACCTCGTGGGGCGGGGCCACGCGACGCTCTCGCTCTCCGCGGCCCAGCTCCTCGCCGCGACCGCCCTGACCGGTCTGAGCCTGCCGCTCGGCGGCCGGCCGCCGGCCCACATCGCACCGGCGGGCCTGATCGCGGTCGTGGTCCTGGGGATCTTCGCCACGGGAATCACGTTCCACCTCACCTACCGGATCATCGCCGCCGAAGGCGCCACCAACGCCGCGACCGTCGGTTACCTGCTCCCCGTGGTGTCGCTGGTCCTGGGATTCGTGGTGCTGGACGAGCCCTTCAGCCCGCGTGCGGCGGCGGGCATGGTGATCGTGTTGGTGGGCGTGGGCATGACGCGCCGCCGGACTCCGGGAGACGCCGGGCCGCCCGCGCCCCGGGGCGACGCGCCCGCCGAAGCCTCGACCTCGTCCGGGACCCGACCGGAGCCTGCGAGGTGCGGAGTGCGGCACTGAGGCCGGCGGACGCGGGAGTCCTCCACCGGACAGCGCCGCGGTCGACCGACCGCTGCCGGGATCGGAGCGAGGTCAGTCGGCGCCGAGGACCTCGGCGAGACGTACGACGGGGCGCCCCAACAATCCTCCTAGCACGGACTGTTGATGATCTGTCAGGGGCGTCGTCACGGTCACCACCAGCACCACGTCCGCAGCGGCCTCCTCGCAGACCTCGGCGAGCTCGCGGACCTTGCCGCTGTTCAGCAGCGTGCGCGAGGAGTACGGAAGGGACATCTTCCGCACGCCGCCGGCCGAGACGCCGCGCCGCTGCACGATCCGCCCGACGACACGGGCGCCGCGCGCTGTCAGCCGTGCGTCCGCCGCGTCCATGAGCACGGCGTGCTGCTTCTCCTTCGCGGAGAAGTAGCCGACCAGGACGACGCGGGCCCCAGCAACCACCACAGGGGCGGCCGGCCGGCCGCCGGGAACCCGTCCCGTGCGCCGAGCCGGCGGGCGCCGACCGGGCCCTCGGAGCTGATGCACGCCCGCAGGCTACGCGCGCCGCCGCCCGTCGTGCACCGCGAGATCGCGTCGGCCGGGGGCACGCACCGCGAGATCGCGTCGGCCGGGGGCACGCACCGCGATATCGCGTCGGCCGGGGGACACGCACCGCGATATCCCGACGGCCGGCGGACACCCATCGCTTCAGCCGTCGCAGGCCTCCAGGAGCGCGCGCCCGTGCCTGAGCAGCAGTTCGTCGTCGGCGCAGCGGTAGCGCATCCGGCCCGTGCCGCCCGTGTTGTTGTGGCGGCGTACGGCGGCGAGCTCCTCGCGGACGACCGGTACGGCGGACCGGGCCGCGGAACCCATCCGAGCCCACACGTCCGCCACATCCGGCCGGTTGTCGACGTGCGCGGACCAGGCGCGCAGCAGTTCGGGCAAGGACTCGTCCTCGTCACGGCCCGCCTCCCACAGGGCCGTCGCGAGGGCGCCCGCGACCCAGCCGCCGTTCTCCTCGGGCGACGCGACGAGCCGGCGCAGCTCGGGCAGCAGACCCGCGGCCTCGGTCCCCATGCGGGTGATCAGCCGCAGGGCGTCGACGCGCCCGGACCAGTGGTCCGCGCCGAGCCCCGAGGCCAGGACGGGCAGCACGGCCTCCGTCCCGTCCCCGGCCGACCAGAGGGCGGCGGCCGCGTCGACGCGGAGGTGGGTCTCGCCGTCCCGGGCCAGCCGCCGCAGCTCCGGCAACGCCTCGCGGGCCGGTTCGCCGAGCTCGGCGAGTGCGTTCACGGCGTGCCTCAGCACGGGTCGGGTCGCGTCGGAGGGTGCCCGCAGGATCCTCAATGCCGGTTCGACCGCCTCGGCGACCCCGGTGGCGGCCGCGGCCTTCAGGAGGTGCTCCGTACGGCGTGGCTGTTTCCCGGGCGAGATCCGGGACAGCCTCCGGAGCAGCACGGGCGCGAGCGCGGCGGCCGCCGTCGGGTCCATCCTGCCGATCCAGTCACCGAGGCCCTCGGGCACATCGCCGGACCGCAGCACGTCGACGAGCGCGGGAACGGCCCGCGCGTCGCCCTGCGCGGCGAGAGCGCACAACGTCGCCCCGTAGGACGTCTCGCGCCACCGGGCCTGCGGGAGGAACTCCGGTCCCGAGGCCACCCGCGCGGCCAGCGCGTCCGCCGCCGGGCCCCCGATGGCGTACAGCCGCTCCAGCTCTCCGGCGGACCACCGGACGATCCTGTGGTCCGCTTCCCGGAGCTGCTCGCCCAGGAGCCGTACGGACTCCTCGTGGGGCCCGCGCCAGCCCGTGAGGAGCAGGCCGCCCATGTCGATCGCCGCGCGCCGCTGTCCCCAGTCGGGGCTGCGCAACTGGTCCTCCAGGAGGGAGAAGCGTTCGGCGACCCGGTCGTCCAGGGCACGGTGCAGCTCTCCGAGCAGCTCCGTGGCCCAAGGGGCCTTCACCGAGCCGCGCTGGGACGCCTTGAGGTGACGAAGGTACGAGATGAGGGTCGGAGTCACGAGCCCGTCGCCCTTGTCCCCTTCCTTGTCCCCTTCCTCGCTCCCTTCCTCGCTCCCTTCCTCCTCCCGGGCCTCCCGCATGGCATCGAGGGCGGTCCCGACAGCCCCAGCCGGAAGCGGCCCGGACGGCGAACAGCGCGCCAGCTGTACGAGAGCCGACAGCCGCAGCCCCGGGTCACCCGGGGCGTCCCCGTGGGTGAGCAGGGCGCCCAGAGCGGCCGTCGCCGCCCCTGTGAAACCCTCGTGCCGCACGCCCAGCTCTCCCACGGCCGCGGCCAGCGCCCGCAGTACGCCCCCGTCCCGCTCCACCGCGAAGCGCCGCCGCAGAACCGCGAGTACTTCCTCCGGATCGCCGTGCAGCTGCACGAGCGCACCGGGCACCGCCCGCCGCAGCCGGGCGTCGGGATCCGCGAGGACGCCGAGCAGCTCTCCGCTGCGCGCCCGGGTGTCCGCCTCGGCCCGCGCGAGTGTGTCTGCCCAGGCGGCGTACTCGTCCTCGTCGTCGGACCAGAAGTCCATCTCCTCGGGGTTGCGGCCGTCGCCGTCGATGCTGCGGAGCAGCTCGACGATCTCGCCCCGTCCCGGCAGCCCGGCTGTCGCGACCAGCTCGAAGAGAAAGGGGACGCAGGCCACCGTGCAGTCGTACACGTCCCCCTGGTGGTGCACCGCGCCGTACATCCCGTCGAGCGCGATCTCGCGCTCGGCCGCGTCGGCCGAGGCGAGCCCGCGCAGGAGCTCCGGCACGTCGGAGGCGTCGCCGTACGCATGGTCCATGGACGCCCAGTCGACGTCGTCGATCCCCGTGAACATGATCACCAGTCTGGACCACGCCACTGACACACCCGGTCGGCCTTATTCGACCATCTGTTCGATAACGGGTCTATGCTGGACCCATGACGGCACCACGACCCGCCCTCCCCGGCCTTTCCGGCCTCCAGGGCTCCTTGTTCGACCAGGACTCCGACAGCGGACCCGGCCCCCTGGGCGGTCTCCGGCGGATCATGCTCGGAGGCGGCGCTGTCGGCGATGGCGATGGCGATGGTGGCGGCGGTGGCCGGGACGCCGGCGGTGCGTGGGTGGATCACCTGCCCGGCTGGTTCCACGGCGCCGACGCCCTCTTCGAGGAGCTCGCGGGGTGCGTGCCGTGGCGTGCCGAGGAACGTGAGATGTACGAGCGCGTGGTCGCCGTGCCGCGCCTCCTCGCGTACTACCGCGAGGGCGACCCCCTCCCGCACCCCGCACTCCTGGAGGCGCGCGAGGCCCTCAACGGGCGCTACGCGCCCGAGCTCGGCGAGTCGTTCGTGACCGCCGGGCTCTGTCTCTACCGCGACGGACGTGACAGCGTCGCCTGGCACGGCGACCGGATCGGCCGCTCCGCCACGGAGGACACGATGGTCGCGATCCTCTCCCTGGGGGACCCCCGCGACCTCGCGTTCCGGCCGCGCGGAGGCGGGCCCGTCGGGCTGCGCCTCCCGCTCGGGCACGGTGACCTCGTGGTGATGGGCGGCTCGTGCCAGCGCACCTGGGAGCATGCCGTCCCGAAGACGACGCGCGCCGTCGGGCCCCGCATCAGTGTCCAGTTCCGCCCGAGAGGCGTGGCTTGACCGCCGTAGCTCTCCTGCTGTCCCTGATCCGCTTCGCCTGCGCATGATTCCCCGCCTATTGGAATGGGCATGCCAATCGCGCCCACGCGCGTCGGCGCGCGCCGTCCAGTCCAGGTCAGGGAGTCCGAGTGAGGATCAAGCGCCACCTCGTCAAGGGAGCACTCACCCTAGGTAGTTCGCTCGCGCTGCTGGTCGCCCTGCCGGGCAGCGCGCTCGCCGCCCCGCCCCCGGCCCTGCCCGCGAACGCGGACGGCCTGGAGCAGACGTTCCAGCCGGCGTACGACTACGACACCGACGGCTGCTACCCCACGCCCGCCATCGGGGCGGACGGAACGATCAACGGCGGGCTCAACCCCTCCGGCGCCCTCAACGGCCAGTGCCGCGACTCCTGGGACCTCACCAACACCAACGGATACGCGCGGTACAAGTGCAACAACGGCTGGTGCGCGATCATCTACGGCCTGTACTTCGAGAAGGACCAGGCCCTGGCCGGAAGCAGCCTCGGGGGGCACCGCCACGACTGGGAGCACGTCGTGGTGTGGGTGCAGAACAACCAGGCGCAGTACGTCTCCACCTCCGCCCACGGAGGCTTCTCGGTCTACGGCCGTGACCGGATCCGCTGGGACGGCACCCACCCCAAGATCGTCTACCACAAGGACGGCATCAGCACCCACTGCTTCCGCCCGGCGAACTCCAACGACGAGCCGCCGGAGAACCACCAGCACACCTGGCAGTTCCCGAGCCTGGTCGGCTGGAACGGCTACCCCGCGGGTCTGCGCGACAAGCTCACCCAGGCGAACTTCGGCAGCGCGGTCTTCGGGCTCAAAGACGGCAACTTCGCCGCCCACCTGGCGAAGGCGAAGCCGTCGGGCATCCCCTTCGACCCCTACGCCTGAGAAACGGAGCTCCGGTCGACGGGGGCTGTGTTCCGCGGCTCGACGTACAGCGCGAGCCGCGGGATCCGAAGGTCCTTGAGGGCCCAGGGCTGAAGCACCGGCGATCGCCCTGTCAGTGCCGCTGGCTAACGTGATCACATGAGTTCATCCCTGAGCGTGTACCTGATCGACCCCACGGCCGCGCGAGCCTTCGTCGGGTCGTGTGACGACCAGTTGCTCCAGGTCGTCCGCGACAGCTTCGGTGACGACCTGGCGTCCGACGACAGTTGGTTCTCCTCCGAGATCGCGGACGGCGCCCCCACCGCGTACGAGGCACTGCGGACGGTCGTGTACGGCGGGCCGTTCCCCGAGAGCGACCGGTACGCCTTCCAGTACGGCTACGCCTACAAGCGCCTCTGCTCGCTGACCGGTTCCTTCCTCGACAACTCCTCCTTCAGCCCGTTCCGCGGCGACTGGCTCGAACTGGTCGACGAAGGTCTGCGTGCCCTGCGGATCACCGCCGTCTCGGTGGCGGAGTTCGGCTACTCCAGCGGCTTCCCCAAGGGCGTCCCGTCCTCCGACCTGCCGCGCTGTGGCGAGTGGACGCACGAGCAGTGCCTGAAGGCGCTGGCGGAGTTCGAGGAGACCAAGAAGGCGGGCCATGCCCCGCCCCTGGAGCCCGAGGTCGTCGACGCCGTCATGGACGTGATGGGTTGGCTCCGCCACGTGGAGTCGCGGCCCGGGTTCGGTGTCGTGGGCTTCGTCTCCTAGGGGGTGTGCCGCGCGCCGCCGACGCAGCTGTGCCGCCGTCCCGCGCGACGTCCATGAAGGGGCTTGCCCGGCCCGGGCTCAGGACCCGGCGAGCGTCCAGGATTCGATGTCGCGGTAGCGGATCGGTGCCGGGCCGCGGCCGAAGTTGCTTCCGACCAGATGGAGGCGTTCCGTCCGCCATCTGCGGCCGGCGAAGTCGGCCAGCTGGGCGGCGACCTCCACCACGCTCGCCGGATCGTCGCGGCGCGCGCGGGCCAGTGTCAGGTGGGGGCGCAGCGGGCGCTCCTGGAACGTGATGCCGCACTCCCGGACCACGCTCCGCACCTCGGCCGCGAGCTGCTGCAGGCCGTCGACGTCGCCGTCGATCCCGCTCCACAGCACCCGCTCGTCGAACTGTCCGCCGCCCAGCAGCCCCAGTTCCAGGGGCCGATGGCTCGCCGCCAGGCGGGCGAGCGGGGGGCGAAGGAGGGGTACGGCCGTGACCGGGAGCTCTCCCAGGAACGCCAGCGTGATGTGCCAGTCCTCGATGCGGTTCCACCGCATGCGCGGGTACGCCTCGTAGGCCGGCCCCAGTGCGTGGGCCAACTCGTCCTTCGCCTCGTCCGGCGGGGCGAGGGCGATGAACACGCGTACCGTCCCGGCGGGCTCGGAGTGGGTGGTCCCACCCGCTGCCTCAGTCATCTTCCGTTTCCGTTCCCCGCTCGTGTGCCTGCTGCCCGCTCGTGCCGTGTCGACCGGCACGGCCGCGCGGCGCCAGTCCGCGAATCCCGCCGGCCCCTCGTCGAACGAGGCTATGTGGTCCGCGGCACGTGAGTGACGCCGGGGGCGTGAGGGGGGCCCGCAGGGACCCGCGGATGGGCGGCCGTGGCGTACGGCGCCGTGGGCTTCGCCGCGATCCGGAGGCGGGCAGGCCGGTATGCGAGGGATTGCACTGACTTGACGCCGGGGCTTGAGAGGCCCGGGAGAACTCGTGCCGCCAGAAGGGTTGTCAGTGCAATTTCACATTACTATGTTACAGCGCACACGGGCTGATGAACCGCCGTCATACACCGTGCGAACCAGAGCTGTTCTTGCTTGCCGATCCCCGCACTTACCCCCCTCACCAGCAGGAGTTCTGTTGTCCCTCCACAGACGTGTGCGCTCGTCCCTGCTCGCCTCCGCCATCGCGGTCACCCTCCTCTCCTCCGCCGGCCAGTTCTCCGTGTCCGCGGCGGACACGGAGAACCTGCCCTCCCCGGCGTCCCCGGTGGCCGGTCCGGCGGCGCCGCAGGCCGATCCCGTGGCCAACCCCTTCGACGAGGTCGAGCACCTCGCCACCGCTCCCGGCAAGACCTTCGGCCCCGCGCCCGCCCCGGGCGGTCTCGCCGCCGGCCGCGTCGCCGGGAAGGCCAAGGCCACCGGCACCGTCGATGCCACGGCCAAGGCCACCGACACCCCCAAGGCCGCGGCCAAGTCGACGGCCAAGGCCACCGACTCCGCCGCGCGGACGACCGCCGCGACCGCCGGCACCACGGCCGCGGGCGTGCCCTGCACCCTCGACGGGATCACCGGCCTCTCCCCGGAGCGGTTCGCCGACTTCCTCGCCGACCCCGCGGTCACCAACGAGGGCTGTCTCAACGGCCTCATCTGGACGTGGGACGCCCGGCTCACGCCCGTGATGTCCGACGCCCACGTGCAGGCCGTCGCCCGCCGCATATCCAGCCTCGCCGCCTCCCACGACGGCAAGAACTCCTCGCACCTGGAGGAGATGTTCACGTACCTGCACGCCGTCGTGTACCACGACTTCTCGCGCAGCGAGATCGACATCACCGACGCGCCCACCGTGAACGCGATCACCCAGGCCGTCACCGCCTTCGGCAACGCCCCGCGCACCTTCGACGTCACGAAGAGCAACGCGACGGCCCTGCGCGAGGCCCTCTACGCCGCGAGCGGCCCCGGCCTGCGCCAGCACCAGCTCGGCCTGGTCAAGCGGGTCCTGGCCACCATGGACCCCTCACACACCGCCACCAACCAGGACCCGGCCTGGGCGGGTGCCGCGCTCGCCGCGCTCTCCGTCAACTACCTCGGCGTCTACCCGGGCAACCAGGACGCAGGCTTCCACGCCGCAGCTGCCGCCGACCCCTCGTACCGCGCCGTCTTCAAGGCCTTCGCGTCCTACGGGCACCTGAAGGGCACGGCCAACGCCTGGGTGGCCCGTGACGCCCTCAGCGAGTACGGCCGCTTCGGCCAGATCGAGGTCCTCAAGACGGAGATCGTCGCCGGACTCGGCCAGACCTTCGGCACGGTCGTGAACACCTTCGGCAGCGGCAGCCCGCAGTGGGCGAAGGTCGTCACCTGGCTCAACTTCTACGAGGCCTGCAAGCCGTACGGCGTGTGCAAGGAGGACATCGAGAAGCAGATCTTCCCGTACACGTACACCTACGACAACGGCGGCATCAAGGTCCGCACCGGACTCGACCGGGCCACCGTCGACCAGCTCTATTACGCCAGCAAGCTCGTCAAGGCGCAGTTCCACCGCGTCGTCGGCAGCGAGGAGCCGGTCGCCGGCGACACCAACACCACCCTGAACATCGTCCTCTACGCCTCCCGCGCGGACTACGAGAACTACCACCCCGTCCTGACGGGCATGGACACCAACAACGGCGGCATCTACATCGAGCGCGGCGCCACCTTCTACACCTACCAGCGGCGCGTCCCGCAGGACTCCTCCCTCACCCTCGAGGAGTTGTTCCGCCACGAGTACGTCCACTACCTCAACGGCCGCTACGCCGTCCACGGCTCCTTCGGCGAGGGCCCGTGGTACCAGAAGGACCGCACGACCTTCATGGACGAGGGCACGGCCGAGTTCTTCGACGGAGCCACCCGCGACAACGGCATCGCCGTCCGCAAGTCGCTCGTCCGCAGCGTCATCGGCGACACCGCCAACGGCGGCCCCCGCATGAGCGTGGGCCAGATCGTCAACGCCACCTACGCCGGCGACGGCTTCCGCTTCTACAGCTACGCCGGCACCTTCTTCGAGTACCTCTGGACCGAGCGGCCCTCCTTCCTCCGCGAGATGTACCGGCACCTGCGGGCCAACGACGTCCAGGCGTACGACGCGTGGCGCAACCGGATGGCCTCCGACGCCAACATCCAGCGCGAGTACAACACCTTCCTCGACAAGCAGATCGCCAAGGTCGACGACCTGTTCGTCCCCAACACCACCTACACGCCCAACGCCCAGCTCCGCGACTCCGCGCTCGCGAACGTGAAGTCCACCTTCGCCACCGCCACCCAGAACAACCCCGACTGCGTCGAGAACGGCGACCCGGGCAAGCGCCGGTTCACCTGCACCGGCCGGATCACCGCCAACCTGTCCAACTGGGCCAGCGAGGACCAGAACTTCAAGGACATGTCCGAGACGGTCGACTACTTCATCCTCGACCGCGCCGGCGCCGCGTCCAACAACCTCGCCGACATGAACTGCTCCTTCGGACCGATCGACATCTGGTCCTCCAGGGTCGCGGGCACGTCGAGCTTCAGCTGCGAGGGCCCGCTGCGCAGCTGACCACCCCGTCGTCCGGGCCGGCCTCACCCACGGGGGAGGGGCCGGCCCGGCTTCCGTGTTTCCGCATCACCGGCAAGTTCCCCCGAACCCGTTTACCGGAGGCCGTACCTCGTGAGCACCACCCCGCACTCCGTGCGCACCACCGACTACCACGCCGCAGGCGAACCCTTCAGGATCGTCGACCAGGACCTGCCGCCGGTCCCCGGCGACACCGTCGCCGAGCGGCGCGCCACCGTGATCGGCGCGGGCGGCACGGCCACGGACCCGCGCCCGGGACCCCTCGACGACGTGCGCCGGCTCCTCGTCCAGGAACCCCGCGGACACGCGGGCATGTACGGCGGGTTCGTCGTCCCGGCCGACGACGACGGCGCCCACTTCGGCGTGCTGTTCTGGCACAAGGACGGCTACTCCACGGCGTGCGGCCACGGCACCATGGCGCTCGGCGCCTGGGCCGTCGACTCCGGCCGCGTCCCGGCCCCCGACGACGGCGACGTCGCCGTCCGGATCGACGTGCCCTCGGGCCGCGTCACCGCGACCGTGCACCGCACGGCCGGCCGCACCACCGGCGTCACCTTCCGCAACATCCCGACCTTCGTCACCGCGCGGAAGGTCCCCGTCACGACCTCCTTCGGCACCGTCGAGGTCGACCTCGCCCACTCCGGCGCCTGTTACGCCTCCGTCGCGGCCCGCGACCTCGGCCTCGACACCACGAAGGCGGCCCTGCCCGCCCTCGTCCGCGCCGGGCAGGAGATCCGCGCCGCGCTCGCCGACCACCCGGCCACCCGGCACGCGGGCGACCCGCGCCTCTCCGGCGTGTATGGCGTCATCCTGTACGAGGACCTGCCCGAAGACCGGCCCAGCGCGGACGCCGACACGTTGCCCGAAGACCGGCCCGGCGCGGACGCCGGCACGCTCCCCGACGGCCCGCGCCAGCGCAACGTCACCGTATTCGCCGACGGCCAGATCGACCGCTCGCCCTGCGGATCCGGCACCTCTGCCCGACTCGTGCTCCTCGCCGCGGACGGGCGCCTCGCCCCCGGCGACACCCTGACGCACGAGTCCGTGGCGGGCACCGTCTTCACCGGCCGCCTGCTCCCCGGCGGCATCACCGAGGTGACCGGACGGACCCACCGGACCGGCACCCACACCTTCCTCGTCGAACCGGACGACGACCTCGGGACGGGGTTCCTGCTGTGACGCACGTGACCCAGATCGACGCGGCGACCATCGCCCGCCTCCTGGGCCCGGCCGAGGCGATCGACGTCCTGGCCGAGGTCCTGCGCGCCGGACTCGACCCCGAGGAAGGACCGGCACGCACCTCCGTCCGCGTCCCCGCAGGCGAACTCCTCCTCATGCCCGCGGCCTTCGGCCCGTATGCCGGAGTGAAGATCGCCGGCGTGGCCCCCGGCAACGCCGCCGCAGGCCTGCCCCGCATCACCGGGTCCTACCTGCTCCTCGACGGCACGAACCTCCGCCCGCTCGCCCTCCTCGACGGCGCCGCCCTCACCGAACTGCGCACCCCGGCCGTCTCCGCCCTCGCCGTACGCCACCTGACGCCCGCCGACAAGCCGCTGCGCCTCGTGCTCTTCGGGACCGGCCCGCAGGCGTACGGGCACCTGGAGTCCGTGCTCGCCGTCCGCCGCGTCGCCGAGGCGGTCGTCGTCGGGCGCAACCAGATCGGCGCGCGCGCCCTCGCCGGGTACGCGCGCACGCTCGGCGTCCTCGCCAGGACCGGCACGCCCGACGACGTGGCCAAGGCCGACCTCGTCGTCTGCTGCACCACCGCACGCGAGCCCCTCTTCGACGGAGCCCTCGTCGCCCCCGGCGCCACCGTCGTCGCCGTCGGCTCGCACGAGCCGGACGCCCGGGAGGTCGACAGCGCGCTCGTCGCCCGCTCCGAGGTGTACGTCGAGGCACGGAGCGCCGCCCTGCGCGAGGCCGGTGACCTGCTCGTCCCCACGGCCGAAGGCGCGATCGAGGAGGACCACGTCGTCGGCGGCATCGCCGACCTCGTGACCGGCCGCCGCACCCCCACCACCGAACGCCCGCGGTTCTTCAAGAGCGTCGGCATGGCCTGGGAGGACCTCGCCGTGGCCGGCGCCCTCTACACGGCGGCACTCGCCACGCCATAGGGACGGCACCGCACGCCGAACGCCCCGGCCCCGCACACGCGGGACCGGGGCGTTCCGGCATGCTCAGGCGGCCTCGGGGAAGTGACAGGCCACCTGGCGCGCCTCGCCGGGGGAGGCGATCCGCAGCAGCGGCGCCTCCGTCCGGCAGATCTCCTGCGCCTTGGGACAGCGCGGGTGGAAGGTGCAGCCGGGCGGCGGAGCGGCCGGGCTCGGCGGGTCACCGAGCAGCGTGATCCGCTCCCGGGCCCGCTCCGCCGCCGGGTCGGGCAGCGGCACGGCCGAGAGCAGCGCCCGCGTGTAGGGGTGTGCGGGGGCCGCGTACACCCGCTCCTTCACCCCGATCTCCACGATCCGGCCGAGGTACATCACCGCGACCCGGTCGCAGACCCGCTTGACGACCGAGAGGTCGTGGGCGATGAAGAGGTAGGCGAGCCCCAGCTCGCGCTGGAGCCGCTCCATCAGATTGACGATCTGCGCCTGGACGGAGACGTCGAGCGCGGAGACCGGTTCGTCGGCCACGACGAGCCGCGGGCTCGTGGCCAGGGACCGGGCGATCCCGATGCGCTGCGCCTGACCGCCGGAGAACTCGTGCGGGTAGCGGTCGATGTGCTCCGGGATGAGCCCGACCAGATCCATCAGCTCCACGGCCCGCTTGCGGGCCTCGGCCGCCGAACTCCCCTGCACCATCAGCGGATCGGAGATGATCCGCGCCACGGTCTGACGGGGATTGAGCGAGGAGTGCGGGTCCTGGAAGACCATCTGGAGGTCGCGTCGGAGCGGCTTGAGCTCCCGCTGCGACAGGTGCGTGATGTCGCGTCCGTCGTACGAGACGGAGCCGGCGGTCGGCTCCAGGAGCCGCACGATCATGCGCCCGGTGGTCGACTTGCCGCAGCCGGACTCGCCGACGAGGCCCAGGGTCTCGCCCGCCGCCACCTCGAAGTCGATGCCGTCGACGGCCCGGACGGGCGCCGAGCGGGCCCGGCGCCCCGGGAAGGTCATCGTCAGGTCCCGCACGCTGAGCAGGGGAGTGGACGTCGTGCTCGTGGCCGCGTCCGAGGTCGCGGTGGTGGTCGTGGTCATGAGGCGACGCCTTCGTACGCGGGAAACGCAGGGAAATGGCAGGCGGCCGGATGTCCCTCCGGGCCGACGAGCAGCGGGCGTTCGCCCGAGCAGCGCGCCCGCTCCTCCTCGGAGCCGGCGGCCGCCCGGGGGCAGCGGGGTGCGAACGCGCAGCCGGGAGCGGGGTCGAGCAGGGACGGCGGGCTGCCGGGGATCGCCCGGAGCGGCGCGTCGTCGTCATCGTCGAGCCGGGGCAGCGAGTCGAGCAGACCGCGGGTGTAGGGGTGGGCGGGGGCGGCGAAGAGGGAGTCCACCGGGGCGTGTTCGGCGGCCCGGCCGCCGTACATCACGAGGACGTCGTGGGCCACGCGCGCGACCACGCCGAGATCGTGCGTGATCATGACGACGGCGAGCCCCCGCTCCTGCTGGATCCGCGCGATCAGCTCCAGGATCTGGGCCTGGACGGTGACGTCGAGCGCGGTGGTGGGTTCGTCGGCGATGAGGAGGTCGGGCTCGCAGGACAGGGCCATCGCGATCATCACGCGCTGACGCATGCCGCCCGAGAACTGGTGGGGGTACTCACCGGCCCGGCGGCGCGGTTCGGGGATGCCGACCTCGCCGAGGGCCTCGACGGCCCGCTCGCGCGCGGCCGCCCGGCGGGAGCCGAAGTGGAACCGGTGGTGCTCGGCGATCTGCTCCCCGACGGTGTAATACGGGTGCAGGCTGGACAGCGGGTCCTGGAAGATCATGGCCATCCGCCGGCCGCGGAGCCCGTTCAGCTCGCGGTCGGACATGCCGATCAGCTCGCGCCCGCCGAGGGCGACGGAGCCGGTGACCTCGGCGTCCGTGTGCAGGCCCATGACGGCGAGCGACGTCACGGACTTGCCGGAGCCGGACTCGCCGACGATGCCGAGGGTCCGGCCGGGCCGCACGTCGAAGGCGAGGGAGTCGACGGCCCGGACCGGGCCGCGCTTCGTCGGGAAGGTGACCGTGAGGTCCCGTACCGACAGGAGGGGTGCGGGATCGCCCATCTCAGTACCTCACTCGCGGGTCGACGACGGCGTACAGCAGGTCGACGGCCAGGTTGGCGACGACGATGAAGGTGGCGGCGAGCAGGGTGACCCCGAGGATGACGGGCTGGTCCCCGCTGGACAGGGCGCCGTAGAACAGGCGGCCGATGCCGGGCAGTCCGAAGATGGACTCGGTGATCACGGCACCCGCGAGCAGTCCGCCCAGATCCATGCCGAAGATGGTGAGGATCGGGGTCATGCCGGCGCGCAGCCCGTGTTTGACCACGACCGTGCGGCGGGGGAGGCCCTTGGCGCGGGCGGTGCGGATGTACGGCTCCGCCATGCTCTCGATCATCGAACTGCGGCTCTGCCGCGCGTACATCGCGGCGTACAGGACGGCGAGCGCCAGCCAGGGGAGCAGCAGGTTGGTGGCCCAGGACAGCGGGTCGTCGCCGAAGGCCACGTACTGCGGGTAGGGCAGCAGACCGGAGACCCGGATCAGTCCGAAGATCAGCAGCACCGAGGTGAAGTAGACGGGCAGCGAGGCCGCGGCGACCGCGCCGACCATCAGGGCCCGGTCGGTGAGCGTGTCCTTGTGCAGCGCGGCGGTGACGCCCGCGGTGAGCCCGAGGACCAGCCAGATCGCGGCAGCGCCCAGGGCCAGCGAGGCCGAGACGGGCAGCCGGTCCACGAGCAGGTCCCACACGCTCTGGCTGTTCTCGTACGAGTAGCCCAGGCAGGGGAAGTCGCAGGTCATGGCGTACTGGCCGGTGCCCATGGTGCGGCCGGTGAAGATGCCGGTGACGAAGTCGGTGAACTGCCGCCACAGCGGGTCGTCGAGGCCCATGTTGGCGCGGATCGCGTCCAGCCGCTCGTTGCTGCACGCCTTGCCGCACGCGGCGGCGGCCGGGTCGGAGGGGAGGACGTAGAAGATGGTGAAGGTGACGGCGGCGATGGCGAGGAGGACGCCGAGGACGCCCAGGAGACGGCGGCCGAGGTAGAGGATCACGAGCCGCTGCCTCTCGGGTCGAGGATGTCGCGCAGCGCGTCCCCGAGCAGGGTGAACGCGAGCACGGTGAGGAACAGACAGAGGCTCGGTACGAGGAAGTACATGGGGTCCGTGTCGTAGTACGCGACGCTCTCGGCGATCATCTGGCCCCAGGACGGGGTCGGCGGGCGCACACCGACGCCCAGATAACTGAGGGCCGCCTCGGTGGCGATCATCCCGGGGATGATCAGCGTGGTGTACGCGATGACCGGCCCCGCGACGCCCGGCAGGATGTCCCGGGCGAGGATCCGCAGGGGGCCGGAGCCGCCGACGCGGGCGGCGTCGACGTACTCGCGGTGCTTGAGCGACAGGGTCTGGCCGCGGACGACCCGGGCGATGCCGGGCCAGCCGAAGAGGCCGATGACGACGGTCATCAGAAGGGTCCGGTTGACGTCCCGGGCCACCGACATCATCGCGATCATGAAGATGAGGGACGGGAAGGACATGGTGAGGTCCATCAGCCGGGACAGCACCGTGTCGGTGCGCCCGCCGAAGTAGCCCGCGGCGATGCCGGCCGCCGTCCCGGCGACGAGCACGATCGCCGTCGCCGAGAAGGCGATGAGCAGGGAGACCTGCCCGCCGTGCACGACCCGGGAGAACAGGTCGCGGCCGGTGACGGGTTCGACGCCGAGCCAGTGTTCGGCCGAGACGCCGCCGAGCGGTCCGATGGGCAGGCCGCCCAGGTACGGGTCGACGGCGCTCTTGTCGAACTCCTCGGGGCCCCAGCCGCCCAGCGAGCCGATCAGCGGGGCGGCGACGGTCAGGAGCGCGAAGAACGCGACCACGACGAGGGACAGCTTGACGGAGGTGCGGCGGCGCAGCTCGGCGCGGGCGAGCTGCCAGGGACCGCTGCCCGCCCGGACGGGCGGGGACGTGGAAGTGGTGGTGGTCATGGGCGTGGGCGTGGTCGGCGTCGTTCCGGCCTTCAACGGGTGCTCTTCGCGGGGTCCTTGAGGCCGACCGTCGCGTAGTCGATCTGCCCGCCGAAGGAGGTGTGGCCGTAGGCGCCGGCGATGTTGGTGCCGATGAGCAGCGGCTTGCGCTCGACGACGGCGGGAGCGGTGGGGGCCTTGGCGAGGATTTGGGCGTCGAGCTCCTGCCACGCCTTGTTCGCCTGCTGGGCGTCGGTCATCGCGGCGATCTCGTCCATGCGCTTCATCGTGGCGTCGTCACGGAAGAGCGAGTGGTTGCCGGAGTTGCCCTTCTCCTTGATGTAGCGGCCGTCGAAGACGAAGGGCAGGAAGGTCGAGCCGGAGGGGAAGTCCGGGCACCAGCCGGTGTAGGCGAGGTCCGTGCGGTTCTTGGTGTCGCCGATGGTGTCGTAGAAGGCGGACGGGTCGACGGTCTCGATGGTGACCTTGATCCCGGCGCGGCCCAGGGACTGCTGGATCGCCTCGCCGATGGCCTTGTCGCCGGTGGAGACGGTGACGCTGGTGGAGATGCCGCCGGCCTTGCCGGCCTCCTTGAGGAGCTGCTTCGCCTTCTCGACGTCGCCGGTGAGCGGGATCTTCCGGCTGTCGGGCTGCTTGCCGCCGGGGAAGAGCAGGCCGGGCATGAGCGCGGTGGCCGGGTCGTTGAGCGCGGGGCCGCCGGTGGCGGTGACGAGGGCCTCGCGGTCGAGGGCGTACTGCACGGCCTGGCGGACCCTCACGTCGTCGAACGGCGCGCGGCCGGTGTGCATCTGGACCATCTCGGTGCAGCTGGTCGACTCGGCGAGGAGACGCGCCCTGACGTCCGGCTTGGTGAGCACCTTGGGCGTGGACTCGGGGCGGAGCGAGGCCCAGGCGACGGAGGAGGCGTCGCCGCCGGCGGAGGCGATGAGGCGGTCGTCGATCTGGTTGGCCTTGAGGCCCATGGTGACGACGATCCGGTCCGGGTACGCCTTGCGCACGGTGTCCGTGGCGGCGCTCCAATGGGTGTTGCGCACGAGGACCATCTGCTTGTCCCGGGCGTACGACTCGATCTTGTACGGGCCGGAGGAGAAGGGCCGGTTGTCGTACTGCGGGCCCTTGTCCTGGGACTTGGGCACGGGGCTGAAGGTGGGCAGCACCGTCGCGTACGGGAACTCGGCGAAGGGCTTGCGGAGCTCGAAGACGATCGTGCGGTCGTCCGGGGTCTTCACGGAGTCGAGGTGCTTGCCCTGCGCGGGGCCCTTGTAGCCCTCGGCGCCGACGAGGTAGCGGGCCGCGTAGTCGGGGCCGCCGGGCAGCTCGGGGGAGAAGGACCGCTCGACGTTGTACTTGACGTCCTGGGCGGTGATCGGGGTGCCGTCCTCGTACTTCAGGCCGGGCTTCAACTTGAAGGTCCAGGTCTTGGCGCCGTTGGAGGAGACGCCGAGGTTCTCGGCGAGGTCGGTCGTGAGCTCCCCGCCCTTCGCGCCGGGCTGTGCCTTGTACGTGAGGAGCGTGCGGTAGAGCAGGCGCGAGCCGAAGTCCATGTCGCCCACCACCCAGTTGCGGGCCGGGTCGAGGTGGGTGAAGTCCTGGTTGGACAGGATGGTCAGCGTGCCGCCCTTCTGCGGAGTGCCGCCGACCACCGCGCCGTTGTTGGAGGTCGCGGGGTTCTTGCCACGGTCCCGGGAGCCGTCGGACTTCTTGCCGTCGGCACAGCCGGTCGCGCCGAGGGCGAGGGCGGTCACCAGAGCGGTGGCCAGGGTGTAAGTGCGCTTGTTCATAGGTCACTCCGAGAGAGCGGTCGAGCATCCCGATGGCTGGAATGTGACCTGTAACATAGTAATGTGAAATTGCACTGACAAGGTATCGGGCGGTCCGTTACTCATCCGTGTCCGGGCGGTACTCAGGAGAGCGCCCCGCGACTGGAATGCTCCGTTTCGGGGTCTTGGCAACGTCAGTGCAATGTGAAATATTACTGACGTGCCCACGAGAAAACCCTCGGATGTCATCGTCGTCGGCGCCGGCGTCGTCGGCGCGGCCTGCGCCTACTACGCCGCCCAAGCCGGCCTCTCCGTCACCGTCGTCGACCGCGGTTCCGTCGCGGGCGGGACGACGGGAGCCGGCGAGGGAAACCTCCTGGTCTCCGACAAGGAGCCGGGCCCGGAGCTCGAACTCGCCCTCCTCGCCAACACCCTGTGGCGGGAGCTGGCGGACGTGCTCCCGCCGCACGTCGAGTACGAGGCCAAGGGAGGCCTCGTGGTCGCCTCCGGCGAGTCGGGGATGCGCGCCCTGCGCGACTTCGCGGCCCGCCAGGAGAAGGCGGGCGTCACCGCCCAGGAGGTCCCGGGGGACCGGCTCCATGATCTGGAGCCCCACCTCGCTCCTGGCCTTG
Source organism: Streptomyces narbonensis (assembly GCF_014649015.1). Lineage (GTDB taxonomy): Bacteria > Actinomycetota > Actinomycetes > Streptomycetales > Streptomycetaceae > Streptomyces > Streptomyces narbonensis. The sequence goes on from NZ_BMSF01000005.1 coordinate 115,379, forward strand.
CCGGAGGATTCCTCTATCCGCAGGACTCCCAGGTGATGCCCGCCCACGCCGCGGCCCAGCTGCTGCGCGCCGCCGGAGACCGCGTCCGGCTCTGTCTGGGCGAGGAGGTCACCGGCCTCCTCACCGGCGGCGCCGGCGAGATTCGCGGGGTGCGGACCGCGGCCGGCGAGCTCCACGCCCCGTACGTGGTCAACGCCGCCGGCACGTGGGGCGGCGCCCTCGCCGAACTCGCGGGCGTCCACCTCCCCGTGCTGCCCCGCAGGGGCTTCGTCCTCGTCACCGAACCGCTGCCGCGCGTGGTGCGCCACAAGGTGTACGCCGCCGACTACGTGGCCGACGTGGCCAGCGGCTCGGCCGCCCTCCAGACCTCGGCGGTCGTCGAGGGCACCCCGGCGGGGCCGGTCCTCATCGGCGCCAGCCGGGAGCGCGTCGGCTTCGACCGCACCCTCTCCGTCGAGGTCCTGCGCCGACTCGCCGCCGGGGCGACCTCGCTCTTCCCGGTCCTCGGCACCGTACGGGCCATGCGGACCTATCCGGGCTTCCGGCCGTATCTGCCGGACCACCTGCCCGCGATCGGACCCGACCCGCGCGTGCACGGGCTGCTGCACGCCTGCGGCCACGAAGGGGCGGGCATCGGCCTCGCGCCGGTGACCGGACAGATCATCGCCCTCTGCCTGACGAACGGCGAACTGCCCCTCGACATCTCCCCGTTCCGCCCGGACCGGTTCGGCACCCCTGAACCCGCGCCGGCACCCGATCCCGGCTCCGCACCCGATCCCGGCTCCGCACCCGACCCCGGCTCCGCACCCGACCCGGCACTCTGACGCGCGCCCGAACCGCGACCGCCGTCACCGTCACCGTCACCGTCACCTTCACGAGAGGAGGGCCCGTGGCCCGCACGCCCGCCGACCTGGTCGGGGCACAGCCCGATCCGCCGTTCGAGATCACCTTCGACGGCCGGAGCGTCACCGCCCTGCCCGGCCAGACCGTCGCCGCCGCCCTCTGGGGGGCCGGCATCCTGGCCTGGCGCACCACCCGGGAAGGAGGGCGGCCGCGCGGCGCGTTCTGCGGCATCGGCCAGTGCTACGACTGCCTCGCAACCGTCAACGGCGAGCCCAACCGGCGCGCCTGCCTGGTCCCCGCCCGCCCCGGCGACGCGATCACCACCCAGGAAGGGCACGGCCATGACCGCCTCGCCGTCTGAACCGTACGACCTGGCGGTCGTCGGCGCGGGTTCCGCGGGGCTCGCCGGAGCCGTCACCGCCTCCGAACTCGGGCTCTCCGTCGCCCTGTTGGACTCCTCCACCCAGTCCGGCGGGCAGTTCTACCGGCACCCCGCGCCCGCCCTCGGCGCGGTGCGCCCCGAAGCCCTGCACCACGACTGGTCCGCCTTCTCCGACCTGCGGCGCAGACTCGGAGCGAGCACGGTCGACCACCTGACGGGGCACCACGTGTGGTCCTTCATAAGGGAGTCCGGTGGGTCCGGTGGGTCCGGTGGGTCCGGCGAGCCCGAGGAGTCCGGTGGGTCCGGCGCCGACGGCGAGAGCTGGACGGTCCACGCGATCACCGGCGCCGACGGCACCGAGGAGCGGCCCGTCCGGATCAGGGCCCGGGCGCTGCTCCTCGCCACCGGCGCGTACGAGCGCCAACTCCCCTTCCCGGGCTGGACCCTGCCCGGTGTCGTCGGCGCCGGAGGGGCGCAGGCCATGCTCAAGTCCGGGCTCGTGCTGCCCGGGCGGCGCATCGTCGTGGCCGGCAGCGGCCCTCTGCTGCTCGCCGTCGCCTCCTCGCTCGCCGCGGCGGGCGCCCGGGTCCCGGCCGTGGTCGAGGCCGCGGGGTATCTGCGGTACGCCCGCAGCCCCCGAGCTCTCGCGACCAATCCGGCGAAGGCCGCCGAAGCCCTGGTGCACGGGGCCGCACTGCTCAGGCACCGTGTGCGGGTGCTGCCCCGCAGTGCGGTCACCGAGGTCCACGGCACCGACCGGGTGGAGGCCGTCACGGTCAGCCGCCTGGACGGCGACTGGACGCCCGTACCGGGGACGGGTCGCAGGATCGCCTGCGACGCGCTCGCCGTCGGGCACGGCCTCGTGCCCCAGATCGAACTGGCCACGGCCGTCGGCTGCGCCACCCGTGCGCTGCCCGACGGGACCCTGGGGCTCGCCCTGAGCGAGTTCCAGGAGACCTCCGTGGCCGGCCTGTGGGCGGCGGGTGAGACCGGCGGCGTGGGAGGCGCCGGACTCGCCCGCACCGAGGGCGAGCTGGCGGGCCGGGCGATCGCCGCCCGGCTGCGCGGCCGCCGCGCCGATCCGGCCCCGGACCGGGGCGTGCGCCCGGGCCGGGTCGGCGAACTCCGGCGTCGCCGCGACCGGATGCGGGCCTTCGCGGACGTCATGTCCGCGGCCCACGCACCGGGCCCGGGCTGGCCCGCGTGGCTGGAGGACGAGACGGACGTGTGCCGCTGCGAGGAGGTGACCGCGGGGCGGGTGCGCGAGGCGGTCACCGACCTCGGGGCGCGGGACGCGCGGACCGTCAAGCTCCTCACGCGAGCCGGCATGGGCTGGTGCCAGGGTCGGATGTGCGGCACGGCCGTGGCGTGCCTCGCGGCGCGCGACGGAGCCCCCGAGCCGCCCGCGGAGCGGCGCCCGTTCGCCGTCCCCGTACCTCTCGCGACGCTCGCCGCGCTGGACGAGCCGACAGTCGAGCAGACTCCCTAGGGGGTGTCTTGCCGATCAGGCCGGGCTCGCGGGGTCTGGCACCGCGCTCCCCCGTAGCCCTTCGGGCACGGGAGGTACCCCCACGCCGCGTTGTCGTCACTCGCCATGGTCCCCCGTAGCCCTTCGGGCACGGGAGGTTCCCCCACCGCCATGACTCCCTCCTCCGCCTTGCGATGCACGGCACCAGACCCCGCTCCCTGATCCGACCTGATCGGCAAGACACCCCCTAGAACCACAGGGGAGGCCCACGAGGGCCTCTCTTCTTTCGCCTCTATAAAATGTCACACACTACAGAAAGGTCGTCGACATGACCGCCACCACCTGGAACACCGACCGACCCTGGCGCGGCATCATGGTCGCCACCACCCTGCCCTTCCGCGACGACCTGTCGGTCGACCACGACGCGTACGCGGAGCACGTGGCCTGGCTCATCGCCAACGGCTGCGACGGTGTCGTCCCCAACGGTTCGCTCGGCGAGTACCAGACCCTGACCGACGCGGAGCGCGCCCAGGTCGTCCGCACCGCCGTCGCCGCCGCCGGCGACGGGGCGCGGGTCATGCCGGGCGTCGCCGCCTACGGCAGCGCCGAGTCCCGCCGCTGGGCCGAGCAGGCCGCCGAGGCCGGAGCCGGATCCGTCCTGCTCCTGCCGCCCAACGCCTACCGTGCCGAACCGGCCGCCGTGCGCGCCCACTACAGCGAGGTCGCCAAGGCCGGCGTCCCGATCGTCGCCTACAACAACCCCATCGACACCAAGGTCGACCTCACCCCCGACCTGCTGGCCCGCCTGCACCGCGACGGCAGCATCGTCGCCGTCAAGGAGTTCAGCGGCGACGTCCGCAGGGCGTACGAGATCGGCGAGCTCGCCCCGGAGCTGGACCTCCTGATCGGCGCCGACGACGTCCTCCTGGAGCTCGCCGTCGCGGGCGCGGTCGGCTGGATCGCCGGCTACCCCAACGCCTTCCCCACGAGCTGCGCCGAGCTCTACCACGCGGCCGTCGCGGGCGACCTGGCCACCGCCGTGCCGCTCTACAAGTCCCTGCACTCCCTCCTGCGCTGGGACTCGAAGACCGAGTTCGTCCAGTCCATCAAGCTGTCCATGGACATCGCCGGCCGTCGGGGCGGACCGACCCGCGCCCCGCGCCACCCGCTGACCGGCGCGATCGAGGCGGGAGTGCGGACCGCCACCGAGAAGGCCGTCGCCGACGGCCACCGCTGACCGACGCCTGGGCCGAGACCTGGTCCGCCACTCAGACCGAGACCGAGGCCGAGAGCGAGACCGGGACCGAGACCGAGGCCGAGAGCGAGACCGCGACCGGGACCGAGATGGTACGGGTCGTCGAGCCGGTCACCCCCGCCCGCCTCGCCCCCGTCCCGACAGCCCTCGGCCCGGCGAGGCCCGACCCGGACCCCCGGCACCGCGCACCACCTCCTCCCTCCACCCGGACGACCCCTTCCCCGGAGGCTTCCTCCTGTGACCGACACGCTCCCCACCGTCATCTCCCGCAACCCGGCCGACCCGGCCGACGTCCTCCTGCGGATCCCGGCACCCGGTGCCTTCACCGCGGTCGACACCGTCGAGCGCGCCCGCGCCGCGCAGCCCGGCTGGCTGCTCGCCGGGGCCGCCGCCCGCTCTGCCGCCCTCGCCGCAGTCGCCGCCGCCGTCGAGGCCGCGGCCGACGAACTGGCCGCGCTCGCCGTACGCGAGGTGGGCAAGCCGCTCGCCGAGGCCAGGGCCGAGGTCGCCCGTACCGCCGCCATCTGGCGCTACTACGCCCAGGCGCCCTTCGAGGCCACCGGAGCGGTCCACGAGACCGCGGCGGGCCCCGGACTGCTCCTGACCCGCCGCCGCCCGCACGGGGTGGCCGGGCTCATCACCCCCTGGAACTTCCCCTTCGCCATCCCGACCTGGAAGGCCGCGCCGGCGCTCGCCACCGGGAACACGGTCGTCCTCAAGCCCGCCCCCGAAGCCACGGCGTGCGCCCAGAGGCTGGGCGAGATCGTCCAAGGGGCCCTGCCCGAGGCGGTGTTCACCGTGCTGCCCGGCGGTGCGACGGAGGGCAACGCACTCGTCTCCGCCGCCGACGTCGTGTCCTTCACCGGCTCCACCCCCGTCGGCCAGGCCGTCGCCCGGGCCGCGACAGCCCGGGGCATCCCGGTGCAGGCGGAGATGGGCGGCCTCAACGCGGCACTCGTCCTGCCGGACGCGGACATCGAACAGGCCGCCGCCCACATCGCCGCCGCCATCGCCGGGTACGCGGGCCAGAAATGCACCGCCACCAGCCGGGTCATCGCGGTCGGCGCCGCGCTCGACCCGCTGCGCGAGGCGCTCTCCGAAGCGCTGCGGGCCATCCCCGTCGGCGACCCCGCCGACCCGGCCACCGTGTGCGGGCCCCTCATCCACGAGCACGCCCGCGACCAGGTCGGCGAGGCCGGCAGGGGGCTCTCCGTCCTGGCCGGCGGCACCGTGCCCGACCGGTCCGGCTGGTTCGCGGCCCCGACCCTGGTGGAGAAGGTCCCCCCGGGGCACCGGCTGCTGCGCGAAGAGGTCTTCGGCCCCGTGGCGTCCCTGCTCGCCGCGGAGGACCTGGCCCACGCGATCCGGATCACCAACTCCGTACCGTACGGTCTGGTCACCTCGGTCCACACCGCCGACCTGAACACCGCGCTGACCGGCCTCGACCTCCTCGACACCGGCATGATCCGGCTCAACGCCCCCTCCACCGGGGTCGACTTCCACCTGCCCTTCGGCGGCTCAAAGGCGTCCAGCCACGGACCGCGCGAGCAGGGCCGGGCAGCCCTCGACTTCTACACGTCGAGCCGGACCTACACGCTGGCACCCGCAGGCTCCGCGGCGTGACATCGTACGGTGGTGATGTCAACCGGAACGAAGGGATCACCACCGTCATGGGGCACCTGACCCAGCGCGACCTGAACGCCTCCCGGGAGCGGCTGCGCGACCAGGTCGCCCATGCCCTGCGAGCCGCCCTGATCTCCGGCGAGCTCCGCCCCGGGGTGGTGTACTCGGCGCCGACCCTCGCCGAGGACTTCGGGATCTCCGCCACCCCGGTCCGCGAGGCGATGCTCGACCTGGCCCGTGAAGGCCTGGTCGAGCCCGTCCGCAACAAGGGCTTCCGGGTCACCGAGGTCGACGAGCGCGACCTCGACCAGTACACCGAGATCCGCGCGCTCATCGAGATCCCGACGGTCGGCAGGATCACCCGGATCGCCGCCCGAGAGGACCTGGAGGCGCTGCGACCCGTCGCCGAGGACATCGTGCGCGCCGCCCGCGAGCACGACCTCATCGGCTATCTGGAGGCCGACCGGCTGTTCCACCTCACACTGCTCGGCCTCGCGGGCAACGAACGGCTCGTCGAGACCGTCGGCGACCTGCGCAAGCGGTCCCGGCTGTACGGGCTCACCGCCCTGGACAAGAGCGGCGACCTCGTCCCGTCCGCCGAGGAGCACCTGGAGCTGCTCGACCTGATGCTCGCCGGCGACGCCAAGGGCGCGGAGAAATGCATGACCCGCCACCTCGGCCACGTCCGCTCCCTCTGGGCCAAGGGCGACCGCGCGACCGGGAAGTAGCGGCACCGGCCGACGGCCGGACTGTGGCTCCTCTCGACGGACGGACGACGGTCGCCCGTTGATGCAATGTCACATCCGACCGGCCATCCACGGCCGTGGAAGGAAGCCATGAACCCCGCGTACGCGACCGTCGACCACACCTTCACCGTCCCCCTGGACCACCAGACGCCCGACGGCCCCACCATCGAGGTCTTCGCCCGGGAGGTCGCCGACCCGGCCCGCGCCGGCGAGCAACTTCCCTGGCTGCTCTACCTCCAGGGCGGACCGGGCGGCAAGTCGCCCCGCCCGTCGGCCGGTTCGCCCGGCTGGCTGGCGCAGGCGCTGAAGACCCACCGCGTGCTGCTCCTCGACCAGCGCGGCACCGGGCGCTCCACCCCGGTCACCGCCAAGTCCGCCGCCCGCTTCGCCTCACCCGAGCGCCTCGCCGGCCACCTCGCCCACTTCCGGGCCGACGCGATCGTCGCCGACGCCGAGCTGATCCGCCGCGAACTCTGCGGCGACGCCCCCTGGGAGACCCTCGGCCAGAGCTACGGCGGCTTCATCACCCTCACCTACCTCTCCCAGGCACCCGAGGGGCTGCGCGCCTGCTACGTCACCGGCGGCCTCCCCGGCCTCACCGCCACCGCCGACGACGTGTACGCCCACACCTACCCGCGCGTCCGCGACCGCGTCCTCGACCTCTACGCCCGCTACCCCGAGGACGCCCCCCGCCTCCGGAAGATCGCCGACCTCCTCGCGGCCGAGGACGTCCGCCTCCCGAACGGCGACCGCCTCACCCCGCACCGCCTGCGCACCCTCGGACTCGCGCTCGGCATGGGCGACGGCTTCGAGCGCGTCCACTGGCTGCTCGACGAAGCCCTCGGCGAGGGCGGCGAGTTGAGCGACACCTTCCTCCACCAGGTGATGACCCTGACCGGCTTCACCGACAACCCGCTCTTCGCCGTCATGCAGGAATCGCTGTACGGACAGGGGGCGGGCCCGACGGGCTGGGCGGCCGACCGTGCCCTGGCCGGTTTCCCCGAGTTCGCCGAGGACGCCGACCCCCTCCTGCTCACGGGCGAGATGATGTACCGCTGGATGTTCCGGGAGATCGCGGGGCTGCGCCCCTTCGCCGACGCCGCCGACCTGCTGGCCGCGCGCACCGACTGGCCGCCCCTCTACGACCTCGACCGCCTCGCCGCCAACGAGGTCCCGCTCGCCGCTGTCGTCTACCACGACGACATGTACGTCGACGCGGGCATCTCCCTCGCCACCGCCCGCCGGATCGGCGCCTCCCGCGTCTGGGTCACCAACGAATGGGAACACGACGGCGTCGCCGCCTCCGGTGGTCGGGTCCTCGCCCGCCTGATGAACCTGGCCACCGGCCGCGCCTAGGAGGCCTCCGACCCCGTCCGCCGGACAGGCCTCACGCCTCACCCGCCTCGCAGCCCTCCCGCTCCCGCGTCATGGAGCCGGAGGGCTTTCGCGTACCCCGAGGAGGGTGGCCGGAAACCATCGACAATCCGGTTAAACCTCGCGCGAAGCAAGATCACTGTTTCGGGGTAATGCCCTCGAACTGAGGGGGTGAGCGGGGCTTACCGGCCGTTACTGTTCCCCGGGATCTGGACGAATTCCCAGAGATTGACCCCCTATTTCCCCTTTCACCGGCGGTGTTCCGTACGCCGACCGTGGTCCACCCGAAGGAGACCTCGCCCCGATGACCGTTGAGACCGGCCCGGAAGTGCAGGTGGAGGCGCCCCGGCAGTCCAGCCTGAGCACCGCGGCCGCCCGCAACCTCGCCACCACGACCAAGTCCACCCCGCAGATGCAGGAGATCTCCTCCCGCTGGCTGCTCCGGATGCTCCCCTGGGTGGAGACGAAGGGCGGCGCCTACCGGGTGAACCGCCGACTGAGCTACACCGTCGGCGACGGCCGCATCGAGTTCGTCCAGGACGGCTCCCGCGTCCGCGTGATCCCCCAGGAACTCGGCGAACTGGCCCTGCTGCGCGGCTTCGACGACATCGAGGTGCTCACCGCGATCGCCGACCGCTGCGTCCAGCGCGACTTCCGCGCCGGCGAGGTGCTGGCCGAGCGCGGCACCCCGGCCCAGCAGATCCACCTGGTCGCCCACGGCCGGATCAACCAGACCTCCGTCGGCAAGTACGGCGACGAGGTCGCGGTCTCCGTCCTCGCCGACGGCGACCGCCTCGGCGAGAACGCCCTCCTGGACGTCGATGCCAAGTGGGACTACACCGCCACCGCCGAGACCGCCGGCACCCTGCTCACCCTGTCCCGCGCCGACTTCGCCTCGATCGCGGACTCCGCACCCGCCCTCCGGGCGCACCTCGAAGCGTTCCGCTCGCTTCCCCAGCAGCGGCAGAACCGTCACGGCGAGGCCGAGATCGCGATGTCCGCCGGCCATGTCGGCGAGGTCGCACTGCCGGGCGCCTTCGTGGACTACGAGCTCAAGCCGCGCGAGTACGAACTCTCCGTCGCCCAGACCGTCCTCAAGGTCCACACCCGGGTCGCCGACCTCTACAACGGCCCGATGAACCAGACGGAGCAGCAGCTCAAGCTCACCATCGAGGCCCTGCGCGAGCGCCAGGAGCACGAGCTCATCAACCACCCGGAGTTCGGCCTCCTCCACAACGCCGACTTCAAGCAGCGGATCCAGCCCCACTCGGGCCCGCCCACCCCGGACGACCTCGACGAGCTGCTCACCCGCCGTCGCGGCACCAAGCTCTTCCTCGCGCACCCCCGGACGATCGCGGCGATCGGCCGCGAGTGGAACCGGGCCGGGCTCTACCCGGACACGGTCCTCCTCGACGGGCACCAGGTCCCGTCCTGGCGAGGGGTCCCGATCCTGCCCTGCAACAAGATCCCCATCAGCAAGGAGAACACCAGCTCGATCCTGGCCATGCGCCTGGGCGAGGACAACCAGGGTGTCATCGGCCTCCGCCAGACCGGCCTGCCGGAGGAGTACGAGCCGGGCCTGTCCGTGCGGTTCATGGGCATCAGCGAGCAGGCGATCATGTCGTACCTGGTCACCACGTACTACTCCGCCGCGATCCTCGTGCCCAACGCGCTCGGCATCCTGGAGAACGTGCAGATCGCCCGCTGGCGCTGACCCGCACCCGTCCGGCCGACATCACGGCCCGGCCCCCTCCGGGCCGGGCGACCACGCCCGGGATCCGGGACGAACCACCCCACCCCCTCAAGGAGTCACGGATGCCCGAGCCCGGGCTTTCCCCTCTGCAGTCGAGCCTGCCCACCGCAGCGGCCCACTTCGGGTCCCACGTCCTCGGTCTGGCCGGTTCCGTCGGCGTCGAGGCCGCCGACGCCGCGCCGTCCACCCTCCCCGTTCCCGCGGAGGTCGCGGAGCCGGGCCCCGCACCGGTGCCGGAGCCGGTTCCCGACCTCGGCCGGGTCCTCCGCGGGCCCAGCGGCCTCGGCACGACGGCTGTGAGCCTGTTCCGGCCCGTGGCGCCGCCGGACGTGGAACCGCCGGTCGTGGAACCGCCGGTCGCGGGGGCCCCCGCGGCGCCGGCCGACGCCCTGCACATCCCGGGTCTCTACTACCACCCGGTGGTCGAGCCCGATCCGGTGCGGGTGGAGGAGCTCAGCCGCCGGATCAAGGACTGGGCGATGGACGAGGTGCAGCTGTACCCCGAGGAGTGGGAGGGCCAGTTCGACGGCTTCTCCGTCGGGAAGTACATGGTCGCCTGCCACCCGGACGCCCCGAGCATCGAGCACCTGATGGTCGCCGCGCGGCTGATGGTCGCCGAGAACGCGGTCGACGACTGCTACTGCGAGGACCACGGGGGCTCGCCCGTCGGGCTCGGCGGGCGCCTCCTCCTCGCGCACACCGCCCTCGACCCCCTTCACACGACGGCGGAGTACCAGCCGCGGTGGGCGGAGTCGCTCCACGAGGACGCCCCGCGGCGCTCGTACCGCTCCGCGATGGAGTACTTCGTCCGGCAGGCCACGCCCTCCCAGGCCGACCGGTTCCGCCACGACATGGCCCGCCTCCACCTCGGTTACCTCGCGGAGGGCGCCTGGGCCGAGACCGACCACACCCCCGAGGTGTGGGAGTACCTGGTGATGCGGCAGTTCAACAACTTCCGGCCGTGTCCCACCATCACCGACACCGTCGGTGGCTACGAACTCCCGGCGGACCTGCACGCCCAGCCCGCCATGCAGCGGGTGCTCGCGCTCGCCGGGAACGCCTGCACCATCGTCAACGACCTGTACTCGTACACCAAGGAACTCGCCAGCCCCGGCCGGCACCTGAACCTGCCCGTGGTGCTCGCCGACCGGGAGAACCTCTCGGACCAGGACGGCTACCTGAAGGCGGTCGAGGTCCACAACGACCTCATGCGCGACTTCGAGTCCGAGGCCGCCGCCCTGGCCGCCGCCTGTCCCGTCCCCAGCGTGCTGCGCTTCCTGCGGGGAGTCGCCGTATGGGTCGACGGCAACCACTACTGGCACCAGACCAACACCTTCCGCTACAGCCTGCCCGATTTCTGGTAAGAAATGGAAACCCTTGTGACCAGCACCGAGCTCACCTCCGCCAACGCCACTTCCGCGTTCGTTCCGGCTCCGGCGTCGCCCTACCAGAGCGACATCGCCCGTTACTGGAACCAGGAGGCCAGGCCCGTGAACCTGCGCCTCGGCGACGTCGACGGGCTCTACCACCACCACTACGGCATCGGCGACGTCGACCACGCCGCCCTCGGCGACACCGAGGACAGCGAGTACGAGAAGAAGCTGATCGCCGAGCTGCACCGCCTCGAGTCCGCGCAGGCCGAGGTCCTCCTCGACCACCTCGGCGCCATCACGCGCGACGACACGCTCGTCGACGCCGGCTGCGGGCGTGGCGGTTCGAGCGTCATGGCCCACCAGCGCTTCGGCTGCAAGGTCGAGGGCGTCACCCTCTCCTCCACGCAGGCCGAGTTCGGCAACCGGCGTGCGAAGGAGCTCGGCATCGACGACCACGTCCGTGCCCAGGTCTGCAACATGCTCGACACGCCGTTCGAGAAGGGCAGCATCGCCGCCTCGTGGAACAACGAGTCGAGCATGTACGTCGACCTGGACGACCTCTTCGCCGAGCACTCCCGCTTCCTCAAGGTCGGCGGCCGCTACGTGACCATCACGGGCTGCTGGAACCCGCGATACGGCCAGCCCTCGAAGTGGGTCTCGCAGATCAACGCGCACTTCGAGTGCAACATCCACTCCCGCCGTGAGTACCTCCGCGCCATGGCCGACAACCGGCTCGTCCCGCAGGCGGTCGTCGACCTGACGCCCGCGACCCTGCCCTACTGGGAGCTGCGGGCCACCTCCTCGCTGGTCACCGGGATCGAGGAGGCGTTCATCGAGTCGTACAAGGACGGCTCCTTCCAGTACGTGCTGATCGCGGCCGACCGCGTCTGACCCCGACTCAACCGGAAGGGCCGGGTCCGTCGTCCGACGGGCCCGGCCCTTCGCCCTCCCGGGGTGCCGGGCTTCCAAGGCTCCCAAGGATGCGTTAGGTTAGGCTTGCCTAAGTAACGGCTTGGGTATCTCCTCACCACGCCCTTGGAGAGCTCGGATGCGCCCCTTCAGTACCCCCGTCGCCCAGCCCACCCCCGCGGAACGCGTGCGCTCCATCCTGGCCTCCGCGCACTCGATGACGGTCGTGGCCGACGGACGCCGTCAGGAGGTCCACCTCCTGGACGGGACGGGACCGATGGGTCACCTCCACCTCCACGACCCGTCCGAGGGCGTCCACGACGGCAGCGACGCACGCATCCCCGTACTCCTGGAGCTCACGGACATCGCCCCCACCGCCGTACGCGACCGCGTGCGGGCCCGCGTCACCCTCACCGGGCTGCTGGGCGCGGAGTACACGCACGACGCCGCCGAGAGCACCTGCCTGGAGTTCGGCCAGGCACTCCTCGAAGACGCCGAGGGGCGGACGTACGTCACCCTGGACGCCCTTCACGCGGCGGACGTCGACCCCATCGCCTCCCGCGAGTCGGCCATGCTCACCCACCTCGTCGACAGCCACGCCGAACTCGTCCCACTGCTCCTGCGCCTCGTCCGGCCGCGCCCCGAGCGGGGCGTGCTCCGCGTGCTGCCCGTCGCCCTGGACCGCTACGGGATCACCCTGCGCCTGGAGTACCGCACGGGACATCAGGACGTCCGCCTGCCGTTCCCCACCGCCGTCACGCACATCGACGAGGCCGGCTCCCGGATCCACGCCCTCTTCGCCGCGGCGCGACGCGCCTCCCACCCCAACAGCCTGCTGACCTGACCTGACCTGGCCGGTTCCGTGGACCGCGGGTGGTGAGGTCCTGCCCGAGCTCCGACGTCCCGTCGTGGACCGTCGGGCGGCGGGAGCGCGCTCGCGGGGAGCGGGCGCCCGCCGCCCTCGGGCGGGGCGGCTACTGCACCGCCGGGACCGAGTCCTCGAAGGCCGTGCCCGACGAGCGGTACGCGGCGATCTTGGCCGCCACCTGGGCCGGGGTCAGCACCTGGTCCTTGACGTGCAGGACGTAGTCGACCTTCTGGTCGTAGGCGCGCGGGGTCGTCGAGGTCTGCCCGGCCAGGTCGATCAGCCACTGGTTGAAGTTGATGGACATGGGCCGCTCGGGCAGGTAGCGGGCGTCGTGGCGGCCGAACTCCTGGCCGTCGACGTAGTAGACGATGGAGTTGTCGTCGATCGTCAGGACGAGGTCGTGCCAGCCGGCGTAGCTCGCCCGGACCTCCGAGTGCTGGTTGACGGCCTCCCAGGGGTCGGGCCGGTACGTCTCCCACGACGTCGTGTAGAGGATGTTGGCGGGCTCGCCCCAGCCGCCGTTGGGGAGGTACTCGAAGTCGTACTCGGCGTAGTCGTCGGCCATCGGGGCCTTGAGGTCGTTGATGGTGAAGAAGGTCTGGACGACCCGGTCGCCGTCCGGGCCGGAGTTCGGCGCGTCGGAGAAGTGGACTCGCGCCGCGTAGGTGCCGTTCCTGAACTTCGAGGCGCGGGTGAGGATCTCGGTGTGCCTGGTCGACTCACCCGTGCCGGCGGTCGAACTCCGGAGGTTCATGAGGGAGTTCGTGCCCTCCTTGGCGAAGGTGACGTTCTCGGGGGCCCAGGTGGCGCCGGGCACACCGGGGCCGCCGGAGTTGGAGCGCACGCTCCAGCCGTGGGCGGCGATCGCCGGGTCGGTGTGGCCGGTGTAGTCGAAGTCGTCGAAGAGCGTGGCCCCGGTGGGCGGGGGAGTGGTCGGGTCGGTCGGTGTCGGGGTGGGTTCGTTGCCCGCGGGCGCCGTCCCCCAGACCTGGACTCCGCCGACGGTCGCGGTGACCTTCGACCAGTTGGCGTACGTGGTCTGGGCGGGTCCGAAGGAGTAGTCGTCGTTCTGGTTCAAGGGCTGCCAGTTGGAGCGGTGGAAGCGCAGCTGCATGTCGCCGGTGTCCGCGCCGGGGGCGAGCGAGCCGGCGCCGGCGGTGAAGCCGACCTCCAGATAGCGGTCGGCGGTCGCGGTCGGGCCGGCCAGGGTCCCGAAGGTGCCGGTGAGGTTCGCGCAGCCCTTGACGGCCCAGGAGCAGGCGTAGGTGTACGAGGCGCCCGCCTCGGCCTTGAAGTAGTAGCGCACCTTGACCTGGCTGAGCGGCACGCTCGCCGTACCGGTGTTGACGACCTTGAGCCAGGGCTCGACCTGGTCGCCGCCGGTGGCGCTCTGCCGGTACTGGACGGTGACGGCCTCACCGGCCGCCGCGGCGGGAAGCGCGGTCAGGGCGGTGGCGCCGAGCCCGGTCACCGCGGCGACGGCGAGCGCGGCACGCATCCGCAGGCCGCTCCTGCTCCTCGTGGGGGTACTCATGGTGGTGGTTCCTCTCCTCAGGTGGGGACGGACATGGGTGAGAGACGGCGCGGCACCCCGAGGGCGTCGAGCCGGGTCCTGTGGTGGCGGAGGCGCTCCTGGAAGCCGGGCCAGTCGTGGCGGCCGGTCCAGACGACCTCGGCGAGGGCGCAGAGCCGGGGGAAGGTGAGGTACTCGGCGTGCGCCGCGGTCGGCACGTACTCGGTCCACAGCTGGACCTGGGAACCGAGCACCCGCGCCGATTCCTCGGGGCTCCACTCCGCCGGCGCCGGGTCGTTGCCGTGGACCGTGCGGAGGTCGACGACCTCGCCGGCCTGGCCGGGCGGTTCGGCGGGGCTCGCGGACTGCGGGTAGTCGAGGTAGGTCGTCCGGTGGGGCGCCATGACGACGCGGTGTCCCCGCCGGACGGCGACGCGGCCGTGGTCGGAGTCGCGCCAGGGCATGACGGTGAAGTACGGCGGGAGGTCGGCGCCGTCCTCGGTCCAGCTGAGCGGCTGCCGGCCCGCTTCGAGGAGGTGTGCGCCCATCCGCTCCATGAACCAGCCGTGCAGGGCGTCGGGACCCGGGAGCCCCTCGTCGGCGACCCGCCGGAGCGCGGACGCCGAGGTGTGCCACTCGCTGGTGGGGCACTCCTCGCCGCCGATGTGCACGTACGAGGAGGGGAAGACGTCCATCACCTCGTCCAGGACGGTGCGGCAGAAGTCGAGGGCCTCGTCGTGGACGCCGAGGATCGTGTCGCAGACGCCCCACCGGTCCCAGACCTCATACGTTCGGCCCGGGTGGTTGCCGAGCTCGGGATAGGCCGCGAGGGCGGCGCGGACATGGCCGGGCATCTCGATCTCGGGCACGACGGTGACGCCGCGCTCCGCCGCGTACGCGACGAGCCCGGTGAGCTCGGCCCGGGTGTACGCGCCGCCGTGCGGCACCCCGCCGACCTCGGTGAGCCGGGGGAGCGCGGCGACCGGCATGCGCCAGCCCTGGTCGTCGGTGAGATGGAGGTGCAGGACGTTGAGTTTGTGGAGGGCGAGCAGGTCGACGTACCGGCGGAGATAGGAGACGGGACGGAAGCGGCGGGCGACGTCGAGCATCGAACCGCGCCAGGGGAAGCGGGGGGTGTCGGTGATCTGCACGCAGGGGACGGACCACTCGACGCCGGGCGCCGGGTCGTCGCCGAGGGCGTCGACGGGCAGGAGTTGGCGCAGCGTCTGGACTCCGGAGAGGAGTCCGCGGGGGTGGGCGGCCCGCAGCAGGATCGCTTCGGCGCCGACGGTGAGGCCGTACCCCTCCTCGCCGAGGCCGGTGAGGGCGCTGTCGACGGCGAGGACGACCGAGCCGTCCGGGCGGGTGGGCAGCGGCAGGCCGGTGGCCGGTCCGAGCAGGGTGCGCAGCAGCCGGGCAGCCGGGTCGGCGCCGGGCGAGACCTTCAGCGCGGTCCTCGCGTCGAAGGTGAACCGGCCGGGCAGGGGCGAGAGGTGGGTGGGGTCGGGGACGAGTCGGGGCAGGGGCATCGAGGTGCGTTATCCCTTCACGGCTCCGCCGGTCATTCCGGCGGAGACCCGGCCCTGGAGGACCAGGAAGAGGACGAGTACGGGCAGGGCGAAGAGGGTGGAGGCGGCCATGGTGGCGCCCCAGTCAGTGCCGAAGACGTTGGAGAAGGAGGAGAGCCAGACGGGCAGCGTGCGGTCGTCCTGGTTCTTGATCACGAGCATGTTGGCGAAGGCGAACTCGTTCCAGGCGGTGATGAATCCGAAGAGCGAGGTCGCGAGCAGCCCGGGGGCGAGCAGGGGCAGCGTCACCCGGCGGAAGGCGACGGCCCGTGTGCAGCCGTCGACCTGGGCTGCCTCCTCCAGCTCGGCCGGGACGGCGGCCAGGAAGGAGCGCAGGGTCACGATGGTGAACGGCAGGGTGATCATGAAGTAGATCAGACTCAGCGTCGCCAGCCGGTCGAGCAGGTCGGCGTCCCGGGCGATGACGTACATCGGGATCAACAGCGCCTCCCAGGGCGCGACTTGCGCCAGGAAGACCATCAGGACGAAGCCGCGCCGGCCGCGCCAGCGCATCCGGGCGACGGCGAAGGCGGCGGCGAGCGCCACCACCAGGGCGAGCAGGACGCATCCGGCGGTCACGAGCAGGCTGTTGCGCCAGAAGATCCAGAAGCCGTCCGCCGCCACGGCCTTCCCGAAGTGCTCCAGTGTCACGGAGACGGGAAGGAACCCCGGGGTCTCGGACTGGATGTCGCGGGTCGGGCGGAAGGCGGTGAGGACCATCCAGTACACCGGGAAGACGGCCAGGACGAAGACGACCGCCGCCGCCGTGTTGAGGGGGAGCCGGCGCAGGGAGCGGGAGCGGGAGCGGAGACGGGTACGGGTACGGGAGGGCGGTGTCACCGGTCGGCCTCCTGTCGGAGCAGCTGGCGGAAGTAGAAGACGAGCGCGGCCACGAGGAGGAGGACGGTGAGCGTGGAGACGGCCGCCCCGAGGTCGTAGCGGTGCAGGGACTGGGCGACGCGGTAGGCGTAGACGGGCAGGGTGGTCGTCGCCTCGCCCGGGCCGCCCTTGGTGACGGCCCAGATCTGGGCGAAGCAGCGGAAGACCCAGATGACTTCGAGGCAGAGGACGAGGCCGAAGATCGGGCGGAGGAGGGGCAGCGTGATCGAGCGGAAGATCCTCCCGCCGCCGGCCCCGTCGAGCCGGGCCGACTCGTACAGCTCGTCGGGGACGGTCAGCAGCGCCGAGTGCAGGGTGATCGCGGCGAAGGGGACCGACTGCCAGACCACGAGCAGGACCAGCACGGTGAACGCGGCGGGACCGTCGGCCAGCCACGAGTAGCCCTCGAAGGACTCGAACCCGAGCCGGACGAGCAGCCAGTTGACCACGCCGAGCCGGGAGGCGAAGAGCCACTGGAAGACGGTGGTGGTGGCGATCACGGGGCTGGCCCACGCGAGGACCAGCCCGCTCGTCACGAGGATCCGCATCCGCCGGCCGAGCTTGCGCATCATCAGGGCGATCAGTGTGGCGATCACCATGATCAGGACGACGTTGACGGAGGTCCACCAGAAGGTGCGCCGGACGACCGCCCAGAACTGGGGGTCGGTCAGGACGGTGCGGTAGTTGGCCAAGCCGACGAAGGGGGCGCCGCCGCGGATGAGTTCGCCCATGCCGTACTGCTGGAAGGAGATCAGCAGGTTGCGGACGAGGGGGTATCCGAGGAGGAGTGCGCCGCCGAGGACGGTGGGGGCGACGAGGAGGTACGGCCAGAGGGCCGAGCCTCGGGGGAGGCGTGAGAGGCGCCTTCGTGGTGGGGGCGGCTTCGGCGCCGGACGGAGCTTCGCGCTCGGTCGGCTCGGCGGTGCCGGACGGATCGCCTGCGCTGGGCGGCTCGCCTGCGCTGGACGGCTCGCCTGCGCTGGGCGGCTCGTTGAACCCGGACCGGTCACGAGCCGAGGGTCTTCGTGATGCTCCGGGACGCGGTGACGGCCGCCGTCGCCGGATCGCCGCCCGTCAGCACGGCGGTCATGTACTGCTTGATCGGGTTGGTGGCCTCGACGGCCGCCCACTGCGGGGAGTTGGGTGTGGCCCGGCCCTGGGCCGCCCCGGCGGCCATCGCGGCCGTGCCCGCGTCGCCCTGGATGACCCGGGCGAGCGAGGTGCGGTTGGGGACGTAGCTCATCGTTCTCGCCATGTCCGTCTGCCACTTCTCGCCCGCGAGGGCCGCGACGACCTGGTAGGCGGCCTCCGGGTGGGTCGACGCCTCGGGGACGAGGAGGTCGGAGCCGCCGGTGAAGACCGCGCCGGGCCGGTCCGCCGTCTTGCCGGGCACGGGGAAGAAGCCGAGCTTGCCCTTGAGCGCGGGGTTGATCTCCTCGACGATCTTCGCCCCGCCCGGAACGGCGATGATCTGGGCGATGTCGCCCTTGGCGAAGACCTCGGCCTGCGGGGGCTTCGCCTCGTCGGCGTCCTTCGGACCCTTGCCGAGCGACTGGAGCCGCCGGTAGAAGTCCATGCCGGCGAGGGCCTGCGGCGTGTCGAGCGCGCCCTTCCACGCCGCGCCGTCCTGGACTGCGAGGTCGCCGCCCTCCTCCCAGACGAAGCCGGAGAGGGTGAACCAGTTCTGGCCGGGGAGGTAGATGCCCTGGGTCCTGCCCCGGTTGAGCTTCGCGGTGACGGCGAGCCATTCGGCCTGCGTCTTCGGGGGCGCGGTGACGCCCGCCGCGGCGAAGAGGTCCTTGTGGTAGATCACGACGCGGTTGGCCGCGTACCAGGGGACGCCGTACTGCTTGCCGTCGACCTTGCCCGGTTCGGCGAGCCCGGGGAGCCAGTCGGCGCCGTTCAGCTCGGCCACCTTGTCGCTGAGGTCGCGCACGCCGCCGCTCGCCGCGTACTGCGCGACCTGGGTGTTGCCCACCTCGATGACGTCCGGGGCGTCCTTGCTGGCGAGGGCGGCCGTGACCTTCTCGCCGATGCCGTCCCACTCCTGGATCTGGATGTCGAGCTCGATGTCCTCGTGCTCCGCTTCGAAGTCGGCGCGGAAGCGGGTGAGGAAGGAGTCGGTGACGCTGTCCTTCATGATCCAGACGGTCACCTTCTCCGCTCCGCCGGAGGCGTCCGGGGAGCTCGGCCCGCCACAGGCCGTGGCGGCGAGGACGACGGCCGCCGCGAGGGCGACGGTACGGGGGAGAGTCTGCACGGGCACCTCGATGGCTAGTTGACCAATTGGTTAAGTGGTCAGGTGTGTGCCCAGAAGGTGGCATGGACCAATCGCGCCGTCAATCCCCAGAAAAAGATGTGTTGTTCAGTCGATGACAGGTCAACTCGACGGACTAGTATCCGACTTACCAGTTGACCAGTAGGGGGCGCGGCATGAAGGGCGGCACGGCATGATGGACGACTCCTCCAGCGGGGTGCTGAAGCGGGAGCGCGTACGGGAACACCTCCTGGGCCTGATCGAAGCCGGCGGCCCCGGCGACCCGATCCCGTCCGAGCGCACCCTCTGCGCGACCCTCGGCGTCTCGCGCCCCACCCTGCGTGCGGCGGTCGACGAACTCGTCGCCACGGGCGCGCTGGTGCGGGAGCACGGGCGCGGCATGTTCGTCGCCCCCGCCAAGATCACCCAGCGGCTCGCCCCCGACGACGCGGCCTTCGCCGTCCCGCGGGCCTCCGGCAGCTGGTCCAGCACGGTCCTGGAATCGGCCACGGTCCGGGCCGGCGCCCGCATCGGCCGCAGGCTCCGCCTCTCACCCGCCGCCGAACTGCTCTACATCGCCCGCCTCCGCCTGGTCGACGGCGCGCCCATGGCCATCGAGCACCTGCACATCCCGGCGGACCTGGTCGGCGCCGCCCTCACCCCGGAGGAGCTCGAAGCGGGCGACCTCTACGACCATCTGCGGGAGCACCACCAGGTCCACGTCCAGGAGGCCACGCAGTCGATCGAACCCACCGTCGTCAGCGAGGACGAAGCCGCACTCCTCGACGTCCCCGTCCTCTCGCCCGCGCTGCTGATCGAGCGCCTCACCCTCGACACCGCCGGCCGTCCGGTCGAGTACGTCCACTCGGTGTACCGGGGCGACCGCTACCGCATCGTCTCCCGCCTCGACTTCACGCGTGACGGCCTCGTGACCTCGTCCACCGAGGGAGATGCATACTGACGCCCAACCGACCGAACGAGGGGGAGGACCGGGATGGAGCCGCACGGAGGAGGCAGCGCACAGCCGGACGCGCGGCCCGCGCCCCGGCCGGAGCTCAAGCGCGAGCGCGTACGCGAGCACCTGCTCACCGTCATCGACGCCCGCCGCCCCGGGGACGCCATCCCCTCCGAGCGCACCCTCTGCGCGACCCTCGGCGTCTCCCGTCCCACCCTCCGGGCCGCCGTCGACGAGCTGGTGGCCACGGGCCTGCTGGTGCGGGAGCACGGCCGGGGGATGTTCGTCGCCCCCGCCAAGATCACCCAGGAACTGGTCGCCGAGCAGCACCCGGCCGGCGCGCCCCGCGGCCAGGGCGGCCGGGGCACCTGGACGAGCAGGGTGCTCGGACTCCGCACCGTACGGGCCGGTGCGCGCATCGGCCGCAAGCTCACGCTCTCGCCGGCGGCGGACCTGGTGCACGTGACCCGACTCCGCTACGTCGACGGAGACCCGATCGCCCTGGAGCAGCTGCACGTCCCGGCGGACCTGGTGCCCGGGCTCACCGTCGCCGACATGGAAGGCGGCTTCTACGCCCATCTGCGCGAGAGGTGCGGCATCCGCACGGCCCACGCGGTCCAGTCCATCGAACCGACGGTGCTGAGCGAGGAGGAGGCGGCCCTGCTCGACGTACCGGTCCTCTCACCCGCGCTGCTCTTCGACCGGATCACCTCCGACACGGGCGGCAGACCGGTCGAGTACGTCCGCTCCCTCTACCGCGGCGACCGCTACCGCATCGTCTCCAGGCTCGCTCTCCGCGAGGGAGCGGCCGACCATCCGGCGGCGGACGCCGGGCCCGCCGGGGCATGGTGGGGGACGGTGGAGTGACCTGAGGGCCGGGTGCGAAGGGGTGTCGGGACCCGGGTCGGCACCCCACCCGCCGACTCGGGCAGGATGGCGCCATGGGGACCGGACAAGGGCATACGAGGGCTGAACTGGGCGCGCTGCTGGACCGGGCGGGCCTGGAGACCGTGGGGGAGTGGGGCCCGGAGAACGTCCTCACACCCGCGGCGGCCTGGCGGCCCGTGATCTCGTACCACACCGTGCCGACCGCCACCGTCCGCGACGACCGGCCCGACCTCGTCCCGGCGCTCAACGCGCAGTGGCACCGCCTCGCGCGCGAGCACGGAATCTTCGACGACGAGGGCGAGTTCCTCGTCCACGTCGCGAACAGCGACAGCTGGGTCAGGGTTCGCCTCGGCCCCTCCTGGGACCTCGCGGGCGTCCTCGGTGACCGCCCTGGGCAGCCCGAGTTCGTCACCCTCTCCGTGGACGGGGACGCGCTGCTCGGAGTGACCAGCGAGGAGTACGAGGTCTGGCTCGTCGCCGTCACGGGATTCGGGGAACGGCGAGAGGAGGCGGCGCGGGCGGCGGCGCGGGAGACCTCCGAGGAGCGCGAGGCCGCGTGGGAACAGCTGCGCAACGCCCGGCTCCGGCCCACGAGGCTGCTGTGGGGGACGTGGGTGGAGTGGCTCGGCTTCAACGACGCCGCGAGCGACGAGGTGCTGACCCGACTGCTCGACCTCGGCATCGACTCCTTCCTGCACCGCACATCGTCCGCCACGGTCCTCGACGCCGCCGTCGCGCACCCGGACCCGCGGGTCCGTCATGCGCTCACCGAGCGCCGGCGGTCCCTGTCCCCGGAGCACTGGACCGCCCTGGTCCTGGGCGAGGAGAGCCCGGCCCGCCGCGCTCTGCTCGTCGAGACGGCCGCCGCCAGGGGCGGCCTGACGGAGGAGGGACACGAGCGGATCGCCACCGACCCGTCCCCCCTCGTCCGCGCGGAAGCCGCCCGGACCCCCGGCCTTCCGCCGCACCTCCTGACGGTCCTCGCCGCCGACCCGGACCCGGCGGTGCGGGCCGCCGCCGGGGGCGGTGGCGAGGACCGGCCGCACCCGGGGCCGATCGACAGGGCCGCCCACCAGGCCCTGGCCGCGCACGACGACCCGCACACCCGACAGACCCTGGCTGCCGATCCGCACGCTCACCCCGAGGTGCTCGCCCTCCTCGCCGCCGACGAGAACGCGGACGTACGACGGACCCTCGCCGCTCATCCCCGTCTGACGGCCGACGCCCTCGCCGCGCTCCTGGCGGACGAGGACGAGCCGGTACGGCGGGCGGTGTCCGTCCATCCCGCGCTCTCCGAGGAGCAGCGCGCGGCCTGCCTGCCCGGCATCGACCTCGACGGGATGCGATACGACGTGCCGTGGGTACGCGACCTCCACGGAGACCCGGCGGCGATGCGCCGGCTCGCCTCCTCCTGCCACCCGCTGCTGCGCGGCACCGTCGCCCGGGCCCGACACCTCCCGCCGGACGTCGTCGAACGTCTCGCGCGGGACGAGGACAGGGTCGTACGCCTCTTCCTCGCGGAGTCCTGCGACGACGCGCCGGCCGACATGCTGCTGGAGGTCTGGCAGTGGTGGAACGGCAGCTTCAGTGCCCCCGGCCGCCCCCGGACCCACCCCAACTTCCCGCGCGTGGGCCTGCTTCCGTACGCGACCGACCCGCACCCGCGCCTGCGCCAACTGGCTTTGGACGACCCCGAATCCACCCCCGAGCTGGTGGAGCGGTTCAGTCGGGACGAAGACGGCGAGGTCCGGCTCCGGGCCGCCACCGACCCCCGGCTCTCGGCGGCCTCGGCGTTCCGCCTGCTCGACGACGGGAGCGCCGCGGTCCGGCAGGCGGCGGCCCGGCACCCCGCCCTGCCCGCGGGCGCCTTGGTCCGCGCGCTGCGCGACCGCGAGCTCATGCGGGACGCCACCATGAACCCGGCGCTGCCGGATTCGTTGATGCACTGGATGATCGACACCGCGGTTGCCGGGCTGGAGGAACGGCGGCCGTGACGGACCACGGCGCGGGACGCGACGCACAGCGGCCGACACCGGCACAGGAAGTGCCCGCCTCCCTCGCCGCGTACGCCCGCCCTGTAACCCCGCCCCGGTGGCCGCGTGTGGGGGCTCAAAGAGCACGACGGAGCGGGCCGAGCAGCGAGCGCGCGAGGACGAGATGACGATGACCCGGTTCGAGGACGCGCCGCGCGTCGTCGAGTATCTCCGTCAGCTCCAGCCGCGCCTCCGTGCCGCGCCCCACGGCGATCAGCCCCTGGACCCGCTGGAGCCGGCTGTGCGTGACATGGGGGTGGTCGCGCCCTAGGGGGTGTCGTCAAATTTCCGTCTGCCCCGCAACGCTCCCCCAGCTACCGCTGGGAGGTGCCCCCAGGCACGCACTCTCGCCGCACCGGGAGAAAGCCCACTGCTCCTGGAGCCACTCCCGGCTGACCGGGCGGCGCAGCCCCGACCGGCGGCAGTCGACGGCCGCGGCCACGACCGCCGCACCCCGGGGGTTGGTCCCCGGAGCCCAGGCGTTCTGCCACGAGGAGAGCAGCTCGGGCCCGGCCGCCACGACCTCGGCGAGCCCGAACCGGTCGCCGCTCTCCAGGGCGAGCCGGATCCGCGGATCCTCCCGGTGTGCCGCGGCACGCAGCTGTTCCGCCTCGGACCAGTGGCGTTCGAGCCGGATCTTCGTCGCCGCGTCCAGCACGCCGCGCTGGACGCGCCAGGCGTCCCGGTCGGACCCCGTCAGCCGGCTCTCCTCACGGGCGTCGTACCGCCGGAACTCCTCCGAGCGCATCGTCGCCAGGACGATGACGCGCCCGGGCCGCAGCAGCCGCCGCGAGGGCCGGCTTGTCGGGGCCCCACTGTCGTAGGCCCTGCCTACCATGGAGAGCTCGATGGTCGTGCGGCCCTTCGCGGCCGCCGCGGGGGAGGGGGCGCGACAGTGCGCAGACCGGTTGAGGGCGAAGTCCACGTCAGCTACGGCCAGCTCTACGTCACGGACGACTCCGGCGAACAGCCCGGGCTCCACGAGTCGTTCGCCGGGCAGGTGTCGGGGCTGTGCGGGGCCGCGGTGCCCGGGTTCCTCTGGCTGGTCACGGGCCTCCACACCGGCCGTGTGGGCTTCACCGTCGAGGTGCACGACGAGGCCCCCGAGGTGGACCCGCGGTGGGAGGACATCGTGGAGGCGTCCTACCGGCCCGCGTCCGCGGGCGCCGCTCTCGATCTGTGGGGCGGCGGCGGGTCCTGGCGCCTCGGCCTCGCGGAGACGGACTACCGCGTGCGCTACAGCGCCGAGGGGATGGACCGGGCTCACGACCTGGACACGCGTGTGGACGAGGAGGTCGTGGACGTCTACCTCCTCCAGTTCTGGCCGTCCCCGCCGGAACCGGACCGCGTGGTGCGGCAGACGTCGCGGCAGGCGGCCTACTGGCACGGCTTCGCAAGGGAGTTGACGCCGCCTCCGTCGCCGCCTCCGTCACCCCCTCCTGCTCCTCCTCGGATCGCGGCTCCAGAGGAAGGCCGTCCGTAAACCGCCCAGGGGAGCCTCCTACTGGCCGAAGATCCGCGAGGAGGGCCGAAAGACGGTCCTCTCCTCCGGGTCGGCGATGTCGTCGATGTCCTCGAAGTAGTACGACGTCGACGTGCCGGCCACCACGTCGTGGATGAACCGGCTGCACGACATCGCATGGGCCTCCCAGAGCGGTCCGCGTCCTTCGTTGAGGATCACCGTCCACTCCTCCGGCTCGACGCCGGGCCGGACCAGCCAGTACAGGACGTGGCCCGCGCCCTCCACGTACCCCCAGGGCACCAGCCGTACGTCGCCCCCGTCGAGTTCCGACGGCTTCGGCTCGCCGATGGCCCAGAGGCCGGCGAGGTCCTCGGCGCGCTCGGCGGCCTGGGCGACGAGGTCGTACATCGCGTCCGGGCAGTCCGGCTCCAGGAGCCAGAGCAGCCCCGCGAAGACCCCGCCGCCGTACGTCCGGACGAGCCGCTTGTAGTCGGCCGGCAGGGCGACGCCCAACGCCTCCTCGACGGCGGCCCATTCGACGTCCCGGCCGCCGTCGGGCGGTGGCGGGCAGAGCCGTTCCAGCGGTCGGGTGTGGCGCAGGCCGTGGGCGATCCGGATGTCACACGGCAGGGCGCTGAAGCGGGCCGGAGTCCTGGTGGCGTCCAGCACCACGGCCCGCATGCGGTCCCCTACCGCCGGGAGGGGCACGTCGGACCGCCAGGAAGGGTGTTTGGCCTGGTCGACGAAGCCTTCGAAACCGTCCGCGAGGACGGCGGCCCCGACAGGAGCCACGGCGGTGACGACCACGTCGTACTCGTGATGATCAGCAAGCATGCGACCCACCCTGCACCATGCCGGCCCGAGGCTGTCACGGCGGGTGACTACAGGGACGGCGAGCTGCCCACGATCTCCGGGTTGACGGTGTCGAAATAGACGTGGTCCGTCGTCGGTGAGAAATGGAACCGGCCGACGTAGAGCGAGCGGGTGATGTGCTTGTCGTAGCGGGCGCTCCCCATCCACCCGGCGCCCTCGGGCAGGAACTCGGCCAGTTCCTGCGGAGGGTGCGAGGGCTCGGAGGGCCCGAAGGCGTACTTCGGCTCGCCGACGACGGACCTGACCGCCCCGGCGGGCAGCCGTGCCACCCCGACGACACGGATCCGCGGATCCTGGTCCGGAATCCATTCGCGCCCGGAGTCGTTCGGGTCGTAGCCGAGCCAGTGGGGGTCGGACAGCCGGCCGATCGCGCGGAACCGGCGCTCCAGCGGCTCGACGTCGGTGTTCACTTCCCGGAGGTTCCGCTCGTCCCTGCCGCCGGCGGAGGCGCACCCGACCGCGCCGCTCCCGCCCAGGACGAACAGCCCGCCGAGCATCAGCCACCCACGACGACTCACCGAACCCGACGTCGTCCCCATGATTCCCGCCCCCGCCCCCGTGCCCGCTTCGAGGCTCCGATCGTAGGGCCTCCGCTGGTAGGGCGTCCGCCCGGTTGACAGCGCCCGTGCCCGGGCGTAGTCCGGAAGAGGGGACCCATCCGCCGCTTTCGCGGAGAGGAGTCCCATCATGCTCGGCGACCTGATCGGCGAGGAACAAGGAGACACCACGGGAATCCGGGTGCTGTCCACCGACGGCGGTCACCCCGTACTGGAGGCGTCCTTCCAGGCGACCGGCACCCTCCTGGGCGTCGGGGTCAAGGATATGGGCACGTACGAGTCGGTCGTCCGGGCCGACGGCACCCTCTTCGGAGAAGGTCAGGGCGTCACGATGACCCAGGAGGGCGAGACGATCACCTGGCACGGCTCCGGCGTGGGCCGCTTCGACGACACCGGCGCGATCGACTGGCGCGGGGCCCTGTTCTTCGAGACCGCCTCCGCCACGTTCGCGCGACTCACCGGCATCGCCGGCCTCTTCGAGTTCCGCGTGGAGGAGAGCGGGAAGGCCACCGCGAAGATCTACGAGTGGAAGTAGCCCGCCCGTATTCGCATCGCCCTCGTTCGCTACGCCCCTGTTCTCATCGCCCTCATCCGCATCGTCCTCGCGTGGGTCAGCGCGTACGGTCCGCCAGCAGCAGCGCGTTGAGCGCCTCGTAGTCGAAACCGCCTTCCAACGCGCCTGTCGTGCCCTGCGCCAGCAGCTCACGGGCGGCCCGCCGGACCAGCCCGTACGCCGCCTCGGCGATGGAGGACCCCGCGCTGACCCGGGCGGCGCCCGCGCCTGCGAGCGCGGAGACGGGCAGCGCGCCGGGTCCGGCGGCGAGGTTCACCGGCAGGGGCGAGCCGTCCACGAGCAGCCCGATCGTCGCCGCGTCCAGGGTGCTCAGGACGAAGATGCCGTCCGCACCGGCCGCCGCGTAGGCCCGGGCGCGGACGAGCGTCTCGTCCAGCCATGCCGCCGGGTCGCCGGAGGGCATCCGGTGCGTGTCGATGCGCGCGTTGACGAACAGCGGGACGCCCTCCTCGTCCGCCGCCCCGCGCGCGGCCGCGATCCGCTCGACCTGCTCGGCGACGGGCCGGAGGCTGTCCTCGAGGTTGATGCCCACCGCTCCGGCCGCCAGGACGCCCCGTACGGTGTCGGCCACCCCCGCGGGGTCGGCCGCGTAGCCACGCTCGATGTCCGCGGTGACGGGGACGTCGACGGCCGCCGTGATCCGCGCGATCGCGCTCAGGGCCTCGTCACGGCTCAGGTGGTCCCCGTCGCCGTGGCCCAGCGACCACGCGACCCCGGCGCTGGTCGTCGCGACCGCGGGCGCACCGACCTCCGCCACGACCCGGGCGGACGCCGCATCCCAGGCGTTGGGCAGGACCAGGGGCTTGCCGGGGACGTGCAGCGAACGGAACAGCCGGGCCTTCTCCACGAGATTCGTCATGCGCGCATTGCATCACGGGCGCCCTGGAAACGATCACTGATTTCCCGGACGAACGGATGAGCGGCCCGGACACTCGGCTCGCCGGGCCCGCTTCGACGGGTGACGATGGAGACGGTGAAGCCGAGGCAGTACGGGACCGATCCGGGGGCCAGCCGCTGGGAGGCAGCCGTGGCGCGCACCCGCATGACCGATGTTCTCGTCGTGGGCGCCGGACCGGTGGGACTGAGCGCCGCAGCCGAACTCCGCCGCAGGCACGTGAGCTGCCGCCTGATCGACCGGCTCGCGGCACCGCTCCCGTACGCCAAGGCGGTCGGGATCCAGCCGCGCACCCTGGAGATCTGGGACCGCATGGGCCTGGCCCGCACCGTCCTGGAGGCGGCGGTCGAGATGCGCGGCCAGCTGGTCTACGTCGACGGCAGGGAGCGGGCGCGGATCGAGCTGGTGCTGCCGCCGGAGGTGCCGTACCGCTTCGCCGCGCTTCCGCAGTACGCGACCGAGCACCTCCTGGAGGAGTACGTCGCCGGCCTGGGCACGACCGTCGAACGCGGCACCGAACTGCTGTCCTTCACGCAGGACGAGGACGGGGTCACCGCCGTCCTCCGCACCGCCTCCGGAGCCGAGGAGGAGGCCCGGGTGGGGTACCTGATCGGCTGCGACGGCGCCCACAGCACCGTACGCAAGCAGCTGGGCCTCAGCTTCGAGGGCGGGGCCTTCCCGGAGGAGTACATGCTGGCCGACGTCGAGGCCGACTGGGACCTGCCGTACGGATACGGCATACGGTCCAGCCATCTCGCCGACGACGGTTCCACCGACGACCTGCTCGTCTGCATCCCGCTGCCGGGGGCGGGGCGCTACCGCATGTCCATGCTGGTCCCGCCCGAACTCTCCATGAGGGCCACGGGCCCGGACGGCACAGGCGGCGACGCCAGGGCGGCGAAGGGCGACCGTGTGGCACACGGTCTCGAAGCGGGCAGGGCCCCGGAACTGTCCCACATCCAGGCCGTCGTGGACCGCCTCGCCCCCAGGCCGGCCACCGTCTCCCGCATGCGCTGGTCCTCCGTCTTCCGGATCAGCCACCGGATCGTCGACCGCTACGGCGACGGCCGGGCGTTCGTCGCCGGCGACGCCGCCCACATCCACCCGCCCACCGGCGCGCAGGGCATGAACACCGGCATCCAGGACGCCTGCAACCTGGCCTGGAAACTCGCCCTCGTCTGCCGCGCCGAGGCGGGCCCCGGCCTGCTCGCCAGCTACGACGCCGAGCGCCGCCCGGTCGGCGAGGAGGTCGTCGGCCGCACCGTGCGTCACGCCACCCACGGCATGGAGGCCGAGCCCGACGACCAGCGGACGGTGATGCTCCGCGAGGCCCAACTGCTCGTCAGCTACCGGGGCGGGCCCCTCGCCCGCAGCGCGGACGGACCGGCCGGAGTGCCGCAGTCCGGCGACCGGGCTCCGGACTGTGCCGGCCTGACGGCCCCCGTCGCCGCGTATCCGCTGCGCCTGCTCGACATCCTCCGGGGCCGTACGGAACACGTCCTGCTCCTGTACGCGGCCGATCCCGCCCAACTGGCCGCGGCGGCGGTCGCCAGCGGCGTGGTGCGGTGGCCCGACGGCGGCCCGCAGCCGGCACACCGCCCGCAGACCCTCGCCGTCCTCGCCCGGGAGGCGCCGCCGACGGGTTTGGACGGACTGGCCGCGGTCGCCGGATACCACGACGCCGAAGGGGAGTTCGCCCGGCTCTACCGACCGGACGGCCCGACCGGCTTCGTCGTCCGCCCGGACGGGCAGCTGGGCACCCGCTTCCCGCTCGCCGTCGCCGCGGCGGCCCTGCGCGACTACGTCGCGTCCCTGTCCACGCCCGCCACCACACCGCGCCTCTAGGGCGATCGGCTCGCGGCGTGTGCCGCCGACCTCGGACGCCGGACTTCCCGGGCTGTCAGTCGCCCGCCGCACCCGGCGTCGTCCGAGCCGCGGGTGCCCTCCGACCCCTGCGGCGCGAGCGCGGACGCCCCGGGGCCGGGCCCGTGGACAGCTGGAACGTGACCGCCACGCGGGCACCGCCCATGGAGCCGCGCGTGATGCGGACGGAGCCCCGGGCGGCGAGGGCCGCGCGACGGGCGATGTCGAGCCCGAGGCCGGTGGAGCCCGTACTCCCGCCGCGGGCGAGGGCACCGTCCGGGTCGGCGATGCCGGGACCGGCGTCGTGAACGGTCAGTTCCACGGTGTGGGCGGTGCGGCACACGGAGACCTCCAGGGCGGTGCCCCGGGAGGTGTACCGGAAGACGTTGCCCACGAGCGCGTCCACGACGGCGGTGATGTCCGCTTCGGGGAGGCAGACGGGGGTGGTCTCGTCAGTGATCTGCAGCGTGCAGGGACGGTCCTGCTGACCCGCGAGCACGGCCCAGAAGGCCGCGCGCCGACGGACGACGTCGGCGACCTCGCAGCGGTCCCCGCCCTCCCGCGGCCCGTCGGGCGATTCCTCACCCCGCAGTGCCCGGCCCATCGGGCCGACGGCGAGCGGCGTGCGAGCCTCGGCGATGATCGCGTTGAGCTCCCGTTCCAGTTCGGCGACGGCCGTCTGGATGCGTCCGGTGTCGGCGCTCGGCGCGATCCGCTCGACCGCCAGGTGCAGGGCGGTCAGGGGGGTGCGGAGCCGGTGGGACAGGTCCGCGACCAGTTCCCGTTCGACGGCGAGCAGGTCCGTCATGCGGTCGGCCATGGTGTTGAAGGCCGTGCCCGCCTCCTTCAGTTCCGGCGGCCCCTTCGGCTGGACGCGGGTGTCGAGGTTGCCCGTGCCGAGCCGGCGTGACGCCTCGGCCAGCCGCTTCGCCGCCGTGACGACGGCGGAGCCGAGGCGGTCGGCGACCAGGACGGAGCCGCCGAGCAGGACGACCGCCAGACCGGCCATGACGCTCCACGACAGGACGACACCGCGGGTCAGGTCGTCGTCGGGCACGAAGTTCTCCACCAGCGCGACCCGGTCCTGGGGGAGGATCACCGGTTGCAGGTAGATCCAGCCGCCGGGCACGTCCTGGGAGATGGACTCGCGTTCCTCCTCGGCCCGGCCCAGCAGATCCGGCGGAGCGTGCCCCGCGCCGCCGACCGTGCTGTGGTCCGGTAGATGGATGACCATGTGCTCGGCCGCGCGCAGCCCCGCCCCCGCCTCGCGCAGCTCGGCCGCGTCCGTGGTGAGGGCCAGTATCGGCGCCATCGCCGCCGCGCTCTGCTCGGCCGCCGTGACGCTCTGCTCGCGGGCGAGCGACATCACAAGCAGCCCCAGCGGGATCAGGAACGACAGCGCCACCATGGAGGTGACGGCCAGGGCCACCCCCGCCAGGGAGCGCCTCACCGTGGGCCCCCGGGCTCGGCGCGGTGTCTTCGGGGCCCTCGGTTCACGGGTGCAGCGCTCCAACGGGTAGCCGTGCGCCCAGCGCCACGGTCGGGGGATTCGGGTCCGGGGTCCGGGCGACGGGCCGCCGGAGGGTCTCCCGTACGACGTCCTCCGGGAGTGGCGTATGCCGTCACCGGCCCCGTGATCCGGGACGACGGGCCGTCAGGAGGTGCCGAACGACAGGCCGTCCTCGCCGGTGCGCAGGGACACCGCCCGGTCGGCCACCGGGATCGTACACCCCTCGGTCGAACTGCAGCTCGCATAGCCGATCAGCACCTTCGCCTCGCCCGGGGCGGTCGCCCGGATCGGCAGCGTCACCGTGACGGGGCCGTCGGGATAGACCGGCACGGCGGCGCGCACGCCCGGCACCGTGATGCTCTTGACCGGCTTGTCCACCGTCATCTCACCGGCGGTGGCGACCGAACCGACGGGACGGACCTCGGTCGGCCGCCCCACACCTTCGATGCCCTCGGGGGGGAGCGCGGTGCTGTAGAGGTGGAAGCCGGCTTCGTCGGGCGTGAACGTGGCGACCAGGGTTCCCGCGTCGGACTTCCAGTCGGCCACGCTCAGCCGGACGGTGACGCCGTTCTCGTTGAACTCCGTCACGGGGGCGGCGTGCGACGGCGCGGACTCCTGACCGCAGCCGGTCAGCGAGGCGGCGGCCAGCAGTGCGGCCGCGGCCCAGGCGCGGCGCGTGCGCGCGGCGCGGGGCAGGCGGGGGGCCGGGCTGGGGGAGGTCATGGGGTGTCTCATGTCGTCTTTCCGGGTCTTTCTCGTGTTTCGGGGGAGTGGGCCGCGCATGCGGGGGCGCGACCGGGCCTCTTGGTTACGGGGGAGAGGGGAGCCGCCCGGCGCGCGCAGGGGGAGTCGGGCCCTTCCGGGCGCCTGGCGGTGGTACTCGGGTGCCGGCTCTGGCGCTGCTACTCGGGTACCGGCGCTCACAGGGCCGCGGTCGTGCCCTGCAGCCGTACTTGCAACGCGTACACCAGGTCGGTCCACAGGCCGGTGACCAGCAGGACGCCGACGAGGACCAGAAGTGCGCCGCCGGCCCGCATGACGGTCCCATGGTGGTTCCTGACCCATCGGAAGGCGCGCAGGGCCCGCTGGAAGGCGAGTGCGGTGAGGAGGAAGGGCGTGCCCAGCCCCACGCAGTAGCAGACCATGAGGAGGGCGCCGCGTCCGGCGCTGGCCTCGTTCCAGGCCAGGGCCTGCACGGCGGCCAGGGTCGGCCCGATGCAAGGGGTCCAGCCCACGCCGAAGACGACGCCCAGGAGGGGCGCGCCGGCCAGGCCGAAAACGGGCCGGCGGCTGATGCGCAGCTCGCGCTGGGTGAAGCCGGGGAGCCAGCCCGCGAACGCGAGGCCCATGACGATGGTGAACAGGCCGAGGACCAGCGTGATGCCGTCCTGGTAGGCGAGCAGATTGCGCCCGACGAAGCCGAACAGGGCGCCCCCGGACACCAGGACCGCGCTGAAGCCCAGGACGAACAGCGCCGCTCCGGCGACCATCCGCCCGCGCCGCCCGCCGTCCGCCTCGGCGAGGTCGGACACCGACAGGCTGGTGACGTAGCTCAGGTAGCCCGGCACGAGTGGCAGGACGCACGGGGAGAGGAAGGACACCAGGCCCGCGGCCGCGGCCACCGGCACGGCGAGGAGCAGGGTGCCCGACACCGCGCCGGCGGCCGGCCCGGCGGCGAGCGCCGCCCACGCGGGACCGGTCATGCGTCCTCCCCGGCGACCCGGTCCACGAGGGGCTCCAGCCGCGCGCGGGTGACCGGACCGGAGACGGCGACGGCGATCCGGCCCTGCCGGTCGATGACCAGCGGGAAGGGATGGCCTGCGGGTTGAGCAGCGCGGGCGGGAAGGCAAGGAGCAGCTTTCCGTCGGGATCGTGGATGCTCGGGTACCGCAGACCGTAGGTCCTCTCGAACTCCCGGGCCGGCCCGGGAGAACGGTCGCGGACGTTGACGCCGAGGAGCTCCACGCCGCGCGGCGCCGCCGCACCGCGCAGCGCCTCCAGGTCGGCGGCCTCGGCGCGACAGGGGGCGCACCAGGAGCCCCACACGTTCAGGACGACGACCTTGCCACGGTACGAGCGCAGCGTCAGGTCCCGGCCCGTGAGGTCCAGGCCGGAGGTGTCGGGCGCGGAAGGGCGTTCGGCGACCGGCAGCACCACAGCGGTCTCGACGGTGCCCGCTCCCGGCGCGCCGCCGTCCGCCCCCGCTACGGCTCCGCCGCCGCAGCCGGTGGCCGCGAGGGCGAGGAGGAGCAGGGCGACCGACGCGCCGCGTCTGAGGCCGCGGGCCGTCATCAGGCCCACTTCCGCAGGAACGCGCCGAGGCCCGTCTCGGTCAGCTCGGGGTTGCCGGTCGAGTGCGTCTCGGTCACCACCTTGCCGCTGCCGTCGAGGACGACGAGGACGGGCATCTTGTACGCGCCCTCGCCGGTGCAGTAGTCGCGCAGGAGGTCGAAGGCCGAGGAGTCCTGGCTGCCGATGTCGACCTTGACCACGTGGTACGAGGCGTCCAGCAGCGCCCCCACGCCGCTCGTGGCGAACACCCGGTCGGCGGCCTTGCAGTTGCCGCACCAGTTGGCGCCGAAGTCGATCAGCACCTTCTTGCCGTCGGCCTTGGCGGCGGCGACCGCGGCCTCGACGGCCCCACGGGCGTCCGCACCGGTCGGGTAGCCGCTGGTGAAGCCCGAGGAGCCGGAGACGGGAGTGGTCTTCTCCGCGGCGGGCTTCGTCGGGGCGGGAGCGCTCTTCTTTACGGCGGGCTGGGTCGGGGCGGGAGCGGCGGTCGTCCTGGTGGGGCGAGGGGCGGCTGCTTTGGTCATCGCCGCGGGACGCTTGGCCACGGGCGAGGAGGCGGAAGGGCTCGGCCGGGTCGTCGGCGGGACCGACGTCGCGGCTGCGGTGGGGGAGGCGGACGCCGTCGCCGCCTCCATGGGTGCCGGGGCGCTCGTGCCCTGGTCGGCGGGCGCGTCGGGGGCCGCCGCCACGGACACGTTCTCCGCCGCGTCGTTCTTCGAGCCGCCCACTCCCCAGGCCGTGGCGACGGCGGCGGAGGCGACCGTGAGGGTGACTGCCGAGAAGCGGACGAGGCCCTGGATGCCGGCGGTGCGTTGTTTGCGCCGGTGTGCGGCCATGACGGATCAACCCCTTGTGTCGGTGAGCTCTCCGGGGCCTGGAGGCGGCCGATGCCGGAGCGGGCGCAGGACGCGGCCCGGCGTCCTGTCCGCCGGGGCCGGAGCGATCGTCCTGACCGACCGTGAGCCTAGGTGCCGAGAAGGCGTCCTGGGCCGTCCTGATGCCACCCATCAGACACGCTTAAGGAACTGCTCAGGTTCGTGACCGCAAGCCTTCCACCAGCGGTTCTCCGGCGTCCGCGGCGCCTGCCCGAGGACTCACAACCGGGTCTCGCGCACGCTGGCCTGCGCCCTCGGCACGACGGTCGCCGTGATCTGAGACCGGTGGTCGTCGCTGGTGAAGACGACCACCAGCGTGCCGGGATCGCTCTGACCGGTGCTCGTGCGGAACCCCGGATCGGGAACGGCCGAGACGAAGCACACGCTGTCGCGGCCGTACTGGACGGTGACCTTGCCCCCCTCGGAGGGAACCGTGTGCAACCCGGGACCGCCGCTGCACTTGGAGGCCGACGGCCGGGGCGCGGACGTGACGGGCGCCCGCGTGGCCGAGGGCGACGGCGAGGGCGTACGGGTGGTCGGCGGCGGTGACGAGGGGGACGCGGGGGTGGTGGTGGGCGCCTTCGGCGTGGTCGCGACGGAGGAGGCCGGCACCCCGACGAGGACGGACGGAGAGGGGTACACCGCCTGGACCGACCGTGCGGCGGGCGGGGTCGGTCGGGTCAGGCCGATGACGAAGTACACCGTGAGCATCACAGCGGTGACGCTGGCCGCGGTGCACGACAGCCATATGAGGAGATAGCGCAGGAGGCGTGGCACCGCATCAGTGTGGCCGACGCCCACCGCACCACCCACGCCGCCCTCGCTCACGGAAGGGCGCCCGCGTTCCGTACGGTCCGGCCGCGAGCGGTCGAGCTCGCGGACCGCCTCAAGGTCCGCCCCGCGGATCGCCCGGCGGTCCGACCCGCAGGCCGGGCCCGAACCTGAGCTGATGCTTAGGTCCTCCTGAGCGCATTTCTTAGACGGCGTCTTCGCAGCTCCGGCACGCCTACGCTCCCGTCACGGCAGTCGGCGGACCCGGCCGCGCCGCACGAAGCCGGCCGAGCCGACAGGGACGGCCGATCAGCGCCGCCGAGCCCGACCCGTGGCCCCGCTGCCCCGCCCGTACACCCCGGAACCGACCCCCGGAACCGAACCCCTTGGAGGGATACCGAGATGAGCTCCCGAGCCGCCCACGGACGTCGCGGACACCGCGCCCCGCGTCGCCCGCGCGTCACAGCCGCTGTGGCGGGCCTCAGCATCCTGGCCGTCGGCGCCGCCTGCCTGGCAGGCGCCGAACTCGCCGGATCCACGCACGGCAAGGCCGAGTCCGTCGCCATGGGCGGCGACTCGCCCGACCCGACGCCGACCACCGGACCGCCGACCGCACCGACGTCCCCGTCGGCCGCCCCGCACGCCCTGACGAACCTCTCCACCACGCCGACGACCCGCTCGGCCACCCCACCGCCCTCGGCCAGGGCGGCCGGACCTTCCGCGTCCCAAGGCGCGCGGAAGCCCAGGCCCGCGCCCCCGGCCACCACGCAGCCGCCGGTGACCACGAAGTCCCCGGTGACCACGATGCCGTCGGCCACCACGAAGCCGCCGGCCACCGAGCCCGACAGCGGTACGCGCCCGGCGGGTGGCGGCGAGGCCGAGGAGGTCGTACGCCTGGTGAACGTCGAACGCGCCGCGGCGGGCTGCAAGGCCCTGACGGTCGACGCGGACCTCACCGAAGCGGCCCAGGAGTACACCGACGACATGGCCGCCACCGGCAACTTCTCCCACACGGGAACCGACGGCTCCCAGCCGCAGGACCGCATCGAGACGGCCGGATACACCTGGTCACGGTCCGGCGAGAACATAGCCAAGGGCCAGGCCGACGCGGCCGCCGTCATGGACGCCTGGATGCACAGCCCCGGCCACCGGGCCAACATTCTCAACTGCGGCTTCACCGAGATCGGCGTGGGTGTCAGCACCGACGGAGGCCCTTGGTGGACCCAGGACTTCGGCACTCCCTCCTGAGCCCCTCCTCAGTGCGGCGCCACCAGCTTGATGCCCACCCCGCGCACGGTGCGCAGATAGCGCGGTGCCGAGGCCCGCTCGCCGAGCTTGCGGCGCAGCGCCGACACGTGCACGTCGATGGTCTGGTCCTCGATGTAGGCCTCCTGCCAGACCTCCGCGAGCAGCCGGTGCCGGGACACCACCGTGCCGGCGTGCCGGGCGAGAAAGGCCAGCAGGTCGAACTCCCGGCGCGTGAGGACCAGTTCACGCCCCGCCAGATAGGCCGAGCGCGCCGGCGGATCCACGGTCAGCTCACCGACCGTCACCTGACTCGACGGATCGGCGGGTGGGGCCTGCCCGGCGACCGCGGCGGGGACCGCGGTGCGCCGCAGCACCGCCGAGAGCCGGGCCAGGAGCTGCGCCCCGGAGAACGGCTTGACCAGGTAGTCGTCGGCGCCCGCGTTCAGGAGCTTGACGATCTCGCTCTCGTCGTCGCGGGCGGTCGCGACCACCACGGGCACGTTCGATATTCCGCGGATCATGCGCAGCGCGTCGCCGCCGTCGAGATCGGGCAGGCCGAGGTCCAGCACCACCGCGTCCAGCGAGCCCTGCGCGACCTCGCGCAGCGCGCCGAACCCGTCGCCCGTGCTACGCACCGCATGGCCGTGCTCCGCGAGGATCTCCATCAGCGAGGCACGGATGCTGGGGTCGTCTTCGACCACGAGTACGCAGGGCATGGCGGACACCCTACAACCGGCCGTCCGCCATGCGGACGGCCCTCACCAGGGCACGATTCCGGGCGGGGCCTCCCGGATCACGGGTGATCCCATGGACCGCCGCCCCGCGCTTGCGCTTGGGTCTCGTTGCCGCGTCGCCGACCCTGGTGCGCTCGACCTGGCGTGATCGAACGATTTCCCGAGATGCCGGCCGGTACCGCTCTGACCTGGGGGAATGTGTCCCACCGGGGGTGTGCGATCATGCGGAGGCCCCGGGGAGGGGCAGGCAACGCACGGGGTGTGAGGGGTAGTTCGTGGGCAAGGACGGGGACCGGGGCGGTTCGTCCGTACCGGACGAGGTGTGGGAGGAGTTCCTGCGCACCGCCGGCGACGGCGCGGGGGACGCGCCGAAGGAGCCGTCGGCGCGGGCCCGCGAGGTGGCGGGCCGGCTGCGGGCGGAGCCCGCGGAGCCGACGCCGTGGCGTGCGCACGCTCCCGCGCGGCCGCGGCGCAGGAAGGGCTGGTACGTGGCCGGGTTCCTGGCCTCGGTGGCCCTCCTCGTCGTCGCCGTCGACCCGGGAGGCGTCGTCGGCTGGTCCGACGGCATGGGTGCGACGGCCGAGCCCCTCGCGCAGGAGTCGGAACGACCGCAGGAGGCGCCGGCGGACGAGCCGGCCGGCCGGGCCACACTCGACGACCCGTTCCGGGGGTCGCCGGCGGCGCGCTGGGCGAACGGCACGGCCGGGATCACCGTCCCGGCCGCCGAGGCGACCGGATGGATGACCAAGGCGGAGGTGCAGCAGGCCCTTGCCCGGACACGCGACTTCCTCGCGGCCTCCAACCTGGACCGGACCGTGCTGCGAGGAGGACGTCCGCAGAAGGCGATCGCC
This sequence comes from Streptomyces narbonensis, assembly GCF_014649015.1. Taxonomy (GTDB): domain Bacteria; phylum Actinomycetota; class Actinomycetes; order Streptomycetales; family Streptomycetaceae; genus Streptomyces; species Streptomyces narbonensis. The sequence goes on from NZ_BMSF01000005.1 coordinate 152,571, forward strand.
TTGCTGAACCCGGATCAGGAGGACGTCGGCACCTTCGTGTCGACCGCGCTGAGCGCACCCGACGAGGACAACGACCCGCTGCTCCTCTTCAGCCGCTTCGACCCGGCGCAGGCGCGCCTGGTCGGGGACGTGGTCAAGACCCGCGGCCGGATCACGTTCCGGGAGGGCAAGCGCGGGGCCCTCGAAGTGACGGCAGACGTCACCTACGTCTATCCGGTCGCCCCGGCGGGCGGCGGCGACGAGGTCCGCCGCACGATCGTGCGGCGGGAGACCGTGGCGAGCTGGGACGACCCGGAGAAGGTGATCACCAAGAAGGGGACGTTCACCCTCCTCTCGTACAAGACGAGCATGACCAACGGCGGTTGTGGCGAGACGACCGGGTACTTCAGGCCGGAGTTCGGCGGAGGGTCGGACACGGTCACCGACAAGAGCCGGGCGGTCGATCCCTACGACCGCAGCAAGGCGATGGGGAAGGGCACCGACGTGGACGGCTGCGGGACCGCGACGCGGTCGTGACCGCTACTGAGGGGCGGGCGTCGCTTTGCCGTTCCGGCAAGAGAAGTGGCGCGAGCGGCGAACGGGAGGCGACGGTGGGCGCATGAGCGACGACATCACAGCAACGGAAGCGTCCCCCTCCGACGGATACCTCGGAGACCCGGCGGTACGGGCGGAGTGGGACAACCGGTACGCCGACCGGCAGCAGCTCTGGAGCGGGCAGCCCAACGGCGCACTCGTGGCCGAGACCGCCGGCCTCACCCCCGGGCGCGTGCTCGACGTCGGGTGCGGCGAGGGCGCGGACGCCGTCTGGCTGGCGCGCGGCGGCTGGGACGTGACCGCGCTGGAGGTCTCGGGCGTGGCGCTGGAGCGGGCGGCCGGGCACGCGCGGGACGCGGGCGTCGACGTCCGCTGGGTGCACGCCACGCTGACGGAGGCCGGGTTCGCCCCGGCCTCCTTCGACCTGGTGTCGGCGCAGTACCCGGCCCTGCTGCGTACCCCCGAGGCCGCGGCCGAGCGGGCCCTGATCGCGGCCGTCGCGCCCGGCGGCGTGCTGCTGCTCGTCCACCACGCGGGGATGGAGACCCGGGAGGCGGACGACAGCGGCTTCGATCCGGCCGACTACGTCTGGCCCTCGATGGTCACCGCCCTGCTCACCGGGGACTGGGTGGTCGAGGTGGACGAGCGGCGACCGCGCGTCGTCCCCGACGGCGGCGCCGGCGCGCACCACACCGACGACGTGGTGCTGCGCGCCCGTCGGCTGCGCTGAGCGCCGGGGTGCTCTCAGTAGGTGTGGCCCACGTGCGCGAGGGCCTGCTTGAGGAGCACCCCGCGGCCGCCCGGCATCTCGCTCTGCACCGCGGGGGAGGCCGCCTCCTGCGGGCTGAACCAGACCAGGTCCAGAGCGTCCTGGCGGGGGCGGCAGTCGCCGGCCACGGGCACGATGTAGGCGAGGGACACCGCGTGCTGGCGCGGGTCGTGGTACGGGGTGATGCCCGCTGTCGGAAAGTACTCGGCGACGGTGAAGGGCTGCAGAGAGGCGGGCACGCGCGGCAGCGCCACCGGGCCGAGGTCCTTCTCCAGGTGGCGGAGCAGCGCGTCACGGACTCTCTCGTGCTGCATCACGCGACCGGACACCAGGGTCCGGCTGATGGTCCCGTCCGCGCCGATCCGCAGGAGCAGCCCGATGCTCGTGACCTCGCCGCTGTCGTCCACGCGCACGGGGACGGCCTCGACGTACAGGATCGGCATCTGGGAGCGGGCCGTGTTCAGCTCGTCCGTGGACAGCCAGCCGGGCGTGGTCTCAGTCAAGTCAGACATCGCTTGATCATACTTACCTGACGGCCTTTCGGCCCAGATCGCGTGTCTGCCACGCGGGCCGACTTCGCGCTGTTCGATGAGGGATTCGAAGCCGGGGCGGGGTGTTGCGGTACGCACCCCTGCGTCATTATCTTGACGTCAAGATTCCCTGGAAGGGGAAGGGAAGAGGAGAAGACGTGACCCAGGAGATCCCCCGGTACTCGCTCGCCGGTCTGCACCACGTGCAGCTCGCGATCCCGCCCGGTGCCGAACAGCTCTGCCGCGACTTCTGGGGCACGGCCCTCGGGATGACCGAGCTGGAGAAGCCGCCGGTGCTGGCGGCCCGCGGTGGATGCTGGTTCCGTGGCGGCGGTCTGGAGGTGCACCTGGGCGTCGAGGAGGACTTCCGCCCGAACAAGAAGGCGCACCCGGGCATCCTCGTGAGTTCGCTGAGGGCGCTCGCCCAGCGGCTGGAGGACCACGGGGTGAGTGTCACGTGGGACGACGACTTCCCCGGCCACGATCGCTTCTACGCGTTCGACAAGCTGGGGAACCGCCTTGAGTTCCTCGAAGCGGTCCAGGAGGGCCGAGGTGCCGGGGCCATGCCGTGGCCGGGGTGGCCGGCACCACGGCGGGCCTGACCGTGGCCGCCGCCTACGACTGGTCGGACGACGCGAGCGGCCTCTTCGTGATCGGCGCGATCATGGTGATGATCGGGACCCTGGCCGTCACGAGTGCCGTATCGCTCCTGGCCACCGTCGTGAAGCGCAAGGGCAAGTGACATCATGACGGCCGCGAAAGTCGTCGTGCGGCGACGCGAGGAAGGGTGACCGAGCATGGCCGAGGGCCGGACGACGTACAACGTGCGGTACGGGACATCCCGGCCGGTCGTCGTGCGTCAGGGCCACGGCGCGGGCCGCGAAGGGGACATCGCGATCGGGCTGCTCTGCCGCGTACCGGCCGGCCGGGGCGACGCCGCGGATCCCTCGGCCCGCACCTTCGACATCGTCGGCGAGGGACAGACCGCGACGGCCCGGGTGTGGACCGAACGGACCGGCTCTCGCATCGGCGGACGCCCGGCCGTCTACCGCGTCGACGACCCGCACGGCGCCCCGCTGGGCCGCATCACCTACCGGCGCGGACGCGCTCTGCGCGGCGCCCGCGCACGCTGGACCGTCGAGTCGGTGACAGGACACTCCGTGCGCGGCTTCCGCGGGCGCCTCTTCTGGTGGGCGGTGTGGTGGCCCGTCGGCCTTCCCGTGAGCCTGCTGTGGCTGATCCTGTCCCTGCTGGGCGAGGGCGACGACGCCTTCGGCAAGCCGCGCAGGGTGATCTGGCGCGACTCCTCGCGCCGTGCGCATCTCGTCTTCCGGGGGGTCGCGGACGAGTACCGCGTCCTGGACGGGAGTTGGGACCCCAGGCTGGTGGCCGCGCTGCTCGGCCTCCACCAGTCGTACGACCCGTCGGAAGGCAGCGGCGCGAACGGCTGGTACGCCTCCTCCTGAGGTCGCGGCGGACGCGGACGCGGACGCGTGGGTCGGTCATGGATCTGCGGAGAGGACGTCGGCCCGGCGTCCTTTTCCTCCGTGCCGTCCGTGCGTCGGCGCAGTGGCATGGCAGCCGAGCACGCTCGCGCTGCGCCCCTCTCTCATCTCGACGACCCCCTGCTCCAAGTGGAGTCCCTGACTGGTGGGCCTCCCGGCGCGCACGCAGGCTGGCGTACGCCGACCTCGCCGGAGACGCGGTGGGCGGCCACGCCCACGCGCCCCGGCCCCCGAGTGGCCGGGGCCGTCCGAGAGACGGGATCACATGGCGGAGCAGATCACTGGTCCGGACGGCCTGCCGTCCGTTCGCGGGACCGGCAGGACCGTTCGGCGCCGGACGGCGCGACACACCCCCCTACCAAGGCGCCCCCACCGGGCGCGCACCAGGACGGCGCTCGTCGCGGCCGGCCTGGCCGTGATCGGCGCGCTCGGCCCCACGTCGAGCAGCGCCCTGGCACCCTCCGTGGAGGGTCCCCGGCCGGGACACCATCCGGCCCGGTTCGTGCCCGGTCCGTGCCCGGAGACGCCGGAGCCGATCCCCGGGCGGTGCGGGTTCCTGGAAGTGCCCGAGAACCGCACCCGCAAGCACACCCGGACCATCCGGACGACCGTCGCGATCATCCCGGCCACCTCGGCGAAGCCCGCCGGGGACCCGGTGGTCTTCATGGAGGGCGGTCCCGGCGGCGACGCGATCGGGGCCATCCCCTTCCTGATCGCCTCCCAGGTGAACCAGGACCGCGACCTGATCGTCATGACCCAGCGCGGCGGCCTCTACTCGCAGCCCAACCTCGCCTGCCCGGAGATGGACCGGTTCAACGCCTCCGCGGTCGGCATGCCCTACGACGCACCGTCCACGGGCCGAGGCCTGGTGCGCGCGGCGAAGGAGTGCCGGGACCGCCTGACGGCCGAGGGAGCCGACCTCAGCGCCTACAACACCACGGAGAACGCCGCGGACTTCGCCGCCCTCCGCAAGGCCCTGGGCATCCAGAAGTGGAACGTCTACGGCTACTCCTACGGCACCGACCTGGGCCTCACCTATCTGCGCCGGCACCCCCACGGCATCCGCTCGCTGGCGATCGACTCGGTCGTGCCGCCGCAGATCGTGAGCCTGCCGTGGGCCTGGGACAGCGCCCAGGAGGGGATCAACGCGATCTTCGCGGCCTGTGAGGCCCAGCCCGCCTGCAAGGCCCGCTACCCCGACCTCTCCCGCACGCTCACGGAGCAGGTCCGGCGGCTGGAGGCGAACCCCCTGAAGCTGACCGTGCCGCCGCCCGGCGGCGGAACGCCGGTGAAGGTCGTCCTCGACGGGGGCACGCTGGTGAACCTGCTGGTCACCAACGGCCAACTGGTCCCCTCCGCCGACGTCCCCGCGGCACTCTACGAACTCGCCGCCGGCAATCCGACACGCCTCGCCCAAGCCCAGGCCGCCGGCGCGACGCCCGCCATCGGCGAGTTCGCCCACGGACTGACGCACTCGGTGGCCTGCGCCGAGTGGGCCCCGGGCTACTCGAAGCGCGATGTGCTGGAGGCGGGCCGGCGGGCCTTCCCCGGCTGGCCGGACTCCGTGCTGGCCCACGCGCCGCAGCTGCCCTTCGAGCACGACCTGTGCCGCGCGTGGAACGTCCCGGACCGCACCGGGGTCCAGCGGGTGGCCACCCACAGCAAGGTGCCCACGCTCATCATCAGCGGGACCTTCGACGCGAAGACCGGTGCGAGCTGGGGGCCGTTCACCGGCCGTACGCTGCCCCGCTCCACCGCCGTCGTGATCCCCGGGATCACCCACTGGGTGGTGCCCCAGGAGCCCTGCGCCGCGTCGGTCCTGCGCTCGTTCCTGACCCGGCCGACCGCGCCCGACACCGGCTGCGTGGCAGGTGTCGTGCCCAAGCCGTTCACCATCACCCCCTGACCTGAAGGACGCAGGATGTCACCGAGAACCACCCCCCGCCGGCGCACCGCGAGACGGCTCCCGGCACCACTGGCCGGAGCCACGGCCGGAGCCCTCGTCATCGGCCTGGCCGCGATCCCCGCACACGCCGAGACCGGCACCGGCGGCCCGATCGGCACGGTCGCCCGCACGGTGGGCGACGCCCGCTTCGAACCGGGCCCCTGCCCCAGGACGGCGGACCCGATCCCCGACCTCGCGCGCGCCCGCTGCGGCACCCTCACCGTGCCCGAGAAGCACCGGCCCAAGGGTCCCGAGAGGCCTCAGGGCCCCAAGGGGCATGAGGAGCCCAGGAGTCACGGGGGACGCAAGATCACCCTCGCCGTCGCGATCATCCCCGCGGAGAGCAGCAGGCCGTCACCCGACCCGATCGTCTGGCTCGCCGGCGGCCCCGGCGACGACGCGGTCTCCGAGATCCCGATGGCGCTGGCCGGCGACCTGAACCGGGACCGCGACGTGATCTTCATGTCCCAGCGTGGCACCTACTCGGCCGACCCGGTGCTCACCTGTCCGAACATCGACGAGTTCAACGCCCGCGCCCTCGGTCTCGTCTCCAACGCGCCGTCGACCGGCCGACTGCACGTCGAGGCGACCCGGGCCTGCCGCGACCGGGTGGACGGCACGGGAGCCGACCGCAGCGCCTACAACGACATCGAGAGCTCGGCCGACTACGACGCCCTGCGCAAGACGCTGGGCGTCAAGAAGTGGAACGTATTCGGCATCTCGTACGGCACCCACCTGGCACTCAACTACATGCGCCTGCACCCGAAGGGCATCCGGTCGGTCGGCATCGACGGAGTCCTGCCGCCGTCCCTGGGCGGCGGGGCCGTGACCTGGAAGGCCGCGCGGGAGGGCTTCGACGGCCTGTTCAAGGCCTGCGCGGAGCAGCCCGCGTGCAACACCCGCTACCCGAACCTGAAGGCCACCTTCCTCCGCCTCGTCAGCGAGCTGGAGGCCAAGCCGCTCACCGTCACCGTCACCGTCCCGGTCCACCCGGAGCCGGTGAAGGTCGTGCTCGACGGGAGCAACCTGGTCACGTGGCTGACCTCGGCCACCCACGTGGCGGCCGGAGTGCCCCGCTCCATCGACGAACTGGCCCACGGCAACGGACAGCGGATCGCCGAGCAGCTCGCGGGCGGCAAGTACAGCCCGCAGGCCATGGGACGGGTCGCCCACGGGCTGGTCTACGGCATCTTCTGCAGCCAGTGGACCCCGTACGAGAGCCGCGCCGACATCATCCGGGGCGGGCGCCGCGCGTTCCCGTCGTTCCCCCGCTCGATGCTGGCCAACGCGCCGCAGCTCGCCTGGCTCCACGACGACTGCCGCGCCTGGGACGTTCCCCCGGCGCCTCCCTGGATCCGGGACGTGACCCACAGTGACATCCCGACCCTCGCCCTGTCCGGCGGCTTCGACGCCCAGACCGCTGCCGGCAACGGGGCCTACGTGGCCCGCACGCTGAGCCGGTCCCACGCCGTCACGGTCCCGTACGTGGCCCACGTGGTCTTCGCCGACTCGCAGTGCGCGCAGACGATCACCACCTCGTTCTTCGCCGACCCGGCCCGGCCGGACACCCGCTGTCTGGCGGGCCTCCAGCCGCCGCAGTTCGAGATCGCGCCGTAGGCAGACGCGACACCGCGCCGGAGACACCCCGCGCCCGGTCCCCGCTCGCATCGGAGCGGAGGGCCGGGCGATCGGTTCGTCAGGCCGCGTCGGGCATCCGGTGGTCCATGCGTTCCTGCATGTGGCCGAAGAACTCCTCGGGCGGGGTCATGCCCGCCGTGACCCGGACGAACTCGTCGCAGGCCGCGGGACTCCGGGACACGGCGAGGAGCATGTCCCGCATCTCGGGCGGCGGTGGCTCCATCGTGGCGAACTGCGCCGTGAACTCGTACATGCTCGTGACCTGGTCGTCCCTCGCCTTCTGGGCACCCCCCATCGCGTCGTCGAACGACCGGCGGCCGGCGAGCACGTCGTCGAGTGCCTGTGCGCACCGCTCCGCGTCCTGGAAGGCGTCCTGGATGCCCTGCGCGGTGATGGGGTCCTTCAGGTATCCCGCGTCGCCCACCAGGACCCAGCCCGGCCCGTAGGGCTTGCGGAAGTAGTTGGGGATGGCCGTACCGACGATCCGCTCGGCCCGCGTGGCCTGGGCGACACGCTCGGCGAACGCCGGCGCACGGGCCAGTGTGGCGTGGTAGTTGCCTTCGACGTCGCCGCGCTTGGCCTCGAAGTCGCGCATGGGCCAGCCGCAGACGACCATCGTCAGGTCCTCGTTGGTGGGCCACGCGGCGAAGGCGCAGTCGCCGCGGTCGTACGCCTCGTAGGTGCCGTCCATGGGGAGGCCGGCCCAGTACGCGTAGTAGTAGGCGTTGATCTTCGGCTTCCCCGCGTAGTCCGCGGCGCCCGTCGCCCTCGCGACGGACGAGTGGATCCCGTCGGCACCCACGACGACGCCGGCCTCGTCGACCGAGCGACCGCCGTCCTTGGCGTGGCCCTTGATCCCGGTCACCGCCGTCCCGTCGTCAAGGAGCCCGTCGACCGTGAACCCCTCGCGCACCTCGGCGCCGGACTCCGCGGCGGCGTCGACGAGGATCTTGTCGAGGACGGTGCGGCGCGGCGCACGGGACGCGTCGAATCCCTCGCCGGCCGGGGAGCCGGCGATGGCGAGCGCTCCGAGGTCGAACGCGTAGGTGTCGATGGGCGGGCACCCGGTCGCCACGACCTTCTCCAGGAGCCCCCACCGCTGCAGCGCGGCCAGTCCGGGCGGATGGATCAGATGGGTCGAGATCGTGTCGCTGGGGAACGTGGCCCGGTCGACCAGGAGGACCCGGTGGCCGAGGCGGGCCAGGAGCATCGCGGTCGGTGCTCCGGCACACCGTGCGCCGACGACGATCACGTCGTACCGGCGGTTTCCGTCACCGGCCGAGCCGGCTGTGCCGCTCATGGATCTCACCTGCCGAACGGACCCTCGCCCGAGAACGGCCGACAGGACGACGGGAAGGGTCCCGGCCGTCGCCGCGGCGTGGTGGGTCTCTCCTTCCACGCTAGACCTCCCGTGCGTTCCGGTCTCGCCGGGGCGGATCGGAGGTGAGCCGCTGCCGGCACGGGCGCCGCGCCTCCGGTCCGCGCGTGCCGGGGCGGATCGGAGGTGAGCCGCTGCCGGCACGGGCGCCGCGCCTCCGGTCCGCGCGACGAAGCGCGGGCGCGCGCCCATACTGAGGAGGACGGCAGCCGGCCAGGGGTGCGTAGGTACCGGAATCGCGGTGGCGATGGAGCAGGTGCCCTTCGACGAGATGACCACCGGCGCGGCCCGGGACGCGGGCGGCTGGCTGGGGGCCCTGCAGGTCGCCGTGGTGGCGACGTCCGCGGACGGGGCGATCGTCCGCTGGGACCACGCGGCGGAGGACCTCCTCGGCTACACCCCGCACGAGGTGCTCGGCCGGCACATCGCCGACCTGCTCCACCCGGGTGCGGACCGCAGCCTCGGCCGGTCCCTGTGGGAGGGCGCCGCCACCGGGCGCGGTGTCATGGGGATGGTGACCGCCTGGCACCGGGAGGGACGCCCGCTGGACCTGGAGATCTGGGCGTGCCCCGTGCCGGCCCGCCACCGGGGCGGGACGACGGTGCTGGTGTTCGCCGCGGAGGCGGAGGCCGCACGACGGATCCGCGGCTCGTCGGTGGTGTGGGACGGGCTGTTCTCCCGCTCCCCGGTCGGCATCGCCGTCCTGGACACCCAGCTGCGGTTCCTCCGCGTCAACCCGGCCCTCGAAGCGATGAACGGCCTGTCGCAGGCCGCGCACATCGGGCGCCGGCTCGTCGAGATCCTGCCCGACGTCAACGCCGCGGACATGGAGCGCGCGATGCGCCGCGCCCTGGACGAGGGAAGGCCCGTCCTCGACTCCCGCCGTACGGGCCGCACGCCGGCCGACCCGGACCACGACCACGTGTGGTCGGGGTCGTACGTCCGGCTGGAGGACGCCGACGGACGCCCGATCGGGCTGGCCGCCACCCTGATCGACATCACCGCCCAGCAGCAGGCGCAGCTCGAGGCCGAGGCGGGCCGGCGCCACCTCGCCCTCGTGAACGAGGCCACGCTGAAGATCGGCACCAGCCTGGACCTGGAGCGCACCGCGCAGGAGCTCGCCGACGTCGCCGTGCCCGAGCTCGCGGACGCCGTCACCGTCGACGTCCTGGAGACCCTGGCCGCGGGCGGCGAACTCGGCGCCGGCCTGGTGGGCGGTGCCACGCTGCGCCGGGTGGCCAAGGCCCCGCTGACGGGATCGTCCGTCACGACCGTCCTCACCCCACTGGGACGCACACTCGTCTTTCCCGCCAGCGCGCCGTACACCCGGGCACTCTGCGAGCGCCGCCCCTTCGTCGTGCGCGAGTTCGACGAGGAGGCCATCGTGCCCGCGGCCGGCCACTCCAGCGCCCCCGCGGAGCTGCTGGGGCTGGGAGTGCACTCGTTCATGATGACCCCGCTGCTCGCCCGTGGAGTGGTGCTGGGCCTGGCGACCTTCTACCGGACCCGTGCCGTCGGCCCCTTCACCCAGGGAGAGGTCGACCTCGCCGGTGAACTCGCGGCGCGCGCCGCGGTCTGCGTGGACAACGCGCGCCTCTACCGCCGTGAACACGACACGGCCGCCGTGCTGCAGCGCAGCATGCTGCCGCAGCACATCACCCCTCCGCCGGGGATCGAGGTCGCCCACCGCTACCTGCCCGCGAGCGACGTCAACGAGGTCGGCGGCGACTGGTACGACGTGATCGCGCTGGAGGACGGCAGGGCCGTGCTCGTCATCGGCGACGTGATGGGGCACGGCACCGCGGCCGCCGCGGTGATGGGGCGGCTCTCCGCGAGCGTCAGGGCCCTCGCCCGCCTCGACCTCTCGCCCGAGGAGATGCTCCACCAGCTGGAGGCCGCCCTGCACGATCTCGTCGAGCCGATGCTGGCGACCTTCCTGTGCATCGTGGTCGACCCGGCCACCGGCCGCTGCCGCATCACCCGTGCCGGCCACCCGCCTCCCGCGACCGTCTCCCCGGACGGCACCGTCCGCCTGCTCGACGTACCGCCGGGGCTGCCGCTGGGCGTCGGCGGCGTCCCCTTCACGACGACCGAGGTCACCCTGCCGCTGGGCAGCCTCCTCGTCCTGTACACCGACGGCCTGGTCGAGTCCCGGAGCTGCGACATCGAGGCGCGGCTCACCGAGCTGACCGACCTGCTCGCCGACCCCGGCCCGTCCCTGCACGCCCTCTGCGACCGCCTGCTCACCCACCTCGTACCGGCCTCGGCGGACGACGACATCGCGCTGCTCGTCGCCCGCGTCAACACCGCGGACTGAGAGCGACGGGACGGCGTGCATGTGCGAAGCCCCCGGCCCGGTGCTGCAATGGGACCAGGACTTCCTCCGGTCGCTTCCGTGGATTTCGGCGGGGACGGGGGTTGGGCTCGGTCATGTCCTCCCGACTGTGTGTGGAGCGGTGATGAGCAACGAAATCCAGGAGATGGGGCCGGTCGACTTCGTCGTCATCGAGTTCCCGGGCAACCGCATGACGGGCAAGGGGATGTCCCTCCTCGTCGACCTGGTCGAGAGAGGCATCGTCCGCGTCCTCGACCTCGCGTTCGTCCGGAAGGACGCCGACGGCAGCGTCACCGCTCTGGAGCTGCGGGATCTCGACGACGACGGCGAGCTGGACCTGACCGTGTTCGAGGGCTCCTCGTCCGGGCTCCTCGGACAGGACGACCTCGACGAGGCGGGAACGGCCCTCGAACCGGGCAATTCGGCCGGCATCCTGATCTACGAGAACCTCTGGGCCGCCCCCCTCGCCCGGGAGTTGCGGCGCGGCGGTGCACAGCTCGTCGCCGGCGGACGCATTCCCGTGCAGGCACTCCTGGCCTCCCTGGACGCCGTGGAGGCGGAGGGCGACAGCGCCGCCGCCTGACGGCCCGGGACGGCCGAGGAATCCGATCCACTCGAACAGTGGCCAAGGAGGAACGACATGCCAGGACTTCTTCGAGGCGTGGCACGTACGGCAGTGGTGGCCGGGACGGCGACAGCCGTCTCCAACAGGGTCTCGCGACGCCAGGCGGGCCGCTGGGCCCAACAGGAATCGGCTCAGCAGGAGCGGTACGCACCGCCGCCGGCCGAGGCGCCCCCGGCCGCCCCGCCGGCCCCCGACATGAGCAGCAAGATCGAGCAGCTCAAGGAGCTCGGAGAGCTGAAGGAGCAAGGCATCCTGACCGAGGAGGAGTTCGCGGCGCAGAAGAGCAGGATCCTCGGCTCCTGAACCGGTTGACGACGGCTCCGTCCTCAGGGGCGTGAGCCCGTCGGCCCGGGGAGGCCGCCGGCCGAGGAGGCCGTCAGGGGGCTGTCATCGGGCGAGGCCGTCAGGGGGAGGCCGTCAGCCGGGAGGCCTCAGGAGCGCGAGGTCAGGATGCTCAGGACGTTGGCGCCGACGACGGCTCCGATGGCGGCCCCCTCGATCCAGCCGAGGCCCTGTCCGAGCCCTATCCAGCCGACCAGGGCCGCGAGCACGGGGTTGACGCTCATGAACAGGCCGAAGGCGGCGGCCGGCACGTGGCGCAGCGTGAAGAGGTCCACCAGGTACGGCACGGCCGAGGCGAGGACGCCGGCCGCCACGGCGTACCCGAGGGACGCGACTGTCGGAGGGTGGCGCAGGACGACGTAGAGCCCGACCGGCAGGAACATCACGGCGGACAGCAGAGCGGCGGCCGCGCTGCCCTGTGCGCCGGGGATGCGGCTGCCCACCGTCCGGTTGAGCATGATGTACGACGCCCAGCAGACGGCCCCGAGCAGGCCGAAGCCCATCCCGACGTAGTCGGTCGAGGGCTGCGGGCGCATGAGGGTGACGACCCCGGCCGCCGCCATCAGGGCGCAGAGCGCGTCGACGCGCCGGCGGGTGGCGGCCAGGGCGATGGCGAGCGGGCCGAGGAACTCGAGGGTCACGGCGAGCCCGAGGCCGACGCGGTCGATCGCGGTGTAGAGCGAGAGGTTCATCGTGCCGAAGACGACCGCGAGCAGCAGGACGGGCCGCCACTGCCACCAGGTGAAGCTCCGCAGGGCGGGCCGGCCGACGGCCAGCAGCACGGCGGCGGCGACGTACTGGCGGACCGCGACGACCCCGACGGGTCCGAGGACGGGGAAGGCGAGGGAACCGGTCGCGGCGCCGATCTGATTGGACATGCCGCTGCCGACCATGGCGGCCACACCGGCCGGGGAGGTGCGGTGCGTCGGCTCGGTGCGCGTCGCCGGGGCAGGCCCGGCCGGAGCTGTGTGCATGGGCCGATGGTGGCGTCGGGCCCCGCTTGCACAAAATGCATGGACGCATGCGATCTATACGCTGAAGTCATGGATGTGGAACTGCGGCAGCTGCGCTGTCTCGTCGCGATCGTCGACGAGGGCACGTTCACCGACGCCGCACTGGCGCTCGGCGTCTCGCAGGCCGCGGTCTCCCGGACCCTGGCATCACTCGAACGAGGGCTCGGCGTACGGCTGTTGCGGCGCACCTCCCGGTCGGTGACGCCGACGGCCGCCGGCGTGCGCGTGGTGACGCACGCGCGGCGGGTGCTCGCGGCGGCGGACGAGCTGGTCCGGGAGGCGACGGCGGGGCAGCACGTCCTGCGGATCGGTTACGCCTGGTCGGCCCTCGGCCGGCACACTCCGGCCTTCCAGCGGCGGTGGGCCGCGGCGCATCCGGGGACCGAGCTGCATCTGGTCCGGGTCAACTCGGCGACCGCCGGGCTCGCGGAGGGCTCGTGCGACCTGGCCGTTCTGCGCAGACCGCTGGAGGACCGCCGCTTCGACTCGGCGATCGTGGGGCTCGAACGACGGCTGTGCGCGATGGCCGCCGACGACCCGCTGGCCAGGCGCCGGTCGCTGCGCCTCGCCGACCTGAGCGGCCACACCCTGCTGATCGACCGGCGCACCGGCACCACCACGCCGGAGCTGTGGCCGCCGGACTCCCGGCCGGCGGTCGAGGAGACGTACGACGTGGACGACTGGCTCACGGCGATCTCCACCGGTCGCCGCATGGGCATGAGCGCGGAGGCCACCGCCAGTCAGTACCGCAGGCCCGGCGTGGTGTACCGCCCGGTGCGCGACGCCGAACCGGTCGCGGTGCGGCTGGCCTGGTGGCGCGACGACCCGCACCCGGCGGCGCAGCACGTGATCGAGCTCCTCACCGCCCTCTACCGCGAGGCGTGACGGGGCCGCGGTCCAAGGCGCGAGGCCCGGGTTCACGGCGCGAGGCCCGGGTTCACGGCGTGCGGTCGCGGGTCACGGCGTGAGGTCGCGGTCCACGGCGTGAGGGCACGGGCCCGCGACTCCGCCCGCCCGGCGCTTCATTCCCTATGTCCGTATCTGTAGCTGTTTCCTGAGTGAGGCACGTCACTCTCCGTCATGCATCGCGCATGGATCCCGGGAGCCAGGGCAGGCGGCGGGTTCGCCGGTCCGACCGGCAGGGGGATCCACAGGAACGGAAGGCAAGACGCGACGTGACGGCAGCACTACAGACCATCCATGTGGGCGGAGAATGGCGCCCGGCCCTGACCGGCGCCACGCGCGAGATCATCGACCCCGTCGACGCGACCACCTTCGCGGTCGTGGCGGAGGGCGACGTCCAGGACACCGACGACGCCGTGGCCGCGGCGCGAGCCGCTTTCGACGACGGGGCCTGGCCGCGCACGCCGGTCGCCGAGCGGGCCGCCCTGCTGCGCCGGGTCGCCGCCCTGCTGGAGAGGGACCGCGAGCGCATCGGGGCCCTGGAGAGCCAGGACGCCGGCAAGACGCTGGAGGAGGGCCGCGTCGACGTCGACTGCGTCCGCGACGCCTTCCTGTACTTCGCCGACCTCGTGGCCGGCGAGAGCGACGGGCGGGTCGTCGACGCCGGTTCGGACGAGATCCGCAGCGTCGTCGTGCACGAGCCGGTCGGAGTCTGTGCCCTGATCACGCCATGGAACTACCCGCTGCTCCAGGCGAGTTGGAAGATCGCACCCGCCCTCGCCGCCGGCAACACGTTCGTGATCAAGCCCAGCGAGATCACGCCTCTGACCACCGTCGTACTGATCGAACTGCTCCTGGAGGCCGGACTTCCGCTCGGCGCGGCCAACATCGTCACCGGCCCCGGCGGCACCGTCGGCGCCCGGCTCGCCGAGCACCCCGACGTCGACCTCGTGTCGTTCACCGGGGGACTGGTCAGCGGTACGAAGGTGGCCAGGGCAGCCGTCGACAGCGTGAAGAAGGTCGCCCTCGAACTGGGCGGCAAGAACCCCAACGTCGTGTTCGCCGACTCCTGTGCGACGCCCGAAGGCTTCGACACCGCCGTCGACCAGGCGCTCAACGCCGCCTTCATCCACAGCGGCCAGGTCTGCTCCGCCGGATCACGCCTCATCGTCGAGGAGTCGCTCCGCGAACGCTTCGTCGCCGAACTCGCCCGCCGGGCCGGACTGATCCGACTCGGCCGCGGCACCGACGAGGGCGTCGAATGCGGCCCGCTGGTCTCCGCGGCCCAGCTGGCGAGGACCGAGGAATACGTGGCCTCCGCCCTCGGCGAGGGCGCTGTCCTGCGCGCGGGCGGCGAGAGGCCGGCAGGACCGGGCTACTTCTACCGGCCCACCGTCCTGGACCGGTGCCACCGCCGTATGCGGGTCATCCGGGAGGAGGTCTTCGGCCCCGTCCTCACCGTGGAGACCTTCCGCACCGAGGAGCAGGCCGTCGCCCTCGCCAACGACACCGAGTACGGCCTCGCCGGAGCGGTGTGGAGCTCCGACGAGGACCGCGCCCGGCGGGTCGCGGCCCGGCTGCGCCACGGCACCGTCTGGATCAACGACTTCCACCCCTACCTGCCGCAGGCGGAGTGGGGAGGCTTCGGCAAGTCCGGCATCGGCCGCGAGCTGGGCCCCAGCGGTCTCGCCGAGTACCGCGAGACCAAGCACATCTACCAGAACCTCGCCCCGCGCCCCGTGCGCTGGTTCGCGGGCACGACGGCGAAGGACCAGGCATGAACGAGCAGCACGTGCACGACCACGACGTGCGCGACCGGCACGTGTACGACTACGTCGTCGTCGGCGGCGGCACCGCCGGTTCGGTGATCGCCTCCCGGCTGACCGAGGACCCGGACGTCACCGTCGCCGTCATCGAGGGCGGCCCCAGCGACGTCGGCCGCGACGACGTCCTCACCCTGCGCCGCTGGATGGGCCTGCTCGGCGGCGAGCTGGACTACGACTACCCCACCACCGAGCAGCCGCGCGGCAACTCGCACATCCGGCACAGCCGGGCCCGGGTCCTCGGCGGCTGCTCCTCGCACAACACCCTCATCGCCTTCAAGCCCCTGCCCTCCGACTGGGACGAATGGGCCGAGGCCGGCGCCGAGGGCTGGGACGCGGCGGCGATGGATCCGTACTTCGCCCGGCTGCGCAACAACATCGTCCCCGTCGACGAGGCCGACCGGAACGCGATAGCCCGGGACTTCGTCGACGCGGCGCAGACCGCACTCGGCGTCCCGCGCGTCGAGGGCTTCAACCGGCAGCCCTTCCACGAGGGCGTCGGCTTCTTCGACCTCGCCTACCACCCCGACAACAACAAGCGCTCGTCCGCCTCGGTCGCCTACCTCCACCCGTTCCTGGACCGGCCGAACCTCCACATCGCCCTGGAGACCTGGGCGTTCCGCCTCGAACTGGAGGGCACCCGAGCCACCGGCGTGCACATCCGCACCAAGGACGGCGAGGAGCACGTCGTCCGCGCCCGGCGCGAGGTCCTGGTGTGCGCGGGCGCCGTGGACACCCCGCGCCTGCTGCTGCACTCGGGCATCGGACCGCGTGCCGACCTGGAGAAGCTCGGCATCCCCGTCGTGCACGACCTGCCGGGCGTGGGGGAGAACCTGCTCGACCACCCCGAGTCGGTCATCGTGTGGGAGACACACGGCCCGATCCCGGAGAACTCCGCGATGGACTCCGACGCCGGGCTCTTCGTCAGGCGGGACCCGGAGTCCGAGGGACCCGACCTGATGTTCCACTTCTACCAGATCCCCTTCACCGACAACCCGGAGCGGATCGGCTACGAACGGCCCGCGCACGGCGTGTCGATGACACCGAACATCCCCAAGCCGCGCAGCCGCGGCCGGCTCTACCTCACGAGCGCCGACCCCGAGGTCAAGCCCGCGCTCGACTTCCGGTACTTCACCGACGAGGACGACTACGACGGGCGGACCCTGGTCGACGGGATCCGCATCGCCCGGCAGATCGCGGCGAGCGAACCCCTGGCCGGCTGGCTGAAGCGCGAGGTGTGCCCCGGGCCCGAGGTCACCTCGGACGAGGAACTCAGCGCGTACGCCCGCCACGTCGCGCACACCGTCTACCACCCGGCGGGCACCTGCCGCATGGGAGCCGCCGACGACGAACTCGCCGTCGTCGCACCGGACCTGAGAATCCGGGGCCTCGACAACATCCGGATCGCCGACGCGTCCGTCTTCCCGACCATGACCGCCGTCAACCCCATGATCGGCGTCCTCATGGTCGGCGAGAAATGCGCCGAACTGCTGGGAGGCAACCGACG
Source organism: Streptomyces narbonensis (assembly GCF_014649015.1). Classification (GTDB taxonomy): domain Bacteria; phylum Actinomycetota; class Actinomycetes; order Streptomycetales; family Streptomycetaceae; genus Streptomyces; species Streptomyces narbonensis. Next base: position 169,418 of record NZ_BMSF01000005.1, read on the forward strand.
ATGAACGAGCCGACGCGGGACACCGCAGAACCCGTCTTCTCCGTACGCGAGCTGTGGAAGGTCTTCGGCCCGAAGGCCGACCGCGTGCCCTCGGACGAGACGCTCGCCTCCCTCGATGCCACCGAGCTGCGCGAGCGGACCGGCTGCACCGCCGCCGTCCGCGACGTCTCCTTCGACGTCCGCAGAGGCGAGGTCTTCGTCGTCATGGGCCTCTCCGGCTCCGGCAAGTCGACCCTCGTCCGCTGCCTCACCCGGCTCATCGAGCCCACCTCGGGGCGGATCTCCATCGACGGCGAGGACGTCCTGTCCATGGACGCCGGCCGGCTCCGCGAGCTGCGCAGGCACCGGGCGGCCATGGTCTTCCAGCACTTCGGGCTCCTGCCGCACCGGACCGTGCTCGACAACGTCGCCTACGGGCTCGAGATCCAGGGCGTGGCCCGCGGCGAACGGCGCGAGCGGGCGGCGGAGTTCGTCGCCAAGGTCGGTCTCGACGGCATGGAGCACCGCAGGCCGAGCCAGCTGTCCGGTGGTCAGCAGCAGCGGGTCGGGCTCGCCCGCGCGCTCGCGGTGGACCCCGAGGTCCTGCTGTTCGACGAGCCGTTCAGCGCACTGGACCCGCTCATCCGTCGCGACATGCAGGAGGAGGTCGTACGCCTGCACCGGGAGGAGGGCCGCACGATGGTCTTCATCACCCACGACCTGGGCGAGGCGCTGAAGCTCGGCGACCGCATCGCGCTGATGCGCGACGGCCGCGTGGTCCAACTGGGCACGCCCGAGGAGATCGTGGGCGCCCCCGCCGACGAGTACGTCAGGGACTTCGTCCGCGACGTGCCGCGCGAGCAGGTGCTCACGGTCCGCTCGGCGATGCGCCCCGCACTCGCCGACGAGCGCGAGACCGGCCCCGCGCTCGCCCCCGGCGCCACCGTCCACGAGGCCATCGAGGCCGTCGCCCGTACGGGCGAGAACGCGCGGGTCGTCGAGGACGGCCGCTGCCTCGGCGTCGTCGACCGGGCCGGACTCCTCGGAGTCGTCGCCGGGATCCCGGCGACGACGGGGAAGGCGGTGGCCTGATGCACTCCCATACGACCTGGCCGCCGCCGGGCGGCACGACGGACACCACCCCCCTCGGGCGCCCGACCGGCGCTCTCGCTCCGGGGCGCCGGGCCGGCGCTCCGGCCGTGGGGCGCCCGACCGGCGCTCCCGTCCCGAGGCGGTGGGGCCGATGACCGCCACCGTCACCCCCGCCACACCGAGCTCCTCCACCACCACCGCCGCCGGGTCCGGCGTCCTGCGCGACCTCGGACGTCACCGTGGCCGGCTCATCGGCGCCGGCGCGGCCGTCGCGCTCGTCCTCGGAGCCGTACTCCTGGGCGGCGGCAGCTGGCCCGCAGCGCTCGCCGTCGATCTGTCCGGACCGCTGGACCGCACCAGCGACTGGATCATCGACAACCGCGACGGCCACCCGCTGTTCCTCTACTTCCTCGGGCACGTCAGCAACGCCGTGGTCGTGTCCGTCCGCGCCGTGTACCTGGTGCTGCTCGCGCTCGGCTGGGCCGGCGTCACCGCCGCCGCCGGGCTCGTGGCCTGGCGGGTCGCGGGCGTGCGGCTCGCCCTCACCTCCGTCGCAGCCTTCGCCGTGTGCGGAGTGCTCGGCATGTGGGTTCCCACCATGCAGACGCTCGCCCTGATGGCGGTCGCCGTCGCCGCGTCCGTACTGGTCGGAGGACTCCTCGGCCTCGCCGCCGGACTGTCGGACCGCATGCACCGGATCCTGCGCCCGGTCCTCGACACCATGCAGGTGCTGCCGGCCTTCGCGTACCTCCTGCCCGTCGTCCTGGTCTTCGGCATCGGCGTACCCGCGGCCGTCCTCGCGACCGTCGTCTACGCCGCCCCGCCCATGGCCCGCCTCACCGCGCTCGGGCTGCGGGGCGCGGACGCCGGCGTCATGGAGGCCGCCGCCTCCCTCGGCGCCACCGGCCGGCAGCGGCTGCTGACGGCCCGGCTCCCGCTGGCCCGCAAGGAACTGCTGCTCGGCGTCAACCAGGCCATCATGATGGCCCTCGGCATGGCCGTGATCGCTTCGGTCATCGGCGCGGGAGGCCTCGGCGACCGCGTCTACCAGGCGCTGGGCTCCGTCGACGTCGGTGCCGCGCTCGCCGCCGGTGTGCCGATCGTGCTGCTGGCCGTCGTCCTGGACCGGGTCACCGCCGCGGCCGGGGCGCGGATCGGCGCGGCTCCGGCCCGCCGGGCCGGAGCCGGCTGGGCCGTCGCCCTCGCGACGACCGTCGTCGTCGCCGTCGCGGGCCGCCTGTCCGACCGGCTCGCCTGGCCCCACTCGTGGACGGTCGACATCGCCGGGCCCGTCAACGGGGCGGTCGACTGGATGACCGCACACCTCTACTCCGGCGTGCCCCTCGTCGGCGGGACCGCCGACTGGGCGGCACGCTTCACCACCTGGGTCCTCAACCCCCTGCGCGACGGCCTCCAATGGCTGCCCTGGTGGATGGTCCTGCTGGCCGTCGGCGCACTCGCGCTGCTCATCGGCACCTGGCGCACCGCGGCGACCGCCGTCCTCGCGACGGCGGCGATCGGCGTGCTCGGTGTCTGGGACCCGGCGCTCGACACGCTGTCCCAGGTCCTGGCCGCCGTCGCCGTGACCCTGCTGCTCGGCCTCGCCCTCGGGGTCGGAGCGGCCCGCAGCAGCCGGATGGGACGCGCGCTGCGTCCGGTTCTCGACGTCTTCCAGACGATGCCGCAGTTCGTCTACCTGATCCCCGTCGTCGCCCTGTTCGGTGTGGGCCGCGCCCCGGCCGTCGCGGCCGCCGTGGTGTACGCGCTGCCCGCGGTGGTGCGGATCACGGCCCAGGGGCTGAGCGCGGTGGACCCGGCCGCCCTGGAGTCCGCGCGCTCCCTGGGCGCGACCGGGCGGCAGCAGCTCTTCCAGGTGCAGCTGCCGCTGGCCCGGCCCGCGCTGCTGCTGGCCGTCAACCAGGGTGTGGTGCTGGTCCTCGCCGTCGTCGTCATCGGCGGCCTCGTGGGCGGCGGCGCACTCGGTTACGACGCGGTCTTCGGCCTCGCCCAGGGCGACCTCGCGACCGGCCTGGTCGCCGGCGCCGCGATCGTCTGCCTCGGCCTGATGCTCGACCGCGTCACCCAGCCGACGGAACGCCGCGGTCTCGCCGGAAAGGGGGCCTGAGATGGCTCGTACACGCATCGCCGCACTCGTCACCGCGGCCGCCCTCGCGGTCGGCCTCACCGGCTGCGGCGCCGCCGACATGACCCGCCAGGCGTCCCCGTACGCCGACGCGAAGGGATCCCGCACGGTGACCCTGTCGACGCAGTCGTGGGTGGGCGCGCAGGCCAACGTCGCCGTCGCCCAGTACCTGCTGGAGCACGAGCTCGGTTACCGGGTGGACACCGTCCAGATCGACGAGGTCCCCGCCTGGGACGCGCTCAGCCAGGGCCGGGTGGACGCCATCCTGGAGGACTGGGGCCACCCGGAACAGGAGAAGCGGTACATCGACGACAAGGGGACGATCGCACGGGGCGGAGACCTCGGGGTGACCGGCCACATCGGCTGGTACGTGCCGACGTACTTCGCCGAGCAGCACCCCGACGTCACCGACTGGCGGAACCTGAACAAGTACGCCGACGAGTTCCGCACCGCGGAGAGCGGCGGCAAGGGCCAGTTGCTGGACGGCTCCCCGTCGTACGTCACGAACGACAAGGCACTCGTGAACAGCCTGGACCTCGACTACCAGGTCGTGTTCGCGGGCTCCGAGGCGGCGCAGATCACGCAGATCAAGCAGTTCGCCAAGGAGAAGAAGCCGTTCCTGAGCTACTGGTACAAGCCCCAGTGGCTGTTCGAGAAGGTCCCCATGACGGAGGTGAAGCTTCCCGCCTACAAGGAGGGCTGCGACGCCGACCCGGAGAAGGTGGCCTGCGCCTACCCGCACACACCGCTGCAGAAGTTCCTCAACGCCCGCTTCGCCGACGGGGGCGGTGACGCCGCCGCCTTCCTGAAGAAGTTCCGCTGGACGACCGAGGACCAGAACGAGGTCGCCCTGATGATCGCGGAGCAGAAGCTGTCGCCGCAGGAGGCGGCGGGGCGCTGGGTGAAGGAGAACGAGACCACCTGGCGGGCGTGGCTCCCGGCCTGACACCGGTGCGGCGGCCCGGACGCGTATGCGCCGGTCCGCCGCACCTTCCCCCTTCCGCCCCGCCTTCCACGCCTCACTCCGCGCCCCGGAGCTCCCGCGAGGTGCGCCGGCGGCGGGCGTAGAGGCGCCCGACGGGTTCGGCGCTCAGGCCGTGCAGCACGATGCTGACCATGACGGTGATCACCATCACCCGGGATACGAAGTCACCGCCGCCGGCGGCGGGCAGCTCGATCGCGGCGAGGAGGCCGAAGACCACCGTGGTCGCTCCCCGCGGCCCCATCCACCCGAGGAACAGCCGGTCGGACAGCGAAAGCTCCGTACCGATCAGCGCGAGCATCACGGGCACCAGGCGCACCAGGGTGACGGCGAGGACGGCGTAGAGGATGACGGAGAGGTGGAAACCGTCCCAGAACTCGTCGTTGACCATCTGGCCGAAGAGGAACCACAGCGCGAGCGTCAGCAGGGTCGACAGGTCGTCGGTCATCTGCACGGCGTCCTCGGGAAGATGACGCAGCGTCGGTGCGATGCAGACCCCGGACACGAAGGAGGCGACGAAGCCGTTGCCGCCGAGGGACACGGACAGGCTGAACGCGGCGATCGGCACGCTCAGCACAGCGAGCCGGGTCGCGGCGGGCAGTGTCCAGCCCCTCGCCCAGGACCGCCGGAGCAGCTGTCCGGCCAGCCAGCCGACGAGCGAACCCGCCCCGACCGCCCAGCCCGCCGCTCCGACGGCGGTGAGGAGGGCGTCTGCGTAGTCGCCGCCGGTGGTGCGGGACGCGGCGGCGCCGGCGACGCAGAGCAGGAAGAGCGGTGAGATGACGCCGTCGTTCAGACCGCCCTCGACGTTGAGCACGTCACGGAGTCGACCGGGGACGCGTCTGTCCCTCACCAGGGCCCCGGCGAGCGCCAGGTCGAGAGGGACGACGACGGTCGCCAGTACCGCCAGGACCCATCCGGGCTGGTCGGGGAAGAAGGCGAGAGAGACCAGAAAGGCGGCACCCAGGGTCAGCGGCAGCGCGATCCCCAGGAGGCGGGCGACGACGCTCCGCTCCCGGCGGATCACGCCGGCCGGCACCTCCGTCGCGTCGACGAAGAGCAGCAGGGCGACGATGATCTCGACCGTGCGCTCGAACTCGCCCAGGTCCCCGAAGTCGAAGGCGAGCGCCGGGTCCGCGCCGCTGGTGAGGGCGATGCCGGCCAGCATCATGGCGATCGGTGCGGTGATGCTCCATCGCGCGAGCCGGTACGACAGGACGCACCACATGAACAGAATGCCCGCGATGACGGTGCCGGCAGACAAGACCATCCGCGCTTTCGGAGGGGTTTTCTGACAGCCGCAGCCTAAGGCGGGGCCGGCTTCGGCACGTGTGAGCACGCCGACGGCGGCTCCGATCACCCTCGGTCAGGCTGTGCCCGCCGCCGGAGCTTCGTCAGCGCGTCGGCTCCTTCCCCGCCCCGGGCTCGGGCAGCGCCTCGGTTCCCTCGCGGATCCCGGAGGGAACCGGCGGGGCCGTGGTGCCGAAGGCGCGGCGATAGGCGGCGGGCGAGGTGCCGAAGGCCGTACGCATGTGGGCGCGCAGCGAGTTCCCGGAGCCGAGGCCGGCGCGGTGGGCGACGAGGTCGATGGCTAGATCTGTCGTCTCCAGCAGCTGCTTGGCCAGTTCCAGACGCTGCGCCGTGAGCCACTGCACCGGGGTCATGCCGACCTCGTCGCGGAATCGGCGGGTGAAGGAGCGCAGGCTCATCCGCGCGTGCTCGGCGAGCCGGGCGAGGGTGAGCGGTTCCGCCAGGTGCTCCAGGGCCCAGGCGCGGGTGGACGTGGTGCTGGCCAGGGTGGGCTCGGGGACGGGCCGGTCGATGAACTGGGCCTGACCTCCGTCCCGCCACGGCGGCACGACGCACATGCGCGCGGCGCGGTTCGCCGCCGCGGCGCCGTGGTCACGGCGGATCATGTGCAGGCACAGGTCGACACCAGCGGCCACGCCCGCGGAGGTCAGCACGTCGCCGTCGTCCACGAAGAGCACGTCCTCGTCGACCTTGACCCGGGGGTAGGCCCGGCGGAACTCCGGCGCCAGGTTCCAGTGCGTGGTGGCCGGCCGGCCGTCGAGGAGGCCCGCGGCGGCCAGCACGTACGACCCGGTGCAGATGGACACGAGACGGGTGCCGGGCCGGATCCCGGCGATGGCCCCGGCGACCTCGGGCGGGAGCGGACCGCCCTGCCCGAGCTCCGGCATGGCGTGCGTGGGCGGGAGGACGACGGTGTCGGCGGCGGCGAGCGCCTCGGGACCGGCCGCCGGCTGCACGGTGAACCCGGCGTCGCTGAGGACGGGGGCCCCGTCGGCCGTACAGATCGTGACCTCGTACAGGGGCCGGCCCTCCGGGTCCTCGACGCAGCCGAAGACCCGGGAGGGGATGCCGAGCTCGAAGGGGGGCACCCCGGGCAGCGCGAGCACGGCGACCCGGTGCGGTGCCGTCCGCGGCTGCTCGTGGCTGTCCGGTGTCGTGCGGCCGGCCGTTTCACTCATGGCCAGATCCTGTCACATGCTGGCCGAACGGCCAATACCGTTCGGGACCGGCGTATCGGATCGTGGACACATCGCCGCCGGAACCGTTCCGGGGGCGCTCCGATCGAGACGGAAACGAGGCGGACAGCATGCGTGCGGTGGTCGTGGAGCAGTGGGGCGGACCCGAGAACCTGGTGGAGCGCGAGGTGGACCGCCCGGAGCCCGGCCTGAACGAGGTCCTGGTGCGGGTCCACGCGGCCGGAGTGAACCCCGTGGACTGGAAGACCCGCGCGGGCGGGGCCCTCATCGAGTGGGGCGCCGTCCCGGCCGTCGGCTGGGACGTGTCCGGCACGGTGGAGGCCGTCGGCCCCGGCGTGGGGATCTTCCGCCCCGGCGACGAGGTCTTCGGCATGCCGCTGTTCCCCCGGCAGGCGGGCGGATACGCCGAGTACGTCGTGGCCCCGGCCCGGCACCTCGCCCCCAAGCCCGCCTCCCTCACCCACGTCGAGGCCGCGGCGCTGCCGCTGGCCGCGCTCACCGCCTGGCAGGCCCTCGTCGACGCCGCGGACGTCCGGCCCGGGGAGCGGGTGCTGGTGCACGCCGCGGCCGGAGGGGTGGGGCACTTCGCCGTACAGATCGCCAAGGCGCGAGGCGCCTACGTCATCGGGACCGCGAGCGCCGCCAAGCACGAGCTGGTGCGGGAGCTGGGCGCCGACGAGGTGATCGACTACCGCGAGAACCGCTTCGAGGACGTCGTCTCCGACGTGGACGTCGTCCTCGACGGCCTCGGCGGGGAGACGGCCGAGCGCTCCCTCACGGTGCTCCGTGAGGGCGGCAGGCTCATCACCCTGCCGGGACCGGACGACGTCCCCGCCGCCCCGGACGGCGTGCTGGCGGCCTGGGTCCTGGTCGAACCCGACCACCTCGGCCTGCGGGAGATCGCGGCCCTCGTGGAGCAGGGACGCCTGAAGCCGGTGGTCGACACCGTCCTGCCGCTCGCCGAGGCGGCGAAGGCCCACGAGATCGGCGAACGGGGCCGCACCACCGGGAAGATCGTCCTCACGGTCGCCTGACCCACGGGCGGCGGCCCGGGGCCACCCCCTTCGCCGGCTCGAAGGGGGGCGATACCCGGCCTCCGGTGGTGCCTTCGGGTGACCGGGCGCAGGGTGGGACGTGTGTGTGCGGGGCGGAGAGGGCCGCCGCCCCGCTGTCGCGCGCCCGCCCGCGGCCGTGGCCCGCCCCCGATCGAGGAGCGCGCCACCGCCCGACACGAGGAAAGGCAGCACGAGCGATGACCGACAGCCGACCCGCCACCACGACCGATTCCGGTGCTCCGGCGGAGAGCGACGAACACTCGCTCACCGTGGGCCCCGGCGGTCCGATCCTGCTCCAGGACGCCTACCTGATCGAGCAGATGGCGCAGTTCAACCGCGAACGGATCCCCGAGCGTCAGCCGCACGCCAAGGGCAGCGGCGCCTTCGGCCACTTCGAGGTCACCCACGACGTCAGCGGCTACACCAAGGCGGCCCTGTTCCAGCCCGGCACCCGCACCGATCTCGTCGTCCGCTTCTCCACGGTCGCCGGCGAGCGCGGCAGCCCGGACACCTGGCGCGACCCGCGCGGCTTCGCGGTGAAGTTCTACACCAGCGAAGGCAACTACGACATGGTCGGCAACAACACGCCGGTGTTCTTCGTCAAGGACCCCATGAAGTTCCAGCACTTCATCAGGTCCCAGAAGCGCCGCGCGGACAACAACCTGCGCGACCACGACATGCAGTGGGACTTCTGGACGCTCTCCCCGGAGTCCGCCCACCAGGTCACCTGGCTGATGGGGGACCGCGGCATCCCGCGCTCCTGGCGCCACATGAACGGCTACACCTCCCACACCTACATGTGGATCAACGAGTCCGGCGAGCGGTTCTGGGTGAAGTACCACTTCAAGACCGACCAGGGCATCGAGTTCTTCACCCAGCACGAGGCCGACCAGATGGCGGCCGTCGACACGGATTACCACACGCGAGACCTCTTCGAGCACATCCGCGACGGCGACTTCCCGAGCTGGACGCTGCACGTGCAGGTCATGCCGTACGAGAAGGCCGCGGAATACCGGTTCAACCCCTTCGACCTCACCAAGGTCTGGCCGCACGGGGACTACCCGCTCATCCCGGTGGGCCGCATGACGCTCGACCGCAACCCGACCGACAACCACGCCGAGATCGAGCAGGCCGCCTTCCAGCCCAACAACCTCGTCCCCGGCATCGGCCCCAGCCCCGACCGGATGCTGCTGGCCCGGCTGTTCTCGTACGCCGACGCGCACCGCCACCGCATCGGCGGCAACTACCAGCAGCTCCCCGTGAACGCGCCCGTCGTCGACGTCCACACGTACTCGAAGGACGGAGCGATGGCCTACCGCAGGACGACCGACCCGGTCTACGCCCCGAACTCCAAGGGCGGCCCGGCCGCCGACACCGAGCGGTACGGCGACCCGCCCAGCTGGGCGGCGGACGGCGAGATCACCCGGGCGGCCTACGTCTCCCACCCCGAGGACGACGACTGGGGCCAGCCCGGCACCCTCGTGCGCGAGGTCCTGGACGACGAGGCCCGCGACCGCCTGGTGGACAACGTCGTCGGCCACCTCCTCAACGGCGTCTCCGAGCCCGTCCTGGAGCGTGCCTTCGCCTACTGGACGAACATCGACAGGACCGTCGGCGAGCGCATCGCCCAGGGCGTCCGGGCGAAGGCCGACGAGAAGGACCCCAAGGCGGCCGACCAGGGCAATCCGGCTCGGAGGTCCATGCAGAAGAAGGCCTGACGGAACTCCCGGATCCCCCGGGGCCGGCCCGGGGGATCCGCCTCAGTCCGGGGGCGTGTCCGCCGGGCCGGCAGGATTCCCGTCGGCCCGGCGGAGCCGTCGCTGCCGCGGCGCCCGTTCGCCTGCCTCCGGCAGCTCGAACGCGTCGGCCGCGGGAGCGGTGACGACCTTGGGGAGGGCGCCCGGGTGCTCCCGCGCGAGCCAGCCGACGAGCTCCTCCCGTACGGCGCAACGCGTCGTCCACAGGTCGTCGGCGTCCTTGGCGGTCACGATCGCCCGGACCGTGATGCCGGTCGGCGAGGTGTCGGTGACGGCGAGGTCCCAGGCGCGCCCGTCCCAGGTGCCGCAGGTGGCGAGGAACTCCTGGAGGTGCGCCCGGACGAGCGCGACCGGAGTGCTGTGGTCGCAGTGGACGAAGACCGAACCCGTCATCTCAGCGCCGCCGCGCGACCAGTTCTCGAACGGCCGCGAGGTGAAGTACGAGACGGGGAGCGTGACGCGGCGCTCGTCCCAGGTCCGGACCGTGAGGAAGGTGAGGGTCACCTCCTCCACGACACCCCACTCGCCGTCGACGACGACGGTATCGCCGATGCGGACCATGTCACCGAAGGCGATCTGGAAGCCGGCGAAGAGGTTGCTCAGCGTCGACTGTGCCGCCACGCCCGCCACGATGCCGATGATGCCGGCCGAGGCGAGCAGGGACGTGCCGAGGGTACGGAAGGAGGGGAAGGTGACGAGGGCCGCGGCAGCGGCGAGCACCCCGACGGCGACGGCCACCACCCGCATGATCAGCGTGACCTGCGTACGGACTCGGCGGAGCCGTGCGGCGTCACGTGAACGTCCGGCGTACCGCGCGTACGTGGACTCGACGACGGCCGCGACCGTCCGCACGGTCAGCCAGGCACCGGCGCCGATCAGGCTCAACAGCAGGACGTGGCCCACCGTCTCCGCGTGCTCGGCCGGTGCCCCGCCCGGCTCCGCCGCCACCGGATAGGTCCATCTGAGCAGGGCGGCCAGCAGGACGACGTACAGCGGCGTACGACAACCGCGCAGCAGCCCCCACAACGGGGTCTCCGGATGTCGCGCGTCGGCGAACCGCGCCAGCAGGTCCGCCGCGCGGCAGACGACGAAGGCCGCCAGCGCCGAGCCGCCGACGGCGACGGCCAGCCGGATGACGCTCTCCACGTGCTCCTCCGATCGATGAGTCGAACAGGCCTGTTCCCTTCGCCTCACCGCCCGCGAGCACGTCAAACTCCGGCCCGGGAAGGCCCATGAATGAGTTCGCGGGGCCGGGGCAGGCGGAGCCCAGGCGGGAATCACGTCCCGCCGCGTACGGCATACCGCGTACGGCATACCGCGTACGGCATACCGCGTACGGCATACCGCGTACGGGACAGCACGTAGGCATGCCACGTACGGCAAACGGAAACGGAGGACGCCGGATCACCACCGGCCGTCCCCCGACTACCGGAGGAGTTGGTGAAGCGTGACTGAGCACATGTGGACCTACAAGGACACCTCGGGTCACCTCGCCGGTGCGGACCTGACCGGCTACAAGGTCGAGGCGACCGACGGCAGCATCGGGAAGGTGGACAAGCACTCCGACGAGGTGGACGACGCCTATCTGGTGGTGGACACCGGCGTCTGGATCTTCGGCAAGGAGGTGCTGCTCCCGGCGAGCACCGTCGTGCGGGTCGACCTGGACGAGCGGAAGATCTTCGTCGACCGCACGAAGGAGCAGATCAAGGACGCCCCCGAGTTCCACCGCGAGAAGCACCTCGGTGACCCGGACTACCGGGACGCGCTGGCCACCTATTACGGACCGGGCAGCCCCTTCGGCGGCCGGATGTTCTGACACCACGGTGCGGGGAGGCCCGCGCCGGATCCGGCAGGGCGGCGGCCCCTTGGCCGGGCCTCAGGCCGGGCGCCAGTCGGGCCGACGGCCACTGAGGCCGATCACGCGGTCGAGCAGAGGAGCGCCGTCCGGCACCGCGACGACGGGGCCGAAGAACCCGTCGCCGGAGGTGTCGTCGGTAGGAGTCAACAGAGCCTCGGAGACTCTCAGTTCCCCCTCGCTCACCTCGTAGGCCTGACCGGTCGCCCGCGCCAGGTCCCAGCCGTGGATCAGCAGCTCGTCCAGCGCGATCCGCCCCATGACGGCGGCCGGCAGGTCGATCCCGCCCGCCTGCGTGTCCCCCTCCCAGGCGCCCGGCTCGCGCCAGGCGGCGGCCAGTTCGTCCAGCACCTTCGGCAGGACCGTCCGCCAGTCGTCCGCAAGCACCGGACGCGTCGAGCCGGGCGGCGTGCCGGTCGTCGGCCCGACCCGCTTGCGGGCCGCGTCGCGAAAGGCGACGCCGAGCCCGGCGAGATGGCCGAGCAGTTCCCGTACTGCGTACTCGGGGCAGGGTGTCGGGTCGCCGAGCCGGGCGTCGTCGACGCCCTCCGCGAGCCGGGCGACGCGCTCCGCGGCCGCTCCGAGGTCGATCGGTTCCGTGGGTGAGGTGTTCTCCATGCAGGGCAGACCGCGGGGCCGCCCGAAACTCATCGGTCGATACGGTGCGACCCTCGCGGAGGGGCGAGGGTCCGCCCGGCTCAGGTGGCGACGGAGAGCAGGTCCACCACGAAGACCAGGGTCGAACCCGCCGGGATCAACGGCGAGGGCGACTGCTTGCCGTAGCCGAGCCGCGGGGGAACGACGATCTCGCGCCGACCGCCGACCTTCATCCCCCTCACCCCCCGGTCCCAGCCCTTGATGACCCTGCCGCCGCCCACGGCGAACTTGAACGGCAGGCCCCGGTCCCAGGAGGCGTCGAACTCCTTGCCGGACGCGAAGGTGACGCCGACGTAGTGCACCCGGACGACAGTGCCCGGCTTCGCCTCGGCTCCGTCCCCGACGACCAGGTCCCGGACGGTCAGCTCGGTCGGCGCATCCCCCTCCGGAACGCTGACCTCGGGTTTCGTCGGTTCACTCATCGCAGCCCCATCCCTCACCGCCGGAAGCCCGCGCACAGACCTGCCGGACGCATCGAGCATAGGCCCGAACCGTGGGCCGCGTGTCCCGGGAGGCGGTCTCCGCGGACGCCTTCGGACGGGATCGTTCTGCTGGTGGTGGGGGGCCGTGGACGAGGCGCCCGAAGGCCCAGGCCACGGCCAGGAGGAAGGCCATCGTCTCCGCGGTCGTCTTCGGCGCGGGCTTCATGGCGGGTCCCACCGCCATCACCGTGCTGGTCCGCCGGATGCTGCCGCAGCAGGCGTGGACCCTCGGGCATCGCGTGGCTGACCGTGGCGTTCAGCGTGGGCCAGGCGGTCGGCCCGCTGATCTCCGGCATCCTGTCCGGTTCCGAGGGCGGCATCGCCAAGGGGCTGTGGCTCTCCGTGATCCTGCTGCTCGTGTCCGCGGTCGCGTCGCTGTTCCAGCGCGAGAGCGAGCCCGCCCCTGAGCCGCAGGTCGCCGACACGGTCACGGCCAAGTGACCTGAGCCGCACAGCGGGTGAGGACGGGACGCCCGGCCGTTCCTCCGACCGGGCGTCCCGTCCCGCTCCCTCCGGAGCGGCCGTGCCCGGCCCGACCGCCGCCCGCTGACCGGCCGGTGCCGGCCGGCCCGCCCACCCGCCGCCCCGGCACCGCGCATCCGTCCCACACGTATGCGCTAATGGAGAGAAGGGTGGAGGGCGGAGGACGGCCCACGAGTGCGAGGTCGGCAGTGAACGAACGTCGTGCGCCATCGGCAGACGGTCCCTCCACGCCTCCGGAGCCGCGGACGGACCGCGTGGACACCGCCCTGCACCATATGGCGGACGGTTTCCTGCTGGTGGACGGCGACTGGCGGATCGTCTACGCGAACCCTGCCGCCGACCGGCTCTTCGGTACGGACGGCAGCCGTACGGGCACCGTCGTGGGGCGGCCGCTCCGGGAGGCGGTCGAGGGGTTCCGCCAGCAGGCGGAACTGGAAAGCCGCTGCCACGAGGCGGCCGAGTCCCGTGAGCCGGGCGGAATCGACGTACAACGGTCGTCCGACGGCCACTGGTACCGCATCAGGATCGCACCCGTGCCGGACGGCATGAGCGTCTACGTCAGCGACATCGACGAGGCGCGCATCCAGGAAGTGAGGGCGTCCCGGTCGCGTCACGAGGCGGTGCGGCGGGCCGAGCGGATCAAGAACCTCACCGTCTCCCTGTCGGGGGCACTGACCGTCCAGGACGTCGTGAACGCGGTGGCGAGACGCGTCCTGCCGCCCTTCGGCGCGGACGGACTCACCATCGGAGTGCTGGAGGAGAGCAGGGCGAACCGAGTACGCGTCGTGGGCGTGATCGGCTACCCCGACACCTTCACGGCGATGGTCGAGGCCGAACCGGTTCCCGCCGTCTCGCCGGTCGCCGACGTGCTGAAGGGCGGCGCGCCGCTCTTCGTCGAGACCGTCGAGGAGCACATCGCCCGCTATCCGCACATGGCACCTCGCGTGCACGCGTCAGGGAAGAAGTCCTGGGCCTTCCTCCCGCTCATCGCGTCCGGCCGGTCGATCGGCGCCTGCTCGATCTCCTTCTCGGAGGACCGCCGCCTCGACGACGCGGAACGGACCCTGCTCCTGGCGCTCAGCGGCCTGATCGCCCAGGCGCTGGAACGGGCCCGCCTGCACGACGCGGACCGAGACCGGGCCACCGAGCTGCAACGCGGGCTCCTCCCACGCGACCTGCCCGCGCTCCCGACCCTCACCGCCGCGGCCCGCTACCTGCCCGCGGGGGAGGCCATGGACGTCGGCGGCGACTGGTACGACGTACTGCCCCTGTCGTCCGGCCGGGTCGCATTGGTGATCGGCGACGTGATGGGACACGGCCTGACGGAAGCCGCGACCATGGGACGCCTCAGGACCGCCGTGCGCACGCTCGCCGACCTCGAACTGGCCCCGGACGACCTGCTGGTGCACCTGAACGACCTCGTCGCCGACCTCGGCGAGGACCTGTACGCGACGTGCCTGTACGTGGTCTACGACCCCACGGACGCGAGCTGCGTCCTCGCTTCGGCGGGACATCCGCCACCGGTGCTCGTGGACCCGTCCGGCACGGCACGCTTCGTCGAACTGGAGCCGAACTCCCCCCTCGGAGTGGCCGAGCCGCCGTTCGAGACGAAGCGGGTGCACGTACCCGACGGCAGCCTGCTCGTCCTCTACACGGACGGACTCGCCGAGACGGCCACGCGGCCGATGAGCAGGGGGATGGACCTGCTCAAGGCCACCCTCGACGAGGCACTGGCCCACGAGAACCCCGGCGCCGCCCCCGCGACGGACCGAACCGACCCCACGACGAACCATGGTGTCCCCGCCACGAACCGCGCCGACCCCGTTCCCGATCTCCTGCTCGACCGGATCTGCGACAGGCTCACCGCCGCACTGCTCCCGTCACCGTCCGGTACGACCGACGACGCGGCTCTGCTCGTTGCCCGCCCCCGCTCGTTCAGGGCGTCCGACATGGCCAGCTGGACCCTCCCCGAGAATCCTCGCGCAGCCGGTCAGGCGCGCGTCCTGATCCGCGAGCAACTGACCCTCTGGCAGCTGGAAGACCTCCTGATGGCCACGGAGCTGATCGTGAGCGAGCTGGTCACGAACGCGGTGCGGTACGGGCGGGGTCCCATCAGGCTCCGTCTCCTGCGCAGCGACTCGCTGGTCTGCGAGGTGGCGGACGGCAGCCTCACGACACCTCACGTCCGCCGGGCCGCCGAGACCGACGAAGGGGGAAGGGGGCTCCAGCTGGTGACGGCCCTCGCGCACCGCTGGGGCGCCCGGTACGGGACGGCGGGCAAGTACGTGTGGACCGAGCAGCAGCTCCCGGTGACGACGGTCGCCGGCTGAGAGCGCGACGTGCGGGCAGACCCGCTGGTCAGGGCATGGACCAGGTCTGCCGCCACGCGGGCGCCATGGGCCCCGTCGCATTCCTGCCTCTGTTCCCGGACGTGAGCTCCGCGGATCTGGAGGGACGCCCGGACCGGCCGCGCGCGCGGCCGGTCCCGATCCCTGGATGCGCTGCGCCCACGGCGGCACGGGCGGTTCTTCCGCGGCGTCGCGTCACGGTGGGGCACACTGGCGGCGTGCGCATCGTGATGATGACGGCGGGGTCGCGGGGCGACGTCGCGCCGTTCACGGGTCTGGGTGCCGGTCTCGTAAGGGCTGGGCACGAGGTGACGTTGGCCGCGCACGGTGTGTTCGAGCCGCTGGTGGCCGGGTCGGGGGTACGGTTCCGTCCGCTTCCGCTGGACCCCCGCGCCGAACTGCACTCCCCGCGGGGCCGACGGCTGCACGATGCGAGGACCGGCGCGGGAAAGCTCGTACGGCTGGCGTCCATGGCCCGGGGAGCTGCCGACGAGATGACGGCGGCGCTGGTGGAGGCGGCGCGGGAGGGTGAGGTCCTGCTGGTCAGCGGGTCGCTGGGACCGCTCGGGTACGCCATCGCCGACGGCCTGTCGGTGCCGGCCCTGGGGCTGCACCTCCAGCCGCTGCACCCGACGGGGGAGTTCCCGGCTCCGGTCCTCGGCACGCGGTCCCTGGGCACGGTGGCGAACCGGCTGAGCGGACGGGTCGTCATGACGTCCGTGGAGCTGCTGTTCTCCGACGCCGTGCGGTCACTGCGGCGGCGCCACGGGCTCGTGACGGCGGGCAGGCGCCGGGGCAGGCCCGCGCGACCGGTGCTGCACGGCTACAGCGAGCTCGTCGTCCCCCGACCCCGGGACTGGCCCGCCGGGCTGGAGATGTCCGGGTACTGGTGGCCGCACGAGACCGGGCGGTTGTCCCGGGAACTGGAGGACTTCCTCGGCGCCGGGCCCCGACCGGTCTTCGTCGGCCTGGGCAGCGCCACCGTTCCCGATCCCGAGCGGGTGAGCCGCGAGGTCGTCAGCGCGCTGCGTGCGGCGAAGGTGCGGGGGATCGTCCAGCGGGGCTGGGCGGGACTGGACGCCCTGGGCGACGACATCCTGACCGTCGACGAGGTACCGCACTCCCTGCTGTTCCCCCGGACGGCCGCCGTCGTCCACCACGCGGGGGCCGGTACGACCGGCGCCGTCCTGCGGGCCGGGGTGCCGACCGTTCCCGTGCCGGTCCAGTTCGACGCGGCGTTCTGGGCATCCCGGCTGACCGCGCTGGGCACCGCACCCGGGGTGGTGCCGCTGCGCCGCCTCACCTCCGGCGCCCTGGCCGGGGCCCTGCGCCGGGCGACGACGGACGACTCCCACCGTGCGCGCGCCCGCGCGCTGGCCGACCGCCTGGCCAGGGAGGACGGGGTCGCACCGGTGCTGGCCGCGCTCGACCGACTGCCCCGCTGACCGCCCGCACTCGACGGGCTGCCACGGCACAGGCGCACGCGCATCCGGCTCATCCCACGCTGGAGCCGTTCGACCAGGAACGCTTCACCGGACTGACGACGTGGAGTCCGGCCGCCGTCCCCTCGTCCGCCGGGGCCGGTCGGCGGGGCCGCCCGGCCCCGGCGGACCGGCTCACTTGGTCTGCGTGGAGAGGCTCACACCGCTGAAGTCCTGCGCGGCGGCGAGGCTGAAGTAGACCCAGCCGGACGGCGGGTTGTCGATCGTCAGCGTCTCGCCGTTGCCGGCGTTGGTGGACTTCGCCTGGTGGCTGCCGGTGGTGGCCCAGTTGCCGCCGCCGTAGTACAGGTCGGCGTTCCCGGTGCCGCCGCTGCTCGTGATGGTCAGCTGCTTGACGCCGGCCGGCAGGTACACGAAGTGGTAGCTGTAGTTGCCGGTGGCGGCCGCGAGATCGTCCCGGCGGCAGTTCTGGTCGAACTGACGGGGGTCGCTGATGGTGCAGAGCGGGGCGGCGGCGGTCGAGCCGGCCTCCGGCAGCGGACCGCAGTCGGCGGTCGCGCAGGTGGTCGTCAGCCAGGTCGCGAAGCCCGCGTCGTAGCGGGTGCCGATGGTCTGCTTCAGGAAGGTGCGGGCACCGGTCCAGTCACCCGTGCGGTACTTGTTGAGCATGGTCTCGACGTCGGCGGGGTGCGCCTGGAGCATGTAGCGGACCGCGAGGAAGCCCCAGCGGTAGACCCGGCTCGCGTTGACCTCGGGGTCCTCGTCCTGGCCGTAGACGGTGTCGAACAGCTCGCTGAGCTTGTACGTGCCCTTGCGGGCCTCGGCGATCGCGTCGGCGTTGCGCTCGTTGCGGTATCCGAACGAGATGTTCTCGGCGATGCCCTCGACCCACCAGATGGTCGGCGTGGTGATGCCCGCCTCGAAGTCGCCGTGCATGTTGTAGCGGCCGTCGAGGTAGTGGGTGTACTCGTGGTTGAGGTTCCAGATCTGGAAGTCCGGGCGCAGCCAGTGGGCCTCGTGGGCGATGAAGCGGGCCTGGTTGCCCGCGGCCGCCGGGTTGCCCTCCTCGTACATGCCGCCGTTGTCGACGTCGATGTTGTAGATGGCCCAGGCGTACAGCGCGTACTGGGTGTAGTCGTCGAAGACGACGACCTCCAGGTTGGTGTTCACGTCACCGGGGATCGCGCCCTTGTCGCCGATGATCCGGTGGAAGTAGGCGTCCTGGTTGATCAGGCTGGTACAGGTGCTCGACAGCTGACCGGGCGACATGTCCTGGGCGCGGATCTTCAGGTCCGGGTTGCACGAGTGCTGGATCGGCAGGACCGCCGGGAGCACGCGCTCGCCCAGGTCGCAGATGGCGTAGGCCGCGCAGTTGCCCCTGTCGTACTGGCGCGTGGACCAGCCCAGGTTCATGGTGATCGGTGCGGTGGGGCCGACGTTCGGGTAGCGGTTGATCAGGTCCTTCAGCAGCGGCCGGAGCCGGTCCTTGAGCTCGGGGACGTCGAGAGCGTGACCGAGGTGGCGGCCGACGTTGCTGACGACGTCCAGGCGGTTCAGCTGCGCGCCGTTGCGCGTGATGAACCCGGCCCAGGTGTCCAGGATGGTGGGATCGGCCTTGAGGGCCGCCCGCCAGCCGCGGCCGTCGTTCTTGGCCTTGAAGCCGTTCTCGACGACCCATTCGACGTGCTGCATGGAGAGGTTCATCTGGCCGGGCCAGGTGCCGTCGTAGCTGCCGAGCATCCACTTGACGATGCCGGCGTACCGCCCGGCCGTGTGGGTGCTGTCGATCAGCGTGACGACCTCGTTGAGGATCTCGCCGTTCGCGTCGGTGACGTCCTTGCTGCGCGGGGAGGCGAAGAACGCGTCCAGCGCGCCGCGCGCCGAGGTGTCCAGCGCCGTGCCGTAGTCGCCGACGACGGCCGCGTTGTTGTCCTGGACGTAGTAGCCGGCCCGCAGGAACAGCACCAACTGGCCGATGGAGGCGTTGTTGTTGCCCGCGTACGTGGCGGAGGCGTCGCGCAGAGCGTTGGCGACGGTCACCATCTGGGCCTCGTGGAAGGCCTTGCGGGCGTTCTCCCCGGTGAGGTTGAACAGCGGGTACGTGCAGTTGATCCGGGGGAGCGCCTTGAGCTGCTGGACCAGGGCGCTGCCCGTGGCGTTGACGACCCCGCCGAGGTCGGGGCACTCGTCCGCGACGGCGGCCGAGGACCGCTTGCCGCTCTTGGCGGACGTGGCCTTCGGGGCGGGCGCCGGGCCGGACTCCTCGGTGCTGTCCTGCGCGGAGATCCTGAAGCGGGAGCTGTTGCTCATCGCGTCGGGCGACTTGGGCACCGGGATCGACCGCGGTGCCGGGGCCGCGGCTCCCGGCGAGGTCGTACGGGCCGGGGTCGGGGCGCCGGCGGAGGCGGCCTGGGTCTGCGGCGCGAAGAGGCCGAGGGCGAGGAAGACGGCTGCGCCGAGCGCGGGAACTCTGCGCGCGTTGGCTCTCGATATCCGGAACGGATGCATCTGTGGGGGCCTCCGGGGCCGTTGGAGCCGCGTGTTGGGGACACGCGACGATGATGTGTGACATGTAAAATTGCACAGCCCGCTACGCGCCGGAAGGGTTTCGGCCAGATTCATCGGCCGCCGCAACGGAAACGTTGTCAACTTCCGGCCCGGACGGGCCCAGTTGACCCGAAAACTCCGCCGATCACGCGCAGGGGCCCGCAAGCTGGGCCCCGAGACATCCCGACACCCGGACATCCCGGCATGCCGACATCCTGGTATGCCGGCGCATCGGCGCATCGGCGCATCGGCGCATCGGCGCATCGGCGCATCGGCACGGCGCATCGGCGCATCGGCGCCGGTGGCGGCGTCCGATGTGTCAGGGCGCGATGACCGGCGGGGACACGCGATCCGGAAAAGCCGGGCCCTCGGTGCGTGAGGGCCCGGCTCTCCCGGCGCCAGCGTGCGTGTCTCAGTCGTTCTCCGACGCAGGATCCCGCGTCACCCGGCGCGCCGTCCGCTGTGCTCGCAGCGCGGCCCTCGCCGCAGCTGCCTCCCGTGCGAACCGCTCGGTCAGCAGACGTACCCGAGCCGCGCGCTCCGCACCGGTCAAGCCCGTGAGCCCCAGCCTGGCGTCACGCTCCTCCTGGGACACCGTGCCCCCTCCCCTCAGCCGCGCTCATCGACCCCATCCGGCCCAGAGACCGCACAGCCGAACTCGGCTCACCCACGCCAGAGATTGGCGAAGGCGGAGTTCTCGATGGTCCGCCTCTGCCGTACGGCCTCCAGCTCCATCACCGCGTCGTGGACGGCCGCCACCACCGCCGTCACCGAATCGTCGGCGAGGCCGGGCTCGTCCTCGGGCCGCGGGCCCCCGATGCCCACGGCCGAGGCGAGGGCGGCCAGGACGGGTTCCTGCGCCTCCCAGCGGGCGTCAGCCCTGCGGCGATCGGGCGTATCGACCGGTTCCACGACGTTCGAGCCGAAGGACAGCCGGCCGCTGCGCTTCCGCGTCAGCTCACCGCCCTCCTCCAGTGCGGTCTGGTAGGCCGCCGAAAGGTCCCTGCCCCGGCGCCACAGCCAGTCCGCGATCCGCTCGTACGGCGGCTCCAGGGTGAGGCGTGCAGCGGCCTCGTCGAGCAGCCGGTCATCAAGGGTCGGCGCCCCGCCCGGCACGATGCGATCGTCGTCCACGGTGACGGCTGCCGCACCGATGAGATCGATCAGCTCGGCTCCCGCGAGTGCGAGCGACAGGTCGCCCTGTCCCACGGCAAGCTCCGGCCTCGGGTTGCCCAAAGAGATGATGAACAGATCTTTCGCCGTGGTCATGAACGGCTCCCTTCGGAGACATCGACAGAGGTGCATCCGCATCGGCCCGGCCCAGCCCGCAGTCCGGAGCCGGTTCGCCGCCGGGGCGACTTCCAGGAGCAGTATCGCCTCCGCCCGCGACGCCCAAAGCTCAGTATCGCGGGACGACTTCCTGCCGACGGCCTCCGGACGACGCCGAGCCCTCCCCGTGGGGGAATCCATAAGTCAGAGGCGGCCCGGGCGAGGGATGAGGAACACTTCGCCGGGTGATCGTGATGCAGCCCGTCCTGGAGATCTATACCGCTGACGGCTTCGACCTCTGGCCCTTCGCCGAGATCGAGCCGTTCGGATTCCTGCCCCTCAGCGGCGGACTCTCACCCGCTGAGGTCGGAACGGCGGTCATGCGCATCGCCGACTGCAACGACATCGAACCCGACGCCGAGGCAGACCGCCCGCCCCGTCCGACCGACGCACGGGCCTCGTTCCTGCACGGACTGCTGACCTTCGACACCCTCTTCGCGGCCGGCGGGCTGCGAGTGACCGACACCTCCACAGGCGTCTCCTTCCAGCCGGGCTGCTGCGACGGGCTGGAGGACTGGCGCGACTGGCACCGGCTCCTCGATGGCGACACCTTGCTCGGATTCGGCCACGACCCCGTGTCGCCGGTGGCGGAGCGTACCGGTGACCGCGTACGGCTCACGATCAACGCCGAGCAGTGCGACGGCCCGGTGATCGAGCTGACCGTCACCGAACTCCGGCACCTGCTCACCGCAGTCGAGCACGACCTGGCCGACTTCCTCGCCCTGGCAGCCGACTGGGCCTCCCGGCATGTGCCTGACCACTGCACACCCGTCGTGGCCGCCCTCTCGCGCGTGCTCGACATGCCTGGACACCCGGAGTCCTAGGGGGTGTCGTCAAATTCCCGTCTGCCCCGCAACGCTCCCCCAGCTACCGCTGGGAGGTGCCCCCAGGCACGCACTCTCGCCGCACCGGGCGAAAGCCCACGTACGTCCAGTACGTGGGCTTCCACCCGGCACGCCGAGAGCACGCACCAGACGCCGCGGGGCCGCCCTTCGGGCAACGACGGGAATGTGACGACACCCCCTAGGACGGCGGATCCCGTACACGCCACCCCGAACATCGATCGAGGCGACCGACTCAGTCGTCCGCCGCGACGACGAGCGTGATCCGTCCGGCCGAGCGGTCGATGAGCACGTACTCGTGGAAGTACTCGTGCACACGCCCCCAGTCGTGAACGGCTTCGTCCCCCAGCCCGCTCAGGCAGTAGACGCGGTCGGCCGCGGCCAAGCGGTCGAACACCTCCTGCTGCAGATCAGCCGCCAGCTCGGCGGGTACGTCCCCGAGCAGGTTCGCCCACTCCCGGAGGACGTGCGCGCTCCTCTCCCGACCGACGCTCTCGTAGACGTCAGGTGTGACCAGGCTCAGCCAGTACGGTCCGTGCCTGGACCCCTCCACATCGACGCCACCGCCGGCGTAGTCGTCCCGGAACTGCTCATGCCCGACGAGCGCGGCGAGCACTTTCCGGCTCCCTACGGACTCCGCGGGGAGCCGCAGGTGCTTGATGTCGACCCACCTGCGGCCGTGCGCCCCCGAATCCTGGAACCTGTAGTGCCGGAAATTGATGAAGGCGCCGGCCTCGTGGGTGAGCTCGATATCCATGGCGCCACAGCCTAGGAGTCGAGCCGAGCGCACTCTGCCGGCCCATCCGACAGGCCCTATGCGCAGATGTGCTTGAAGGAGGTCGCGCCCGGCCGGGCGCGGAACTTCACCTCATGCCCGGCGTCGTCGGTGAAGACGGCCTCCGTCGGGGACTTCACGGTCATCGTGCCGCGCTGGGTCGGGTTGCCCCACCCGTCGGGCGGGTTGCCCGATCCGTCGGAGAGCGGGGTCACCGCCTCGTAGTACGTCGAGCCGATGCGGGCCTCGTCGATCCCGCAGTGCGTGTACAGCTCGAAGGGGATCACCTGGGGGGACGGTGTCGCCCGGGCGGACGGCGTCACCGGGCCGGACGGCGTCGTCGGGCCGGCACTCCTGCCCTCGCCGGCACTCCTGCTCTCGCCGACCTCCCTGTTCTCGCCGGCCCCGGTGCATCCCGTGAGCAGCCCGGTGACCAGCGCGAGGGTGAAGATGATCTGTCCGGTTCTCTCAGCCATGGCCCTTCGACGCTCGGACCCGGTCGGCGGTTCCGCACCGTGCCTCGCGGGCCGGCCCCTCCGCCCTGCCTGCCGACCCCCGTCGTGACATGGTGGCGGCATGACCTTCGAAGTTCGCCCGGCATCGGTGTTCGAGGACGTACGGGCCGTGGTCGGTCCGAAGTCTCCTGCTGCCAACGTCTGTTGGTGCCTGAGCTACCGGATCCCGTCCAAGCTCAACAACGAACTCCGCGGGCCGGCCCGTGGAGAGTACGTGGGCGAGCTGTGCCGTATGCAGCCCCCTCCGGGGGTGATCGCCTACGACGGTGACGAGCCGGTCGGCTGGGCTGCCGTGGCACCGCGCTCGGACACGTCCTTCGCCCGGAGTCGCACCATCCCGCACGTCGACGACCTGCCGGTGTGGTCCCTGTGGTGCATCCGCGTGCGCCCCGGCCATCGCAAGCAGGGGGTCTCACACGCCCTGATCGCCGGCGCTGTCGAGTTCGCCCGCTCCCACGGCGCCCCGGCGATCGAGGCGTACCCCGTGGACAACGGGGAGGCACGGGTGGACATGACGATGGCGTACGCCGGGATCCGCAAGAACTTCGAGCGCGCGGGCTTCACGCACGCGGCCGACACCACCTCGGTGCTGGCCGGACACCCCCGGGTCGTCATGCGACTCGACCTGCGCTGACGGATCCGCCCTGCTGCCTGGCCTTCGCCCTTGCGGGCATCGCGCTGTCCGAGTTCCCCTCGCCGGCCCGGTTCGGCCCGCACTCGTAGAAGCCGTGCACCGCAACGACGGACAGCCACGCCTGTGCCGCAAGGCATGTCAGGCGTGGCGTCCGTAGGGTCTGTCGAGTTCCCGGGGTCTGTCAGGCCCCCAGGGCCACTCACGTCCTCATGGTCCCTCGGGCCCGTCGAAGATCACGTGCTTGCTAGCTCAGGAGTGTGGCTCCGGCCCAGTCGGCGTGGTCGCTGTTGATGCCGTCTCCGGCGTCGGTGGCCTTGAGGGTGAGGGTGGTGACTCCGGTGACGTCGAGGTCGATGGAGGTGGTGGCGGTGGTGGGGGTCATGGGGGTGGGGGATTCGTAGAGCTTGGTGCCGTCGCCCCAGACCTCGAACGTCACGGTGGCGTTGCTCGTGACCTCGTCGTCGATGCCGAGGTCGGACTGGAAGCGGGCGTAGCCGCCGTTGAGGTCGTAGGTGATGGTGCTGTTGGCGTGGGTGCCGATGCCCTTCGCGTACGTGGTCCCGTTGAGCCTGAGGGTGTTGCCCTCGACGCTCTTGTCCTTGTTGATGCTGCCGAAGTCGCTGCGGGCGCTGCTCCAGGTGAGCGAGCTCAGGTCGACCTGCCGGCCGTCGCCGCCGGTGGAGGCGGTCACGGCGTTGCTCGCGCCGGAGACGTTCCCGGCGGCGTCGACCGCCTTCACCGTGAAGGTGTACGGCGTCCAGGGCGAGAGGGCCGTGGCGGTGAAGCGGGTGGCCGCACCCGTCGTCGTACCGACGAGAGTGGTGCCGCGGTAGACGTTGTAGCCGGTCACACCCACGTTGTCGTCCGACGCCGTCCAGGCAAGTTCCACACTGTCCGAGGTCGCGCCGCTCGCAGCCAGGCCGGTCGGCGCCGTGGGAGCGATGGTGTCGCCCGCCGGGGTCCCGGCGTTCGCGGTCACGGCCGCGCCGGCGGTCACCGGCACCGTCACGTACGAGACGGTCTTGCCGTACAGCGACTTGGTCTGCGCCGCGTGCGGCGTGCCGTTCACGGTGATCGTGTCGTGGGTGCCGTAGAACTGGGCCTCCCAGTTCACCGTGCCGCCGGAGTTGTTGGTGAGCTTCGACGCCGTCGTACCGGTGTGCTGGAGCTTCAGGTCGTTGTCCCCGACCTTCAGGTGGTCGATCTTCACCCACGGCGTCTCGGAGGTCAGCCGCGGCACGGTGGCGAGCTTGTCGTTCGGGGCGTCGGGCTGCACGCCCATCATGCCGTCGATCGTGCTGCTCACCGCGAGGAAGGAGATCTCGGGGTACGTGTTCTTGTCGGCCATGAGCTTCTTGAGCCAGGCCCAGCCCTCTGCCGGACGGTTGTACTGGTAGAACATCTCGGGCAGGTAGGAGGTCGCCTCGACGTTCAGGTCGTCGTCGTTGGCGGCGATGAAGTCCAGGTAGCTGTTGGTCCGGGGGCCGTGGTCGCCGAGCCCGGTGAGCATCATCAGGAAGCTGGCCTCGTGACCCCAGCTGCTGTAACCGGTGCCGGCGGCGTCCTTGCCCCGGACGTACCGGTTGTTCGCCGAGTCCCACCAGTTGTTCTCGAAGTGGGTACGGACCCGCTTGGCGCGTTCCGCCCACGTGGTGCTGCCGGCGTTGTCACCCCGCGCCTTGAGGATCGCCGAGTACGCCAGCATCGACTGGTACTGGTAGCCGAGGGAGTCGGCGGCCGAGACCAGGTTCTCGTTCGGGAACTCGAAGAAGGTGGCGGTGTACTCGCCCGGCTGCTTGCGCGAAACGGGCTGCTCGGCGGCCGGGTTGGCGTCGTTCCACTTGACCTCGTGGCCGGCGAGGAAAGTCCCCATCGTCGAGTCGTAGAACTTCGAGAGGTCAGGGTCGTTGAGCCACGCGGAGTCGCCGGTCCACTGGTACTGCTTGTAGGCCTTCGTCATCAGGTTGAAGGGGGAGGGCAGTTCACGGAAGCCGGTGCCGTCGATGTAGTACATCGCGCCGTAGGAGCTGTGCGCCCACAGCGGCCAGCCGTTCTGGCCCGGATCGTCGGCGTCGGCGGCGAAGGTCTTCATCATGTGGAAGGTCTCCGCGTCCAGGCCGACGGCGTGCGCGCCGTCCGACTGGTGGGAGATGTCGCGGTTGTAGTACGACTCCCGGTTGGTGTAGGCGCCCCAGTAGCCCGGCTCCACCGTCGGGTGCGAGGCGTTCTTGAGCCGCCACCACTCCGGCTCGTGGCCCATCATCGGGTTGCCCGGGTGGAAGGTCATGGCCAGTGCCCGGTTCTTGCCCCAGTTGAAGCCGTCGTTCAGGGCCGCGTTCGGGGACTTGATGCTCAGGCTGCTGGTCGGCGCTCCCGCGTGCTCCTGGATCGTGATGCGGTCGATCCGCGGGACCTCGCCCGTCGAGGTGGCGGTCAGCTCGATGACGTCGCCGGGCTTGAGCTGCACCTTGCTCGACGTACGGGTGTCGATGTTCACCGGATCGGTGTGGTCGCGTCCGTAACGGCGTGAAGTGCCCCAGGAATCCACGGTGGTGGAGTTCACCGTGAGCTTGTAGGTCACGCCGTTCTCGGTCATGCCGTTGTACCGCGTGATGAGGTCGTATGTCCCCGCCGTGCCGGAGAAGGTGGTCCTGGCGGAGCTCGTCTGGCCCGAAGTGCCCCGGACGTAGGTGACGTTGTCGACCGTCGTTTCGTTCCAGGTGTGGTTCACGGTGTCCGTCGCGAAGTTGGTCAGCGACATGCTCTCGGCTTCGATCACGTACGGGCCCGCTGCCGCACCGGCGGCGGTGGCGGCCATCGCCGGCGCCGGACCGGGTAGGGCGAGCGCGGTGCCGACCACTGCGAGCACAGAGGTCAACGCACAGGCAGAACGACGCATTTGCGGTCGATCCTTTCGGGTGGGGGTGTCCCTCCGGAGAGGGGGATGACGGCCGCCGGAGCGGCCCTCTTCCGGTGAGGGTGAGGGTGAGGTGAG
Source organism: Streptomyces narbonensis (assembly GCF_014649015.1). Lineage (GTDB taxonomy): Bacteria > Actinomycetota > Actinomycetes > Streptomycetales > Streptomycetaceae > Streptomyces > Streptomyces narbonensis. Next base: position 195,837 of record NZ_BMSF01000005.1, read on the forward strand.
CTGAGCTGAGCGTGTGAGGTGAGGGGGCAGGGCCGGAACCTCGCGGTGGTCGAGCCTCAACCCCTGTTCAACTGTGTTGAATATTGAGGCTTTTGGCGAAGCCGCTGTCAATACTTCGCACTCGCATCACTTGCGTCGGTCGCGTCAGTAGAGCGGGGAAGTGCCGACTGGGTCGGCGATGGCCCGGGGGTGCCGAAACTGTGCTGCAAGACCTTGAAGTTCGCATGAAACTGCAGGTAGAGCGCGTTAAGGCGCGCCCTGCCTCATGATTCCGGCCGTGTGGGAGGCAGTGCTTCCGAGTGCTCCGACGGTGCGCGTGACTGAGCGACCAACTGAAGGGTTTCAATCTTGGATTGACGTGCCTTCAGAAAAGTTTCACCACCGTATTGCATGCGCAGCTGGGCGTCAGTAGGGTCTCGGCCCGTGAGGGCTCTGCAAAACGCACAAGAATCCACATCGCTGCCGGTGGTCGACCGCCGCAGGGCATGACAAAGCGGCCCGCTCTACGAAGAGCGGACCGTGAGACCGGACCTGCGTGGGCGCTCGGAGGGAACCGCCGTAGGAAACGAGATCGCCATCGACCTCACCTCCGCGCAGCGCGGTCCCAGCACGCGGAGCGCCCCTTCCCGAGGGACGCTCACGCTGACCGCCCGCGCCGCCCGCATGCACCCGGTCGAGCACCGAGTCGAGCGAGTGCGCTGAACGCCGCCGCTCAGGCGTGTCACGTCACCGCGGGCTCGGTAGCGATCACGTCACCGCGGGCTCACACGTGATCACGACGCCGCGCGGGTCCTCGTCGGGTCGGTCTTGGGCGGTGAGTCCTGCTGGTAGAAGATGTCGATGTCCACCTCTTCGCCGCCGACGGTCAGGGTGTCCCAAGCCCCGCTCTCCCACAGCGTGCGCAGGGTCGAGGAGCCGAGCGTCTCCAGGTGGGTGCGGAGAGTCGGGTCGTCGGGCATGCCGGGCAGGCGTGGCGCCAGTCGGTCGCGGATCGACCGCAGCCGCTCCATGAGGGCGTCGATGTCCGCGTCCCTGTCGAGGTCCTTCCCCTCGCTCTCCTCGATGCTCTGGGCGATCTTCTCCTTGATCGGGCGGCTGACACCGTTCTCGTCGGTGGTGATCATCGTGTTCCACGCGCGGCTCTTGTGCCGGTACTGGAGCATGGACATCGCCGCTTCGTGCCGTGCGAAGTCGGCGTCGCGGAACGGCCTGCCCGTCCAGGCTCCGTTGAGGGACCGGGCGAGCGAGACCGCCGAGCCCAGGCCGCTGTTGAGCCCGCGCCCCGGCCAGAAGTGGATCGCGTTCGCGGCGTCGCCGAGGAGGAAGCCGTACGTCCCGGGGGACGACGCCGTGGCGGAGTGGAGACGGGTGGTGAAGCGCGGGCGCTGCACCATGTCGAGCCGGAAGGCGGTGACGGCGCTCAGGTCCTGCTCGGCGACGCCGAACAGCGCAAGCCCCTCCAGAACCCGCTTCCACAGGGCCGAACCCCTCACCATGGCGGGCAGGAAGAGCGTGCTGTGCGTCGAGCACTGGAAATCACCGTGGCCGTCGCGCCCCATGACGCACGGGCGTGAGGCGATGCAGTCCTCGAACACGTGCCGGACCGGGTCGATGCCGACCACTTCCGCGGCCTCGGTGTCCGTGAGCCGCATGTTCAGGAATCCCTCGCCCCGCAGGGCGTTGAGGAGAAATCGGTTCTGGGCCACGGTCAGCAGGACCGTCATGGGGTCGGTGAGAGCCGACTTCACGCGCAGGCCCAGGACGACGTCCTGAATGTGCTGACCGTGCAGCGAGTAGATGGACTTGTCGGCGTTGCCGAACCTGTCGGCGAAGTATTCGCGCGTTCGGGAGCGACCGCCCTCGCAAATGGCGAGTACGTGATCCCTGGTCTCGGTCTTCTGATGCTCGGCCGCGTCGAATGCGGCGGGGATCAGACGGATGCGATCCGGCTTTTCGTTGGCCAGGTCGAGGAGCGTGTCCTCGATGTAGGCGATCCGGAGGTTCCTCGGGCTGTAGCCGCGGACCGAGTCGGGGCCGACCGGCCACATCTCGGTGAACGCGTCGCCACGGAACAGCCGTTCCTGTACCTCCTCGGGGAGGTTCAGATACTGGCGGCTCTGCACCGTGACGACCTGCTGCCGGCGTACGTTGCCCTGGCTTTCGTCCTTCCAGACGACCTTCGCCCCGTCCTGGGTCCACCGGCCGTCGTAGACGGTGATGGCGACTCGATGCCCCATGAGGTGTTCCAGCAGCAGAGCGAAACCCAGGCCGACGGGGCCACCGCCCGAAACGGTGACGTTCAGTACCGGCCCCGCCGCCAGGGTCGCCTGGGAGGAGGGGCTGAGCGGGCGCAGCACGGAGAGGTCGAGGATGGTCTCCATTGCGTCGGCCGCTTCGAAGCGGAACGTCTCGGTGCCTATCTCGATGAGATCCCCGGGCTGCAGCTCGTGCGAGGTCACGCGTGCGCCGTTCACCCGCGTGCCGTTGATGCTGCCGCTGTCGTACAGCACGAACCCGTGCCCTTCACGGCGCACTTCGGCGTGAGAGCGCGAGACGTTGCCGCCGACTATCACGATGCTGTTGTCGCCGTTGCGACCCAGGGTGAGCGGTGTGGCGCCGATCGGGAACCGCTGTCCAGAAAGGGAGCCTTGATGGCCGACAAGCCGAGGAGGCATGGGTCACCCAATTCCATGAGTCACGGATCCGATGACGAATTGCGATACCGGTAACCAGAGAGCAGCACCCTGCATCACACACCGCGAGTAGCCCGGCACGCAGGGCAATCTTAAAGCGGAGGGGAGGCTGATGAGAAGGCATGCGGACTGACTGATCATCATTCGGAGGTCATTCCGTGAAGATGTAACAGTGGGAGCCCGACAGGGACGGCTGAGGTCCATGTGAACTGTGTGCCAGGAATTCTGTGCCCCTGCCGCCGCGGTGATGTCCTGCCCCCGCCGTCAGTTGTGTCCGCCCGATTCGTCGCCTGCCGTCCGGGCCTGCTTGCGGTAGGCCCCCGGCGGGGCTCCGAAGTGTCGTTTGAAGGCTCTGGCGAAGGCGAACTCCGACGTGTACCCCGTGCGTTGGGCGACGGTGCTCAGCGGGGTCGACGATCCGTCCAGCAGCCGCGCCGCGGTGGCCATCCGCCAGTTGGTCAGATAGGTCAGAGGCGGCTCGCCGACCACCGAAGCGAAACGGCGGGCGAACGCCGCGCGGGACAGCCCGGCGTGGGAGCCCAGCGACTCCACGGTCCAGGGACGACCGGGATCGTCGTGCATCGCCTTCAAGGCCGGGGCGACTGCCGGGTCGGTCAGTGCGGCGGCCCAGCCCCGGGTCCGCTCCTTCGGCAGGTCGGCGTACCACGAGCGGAGGATGTACAGCAGCAGCAGGTCGATGAGCGCGGTGACGACCGCGTCCGAACCCGGCTGCGGAACGTGGAACTCGGCGCACAGCTGGTCGACCGCCGAGCGCAGCACCGGGTGGCGGCCGGGAACCGCGGGGAGGTGGATGACCTCCGGCAGATCGCCGAACAGAGGGTGCGGGCGTTCGACGTCGATCGCGTACGCGCCGCACACAAGCACCGTGCGTGGCCCTGGTCCGTCAACGGTGACCTGGCCGATCGGCGACGAACGGTCCACGCGCTCCGGTGCGAAGTCCACCGGAGCGCGGTCCGGCGCGTCGCACAGGGTGTGTCCGCTGCCGCGCCGCAGGAACACGATGTCGCCGGGGCCGAGCGCGAGCGGTCGGCCGTGCGGTGGCAGCAGGTGGCAGTGCCCTTCCACGACGACATGGAATCCGGCCCCTGAGACGGGTTGGAATGTCAGGGCCCACGGGGCGTGCGCGTCGGTGCGGGTCACCATCGGGCGTCCCGTGCGCAGGACTTCGAGGGTGTCGCTCAGGATGTCCATGACGCCACCCTAGTGCTCGCCAAGCGAGACGATGTGACAGGAAATCAAGACTGCAAGTCATTCACCGTCTTGATCGTGGGGTCATACGTTCCTGTCATGGCCGTTGCCGCATCTCGGCAACGCATCGACGAAGGAACGGATCCCATGTCTCTGGTCGGCAAGAAGATCGTGATCATCGGCGGAACCTCCGGCATCGGCTTCGCGGTAGCGCGTCAGGCCGCGGCAGCCGGCGCGGACGTCGTGGTCGCCTCCAGCAATCAGGACCGCGTGGACGCCGCGACGAAGCGGCTGGGCGAGCAGGCCGAAGGCCGCCGCCTGGACGTCGCCGACGGCGACGCCATCGCTGCGTTCTTCGAGCAGACGGGGGAGTTCGACCACCTCGTCTACACGGCGGGCGAATCTCTGCTGATCAAGCCGTTGGCCGACACCACCCCGCAGGAGGCCAGAGCCGTCTTCGAGCGCCGGTTCTGGGGCGCGTTCCTCTCAGCCAAGCACGCCGCACCGCGACTGCGCGACGGCGGCTCGATCACCTTCAGCTCCGGTGTCCTCGCGATCCGCCCCCTGTCCGGAACCGCGCTCGCCGCAGGTATCACCGGTGGCATCGAGGCCCTGTCCCGGGCACTCGCCGTCGAACTGGCCCCCCTGCGTGTCAACGTGATCCAGCCCGGTGTGATCCGCACCGAGCTGTGGGACGGCAGCGTCCCGGACCCGGAGGCCTTCCTTCAGGGCGCCGGATCCGAGCTGCTGACGCGACGTGTCGGCACTGCCGAGGAAGCCGCGGCGGCCTACCACTTCGTCCTGTCCAACGCCTACGTCACCGGCACCACGCTCGCGATAGACGGCGGCGCGGCACTGGTGTGACACCGGCGCCACGCGCGAGAGCGCGCGGATCGCGGGGGGTGGGCGTCAGGGCCTTTCAGGGCAGCGGCGGGGCGCCGGTCGCGGCGAGGGACAGTTCCCAGAGTCGTGCGGCGGCTTCGGGGGCGATGGCGTAGTCGCGGACGCCGCCGTCGTCCATGGGCTCCTCGGGGGCGGAGACGCGCGCCACGTCGCAGTCCTCCAGATAGAGCCCGCCGAGTCCGCCGAGGAGGGGCGACGTGGCCGCCCACAGGCCGGTGGCGGCGCCCTGGGAGGGAGTCTTGAAGCCGGCGCCGATCACGTTGCCGTGTTCGTCCACCCACCCGCGGTCCATCTGCTCCTCGGAGCTCATCTCCCGCTGGAGGCCGGTGATGATCTTGCCCGGGTGGAGGGCGAACGCTCGGACGCCGTCATCGCGTCCGAGGGCGTCGAGGTGGACGGCGAACAGGACGTTGGCGGTCTTGGCCTGGCCATAGGCCAGCCACTTGTCGTAGCCGGTACGGAAGTGCGGGTCGTGCCAGCGGATGTCGGTCAGGGTGTGTCCGGCGGAGCTGTTGACCACGACGCGCGCGCCCTCCGTCGCGGCCAGGAGCGGGTAGAGCCCGCTGGTGAGTACGAAGTGCCCGAAGTGGTTGGTGGCGAGCTGGCCCTCCCAGCCGGGCCCGACCCGCCGCTCCGGGGTGGCCATGACGCCCGCGACGGCCATCAGAAAGTCGAGCCGGTCGAGCCGCTCCCCGATCTGCACGGCGGCGGCGCGCACGCTGCCGAGGTCGGCCAGGTCCATGGCGACGACCTCGCAGCCCTTCACGTCCTGGAGAGCGCCGCGGGCGATCTCGGGACGGCGCGCCGGAACGACGACGCGGGCCCCGGCGGCCGCCAGGGCCCGCGTCGTCTCCAGCCCGAGTCCGGAGTATCCCCCGGTGACCAGGGCGGTCGTGCCGGAAAGGTCCAGGCCGGCCATGACGTCCTCGGCGGTCGTGGCGGAGGAGAAGGATGAGCCGAGCGGCTGCTGATCAGGAGTGGTCATGCCGCCGACGCTACGATCTAGAGCGCGGTCTAGATCAACTCCCGGACTGCGTGGCATGGCCCATCGCGGCGCACCAACTGGTCCAGCTCCTCGGCGGATTCGACCCTGAGGCGGTAGATGCCCTGGACGCTCGCCGAACGGACCAGGCGCCCGTCGGGCTATCGCGGGCCGGGCCTGCTCGCGGGTACCGGTTCCCGCGAGCAGGGGTCGGGGGCCAGGGCTCAGCGGGCGCCGAAGACCTGGGTCCAGTAGGGACCGCCGCTGGTGTGGATGCCGACGCCGATCTCCTTGAAGTCGCAGTTGAGGATGTTCGCGCGGTGGCCGGGGCTGTTCATCCACCCTTCCATGACCTGCTCCGGAGTGCTCTGGCCCATCGCGATGTTCTCGCCGTACGTCGACCAGGGGTAGCCGGCGGCCGTGACGCGCTCACCGGGGCCGTCGCCGTCGGGGTTGGTGTGGTCGAAGTAGTCCCGCGCCGCCATGTCGTCGGAGTGGCCCTGGGCCGCCTTGGTCAGGGTGGCATTGGCGCTCAGGGCTCCGCAGCCGGCCTTGGCCCGCTCGGCGTTGACCAGCGCGATCACCTGATCCGCCGCCGAGCTCTGTCCCGTGTCGTGCTGCGGATCGCCGCCGGGGCCGGGGTCCGTGCCGCTCGTGGGGGCGTTGGTCGTCGCCGGCGCCGAAGGTGTGGCATCGGGGGCAGGAGTGGTGGGGCGCTTAGTCGCGGGCTTCGCGGTGGTGGGGTGAAGGCTCTTGGTGGGGGCGGCCGTGCTCCGCTCCGGGGCGGGCGGCTTGGAAGCGGATGCGGATGCGGATGCGGAAGCCGAGGCCGAGGCGCTGGCGGAGGCACTTGCCGAGCGGGAGGTCGTGGACGGGGACGCGGAGCCGGAAGCCGTCGACGGGGAGCCGGTGGCCGTGGGCGGAGAGGCGGTCAGCGTGTCCGGTTCGTTCGACAGGGAAAGGTCGAGGCCGGAGGCGGGCGCCCTGCTCGCCTCCCACAGCTCCTCGTTCCCTTGGCGGGCGGAGTGCAGGGCGAAGACCCCGCCGGTCACCGCGGCGACGGCGATGCCGGCCGCGACGGCGGCGCGGCGACGGGTGCGGTCGTCGGCCTGGCGGCGCCGACGACGGGACGCACGGGTGCTGCGCCGGTCGGTCGACGCGGTGGAGGGGCCGAACTCCGACAGTGCGAAGGAATCCGGGTGCTCGGTGTGATCCGCGAGACCTGTGCGATCCGTGTGACTGCTGTGACCCGTGTGGCCCGCGTAACTAGTGGGATCAGGGATCGGGTCGAAGGCCGCGGTCGTGTCGAGGGCGCCGGGGACAGCAGGCGCTGCGACCGTGCCGAAGGGCACGGACGCGCCGGTTCCCGGGGCGCCGACGGGCTGCGGCGAGACGATTTCCGTCACCCCGGCGCACTGTGCGCAGTGGACGGTGTGACGGGCCAGGTGGTCGCGCCAGGGCGCGCTCGGCTCGCCGTTCCAGCCGGCGGCGTGCCGGTCGAGGTCGGGGCAGCGCGGTGCGTGGGCCAGGGCCGCGGTCACGGACCGGGCGGCCTCCAGGCGTATGCGTGCCGCGTCCATCCGTATCGCGGTGTCGTGCGGGGCCCAGTTCAGCGCGGCGGCCGTCTCGTACCGGCTCAGCCACCCTTCCTCCTCCAGCGACCACAGGGCCACCATCAGGGTGTCCTCGACGTCCAGCCAGCAGAGGGACTCGGTGAATTCGGTGCGGGGGGCCGCCTGCCCGGCCGGGAGGCCGTGCGTGGCGGCCGCGTGGGCGAGGGTGCTCTCCACGGCCATCGAGACGAGCCAGGGTCGGAAGGCCTCCGGGGAGGGCAGCGTGCCCAGTGCGAACTCGGCACGGCCGAGGGTGTCCCGCACGACGGCTTCCACGGTCGCTTCGGCGCCGGGCCGGCCGTCGAGGGCGCGGACCGCGAGGACGCGGACGAGGGGCTGGTGGAGGGCGACGAGCTGATCGCGCGCCCAGGGATCGCCGTACTGCGCCGCCCGTACCAGCTCCGTGTCTGTCAGCTGCTCATGGTCCAAGGTCCGCTGCACGCTGTCCGTCCTTCACTGCCTCTTGTGGAGTTCCTTGCGCACAGGAGAGCCTCGGCCCGGCGTGGGGATAACGGAAAGAGGAAGACGGATTCCGTGACGTGGGTCACAGGTGGTGGGCGTCGCGGGACTCAGGCCCGGTGGCGTTCGAACCTGAAGTAGGCGAAGCCCTCGCCCGGGCCCGGCGCGCGGGTCCACGAGCGGGTGGTGAAGGTGCGGAGTCTGCCCCGGGTCAGGGCGAAGCGGGGGAGGGAGAGCCCGAGTTCGGTGTGCAGTGCCTGGAGCAGGCGCCGTTCGGAGTCCGCCTCGTCGTCCTCCGGGCGGAACAGCCGCGCCGGGTCGAGGGCCTCGGGTATCGAGCCGGAGCGACGGATCTCCGCACCCCGCACGGTGAAGGCGTAGAGCTCCTCGCCGCCCTCGGCCACCGACAGGTGGAACGCGGCGGGACGGTCCGCCTGGGACGAGCTCCGCGGGTCCCTCCACACCACCACCGCGCGGCCGGAGCAGGAGGCGGCCTCGCCGGGGGACAGGAAGAGGTCGCTCAGGTAGTGGCCGGAGTATCCGTCGAAGGCGAAGGACCACACGTCGCCGGCGAGGCCGACGGCGACCACGGCCCGGTCCTCCCAGAGTTCGACACCGTCCCGTTCGTGAGGCCTGGGTGCCCGCCGGGCGACGGTGTGCGGATCCGTGGGCGAGCTCAGCCCGGCTCCCTCCTCGCCGATCAGGGCGGGCAGCCGGGCGGGGTCGGTCCCCTCCACCCACACACAGCGGTACGCGTCGAACGACTCCTGGTACGCCGCCGGTTCCGCCAGCCAGGCGAGGCCCGGCGGGTCGAGATCGGGCACCGGATCCGGAGCGGGCCCCGTCCCCCCGGCCCGTGGTGTCGCGAGGAGCTCCCGTCCACGCTCCGGGGTGATCAGCGGCCCCAGGACCGGGTCGGCCAGCAGACCGAGCGGGGCGATCAGCAAGGGGCCCGGAGCCTCCCACAGCGGCAGCGCGTCCCGCAGTGCCCGCCACGCGGCGTCCGTCGCACCCCAGACCGCCGACTCCCGGGCCTCGGCGACCGCCCGGCCCCACGGACCGCCGGGCGCGTAGCGATGGGTGCCCGCCCTCACCTCGCTCAGGACGGCCTCGACGGTCCGACGGTCGGCCCCCCGGGCGGCCATCATCCCGACCCAGTGGTCGTCGTCGTGCCCCGGACGCCGCGCGGTGCGGGCCGCCTCCGCCGCGGCCTCCACCGGGAGGATCTCCGGCAGGTAGAGCGGGTCCGTCGTCAGGAGCCAATGCCCCTGATGGTCATGCGGGGCCGACAGGTGCCGGAGCTGGTTCAACAGGACGCCGCTTCGTGGCCGCCCGAAGGACAGCGCCTCCTGGAGCAGGGGCAGAGCCTCCTCGTACCGTCCGCGCAGGGCGAGCGCGTGGGCCTCGTCCACCCGAGCGTCCTGGGCGCGCGTGGTCGCGTTCACGAACTCAGGGCTCCCCGCCCGGTCGCCGTGGAAGCCGCGGTACATGGCTTCCATATACGCGCGGAACGACGGGTAGCGGTCCGGGAACTCCCCGCTCCAGCCCTTGTAGACGTACAGCGCCCACTCGCCGTCCTCGTCGGTGTCGCCGGGGTCGAGCAGGGCGTGCGACATGTCGGAATCGGTCTCCAGCCGCAGAGCCCGCCGCCACATTCCGGCGAGCAGGACCTCCTCCTCGCGCGGGTCGTCACCCAGACCCTGCTCGTACAGCGGGGTCATGCCGAACGGATCGCCGAACCAGTCGATATCCGCGGTGCCGCCGAGCTGATAGATCCCCGCCGCCTGCTCCACGAACCACCCGTCGCTCACGGCCAGGAAGTCGCGGTACGAGGGAGGCAGCCGCTGCCCGAGCCGCTCCTCGACCGCGGCGATCACCGCTGCGTCCGCACCCGGCCGGCACAGGGGCACGAGCGGCTCGTCGTCCTCGTCCGGGCGCGGAACCCACTCCTCCTGCCAACGGTTCAGGAACGTCTGCCAGTTAAAGGTGTCACTGCTCATGGAGGCGATGCTGTCACCCGGCACTGACAACGACACGCTGCCCCAGCCACCCCGCCACCCCGCTGCCCCGGCGCACGGCTCCGCAGGGGCGCAGGCAGTGTCAGTGGCCGGGTCTACCGTGCTACCCATGAAGATCGAACCCCTGCTCGAAGACCTGGACAGCGACGACGCCACGCGGGCCGAGGCCGCGGCCGCGGAGCTCGCCGTGCGGGCCGACACCGTCGTGCCGGAGCTGCTGCGCGGTGTGGCGGACCTGCGGGGGACCGCTCTCCAGTCGGTCGTGCGGGCCTTGCGGCACATCGGGCCGCCGGCCTTCGAGGCCGTACTGGACGCCTGTCGGCGTGGCGAGGTGCCGGGCTGGCAGGCGGGGCGACTGCTCGACGTCTTCGACGAGCGGTCCGCCGACCAGTACGCGGCCCTGGCCGCCGACCCGGACTACGGGAGGTCGGGCCACGGCTTCTCGGGCCTCATCAGGCTGCGCGTGGATACGGAGGCCGGAGTCCGGGCGCTGGTGGGCACCTTCGGCCGCGGGGGCGTCATCCCCTACAAGGCATCCGACTACGCCCGGCTGTTCCACGACTCCATGCGGCCGCGCCTGCGCGACCTGCGGCGTGACCCGTCCGCGTCCCCGAGGACCAGGCGGGGTGCCATGGCGGCGCTCGTCGCGGGCGGCGGAGCCGACGCGCTCGACGACCGCGACCGCGCGGTGATCGAGCGGCTGATACGGGTGAAGATCCCGCACGAGATCCCGAATCTTCCGGACTCGACGCTCAGCGGCTGGTGGATGGCCGTGCCCGGCGCGACGTACGAGGGCGTCTTCGAAGCCCTGGGCCTGCACGAGCGGCGGCCCGTCACCGTCTCCGCGGGCGTCCAGGCCTCGGAGGGCCGGGAAGTCAGGGTGCCGGGGCCGGACGGCGACGACCGGTACGTGGGGCGTGCCTTCGTCACCCCGGAGCTGAACGGTTGGCGCCTCGTCTTCGGTTCCTTCGAGCAGCTCGTCGGCGACTTCTGGGACGGCATGATCGAGACGGTCGAGCGGGTCAGCCTCCACTGCGGCCAGGCCCAGTTCTTCTTCCTGGACGACGCGGGGGGCTCCGACATATGGATCGTGGCCGAGAACGGCAGGGTGATCCGCCAGTACGTCGCCGAGAGCGACCCCGAATGGGAGGGCGACCCGCTGCCGTGGGAGACGCTCGCGGCCGACGATCCGGACTTCGACCCCGAGCGCGACGAGGCCCCCGCCAACGCGGGCACCACGGGCGCCCGGTCGGCCTGCGCGTACCTCTCCGTCGACCCCGGCGAAGTCGGCCCGCAGACCGAGACGAGCGGCCACGGCTGGCTGGCCGTCACCGCACCGGGCATCGGCCACGGCGCGTTCCCCGGGACGCTCCGCATCTGAGGACACCGCCCGGGACAGCGGGCTCTCGCCCTGAACGGGCGGGGTTCCAGGGAGTGCCTCGAATCCTCCGCGGTCGTCGCTCAATCCGCCGTGCCGAGAAGGCCGGTGATTCTGCCGATGCCCGGGCGGCGTGCCGCCCGGACAGTGGCCGGGCCAGATCACGGCGTGGCCGCCGCCCGGACGCCCGGGTGGCGGCCACCCCACGACACGAGAGGACGACTCCGTCGTGACACGACACTTCGGCGCGGCCATGGCCGCCGCCTGTCTGACCCTGCTGCTGGCCCCCGGCGCCCAGGCCGCCGGCTCCGCCCCCGCGAGTACGGCGGCGGCCGCAGCCAATCCGTACGAGCGCGGCCCGGCGCCCACCCAGAGCAGCATCGAGGCGCTGCGCGGCTCGTACACCGTCGGCGAGACTGCCGTCTCCTCGCTCGCCGCCAGCGGCTTCGGCGGCGGCACGATCTACTACCCGACGTCCACGAGCGACGGCACCTTCGGCGCGGTGGTGATCTCGCCGGGGTTCACGGCCTACCAGTCCTCGATCGCGTGGCTCGGACCGCGGCTGGCCTCACAGGGCTTCGTGGTGTTCACCATCGACACCCTGACCACGGTCGACCAGCCCGACAGCCGTGGCCGGCAACTCCTCGCGGCACTCGACTACCTGACCCAGCGCAGTGCGGTGCGGGGCCGCGTCGACGCGAGCCGGCTCGGTGTGATGGGGCACTCGATGGGCGGCGGCGGCACCCTCGAAGCGGCGAAGAGCCGGCCGTCGCTCAAGGCCGCGGTCCCCCTGACCGCGTGGAACACGGACAAGACCTGGCCCGAGATCACCACGCCCACGCTCGTCATCGGCGCGGACGGCGATACGATCGCCCCCGTCGCCACCCACTCCGAGCCGTTCTACGAGAGCCTGCCCGGCTCGCTCGACAAGGCGTATCTGGAGCTCAACGGCGCCACCCACTTCACGCCGAACTCGTCGAACACGACGATCGCGAAGTACAGCCTGTCCTGGTTGAAGCGCTTCATCGACGACGACACCCGCTACGACCAGTTCCTCTGCCCGCTTCCGCGGCCGAGTCTGACGATCGACGAGTACCGGGGCACCTGCCCGCTCGGTTCCTGACGCTCTGTGCACCGTCACAGAGCCCGGTTCCCGGGTCTGGGCCACTGCCCAGCCCCGGGAACCTTCCGCCGGCCCGTACGGGCCGGTAACGTCACCGCAGTGAGCGGAACGACGCACACCGCCGCAGGCCCGCGGCTGTACGACCGCACGGCCGAACTCGCCGCCGTGGCCCGCCTGTCGGCCCGTACCGTGGCCGGGCGCGGAGGCGTCCTGTGCGTCACGGGCAACCCCGGAGAGGGCCGCACCGCCCTCCTCGCCCGGGCGGCCTACGACTTCCCCGGTACGGCGTACCGCGTCGCCGCGCCCCACCACCGGGGCCCGTGGAGCGCGGCAAGGGCGCTCTTCACGGCGCTTGCCCCCACCCCGGCGGCCGGGCGCCGGGCGCTGCGGCTCGCGCGGGGCGAGGACGGGCTCGCCCGGGCCGTGGCCGGCGTCGCCTCCGAGGCGGAACCCGTACTGGTCTGTGTGGACGACCTCCATCTGTGGGACGCGCATTCACGGGCCGCCCTCGCCGCGGCCTGGCAGGAGACCGACGGCCGGGGGGCCGGCGGGCCCGGCCGCGTGGGGTGGCTGGTTTCGGCCGCGCGCCATCACCGGTTCCCGGAAGTGCCCGGAGCAGAGACTGTGCGCCTGGGCAGGCTGACCACTGCCGGGGCACGGGCCCTGCTCGGCGACCTGTGCCCGGTCGCCGCCCCGGCGCCGCCGGTGGGGGAGCGGCTGCTCGACGAGGCGGCCGGGCATCCCGGCGTCCTGGTCGCGACGGTACGGCGCCTGACCGCGGCTCAGCTCGCGGGGACCCTGCCGCTGCCGCTGCCGGCGGTCGACGACACGGTCCTCGCCGAGGTGTACGGAGGACTCCTCGCGCGCCTCCCGGCAGCCTCCCGCCGTCTGCTCGCCACGGTTGCGGTGATGGTCCTGGCGGACCGCACCGGGGCCGACGGCGCGAGCGCGGTGGCGTACGGGCTGGGAGGCGTACGTACGGGCGGCAGTGGAGGCGGTGGCGTCGGCGGATGGGCGCTCGTCGGGTCGGGCGGGGCGCGTGCCCCGGCCGAGCCGCTGGAAGGGCTGGTCGCGGAGGGGCTCCTGCGCCGCCGCAGGGGCGGAGCGGTCGACTTCGACGACCCGTTCCTCGGGCGCGCAGCGCTCGCCTCGGCCCGGCCGTCATGGCGGGGGGAGCCCAGGGCACCCGGCCCTACGACGGATGCGTCACCCTCGACGGACCGCCCGGACGACCGCCCGACACACCGCCCGACGGACCGCGCGCGGGACCGTCCGGCAGACCGCCCGGCGGCCCGGTCCCCGGCGGCCGGCGCGGCTGCGCTAGCCCGGGGGCAGGGTCATCGTGCCGACCGGCTGGGGCCGTCCGCCGCCGCACGCGCGCTCTCACCCGTCGCCCGGGGCCGAGCGCAGCTCGTCCGGGGACTGGCGGCGCTGGCCGGCGGCCCGGTCATGGACGCCCATGAGGAGCTGCTGCAGGCCGCGGAACTGCTGCGGGGGCGGGCGCCGGTGGAGGCGTCCGACGCGCGGTTCCTGGCGATGGAGGCGGCGTGGGCGGGCGGTGACGTGGAGGGGTGCCTGGCCGCCCTGGACGGTGGTGAGGACGTACGGGGCACGGAGCGCGACTTCGCCGACGGGCTGAGCGCCGCGCTGACCGTACGGCTGGACGACGCCCGCACGGCACTGGCGCGGGTGGTCGCGGGGGACGGCGGCACCGACGATCCCCGGCTGCTCCTGCGGGCCGGGTCGGCCGCGCTCGTCCTCGGCGACACGGCGACGGCGGCCCGGGTCCACGCCCGCGCACTGGTCCGGGCGCGGGCGCAGCACCGTACCGCCCTGCTGCCCCGCGCGCTCGAACAGCTCGCGTACGCCGAACTACGGGCCGGCCGGTACAGCCGGGCCGCGCGCACGGCGCGGGAGGGACTGCGGACGGCGGAGACGACGGGCCAGCACAACGTGGCGGCCCACCAGCACGCTGTACTGGCACTGGTTGCCTCGGTGGAGGGTGACGGCACCGCGGTGACGGAGCACGCCGGGCGCGCGCTCGCGACGGCCGGACCGCACGGGCTCGTGCAGGCCGCGACGCTCGCCGAGTGGGCGCTGGCGCGGGCCGAGCTGAGCCGAGGCCTGTCGGCCCAGGCGGCGGCGCGGCTCGTCCCGTTGGTCCGGTCGGGTCCTCGGGGCGGTCATTTCGCGCTGCGCATGCTGGTGGTGCCCTGTTTCGTGGAGGCGGCGGTCGCGGCCGGCCGGGACGAGGAGGCCCGGGAGGCGGCCGAGGAGTACGCGGCCTGGGCCGCCCTGGGCGTGGACGGTCCGGCACAGGCGCAGCTGGCGCGCTGCCGGGCCCTGCTCGGGGAGGGCGAGGCGCCGGCGTACTGGTTCGGCGAGGCGGTACGGCGCCACGACAGCTGCGGGAACGACTTCGAGCGGGCCCGCACCCTCCTCGCGTACGGCACATGGCTGAGGCGCAAACGACGGCCGGGGGACGCGCGGGGTCCGCTGCGCGACGCCCTCGTGACCTTCGAGCGGGCGGCCGCCGGGGGCTGGGCCGAGCACGCGCGGTCCGAACTCCGCGCGACGGGAGGCGCCTCGGGCGCGGCGGCGGACCCGGCGGCGCTGCGCGAGCTGACCCCGCAGCAGCAGCGCATCGTCCGCCTCGTCGCGCGTGGCGCCACCAACCAGGAGGTCGCCGACCACCTCTCCCTCAGCCCCCGGACCGTGGACCACCACCTCCGGGGCGTGTTCGCCCGGCTGGGGATCCGCTCCCGTGTCGAACTGCCTGGCGTGGTGGACGAGTGGGACGCGGACCGCGAGGTACCGGCCGCCAGGCGGGGTGGGGGGAGCCCCGGCAGGTCGCGGGGGCGGCCACCGGACCGGCACGGATGATGGAGGGATGACACGTACTTTCGAGGAACTCGTCGCGGAGGCCTCCGAGGCGTCCGTCGACGGCTGGGACTTCTCCTGGCTCGACGGGCGGGCGACGGAGCAGCGCCCTTCATGGGGCTACCAGCGGATGCTCGGCGACCGGCTCGCCCGAGCCTCGGCCGGCCTCGACGTCCAGACAGGCGGAGGAGAGGTCCTCGCCGGTGTACGGACCCTGCCGCGGACGATGGTGGCCACCGAGTCGTGGCCCCCCAACCTCACGCGGGCCACCGCGCTCCTGCACCGGAGCCGCGCCGGCCGCTCGCCGGGATCCGCCACGACTGCGCCTTGGAGCGCCCGGCAGTAGGCGTGTTGGGCGGCTTTAATCGAGTGCGAGAGTCTCGGTCCGGGTGGTACAAGGTCTGCGTGCCTGAGCATCTGTACTTCCCCGCCCTGCTGCGGATGATTGACGAGCGGTCCGCCGCGTTTCGCGCCGCCGTCGCCGCGGCCCCCAGTCTCGACGCCGATGTCCCGTCCTGCCCGGGCTGGACGCTGTACGACCTGGCGAACCACCTCAGCGAAGGGGACCGCTTCTGGGCCTACATCGTGCTGAACACCGCGCCGGGCGACGAGCGGCCGAGCAAGGACGGGCTGGCGGCGCCCAGGGAGCGAGAGGCCCTCATATCCTGGCTGGCCGACTCGACGGAGCAACTGCTCACCGCTCTGCGCGAGGCCGGCCCGGACCGGGGCTGCTGGGCCTGGTGGGAGCCGCTGGCCTCGCCGCACACGGTGGCCGCCGTGGCCCGCCGCCGCGTCCCGGAGTCGTTGATCCACACCTACGACGCCCAGCTGGCCTCCGGTAGCCCGCAGGAGCTGCCGACGACCGAGGCGGGCGACGCCATCGAGGAGTTCCTCGCCACCGTCTGCACCGTCACGGTCCCGTGGCCCGGCGAGCCCGCCACCATGGACTACCACGCAGCCGAGACCGGCTCCTGGCGTCAGACGGTGGACGCCGCCGGTTCCCGCTTCACCCGCCTCACCGCGGCGGAGGCCGCCGAGAGCAAGCCCACCGCCGCCATCTACGGCACGGCGAGCGAGATGGCCCTGCTCATGTACATGCGCATCCCGGCCGACTCGCTGCGGGTGGAGGGCGACGCCGACCTGCTCCAGCAGCTGCAGGAATGGGGCTGAGACCGACCGGCAAATGGATCACCCGAGGCGTCGGGTGGCGGGGCGGCCGTCCCAGCGGTAGCGCGGCGCCGACCTGTTCCTTGGCGACTCGCAGGGTGGGCGCGAGCAGCGGGGAATCGGTGCCGGTTGGCCCCGGCCGAGACGATGCCGAGCGGGACGCCGGTGGCTTCGGTGGCCACCGACCGCTCCGTGTTCGGGCAGCAGGGTCACGAACTGGTCCCTTAGGGGTCCGAGCAGGCATGCCGACAGGACAGGCACGAGCCCTCCGGTGATCACTGGGCGTAGAGAACTCGATGATCACCGGGGGTCGTGCCTGCTCGGTATCTGGGGGCATGTGCTGCCGCACTCGTGTCGGAACCTAGGCCCTGTCGTCAAACTCCCGCCTGCCCTGCGACGCCATGCACACACTCTCACCGCACCGGGCACAGACCCGCGTACATCCAGTACGCGGGCCCGCGCCCGGCACGCCGAGAGCACGCACCTGACGCCGCAGGGCCCGTCCTTCGGGCGGACGACGGGAGTGTGACGACAGGACCTAGTCCGCGGCAGCGGCTTGGGCGTGGCGGGCCTCCATCGCGGCGATCACCCGCTGCCGGGCCAGCCGCCGGGCCTGCTTGAGCTTCGAGTCGGCCAGCAGCAGGGGCGCGAACCAGATCCAGCCCCACACGCTGTAGGAAACAGTCTCCGTCAGCACCAGTGCCTTGTTGGTGGCGAGAGCCAGCACAAAGGTCGTGACGTACGCGGCCACCCGGTAGCGGACCATGAGCCGGAGCGGGGCCTGCCACGGGCCCGCCAGCAGCTCCAGCGCGGCCGCAACCTCGGCGGCCCGCAGGTCCTCCGGATGGGCGGGTGCCTGAGCACCCTGCTCCAGCGCTTCGGCAACATCAGCGCTGTGGGACGTCAGAGCCGCTCGATCGGTCCTCGCGGCAGCGGACCTCTCCCGTACGTCCTGCCAGTAGCCCCGCCCGGCCCAGTCGAGCGCGGCCTCCACCCGTGCCGCCTCGGGCGACCCGGGAGGCGCCAGCTCCGCGATCTGCTTCTTGAGCCGATCCACCCGAGCGGCGCGCCCGGGATACGTCCACCCGTCGGCCCGCAGGCACAGCTCCAGGTAGGAGACGAGCAGTCCGAGGTCGTCCGGCCACTGCGCCAGCCCGGCCTTGTAGGCCTTCTCCGCCTCGGCATCATGGTCGTCCTCGTCCTCCGCAGCGTGTGCGAGGCCGAGCCACCGGTAGAGCACCGGATCAGGTCCGAGTTCCTCCAGACCGGATTCGGCCAGGTTCCGAGCCTGAGTGAACCCGCCCGCTGCGAAGAGCTCCTCGCAG
This sequence comes from Streptomyces narbonensis, assembly GCF_014649015.1. Lineage (GTDB taxonomy): Bacteria > Actinomycetota > Actinomycetes > Streptomycetales > Streptomycetaceae > Streptomyces > Streptomyces narbonensis. Next base: position 213,587 of record NZ_BMSF01000005.1, read on the forward strand.
CGGGCGGCGTATTCGTCATGTGTCATGCTTCCCGCCCCAGTCGATCAGGAGGTCCACTTTCAGCCACACGAATCCGCTGGTCAAGGCCGGACGACCGAAGCCCGAGGCCCGCCGTCGGGATGAGAAACCCCTGTCGTCCTCATGGGCGTCGTTCCGGGGCACCCTGAGTGTGGTGTAGACGTGGGGACGTCTCTCCGGTTGGGCCGCATAAGGGTTGAGCGGCCCATCCACGTCCAGGAACAGCAGAGGTCGGTTCACGGTTTCCCCCGGTCTTGCTCGCTGTGGACCGCCCTGGCCAGCGCAGTTGTGGGATTGTTTCGGCCCTGCGCCAGCCTGAGTGATCCCGTTGCCCGGCCTCAAGATCCAGTTCCAGAGACCAGGCGTCATCTTGCACGGAGTACATCGCTCAGGCGCCGCGGGAGCGTCTGAGCGCGTGGCCGTCGGGCTCGGCCCCAGGTGACAACCTTTCTTCTGGCTCCGGCTGCGTGCTGGTGGGCCCGGCAGACAGGGGAGTCCACCGATAGGGTCCAGCCGATGTCGTCAGCACGGTCGGCCGCTGCCAGGAGCGCGGCAAGGATCCGCTTCCGGGTCCATCCCCGGCCCAGCTGATCAGTCGCTTGATCAGCGGCTTGAGTCGGCCGCGATGACGCAGACCGGTATGACCACCCGGCGCGGCGTGTGGTGCATCCATCCGATCACACTGCGGATCCTTCCACCTGCGAGGCCTGGTTCAGCAGAGCGGGCCGGGTCTCTGCTCCTCTGGAAGGCAGGTGTGGCGGGACCTGGGTGACGTCGAACAAACGCTGATCGTAGGCTCCCGACAAAGGGGCAACGGGGCAACGGGGCAACGGGGCAACGGGGCAAAGGGGCAACGGGGCAAAGGCAGGTGCGGTGGAGGACATCACGGTGCAGTGGATCAGGACGTCTTGGACCAAGCAGTCTCGGGGCGGGGAGGCCGCTGCCCGCAGGAACGCGGCGCCGGTCGGCCTTTCGTTGCCCGCGGTGCCCTCGGGGTTCGCCCACGTCGTCCACATGGCCGAGCGCGATGGCTTCGAGCCCTGCGCGGTCCAGAGGGACCTTCGCGAGGTCGGTGTCAGCCTGCGGGACGAGGGTGATCGGCTCCGAGTGCTCGCTCGTGTGGAGCCGCTCTTCGGGCTGCCGCCTCGGCGGCGCAGGCCGCCGGCGGTTCACCTGTTTCCCGGGCAGTGGGTCCGCTGGCAGTTGAACTACCGGTTCAGCAGCGCCATGGGCATCCGCGACTGGTCGTACTGGCTCGACACGTTCAACATCGCTTACGGCCCCGTCGACCGGGATGTCTTCCTGCTGGAGCCGACCTTGATCGTCGATGAGTGTGGGCCGGTTCGATAGCGCGGGCCGACCGCACTCAGATGTCAGCAGACGCCTTGGCGTCGGCCTCCTGCGCGATCTAGGTCCGTTACCGTCCTAATTGGGCTCTAAAGTCGCCCCGTCGTGAAGGACTACACGAGGGGACGGAACCGATGAGGCACACTGCGCCCGAGGGTTACACCAGCGTTGCGCCGTGGGTGGTCACCGACGACACCGGTGCACTGCTCGACTTCATCACCGCCGCGTTCGACGGCGAGGAACTCGCGCGGGTGCCGGTTGAGGACGGCACCATCGGCCACGGTGAGATCCGTGTCGGCGACACGGTGGTGCTGGCATTCGACCGCCGGCCCGACTGGCCGGCGATGCCCGCGCTGCTGCGGATCTACGTGCCGGACGCGGACGCGGCCATGGCCGCGGCGGTCGCGCAGGGGGCACAGGTGATCACCGAGGCCTCCGACAGTGCGTGGGGAGATCGCGGCGGTCGGGTACGTGATCCATTCGGCAATATTTGGTGGGTGACGAGCCGGGTCGAGGACGTCGCACCGGACAAGGCCTGGGAGCGCATGTCCGAGCCGAAGTACGCCGAGGCGATGGCCATGGCCCAGGAGACGCTGGACGCCGCGCTGAGCGGCCGGGATTCAGGGGTGGCGAGTGCCCCGCGGCGCTCGACCGACTGAAGTCGTACCGGGCTCGCGGTGCTGACCGCGAGCTGGCCACCCCTGCGCGACGACGAAGCTCCTGGTGGACGGGTTCCCGGTCGGGATCGCCTGTAGCCGCCGGGAGCTTCGCGTGCCGTCCGCCCGTCGTCGATCGATCCGTCCTGGCCGCCCTCGCGCGCACCCTGGTCGAGGCGATGCGCGTCGCTTGAGTCGAAGCGCTCGTGACCATGGGCGGCACCCTGCTGCCGATCGACCCGACCGTCGTCAGAACAGCACTCGGAAACTCCGCTCCAGCGCACCGACCGCGCCACGGCGAGCCCGCCCCTCTCCCGGGCCCAGGACCGCCGTGCCCCGGCCCCGATCCACTGGTGGAGCGCGCGCCCCCGGCCCCCGATCCACTGGTGGATCGTCATGAGAGGTGCACAGTAAGCAATTTGGAGGGGTGGTCCTCCGAACAGCGATGGGCGTCGCCTACACTCCCGCGAGTCATGCTCATGATAAGCGTGGGAGTTCATGTGAAGAGAATGTACAAAACGCGTGCGCTTTTGGCGTTGATGGCGACGGTCACCGCTTCCCTGCTCGCAACCGGTTCCGCTCAGGCCGCCCCTGACCCCGGTCTGGATCTGCGAAACTTCGAGCTCCAGCCGATATCCAATCGGGCCGAACTGCAAGGCCGCGTCAGTAAGTTGAATGCCGATCTCCCCAACGTCGGCGTGAATTCGATCCTGAAGGTCGCCCCTCGTGAGGGCACCTGGTCCAACAGTGTCTGCAACGGCGCCGCCACCGAAGGGAGTACCGTCCCGGAGGGATTCTCCCGCAGCTTCTGCTTCGAGGACGCCGACAACGGCGACGCGAACTCCGAGTGGTGGCCGCAGGGCGTGACCACCGTCGCCGACGCCGACGCGGACCAGACCTGGGGCGACCCCGAGACGGGATGGAACCCCGCCGACCACAAGCCCATGATGGTCACCTGGTACAACAAGGACGACTGGAACAAGGACAAGAAGCCCGACGACGCCGACGTGGACGGCCTGAACACCGAACGCAAGGGTGTCCGCGTCTCGTTCATCGATTCCAGCACCGGCAAGTACGCGCACGTCCTGCTCGTCTACCCGTTCATCAATTCCTCGGGCAACGCGAGCTACATGAGCGTGCGCACATCGCAGCACTACTCGACGAGCCAGAAGCAGTACGGTTCCCTGCACGCCGGCGGAATGGTCTGGTACGGCTACTACTTGTACGTCGCCGACACCAACCGCGGATTCCGGGTCTTCGACCTGCGCAACATCATCGACCTCGGCGCCCTCCCCGCCGGCCAGTGGGGCACGTCCAAGACCGCGATAGGCCGGCAGAACGGCGTCTACCACGCCCACGGCTACCGCTACATCCTGCCGCAGAGCGACGGCTGGACGAACACCGCCTGCGACACGGTCGAGCCGCCGCCGGGCACGCCCTGCGACATGCAGGACGAGGAGAAGACCTGCGAGGCCACGGACGTCACTCCGAAGACCAGCTTCGCGAGCCTCGACCGCAGCGCGGCCGTACGGCACATCACCACCGGCGAATGGTGTGAGCGCGCGCAGGCCACCGACGCGTACCGGACCGGCCGGGTGATCCGCTGGCCGATGAACGACAGCGGGGGGACCCCGGCTCTGGACGCCAACGGGATCTGGGCCGCCGACTCGGCCTACCGCGTTCCCTTCAACTCCGCCTACGAGGACAACGGTGGCATCCAAGGCGCCGCGGTCATCGACGGCACGTACTACCTCAGCCAGAGCCGGGGCGCGCTCAACGGCAAGGTGATCGTCGCACGCCCGGACACTTCCACCGGGCGACTCGTCGAGACGGCCACCCGCCGCACCTCGGCGATCGGTGTCGAGGACTTCTCCGTCTGGCCTGGTTCACCGGACCGGCTCTGGACGGTCACCGAACACCCCGGGCAGCGGATGCTGTTCAGCGTCACTCCCTGACGCGGCACAGAGCCGTCGGCGCGACCGGGTCCTCCGCTACAGCCCGAGACCGAGCATCGCCACCTCGAGCGGCAGCGCGGGCTGTTCGGGCAGCGCCGGCGGCTCTTCGCCGCGCCCCGTGTGCGTGGGCTGCACGGGCCGCAGCGAGCGGAGCCCGTCGGCGGCCCACGGCGCGTCCGTGGCGGGGAGTGAAAGCGTCAATCGCCGTCCGTCCGCCAGGGTGGCTTCGAGCGTGGTCGAGTCCTCGGCCTGCATGGCACCTCATTTCGTCGGCGCACCCCGAGCGCCGATCCCGGCACTCGGTGCAGGAGACGCACGAACGCCGCGAAGGGTTGCCCGGCGGGAGGAATGCCACCCCTGAAGGTGCTCTGAGGCTTCAAGGACGGACGGGCGGTGCGGGCGGCATCAGATCGCTCTCGCTGATGGTGTACGTCAGTGGGGGGTAAATGAAGTCCGTTTCGTTGTTCTCGCGGCGCCGCAGTCGGTAGAACTCCTGCCTCTGCTCATCGTCGGCCGACGTGAGGTGCGCACCCTGCGGGAGGTAAGCGTGTCCGTCGCGAAACCGAACGACGGTCTTCGAGGTGCGGAACGTCACGCCCAGCCATAGGTTGTCCGGACGCGCCTGGGCAGGCGCGTCCAAGACGATTCGGTGCTTGAATCGCCGATTGGCTTCGACGGAGAACGCGACGACGCTGTTGTGGGCGAGCGGGATCTCCAGGATCTCGCCATCGGACCCCTTCGATTCGACGATCAACTTCCTCGGCGGACTCGCTTCGGGATATCGGTAGCAGGAGAAGACGGCGATGTGCGACTCGTCGGCCAGATCGAGGGCTTGGTCGGAATGGCTGCCCATGGACTTGTACGCGTTTGTGTAGCACTCGATGAGGGCGTTGTTGAGGCCGGACGGGAGCTCCGCATGCTCGTGAATCCGTCGCGCCAGACGTTCGTGCACCGCCCCGAAGCCCTGAGTCGGGGTTCCGTATCGCGTGGTGGTGCGGACCAGAGGCACCCCACCCGCCTCGTCGACCTTGGCGAGGGTCGCACCGCGTCGGCCTTTTCCCACATCCTCCCAACGAGCCGACGCGAGAAGCTCCTCGAAGGGATTCCTATCGGCCGGCAGGACGTACGAGTGGAACTCGTCCGAGATCCTAGACGCGCGGGGCATCGTAGTCCCCCGTGTTCATGCTGAAGTGGAATTCGTCGCCGTAGTCGACGAAGGACGAGGTCCTGTTCTCCTCGGCGTACAGCCTGCGCAGCTCCTCCATTCCGTCCGGCGTGGGCGGCCCCAGCTTCACCAGGTCTCCGGCCACTTTCAGGAACGTGTGACCGTTCTTGTGCACGGCCTCGGCGCTCGAACAGCGCACGACGTATCCCAGGCGGGTCGGGAGCAGATCGGCGTCCAACGAGGAGGGCCGGATCTCGTGCGTGTACAGGCGGTTGGTGGACAGCGGCATGAAGAAAACGGAGCCCGGATAGAGGGTCACGGTGAACTGCGGGGGGAGCGGGGCCCCGCCACGTTCTTCGGACTGCTGCTTGAGCCGGAAGTGGAGCCTGGTCAGCCCGCTGGCGCCCTTCACCCCGTAGTCGAAGACGTCTTCAGCCAGCGGCTCCAGCTTGTCGAGCTGATCGTAGAAGGTGCAGAAGGCCATGATGCCGTTGACGGGCATGTCCTTGGTCTTGTCTGCATGGGCCGAGATCTTGGCCTTGGACTGCTTGCGCTCGGCCGTGGCAAGGGTGTTGTGGTAGATCTGAGCGAGGACGTGATTCAGTGGCGCATGGTTCCGGAAGACGGTGGCGGCCTCGCGGTTGAGAGCCTCGACGATCTGTGTGTCGGTCGGGCGGAAGCTCTCGGTCGGCCCCGACAGGTTCGTGGAGCACCGGAGTAGACGGAAATGTAGTTCGTCGTCACTGTTTCGCGTGACGGGCGTCAGATAGATTCCGCTGCGATGGGCCGTTCCGGGCTTGGTGGATTCCGTCAGGGACTGGAACTCGTGCTCCGCACGAATCCCTGCGAAGTGATCGGCGTCGAGCTCGAAGAACCGACGGTAGTAGACGCCGACGCCGTGGACACGGAGGGGAACTCGACCGAGGCCGACGAGGGTCCAAGGATGTTCGGCATCCTCGCGGTACCCGTGCGAGAGCTCCTGGATGACGAAAACCCTGGCGGCTGCATGGAGTTGGTGACCGTTGATCCCGGATATGTCGCCACACAGATAGACGGTCCTCCGGGCCGCCAGGTCGGGCGGACCGGAAGCCAGGTCCTCCGGCGTGACGACGGACCCGAAGAAGTTCCTGACCGACTCGTCGTCGTGCAGCGTCGCGGGCGCCACCAGGATGTTCTCCGCATCGTCGATGTGCGCTTCTGTCAGCTCTGATGTGTCCATCAAGCGGTACCTGCCCTTCGCAGACGTGTCCTCGGGAACCGGACGTCCACCGATTCCTCGGCCTCCCGCCAGTCTCCCTCGGACGCCGGCCGGTACTCGCCTCGACTGTCCTGGTCCTGGTCCTGGCGGTCGGGCCCGGAGCCCCGCCGTTCTCGGGGCTCCGGGTTCCGCAGATCTTCTGGCGACTACTGCCGGGCGGCTGCCAGTTCGTCAACCGCCGTCGTGGTCGCGGCCTTGCCGTCCTGGAGCTGCTGAAGGCGCTTCAGGGTCGCGGCGAGAATGGCCTGCGTGCCCGAGGGGTCACCGCCGGTGGCGCCTTCGACCCGTACGCGGACGGTGGCCTTGCCCGAGCGGACGTACCCGTAGACGGAGTCCTCGCTGGCGCCGGGGTTGACGACGAGCGTGTTCTCGTCGCCGATCGGCTTCCTGGGGCGTTGCTGCTTGCTCGTCTCGGTGCCCTTCCACGCGGTGTACTGGCGGTGGGCGGCATCGGTCGAGTCGAAGAGGCAGATCGCTATGAACGCCATGTCGAGCGTGGAGCCGTTGTACTCGTACGAGGGATCACCGCCACGGACCCAGCCCGGCGGGGTGCTGTCGTCGTCCTGGGCGCCGTTGCAGTACTGCCCGTCCGTCACCGCCTTGTCGTCGTGCAGGGTGTAGCCGGGAAGCGTTTCGCCATCGCCGAGCAGGGCCTGCGTGAGGTGGGCCTGAGGGAGTTCCTTGGTGATGGGCTTCGGAGCGGCTGCCGGCTTGCTCGCCGGCTGCTCCGGCTTCCTGCCGTCGGTCGAGCCGGCCCCTTCGCCGCCGGAGGAACAGGCGGTGAGCGTGGCCATCCCGAGGAGAGCGGCGGCGAGAGTGATGCGTACGCGTGGCATGAGCACACAGCCTAGCCTTCGATGATCATGAAGCCCCGGAGAAATCCGTCACCGGCCGGCCGGAGGCAGGACGCCACGCCGCATCCCGATCCCTCCCCGCCCCGCATCCCGATCCCTCCCCGCCCCGCATCCCGATCCGTGCCCGCCCTGCGTCCCGATCCGTGCTCGCCCCGCATCCCGATCCGTGCCCGCCCCGCATCCAGGAAGGACGTAAATAGGGAAGAGTGGACGTATCGCCCCGCCCGCAACGGGGCGACATCCGAAACGACGAAACGACGCGTCCCTCCGGTCGGAAATGGGGTGGCTGTTCATGGCGCCGCGCACCCGGTCCTCGTCCTCCGTGCCCTCCTCCTCGTCCGCGGGGGAGTTGTGCCTGGTCACCGGGCCCGGTGGCTACATCGGCGGCCGGCTCGTGCCCGAGCTGCTCGACGCCGGATACTCCGTACGGTGTCTGGCCCGCACCCCCGCCCACCTCCGCGACCACCCCTGGGCGGACCGCGTCGAGACCGTCCGCGGCGACGTCACGGACGCCGAGAGCCTGCGCCCCGCCCTCCGGGGCGTCCGGGTGGCCTACTACCTCGTGCACTCCATGAGCTCAGGGCGGGACTTCGAGGAGACCGACCGGCTCGCCGCCCGCACCTTCGCGGCCGAGGCGCGGGCCGCCGGCGTCCGCCGGATCGTGTACCTCGGGGGACTCACCCCTGCCGGCCTCCCGGAGGATCAGCTCTCACCCCACCTGCGCTCCCGGGCCGAAGTGGGCCGGATCCTGCTCGCCTCCGGCGTTCCCACGACCGTGCTGCGTGCCGCCGTCGTCATCGGCTCCGGCTCGGCGTCGTTCGAGATGCTCCGCTATCTCACCGAGCGGCTCCCGGTCATGGTGACTCCCAGCTGGGTCGGCACCCGTGTGCAGCCCATCGCCGTCCGTGACGTCCTGCGCTACCTCGTCGGCAGTGCGGGGATGCCCTCCGACGTCAGCCGGACCTTCGACATCGGCGGCCCCGACGTCCTGACCTACCGGGAGATGATGGAGCGCTACGCGCGAGTCGCCCGGCTTCCCCGCAGGCTGATCCTGCCGGTCCCCATGCTCACCCCGCGCCTGTCCAGCCAGTGGATCGGACTGGTCACCCCGGTCCCCGCCGCCCTGGCCCGGCCGCTCGCCGAATCCCTGCGGTACGAGGTCGTCTGCGCCGAGCACGACATCGCCGGCCATGTGCCCGACCCGCCCGGGGCACCCCTGCCCTTCGACCGGGCGCTCACCCTCGCCCTCCAGCGCGTCCGTGAGGCCCAGGTCATCACCCGCTGGTCCTCCGCCGCCGTGCCGGGAGCGCCGAGCGACCCGCTGCCGACCGACCCCGACTGGGCCGGCGGCAGCCTCTACACCGACGAACGGCAGCGGTACGTCGCGGCCGGCCGCGAGGACCTGTGGCGGGTCGTCGAGGGCATCGGTGGCGAGAACGGCTGGTACTCGTTCCCGCTCGCCTGGGCCCTGCGCGGCTGGATCGACCGGCTCTCCGGCGGGGTCGGACTGCGCCGCGGCCGCCGCGACGCCGCCCGGCTGCGGGTCGGCGACGCCCTGGACTTCTGGCGCGTGGAGGAGATCGAGCGGGAGAGCATGCTCAGGCTCCGCGCCGAGATGCGACTGCCCGGCCTGGCCTGGCTGGAGATGTACGTCGAGCACGACGGCGACGGACGGTCGACCTACCGGCAGCGCGCCCTCTTCCACCCCCGGGGCCTGGCCGGACAGCTCTACTGGTGGAGCGTCGCCCCCTTCCACGCCGTCGTGTTCGGCGGCATGGCCCGCAGGATCGCGGGAGCGGCTGAGGAGTTCGCCCGTACGGGCGAGGCACGCCCTTCCGCCGAGCGGGAGTCCTCGCATCCGTAGCCGTCGCGGCATGCCCAGCCGACGCCGGTTCACGCCTGCGTCAGTAGGTGCATCCGACGGCGCACCGCCCGGTGAAGGAGGACCGCAGATCCCATGCAACAGCCCACCGGGCGCCTCACCACCGCCCCGGTGCCGATCGCCAGGAATGGTGCCATGAACGTCTCGATCGTCCTGTTCACCTCGGACCTCCGGCTCCACGACCACCCGCCGCTGCGGGCCGCCCTCGCGTCCGCACCCGAGGTAGTGCCCCTCTTCGTCCGCGACCAGGCGGTGGACAGGGCCGGCTTCGCCGCGCCCAACCGGCTCGCCTTCCTCGCCGACTGCCTGACCGACCTGGACGCCGGGCTGCGCGCCCGGGGCGGCCGGCTCGTCGTACGGCACGGCGACACCGTGGCCGAGGTGTGCGCGGTGGCCCGGGAGACCGACGCGGACGAGGTCCACATGGCGGCCGGATGCACCGCCTTCGCACACGAGCGGGAGCGGCGGCTGCGCCACGCCCTGGAGGCGGACGGCCGCCGGCTGTACGTCCACGACGGGGTCGTCACCGTGCTGCCGGCGGGCGAGGTCACTCCGGCCGGATCGGACCACTTCGCCGTGTTCACCCCGTACCACCGGCGGTGGTCGGCCGAGCCGCGCCGCTCCCCGGCCGCGGCGCCCCGGTCCGTACAGGTGCCCGGCGCCCTGCGGTCCGAGGAAGTGCCCTCGCGCAGCGCCGTCGCGTCCGTGTCCGAGGGCCTGGCGACCGGCGGCGAGACCAAGGGGCGCGAGCGGCTCACCACCTGGCTGTCGAGGCACGTCGACGCCTACGAGGACCGGCACGACGACCTCGCCGGTGACGTCACCTCCCGCCTCTCCCCGTACCTGCACTTCGGCGCGGTCTCCGCGAACGAGGTGGTGCACCGCGCGCGCTCGCGGGGCGGGGCGGGCGCGGAGGCGTTCGTACGCCAGATGTGCTGGCGGGACTTCCACCACCAGGTACTCAACGCCCGACCGCACACCGCCACGCAGGACTACCGGACCCGGCACGACCACTGGCGGCAGGGGAAGCAGGCCGACGCCGACCTGCGGGCATGGCAGGCCGGCCTGACCGGCTACCCCCTCGTGGACGCCGCGATGCGCCAACTCGCCCACGAGGGCTGGATGCACAACAGGGGCCGGCTGCTCGCCGCCTCGTTCCTGACCAAGACGCTCTACCTCGACTGGCGGCTCGGAGCCCGCCACTTCCTCGGTCTCCTCGTCGACGGCGACATCGCGAACAACCAGCTGAACTGGCAGTGGGCCGCGGGCACGGGCACCGACACCCGGCCCAACCGGGTCCTCAACCCCGTTCTCCAGGCGCGGAGATACGACCCCGACGGCGCCTACGTCCGCCGCTGGGTCCCCGAACTCGCCTCCTTGGAGGCCCCCCTGATCCACGAGCCGTGGAAAGTCCCCCCGCTGGACAGGGCCGCTCTCGACTACCCCGATCCGATCGTGACGCTCGCCGACGGCCTGGGCCGCTTCCGGCGCGCCCGCGGCCAGGACTGAATGAGCCCGAGGGGCGTACCGGGCGGCCGCCGGACGCGCGCAGGACCTGGCCGCCCCCGGCGAATCCCGTGCTGTCCCGGAGTGCCCAGGGGTGTCCTGAGGCGGGCGAGGGCGTCCTGAGGGCGGGCGTGGGTGTCCTGGGGGTGTCCTGGGGCTTCCTGGGACAAAACAACGCACAACCGATGCGTCTTGAGACCCTGCCGCAATCCGACGGAACCTGAGGAGGCATGGAACACCCGCCCGCACCCCCGGGCCGGAGGAGGAGTCGTCATGAGCGCAGCGCCCACGGTCAGCCGCCCGAGGCCCCCCGCCACGGCCGGCGAGGAGCCCTGTCCCCTCCTCCCCGACCTCGCCGAGCCGACCGACGCGGAGATCGGCGCGGGACTGGCCCAGGGGGACCCGCAGTGCCTCGCCCTGGCGTACAGGCGCTGGGGCGGCCTCGTGTTCAACCTCGCCGCCCGGACGATCGGGGACGCCGGTGAGGCGGAGGACGTGACCCAACAGGTCTTCCTCGCCGCCTGGCGCGGCCACCACGGATACCGCCCCGACCGGGGCCCCGTCCCGGCCTGGCTGGTCGGCATCACGCGCCGCAGGATCGCCGACACGCTCGCCGCCCGCACCCGCAGGACCGAGCTCGTCGCTGCCGCCGGGGCGGCCCTGCCCCCTCATACAGCGGCCTCCGACGGTCCTGACCACCTGCTTGACCGCCTCGTGATCACCGGTGAACTCGCCCGGCTTCCTCGCGTCCAGCGAGACGTCCTGACCCTCGCCTACTTCGGCGACCTGACGCAGACGCAGATCGCGCGGCGGACGGGCCTGCCACTGGGCACGGTCAAGAGCCACACCCGACGCGGCCTTCAACGGCTGTGCCACAGCCTCACACCCGACACCCGCACCGATGCCGGGCAGCCCGAACCCGCGGCAGACTGACCGCCCCACCGGAACGCCCACCAGGGCGCCCCGCCCCAGCGGTGCCGTGCCCCGGGCGCCCGGTGCAGCGAGCGTGTCCTCGTCTGGTCCACCCGCCTCAGTCGACGCTCTGGTCCACCCGCGTCATTCGACGGTGGCGGCCTGCCCGTCTGCGGCGTCGGGTCCAGCCACGGAGGTGGAGGCTGCCGTGCAGCGCTGGGTGAGGGCGTCGAGCGCTTCGCGCAGGCCGGTGGGGCGCAGCATTCCGGGTGCGACGGGCCGGCCCGCCCAACCGGGGCCTCCGAGCAGCACCAGCGGGTGGGTCCGGGCGCCCCTGACGCCGAACGCGGTCTCCGCCACGTGCCGGGCGAGCGCGTGGCTCGCGGTGGAGCGGGACTGCGACCACAGGACGACGGCCGTCGGCCCCAGCCGTCGTACCGCCGCGTCCAGCGCCTCGGCCGGTACCGCGGCCCCGAACATGCGGAACGACAGGCCCAGTGCGGCGAGGCCCGCTGCCAGGGCCTCCAGCGGCAGGGTGTGCTGCTCGCCCGGGACACAGGCGAGCAGGACCGGCGGCGTGCCGGCGGGGTGCGGGCGGGCGGCACCGGCCAGCTGCCGCAGGGTCGTGGAGATGTGCCAGGACAGCAGGTGCTCGACCTCGACGTACCGGTCGTTCGAGGACTCCCACTTGCGTCCCACGGCGTGCAGGGTGGGCGCCATGACGTCCTCCCACGAGGTGACGAGCCCGTGCTCGGCGACCAGCTCGCGCAGCAGCGTGTCCATGGTGGGGCTGTCGAGTCGTACCGCCGCCCGGGCCAGGCCTCGGAACTCGCGCTCGACCCCGCCCAGCGGCAGTCCGTTGCCGGATCCCGGCGCGCTCGCGGGCGCGGTGGCGCCGGGGGCCCGCGGCGGTGACGGCTGGTGCCCGGCACGGGCCAGGGCCGCCCGGGCCGCCTCGGCCGGTGGCACGCCCGAGGTGGTGAGCCGGCACATGGTCTCGAGTACGGCGATGTCCGCCGGCGACCAGCGCCGGTGACGCCCACCCACGCGTGCCGCCGGACCGATTCCGTACCGCTGGTCCCACGACCGCAGGGTGGTGGGGGAGACGCCGAGCCGCCGGGCGACGGCCCCCGTGGTGACTCCGTGAGTCGCGTCCGTCATCTCTTCATCGTACGACGCACGAACGATGCGAGCGCGGCATGTGAGCCGAGGGGGCTCATCGAACACCTCTCTGAGTGACCAGCGCCTTCGGAGCACCTGTCCGAGGTGACCGCTCCCCGCGCCTCTCGTTTGCACAGTCATGCAGTCGTACGACACCTACCCCAGCACCGGAATATCCCCCGCCGCGCCCCCTCGCCCCGGCCGCGAGGACGCCGAGGCGATGCTCGTCGAGCAATACCCGCGGCTCGTCCGGCTCGCCCATCTGATCCTCCCGCCCACCCTCGGCCGGCACCGCCGCGTGCTCGCCGCGCATTCCCTCGTGCAGAAGTCGCTCACGGCGGCCCGGTCACGCCCCGGCCGGACATCCGGCCGGACATCCGGCCGGACATCCGGCCGGACGACCGGTCCGAAATCCGGCCCGACCGTTCCCGCGCAGCGAGGCGAGCCGGTCCCGGTCCCGGTCCCGGTCCCGGTCCCGGTCCCGGTCCCGGTCCCGGTCCCGGATCCAGGTCCGGGTCCGGGTCCGGGCCTGCATCCGGGACCGGACCAGGGGCAGGGACCGGTCCTGGCCTGGCTGCGGTCACGTGTCGTGTCCGCAGCACTGCGGGCGGCCGCCAGTCCCCGGTGGCCCCTCGGGCGGCACCCGCTCCCCGCCGTCCTCGGGCTGAGGCTCTTTCCCCGGGCCGGCGGCGACGACGAGCTCGCGCTGGAATCCGCGCTGGCAGCGGTGGCCCCCGAGGTACGGGCCGCCTTCGCCCTGCGCGTGCTCGAAGGACTCCCCACGCAGTCCGCGGCCCTCCTCCTCGCTGCAGCGGGAGTGACCGCGCCGGACGGAGCGCTCCGCGCCGCCGAACACCTCCGCACCACCGTCGGATCGCAAGCGGAATCGCTTCTGCAGGGCGCCGAGTTCGACCCCTGCACCGTGCAGGCACGACCGACGGATCTCCTGCGCCGCAGGCACCGGACTCGACTGGCCGCCCTCGCCGCCGCCGTACTGCTAGCCGCTTCCACCGCCGCGCTGCTCACGCCGCGGCCCGAGGCGGGCCCGCACGCGGCACCCGCCACTGCCCTCGACGTCGCTGCCGCCCGCGCGGCCGACCCCGAGCTCCTGGTCCGGACCCCCGGCGAACGATGGTCCGACACCGCTCGCGTCGACTTCACCGCGTGGCCCGCCCGCGGGGCCCGGACCGGTGACACGGCCCTGCTGTCCCGAGCCCTCGACGCCTGGGCACGGGGGACCGGGAACCGGATCCCCCGACGAACCGGCGGGCGGGCAGGCGCACGGGCCGGCGACGTGACCGCTCTCCGGGTGACCGTCACGCCGGACACGCCGGCGACCCCGCCCTCCGCGCCGGCCCGCCTGCTCTTCGCCGGGCAGGTGGACGCCTCGGCCGTCGTCCTCCTGCACGACGGGGGCCGCCTCGTCCGGTACGCCGAGCCGCTCACCGGCCAGGGCGGGGCGGCCCTCGAACTCGCCCGGGCCGACGACGCGGACGTGACCACCGGCGCCGCCGTGGCGGTGAGCAGGACGCCGCTCGGAGCGCGGTTCCTGCTCGCCCCCTGGATCGACGAGAGCGCGGTGCGCGACCTCCTGCGTCCCGACGTCCCCGCCCGGCCGCTGGCCGTCTCCGATGGCGGCGTCACCGACCCCGTACCCCCGGCGCCGGGCGACTGCGGTCGCCTTCCCGCACTGCAGGTACGGTCCTCCACCCGGATCGTCGAGAACCACTCCTTCCTGCTGGCGGATCTCGGGGGCCTCAACCCCGCGCACCTCACGTGGACCCCGCCACCGGGGACCGGAGCCCCCGCGCGGCAGCCGCGAGAGGCGACTTCGGCGGCGGGCCTCGCCGCATGGGCCCGTTCGGCCTGCGCGCTGCCGGACCTGCGGGGCACCGGCGTGCGTGCCGTGAACCGGTGGGAGTTCGCCCAGCAGACCCTGCCGGAGCGCGCCGGACGCGCCACGTGGACGTGCACCCGGGCCGAGAACTGGGACGGCCGCGCCCGTGTGACGGTGGCGTGGGAGGGGCCGGACACACGCACCGGGCCGACGCCGGTACGGCCGCCGGGCACGCAGGCCGCGCACACGGCGGCGTGCAGTCGCTTCGGCCAGCACGTGCTGGCGGGGACGTACTGGACGGCCCCGTCCGGGGCGCGCTACTACCTCGCCGCAGGCAGCCGCGCCCTGACCACGGTCACCGCCCGTGGTCCCGTCTCCGCCACCGTACGAGGGCGGGTCCTGGCCGTCCGCACGAACGCGGCGGGCCCGGTCCGGCTGACCGGCAGGCTGCCCGGCACCGCTGACCTCCGGGGCTGGGGAGAGACGGAGGAAGGCGGCGCCGAAGGATCGTGACGCCAGGCGGGGTGCGCGGTCCGCGCCCGCGAGCCCCGGGCGAGAGGCCGCAGTCCCGTGCCGGTCTCAGAGCCGTACGGCGATGAGGGCGGTGTCGTCGGTGAGGCCGGTCGGCGGGATCAGGTCGGCCAGGAGGGCGTCGGCGAGGGTGTCGGGGTGGGCCTCCGGGTGGGTGGTGTGATGCCGGGCGAGGGAGTCGGCGAGGCGCGTGAGGCCGACGTCGATGTCCTCGCCGCGGCGCTCGATGAGACCGTCGGTGTAGAGGACGAGGACGGACCCGTCCGTGAAGGCGGTGTGGGCCTGTGGCCGCGGAACGTGCTCCGGGCGTGCGCCGAGCGGGGGATCCGTGGCCTGGTCGAGGAAGGTGACGGTGCCGTCGGGGTGGCAGAGGGCGGGTGGGGGGTGGCCCGCGCTGCTGTAGGTGAGGGTGTGGTCGTTCCAGTCGATGTAGACGGAGACGGCGGTGGTGGACTCGGCTCCTTCGACGGTGCGCGCGTACAGGCCGAGGACTTCGAGGGCTTGGGCCGGGCCTTCGGCCACGTGTGAGGCGGCGGACAGGGCGCTGCGGAGCAGGCCCATGACGCCGGCCGCGCGGAGGCCGTGGCCGACGACGTCGCCGACGGACACGGCCGTGCAGCCTCTCTTGGGCATGTCGACGAGGTCGTACCAGTCCCCGCAGACGTTCAGGGCGCCCACGGCGGGGCGGTAGCGGACGGCGGCCTTGTGCCGGTCGAGGGGGCGGGGGACGGGCAGCATCGCCTCCTGGAGGTGGAGGGCGACCTCGCGTTCGCGGGCGTGGGCCTTGCGCAGGCGTTCGTTGACCTGCTGGAGCTCCCGGGCGCGGGTGTACAGCTCGGCCTCCAGGACCTGGGCCTGGTCCCCGCCCTGCCGGCTGCCGCGGGCCTTGATGAGTTCGGTGACCTCCTCGACGCGGTGCACCAGCAGGACCACGGAGCCGTCCGGGGCGAGTACGGGGACGTTGACGGGGCTCCAGTACCGCTCCTGCCACACGCCGGGACGGTTGAGGTCCTCCACGTCGTAGCGCTGCAGGGCCATGGTGTCGCGCTCGCCGGTGGCCGCGACGCGCTCCAGGGACGCCGACAGGTTGCGCATCCCGGTCGCGGCGGGGTCGTGGGGGTTGTCGGGAAAGACGTCGAAGAGATGGCGGCCGATGAGCTGGTCGCGGGTGCGGCCGGCCATGGACAGGAACGCCTCGTTGGCGTCCGCGTACACCAGGTCGAGGGTCAGCAGCGCGACCGAGCCGGGCAGGGCCTGGAAGACCGCCTGGTAGTCGATGCGGGGTCCGTTCACGTCCTCACCTGCCGCGCGTCGGCCGCTCTTGGCGGTCATAGGTACTCCCACGGTGGCACGCGGGCGGGCCGGGGGCTCGTTGTGGTGCAGGGCCGTGGGCCGTATGGCCCCGGACCGGTGACGGATGCCCGCCGAGTCGAGGGGGCGCGTTTTCCGTCGTGCGCGCTGTGGCGGGGAGTGGCGCGTGCTGGCGCGGGGCACGGACACCTTCTGCTCCCGCGCGTGCCGCGCCGCGGCGCGCAGCTCCTGCGCCGAGCCGCCGGACCTCACCCGGTACGAAGAGGACCTGGCGGCGACCACCGAGGATCTTCAGCTCTCCGCCACCACCCTGCTCGCCGCAGTGCAGGGCAACGAGGACACCGAGGTCCTCATGCGGCAGGTCACCGAGCACTACCGGTTCCTGATGGACGTCGAGGCCGCCATCGTCGCGCGCGGCCGCGCCCGGGGGGACTCGTGGATGGTGATCGCGGAGGCCGCCGGGTGCGGAGCCGAGAGCTTCCGCAAGAAGTGGACCCAGGACAAGGTCAGCCGTCGCCTCGCCCTCGCCCGAGACGCACGGCAGAGCCGGCCCGCGGCGACCGGCCGCCCCGACAGCGCGGCCCGCGGCTCCGGTGCACCCCTTCCTCCCGCCCAGACCCCCGGTGAGCAGTTCGCCGCCGCGATGGCATCGCTCCAGCGCGCCACCGGTCTCACCATCAAGGACACCGCGTTCAAGGTCGGCGTCTCCCCGTCCTATGTCTCGCGGATCCTCGCCGGCACGAGGCGACCGGCATGGCCGGTGGTCGAGCGCTTCGTGGAGACCTGCGAAGGCAGCCCCTTAGAACTGCGCGCCCTGTGGGAAGCCGCCCAGCGCACCGCCGACCACGACCAGGGGCCTGCCCCGGAAGATCCGGAAGCCGCCAGGGTCAAGTTCCACACCAGCCTGCGCGCCCTCTACCTGGCCGCCGGCCGGCCGACCCCGTGGGACATCCGGCGCGCCATCAACGCCGACACGAAGCCGACCTTCCCCGAGATCGTCCTCGCCCTCAACGGCTCGCGCATACCCGACTGGGAGACCATCGCCAAGATCATTCTCTCGCTGAGGGGCAGCCCGGCCGATCTCCGCCCGCTCTGGCAGGCCGCGAAAGTACCCCCGCCCACCTCGGCCCTGCCCGCAGCGGCCTTCGGCTGAACACCACACACCCACGGGGCCACGAGTGATCTCAGCGTCGATCATGACCATCAACAGGCGCCACGCGGCCATGCCGCTCTCCTTCGAGGCGTTCCGGACCCTGCACCACGCCGACTACCTCGCCTACGCGCGGGCCTGCCTGCCCGCGCAGCGGGCCGACCAAGCCGTGGAGCAGACCTTCCTCTCCCTGTCCGGCGACTGGAGGGCCGTACTCGGTTCGTCCAGCCCGACGCACACCGCCTGGACGCTCCTCGGCGTGCACGTCCACGCGAACGACGTCGCGCCCTGCTGCTCCACCGGAGCCCTGCGCGAAGAACTGGGCACGCTCACCGCCCTCGGCTACGACCCGGACCGCATCGCCACCCTCACCGGCCTGCCCCTGGGCAGGATCGGTTCCGCAACCCGCGCACGGGCCCGCCTGCCGCGCCAAGCAGCCGGTCCTGTTAATAAATGAACGGCCATTTACTAACGTGCTAATGTCGATCCCGAAGGAGGGGTCCATGCCACGGCCACGCGTTACCAGCGACACCGACATCCTCGCCGCCACCGGGCGCGCCATCGGCGCGCACGGCCCCGGCAGGCTCACCCTGGCGCACGTCGGCGCCGAAGCGGGGGTCTCCCCGGCGACCCTGTCGCAGCGCTTCGGGTCCAAGCGGGGCCTGCTGCTGGCGTTCGCCGCGGACGCCGCCGCCGGCGCCGCCGCGCCGTACCGCGGCGCACAGGCCGCGTACGACTCACCCCTGGCGGCGCTGCATGCCGTCGCCGCCGAGTTCGCCCGCCACATGACCACCCCCGAGGAAATGGCCAACCACCTCGGGATGCTCCAACTCGACCTATCCGACCCAGAGTTCCGCATCCATGCCGCCGCGCACACCCACGCGGTCGACGCGGCGCTGCGAGAGCTGCTCACCGACGCTGTCGCTCGGGGCGAGCTCCCTGCGGGCACGGACGTGTCGCGCCTCGCACGCGCCGTGAAGATCACGATGGACGGCTCCTTGCTGCGGTGGGCCATGACCGGTGACGGCGATCCCGCCGCTCTGCTCCGCGACGACCTTGACCACTTGTTCAGGAGGACCTCATGACGTTCGCCGCCACCGTCTTCATCGGCACCAGCCTCGACGGCTACATCGCCCGCTCGAACGACGACATCGAGTGGCTGACCTCGCGCGGAGAGAAGGCCGGAGACCTGGGTTTCTTCGCGTTCCTCGACTCGGTGGACGCCGTGATCATGGGACGGAACACCTACGACAAGGTCATCGGCTTCGGCGAGGAGAACTGGCACTACGGCGACCGTCACGTGGGAGTCCTGAGCACGACCCTTCCCGAGGACGCCGACCCGCGTGTCACCGTCTACCGCGACCTCGACACCCTCGTCGCCGACCTGGACCAGCGCGGGATCAAGCACGTCTACCCCGACGGCGGTCGCCTCGTCCAGAGCTTCATCCGCGCCGGCCGCGTCGACCGGTTCATCATCAGCGTCGCCCCGGTCCTGATCGGGAGCGGCCACCGGCTCTTCGGCGAGCTGCACGACGACGTCCCCCTCCGCCTGGACGGAGTCGCCGACCTCGGCCACGGCTTCGCGCAGCTCACCTACACGGTGGAGAGGTAACGACTCGATCCTCGACCTCGACGACGGGGACGTCGTCACGCCGCGCCCGGCCGACACCGGTCTTGCCCATCCCCGACGCGCCCCCGACGACGAGCACCCGCCAGTCGGGCAGCCCCCGCACCTCAGCCGAACCGTTCGCTCCTCGCGTGACAGGTGCTCCGTGCCTCAGCCCAGTCGGGCGGTTGCGTAGGCCTCGATGGCGTCACGCTGGTACACGGCCAGACCCGGGGCGATCGCCTCGTAGGCGGTGCGCCAGGTGTCGTTGTCCACGCAGGAGCGTCCGATGGCCCGGAAGTCCGCGGCGGAGACAGCACGCAGTGCCGTCAGTGCCCGGTACTGGGCGTCGATCTCGGTCTGGACCGGGTCGGCGTCCGCCGGGTGACCCGCGGTCATGAGCTCGGCCAGCCGGATCATCTGGGCGGTGCGCTCACGGTGCGCTGCGTCGGCATCGGTCTGACTCATCGTGGCGGCGCGCTGCCGGACCCCTTCGGCGAGGTCGGGGAAGTCGCGCATGTTCTCCTCGTACTGGGAGGGGGTCACGCCCTCGAAGAGGTTCTCCGGTCGGTTGATGGTCATGGGCTTGCCGTCCTTCCTGGACTGCTCCAGTTCGGCGATCGTGCGGGAGACGGTGTGGGCCAGGGCGTCGAGCCGGTCCCGCTCCGCGAGCAGGCGCCGGTGATGGCCCCGGAGGGCGTCCAGCTCCTCCACCTGCTCCGCGAGGATCCGGCCGATCTCCGGCAGCCCGACACCGAGCGCCCGCAGCACGAGGATCTGCTGCAACCGCAGGAGCTGGTGCTCGCCGTAGTAGCGATGGCCGTTGGAGCCGATCCGGGCCGGCGGCAGCAGACCGGTCTCGTCGTAGTGGCGCAGTGTCCGGGCGGTCACGCCCGACATCCGGGCGACCTCCGCGATCGGCCAGTCCATCGCCACTCCCGCACGTGTGTGTCGCCGGGCCGGTCGTTCCGGCCCTGACCATGACCGTAGAAGCTGCCGCTGCGGCAGCTTCAACCCCCGCAATCCGAATTCCTCGCAGTCGGGCAGCAAACGTCCGCACCCGGGCGGAAAAGCCTCCGCCCGGGTTCCGCACGCCACGGCTCACCGGCCACACCGTGCCGGTGCGGCCTGCCTCAGGCCGGGTAGGTGATCGAGCCCAGGGGCGGGCAGAAGGCGAGCGTGGTGCCGGCTCCGGGGCGTTCGACGAAGGCGCGGGCCTCGGCGGCCCGCTGGCGCCGGGACTCCAGGTCGTCGGCGTACCGGGCGTCGCGGGTGGCTTGGGGGTAGTCCCACGAGCCGTCGATGAGGCTCAGGCTGGTGTTGCCGGAGCTGCGCTGGAAGTCCATCTTCAGGGCGGCCTGCCGGAGTACGGTCTGCGTCGCGGCGAGATCGATGCGGGCGATCAGGATGCCGCGGGTGTTCGGTACGCGGGTCGGCATGGGGGCCAGCGGGAGCAGCGACACCCCGGTGTCGAGGCGGCCGAGGTCGTCGACCATCGCCGACTGGGCGTCCTGCGCCACGAGCTGCATTTCCCGGTGCAGCCAGAACAGCTCGTCGAGGTCGGCCTCGGTGATGCGCATCCGCTGGTACAGGGCCCGGAAGCGGGGATCGCCGTGCAGCGGCCGCAGCGGGGCGGCGTGGAACATCACGCAGTCGTTCAAACCGGCCGTCACCGCGGCGTCGAGGTGGGCGACGGCCTGATCCCCCTGCCCGTGCGCGAGTGCCAGGACGCCGAGGGTCGTCCGGCCCGCGGCGGCGAGCCACGCGCCGTCGGGGCCGAGCGCCGCGGCGCGCGCGACGACGTCATGGAGGCCCGCGGCAGCCACCGCGGAGGGACCACTGGTCCCGATCTCCACGAGCAGTTCGTGCACGCGGTCGGCCAGTGAGTGGACGGTGTCGGCCATGGATCTCCTCAGACCTCGGTGGTGAAGAGCGAAGACAAGAAGGAGGCGCCTGCGTCTCCGGTAACCCCCGTGGACATGACGGGCGGAGAGGGTGAAAGGTTCCTGCTCGGGCCCGAGGCAGTGATCCGGAACCGTTCCCGTCGTGCCCCTCGCCGCCGGGCCAGGAGACGGACTCGTGCGCCGGTGCGCCGGTCGCCGACCAGGCACCTGGAGGCAGCCGCCGTCGACCACGTAGACCCAGGGTGTAAACCCGTGGGCCGATGCCGCACGGGAGGGGCGCGTGACAGCGTTCACGTGTGCCCACGGACTGGCCGTCTCGGCGCGATTGACGATCCGTCACCTAAGGAGGGTCATGACGAACACACCGTTCATCAGCCGCAAGGGCATGACGCGCCGTCGCATCCTGGGAGCCGCGCTGGCCGCCGGGACCGCCGTCCCGCTTGCCGCGAGCGCCGGCCCGGCGTGGGCCAACCAGGGCACCCCCGCCCCGGCGCGGCTCACACTGCCCGTGCCCACCGGACCGCACCCGGTGGGCACGGTCCCGCTGCGCCTCGTCGACCGGTCGCGCCCGGACCACATCGCGGGCCCCGGGCACTTCCGCGAGCTGATGGCCACCGTCTGGTATCCCGCCCGGAACGTCGAGCGGTACCCGGTGGCGCCCTGGATGCCGGCGGGGGCCTTCGATACGTTTCTCGCCGACGCCGGGTTCGGCGACCTCGCGCCCCTGCTTCCGCTCACCTCCGGCCACGTGGGCGCTCCGGTGCGGCGGTCGGGGCGGCGACTGCCCGTCGTCGTGTTCTCGCACGGTGCGCACAGCCACCAAGGAGACCACACCATCGTGGTCCAGGAGCTCGCCAGTCACGGATACGCCGTGGTGACGATGGCCCACCAGTACGACACGTACACCGTTCTCCCCGACGGTCGGGTCGCCGTACCGCTCCGCGACCGGTCGGCACCGACCCTGCCCGGGGATTTCGCCGCGGATCTCCGCTTCGTTCTCGACTGCGTCGAGCGGCTCGCCGCCGGGTGCAATCCGGACGCCGACCGGCGGGAGCTGCCGAGCGGGCTGCTCGGCTCCCTCGACCCGCGGCGCATGGGCGCGTTCGGCTGGTCGAAGGGCGGCACGGCCACCGCCTGCGCCACGCTCGCCGACGGGCGCATCCGGGCCGGGCTGAGCCTCGACGGCCCCATGGAGATGAACCCGCCGCTGGCCGGGGAACTGGACCGGCCGTTCATGATGATGTCCGCCGCGTTCACACGAGCGACGAGCCCCGAGGTCGCCGCGTTCTGGTCGTGCCTGCGGGGCCGGCGGCTGAACATCGAGGCGCAGGGGGCATCCCACGTCTCGTACGGAGACAGCGAGGCGCTGTTCCCTCAGGTGGCGAAGCTGCTCGGATGGAGCGGGGAGCAGCCGGCGGCGGCGATCGGCAGCCTCGACCCCGGCCAGGCGGTGAGGATCCAACAGGCGTACCCGCTCGCGTTCTTCGACGAGTACCTGCGCCACCGGCGGGGTCACCTGCTCGACGGACCGTCCCCGGCCTTCCCGGCAGTGACGTTCCTTCCGTGAGCCCCGGAACCGCGGGCCGGCCCCGAACCGGCTCGGGGCCGATTCGGGGCCGGACCTCGGGTCTACGGGGAGCCGGAGCCATGCGTCGGGCCGCTACAGAACTGCCTTGGGAAGGACACGATTCAGGTGCACATGTGTGCCGCCTACCGGGGCGTGGGCGTCGGGATGTAGGTGAGGACGACGACACCGGTGTCGAGGACCTCGGTGTGCGCGTGGGTGAGGCGGTGCCGGAATCCGTCGGCGGCGAGGCTTCCGCCGCCGGCGATCACCGGGTGCACGCGGCAGCCCGGGCGGCGGAGTCTGCTGCCCTGGTGGAAGCCGATGCAAGCGGTCGACCGCTCCCCGGCGGCACGTCAGTGGTTCCTTCAACCCGCCCGGGGAGATGAGCAGGACCCCCTGTTATCGTTCGCCGATGTCAACGATCAAGCAGTTCCAAGTGACCTTCGACTGCGCGGAACCTGCGCGCCTCGCCGCCTTCTGGTGCGAGGTGCTGGGGTACGTCGTACCGGCAGTCCCGGAGGGCTTTGCCACGTGGGAGGAGTACCACCACTCGCTGCCGCCGGAGGACGAGGTCTACTTCGCGTGCACTGATCCCTCGGGCGTGGGCCCGCGCGTGCTCTTCCAGCGAGTTCCCGAAGGCAAGGTCGTCAAGAACCGGGTGCATCTCGATGTGCGCGTCGGCACAGGGCTCGTGGGTGACGAGCGCCTGGCCACACTCGAGGCCGAATGCGCACGGCTGACGGCGCTCGGCGCGAAGCACGTGCTGACGCAGCGCGCCGATGGCGTCAACGAGTCGTGCATCACGATGCAGGACATCGAGGGCAGCGAGTTCTGCCTCGCCTGAATCTCCTCCGAGACCGCGAGGGGGAGCCGTCTCACGGGGAGCTCTCAGCTCCCGTGTGCGGCGGAAGTTACCCCGTGTGGGAGCGCGGTCACCACCCTGCCGAAGACGCGCCGGCTCAGCCCGGTAGACGGGGCTGCCCAGGACGGTTCCGACGCCGTGATCACACCTGACACGATCAAGGTCATCGCAAGGCGAGATCACTTACGGGACAACCCTCAGGTGTGCGCGCGGCAGAAGGTGCGGACTGCTGCCGTGAAGGCCTCCGGTGCCTCCAGGTTGCTCACGTGGCCCACTGCGGGGATCACCACCAGCTCGGCGTGTGGGATCGCCGCCTGGAAGGCGTGGGCGACGTCCAGGGGAGAGCGGGCGTCGCGCTCGCCCCACAGGAGGAGGGTCGGCACCGTGATCCGGGGCAGCAGGTCCGTCTCGTCGGCCTCGGCCATCAGGGAGAGCTGCGCGGCCATGGTCTCCGGCCGCACGTCCCGGCTCATGGCGTCCAGTACCGGCGCGAAGCGCTCCGGCGGGCCGGCGGCGTAGAGCCCCGGCAGTGTCGGGTCGAACTCCTCGCGAGGCGCGGCGAGCATCCGCCGCGCCCCCTCGACCCGCGCCGCGACCTCCTCCGGCGGCAGCGAACCCTTCCACCCGGCGTACGTGTCCACCATCAGCAGCGACTTCACCAGGTCCGGCCGCCACCGGTACAGCTCCAGGACCACCGTCCCGCCCCAGGACAGGCCCGCGACCTGGGCCGGCCCGAGCCCCACGTCCTCGATCACCGCGGCGAGGGCGCGCGCGAAGTCCGCGAGCCCGAAGCCCGGCGGCAGTTCGCCGGACCGTCCGGACCCCGGCTCGTCCCAGGACACCACCGTGAACTCGTCCGCCAGCGCCTCGACCTGCGGCTGCCACATCCGTCCGTCGGCCCCGGCCCCGTGGGCGAGGACCACGAGTGGCCCGCGCCCCTTCCGCGTATAGGCGACGTCGACGCCGCCGACCCGCACCAGTGCCATGACTCCAGGCTAGTGCGAGTCGGCGGATCGGGGGATGTCGTCGGGGGATGCCGGGGGATGTGCCGGAGATCCGGTCGGCCGACTCGGGTGGATCGGCCGGCTCGGGTGGATCGAGGCTTCGATGTCGGCGAGCTGCGCTGCGAGGATCTCCTCGAAGGCGGCGCGGCGGTCCGCTCCGAGGGGGCGGACGTCCCGGGCGAAGTGGGCCAGGGCAGGGAAGTGCTCGGGGTCGGCACCCAGTACCGCTACGCGGAACAGCTCCAGGCCCTGTTCGCGCTCTTCCGGGGTGACCGTGGCGGCCCCGGCCTCCGAGGCGATCAGTGAGGCGATGAGGACCGCGATCCGGTGGTAGCGCACCGGGATCTCCTCGTCGGGCAGTCCCGAAGCGCGCAGTGCCTGGAGGGCCTCTTCCATGACCAGCCGGGATCCGTTGCCGCCCGACGCGTAACGCCCCCAGACCGCGGCGAGCTGGGGCTGCTGGCCGAAGGCCTCGCGCACCCGCAGGGCCAGAGCCGTGATGCGCTGCTTCCAGTCGCCCTCGGCGCGGTGGCCATCCATCGCGGCGACGAGGATCCGGTCGGCGACCGCGCGCAGCAGTTCGGTCTTGCTGCGGAAGTGCCGGTAGAGGCTGGAGGAGTCGGTCCCGAGGACCGCTGCCAGCTTTCGCACGCTGAACGACTCGGCGTCGCCCGTGCGCAGCAGCTCCGCTGCCGCATCCAGGATCTCTTCGGTCGACCAACGCCGTCTGCCTGCCATCTTGCTCCTCTCGACGGATTTCAGCCTAACCTATGCACTTGGTGTTGCACGCACCGCGTGCATAATGAGGACATGAGCCTGCCGGACGGTGTGTCCGGCAGGACGTGGGCTGGGGCGATGACCGACCGATGCGGAGCCCCGGGGGATACGAAGGGACGCATGACGTGAAGAACCCACTGGATGCAGCGGCGCTGGACGCGGCCGTCGAGGCCGTCCACCGCGCCGGGATGCCGGGCCTGTTCGCCGAGGTGCGACATGGCGACCAGATCTGGCACGGCGCCGCCGGAGCCGCCGACCTGGACACGGGCCGCCCCGTCACGGTCGACATGCGGCACCGTGTCGGCAGCATCACCAAGACCTTCACCGCCGCAGCGGTGCTCCAGCAGGTGGAGAAGGGGCGGATCGGGCTCGACGCACCGATCGGCCGGTACCTTCCCGAGCTGGTCCCCGGAGAACGCGGTGCCGCGATCACGGTCCGGATGCTGCTCGACCACACCAGCGGCCTCGCCGAGTACCTCCCGTACGCCTATCCCTCCCTCAAGGCGTTCCCCGACCTCGCGAACACCGGACCCGAGAGTCTGGACGACCACCGATTCACGAAATTCGACCCCTTCGAGCTGATCGCGATGGGGGTCGCCGCACCTGCCGTCGGCCTTCCGGGCGGTACGCCAGGGGTGTACTCCAACACCAACTACCTGCTCCTCGTCCAACTCCTGGAACAGGCGACCGGCACCACGGCCGAGCAGTACATCAGCCGGAACGTCATCGAGCGCGCCGGCCTCCGGGACACCGAACTCCCCGCGGAACCGCACATCAGGGGGCCGCACTCGCTGCTCTACGAGTCGTGGTTCGGCATGATCGACCCGCCGCGCGACTACAGCGTCTACGACATGTCATGGGTGGGGCCGTCCGCCTCCCTCATATCGACGGTCTCGGACCTCAACCGCTTCTACCGCGCCTTGCTGGCCGGGAAGATCGTCAGCCTGTCGTCGCTGGCGCAGATGCAGCGCACGGTCCCGGTCGTCTCCCAGGAAGGAAGGGTGATCGACTACGGCCTCGGCCTGCACCCGATGGAAGGTCCCGGGGAGGGCGTCTTCTGGGGGCACGGCGGCACGGTCTGGGGAGGAGGAGCGCTGGCGATGATCCGTGCCGACGGCAAGCGGCAGATGGCGGTCGCGGTGAACATGCAGAGGTGGAACAAGCTCGACTCCTCCGGCAATCCGCAGCCCCATCCCATCGACGGCGCGCTCGCGGCGCTGTACCGCCTGGCGATGTACGGCTGACCGGCTCCTCGCAGGTGACGTGGGCCTGTGGCCCCCGGCTTCGGGCGGGCCCGCGCCGGCGCTCGCCTTCGCGCGTCGCTGGGCCTTGCCGCCCCGACCGCAAGCCACCGGCCGGTCTGCTGGGATCCGCTGCCACGGCCGGAGCCACCGGCCGGGGCAACGGGGCCGCACTGGCGCCTTACGGCCGACCGACCGACATGTAGGTGAAGCCGAGCTCGCGCATCCTGACCGGGTCCAGCAGGTTCCGGCCGTCGAAGAGCACGGGCCGTCGCATCGCTGCTGCCGCCCGCGCCCAGTCGACGTCCTTCAGCTGTGGCCACTCCGTGACGACGACTGCCGCGTCCGCACCGTCCAGGGCCTCGTCCGGGCTCGCGTACCGGGCGGCGGACAGCCACGGCTCCGCCTCGCCCTGCCGGGCCAGCGGGTCCCAGCACCGCACGTGCGCGCCCTCGGCCGCGAGCCGCGACGCCAGGACCGTCGACGGGGCCTCGCGCATGTCGTCCGTACCCGGCTTGAACGCCATCCCCAGCAAGGCGATCTCCAGGCCCGCCAGGTCACCGAGGACGTCCTTCAGCTTCTGGACGGCCCGGCGCTTCTGGATGTTGTTCACATCGATCACCGCCGACAGCAGCATCGGATGGAACCCGGTGTTGCTCGCCGACTGCCGCAGTGCCTCGGAGTCCTTGGGGAAGCACGAGCCGCCCCACCCGATCCCGGGCCGCAGGAAGTGCGGGCCGAGGCGGTGATCGAGCCCGACCGCGCCCAGGACCTCCATCGCGTCCGCCCCGGTGTTCTCGCACAGGGTCGCGATCTCGTTCGCGAAGCTGATCCGCGTGGCGAGCAGCGCGTTCGACGCGAGCTTCACCATCTCGGCCGACCGGACGTCCATCGTCACGACGGGCGCGTCGATGCCCTCGTGCAGCCCCGCGACGAGCGCCGCGGCGGCCGGGTCGTCGGAACCGATGACGATCCGGTCCGGGTTCATGAAGTCGCTCACGGCACGGCCCTCGGCGGTGAACTCCGGGTTCGACACGTAACCCGTGCCCGTCAGCCCGGCCTCGTCGAGCGCGGCGCGGGCCCGGGCGCCCGTGCCGACCGGCACCGTCGACTTCACCACGACCGCGCGCAGGTGCGCGGCGCCGGCCAGGGACCTGACGACCGACCACACCCGCGACAGATCGGCGTCACCGGACACCGAAGGCGGAGTGTCGACGCATACGTACGCGACCTCGGCCCCCTCCAGCGCCTCGCCGAGATCGAGCGTGAACCGCAGCCGCTCCTTGTTCCTGGCGATCATGTCGCCCAGACCGGGCTCGTAGATCGGCACGTCACCTGCCCGGAGGATCCGGACCTTCTCCGGGTCGATGTCGCGCAGAACGACACGATGACCGAGCTCCGCCAGGCACGCGCCCGTCACCAGTCCGATGTAGCCCGCGCCGAAGACGGCGACCTGCCGGTTCTGTCGGTCCGTCATGGTGCCCCGTCCAATCTCGGCAGAACGAATCGGGTCGCTGCCGGGTGAGTGCCCGCTGGTGTCGCGAAGGAAAGCCTCCACCCTAGGGGGTGTCGGCGCGCCGCCCCCGGGAACGCGGACGGCGCGCATGGTGATCCCCGCCGGCGAGCGTCAGGGATGGTCGGGCGCCCAGCAGTTCGGTGACGAGCCGGACGGCCTCGGGCACTCGACGTGGTCGTCCGGAGAGGCCCCGAAGCGAGCACCGGTGGGCGTGATGACGGCGGTCGCGCCGAGCCCAGGACGAACGGACTGACCGCTCGCCTGCCTCGACGATGTCCCGTACGGCAGCAGGCTACGTCCCTGCAGACGAACTGTGGTGATCACCTCGGCGTCCCACTGGACCGGCTCCGCCGGGTCGGCGGTCGCCCCGGGTGATCAGGCGCGTGCGAAGATCAAAGAATGGATCACGGGCACGGGTGCGACGCGAGTTCGACCCGAGTGGGGACGGCGCACGACGGCTTGCTGTCACTGGTGGAGCGTTCTGTGCGGGCCGAGGTGGGGGAGAAGGTGCTGACCCTACCGGTGGCCTGTCGGCTGTGCGGCTCGGACGGCGTGGACGAGTTCGAGGTGTGGGCGGGCGACTGCTTCTGCGTGGGCTGCCTCCTCGCCGTCGGGGTGTGGGATGGGGGCGACCCCGAGACGTTTCCGTCAGAGGCACGTGCCTTCCCGTGGAGACTCGTACCGTCCGCGACCCCGCTCCCCTCGCAGTCATCAGGCGACTACTTCAGATGCTCCGCAGGAAGCATGGTGTTCCAGGTGGCTCTCGCCTTGGTGCTCGGCAAGGACGATGTGGTGCGGCGTGTCTCCGTCGGCCTCAGGTGCTCGGAGCACGGCGGACTGCATCTGTATGTCGACAACGCACATGTGGAGCCGAGCGAATCCTGTCGGTGAACTCAGCGTGCGTCGAGGCAGTGGGCACTGGCGCGGACTGAGTCGCCTGCGGACCTCCGCCTCACCGCGCCCGCCCTGGAACCGGCCGCCACTGTCCGGAGCGACACCCGGCATCCCACCGGCGTCCGCCCGGCGTCCCACCGGCGTTGACCCGGAGGACACCGGCCGGACCGGGGCGCCGCGCCGCCGCTCCTCGGCCGCTTGGGTGGAACCGCCTGCGCGTCGGCGCATCGCACGGCATCGCGCGCGGCCGGCCGGGGGATCGTGGGGCGGTGATCCGTCCCGGCTGGTCCGCTCCGCGCTGTCTGCAAGTACTTCTGCTGCTTCTCTGTCTCGTTCTGCCCGCGGTGGGGGAGGCTGCGGCTGCTCAGGACACCGCGACAGCCTGCCGAGCCGACCAGCTCAAGAAGGCCAAGGTCACGGCGCTGGCCGAGTTCAAGCACCGAGGCAACAACTTCAGCATGGTCACCAGCACCATGGACATCAGCGTGCCCACCACCTGGACTCTCGCCTCCGACCTGCTCCTGGACTCCCATTCTCTGGCCTATCGGTCTGCGCTGGGGTGCCTGGTGGGCAAGCCGTCGGACGAGAAGTACTTTCCTGACGACGAGTGGCGCTTCAAGCCGGTGGCCGTGAAGGCCGATGGCCAGTGGGTCAAGGTGCACTATCAGGCTGTCAACTGGATCCAGTTCTCGTCGTTCGAATCTGTCGGGCCCTGGGACCTGGCGTTGTCGAAGGAGAACTGGAGCATCGAGTTGCGGCCTTCCCCTGCTCTGAAGGGCGCCGACTGGGACAGGGTGCAGGTCGACTTGGGTGGCCGGGGCGCCCTGACGGCCACCCCGCCGCCGGCTTTCGGCGAAGGTGGAACGAATCTGAGCTGGCGGCACACAGAGCTGGACCGCAATCCCCAGGTGACTTTCCGCCCACCCACCGTGCAGCACTGGTACTTCGTCACGACCTCGTTGGAGGAACCCTGGCAGGTTTGGGAGACGTGGGGGTCTTATGGCGCCTCGGCAACATTCTGGTACGTCGCCTCAGGTGCGTTGTTGCTCGTCGCGGGTCGGCGGCTGAAGCACAGTCTGGCCGGTCCGATTTCGGCGGAGGAGTCGAGCGCGCTGCACTACCTGCGGTGGTGGGCGCTCCTCCTGATGCTCCTGGGCGTGCTCGTCTATCTCCACGACAACCTCTACGTGTGGCTCCAGCAGCTGGTGGGCTGGTATCACGATTACCAGCCGACGGTCGCGCTGTTCGTCCTGGCGCTCCTCGGGCCCGCGCTGTGTCTCTTCGGCAGTCGGTCGAAACGCCTCCTCTTCAGTGTGGGCGGAGTCGTCCTCGGCGTACTCGGCTGGTACGTGGTGACAGAGGCTTTCGACTTCACCTTGCTCCCCACCGTCGACTGGCCCTTGTCCACTCCAGGCTTGACCGTGGCGGCCGTGGCCTACGCTGCGCTGCTGGCGGTGTTCTGGATCGGTGTGATCGCAGCCGGGCAGCGGCTCCTGCTGATCAGCGAGACACGGATTCCGACACGTGTGATGGTCGCCGCCGCACTTGCGGCAGCGACGGCGACCGTCCTCTGGTCCTATCTCGCCTTTGAACGTTTCTGGGAGCGGATCACCTGGCTCGCGCACCCGTCTTGGCCTGGTTTCCGGTCGGTCTGGGCTCAAAAACTCGACGAATGGTGGTTGTATTTTCCGACGACTGCACTGGAACCGCTGCTGGTCATCGTCGGCATCTTGGCGCCACTGGCCGTACTGGGCGTCTTGCGGGTCTGCCGGGTCGAACAGCACGAGCAGGGGGCGTTCACGCCGACACCAGCGGAGCGGTATCTCCTGGTGGTCCTCTTTGCCGTAACCCTCGCACCCGACACGTACTACTTCGGCTTCTCGGCTTACGCTCTCACCCTGCTGCTGAGCCTCGTCACGGCCTGGGGGGTACTTGCCCTGGGCTCATCCGTCTCCGTACTGGAGCAGCCTTTCGCCGATGATGCGCCGCTGGGAAGGACGATCTCACTGACCGACAGGGCCGACGTGCTGCGCTTGGCACGTCGGTTCCGGGAGCTCCAGACCCGCCGGGGCCAACTCGGTCCGGCGGAGCATTCCGCCGAGCGGGAGTCGATCGAGGTGGAGATCGACAGACTGGACCAGGCACTGCCGGCGGGAGTCCGGCCCGCCGATCTTCCGTTTGCCTGCGGCCCGATGCCCACATGGTGGGGAAATGCCCGCAGGGGTGCCGTCAATGCGTGTCTCATCGGCTTGCCCGCGACCGGCCTGCTCTATTGGGTGGGCGCGGTAAAGGGCGACTCCTGGGTGGTGAGCGCCGAGGACACGACGGGCTTCCTCTGGATCACGGTCCAGATCCTCTACTGGCAGGTCTACTGGATCGTCGGGGGAATCTTCCTCGGGGCGCTGTGGCGTGATCTGCCGGGCCGTCACGGGCCGACAAAGGCACTCTTCGTCGCGATCGCGTTCGCCGTCCCGGAAGTAGCCGACTTCCTCATCACCCAAGCCCTCCACGGGAGCGTGCCCGAGGTGATCGGTGAGATCGCCGCGTTCGGCTCGGTGATGACGTGTACGGGCCTGATGATGGACCTGCAGACTTTCCAAGACGAGCGCCGCTACTGGCCGACCAACGCCAGTCTCGTCGCCTACGTCTACCAGATGCGCTTCGCCACGTTCGCGTTCTTCATGGCGCAGCTGCTCGCGCTCGTCACCCTCTGGAAGACCTTCGCCGACGTCAGCACCTCGGCGCCCGGCCGGTAGCCGGCCCCCGACCAACGACCTGGGGGCGTCTTGTCGACCATTGGTCGAGCCGGATGAGTGTGCCGGCGAGGGTGACGGCGGCGAGGCAGCGGCCGAGGTGTTCGTCGCAGCGGAGAGCCCTGCCCGATGGCCCCGAGTCGCCATCGACGACACGCGGTTGTCAGCGCCCTTGAGTGCCTTCCGTTCGGCGACATCACTGCCGTACACGCGTACCCCGAGCCGAGCCGTGCCCTGAGCAGTCCGTACCGGCCCGCACCCCGAATCGTCTGATCGAAGCCGGTGGAAGGTAAATGCGTCGACAGCGCCTCCCGGCACCGGGCAAAGTAGCCGCCCGTGACGAGCAGTGAACTGTGGACCCGTGCGACCGCCGAACGCTACGACGCGGAGGAGACCGAGACGTCCTCGCCCGCCGTTCTCGGACCGACCCTCGAATTCCTCGCCGAGCTGGCCGGAGACGGCCGGGCACTGGAGTTCGCCATCGGGACCGGACGAGTGGGTGTTCCCCTCCGCGAACGCGGCGTGCCGGTGGTGGGCATCGAACTGTCCGAGCACATGGCGGCGGTGCTGCGCCGCAAGATCGACGAGGACACGCTCCCGGTGGTGATCGGGGACATGGCCACCACCGCCGTTCCCGGCGAGTTCACCCTGGTCTACCTCGTCTACAACACCATCACGAACCTGCTCACGCAGGACGAGCAGGTCGAGTGTTTCCGCAACGCCGCACGCCATCTGGAGCCCGGTGGCCGGTTCGTCATCGAGCTCGGCGTGCCGCCGCTGAGGTTCCTGCCGCCCGGCCAGGTCGCGGTGCCGTTCGACGTCTCCGAGCGGCATCTCGGCTTCGACACCTTCGACCTCGTCGAGCAGGTTCTCGTCTCGCACCACTTCACCCGTGACGGAGACGACGGCCACTACCGTCGTGACAACTCCCGGCACCGGTACGCCTGGCCGGCGGAGCTCGACCTGATGGCACGGATCGCCGGCCTCGAGCTGGAACGTCGCGTCGCGGACTGGGACGGGGCGCCGTTCACCCAGGACTCGGGGAAGCACATCTCCGTATGGCGCAAGCCGGCCTGAGATCCCCCCGCAGTCCCCCCACAGTCCCCCCGCGCAGGCCGGGGGCAGGGAGACTGTGAGCAGTGCTCGTACGTGGGCGATGTCGGGAACGGCGATGGTGCAGGCTGCAAGTGCCGGGAGTGCGGGCGGTTCCGTACCCGGCAGCAGTTTCGGAAGGTCGGTCTCGGTCAGGAGTGTGACCGGTCCTTCCGGGGAGAGGGCCGGCCCAGATACCGCTCGTACCGTGCGCGGGCCAGGCCGAGTTGCCCGTCGGGTACGCACAGCACTACCTCGGCGAGTTCCCGGGCGCCGTCGGGGTGGCCGAGGTGCCGGGTGTGCTGGAACTCCGGGTCGAGGTCGGCGACGACGCCGACTCGGCCTCCCGGTGCACCGTCGATCTCCACGTAGCGGACGAGCTCCGTGCGTACGCCGTCGGGGTCTCGACGGGCCGGCCGACGGTGTTCACCCCGTCGGCCGGCCGACGGTGTTCACCCCTCCGTGTCCGACCCCGGCGGCGGTGAGCCGGTTTGCCGTGCCGTCGACGTCCGGCGAGGAGAACATCAGGATGTGAAGTCCTTCGAAGCGGTCGCGCCACCCTTCGAGCTGGGCGCTGGTCGCCTCGATCCGGGATTTGACCAGATCGAGCTTCTCCGGACACACCTGGAGCGGAACGATCCGCGCGTCAGGCGGCAGCCCCGCCGTGCTGTACGCCTTCAGCCGCGGCCGTCGCGATCCGGCTCCACACATGATCGACCCGGTAGGGGCTGAGCTACTCGGCGGAGTGTGGGCCCGTCTTTCCGGTGAACGGGAAGAGCGGATAGCCGTCCATGCACCGACCTCCTGGCGGGTGGTACGGCCAATCCATCCCGATCCGGTACAGCAACGTCAGTGCAATGACGCCCGCAAGCGGTGCGAGCCACATGGCTGCCCGCCCACCCCGAAGGGGCCACCGCCGAAGTGCGAGTTGGAGCAGATGCAGCAACAGCGTCATGCAGAGCCACACGACAGGCAGCGTCATCAGCAGCCCTACGTTGTTGCCGGCGTTGTTCCCGAGGGGACAACTCGCCCATGAGCGAACGGTCCACACTGTGCCGCCGTACGCGCCGAGGGCGGCGAGGGCAGGAGTCAGCAAGTACCAGCCGCAGCTTGACGGCGACGCGGGCGCCTCGCCTTCCGCCCTCGACACGTCCATCTCCGCGCCTCCCCACGACAACGCGCCGCAGAGTGACCGAGCAGGCGGACCGGCCGACATCCCCCGCAACAACCGAGGTCCTTCACTCACCCTGACCAAGGAAGGATCAGTTCGGTTCCCGCTCGAGCAAACCCGGAGCCGTCTCGAACTCCCGCCCGGCGCCGTAGTCGTACGCAAACAAAATGGTCCGGGAACGGGGCGGGGATGGTCCCAATGGCGGTCGGCCGTGGTGCCTGCCGTTGGCAGACCGGGTGCTGCTGGTGGCCGTCTACTACCGCACGAACCTCACCATGCGGCAGCTCGCCCCTCTGTTCGGCGTCCCGTCGGCGACGGTCTGCCGGGTGATCCAACGGCTACGGCCGCTGCTCGCGATCGAACCGGCCTCGCGCCCGGCGGACGCGGTCGAGCGGATGTGGATCGTGGACGGAACCTTGCTCCCGGTCCGTGACCGGAAGGTCGGCGCGTCCTCGCGCAACTACCGGTTCTCGGCGAACGTACAGGTCATCATCGACGCCGACAGCAAGCTGGTGATCGCCGCGGCCCGGCCGGTGCCCGGCAACACCGCGGACGCGAGGTCCTGGCGGGACTCCGATCTGGCCGCCGTCTGCGAGGGCGTGACGGTGCTCGCCGACGGCGCCTACAGCAACACCGGGCTCGTCATCCCGCACCGCAAACGCCCCGGCCGGGCCCTGCTGCCCGGTCAGGAAGAGGACAACGCCGAGCACCGAAAGGCCAGGGCCCGCGTCGAGCACGCCTTCGCCCGCATGAAGCACTACAAGATCCTCCGCGACTGCCGACAGCGCGGCAACGGTCTTCACCAAGCGGTCCAGGCCGTCGCCCACATGCACAATCTCGCCCTGGCCGCATGACCAGACCGACGCCGAAGCCTGCCCCGACCTGC
Organism: Streptomyces narbonensis; assembly: GCF_014649015.1. Taxonomy (GTDB): domain Bacteria; phylum Actinomycetota; class Actinomycetes; order Streptomycetales; family Streptomycetaceae; genus Streptomyces; species Streptomyces narbonensis. Next base: position 248,403 of record NZ_BMSF01000005.1, read on the forward strand.
CTGCACGCAGCCTTCTGCAACACCCTTTACGAGCTCGTGCACGGTAAGCGGTGAGACGTCGAACCACGGATGGTCGATCATGGTCGGGTGGTGGTGACCGTGACTCGTGCAGCGATCGTCAGCAGCCGTCGGATCACGGGTCTGTCGCCCGACGTGAGTGCTGAACTCGTCGCGGACCTGGGTCCGTTATGGCATGAGCGTCACCAGGCAAAGTTGGCCTCTCGGCCGCGGAAGTGGGCTGTGGGCGCCGGCGCGAAGCACCGGCTGGTGTTCGTCGACCGGCTCCTGGCCACGCTCGTCCATCTCCGCCACGGCGTCACCCATGACGTGCTGGCCTGCTGGTTCGACGTGGACCGTTCCACCATCACTCGGGCCATCGGCGAGGTGCGGCCGCTGCTCGCCGAGCGGGGGTGCATGATCAGCCCCGGCGTCCGGCTGCGGACACTGGCGGAAGTCATCGATCACCTCGGTGCCAGTGGGCAGACTGGCATCATCGACGGCACCGAGCTCCGTGTCCGCCGCCCGGCCGCCGGGCGCAAGGACCGGGATCGCTTCATCTCCGGCAAGAACAAGCAGAACGCTGTGAAGGCCATGGTCTTCACCGACGGGGAGGGGCGGCTGCTGTTCTGCAGCCCGGCCAAACCTGGAAGCTGCGCGGACATCACCCATGCCCGCGATTTAGGCCTGGTCAGGCTCCTGGCGGACGGCCCAGAGGTGGAGATCCTCGCGGACGCCGGCTACCAGGGACTCGGAGCACAGACCGGCGGACGCGTGGTGACGCCACCGCACCGCAAGTTCAAGAAGAACGCCCCGGACTGGTACGAGGAAATGCACGAACGGCAGCGCAAAGCGCATTCCTCCAGGCGGATCCGTGTCGAGCATGGGATCGCCCATCTGAAGAACTGGCGGGCACTGACCCGCCACCTCGGCCGCCGTGAGCACATGAGCGACATGGTTCAGGCCGTTGCCAGTCTGCTGTCACACCAGCAGACCGTCGACCTGAGCCCGCGACGACAGAGGTGAGCCCCGGCCCCGCCGCAGCCTTCGATGTCTCACCGCATACCGTGCACGAGCTCGTTAGAGGTGTCCCATTGATCAATTGGTCAGTTGATCGGATGTGCCTGTCCGCTTAATGATCACCGATGCGATGTGGGACCGGATCGAGCCGCTGATGCCAGCCGATCCGGTCCGCGGTGGGCCGACCACCGGCGCAGCCTTGAGGCCATCGCGTGGAAGTACCGCACCTGCTCTCCTTGGCGGGACCTGCCGGACGAGCTGGGTCCCTTCAGGCTGCTCACAAACGATTGGTTAGGTGGGCTGTGGACGGGACCTGGGAACGGATCCTGGCTTCGCTCCTGGCAGCAGCCGACGGCGCTGATGACATCGGCTGGACCGTGTCGGTTGACTCCACCGTCTGCCGCGCCCACCAGCACGCCGCCGGCGCCAGGAAATAGGGGCGCCGGGCCGGGCTGAACCTGATGACCATGCGCTCGGACGGTCCCGCGGCGGCCTGAGCACGAAAGTTCACCTCGCTAGCGACAGCCGTGCACGGCCTCTGGTCCTCCGCGTGACCGGAGGCCAGGCGGGTGACGCGCCAGCCTTCGAGACCGTCATGGCAGGCATCCGTGTTCCGCGTGGCGGTCCTGGGAGACCGAGGACTCGGCCGGAGGCAGTCCGGGCGGACCGCGCGTACTCCTCCGGGGCGATCCGCGGGCATCTCCGCCGCCGCGGGATCCGCGCTGTCATTCCACAGTCGTCCGACCAGGTCGGCCACCGTCTCCGGCGAGGGCATGCCAGCGGGCGCCCGCCCACTTTCGACGCCGAGGCATACAAACAGCGCAACGCGGTCGAACGGTGCATCAACCGGCTCAAGCAGTGGCGCGGCCTGGCCATGCGAACGGACAAGTTCGCCGTCGCGTATCAGGCTGCACTCCACTTCGCAGCCATTCTGATCTGGACGCGAACGCCGAGGACGACCGCTTGCCAAGGAATGCCTGACTCAGGGCATCGACGTGGCGTCAGTTGCTCTCACCCTGCAGGCCGAGCACCTTCCGGACCTCTTCGCGACGAACAGGTGTCGATACGCCGTCACCTGGCACTGAGGGATGCCACAGAGCGTCGCCCTATCCGCCAGGGCGTGCTCCAGTGCAGGGTCACCTGTGTCCCGGCATGCAGTGAAGCCCGTGGGGGCAAGCCCGAACGTGAATCTGAGAGATCGGAGACGGTGACCAAGCTGCGGCATGGCCACCACCCTCGCACGTGGCCCGATCACCGTGAAGTCAAAGAGACCGGCTCTCATCGTGGACGACGCGAGGGGGTGAGGTCGGCGGTGTCGTTCGAGTGAGGAGAGCGGAGAGGACGGCGGTTGCGGCGAGGCCCAGTGCCGCGGGGCCCACGAAGGCGGGCACGTCGTCGGTCGTGTAGCTTGCGCCGCTCTGCCGTAGGCAGACGTACCGGGGCGGCACGTACTCGACTCGGTGGCCCACGACGTCCGCCGCCGCCTCGGGAGCCCCCGTCACCCGGCAGGGTTGGGCGGGGAAGGCGTCGGTGCCGCTGTCCTCGGTGACGAGCACGGCCAGTCCGAGGTTCAGCAGACCCCACGCGTAGACGGCCACGGCGGCTGCGCCCGCCAGCGCGGCCGCGCATGCCAGGCGGGTCCGCCGGTCGGCTTGGCGCACTCCGATCCGTCCGAGTGTGCCGAAGCCGTATCCGGCGAGCCCGAAGCACAAGAGCGTCGAGATCACGAGGAGGGTGAGGATCACCATCAGCCGACCTCATCATCAGCCGACTCGCCGGGCTATGACGGAGCCCACAATTCCACCTGTTGGTGGCGGGAGAGCGGAGGAACCGGAGACCGGGGCCACCCGTACGGTCACCGAAACACGTGGGCGGCGGAGGAGCCGTGGTGCGGAAGACTCCCTGGTCCATGATCAGGTCGGCCGATCATCGGGGGCGCCGCGGCATGTGGTCCACCCAGGCGCCGGCGGGCCGTCCCACGAGACGCCGCGGCAGCCAGGACGTCGCGGTGGGAATGCCGACCTGGAGCGCGGACGCTTCGAGCACCGTGCTTGTGGGAATTGGGCGGCGTGGTGCCAGGGCCGACAGACGGTCGGCGACCACCGCCGGGAGGTCGGCAGCGCGCCTCCGAACCCGGCCATCCCCCGAGCAAGGGCGCGGCGGATGTCTCAGCCTCGGACAGGAACCGGAACAGCCGCCCTGCGCGTCGCCTGCTGCGCGACCCGGCGCCCGAGGTGCTCGCACGTGGCCAGATCGGCGGGGTGCGCTGCCTCCGGCCCTTCGTCGCTGTTGGACTGTGCCGCGGCTCCCAGCCACACACCCAGGCGGTTCAGGTCGAACTCGGAGGCCGTGCTCGCGTTCCAGCCGGGCAGGAGGCCCAGGCTGACCCAGAGCATGCTGTGCTGGGCGGCGAACAGTGACAACGTCTGGAGCGCATGCAGCTTGTCGCCGGACTTCGCTCCCGAGTTGACGAAGCCCGCGGCGAGCTTGTCCGCCCAAGTCTGCGACTTCCAGCGGCGGCTGGACTGTTCCATGAACCCTTTGAACTTGGCCGCGACATCACCCAGATAGGTAGGAGACCCGAAGATGACGGCGTCGGCGGAGTCGAGCAGCAGCCACTGCTCCTCGGTGACGGTGACGGTGACGGTGTCGACGGCGACGAGATGGACCTCGGTGTCGGCGACCGATGCGGCGCCGTCCCGCACGGCCGCGGCGAAGCGTGCGGTGTGGCCGAAGCCGCTGAAGTAGGCGATGACGACACTGGCCATGACTATTTTCCGTTTCGGTCGAGGAAGTCGGCGATGAGCGGGGCGATCTCGGGGAGCTTCTCCTCGAGGGCGAAATGGCCGGTGTCGAAGAGGTGGAGCTCCGCGTCCGGCAGGTCCCGGAGGTAGGCATGGGCGCCGGCTGCGAGGAAGAAGGCGTCACCCCGGCCCCAGACGATCAGCGTCGGCGGCCGGTGCTCACGCAGCCACCGCTGCCACCGCGGATACAGCTCCACGTTGGTGTGGTAATCGAGGGCCAGATCCACCTGGATCTCCTTGCGCCCGGGCAGGTCGAGGAAGTACTGGTCGAGCGTCCAGCCATCAGGGCTGATCCGCGCCGGGTCGCCGGCGCCGCCCTCGTACTGGCTGCGCGTCACCGGAAGGACCAGGATGTCCCGGACGCGCTCCGCCGCACCCTCGATGCCCGGCCGGTCGGCTGCCATGCCGCGGGCGAGGTCGCTCAGCCCCTCGTCGTAGGCGTTGGCGTTCTGGATCACCAGGCCCGCGAACCACTCCGGGCGTCGAGCGGCGAGCCGCAGTCCCACCGGTCCGCCGAAGTCGAAGAGGTAGGCCGTGAACCTGTCGAGCCCCAGGGCGAGACAGAACCCTTCGATCGCGTCCGTCATCCGCTCGAACGAGTAAGGGGACGCGGACCGGTCGGGATCGTCGCTGTGCCCGAACCCGGGATAGCCGGGAGCGACCAGCCGGAACCGGTCGCCGAGCACGTCGATGAGCCGGCGGAACTGGTGGGAGGCGGACGGGAACCCGTGCAGCAGGAGCAGTACGGGAGCGTCCGCGGGACCGGCTTCTCGATAGAAGACGCGGGCGCCGTCGACGTCGGCGAAGCGGTGTGCCACGCCGGGAGAAATCACCATGGGGATTCCCTGAGGATCGGATCGAGCGGATCGAGCGGATCGAGCGGATCGAGCGGATCGAGCGGATCGAGCGGATCGAGCGGATCGAGCGGATCGAGCGGATCGAGCGGATCGAGCGGATTCGTGCGCCTCAAGAGTCACGGGCCCCGCCCGCGGTGATCAACAGTCCATCGGGCAAGGCCAGTTGCCTGCGCGTCAACGATGCGTGACGGGGATCACGTGCCCGCCGTGTCAGATTTGACGACCCCTGTCTCGTCGTGTCAGCGATACGTCACCATCAAGATCAGGCACGTGCGGTGCCGCGGGGGAGTCCGACCATGGAGCGTCAAGAGATCGAGATCTTCCTTGTTCTCGCCCAGGAACTCCACTTCGGCCGGACCGCGGAACGGCTGCATATCTCCACCGCGCGAGTCAGCAAGACCCTCAAGAAGATCGAACGGCACCTGGGCGTCGAGCTGTTCGAGCGGACCAGTCGCCGCGTCGAGCTCACCGACGTCGGCGCCAGGCTCCGCGACGACCTGAGCCCGCACCACCAGGGCATCCAGGATGCGATGGACCGGGCACGACAGGCGCGCCACGGGATCACCAGCACCATCACGGCCGCGTTCATGAGCGCCCTGGCCGGACGCCTCGTCACCCAAGGCGGCGAGCGGTTCATGGCCGACAATCCCTGGTGCAGGGTCCGCGTGGTCGAGACGCAAGTGCACCAGTTCGTGTCGCAGCTCCGCGACGGCACCGCCGACGTCCTGCTGATGCCACTCCCGGTCGACGAACCCGACATCACCGTAGGGCCCGTCCTCCGCCGTCAGGACCGTTACGTGGTCGTCCCGACCGGACACCACTTCGCAGACCGCACGTCGGTGACGTTCGAGGACCTCGCCGACGAGGTGTTCCCCACCGCCGCCTCGGCGTTCCCGGAGTACGCCGCCGATTACCATTCGCCGCGCGCCACGCCGAGCGGTCGCCGAATCAAGCGCTCGGCGGAAGTGTGCTCAACCCATGCCGAAGCCCTCACCCTGGTCGCCGTCGGCGGCCGCAATATCGTCCTGGGCGACGCGCAGTTCAAGCAGTACTACAACCGCCCCGATCTCGCCTACATCCCGGTCAGCGACCTGCCGCCACTGGAGTTCGCCCTGCTCTGGCGTACCCGCGACGACTCCGACGCTCGCATCCGAGCCTTCGTGAACGCGACCGTCGAAGCCGAATCACACGCGGCGCCCATCACCGACAACACCCCACCAAGCACGCACCACTGACGACCTGTCCACTTCACCGAGCTCGGTGCCCGATCTCGCCGAGCTGGTACGCAAGCCCCTCGGACCGGCGAGCTCAGCACCCTTCCGACGCAACACAACACGACACGACACGACACGACGACATAGGACGGACATACACGATGGCTGCATTCACGAACGACGACACCGAGCAGTGGCGCGTGCAGTTCGACGCCGAGGTGACCTTCGCCAACGGCGGAGCCCTGCAGGCACAGGAATTCAGGCTGGACGCCTCCGGACCCGACATCAGCGACACCGAACTCGGCGAGCTGTTCGTCCGCCATCTGGGACTGCTGATGGTCGGCAAGGTGAGCATCCGTAACAAGCAGATGCTGAGGGAAGCCCACAAGGGATCTCGGGGCACGGCGGGAGCGGAACACCGACCCGGAGCACGGATCGTCGACCTCAGCCAGGCCGGTCCCCGCCTCGCGGACGTGGAAGGCGTGCTCGTCCGAGTTCTCGGCTCCGCGGAACGGCCCATCGAGCGGGGCTTGTTCCTGCCGTACGACGTCACCGGAAAGGCCGTCTTGATCCACACGGGCTGGGACCGGATCGGGAGCACCGGGCGCCACGGCGACGGTCATCCCTTCCTCACCGCGGATGCCGCCGAATGGCTCGCTGAGCGGCGGCCCGCGCTCGTCGGCATCGACGCACCAAGCATCGACGACACGGACACGGACACGGGAACGGGAACGGGCACGGGAACGGGCACGGGAACGGGCACGGGCAACGACACCGACGACGGATCCGACAACGACGACACCCGCCCTGCACGCACCGCTCTGCTGAAGGCGGGAATCCCCGTCCTAGCAAATCTGCGCGGCCTGGACCGGTTGCCGCCCCACGGATTCCGCCTCCACGCAGCGCCCCTGGCCGACGAAGGTGCGGGGGCCCTGCCGGTACGGGCCTATGCACTCATCGGCGAGGAGCGCTAGACCGAACCCGCCCTCCTGCGATCACGCAGGGCACGTGCCGTACCTCAGACCCTGGACGCCGGCACTCGCGCAGACCGCAGGTGCTGACATGTGATCAGGCTGGCGGGGTGTGGGTGTGGGTGTGGGTGTGGGTGCGGCGGGCGTAGGAGCGGGCGGCGCGGGCGCGGTCGCCGCAGCGGACGGAGCACCATTGGCGGCGGCCGTGGCGCAGTAGGTAGCGGGTGCACGGGGGTGAACCGCAGGCGGTGAGGCGTTCGGCGTCGGGGCTGGTCAGCAGGTCGGCCGCGTTGGCGGCCAGCGCCGCCAGGGCCCGGTCGAGGATCTCGTGGGTGGGGCATGGGCTCGCCCGGTAGGGGCCGCTCTTCACGTCCCAGTGCAGCAGTGCGGCCGTGGGGGCCTTGCTCAGTGCGTGATTGACGGCCGACAGCGCCCCGAGCGGGCCGGGCCGGCCGGCCACTCGTGCGGCGAACAGTGCCCGGAGGTGTTCGCGCAGGGACCGCAGTTGCGTCGCGCACGTCTCCTGGACGCCGGCGTCGGCGGGAGCCAGTCCGTGCGCGGTGAGCCACTGGTTGGTCGTCGCGGGGGTGCCGAGCAGATCGACGTACTGCCCGCCGGGCAAGGCGACGGAGCTGTTGACGAAGTCGAGGGCGAGGTAGTCCTCGGCTCCAGGCGCGGGCGGCGGTACTGCGCCGTCTGTCTGCGGCTCATCCATAGATCTCATGGTACCGGTTGCCTTCATCCGTGAGAGATCGCTACTGTTCCTCACGGATAACTCGCTCTCTAAACGTGAGGTCTCGTGATGACAGCTTTCCCGGTGCGTGTCTTCGGTGGTCCGACGGCTCTTTTCGAGTACGGCGGCCTGCGCTTCCTGACCGACCCGACCTTCGACGAGCCCGGCGACTACGCGGTCCCCCGCGGGCAGCTGACCAAGACCGCGCGCCCCGCCGGTGCTCCCGGCCCGATCGATGTGGTCCTGCTCTCTCATGACGAGCACCCCGACAACCTCGACATCTCCGGCCGCGCCTTGCTCGCGGAAGTCCCCCTCACGCTCACCACACCCGGGGGCGCTCGGCGGCTGGGGGGCGGCGCGAAGGGGCTGGCCGACTGGGAGGCGATCGAGCTGCAGCGGCCCGGCGGGGGCACGGTCACCGTGACGGGCGTCCCCGCCGTCCACGGGCCCGGTGCCCGCGAGGACGTCGAACCGATCACCGGCCAGGTCGTCGGCTTTGTCCTGACCGGGGAGGGCCTGCCCACGGTCTACGTCAGTGGCGACAACGCCTCGCTTGACGCGGTCAAGCAGATCGCCGAGCACTTCGGCCCGGTGGGCACGGCGATCCTGTTCGCCGGGGCGCCGCGCTTCGACGTGCTGTTCGACGGACAGGTGATCGTGCTGGACAGCGCGCAGGCAGCCGAGGCTGCCGGGGTCCTCGGCGCCCGCCGGGTGGTCCCCGTCCACTACGAGGGCTGGGCCCACTTCACCGAAGGTCGCGAGGCCCTGATAGCCGCCTTCTCCGACGCCGGCCTCGCCGACCGCCTCGACCTGAACTGACCGCTCCGGCCTTCGGGTGGCCGGCCCGGTACGGCTGTCGCCGGGGCTCCGCCGCCCCTCTGCCCGAGCCCGAAGACGGCCCCGTGCCGGTTTGGTCACGTCGTGGCTGCTGGTTGGTACGAGGGCTGTAACAGTCACGAGATGCCGGTGAACATGTTTTCCCCCGTGGACACACTGACGGTGTCGCTTGCATACGGACCGGCCCCGGGCCGGTCACGGGGGGAAGAGAGAACGGCATGAACTCGAAGACGGTCAGGGCAGGTTCACCGCGTCGGGGCCTGCGCAGCGTTGTTCTGGGGGCGGCCGTGGTCGCGGCTCTGCTGACGACCACCGCTTGTCAGGGTGACGACCAGGCCGCGCCGCCGACCGCCACCCCGTCGGGCTCCGCGTCGGCCGGTGGGGGCACGTCGTCGGCCGCGCCCTCCGACTCCGCGTCGGCCGGCGGAAGCACGCCGTCGACCACCGCGCCGACCGGTGACTCCGGGACCGGCAGCAGCACTCCGACGCCGACGGCGACGGGATCCGGGGACAGCGGAGAGACGGGTGGCGGGAACGGTACGCAGTACGCGGACTGCGAGGCGTCCGGTCTCACCACCGCGGTGGAGCTCCAGGACGAGCGCGGGGAGACCCCCCGCCACTTCCTGCTGACCGTCACGAACAAGGCGAAGACGCCGTGCGTCCTCAACGAGGCGCCGCTGGTGCGGCTCAGGGCCGGCAACGACGCCCCGATCGTCGAGACGCTGGGAGAGCCGGACACCGAGCCCGTCGTCGTCGAGGGGGGTGGCAAGGCCTACGCGGGCCTGTACGTCTTCGGGAACGACGAGGGAGGCGAGGCGGAGTACGACCAGTCCGACCGCTTCACCGCGACCCTGGTCGCCGGCGAGGGCACCGAGTTGAGCGGCACGCTCGTCTTCGATCTGCCCGACGGTCTCGACACGGTCTCCGTCGACGAGGCGGCGCGGGTGAACGGCTGGGCCGGGACCGAGGGGCTCGCGATGCGCCCGATCACCCAGCTCTGAGAAGCGGCGCGGGGCCCGTCGCCGTCCTCCCTCCGACTGGGAGGCGGGACGGCGGCGATGGCCCCGCGGGAGACCGGACCGGGCCAGGGGGAGTCGGGCGCCTGCTGGGGTACGTGGCCAGGTGTGCCGTAACACCGACACACCCGGAGTACCGGACGCTTCCCTCGTGAACGGGGTTACGGTGCACGGTCGTTGGCCCCGTCAGCGGCTGACGCCGGCGGCTCACGGGAATCGCTCGACGATGGCCTCCGCGATCCGATCGGGCTCGTCTTCCTGGACGAAGTGCCTCGCCCGGGGGAGTTCCACGATCCGGAGTCGGGTGAATGTGGAGCGGATCCGTGGGATACACGCTCCGGGCGGGAACACCGGGTCCCGCATGCCCCAGATCGCGAGGGTGGGCTTGTCGCCGAGGCGAGCAGGCACATCACGGGTGAGGTCTTCCAGCAAGGGGCGAGCGGCGCGTATCTCTTTGGGCATGACGGTGAGTCCGTACCGGGCTTCCTTCGTCGGTTGCGCCATGCGGTAGTGGTCGGCCTCGGCCGCCGTCAGGGTGGGGCCGGAACTGCCCAGCAGGAACTGCTCTACGAGAAGGTTCTGTTCGAGGATGCGTCGCTGCATGGGGCGGCTGCTCATGATCGCGCTGAATGCCCGGTTCGCCAGTCGCTCGATGGGCCAGAGCGCGGTGTTGCCCAGCACGATTCCCCTGACGCGCTCTGCTCGCGTGGTCGCCGCGCCGAGCCCGATGGGGCCGCCCCAGTCCTGTCCCATCACGACGAAGTCATCGAGCTGCAGATGGTCGATCAGCTCACCCAGGACCACCGTGTGCTCCGCGATCGTGTAGCCGAAACCGGCCGGGCGCTCGGACAGGCCGAAGCCGAGGTAGTCGACCGCGATGCAGCGGTAGTGGCCGCGGAGGGCTTTCACGATGTGGCGATAGAGGAAGCTCCAGGTGGGGGAGCCGTGGCAGAACACGATCGGCGGCCCGGTCCCCTCGTCGATGTAGTGGACCCGGCCGGCGGGCGAGTCGAACCATCGTGACGCGAAGGGGTACAGGGCCGGGTCGGGAACGAAGTCGATCATCGCGCTCTCCTCCTGTTCTGCAACTGTCGCCAGTCGCCAGTCGTCAGTCGCCAGTCGCCATTCGCCGTTGCCAGTCGCCGTCGCCGTCGCCGTCGCCAGTCGGCTCGGAGCTCACCACCCTCTACAGGTGTAGAGTCGCAGCGGGTCGAGACTCTACACCTGTAGCATCGAGGGGTGTCTACGAATGTGACGAGTGGCAGTGAACGGCGGGAGGCGATCGCCGACAGCGGGATCCGGATCATCGCCCGAGACGGTGTGCGCGCCCTGACGCACCGAGCCGTCGACCGTGAGGCGGGGATCCCACAGGGATCGACCTCCTACCACGCCAAGACCCGGCTCGCGCTCGTGGAACTCATCGTCGACGCCCTCGCCGCCCGTTCGAAAGCCGACGCAGAAGAACTTGCCGCGGTATTGAACGCGAGGTTCGAGCCCGGAAACGGCCTCGATGTCGAAGAGCTCGCCGCACTGCTCGCCGGACTGGTCGAGGCTCTCGCATCGCGCCGCGAAGACATGCGAGCCCGCTACGCCCTCCTCCTGGAACTCCACGACGATCCGCGTGCCCGAGCCAAGCTCACGGCGGATTCCGAAGTGCACGCCATCACCCGGAAGATGACGGCGTCGGCCCTCACCGGAGCAGGACTCCCCAGCTCGGACACGCACGTCGAGGAACTGATCGCCCTCACCGACTCGCTGGTGTTCCACCGCACGGCGATCGACGCGACCGCTTCCCCCCGGGCCATTCTCGCCGCATACCTCCGCGGCACGGCCTCGACCTGAAGCCGGCTGCGGAGGAGGGCAAATCGACCGGACGCTCAACTCCTTTCGGCAGGGCGCCTGTCGTCAACCTGCTGCGGCCTCGATGAGGGAGTGCGGTGCGGCCTCTGCGAGCGGGATGACCGATCGATCGGATCAGACCATCCTCACCGGACGGCTCGTGGTGCGTGCGGATGTGCGGTGATCCGAAGCACGACAGCGCACGGACATCTCGTTCACGCAACCCACGCCAGCACATCGGCGTCAAAACTCAAGACGGACGCTTGCCGATCACCCGAGGAGGGCACGTGGCGACGAGGAACCGGACGACGGACGCGGGGCAGGAGAAGGACCGCGAGAGGTGGATGGCGCGATTCCAGGTACGACTGGCCATGCAGCCAGGCGTGGACCGGTCGGTCGTGCTCCAGGCGGTCGAGGAGGTCACGGCGCACTGCGCGGAAACGGACGAGCGCCCGCGGACTGCCTTCGGTGACCCGGATGCCTACGCCGTGCAGGTCGCCCAACGGTTGGTTCCGCAGGACCGGGCAGCGCGCGCGAGGCGCCGCGACGGACGGCTGGACGCACTCGACTCCGTACTCAAGAAGGCCAGGGACGCCACCGGACTCTGAACCCCCGGACGGTGGACCTGCCTTGGCGCCCGCCTCCGTAGCTCACAAGGTCGTTTCACCGAATGGCTCCGGGAAGGACCGGTGACGGCGACTTCAGCACCTGTCCGGCCCCGGCAGGACCGGGTCACCAGCACGACCGCGGCTCTTGTACGTGCTCCGGCGAGTGCCGCTCCTCTCCTCTGCCCAGGCCGGTCCGGACCAGGAAGCCGGGGTCAGCGTCCCCGGGCGGGCCGGCGATGTGCACGCGCTGGGTGCCGGGGATGCCCACCTCGACGAGGACCCCGTCGCGGAACATCCACAAACTGAACAGGTCGTCGTCCTCGTCGTGCAGCATGACCTGCACGCAGGCCGGCTCGTTCCACGGCAGGGACTCCAGGTCCTTGAGCACACCGCGGCGCCCGTTCCGCCGCACGAACTCGATGTGCCAGCCCCCTACGAACCAGGGGATCTGTACGAAGCAGCCGCGCCAGGTGCGGCCCTCGTCCGGCCGCGTCAACGGCTCCATCACCTCGTCCTCGTACCGCGCCAACACGATGACCTGGGCCATTCTGCTCATGCCCACATGTCACACCGCGCCAGGTGTCGAGGACAACCGATTTGGGACCTTCAGCAGTCGAGGCTGCCATGATTTATGGGTTCCGGCCGCATACCGGTGAGCGCGCAGGGTGGTCGAGTCGACTGAGACGGGGAGTAGAGGCTCGATTCACGCCCACTGAGCGTCAGCCAACGGCAAGCACCGGCCAAGCAGCCGCCGTTTCCGACCGAACGACTCAGGTGCCCGACGAGTCTGCGGGGGCCGGTCCGGTGTCAGACGGCTTGCTGGGTCCGTTTCCCAGCAACAGGGCGAGTCCACACATGGCGCCGGCCAACCAACTGAGCATCATCCACATCTCCCAGCCGAAGCCGAGCGTCACGACGAAGGTGACGACCGATGTCGTGAGCCCGGCCACCGCGACACGGCGCGCGCCGTTGCCGGCGTTCCACTCACGGCGCAGCACGCCAGAGCGCCGCCAGATTCTCCAAAGGACGACACCGACGATTGCCGCTTCCACCACGACGAACCAGCCGGGAACCGGGGGTACGCTGGCTGATCCCGCCTTGCCGCGCCACACGTCGATGAGCCCGCTGACCAAGACGACGGGACCGACCAGGGCGAACACTCCTGCCAGCAAGCGGAAGAAGCCGACGCCCACGGCTGACACGCCCACACCGCCGAACGGCATGAGGGCCTGGGACAACGTGTGGAACCGGTGGGCGGCCCCCCGGAAATCAGTCGCGACGATCCAGCCCAGCGCAGTCGCGAACACCCCCCAAACCACTGAGAACATCGTGTCCCTCCCCTCGCTCTGTTTCGCCCCGGACAATGTCGGCAGCGGGTTGTCCGTGACGCTATACCGCTGTCATCGGCTCTCGGCATGCCGGATTCCGGCAAGGTATGCCCTCGCAGGATGCCGGGCCGGCCGACCAGACACGGGCACGGTTACGGCAGACGCCTCACACGGCAGGCATTCCGCGTTTCCCGGGGCTTCGCGGTCGCCTCCAGCGCCTCAAGCCAAGGAACCGCCCTGACCTGAAGACGTACCGACTCAATGATCCAGTGATCTTCGGCCGGCGGAAGCTGCCGGAGTCCGCTGAGGCGAACCCCTGTGACGAACCCCTGCGACGAACCCCGATCAGCCCTCCGCACGAGCTCGACTCGACTGTGCGCTGGACGGCCTGACCGTCCTCCACCGGATACGGCTCCTCGGCGTCACCGGAACCGACCGTTGGGATGACCGGCACTGGCCCGGCCACCGGTACTGACCTGACGGAACCACCCAGGCCCTGGGAAGGGCGACGACAGGTACCCGTACGGGGGTTGTCCCCCGTTCCGTGTCAGGGCTGGCTCCTGCGGGAAGCCGGTGGACTGCCCCAGGGCGCTTCACCCCATGGCCGCACGAAGATCATTTCATTGGCGGGGGAAGCCGCCGCACGCAAGGAGTGATCAGCATGTACGGGTACGGGTACGAGCGCGGGTACGGGAAGAGGGTCGGCCGGCGAGGGCTGCTCGCTCTCACGGGAGTGGTCACCGCCACGGCGCTGGCCACCACGGTGGCCTCAGCGGTACCGCCCGCGCCGGTGGCCTCGACCGCTCCCGCTGCGTCACCGGCCTTGGTCGGCCTCGTCACGCCAGGCGGCCGGGAGGCGGCCCTTGTGCGGGCCCTGGAACGCGTAGCGCACCCCCTCCGCTCCACCGCTCCCGCCGGCCCGACCGGAGACCTCCGGGCGCTGAGCGGTGCGGTCGGGGACGCGAAGGTGGTGGGGCTCGGCGAGGCCACGCACGGTTCGCACGAGTTCTTCACCATGAAGGAACGCGTCTTCCGGCACCTCGTCGAAGAGCGCGGCTTCACCACCTTCGCCCTGGAGATGAGCTGGTCGGCAGGGCTCAGGATCGACGAGTACCTCCAGGGCGGTCCCGGCGACCCGCGGCAGATCGCGCGCGAGACGCTGACCGGATCCCCCTGGGAACGCGAGGAGTTCGTCAGCCTGATCGGCTGGATGCGCGAGCACAACCGCCGCCACCCCGACCACCCGGTCCACTTCATGGGGGACGACCTCGGAGCACCGAAGCTGGGCGACGACATCTTCGAACGCGTGCTGGCGTCCGCCCGCGAGACGCGGCCGGACGCCCTGCCCCGGCTCACCGAGCTGTACGGCGGGCTCCGTCCCTTCGACGACGTGTTCGCCTACCTGCGCAAGCCGATCGCCGAACGCGAGGCGAACGCCGCAAGGGCCCAGGAGGCGCTCGACATGCTCGCCGAGCCCAGGAAGGGCGACGGCGAGGACTACGCGTGGACGGTGCAGCACGCCCGGAACATCGCGCAGACCTTCGCCTTCGCCACCGTCGACCTCACCGACCCGGCCTCGGTCACCGTCGCCGAGCGTCTCCGTGACCAGGCCATGGCCGACAACGTGCTGTGGTGGCAGCGCCGCACCGGCCACAAGATGCTGCTGTCCGCCCACAACGGCCACGTCGGATACCTCTCCACCCATCCGGACACCTACCCGCGGACCCAAGGGGCGGTACTGCGTGACCACCTGGGCAGCGACTACGCCGCGATCGGATTCACCTTCGCCGGCGGCTCCTTTCTGACCAAGGACACGTCGCTCGACGGGGAGTGGGAGCCGGTCACCGTCCCCGCCGCGGTCCGCGGAACGAACGAGTACACCCTCGACCGGGTCCGCCACCGGGACTTCTACGTCGACCTGCGGACCGCCCCCATCGCGGCCCGCGCCTGGCTCGACCAGGCGCGCCCGGTCTACGACGCCGGCTCGACCTTCACCCCGGGCCCCCTGCCGACCCTCGCGCTCGGTCGGGCCTACGACGTCCTGATCCACCTGCACCGAGTCCGGGCGGCCGACAAGCTCCTCTCGCCGTCGTACGAGCCGGCCGACTGACCAGGACCCGCAGCCTGCGGCCGGCTGCTCACCGGAAGACACGTCACCTTCGGTCCCGACCCGGAGGCATCCCGCCGATGTACGTACGCGCAACGCGGCCCGCAGGGTGACGCGCCCGCGATCACCCGCCCGAGCCGTCCCTCGGGACCGCGCCCGGCCTTGCCCTAGGTCCTGTCGTCAAACTCCCGTCGTCCGCCCGCAGGGCAGGCGGGAGTTTGACGACAGGACCTAGTCGCCCCGCCCCCGTTCGGGCACGATGAGCCGGGCGCGATCGACCGGGCCGTAGGCGCGGCCGTGGGGCCGCTGTTCGACAACCGGGGGAGTGGTCATGGGCAGGTTCAGGCGGGCTGGGTCGATACACGTCGATGACGCCCAACGGCGGGTACGGAGAAGCCCGTTGCTCTTCACGGTGCCCATCGTGCTGCTCGTCCTGCTGACGGCGGTGCTCGGGTGGGAAGTCGCCCGGGCCAACCAGACGGCGGCCGCCCGGACCGAGTGGCCGTGGCGGCTGGAGCTGCTCGACATGGAGCCCCTCGGCAGCCTCCTCGCGGTCGCGGTCGGCGCGGTCCTCGCCAGGGCCCAGTACGCCCGCACGGTACGGCCGGCGCTCGGTTGGCGCGCCGACTGGACCACCGGGCACCTGCGGGGCGGCGCACCCGAATGGCAGGTCGGGCTGCTCAACGGAGGCTCGCACACCGTGGTGATCGAGGCCTACGAGTGCCGGGCCGTCCTGCGCGGCGACGACCCGCTGCACGCCGCCCCGTGGACCGACGTCGAGGGCGTGGCGGAGATGCTGACCAGGGCCGGGTTCACCGCCGGAGAGGACTTCCAGCTGGTCACCATGGGGAACTTTCCCCTGGTGGGAACCGGCTCCTACGAGACGACGATGCTCGGCGCCTTCTCCCAGCGCTTCGTCGACGAGGTCGAGGCCCTCGACATCCGAGTCCGCGTCGGCGATGTCGTCGGGGACAGCCACGAGCGGATCCTCGACGCCTTGAAGGGCGCGCGCTCGACCTCGTATCAGCGCCCGGCGCCCTGACGCTCCAGCCAGCTCAGCACGTCAGGCAGCGCCAGCTGGGCGGCGAAATGACCGGCGTCCGGTACGAGGACGGGCTCGGAGCCCGGGATCCGGCCGGCCAGCCAACGGGTGTGCGCCACCGGCGAGAAGGCGTCGTCGAGGCCGTGCCACAGCAGCACGGGCGAAGGGATGGAGCTGACGTCGAAGCCCCAGGGGCGGGCGAAGGCCAGACAGTCGTCGAGCCAGCCGTGGTGCGAGACCCGCAGGGCCTCCCGGTAGGTGCTCAGCAGCACCGTCCGCACCCGGGGGTCCTCGACGACCGGCAGGTCATGCGGGGAGAGACCCGCGCGCAGGTCGTCGAGGAGACGCACCGGGTCGCGGCGGAGGACGACGGCCCGATCGGCCAGATCCCGTTCGAGTCCGCCAGGGTCCCGCCCGTCCAGGTGGGCGCGGGCCAGGCCGTACTCGCGCACGTTGAACGGCGTCATGCCCGCAGACCAGTCCAGACCGGCCGCGTCCGGCGGGGCGAGCCCGACCAGGACGGCCGCCGCCCGGACCCTCTCCGACAGCAGCGCCGCGCAGGCGAGCGCGTGCGGCCCCCCACCGGACCGGCCGACCACCGCGAACCGCCCGACACCGAAGGCATTGGCGACAGCCGCCGCATCCCGGGCCGCATCGCCGACCCGGCGCCCCGCAGCGCGCCCCGACTCCCCGTACCCGGGACGGTCATAGGCGAGAAACCGGAAGCCCGGGTACTGCGCCGCGATCCCGGGCAGCAGGGTGCCGAGACGACTGCCGGGCGTCCCATGGAAGACAAGCACCGGAATCCCCGAAGGACTGCCCCACTCCTCAGCCACCAGGATCCGACCGTCATCGGTACGCACAAGGTGTCCCATGAGAAGGAGCCTAGGGGGTGTCGTCAAATTCCCGTCTGCCCCACAACGCCAGGCACGCACTCTCGCCGCACCGGGCGAAAGCCCACGTACGTCCAGTACGTGGGCTTCCACCCGGCACGCCGAGAGCACGCACCAGACGCCGCGGGGCCGCCCTTCGGGCGACGACGGGAACTTGACGACACCCCCTAGGCCGGGGGAGTCCCCGGCGGGAGAGCGCCGGCGCGGCGGGCGCAGAAGCCGCAATCCAGCTCGCCGTAGAGGCGACCCCGGCCGGGGCCGTCGCTGTGCGATCAGGTGGGGTACGTGCTGATGCTGACCGCGCATCCCGCCGTATCCCCTCGCGTGACTGACCGTTCGGCATGCGCCGAACCGCCTCCTGGCTGTGGTTTCCTTCACGCTACGAGCAGCGAAACGGGCGGCGTTCCGCAGACCGGAGACAACGACACCATGCGCACTCAAGGGCAGCTCAAGCGGCAGACGCCCCCGAACGAAGGCCGAGCCTCGTCCCCACCCGCACGGCGCGATCGTGCGAGACCACCCGGACGGAAGACCACGGTGCCCCAGGTGCCCCAGGTACCCCAGAGGGAACACCTGCCGCGATCCGTGCAGCACCCGGGGCCGCGCTCGGGAAGCCGACGGCACTCCCGCAGCCGTCGAAGGCCGGCCGGATGACCGCCGAGCCCCCCGCCACCCGCAGGAGGCGGACCGGACCGGGCACCCACGTACTGGCCGTGGTGGCCGTGGTGGCAGCGGCCGGGGCGCTGCTCGCCGTCCCAGCCGAACCGGAGGGCGCCACCCGTCGGGACGGTGCCGTGCAGACGACCTTCACCCCGCCCGACCACGCCCGCATGCCGGCCGGCGGACGGGCGCAGACAACCACGCCCGCCCCCACCTCCACCCTCCGGGTCGAGCTACTCCGGGCAGAAACCCGGAACACCTTCCCTCACGACCCCCGAGCCTTCACCCAGGGCCTGGAATTCCGCGGCGCCACCCTCTACGAGAGCACCGGCCGGGTCGGCCACTCCTCCCTACGCGCCGGACCGCCAGGCAAGCCCCCCACCCGGTACGTCGGACTGCCGGCGCCCTTGTTCGGCGAGGGCATCACCCTGACCGGCTCCAGGCTGTGGCAGATCACCTGGCGCAACGGCATCGCCATCGAGCGCGACCCCACCACCCTCGCGGAGCGCCGCCGAGTCGGCTACGAGGGCGAAGGCTGGGGCCTGTGCCACCAGCACGACGGCGGCCAGGAACGACTGGTGATGAGCGACGGCACCGACCGCCTCACCTTCCGCGACCCCGACACGTTCGAGGCGACGGGCGGCGTCGACGTCCGCCAGGACGGCTCGCCCGCGACGCGGCTCAACGAACTGGAATGCACGCCCGACGGCTTCGTCTACGCCAACGTGTACCCGACGGACACGATCCTGCGCATCGACTCGCACACCGGCACCGTCACCGCGAACATCGACGCCGCCGGACTCCTGACCGCATCGGAACGCCGCGGAGCCAAACAACTCAACGGCATCGCCGCCGTCCCCGGAACCGACAGGTTCTTGCTCACCGGCAAACTCTGGCCCCGCATGTTCGAGGTCACCTTCGTCCCCAGATGAGTCGCGGACAGGGGCGTACGCCTCCCGCGTATGCCTCCCGCCCGCCCACACCCCTCGCGTACGCCTCCCGCGACGACCGCGGTGATCTTCGTCGCCACGGGTGTCCGTTGCCGGGTGCGTCGTGTCAGCTGTCCCGGCCTTGCCAAGTGGTGACGCAGGCTTCGTTCCCCTCCAGGTCGGCAAGCACCCGCCGGGCGGCCGTGCCGTGTCAGGCGGGCAGGTGCCAGATCTGGTTCGAGGTGCCGTTGCAGTCCCAGATCTGCACGATGTTGCCGTTGGTGCTGTCGTAGGCCCGGACGTCCAGGCAGCGGCCGGACTTCGTGTTGACGATCGCGCCGTCGCTCCGGACCGACCACTGCTGGGCGATGTTGCCGTTGCAGGGGCCGGTGTGCACCTGCGTGCCGTTGCCGGTGCGGCCGTTCCAGATGTCCAGGCACACGCCGACGGCGCGGATGGTGCCGTCGGCGCCGATCTTCCACCGCTGATTGACGTTGCCGAGGCAGTCCCAGATCTGGGTGGGCGTCTTATTGGCCATGCTGCCGCCGCGGACGTCCAGGCACTTGCCCGCCAAGCCGGTGACCTGCCCGACCGGGCCGGCCGGGACGGCGGGTCCGAACGAGACGCCGCCGCCCCACCACATGCCCGTACCGAAGCAGCTCGCGGAGGTGGTGGTGTCGCCGGTGACCCAGCCGCTCCACGCCTGCGAGTAGGTGTAGGACATGGTGTTGTAGTCCCAGGTCGCGCAGGTGCCCCCGACGCTCCAGGTCTGCATCGGGTCGAGGCCGGTACAGGTGGCGGACATCCCGGCTTTGGTGCAACTCCCGACGCCGCCGGGGCCCGGGACGGTTCTCGCGGACTGCTTGGCGGCGGGGGCAGGGCTCTCGGCGGCGTTGGCGGCGGGCGCGGTGAGCGCGGCGGCTCCCGCGAGCAGGGCAGTGGCGAACAGCGCGGCGATACGGCGCATCGGAAGATCCTTCCGGAGACGGGGACCGGTCAACCCGCCTGCCGGGAAATCGTGGTGACGACGTGACAGTTGTGCGGGTCGCGTGAAAGCTTCGGGCGTGATGTGAGCATGGTCAACAGCGCGGGGTGGAGATCACGCCAGCGGTCCGGCCACGGAAAGTGGTGGGGAGAGGGGGTGACCGGCCGCAACGCGGCCGGCGGGCCGTCCGACGATCCGGCCGGAATGCGCACAGCCTGGCCGGCTCCCCGGCGCGGGGAGGGGGCGGGGTCGTCGGGTCTTCAAGAACTGGAGGGCCGACCGGCCACGATGCCTGGACCGGCGCCCTGGGGCCGTACTCCCCACACGGGCGCGGACGGGCCGGCGGCAGACCCGCCGACCCGTCCGTGAGCTTTGCGAGGCCTGTAGCGCGGTGGAACGCTGCTTCAGCCCCCGGCGGCTCAGCCCTGGGGCACCGCTATGTACGCCTCCTTGGGCGTGGCGGTCGGCGTGTAGCGGGACGCGGCGGGTGTGGTCGGGAACAGATCCCGGTGGATCACCTTGGCCACGGCCTGGATGGTGTTCACGCCGTAGTTCATCGTGCTGTTGCCGTCGGTGAGCACGGAGATGGTGTAGTCGTGGCCGCCGCCCTTGAACGTGCCGATGCTGTGCACGCGCCAGCCGCGCGTGGAGCGCTGCAGCCAGCCGTTCTTGACCTGCTTGGACACGGAGGAGGGCGCTCCGGCCGGGGTCCCCCACCTCTGCGAGGTGATGACGCGCCCCATGAGTTTGAGGATGTACGCGCGGGCGTTGTCGCTCAGGACGTTGTTCCTGGCCGTGATCAGCGAGAGCAGCCGCTGCTCGTCGGTGACGTTGATCCGGGTGAGCCCCCAGTAGCCGCCGGACCCCGGAACCGTCCGCGTCATGCCGGCGGCCGCGAGGAAGCCCTTCACCTTGGTGACGCCGAGCTGGTTCCACAGGGAGGTGGTGGCAGCGTTGTCGGACTTGGTGATCATGGCGGTGGCGAGGTTGGACTCGCGGGTGGTCAGGTACCGGTTGGTCTTCTTGGCGTCCCACAGGAGCGTGGCGAGGACGGTCACCTTCACGATGCTGGCCGAGTCGTACGAGGTCGTGGCGCGCAGCGTGCAGGTGGTGTTCGTGGTGCGGTCGCGCAGGCCGACGGCGACGGTACCGCTGCGCGTGGCGAGGGCGGCGGTGATGTCCCTCTGCAGCTTGGCGGCGAGCCCGGCCTTGCCCGACGTACAGCTGACCCGCGGCGCGGTGGCGGCCGAAGCGGGCGCCGCGCCCGCGACGACGGGCACGAGCACCCCGGCCGCGATCACGGCCGGAAGCACGCGGGCACGCAGGAATATGTGGTGAGTCATGAGGGTCCCCCCGGAAACGAAACGAACACGCGTACGGCGCGCTCGCCCTATGGGACTGTTTGAGCGAGCGGATGGTTGCACGAATCGGCGGAACCGAGACGGCGGGCGTCCCGGAAAAAACGACTTGAGTACGGGCGGCGGCGCAGACAGGATCGGGCGACACCGATGAGTTCCTCCAGGCGCTTCGGTCTGCCCGTATGACCCCCTACGTGCCGAGGACACTCACATGACGGAAGGCGCCATGCTCGCACCACACGCCACACCCATCCTCTCGCCCGGCCGTGTCACCGCCGTGCTGAGGATCCTCGTGCTGTCCACGTTCGTCGTCCTCCTCAACGAGACGATCATGGTAAACGCGATCCCGCGACTCATGCGCGAGTTCGAGGTCACCGCGGCAGCCGCGGGCTGGCTCTCCACGGCCTTCATGCTCACCATGGCCGTCGTCATCCCGGTGACCGGATGGTTCCTCCAGCGCGTGACGACCCGGACCGCTTTCGGCCTGGCCATGGCGCTGTTCCTCGCCGGCACGGCCCTGGCCGCGGCGGCGCCCACCTTCGCCGTACTCCTGGTCGCCCGCGTCGTCCAGGCCGCCGGCACCGCCGTCATGATGCCGCTGCTCATGACGACGCTGATGACGCTCGTGCCCCCGCATGACCGAGGCCGGGTGATGGGCAACATCACCCTCGTCATCTCCGTCGCACCCGCCCTCGGCCCCGCCGTGTCCGGTGTGCTGCTCCAACTGGGCACGTGGCGCCTGCTGTTCCTGGCGGTCCTGCCCATCGCCGGAGCCATGGCGGTGTTCGGTCAGCGGAAACTGGTCAACGTCGGTGAGCCGCAGGCCGGCCCGATCGACTGGCTGTCCGTCCCCCTGGCCGCGGCGGGCTTCGGAGCCCTGGTCTACGGCCTCAGCGGCCTCGGCGCCGGGGACGAATCCGCTCCGGTCGTGCCCCCGGAGGTCACGACTCTCGTGGGTGCGGTGCTGGTAGGCCTGTTCACATGGAGGCAGCTGGCGCTGCAGCGCTCGTCCACACCGCTGTTGGACCTGCGGGCCCTGACCTTTCGGCACTTCTCCGTGGCGCTCGGCCTGATGTGCGTGTCCTTCATGGCACTCATGGGCGCGTTCATCCTGCTGCCGATCTACCTGCAGGAGGTGTGCGGCCTGACCTCACTGCAGACCGGGCTGCTCCTCATCCCCGGCGGCCTGACCATGGGCCTGCTCGGACCCCAGGTCGGAAAGCTCTACGACCGGCTCGGCGCACCACGGCTGGTCGTGCCCGGAGCCGCACTCACAGCGCTCTGCCTCGCACTCTTCGCCCTCATGGGCGAAGAGACCTCGCCGTGGCTGGTGCTCGCCGTGCACGTGGCACTGAGCGCGGGCATGGCGTTCGTCTTCACCCCCGTCTTCACCTCCGGCCTGTCCGTACTCCCGCCGCCCCTCTACCCGCACGGCTCGGCGATTCTGGGCTCGCTGCAGCAGGTCGCGGCCGCCGCGGGAACCGCCCTGGTCATCAGCGTGATGTCGGGACGCACCGCCACGGCGGCGGCCGACGGCGCCGACGCCACGGACGCCCTGGCCACGGGCATCCAGTGGGGGTTCGGGGTCGGCGCCGCGCTCGGGGGACTGACGGTGCTGGTCGCGCTGCTGGTCCGCACGCCGCCCGTTCCGGAACAGCCCGTTGCGCCGGAGGTCCAGGACGAGGACGGCACCACGACGGACAAGACCGCCCCCAGGCCCATCTAGAGGGCCTAGAGGTCATAGGGCCAGGGCCATGGAGCCATAGGGGCCCTAGAGCTCTCTGGAGTGGATCAGTTCCGGGAGGAACGCAGAGGGCGTACCTTCCCGATGATCCCGTGATGGTCATCGGGTAGGCCCCCGTTCGCAGCGCGGGTCGGGAAGGCACGCTTGCGCTCACCGGCCGCGGCGCTGGAGGCCGAGGTCAACTCCCACATCGTCGAGACGGCCCACGAGAAGGACGAGAGTGGGGCGGTGCTTGGTAGTCCGCGACGGCTACCACCAGCCCCGGAAGGTCACCAAGGGCGCCGGATCCCGTGCTGCCGGACTCGCCATGGTGTTCAAGCTGGTCGAGTTCGCACAGGCCCGCTGGCGGGGCCGTCAACGGCGCTCACCTCGTCCCACTTGTCCGGGCCGGAGCCCGCTTCGAACGCGGCCAACTCGTCGAGCGCCCAGGGACCTGCGCGGCACGAGCCACCTCGGCCGATCCGCGGAACGCGAGTGGATCTCAGGCATCCCTGCACCGTATGTGCAGATGACCGTCGAGAGGGAAGGAGGGCGGCGCCGCGGGCAGAAGGCTGTCGAACTCGTACCGGCTCTTCTGCGCAACCCGGCACGAAGCGGTGTTGTCCACCTGATGCAGGAGTTCCAGACGCTTCAGCCAGCCGGCCCCGAACGTGTCGAAGGCCCAGCCAGTGAGGGCCTCCAGAGCGCGAGGCGCCACACCCCGTCCGCGAGCATGCGCCGCGGTCCAATAGCCCACCTCAGCCGAGGGTTTGCCGAAGGCGGCTTCCTTGAGGACCACATTGCCGACCAACTGCCCATGGGGTGAATCGGGTTGCGCTTCAAGGACCGCGAAGCCGAACCGGTCGCCCACCGCCCACCCTCGCTGCTGGGCCCGCACCCACCGCACTGCGTCGGCGTGGTTCTCCACGGAAGAGCTGGTCCAGTGGCGCAAGGATCGATCCCGGCATGCCTCGACCAGCGCGGGAACGTCCTGCATGCACCAGGGACGAATAACGAGGGCGGGAGCGGACGGCGTGGCATCCGCACGCAGTACGGCGGTGTCAGTCGCCGGCCGATCGTACGCGTCGGCGTCCGGCCCCGGCACAGACCGTTCCGGGCCCACTACCGCTGCGCCCGAACGCGCAGGGCCTCGACGGACCAGTCGAGCACTCGCGCCAGGCTCTCCGGAGCAGGCCAGCCGTTGATCACTGCAAGTAGCTGGAAGTGCCGGTCCCTGCGCGGATCGTTCGCACTCTCCAGCCGGAGCAGCAGCCGACGGCGAAGCTCGGCGTCGTCAGGGCGGCCGCAGATGTGCGCGTAGTGATCCGCAAGCGCCGCGACGATCGGATCGGCCCGATGGGAGGCCGGGTCGATGCCCGCCGTCAGGGCCGGGGCGACCAGGTCACGGACAGTTGCGGCGAAGTCGCGGCGCGGGCCCGTGGTGTCGCCCTGTGCCCGTTCGGCCGCCAGATCCTCGGCCATTCGTCGCACGCCGGCACGGAAGTCCGGGTCCAGAGCCAGTTCGGCCCACTCCACCCATGCTCGGGCCTGCTCCGCCTCGGGAGTATCCGGCAGTTCGGGGGTCATCGAGCGCATGACCCCTGCGAATGCGGGGTCGGCGCCGAGACCGTCGAAGACAGTGTTGAGGAAATCACCGATGAGATCTCGGCGTTCCTCCTCGGAAAGCTGGGCAAGCTGGTGCACGAGATCGGTCTCCTCGGGAGTGAGCCCACGTTCGGCCACGACTGTCAGCACCGCGTGACGCAGACGCAGGATGCGAATCTGCACCGCGACTGCCTCGGCATGCGCCGCGGCGACCTCAGGGAGCGAGAGCTCCCGATCGACGATCTTGCGGATCGTGGGAAGGTCCAGCCCCAGTGTCCGCAGGGTCCGCACGAGGTCCAAGCGCGCGACGGCGTCGATGTTGTACAAGCGGTAGCCGGCCGGGCTGCGGTCCGTCGGCGTCACGATTCCGCGATCGGAGTAGAACCGAATGGTCTTGACCGTGAGACCGGTCCGACGAGCCAGCTCGCCGATCGAGTAAAGCGTGTCGCCGTTCATGCCCATAGCTTGGTGTCTCCCCCTACGGGAGACTCAAGCCCCCTCGCCAGCCGACGGCCGGCCCCCTCGTACAACAGGTCTTGACCATTCCTCGTCGCCCGGCGGCCACTCTCGGAAAGGACCCCTTTAGGATGACGACCGCGCGTTGATGGCGCATGCGGTTGACGTCACGTGCGGTCGCACCAGTTGCGCGTACGAGATGTCCTACGGGGGAGATCTTCGATGTTCGGAATCATCAGGCCATGCCGCCATCGGCTCGGCGAGGGCTTGCGTACGGAGTGGATGGCGCACCTGTGTGGGCTGTGCCTGACGTTGCGCGGCGAGTACGGACAGTTCGCGAGGGTGGCCACCAACTACGACGGCCTGATCGTCTCGGTCCTGACCGAAGCGCAGTCGGAGCGGTCGGGCGACTGGCGACGAGGGGCCGGGCCCTGCCCGCTGCGCGGGATGCGATCGGCGGACGTGGCACAGGGCGAGGGTGCCCGGTTGGCGGCGACGGTGTCGCTGGTGCTCGCCGCCGCCAAGATACGTGACCATGTGGCCGACGGCGACGGTCTGTTGGGGCGCCGCCCGATGGCGATGGCGGCACGCCGGATCGCCCATGGGTGGGATCGCGCGGGTGCGGCGGGCGGCGACCGGCTCGGCTTCGACACCTCGGTGCTGCTCGAGGCCGTCGAGCGCCAGCCGGAGATCGAGCGGTCGACCGGCCGGGGCGGCTCGCTCCTGACGGTCACGGAGCCGACGGAAACGGCGACCGCCGCCGCATTCGCGTACACCGCCGTACTCACGAACCGCCCGGACAATGCCGAACCGCTGGCGGAAGCCGGCCGTCTCTTCGGACGACTGGCTCATCTGCTGGACGCAGTGGAGGACCTGGACGCGGACGAGGCGTCGGGAGCCTGGAACCCGATCGCCGTGACCGGCGCGGACCGCGCCGAGGTGCGCAGGCTCTGCGACGACGCCGTCCACGGAATCCGGCTCTCCCTGTCCGATGCCAGGTTCGTCGACGGGCGGCTGGTACAGGTGCTTCTGGGCGGCGAGTTGGAGCGTGCCGTGGATCGGGCCTTCGACCCCCGGCATCGCCGGCACCGGCACAGCAGCCAGGCGCGTGGCCTGCGCATACTGCCTTGGCTGGGGCGCCGTACGGCGACGGAGGAGCCCTTGCAGTCGGGCACGGGCGAGGCATGCGGCGTCGGAGCACTCGTGGGTCCAGGGGGTGCGCCTACGGCATCGGGCCGACCGCCGGAGGGGGAGTGCCGGCGGTGTCACCGGCAGGGCCGGCTGTGTGGCGACTGCAGGCTCTGCTACGACTGCTGCCGCTGCGACGACGACGCGGATTCGGGTGAGGGGGAGTCCTGGCAGTTCGGCGACGGCAACCGCGGGGGTGGCTCGGGCGGCCGGGACGCTTCCGGCAGGGACGGTGCCGGAGGCGACGGCTGGTTCGGCGGACACGGCGGCGGTAACTCGGGAGGCTCCTCCGGCGGTTCAGGCGGAGGCCACGGGCCGGGGGGCCCTGGCGGCTCCGGTGGCTCTGGTGGCTCCGGCGGGGGCTCGGGTGACGGCTGTGGCGGGGGCTGCTGCAACCCCTGCAAGTGCTGCTGCGACTGCTGCGACTGAACGGCAGACGAACCTAAGGGCCCCGAGGGAGGAACCGGGCAAGGGACCCTCTCGCCACTGCGCGCGACGACGGCCGCGGGGCGGACGGTGACACGTTGGTGGTTCACCAAGGTTTCCGTGGGGCAGCTTCGTGCGTCGACAACGCCAGGCGGGGCCTCTGAGGACCCCGCCGGGGCGCCGGACCGACGAACGGGTGCAGGGGCTCAGTCCGTGTCGATGCCGCGCGCGGCGAAGACCTCCGCCGCGTTCGGCACGGCCAGGACTCCGTCCTCCACGAAGGTGACCTCCCGCAGGTTGGGCAGCAGAGCGAGGTCGTCGAGCGAGCGGACGTCGAACAGGTCGTCGTCGCCGTCCCAGGCGGGGGCGCAGTGCCGGAAGACGTCCGCCCCGGCATCGAAGCACAGCTCCTCGACGCGGGCGAGCAGTTCGGTCGGGATCTCCAGGGCCTCGAAATGGGCCTGGGACTCCGGCAGCACTTCCGCGTGGAGGCCGTTCCCCAGGACATAGGACGCGGGGTCGCCGATCCCCCGCGAGGCCAGCCTCGAGGGCAGATCGTAGACCGGAAGGAGCGGCTCGGGGCCGTACATGAGCTCCTCGATGACGAGCAGCTTGAGGTTGAAGTCGCGGAACTGGCTCATGGGGCATGAGTATCACGGAGCTACGACACGGGCCCTCTCCGCCGGCCCCGGCAAGCACCGATTGATCACCGAAGAGATGTCTCTCCGCTGGCAGGCACCCGCATCGTGCGATGAGTACCCAGCTCGGCCCTGTCCGGATTTGATGCCCACCGTCGGTGGGCAGTCGATAGATTCCCGCCATGAGTGATGACGAGGACTACCTGGACAAGAGCCCAGCCGCCGCACGGATGGGGAAGGCAGCCGAGTATCTCGTCGCAGCCTCGTGCATCCTGGCTACGGGTGGTGAGTTGAACGTCTCCACCTCGCTCGTGGACGACGAGGGAGTGGACCTCGTCTTCCACCGGCGCGGGAGTTCCGCGACACTGGCCGTGCAGGTGAAAGCCCGGATGTCCACTGGAACGCAAATTCAGCAGGGCAGGCTGATGGCCTTCGTGCGGTCGCAGACGTTCCAGCCGCGGACCGACCTGGACATGCTGTTCGTCGCCGTGGATGTGGAGCGGGGGGCGATCATGATGGGCTGGTTGATACCGAGCGGGACGTTCGGAGAGATGGTGACCGAGCCCAACAGCAAGGGGCGCTTCCGGTTCTCGGCGTCGATGAAGCCGGGCTCCAAGGATCGCTGGAGTCCGTTCCGGCTGACGGCTGCCGAACTCCCCAAACGTATCCTTGCCCGGCTCACCGAGCTGGAGAAGGTCGGAGCCGAGTAGGTCTGTCACTGGTTCTGAGGGGTCCGTCCCGGCAGGTAGTGCTGGCAGGCCGTTCCGGTAGGCGGTCCCGGCAGGTAGTGCTGGCAGGCCGTTCCAGTAGGCCGTGCCGGCAGGTCGTGCCGGTAGGCCGTGCCGGCGGGCTGTACCGCCAACGCCAAAAGCTCACACCGCTCTTGGCGCAAGAGTGACTTCAGCTCTGCTTGGCCTGAGCCTCCTGGGCGGACGCCTCCAGTCGGTTCCAGTAGTCCTGGTACCAGGACTCGTCACCGCCGTCCATGTTGCTGTTTGCCTCCCGCATCCCAACCTTGCCGTCGATCAGCTCGCGGACGATGTCGGCGTGGCCGGCGTGCCGGTTCGTCTCGGCCGTCATGTGCAGCATGATCCGCTGCAGCGTCACGTCTCCGTTGTCGCCCCACCACGCGACGTGCCCCATCGCGTCGAGCGACAGTGCCTCGATCGTCGCATCCGCGTGAGCCCAGGCGCGGTGGTAGAGGCTCAGAACAGCTTCGCGCGACTCGTCGGCGGGTGCCCACATGTCCGAGTTGGGCTCGGCGCTCTCCTCGTGCCAGGGGAGGGACTCGTTGTGGGGGCGGCCGAAGGTCGGCCCGAAGTACCCGAGTTCGACGCTGGCGAGGTGCTTGACGAGGCCAAGAAGGTTGGTGCCGGTCGGAGTCAGGGGGCGGCGGATGTCGTACTCGGACAATCCGTCCATCTTCCAGACGATGGCTTCGCGGGCTGCCTTGAGGTAGCGGTGCAGGTCGTCTTTGGGATCATTGGGCTTCATGGGTCGAGTCTCGCATCACCCACCGACAGCGGTCCCGTGAGTTTGCCTGCTCCCAGGATGCATCACGCGACGCCTGCGCCGTCGAGGCAGGCGAACCGGCCCTTCCGGGAGTCCTGACGCGGCGGACACTCGGACGGTTCCCCTGCCCGGGTGTCGTCGACTCCTCCTTGTGACGAGTTCTCGACATGGAGTGAGGCGCTCCGCATAGTGGCAGCCGCTGAGGGCAGAACGCAGGTGGCACGACCGTCCTACCTGGGGAGCCTTCCATGCCATCCTCGTCTCCTGCCTCCG
The DNA here is from genome assembly GCF_014649015.1 of Streptomyces narbonensis. Lineage (GTDB taxonomy): Bacteria > Actinomycetota > Actinomycetes > Streptomycetales > Streptomycetaceae > Streptomyces > Streptomyces narbonensis. The sequence continues at coordinate 277,422 of NZ_BMSF01000005.1, forward strand.
AGCCGATCTTCACCGCGGACTTCAGTTCACCGGAGCAGTGGGTCGCCGGGCGCTCGTGGGCGTATCCCGACGGCGGCCCGGTCAATCCGGGGGACAACAAACTGGACCACCTGGTAGAGGATCCCGCCTACAGCAGATCAGGGGTCTTCCGGGCGACCCGTAGGCGTGACGGCCTGTGGGACGCCGGTCTGCTGACCACCGAGGGGAGTCCCCAGGGGTTCCAGGTGCGCGCCGGGGACTCGCTGGAGGCGCGGGTGCGCCTCCCCGAGGAGACCGGGGCCTGGCCCGCGATCTGGACCTGGCGCGACGGAGGACAGGAGATCGACGTCTTCGAATACCACCCCGACAACCCGGACCTGCTTGAACTGTCCAACCGCGTACGTGGCACTCATCGCTACCACCGTTCTCCCTCGGTGAGCCCCGGCGGCTGGGTGAAGCTGCGGACAGAGTTCGGCGCGCGCTCGGTCGTGTGGTGGCTTGATGACGTGAGAGTGTTCGCCGACGGGCGCGGCGTGGGCCGCAGCTGGCACGCCTATCTGATCGTCAACCTCTCGGTATGTGCGGGGCGTTACCACCCGGCGCCGGACGCGGACACCGACGAGATGTCGTACGAGGTCCGCGACCTGCGAGTGTTCCGACCGACCGGGTGAGCCGGGAGGGGCTGATCTGAGTGCCCCCTGGAGGGTGCGACATCGCCCGCCTTGAACTGCCGTGTTCGGCATGGGCATTGTTCGCTCCGCGGGCGCCGGCCCCGACAGGAATGGGTGACCTGTTGCGTGGATGCAGGGACCGGGCGCGGGCGGCGCGGATGGGTGTCAGGCTTCGCGGGCGCCTTCGTACATGGACTCGATGAGGTCGGCGTACTCGCGTTCGACGACGGGGCGCTTCACCTTCAGGCTCGGGGTGAGCTCGCCGTGCTCGATGTCGAGGTCGCGGGGCAGGACGGCGAACTTCTTGAGCGTCTGCCAGCGTTGGAGGCCGCTGTTGAGATCCTGGACGAAGCCGTTGATGAGGGTGTGGACCTCTGGGGAGGTGACGACCTCGGCGTAGGTGCGGCCGGCGAGGCCGTTCGCGCCGGCCCAGGGCATGATCACGGTCTCGTCGAGGGTGACCAGGGCGGTGCAGTAGTTGCGGTCGTTGCCGATGACCAGGATGTTGCTGGCGAAGGGGCAGACGGCCTTGAAGCGGCCTTCTATCTCGGTGGGGGCCACGTACTTGCCGCCGGAGGTCTTGAACAGGTCCTTCTTGCGGTCGGTGATCCGGACGTAGCCGTCCTTGTCGATCTCCCCGATGTCCCCCGTACGGAACCAGCCGTCGCTCTCCAGGACTTCGGCCGTCTTGTCGGGGAGGTTGTGATAGCCGCGCATGATCCCCGGTCCGCGCAAGAGGATCTCGCCGTCCTCGGCGATGCGGACCTCGGTCCCGGGCAGGGGCTTGCCGACCGTGCCCACCCGGCTGTCGTCGGCCGGGTTGACGGTGCAGGCCGCGCTCGTCTCCGTAAGGCCGTAGCCCTCCAGGACGTTGACTCCGGCGCCGGCGAAGAAGTAGCCGATGTCGGGGGCCAGGGCGGCACTGCCCGACGCGCTGCCGCGCAGCGAACCGCCGAAAGCGGCACGGATCTTGCCGTAGACCAGCTTGTCGGCGATGGCGTGCTGGACCCTGAGGGACAGGGGGACCGTGCGCCGACCGGTGGAGACCATATGTTCCTGGCCGGTCCTGGCGTAGTCACGGGCGACCTTCGCCGCCCACTTGAAGATCTTGTACTTGACGCCGCCCTCGGCGCGGGCCCGGGCGGCGATGCCGTTGTAGACCTTTTCGAAGACCCGCGGCGCGGACGCCATGATGGTGGGCCGGACGACCGGCAGGTTGGTGATGATGCGGTCGACCCGGCCGTCCACCGCCATGACGTGGCCCGACAGCACCTGCCCGGCTATCAGCGCCTTGCCGAACACGTGGGACAGCGGAAGCCACAGGAACTGCACGTCGTCGGCAAGCACGAGGCCCGTAGACTCCTGGGCGACCCCCTGATACGACCAGCAGTCGTGCACCAGTCGCACACCCTTGGGGCGGCCCGTCGTTCCGGAGGTGTAGATCAGCGTGGCGAGCTGTTCCCGTCCGATGCACTGGACCGTCGACTCGACGGCATCGGGGTTCTTGGTGAGGTGCTCGATGCCGCGCTGCTCCAGCTCAGCGAGGGTGAGCACCTCCAGCCCCTCGGCCCCCGCCGCGTCCGGCGCGGGGTCGAAGAGGACCACGTACCGGAGGTCCGGCAGCTCGCCCCTGTGCGCGGCGACCTTGGCCAACTGCTCGCCGTTCTCCACGAAGATCGCACGGCTGCCGGAGTCGGCCAGGATGTACGCCGTCTCCTCCCCGTTGGTGCTGGGGTAGACGGCCGTCGCCGCCGCGCCCGCACACATCACACCCATGTCGGCGAGGATCCACTCGATCCGCGTCGACGACGAGATCGCCACCCGCTCCTCGGATTGCAGCCCCAGGGCGAGCAGGCCGGCCGCGATCGCCTTCACCCGCTGCGCCGTCTGTGCCCACGTCAGCGAACGCCATGCCTCACCGCCGCCGTCGACCGCTGCGGGATACCGATACGCCTCCCGGCCAGGCGTGGCCTCGACCCGGGACAGGAACAGGTGCGCCACGGAGTGCGGGCGGCTTTCGAGCGGGTACTGCGCGGAACTCATGGCGGCCTCCGAGCCCGAGGGCATTCATCACATTGGTTGACCGGCAAGTAACTTGCGGGCAGTGCTGAGGCTAGAGGTCAAACCCCAGGCTGTGTAGAGGACTTGAGTCACGAATTTACTTCCCGGCCTTTCGGTACTGCGACCACACCAGGACTTGAAAACCAGGTGTGAAGACGCCACCCGAACCCGCATCCACGTCCATCTTCACCCCCACCCCCGCCCCCACCCCCACAGCCACCCGCACCTCCATCTCTGTCTCCACCTCCATCTCCAGTGAATTTCGGCGGTCTGCCCGTGAGGATCAATGATGCGCCCGAAAGGAATGCGCACCGGCGAACCGAGACGTCCGCGAAAGAACCCGCAATTCCGGATCCGGCCAAGGCATGAGGTGCGGGGTGTACGGGGGGGCAAGGCGGGGGCGAGGTGACACAGGTCATGCGCGACGGGCTTGAACCCGGACCTGACACCAGGTTCTAGCCTCTGCCCATGCCCACCACGCAACAGACCGAACCGTCCCTGCTGAGCAGCGGCAATCTCGCCCGATCTGCCGGCCTCACGGTCGACACCCTGCGCCACTATGAGCGCATTGGACTCCTACCCCCGCCTGTCAGAACCAGCGGAGACCACCGCCGCTACACCCCGCAGGCCCTGGAGCGCCTCACGTTCATCCGGGTGGGTCAGCGGCTCGGCCTGCGTCTGGACGAGATCAAGCAACTCCTCGACGCCTGCGACGACACCGCAGACTGCCCGGTGGGCACCGCCGAGCGCGTCCTTCGTCAGCGCATCGCCGAGGTCGACGAGCAGATCGGACAGATGACATCTCTGCGCGGACGGCTGATGCTCGCCGTCAGCCGGATCGAGACGCACAGCGGCGACATCACCACGCTCCTCGACGAACCCCCACGACCGCCGCAGGCACCCCGCCGCGCCGCGACGAAGGATCCGAACCGATGATCACGCCTGACGCATTGACACACGCCCGCGCCTACGACCGCGCCGGCCTCATCGGCGCGGCCGTGACGCTGGGCTGCGCCATCGCCTTCCAGGTGCTGACCCTCACCCACCCGGACGTCCACCTCCAGCCAACGGACCTGCCCCTGTCCACGGGCGACTTCCTGCGGCCTCTCACGCGCGAGCCGCGCGCGATGATGCTCTGGATGGCCTTCGACTTCCTCTTCGTCCTCGGCTACATCGCCATGTTCGTGGGCGCCCTCCGCCTCACCCGCGCTCCAACGCTCGCGGCCGTCAGCCTCGGCGCGATCCTCACCGCCGGAGCGCTCGACGCCCTCGAGAACTCGCTGCTCGTGACCTTCGCGGCCCAGTCGAGCACCGGCGCTCCCGCCAACGGCATACCCGTGACAGCCCTGTATGTCGTCGCTGCCCTCAAGACCGCAGCCGCGATGACCGCAGCCGGCTTCCTCGCCCTCGCGCTCCCGACGACGACCCGGGGGTACCGTGCCATGGCCCTCGCAGCGGCCGCGTTCGTCCTGATCAACGCAGCCGGAACAGCGTTCCCCGCCCTGGGTCCCGCGGAGCCCCTGCCGATCGCAGTCCTGACCATCCTCCTCTTGGCCACCTTCCGCGCGCGCCTGCGCGGTACGGGTTCAGGCGTCGCTCCATCGCCGCAGACCGTCTGAACAGGCTCCCGCGCGCACTGCACGCAGCGCCTTGAACGGGCACGACGACTGGCCCCACGGCTGTGGCCGCGCGCCAGCGGCGGGGGCGCCGGTCTCACCGATGTCACCAGCGCTCAGGGAGCGCGCTGTACCTCCAGGACGTCATGGAGCTCTCCGACCAGCTCCGGGCAGGCAACCGCACCGCCGGGGACTGTCGGCCAAGCCCTCGAACTCAGCTGTCCAATCTTTCTTGTTAGGTACTTAGCTAAGATGCTAAATATGGCGTATGACAGAAGCTCAGGATGAGGCGGGAGCCTTCCGCGCCCTCGCCGATCCGACGAGACGCCAGATCCTCGAGGACCTCAGAGGCGGCGAGCTCGCGGCCGGCGAGATCGCGGCCAGGTTCGCGATCAGCGCGCCCTCCATCTCACGACATCTCGCCGTGCTCAAGGGAGCCGGACTGGTCACCGAGCGCCGGGAGGGCAACCGGATCCTCTACACGCTGGCCGAGGACCGCCTGGCCACCAGCATCGGCCGGTTCCTCAGTGCCGTCTGCCCCGAGCAGATCGTGCTCCGCCACACCAAATGGCGCCCCGGGGCGCAGAGCGAGGGATCATGAGACAGCCGAGACTGTCCAGCGTCATCGAACGACGACTCCTGGTGAACTATCGAGTCGCCCCGGATACGGCAGCACGCCTGCTCCCCGGCCCCCTGCGCCCGCAACTGGTGCACGGCTACGCGGTTGCGGGCATCTGCCTGCTGCGCCTGGGAAGTGTCCGGCCGGACTGGGCACCCAAGGCGTTCGGCCTGAGGAGCGAGAACGCGGCACATCGCATCGCCGTCGAGTGGGACGGACCCGGCGGCGTCGAGACCGGCGTCTACATTCCACGACGCGACACCGCCTCGCGGCTCAACGTCTGGGCCGGAGGCCGCCTCTTCCCCGGCGAACACGGCCGGGCCGACTTCGAGGTGCACGAGACGCCCGATCAGGTACGCGTCGCACTGGCGACGCGGGATGGCGACACCCGAGTGGATGTCACCGTCGAGGTGTCCGACGAGCTGCGGGACAGCGAGCTCTTCGCCGATCTTGCCGAGGCTTCCCGATTCTTCCGACGCGGGGCAAAGGGCTTCTCGGCCACCAATTCCGGCTGCCACCTGGATGGCATGGAACTGTCCACCGACGCCTGGCACGTGGAAGCCGGCCGGGTACGCTCCGCCGCGTCGTCCTTCTTCGACGACCCGGACTGCTTCCCATCGGGGAGCGCGACCCTGGACTGCGCTCTGATCATGCGCGACGTCCCCGTCAGCTGGCGGCCACTCCCGGCCATGGCTTCTGAGTAAGGGCGCTCACGGATGAGTTGGTGACGGCCGCCGGCGAAGACGGCCCGCGCCCGGTGCCCGCATTCGTGAGGAGCCAGGCCGTGACCGCACGTCCCGCCGCTGCTCGGCGCGGTGCCGCCGCGGCCGGAAATCCGATGCCGGTCCGGCGGGCCGCCGACATAGCCTCGGGGCGTGATCCAACTCGTGCTCGCTGCAGCGGTGTTGACCGTGGCCGCCTCCGTATACGGGGCCATCGGCCTGCGGTGGCGACGGCGTGCCCGGATCCGGCGCGAGATCCTCGAGTTGATCGCCGCATTGGACTTCGAGCCGTACCACGCCGCCGCGTTGAAGTCCGGGGTGACCGAGGCGGCGGCCGCCGAGCTACTCCTGGGCGGGTACCTCGACATCGATGGAGAGGGAGCGGTGCTCCTGACCGAGGCGGGCCGCACCCGTGGCCGGACCCCCGTCCACCCGGTGCCCGCCGCCCTGCTGGAAGCCGTACGCAGGCATGACCCCGAGCCGGTGTCGATCGGCTGGGTCGACTGCCATGACGAGGAGTATCAGGCACGGCGCGGCGCGTACCGGCGCGAGTGCGACGCCCGGTTGCCCGAGATCCCGCGCATGCCGGACGGCGAGGGGCGGCAGCTGCTCGCCTGTTGCGCCTGTGTGGGCGTGGTCCTGCTGCTGGTCTTCTGGGTATGGGCGGCAATGCTGCTCGTGATGGCTCGGCCGAACGGCGTCCTGGAATGGGTCGCCGCCACAGGGGCGGCCCTGGGCCTTGCGGTGCTCTGGTTCGCCGATGGCGCCAACAAGCAGGTCGGAGCCCGCACGGCTTGCGACGACCCACTGGGAGACCGGCTCCTTGATGAGTGCCATCCGGCCGTCGCGGCGCTGGACGAGCAACAGCGGCTTCACGTGCTCGAGAGCGTCGAAGACCGGAGCAGGTGGCGTGGCGTCGACCGGGTCGTCGACGAGGACGGTGACGGCGACGACGATTGGGACGACGACTGGTGCGCGGACGCCTACCACTATCGCGCCGCCGACCACGATGACGAGCCCGACGGCGAGGCTGGCGACATCGGGGTCAGATGAGTGCTGACGTACGGGCCTGAGACGCGCGTCCCGAGTCATGGACGGACCGAGACGCATCAGAGGCCCGTGGTCAGCGCCGTTCTCCACGACGCGAGCCGCGAAATCAGGCACCCACACGCCGGCCGTGATCGCACGCCGTACGGCGGCGCTGAGGGCGTGTGCCGTGCGACCTCACTTGGTCCTTCGCTGGTACCACGCAGAACCCACGCCCTGTACGCCGGAGCACCGGGGACCGTCCTCAAAGCCGGTTCGGCCGGACGCCGCACGGTTGTGCCGCTGCCCCGGACGGTGGCGCGGGGGTCAACGTCGTGATCCGTACGTCGGCCTCCTGGCGTGCCTGGCTCCAGTCGCATGGTCACATCCCGGTGCTGGAGTCGCAGCTCGATTCCCGCGTCCCGTACGTCTTCCAGTACACCGGCGGCCCGGCCGTCCTGCGGGTCGGCCAGCGCGGCGGCGCGGCCCTCCGCCTCCACGTGCTGACGGACGACTTCGAGGCGGAACCGCCCCTGCTCACGGGCCGCAGCACCACCTGCACCGGCGAGGTCCGCCAGGCCGGGCCCGCCCTGCTCCGCCTCGACTCCAGCGGGGACTGGCACCTCAGCCTCCGGTGATCCGGCAGTGTGGGTGGGGAGCCAACCAGATGCGCGCTGACCCGTGACACGTCCTGTGAACTGGGAAAACTGGAACGAGTTCGAGCCCCGTTCGGGCCCGCGGGCCGAACGGCAGGCTAGGTTCGTCGTTTATCGTCGGCGCTCGACGAGCCGGGCGAGTGTCTCCGTGGGCCGGCAGAGCCATTCGAGAAGCGGGTGGCTGATGACGAAGTAGTGGGCACTGACCCAGCCCTGCTCCTTGTCGAGGATTTGCGGGGCTTCATCACGGTAGACGTAGCGGAGGTAACGGCGGCGGATCGGTGCTCCTGCTGTCAGCAACGCTGGTGAGGCGACGAGGATGGCCAGCGGGATCAGGGCCTTCACCGCCGTGAGCTTGGCTTTCTCCTCGTATCGCATGTGCTCATTGTGCTGATCCCCGTTGTCGCTTGTCAGCCTCTTCGTCGTGGATTCGTGCCGACCTTGTGGTGTGCGGGGCGGGTGTGGGACGGACTCGCCGGTGGGCGAGGACGAGACCCACGACGCGATGGGTGGCAGGGCGGTGGTTCTTCGAGCCGAGCGGCCGGCCGGGACCGGGGTGGGACGGTTTCGGTGCGCTGCCGTCCGCAGCCCTGGGCAGCGGCACCCCGGCCGGTGATCTGCGAAGCCGGGCGAGGTCGGATCGATCCGCGTTCGCCCTCGGACCACAAACGACAAGCCAAGAGCTTGTCCCGTGACTCCGCCGAACTCGGCTTCGTCCGTGCTCCGTTGGCGAGGTTCAGGCGTCACTGGGACCGGGGGCCCAGCCGGTGAGCTGGGCCCAGGCGTCAGCGCGTCGGATGATGTCCCAGACGACTGCGTCCTTGGCCTGGACGTAGCAGGGCCGGTCGTCGTGGAACCGGGCCGCGCAGCGCCGTTTGGCCGCTGCGTACTCGATCGCGGCAGGCGGGTGGCAGCGGAGGTAGTCGCGGAACAGGAGTGGGAACTGTTGCGAAAAGCTGCCCAGCTGTCGTACGTGCACGTGTGTGCGCTGCTGACTCGGCGGCTCCCGGAAGTACCGTTTGGTCCGTTCGGGGTTGTCCGCCCGGTACACGAAACCGATGCCGGTGAGCGGGCCCAGGAACGCGTCCGTCGGTTCCAGTGATGCCACTGAGATCTGGATGTCGATCACCGGCTTGGCTGCCAGTCCCGGCACCGAGGTGGATCCGATGTGGTCGATACGAGCCGCGGCGGAACCGAGGGCTGTACGTAGGTCCACGCCCCACCTGGCGAACATGACCGGCCAAGCAGGGTCATACGGCGTGATCTCGACGGACTCTCCCATGCTGCGGAGTGTTCCACGGCTTGGCCCAGCCGTGGGCCGAGCGACGGCTGGGCAGGCGGACCGGGGCCCGGCCTGGTTGCGGCGTACTGACGAAGCCGATCTGACGGTGCGCCGGCGTGCTCATGGCTGGCGCCCTTTGGGAGAAGCACCGGCTTCACCTCCGCGCGTGGGAGTCCGGCGGAAGGTCGACGGCCCTCGCCGTCCGGCCCGCGTACCCGGAGGACCGCTCATGACCAGTGTCGCCACCGGCGGCCGAGGCTTTGTGGTCGCCTCGGCCTGGCAGGTCTGTGCCGCGGGCGCTCGGTGGACTTGACGCTCCGCGTGTCGGGGACGTCGACACGGGGGTCACCTCCAGTGCTGGGCGCGGTGAAGGGGCGCGCGCAGCACACGGTGACCCAGGGCGGCCCGGGCAGCGTTCGCCCCCGGCGCGCCGTGACCCCCGCCGCCCGGATGGGCGGCCGCCGACGCGAGGTAGAGGTTCCTCACCGGAGTCTCGGGGCGGCCGGTGCCGGGTGTGGGGCGGAAGACCGTCTGTTGGTGCAGGGCGGTTGTGCCGTTGTTGACGGCACCACCGTGAAGGTTCTCGTCCATGGCCTGGAGGGTCGGGGGAGCCGGGACTCGGCGCGCGCGGATCAGGTCACGGAAGCCTGGGGCGAGCCGTTCCACTCGGGATTCGATTCGGTCGGGCATCGCCTCCTGTTCGCGGAGGTCCTACCTTCCTGTGATGTTGTCGGGACCCGCGTCCGCGGTGACGTGCTGCGGAACGTGCGTGTAGGCCCACGCGGACTCCGTCCCGGTGCGGGACCGGCTGGGGTCCGCCGTGGTCATCTGGCCGAAGAGGACGAACGGTTCGTCGGGCGCTCGCCCCATGGCGATCTGGGCGGCGAACCGGGTCGGGCCGTCCACGCCGTCGGCGAGATGGACGGTCCCCGCGCCGACCGCTCCCGGAGCCGTCCAAGGCACGGGTCCCGCCAGCGCCCAGTCGACCTTGAAGGTCGCGAAGTCCCACTGGAAGCGCTCCAGGTCGCGCAGGAGGCGTGACGGAAGGCTGTCCTCGCCGACAAGGTCGCGATACAGGGTCGTCGCCGACGTGTCGGCGAGTACGGCCCGACGCGCGCCGATCGTCTCCCCGCCGTCTGTTCCGACGCCCACCGCCGTGTTGCCGCGCACGGCGACGGACGTGACCCGCTCTCCGCACCGCAGGACCTCACCGCGTCGCCGGAGACGGCCGACGAGTGCCGCTGTCAGGGCCCCGGCCCCTCCGACGGGCACCGGGAACCCGTGGCTCTGGCCCAGCATCGACATGAGCCAGCCGAAGCCGCCGCTGCCCGCCGCCTCGGGAGCCAGATCGGCATGGAGGGCGTTGCCGGCCAGCAGGAGCCGACCTCCCTCTCCGACGAACTCCTCCTCGCCCAATCGCCGTACGGGCAGGGCCAGGCTACGAGCCAGCCGCGGTCCCGCCGGTCCCCGCAGTTTCGTAGCCAGCCGCAATCCTGCGCGGATCGGCGGGAATGGCGTGAACAACGCGTCTACGAGGTCCGGCCCCAACCGCCTCCACGTCCCGTACAAGGACTCCCAGGAGGCACCGTCAGCTGCCGCGAAGTGCGCGAGCCCGGCCGAGGTGTCCTGGACACGGCGTTCGAGCACCGCGCACCGGCCGTCCGGCAGAGGATGCGCCAGCACGCGCGGTGTGTGGCTCCAGCGCAGTCCCTCGGCGGCGAGATCGAGACGGGCCAGGACCGGAGAGGCGGCGGCGAGCGGATAGAAGGCGCTGAAGAGGTCGGAGACGTAGTCCGGGTGCACCCCACGGTCGCTTCGTACGGCCCCGCCAGGCTCTGCCTGGGCTTCCAGAACTGCACGCTCCACCCGGCGTCGACGAGAAGGTTGGCGGCCACCAGCCCATTGGGCCCGGCGCCGATCACCACCGCGTCAGGCACCGAGCACCTCCCGGGGCCGCCCTTCCACCACCGTGGCCAGTCGCGCCAGCATGCCCCCTGTGCCTCAGCTGGAGGGCTGCCTCGCTCACGGGGTTTTGCAGGGTTCCTCCCAGGCCGCGCAACGGGTGCTCGTCGCAGATGACGAGCGTCTCCGCGCCCCACGGCCTCAGCTGGAGCAGGATCCTTGCAGTGCCGAGGGGCTTGAACGAGGCCTCCAGCTCCAGCTCCCGCTCGGTCTCCGTGTGGCGCACCGTCGTCACACCTTCGGCGGACCACGGGCCCAGCCGGATCGCGTAGCGCAGTCGTGCCCCCGGTGACGGCCAGCTGTCGTCGAGCGGGGTGGACCGGGAGGGACCCACTACCCACTCTCCGTAGCGGAGCGGATCGGCGAGTACGGCCCATACGGCACGAGGGGGTCGTCGGATGAGCTGATGACGGACGGCCATGACGGCTCCTCCCAGTGAAACGCCGACGCGCGGACCCGTACCTGCCGGGCCCCGCAGCCCCGAACACACGACTCGGCTGCGGGCGGCAGCGGTGTCACTCTGCGGCTCGCCCCCGGACGGGCCGGGCTCGACGGGGTGTGACGGAACCTCCCAGGCACAGCGTGGTGTCACGGTCCTGGGGCGAGTACCCCCTTCGCCGCGTCTCACGCTGTCGGGAGAGATGTGCTCCGGCGTGCCGCAGGTCGCAGCCGCGGCTGGTAGTCGGCCTGAGAGCCGGGCGCATCCTCAGTCAGGGCGCCGAAGGCCCGGCGGGGAGCATGCGGGGAAGGAGAACGAGCATCCCGGGAAGGAGAACCGGAAACCGGACGGCCGGACTGGGCTGAGCCCGGGCACCTGCTGCGTACGTGCTTCCCAGCCCTCGGGGGCGGACGGCGGGAGACGCCACATGAGGACGCGCACACACCACGGGCCCCTGCGGGGCCGAACCGTCGTAGTGACGGGGGCTGCGCGCGGCCTCGGAGCGGCGCTGGCGCGCGCCTTCGACGAACGGGGAGCACGGTTGGCCCTGCTGGGGCTCGACGAAGCGCGCCTGGGGACGGTGGCCGCCTCGATGCGTGCCGAGTCGGCCTGCTGGAGGGTCGACGTGACGGACGACGAGGCCATGGCCGAGACAGCCCGACAGGTCCGATCCCGCTTCGGGCCGGTGTCCGTGGTGGTGGCCAATGCCCGCGTCGCCCAGGCAGGCCCCTTCGCCGACACCGATCCTGGCGTCTGGCGCCGCGTCGTCGAGGTCAACCTCATCGCAAGCGCGGTCACGGCACGCTGCTTCCTGCCCGACCTCCTCCACACCCACGGCCACTACATGCAGACCGCCTCCCTCGCCGCTCTAAGCGTTCGGCCACAGAGGCAGCGGACTGACTGTTGGTGCATTCCCGCCACCGGGCTTGGACACTCGCTACCTGACGCTCACTCAGCGCGTCGGCCCTCGGTGCGACTTGGTGGCCGTCCCTGTGCCGGCCTCGGCTAGGCGGCGGCTCCAACCGTGGTCTCGCCGCCCTGTCCACCGACGGCGAGCAGCGCTACTGCAAGGTCCACATCCTCAACGGTCGCGCCTGCCTCCTCGGCACCTTCCCCGCAGGTCGGCAGGTCGTCGACATCGCCGCGCATTCGGAGCAGAACTGACGGGCGCACATAACGACTGACAGTCGTCACCGCCTCGCTCCGTCCCTCCCCACGAGCCCAGATCCGATGGCGTCTGGCAGCTCATGCCCGCTTCCGGCCTCGAAGGACCCAAGGACCCAAGGACCCCACGAGCCGGTGAGGCTGACGACGCCGCTACCCCCAGGGAGGTCCCGCCGTGCCCCGAACCGCGCCCGAGTCCAGAAGGGTGTCCCGCCCCTTCACCCGGGGCGGCAGGACCGAGACCCGGCTCCTGGGATGGGAAGGACTCCTGCCGGCGTCACTGATCTGCTGCCTCGGAGACCGACCACATCCTCGGACACAGCGGCTTTCTGGAGCGCTGCGCCGAGCGCATGCCACATCTGACACATGGTCCGGCTTCATCGGGACATAGGCGGCTGCTCCGTGCGCTCGGCTGATTCCGCTACCCCTGGTTCCCTTATGCACTAGCTCAGGTGGCGGGCCGTCATGCCAGAGCTGACGGTGGACCATGTCGCTGCGTATGAAAGCAGACAACGGTCAGCTGACGCAGCGGACGGAAGGAAGCCATTGATGCGTTCTGCCCGCATTCTCTTCGCCGCCACCGCCACCGCCGCCGCGCTGGCCCTCACCACGCCCGGGGCCTACGCGCTCACGGCCGGCGACTGGGACAAGGACGACTCCTCCCACAGCCAGAAGCGTGACCACGACAAGCCGCACGGCGGCATGCACACCGGCTCCGGCGCCCTGTCGCTGATCGGCGGCGACGACTGGTCCAAGGACAAGAGCGACAAGAAGGAGCACGGCAAGCCGCACGGCGGGATGCACACCGGCGGCGGTGCGCTCACCGCGGTGAGTGGTGACGAGTGGTCGAAGGAGCACGAGAAGGGCGGCAAGCCCGAGAAGGAGCACGGCAAGCCGCACGGCGGGATGCACACCGGCGGCGGTGCGCTCACCGCGGTGAGTGGTGACGAGTGGTCGAAGGAGCACGAGAAGGGCGGCAAGCCCGAGAAGGAGCACGACAAGCCGCACGGCGGTATGCACACGGGTTCGGGCGCGCTGTCCGCGGTCAACGCTGACGACTGGGGCAAGCCCGAGCAGCAGAAGCAGGAGAGCGACAAGTACCAGAAGGAGAGCGACAAGCACCAGAAGCCCAAGGGCGGCATGCACACCGGTGGTGGCGGCCTCGCAGGGCCCGGGTTGAACCTGACCGGCGCGCTGGTGCTCGCGGGCGGGGCGGCTGCGTTCGTCCTTTACCGCCGTAAGAAGACCGCCGGCGCGTCCGCGTGATAGCCCACCCGGCTCAGGGGCTGCCGCCCTGAGGCAGCCCCTGAGCCGCGGCCGTAGTTTCTGCTCGCCACGCGACCCCGGACCCGCCATGCCCGATGAGAAGACGTCTGTGATGGAACCCCCACCCGACCCCGCGAACGAAGAAGTACGCCGTCCGGCTCGATGGGTCGCGCCCACTGTGTTCTGGACGACGGCGATCGCCGCGCTCCTGGTCCTTGCCGGACCGGGGCTGTTCACGCAGGACGAGACCGACACCCCCCGCCCCGCATCCTCGACGGCCGTGTCGAAGCCGGCGGCCGGCGCTTCGGCATCCCCCCGCACACCGCACCGGGCGAAGCCGAAACCTGACCCCAGGTCCGGTCTCGCGATGCCCCGAGCGATTCCCACCCGTCTGAAGATCGCCAAGATCGGTGTCGACGCCCCGTTCACCGGCCTGAAGATCGGGCCTTCCGGAGCTTTGGACCCGCCCCCGGCCGACGACACCAATCTCGTCGGGTGGCACGCCGCCGGTATCGCTCCCGGCCAGCGGGGAACCGCGCTCATCGCCGGACATCTGGACACAGCCACCGCACCGGCCGTCTTCGCCCGGCTCGGCGAACTCGAGGCAGGGGACTCTTTCGAGGTCGCGCGTGCCGACGGCACCACCGCGGTCTTCCTCATCGACTCCGTGGAAAGCTTCCGCAAGGACGACTTCCCGAACCAGCGCGTCTACGACGACACCCCCGACGCCCTCGTCCGGCTCATCACCTGCGCAGGCCCCTATGACCGCGCGGCCAAGGACTACACCGGGAACCTCGTCGTCTTCGCCCACCTGCAACCCAAGTGACACCCCCAGCGCGACCACCGACTCCGCATGGCCCCGCCGCCGCTCTCGCACTGACGCTTGCACGCAAAGAGGCCGATCGATCCGCAAGAGCGTGCCGGGATTCAGCCCGGTCGGGGCTCCACCGGATCACCCGCACATGAAGACGGACACATGGGCCCAGTGCACCCACCGCTCCACTCGGAACCGAGGAAGGGCCCGCCACCGTGAACCGGGGTGGCGGGCCTCTCCGCGTAGGTTCGCCGGCGGCCTTCCACAGCACGTCGAACCCGCTTCGAGAGCTGCCCGTCATGTACTGAGCGCGGCGCAGGTAGAGCCGGGCGAGGGCGGCCGCCCGGCGTTACAGGGCGGCGTCCGCTTGTGCCTCCTGTCCGCCCGGCGCTACAAGGCGGCGTCCGCTCGTGTCTCCTGGCCGCCCGCGATCGCGCCCGCTTCCGGCCGCTGTCCGGTGTCGGCCTTGGGTACGCGTACCGTCGCGAAGGTGATCAGTGAGGCCGCCGCCCCCAGGGCCGCCGCCACGATCAGCACCGTGTTCAGGCCCGACGCGAACGCCTCGCGTACCAGGTGCGTCATATCGGCGCGTCCGTCATCCGGCCAGCCGGCGACGAAGGACCGGGCGTGTCCGCCGCTCAGAACGGCGGCCGCCTTGCTCGGGTCCGGGACGGCGCCGTCGGTCGTCAGTACACGCTCGATCCGCGACTGGAAGATCACGCCGAACGCGGCGATCCCCAAGGCGAAGCCCAACTGGCGGAAGGTGTTGACCGCACCGCCCACCATGCCTCCGCGCTCCGGCGGCACCGTGGCCAGGGCAGCCGCCGGCAGACTGGGTGTCACGAGGCCGACACCCAGACCGGCGACGACGAGCCCCGCCACGAGGCTGCTGCCCGAGGATCCCGCGTCGAGGGTGGCCTGCATCGCGGAGCCCACGGCGATGAGCGCCAGCCCTCCTCCGATGGTCGTCCGTGGCGGCCAGGGGCCGAAGCGGCCTGCGAGTACGGAGGCGAGGAACGCGGCGGCGCACATGGGCAGGATGTAGAGACCTGCTTCGACGGGCTCGTACCCCAGGACGGACTGCATCCACAGCGACTCGTACAACAGGTAGGCGAACGCGGCTCCTTGGAGGAACAGGGCGCTGACCATGAGGCCGGCGAACGACGGACTGCGGAACAGCGACAGGTCGAGCACGGGGTGCTCGTGCCTCGTCTCGGCCACCACGAACAGGGCGAGGGCGACGACCGCAGTGGTGAACATGCCGAGGGTGAGAGGTGTCGCCCAGCCGTCGGAATGGGCGCGGATCAGTCCGAACGTGAGGGTGCCGCTCGCCACCGTGAAGGCGACCGTGCCGAGGACGTCCGCACGCTGCCGGCCCTGGCCCCTGGCCTCCCGGACGGAACGCAGGGTCATCACGACCGCGGCCAGACAGACCGGCAGGTTGACGAAGAAGATCCACCGCCAGTCCAGGTACTGGGTGAGGAGTCCGCCGACCACCGGGCCGGCCGCCGCGGCGACCGAGTTGGTGGCGCCCCACACGGCGAAGGCCACACCCCGGTCCCGGCCGCTGTAGTGCATGCCGAGCAGGGCGATCGTCGTGCCGAACATCCCGGCGGCGCCGATCCCCTGCACCGCGCGGGCGCCGATCAGCACACCCGCGTTCGGGGCGACCGCGCACGCCACCGACGCCGCGGTGAAGACGATCAGCCCGACCAGGTAGACCTTCCTGCGGCCGATCCGGTCGGCGCGGGAACCGACACCGAGCAGCAGCGACGCCAGCGCCAGCGCGTACGTGTCGACCACCCACTCCAGCTCGGAGAGCGTGGTGCCGAGGTCCGTCGCCATGGCGGGCAGCGCCACCGTCACGATGGTGACGTCCAGCAGGAGCATGAACGTGCCGAGACAGATCGAGGCCAAGGGCCACCACTTGCGCATCCGAACCCCTTCGCTGCCCGCCGCACCGAAGACGTGCCCCCGGCGGCCCCCATGCTCCACGGAGGAGCGGCGGATCCCGTGAGGACCCGCCCGCCACGCCCGAGCGTGGACCCCAGGGAGGTATGCCTAGGTCCGCCTGGGGGATCACCGGTGGCAGGCCGGAATGCGCGCTCTTAGCTTCGGCACATGACCAAACGACAGATCGCCCTGCTGGCCTGCACCGTGGCCCTCACGGCCTCGGGGCTGGGTGCGGCCGCACCCAGCGCCGTGAGCCGGATGGTGCACCTGGTGAAGCCCGGCGAATCGATCCAGAAGGCCGTGGACGCCGCGAAGCCGGGGGACACCATCGTCCTGACACCCGGCACCTACCGCGAGAGCGTCCGCATCACCACCTCGGGCCTGACCCTGCTCGGCTCGGGCTCGGCTTCCACCGTCCTCGTGCCCGGTGACGCCACCGCCACCGACGCGTGCGCCAAGAACGGTCACGGCATCTGCGTGACCGGGACGGACAGCGACCCCGTCGAGGGCGTCACCGTGCGCTCGCTCGCGCTGAGGGGCTTCACCGCCAACGGCCTGTGGGCCACCCGCACCGACCGGCTGACGGTCCGCAAGGTGCTCGCGGAGAAGAACGGGAAGTGGGGCATCGCCCAGGAGAGATCCACGCGTGGTGTCCTCAGCGACAACACAGCCCGGAACAACGCCGACGCCGGACTGTTCCTGGCCAACACCACCGACACGGAGGCAGGCGCCACGGACGCCGAGGGGACGCGGGTCACCCGCAACACCCTGACCGGCAACCGGATCGGCCTCACCGTACGGCGCCTGCGCAACGTGACCGTCGACCACAACGAGGCGACCGGGAACTGCGCCGCGGTGTTCGTGGTGGGCGACGAGTCCAAGCCGCGTGCCGGAGCCATGACCCTGCGTCGGAACGACATCCACGCCAACAACAGGTACTGCCCGAAGACCCCCCGTCTGCCCTTCCTGCAAGGCTCCGGCATCGTCCTCACCGGCGCCGAGGAGACGGTGGTGGAGAAGAACAGGGTCGTCGGCAACGTGGGAGCCTCGCCGCTCTCGGGCGGCATCGTGCTGTTCAAGAGCTTCGTGGGCGTTCCGAACGCTCAGAACGCGATCCGCGACAACGTGGTGATGCGCAACAGCCCCGCCGATCTGGCCGACCGGGACACCGGTCAGGGAAACACCTTCACCCGCAACACCTGCACCCTCTCGGAACCCGCCGGAATGTGCTGACCCACCGGGTCCCCCACATCTCCCACGGTACGCACCAAGGACAAGGCGAAACACATGACAACGGTTGATCCGGCTCCCGCCCCGCCGATGCGGTTGAGGGAACTCGTCTTCGGGGCGGCATGCGCCGCCGCCGTACGCGCGGCCGCCCGCCTGGGCGTGGCCGACGCCATGGGCGACACGCCCATGACCGTGGAAGACCTCGCGGCAGCGGTGAAGACCCAGCCGCGGACACTGCGCAGGCTGCTGCGCGCGCTGTCCTGCCAAGGGGTCTTCACCGAGCAGCCCGACGGCACCTTCGCCCACACGGAGATGTCCCGGCTCCTGCGCGAGGACGATCCGCACAGCCTGCGGTACATCGCACTGTGGTGCACCGAACCGTGGACGTGGGACGTCTGGCCGAAGCTCGACGAGGCGGTGCGCTCCGGACGGAACGTCTTCGAGGACGTGTACGAGCGGGAGTTCTTCACCTACCTCAACGAAGACGCGCCCGAGTCCGCCCACGTCTTCAACCGGGCCATGACCACGTCGAGCAAGCAGTCGGCCCAGGACGTCGCGGACCTCCTCGACCTCGGGGACGTGTCCTGCGTCGCGGACATCGGTGGCGGACAGGGACACGTCCTGGCGAGTCTCCTGGAGAAGCACCCCACCCTGAACGGCGCGCTGCTCGACCTGCCGGGAGTGGTGGAGAACGCCGACCCGCGCCTGCGGGACGGCGGCGCACTCGGTCCCCGCGTCCGTGTGGTGGCCGGCGACTGCCGCGAGGACATCCCGATCCGCGCGGATGTGTACATCATCAAGAACATCCTGGAGTGGGACGACGACAGCACCCGTAGGGCGCTCGCCAACGTGCGCAAGGCGGCGCCCCCCGGCGCCCGGGTCGTCGTGATCGAGAACCTCGTCGACGACACGCCCTCGATGAGGTTCACGACGGCCATGGACCTGCTGCTGCTCCTCAACGTCGGTGGTGCGAAGCACACGCGGCAGAGCATGGTCGACCGACTGACGGACGCGGGGCTCGTCATCGGCGAGATCCGCCCGGTCAACGCGTACCTCCATGCGTTCGAGTGCACCGTGCCCGCCTGACGGGGCAGGAAGGAGGAAAACCCGAGGCCGCCCGCTCCGCGTCGTTCGCGGGGCGGGCGGCCTCGGGTTTCCCTGCCGTACCGACCTCGGGGGATCAGGAGCCGGCGTCGCGCTCCCAGCTGTAGAAGCACTGCGCCATGGCGTCCTTGGGGCTCCGCCACGTCTGTGGGTCGTACGCGCTGACGTACGCCGACAGCTTCTCGCTGGCGTCGCGGAACTCGGGGTGTCCGGTCAGCTTCGCGATGGCCGGCCCCGGGTCCTGGTCCGACTCGATGAGGTGCAGGTACACGTCGCCGAACTGGAACAGGCGGCGCCGCGTGACGCCGACCAGGTGGGGGAGTTCCCCACGGTCGGAGGCGGCGAACACGTCGGCGATGGCCGGGGCCGAGCCGGGCGCCATGCGGGCGACGATCAGGGCGTGGTGCATCGAGCGTCCTTCCAGGGTGCGGGTGTGCGGGTGTGCGGGTGTCCGCGGCAGGGTTCGGTCAGCCGGGCAGGACCGGGGCGCTCCGGCGGTCGCGGGCGACCTGCTCGATGCGGTCCCGGATGAGGGCCATCTGCGTGCGGGAGTTGCGGTTGATGTTGTCGGTCATCCAGGCGTCGTCGACCGGAGCGTCGGGCTTCATCGCGAAGTCCTGCACCCAGCGCATGTGGACGCCGGCCGGGGTCTCCTCGTACTCCCACCGGATGTTCATGTGGTCGAACGGACCGGTCTCGACGCGGCGGGCGCGAACGGTCCGCCCGGGGCGGTCCACGGTGCGCTCCGACACCCAGCTCCAGACCTTCCCGGACTCGTCCGGGTGCATGGTCAGGCGGAAGGTGGTGGAGTCACCCTCGCGGGAGAGCACTTCGAGTGAGGCGTACTCGCTGAAGAGGTCGGGCCACTTCTCGATGTCGTTGGTGATGTCCCAGACGAGGCCGAGCGGGGCGTCGACCGTGATGCTGTTGTCGGTGTGACCGGCCACGTCAGACTCCCGTCCTGAGGGCGTTGTTCACCAGGCCGACGAACTCGCCCGGCGTCTTGCAGCGCTCGGCGTCGGTGGGCAGCGCCACGCTGTACCGGTTCTCCAGCTCGCCGACGATGCCGAGCAGGCCGAGCGAGTCGAGGCCGAGGGTGGTGAACGGTGCGTCCGGCGCCTTCTCCAGCTCCCGGGCGTCGACGGTGACGCCGGCCGCCTGCTTCATCAGCGTGGAGAGTTCGTCGAAGGTCAGTGCGGTGGTGATCATGCGTGCTCTCCTTCCCGCCCGGTCCTACCGGGCGGACTCGTCGCCGCGGCGCACGACAAGCGCCGCGTTGGATCCCATGAGTCCCCGGCTGAGGACGAGGGCCGTGCGCAGCTCGGCGGGCCGAGCGCGGGACATCACCAGGTCGAGGTCGTGGCAGATGTCGAACACGTTGGGAGTGGGCGGCACCACGCCGTGCTCCAGCGCGAACACCGCGGCGGCGGTGTCCAGGACGGGAGCTCCGCAGTAGGCGCGGCCGATTCCCGTCTTCGGCGCCGTGACGGGGACGCGGGTGGCGTGCGCTCCGAGGGCGTCGGCGATCGCCAGCGCCTCGGCACGGTCCGCCTCCGGTACGCCCAGGGCGTCGGCGAAGACGACGTCGACCTCCTCGGGGGCACACCCGGCCTCGTCGAGGGCGACACGGATGGCGCGGGCGAGTCCCTCCCGGGACTTCTCCCATCGGGAGGCGCCGGTGAACGTGGCGCCGTGGCCGGCCACCACGGCCCGGACGGCCGCTCCCCGGTCGCGGGCACGGGACTCGTCCTCCACGACGAGCACCGCGCCGCCCTCCGCCGGGACGAAGCCGCAGGCTCCGGCGGTGAAGGGCCGGTAGGCGCGGTCCGGGTCCTCGACGGTGCTGAGCTCCGGGTAGCCGAGCTGGCACACCATCGAGTACGGGGCGAGGGGCGCCTCCGCGGCGCCGACGAGCACCGCCCCCGTGCCGCGTCGTACGCCC
This sequence comes from Streptomyces narbonensis, assembly GCF_014649015.1. Classification (GTDB taxonomy): domain Bacteria; phylum Actinomycetota; class Actinomycetes; order Streptomycetales; family Streptomycetaceae; genus Streptomyces; species Streptomyces narbonensis. The sequence goes on from NZ_BMSF01000005.1 coordinate 297,928, forward strand.
CGAGCGGCGAGGGCGATGGCGTCCAGGCCGCCCGCCTCGTCGCTCGCGACGACGCCGCACGGCCCCTTGAGGCCGCTGCGGATGGAGATCTGGCCGGTGCTCGCGGCGTAGAACCAGGCGATCGACTGGTACGGGCCGACGAACTTGGATCCCTGGCTCCAGAGCTTCTGGAGCTCTCGCTGGCCGAACTCGCCGCCTCCGGACCCGGCCGCGGTGACCACGCCGATCTCGAACGGCTCCTCGGGGTTCTCCCGGGGGAGGCCGGCGTCGTCGAGGGCGAGCTGGGCCGCGGCCATCGTGTAGTGGCTGAAGCGGTCGGTCTGGACGAGGAAGCGGTCCTCGATCAGGGTGGAGGCGTCGAAGCCGCGGACCTCGCCCGCGACCTTGAGAGGCAGATCCTCGCACCCCTCACGGGTGATCCGGTCCAGTACGCCCAGCCCTTCTCGGACGGACTTCCAGTACGCGTCGGCGCGCTGTCCGTTGGGGGCGATCACGCCGATCCCGGTGACGACCGCGCGCCGTGGACGCTCAGTACTCATCGTGTCCTCCCACCCGATCGCGTCAGGAGTACCGCGGACTGGAAACCGCCGAATCCGCTGCCCACGGAAAGCACGTTCCTGAGCTTCCGGGGGCGGGCGGTGCGCGGCACGTAGTCCAGGTCGCACTCGGGGTCGGGGGTCTCGTAGTTCGCCGTCGGGGGTACCACCTGGTGCTTCAGTGCGAGTACGCAGGCAGCCACCTCGATCGCACCGATCGCGCCCAGCGAGTGCCCCACCATCGATTTGATGGAGCTCATGGGTGTGTCGTACGCGTGCGAGCCCAGGGACCGCTTCACGGCGGCGGTCTCGTGCCGGTCGTTCTGCCGGGTGCCGGACCCGTGCGCGTTGACGTAGTCGATCAGCGTGGGATCGAGCCGGGCCTGGTCGAGCGTGGAGTCGATCGCCCGGGACATCTCCAGCCCCTCGCCGGTCAGACCGGTCATGTGGTACGCGTTGCCGAAGGTGGCGTAGCCGCCGATCTCGCAGTAGATGTGCGCACCGCGTGCCCTGGCGTGCTCGTACTCCTCCAGGACGAGGACGGCCGCGCCTTCGCCCATGACGAAACCGTTGCGGTTGTTGTCGAAGGGCCGGGAGGCGTGCTCCGGGTCGTCGTTGTCGGGCGACGTGGCCTTGATGGCGTCGAAGCAGGCCATGGTGATGGGGGAGATGGGGGAGTCCGACGCACCGGAGATGCAGACGTCCGCCCGGCCTTCCGCGATGGTGTGGAAGGCATAGCCCACGGCGTCGAGGCCGGAGGTGCAGCCGGTGGAGACCGTCTGCACCGGCCCGCGGGCGCCGAACTGCTCGGCCACGACCGAGGAGAGTGTGCTCGGCGAGAACGCCATGTGCAGCTTGGGGTCGGCCGCGCGGTGGTCCACGTCCCACCGCCGCCCGCCCTCGCTGACCAGGACGTAGTCGTGTTCGAGCCGGGTGGTGCCGCCGACGGCGCTGCCCAGGGAGACGGCGACGCGCCAGGGGTCCTCGGCGTCGGTGTCGAGTCCGGCGTCGCGGACGGCTTCTCCGGCGGCGACGACGGCGAACTGGATGTACCGGTCGGCGTGGCGGCTCAGATCCGGATCCAGTCCGTGGTCCGCCGGGTCGAAGTCGCACTCGGCGGCTATGCGGGAGCGCAGCCCGACCGGGTCGAACAGGGTGATACCGCGGGTCGCGGTACGGCCGGCGGAAAGCAGGTCCCAGAACGCCTTCGCCCCGATGCCGCCTGGAGCGACCACACCGATGCCGGTGACGGCCACTCGCCGGTTCACTCGATGGCCCCGCTTCGCTCGGACACCCGTCCCGGGTCGTGCACGGTCAGGTGCGGGCCCGCGGCGGCGAGCTCGGCCTCGTCGGTGATCTCGGTGTCGACGTGACCGAGGCTCGGCCGGGGGGCGAGCGGGCCCAGGTGGAAGACCATGCGGGCCTCCACATCGCCCACGTTGCGGAAGCGGTGCCGTACGTCGATCGGGATCAGGAGGCCCTGATCGGGCTGGAGCGCGTACGTGTCGCCATCCAGATCCACCTCCAGCGCGCCCGAGACCACGTACACGAACTCCTCGGAGTACGGGTGGTAGTGCTCGCCGATGCGCTCGCCGGGCTGGACGATGGCCAGGCCCATGAAGCCGCTGGTGGAACCCACGGTGGCCGGCGTGAGCATGGCCCGCAGGTCACCTCCCCGCCTGCGGTTGGGTTCCGTCTCGCTCAGGTTCACGATGCGTGGACGCTGCTTGAGCATGGTTGCTACCTCCAGATGTGACAGTGACGTGCTGGGGAGCGACCGCGGTGCGAGCCGCGGTCGTCCGTCAGGAGTGCGCCGAACGGTCCGTGACGGGCAGCATGTCCGCGTGCGACAGAAGCCGGTTGATGTTGCGGTCCGTCTCCAGGGAGCCCTCGACGCCGACCGCGGCGCCGTCGAGGAGTCGTTCCAACTCCGCGGCCTTCCCGGGGCCCTTGAGCCCGAGGGAGGCGACGGGGTCGAGGTCGAGGTCGCCCGTGACGTCGACGAGGCGCACCACGATGTCGTCGCGCTGGAACACGGTGCTGCTGTGCACCGGGTTGTCCGGATCGTCCGCGGCGGCCCGGTCCTGATGGGAGAGCAGCCGGGCGAGCGCCATCCCCTGGCCTTCCTTGGCCGGGTAGTACAGCGCGTGCCGTCGCAGGCCGGCCGGAGCAGGCCGGTCGGACACCACATGATGGACGGCGGGCAGCGCCGCCCGGGTGAAGAACACCCTGGCCGACTCGGGGTCGGTCAGGTCCCGGTCCTGCTCGAGGTACGGGTTGATGGCCTCCTCGACCGCTCGCACCTGGGGCTGCCGGGCGACGTGCCGCAGCGCCACGAGTAGGTCGCCCTCCACCTCCACGGCACGCACGACGCGGTTGCCGTGCATGAAGAGGGAGGTGCGACGCAGCCGGGTGTTCTCGTCGACCTGGGCCTGGGGTGACTCGTACCCGGCCAGGATCTCCGCCACCTTCGACTCGGAACCCGGCTTGACGGTGAAGGTGAGGGCATGGCGTGCCACACCGTCGCCCACACGGGGCTCCACCTGCACGTCGGCCGATGCCGCGGTCCGCGAGGCCGGCTGACCGGGGCTCGTCTCCCGGAGGATGCTGTAGCGCATCGACCGGGTGTCCCGGACGCAGCTGTGCATCGGCTTGACGGTTTCGACGTGCTCCTCGCTGTTCACCCATGCGAGGAACGGCGGCGCGCTCTCCCACTCGCTGGTGATGAGCCACTGCGAGGGGTTCTCGATGGACTGGCACAGCTGGTCACTGATGTGGCCGGGCACGGAGGCGACCTGCTTGCGCATGAGCTCGTACGCGTCCAGGAACTGCTGCTGCGCTCCTTCGTACAGGTCGAGCAGGAGGATCACCCGCAGCCTGGAGCCGTCGAACACAGACTGCGAGATGCGTCCCGAGGGGGCCATCCGGCACACCTCTCTCTTCTCGGTGGGGGTGGGAGACGACCTACCTGGCCGAAACGCCGAGGCCGACATGTGTCGATCCTTGACAGGAGCGCCGACAGCGCGCGAGCCGCATGAAGCGGACGAGTGAACCGCGTGTCATCCGGGTGCCCAGGGCACGCGAACCCGTCCCCGAAGGGCATGAATCTGCATCCCATCCCCAACTCGCGTCGCAGGCGACGCCGGAGACGAGCAATGACCCGATTCGACTCGGCCGGGGAAGCAACCGGCCACCGCACGCCCGTACTCATCGTCGGCGGCTCGCTGGTGGGCCTGTCCACCTCGCTGTTCCTGGGGCGTCTCGGAGTGCCGCACACGCTGGTCGAGCGCCATGCCGGCACCTCGATCCACCCGCGTGGCCGCGGCAACAACGTGCGCACGATGGAGGTGTTCCGCAGCGCCGGAATCACGCGGCCCATCCAGGAGGCCGCGTCGGTCCTGTCGGTCAACAACGGGATCCTGCAGACGCCGAGCCTGGTGGGCGATGTCGGCGAGTGGCTGTTCAAGGACATCGACCCCGGCGGCGGGATCGCCCGCTTCAGCCCCGCCGGATGGTGTCTGTGCAGCCAGAACGATCTCGAACCGGTGCTGCTGAAGCACGCCCGGGAGCTCGGCGGAGACCTGCGGTTCTCGACCGAGCTGATGTCCTTCGAGCAGGACGCCGAAGGGGTGACCGCACAGGTCAAGAGCCGCGAATCCGGTGAGCACACCACCATCCGCGCGGACTACCTCGTCGCGGCGGACGGCCCGCGCAGCCCGGTCCGCGAGCGGCTCGGCATCGGGCAGAACGGCCAGGGCGACCTGTTCCACAACGTGAGCATCACCTTCGTCTCCCGCGGTCTCGCGGACGTCGTCGGCGACCGGCACTTCATCGTCTGCTACCTGACGAACCCTGACGCGGACGGGGCCCTGCTGCCCGTCGACAACGGCGAGCGCTGGGTGTTCCACGCCCCGTGGCACCCCGAACGCGGCGAGACGCTCGAGGAGTTCACCGACGAGCGGTGCAGGGAGCACATCCGGCGGGCCGTGGGCGTGCCGGACCTCGACGTGGAGATCACGGGCAGGGCTCCCTGGCACGCGGCCGAGAGGATCGCCGAACGGTACGCGCACGGACGGGTGTTCCTCGTCGGCGACTCCGCCCACGAGATGCCGCCCACCGGGGCGTTCGGCTCCAACACCGGTATCCAGGACGCGCACAACCTCGCCTGGAAGCTCTCCGCCGCGCTGGGCGGCTGGGCCGGTCCCGGCCTGCTCGCGTCCTATGACGCGGAGCGCCGGCCGGTCGCCGAGGTGACGAGCGCCCGGGCCGCGGCGCGGTCGGTCGAGCACAGCCACCCCGGGTACGTCCCCGGCCCCGGAGCCGGCGGCCCCAAGGGGAAGAAGGGCGGCATCCTCAACGAGGTGCTCGGCTACCGCTATCCGCAGGGAGCCGTCCTGGGCACCGACCGGACGATGCCGGTCGTGTCCGACGGACTGAGCCTGACGGGCGAACCCGGAAGCCGGGCCCCCCACATGTGGCTGAACCGCGCCGGTACCCGGGTCTCCACCCTCGATCTGTACGAGCGGTCCCTGGTGCTCCTGAGCTCCGAGGACGGCGCCGGCCACTGGCACACCGCGGCGACACGCGTCGCGCAGCAGCTGTCGGTGCCGCTCGACTCGTACCGGATCGGCGCCGGGCCCGACGCCGAGCTCTCGTCCGCCGGCGACACGGACTGGGCGGAGGTCCACGGCGTCACGCCGGACGGCGCGGTGCTGGTCCGCCCCGACGGGTTCGTCGCGTGGCGGTCTGAAGGAGCGACGGCGGATCCCAGAGCGGTCTTGCAGCGAGCCCTCACGGCGATCCTGGGCCGCGACTGACCGCTCCCTCGTGGCCGAGCACGGCGGGGCTGGAAGCCTTCGTGATGCCCGGGACCAGGCAGCACCGACGTCGCTCGTGACCCTTGCGGCTAGGGGGTGTCGTCACATTCCCGTCTGCCCCGCGGCGTTCCCCCAGCTACCGCTGGGAGGTGCCCCCAGGCACGCACTCTCGCCGCACCGGGTGGAAGCCCACGTACGTCCAGTACGTGGGCTTCCCCCCGGCACGCCGAGAGCATGCACCAGACGCCGCGGGGCCGCCCTTCGGGCGACGACGGGAATTTGACGAGACCCCCTAGCCCGTTCGCGCGCAGGACACCATCCGATCCAGATCACCGAACGAGCCGCCGTGACCTGCGGAAATGATCACCAGCAGGGCGGATCAAGACCCCGACCGGGGGACAGCGCACGCGAATCTCCCGTTGCGGTGCTCCCCGGTCGGGGTTTTTCTCGTGCACGGAGCACAGCACAGGCGCCGCGCTGCCCAGCCGGCCAGGAAAGCTCCGCCGAAGGAGAGAACAAGCATGCGTCTCGCACGTACGGGCCCCCAGCTCGCCCTGGTCCTGAGCGCCCTCGTCCTGTCCGCATCCCCCGCCGTCGCGGCGCCCGACGGTGACGTCCGAGTCAATCCGGGGCAGGCGGCCCCCGGGACCACCGTCACCGTGAGCACGACCGCCTGCGGCAAGGAGACGTACGGCAAGGGCGAGTCGGAAGCGGGCGGGAAGTTCCACCTCCTGCCCGGCGACCGGGAGGGCGTCCTGGTGGGCAAGTTCACGCTCCCGCGGGACGCCGCCTCCGGCACGGACACCGTGACCCTCAAGTGCCCGCCTCGCATCAAGCAGACCGTCTCCTACCAGATCTCCGGCCAGCCGGTCGGTGCGGTGGAAGCGGGCTTCGGCTGGGCCGCAGGCGTAGGGGCAGGGGCAGGCGAAGAGGCGGACGGGGCCGGCGGCGACAGGCTCTACGCCCTGGGCGCGCTGCTCCTCGGCGGCGCCACCGCCGGCGCCCTGGTCTGGACGCGCCGCCGCGCCACCGTCGCCCGGAACGGCGCCTGACCCCACGCCGTCGGTTCCGGTTCCGGCTGCTGTTCCGGTTTCCGGTTTCCGGTTTCCGGTTTCCGGTTCCGGTTCCGGTTCGGCGAGGAGATCCGGACGCCATCCAGCGGAGGCATGATCCGCATGACGCACGGCTCGGTGCAGAGGTCTGGCAGAGCACCATCGGGGCGCGTTCCCTCGGACGGCCCGCGTGGGCGTCGTCCTGCTGCTCTGTCACGCACCGGACGCGGGGCCTCGCGTCCACCGGCGAGGGCGAGCGCTGGCGCACTGCGCCCCCGCCGGCGGCGGACTCCACCGTGCCTGGCTGGTAGGCGGCGAGAGAACCGCTCACGGGGCATCAGTGTCCGCGCATCGCTCGAAGCCCCCATGGGGCCCGGCCCGCTGATCAGGAGCTCAGTCGCTGTCGCAGGTCGGTGGCACACCGGCCGGTCTCACGGCCGTCTCACGACCGTGGCATTTCCTCAGGACGTGGTGGACTGGCCGGGTACAGTGACACCTCGGTCGAGGGTGGCCCGCTTGGTGGGGGCGAGGTCGACGGCGCGAAGGAAGTCAGCGGCCCTGTCCGGGATGTCGAGGGGCTGGTAGCCCCGGAGCCGGGGTGCCCGTGGTTGGCTCTCTTGTCCGCTCTCGGCCGCCGGCGGCTCACGTCCACGGAGGGCCATAGGGGAGGGGATCTCGCATGTCGTCAGGATTCGGGTTTCACGCGTCCACGCTCGTTGTACGGTTCGTTCTGGAACTGGTGTCGCTCGCATGCTTCGCGGTCTGGGCCTGGACGACCGCGTCAGGACCTCTGAGGTACGTCCTTGTGGTCGTGGCCCCGGTCCTTGTGGCCGTGCTGTGGGGTGTGTTCGCCACTCCCGGCGACAAGTCCCGGTCCGGCGGGACGGTGGTGGCGACCCCCGGCGCGCTGCGGTTCCTCCTGGAGTTGGCCGTCTTCTTCGGCGGCGCCCTGGCGCTGTACGCGGCGGGTTCCCATGTTCTGGCCATCACGCTCGCCGGCGTGCTGATCGTCTACCACGCCCTGTCGTGGGACCGCGTGGTCTGGCTGTTCCGACACTGACCCCGGACGGCGTTGCTTCAATCCGACAGGGCACCAGGGAGTCCCACAAGAAAGCGGGCCCCTTCATCACCTTCAGGTAGGCGGTGATGCCGCTCGCGCACCTGGATCGCGGGCCGGACATCGGTGCGCTCGACCGTCGTCATCGGCCCGCCTCCGCGTGGGACTGCTGTTGTGCCGCCCCGTTCACGGGTACGGCACTGTCGACGATGGCCCGGAGTGCCGCCACGTGTCCTTCGAAGGCGGTGCGACCGCGGTCGGTCAGCCGTACCTTCGTGCGGCGGATGCGCCCGCCGCCCTCCTTCTGGATCTCCAGGTATCCGGCCCCCTCCAGGGTGTGGAGCTGCTTGGAGAGCGCGGAGTCGCTGAGCGAGAGGCTGTCGCGGACGAACGCGAAGTCCGCCCACTCGGTGACGGCGAGCAGCGCGACCACCGACAGTCGGGTGGCGGGGTGGATCAGCTCGTCGAAGCCTGCGGGGGTGCTCATCGGCCCGCTTCCTCGTCGAGCGCCGGTCCGCCGCCGCTCCGCACGGAGTCGGCCGCCCAGCGGTTGGCGGGGCCCAGGGAGAGCAGGTATGCGGCCACTCCGGCCGTGGCCTGGATGAGACCGGCGTAGATCGGTTCCAGCGGCTCTGTGAGGTGGTCCGCCAGTACGATCGTTCCGCCGACCAGCACCGCCGCCGCACCGAACGCGGCCCACATGCGCCCGGGACAGCGGGTGTGGTGCAGTTGCATCCGGCTCCTGCGGCTCCTGCTCACGATCAGCAGGCTCAGCAGGCCGACGTAGGCGGCCACGAACAGTCCGACCCCCCACCCGGGCAGGTCCATGCCGACGCCGGCGAGGAACACCCACATGAGCGCGGCCGTGCCGTAGGTCATGCCGCGTCCGCCGGACGCGGAGCGCTCGAACTCGTCGTAGACCCGCTCCTGCGGCACTCGGATGCGCTGAAGATCCTTCCATGCCTGTTCGGCATCCACCGACGTGCTCACGGTCATCGCCCTCCGTCCCCGGTTACTTTCCCACCAGGAAAGTAACTCCTTTCCTGGTAGGCAAGTCAGCGGTCCGCCGGCGCGGGGAGGCGTGGAGCGTACTCGGCCCGGGAGGTCCGGCGAGGGATGCTCGTGGGTCGAGCAGCCGTCGCAGCGGGCATGGGTCGAGCGGTCGCTGCAGCCCCGGTGAGGCGTCCCTCAGGGCGGGCCGGCCATGCACGGGACAGGTCGTCCACGGGCGAGAGGCGGATCGACGCGTCACGCCGTCAGATGTCAACGACCTCTTGGTCCAGACCTCTTGACGATTGGTCTAGTCCTTCCTAGGGTCGCGGGAACACTGCGGTGGGTGCCAAGGAAGGACACCACGCACTCAGGGACACGCAGGGTTGACAGGTCAGGGACCACCCCTGCCCGCCGAACCTCACCCGAGGAGCTTCCTTGAGCACCGAAACGCGGCGGCGCCGCACCAGATCGGCACAGAGCATCATCCCGAACAAGCGGTCCAAGGCCCTCGCGGGCGCCACTGCGCTACTCCTTCCGCTGGCCGCCATGGTCGGCCTCGCCGCCCCCGCGGAAGCCGCCGCCTCGGCCACCGCCACCTACGCCAAGGCCTCCGACTGGGGCTCGGGCTTCGAGGGCAAGTGGACGGTGAAGAACACCGGTACCACCACGCTCACCTCCTGGACCGTCGAGTGGGACTTCCCCGCGAGCACCAAGGTCACCTCGGCCTGGGACGCCACCGTCACCAACTCCGCGAACCACTGGACCGCCAAGAACCTCGGCTGGAACGGCACCCTCGCCCCCGGCGCCTCCGTCTCCTTCGGCTTCAACGGCAGCGGCACCGGCGCCCCCACCGGCTGCAAGCTCAACGGCGCCGCCTGCGACGGCGGCACCACCCCTGGTGACAGCGCCCCCTCCGCCCCGGGCGCGCCCACCGCGAGCGACCTCACCGACACCTCGGTGAAGCTGTCCTGGGCGGCCGCCACGGACGACAACGGCGTCAAGAACTACGACGTCAAGCGGGACGGAGCCACCGTCGCCACCGTCTCCGGCACCACCTACACCAACACCGGCCTGACCGCCGGCACCGACTACAGCTACACCGTGGTCGCCCGCGACACCGCCGACCAGACCGGCCCGGCCTCCGCCGCCACGGCGGTCCGCACCACCGGCGGCGGTGGCGGCGAGAACCCAGGCGGCAGCGGCAAGATCAACCTGGGCTACTTCACCAACTGGGGCTCCTACACGGTGAAGAACCTGGTGACTTCGGGCTCCGCCGCGAAGATCACGCACATCAACTACGCCTTCGGCAACGTGCAGAACGGCAAGTGCACCATCGGCGACCCCTACGAGGACTACCAGAAGTCCTACACCGCCGCCCAGTCCGTCGACGGCGTCGCCGACACCTGGGACCAGCCGCTGAGCGGTCACTTCAACCAGCTGCGCAAGCTCAAGGCGCAGTACCCGCACATCAAGGTCCTCTGGTCCTTCGGCGGCTGGACCTGGTCCGGCGGCTTCGGCCAAGCCGTCCAGAACCCGGCCGCGTTCGCGCAGTCCTGCTACGACCTGGTCGAGGACCCGCGCTGGGCCGACGTCTTCGACGGCATCGACCTGGACTGGGAGTACCCGAACGCCTGCGGTCTCACCTGCGACACCAGCGGCCCGGCCTCGATCAAGAACATGATGCAGGCCATGCGCGCCAAGTTCGGCCCGAACAACCTGATCACCGCGGCCATCACCGCCGACGGCTCCAACGGCGGCAAGCTCGACGCGGCCGACTACGGCGGCGCCGCGCAGTACGTCAACTGGTACGACGTGATGACGTACGACTACTTCGGCACCTGGGCCGCTCAGGGCCCGACGGCCCCACACTCCCCGCTGACCTCGTACTCCGGGATTCCCGCGCAGGGCTTCAACTCGGCCGACGCGATCGCCAAGCTGAAGGCCAAGGGCGTACCCGCCTCCAAGCTGCTGCTCGGCATCGGCTTCTACGGCCGCGGCTGGACCGGCGTCACCCAGTCCGCCCCCGGCGGCACCGCGACCGGCCCGGCGGCCGGCGTCGAGCCGGGCAACCAGTACTACAAGGTCCTGAAGACCACCTGCCCGGCCACCGGCACGATCGCGGGCACGGCGTACGCGCACTGCGGCACCGACTGGTGGAGCTACGACACCCCCGCCACCGTCGGCACCAAGATGGCGTGGGCCAAGAGCCAGGGTCTGGGCGGCGCGTTCTTCTGGGAGTTCAACGGCGACACCGTCGACGGCGAACTCGTGAGCGCGATCAGCAACGGCCTGAAGTAACCTCGGGCACGACCACCGAGCCCGCCCGCCCCGAACAGGGGCGGGCGGGCCGCGTTCCGGCTGCGGGCCCGCGGATGTCGTTTCCCGGCGCGATGACCGTCACGCTGCCGAACTGGCCGTCGAAGAGGACCAGATGGACCTGCTCAGGCGCACGAAGGGCGGGAAGACTACCGGCGTCACGAACCGGCAAGGGGAATGGGTCCCGGCCCACGTCACGTACACCGTGGGCTTCCTCGGTGAAGGTGTGCGCGGCAACGTGTGCTGACGTGCCCGGACGCAGACACCAGGCCGACCATCAAAAGCGCCGTCGGTCCGCCTGGCTCAGTGGTGTGGGGGCCGTGTCCGGCGCATTGGCCGGCGGGACATTGCTCTCAGGCGCTGACCCGAGAACGGCCATGGCCTACGCAATGGGCGCCGTCAGCGCCGTGGGTGCGACAGCAGTCGCACCGGAGTCGAAACTGAGGGTTGCCGAGCGGGCTGCGGACCACCCGAAAGCGGCCATCTCGTTCGGGGCATGGGGAACGGCGTACTACGACGCCCCCTATGTTGCAGACGAGAATGTCAGCGGGAGAAAAGTCATCTCTGACCAATGCGGCTCCCGGATAGGAGAAGAGCCCCGACCAGCACACTGCGCCAGGGCTCTTCAAGGCACATCAGATGCTGTTCAGGATCGCCGTGCGATGCTCCTGGTACTCCGTGTCCGTGATCGCCCCTGCCACCCGCAGTTGATCCAACGTCGCCAGACGCGACGCCACGTCCTGCGCCCCTGCCGGCATCCCGCCCCAAGCGGGCGGCGCCACCTGGGTATTGGCCGTCGCGAGCAGCATGCGGAGCCGACCGGACAACGCCTCACCGGGAGCCTTGGCCACGGACTTGATGTCCGCTCGGTTGCCCGACGAGAACACCGACAGCGTGCCCATCAGTATCCCAGCGGACCACTGCACCGACGAAACGTTGATCAGCGGGAAGTCCTCCAACTTCTGGGACATCATCCCGTGCCTGAAGAAGACCAGCCTCATGTTCGTGAGTGCCACGAGACCGTTACCGCCGCCGTAGATGCCCGAGGCGAGCATGTCGACCTGCTCGCCCGCCCACAGCACCGACGGCAGGTTCTCGATCTCCCGCCTGGACCCGATCGCCGGCCCGGCCTTCTCGGCCGCCGCGTCGATGTCCGGCCGCACGTTGTACTTCCCCATACCCCACCCCTTCTGTCGTGGACCGGATGCTATCCGTCGATCCCGCCCGCCCGGAGGTGAACTGTGGGCCTGAGGAAGAAGGACGTGCCGGCCGCCGAGGCCGACGAGGAGGCCATCCAGCAGCTGCACGCCGCGCGCCTCGGCCGGAACGAGATTGCCCGCCACGGGGCGAGGCGCTCGCACCGTCTCGGTCATCGCCACACCATCCGGGCGGCCGTCGAGCGAGGCGAGTGGGTTTGCGCCCGGGAGGCCGTACAGGAGCTGTGTGGCGGTCTCCCGTCGTCTCCGTTGAGAGCCGCGGCCCGCCGGACGGAAACTCGGAGGTACCCGCGCCCGCTCCTCTGACAGACTCGCGGCGATACGCAAGTGGTTCCAGGGGTGGGGATGAACGAGGTTGACGACGTCTTCGAGACGCATGTGACGGTGCGGTGCCGGACCGAGGGGGAGTTCACCCGCCTCCGCGCCTGGGCGGTGGACCGCGACCTGAAGGTCACCACCATCATCCTCGCGCGTGGCCGTACGCCGGTCCAACCGATGCTGACCCTGCGCGGCCGCGCAGGTCATCCGGCAGTGGTGTCCGGGCTGCGAGAGGCCGGTTTCGAGCCGGGACGGGTCAAGGTGGAGACGGTGCCGTGGAGCGCGGAGCCGGCAGGCCCTGGCGGGGGCTACTACGAGCACCACGTCAAGCTGGCGCTGCCCGCCGCGTACGACCGGGTGGCGCTTGAGGACCTCGTCGTGCCGCACGGCGCCCACGTGTCGTGGAACGCGCGCCGGGTGCTGCCGGGGCCGGGTGAGCGGCACGAACGGTTCGTGACCCAGCGGCACCCGGGCCCCGCGGACGCGGCGGGGCGCGCCTGCGACGCGCTCGTCGCGTCATTGATCGCCGCCGGACACGAGCCGGTGGCGGAGGAGCGGGAGTTCGTGGTCTCCGACAGCGATCTGTCGTGGGACGAGGGCTGGCTGGAGGAGACCATATGAACGAGAAGCAGTGGACGCCGTCTGTTCCTGACGGGCCCGACAGCCTTACCGAGCCCATCACCGACCGCACGCGCCGCAGGAGCGAGGTTCCGCAGACCCTGACCGCGGGAGTCGGCGACGTGGCCACACGGCACCGGATCTTCGACCCCGCGCTCAAGCACTTCGACGAGGCGTTCCGGCCCGCCGACGGGGTTGTCGAGGACCCGCAGCTGCGGGCCCGCTGGCAGACGGCCCGGCGCGCGGCGCTGGAGCTCGTCCTCGCGGCCGTCGCCGGGTCGCCGTGGGCCGGCTCCCTCGTGCTGCGCGGCAGCATGCTGATGGGGGCCTGGTTCGGCGACGCCGCCCGCGCCCCGAAGGACATCGACTTCGTCGTCGTCCCCGAGACCTGGCGCATCGAGGAGGCCCGTACCCGGACGATGCTCGACGGGATCGCCGTAGCGGCTGAGCGCCTGGCCGAGGAGCGTGGGACGGACCTGTCGATCTCGGCGGCCGGAGCCGTGTCCGAGTACATCTGGACGTACGAGCGGGTGCCCGGCCACCGTCTGGTCCTGCCGTGGACCGTCCCCGGTCTTCCCCGCGGCCAGGTCCAGCTCGACTTCGTCTTCAACGAGCGCCTCCCGACCCCTCCCCGCCCCGCTGAGGTCGCGGGCGTCCGCCTGTCGGCCGCGGACCGGGAGTCGTCCTTGGCCTGGAAGCTCATGTGGCTGAGCTGCGACATGTATCCGCAGGCCAAGGATCTGTACGACGCGGTCCTCCTCGCCGAGAGCTGCACCCCGCCCCTCGCCCTCCTGGAAGCGGTGCTGCGCGAGGCGGACGAGTGGCCGGGCCGTCCGGACGAGCCGCTCAACCTGGCGGTGTTCGAGAACGCCGTCCGCGAGGTCGACTGGACGGGCTTCGACGACGCGCACCCCGACACGGAGGCCGCCCGGCGCGACCTCGGCGCCCGTCTGCTGTCCGCGCTGGCTCCGATACTGGGGACCGCCTAAACCGTTTCCTTCGGATCTGCCGGCAGATTGTGCTGAGTAGAGCTGCGTGGACGATCATTGGGGCCGTGAGCACGGATTATTGGGCGGTCCTCGGGGACTCCGAGCGGGATCAGTGGCGGTACGTCCCCCTCCAGACCATTGGGCCGCTGAGTTTTGGAATGAGTCGGGAGGACGCCGCTGCCACCATGGAGGGGCAGGGCTTCGCTGCGACGCCGCACAACATGGGCGGCTGGCAGGCGACGGGACGTACGCAGTGGCGAGTCGAGTTCTCCAAGCCGCAGCCGGCCAGGAGAAGCCGACCAGCGGTGAAGTGCTACTTCGTCGAAGGTGCGGGATTGACGTGTGTGCTGGTGGATGGACGACTCGGCCCACAGGTCACCCATGAGGGAATCCGTCTGATCGGCAGGGTTCCCTCCGAACTTTTCGAGGACATGGAGTCCTACGCGATCCGGCACGACGTGGGGCTCCGGTCCACCGGGGGAGGCGAACTGATCGTCGACGGCTTCGAAATCGACCTGGGCGCACAGCGTGCCGGCGACGCCGTGGTGACCTGGGCGCTCTTCTGCAATCCCGGAGAGATCGCGGGTACATCCTGGGACATTGCCCCTGCAGAGGTCTGGCACCACTGGTAGGGCCCAGGCTCAGCCGCCACCGCCCGAGGCCCTCGCCCGTCGACCGTGTCTGTCGGCGGCTCTGGCGTTAAGCGTCGTCGCGCCCGCCCAGGCCGCCCCCGACGGCCTGACCCCGGTGCTGGACCGGGCCGCGCTGCGCGCCGCGATCGAACCGCGTCCGGGTGACAGCGCGGCCGGCGTAGTAGCGGAAGCACACAGGAACGGGGAGACGTGGCGGGGCGCGGCCGGGGACGTCGTGACCGGCCGGCACGTCTCACCGCGCGCGCATTTCAGGATCGGCAGCGTCACCAAGACGATGGAGGCGGTGATCCTGCTCCAGCTGTCCGCCGAGGACCGCGTCGACCTGGACGACAGCGTCCAGCTCTATCTGCCCGGCCTGTTGCCGGAGGACCGGTTCAAGGAGCCGATCAGTGTGCGACAGCTGCTCGACCACACCAGCGGACTCCCGCACGACCTGGAGGGCGCGCCGGCCTCCACGCCGGACGAGGAGATCGAGCAGCGGATGGACTACGTGACTTTCGACGAGGTGATCCGCAAGACACTCCGCCCCGAAGGCCGGCCCGGCCCGGGGCCGTGCTTCAGCCCCGGCACTCGACAGGAGTACAACTCCTTCGGCTACCGCATCGCAGGCAAGCTCATCGAGGAGATCACCGGGCATTCGTACCAGTACGAGGCAGTCACCCGCATCCTCAGGCCGCTGAGGATGCGGGACACACGACCCACCGTCCCGAACCGAGCCACCCCCGTGCCCCGGCCGTACCTGCCCGGCTACCTGGCAGGCAACGGCGGCGACCTCGTCGACGTCAACGTACAAGGCGGGCTGCCCGCGAGCATGACAGCTACGACGGCGGACCTGGACCGGTTCATATCCGGCTTGTTCGACGGCCCACTGCTGCGCCCGGCGCAGGCCGCCGAACTGTTCACGGTGCCGAAGGGCGAGGATGGCAAGCCCTCTGCCGTACATGGACGGCTCCCACTGCAACACGGGGCCTGGCAAGGGCACAGCCTGCTTCAGCGTGGGGTTGATGTCCACGCCGCTGCCTGACGGGACGCTCCTGTGGGGCAAGACCGGATCGGATCCGGGGTACCGCAGTGGTGTCTTCGCTTCCCGGGATCTCGGCTTGCGCGCGGTCTACGCGGTGGGTACCGCCGGGCCCGTCGACGGGGTCCCTGCGGCTGCCCAACGACTGGCCGTGACGGCATTCGGCAGCTGATCAGCTTGTGCGCTGCTGCGCCGCCCCCGCCCGCTCGATGTCCGGGAGGCAGGGCGGCAGAAGGCCGTCCGGGAAGAACGTTTCATGCGCTCGGCGTCAGACGGGCCGCGTACCCGCCCATGCCGCCCAGTACGCCCGCGGCCGCGACCAGCAGGGCCACGGTGATGCTCACCTGCAGCAGCACGGTGCCGATCGCCGCGCCGGTCAGGACCGCCGCCAGCCCCGCGAGCCGATAGAGCTGGTACGGGTCACCCGGCCCGCTGCCGAGCGCCGAGTACCTGATCCACGTGACGAGGGTGCCCGTGACGAGGGTGGTGTTGAGGACGCCCCCGAGCCGCCACATCGTCGCGCTGCGCACCCCCATGGCCAGCGCGGTCGAGGCGATCACCGCGTAGTGCCGAGGAGACGGCTCTCCCACGACGGACGGCAGGCCGAGCGCGGCCAGCGCCCCGGTCACGAGCAGGGCCGCCGCGACGACGGCCGAGGTGAAGATCCACCGCCGGGGCCTGCCCCCCCATGCCACCCCCAGGCGGCTGCTTGCGACAGCGCCCACGGCGAACGCGGCGAGTGCCGTGAACGACGCGAGGGGTGCCAGGCCTTCGCCCCCGGCCAGGGCGAAGCCGAGGAAGAGGATGTTGCCGGTCATGAACGCCGTGAAGATCTGGCCGAGGCCGAGGAAGGCCACCGCGTCCACGATCCCCGTGACCGCGGTCAGAGCGACGAGCACCTTGGGCCGCGGATCGGCAGGAGCGGATACGGACATGGTCACGCCTTCCTGACCCGGACGAGGGGAGCGAACGCCGGGGACACCGACGACTCCCCGTCGGACGCGAACCCGAGCACTGTCCGCGCGCGGTCCATACGAGCACCCTGACCCCGGCGCTCCGAACCCATCCAAGAGGGCTGATCACCCAGCGCGACGACATCACGGAATTCGAAGGGGACGTGCACAGCCTCATAGCGCTGGGCCTCGTGCCTGCGTCGGCCAGGGGGCCTGGCCCGCGCACTCACCCGATCGCTGCTGCCGTGCCTCAAGGCTGCACAGGTAGGCGTCCCGTCGTCGGCCCCGGCGGACCGGTCGTGCCGAGCGGCCTGCCCGGCCCCGGCGGCGGCCCGAGTCGCACCCGTGACCTGCGGAAAGATCCACGACGGGGTTTCCACCGATTTCGTCGCCACACGCACAGGATCGTCACCGAACCGACATACCGAGCGGTCGGAAACCCCTTACGGAAGAGCTATACCCATGAGTAACGTACGCGGACCACCAGCGCCACCCGCCCGTTCCCGGGGCGGCAAGGAGCAAGATCGATGTCGTACCACCAGCCTTTCCCCGGCCCACCGCCCGTACCCCGGCGCCCGGATGCCGGACGGCACCGCCAAGAGGCGGCGTCTCAGTCCTGGGAGGGCGGATCGTCGTCCTGGGGCACCGATCCACAGGCAGCCTGGGACTCGTCCCCGCGAGTGTGGGACTCCTCGCCGCAGGGCCGGGACTTCGCGCAGCAGCCCTGGGACGCGTCTCCGCAGCCGCAACCGCCCGCTGCCACCGACGATCGCGCTGATCTGCACCGGCTCGGATCGGCCTACCGCAGGCTCCGCCGCGTCGCCACCTTCACCGCGCTCGGCTACTTCGTCATCTTTCTTTTCCTGTCCGGCTACGCCCCCTCGATGATGACCGGCAACATCAGCGGTGGTCTCACCGCAGGCCTGGTTCTGGGTCTCCTCCAGCTGCCCGTGGCGCTGGCTGCGATCGCGCTGTACGAGCGGATCGCGCGCAAGAACGTCGACCCGCTCGCCGCGGCCATCCGCGAACGCGCCGAGCAGGCGGCCGCGGCAGCCGAGCCCCGGCCGGAACGCCCGAGCCGGTCCGCACGTCCCGTGTGGCAGCAGCCCTCCGGAGGTGCGCGCGCATGACCAGCTTCAGCTCCGAGGCCCAGACCATGTCGCTGCTGGCGTTCATCGCGGTCATCACTGTCACGCTGCTGCTGTGCGTGATGACCGGCCCTGATCGTGACGACCTGGGCGATTTCTACACCGGCTACCGCTCGCTCTCTCCCGTGCAGAGCGGCCTCGCGATCGCCGGCGACTACATCTCCGCCGGCACCGTGCTCGGCACCATCGGCATCATCGCGCTCGTCGGCTACGACGGCGTCACGCTCGCCCTGAGCACCGTGCTCTCGCTGGTCCTGATGATGTTCCTGCTCGCCGAACCGCTGCGTAACGCCGGCCGGTTCACGATCGGCGACGTCTTCACCCGGCGTCTCCCGGGCCCCGCGGTACGGATCACCACAGCCATGGTCACCCTGACCGCACTGCTGCCGCTGGTCATCTTCCAGCTCGCGGGCGCCGGCGACCTCCTCTCCGTCGTCCTCGGCTTCGACTCCGACGGTTTCAAGACCGGGGCCATCGTGTTCCTGGGCCTGCTGATGATCGCGTACGCGGCGATCGGAGGCATGAAGGGCACCGCCTTCATCCAGATCGTCAAGACCGTCACCCTGCTCGGCGCGTCCCTCGCGATCGCCGCGCTCATCCTCAACCGCTTCGACTTCAGCCTGCCCTCCCTGCTGGACGCCGCCAAGCAAGGCAGCGGGGCCGGAGACGCCTATCTCGCCTCCGGTCTGCAGTTCGGTGGCAACGAACTCGACATGATCAGCACTCAGTTGACGGTCGTGCTCGGTGCCGCGGTGCTGCCGCAGATCACCATGCGCATGTTCACCGCGCGCAGCGCGGCAGCCGTGCGGCGCTCGATGTCCTGGGCCGTGTCGACCGTCGTCGTGACCTGTCTGCTGATCGCCGTCATCGGCTTCGGCGCGGCCGCGATCGTCGGCCACAAGGGGATCGTCGCCGGCGACCCGCAGGGCAAGACGGCGTTCCTCATGGTCAGCCAGGCCGTCATGGGTACGGACCAGAGCGCCGTCGAGACACTGCTGTTCACGGCCGTGGCGACAGCCATCTTCCTCACGCTGCTGGCCTCGGTCGCCGGGATCACCCTCGCCTGCGCCAACACCCTGGCGCACGACCTCATCACGCACGGGCTGCGCCGCAAGGCGCAACTGAAGGCCTCCACGGAGATGGCCATCGCCCGGACCGCCGCAGCGGGCGTCGGACTCGCGGCGATCGCGATCGCCGCCGGTGCACGGCACCTGAACCTTCAGGCACTGCTCACCCTGTCGTTCTGCATCGGCGCGTCCGCGGTCGCACCGGCCCTCATCTACAGCCTCTTCTGGCGCCGCTACTCCCGTACGGGACTGCTCTGCACCCTCATCGTGGGCAGCGCCTCCGCGTTCATCCTGATGACCGGCAGCAACCTGGTGTCCGGATCGCCCCAGGCGATCTTCCCGGACCAGGACTTCAACTGGTTCCCGTTCACGACGTCGGGCATTCTCTCGGCCCCGCTGGGCTTCCTCGCGGGCTGGCTCGGCACGGTGCTCCGCGAACGCGACCCGGACGACCAGCGCCTGCGGTACGAAGCGGTGGAGGAGACGATCCTGGCCGGCACCCCCGCGGCGAACAGCGCCTCGGCGTCCTGACGCGCACGCTCCGACGAAAAGGGCGCCCGGCCTGTCGCCGTAGCTGGGCGACCTTGGTGACGCGGCTCGTGATCGAAGGCTGTCGCGGTCCCCGCCTCCTGATTCGAAGCGCGCACTCGGGGCATGCGGGGGGTCCGGACGAAGGGGAGGACCTGACATGACAACAACCGGGTCGTCGTGGGCCGCCGCGAGGCGCGCGGCCGGGGGAGACGTCGTACGTACGGGCGCCCGGGTGGGTTTCGCGGCGCGCGGTGTGCTGTACCTGCTCGTCGGAGTTCTGGCTGTACGCATCGGCCTGACGGGCACGAACGAGCAGGCCGACCGGGGCGGGGCCCTCACCGAGGTAGCCGCGACGCCCTTCGGGGCCGTCCTCCTGTGGGCCCTGGGCGTCGGACTCGCCGGGATGGCGGTGTGGCGGCTCTCCGAGGCGCTGTTCGGCTCGGCGGGACCCAAGGGCGACGGCGCGGGTAAACGCGCTCTGTCCGGCGCACGGTTCGTCTTCTACGGAGTCTCGTCGTTCCTCGTCCTGGCCTTCGCGGTCGGCGACCGGGGCAGCGGGGCCGGTTCCACGGACCGGCAGAGCCAGGACATCACCGGGCGCCTTCTCGCTCTGCCCGGCGGGCAGTGGTGGGTGGGCGCCGCGGCCGCGGGCTTCCTCGGCGCGGGAATGTGGATCGCGGGCCGGGCGGCACTGCGCACGTACCGCGAGCACCTCACCTGGGGCCGGATGTCGAAGCACCAGCGGCGGTTCATGGACGTGACGGGTATCGCAGGAGGTGTGGGACGCGGGCTCGTCTTCGGTGCGGTCGGCTACTTCGGCCTGAGGGCGGCGGTCACCTTCGACCCGAAGGAGTCCAAGGGTATGGACGATGCCATCCGCTCCTTCGCCCAGACACCCGTCGGGCCGTGGCTTTTGGTCGCCGTGGCCGTCGGACTCGTCCTTTTCGGTGTGTTCTCCTTCGGTCAGTCCAAGTGGCGCGACGTCTGAGCCCCGTCGCACTCTGGCGAGCCGCTGTTTCTCGTCCTCGTTCGCCTCACCCGGCTGCAACACCATCGTCGAGCTCGAATCCGACAAGGCGTGTGCGGTCATGGCCAGGGTGATGTGACGGTGCCATTCGGGGGAGCGGCAGTTCTCGCTCTTCAACAGAGTGGACGTTCCCTCCAGAGGAGTACCTTGGCCTGCACGGAGCCCGCCGCCGCGGGACCTGGCCGATCTGCGCAGGGCGGTGGGGACGCATGGACGGTTTACCACGACGAGGGATGAGCCTAGAACCTGTCCGGCCGATCACTCCAGGTGCGCCGGGGCAAGAAGCCGCTCGCGCTGCCCCAGCAAGGGCTCGGATCACGACTACAGGAATACCGGCGTGGTGAGGTCAGGGCGCGAAGTACCAGCAGTACAGGCTCAGGCCTCTCTCCGCACGCCTCATGGCTAGAGCTGACAGTCGCTCAAGGAGGTCGACGGCATCGTCCGACCCGATCTCATCGCCCATCTCGGAGACGATCTCGGCCCACGTGAGAGCGGTGGCTCTGAGCTGATCCGTTCCTGCATTGGCCAGGGCTGTCGAGAGCGTCTGCGAAACAGCGAAGACAGTGAAGCCGTCGTTGGCCATGGGCACCACGTGCCGGAGCGGACTCTCCGCCCCCGTCAGCAGAGCTTCCCACCTCGGGACTGCGTCATCCGGATAGATGCCGTCACACGGCACGGCAGGAAAATCATGGCTCTTGCGCGGTCCTACCCGCACTGCTGACTCGTCGCCCTCAGCAAGGAAGAACTCTCCTACAAGCACCATCTGCTGATGATGCCATGTCTCGGTACCCCCGAGCCCGACCGAGTGACTGCTCCGCCGCCGGGGCGTGATTGGGTGCATGGGGCGGGGTGATGACGGATGCCGAGTGGGAACGGCTGCGACCGTTCCGGCCGGTCAGCAACGGACGTGGTGGCAGGTGGCGTGAACATCGGCAGGTGATGGACGGGATGTCGTATCGGGTGCGGACCGGGTCGCACTCACCCCACCTGCCCGAACGGTTCGGACCGTGGAAGACCATCTACGAACGCCGCCGGCTGTGGTCGGCCGACGGCACGGGGGGCGTTTGCTCCAGCAGGTCCAGGCCGCGGCCGACGAGGCGGGCTAGATCGACGAGACATCTC
This sequence comes from Streptomyces narbonensis, assembly GCF_014649015.1. GTDB lineage: Bacteria > Actinomycetota > Actinomycetes > Streptomycetales > Streptomycetaceae > Streptomyces > Streptomyces narbonensis. Next base: position 319,363 of record NZ_BMSF01000005.1, read on the forward strand.
GGTCGACTCCACCATCGTCCGCACACACCAGCATCACATCCAAGAGGGCGGCAGGGGGAATGCCAGGACGAAACGCTGTGGCAGAGTCTGGTCGCCCGCCTGGTGGAGGTGGTGCTGCAGGCGAGGGCGGGTGCGGTGCCTGGCACGATGGCGCCTATGGTCATCGGCATGTCTCCGTTTCTTCCCGGCCCCGCGGGCGCCGCTGCTCACGCGCGCGCAATGCGCGATCGTCCTGACACGTATGTGGATGTGCCGGCGGTGCCGGTCGCCTCGTACCCGCCCGGCGCCGGCCGAGTGGTGCGGCGGGAGGCAGTGCGGCCGGTGTACGCGGCGGTGGTGGCGGAGATCGGGGAGCCGACGCTGTACGGCGGTTCGGCTGCCGGCCCCAGTGTGCGCTGGCACACCGGGTCGCACGTGGTGCTGCTGGCGGGGGGCCCGCAGGGCGCCACACTGTCCGTGCACACGGCATCGGACCTGCACGGGCGCGAGTACTCGGTGGTGGAGTCGGGTTCGGTCGGCTGGCGGGCGGAGCAGCCGCACGGCTTCGACACACTTCCGTACCTTTGGCTGCTGCACCGGGGCCCGGAGCGGGACTGGCCGGCTTTCCGTTGGGACGGTCATCACACGGCCGCGTCCTGGGAGCATCTGGAATCGTCGCTCGAACTGCTCCTGGACTCGTGGATGGAGCAGTTGCCGGTACAGATGCCGGGGGACTGGGCGTCGTTCATCGTCGGGTGCTCGCGGGACTGGCCACGGCATCTGCGGGTGGGGTACAGCCAGGACCCCGGCCGGCTGTCGCTGATGGTGGACCACCGGACCACAGCCGACGCGCCGGGCCTGGAGGAGACCATGCGGGAGCGGGGCTGGCAGGTGTGCGACCGCGGCTGGTGGCGCGCGGAGTTCGCGGACCAGGACCCTGACGCGGCCAGGTCGGCGGCCCGGCTGCTGGTCGCCGACGTCCGCGCCCGTGGATCGGTCTGCCCGGACGAGCTCGTGGCCTGGGAGGTGACGGTCAACGACCATGGCCGACTGTGGCTCCCTGGCATCGGCATGCCGGTGAATTGAACCCGCTCGGCGGGGTCGGCAGTATGCCGGGTTCAAACGCCAGGGATCGGCAGGCGAGGGTGGGACGAGCTGGGGTCTCGGGGCCGTACGGAGAGGTTCCGGGCGTCGTTCCTGTCCGGTGACGGCGAGCGTTCGGTGGCGAACGCGCTATGGCGGCCTTCCCGGGACATCCGAGGACGCCCCGGCCTCGTCCGGCTGTGGTCAATCGTCGAGCGGCTTGGGCGCTTCCTCCCCGCGGCACGTGGCGCGCATGCCGTACGGGACGCCGGGGCGGGTCGGCCTCCGGCATCGGCCAGTCCAGCGATCCGATGATCGGAAAGAGATGCCCTGGTCGTCGAAATCGAAGCCCGACGCCTCGACCTGCGCCCTGGGGACGGCGGGCGGCTGTGCCTCCAGGCGACGGCTGCCGGAGCGGAGTCCGTGGCCGAGGGCTGCGTGGTGCCGGCCGACGGCCCCTTCGACCCGGCCGCTCGCCGCCGGTAGGCCTGGCAAGTCCCTTAAGAGATGGGCTAGTTGTCATGTCCGTCGAGCGATTGCGGGGCCTGGTACGGCACCATCGCACCCCGGCGAGGTGACCGGCGGACGCGAGCCGTCCCCCGAGTGCACACCCGAACAGAAGGCCGAGGAGGCGCACCTGTGGGGCGTGCGCGGGTGAGGACCGGCGCCCGACGCGCTCTGGGAGCAATGCCGCCCGGCCGCCGCCCTACCCCTGCGCCGTGCGTTCACACCGGGTGCCGGGAAAGCCGACGTTCGGCGCGCCGGGTGACCGTCACCCGGCTTCACTGCCGTCTCGACTGCGCCCGGTGCTGATGGCGGCGCGCCGCGAGGTAGCCGCCGACCCCCGCGGCAGTGACGGCCAGGGTGAGGCCTACGACGATGCTGACATCGGAAGGGCCCGACGCTCCGCCGATCCCGGCCCGGGTACCGAGGCTCGGAACGACCGGGGCCGGAACAGCGGGGACCACCGGCTGAAGCGTGGTGGCACCCGGGTTCACGGGCCGGGTGACGGTAGGGCTCGGGCTGACCGGCGGCACGGCACGCGTGCTGCCACGTCTGGGCAGCGCCTCGCAGGCGATGCCGTCATCGGGGCCCTGGTCTTCATCGAGCCGGTGCGGGTCGCTGGGATCCCGGTCGAATTCCGCTTGGGCGTCTTCCTGGAAGCGGAAGTCCCGGCAGTCGAGATCCTGAGCGTGAGCGACGCCGGACAAGGGGGCGACGGAAACGATCGCCAGGGCTATGCCGGCCACCATACTGCGACTGCTCATCAGGAGACCTCCTCAGTGCCTTGCAGACGTCACCCCACGCTAGGAACGGCCCGCAGCCGGGGCTCGTGGAGTTAGCCCGAACGGTCACCGGTCCTGTCCAACGGTCGGCACACGGCACCTCCGCACGCCGTCGCCGTCGCCGCCGCCCACAAGGCCGAGACGGATCCGCCCGGCTTCCCCGGTGCGCCGGGTCAGCGACGGATGCCCGCGTACGCCGACGGGGAGATCCCGCCCTCCGCGCCCTGGGCGCCGCCGACTGTCCAGACCCGGCCCGCCGCGTCGGTCGCGGCGCCGTAGAGGTACCCGGCTCCGCGCGGGTTCTCCGTGCGCTTGAGCAGTCCGTTGGATCCGAGCGTCAGGACGTAGTTTCCGGCCGGGTTGACGTCGGGGTTCATGGTTTCCCCCACGATCACCGGGCGGCCGGACCCGTCGAAGGCTATGTCGAACAGCTGGCCCGTCTCGGCGGGCGTTTCGACCGTGGACCAGGCGTGGCCGTCGAAACGCACGACGACGGGACGGCGCCACAGGTTCTCGTCCCGCATGTGTCCCACGGCCCAGATGTCGTTCGCCGACCGCCTCTCGATGCCGTCGAACATCGCGCCGTCGAGCCCGCTCGGCAGCTGCTGCTTCGTCCACGACGTACCGTCGAACCGCGAGACGCCGTCACCGATGGCGAGGACGACCCCGCCCGGTCCCACCTCCAGCTGGGAGACCCAGGCGAGCCCGGTGTCGGCCGGCAGCCGGGCCCAGCCGCCGCTGCCGTCCGCCCGGCCGCGGAACAGAGCCGGCCGGTACTCGCCGGTCGCGTCGGTGTATCCGCCGTGGACCCACACCGCACCACGCGCGTCCACGTCGACGGCCGACAGCGACGTGCCCTCCGCCCCCTTGGGGAAGGGCACCTCGACCGCGCTCCAGGCCTTGCCGTTCCAGTGCTGGAGCAGCGCGCGCCCCCGGTCCCAGTCGTCCTCGCCGACGGCTTCGTGGCGGGTGCCCACGGCCCACACCTGATCGGGCGCGCCGACGGCGAGGTCCTCCAGGCGGCCGTGCTCGGCGGGCTGCGGAGGCGCCTGCCAGCCGGTACCGGTCCAGCGCAGCGCGACCGGCGCGAAGGGCCGGGTGGTCGCGTCGTCGTGCTTGCCCACAGCCCAGGTCGCACCACCCGCGGTCTCGACATCGAACAGCACACTGCCGTTGCTGCCGGACGGGCTGACGTTCCGCCAGTTCTGGGTCTGTGCGGCGGCAGGAGCCGCGGCGACCGCGACGAACGAGGCGAGACCGACAGCGACGGCGGCGGCCGCACGGGGCAGGGAAAGATTCATGACGGGATTCCTCGCAGGGAGTCGGGTGTCGTACGGGTTCTCACCTCTTTGACGCGCCGACCCACGAAAGATGTTTCATTTTTCCGAAACAGCCCGGGGCGAGCACGAGCAAGCGCCATGCCGACAAGTCCGTTGCGCACAACCAGTCCTGAGGAGACGTCACCCAAGTCGGCCTCGATGACCACCTCCGAGTTCCTCGCCGCCTCCGGCCCCGCACCCGGGTAGCTGGGATGGGTACGCCCTTGACCTTGAGCGCGAACAGGCCGCGGGTACGCGGACACCACCGACGGGGTGTGACGCCGAGACGCCCCAGGGTGGGAGGCGGCGGCCCAACACTGCCTGTCAGGATGGCTGGACTTGGTCGAAGAGTGCGAGAGCTTCGGCGGGGTCCGGGCTCACGAGGCGTTCCAGACCGGCCGTTGTGATCTTCGCCCACCTGCCGGCCCGTGCCCACATCCGTTCCTCGAAGGCGCGGACGACGTCGTCCAGATCCTCAGGGCGGTGGCGATGGACCCGGCGAGTTCGGCGCCTTCCAGCATTGCGAGGTTCGCGCCCGCCCCCAAGGGGGGGCATCAGGTGGGCGGCGTCGCCGAGCAGCGTCACCCCGGGGACGTGCGTCCAGGTGTGGGACACGGGCAGGATGTACAGCGGGCGGTGGACGGCGGCGCCGTGGCGGAGGAGCTCGAGGACGTGAGCGGCCCAGCCGTCGAACAGGGACAGCATGCTCGATCGCACGGCCTCGACGTCGGCCAGGTCCAGGTTCGTGTGCCAGTCCAGCGGCGCGCGGAACTGGGCGTACACCTTGACGTGGCCGCCGCTGTCGCGCTGGGCGACGAGAGCTCGGTTCACGCCGTACACAGCCATGGAACCGTCCCCGATCAGCCGGGCGAGGTCGGAGCGGCGGGTGTCGACGTCGTCGAGGGAGCTCTCGACATAGGTGAGCCGGTGTAGTGCGGTGTCGCCGGCGAGACTGCCGGGCGGACCCGGGACCAGGCACCGTCTGCGCCGACCACGAGGTCGAACGCCTCCTGCCGCCCGTCCGTGAAGTGGACCAGTACGCCGTCCCGGGCCCCCGGCACCACCTGCGTCACGCCCCGACCCCACTGGACGTCGAGAGGGCCGAGCAGCAGGTCGCGGAGTTGTCCGCGGTCGATCTCGGGATTGGCCCGGTCATCCGGACGGGGTCGCCAGTCGCGCAGGACGGTCCCGGCCGTGTCCAGGATGCGCATGGCCTGCCCCTCGGGACGGACAGTCACCACCCGCCCGGGGCAGACGGACATGCCGGGTACTCGGCCCGTCGCCTGGTCCCCGTACTTCCACTGCTTCCCGCCCCCTCACGGGAAGTGTGCCGGCCGGCCGAGCCTGCCGGGCTCCGTTCAGCTCGGGTCGGGCAGACGGATCGCGGCGAGTTTCGCCCGGTCGATGACGATGCGGATGCCGCTGATCCGGGCCTCGCTGACGGTGAAGGCGATGACGGACAGAGGTGTTCCGTCGGGGTTCCAGGTCATGTGGCCGGGGATGCCGTTGAGCAGAATGGCTCGTTGGCGGGCGGCCTTGCCGGAGAACATGCGGGCGCCGGTGGCGACGTTGGTGGCTCCGAGGGTGACGACCAGACCTTCGGGAGTATCGACGGTCAGTTTCACATCCGGGTCGAGGACACGCAGGAGCGCTTCGAAGTCGCCGTTGATGGCGGCGGCGCTGAACGCCTTGACGACCTCTCGGTGTTCGCGACCCGGGCCTGTCGTGCGATCCGTGGTCTGGACCTTGCGGCGGGCACGGCTGGCGACCATCTTGGTGGCGTCGGCGGATTTCCCCAGGATCTGACCGATTTCCCGGAACGGGACCGCGAACATGTCGTGCAGGACGAACGCCAGGCGTTCGCTCGGGGTGAGCGAGTCGAGCACGACGAGCAAGGCGACGCCGACCGAATCGGCCAGCGCCACCATCTCATCCGGCGCAGGGTCATCGTCGGCCGTCACCACGAGGTTCGCGAACTCTTCCTCGTAGGCCGTCTCTGGGTGCGCTCGGCGGGATCTCAGGACATCCAGACTGATTCGGCCCACCACGGTGGTCAGCCAGCCGGCCAGATTGCCGATCATCGCCGCATCCTGCCGGGCGAGACGCATCCAGGCTTCCTGGACCACGTCCTCGGCATCGGCGTGCGAGCCCAGCACGCGGTATGCCACGGCACGCAGCCGATCGCGCTCGGCTTCGAACGCCTCGGCCACGAGACCGGACCGGTGGGCGGTCACAGCTTTCGCTGCTGACGGAGCGAGATCCGGTTGCCGTCCGGATCCACCGCCTCGACGCGGACCCCGAACGGATAGTCCACAGGTTCGGACTCTTCGAAGACGACACCGCGCCGACGCATGATCTCGAAATCCTTTCGCAGGTCTTCGGATTCGAGGATCAACGGACCGGGCGCACCCGCGCCGCCCGGCTGCCCCGCGGCCATCGCATGCGACCACAGGATGATCTGCACAGGGCTGTCGGGCACACCGACGGTAAGGAAGCGTCCGTCGGGCCCCGGGAAGTCGAGGCGCTTCTCCAGGCCGAGCCCCTCGGTGTAGAACTCCAGCGCGCGCTCCTGATCGGTGACGTAGATCGTCACGTACATGATGTCGGTCAGCATTCTGGTCTCGATTCACTGGTGGGTGCGATGGCCGTTCGTATCCGCTTGTCACACCCATGACGAATGCCGACGGGCGAAGGTAACAAGGCGATGCGCCGCAGCGGATGCCGGGCACATGCGTTTGGCTCGACAGCACGCGTACAGCCCGTTACGTCCAGGAAGATCACGCAAAAGGGAAGATCAACTGAGCACGTCTGGCCCCAAGGCGGCGTCACACGTGGCGATCTCGTCCGCTGCGGAGCCAAGGGTGCTGAGGGCGGGCACAGGCGTCAGGCCGGCCGGCTGAGGCGGTCGTCCACGACGGCCGGGAGGGATGTGGGCATCTCGTCGGTGACCCAGGCGAACTCCAGGGCTGCGAGCGTGGCTCCGCGGTCCGTCCATACGAGGATCTCGCCGACGTGGGCGCCGGACTGGTGATCGACGTGCACGTCGACGGGCACGAGCAGGTGGCGGGGCACCCAGCCCAACGTTCCACCGGCCATCGCCGGGGTGACCGGCAGCCGCATCGTGATCGTTCATGGGTGGGGCTGTCACAGAGGCTTGTGCCGGGTGATCCATGGGCCGTGGTCGAGCCGGTACTGCTTGCCTTTCTGCTTGCGCTCGAAGGGCGGTGGCACCTCGCTGATCGACCAACGTGCCGTGTTCCCTCCGCTCACGCCGTGGCTCTCGTCGACGATGCCAACAAGGTTCGGCCGACCAGGCGTAACACTCCGCCGGCAACCTGGCGTGGTTCCGCGAACGCCACATGACTCCGCGGATCGCTAGGTCGGGCGTGGAGTCCTCCGAACATCTCGGAAGCACCGATGGAAGATCGAGAGATCCAACGGGCTTCTGGAACGGTTCGGTGCACCCACGCGTCTTTGAACCTGTTCAATCTGGACAGGGGTCGCTTTGTCAAAACCGCGAGTATCGGGGCGCGCAGCCTGGAGTTGGTCCGGGATGGCGATCGCCGGGCTGCCTGTGCTCTTCGCTCTGCTGCTCCTGCTCGCGTCGCAGGCGAAGTGGGACGGGGAAGGGCCGGTGTCCTGCGAGGAGGCGTTCGAGTTCGCCATAGCCGAACTCCCCGAACATGCGACAGGTGCGGAGTGCCGGACCTACGGCTTGATGGATGGCGGGTACCGGGGGACGTTCCAGATGCCCCGAGCCGCGCTCGACGCGTGGGTGAGCCGTTCCTTCCCCGACCGGGGCGAACGCCCCGACGGCGGGTTCCAGACCCCGCCATGCACCGTCGACGTGTGCGTGAACGTGACTCGCGACCCCAGGAAGACGAAGGGCGCTTTCGTCATCGCGGTTACGGCACGCCACGCCCCCGACGGAACCACCCAGGTCGAATTCCACGCCTTCGACTACTGAGACACCCCAGGGACACCGCGCGGACGCAGCCTGCCGTGCAGGCCGACTTCATCGAGGACCGCTCGCCCTGCGTCTCGGTTGACACGGTCCACGGGCCCCAGGTGACGCTTCGGGGACGGGAGCCGACCGACCGCGTGGGCTTCTAGGCCGTGCGGGCCACCCCGGCCCGTTCGATGTCGGCCTCCGAGGCATCGGAGTTCCCGAGGTGGAGAGTGTGGCGCTGCTTGAATCTGGCTCTGACCGGAAGTCCGTGAGGTCCCGCGCGCGCCGCGGCCCCGGTCACAGCCAATGCCCGGTTTGGCGCACCGATACGCCTATCCAGGTCACCTCCGGACGTCACCCGGGCGAGAGGAGCTCGGTGGGGGTATGTGGTTTCGCGCAACGTGACCTTGGGATCCAGGAGGAGATCAGCTATGTACGCAGTAATTCGGCGCTACGAGGGAGTGACTGACTCTGCCGAGGCAGGACGCCGAGTCGACGAGGGATTCGTGCCTCTGCTTCGCCGAGTCCCCGGCTTCGTGGCGTACTACTGGGTGGACGCCGGAGACGGAGTGATGGTCTCTACCAGCGTATTTGAAGACCAAACCGGGGCTGAGGAATCGATCGAACGGGCGGCGGACTTCGTAAGGAACAACCTCGCGCCGCTGCTTCCCAACGGGCCTCAGGTCACCGCAGGCCCGGTCGTGGCAGCAGGGTAGCGACCTGCCAAGTGGGTCGCTGGATCCCCACTACCTCCACTCGGGCGACCTCACCCTTCTCGGAGCTCCGGGCAGAGCCAAAATTCGAGATCGACATCAGCAGCACGGCCGGCCGTTCGTAAGCGGGAAAGCAGGGAACCCCTTCGGCCACCAGGGCGAGCAAGCCACACCGCTCAGCCGGCCGGATCGTGGGGATGAGCCCGGCGTGCGCGATCAGGTCGTGGTCGTCGAACGCGGCGGACAGCGTGGCCGGCCTGGGGGGGCTCCCACTTACACGGTGTCCTGCTTCGTGGGACCGATGAGGGCGTAGGAAGCACTCGTCATCCCAGGTCAGCAGGCATCTCTTCTCGTTTCGTCGTCCACAGACCAACTACGGCGCGGTGGACCCGGGTTCAGGCCCCCACCCGGCCGGTGTCGTACGCCCACATCGCGATCTCGACCCTGTTTCGGGCGCCGATTTTGGTCAGCAGGCTGGCGACGTGGGTCTTGGCGGTCGTCAAGCCGATGAATAGCTCGGCGGCGATCTCGGCGTTCGTGCGGCCACGGGCGACCAGCGTCAGCACCTCCTCCTCGCGTTCGGTGAGCGGCTCGATCGGTTGGGTCCGTCGGCTCGACGGTTCCCTGGCGGCGAGGGTGGCCAGCAGCCGCCGGGTGATGTTCGGCGCGATCAGGGCATCGCCGACGGCGGCGGCATGGACGGCCTGGACGAGCAGCGCCGGCCCGGCGTCCTTGAGCAGAAAGCCTCGGGCGCCGGCCCGGAGCGCGCCGTAGACGTACTCGTCGAGGTCGAATGTCGTGATCACCACTACCGCGATCGGGTCCGGGACGCCTCGCCCTGCGAGGAGCTTGGTCACCTCGATGCCGTCGAGCCCGGGCATCTGGATGTCGACCAGGCACACGTCAGGGCGGAGCCGATGCGCCAGCTCGACAGCGGTGTGGCCGTCGGCGGCCTGGCCGACGACCTCGATGTCGGGCTGCGCGTCAAGGATCATCGACAGACCGGTGCGCACCAGATCTTGGTCGTCGGCCACCAGCACGCGTACCGTCATCGGCGTACCTTCGTCGGCATTTCGGCGTCGACCGTCCACCCGCCCTCGGGCGCCGGCCCGGCACGCAGCGTGCCGCCGAGCAGCTGCACGCGCTCGGTCATCCCCAGCAGCCCGAAGCCGTGGTTCACCGACCGTGCCGGGTCGATCTGTCCGTCGTCGGTCACGCGTAGTCGCAGCCTTCCCTCGCCCACTACGACCCGGATCTCCACACGCGAGGCGTTGCGGGCGTGCCGCAGGGCGTTGGTCAGCGCCTCTTGCGCCAGCCGGTAGACCGCCGCGTCGACCTGGGGCGGAAGTTCGTCCATGTCGTCTGGCAACTCTACGTCGACGACCGGGACCGGGGCGCGTCGGGCGAGGGACACCAGGTCGGCAACGCCGGGCTGGGGGGCGCGCTCCGCCGGGGCTCCGTCGCGCAGCACCCGGACCATCGCCCGCATCTCCGCGAGCGTCCGCGAGGCTTCCCCTTCGATGACCACCAGCGCCTCGAGCGCCGCTTCAGGTCGCTGTCCGGCCATCGCCCGGCCCGCCTGCGCCTGCACGGCGATCGCCGAGACGTGGTGGGCGACGATGTCGTGCAGCTCGCGCGCCAGGCCGACCCGCTCCTGGCTGCGGCTCTGCTCCAACGCCCGGCGCCAGCTCTCCGCGCGGTAGCGGAACGCCGCTCCGCCCGCCGCCGCCGCCGTCAGGACGGCGAACCCGCCGATGGCGTCGGCCGGCCGGGTGTAGTCGGCGACCGTACCGATTCCCGCAGCGACCGCCACCACCGCCAGCCCGATCCCGATCTCGCGCCCTGAGCCCCAGCGGACCAGCGCGTGGACGAGTACCAGAAAATAGACCATCGTGTCGAGGCCCACGCTCGGGGCCCCGCCCAGCAGGCGAGCCAGTCCCAGCGCCATCGCGGTGCCGAAGGCCACCACCACACAGGCCAACGGGTGGGTACGCCGCCACAGCAGCACCGGCGCAAGTCCGACCGCCACGATCGTCGCAAACGGCCGCCAGGCGACCTCGTCCCGGAGGACTCCTTCGAGCAGCGACGTCACCATCAACACCCCGACCAGCACCCAGTCGCGCGGCACCCGTTCGGGAGCGTCCGTGGCGCGGGGCTCGGCCCACAGCGTGCTCAGGGCGTTGGTGGTCACACACCCAGCCTAGGGGCCGCCGAGGCGTCGGGGACCGACCGAAAGAACGAGACGCCGCTCCTCCCGACGGCCGAGGCGGGTCCGGCCTCGACGTCGATGTGCTCGCCGCCGGGCTCAGCGATCGTGGGCCTACCAGTCCTCACCACGACAACGGAGCCCACGATGAGAACGCGTCAACCCACCACGACCGCACTGGAAGACCAGCGGATCCCGGTGAGAGCCAAGCTCGCCGCAGCGTGGACAAGCTTCATGTTCCTGTACGTCTACGTGGACATCATCGCCTTCTTCAAGCCCGGCGTCGTCGACGACATCGAGGCCGGCGTCGTCTGGGAGTTCAACGTCAGCCAGACGTTGTTGACCACCTTCCTCGTGCTCATGGCGGTCCCGATCCTCATGGTCGTGCTGTCGATGACGCTGCCCGCCCGGCCCAACCGCATCACGAACCTCGTCGTGGCCTCGCTACAGGTCCCCTTCGCGGCATTCAACGTGGTGGGCGAGTCCTGGACGTACTTCTACGGCCTCGGCGTCGCACTGGAAGTGATCGTTCTCGCCCTCATCCTGCGGTACGCCTGGACCTGGCCCCGCACCACACCGTCGGCGACCGTGGCGACCAGCCCGGACCGTGAAACCGTTCGCGCTCAGCAGGAAGCGTGAACCCAAGAGCAGTCCCCGTCCTGTTCGGAGCCAAGTACCTCGTTGCCGCCGTGGGGGCCGCCTGGCAGTGGGACACCACCTACCACCGGGACGTCGCGTAGGGGCCTTCCGAGGCCCCTACCGGCAGGTCAGGACATCGGATGCGCACACAGGCCCCCCGCTTCGTCGACACCGACCCCAAGCGCGGCGAGGTCGTCGTCCGCGCCACCGGCACCCGCCACGACGAGCCGACGTCCCAAGGCGCCGGCAAGTCCATGACCATGCGGCGTCGAGCAGTTCATGGTTTCGGGCGGTGCGTGGGCCCCTGCCGAGAGTCTGGCAGGGGCCGTGGCAGAGAGCCGAGCAGGGCCGGGAGCTTTTCCTGGATGGGCAGCATCCTGGCCGACACGGCTTACCGGCTCCTGGTGCCTTGACGGAAGGGCGTCACTTCAGGTGCCGGGCGAGGAATCGGCCCGCTTCGTCGGCTGCGGACTGCGGGACGCCGGTGTGCCCGCCCATGTTGGCGTGCAGGGTCTTCTCCCTGGAGCCGAAGGCGTCGAACAGGTCCAGGGCTGCCTGCCGGTTGTTTCCTTCGTCGTCCCACTGCAGCAGGACGTGCAGCGGAATGGTGACCTGGCGGGCCTCCTCGAGCATGGCCCGGGGGACGAAACTCCCGGCGAACAGAACGGCGGCCGAGATGCGCGGCTCGACCACCGCCAGCCGGGTGCCGATGGAGATCACTCCTCCCGAGTACCCGACCGGGCCGCCGATCTCGGGCAGTGCTAGGAGGGCGTTCAGGGCGGCTTGCCATTCCGGGACCGACTTGTCGACCAGTGGGAGGATGAGGGCGTCGATGATCTCGTCGCTGACCGGCTCGCCGGCCTCCATCGCCCGGCGCAGATCGACGAGGGCCTGCTCTGCGGCGGGCCAACGGGGCCGGTCGCCGCTTCCGGGGAGCTCGATGGTGGCCGTGGCGAAGCCGTCGGCCGCAGCGCGCCGGGCCCGGGCCACCAGCCGGGGATAGGTCTTGCGCAGCCCGAGAGGAGGGGGGCTGAGCAGGATCACCGGCGTCGGTACGCACGCAGATGCGGGCGTCCACAGGATGCCGGGGATCTCACCGAGGGTGAATGCGCGCTCGAGGACAGCGCCGTCGAGACGCTGTTCAGAAGTGAAGTGCACGGTCGTGCCTTTCAGGAGTGCCAAGGAACGGCGCTCCCGGACGACCTATCGCCCGACCGTGACCCACGAGGGGAGCACCCATGTCGATACTGCGTTCACGGGTACCACCTCCTCGTTCTCTCGCACGGCCTCCGAAAACGTAGCAGCGGCCGCCGTGGTTCCGCCAACGGGTTTCGAGGAGGCTCCCTAGCAGGACACCAGGGCGTCGGGCCCACGCCCTCCACTGGTCGGGAAGCGCACGTCTTCCACCGCTTCGAGCACCGAAGAGCCGGCCGGCAATCAACCGCTGACGGACGATCTACGCCGCAGACAGCCGCCCATGACCGGCCGGAGTACCCCGATCGCCGGTCACACCAGCCCTATAACCACGCTTGGTGCCCGGGCGGTTGAGCGTGCGCGCCGGAGCCAGGCCGGTCGTCTGCTTTGCGGAGGCCGAGATCCCTCACGGATGGTGACGAAGGGAATTCACGAGGTAGTAATTAGGTGAATCCCATACTGAATTGCCGTCAATAGGCTCAATCCTGATATCTCGATTCGGTAACGAGATTCCCGAAAAGGCCTGGACCTTTCGCGTGTGAAAGTTCAACTCCCCTTCAGGTAAGGTGAGTTGAGTGTTCATCAGATCAATGCCGGAAGTAACGTTCTGATATCTCGACGGCCATTCCTGTTTGCCTGAATTCTCCACCGTGCGTGTCTGGCAGGCTTCCGCCACCCACTCCTCCGACCAAGGATTTGAGGTGCGCATGACTGGACATCGCACGAAGCGTGGACACAGACGCAAGCCCAGGGGGTTGATGCTCGCCACTGTCGCCGTGGCGTCAGCGGCCGTGATCGCGGCAGGAGTCACCTACGCCGGCATAGGCGGTGACGCTCAGGCGGGGACGCCCGCAGCGGCCATACCCGCGCAGGCCGGATCCGCGACGGCACCCCTCTCGCCGGCCGCCGTACCGGCCAGGGACGAGGAGCCGGATCCCATCGTAGGGAAGCCCGCCAACGACACCCGGCGGGGCATGGTCTACGACGGGCTCAAGGCGGCCGCCAAGGGTGACCGTTGCACGGGCGTCTACCGCACCGACGCCGGACTGTGCACCCATGGCCCCGACGCTCCGCCCAAGGGCGTGGACATCAAGGCGGACGTGGCTCCCGCTGTGATCGCGAAAACGCCTGCGGCCGTACGCCCACAGGACGCCCCCGCCGCCGACGCGACCGGCGCCCGGGCCGCGGATGCCGCGGCGCCGACGCCGTCTGCCACATCCGGCAGTCAGGCCGTCGCCGCGGGCCCCGCGGGTCAAACCGTCCAGTGCGACGGAGACGGCAGCACCGGCAATCGCGTGCAGGTCGTGTACGTGCACGGCCCCGACCGTGACCGGTACGGCGAGTACGTCGCCTCGTTCCGCAAGTGGGCGGCCGACGCCGACCTCATCTACGCGACCAGCGCCAAGGAGACCGGCGGTGTACGGCACATCCGCTATGTGACCGCGGCCGACTGCACGCCGACCGTGCTCAACATCGAGCTTCCCGCGTCCGCGCTCGCCGAGTTCAGCGCCACCAACAAGGCGCTCGCCGACAAGGGCCTCAACCGGCGAGACCGCAAGTACATGATCTTCGCGGACGCCAAGGTCTACTGCGGCATCGGTACCTTCGCCGGTGACGAGCGACCGGGCCAGAACAACCAGAGCAACTTCGGCCCCTCCTACGGCCGTACCGACTCCGGCTGCTGGGGCGGTCACACCGCGGCGCACGAACTGGGGCACAACCTCGGCGCGGTCAACAACAGCGCCCCCAACACCAGTCGCGGCGCCCACTGCACGGACGAGTACGACGTCATGTGCTACTCGGACACCCCGTACTACCCCCAGATGCGGTACGTGTGCTCCAACCAGGCGGCCGAGAACATCCTGGACTGCAACCACGACGACTACTTCCACACCAGCCCCAGGGCCGGCAGCTATCTGGCCACGCACTGGAACACCGCCGACAACCAGTTCCTGATGCGGTCCACGGGCGGCGCCGGCCCCGACCCGAACCCCAGCCCGACGCCCACCCGCACTCCCACGCCGACCCCGACGCCGACCCGCACCTCGACCCCGACGCCGACCCCGACGCCCACCAAGCAGCCCAGCGGAGGACCGGCCGCGACGGTCGGTCAGATCCAATCCACGGCCGCCGTCGTGAGCTGGCCCGCGGTCGACGGCGCCGCTTGGTACCAGGTCCTGCTGAATGGCCGGCACCTGACCTGGGTGCAGTCGCGGACTCTGCGCATCTACAACCTTCAGCCCGGCACCCGGTACGAGGTAGCCGTCTCCGTCCGCGACCGGTCCGGTCGTGACAGCGGTGCCGGACGGACGACCGCCTTCCGTACGGCCCAAGCGGGCGGTGGCACGACCACCCCCGGCACCCGCTACACCCTCGGCAACGCGGGTACCGGCATGGCCGCCGAGATCTGGGGCGGGCGCTCCGCCGAGGGCACGGTGCTCGTCGGGGCGCGGGCCACCGGCTACGCCCAGCAGCAGTGGCTGTTCGACGACGCGGGCAGCGGACTCGTCCGCATCCGCTCCGCCGTCTCCGGCAAGTGCCTTCAGACGGGCGGAGCTCCGACCCAGGGCATGTGGGTCGCCCAGGAGGCGTGCGGCAACGCGGCCACGCAGAGGTGGAAGGTGTCCAGCCGCAACGGAGCGGTCGCCGTCACCGACCCGAGCGGCGGCTTCGCCCTGACGGTGAGCAACCGCCCGTACTACGGGAGCTGGCTGCTCGACATGGAGCGTACGAACGGCGCTGCGACACAGGTATGGACGGTCCAGAAGGTCTCCTGACCTCGGCCTGAACTCCGACGGCGACCTCCGGGTTGCCCCGGCGCCGGTGGGCGGCTCCTGCGGCCGTCCACCGGCGCCACCGCACCGCACCAACCCACGCACCAGGAGCACCGCAACGATGCGTACACACCGTCTTTTCCGCGCGGGCACGGGCCTCGGCCTGCTGTTGATGCTCACGCTCTTCGCCCAGGTCCTGGTCCTGCCGACCACCGCCCAGGCCCACGGAGACACCGTCAAGGTGGTGGTGACCGGCCAGCGAGACGGTCATGTCACGACCGAGATCACCTGGGAGAACGACGGGGACGCCGTCGACGAGGCCGTCGCCGCCACGGTGAACGCGGCCAGCCCCGACGGATCTCGTTCCATGGGCCCGTGGCCGCTGGTCCGCGACCCCGGCTCGCGTACGAGTTGGAGCACCGCCGAGGTCCTCACCCCCGGCACGTGGAAGGTCACCGTCGACGTGGGCTTCCCCGCCCTCGGTCATGGGGATGCGGAGATCTCGGTCCCCGCGGTCGACCCGTCACCGCCCGCCCCCCGCCCCACCCCCACCACGCCCGCGCCGGTCCCCACGACGGCCACCGATCCGGCCCCGTCGGCGCCGGCGCCCGCGCCGTCCCCTCCCTCCTCGAGCCCGGCGGGCGACCGGGTCGACCGTACGGCCGAGTGGACTGTGGCCGGTCTGGCGGGGTTCGCGCTCGTCGGCGCCACGGTCGGCCTTCTCGTGCGGCGAGCCCGCGCCCGCAGGCGTTGACCCACCTTTGAAGATCACGTACAGGCTCGTGCCCCTCTGTCATCGGGCTCGTTCCTGTGGGTCGACGGGGCCGGCACAGGCCCTGGTGCCGCCCGCCGGCCCATAGGACCACCTGCCCAAAAGATCAGGGTCGGCCCAGGCCCTGGAGGTCATGCCCGGTCCACCCCCCAGCGCCAGAGGAGTTCCCCGCCCTCCGGGAGCGCGGCCCAGCGGGCGGCGGCGGAGTCCAGGTGCGGGGTCGTCCGGGCCAGGGCCGCCTCGTCCAGGGGTGCCCGGCCGATGCCGCGGCCCTCCGTGGGGAGGCCGAGCCACACCCGGTAGGCCCAGTTCACGGAGAGCTCGGCGGTCATGACGGCGCCGCCGCCCCGGCGCAGCACCTTCAGCCCCGAGCGGCGGTGCCGGCTTGGGAGGACGAGCTCGAACCCCTCGAAGGTGGCGCCGCGCGCCATCGCCCCCCAGAAGCCGTCGTCGATGCCGAGGGCGGTCTCCACGACGGCGTGGACCAGGTCGTGCGGCAGGGTCGGGCCGACGGGCTGGGCGGGCAGCCTGACGTCCGGTCCCTTGCGGGCCCGGACGAGGATCTCGTGCTGATTGTCCGGCAGCTTCCGGAGGTTCATCTCCATCTTGGGTGACAGTAGGTCCGGAGCCGCCGGGCTCCCACCGATTTCCAGGCCATTCCAGCCGTGTCAGCCGCCCCCGATTCTGGTACGGGGTGCGACGGCAACACGGAAACCGGCACAGCAAAGGCTCGGACGATCGGCTGCCCACCCACGGCGCGGCCCAACGCAGCGTCTGTCCCGACTTCTGCGCACCCCTCCATCCGCATCGAGGGGATGCCCGCGGGGCCGACGTACGATGACGACAGACCCACCAATCGGCGGCAGTTCCAGCGGCCCAGCCGCTACACCCCAGGCACGGACTGGAAAGAGCACATGAACTACCCCCGCCTACCCGCACGGCTCCTCGCCCGCGAGTCCTTGCCCGGTATCACCGAGGCGCTGGGGAAAATGGACGGCTGGCTCCTGCGCGACGGCGCGCACTGGCTCGTCACCCGATACCAGGGCACGATCACCACCAGCAGGATCAGCACCGATCAATCTCTGGTGGCCGGCGCCCGCGCCACGTGGACCGACCCGGCCGCGAACGGCTCCGACCCCTACTGCTCGCCTCTGCCCGACGGCGCCCTGGCCACCAGCACCCGGGAGGCCGTCATTGTCCAAGAATCCGACGGAACCGTCCGCTGGGAACATCGCCACCGGGACTGGCAGCATTCACCCGGAGCCACCGGCGCCTGCACGCCGGACCTGGCCGGGCGCGTCCTCCTGGCGACCATGGCAGGACCCCTCGGGGCGGATGGGCCCTCCAAGGGCGACATCTGCAGGGCCCTCGACCTGGCCACCGGCGAGGTGCTTGCCGAGCACGTCCTGCCGTCCCTCTCAGCGACGTACGCCTTCCAGCAGTTCCCGGACGCACGCCCCGAGATTCTGCTCACCGCGTCCATGGGCCAGGACGGTACGCACTGTCTCCTGATCACCTACACGACCGACGGGCTCGACGTCCGGGCGGCGGGCACCGCCGAGGAACCCTACGTCGGCCTCGGTACGGAAGGGGTGCTGGTCAGTCAGGACGTCGGAGGAGGCTATCTCTGCCGTACACAGGAGGGTGCCGACGACGTCATCATCGAGGCCGGCGAGGTTCTCCGTGACGAGTGGCTCTTCGCCGGCTACACCCCGGGCTTCCTCGACGACCAGCGGATTCTGGTCGTGGCGGCCGAGGAACAGTGGACGGAGGAAGGCACCCACCTCCTGCTCGACGCTCACACACTCAGGCCCCTCGCCGAACTCGACTACCCGCTGACGCCGGGGGTCTCCGCCATACCGATCGGCGACGGCACCTGGCTCACCGCCCACGGAGAGACCGTACTGCGCTGGGCCGCCGCCTGACTCGGTGACGGGGCAACCCTCGGCCGGCGGATCCGCGGCCGCGACCAGATCGCGCGCAACGTCACCTTGGCCGTAGGGGGCGCAAGTGCTCTGCCCGTATAGGTTGGCCGGGTTGGTGGTCGTGGCGGTTGGATGTGCGGTGACGTCCGATCCGATCGCTGGAGGCGCGGTGGCCGAGCCTGTCCGCGTGCGCAGACTGACCGACCAGGAGGGGCAGAAGCTGCAGCGGATCGTGCGCCGGGGCAGCACCAGCTCGGTGCGCTATCGGCGCGCGATGATGCTGCCGGCCTCGGCCGGTGGGAACCGGGTGCCGGTGATCGCCCAGCTCGTGCAGGCCGATGAGGACACTGTCCGGGACGTGATCCACCGGTTCGACGATGTCGGCCTGGCCTGCCTGGACTCTCGGTGGGCGGGAGGCCGTCCCCGCCTGCTCAAGCCTGACGACGAGGACTTCGTCATCCAGACGGCCACCCCCGCCCCACCAAACTTGGTCAGCCCTGCACCCGCTGGTCCATCCGCAAACTCGCCGCCTACCTGTGGAAAGTCCACGGGCGCGTCATCCGGATCGGCCGCGAGGCCTTACGTTGTCTGCTCGCCCGTCGCGGCGTGACCTTCCAGCGCACCAAGACGTGGAAGGAATCCCCGGACCCCGACAGCGAAGCGAAGTTGGACCGGATCGAGGAGGTCCTCGACCGCTTCCCGGACCGGGTCTTCGCCTTCGACGAGTTCGGCCCGCTCGGGATTCGTCCCACCGCGGGCTCGGGCTGGGCCGAGCAAGGCCGGCCCGAGCGGCATCCCGCGACCTACCACCCCACCCACGGGGTGCGCTACTTCCACGGCTGCTACTCGATCGGCGACGACACCCTGTGGGGCGTCAACCGCAGAAAGGGTGCCGCCAACACCTTGGCCGCGCTGAAGTCGATCCGGGCCGCCCGCCAGGACAGCGCCCCGATCTACGTGATCATGGACAACCTGTCCGCCCACAACGGCACCGGCATCCGGCGCTGGGCGGAGAAGAACAAGGTCGAGATGTGCTTCACCCCGACCTACGCGTCCTGGGCCAACCCGATCGAAGCCCACTTGGGCCCGCTGCGGCGGTTCACCATCGCCAACTCGAACCACCCCAACCACACCGTGCAGACGCGGGCCCTGTACGCCTATCTGCGGTGGCGCAACGCCACCGCCCGCCACCGCGACGTCCTGGCCGCCGAACGCTGTGAACGCGCCCGCATCCGCAGCGAGAAGGGCATCCGCTGGGGCGGACGACAACTCGCCCAGGCGGCGTGAGCACCTCAGAGCTCTTGCTCCCCGGAACGCCATACGTACCGGACATCCGGCTCGCGTTCCTCGTTGCGGTGCCCATCGGTGGCCTCGTCAGCGATGAAGCCGTGCCGCTCGTAGAAGCGCCGTGCCGACTCGTTGACCTGGAATGTCCACAGTGCCAACCCGGCCGGGCGACGCTGCTTGGCCAGGTGCACGAGTCGGCCTCCGATGCCCTGGCCCTGCCAGGCCGGATCGAGATAGAGCTGTTCCAGGTCTTCGCCGTCCAGCACCATCATCCCGACCACCGAGCCGTCAACCGTCGCCACCCACGTCTCCTGGCCGGGCACGACCACCTCGCGGAACCAGGCCCGGACCTGGTCGTCCGTGTGCGCCCGGCGCACGCCTGGAAGCGCCGCCGCGAAGGAACGCAGCCACACATCGGCCACCGCAGCAGCGTCGGAGGCGACCGCGCGCCGGACGACAGAGTTGTTGATCTCCACAGCGACGCATGCTCGCAGACACAGGACGCGGCTGCATCCGAGTTCTCCGCGACGCTCGAACCAGAACCGAACCCGGTGAACCTATGCGGTCAGAGCACTAGCTCCCTAGCCGAACGCACCTGCGCTCCTCCGCAGGCCTGCTGCCACACCGCCGACCTGCGAACTACGCACGTCGGCCCGCGCATATGGCGCGGCCCCGGCACTCCGTTGCCGGAGTACCGGGGCCGAAGGCGGTCCGGTCGTACTGCCCCAGAGCGCGGTCAGCACCGGCCCTGACCCACGCTCCCAAGTCGGCGCGGACTGGCCAGGGCCCTAACAGCCCGCCGGGCCCTTGACCGCGGTCTGACGGCCACCGCCGACGGATGTCCGCTTTCGCCTTGACCGCCCCTTGACCGGGTGGATTTGTCCATGGCCGACGCCACACCCGTCCGGCCGGAGCTCAGCAGGCGGGACGGGTGCTGGATGGCGAGGAGCCGAGCCGCCAGTCCGAAGGCTTCTGCCCGCGGTACGTCTCCCCGCTCTCGACCCGGGCCTTGTTCCGGGCGAACTCGCGCTCCGCTGCCGAGGGCTGCCGGGGCGCGCAGCCGGGGTGTCCCCAGCCGTCTGCGAGCTTCGTGATGACCTCGCCCTCGGCGTAGTCCTTCAAGCAGGCCGGGCAGGTGCCGCCGTACGTACGGCACGATTACGCCGCAATTGTCTGAATATCCCCGAGGAGCCCTTGACCGGGCCTGGCTTGGTCTTCGCCTCAGCGGTCAGGTTGGGGGGAAGAGAGAGAGCCCAGGCGATGCCGCGGAGTTTTGCGATCCGCGGCCACCTTTCGGTGGCGGCCTAACTCTGGCTATTTCAAGATCTCCGTGTGCGCAGCATGCGAAAGCGTCAGCGGAGAGCAGTGCGGGCCCCCGGCCGGGAGGCCGCGTCTCTGCCATCGGATGTCGACCCCGGCGACCCGTTCCGGGCACCAGCCGACCCCGGTGAGGAAGGAGTCGGCGCTGAGCGCGGAAGCCGGGTCAGTCGTCCGGAGTGCGCTCGGTGACGCGCGTCCCGGGGTGGGCCAGCGAGCACAGGAACGCCACGGCCAGGGCGATCGCCATGCCGTAGAACACCCACTGGTTGGCCTCCGCGAAATCCATCCGGATCGCGTCCCCCGCCCCTTGCAGGGCCTTCGCTACCGGCCCGTCACCGGGGGGTCCCTGGCCGTCCGGGTGACCGGTGACCGCCTCGGCGACCTTCTCCGCGGTGGCCGAGGCCTCGGCCGGCGGCAGCCCGCGGTCTTGGAGCGTGGCCGTGATGCGGTCGGTGGAGACATGGGACAGCACGGTGCTGAAGACGGCCATGCCGATGGCGGCCGCGTAGTTGCGGATCGTCTGGGTGATCCCCGTGACCTCGCCGTACGAGGCGCCGATGGCTCGGTTGACGGCGTCGGTCGAGGCCGGCGCGAGGAGGAATCCGATGCCGGCGCCCGCCATGGCCGCGTACGGCCACTGGTCGTGCATCGACAGATCGGTCATCTTCTGCGCCCAGAGGTAGAACCCGACCGCGCCGAGCGCGCAGCCGAGCTTCATGGCCGGGCGGGCGCCGCGCTTGTCGAGGATCCGTCCGCCCCACTGGGAGGCGAGGCCGAAGCCGATGAAGAAGTACAGCAGGAAGAGCGCGGCCTGGTTCGGAGAGGCGCTGAGCGACACCTGGGCGTACACGGACGAGAAGAAGAACACCGGCACGAAGGCGAGCATCGCGAAGAACAGCACGAGACTGTCGACGGTGAAGGCCCGGTCCCGGAAGACGTCGAAGTCGATCAGCGGGTGGGCGGTGCGCCGCTCGTAGCCGAAGAACAGCACCAGGACGAGCAGGCCGCCGACGATGCAGGCCCAGGTCGCGACGCTGTCCCAGCCCCAGGACGAGGCCTGCTGGAAGCCCAGCACGCTCAGGCCCATGCCGACGGCGACCAGCGCGGCGCCGACGATGTCCAGGCGCTCGGAGCGGCGGCTCTCGGGGATCCGGGCGAGCACGGCGAGCACGATGGCGACGAGCGCCACCGGCACGTTGACCCAGAAGATCGCCCGCCACGTCCACGCGGTCAGCCAGCCGCCGAGCAGGGGACCGACGGCGGTGAGGGCGCCGGAGAGTCCGAAGAAGAGCGCGAGGGCGCGACCGCGACGGTCGACGGGGAAGACGGCGATGACGACGGCCAGCGCTGCCGGGAACATCAGGGCCGCTCCGAGACCCTGGGTTGCGCGGAAGACGATCAACCAGGTCTGGGCGAGGTCGCCGGAGGGCACACAGCCGCAGAGCACAGAGGAGATGACGAAGACCAGGGTGCCGATCAGCATGACGCGGCGGTGCCCGAACAGGTCGGAGAGCCGGCCGCCGAGCGCGAAGAACGCGGCGAGGGAGAGCAGGTACGCGTTGACGACCCACTGCATGCCGGAGGCGGTCAGGCCGAGCTCGTCGGTGATGTTCGGGGCGGCGATCGAGACGATGGTCTGGTCGATGAAGGTCATCGACACCGCGAAGAGCATGGCTGTGAGCGCCAGCTTCTGGCGGGGCGCCTCGCTGCGGACGGTCCCGGTGGGCGCGGGGGGTGGGGGAGTACCTGCCATGTTCGGATGATCGTCCCGGGGCACCGTGTGTGCATGCCGAGGCCGCCGCCCGGGGGGCGGGGCGCCGGAGGGCGAACCGTTCGGGTGGGCGGTGCCCGAGTGTGGCCGCGGTACCCGGGGGCGGCGGTGGTGCCCGGGCTATCTCTTCCGGATCTTGCCTGCCGGCGTGTTCCACAACGATCACTGGAACTCCGCATCCCGCCCTTCTGCCGGAACGAGGAAGACCTCGTCGGTGTAGCACCACGCCCAGGGTCGTTCGGCCGCGACCGCGAGTGGGTGCCCTGTGAGGGCCGCGTGCCGGTGGGCATGAGCCCCCGGGGAGCTGTCGCAGCAGCCGTTGTGTCCGCATCGCAGGCAGAGGCGTAGATGGATCCAGTCCTCGCGGCCCGCTGCCAGGCACTCGGCGCACCCGGTCACGGGTATGCGGGCTGAGGGCAGCGTCTCGTCATCGAGGTGCCTGCATGACCGGGCCTGTGCCCGTCCGGCGTCGGGTGCGACGCGCCGGCCGGCCACGGGGATCAGGACCGAACCCGTCCGGCCCGGACCACCGCCCTCAGGACACCGCGCGCTCGGGGGATCGTCACGACGACCGCCGAGGGAACCCTGCGGACGTGTGCCGAGAGAATCCTGCGGACGTGTGCCGTCACTCCCTCGTGTTCCTGCCACCGTCGACCTCCCTCAGGGGCGAGCACAGGGGCCGCGGTCCGGTCCGGTTCCCTGTCCGGAGTCTTCCTGCAGGACGGGCTGGAGGCCTCGGCCCGCTTCGCCCCGCAGCGGCAGCGGAGGGGCTCGACGAGAGTGATGCAAATGTGGTGCGACAGTGGCGCATTCATGGTGCAATTCCGATGCGTACTAGTCGTCAGGAAGGAATCGCCATGGATCAGCTCCCCGCCCATCCCGACAGCGAGCGGTACTCGGTGACGTTGTGCCCTCCGGCTGTCACCGCGATCGCGGAGCTCACCGCCGCGACCGGTGTCAGCAAGGCCGACGTGATCAACCGGGCGGTTCTGCTGCTCGGATTCGTCGAAGGCGAACGCGCCAAGGGCAGCGACCTGATGATTCGCGACAGTGCGGGATCCCTGGAGCGCGTCCACATTCTCTGACCGCTGGGGCACCCCACGCGGAGGCACCCGGATCGGTCTCCGGCCTCCCCCTTCCGCATGGTCCTGAGACGGCGCAGGGGGTGGTTGCGCGGATTCGGGGTGTGGTGGAGCAATGATTCGCGGGCCGCCGGACGGCGGTGACGCGAGATCAGGAGAACGCCATGCCCCGGATCACCCCCAACCTCTGGTTCGACACACAGGGCAAGGAGGCCGCGGAGTTCTACTGCTCGGTCTTCCCCAACTCGGAGATCAAGAACGTGTCCCACTACGGGGAGGCGGGCCCCCGTCCCGCCGGGACCGTGCTGACCGTCGACTTCGTCCTGGACGGCACGCACTTCACCGCCATCAACGGCGGCCCCGAGTTCACCTTCGACGAGGCCGTGTCCTTCCTCATCGACTGCACGGACCAGGGGGAGGTCGACTACTACTGGAACAAGCTGTCCGAGGGCGGACAGGAGGGCCCGTGCGGCTGGGTCAAGGACAAGTTCGGCCTGAGCTGGCAAGTCGTGCCCTCCGTCCTGGAAGAACTCCTCAGCGATCCGGACGAGGCGCGCGCCCAGCGAGCGATGAAGGCGATGCTCGCCATGGGAAAGCTGGACGTCGCCGCGCTGCTCGCCGCGGCGGACGGCTCCTGACCCCACGGCCCCCGAGGACCGCCCGGACCCCGAGCACCGCCCGGACCGCACGGACCCGGCGGACCCCGACGCCCCGCGGCAGCGCGTGCACCGCGCAACGGCAGCGCGGGACACCCGCCCCGGACGTCCCTCCGGCGGAACGCGCCTCGGAACGCGCCTCGGACCGAGCCCCCGGCAGCCGTTACGATCTTCCCGGGGGAGGAACCATGATCCGGATTCTGCTGGCCGAGGACATGCACCTGATCCGCGGGGCGCTGGTCGCCCTGTTGGGTCTTGAGGACGACATGGAGGTCGTCGCCGACGTGGCCCGCGGGGACGCCGTCGTCCCCGCCGCGCTCGCCCACCGGCCCACCGTCGCCGTCCTCGACCTGGAGATGCCCGGCGCGGACGGGCTCTCCGCCGCCCGAGACCTCTCCGTCGCGCTTCCCGAGTGCCGGATCATGATCCTCACCGCGCTGGGCCGACCGGAGGCACTGCGGTCCGCACTCGCCGCAGGTGTCGGCGGGTTCATGCTCAAGGACGCCCCGCCGGACCAGCTCGCCGCCGCGATCCGACGCGTGGCCGCCGGGGAGCACGTCATCGACCCGAAGCTCGCCGCCGCGGCCCTCACCGCCAAGGAGAGCCCGCTCACGACCCGCGAGACCGATGTGCTCCGGCTGGCCGCCACCGGCGCCGAGCTCGACCGCATCGCCCGTGAACTGCACCTCACCCAGGGCACCGTACGGAACTACCTCGGTGCGGCGGTCACCAAGCTCGCGGCCCGCAATCGGCTCGACGCGGTGCGGATCGCGCGGGAGGAAGGATGGCTGGCCTGACGCGGAGTCATCCTCCGGTCCGCGAGGGCGCCGAGACGGGCTCGGTGACCAGCCGGACGGTCAGGACGTAGCCGCGTCCGTCCGGGGCCGACCCGGCCTCCAGCCGCCCGCCGAGCGCCGCCGCGCGCTCACGCAGGTTCCTCAGCCCGTTGCCGCCGACGCCGGCCACCGCGGTGCTTCCCTCCGCCAGCGGCCCACGGCCGTCGTCCGCGACCCGCAACAGGCGCTGACCGACTTCCACTTCGCACCATCGTGCTCCCGGGGCGTGCCGCAGCACGTTCGTCACCGCCTCCCGCAGCACCGTGGCGAACAGCCCCTCCGACACCTCGTCGACGTTCGCCACCTCGCCCCGCACCCGCACCTCGATGCCGGTGGCGGCGAGCACCTGCCGGGCGGAGTTCACCTCCTCGGCAAGCGTGAGTTCGGTGCCGTCCCCCGGGATCGCCCGGAGGTCCGCGAGCGCTCGGCCCGCCAGCGCCGCCGCATCGGCGAGATGGCCGGCGGCTCGCAGTGGGTCCGGGTCGCGGTCCGCCAACTCGCCCTTCAGCGCGATCGCCGACAGGCCGTGGCCCAGCAGATCGTGGACGTCCCTGGCGATACGCCGACGCTCTCGGGCCACCGCCAGTGAGGCGAGTGCTCCGCGGGCCTCCCGCACCTGGTGGACGAGGCCGGTGAGCAGGGCCAGGCCGTAGAAGACCAGAGCGATCACCACGACGTCCAGGACCAGGACCGCGGTGCCCCGGGCTCCGGGGCCGTCGGTCCGTACGAGCGCCACGACCGCCACCAGACCCGTCAGCGCTGCTGTCGCAGGCCAGGCGATGCGGCCCGGGAGAACGATCAGCACCGAGGCCGCCGCGAAGGCCACCAACTGGGGGTACGGGCCGTCCGGAGCCGTCAGTATGCCCAGGGCGAGGGCGAGTTGGGCGCCCAGCGTCCACACCACGAAACGGGGACGTACGCCCGGCGGACGCGGCAGGGAGTGGTACGCCTGCAGACCGACGACCGCCGCCAACGCGGCCGTGTACGCGGCGAATCGCCCACCCGTCACCCCGTCGTCGAGCAGGAAGGCCACGCCCACGATCAGGTACTCCAGGTGGGTGGCGACGACGATGGGCCACGCCAGCCGGGGTGTCAGGGCGCCCGCGTGGATGTCCGTGCCATCGGCGGAGTGCACGGACGGGGCGGCTCGTACCCGATCCGTCGCCGCCCGCGCCACCGTCACCAGCTGCCGCGCTCCGCGCGTTCCCTGTCCGGCCAGCCGGACGATCTCCGCCAGTGCCGTTCCCAGCACCGCGTCGAGGTCCCGCCCGGCGCGCTCCCGCTCGGCCGCGACCCGGGCCTGCGCCAATGCGTCGCGGGTGGCGCGGAGTTCGGTGTACAGGTCGGTGAGCCGGGTGAGTGCGTAGATGATCAGGCCGTGGGCGAGAGCGTTGCCGATGCCGTTGAGTACGGAGTGGACACCGCCGTCGCCGGGGGCGAGCAGCCCGCCGGCGAGCACCACGACCGCGAACAGGGCCCAGCGGACGGGCCGTTCGACGACGAGCAGCACGGAGGCGCCGAGGAAGCCGGGCAGTCCGGACCAGGGCGCGAGCAGGATCTGCGCGGCGAGGGTCCACGCCCCTCGCAGCCGCCGCGTCGAGGGCAGGCAGGTGACGATCTGGAGCAGCAGCATCGGCACGGCGGCCGGGCGCGGCAGGAGGACACCGGGCTCGAAGGAGAATCCGAGAATGACGACGACGAGGACCACGGAGACGACCGCGGGCGCCGGACCGGATTCGGAGCCGTCGGCGGTGCGGTCGGCCTGGCGGGCGCCGTCGGCGGTGCGGTCGACGGTACGGTCGGCCCGGCGGGCGCCGTCGGCGGTGCGGTCGGCGGTGCGGTCGGCCTGGCGGGCGTTCATGAGGTCACGGTAGACGTACACCTGGGCACCGCACCCGGCCCACCCATGTGAAATACACACAGGCCGATGCGGCTCGCACTGGGGCGGCCCGCGCCCGGAGGAGATCGTCGACGTATGCGTACGACGCCGATACGAGCCCTCGCCACGATGGCCGCCACGATCATGATGACGGTCACCTCCGCCACGCTGGTTTCCGTAGCCACATCCACTCACGCGGCCGTTCCGGCCGGCCCCGCCGCCCTCCCTGACGCCCGTGATTCCCGCACCCCCGGCGCTCTCGACTCCCTCGTCGACACGGCCGTCGCCGGCTACCTCGCGGACGACCGCATCCCCGGCGCGGCCGTCACGGTGGTCTCCGGCGGCCGGACCGTCCTGACCGAGGGCTACGGCGTCGCCGACATCGAAACCAGGGCGCCCGTGGACCCCCACAGCACGGTCTTCTTCCTCGGCTCGCTCGCCAAGCTGTTCACTGCGCAGGCCGCCTCCCAGCTCGTCGCCGAGGGCAGGATCGACCCGAACGCCGACGTCAACGACCACCTCCGGGCTGTCACCGTCCCAAACACCTATCCCGGACGCCCCGTCACCCTGGACCAACTCCTCACCCACACCGGCGGCTTCGACAGCGACCTCGTCGGCCGCAGCAGGGCCCGTGCGCAGGACATCGAACCGCTCGCCGAAAGCCTCGTGACGCGCCGCCCGCCCCGGGTCCGTGCCCCCGGCACGATCGCCGCGTACGACAACTACGGCTACGCGCTCGCGGGCCAGATCGTCGCCGAGACCTCGGGCCGGTCCTTCCCTTCCTACGTCGACGAGCACATCCTCAGGCCGCTGGGCATGACGCGTTCCACGGTCGCCCAGCCGCAGCCGGAGCCGATCGCAGCGGGTCTCGCCCACGGCTACCGGCCCAGCGGTACGTCCGGCTGGACCGAGGACAGGGGTCAGTACGGCGCGTGGAGCCCGACCGGGCCGGGGGCCGTCAGCACCGCCGCCGACATGGGCCGTTGGATGACCGACCAGCTTGCCGACGCGGCTCCGGCGAACCGCCTGATGCAGCAGGTGCACCACCGGCAGGATCCCCGGCTGCCCGGCGTCGGCTACGGCTTCGAGGAGTGGCGGCGCGACGGCCGGACCGGTTGGTTCAAGGACGGCGACATCCCCGGATTCCACTCGAACCTGCTCCTCGTCCCCGGCCATGATCTGGGGGTGTTCGTCGTCTTCAACGGTGACGGCAAGGACGGCCGGGCCGCCTGGGACGGCAAGGACCTGATCAATCGCATCGTGGATACCCTGGTCCCGGACCGCCCGGCGACCGCGGCGCCGAGCGGGGCCGGCGATGCCGCCACGGACCCCGCCCTCGACTCGTACACCGGCACGTACCGCCCCGCCCGGGTCAGCCGGACCAGCCTCATGGCGGTCGAAGGCCTGGTCTCGTCGGTCGGCGTGGAGAGGGACGGCGCGAACGGACTGCGCACCACCGGTCTCTCCCTCGACCCCGACCAGCCCGAGCAGAGCTGGCTCGCCCTCGGCGACGGCCTCTTCCGCGAACGCGGCGGCCATGGTGCGACGCTCGCCTTCACCAAGAGCGGGGTACTGGTCTCGTCGGCGACGCCTTCCACGGCGTACGAGGCCCTGACCTGGCGTCAATCTCCCTCCATGCACATGGGGTTGCTCGCCTTCGGCGTGGGCGGGCTGGTCATCGGTGCGATCGCGTTCCCGGTAACCGCCCTGCTGCGACGCACCCGTGGCCGGACCCCGCATCCGCCCGCCGCCCGGGCCACCCGGGCAGCGGCCGCGGTGACCGGCCTGATCGCGGCGGCCTTCACCGCCGCACTGGCGGCGGTCGTCGCGGACGGCAACGCGATGATGGAGATGGTCCCCCTGGGGTCGCCGCTCCTGTCCGCCGTCACGATGCTGGGTACATCACTGGTGGCCTTGACCCTGGGCGTGGTGGCGGGGGCGGTCGCGGCCTGGCTCCGCGGATGGTGGACCATCGCGGGCCGCCTGCTGTTCACCCTCACGGGAGCGGCCGCGGTCGCGACGACGAGCATGTTGCTCCACTACCACCTGGCGGGGTTCCCGTTCGCCTGACCGGCCGGGTGGCCTCGTGCGGCGGGCGTCGTACGTACGTCGCGCGTGCGGTGCGCCCATCGGCCGCGCATCCTCGAAGTATGTCCCTGGTGACCACGACCGAGCTGTACGAGGTCACGATGGCGCTCTCGTACCTGCGGGAGGACATGCGGGCACCGGCCACCTTCAGCCTCTTCGTGCGCGACCTGCCGCCGGGGCACGGCTTCCTCGTGGCCGCCGGGCTCGAACCTGCGCTCGACCATCTCTCGCGGTTCCGGGTGGGCCTGTCCGATGTGCGTGCGTTCGCGGAGGCTCTGGGGCGGCCGGTCGAGGAGCTCGAACCCCTGCACGGGCTGTCCTTCGACGGCCAGGTCCGCGCGGTTCCGGAAGGGCGGCTCGTCTTCGCCGGTGAACCCCTCCTGGAGGTCACCGCGACCCTGCCCCAGGCCATGCTCGTGGAGACGTATCTGGTGGCGCTCGTCTGTCATCAGACGGCGGTCGCCGCCAAGGCGGCACGCTGTGTGCTCGCCGCCGCAGGCCGGTCCCTCGTGGACTCCTGTTCGCGCCGGACCCACGAACCGGCGGGCAGCCTGCAGGCGGCGCGGCTCTGCGCGCTGGTCGGCTTCGCCGGCACGAGCAACGTCGCGGCCGCCGCCCGGTACGGCATTCCCTCGTCCGGCACCATGGCCCACTCGCACATCGAGTCCTTCGCCTCCGAGGAGGACGCCTTCCGGGCGTTCGCGCGCGCCCACCCCGGCCCGGTGACCCTCCTGGTCGACACGTACGACACGGACCGTGGGGTGGCGACGGCCGCCCGCGTCCTGACGGACCTGGGGCGCGGCCCGGGGTCCGCGATCCGCATCGACAGCGGCGACCTCGGAGCGCGCGCTCACCGGGCCAGGGCCACTCTCGACGCGGCGGGGCTGAGGGACGTGCGGATCATCGCCGGTGGTGAACTCGACGAGTACGGCGTGGCCGCTCTCGTACGGGACGGGGCACCGATCGACGTCTTCGCCGTGGGTACGAAGACCGGCGTCGCCGCAGGCGCCCCGTATCTCGATGCTTCCTACAAGCTTGTCGAGTACGACGGGCGTC
Source organism: Streptomyces narbonensis (assembly GCF_014649015.1). Taxonomy (GTDB): domain Bacteria; phylum Actinomycetota; class Actinomycetes; order Streptomycetales; family Streptomycetaceae; genus Streptomyces; species Streptomyces narbonensis. The sequence continues at coordinate 349,177 of NZ_BMSF01000005.1, forward strand.
CCGTCATGAGGCTCGCGTCCGCCCAGGCGACGGCGCCCGCACCGAAGCAGGTCTTCCGCGGCGCGGGGTTCCGCGACACCGTGGGCCTGGCGAACGAGGAGCCGCCGGACGGTACGGAGCCGCTGTTGCGGACCGTGATGCGCGGCGGGCTCCGCACGGAGCCGCCCGACACCCTGGACGCCGCGCGCGCCCGTTTCGAAGCCGAGTTGGCGCAGCTCCCGGAGGCGGCCCGGCGCATCGAGAACCCCGTCGCCCCGGTCCCTGCGGCGTCGACGCGGCTCACGGTCCTGACGACGGTCGTCCGCCACCGGATCGAGGCGCGGCCGGAGGGCGGGCACGGGGCAGGGCCGTGAGGAGGACTCCGGCAAGCTCGTACTCCGGTGGGCCGGAGTGCGGAACGGGGTGATCCTGAAGGTGGGGGTGCATGACCGGCTCCCGTACGAAACCACCGGTTCGGCGAGGAAGTGACGTTCATGGAAACCTCCCGTTCCTCCTACCCTCCGGTCACGGTGACGGCCCGGCTCGACACCCCGCTGTCCCGATGGTTGTGGCTGGTCAAGTGGCTCCTCGTGATCCCCCACTGGATCGTGCTGATCTTCCTCTGGATCGCGTTCCTGATCGTGACCGTGATCGCGTTCTTCGCCATCCTGTTCACCGAGCGGTATCCGCGACCACTGTTCGACTTCAATCTCGGGGTGCTGCGCTGGGCGTGGCGCGTCTCCTACTACTCGTACAGCGCCCTCGGCACCGACCGCTACCCACCCTTCAGCCTGGGGCCGGAGCCCGACTACCCCGCGCGGCTGGACATCGCCTACCCGGAGCGGCTCTCGCGCGGCCTCGTCCTGGTCAAGTGGTGGCTGCTCGCCATCCCGCACTACCTCGTGATCGCCATCTTCGCCGGTGGCATGAGGGCGAGCTGGTGGAGCGGTGGCCTGATCACCCTGCTGACCCTCTTCGCCGCCATCGCCCTCGCGTTCACCGGCCGGTATCCGCGCGATCTGTTCGTCCTGGTGGTCGGCCTGAACCGCTGGGTCTTCCGCGTCGCGGCCTACGCGGGCCTCATGACGGACGCCTACCCGCCATTCCGCCTCGACCAAGGGGGCGAGGAGCCCGCCGAGAAGCTCTGGGCCGCCGACGGGCGTTGATGCCGCCCCCACCGGACGACGGGCGCGGGTGCCGTGACATGAGCCGGCCTGCCATCGCGGAGATGATCCCGCTGCTCACCTCGCGGGGCCGGGGGATCCCCGGCCGGCTGCACACCGGTCACCTGGTCGAACGGGTGGGACTGTTCGCGATCATCGTCCTGGGCGAGTCCGTGCCGGCGCTGATCACCTCCACCGACCACGTCCGGACCGCTGCGGCCGGTATGGTGGCGGTGCTCGGGTTCGGCCTGCCGGCCGCGCTTCGGTGGTCGTACTTCGACTTCGCCCCGACCGCCGCGGAGCGGGTCATCGGCACCGCCGACCGGCGGGACGCCCACCTGCTCGCCCGTGACGTGGCCGGCTTCCTGTACCCCGAGTGGACCAGCAGCGACTCGCGCGGCACCAACGGGCCGACTTCAAGGCCGCCGCCAAGTACTCCGGGTGCGCCGCGCCAAGGCCATGAAGGAAGGCCGCAACCCGCAGTGGCGCTTCAGCAACGACCGGACGGCCGAGCTGCGGGCGCGCGCTGATCGAGGCAATGGAGAAGACGTAGATGTCCGACCTGGACTTGTACGCCCACGTCGCCACCCGCGGCGATGTTCTGGGCGTGGGCATCGGCACGGAGCCCGCCGAGTGGGCGGACCTGCTGGGGACCGACTACGTCGACGATGTGGACGCGGGGCTCATGCGCCAGGACTACGGGCTCGTGGAGCTGTCGTTCGAGGAGGCGCAGGGTTCCTGGCCCTGCTTCGGAATCAGCGTGCAGGCGCACCGGTTGAGGTGGGACGCGGAGTCGGCCGTGCCGGCGGCTCTGCGCAAGCCATACGGTGCCTTCGCCTCTTCGGTGCGTTTCGAGGACCTGACCGCGGCGATCAACGATCTGGGCTGCTCGGTCGAACCGGACGACGACGCGACGGCCACCGACTTCCGCCGCTATCGGGTCCCCGAGTCCGGTGTGCGGCTCATCGTCCGGGTGGACGCCGACGCCCAGGGGGCGGCAGGCGATCTGTGGAGCCTCAGCGTGTCTCCCGCCTGGTGGGGTGAGACCGGCTGACCGAAGCGGGCCCCGGCCGACAACCGCCGGCCGGGGCCCGGGCAGCTCGGGGACGCTCGCGATGGCCCCGACGGTTTCCTCAGTGCGTGGAGGAGCAGCTTCGGCAAGCCGAGGGCCGAGAGTAGGACTCGCCCCCAGGGGAAGGCCCGCTGCGCTAGCCTCAGGGGCGTACCCGATCCACGAGGGGGCCGCCGTGGCGCACCTGACTTTCGACGAGGCTGAGCAGCGTGAGCTGCGTGACGCCGCGCGCGCCGAGTTCCCCGGGAACCCGGCGCTCGCCTACGTCCTCGAGAACCTCGCGGCCGAAGGGATCGACCTGGACCGGTGCCGTGACTGGGACGACATTCGGGCCGAGCAGGGCCTGCCCGATCGCGATGGCGGGGCGCAGGGTGTCGCCTAGGCACAACCGGGGCGGCCGTCGCCCGAGGATCGTTTTCATCGAGCCGGCCGAGACGCAGGTTCGCGTCCTCACCACCGAGCAGACCGGCTGCCTGGACAAGGCGCTCAACGTGATTGCGGCCGACCCCACCGACGTGAAGCCGCACGCCACCGCATCCGCGCTTCGTGACTACCAGCACGATGGTATCCGCGTGATCTTCTACGCGACCGCGCTCGGCAGCATCCTCATCGTCACCTACGTCGAGGTGGACTGAGCTCCGCACGCATCCGTCGCCGGCGAGTTCACCGGAGTGCGGCCGGGGTGGTGACGGTGATGGTGTCGTCGCAGGTGACGTCCGGTAGGTGTGCTGCCGCGACTGCGGCGGTCCACCGGTCGTCGCCGGCAGGGGCGATAGCGGCTTCGGCGCCCCGTAACCACCGGCCGCCCTCCTGGGTGCTGTCGAGGACAGTGACCGCGTACCGGCCGTCCTTGGTGAGCGGCTGGTAGAGCTGCTCGCGGGGATCCGACGGAGCTGAGACACCACCGCCGACGGCGGCACGGTGGGGGTATCGTCATCCGGTCACGGACGGCAACGGGATCGTCTGTCCGACCCGAGGGAAACGACATGACCGATCTGAACGCGCTGCGGGCGAGCCTCGCGTCGGGTGAGCACGAGTTCGCCGACACCCTGGCCTTCGTCTCCGCGCACTACGCTTACCAGCCGCAGGCGTTCCGCAACGGAGGCGTGGAGAACGCCGCGGGCGAGAACGAGGGTTCCTGCAAGACGCTGGGGCTGGCCCTGCTGGAAGGGCTGAGCGACCAGGAAGCGCTGCTGGCCTTCGGTGAGCACTACCGCAGCGTGCTCGCGACGCCGAACGACACCGATCACGGCAACATCCGCAACCTCATGGCCCACGGCCTGGCGGGAGTGAGCTTCGCGGGGCAGCCGCTGGCCCGCAAGAGCTGAACGGCGAGGCCGCCGCGAAGGCCACCAACTGGGGGTACGGGCCTGGCTTCGGCCGCTCGGGCGCGGCACCAGCAGGCGGACGCGGTCGCGGTGCGGGGGTTCGTCCTGCCGGACGAGGCTGCCGAGGCCGCTCACGGCCGGGCCGTCGCGGCGCACGCCGAGGCGCCGAACTCCTTGCTGATCATCCACATGCTGCGCGCACGGCGGGGCGGGCGCTTCGACACGGGTACGGCCCGGCGATTCAGCCTGGCCGCACCCGTCAGTCGGGCTTCGTCGCCGAGCAGTCGTGACGCGCGACGCTAGCTGAGCGTCTTGACGGCGGACGCGTCGTACGGCTTCAGCTCGTCGGTGCGCCCGGCGAGGACCTTCGCAGCCCACTCAGGGTCCTGGAGCAGCGCGCGGCCGACGGCGACCATGTCGAACTCGTCCCGCTCCAGGCGGTCGAGGAGCTCGTCGATGCCCTGGACCGGGGCACCCTGGCCGGCGAAGGCGTGGATGAAGTCGCCGTCGAGGCCGACCGAGCCGACGGTGATGGTGGGCCTGCCGGTGAGCTTCTTGGTCCAGCCGGCCAGGTTGAGGTCCGAGTCGTCGAACTCGGCGATCCAGTGGCGGCGGGTGGAGGCGTGGAAGACGTCGACGCCGGCCGCGGCGAGCGGGGCGAGGATCGCCTCGAGCTCCTGCGGGGTCTCGGCGAGCCGCGCGTCGTAGGCGTCCTGCTTCCACTGCGAGTAGCGGAAGATCACCGGGAAGTCGGGCGAGACGGACCCGCGGACCGCGGCCACGATCTCGGCCGCGAACTTCGTACGGGCCACGGGGTCGCCGCCGTAGGCGTCGGTACGGCGGTTCGTCCCCGCCCACAGGAACTGGTCCAGGAGGTAGCCGTGGGCGCCGTGCAGCTCGACGCCGTCGAAGCCGATGCGCTCCGCGGCCGCGGCGGCCTCGGCGAAGGCGCCGATGACGTCGTCCAGGTCGCTCTGGGTCATGGCCTTGCCCACGCCCTCGGTGCCGTCCGTGCGGATGCCGGAGGGGCCCATCGCCGGTGCGTCGGGGTACGGTGCCTGGCCCTGCTCGCGCACCATGCCGATGTGCCACAGCTGCGGCACGATCGTGCCGCCGGCCGCGTGGACGTCCTCGGCGACCTTCGCCCAGCCCGCGAGCTGCTCCTCGCCGTGGAACCGCGGCACGCGGTCGCTCTGCCCGGCCGACTCGTGGCCGACGTAGGTCCCCTCGGTGACGATCAGGCCGACGCCGGCCGCGGCGCGTCGGGCGTAGTACGACCGCACGTCCTCGCCGGGGACTCCGCCGGGGGAGAACATGCGGGTCATCGGAGCCATCGCGATGCGGTTCGGGACGGTCAGGCCGTTCAGCGTGACAGGCCGGGACAGGATCTCGGCGGCGCGTGAGCTGGGGGACGCGGTGACGGTCACAGGGACGCTCCTCGTGGCAATTACTTGACAACCTTGATGCTTGAGAACTTCATGCAACAGGGGTGACGGTAGACATCGATGTTTGAGATAGTCAAGTATCTCTGGGCTAAAGTGGCCTCCATGACAGAAGCTCCCCGCGTCGACACGGCCCAGCTCCTGGAGCTGCTCTCCGTGTCGCTCGGCGTCTACTACGGCGACTTCACCGTCGCGGCGGCGAGTGAGAACCTCACGGCGAGCCAGGGGCGGGCCCTGACCGCGCTGCGTCGGGGGCCGGCCGCGATGCGTGCCTTGGCCGAGACCATGACCTGCGACGCCTCCAACATGACCGGGATCATCGACCGGCTGGAGAAGCGCGGCCTGGTGCGCCGCGAAGCCGCCCCTGCCGACCGGCGCGTCAAGAACGTGATCCTCACGGCCGAGGGCGAGCGCGTCACCGACGCGATCCGCGCGAAGATGCGCATCACCCAGGAGGGTCTGGCCGGGCTCAGGTCCGACGACCGGGACGCCTTGTACACCCTGCTGGAACGGATCTTCCTCACCCCGCCCACTGCCTGAGCCCGGCCACTGCCTGAGCCCGGCCACTGCCTGAGCCCGGCCACTGCCTGAGCCCGCCCACCGCCTGAGCCCGCCCACCGCCTGAGCCCCGCCCGGCCCACACGTGCGCGCCGACGCCCTCACGGCCACGCCGCGCAGGCCGGGCTGCCGCGGTGATCACGTACGCCGGCTCGGCCGCTGGTCGGTGCCCAGTCGCCCGGTCGGCCCGCCGGAGGGTGCCGGACTCCCGCGGGGCCTCCACAGTGGCCCCATGGAGCAGGTCCCGGACGTGCTGTCCCGAGGCGACCGGTTCACCGCCCCGGCGAACCGGCCCGCCCGCCAGGTCCACTCCACGACGCACGACGAGTTTGGCGACCGTGGCGAGAGGACGAACTGACGTGGCCGCATCCCCCAGCCCTGGCGGAGCCACCCCTGACGACCACGTCATCATCATCTCCGGCGCCACCGGCGACCTCGCCCGCCGCAAGCTCCTGCCCGGCCTGTACCACCTGGCCAGAGCCGGACTGCTCCCCGACCGCTACCGGATCGTCGGCTCGGCCCCCGCCACGGTCGCCCTCGGCAGCGAAGCGTTCCGAGAACACGCGCGCGAGGCGGTCGCCGAGTTCGGCCTCGCCAAGCCCGAGGGCCCGCAGTGGCTGGAATTCGAGAGCCGACTCACCTTCGGCGCCGCCGACCCCGAGGACCCGGGCCCGCTCGTCGCCGCCGTCCAGGAGGCCGAACGGGAGATGGGCGGCACTCCCCGGCTCCTCCACCACCTCGCCGTACCCCCGCAGGCCTGCGCCTCGGTCGTGCAGCTGCTTGGTGCCTCCGGACTGGCCCGGAACGCCCGCGTGATCGTGGAGAAGCCGTTCGGCACGGACCTCGCCTCCGCCCGTGCCCTCAACGACGCCATCCACACCGTCTTCGACGAGTCCCGCGTCTTCCGCATCGACCACTTCCTGGGCAAGGAGTCCGTCGACAACATCCTCGCCCTGCGGTTCGCCAACGGACTCCTCGAACCGATCTGGAACCGCGACCACATCAGCCACGTGCAGATCGACGTCCCCGAGCACATCGACATCCAAGGCCGCGCCCACTTCTTCGAGGGAACCGGCACCTTCCGCGACATGATCGTCACGCACCTGTTCCAGCTCCTCGGGTTCATCGCCATGGAACCGCCGGCCACCCTGGACGCGAACTCGCTGCGCGCGGAGAAGGACAAGGTCTTCCACAGCCTGCGCCCCGTCGACCCGGCCCGGGTGGTCCGAGGACAGTACGACGGCTACCGGGACGAGCCGGGAGTCGACCCGGCCTCGGACACCGAGACGCTCGCGGCCCTGCGCCTGGAGATCGACAACTGGCGCTGGGCAGGCGTCCCCTTCTACCTCCGCTCGGGCAAGGCCCTCGCCGCGAGCCGCCACGTCATCACCCTGGGCTTCCGCGAACCGCCCCTGCGGATGTTCCCGCTGGCCGCGCAGGAGTCCGCCGAAGGCCGACACAACGAGCTCGTCATCGACTTCAACGACCCCGGAACCATCACCGCCCGCTTCCTCGCCAAGAAGCCCGGCCCCGACATGCGCCTGACCCCGGCGGACATGGTCTTCGACTACGCCGACTCCTTCAGCCAGGACCACGCCCTGGAGGGCTACGAGCGCCTCATCCTGGACGCCATGCTGGGCGACCAGTCCCTCTTCACCGACGCGACGGGGATCGAACGACTCTGGGAGGTGGCCGCGCCCCTCCTGGACTCCCCACCGCCGGTCGAGCCGTACGCCAAGGGATCCTGGGGCCCCGACAGCCTGACGGAGCTCATCCGGCCCTACCGCTGGCACCTCCCCCGTAGCAACTGACCCGGAATCCACAGCCCGACCGCTTCGGCCGCTGTGGTCGTCACCGACTCCGGCGCACGCGGAGCGGTCGACCGTCGCCGACAGCGGGGGAGGGGCGGTCCTGCGCGCGGCCCACGGGCGAGCGTGCGTGGGGTCGTCGAACGGGCCAACTCCTGGTTCCATGCCGCGCCGATCGCGGATCCACCGGGAACGACGCGACGGAACGGGCCCCAGCCGCTTCGGACGCAGACCACCGTTGCCGGACGCCTCCTCCGCTGCTCGGGTGCCAGACGCCCCAACCGCCCATCGGGGCCCCGCACATCACGCCGTTTCGGCGGCGGATAGCATCACGTGTTCATCCCCCCAACCCCTGCCTGGAGTCCCCCCATGAACCGCACCCCCGGCTCCCCCCTCTCCCGCCGCAGCCTCATACTCACCGGGGCCGGCGCGTCACTTGCCGCTCTCGGGCTCGGCGCCGGCGCGCAGACCGCCTCGGCCGATGTGGCCGTCACCAAGCGATTCGACCTCACGCAGCCGTCGCACGATCTGTTCCGGTCCGCGAACACGCACGGTGCTCGGGTTCAGCAGAGCTTCGCCTTCGACTGGGTGAACAAGTTCCTGTTCGTGGCGACCAAGCGAAGCGGCAGCCCCGAGTCCGCCGGTGACCTGTGCATCAACAAGATGGATTTCGACGGGAACTACATCTCGTACATGCACCTCAACGGCTTCGGTCACGGTGTTGCCTTCGCCGCGCTGCCGGACGGTTCCGGCACCGAGCTGTGGATCGAGTGCGCCGCGAACGGCAGCGGGTACGGTACCGCGCTCGCCCCCGTCCGCTACACCGCCGGCACCACGCTGAACTCGCCGGCCGGCTCGGCCGCGTACCGGCCCATCGCCGGGGCCACCGAGTACACCTGCTCTGTCGATCCGGTCTACCGGCGTGTGATCGTGCGCTACCACACCAGCGCCGGGAAGCGCATCGCGGTGTTCCCCCTCTCCGCTCTTGAGACGCGCAACTTCGGCACACCACTGGTGGACTTCAAGCAGCCGGCCATCTCCGGCACTCCGCAGGGCTACACCCTCTACGGCTCGTACATGTACTTCCTGACCGGTGACGCATACCCCGGCGACGGCACCCCTACCGGCGACGGCAACTCCTACGTCACCAGCATCGACATCAACACGGGCACCGTGAAGCAGGGTCCCGTCCTCACCAAGGCGGGCTCCACCCTCCACCACCGCGAGCCCGAGGGCCTGGCGATCTACCGCACGGACGCCGGCGAGGCCCGTCTCTTCATCGGATTCGCCACGGGTGTGGAGGGCGACCGGCGCTCGAGCATCTTCTACAAGAACGTGCTGGTCTGAGCCGCACCCGGCCCCCGCCCGCCCCCAAGTCAGGTCTACACACGCGTCGCTGACCGGTCGACAGTTCTGCGTCGGAACCACCGCGGGGGTAGGGCGAGGCCGGGGCCCGCGTGGACGCGGCCCCCGGCACGGAGACCCCGTCAGGCGAAGGTGAACCAGTTGACGTTGACGAAGTCGGCCGGCTGACCGCTGTCGAAGGTCAGGTAGACGTCGTGGGTGCCGGTGGTGCGGCCGATGTCGGCGGGCACGGTACGCCAGGCCTGCCAGCCGCCGGTGTTGGCGACGGCGAAGCTGCCGACCGGGGCGGCCGTGGGGCTGCCGAGGCGGACCTGGACCAGTCCGCTGACGCCGGCGGAGGCTCCGGAGGCGACGCGGGCGCTGAACCGGGTGGCTCCGGTGGCGCCGAAGGCGACGGACGAGAACCTGAGCCAGTCGCCGTTGGACAGGTGGCCGACGTCGGAGCCACCGCCGCCGTCGGAGCACGCCTCGACCTGGGCACCCGACTGGGCGTTGAACGCCTCGGCCTGGATGGTGGCGAAGGCGCTGACCCCGCCGCCCGTGGCGGTGGCGGTCGGCGTCGGGCTCGGCGTGCCGCCCCCGCCGGCCACGCCGCCGACGGTGATGGTCCAGCGGCCGGGGCTGCCGGACTGCACCTTGCCCTCGAAGTCGACACCGGCGGGGTGCACGTCGTCGTACGGGAAGGCGTACCCGAGGTGGTCGGGGGTGGTGTTGTGCAGGATGCGGGCGTAGTGGTTGGTGCGGGGCCGGGTGTAGAAGGCGGCCGGGTTCTCGGCGGTGGGCTGGTGTGCGTTGTCCAGCAGAGTGGTGCGGTTGAACGCGGCGGCGAGCCGTGCGCTGAGGTTGCCCATCAGGTCGTTGCCCGTGGTGAAGGGCGCGTCGCTGCACGAGAAGATCGACAGGGTCGACGGCTTGGCGAAGCTGCCTGCCCCGGGGAACGTGAGGGTGTCGCCGTTGACCCGGCCGGTGAGCGTGCCCCAGGTGAACTGGGTGTCGATGCGCAGGTCGGTGGAGCGGTACTTGTTCCACACCTCGTCGACGTAGCTGTCGAAGTACCCCCGGAAGAGGGCGTTGTTGCCGCGGATCGCCAGGTTGGGGCTGAGGACGCGCAGGTCGCCCCCGCCCTTGCTGACGATGAGCCTGCTCCAGTCGCTGCCGTCGGCGGCGGACTGGGCGCGCAGCGCCGAGGAGACCCGGGACAGGCCGTCGGAGGGCAGCCCGCGCACCGTCTGGGTGCCCTGACCGGTCTCCAGTTGGAAGGCGATGGGGAGCGAGACCATGTCGACGAACGTGATGTTCGCGTACAACTGGTCGGCGTTGAAGGTGAATTCGCAGAAGTCGTGGTGGACGTCCGCGTTGGGGTCCGTGGGGTTGCTCACCGACGGCAGGGCCAGCCCGCCCCCGCGGTTCATCAGGAACGTGAGCTTCGCGCCGACGGAGAAGTAGATGCGGCCGCTGTACAGGCGCGGCAGCGTCACCCTTCGCGCGCCGGCGCCGGACGCGTTGAGCGCGATGGCGCAGTCGGCGCCGAGCGGGGTCTGGTCGTTGGCCGGGGCCGGCGGGTGGTACAGGGTGGAACCGTTGGCCTGGATGAAGGCCCAGTTGCCGCCCGCCGCCGGGTCGCGGCCGAGCACGTAGGCGTACACCGTGTTGTTGCCGGTGGTGTTGACCAGGTCGAGGGGGAGCGTGGGCGTCGTGGCCGCGCCGGCGCCGGCCTCGAGCCAGCCGGCCACGGCGGGGACCGCCACGGCCAGGCCCGCGGTCGCGGCGAGGATCTTTCTGCGGGACATCGTGCGCTGATGGCGTGCCGTCACGGTGGGGGTCCGTTCTGCGTGAGGTCGGGTGGAGGTCTGCGTGGGGCTGGGTGGAGGTCTGCGTGAGGTCGGGTGGGGGTCTGCGTGGGGCTGGGTGGAGGTCTGCGTGACGTCGGGTGGGGGAGCGAGGGGTGTGGGGAGATCGGGAGAGGGGGGCGGAAGGGAGGGGAGGGCCCGTCCGCCGGATCGGACCCGTCAGCCGAGAGTCCACTTCTGGCCGGCCGCGCCGGTGCACCTCCAGGTCTGGAGCCGGGTTCCGTCGGCCGAGGAGTTGCCCTTGGCGTCCAGGCACTTGTCGGCACCGACATTGGTGAAGTCGTGTGAGGCGGTGTACGTCCACTTCTGGGCGTTGGTCCCGTTGCAGGTGTAGAGCTGGACGATCGCGCCGTCCGCGGTGGAGCCACCCGCCACGTCCAGGCACTTGCCGAGGGCGCGGACGGTGCCGTCGGTGCCGACAGTCCACTGCTGGGCGGCGTTTCCGGTGCAGTTGTGCAGCTGGATCGGGGTGCGGTCGGCGCTGGAGGCACCGGCCACGTCGACGCACATGCCGCCGATGCCGCGGATCGGGCGGGCGGCGGGCGCGCTGCCGGAGGAGGAGGCGCGGACGTAGTCGACGGTCATCGTCTGCGGGAAGGCCGTGGACCCGTCCGGGCTGCCGGGCCAGTCGCCGCCGACCGCGAGGTTGAGGATGATGAAGAACGGGTGGTCGAAGACCCACTTCTTGCCGCCGGTGTCGGCCGGCGTGAGCGTCTTGTACGTGGTGCCGTCCACCGACCAGACGATCGAGTCGGGGCTCCAGTCGACGGCGAACACGTGGAAGTCGTCGGCGAAGGCGCGGCCGCCGGGCAGGCTGTACGCGGCGCCGAGGCCGCCCGCTCCCGAGTAGCCGGGGCCGTGCACCGTGCCGTGCACGGTGTTGGGCTCGCGGCCGATGTTCTCCATGATGTCGATCTCGCCGCTGTTGGGCCAACCGACGGTGCCGAGGTCGTTGCCGAGCATCCAGAGCGCCGGCCAGATGCCCTGGCCGCGCGGGATCTTGATGCGGGCCTCGAAGCGGCCGTACGCCTGGGTGAAGGTCCGGGCGGTGTTCAGCCGGGCCGAAGTGTACTGACACTGTCCGTACCAGCAGCCGAGCCCGGCGTCGGTGTTCTTCCGCGCCGTGATGACCAGCTGGCCCTGGCCGTCGAGCGCGGCGTTGGACGTGCTGTTGGTGTAGTACTGCAGCTCGTGGTTGCCGAAGCCCGAACCTCCGGTCTCCAGCGTCCACTTGGCACCGTCGGGCGCACGGCCGGCCGCGCCGTCGAACTCGTCGGACCAGGTCTGCGCGGCGACCGCGGCACCGGCCCGCGGTGCGACCGATCCGCTGAACGAGATGAGGACGGCCGCGACGAGGGCGGCGGTGACGACGAGCACCACGCCACCGAAGGACCAGCGTCGTGCGCGATGAGCAGCAGCCATGGGCGTGCTCCCTTGTCTGGGGGTTGGGGAACGAGGGCGACAGGGCGGGGCGAATCCGCGGGGCGTCGCATGAGAGCGCTCTCAGAACGACGGGAAGTTGTCCGCGGGCAGTGAGTATTACGGAGGGGTAACTGTCATGGCAACGTCAGCGATCGCTCCTTACGCGCCCTTGACCTGGGCTTTTTCTCGGCGACCTGTGGCTTAACGCTCGCTTAAGGCTGGCTTGAGGGACCGCGGGGGCCGGTTGGGGCCTCGTCGGAGCGGTCGCCGGGCGGTCCGCGTCGCCGTCGAGCCGGCGGATTCGGTTCCGCGCGTCCCGCCACGGTTCGGGCGGCGGGGGGGCAGCGTCAAGGCCTGAGGTGTGCACGTCAAGGTGCTGGTATGGGCCTGACCGTCCTGCCCAGGAGGAGTTCGATGCGACGCATCGTCGCCTGTCTGGCGGCCCTGTTGGTGATGGCCGGAGGACTTGTCTCCACCGGCGCCACCGCCGCCTCCGCCGTCGTCCCGAAGACGCCGGCCCTGACCGCGACAGCCGGGTTCGCACGGCGGCCGACGACGGCTCGGCGCTGTTCCGCCAGGACGCCAGCTTCTGCGCCCGTCCGGGCATCGGTGGGACCGGCGGCACCTCGTACGAGTCGCTGAACATACCCGGCTCCTACCTGCGCCACTTCGAGTCCGCGGTGTACATCGCCTCGGGCGCGGGAAGCGGGGGGCTTCGACCGGCCCCAGACGCTCGGCGCCGACAGCAGCTGGTCGGTCGAGGCGCCCTGGGCGCCCTGACGGGAACCCCGTCCGGCCCGTGCGGGCCGGACGGGGAGCCGTGCCGCGGGTCCTTCCGAGCGCGTGCGCCCGGAGGGACCCGCTCGTCGTCACGGACTCAGGCGGTGTGCAGCCGCAGGCCGTACCGGCCGAGGATCTCGTTGATCGGCTGGAACCACGTCTCGCCGCCGGAGGAGCAGTTGCCCCAGCCGCCGGAGGTGACGCCCTGGGCCTGGTCACCGCTGAGGAACGAGCCGCCGGAGTCGCCGCCCTCGGCGCAGACGCTGGTCTTGGTCATCTGGTAGACGGCGCCCTGGCTGTAGTTCACCGTCTCGTTCTTGGCCAGGACCGTGCCGCAGCGCCAGTGCGTGGTCGAGCCGGAGCGGCAGATCGAGGAGCCCACAGGCGCCTCGGCCGACCCGCGGACCAGCTGGTCGGGGATGGTGCCCCAGCCGAGGACGACGGGCACGGTCCACCAGCCGCTGTGGATCGAGACGTACGCGTAGTCGTCGCCGGGGAACGAGGAACCCTGGAAGGTGCCCATCGCGGAACCGTCCCAGCCGCGCACCGCCGCGCCGGCCCGACCGCAGTGCCCGGCCGTCACGAAGCCCCCGTGCACGGAGAAGCCGATCGAGCAGCGGACGTTGCCGGTGTAGTACGGGTCGCCGCCGACCGTGCCCGCCGCGTAGGTTCGGGGCGCCTGCGCCGTCTCGGCGACGGTGACGGCGCCGCCGGCCCGGGCCCGGTCCACGAAGGACCGCACGGCGGGGGTCTGCCGCTCGGAGCGCACGACGTCGACCACCACGCTGTTGCTCTTCGGGTCGACGTGCCAGCCGGCCACTCCAGCGGGTGCGTTCAGCGTGTCCAGGCGGGCCTTGGCGCGGTCCAGCGCCGCCGCGCTGTGCCGGACCAGCCGGGTGTCGGCGCCCAGTGCCCGGACCTCCGCCTCCTCGGCGCGGTCGGTCACGGCGACGACGAGCCGCCCGGTCGCCGCGTCGAACCAGGAACCGCCGTAGGCCGCGCCCGCGCTCCGGCGGGCGGCCTTCTCCACCTCGACGGCGGCCTTCTCGGCGGTGAGCCGCTCCTCGGCCTCGGCCGCCGTGAGCCCGAGGTCCCGGCTCATGGCGTCGAGGAGGCCGGCCGAGGCGGACGGCGCCGCCGCGGGCTCGGGGAGCGGGGCCGCGCCGGCCTGGACGGCGCTCAGACCGACCGTCAGGAGTACGGCGGCGATGGCGGCGCGCAGGGGGGTGGTGCGTTTCACGGGACCTCCTGGTGTGGGGGTTGGCCATCTTGAGAGCGCTCTCAGTGAGCGCCGTCGTCACGCTATCCGGCCCCGCTTGTCAGGTCCATACCAGGTTTCGGCCGTCGCGACGGCAGCGCCGGAGCGCCGCCCCCGGGCACGGCGAAGTCCCGGACCGCGGGCCCGTGCCCGCGGTCCGGGGAGCCCGGGGCCGCGCGGTGTTCCCGCGCGGCCCCGGCGGACGTCGCCCTACGGCGCGCCCAAGGCTACGACCACCTCTGGGTCCTGGCCTCCCACGAATCCGTGGCTCCGCGCCGAGCCGCCCGTCTGTCCGCCCCGGACGGCGACAGGACCATGGAGGTCTGGACGACCGCCCCCGGCCTCCAGGTCTACACGGCCAACCATCTCGACGGCACCCTCACCGACCCGGCCGGCCACCCTCTGGGCCGGCACGGCGCCGTCTGCCTGGAGACCCAGCACCTCCCCGACGCGCCCAACCGCCCCGCCTACCCGAGCGCCGTACTCCGCCCCGGGACGACAGGCCACCGCCGCACGGAATTCCGCTTCCCCCGCCCGGCGGCACGGACGCCGTCGGCCGACTGACGCCGGCCCCTCCGCCCTGGGGCCACCGCCCAACTCCCCGACGGACCTTCCGCCGCCGAGCCCCCGTCACCTTCCGAGGCATCCGTCTCACCCCTTCGGGAACCACGGCGAGGGCGTACGGGTCTGGTACTGGCAGAGGGGGGGCGATCGCTCAACTGTGCGGTCGACGGTCGGCCCCCGGTACGGCCGGGGGACCACACCGAGACGGGGGCGACAGGTGGACTGGTGGCTGACCGACAGTGAGGGGATCGTGGCCTCCTGGCTGCTGATCTTCGCGCTGTGCAACGGACTGCGCGGGATGTACTGCTGGTTCCGTGACCAGGACCAGCGGCGCGTGGTCGAGCGCCTCCTCGCCTTCAAGCCCCATCCCGTACAGGCGTCGTTCCTGCTCGGCGGAATGAGCGAGGCCGCCGAGACCGCGGTCTGCATGCTCGTCGACGACGGCGCCGTGAAGGTCTCCTCCACGGGCGAGCTCCGCCCCACCCACCGAGGGAGGAAGCAGACGGACCACGCCCTCCGCGCCCTGGCGGAAGCGATCCGCGCCACGCCGTCGGGGACGACCACGCCACTGCACGAGATCCCCACCGAAGCCCGCTTCGCCCCGTTCCGACAACTCGTCGAACACCGGTCACCCGCAGTGCACTTGACCGCCTCGGGCAAGAGCCAGTCACTCATGCTCGCTACCTCGCTGCTGACCACGTTCGGCATGGGCGTCCACGCCGGCGGAGCCATGGCCCCCACGGCGTTCTTCCCCGAAGCCCACCGCATGTCCTGGCTCTACGTGTGCATGGCCGCCTGGCTGGTTCAATGGGCTCCGGCATGCCTCTGGCCGTCCGAGAAACGACGCCGCTGGAAGGCCCTCGACACCGTCTGCCGGGACAAGACCGAGATCGCCCGCGCGGCCCTCCCCGCCTCGACCCGCCAGGCGATCGCCCGCACCAAGGAACGCCCGAAGCCACCACCCCCGCCCCCACAGCCCACTCGCCACCACACCCGCAGCAACAGCGGTGACCCGGGCGGCGCCGGTATCGACGTCGACTCGTACAGCAGCGACAGCAGCGACAGCAGCTGCGGTGGTTGTGGGGGGTGCGGGGGAGAGTGAATCCACCGGACCCCGCGGCCCGTAGCGGACCTGATGGCGCGGCTGGGCACTCGCGGCTCTCCTTGCGTTCGTGCTCCGCCAGGTTCGGACCGGTGGTCACGGGCACAGGGGATCGACGCCGGTCGGTATTGAGGGGTGGCGCTCGCGGCTCAGGGGCGGGTCAGCGCGTCGACGAGGGTGAGTTCCTCGGTGTCGAAGTCGAGGTTGCGCAGGGCGGCGACACTGTCCTCGAGCTGTCGTGCGCTGCTTGCGCCCACCAGGGCGGAGGTCACGCGGCCGCCGCGCAGCACCCAGGCCAGGGCGAGCTGGGCCAGGGTCTGGCCACGGGACGCGGCGATGTCGTTCAGGGCGCGCAACCGGGTTACCAGGTCCGCGGTGACGGCGTCGCGGTTCAGGAAGGGGCTGTCGCTCGCGGCCCGGGAGTCCTCGGGGATGCCGTCCAGGTAGCGTCCGGTGAGCAGGCCCTGTTCCAGCGGGGAGTACGCGATGCAACCGACCCGCAGGTCGTCGAGGGCGTCGAGCAGGCCTTCGTCCTCCGGGCGCCGGTCGAGCATGGAGTAGCGGGGCTGGTGGATGGTGAGGGGTGTGCCGAGCTCGCCGAGGATGCGGGCTGCCTCACGGGTCTGCTCGGCCGAGTAGTTGGAGACGCCGACGTAGAGCGCCTTGCCCTGCTGGACCGCGGAGTGCAGGGCGCCCATGGTCTCCTCAAGGGGCGTGTCCGGGTCGAAGCGGTGCGAGTAGAAGACGTCGACGTAGTCGAGGCCGAGCCGGCCCAGGCTCTGATCGAGCGACGACAGCAGGGACTTCCGGGAGCCCCACTCGCCGTACGGCCCGGGCCACATCAGATACCCGGCCTTGGTGGACACGACCAGCTCGTCGCGGTAGGGCGCGAAGTCCGTCCGCAGGAACTCGCCGAGGGCGGACTCGGCCGCACCGGGCGGCGGACCGTAGTTGTTCGCCAGGTCGAAGTGGGTGATCCCGAGGTCGAAGGCACGGCGCAGGATGGCGCGCTGGGCCTGGGCGGGACGGTCCGGGCCGAAGTTGTGCCAGAGCCCCAGGGAGAGGGCGGGGAGCTTCAGGCCGCTGCGCCCGGAGCGCCGGTAGGGCATGTCGTCGTAGCGGGCGGGATGTGCGGTGTACAACGCGACTCCATGGCGTGGGACCGGCGCACAGCGATCGCTGCGTGCCGGGGGTTGTCGTGGCGTGACCAATCTCCCCCGACCTCTGGGCATGAATCCAACAGGAGAATCCGATGAGATTCAGCGCATAGACTTCTGAGTCATGGAACTGCGGCATCTCCAGCACTTCGTCGCCGTCGCCGAGGACCGGCACTTCACACGGGCCGCGGAGCGGCTGATGGTCTCCCAGTCCGGTCTCTCGGCATCGATCCGCGCCCTGGAGCGGGACCTGAAGGCGCCGCTGTTCGTACGGAGCACCCGCCGGGTGACGCTGACGGAGGCCGGGAGGGCGCTGCTGGTCGAGGCGGAGCGCATCCTGGCACAGGTACGTGCCGCGCACGAGGCGGTAGCGGCCGTGCAGGGCGTGGTGCGCGGCACGCTCTCCCTCGGGGCCGAGCAGTGCGTCGCCGGAGTGCACGTCGCGGGGCTGCTGGCCGCGTTCAGGCAGCGGCACCCGGAAGTGGAGATACGGCTCCGGCAGGAAGGTGGGCTCGCCCTGGCCGAGGACGTCGCCGCGGGTCGCCTCGACCTGGCCTTCGCCTACCGCACCCGCGCGGATGCCGACCAGCTGCGGTCGGTGCCGCTGGCCACCGAGCCGATGACCCTGCTGTGCCACCCCGAGCACCCGCTCGCCGCGGCCGGCCCGGACCTCACCCTCCGAGACCTCGCCGAGGAGGTCTTCGTCGACTTCCACCCCGGCTGGGGACCGCGCCGGGCCACGGACGAGGCCTTCGCCTCCGCGTGCGTACCGCGGACCGTGAGCCTGGAGGTGAACGACGTGCACAGCCTCCTGGACCTGGTCGAGGAGGGCCTCGGTGTCGCTGCCGTACCACGGCACTTCCGGCACAAGCGTGACTCCCTGCACGCCACCCCTCTCGCCGACACCGGCAAGGCGGTCTACGAGACGGTGGCCCTGCTGCCACCGCCGCATGCCACCAGCCCGGCAGCCCGCGCGCTGATGAAACTGCTGGAGAGCGGCAGACGGTGACGGCCCCATAGCCGGACACCGCCGAGGTCGCGCCCGCCCCAACCCCATGCACGTGGCTGGCTGACCACCGTGTCCCGGGATGTCCTGATAGAGCGGGAGGCCGTCCTGTCCTCCAGGAAGCTCAGCGAGATCGACGATGCCCTCCGCCTCGCTGAACAAGCACAGGAGCGGACCCTGTCAACGACCGCGAAGCTCAGCGAGATAGGGGACGCCCTAGCCCAGTGCCTACGCGCACTCCTGTGCGATGCCGCCGATGCCCGGGGCGCGCACCCGGCCGGCGCCGCTGCCTGCGACGGCCAAGCCCTGGCCGAGCGGTGCGCGTCAGGCGGTGGCAATGCTGGTGAGCGCGCGTTGAAGCCGGCGGACCGCGTCTTCCGCCTCTGCGTACTCCAGGGGAGTCGGCTGTACAGCGCCGAAGGTGGCACCCTCCTCGGCGGGCAGGGCGCGCCAGTGCAGGACTGGAGTGAAGGCGGTGGCAGCCGCGCCGAGGAACCAGGCCAAGCGTCCGTGGACGTGGGCGAGGGCGATGGCCACGGTGGCGAGTGCTTCCCGTAGATGTTCCAGCCTGTCGACCGTGGTCAAGGTCTGCTGGGACGGGGAGGGGCCGACCGCGGCGTGCAGGTCGGCGGCGGCCTTCGCGGCGGCGGTGCGTTCGGCGGGGGACAGGATCCACACCTGGTCCGCGACCAGGCGTTCGGCTTCCTCTGCCAGGTCCTCGATGACCGACTGCATGTCCATGGCCCGTCATTCTATGGCTCTTCGTGATCGTCGTGTGGTGGTCTCGGCTGTGAGCGGAGACCACGACCCCACGAATCAGGGCCCGTCACCGGTTTGGTGGCGCGCCCTGGTTCGTCAGGAGCCGAACGTTCGGCGCCCGGCCAAGTTCGTTGAGGCGCGGTCTTTGCGCAGTCTCAGGAGACCTCCACAGTGCACTGCTTGGCACCCAGCTTTTCCCACATTTCCTGGGGACCATGTGGGAGAGTCGAGCTTGGTGGGACCGTTGACCGCCGGGCCGTCGTAGTACGGCAGCCACTCGCCTCCGGACAGCCTTGCAGTCGGCAGCGATGGTCGGGGCCTCGGTGGCTTCGGTGCGGAGGACCTCGTTGCGGGTGTTGCAGCCGTCGGAGGTATCCAGGCCAGAGAACCCCAGACGCCGGAGCGAACCAGTACTGGGCACCCGTGCGGCGGCGGACAGCGAATGCCCCACGGCGGCGGTTGTCAGGCATCCGCTGGTCCGGACGTTCGTTAACCAGAGCATGAACAACACGACGGGCGGCCTCGCCGCTCCCCAAGACGGTGCAGACATGTTCGTCGACGAGTCCCTGCGCGGTCCCAACCCCGCCGAGGACGCTCAGGGAGCCGAAACAGCCGGGGAACGTACTGGGGGCTGCCTGTGCGGCCGTATCCGTTTCACCACCCGAGGCCGGGCCGTATTCCCTCACACGTGTGCATGCCCTCACTGTCAGAAGCTCGGCGGCACCCCAGTGATGTGGTGGGTGGGATTCGAGACGGGTTACCTGGACTGGTGAAGGTGGCGAGCCGACCTGGTACGAGACCTTCGAAGGCGAGGCGAAACGCGGCTTCTGCCCAGTCTGCGGCAGCCGCCTCGCGGCGATCGACAGCGACATCCCGGAAATTGGCATCAACGTCACCGCCCTCGACGACACCAGCTGTCCAGACCTCGCTCCGATCCATGCGTCATTCAGGGACAACGCCGTGCGCTGGCTGTTCTCGGTGCCGAAGGTCGAGCACGGCACGGCCGGCTGAACGCCCGTCCAGCAGGTGGCGAAGGGTACGGCCACGCGTGCAGGGGACGACCGCAACGTCACCTGTCTCGCCGTGTCTCTCGGGCGGCGGGACAGCCCGCCCACCCACCTGCGGCGGTCACGGGCAGCCCGGACCGTTCGGGTTGACGTTGCAGCTCACCTGCCAGTTGTTCCAGGAGCCGTTGGTGTAGCGCACTCGGAACCAGTAGTTGTCGTCGCTGCCGATGGCCGCGATGGTGAAGTTGTAGGGGTTGTCCTGCAGATGGCTGATTTCGACCCTGCTCTTCACCCACCCGCCCATGGATACCCACCCGTTCCAGGAACCGTCGGTGTAGGTCCAGTTCGTCCACACCGCATGATCGGCGCCGACGACGAACTCTTCCTTCGTCCCGTCGGGGAACGTCGTCGTCGAGATGCCGTACTCGCAGAAGAACTTCTGGCTCTTGTTCGTGCAGTAGGTCGCCGCCTGCGCCGGCGCCGCCGCGACACCAACCCCGGCGAAGGCGGCCAGGGCCGCAACTGCCGCGAGTCCACTCCTGAATCTGCGCATGTCCATGTTCCTTTGCATAGTGGCGTGGTCGTGCCGGCAAGAGGGTGAGCCAACGCCTTGGCGCACCCGGCATGTCGATATCCTCGGCCTCTGCTCTAACGCCACGCTGTCGATTCGCTTGCGTCCGCGCAGGACGAGTTCGGCACCGCCTACTTCAACGCGGGCGGCAGCCGATGGAGTGACTGCCGGGCGACCTGTCAGCACGGGGTAGCCGAGGTCGCGCAGCCGGTCGATATCGCGGCGTACGGTGCGCGGAGTCCGCGGCCCATCGGGTCAGGTGTCGCACCCCTACCCGATGCCCGACCGTCCGCGTACCGCCCCAGAACGCCCGGCTCCGCGACCAGCGGGGCCGCGGTGATACGCACCTGCAGCAGCAGTGTGACGCCGGACCGCCGATGCCACACCCCCCGTCCGTCCCGGGCCCGGCCGGGACGAGGCGGGCGGGCCCAGGCGAGCCGGCCCGCCCTCGCTCAGACGCGCTCCTGCCCGCCGGCGGTCCCGGCGTCATCCTCCACACCGCATGCCGGATCACGGACTCTCAATCGGTAGACGTCGTGGCGGGCTCCCCAGACCAGCCTACGGAGGAGCGCGGAGAACCATCCGAGACGAGCAACCCTCAGTCGAATCGAGTAAATTCGCAGGTGGGGGAAGCTCAGGAGTCTCGAGAATGCGCGGCCGCGCCCTTTCTTCGCTCCTTCCTTCATTCGGCTGACGGCCGTGGCGCGAGTGCGGGATATACATCCCTCAGTGAGAAGAGCGTTCCGCTGCCGTCGGGTGGGACGAGCCAGGAAAGCCCGGCCACTTTCCGGCCAGGGTCGGGCACGGCCAGCCAGGTCCCGGTCGTCAGGTACCGAGCGGCCCGCTCCAGCCTCGTTGCGGGGCTGCCTGGAGTCATCAGGAGTACGAGTTCCTGACGCCTGCTGTTGCGAAGCACTGGGCCGGCCGTGGGGTGCCCGCAGCGGGAGTAGGCGTTCAGCAGGCTGTGTCCCAGCATCTCCGGGACTGCTAGCGCGTCCCACAATCGCCCCGCCGGCAAAAGTGCCACACCTCGTTCGCTGAGCCTCCACTCACGCAGACACGCGGTGGGGTCGTCACATGCAGAGGCCAGCCACCGAGCCGACCACAAAGAGGGATTCATCTGCTACCTCGTTCCCGGGATCAGTCGACGAAGTGGTCGACTATCCCGTGCCAAGAGCGGCCTGGGCAGGGAGGCGAAGTGTGGCGGATTCACCGGCCGATTCTTGTGATGTGTCAGAGGTTGTCAGACCTGCTGAGCCAGCGCCTGAGCGCGATGTGGGTCGTGTCGTCGAGCGTGCACAGGGCCTCGATGGCGTCGAGGTCGCCCGGCAGGGGCGCGATACCTGACGCGGTGAGAGCGGCGTGCAGCTCCAGTCTGCGGCGATCGGCCGGCTCCAGACGAAGGGGCAGGCGGTTCGAGGGCTCGGGCGCCGGCGGCGGGTAGTCGCCGAACTCCATGGTGCCGCAGGCCGTCGATGTCTCCTCGTGTCGGTCGTCGATGTACATGGCAGGGAAGCGGTACGGGTCGAGATCCAACAGCGAGGTCGGAGCCGTGTCGAAGGCCTGGAATCCAGTCATGAGTGCCTCCTCAGTCGTCGTGCAGCTGCCAAGGACGACGGCTCGGAGACCGAGGACAGTTGCCACGCAAGGGGATATCCACCCAGATGTCCCCTACGTCATCTCGTCACAAAAGAAATGACCTGACGGATGCGGCCGACAACAGACTGGCCACTTCCCCGGCACGCTCGACGGGGGATACGGGATGCCGATGACCCGCCGTGCGGCGAGGAATCCGACACTTGGCGGGGCATCTGCCATGCCCAGAGCTCACATGTGGCCGTGTTCGGGCGCCGGCTGACCGGACCCATCGCGGCGACGGCCGGCCTGCCCGTCAGGTGCGGTGACACGTACTCCGTGACGATTTGACCCCGCGGGAGGGGCGGGCCGGTCCGGGCACACCCGCCGTCGTTGCGGATTCCGCCAGTCAGCGACACGGCGAGCGGGATGCCTTGTCCGTCGACGGGGATGTGGCGCTTGTTGCCCGGACGTGCGCGGTCGACCGGGCTGGGACCGCTTTTGGGCCCTGCCGAACCGCCCGGACATGGCTGGAGTCGAACACCGCCCGCCACCGGTGGTCAGGTGCCGGACGCACGGCACCCGCCCAGCGGGCATCGCAGGGCGGGCGCCGTGGACGTGCGGGCTCAGGCGGGGGTGATGTTCTCCGCCTGGGGGCCCTTCTGGCCCTGGGTGACGTCGAAGTTCACCTTCTGGCCTTCCTGGAGCTCACGGAAACCGGAGCTGGCGATGTTGGAGTAGTGGGCGAAGACGTCAGGGCCGCCGCCGTCCTGCTCGATGAAGCCGAAGCCCTTTTCCGAGTTGAACCACTTGACGGTTCCGCTGGCCATTGTGCCCTCCAAGGGGACTAGTAGTCGGTTCCCGCACCGCGCGGGAACCGGAGGTGATCGCCCTGGTCCTCAGAGACTGTGAACAGCAAAAATCGCCCGTGAGTGTGCGCACGGGCGACCGGTACTTCGGAACCACGACAGCTACCCCTGACGCTACACCAGCAGCCGCGCCCTCACCGGCCGGAACGCTCGGTGAGCGAGGACTCAAGTACATCCTCGCCCACTACAGCGTCAACGCCTGGCGCACGCTCGCCCCCGAAGTCCACTAGGACTTGTCTGACAAAGGATCTTGGGCGGGTTCGCGGAGCCAGAGGATGAGTGCGGCAAGGTGGACTCCCGCCTTGTAGCGAACGGCGAGTTTGTCGAAGCGGGTCGCGATCGCGCGGAACTGCTTCAGGCGGCCGAAGCAGCGTTCGACCACGTTGCGGGCCTTGTAGAGCTCGCGGTCGAAGGCCGGGGGTCTGCCGCCGGCCTGTCCGCGCCGCAGGCGGTTGGCCTTCTGGTCCGCCCGCTCAGGGATCACCGCTCGGATGCCTCGCCTGCGCAGGGTCTGGCGGATCGCCCGGGACGAGTACGCCTTGTCCGCGATGACCGCGTCGGGCTTGCGGCGGGGTCGTCCGGCGCCGCTCCTGGGCACCCTCAAAGTGCCCAGGACGGCGTCGAAGACGGTCGAGTCGTTGACGTTGCCGGGCGTGACGACGACGGCCAGGGGCAGGCCCCGGCCGTCGCAGGCGAGGTGGACTTTGGTGGTCAGCCCGCCGCGGGAACGGCCCAGCGCCTGGCCAGCCGCCTCACGTGCCGGATCTTCCAGTTCGTCCCCCGCCGCCGCCCCTTTTTGCGGGCGCCGGCGGCATGCTGGTGAGCCCGGCTGATCGTGGAGTCGACCGACACAGTCCACTCCACGGCTCCGACGGAGTCGTCGCGGATCTGCACCTGCTCGAGCAAATGGGACCAGGTGCCGTCGGCTTCCCAGCGGGCGAACCGCTCGTAGGCCGTCTGCCACGGCCCGTAGCGTTCCGGCAGGTCACGCCACGGGGCACCAGTCCGCAACCGCCACAACACCCCGTTGATCACCTGCCGGTGATCCCGCCACGGCCGCCCACGGCCATCAACACCAGGCAACAGGGGCGCTATCCGCTCCCATGCCACATCCGTCAGCTCACCACGACCCACCACAAGATCAATTATCAGACAGCGCCTAGGGGGTGTCGTCACATTCCCGTCTGCCCCGCGGCGTCTGGTGCGTGCTCTCGCCGCACCGGGCGAAAGCCCACGTACGTCCAGTACGTGGGCTTCCACCCGGCACGCCGAGAGCACGCACCAGACGCCGCGGGGCCGCCCTTCGGGCGACGACGGGAATGTGACGACACCCCCTAGGCACCGAGGCCGCGCCCAGGTCGTCATCGGCGGCGCCGCCCACGAGACACAGATGCTGCTTTCACCAACGCTGAAGCCCGGCGGCGGTGCGGGATGACGAGTCCGGTGCCCGGGCAGCCGCCGTCGGCGATCGTGGTGGCCTCGCCGACGGCGGCCTTGGCGTCGGATTCTTCACCGCCTGGTGTGCTGGGTCAGCGGCGGATGCCTGCGTATGTCGAGGGGGAGATCCCGCCCTCCGCGCCCCCGTTCGACAGGCCGGGCAACAACCTGGTGGAGACCTGCTCCCCTGCACCCGTGGGGATGCTCCCGGCTACTTCTGCAGGGTGGCCCTTCTGTGACGTTCGTCGGGTAGCCGGGTGACCGCAGTCGCGGATCTCGGAAGTCGCAGCGGCAGGTGCGCAGCCGGCGGACGCGGCCGTCGGGGCGGCGGTGCCACGAGGCCGCATGTCGTGGCATTGCAGTGACCATGCCACATACGCCTGTATCGGGCCATTCCCACGATCAGGGGATATCACCCGTACTGAATCGCCCGTGCGGCCGATCTCAGCACCGCGCCCTCCCGCTGCTCTCGGGCGAGGTCCTGGTGATCGGTGGGAGCACGGAGCCCCTGCACGACGGGGGCCTGAGCAGCGCCGTACGCTACGACCCCCTGTCGCGAAGCTGGTCACCCGAGGCCGGAATGAAGGTGGGCCGTGCGGAGTTCGCCGCGGTCGTCCTGACCGACGGCCGAGCCCTCGTGACGGCCGGCACGACCCGCACGGGCCCGTCCACACCGTCAGGGGGCTATCACCACCTGACGGGTACGACCGAGCTGTTCACACCACACTGACCCAGTGGCCCCACCCCGTCGGCAGGGCTCGTGTAAGGACGGCGGTCTGCCGTTCCAGGGCGACGCCCGCTCGTCCGGATCTCCTGACCAGCCCGCCTTTGTCGCGCCCCGGTCACGATGTCGGCGCGTCCGTCGGCTTGGCCCGCTGTGGGTGGACCGTCTCGTGCCGGGCCAGCATCGCCACGCACTCGGCGATCTTCCGGGTGCGGGTCTCGGCCCGCTTGACGGCATTGACCCGGCTGATGAGGGCGAAGCGGTTGGTCTTGGTGAGCACTTCGAACATCGCCTGCGCCGCTGGGTCGGCGGCGATCGCCGCTCGCAGGTCAGCCGGCACCTCCGCTTCCGATGACGGCGCATAGGCGTCCGTCCACCGCCCGTCAGCCTTCGCGGCGTCCACCGCGGCGCGGCCGGCGGGCAGCATCAGGCCGGCTGCCTCCAACCGGGCCACGTTGGCGACGTTGCGCTGGGACCAGACGCTGCGGGGCCGACGCGGGGTGAACCGCCTCCAGGAACTCTCCTCGTCACGCTTGCGGGCCTGCCCGTCGATCCAGCCGAAGCACAGTGCCTCGTCGACCGCCTGCTGCCAGGTAAGCGTGGTAACGGAGCCGCCCTTTCTTGTCAGGGCGAGCCACACGCCAGGAGAGGTGTCGTGGTTGTCCATCAGCCACGCGCGCAGCGCCGCGCCGTCAGCAACGATCAACTCATTCAGCTCGGTTCCGGTCACCCTTGCAGGTTAGTGCCGCAACCAGCTGGTGCGACCTGTCTCGCGTCGCTACGACCAGGACCCCACCCCTGTACCCGGGCCGAAGCCCGCCGCACCGCCCTCGAAGAACATCCCAAGGAGACAGAACACCCTGGTCACGGGGCAAGGAGTCAGCAAGGCTCAGAGGACTGTCGCACAGCCGCGGCAGCTTCCCGGAGAGGCCCTGGGACCGGTGCAGGTGGCCGGACTGGGGCACCAGGTCACCAGGGCCGTCGTTGGCCGGGTGGTGTGTCGTTGCCCAGCCGGTACCCCACGGTCAGGGTCACGTCTGTGGGGCGTGGGGTTGTCGGCCGCGATCCGGTCGTCCAGCCGGATGACAGCGGATCCCGTCAACGAAGGTCCCGAGCATCAGTACGATCCGGCCGGGCCGGTGACCCGCCTCCACGCGCCGGTGCGCCTCCGCCTGCTCCAGCGGAATCACGTCGGCCACCCGGGTCGCGAGAGCGACCGCGCCCCACGGCCTGGTCCGCGTGGCTACTTGAAAGGGCTGCGAGGCGGTCAGGACGGTGAAGACGTTGATCGGCGTAACCGCCGGGCGCCTGCTGTCGACGTCGGTGGCCGAGTAACTGACCCCAGTAGTCACGGTCCGGCAGCTCCCTGAGCGCGGCCACCAGCGGCGCACCCTGCTGTTTCTGCACCAGTTCATCGAGCAGATGGCCAAGCCGATTCGTGACGGCTACGACCAGATCGATCACGTGCCGACCCAGGTGGTCGCAGAGTTGCTCCTCAAGGTCTTCAACCCGGACAACCCCGCTCAGGGACTGATCTACACATCGTCGTTGAATGGCCAGCCCTGCGCGGTGTTCGATCTCGACAACAGCG
Organism: Streptomyces narbonensis; assembly: GCF_014649015.1. Lineage (GTDB taxonomy): Bacteria > Actinomycetota > Actinomycetes > Streptomycetales > Streptomycetaceae > Streptomyces > Streptomyces narbonensis. The sequence continues at coordinate 375,564 of NZ_BMSF01000005.1, forward strand.
GTTGCGTGGAGCAGGGAACGGGGCGGAATGCTCGGCCAGAGCCATGTCTGGGACTCGTCCCCGGATCCGTACGGGCGATCGAAGGCAACGGCTGAGCAGCACGGTGCTTGAGGCAGGAGCTGTCGCGGCCCGGGTCGAGTGCCCGCGGTCGGCTCCGCAGCCGCAGTGCGGGCAAGGGCCCCCGAGCTGACCACAGCTGTAGGCCGCCCTACTCCAGGATGCGTTGCCCCGATTGCCGGTTTCGGCGAAAGTGGTTCAGGCGGGACCAGGGGTGAGGTGAAACTGCAGCTCACGAAGTGCCCCGGGCCCTGCCCGATCATCTCGGCGGCGACAAGGCGTACTCACCCCGGCGGAACCGCCGCTACCTGCGCCGTCGCCAGATCAAACACACCGTCCCCGATCCGGAGGATCAGCGGGCCAACCGCCAGCGCCGCGGCAGCAAGGGCGGTCGGCCCACCGGTTCGACACGACAATCCACGAACGCAGGAACGAAGTGGAGCGAACGATCAACGCGCTCAAAGCCTTCCGGGCCGTCGCGACGAGATACGACGAAGGGCCTGCATCTTTCACGGCACCGTCACAGCCGTAGCCATCCGGCTCTGGCTCCGGTCCCTGTCGGAGTGAAGGAGTCGGCACCGTCAGGAGAAGATCGCGTGTACCTGATCGACCGCTTCGGGCCCATAGCCAACCGTGCCCACGGGGACCGCGCCGTCGATCGCCTCGATGACACGCCCGGCCCATACCGGCCCGAACCCCCCGCACAGTTCAATCAGTTGCACGCCCTCGCTCACCAGGCGGCGCGCGGCTTCGATGCCCTCCTCGGGCTTCTCCACCCCGACGAACACACTGCGGCACATACCGGTGTCCACGATGCTGATATCGCCACCGGCCGCGCTGCCGTCCGCCGTGTAGATGAACCCCCAGTGTGTGAGCGCCATACGTATCGACCTCCCGTGATCGTCAGAGTCACCAGCCAAGCAGAGTGAGAGCGGGAACGGCCTGAATCGGAGACGATCCGGGAGTGATCTGCGCCGCACTCCGGATGCCCGCGCCATCCGAGCACGGTTGGTGGTGGCACGGGTAGTGGTGTCGGCCCAGCTGGTGGTGGTGGCCAGGGCGGCGCGACCATACTCGCAACGGGGCAGTTGGAACGGGGGGAGTACATGCAATCCCAATCCGGTGAACACGGGCATGATGAAGCGGATGGCCGGGTGATGGCCGACGAAGTGCTGGACCGGTTGAAGGAGGACCCCGACGCACCCTCCCCGGTCGTGCGTCGGCTGCGTGAGGTGATCCTCGAAGAGCTGTCGCCCGAACACGTGGGCATCGTCGCCGCCTTCGAGCGTGAACCGCTCGCACCGGCCACCACCCATGCCCTCGCATCGATCCTGGCGGAGCGCATGGCGGCCGACCCGGAGTTCGCGACGCGGATCCGTGCCCTGCTCCTGGGCCGGCTCGGTAGCGGCACGGAGGACGAGCAGTGGGCGGAGCGGCACGGTGGCCGGCCCGTCTCGGCGATCTGGTTCGTGTTCGCCCTGGCCCTCGCTTTCCTGGTCATCTCGGCGATCGCGGCTTTCTCCGGCCCGCCCCCGGACATTCCCTAGAGGCCTGCCCGTTGAACTGGTGGGCCGCGTCCGCTGTGACCGGGGGATGCAGCTGCCGAAGCCGCTTCGCATTTACGATCCTCAGGGCGGCTGGCCGCCGGAGCGCGGGCCGGCGTTCCGCTTCGCCGAGCTCGAGAGCCGGCCCGAGCCCGCGATCACCACCCGCACCGCCACGACGAGCTACGGCAAGTCGACCGCGCAGTCATGGGACCGGGTCCATCCGCGGCTGACTCTTCGGACCGCCTGGCTCGACCGTGTGGTCGGCGCTGACCGGCTCTTCCACCGGACGTGCGCCTCGCCGGCACGCACGGGCTGCCGCCCTGGCACGCGAGGCCGGACAGCCGGTGTCGGGGCGCTCCTCACAGGGCGGGGCCTCTGCACGAGCGGATCACCAGAGGCCGAAGAATCGCGTCCACCACGTGGGCCGCGCGCGTAGCCGAGTGCGGTCAGGGCCTGCTCCACTGCGGCGAGGTCGGCGGAATCCAGCGCACCGACCTCTCGGGCTTCGTCGGTGCCGAGGAAGGCCCCGGGATCGTTGGCGCAGACCTCGGAGAGGGATTGAACTTGCTCACGCAGACCACGATCCGCGTCCCGCAACCAGCTCCCTGTCCGACGCGGTCAGCCGCACGATGCCGGGCTCGCCGAGCCTGGCGGGTGTTCATGACCGGCCACCACGGACCAGAGCGCCCAAAGCGCGTTGCGGGCGGCCCCGTCGGGCTCGCGCCACTCCTCGTCATCGCCATTCATCGGCGCGCCTGACGACTGGAGCTTCCTGTGAAGCCGTGCGTTCCGAAAGCTGGAGGACCGGCGTTTCTACGGCTTGTGGAGGCCGAATGTGGTGGAGGACCTTCTGCAGCCGCATCCGGCGGGCGTACGGGCTCCAAGCAGACCTCCGCGTCTGTCGAGTCGTTCATGCCCGGGTGCCCGGCAATTACCTGTCGGCGTGTCTCTAGCCGAGGTGGGAACTCGCGCTGTTTGAATCCGCCTATGACTAAGCGTGATGACGCGGTTCTGTTCGGCAATCGTTTTCTGACCGCGCCCGCCCCCTCCGAGAGATTTCCCGACGAAGGCATGGCCGCGACGGACGCGATGCGGCTCGTGGACGTGGATCTCGCCATGGAGGGCGATCCACAGCGCAATCTCGCTACGTTCGTCACTACGTGGATGGAGCCAGAGGCTCAGCGGTTGATCGCCGAGAACCTTCACCGCAACTTCATCGACCACGCGGAGTACCCCATCTCCGCCGAGATCGAGCGGCGTTGCGTGCGCATGCTCGCCGATCTCTTCCACGCGCCGGGCGGCACTGCCGGGTGCCGGACCCAGGGCTCGTCCGAGGCGATCATGCTCGGAGCGCTGTCGCTGAAGTGGAAGTGGCGTGAGCGCCGTCAGGCCGCCGGCCTGTCGACCGACAGGCCCAATCTGGTCTTCGGTGGCGATGTCCACGTGGTGTGGGAGAAGTTCTGCCGCTACTTCGACGTCGAGCCGCGGATCGTACCGCTCGAAGAGGGCAAGTACACGATCGGCCCGGAGGACGTGGAACCCCGACTCGATGAGAACACGATCGGTGTCGTTGCCGTCCTCGGCACCACGTTCACGGGCCACAAGGACGACGTCGTCGGCATCGACGCGCTCCTGCGGGATGTCCGCGAGAAGCGGGACCTTGACATCCCGATCCATGTCGACGGCGCCAGCGGCGCGTTCGTGTGGCCTTTCCTCTACCCAGACTCTGCATGGGACTTCCGGCTCGAGCAGGTCCGTTCGATCAATGTCTCCGGCCACAAGTACGGCCTGGTCTATCCCGGTATCGGCTGGCTGATCTTCCGCGAGGAGTCCGACCTGGCCAAGGACCTCGTGTTCTACGAGAACTACCTGGGCAAGACCGACGCCACGTTCACGCTGAACTTCTCCACCGGCGCGTCGATGGTGCTCGCGCAGTACTACAACTTCGTGCGGCTCGGACGTCAGGGCTACACGTACGTCATGAAGATGATGCAGGAGAACACCCGCGTGCTGGCGGACAACCTGCGGAGCAGCGGCCGTTTCGAAGTGATCGGCAGCGACCTCGAACAGCTGCCCCTCGTCGCGTTCCGCCTTGCGGAAAAGCGCTCCTACGACGAGTCCGACATCGCCTGGCAGCTCTCTGCCGAACGCGGGTGGATGGTGCCGGCGTACACGCTCCCGCCCAATGCGGAGCGGGTGAAGATCATGCGTGCCCTCGTCAAGGAAACCCTGAGCCGCGAACACATCGACCGCCTGAGTCAGGACATCATCGACGCCTGCCGAACCCTGGACGACAAGGGTGCGGCGCACGATGCAGAGCGAGCCCAGGTCAAGCGCGGCACCGGTTATTGATCCTTTCCGGGCCTCGCGTCCGTGCCGATGGCCGGACTTCAGCGGGTCGCGGAGGGCATCCTCCGCTGACTTCTGCTCCGGGCCCAGGATCATCTCCCTGTGTCCCACACGTCCAAATGCTCCTGCTCGTGGTTATTTGGATACATGATGAGCAAGGTTCGCGCCCGTGTTCTGCCGGCCTCTCAACGCCGCTCGCTGGACGAACTGACACAGGATCTGATCCTGTCGACCGGGGACGCCGCGTCCAAGCGCTCGGCCTTCTGGACGATGCTGTCGCTGTCCTCGATCATCGCTGCCGGCGGGGTGCTCACCGACTCGACGGCGACCGTGATCGGCGCCATGATCATCGCCCCGCTCTCCACGCCCATCATGGGCATCGCACTTGGGTCGGTGCTGCGCCGGCGCACCGGATCGGTCACGATCGTCCTCCTCGCTTGCCTGCTGGTGATCGCGATCGGGATCACCATGTCGATGGTTCTGCCCAGCAACTACGACCTGCTGTCGAACAGCCAGATCTCCTCACGCACGTCGCCGGACCTGATGGACCTGATCGCCGCCCTGGCGACCGGCTTCGCCGGAGCGATCGCCCTGGCTCGCCGGGACGTCGCCGCGGTGCTGCCCGGCGTCGCGATCGCCATCTCCCTCGTCCCGCCTCTGGTGGTGGTGGGAGTGTGCCTGGGGCAGCTGTCGGGATGGCTGGCACTGGGCGCTCTGGCGCTGTTCGTATCGAACCTCTTTGCCCTGGTTTTCGCCGGTATGGTGGTATTCGCAGCGCTCGGGTACGCCGCGGAGGCCGACAAGGCAGCCGGGCACCCCGCCCGCAGGGCTTCTGTCGCCATGGCCCTGCTGTTCGTCGTCGTGTTCGTTCCGCTGACGGCCAACACCGTGACCACATTGCTGCTCAATGCCTGGACCGGCCGGGCCAGGGAGGCGGCGCAGCAGTGGCTCGCCGACGAACCGGGCGCGTCCGTGACGAGTGTCGACGCGAATTCGCGAACGATGTACATCAATGTTCGTAACCCGGGAGAACTTCCGCCAGTGCAGTCCCTGCTCGACCGGCTTGAGGGGCAGGTCCCGGACGGGATCCCCATCGTGGTGGATGCCTCGCGCGGACGGCGTATCGATGCCGGGAAGGTGGGCGGCTGAGCATCCCATCCGTATCCGTCCTGTTCCCGCGCAACGTCCCGGCGCGGCCGCTCCTCGGCCTGCTGCGTCCTGAGCGCGCGGATGCGGAGCCAGACCACCCGGCCCGCACCGAGTTCTCGTCGGTACGGGGCGGCAGGGCGAGTTGGAGCTGCGCGGGTGGCCGGAAGCGTGTTCGCTATTCGGTGTGTGCCGCCGTCGAGTCGGCCATGACGAGAGCTGCCTGCGAAGGCGTACGGGACACAGGCAAGCCGTCGCTGAGGGAGTGGGCGTCCGTTCGGAAGTCCGGGGTGTCTCGATGATGTCCGGGCGGCCCGCGTGTTCTTTGAGGACGGCAGAGAACCAGCGGGTGATGCCCGGGCCCCCTTGGCCGGCCCATGTTCGGATCAGTGAGGATCACGACGGGTCGGCTTCGAGAGCCGGCACGCGAAACCCGTAGCGGACGACGCCGGTTGGGAAATCCGGTCGACAGGAGACCTGTGACGTCATGTGATGGTCCCAACAGCTTGCCACACGGGCGGGCCGACTCCAGGAGCTGCTCTTGGCAACCGAGAGAACCGCGGACATCCGTCCCGCGATCGATGCCGCACTGGTCAGGCGCCTGGTTTGATGCGCAGTTCCCCCAGTGGGCCGGTCTGCCCCTGGAGTTGCTTGACCCGGCCGGCTCGGACCATGTGATCTACCGGTTGGGCGAGGAGCTGTCCGTCCGTCTGCCCCGCCATCCTGGCGCGATCGGGCAGGCTCGGAAGGAGTCCGAGTGGCTGCCGCGGCTCGCCCCACACCTGCCTCTGGCTGTCCCCGTGCCAGTGGGGGTGGGGGAGCCCGAGTTCGGTTATCCGGGGCCGTGGGCGGTCTCCCGCTGGCTGGACGGCGAGGTGGCAACCGTCGAGGCACTGGCGGATTCGGCCGAGGCCGCCGTCGAACTGGCCGGGTTCCTGACCGCTCTCCAACGGTTCGAGCCCGGGGACGTATCGGCCCGGGGCGCCCGAGAGGATCTCACCGCCCGGCCGCTGGTCGCACGGGATCGGGCGACGCGGGCCGCCATCGCGGAGGTCGACGGCGCGTTCGACGCTGCGGCCGTGACCGAGCTGTGGGAAGCGGCGATCAGTGCCCCCGGATGGGATGGTCCTGCGGTCTGGTTCCACGGCGACTTTCACACCGGCAACCTGCTGACCGTCGACGGCCGCCTCAGCGCGGTCATCGACTTCGGAGGGCTCGGCATCGGCGACCCGGCCTGCGACCTGGTGATCGCCTTCACCTTGATGTCGGCGGGGAGCCGGGCCGCTTTCCGCGCCGCGCTCGTCGTGGACGACGCCACCTGGATCCGGGGCCGCGGCTGGGCACTGGCCACGGCCCTCGACGCCTACACCTACTACGCTGCCGTCAACCCCCGGGTCGCCGCGCAGACCACCCGTCAGATCACCGAGGCCCTCATCGGCTAGGCCACCAGGGCAAAGACCTACCGCTTCCTGAACAACCGCTGTCGCTACCCGTGAACAAAGCCGGCGCCGCCCACACGAAACCCGACCTCCGTGTCAGACCCGGCCCCTAACCTCCCCCCATGACAGACATAGATCAACGCCGACAGCGGCGCCGCCTGCTCCTCGTGCTGGCGCTCGTCTCCACGGTGGCCGGCCTGGTGGCTTTGACCGCGCTGGACCAGCTCGGGAAGGACCGTGCGGGCATCATCGCCGCCTTCCTCAGCGTTGTCGCCGCGGCCGCGGCGTGGGAGGCAACCGGCCGCGCCAGCGACACAGCCGAAGAGGCCCGGCGGACCGCCGAAATCGTGGCCCGCATCGAGCGGGACCGGTGGCTCGCCGAACTCACCCCCGTGTTCGAGTTCACCCTCACCAAGGAGGGCGACCAGGCGGCCAAGCTCCTCATGCACCTCGCCGGCCCGGACGCCCTTGGTCACCTCGACTCCGTCACGGTGCGGATCGGGGATGACGACTACGACCACACCCCTACGCAGCAGGCGCTGGGGTTCGTCAACCCGCACGATCCCTCTCCCGAGCAGATCGCCGCTCACGTTTGGGGGCCGTTCCGCCTCCGTCCCAGGATCAACGAGGCCGACGAACACGGCCGGGAGCTGACCTTCACCGACCTGCGAGTCGGCCGAGGCAGACCCCTTGTGCTCGACCGGACGAACCCAGGCACGTGGATGGGAGGAAAGACCTACGACTCCTGGCAGCAGGAGTACGCCGGGCACCCGATACGCCTCCTCTTCACGTGCCGCCGGGGCACGGAGACATGGCAGGTCGCCCGTACGGTCACCAATCCGGACTGGCGCTCCCACGACTCGTCCGCGACGTAGAGCGCACGTACGACGCCGCTCGCCCGCCCGGAATCGACCCCGCCCGGGAGGTTCCATGCACGGGCGGGAGCACCATGGCGAGATGAGCAGCGCGCCGAGGTCGTCCACCCGGCCTCGCCGAGCGGCGGCCGGCAGGGTCACCGTCCGCGACCGCGGGATCCTTGGCCTCGCGCACAGCGATGCCGATGTCGTGGCGTTCTGAGGTGGCCCCGGCTCGATGACGCCGACGCCCTCCTCGACGACTCGGCGCGGGTGACATGGCGCGGTGGCCGTGCGCACGAGTATGAGGCCGCCGGACCGGGACGGCCCTCCGGCAGCGGGACTCGCCCAGGTCATGGACGACTGGCTGCCGGGAAGCCGGAGCTGGAGGCGCCCGCGAGGTCCCGCGCCGGGTTACGGACGGGGTGTTGCGGAGGCTTTGGTGGGCACGTTCGCCGCGGGGTTCAGGTTCAGGGCCGGCGGGGCGGCGGTCTTGCCCTCGAAGAAGGAGCGGGGGAGTTTGGGGCCCGTCGGCGAGCCGGTGCGGACGTCGCCCCGTTCGATGGCCTGGCGGATGCCGATCTTCGGCTCCTTCGGCTTCACTGCGGTAGCGGCCGCGGCGAATGCGGGGCCGACCCACTCGTTGCCGGAGGCGAGCCAGCCCCCGCGCCAGCTGCCGGCGATGTTCTTGGCCTCGGCCAGGGTGTTGTTCGCGTACCAGCGGCCTTCACCCGGCTTGTTGCAGTACCTGTTGATGTTGTAGTACGTGCCGACCTGGTACTGCCCGTTCACGTTGACCGCATACGGGCTCGACCAGCACACGAACCAGATCCCGGTATCCAGGTCGAAGGCGAGGATGTCCGTCCTCACGCGCACCGAGTTCGCCGGCCTCGGGATGTGCTGCGAGCAGTGGTTGTTGAACCAGGTGTTGACCACGCTCGCGGTATAGCCGCCGTTGTTTGCGCCTCCGGTCGTGACCTCCGACCAGTTCGCCACGCAGACGTCGTTGTTGAAGGACTCGTGGACCCAGGCGTACTGGCTTGCGGCGGACGTACTCCCGGCGCCGGCAAGGGCGAGACCCGCAGCCGCTGCGGCAGCGACCAAGGCTCTCGCGATCATGCGTCTTCTCACAGGGATGCTCCTGTATCGCTCCAAGGGGTTGGTGCAGACGCAGGCACGCTCTCGATGGCACCCACACAAGTCCAGCACGACCCTGGCGGAATGACCGGAACCGGGTAGCGGCATGGCCGATACCGGCCAGGAGAGAGAAACGCACCGGCCCACCCCGCCAGTCCACGCCCTCAGCGATCCGTGACGTCCTGCCGAACTGCCCTTGAGGGTCATGGCCCTGTGCCTTCCGTTTCCCCTTGCTCCTTCCGTTGGTGGCGTGCAGGTTGGGTGAGGCGGGATGAAGTCGTTCCCCGAGCGACAGGCGGTGTCAGGCGGAGGTGAAGCATGGCCTCGAAGCGGGCCGCTGGGTCGCCGGGATCGAAGCCCGATACCTGCGCGAGGCGTTTGAGGCGGTAGCGGAAGGTGTTGGAGTGGACATGGATCGCGGCAGAGGCGGCGATGACGTCGCCGAAGTTGTCGAGCCAGGCGGCGAGCGTCTCGGTGAGCGCGCTGTGGTGTTCGGCGTCGTAGGCGCGGAGACGGGTGACGGGGTCGTCGGACGGATGGGCATCGATGTGGACCCGGTCGGCGAGATCGAGGAGCAGGGAGGGCAGGTAGACGTCTTCGAGCGCCGCGGCGCGGTGGGGAGTGCCGGTGGCGGTGAGCACGCGCAGGGCGCGGTCGGCGTCGGCGCGCGAGCGAGGCAGATCGCTCGGGTCGGCAGCGGGACGGCCGATCCCGATGACGGGCCGGGACCCTGCTGCAGGCCCGGGCACCGGCGTAGTCCGCACGCTGCCGACGTAATCCCGTTCGGAGACAGCTCACACTCACTGTGGTCCAGGGTAACCGACGGAATTCGTTGACCAGCGGGAACATGCTTCCGCCGGGTTGGATTCCCGCGCAGGAGGGCCACGACCTCTGTGTCGTACCTCAGTGGCAGACTGCGGCGCGACGGAGTTTCGGAAGGGCAGGGCGTCGCGACAGGGGTCACCGGTCGAACGCACTGCTCCGGGGTGGCTGGTGCCACGGGGGAGATGTTCGGCTGTGATCTTCGACAGTCTTGATGTGTCGTACGGCGAGATGTGGGGTTCCTATCGGGGAACGACCCATCGGAGCCCAATGTCCCGCGCGCTCGCGGCACGCAAGCATGCGGCCGGGAAGGATTACGCGGTTCTGCTGTCCGCGCGGGAGCAACCGCTTGCACTGGTCGAATACTGGCCGGGGCGGATGTGGCGTGTGTATCTGTTCGACGACAGATCTTGGTGCATGCAGATGATCGACCTCAAGCCGCACGGCACGGGGATGTTGCTGGCTCAGCGGAACACCCGATGGCAGTTTCCCGACGATCAGGCGCACTCGTACGGGAAGTGGGATGTTCAGGAGACCACGACCGTCTCAGCCGACGGGCAGGTTGAGGTGAAGTCCGAGTTCGCCGGACCGCGGGGCGGATCGCCGGAATCATCACATGATCGAGCATCCGGCCCGTCGAGCGTCCCCGTGCGGCGGTTTGCGACACCCGTCGAGGACTTCCTCTGTCCCGCACCGGAATTCGGCGACTGGCAGGTGTTCGCGCCGTTCCTCGCTCAGCAGGGCCACGAGTCCGTCACAACCGTCGTCCTGAACGACAAGTCGGTGGCCGAAGGATCGGGACCGCTGCGTGCCACCGGAATCGAGCAGCTGTTCAGCCCGGGTGAGTGTGACACCCAGGAGGGGCCGGCCGTCGTCGAGCCCATTGACTCCGGCATGCTGCGGATCACGTCAGGGCAGCTGGCGGTCTCGGACCCCGGCTGGATCAGCAACCCGCGGACCGTCGCAGTGCCGCTAGGCGAGTTCCCGGTCACACTCTCGCTTTTGCGCACGAAACACGGGGCCGGTGTCGCCGCGGCCAGGGTGACGTTCCTGGACATCCCTCCCCATGAATGGGAAATGACCCTCCGGCCCGACGAGGACCTGGGGCTGCTCGGCGAGGGCCAGTTCTACGGGGTTGGCGTGGATACCGGCACGGCGGCCTTCATGGATGCGACGCGGACCGTGACCGAAGACCAGCTGGACGACGACGTTTTCATACCCCTCGACAGCGACAGCCGTTTCAGCGTCGAACTGCCCGGCATGGAGCCCGAGCCGAATCTCATCGCCTTCCGTGCCGGCCAAGGCGACGGGGCCTATCCCGTCTGGACCGGCCGGACCGAAGACGGACAAGTCAGTTGCGTCGTCGTCGACTTCCAGCTCCATTCCGCCGCCGGGGCAGAGTGAGAATCGCCAACCACCTGCGCGAGGCCGCACCACCCGAGACTGAGACCACGACGACCCTCCACAGTGCACACGTCGAAGGCTCCTGACAGTTACCTCCTGAGCCAGGAGCGCAATCGGATAGGAGCGGCCGGTCAGCTGGGTGGACTGCTTCACTTCAACACGCTGAACTTGTGTGCGACATCCCGTGGGTTGCTCTGAGCCTCCGCGAGTCCTCAACCCAGTGACCAGGCGGTTCGTCCTCTTTCCCGTAGCAGTTCGCGGGCTGACGTAACTTCGGGTTCCTGAAACGTTCGGACCTTGCCCGATCGGTTCACGATCGAGCTGAAGGTGAGGAGGCTCGGGTTGGCGCTGGCTGCAGTACGGGACCTGCGCGATGTCCGGCCGCCGGCCACGGCGGAGGAGCTGGAGCAGTTCGAGACCGACGTGCCGGCGGGGTTCGTGCTGGCGCGGGCTTCGGCGGGGCCTGGTGACGGGACGATCCCGCGGGGACGTCGGGCATCTGGAGCAGATGCGGTCCTGGTTCGGCCGGCCTCTGTGGGAGAGGGAACCGCCAGACGCCGACGCGTACTTCGGGAAGGCGCTGCGGGCTTCGCCGAGCGGCACCCGGCTGGGGCGTTCTCAGGCGCTGACCACGTACTTCCTCTTCCTGGAGCTGCGGCACAAGGTCGGGATCCACCGGATGACCGGTCGGGTGATCGAGTGCCGATCGACGAGATGAACCGGCCGCGCGGCGCGAAGGACGCGGCACTGCGGATTCCGCCGTCCGGGCCGGAGGTCAAGACGCTGTTCGCCGGATGGGGCGGTGAGCCGGCGACTTGCCGGAAGTGCGCCCCGACCGCCCGGAATTACACCGCCTCCAAGGAGCCGTCTCGGCATCCCGCCCCAACTGCGGCGGACGCTTACCTGGGACCGGGGCTGGGAGACCGCCGAGCATCAGGCCATCACCACCGATACCAGGATGCCGATCTATCTCTGCAAGCCACGGAGCCCGTTGCAGCGCGGCACCAATGAGAACACCAACCGGCTCCTTCGGCAGTACCTGCCCAAGGGTGCCGACCTCCGCACATTCAGCCAGGCCGACCTGGACGCCATCGCCCACGAGCTCAACCACCGTCCGCGCAGGACACACGGCTACCGCACTCCGGCAGAGGTCTACGCTGACCTTCTGAACAGCGGTGATGCGCTGACCGCTTGAGCTCGCCATCGTTTGCCGACAGGCCGGGCTGGCTTGATCCGGCCGCCCGGGTCCGCTGTGGTTGACAGCGGAATGTCCGGGCGGGTCGGGCGGTGGGAGGCTGCGGATCGTGTCTGGGATCTCGGACAAGCTCACCGAACGAGCCGATGGGGGAAGCGATCTGGAGTGTGAGCACGCCCTCGTTCGCTGTGCGGGCCTTGCTGCGCCACCGACGGAATGGGCTTGCCCAGGTGACGCAACGCGCTCGACGGCCTGCCGGGCATCACGGCTTGGCCTGCGCTCGCACTGCAGCCGGCTCCCGTCAGCGGTCATCACCCGGGATCGCGGACACAGCTGCGCGGGATCGACGCCTGGCGGAAGCCAGGTTCCTACAGGTCAGTTAATTCAGTCGGTTGCCCTAGGGGATGACGAGTAGCTTGCCGGTGGTACGCCGAGCCTCCAGATCGCGGTGAGCTTGGGTGACCTCGGCGAGCGGGTAGCGGGCCGTCACGGTGGTCTCAAGCGCCTTGGTGCGCACCAGTTCAAGCACGTCGGCGGCGCGCCGGAGCAGCTCGGAGCGATCGGCGATGAAGTCGTCGAGGCTGGGCCGGATCAGGGTCAGCGAACCGCCCTGGGCGAGCCGGATGGGGTCGAAGGGCGGCACTGCACCACTCGCGGCGCCGAAGAGCACCAAGTGGCCGCGGGTTCGCAGGCTGGCGAGACTTGCATCGAAGGTGTCCCTGCCGACGCCGTCGAAGACGACAGGCAGGCCCTGGCCGCCATTGAGCCGCTTCACCTCGGCCGCGAGATCGTCCACTGCGGAGTAGAGGATCACCTCGGCGGCCCCGGCGCGCCGCGCCAGCTGGGCCTTCTCCGGTGTGGAAGTTGTGCCGATCACTCTGCCGCCAAGATGGGTGATGAGCTGGGTCAGCGCAAGCCCCATGCCGCCGGCAGCGGCGTGCACGAGCACCGTGTCGCCTGGCTGGACCGGGTAGGCGTCCTTGACGAGGTAGTGCGCCGTCATGCCCTGCAGCAGCACGGCGGCGGCGGCCTCGAAGTCGACGCCGTCGGGAAGGGGCACGAGCCGGGAGGAGTCCACCACGGCCTGCTCGGCATAGGTGCCGGGAATCTCCACCCAGCCGACCCGGTCTCCCACAGCGACGTGGGTGACGCCGGGGCCCACCTCGAGGACCGTGCCCGCGCCCTCAGTGCCCGGGGTGAAGGGCAGCGGGAGGGTGTACCGGCCCTGTCGGTGGTATACGTCGAGGAAGTTGACACCGGACGCGGCAACCTCCACGACCGCCTGGCCCGGACCCGGCACCGGTCGATCAACGTCGACCAGTCGCAACACCTCGGGACCGCCCACTTCGGACACCTGAATCGCTCGCATAACCCCTCCTGAAACGGCTAACTTCCCTCACCAACCCCGGTCGTGGTGATCCAATTCCCGCTCACGGTGAGGTGTTGTAGCCGTCTCGAGTCGAAGTCTCAACCTGCCGGTCCAGAAGCCCTGTTGGTTCCCCATCCTGCCGCCGGCCTTGCCGGGCCGCGCTCACGATCTGACCGCCGCACGCACCCACCGCATCATCCGGATCGCGAACGCCAGGGCGTCCCGATCCTTGCCGACCGCGCCTACCCAGGCGCTGGCCCCCCCGGGTCACCACCGGACTCAAACGGCCACCGGGCGGTGAACTCACCCTCACCCAGCGCACCGTCAACCGGGTCCTGGCCGCGGCGAGAGCGCCAGTCGAACGCGGCATGGCACGGCTGTAGTCCTGGCAGATCTTCCGAGGATCCCGGATCAGTCCCAACCGCATGACCGTCATCACCGAAGCCGTCCTCACCCTGGAGAGGCCACGCTGAAGAGGCTGACTGACGCGCACCTCCCTGAGAGGGCCTGTGCCGGCAACTCATGCACGGGGGAGCCGTCACTGTTCCCCGCCTCGAAGACAGCGACGGAACCTACCTGTACCTGGTGGTCGACGGCCGCCTCCGGCTCGTCGCGCACGCCCCCGTCATCACGGCACCCGACGGACGCGAGCGGCTGGACCGCCCCTGCCGTTCCCCTGATCCGACGCTCGAGCGAGCCGAGGCGGGGCGCCGTCGCCACCGCCGTGCACCTGCGGTCGGGCCACCCGTCGATCGCAGGCGCCGTACGCCTCGCCAACACCCGCGCGCGGACCGACACACCGGCACAAGTCGGCCAGGGAACCTGTGACAGACCCTGTGAGAGACCCCTTCGAAGTGAACGAGGGCATCCGGTGGAGACGCCGTGACAGGATTCCGACGTTCACCGGACGGCTGGATGAAGTCAACTCAAGGGGAATATAGAGAAGATGAAAATATTTCGGCGGCGCAAAGCCTCTCAGGACCGGGATCGTTCCGAGCAGGCGATCCAGGAGTACCGGACGGCATACGAACGGGGGCTCGCCGCCGAGCAGAGCCAGGGGCCAGCACAGGCGCTGGCCGAGTTCGCGCGGGCGCAGCACGCCCTGGACCGTTTGGACGCCGCCTCCCCGGACCTGCCTGAGGTTCCCCAGGCTCGAGCCGGACTGCTCTACGCCATGGGACGGGCCAGCACTGATGTCGGAGACGTGACGGGTGCAGTCGCAGCCCTGGACCAGGCCGAGGAGCTGTACCAGCGGATGGAGTCGGAGCAGCTCGCCACCCGGAAGGAGGGTGAGCAGCGGGGTGACCGGCAGGAGACGGGCCCCGTACCCGCGGTCTTGCTGACGGCCGATGTCCGGCTACGCAGGGCCCGGGCCTATGCCGAGTGGGACCGTCCCTTCAGCGCTCTCAGCGATCTGGACATGTCGATCGGTGGGTACATGCGGGCGGGAGCCTTCACTCCCCTCTCGGACCGATCCGGGGACGCGGCCCGGATCCTCGCGGTCGGGGCGGGGATCCAACTGAGGGTAGGGGACCATGAACTGGCTCTGGAATGCGGCCAGGAGTCCCTCGCCCGATACCAGGAGATGGGCCGGATCGGCCCTGAGGCGATCCCGTACGCGATCGGTTTCGCCGCCCCGGTCGTCTCCATGCTGGAGGCGGCGCGTGGGCAGTGGGACGCGGCACTGGCCGTGGACGGCGTGATTCTGGAGGCCGCAGAACTCGGCCAGGTCGGGAGTTCCGGGGCTCATGCCCGGATCGGTGTCCACCTGAGAGAGGCCGGGCGGGACGCGGAGGCGGCCGGACATCTGGCCATGGCCGGCCGCGGGTCGCATGATCGGATCGCGGAGATGGAGCGGGAGTTCGGGTCGGTGCTTGCGCCGAGTCTGCGGGAGGCACTGCTGGAAGCGGAGCGGACGGAGTCCACGAGGCTCGCAGGCGGCGGGCGGGCCGGCGCCCTGGATCCGCTGGAGATCCAGACGCTGCGACTTTCCCTCTGCAGCGGGGACGGAGCCAGGTTCTCGGCTACCGGCCGGATGAAGGTGGTCAACGCCGTGCCACGGCAGGTCACTTCGCTCGCCCGGGTCGGCCACCAGCTCATCGCATCCGACCGCATTCCCGCGGCACTGCGCGTACTCTGGGAGGCACTGCTCCTCTGCGATGCCGCCCGCCGCTGGACCACCTTGAACACCAGCGACTCCACCGCGACCGTGCCGCTGCGCGAGGCCGAGGAGAACGCCTTGGCCGGAGCGGCCGTTCTCGTCGACACACTGGAACAAGCCGGGGATCCGATGAGCGACGCGCTCACCGCCGACCTGAGGAACGCCAGGGAACGCCTGGGCCTGTCGGCACACTGAGCATTTTCAGCGTTG
Source organism: Streptomyces narbonensis (assembly GCF_014649015.1). GTDB lineage: Bacteria > Actinomycetota > Actinomycetes > Streptomycetales > Streptomycetaceae > Streptomyces > Streptomyces narbonensis. The sequence continues at coordinate 391,254 of NZ_BMSF01000005.1, forward strand.
ACGCTCCAGGTGAGGACGGCTGCGGCGATGGCGGTCAGGTGGTTGGGGCGGCAGCGGGCCTTGCGGGGGATACGCCAGGAATTGAATCGCGCGACGCTGAGTTGGACTGGTGCTCTCGCCGCTGACAGGGCCCGGTTGACCGTTCGCTGGGTCGTGGTGAGGCCCCGGTTCGGAAGGCCCCGCGTGGCCTGCTCGTCGACGTCCTCACCGCCAAGACCAAGCACGTTGGCTTTCCCACACACCGCGGGACGGCCCGGCGGGGTGCGCCCCAGCGCCGGCCGGGTTTCACCCGGCCGGCGCTGGTGGGGGTGCGCGCTTGGCCAGCCGTCAGGGGCAGCTGATGCGGGTGTCGCCGGTGTCGGTGGTGCAGGTGTCGAAGCCGGAGCCGCCGTTGGCGGTGTCGTTGGCGCTCACGCCGTCGGTGGTGGTCAGGCGGTCGTTGCCGTAGTAGCCGGTGAGGACGTCGTTGCCGCGATCGCCGTTCATGGTGTCGTCACCGAAGCCGCCGTCGAGGTTGTCGTTGCCCGGGCCGCCGTAGACGGTGTCGTTGCCGAAGCCCGCACGCACGGTGTCGTTGCCGGAGAGCGCGCAGATGACGTCGTTGCCGTAGCCACCGGTGAGGGTGTCGGTGCCGGACGTACCGACGATCGTGCAGCCCCGGGCGTTGTTGACCGAGGTGGTGGCGGTGGCGCTGTTGTTGCCGGTGTTCGGGTCCTGGGGGGAGCCGGTCACGGACGCGGTGTCCCGGAGGGTGCCGGTCGTGCGCGGTTCGGCGGTCACGGTGACCGTGGCGCTCGCGCCGGGGGCCAGGCTGCCCAGGGCGCAGGTCGCGCCGGTCGCGGTGGTGGTGCAGGTGCCCTGGGAGGGCGCGGCGGAGATCAGGGTGCCGCCGGCTCCGGAGAGGGAGTCGGTCAGGGAGACGCCCGTCGCGGTCGCCGTGGAGGAGGCCGCGTTGGTCACCCGGACCGTGTACATCGCCTGGTCGCCGATGCTCACCGTCGTCGTACCGGACTTGGTGACGGACAGGTCCGCCGACTGCGGCGGGGGCGTGGTGCCGCCACCGCCGAGGTAGCGGGCCACGCCGCGGTCGGCGGCGAGGCTGTTGGCCTGGCCGACGACCCCGCCGGCGACGATCTTCCCGTCGGGCTGCAGGGCCACTTGGGAGGCCTGCTCGGAGGGGCCGCCGAAGTCGGTCGTCAGCCGGCCGTCGCTGTCGAAGGAGGTGTCCGCGGCGCCGTTGGTGTTGTACCGGGCCAGCGCCCAGTCGCCCGCGTACCGGCCCGCGACGACGATACGGCCGTCGGTCTGCAGGGCGACGTCCGCGGCGTCGGCGATGTCCGGTCCGAAGGTGGTGGTGACCCGGCCGGCGCTGCCGAACGTCGGGTCCAGGACGCCTCCGGCGGTGAAGCGCGCCAGCCCGAAGACGTTGTTGTCGCCGGTCGCGACGACGATCCGGCCGTCGGACTGCAGGGCCACGCCCCGGGCCCTGGCCCCGAAGCCGGGGGTCGCCCGGCCGTCGCCGTCGAAGGTGGGGTCGAGGCTGCCGTTGGTGTTGTAGCGGGCGAGCGTGACGCCGCCGGGGCCGGCCCCGGCGACGACGACCCGGCCGTCGGGCTGGAGGGCCAGGTCGGCGGCCGAGGCGAAGCTCCCGCCCGGGAAGGTGGTGACGGCCTTGCCGTCGCCGTCGAAGGTCGGGTCCAGGGAGCCGTTGGCGTTCCAGCGGACCACGACCCAGCTCGCGAAGCTCTGGCCGGCCGCCACGATGCGGCCGTCGGGCTGCACGGCCACGGTCATGGCGGTCTCGATCGCGTCCGGGTCGATGTCGGTGACCGCCCTGCCGCCGGTGCCGAAGGTCGGGTCGAGGCTGCCGTCGGGGTTGTAGCGGGCGGCCACCCAGTCGCCGTAGCCGGCGATCGAGGTGGACCCGCCCACCGCGATGATCTTTCCGTCGGGTTGCAGGGCCAGGGCCCTGGCCTCGTCGTTGTTGAAGTCGAAGTCGGTGTTGACGATGCCGTCGCCGCCGAAAGTCGTGTCCAGGCTGCCGTCGGCGTTGTAGCGCACCAGCACGAAGTCGCCGCTGGTCTCGTCGAAGTAGCCGTCGCCCACCGTGATGATCTTGCCGTCGGGCTGGACGGCCATGCCCGAGACGTTCTCGTAGCCGGTCACGTCCGTGACGACCTTGCCGTCGCCGCTGAAGGCGGGGTCCAGATCGCCGGGAGCGGCCGCGGCCGTCGTGGGCAGGCCGAGTACGAGCGCCAGGGCGGCGGCGCCGGCGGCTCCGGCGCGCCCGGCCCGGCGCCGTGGGGAGTGCTGGGGCATGCGCGAACCACTTCCGTCCGTTCGGTTCCTTGGGTGCCCCAGCTTTCCGGGATACCGGGTCAGGACGGGGCCGCGGCGGGCCGGGGCTGCGCCCACTGGACCGCCGTGTTCCACCCCCAGGAGTGACGGACCGGTCATCCGAACGGCCCGGTACGGGCCGCCGTCGGCCAGCGTCCGCCCCGCTGCCCGGACTTCGGCAGATGCGGCTGCAGTCGCACCCATTCGGCATGCGTGAAATCTCCCCGCGTCACATGATCCGCTTGGACAAGCCCTAGGTTCTGTCGTCAGATGTCACGCCCACACATCCGGCCACCCCTGGTCACGCCGGGGTGCGGCGGCCGGGGCACGGGCTGCTTCCGTGCCCTCCGGCAGAGCGATGTCGCCCCTCGACGCTGCGTTCTGCTTCCGCATGATGCGTGCCACGTGGTGCTCCACGGTGCGGGTGGACAGCACCAGGCTCTCGGCGATGTCCCGGTTGGCGTGGCCCTGGACGACGAGACGGGCCACTTCCTCCTCGCGCGGGGACAAGCGGTCGCCGTAGCCGAGGCGGCCCCGGCGGTGGGTGGTGACGATGTTGTGGCGGCGCAGCAGTCGTCGGCAGCGGGCCACGTCCCAGCGGGCGCCCAGCTGTCGGTAGACCTCGACCACGTCCTGGACGTCCCGGGACCCAGCCTCGCCGTGCAGGTCGAGCAGGCAGCGCCCTCGGGCCTCCGCCGCGCGGGCTGCGTCGAGGGGGCGGCCGAGCAACCGCCACTGCGCCTCCGCGTCCGTGAGCAGGCCGACGGCTTCGTCCGGCCGGTCCGCGGCTTGTGCGAGCAGCGCCCTGCACACGGTCAGGGCCGCCTGCGCGGCGGGTGCGTCGCCGTTCACGGACCCGGCCGCGAAGTCGGCGACGAGCCGCCGGGCGCGCGCCGTCCGGCCGCTGCCGTGGAGTGCCTCCACTGCGACAGGAAGCACCTCGCTCGCCCATACCCAGCCCCGCGTACGCCCGATCCGGCGCAGCACGTCCTCCACGGCTTCGCAGGCCTGCCCGGGGCGCCCCGCCTCCAGGTGGACGCGGGCCGTGGCGGCGGCCGACGAGGTGAGGATGAAACCCGTGTCGTAGCAGGTGGTGCGGGAGGCCTCCGCGAGGTCGCGGCGGGCCCGGAGGACGTCGCCGAGCACGTGGAGCGAGGTCAGTCCGCGTACCAGCATCGCCTCGGCGGTCAGGTCGGGTATCTCCTGGTAGAGCCGGGTGGTGCGGTCGGCGGCGGTGTGCAGACCGTCCCATAGGCCGCCGTGCCAGGCGAGGACCAGACGCGCGGTCTGAACGAGTCCTTCCAGATATGGGCTGCTGGTGTCGGCGAGCCCGACAACGGCCCGGTCGAGGAACTCCTGAGCTCGCGCACCGTATCCGAGCGCGCTGGACGCGTGCGCCAGATTGGTCCACCCCCGGGCATGGTGCGCGGCCTCCATCGCGGATTCGGCCGGTCCGCGCAGCGCCTCTGCGGCGCGCCAGGCGCGTGGGTCGCCCACGAGCATCAGGGCGGTGGCCCGGTTGGCGGCGATGGCGGCCCGGGCGACCGTATCGGTGACCTGCTCCGCGATTGCCTCGCCGCGGTCCAGCCAGTGTCGGTGCCGTTCGAGGGGCCAGCCCTGGATGGAGGGGATGGCGGCGACCGCCATGGCGCGTGCGGCGGTCTGCGGATCGGACGCCTCCAGGTCGGGAATGGCGCGAGCGACCTCTTCGAGGCTGTCCAGCGCCCCTCCGGCCTGGTTGCGCAGCACCACGCTCAGGTGCAGGCGGATCTCGCCGCGCAGGCGCGGCGGCGGGTCGTCCTCGTCGAGGACCGTGCGCACGGCGGCTACCACCTGCTCGCCGGCACGCGCCAGTTGGGCGGTACGGGCCAGTTTCGCGGCGGTGCGCACCCGTCCGTCGGCGCGCGGATCCTCGACGACCGCCCGGGTGTACAGGCGGGTGGCGGTGGCGTTGTCGCCGGTGGCGGCCGCGCGATCGGCGGCCACCACCAGGCACCGTAGACCTTCGCGGACATGCCCGGCGGCCGTGTACAGCCGGGCGAGGTCGACCAGCGGCACCGGACCGTCCCCGGCGCGGTGCAGGATCCGGGCCGCGCGCACGCTGAGCCGTGCCGCCCGGGGCCCCGAAACCCGTGCCAGCGCGGCCCGGCGGTCCAGCGGGTGCCGGAAGGCGAGCGACGACCCGTCGGCCCGCAGTACTGACCGTCGTACGCACACGCTGACTGCCGCTTCGGCCAGATCGGGCGGGCACTCCGCCACCTCGGCGAGGACGCTGACGGGAGCCGGCCGGTCGAGGACCGCAGCTGCTTCGACGATGCGCCACGCTTCCTCCGCGAGCGGTGCACACCGCCGGGCGAACTCCCGGCCCACACGCCCGGGCACGTCCGCTTCCCGGATGGCGGCGAGCACCGCGAGCCCCCACGTGCCGTCCGGCCCGTCGGTCGACGGCCGCTCCGTGGCCTCGTCCAGGAGAGCGCCTGCCGCCCCGGGCAGCCCGCCCGACAGCTCGTACACGAGTCCCGCGAGCTCCGGCAGTTCGTCCGGACGTATCTGCGGAAGGCCGCGTGCCCACAGGCGGACGAACTGCTCCGTCTCCTCCGATGTCCAGGGCCGTACGCGGACCTCCTCGCATCGGCCTCCTCCCGGGGCGCGGATGCCGAGGACCGGCAACCCGGGCGCGGCGTCCTCGGTGACGATCAGCCGCAGCCGCCCAGGCATCCCGTCCGTCAGGTGGTCGAGGAGCCGGAGGGTCGCGGGGTCGACGAGGTGGATCCGCTCCAGGACCAGCACGGTGTCACCGAGCGAGTCGAGCAGCGTGGCCACCGCACGGGGCATCAGCCCACGTCGTGTCTCCGGGCTCATGGCCGACGCGGGTGGGGGCGGCAGCCGGTCCACCAGCTCGGGCACGACGAGCCCCAGGACTCCGACGATCGGCGGCATCCGGTCGGGCAGACCGTGACGGTAGGGGAGTTGGGACAGGGCTGAGGCGACGGCCTCGAGAGGTAGCGGTTCCGGACTGTCCGGGCACGTCCCCCGCAGCTGCGTCCACTCGGCGAACTCCGCCCCGCCGAGCACCTCGTCCACAAGGCGCGACGTCCCCGCCCCGGCCTCCCCCCGAACGACGACGACACCCCGCCCCGCGCGCAGGACCGCCCGAAGCCGCCGGGCCTCCTCGACCCGGCCGACGAAACCGGCCCCCTCGGAACGCACTTCGCCGTGTCGCGTATCGAAGGGACGTCTCTCCACGGCTCCGCCTTTCGCCGGCCACTCGCCCGGTAGCTCCGTGCAGGTGGTCTACCCGCAGCTGTGTCGCCGTCGCAATAGGGGGCGACTACCCAGGCAATTCCGCCGACCCGTCACGGTTGCCGCCGGACGACAGGCTCCGACGCGCTGTCCCCACTCTTTGGGTAGCGCTACGCATTGCCGGCCTCCACCCGGGTGACCGAAGCTCTGGGCGGTCCGGTCGCGCCGTCCCTCGTCCACCACGGTCCCCAGCCGCTGGAGGTACGGGGTGACAGCACCCCACGCAGTCGTACGGCGTGACCGGATCCGTGCGTCGCGGAGCCCGCTCCGTACGCCACGTCACCTCGTCCCGCCGTCTCGGGCGCCGCCATCGAAGGCGCCCGTACGACCGCCCTCGGCCGACAGATCGTCACGGTCCTGACCTGGACCGACGTCCCGGCCGACCGGCGGCCACCCTCCGGGCGCGCCCTTCCACCCCTGACGGAGCGCGCCCGGAGCCACCGGCGCGACGGATCCCGCCCTCCGGACATCGAGCCAGGTCCGGACACCTCCCACGAAGGAAACAGTCATGGAGTTCGATGCTCGCGCCCTCCGGCGCCTGCTCGCCATCAGTACCAGTGCCGCCTTGCTCGCCGTGGCCTCCGCGACCACCGCGGCCACGGCCGCGCCCACACCGCCGAGCGGCGGGGAGAACCGCATCGTCGGCGCGGACCGACCGGGCGCGGTCGAAGGCTCCTACATCGTCACCTTCAAGGGCTCGGTCCCCTCGGCCGACGTGCCCGCCTCCGCACGCGCCCTGGCCGAGCGGCACGCGGGCAGTCTGCGCTACACCTACACCAGCGCCCTGCGCGGCTTCGCCGTCCGCATGACAGAGAGCGGGGCCCAGGAACTGGCCGCCGAGCCCACCGTGGCCCGCGTGGAGGCCGACGCCGTGGCGTACGCGGTCGACACCCAGCCCATGCCGCCCTCCTGGGGCCTGGACCGCGTGGACCAGCGCGACCTTCCCGTGGACAAGAGCTACACCTACGGGGCCACCGCCTCCGACGTGAACGCGTACATCGTGGACACCGGCATCCGCATGAGTCACCGCGACTTCGGCAACCGCGCCGTCAGCGGCTACGACTTCATCGACAACGACTCCAACGCGTCCGACTGTCAGGGACACGGCACCCACGTAGCCGGCACCGTGGGAGGCGGCTCCTACGGCGTCGCCAAGGGCGTCAAGCTGGTCGGGGTCCGCGTGCTGAACTGTCAGGGCACGTCGGGTGACACGTGGGCCCCGGTTCTCGCGGGCATCGACTGGGTCACCAAGAACGCGGTCAAGCCGGCCGTGGCCAACATGAGCATCGGCGGCGGAAAGACCCAGTCGGTGAACGACGCGGTCGCGGCCTCCATAGCCTCCGGCGTCACCTGGGTCGTCGCGGCCGGCAACAACAACGCCGACTCGTGCTCCTACTCCCCGTCCTCCACCCCGTCGGCCATCACGGTCGGCGCCACCAACAGCCGAGACGCCCGGGCCACCGGCTGGTCCAATGGCCAGGGCTCCAACTACGGCTCCTGCCTGGACATCTTCGCCCCCGGCGACAGCATCGTCTCCACCTCCAACTCCGGTGACACCGCCTCCCAGACGATGAGCGGCACCTCCATGGCCGCCCCCCCACGTCGCGGGCGCGGCCGCCCTCCTGCTCGCAGCCAACCCGACCTGGACCCCGGCCCAGGTCCGCGACAAGCTGGTCGCCGACGCCACGCCCGACAAGGTCACCGACGCCCGGACCGGCTCCCCCGACAAGCTCCTCTACACCGGCACCGGCGGCACCACCCCGCCGCCCACCGGCAAGAAGTTCGAGAACACCGGCGACTACCAGATCCGCGACCACGCCACCGTCGACTCACCCCTCGCGGTCACCGGAGTCACCGGCAACGCCCCCTCGAACCTCGCCGTCACCGTCGACATCCGCCACACCTACCGCGGCGACGTGAAGCTGGAGCTGATCGCCCCCGACGGCACCGCCTTCCTCCTCAAGGACTACAACTCCAACGACAGCGCCGACGACATCCAGGGCACCTTCACCGTCAACGCCTCCGCCGAGTCCGCCGACGGCACCTGGAAGCTCCGCGCCACCGACAACTGGACCAACGACACCGGCTACGTCAACGCCTGGTCGCTCCAGTTCTGACCTGCCGCTTTCCGCCCACGGGTGGTCGGTGTCGATGAGTACGGGATGCGCGAAGGACGTATTCACGGGACCGTACCGGCCGAAGTCGAGCCCCGCAGACCGGTGGCACTGAAGCCGAATCGCGAGGCGGGCACACCCGCGGCCTGGCTCACGCAGCACCAGGGGATCGAGGTCGTGTGTCGCGACCGCACCCCGATCCTCGCCGAGGGCGCCCACAGGGGCGCCCTCGGTCGCCCCGTGTGGTCGACCGGTGCCGGCCGTGGCGCAACCCCGTCGCGATCTGCCGCGATCGCATGCAGCTCGCGCGCCCTGTACTGGCTTTCGACCGTCCACGGGGCCATTGCGTCCTCGCGCAGGACTCGTTCGACGTGAGCGCCGGCCCGGGACCTGTGAGGGTCAGCCGCTCCAGCTGTCGCAGTATTCGATGTGCAGGGAGCCCGGCACGTTCCGCCGGGTGCGGGGCCGCGACCACGGTCCCGAGGTGAACTCGACGCAGTAGTGCCGGTCTCCTGGACGCCGCTTGCCCTGCGACGGGGCCTCGTCGGCGAGGCAGCGCAGCGTGGTGCCGTGCTCGCGGAAGGCGGTCGCGCTGCCCACGACGAAAAGGGTGTGGGCGGCGATGTCGAACCCGAGGTGGTCGCGGTACGTCCGGTGGTGCCGGCGCTCGTGGTCGATGTCCTCGGCGTCGGGGAAGTCGCGGTCCGGCGTGGCCGCCGTGTGCGGCCTGCCGGGGCCGAGTCGCGCCCGGGCCTCCTTCCACGACGAGGCGCGGAACTGCAGGCTGTGGTGGGCCAGGACCAGGTCCAGCGCGACGGGTTCACCCTCGCCGATGACGTCGCCGGGGGCCGGATTGGCGCGGATCGGCAGATGCACCAGGGAGCGAGGGGAGCGTGCGGCCAGCGCCCACAGGCCGGTCAGGCGCTCGGCGCCGGCCCGGTCGACGTACATCGACAGCCAGTGGCCGTCGTCCCGCAGCGCCACCCGCTCCGGTACGGGGTCCGGCCGGATCACCCTGATCTCGGCCCCGCCCATGCGGACCTCGTGCACCCGCACCCGCTGCTCCACGTGCCTCCCTCGAACGAACCCGCAGCGGACCCTAGCCCGAGCCGCCGACGTCCTCATCCGGATTTCCGGGGTGCGGGGCGCGTGCGGTCACAGGGGTGGGGCGGTCGCGCACCTCCTGGTAGGGGGATCGGGGGCGGTGCGTGCAGAGCTTGCCGTCGGGGTCGCTGAGCATGGCGGGGGCGAGGTCGACCGACTGGGGCGTTTGAAGCCGTCGAGGCGGTCGCTGCAGGGGGCGAAGACGGAGGAGGCAGGCGACCGGGCAGCGGGCTGCCCAGCATCGGCCCCCGGGGTGCCGGGAGGCTTGACTCCGGCGGCAAGTCGCAGTGCCATGGGACGGATGGACAGGGGGCGGGATGAGCGACAAGGAACGCGACACCGACAGTCAGGGCGACGTTTCCCCACGACGCCCGAGTTCCTCAGATTTCCCGGACAGATTCTGGACCGTGCTGCTCGCGCTGATCGTGCTGGGGCTGGTCCTGTACGGCCTCACGCGAGGCGAGGGCGGCGGAGGACACCCCGACGGGTACACCGGTTGGCGTTGAGCGGACAGGGGCGGGTCGAACTCCGTCATCGCCCTCCTCAGAGGCCTGCGACACGGCCCGACCTGCCACGACCGGCATCGGCGCTGGGCGTCTGCGTGCGCCTGGCGTGCTGATCACACCAGGGCGGTTGAACGACGCACCGCAGTTGATCCCGGTCCTCGAGCGCGTTCGCGTACCACGGCCGGGTGGCGGTCACCCGCTCACGCGCATCTGCGGGTCGTCGACATAGTTCTGGCCCACTTCCTTGTACGCGGCCGCTTTCGGGGGTACCAGCAGATCTGCCGGTAGCCCATGCCTGCGGCCATCGCTCCCGTATCTTGGCCTCGGCTTCCGAGGGGCCTGAAAATGCCTGGACCGGTGCGCGCGGCTCTTGAGTGGAGTAGTGCGCGTGGCCCTGCATCGGTGCGAGGCTCGAGCTGCCGACGGGCGAGGGGCGGGGTCCGGTGCGAGCCTGGGGGCGTATCGCCTCTGCGAAAGGTCATCACCATGATCACCACTGACTTCGTACCCGGCTCGCCCTGCTGGCTCGACCTCGGCGCCCCCGACGTCGGGGCCGCCGCGGCCTTCTACGGCGGCGTGCTCGGCTGGGAGTACGAGTCCATGGGGGAGTCGGAGGAGATGGAAGGCGGGATGTTCCGCAAGGACGGGAAGATCGTCGCCGGGCTCGGCAAGCTCACCGAGGAGGGCGCCCGCTCCGCCTGGATGATCTACTACAGCGTCACCGACGCGGACGCCACGACCCGGGCGGTCGAGCAGGCGGGCGGCACGGTCCGGGTGGCCCCTATGGACCTCGACGAGTGGGGCCGCATGGCGCAGTACAGTGACCCGCTGGGCGGACAGTTCGCCGTCTGGCAGCCGGGAACGAACAAGGGCGTCGATCTGGTCGACAAGCCGGGTTCGCTGTCCTGGACCGAGCTGTACACGAGCGACGCCGCGGCCGCCAAGGAGTTCTACGGCGCCGTCTTCGGCTGGCAGTTCAGCGACATGGAACTGCCCGGCGGTGGGGGCACGTACGCCCTCATCACCCCCGCCGGACTCCCCGAGGAGCGGATGCACGGCGGCCTCATGCAGCTGAGCGAGGCGGACCTCGCCCTCGCTCACGGGCGGCCGTACTGGCACCCCGTCTTCGCCGTCGACGACTGCGACGCCGCGGTCGCCAAGGTCACCGCGAGCGGCGGAAACATCCAGATGGGCCCGGACGACGCGGAGGGCGTCGGCCGGCTCGCCGTCTGTCTCGACCCGTCGAACGCCGACTTCGTGGTACTCGCGCCGGTCAACGGCTGAGCCGGGCGGCCGACCGGGTCGTCGGGTCCGGGGCGAGGATCACGCGCGGGGCGGGTTTCCCCGGGGCGTGAGGGCGGCGTTCGGCAGGGCAGGGGCGGGGAGGCGGGCGCCGGGGTAGCCGTCGACGTGCCCGAAGCGCTCGGAGGCGCGCTCCCATTCCTTCCTGGCCTCGACGATGTCCGCGTGACTGCGGCCGATGAAGTTCCACCACATGACGATCTCCTCGTCGAACGGCGTGCCGCCCAGGAGGACCACCCGCGCGCGGTGGTCGGACTCGTTCGTCAGGGTCAGGGTGTCCTGCCCCGTGGGGACGTAGCCGAGCTCGGCCGGGCGCAGCGAGGTGTCGCCGAGGCGGACGGTTCCCTCGTCGACGAGCAGTCCGTGCTCGAAGGCCGGGTTTACGGGGAGGGCGACCGTGGCGCCGGGGGCGAGGAGGATTTCGGCGCCGAGGAGGGGCGTGAAGGTGGGGACGGGGGAGGTCTCACCGGCCAGTGAGCCGAGGAAAACCCGGAGCTCCGCCTCCTCGAACCGCACCGGCTTCGGGGCGTGGTGCTGGAAGTCGCGCTCGGCGTGACGGTGTGCGCCGGGCAGTGCCACCCACAGCTGCACCCCGTGGAGGACGGTGGTGCCCGGTGTGGAGACCTCGGTGTGGCTGATGCCGTGGCCGCCGGTCATGAGGTTCAGTTCCCCGGGCCGTACGAACGCGTGACTGCCCAGGCTGTCGCGGTGCTCGATCTCGCCGCTGAACAGCCAGCTCACGGTCTGCAGGCCGGTGTGCGGGTGGGGAGCGACGTCCATTCCGCCGGACTCGGCGACCTCGTCGGGGCCGTAGTGGTCGGCGAAGCACCATGCACCGATCAGCGTCCGGGACCGCTGAGGCAGGGTGCGCCGTACGGTCATGGCGCGCGGTCCGCCCAGCGGGACGTCCCGGGCGCCGAGGACCTGCACCTCCGTGTCGTCCATGCCCGACCCCTCTCGCATCTCGTCCATCGAGAATGTAGTTTCTCATTCAACAATTATGGATGATCATAGCCCCGAAACCCGTGACGCGCACGGGTCGGTCGAAGGAGCGCAGGGTGAACGACGTGACAGTGGTTCAGGACGGTCGGCGGGTCTACCTCGACAAGCAGAGTCCCACGGCCTACCGGGCCCTGCTGGCGACGGCCGACGCCGTCCGCGCGGCCGCCGCCGAGGCGGGCCTCGACCGCGTCCTGGTGGAACTGGTCAACCTCCGCGTCTCGCAGATCAACGGCTGCGCCTCCTGCCTCGACGTGCACACCAGGGCGGCGCTCCGCGCGGGGGAGACGACCCGGCGCCTCGGCGTGCTCCCCGCCTGGCGGGACACCGAGCTCTTCACCCCGCGGGAGCGCGCGGCCCTCGCCCTGGCGGAGGCCACCACCGACCCGGCGGACTCCCTCGCGCAGGAACGGGCGTACGGGCCGGCCCGGGAGGTCCTGAACGACGACGAGATCTCCGCGGTGATCTGGGTGGCGATCACCATCAACGCCTTCAACCGCGTCTCGATCCTCAGCCGGCATCCCGTGCGGGACGTCAGGGCCTGACCCGGGCCGCGCCGGAGGCCGGCCCGCCGTCCGGGGACGCACCCGGTCTCCGCAGTACGCCTCGAACAGGCCGCCAGTGCGGTCCCACGGGACGGGCACCGGCTCAGCGCGGGCGCCGATCGCGTCGGCCACCCCAGGTGAGGGCAGTAGATGTGGCTGTGAGCGCCTCGGCTGTCGGCCGGCCGGCCCTGTCCACGAGATCGGGCTCCGGCTCGACTCTTCCGGACCTGTCGGCAGCCGCTGCCGCCGACACGGATAACACTCGTCCGCAGGCGACGGTGTCCCTAGGTCCTGTCGTCAAACTCCCGTCGTCCGCCCGCAGGGCAGGCGGGAGTTTGACGACAGGGCCTAGGCTTGGCCGGAGTGGGAGTGCGCGCGCTTCCGCAGGTTGCGGTGCTGTGGCAGAGCGGTCTATTGCGATCGCCGGGGGAGAGGTCCCTCCCACGGCGAGTGACGGGGACGGGGCGGACCTGCTTCCATCTGTCTCGCGGGTTCGAATCCCGTCGGCACCGCAGCCGACAATCAGGGCCCGCCTGGCGGTCCGTGGGGCTCCTGATCTTGCCGGACACCCCTTCCTTCCAGGGTGGCCCCGACTACGCTTGTCGTGGTCACGGCCAAGATCGAACGAGGGGGCATACCCACGCCGTACGAGATCGGCGCGAAGGTGAAGTTGACCAGGGATGTGCAGGTCACCGCGATTGACACGGCCGGCGGGAACGGCTGCCCTGGTCCGCTGTGCCTGGCCGAGGACCTGGAGGGCGTTGTCACGGGCTCGGCAGACGAAGCCGGCGGCGGCGTGGCCCGGGGCGGGCTTGAAGAAGGCTGGCTGACCGGAGCCTGAGTACCTGCCACCACGCCCCCCGTCGGCCGGCGGGGGGCGTCGCGGTCTCCCAAGAGGTCGCACAGGTAGGGGCAGAGGTTGATGTCGGTCACACAGATCAGAACGGCTGCGAAGTGGAGTGCGGCCTGTCAGGCGATGGCGAGCGAGCGGCCATCGGGCTGGCGGCGCCCGCTGCGGTACGGGGCAGCTTCGGGAAGACCTGGTATGGCTGGGAGCTGATCGGCCAGCGCCAACGAGCACGCCGCCCGCACCCGTTGGCGATTCTGGAACGGGTTCGCCCCGGCTCCGGCCGCCCACCACCGCAACCCGAAGGACGTAGAGGACCAGCTCGCCGCACAGCTCGACCGGTCCGGGAAGATGGGGCGGACATCGTCCCCTGGATCGTGGCAGCCGCCGGCATCGCGCCTGCGAAGGCGACGAGGAAGCCTGCCGGTGGGTGGCAGTCCGCCGCGCCGAGGTCTGAAACGCCGTACGAGAACCCCTGGTTCCCGAATTCGGATCACACTTCGATCACAAGGTCTGCACGCAACGCCGCTTCTGTTCGTCTATGTATCGTCCCGTGTCTTTCTTGCAGCCCTAAGTTTCCCCTGATCAGCACCACTTGATGAGGGGAAACATGACGAGCATGCGAGATCGGAGAGTCGCTCTATCCGAGCGGCATCCGCTGCCATCACCGGGGCGAATGAGACGAATAGCCTTGGCCACGGCCGTGGTGATGACGTTCGGACTGCTGGAGGGGATCGCGTCAGCGGAGCCTCCCAGAGCTCCTGTCGCAGAGCCTCAGGTTCAGGGACCGGCCGAGGCGGAGGACGCCGCGTCGGCCGTGGTCATGGCCCGGTTGCAGAACCGGCGGATCGAGGTCACCGGTGAGCGGACCGAGGCGACGACGAGCTGGGCGAATCCCGACGGTTCGATGTCGTTGGAGTCGTACACGGGGCCGGTCCGGTTCAAGGACGACAACGGCACCTGGCGCGACGTCGACCCCAGTTTCGTCGAGGCACCGGGCGGTGGAGTCCATGCGGCTGCCCACCCGCTCGACCTGACGCTGGCCGGAGAGTCGTCGGCCGCGGATGTCGCGCGGATCGAGGCATCGGGTGGTGAGCCCGGCGAGAAGACGACGCCTGCCATGCCGCTGCTCTCGCTCGACAGCGGTGAGGGCCACGAGATGTCCCTCTCGTGGCGCGGTGCCTTGCCCGACCCGACCGTCCACGGGACCGAAGCACGCTACCCGGGTGTGACGACCGCCACCGACATGGTGATCGAGTCGACCCGTACGGGCTTCGAGCAGTTCCTGGAGCTGAAGGACCGCACCGCCGTCGACGCCAACGGCTCGGTGACGATGACACTTCAGGCCAAGGGGCTCACTGTCAAGGCGAACGCGGACCGTTCCGTGTCGTTCACCGACCCCGACACCGGTAAGAACGTGGGTGTGCTGCCTGCGCCGGTGATGTGGGACGCGACGGTCGACCCGAATTCGGGTGAGCACGAGCGCAAGGCCGATGTCGGTCTGAAGGTCACCCAGAACGGTGACACGGTCGACCTCACGCTGACCCCGGACGCCGCCTTCCTTGCCGACCCGGCGACGAAGTTCCCGGTGACGGTCGACCCGGCCGTGAACATCGGGGCGAGCTTCGACACCTTCGTACAGCAGGGCTACGCGACCGACCAGTCGGCCGCGACCGAGCTGAAGCTGGGCAACAACGGCTCGGGCCAGGTGGCCCGGTCGTTCCTCGCCTTCCCGATGTCGAAGATCACCGGCAAGGTGATCAAGTCGGCGTCCCTGAACCTGTACAACTTCCACTCCTGGTCGTGCAGCGCGCGTAGCTGGGAGGTCTGGGACACCAGCTCCGCCTCCACAGGCTCGCGTTGGACCGCCCAGCCGAACTGGAACAACAAGTGGGCCACCAGCACGGCCACCAAGGGCTACTCGTCCACGTGTGCCGACGGCTGGGTGAACACGAGCATCACCAGTCTGGTCGCCGCCTGGGCGGCCAACGGCAACGGCACCAACACCCTCGGCATCCGGGCGACGGACGAGACCGACGAGTACGCCTGGAAGCGGTTCAACTCCGGTAACGCTGCCTCCGGCACGCCTTACCTGTCGGTCACCTACAACACCAAGCCGGGCGCGGCCACTCCACTGTCCCCGCTGACCGGTGCGGCGACGAACGACACGACGCCGACCCTTTCCGGCAAGGCGGTCGATGCCGACGGCAACACCGTCCGGCTGTCGTTCGAGGTCTGGGCCTCGGCCGGGACCGCGGCCCTGCAGTCCGGCACCTCGGTGTACGTGGCCTCCGGCGCGACCGCGACCTGGACCCCGGGCACGGCGCTCGCCCCCGGCGCGTACAAGTGGCGTGCGGCGGTCTACGACGGCCAGGACTGGAACGGCACCTGGTCGGCCTGGCAGACCTTCACGGTCGATACCACCAAGCCGGGTGCGCCCTTCGTTGCCTCCGCGGCCTATCCGCAGGACGGTGCCTGGCACGGCGGTGGCGGGACGCCGGGGGCGTTCACCTTCACCCCGGCCTCCGGTACGACGGACCTCGCCGGCTACGTCTACTCGCTGGACGGCGCCGCCGCCGTGACCGTGACGGCGACGGGTCCGGCCACGGTGTCGATCACTCCGGCCGCCGACGGTCACCGCACGCTGAAGGTCCAGACGAAGGACAAGGCGGGCAACGTCTCGTCGGCGGTGACCTACGACTTCCTCGTCGGGCAGGGCGCGATGCTCCAGCCGGCGGAAGGTGCGGTCAGCGCGCGGCGCGTGCAGATCGCGGTCGACGCGCAGCCCAAGTACACCCGGGTCACCTACCAGTGGCGTCGAGGCCCCGGCGCGACGGTGTACGACGTCCCGCTGGCCAACCTGGCCAAGCAGGACAACAGCCCGATCACCGCCCCGAAGACGCCGCTGTCCCAGATCGGCTCGTACGCGAACTGGTCGGTCCTGGAGACCCTCGGCCAGATCGGCGGTGTCGTCCAGGTCCGCGCGGTCCTCTACACGGACAACGACGCCGACACCGCGTACATCAGCGAGTGGCGCGGTTTCACCGTCGACCCCAATGCCGACGGCGCCGCCTCTGACGAGGTCGGTCCGGGGTCGGTCAATCTGCTCACAGGCGACTACTCCATCGGAGTCACCGACGCGGATGAACTCGGTCTGTCGTCGTCGCGCACCGTCTCCTCGCGAGGGACGGACCGAGGCTGGATTCCGCAGGGCCAGCGCCTGACGGCCAACCAACAGGACGTGTCCACCGACACGACCGGTTTCACGGCCACAACGGCGACGCTCACCCGGGACACCGCTCTCGGCCAGGACGGATCCACCGACTCGCTGAAGGTCGTGCCCACGACCCATGCGAGCGGCGACGCATTCGCCATGGTGGGCGGCGATCAGACAGCACTGCGCCTGGGTATGAAGCCGGGGAAGACGTACCGGTTCTCCGCCTGGGCCTACGTGCCGGCCGCCACCGGCCTCTCCCCGCAGCACGCCCGTGGCCTGAAGCTGTACGCCGGCTTCTCCACACCGGGCGGCATGATCGAGCCGGTCTCGCGCAAGGTGCCCTACACCGACGCGTGGGCGGAGCTCTCGCTCGACTTCACCGTGCCTGCGGACGCGACCACGGCCTTCCTGCGGCTGTACAACGGCTTCCCCGCGAACTCGGGTAAGTCCGTGTACTTCGACCACCTTTCCCTGCGCGAGCTGGTCGCACCGTTCGGTCCTGAGTGGGCCAGCGGCGCCGCGGGCGGGGTGACGGACAACGAACTGCACTCGCTGACCTTCCCTGGCAGGGATGTCGCGGTCATCACCAGCTTCGACGACTCCACCATCACCTTCGCGAAGAGCTCGGACGGATCCTTCAGCCCCGAGCCCGGCTCCGAGGGCGTGATCCTCACGGCCTCCGGCAGCGACTATGTCCTGACCGGCGACGACGACACGATCACCCGTTTCAAGAAGCAGACCGGCTCGGACGTCTACGTCGTGGACTCCGTCTCCGGTACGGACGAGGCGTCCACGAGTCGGTACGTCTACGACACCGCCGACGGCCGTACGCTCGTCAAGCGGGTGATCGGCGAGGCCGAGCCGGGCGTCGACGACGCCGGGCAGTGCACGGGCGCCGTCCCGGCGCGCGGCTGCGAGGTCCTGGAATACGTCTACGCGACAGCGACCACCGCGACGGCCACCACGCCCGGTGACTTCACCGACCGGGTCAAGGCCGTGCGGATCTGGTCCTGGGACCCGGACGCCGGTGCCGAAACGGCCGTCGACGTGGCCTCGTACCGCTACGACTCCCTCGGTCGGCTGGCCGAGGCGTGGGACCCTCGCAAGGGGGCAGCCGAGGACACCGCGGTCTTCAAGACCGTCTACACGTACGACAGCGGAAACCGCCTCACCAAGATCGACACCGCAGGCGAGCTGCCTTGGTACTTCGACTTCGGCCCGGCCGGAGCGGACCAGGACCCGGGACGTCTGCTCCAGGTCCGCCGACCCGCCCTGAAGCCGGGCAGCAAGGATGTCGTAGAGGGCGAGACCACCTCCAAGGTGGTCTACGAGGTCCCACTCACACGGGCGACCGGTGGCCCGTATGACCTTGATGGCGCGAGTACGGCCAAGTGGGGTCAGTCGGACGTGCCGACGGACGCGACCGCCGTCTTCGACGTAGAGTCCACCCCGGCCACGAACACGGCTACGGCCACTGTCCCCGGTCCGGACGGCTACCAGCAGGCGACGGTTCACTACCTCAATGCCTCGGCGCTGGAGGTGAACACCGCCACGTGGTCACCGACCGGTTCCGGTGACATCGACACCGTCGAGTACGACCGCTTCGGCAACGCCGTCCGAGCCCTGGAGGCGACCAACCGGCTCCTCGCGCTCAGCCTTGGTGGGTCGGTCGACGAGAAGGCTGTTGAGCTCGAACTGCCCGACGACTCCGCAGCCCGTGCGGCGCTGCTGGACTCCCGCAGCGTCTACACCCGAGACGGGCAGGACCTGGTCGAGGAAACAGGGCCGGTCTTCCGCGCCCTGCTCGACGAGGCGGTGCCGGCGCAGGCCGATCCGCCGATGCCCGCGCTGGCCGCCGGAACTTCGGTGGTCGTGCGCGAGCACACCGTCCACAAGTACGACGAGGGCAAGCCCGACGGCGCGGCGTACCACCTTGAGACCACGACCCTCGACGGCGCTCGCATAGAGGGCTACGCCAACGACGTCGAGGTCCGGGTCACCAAGACCGGTTACGACACCCCGATCGGTGGCACCTCCGGCTGGACTCTGCGCACCGAGACCTCGGTGACCACGGACGCCGTGGCCGGCGGGGCGAACCTCACTGCCCTCATCAAGTACGACGCGGCCGGCCGCGCGATCGAGTCGCGCAGGCCGAGCTCGAACGGCACGGACACCGGCACGGTGAAGACCGTGTTCTACACCGCCGGAACCAACCCGGACGACGCCGCCTGCGGAAACCGCCCCGAATGGGCCGGTAACCCGTGTGTCACGCTCCCCGGCGGTCAGGTCACCTCCGCCGACACCACGCGCATGCCGGACACCCTTCCGGTGAAGCGGATCATCCGCTACTCCCGCTTCGGCGACATCGAGGAAGTCACCGAGACCAACGCGGGCAAGACCCGCACGTCGAGCACCGTCTACGACGCGGCCGACCGGATCGTCTCCACGCGCGTCACTGGCGACCTGGGCCAGGACCTTCCCGAGGTCACCACCGAGTACGACCCGGTGGCCGGCAACGCGGTGAAGACGATGGCGGGCGGCAAAACCATCACCAGGGTCTTCGACGCCCTGGACCGTCTGCTGTCGTACACGGACGCGGACGGTGGTACGACGACGACCGAGTTCGACCGCTTCGGCAAGCCGGTCAAGGTCAGCGACAACACCGGTTCCAGCACCTACACCTACGACCGCGGCCAGGAACCGCGCGGCATGGTCACCTCGGTGACCGACAGCATCGCGGGCACCTTCACCGCGAAGTACGGCCCCGACGGGCAGCTCGTCGAGCAGACCTACCCCGGTGGCTACGTCCGCAAGGACAGCTTCAACGCGAGTGGTGCGGCCACCGGCCGTACGTACACCCGTGTCTCCGACGGCGCGGTCGTCTACGGCCAGCACGTGGACATGACGACCCAGGGCGCCGTCGCCGCCGACACCAACTCCACGGACAGCAAGGAGTACACGTACGACCGGCTCGGCCGCTTGACCAAGGCCGCCCACACCACCACCGCCGGCTGCACGACCCGCGCCTACGGCTTCGACGAGGCCGGACGCAGCATCGCCGGCCGCATGAACCGCACCTCCAGGACGGTCTTCGCCGCCGCCGAGGACGGCTCCTGCACCAGCACCGGCGGTACGGTCACCACCAGCTCGTACGACAGCGCCGACCGGCTGCTGACCGCCGGCTACACCTACGACGCCTTCGGTCGCACCACCGCCACCGGCACCGGTTCGGTCAACACCTACTGGGACAACGACCTCGTCGCCTCGCAGACCGTGGGCGACAAGCGTCAGTCCTGGAGCCTCGACCCCGCCCACCGCTTCACTGCGTTCACCACCGAGGTGAAGCAGCCGGACGGTACCTGGGCCAACTCGACCAGCAAGCTCAACCACTACGGAGACGACTCCGACGAGCCCCGCTGGATCACCGAGGACACCACCCAGGGCACCCTCACCCGCAACGTCTCCGGACCGGACGGTGATCTCACCGCCACCACATCCGCATCCGGCGACATCGAGCTGCAACTCGCCAACCTCCACGGCGACGTCGCCGTCACTCTCGACACCGCGACGACCACACCGCAGGTCTTCACCTTCGACGAGTTCGGCGTCCCGGCAGAGGGCCAGGTCACCCAGCGTTACGGCTGGCTGGGTGCCAAGCAGCGCTCCTCCGAGGCCCTCGACGACGTCATCCTCATGGGCGCGCGCCTGTACAGCCCTGAGCTCGGTCGGTTCCTGCAGGTCGACCCGCAGCCCGGAGGCAATGCCAACCCCTACGACTACTGCAGCGGCGATCCGGTCAATTGCACTGACCTCGACGGGAACTGGGGCTTCAGCTGGAAGAAGGCGCTCAGAAGGGTCGCTCGCGTCGCGGAGGTGGCCTCCTACATCCCCGGCCCCATCGGCAACATCGCCTCCGCCGTCGGAGCCATCTCCTACGCCGCCACCGGCAACTGGCGCAAGGCCGCCGAGATGAGCGTCGGCATCGCCTTCGGTTCCGCCGGACGCCTCGCCGTCAAGGGCTTCAAGGCGGCCCGCGGACTCCGCAAGGCAAGCCGGGTCAAGCGCTACTACTCCCGGGCGAAGAGGGTCTCCAGACGCTCCCGATGCAACTCCTTCGCACCGGAGACCCTGGTCCTGATGGCGAACGGCAGTTACCTGCCCATCAGCGAGGTCCAGGTCGGCGACTACGTCGCGGCGACCGACCCCGAGACCGGAGTCACCACCGCGGAGCCCGTGGTCGATGTGTTCTCTGGATACGGGTCCAAGAACATGGTCGAGATCGCCACGGATGCCGACCCCTCGACCCCGCCCTTGCAGGCGACGGCGGATCATCCGTTGTGGGTGGTCGGCAGTGGTTGGACGAAGGCCCGTGACGTCCGCCGCGGAAGCCACCTCATCGCCACCGACGGCTCACCACAGCCTGTCACATCAGTGGTCAACCGTGGTGAACTGCCGGACCGCCTGGTGTTCAACCTGAACGTGGGCAATGTTCACACTTTCACCGTCCTTGACTCGGCCAGTCGAGAAATCCTGACCCACAACAGCGCTTGTGGATTCCACGGAAACGACAGGCGGTGCAGGTGCGGAAGTCACGTGTACAAGATCATTGACAAGCGTACGGGTGGTGTGTATAAGTACGGAACGGGAACGGGTAGGGTCCGCCATGGTATCCGCCGGGACGGTAAATCCCGACGGGCGGAAAGCCAGGTGAGAAAGCTCAACCGCGCCGCCGGATATCAGCGATATTCCTCTCACGTCATCAGGCGATACCGGACGGTGGGAGAGGCCAGGGATTTCGAGACGGCTCGAATTCTCAAGCATATTCGCCGATTCGGTCGGCGCTCTCCGGGTAATCCGGTGAACTGGTGACTCCGAGGGATCTCGGAATCTGAATGAATGCCCGGCCGTGCAAACCGCACGGCCGGGCTCCCCCATCTCTGACAGGAGACTCCTTTGGATACGAAGACCTTCTGGAGCATCATCGACAACGCGCAGGGCGACACGGTCCATGATGTGATCGAAGCCGTCGGGCAGGACCTCTCCAAGCGGCCGGTCAGCGAGATCATTGACTTCTCCGAGCGCCTTGCGGAGGCTCTGTACGCCCTCGACAGGCGAGAGCTCTTCGAGAAGGAGTACACCTTCCTCGGGGACGCGTCCGGCGGAGGAAACACGGGCGAGGATTTCCTCTACGCGCGCTGTGCGGTGGTAGCTGCCGGTTCCTTGGTGTATGAGCAGGTAAACCAGGATCCGATGCAATTTGCGCGTGAATGGAACTGGCACGCGCAGGATCTGCTGTACGTCCCCGAGGAAGCGTATGAAGAGCTGACGGACGAGACGTGGGAGCACGATACAGAGACCGACTACGAGACCGGATCAAATTCCTCGGCCTGGTCCTGATTCACTGGCTCACCGCCGCGGCGGCCCGAAAGAACTGACCCCGACCCGCCACGGGCCCGGGGGATCAGCCATGACGTCCCCGGGGCCCGACTCAGGGGCGCACCGTCCAACGACGCTGCGCCCGCAGCCGTCACGCGGTGGCTGGCTGCGGTTTCTCCCGCACGCTGGCGATGTCGCCTGGCTTCTTGCTCCTGGCCGACACGTCGCGAATCCACTGCAAGGGCGCCGGCGGCGTGCAGGGCCCCGCAGCAGATCGTGGACCTGCTCGGTGGTTCCGTCCGCCTCCCACTTGGCGTAGTAGTCGTAAACGGCTTTGAACGGCGGGAAGTCGTGCGGCAGGTACTCCCACGGAATCCCGGTGCGGCTGATGTACAGGATCGCGTTCACGATCTCTCTCAGATCATGAACTCGCTCGGCCGTTCCGGGACTGGTTCGCCCTGCACGCCAAGCCGTGAACACCGGCTCGATCAAAGCCCATCGGGCGTCGGAGACCTCGCTGCGATACGGGTGTCGAGAAGTCGCTCGAGGTGCAACGACGCATGTCCGGCTTGGTCACAGCGGACGGATCAAACCGCCCGTGACGTAGATCAGATGCCCTCTTAGAACGCGATCACGGGGTAGCTGTTGATCGGTACGTAGGAGATGGCGTCGACGCGCTCGAAGGGCGTCTTCCAGTTTCCGGTTCCCTTGGCGAAGTACACCATGTCACCTGCGGTGTACGACACCAGGTCCGGCCGCCCGTCGTGGTCGACGTCGCCCATCGCTGTGGGAGGGAAGCCGGCCCAGCCGCCGCCGATCCGGGTGCGGGGCGCGAACGTGCCGTCGCCCTTGCCGAGGTAGAGCCACAGCACGCCGGAGGCGTCGCGGGCGACGAGGTCGCCGGCCGGGCCGCCGCCGATGTTTCCGGTGGCGGCGAGCGCGTTGTACACGCCCCAGCCGCCGCCGATCCGCACGGCCTTCGAAAACGGAGCGGTGGCGGATCCGGTGCCCTTGTAGAGCCAGAGGACACCGGCCTTGTCGGTGGCGAGGAGGTCGGGGCGGCCGTCGCCGTCGAGGTCCGAACCGCCCGTCAGCTTGTCGTAGCCGCCCCAGCCTCCCCCCACCCGCACACGCGGCGCCAGGGCGCGCCCGGCGCCCTGGTGGAGCCACAGCACACCCGTCCTGTCCCGGGCGACGATGTCCGCGTACACGGAGCCCGCGACGTTCCCGGGGGCGATGAGGCGGTCGTACGTGTTCCAGCCGGTGCCGATCCGTACGGGATTCTCCTTCTGCCACTCCGGTCCCCACTGCGGGTCCACGTGGCTGTCGTACACCAGCAGGTCGCCGAGGCCGTTCCGCACGAGCAGATCGGGGCTGCCGTTGTCGTTGAAGTCGTGCGGTGCGGGCTTGCGGACGACCTTGAGGGTGCCGGTGAGGACGAGGTCGGGACCGATGCCGTTGCGGGGTGTCGCCGTCAGCTTCCAGGTGTAGGCGCCGTTGTACGCGGTGACGGAGTCGGTGAAGAGGCCGTTCCAGTGCATCGTGTGGTGGACGTTGTCGGTGAGGTAGACGGGGGGCGTCGCCTTCTTGCCGGTCGCCGTGTGGACGAGCTCGATGCGCGCCTTCACCGCGATCCGGCTGAAGGCCCAGGCCAGGGGAGCGGGCCCGCCGGGCTGGTCGAAGTCGAGCGTCGCGGGGACGGTCTGGCTCACCAGCTCGAGCGTGGTGGGTTGGCCGGTGCTCGCCACGAGGGTGACGAGGGGCCGGGCGTCGCCGGCGCCGGGGGAGATCCGGTAGAGGCCCTCGCCGTGTTCGAGGGTCCCGCCCGTCGCCATCTGGGTCCCGTCGGGACCGGGAGTGGCGGTCCTCGCGTGCTCCAGGAGCTTGACCGTCTCACCGGTCGTCAGTGAGCGGGCCTTCAGGGCGTACTGGGTGTTCGGAGGGGAGACCGAGTAGGACCCCGGCTTCCTGTACGTGAGCCAGTCGCCGACCAGCTGGATGGCGAAGGGGTCGGCGGTGCCCATGTCGTGGCGCACGGTCCTGGTGGTGCGCCTCGGGGTCACGGCCACCTTCGTCGTGGAGCCGGCCACCGTCTCGACCCAGGCGATGTGGGTGGCTGACAGGGCGACACGTTCCAGGGGGACGGCGGGTGTCCCGTACTCCTCGACGACCGCGCGGTTCGCGATGTCCACGACGGCCACGCGGCTCCGCTTCACGCCGTCCACCGTCACCGAGTACGCGACCACGACGGTGTCGGGCGAGTCCACGGCGAGGGCGGTGATCACGGCGTCCGTGGGCAGGCCCGTCACGGTGTCGTCGACCAGGGCGCCCTGCTCCTCGCCGATGAGGTGGAGTTCCGTGCCCCCGGTCGCGGTGGCCTTCTTCATGACGAGGGTGGTGCCTGCCACCCCGGCGAGGGTGTGTCCGTCGCCCAGAGGGCGGACGTCGACCTCCAGCGGGTCGCCTCCCGCGCCCATGTCGGTCAGTTGGTAGACGCCGTTCCCGTCGGTCGTCGCCACGATGTCCGTCTGTCTGGCGCCCCTGTACGAGCCCGGCGGAAGCACCGTCGCGGCGCCGTCCGCGTACCGCGTCCACCGCCAGGTGAGTCGCTCGCCGCTCTGGGCGCTCAGGAAGCCGGTCGGACCGGCGCTGACCACCGAGGCGCCGACCGGGAACGGGACGGCGACGTCCTGCTCCGCCGCCGCCGTCGCCGCGAACGCGGTCGTCGGTGCGGAGGCCCCCGCCGTCCCGCAGGCCGTCATGGCGAGCCCGGAGGCCACGGCCGTGGCGACGGCCAGGCGGTACCGGTTGCTTCTCGTGCGGTTCAAGGTTCTGTTCTTCCTTCGGCTACGCAGGTCGGGGGGAGGGGACGGGTCAGAACAGCAGGGAGCCGTCGCTGACGAACCGCCGCGACGGGTCGATGTGCTCCGTCTTCGGGAAGGGGTTCCGCCAGTCGCCGCTGCCGGGGTGGAAGGAGAGGCTGCCGGTGTCGCCGCCGGTCACGTGGCGGACGACGAGGTCGGCACGGCCGTCGCGGTCGGCGTCGCCGACGGCGATCAGGTCGGTGTAGTAGCCCCAGTTGCCGCTGATCCGGGTCCGGGTGGCGAAGGTGCCGTCTCCCTTGCCGAGGTAGAGCCAGTCGACGCCGTTACCATCGCGGGCGATGAGGTCTCCGGCCGGGCCGCCGCCGATGTTCCCGGTGGCGGTGATCTTGTTGTAGATCCCCCAGCCGCCACCGACCTTCACGCGCGGCCGGAAGGGCGAGGTGGGGGAGCCCGTGCCCTTGTAGAGCCACAGGACGCCGGCCTTGTCGGCGGCCAGGAGATCGCGGCGGCCGTCGCCGCTGACGTCGAGGCCCGCGGTGAGGTGGTTGTAGATTCCCCAGCCGCCACCGACCCGCACCCGTGTCGCGAACGGGGCCGTGGGCTTGCCGGTGCCCGCGTACGACCACAGCACGCCGCTCCTGTCCCGGCCGAGCAGGTCGGCGTGCACGGTGCCGCTCAGGTTTCCGGGGGTGACGATCCGGTCGTACGTGTCCCATCCGGATCCGACGACGACCTCCGACAGGGTGTCCCTGCTGTGGCTGTTCAGGAACTGCCGGGCGTCGAAGACGGACAGCCGGCCGCCGCTGCGGAAGAGCAGATCGGGCGCGGTGCTGTTCGAGAAGTCGTGCGCCGCCGGCTTGCCGACGACCTTCAGCGTGCCCGTCCGCTCGGCCTTCGGGCCGATGCCGTTGGTCGGCTCCGACGTCAGCCGCCAGGTGTAGTCGCCGAGAGGGGCGGCCGTGCCGTCGTCGAGCAGACCGTCCCAGGTCTGGGCCGCGCCGCGGGTCGTGATGGTGATGATGGTCCGGCGCAGGCCCGTGGCCGTGTGTGTCAGCTCGATGGTCACTTTCCCCTGGTTGATGCCGGTGGCCTGCCAGGACAGCAGCGGGTCGCCGGCCGCCGTGGTCAGGTCGGCGGTCGCGGGGATGCTCACGCCGGTGACCGTGTACGCGAGGGGGCGGCCGGTGCTCGCCACGAGGGTGGCGGCCGGGGTCCCGTCCGGGCCGGTGGTGACCCGGTAGAGGCCCTCGCCGTGTTCGAGGGTGGCGCCGTGGACGAGCAGCTCGCCGTCGCTGCCGGGCAGGATGCGCAGCGTGAGGTCGAGGAGCTTGACCGTCCGGCCGTCGGTCAGGGAGCGGGCCGTCAGGGCGTACAGGGGGTTGGGGTTGTACGACCCGATCCCGTCCTTGTCGGCGTACGTCACCCAGTCGTCGCCCAGGAACCCGAGCACCATCCGGACGCCCGAGCCGATCGGGACACGGGTGGACTCCTCCTGGCCGCGCCCGGCCACCCGGAGGGCCCTGGAGTCGCTGCCGGGGGCGTACGGCTCGGTCCAGGCCAGATGCGTGGCGGAAGCGGTCACGGTGGTGCTGCCGTCGGAGGCCGTGAGGACGCGGTCCTCCACGACCCGGGCGGTGGCGACGTCCACGACGGCGGCGCGCGAGGCCGTCTGCCCGGGGACCGAGTAGCGGATCACCAGGGTGCCGGGAGTGGTCACGAAGTGATCGACGTTCTGGGCGGCCGCCGGTATCCCGGCGACAAGGCGGTCCACGAGGGTGCCGTCCGGCTTGCCGACGAGATGGAAGTCGACACCGCCCGCCGCGCGCGGGACCCGCATGACGAGGGTCGTGCCGTGGAGCGAGGCGAGCGTGGCGGTCGCGCCCAGGGAGCTCGTGTCGATGACCGTGGGGGCGGCGCCCGTGGCCATGTCGTACAGCGTGTACGTGCTGCCCTCGGTCTTCACGATCACGTCCGTGCCGAGGCCGCCCCGGTACGCGCCCGCGGGCAGGACGGTGCTGACGCCGTCCGCGTACCGAGTCCACCGTTGGACGGTCGCGCCGGTCGTGCCGTCCTTGTGCGAGGTCAGGAACCCCGTCGGTCCGTGGCCGATCACCAGGAAGTCCGGCAGGAGCGCGGCGACGCCCTCCTGTGCCGTGCTGCTCGCAGCGGCGGTCGTCGCCGTGGCCTCAGGGGTCGCGGCGGCCGTCCCGCCCGTCGTGAGCGTGCCTGCGCAGGCGGCGGCGAGTGCCACGGCGACGGCGGCGGTGAGGTGGCGGCGGGACGTACGTGCGTGGGACAAAGCGGAGTTCCCCCTCGGGCGCTGTGGGTGCGGCGGTGTACGCCGCACCCACATGACCTCCGCGGGCGTCGCAAGGTTGTACGCCTGGCCGGAACGTGTTCGGTCCGTCAGTTCCGCCAGGCCCGTCGCGTCCGTTACGACACGGACGTGAACTTCGTCCCCTCGCCCGCGAGTGGAGAAGTCGCCGGTGCCGTTGCCGCCCGGGCGCCGGCCGGCCGGTGGCGGCGACCGTCGACGTGCGCGTGGTCATGGCCCGCTGAGGAGAACGGGCGTGTCAGAGGACCATCGCAAGAGATGTTCTCGTGGATGGCTTGGTTCACGTGAAGTAGCAGCGTTTGATCAGTGGTTTGGGCAGCAGTTGGCGATCGTCAATGCTGTAGACGCTCACGAGAAATGACGTCACCGTGTTGCAGTGCCGCCGGAGTGTGGCAGCGGCGGACCGCGCTCTTGATCATCGGTCGTGAGACTCCTGAGGTTCGGATGGCGTCGGTGAACCGGAAGGCCGAACCATGGACGATGAGCGCTGGGCCAGGTGGCCCGAGCCATGGGCAGGCACGGATGCTGACATGCGGACGGTCGTGCGCGCGATATCTCAGGAAGTCAAGGACGGATTCAAGTACGACGAGATCCCCTGGCAGCGGTTCCCGCACTTCTACGGACCGGGCGAGGAAGTTCCCGCTCGCCTCGCGACGCTCGCCTCCGGAGCCTCCGGCCGGGCCTTGGGCGAACTGTGGGAAAACCTCCACCATCAGGGCAGCACGATCGCGGTGGGAGCGTTGGCAGTACCGTTCCTGCTCCGGATCGCGGTCATCGGGCTTCCCGGGCTACGGGCGGACACCCTGCGCCTGGTCGCCGAGATCGGGCGATGCCAGCACTTCGGGGACGGAACACGCGAGGGTCTTCTCCAAGTCACCGAGGATCCGCTGGAGGCGGAGGGCACCACGATGTGTCCGACGAACTGGACGATCCAGGCTGCCCGGGATGCCATCACGGGCGACCTGCGCCTGCTGTTTCCTCTCCTGTCCGACCCCGATCCCGATGTCCGCTCCGCGACCGCTTTCGTCCTGGCGGCGGCGACCAGCGAGATTCAGCGCGTCTCCTCACCCCTGCACCGCAGGCTGGCGGTGGAAGACGATCCGATGGTCCGCGTGGGCTTGATCCTGGCGATCGCCCAGCTCGCCCGCGAACACCAGGATGAGAATGCTCCGTTGTGGGCGCGGGAGCTGTGGTCGGATCCTGGCCGATCGCCCGAGATCCGCATCGGCGCCGGCCTCGCCTGGCTGTGCCTGGTCGGCGATCCCATCCCCGACGAGCTCCGAGCCCTCCTGACCGACCCGAGCACCGACCAATGCAGCGACCTGTTCCAGCGGGTACCGTGGCTCGAACCGGTTGACTTCTACGGCAGCGGGCTGCGCCGCTGCATCCACCAAATGCTCACGCAGGACGTCCCCTGCCGGCAGGATGGTCCTCCGCCCTTCTAGCGGAGGACCCTCAAGAGCTTCAGTGGTCAGCCAGCCTTGGCAGGTGCTCCGGTCCGTGCCCGGGTGTTCGCGAGGCGATAGGCGTCGGTACCGGTCTCGATGATCGTGCTGGTCGTCTCGGTTGATGTCTCTGAGGCTGGTGCGGCGGTTCATGCCCGTACGAGGTCGGGTGTTTCTGCAGGTTGCACGGGCTGCGGTCGGCTCGGTGAGTGGTGCCACAGCCGCTACATACGGCGCCTTGCCGACGGCACTCTCGTCGGTCGGCCTGTGCTCATCGACGTGTCCGTGCGCCGTCTGTACTGCGAAAACGCAGCATGCCCGAAGGTGACCTTCGCCGAACAGATACCGGGGCTGACCACGCGCTACCAGCGACGGACACCGCAGTTGCAGCGCCTGGTGCAGGACGTTGGTGTGGTGCCGGCGGGTCGGGGCGGTGCCCGGATGGAGCCACCGGAGCTCCGGTACGTCTTGTCGGCCCAGCACTTGAGGTCGGCTTCGGTGAGCGCCCCGGCGATGCCGTGCATACCGGACCCGAAGGCCGGTAGCCCCACGCCGCACCGGCCCCGCCGTGCTGCTGGTTACGTGCCGGGGTGCTCCGGCAGGGTGAGCCAGTCCGGCCAGGAGATATCGCGGCCGATCAAGCGCGGCTGCTGGAACGGCCAGTCGGCGGCGATCCACTGCGGTACAAGCGTGTCGAGGGCCTGTTCGACCTCACTGTCCACCAGGTCGTCGACCACCCACCAGGAGATTTCGCCGTCCGCGCCGGCCTTTTCCGGTGGATCGATGTAGACGCAGCCGAGCAGAGCTGTCTCTGCCGTGTCGAACAGTGCGTAGTTGAAGGACTGGTGTGCGGCGATCTCTTTCTCGTGGCGCAGCAGGTCGGCCTGGTCGGCTTCGTAGGTCATGGTGGCCGCGGGCCAGCCCCAGGCCGGACCGAAGATGGTCCACAGCCGCTCGCGCGACCCCATCACCGCCGGATAGTCGAGCGGGGTGTCCGCCTCCCGGATCGGCCGCAGGTGATGACCACCGCCGGGCAGCGGTACCAGGACGGGGTGGACGAAGTCATCGGGAAGCCAGCTCATGGCGCCGACCGTAGCAGCGCACGTCCGCTCTCCTGAATTCAGGACTCCACGATGCAGGAGACACACGGGTGTACATGGCCACGGTCATCGACCCGCCACGCCGCTTCCACGTCTACCTCGCAGAGGACCTCGCCCACTGTGTCGGGGCGTGGGAAGGCCGCGTGAACGAGCAGGCTCCCCGAACGGCGACCTGGACCGAGGTGGTCAGGCCTTTCGTGTACGCCACCTGCACCCCCTCCGGCCGGAACGTCACCCCCGGCGGGCCGACTTGAATGCGCGCAGCGTCACCCACAGCGCCGACCGGCCGCCCTCCAACTGCAGCGCCTCCACCACCTGCTCGCGCACGTGCAGCCACTGTGCGAGCGCGGCCCGCGTTCCTTCCCGTAGCGCGTACCACTCCACCTCCGGCAACGGGTCCAACGCTGCGACCGCCGCCAGGATCCTCTGCTGTACGGCTTCCGAGTGCTGCTGGGCGTGGCCGGACATCACTGGCCGCACTGCCGCCGGATGCCCCTCTACCGCCGCGGCGATCCCTTCCGTACGTTCCGCTGGCGCCCGCTGCTGCCGACGCCGCACCCTTACCGCTCGCCGTGCACGAGCTCGTTAGCATCTCCCCATGGCGACTTTCGTGCACCTGACACCCGCCGCCTGTGCGGCGGGCATCCGGCGGAGCGGGATCAAGGCGCGGGGGGAGCGGCGGGGGGTCCACCTGTTCCCTGTTCTGGCCTCGTACGCGCTGACGCACCAGTGGCTGCGGGAGCTGGCCCGGCGGCCGGGGTCGCGGGGGATCGTTGCCGTGCAGGTGCGGCTGCCGGACGGGGAGCCTGTGGCCGTGGGGCGGTACGGGAGGAGCTTCGACGAGGTCACGGCGGCCGAATCGGTGCGGCACATAAGGGAGTTGGGGGACGGGGCACTCGGGTGGGAGGTGTTCCTGCCTCGGGCGATCACGCGGGACGAGGTGCGGCAGGTGCGGGCGGTGCGGCAGTTCGCCGGGTGGCGGTACTTCCCCGGGGCGCATGGGGTCACGCCGTGTGTCTGCGCGGGGTGCGTGCAGCCCGGCGCGTACGGGTCCCGGCGGCTGCGGGAGCGGCGGCCGCACCCGTTGGACGGGCCCGCGCCCGCCTCGCGCGTACTCCTCGCACGGCTGGAGCGGGCCGAGGCGCGGGCGGACACGACCGCGTTGCGCGACACGCTCCAGTGGTACGGGCTCCGCCGGCGCGGCCCGGTGGAACGGCTCGCGCCACTCGCGGGCCACCCGGACGCCCGCGTCCGGCAGGGGCTCGCGCGGGCGGTGGCCCACTGGTCGACGCCGGGGGCGGACGAGCTGCTGCGGGAGCTGGCGGGCGACACCGTGACCGACGTACGGCAGACCGTTGCAGAGGCCGTCGCCTATCGGCGTACCGAAGCCGCCGCCGCCCTCCTCACGGCCCTCGGCCGCGACCCCTCTCCCGCCGTCCGCGACGCCGCCGTGGAAGGACTCGTCGAATGCAGGACACCTGCGGCGGAGGCCGTGCTCGCACTGCTCGCGGACGACCCCGACGCCACCGTACGCACGACCGTGGCTCTGCTCACGGAGGAGTGAGCAGGGCCAGCGCCGGACCGGCTGGGGCCGGCTCTGGGCACGGAGACCGGAGGCGAGGGTTCCCTCGGGGGAGACTGAGCCAGATATCCCGCATCCCGCGTTGAGATACCAAGGGCTGTCTGCCAGGGCGAACAGGAACGCCGCCGGCCAGCCGTTGGGGGTCGTGTTCGGCGCCCGGGTAGCCTCGTCCAGAAGCTGGGCACGCAGCTCCGTGCAGCTGGAGTCTTCGAGCGTCCTCAGACGGGAACGGGGCTGAGGTAAAACGGCAGCTCACGAAGTCTGCTCCCCGCACCCGCGGGGATGGTCCCGCCAACCGTCAGTCACCGCCGTCGACCAGATCTCCGAAGTTTACGACGGCCGCCTCTGCCTGCCCGCAGCAGCCCGCTGATCCTCGACGCCCATAGGCCCGGAGACGTGGCCCAGCACACCGGGGTGCGTGCCCCGTCCCGTAGTCCGCAGTATGAGATGCCCTTCCGGGCGGCAGCCGGGTTCTGCCAGCATGGCCCGCATGCAGCAGCCGCTGATTATCAACGGCAGCGTGCCGGCACCGAGCCCGCAGGAGTAACCCTCCCTGGTTCACCGCCCGCACGCAGACCTCTCGCGCCTCGCGAGGGGTCTTTTCGTTTTCCGGGCCCACCACGGCCCCATAGACAGGACCACCACACATGGAACACGCCCGTCTCAACGTCACCCTCCGGCCCGGCCCCGGAACGCTCGCACGTCTTGCCGCGACCCTCAGCAACCACCACGTGCTCGACCTCGCGTACACCGCCTCATCACCGGCCTCAGCTACGGCCGTCGTACGCGTACCGCGCGCCGACGCCCCGCGCGCACAGCACAAGCTGCGCAGACTCATCGACGTGATCGACGTGATCGACGTGTTGGTGGATCCCGCTTCGGCCAGCACCGCAGGAGGTCCAGACCTTCCCATCTCCCAAGATTCCGCCACTGGTGCAGCCCGCCCGTGAACGGTTCGGCCGATGCCATGAGCAACGTGGTCCCCTCCCGCACCGCCAGTCTCACCCCGCCCCCGGATTCTGAACGATCACATGTCCGCTCACCCGGACAGAGCGGTGTTCGTGAGCAGGCGGAAAGTGCAGGAGCAATAGTCAAGAGTTGTGGGTGAGTTGATTTGAGCTCTCATTGCGGTGGTTGAGGGCGGTCCTGGCAGTGGGGTTCGTCTTCGACTCCACCCGTACCGCCAGCGATCTGGTGTTCAACGGTCACTTCGAGCAGTACCCGAACATCCCATGGATCTTCACCCACGGCGGCGGCACTCTGCCGCTGATGGCCGAACGCATGGAACTGTTCCGCAGCGTGTTCGCCTCCAGCACCAACACCTCACCCGGCACGGACCCCGCCGGCCCCGTCCCGGAGCAGATCAGCCGCCTGTGGTTCGACACGGCAGGCACCCCCTTCCCCTACCAGGTCCCCGCCGTCGCCAGCGCCTTCGGTACGGAGCGGCTGCTGTACGGCAGCGACTTCTGCTTCACCCCGGCGACCGGAGCGATGCAGCAGATCGCCTCCATCGACGCCGCACCCCAACCGGACGGCGGCACCTGGCGCACCCGCACGACCCGCAACGCCCCCGGTGTCTTCGCCGCGTACGCGGCCGGGCTGCCCCTCGCAGCGGGCGGCCGCGGGGCTGAGAACCTACCCCTTCGGGACGCTCCTGAAAGGAAGTTCAGGGCACTGGACCCGATCTTTGCCGGGCGGCGCCCGGGCGGCGTTGTGCCGGTCCACGACGATCTCCCCCGTGTTCGCTTGTTCGGTCATCTCGACGACCCGGCCTGGCTTCGGAGCGTGGTGGCCCGGGGTGTTGGTCGGTGAGGCGGTTCCGTACGAAGGCTGGGTCGTCAGCGTGCTCTCGTTGGTGTGGCAGGGTGGTGGGCATGTGGGCCTTCGGGGCCCGAGAACGTGAGAGAGGTATGTCGTGAACGAGGCCGAGCTCAGGGCGCTGTTCGACGAGATCGACAAGGATGGCGACGGGCGGATCAATATCGTCGAGCTGGCGGAGGGTTTCAAGGCCGAGGGCGCCCACGGGCACCTTTCGGAAGAGGTGAAGAAGGCTATGGCGGCCGACGCGAACCACGACGGGGTCCTCGACTTCGACGAGTTCCGCACCCTGCTGAAGTAGCGTCAGGCCTGACAGCGCGAGCGTCTGGTCCTGCTCCATGCGCTCGCGCCCCGGGCGCGGGCCGGCGGCGTAGCCGCGGGCCCGCAGGCCGGGTTCGCCGGGGTCCCGGCGCATCGGCCCGGCGCCCGAAGTCTCCCAGCGCTCCTCCACCGCAGCCGTGACGGCCCGGGCGGAGATCAAACGGAACCGACAGAGCCCCCGGACTTCACCGAAGGCATGGATCGGCGCGGGTGAGGAAACTCTTCGTGGATCTGCAGCCTGAGGAGGGTGGGAATGTACGGCTTCCGCCTCTACTTCGCCTCGGACGCCCTCGGGAACAGCATCCCGATCACCGACGTCGCGGAGTGGATGGGCCGGAGCACTTCGCGTGCTCCGGGACGGCCGCGCGCGCCGGCCTCGCTCGTGACGAAGAGCTCTTCATGACCCTCGGCCCTTCCGAACGATCCTGAGGACGCGTTGGATGTCGGCGAGAGCGCCGACGCATGAAGAATGGGGATTGTGCCTGTGGAACGCAGCGCCAAGAGGAATCTGTGGATGGGCCTCGGCGTTGCCGCCGTGATGATCGCGGCGGCAGGGCTGGTGTGGTTCAAGCCATGGGCTCTGTGGGTGGACGAGACGGTCAACGAATCGCTGCCCTCCGCGAGCGCACCCGCCATCACGTCCCCGGCCACGACCGCGACGGGCACGGCTTCGTCCACGTCGAAGGCCACCGCCCCCGCCGGTCCCGTCACTCTCGCGCAGGGCACGTTCGTCAGCCATGAACACGAGACCACCGGCACCGCGAAGGTCCTCCGGCTCGCGGACGGCAGCCACACCCTGCGTCTCGAGGGTCTCGACACGAGCAACGGCCCCG
>NZ_BMSF01000006.1 GCF_014649015.1 Streptomyces narbonensis
GCACCGCAACCGCCGCAGCCCTCACCATCTGGCTCCGAACATGATCGGCCGGACAAGTCCTAGGGGGTGTCTTGTCGATCATGCCGGGCTCGCGGCGTCCGGCACGGCACCTCGCCGCGTTGCCGAAACGCCTGAATAGCTCCGCTATCAAGTCGCTCCGGCGCCTTGCGATGCACCGCACCGGACGCCGCTCCCTGATCCGGCCTGATCGACAAGACACCCCCTAGCGGGCCGTCGCGCCGCCGAACTCGCGGACCGCTTCCGAGACGATCGCCTCCAGGCGGGCGTGGTGGGCGCCACGCCAGTAGACCCGGCCGCATTCCACGCACTCCGCGAAGACGTCGTACGTCTTCTCCGTGCCCTGCTCCAGTCGCTCGCGGACCGCGTCCTTGTCGGCGTCGGACAGCTGTCCGTTGCACGCCGTGCAGCGGGTCCAGGGCGCCAGGGGCGGCGCGAACCGCTCCAGTACGTCGCGGAGCTGGTCGTCCGGCCGGTCGCTGTACACATAGGCGCCCGCCCACAGTTCCCGGCGGCGCAGCAGGCCGCGGTCGCGCGAGAGCATGACCCGCTGCTCCTGCGCGGAGAGCGCGGCCAGCGCGGGGTCGCCGATGTCCTCGCTCTCGTACGCCGCGTCCACGCCGAGCAGGCGCAGCCGGCGGGCCAGGGTGCCGAGGTGTACGTCGAGCAGGAACCGGAGCGGCGCGCCCGGCACCGGCTGGGGCCGGGTGACCTCCTCCACCTCGATCGTCTCGCCCGCGGCCGGGACGTGCGCGGGCGTGACGGTCCGGCCGTCGACGACGAGCCGTCCCGCTTCGGTGAGGGGCACGCCGAGCGACTCCACCACGTGCCCCAGGGAGGAGGCGCCGTCGGTGGTCACGGGAGTGTGTCCCGAGCGCCGCTCCGCAGAGACGAAGAGCCGCAGGCCGGGGGCGAATCTGATGTGGATCTCCGGTCCGTTCACGGGGACAGGATGGCACCGGGGCTCGGTGGGGGGCCAGGGAATTCGTCAGGGGCGGAAGGCGGCGGCGTGGTCGGAGGCCCAGGTCGTGAAGGTACGGGCGGGGTGGCCGGTCAGGTCCTCGACGGTCCGGGTCAGCGGTGTCGGCCGGCCGTCGTGCGAGGCCCAGTACGCCAGGAGGGCGTCGGCGAACACCTCCGGTATGAAGCCGGCGACCGATGCCTTCCATTCCTCGGGGGTGGGCGTGGTGTGGGGTGCGGGCCGGCCCGTCACCTCGGCCAGGATCGCGAGCTGCTCGGTGAAGTCCAGTGACTCGGGGCCCGTCAGCAGGTAGGAGGAGCCGCGCAGCCGGGGCTCGGTGAGGACGGCGAGGGCGGCCTCGGCGATGTCGCGCTCGTGGATCGGATCCCCGTACGCGTGCGGATAGGGGAGGGCCGGTGCCTGCCCGCTCCGCAGCGCCCGTGACCACTGGAGGGCGTTGGAGGCGAAGGCGCCGGGCTGGAGGTGCGTGGCCTCGAAGGCTCCGGTGTCCGCGGCGGCCGACAGGGCGCGCTCGGCGGCCAGGTGGGGTGCGGCGATCGCGCTCCGGGCGGCGTCCGGGGCGAGGACGGAGCTGGAGGAGAGGAGCACGACGTGCTCGACGCCGGCGGCCCGGGCCCGGGCCGCGAAGGTGTCGATGTGTGCGGCCTCGGCGTACAGGAAGACGGCGTCGACGCCGTCCAGAGCGGTGTCGAAGGTGGCCGGATCGGTGAGGTCGCAGTGCGCGGTGCCGACCCCGGGGGGTGGGGAGAGGTTCGCGGGGTCCTTGGAGGCGGCGGTGACCTTGACGCCCGCCGCGTCGAGCAGGGCGATCAGGGTCGAGGCGACGCGGCCGCGGCTGCCGGTGACGAGAACAGTCATGAGGTGTCCCTTCGGAGAGGAATGGCTCTTCACTGCGTGATGAAGAATCTGCGTGACGCAGATAAATATCCGTGGGCTTGCCTCATCCGTCAACCCCGAAGAATCCTGGGGTACCGTCCCCGCATGAAGATCATCGACCTTGAGCCGGGCGATCCCCGGCTGGAGAGCGACCTCCTGCCGGTCCTCTCCGAGCTCCGTCCCCACCTCACCCCGGAGCTCCTCCGCGAGGTGTACGAGGCCGGGCACTCCGAGGGGCTGCGGTTCAGCGCCGCCTACAGCGACGCCGGGAGCTGCGTCGGCGCCGCCGGCTGGCGGATCGTCAACAACACCAGCTCCCTGC
This sequence comes from Streptomyces narbonensis, assembly GCF_014649015.1. GTDB lineage: Bacteria > Actinomycetota > Actinomycetes > Streptomycetales > Streptomycetaceae > Streptomyces > Streptomyces narbonensis. The sequence continues at coordinate 2,199 of NZ_BMSF01000006.1, forward strand.
GCAAGCTCTACGTCGACGACCTGGTGACCGCCGCCGCCGAGCGCTCCGCCGGCGTCGGCCACGCGCTCATCGCCCACCTGGAGAATCACGCCCGCGCGGCCGGCTGCCACGAGCTCAACCTCGACTCCGGCACCCACCGCACCGGAGCCCACCGCTTCTACCTGCGCGAGCGCTTCGACATCACGGCCTTCAACTTCTCCCGGCCGCTCGGCGGCCAGGACGACAGGACCTAGTCAGGGCGCCGACACCGCGCGGGCGTACGCGGTCGGGGGCAGGCCGATCGTCGCCGTGAAGTCCCGTACGAGATGGGCCTGGTCGCTGTAGCCGAGCTCGGCCGCGAGGCGGGACCAGTCCGGGGCGATCGTCGCCCCCGCGGACTCGGCGCGCTCCAGGGCCTCGTGGATGCGGTAGCGCAGGATGACCCACTTCGGCCCGACGCCGACATGGCCGGCGAAGAGGCGCTGGAGCGAGCGGGTCGACAGGCCGGAGGCCGCGGCCAGCAGGGACACCTTGCGCAGCTCCCGGTCCGTGCGGATCAGGTCCACGAGCTGCATGGCCTGCTCGGCGTCCCGGTCGGGGGCGGGGCCCTGGGCCAGGAGGAACGCGTCGAGCGCCGCCACGCGCGCGTGGTCGTCCTCGGGGGACAGGACCGTGCCCTCGCCCGCCGCGGACGCGAACACCTCGGCGAGGGGGACCCGGCGGCCCGTCCATGTCGACACCGGCCACGCGGGCGCGAACGGTCGGAAGCCGCCGGGGCGGAACTGGATCCCGCAGACCCTGCCCAGGCCCGTCAGCTCCTGGGTGAACAGGCCGAGCCCGATCCCGGAGACCTCGGCCGACGACGCCTCCTCCGCCTCCTCCGCCTCCTCCGCCTCCTCCGCCGCCTCCGCGGCCTCCGCCGGTCCTGAGAGCGGGCCGTACCGCTGGAAGACGATGTTCACCGACGGGTGCGGGACGACCTGCGTGACGTACGGCTCCGTCAGCTCCCAGTCGATCAGCCAGTAGTGCTCCAGATAGGGCCGCAGCTCCGGTGCCGGGGTGTGGCGGCGGAAGCGGACGCGGGTGAACAGCTCGGCGGGGTCGACGATGCCCCGGGTGTCCCGGCGCGGGGACGGGGCAGCGGCGGCGGACATGATCCGCATGGTAGGGCCCTCGGGTGGAACCCGCGGGAGAGCACCTCAGAGAGATCCCTTCGGGGAGATCTCGGGGGCCGGGGGAGACCCGGCGCGTTTCTTCAAGACCGGCGCGGGCTGGTTCCCCTAGCGTCGACGCATGACGTACGAAGCCCCGCCCCGCATCGGCGATCTGCTCCGCTCCGCCGCCGCCCACGCCGCGCCGATGGTCGCCACCACCACCGACGAGTCGCTCGGCGCGCCCACGCCGTGCGCCGAGTACGACGTGCGCGCCCTGCTGAACCACCTCTTCTCCGTCGTCGTGAACTTCCAGGCCCTCGCGGCCAAGGAGCCGGCCGACTTCTCCGAGACCCCGGACCGGCTCGCGGAGGACCGCTGGCGCGAGCGGTTCTCGGTGGAGACCGGGAAGCTGGTCGCCGCCTGGTCGGCGCCCGGCGCGGAGGAGGGGACGTCGGGGGCCATGGGGCTGCCCGCGCGGACGGTCGGGTCGATGGTCCTGCTGGACCTGACCGTGCACGTCTGGGACCTGGCCCGGGCCACCGGACGTGGCTTCGAACCGGACCCGGCCGTGGTGGCCGGACTCGTGGAGGAGGTGGAGAGCATGGCGCCGATGGCCCGGAAGATGAACGTCTTCGGGGAGAGCGTCGACCTGTCCGAGGGAGCGACGCCGTTCGAGCGGCTCCTTGCCGTGACGGGACGCGACCCGCGCGTCTGGGCGGTCTGAGTACCGCGTGCCCGCGTGCCCGCGTGCCCGCGTGCCCGCGCGCCCGGGTGCGCGCGCTCGACGGCGTGCTCCGTGCCCGGGTGGTGCTCGACGGCGTGCCCGCGAGCCGGCGTGCCCGCTCGCGTGCTCGCGTGCTCGCGTGCCCGTGGCTCGCGTGGCCGCTCGACCGCGTGCTCGCTCGCTCGCGGTGTGCCCCGGGTCAGCGCAGGCGGCCCGGGGAGCCGAAGGAGAGGCGGGAGACGACCTGGCCGAAGGCGTGCTCCTCCGCGGGGGTCAGCTGCACCGACTCCTGTGGGTGCCAGACGCGAGCCAGCGGGCCGGCCGTCCGGCCGCGGCGCGTCCGGGCGCGGGCACGCAGGCCCAGGGTCAGCCACACCGCCGTCGAGACGGCGAGCAGCCCGAAGAGCGTGAGGACGCGGGGGTCGGAGAGCTGGTCGGGCAAGGGCATGGCTCACTCCAGGACGTGAGGGCCGTCCGTGCGGGCCGCGCCCCGGCAGGTGGCGGGCGTGAACGGAGGCGCCGGCGACGATTCCTACTGCTTCCTCCCGACCCGTTCAGTTAACACCAACCTGGGGGACTTTCGGCAGGGGGGTCCGGGACCAAAGTCCCGGCCGGGCGGCGGTGGCTCTCCGGAGTCGCCGCAGGCCCTCTTGTGCGGGCCGGGCAACCGCTCCAAGGTGTCGGGGCAGGCAGCAGGCAGTCTCGGCCGGGGAGGGAGCAGCCGTATGTCCGGAGCGCAGCCATGGGGATTCACGGATGACAGGGGTACGGAGCTGGGGGCGGCCCGTGTGCCGGAGCGGGTCGTCGCGTACGTACGGGCCGGGGCGGCGCTGCTCGACCTGGGGGTGACGCCGGTCGCCGTCTACGGCTCCGGGCACGACGGCCCGGGGTACGACCCGGCCAAGGCGGGCGGTCTCGAAGCGGCCGGGGTCCCGTACCTCGGTCCCGGCCGGAGCCTGGACGAGGGGCCGCTGCGGGAGCTGCGGCCGGACGTGATCGTCGACGTCACGTACGACGGGAAGAGCCCCTACGCGCTGGACGAGGCGGTCGCCGACCGGCTCGGGGTGCCGCTCATCGCGCTCTCCGTCGGCAACGAGCTGACCCTTCCGGCGATCCTCGGCCGTTTCGGGGAGCTGGCCGTCTCGCTGAGTGCAGGAGCGGTGGTGCCGGGGGGTGTGGAGGAGGCCGAGGCCGGCCTGCGGGGGGTCGCGGGGCGGACCGGGTCGGCCGTCCTCGCACTCTCCGGGGCCGGTCCCGACCAGGTCCATCTTGCCCGTCCGCAGGCCTGGCCCGAGCTGGCGCGGCTGGCCGCGCTCGGCGTCAGGCTGCTCGATCCCGGCCCGGGGCCCGGCGCCAACTGGCTCACCGCCGACTGGGGCCGGGTCGCCGAGCTCCGTCCCGATCTGATCCTCTTCGACAACCGCTTCCACGCCGTCCCGCCGTACGAGACCCCGCCCGGCACCCGTCTTGCCGCGTGGAACCCGGAGATCCCGCCCAGCCCTGCCGCCTACGCGCGGTTCTTCCGCGAGCTGGCGGAGGCCCTGGCCGCCTGAGCGTCCAGGGGGTGTCCGGAAAGCAGCGCCGTCTGCCCACGGGCCAGGCGGGACTTTTCGGACATTCCTAGGGGGTGTCTTGCCGATCAGGCCGGGGTCGAGGCGAGACGGGTGCGGAGGGACGTGGCGAACTCCTCCGCGCGGGCCAGCTGGGTCCGCAGTTCGGTGACCCGCTCCGCGGCCGCCTGTTCGTAGCGGCGGACGCGGGTCACGAGCGTCGAGCGGTCCTCCGGCGCGAGCTCCGTGTCCGTGCCGGGGTGGTCCTCGGTGAGCCGGTCCACGGCCGTGAGCAGTTCGCGGGTCTCGTCGAGGGTGAAGCCGAGCGGCTTCATCCGGCGGATCACCATCAGCCGGGAGACGTCCGCGTCCGTGTAGAGGGGAAAGCCGCCGGGCGAGGCCGCGGAGGGCACCACCAGGCCGTTGTCCTCGTACTGGCGGATCGTGCGCAGGGACAGCTCCGTCCGTGCGGCGACCTCGCCGATCTGCATGGGCTCGCCGGCCATCCGTACTCCGCTCCGTGCTCCGCTCACGCGTGAGTCCTTCCTCGTAGAGGGCTTCCGCGGGGCGCGACCTCCGCGCATTACATCCGATTCGTCCTAACTTCAGCACTTATGAGCACGGGAAGTGCGGCGAAACGCCTACGCGCTGCCCAGGGTCGACCCTCGCGTCGGCCTCTGGAGCGAACCCCTACGGCCAGACCAGGCAGTACGGCTGGTGACCCGCTTCGTGGAGGCGGACGGAGAAGTCCTGCCATTCGTGGAGCAGCTGGTAGACGTCGAAGGCGTCGCGCGGGCCGCCGCGGTCGGGGACCGTGGACCAGATGAAGGCGGCGGCGCCGACCGACTCCTCGCCGATCCCGCGCAGCGGGTCGACCACGGTCATCGGGAGCTTCACGACGGCGTAGTCCGGGTGGAGCACGACGAGCTCCAGCGGGGGCACCTTGTGCAGGGGCATGCCCTGGATGCCCGTCAGGACCATCGCCGCTATCGTCTCCGGCTTGATCTTGGTGAACATGCCGCCCATGCCGAGCTCGTCACCGCCGAGCTCCTCCGGGCGCATCGAGATCGGGACCCGGGCCGCGGTGGCGCCGTCGGGCGCGCCGAAGTACTTGTACGTCACTCCCAACGACCGGCCGCTTCCGCTTCCGGGCGCCGGTTCTCCCGGTGACCCCGGTGCGTCAGGGCTTCCCGGAGTGCCGGGCGCGCCGGGAGTCGTCCCGTCCGCCCGCCGGCGCCGGTGCCTCCCCCGCCGGGCAGACTCCGGACCCAGGTCGCCCGTCCCCTCGCCCGGTCCGCCACCGCGATGCATATCTCCACCCGACTGCTTTTTCTCGGCAACACGACCCCGCCGCGCGACCCGATCATCGTGTCAGTGACCTCCCCCGCGTTCGTACGGTGAAACACCTGTCCGCAAGAACGCCGTGGCCTCTGACACCATGGATTCCGTGAGCCATCCCTCTGACGCCCCAGTTTCGCAGACGCGGCCGACAGCCGCCCCGGCGTGATGTCCAGGGTGCCCACACCGTTCCTCTGTACTCGAAGCCGTACTCGCAGCCGTACTCGCAGGTCAGGATCACAGTGCCGTATTCATACGAAGCCCCAGTCTCACAGACGCTTTTCGACCGCGCGTCCCTCGTGACGCCCGGCGGCGTGAACTCACCGGTGCGTGCCTTCCGAGCCGTGGGCGGTACGCCCCGGTTCATGGTCTCCGGTACCGGTCCGTACCTCACCGACGCGGACGGTCGTGAGTACGTCGACCTCGTCTGCTCGTGGGGGCCGATGATTCTCGGCCACGCGCACCCCGAGGTCACCGCCGCGGTGCAGGCCGCCGTGGCCCGCGGCACCTCCTTCGGTACGCCGGGCGAGGGCGAGGTCGCGCTCGCGGAGGAGATCGTCGCGCGCGTCGAGCCCGTCGAGCAGGTCCGGCTCGTCTCCTCCGGTACGGAGGCCACGATGTCCGCGATCCGGCTCGCCCGCGGCTTCACCGGGCGCGCCAAGGTCGTCAAGTTCGCCGGCTGCTACCACGGTCACGTGGACGCGCTCCTTGCCGCGGCCGGTTCCGGCGTCGCGACCCTGGGCCTTCCGGACACGCCCGGCGTGACCGGCGCGCAGGCCGGGGACACCATCGTGCTGCCGTACAACGACCTCGAAGCGGTGCGGGCGGCCTTCGCCGCGCACCCGGGCGAGATCGCCTGTGTGATCACCGAGGCCTCGCCGGGCAACATGGGCGTCGTGCCGCCGGCGGAGGGCTTCAACCAGGGCCTGGCGGACGTGTGCCGGGAGAACGGCGCGCTGTACATCTCCGACGAGGTGATGACCGGATTCCGTACCTCGCGGGCCGGCTGGTACGGCGTCGACGGCGTCAAGCCCGACCTGCTGACCTTCGGCAAGGTCATGGGCGGCGGCTTCCCGGCCGCCGCGTTCGGTGGCCGCGCCGACGTCATGGGGCACCTGGCCCCGGCCGGGCCGGTCTACCAGGCGGGCACGCTCTCCGGTAACCCGATCGCCACCGCCGCCGGGCTCGCGCAGCTCCGGCTGCTCGACGACGCCGCGTACGAGAAGGTGAACGCGGTGTCGAAGGAGATCCAGGGGCTGGTCACCGGAGCCCTGGCGAAGGAGGGCGTCGCGCACCGGCTGCAGACCGCCTCCAACATGTTCTCGGTCTTCTTCACGGCCGACGAGGTGCGGAACTACGACGAGGCGAAGCAGCAGGAGGCCTTCCGCTTCAACGCCTTCTTCCACTCGATGCTGGCCGACGGCGTCTACCTGCCGCCGTCCGCCTTCGAGTCCTGGTTCGTCTCGGCCGCGCACGACGAGCGGGCGATCGAGCGGATCGCCGCCGCGCTGCCGGCCGCCGCCCGCGCCGCCGCGGAGGCGACGGCATGAGCGACGTGACGAGCTCCCCGAAGAGCGACGAGGACATCACCGTCGTCCATCTGATGCGGCACGGCGAGGTCCACAACCCGGACGGGGTCCTCTACGGCCGCCGCGCCGGCTACCACCTCTCCGAGCTCGGCCGGCAGATGGCGGACCGGGTCGCCGAGCACCTGGCCGAGCGGGACATCACGTACGTCGTCGCCTCCCCGCTGGAGCGGGCGCAGGAGACGGCGATGCCGGTCGCCAAGGCGCGCGGTCTGGACCTGGCGAGCGACGGCCGGCTCATCGAGGCGGCGAACGTCTTCGAGGGCAAGACCTTCGGGGTCGGGGACGGGGCCCTGCGCAAGCCGGGGAACTGGAAGCACCTGACCAATCCGTTCCAGCCGTCCTGGGGCGAGCCGTACGTCGAGCAGGTCGTCCGCATGATGGGCGCGCTGGACGCGGCGAAGGACGCGGCCCGCGGGCACGAGGCGGTCTGTGTCAGCCACCAGCTGCCGATCTGGATCGTCCGGAGCTTCGTGGAGAAGCGGCGGCTGTGGCACGACCCGCGGCGGCGGCAGTGCACGCTGGCCTCGCTGACCTCGTTCACGTACCGGGGCGACAAGATCGTCTCGGTCGGGTACAGCGAGCCGGCCCGGGACCTCGTCCCGGCGCACCTGCTGGCCGGGGCGAAGCCGGTCAAGGGGAAGTCGAAGGCCTTCGGGGCGTAGTCCCGGCGGTCCGCGGTCCGGCTTCGCGCCGCGGTCCCCGCCCTCCCTCTCCGGCCCCTCTGGACAGCGGGGGTGAAGAGGTCCATCGTCAGGGCGGTCAGGTGGTGTACATGCCATCCGGCCGCCCTGAGTCATGTCCAGATCCGTACCCGGCTCCCACGCCTGAAATTTATGTGCGAATTTCCGGAACCTCCGTGTTCCGCCCGGCATCTCACTCATTGTCGGTTTGGATGACGGTGGGTTCATACGTCAGCGCGAATGGGGATGTCATGCGCGGGATCAGCGGGATCAGTCGAAGGGGGCTCCTCGGGGCGGGCGTTGGTGCCGCCGCGGCTCTGGGGGTCGCCGGCTGCGGAGGCAATGACGGGGACAAGCCGGGACGTTCCGGACCCGGCAAGGGTGGTGACGCGTCGGGACGGCCGACCACACCCGCTCCGACCAAGGACGACGCCAAGCTCATCGGCGACGGTTCCACCGCCGACACCGGCAAGCAGCCGCACCAGCCCGACACCCCCGTGCCGCTCGAACCCGGCCAGACCCCGCCGCAGTTCGTGATCTTCTCCTGGGACGGCGCCGGCGAGGTCGGCAACGGTCTCTTCCCCCGCTTCCTCGAACTCGCCAAGAACCACGACGCGGCGATGACCTTCTTCCTCTCCGGGGTCTACCTCCTCCCCGAGTCGAAGAAGAACCTCTACCGCCCGCCGAACAACCGCGTCGGCGCCTCCGACATCGGCTACCTCACCGACGACCACATCAAGGACACGCTGAAGTACGTCCGGCAGGCCTGGCTGGAAGGCCACGAGATCGGCACCCACTTCAACGGGCACTTCTGCGGCGGCTCCGGCTCCGTCGGCAACTGGACCCCCGCCCAGTGGCAGAGCGAGATCGACCAGGCGATGAAGTTCGTCACCGAGTGGAAGACCAACAGCGGCTGGACCGACCTCGACCCGCTGCCCTTCGACTACTCGAAGGAGCTCGTCGGCGGCCGTACGCCCTGCCTCCTCGGCCAGGACAACCTGCTGCCCACCGCCAAGCGCCTCAACTGGCGCTACGACGCCAGCTCGCCCGGCGGCCGGCAGATGTGGCCCACCAAGCGCCAGGGCATCTGGGACCTCCCGCTGCAGGCCGTGCCCTTCCCCGGGCACTCCTTCGAGGTCCTCTCCATGGACTACAACATGCTCGCCAACCAGTCGAAGAACACGACCAAGGGCATGCCGTCCCGCTACCCGGGCTGGCGCAAGCAGGCCACCGAGGCCCTCCTGGGCGGCTTCGAGCGCGCGTACGGATCGAACCGCGCGCCCTTCTTCATCGGCAACCACTTCGAGCAGTGGAACGGCGGCATCTACATGGACGCCGTCGAGGACGCCCTCAAGGGCATGGCCGGGAAGAAGGACGTCCGGCTCGTCTCCTTCCGCCAGTTCGTGGACTGGCTCGACGTCCAGGACCCGAAGATCCTCACGAAGCTCCGTACGCTGGAGGTCGGACAGAAGCCCACGGGCGGGTGGAACGCTTTCCTCAAGACCGCTTAGGCGATCTTGACAAGGGGCTTTACGGGCACGTAGGGGGGTGCCCAAGATCCCCCAAACGCCCATGCGAAACTTTTCACATGAGCCTTAGCCGTGCCAGCCGTGCCCCACGACGCACCCTGCTCGCCGTCGGAGTGCTGTCCGCCGCCCTCACGCTCTCGGCCTGCAGCGGCGACAGCAACGGCTTGTCCGGCGGCGGTGGCGACACCAACTTCGTGACCAGCACGGGCGGTATCTCCACCGCCGCCAAGGGCGAGCGGGCGACCCCCGGGAAGCTCGCCGGCGAGACCCTCCAGGGCGAGCAGCTGGACGTCGCCGACCTCAAGGGCAAGGTCGTCGTCCTCAACGCCTGGGGCTCCTGGTGCGCCCCCTGCCGCGCCGAGGCCCCCCATTTCGCGAAGGTCGCCAAGGACTTCAAGGGCCAGGGCGTGGAGTTCGTCGGCCTCAACACCCGCGACCCCAACAAGCAGCCCGCCCTCGCCTTCGAAGAGGACTACGGGGTGCCCTACCCCAGCCTCTACGACCTGAAGGGCAAGCTGATCCTCTACGGCTTCCCCAAGGGCACCCTCAGCCTCCAGGGCATCCCCTCCACCGTCGTCCTCGACAAGGAGGGCAAGATCGCCGCCCGTTCGCTCATGGCGCTCGACGAGACGAAGCTCCGGTCGATGATCGAGCCTCTCCTCAAGGAGAAGTGAGCCCGTGAACGAGACGGTCACCAGCGGAGCCCTGCTGCTCGCCGTGCCCATCGCGGTCCTCGGCGGTCTGGTCTCCTTCTTCTCGCCGTGCGTGCTGCCGCTCGTCCCGGGCTATCTGTCGTACGTGACCGGGGTCACCGGCACCGACCTCGCCGAGAACCGCCGCGGCCGGATGACGGCCGGCGCCCTCCTCTTCGTCCTCGGCTTCAGCGCCGTGTTCGTCTCCGGCGGCGCCCTCTTCGGCTACTTCGGGACGTACCTCCAGCAGTACAGCGACACGCTCAACCTGGTCCTCGGCGTGCTCATGATCCTCATGGGCGTGTTCTTCCTCGGCCTGATGCCCTGGTTCACCCAGCGCGAGTTCCGCTTCCACAAGAAGCCCGTCGCCGGCCTCGTCGGCGCGCCGGTCCTCGGGGCGCTCTTCGGCATCGGCTGGGCTCCGTGCATCGGCCCGACGCTCGCCTCGGTCAACGCCCTCGCCCTGGACCAGGCCAGCGCGGGACGCGGCGCGATACTCGCGTTCGCGTACTGCCTCGGCCTCGGCGTCCCGTTCGTGCTCGCCGCCATCGCCTTCCGCAAGGCGCTCGGCGCGTTCGGGTGGGTCAAGAAGCACTATGTCTGGGTGATGCGGATCGGCGGCGGGATGATGATCCTCACCGGCGTCCTGCTCCTCACGGGAGCGTGGGACAACATGGTCGCCACGATGCAGAGCTGGTCCAGCGGTTTCACGGTGGGGATCTGAGTTCCATGAGCAAGACCGATACGACGGAGACCGAGCGCGCCGGCGACGAAGCGGCCGGCGCCCAGCTCTCCACCGCCCCCACCGAGGACCGCGGCGACACCGCCATCGGCGGCCCCGTCCTCGGGGTCGTCGGCTGGATCCGCTGGTTCTGGCGGCAGCTGACCTCCATGCGGGTCGCGCTCATCCTGCTCTTCATGCTCTCCCTGGGCGCGGTCCCGGGCTCCCTCATCCCGCAGACCAGCGCGGACGAGCTGAAGGTGCAGACCTTCAAGGAAGCCCACGAGACCCTCACGCCGATCTACGAGAAGCTCCAGTTCTTCGACGTCTACAGCTCGGTGTGGTTCTCCGCGATCTACATCCTGCTGTTCGTCTCCCTCATCGGCTGCATCGTGCCGCGCACCTGGCAGTTCGTCGGCCAGCTCCGCAGCCGCCCGCCGGGCGCCCCCCGGCGCCTCGACCGGCTCCCCGCGTACACCACCTGGCGCACCGAGGCCGAGCCCGAGCAGGTCCGGCAGGCCGCGCTCACCGTCCTCAAGGGCCGCCGCTTCCGCGCCCACACGGCGGGCGACGCCGTCTCCGCCGAGAAGGGCTACCTCCGCGAGGTCGGCAACCTGGCCTTCCACGTCGCCCTGATCGTCATGCTCGTCGCCTTCGCCTGGGGCCAGCTCTTCAAGTCCGAGGGCGGCAAGCTGATCGTCGAGGGCGACGGCTTCTCCAACACGCTCACCCAGTACGACGACTTCAAGTCCGGTTCGCAGTTCGGCATCGACGAGCTGGAGCCGTTCGACTTCACCCTCGACTCCTTCGACGGCACGTACGAGATGAAGGGCCCGCAGCGCGGCACGCCCCGCACCTTCGAGGCGGCCGTCAGGTACTCCGAGGGCGCCGGCGTGGAGAAGAAGGCGGTCATCCGGGTCAACGAGCCGCTCGAGGTCGGCGACTCCAAGGTCTATCTGATCGCCCACGGCTACGCCCCCGTCGTCACCGTCAAGGACGGCCGTGGCAAGGTCGTCTACCACGGCGCCGTGCCGCTCCTGCCCATCGACAACAACATCACCTCCACCGGCGCGATCAAGGTGATGGACGGCTACCGCGACAAGAACGGCAAGAAGGAGCAGCTGGGCTTCCAGGCCTTCTTCGTGCCGACCTTCGCCGGCGCCGGCCAGGGCACGATGTTCTCCCAGTTCCCCGCGCTCGTCTCCCCGGCCATGGCGCTCACCGCCTACCACGGCAGCCTGGGCGTGGACTCCGGTCTGCCGCAGAACGTGTACCAGCTCGACAAGACCAAGCTGAAGCAGTTCCAGGACGCGTCGGGCAACAAGCTCGCCCAGCGGCTCGTGCCCGGCGCGACCATGACGCTGCCCGGCGGCGCCGGCTCGATCACCTTCGAGAAGGAGATCAAGGAGTGGGCGAGCTTCCAGATCTCGCAGCAGCCCGGCAACGGCCTCGCCCTCGCCGGCGCGGTCGCCGCCATCGCCGGTCTGACCGGTTCGCTCTTCATCCAGCGGCGCCGGGTCTGGGTCCGGGCCGTGCGCGGCGAGGACGGTGTGACCGTCGTCGAGATGGCGGGCCTGGGCCGGAGCGAGTCCGCCAGGCTCCCCGAGGAGCTGGGTGACCTCGCGGTCGCGCTCACGGCGGACGCGCCGCCGGCACCCCCAGCCGGTCCGGAAGCCGTGACAGAAGGTCCGGAAGCCGTGACAGAAGCCGGTCCGGAAGCCGTGACCGCGGCCGGTCCGGAAGCCGTGACAGAAGCCGGTCCGGAAGCCGTGACCGCGGCCGGTCCGGAAGCCGTGACAGAAGCCGGTCCGGAAGCCGTGACCGCGGCCGGTCCGGAAGCCGTGACAGAAGCCGGTCCGGAAGCCGTGACCGCGGCCGGTCCGGAAGCCGAAGCCGATCCGGAAGACGTACCGGAACCCGCGGAAGAACCCGCAGAAGACCCTGCCCCTTCTGGAGAGGCCGACAAGTGATCCTCGCCGCCACGACCAACGAGAGCCTGGCGCAGACGAGCGACCTGCTCATCTACTCCTCGATGGCCGTCTACACCCTGGCCTTCTTCGCCCACATCGCCGAGTGGGTGTTCGGCAGCCGCAGCAAGGTCGGCCGCACCGCCGCCGCCCTCACGCAGCGCCCCGCCGCCCCGGCCGTGACCGTCCAGGTCAAGCAGGCCGGCGGCACCGCCGTACTCGACAAGCCGCAGGTCGTCACCCGCTCCGCGGCCGGAGCCCGGGACGTGCCGGACGGCCCCGGTGCGGCCGGCGGCACGGTCAAGGGCGACCTGTACGGCCGGATCGCCGTCTCGCTGACCGTCCTCGCCTTCCTGGTCGAGGCCTCGGGCGTGGTCACCCGCGCGCTCTCCGTGCAGCGTGCCCCGTGGGGCAACATGTACGAGTTCTCCACGACCTTCTCCACGGTGGCGGTCGGCGCGTACCTCGGCTTCCTCCTCGCCAAGAAGAACGTCCGCTGGATCGGTCTGCCCCTGGTGACCACCGTCCTGCTCGACCTGGGCCTGGCCACCACCTGGCTGAAGACCCCCAGCGACCAGCTGGTTCCGGCGCTCGACTCGTACTGGCTGTGGATCCACGTCTCCACCGCGATCTTCTGCGGCGCGGTCTTCTACCTCGGCGCGGTCGGCACCCTGCTCTACCTCTTCCGCGACTCGTACGAGAACAAGCTCGCGACCGGCGGGAACCCCGGCTCCTTCGCCCGCTCGGTCATGGAGCGGCTGCCCTCGGCGGCCTCGCTCGACAAGTTCTCGTACCGCGTCAACGCCGCCATCTTCCCGCTGTGGACGTTCACGATCATCGCGGGCGCGATCTGGGCCGGCGACGCCTGGGGCCGCTACTGGGGCTGGGACGCCAAGGAGGTCTGGTCCTTCATCACCTGGGTCGCCTACGCCGCGTACCTGCACGCGCGCGCGACGGCCGGCTGGAAGGGGCGGAAGGCCGCGTACATCGCGCTCATCGCCTTCGGCTGCTTCCTCTTCAACTACTACGGCGTCAACATCTTCGTCACCAGCAAGCACTCCTACGCGGGCGTGGAGTAGCGGGCGCGGAGTAGCGGGTGGGGGACCCCGGGGCCACGCTGGAGGTATGAGCGCGATACCCCGGGGCAGGTGCGAGACCCACGACGGCGACACGCATCTGCTGCGGTACGTCATGGAGCTCCCGCATCCGCCCGCGGAGGTCTGGCAGGCCGTCGCCACCGCCGAGGGCCTGCCGGGCTGGCTGTGCGCGGCGGACCCGCTGGAGCCACGGCTCGGCGGCCGGGTCACGCTCCGCTGGCAGAACAGCGAGACGGAGGTCTCGGGGTGGGTGACCGCCTGGGACCCCGAGTACGTCGCCGAGTACACGGTCGATCCGCCGCACGGCCGGATCCGGTTCCATCTGGAGCCGGGGTCCGGCGGCGGCGGGTCGACCGTGCTGCGTTTCACCAACGAGTTCCGGGGGACGCGGGAGTACCGCCTGGACTGCCTGGCGGGGTGGCACGACCACTTCGAGCGGCTCGCGGCGGCGCTGGACGGGCGCCGGACGGACTGGGCCGCGTGGTCGCCGGACCGCTGGCGCGATCTGCGGGCGCTGTACGAGCGGGACGAGGCGCCCTGGCCGAAGTGGGTGCCGTGACCCACCGGGCCCGTGACCCACCGGGCCCCTGGCCCCTGGCCCGTGGCTCCTGGCTCCTGGCTCCTGGCCCCTAGCCCCGCTTCGGCGGGAGGCAGGACGTGTTCGGGGGGTTCTTCTCCGGCCAGGCGATCTGGACGAAGCGCTGTGAGCCGTCCGGGGCCAGTTCCACGATCGGGACCGCCTTGTTGTACGGGTTGCCGTGGTTGTCGAGGCAGATCCAGCCGCTCGCGCCGTTCACCCGCAGCGAGCCCTTCACCTGCGGCCACTGCGTGACCACGTCCGCGAGCTCCGGGTACTGGGCGTCGCGCGGGGTGGCCTGGCGGATCGCGTGGACGGCCGTCGCCATCGCGTCGTACGCGACGATGGCCTGCCCGTCCGCGAGCGCCACCGGCTTCTTCGAGGCGCGGGCGATGTCCGTCTCGAAGGTCGAGTACGCCGCCACCGAGCCGCCCGTCACCGGGACGCGCCGCCCCGGGGCCTCCTTCCACGCGTCGGGGTGGGCGAGCGAGGCGTAGCGCACGGTCAGCTTCGTCCGGAGCGCGTCCCGGTCGAGCTTCCCGTCGGCGCCCAGGTACGAGCCCTCGTCGCCGGTCAGGATCGTGAAGGCGCGGTCGGTGCAGCCGCGGGAGCCCAGGGCGTTGATGAACTGGCGGAGCTGGGTGTGGCGGCCGGCGAAGAAGACCGTCTCGGCGCGGGTGTCGCAGATCAGGTGGGTGATCTGGCGGAAGGTGTTGGCGGTCGTGCCCTCGTCGGTCGGGTCGGGCGGCGAGGTGAAGAGCTGCGGTTCGTAGGGCGCGCCCTTGAGGGAGGCGGCGAAGGCGGACTTGAGGGTGTCGGTGTAGTGGTCACCGCTGCGGGTGTCCTGGACGAGGAGCGCCTTGGCGGCGTCGACGCGGCCGTAGTGGGCGAGGGCCTTGGCCTCGTCGCTGTTGGTGGGGGAGACGCGGGCGAGGCCGGGGAAGCGGTTGTTCCCGGCGCCGGGGCCGTTGGCGATGTCGTCGGCGGTGATGGTGGTGCCGACGACGGCGATCCCGGCTCCGGTCAGCGCGGTCACCGCCTGCCGCATCTCGGTCGAGGAGGTGGCGACGCCGGAGACGACCCGCAGGCGGTCGGGCGCGCCGGTCATGGACGTGAGTTGCAGCGTGGTGGCCTGCCAGTAGGCGTTGCCCCGGCCGGTGTTGGCGAGGACGAGCCGGATCTTCGGGGTCTGGCTGTTGGACTCGTGGTTGGCGCGGTACTGGTAGGCGTAGGCGCCCTGCAGCTCGTGGAGGACCTTGGTCCGCATGCCTCCGTCGGGGGAGGTCAGGGGCAGGAGCACGGCGACGGTGGCGTACTCGCCGGGCTGGAGGGTGGCGTTCTCGGCGCCGATGGCCCCGGCGATCTCGGTGAGTTCGGGGATGCCGAAGTCGTAGCCGTCGCCGTTGACGCCGACGCACTCGGAGCCGGTCTCGGTGCGGTCGACGCCGGCCGCGCAGGAACGGTCCTCCGGGGTGGTGAGCCGGGCGATCCCGTATCCGCCGAGACCGATGACGACGGCGGCCGTGGCGAGTGCGGCGACGAGCTTCTGGCGGGGTGTGCGGACGCGCCGGCGCAGCCGGTCGGTCAGACGGTCGGGCATGGCGTCAGACTCCGTCCTCGCGGCCGGGCGGCAGCGAGAGCTCCCGCCAGGCGCGGATGTCGCGCGGCCAGTGGGTGGCCGCGTCCCAGAGTGAACCGCTGCCCGTCAGATGGCGGCCGGAGAGCCTGCGCAGCTCGTGCGCGAGCCGGTCGGCGACATCGTCGTCGGGCAGTGCGAGCGGATCGGTGAGCAGCCATACGGCGTGCAGCAAGCGCCGTAAGGACAGGTGGAGTTCGGTGCTGTCGGCGTCGAGTCCTGAGGGCAGTTCGCCGGCCGGGGCCTGCCCCAGTGCGACGGCCCGGCGCGGGTCGGGCCCCGGCCGGTTCCGCTCGCGCGGGTACGGGGCGGCGGCGACGAACCGCAGCCGCCCGAGCCAGCCGAGGACGTCCTGCTCGGGGAAGGTGACCCGCAGGTGGGTGACGGCTTCCTCGGTGCGGCCGAGCGCGAGGTCGTGGTGGAGGCGGTACGGGCCGGGCTCGGGGCCGTAGTGCCGGTGCAGGGTCTCGTGGACCGCGCGCCAGGCCGCGTACCGCGGCTCGTCGGCGTCCTCGAAGCGCAGCCGGTGCAGGAGCAGGGCGCGCAGGAGGGGGTCGGCGACGAAGTGGCGCGGGCCTTCCTGCCAGTCCTCGGAGCGGAGCCGGTCGCGGACCCGCAGCGCCACGTCCCCGTCCAGGGACTCGCCCTGGAGCCGGGCGTGGGCGAGCACCCGCGCGGACTCCTCGTCGTGGGTGGCGGCCAGCACCGCGTACGGGCCGGGGCGGCGCACCGGGAGCAGCTCGGCCAGGAGGGTGGGGGCCACGGGCACCGGCGGGGTGTCCTCGCGCAGCTCCACCGTCAGGTCGAGGAGCCCGCCCGGGGTGAGACCGGACCGCAGCTCCGCCGGGGCCTCGCCGGCGGCCCGGCCGAGGAGCGCCACGCCGAGCGGCCGGCCGCCGGTCAGGCGGTGGACGGCGCGGGACAGTTCGGCGGGCGTGCGGCCGGCCGGGTCCTGGCGGTCGAAGGCGGCGCGGGTCTGGGCGGGGGAGAGCGGCGTGAGCTCGACGGCGAGGATGCCGGAGCCGACGCTCGTCCCGCGCGGGCAGGGCGCGCGGTGCGCGGTCTCCGGCAGCCGGGTCCTGGTGGCATGCCGCAGCCCCTCGTGCTCGCGGACCCGGGAGGCGGCGAGGACGACGACGCGGTCGCGGCGTCCGTCGGCGCGGGCCCGCAGAATCGGTTCGACGAGCTGCCGGCCGAGCTGCTCGTGGGCGTTGTCGAGGAGCAGGACCGGTCTGCCGATGCGGGTGCCGCGCCGTAGGCCCGTATAGGCGTGGAGCAGGTCCTCGGTGAGGGCGCCGACGAGGAAGTCCTCGGCCTCGCGGCGGCGCCGGCCGCCCTGCTCGAAGTCGATCGCGAGCTGGCGGAGACCGGCCTTGCCGCGGCCGCCGGCGTTGCGATAGCTGCCGTACCAGTTCTCGGAGGCCCGCTGGAAGCGGCCGAAGACCTCCTCCAGGACGGTCTCCACGGTCGCCTCGGCGAGCACCCCGGCCATCGGGGCGGCGGCCTCGGCGAAGTTGGCGGCCAGCTTGGAGAGGACCTTGGCGACCCAGTTCCCGGCGGCGCCCTTCGTCGCGTCGACGGTCGCGAGCAGCGGCCCGAGCCGCAGGAGGTCGTTCCTGGCCCGCTCGTCGTCCTCCTGGGACCAGCCGAGCGAGGCGACGGCGACGAGCCCGAGCGAGAGCCGCGGGAACTGCACGGGCTTCGCGGCGAGCACCTTCGGCGACAGCTGTACGGCGAGCTCGGTGAGCGCGCCGGTGACCTCGCTCCAGCCGGGGCCGTGGTCGGCGGGCGGCTCGACGTGCGCGCAGTCGAGCAGGGCGAGCGGGGTGTAGCCCTTGTAGCGGTTGCGGACCTCCTTGAGCAGGGCGGTCTTCCCCATGCCGCGCCCGCCCGTGAACACCGTGACCGGCGGATCGTCGCCGTGCTCGTACGCGACCCGCGCGGCGCCGTGCCGGGTGAGTCCGCTGAGCCGTGCGACGAGACCGCTGTCGTGCAGGACCGCCTCGCGGCCGTAGAGCTCCCTGTCCACCCGCCACCCCCCTGCTTCCCCCTGCTACCCCACGAGATGTGCCCCGTCACATCGTCAAGTTCAGGATATCGACAGGGTGTTGGGAACACGCCAGCCTTTGCGAGGTTGCTGTGCGGGCCGGCGGGAGGTTTCCCCGCGGGGAGCGGGCGCGTCAGGCGAGGCCGTCCCAGCCCCAGCGCGGGGTGGGGCCGGGGTCGCCGAGGTCCGTGCCGGGCGCCGAGGCGGAGACGTCCTTGGCGATCCGCGTGCCCCAGTCGAAGTACTCCACGACCCTGCGGCGCA
This sequence comes from Streptomyces narbonensis, assembly GCF_014649015.1. Taxonomy (GTDB): domain Bacteria; phylum Actinomycetota; class Actinomycetes; order Streptomycetales; family Streptomycetaceae; genus Streptomyces; species Streptomyces narbonensis. Next base: position 19,743 of record NZ_BMSF01000006.1, read on the forward strand.
GCAGGGCGTCGTCCGGCAGCTCCTTCTCCACGGCGGCCGTCATCAGCTCCATCCAGCGCAGCCGCTGCTCCTCGGTGATGCCGAGCCCGAGATGGGCGCGGAGCAGGGCCTGGTGCCCGCCGTGCTCGGCGGTGAAGCCGGCCGGCCCCGAGAAGACCTCCGCCAGCCACACGGCGACGTGCTCCACGTGGGTGGCGGTGAAGTCGGCGAAGACGGGCGCGAGGAGGGGGTCGGCCAGGACGCCCTCGTAGAACGTCGAGGAAAGCCGCCGCAGCGCCTCGGCGCCGCCCACGGCCTCGTACAGGGTGTCGGTGTGCTTCGCGTGCTCGGCGCTCATGCGGGACCTCCGGGATCCGGGACGTGGCCTCTCAGCTTTCCTGCAACTGGCCCCGTATCCAAGGATGTTCGCTCTAGGCGGGGCCGACTGCTAGGGGGCGTCCTCCCCGATGTCCTCGTGCCAGAGCGCGGGGTGCGCGGCGATGAACTCCCGCATGAGGGACGTGCATGCGGGGTCGTCGAGCACGATCACCTCGACGCCGTGCGCCGCGAGCCAGTCGTGCCCGCCGTGGAAGGTCTCGGCCTCGCCGACGACGACCCGAGAGATCCCGAACTGCCGGACGAGACCGGAGCAGTACCAGCACGGCGACAGGGTGGTGACCATCGTCGTCCCCCGGTACGAACGTTGCCTCCCGGCGGCCCGGAAGGCGGCGGTCTCGGCGTGCAGGGAGGGGTCCCCGTCCTGTACGCGGCGATTGTGCCCCCGCCCGAGGAGCGCGCCGTCGGCCCCGTAGAGCGCGGCCCCGATGGGGATGCCGCCTTCGCCGAGCCCGGCACGGGCTTCGTCGAGGGCGGTGGTCAGCCATTGCCGTGCCAGTTCCTGATCCATGGGAGGAGTGCCCGGATTGCTGGGAGCGGCGGCCTCCCCGGTGGTGGGCATGACGTAGGAGCCCTTGCCGGGCACTGTGTAGATCAGCTCGTGCTCGGCGAGCTTTTGCATGGCCCTTCGGGCGGTCAGTACGGCGATGCCGTACTCCTGGGCGAGGCGAGCCGGTGCGGGAACCATCCGGTCCGGGGCGTACTCCCCGCTGGCGATCTTCGCCGCGATCACGTCGGCCAGCTGCATGTACAGCGGACGTCCCGACTTGGGGTCAAGGCTCATACGTCAACAGTAGATAGTCATACAAAGACACGTTCGGATGGATCTAGCTACGTAGCTATGTAGCACTGTGTAGTGCGCACGAGGGTGTGGCCACGAAATCGAAGACCCCGGCGACCGTCCTACCGGTCCCGGGGCATGGCCACCAACTTCCAAGGAGTTGATGACGTGCGGAACCCTATCGCGCGCGTACTCGGCAGGGCGCTGATCCCCGTACTGCTCGGGCTGCTCATGCTCACCCTCCCGCCCACCGGCCGGCACCGGCCCCGTCCGGCCGCGCCGGCGCGCGCACCCCGGCATCGTGCGCCCGCCCGGCGGTCTCCCTACGCCCAGGAGCAGGCGCAGCTCCTCGACGGGTCCCGGTCGCCGCTGGAGCGGCCCTACCTGCGGGCCGAGCAGCGCAGGCGCCGGCGAGCCTTGTGGCTGGCCACGGTCGGGGTGGACGTCGACCAGCGGAACATCCACGCCGGGAGCGCCCGATGAGCCGCTGCGGGGCGCGGCGGTCCGTGTTCGACGTCGCCGAAGTGGTGCGGCCGGTGTGGGGCGGCTCGGTCTGTCTGCTCGCCGCCGGGCACGACGGTCCGCACCGGGATCGGGCGGGTGACGGCTGGTGGGTGACACCGGAGATCGCCGACGCGGTGACCGTGTCCCTGCTGACCCGCGCCCTGACGGCCCCACCCGAGCCGGAGTACCGGTCGCCCCGCTGCATCGTCGGCCGCCACGACCGCTGCCGGGACCACGTGCCCCGCGACAGCGGCGTACAGGGGGTCCGCTACCTCGTGTGCGGGTGCCTCTGCCATGGGTGAGCCATAGGCTCGCCGCATGGTGCAGAGCAGTGCGGAAGACGTCGACGCCTATCTGGCCGAGGTGCCGGAGGGGCGCAGGGACGCGCTGGCCGGGTTGCGGCGGTTGTGCCGGGCCGAACTCAAGGGGTTCGACGAGGTCATGGCGTACGGCATGCCCACGTACGTGCGGGAGGGCGCCGCCGAGATCGCCTTCGCGAGTCAGAAGCAGTACATCTCCTTCTACCTCATGAGGAGCGACGTCCGGGAGGCTTTCGAGGAGCGGCTGGCCGGCCGGGACATGGGCAAGGGCTGCCTGCGGTTCCGTAAGCCGGAGGACGTCGATCTCGATCTCGTGCGAGACCTGCTGCGGGCTGTCGTGGCCGCGCCGGGTGAGATCTGCTGACGGGCCGGCCGGGCGAGGGGGAGCGCGGCAAGTGGGACCCGATCTCCGGAACGGACCTACCTGCGGCGGCCGCGCTTCCGACGACGCCGGACACCCCTAGGGGTGTCCGGCTTCCCGCTCAGTTCCGCGTCGTGAGTCCCGCCAGCAGCTCGCGGGGGTCGAAGGTCACCCGGATGCGGGTGACCTTCCCGTCGTCCACGTGCATCCAGTTCGCCGTCGGGGCAGGCGGTGCGACGCTTGTGTGCAGATCGAACCAGGTGATCACTTCGCCGCCTTCCGCCACCCGCGCCTTCACGTCGATCTTCTCCAGCACCTGGCCGAGCCCCTTCAGCCCGGCCAGTGCCGCCTCTGCCCCCGACGCCGTGCCCAGCGCTCCGACGAAGTCGACGTCCTCGGCGAGCAACCCCCGCACGGTGTCGAAATCGCCCGCCTCCCAGGCGGTGAAGTAGGTCTCGGCCAGCTCTCGCGCAGTCCTCGTCGTCGTCATGCCTTCATCCTCCAGCCCTCCGATCGATCCGTCCAACAGATGGATCAGATGGCATCTATCATTACTGGATATGGAGATGCATCAGCTGCGCTACTTCGCCGCGATCGTGGATGAGGGCACCTTCACAGCTGCCGCCCACCGACTGCATGTCAGCCAGTCCGGCATCAGCACCCAAGTGGCCAAGCTGGAGGCGGAACTGGGGCAGCGGCTGCTCGACCGCTCCAGCCGTCACATCCGCCTCACCCCGGCTGGTGAAGCCGTTCTTCCTCTTGCGAAGAACGCTCTCGCCGCTTTCGAGGCCATCAAGCACACCGCCGGCGAGTTCGCCGATGCCGTCCGCGGCCGGGTCCGTCTCGGCATGATCATGGGCTGCTCGATCCCGGCTTTCCTCGACACCGTCGCCGACCTCGGCCGCACCCACCCCGACATCGAGGTCAGCCTTCACGAGGGCTACTCCGACGACCTCCAGGCCCAGGTCCTCGCCGGCTCTCTCGACCTCGCCCTGATCGGCTACTCGGGCACCGTCGCCCAAGGCCTGGAGGCGAGCGTCGTCGTCGACGAGCCGGTTGCCGCGGCCGTCCCTGCCGGGCACCCCCTCGACCGGCCGGACCTGCGCCTCGGCGACCTGCGAGGCGAGAAGATCCTCTGCCTCTCCCCAGGCACCGGCATCCGCGCCGCCTACGAGGACTCCTGCCGCAGGCTCGGTCTCGACCCGCGCGTGGACATCGACGCCAGTTCTCCGGTCACCGTGCTCCGTCTCGCCGAGCGCGGTGCGGGTGTCGCCGTGCTCAGCGCGTCCTCCACGCGAGGCGCCGACCTGCGGACGGTCCCGCTCACCGACGCCGCCACGCACGCCCGGCTGGGGCTCATCACCCGCCGAGGCCAGCACCCCCCGGCCGCCCAGCTCCTGCGGACCAGGCTCCTCGTCGCTCTGGAAGCCGGCTAGAGACCCGGGGGCATTACCTGGGAGGTCATCGACCGTCGCGGCGGGTCGGTGTCACGATCGGTTCCGTACCAGCCCGGCCGACCGGAAGGACACCAGCACCATGACCGCCTACGCCATCGCGAAGCTGAACACCGAGACCCCGCACGCCGAGGTCGTCGAGTACATCGAGCGCATCCCCGGCACCTTCGAGCCGTTCGGCGGTTGCTTCCTCGTGCACGGGGCGGTGCACGAGGTGAAGGAGGGGGAGTGGCCGGGGGCCGTGGTGATGATCGGGTTCCCCGGGATCGCCGAGGCGCGGGCATGGTGGGACTCGCCGGCGTACCAGGAGATCGCGCCGCTGAGGTACCGCCACATGCCCGCCGACATCGTTCTCGTCGAGGGCGTCCCCGTCGGCTACGACCCGGCCGCCACCGCGAACGCGCTGCGGGAGTCCCTGCCCGTTGCCGAGTAGGCCCGGAGCCTCATCGGCTTGGCCGACGGGGTGTCCATCGGCCGCGCCGATGGGGGGCATCGGGAGGACGGGTCACTGGCTCGTGGACCGGGATCGGCGCCGCTCGTAGCGTCGTCGTCATGAGAAACGAGACCAGGGGAACCGTCGAACTCACCCTCGCCATGGTGCTCTCCGGCACGCTCGGCGTCTTCGTCGTCGAGTCCGGGGCGTCGCCCTTCGAGGTCGTGTTCTTCCGGTGCCTCTTCGGGGCCGCCGCGCTCGGGGCCTACAGCCTCGCCCGGGGGTTCTTCACCGGGCACGGGTTCACCGCGAGGAAGCTGGGGCTCGCCGCGCTCGGTGGCGTCTTCATCGTCTTCAACTGGGTGTTCCTCTTCGAGGCCTACGAGGCCACCTCGATCTCCCTCGCCACCGTCGTCTACCACACGCAGCCGTTCTTCCTCGTGCTGCTCGGGGCGGTGTTCATGCGGGAGCGGATCTCCGGCGCGAAGCTCGGGTGGCTCGCGGTCGCCTTCGCCGGGCTCGTGCTCGTGTCCGGGGTGCGGCCCGGGGACACCGCCTCCCTCAAGGGGCTCGGCTTCGCCCTCGCCGCCGCCGTGCTCTACGCCCTCGCGACCTTCGTCACCAAGCGGATCACCGGCATACGGCCGCACCTCGTCGCACTCGTCCAGGTCCTCGTCGGGCTGCCTCTGCTGCTGCCCTTCACGGACCTTTCCGCCACGGCGGGCCTCGGTGCCGGGTGGGCGTGGCTGGCGGGGCTCGGGCTGATCCACACCGGTCTGATGTACGTCCTGATGTACGCCGCCTACGCCAAGCTGCCGACCGCCAAGATCGCCGTTCTCGCCTTCACCTATCCCGCCGTCGCCATGGGCGTCGACTGGGCCGTGTACGGGCACCACATCGGGATCGTGCAGGCGCTCGGCGTCCCGCTCATCGTCCTCGCCAGCCTCAAGGTCACGCTGGCCGGCTCTGCTCGGACACCAGTCGCCGCGCCTGCTCCACGAACAGCCGGACATGCGCCGGAAGCCGCTTCCCCCGTCGCCACGCGAGCTGCGTGAAGAGCGTGAACGGGGCCTCCCAGTCCAGGGCGACGAGGGCGCCCGACGCCAGCTCCTCCGCGACCGCCACGCGGGGGAGCAGCGCCACGCCCAGGCCCGAGGTCACGCCCCGCTTCGTCGCCTCGATCGTGCCGAACTCCATGAACGGCGGCGCCCACTCCCGCAGCTCCTCCTCGAAGAGGTCGCGGTACGGGCAGCCCGGCTCGGTGCCCACGAGGTGCGCCGCCGCCAGGTCCGCGCTGGTCAGCCCCGTACGCCCCGCGAGAGGGTGGCCCGGGCCGGCCACCAGGACCAGCGGCTCGGGTGCGAGGACCTCCGACTCCAGGCCCTCGTGCTCCGTGTCCGGCTCCATCAGGAAGCCCACGTCGTACGTGCCCTGGCGCAGCGCCTGCCGGGTCGCGTCGCCCAGCGTGGGCCGCAGGGTGAGCCGCACCTTCGGGTAGCGGTGGTGGAAGTACTCCAGGAGTGGCGGCAGCCGGTAGGAGGTGAGCGACTCCATCGTGCCGACGGCGATCGTCCCCGAGGGGTCGCCCGCACTCGCGACGGCCGCCCGGGCCTCCTCGGCCAGCTCGGTCATCCGGCGGGCGTAGGGGAGGAGGCGTTCGCCGGCCTCGGTGAGGCGGATGCGGGAGCCCAGCCGCTCGAAGAGGTCGACGCCCAGGGAGGTCTCCAGGGAGCGGATCTGGGCGGTGACGCTGGACTGGGCGTATCCGAGGTCGGCCGCGGCCCGGGTGAAGGAGAGGACGTCGGCGACCTTCTCGAAGGTGACGAGAAGCCTGAGCTCCATCACCTGCCGTGCTCCGTCACTTCCCGGGCTCCGTTGCCTCCCCCGCGCCCCGTCACTTCTCGGTGTCCTCGTCGCGCTCGCGCTTCTTCAGCTCTTCCTCGCGGCGGCGCAGGTCCGCCTCCCAGTCCTTGAGGACGGCATCGTCGTCCGCGCCGTCCTGCTGTTTCAGGGACTTCAGGAACTCCGGGTTGTCGTCGGGGGCGACCCAGCCGCCCGACCCGCCCCGCGCCGAGGCCGGGCGCCGCGCCTTGCCCGCGAAGATCCAGACGATCGGCCCGACGATCCAGAACAGCAGGATGATGATGACCCAGACCACCTTCGGCAGGTGCTTGGTCTCTTCCTCCGGGGTGTTCAGGCAGTCGATGAAGGCGTAGATCGTCAGCGCCAGCGGCAGGATGTACAACAGCGCCCTGAGCATGTGGGACAGCCCCCTGGAAGCGGTGGCGGAGGCGCGTTTCGGCGGCCCCGGTGACAGGTCCAGGGTAGCCGGTGACCGATACTGGCCCTTATGGCTTACGACGATCTCCGCTCGCTGCTCAGGGCCCTGGAGCGCGAAGGCGACCTCAAGCGCATCAAGGCCGAAGTCGACCCGTACCTGGAGGTCGGGGAGATCGTCGACCGGGTGAACAAGGCAGGAGGCCCGGCGCTTCTCTTCGAGAACGTCAAGGGCTCCTCGATGCCGCTCGCGATGAACGTCTTCGGGACCGACCGCCGGCTGCTCAAGGCCCTCGGCCTGAAGTCGTACGGCGAGATCAGCGAGAAGATCGGCGGGCTGCTGAAGCCCGAGCTTCCGCAGGGTTTCGTCGGCATCCGCGAGGCCTTCGGAAAGCTCGGCTCGATGGTCCACGTGCCGCCGAAGAAGGTGAAGTCCGACGCCGCGCCCGTGCAGGAGGTCGTGCTCACCGGGGACGACGTCGACCTCGACCTGCTCCCCGCGCTCTTCACCTGGCCCAAGGACGGCGGCTCCTTCTTCAACCTGGGGCTCACGCACACCAAGCACCCGGAGACCGGCGTCCGGAACCTCGGGCTCTACCGGCTCCAGCGGCACGACAAGCGCACCATCGGCATGCACTGGCAGATCCACAAGGACAGCCGCAACCACTACGCCGTCGCCGCCGCGAAGGGCGAGCGGCTGCCTGTCGCCATCGCCTTCGGCTGCCCGCCGGCCGTCACGTACGCCTCGACGGCACCGCTGCCGGGTGACATCGACGAGTACCTCTTCGCCGGCTTCGTCCAGGGCAAGCGGATCGAGATGGTCGACTGCAAGACCGTCCCGCTCCAGGTCCCGGCCAACGCCGAGGTCGTCGTCGAGGGCTGGCTGGAGCCCGGCGAGATGCTGCCCGAGGGTCCCTTCGGCGACCACACCGGCTTCTACACGCCGCAGGAACCGTTCCCCGCGCTGAAGATCGACTGCATCACCATGCGGAAGCGTCCGCTGCTCCAGTCGATCGTCGTCGGCCGGCCGCCGACCGAGGACGGGCCGCTGGGGCGGGCCACCGAGCGGTTCTTCCTCCCGCTCCTCAAGATCATCGTGCCGGACATCGTCGACTACCACCTGCCGGAGTCGGGCGGCTTCCACAACTGCGCGATCGTCTCGATCGACAAGAAGTACCCGAAGCACGCGCAGAAGGTCATGCACGCCATCTGGGGCGCGCACATGATGTCGCTGACCAAGCTGATCATCGTGGTCGACAAGGACTGCGACGTGCACGACCTGCACGAGGTGTCCTGGCGGGCGCTGGGGAACACCGACTACGCGCGCGACCTGACCGTCGTCGAAGGGCCCGTCGACCATCTCGACCACGCCTCCTACCAGCAGTTCTGGGGCGGCAAGGCCGGTATCGACGCGACGAAGAAGCTGCCCGAGGAGGGCTACACCCGGGACGGCGGCTGGCCGGACATGGTGGAGTCCGACCCGGCGACGGCGGCCCTCGTGGACCGCCGCTGGAAGGAGTACGGGCTGTGACCACGGCCGCAGTACCGGGCGCTGATCCGGGGCGTACGAAGGCGTTCCTGCGTCTCGTGATGATCGAGCACTCGGTCTTCGCGCTGCCCTTCGCCTACATCGCCTCGCTCACCGCGATGTTCCAGCTCGACAAGAACATCCACTGGTGGACGCTGTTCCTGGTGACGGTGTGCATGGTGGGGCTGCGGACCTTCGCCATGGCCTGCAACCGGATCATCGACCGCGAGATCGACGCCCGCAATCCGCGGACGGCGGGGCGCGAGCTGGTGACCGGCGCGGTGTCCGTGCGGTCCGCGTGGACCGGGGCCGGGATCGCCGTCGTCGTCTTCCTCGGCGCCGCCGCCCTGCTCAACCCGCTCTGCCTGGCGCTCGCGCCGCTCGCCGTCATCCCGATGGTCGTCTATCCGTACGGCAAGCGGTTCACGAACTTCCCGCACGCCATCCTCGGTCTCGCCCAGGCCATAGGGCCGATCGGCGCCTGGCTCGCGGTCAGCGGCGAGTGGTCCTGGGACGCGGTGATCCTCGGCCTCGCGGTCGGCATCTGGATCGGCGGCTTCGACCTGATCTTCGCCTGCCAGGACGTGCAGGCCGACCGGGCCGGCGGGGTCATGTCGGTGCCGGCGCGGTTCGGCATCCCGGCCGCCCTGTGGGGCGCCCGCGCCTCGGCGGTCGTGACGACGGGTCTGCTCGTCTGGTACGCCCTGGTCACGGACGCGGGGCTGTTCTTCTGGACCGGTCTCGTGATCGTGGCGGCGGCCTTCTGCTACGAGCACTCGATCGTGAAGCCGCACGACCTGTCCCGGCTGAACCGGGCGTTCTTCACGACGAACGGTTTCATCGGGGTCAGCCTGTTCGTGTGCGCGCTGCTCGACCTGCTGGTCCGCGGGCTCACCCCGTAGCGGGGCCCGTCCCGGGGGCGAAGCGGTCCAGGAGGGCGTCCAGGCCGGCGGCCAGGCCCTCCGGGCCGCCGTGCTCGGCGAGTGTCGGGGCGGCGGCGCGCAGGCAGGGGAGCTCGCGGGCCGGCATGCGGTGCAGGCCGAGGCGGAAGGCGGGTTCGGGCTCGTCGGGGTTGTCGACCATCGCCCGCAGGTCCCCGAGGACGTAGCCGAGGATCCAGCCCGTGACGGCCCGGAAGGCCATGACCGTCGCCTCCTCGTCCAGCCCCGCCTGCCGCAGGAGCACGAGGATCCGCTCGTGGTCCCGGAGGACGGCGAGCGGACGGCGGGCGAGCGGGACCGCCAGCATGCGGGTGGCCAGGAGCGGGGCCACGTGAGGGTGGGCGAGGGCGACCCGGTAGGTCGCGGCGGCGATCCGCTGGAGCTCGTCCCGCCATTCGGGTGCCTCGTCGGAGGCGGCGAGCTGTTCCTCCAGCTCCGTGTAGAGCGCCTCCACCAGACCGTCGAGCAGCGCGTCCTTCCCCGCCGCGTACCGGTACAGCGCCATGGCCTCGACCCCGAGCTCCGCGCCGGTCCTGCGCATGCTCAGCGCGGAGAGTCCCTCGCGGTCGACCAGCTGCAGGGCGGTGGCCATCACGCGCTCGCGGCTCAGCCGGCCGTAGCGCCCGTGGTCACCGGCCCGGCGGCCCGGCGCGCGACGCCCGGGCGCCGGGGTCTCCGCCCCGGGGTTCTCTGCCTTGGGGTTCTCCGCCTTGGGGTTCTCTGCCTCGGGCGGTCCCGCCTCGGGCGGTCCTGCCGGGGGGTCCTTCTCGATCGCCATGCGCCCGCCTTGACCGTGGGACATCCAGGGATAAAGTGTACATATACGTCGTAAACGTATGGTGCATCGGCAGGGGGAACCCACCGATTGCCACGTTCCGGCGGACGGCCTCCGCAGCACGCCAGCACGACAGCACCACGCGACCGTGCACCGATTCGATCCGGAGCCATCATGACCACTTACCCGACCCTGCCGCGGAGCACAGACTCCCGGCCCGTCGACCACCCGCTCCGCCGCTCCACCGACCCGCCCCCGCACCCGATGCGGCGCGCCGAGGACAAGGAGCCGACCCGCCCCGCCGTGAGCCTGGTGATCCCGGCCCTCAACGAGGCACGCAACATCCCCTGGGTCTTCGAACAGATCCCGGACTGCGTCGGCGAGGTCCTGCTCGTCGACGGCGACTCCCACGACGCCACGGTCCGCGTGGCGACCCGCATCCTGCCCACCGTCCGCAGCATCCCGCAGAGCGGCAAGGGCAAGGGCAACGCCCTGCGCACCGGCTTCCTCGCGGCGCGCGGCGACTACGTGGTGATGATGGACGCGGACGGCAGCATGTCCCCCGCCGAGATCCCGCACTTCGTGCACTTCCTGGAGAACGGCTACGACTTCGTCAAAGGCTCGCGCTTCGTCGAGGGCGGCGGCTCGCTCGACATCACCCGCTTCCGCAGCCTCGGCAACCACGCCCTGCTCGCCCTCGTGAACCGGCTCTACGACGCCACGCTGACCGACCTCTGCTACGGCTTCTGCGCGTTCCGGCGCAGCTTCCTCGACCAACTCGACCTGCACGCCACCGGTTTCGAGATCGAGGCCGAGATGATCGTGCACGCGCTGCGCTCCGGACTCCGGATCGCCGAGGTCCCGAGCCTCGAACTGCCCCGCCGCAACGGCCAGTCCAACCTGCACGCGATCTCCGACGGTCGCCGCGTGCTGCGCACGCTCCTGTCCGAGCGTCCGGGCGCCCAGGCCCAGAAGGCGAACGGGCGGCCCGTGAACGGGCAGCAGGCGAACGGGCAACCTGTGAACGGTCAGCCGGCAAGCGGTCAGCCGGCGAACGGACGGCCCGCGTCCGCACCTCGGGAGCGGAGCACGCCGTGACCGGCGTGGCCGTCCGTCCGCTCGCGCTGTCGGGGCCGCTGCCGGTCGTGGACATCGACCTCGCCGAGCCCGGGGCGTTCCGGCGCCCGGGCGGGGGGGCCTGGACCAGGCCGACGGGCCGCGCGCTCGGTCTCGTACGGCTCCACGGGCGGCCGGTGGCGATGGCAGAGGCGTCCTGCGACGGTCCCGAGGAGCTGTGGGAGGCCCTCGCGGCCTCGGCGCGGCGGGACTTCCCGATCGACGAGGGGACACCGGCGCGCGCGCCGCAGCTCGCCGGGGCGCCCGCGATCAGCGTCATCGTGGCCACGCGGAACCGCGCCCGGATGCTCCGCGACTGCCTGGACTCGCTGCTGGCGGTGGAGTACCCGCGCTTCGAGGTGATCGTCGTGGACAACGCCCCGTCGGACACCTCCACGGAGGAGCTCGTCCGGAGGGAGTACGACGGGTCCCCGCGGGGGCGCGGCCCCGCCGTCCGCTATCTGCGCGAGCCCGTTCCCGGTCTCGCCCGGGCCCACAACCGGGGGCTCACCGCCGCCCGTGGCGCGATCAGCGCCTTCACGGACGACGACACCCTCGTCGACCCGCTGTGGCTGACCGCGCTCGCCGCGCCCTTCCTGGCGGACCCCGGCACCGGCTGCGTCACCGGCCTCATCGTCCCCGCCGAGCTGGACACCGAGGCACAGGTCGCGCTGGAGCGCCACGGCGCCTTCGGGAAGGGGTACGCCCCCCGGACCTGGTCGCTGCGCGCCCCGCCCGACGACCCGCTGTTCCCGTTCACCGCCGGCCGCTTCGGCTCCGGCGCGAACATGGCGTTCCGTACGGAACTGCTGCACGAGCTCGGTGGCTTCGACCCCGCCACCGGTGTCGGCACCCCCGCGCACGGCGGCGACGACCTGCTCTCCTTCTTCCGGGTGCTGGCCCACGGCCGCGCCCTCGCCTACGAGCCCGCCGCGATCGTCTGGCACCGGCACCGGCGCACCCCCGAAGCCCTCGACGCCCAGGCCTTCGGCTACGGCGCGGGCTTCGGCGCCTACCTCGCCGGGGCGCTCGCCCACGAACCCCGCATGCTGCCCGCGTTGCTGCGCCGGCTGCCGGGCGGAGTCCGGTACGTGATCGCCAGGAACCGCGAGCGGGCGGGACAGGGCCCGGGACAGGGCCCGGGGCCGCAGCCAGGGCCGATGTCCGGGCCGCAGCCAGGCCCCATGTCGGGCCCCTTGTCGGGGCCGAAGTCCGGGCCGAAGTCCGGGCCCTCCCGGCTCGCCCGGCTGGAGCTGCGCGGCCTGCTCTACGGCCCGTACGGCTACCTGCGCAGCCGTCTGATCGAGCGACGGCTGCGCCGGCGGACCGGGACCGCACACCGGCACGGTGATCTCGCGGCCCCCGGCCCCCGGAGGCGGGGCGCATCACGATGACCGAGCCGCGCACCGCACGCCCCACCCCCACCCCCACCCCCACGGCCCTCGTCGCCGATCCCGCGGCCGCGGGCGCACAGGGCCCCATCGACACGCGGCGCTCCCTCGGTGCGGTCGTCCGGTCCGGCGTCGCCGCCGTGTTCCCCCGCGACCCGCTCCTGCGCAACGGGCATCTCCTCGCGATCAGCTCCCTCGTCAGCTCCGCGCTGGGCTCGATCTTCTGGGTCCTGGCCACGCACTGGTACGACGACGAGGTCGTGGGCCTCAGCTACTCCGCCCTCTCCATGACCCTGCTGCTGGCGAGCATCGGACAGCTCAACCTCTCCGACTTCCTCGTCCGGTTCGTGCCCTCCGCCGGCCACCACACCCGCCGGCTGATCCTCCTCTGCTACGCGGTGAGTGCCGTCGTCAGCTCCCTGGTGGCCATCGGCTTCCTGCTGCTCGTCCCCAGGGTCGCCCCCGGCCTCGACTTCCTCCTCACCCCCGTGACCGCCGCCTGCTTCGTCGCCGCCACCGCCGGATACGCCGTCTTCGTCATGCAGGACGGAGCCCTGACCGCCGTGCGGCGGCCCGGCTGGGTGGTCGCCGAGAACGTCGTCTTCGCCTGCGTGAAGATGGGGCTGCTCGGTGTGGGCGCGGCCCTCGCGCTGTTCTCCGGCATCCTGCTCTCCTGGGTCGGGGCGCTCGCGGTCTCCCTCCTCGTCGCCAACTACGTCCTGCTGCGGCGTGCCGTGCCCGACCACGTACGGGTGTCGACGGAGGCACAGCGGCCGTCCAGGGCGCTGCGGTACGCGGCCGCCGACTACGCCGGCTCGCTCTTCCGCATGGCGGCGTACACCGTCGTCCCGCTGCTCGTCCTGAACAACCTCGGCGCCGAGCAGAGCGCCTACTTCTCGCTCGCCTGGATCGTCGGCTACGTGCTCTACCTGATCGCCCGCAACCTGGGCAGCTCCCTCGTCGTGGAGGCGGTGAGCAGCCCGGAGCGGCTGGTCGAGCACACGATGCGGATGCTGCGCCACACGGGACTGCTCCTCGGCGCGGCCATCGTCCTCGTCGCCGCGCTCGCGCCGCAGATCCTCTCCCTCTTCGGCCCCGAGTACGCCGAGCACGGCACCACCCTGCTGCGGCTCCTCGCCCTCTCCGCCCTGCCGAACATCCTGGTCAGCCTCGCCATCGACGTGTGGCGGGCGCGCCGGCGGCTGCGGTGGGCGGTCGGCGTGCAGTTCGCGATGTGCGTGCTGGTCCTGGGGCTCACCAAGCTGCTGCTGCCGACGCTGGGGATCACCGGGGCGGGCGTCGCCTGGCTGGTGACCATGTGCCTGCTCGCCGCGCCGCTCGTGATCTGGCGGGCGCGCTGGCTCACGACCGGATCACGGAGGTCCTCGTGAACACCGAGACCGACACCGAGACCGACACAGGCACCGACATCGACACCGAGACCGACACAGGCACCGACATCGACACCGAGACCGACACAGGCACCGACATCGACACCGAGACCGACACAGGCACCGACATCGACACCGAGACCGACACAGGCATCGACATCGACACCGAGACCGACACAGGCACCGACATCGACACCGAGACCCCGACCGACGCGCCGAGCCTGACCGTCGTCGTCTGCGCCTACACCCTCGACCGCTGGGACGACCTGCGGACGGCGATCGGGTCGCTGCGGGACCAGCGGCGCCCCGTGGAGGAGACCGTGCTGGTCGTGGACCACTGCCCTGAGCTGTACGCGCGGGCGTCCGCCGCCTTCCCCGGGGTGCGCGTGCTTGAGAACCGCGAGCGCCAGGGGCTGTCCGGCGCGCGCAACACCGGGGTGGCGACCGCCCGTTGCGACATCGTCGCCTTCCTCGACGACGACGCGGCAGCCGACCCGGACTGGTCCACGCGGCTCCTCGACCGCTATGCCGACCGGGCCGTCGTGGGCGTCGGCGGTCTGGTCCGGCCCTGGTGGGTCACCCGTCGGCCGGTGTGGTTCCCGCGCGAGTTCGACTGGGTCGTCGGCTGCTCCTACCGGGGCCTGCCCGAACGGACTTCCCCCGTACGGAACTTCATCGGCGCCAACATGTCCTTCCGGCGCGCCGAGGTGATCGCCGCCGGCGGCTTCCGCACCGACCTGGGGCGGGTGGGCAAGCGACCCCTCGGCTGCGAGGAGACCGAGCTGTGTCTGCGCGTCGCCGCCCGCCGCCCGTCCGCCGTCCTGCTCCACGAACCCGCCGCCGCGGTCCGCCACCGGGTGCCCGCGGCCCGCGCCACCTGGGCGTACTTCCTCGCGCGGTGCTACGCCGAGGGACTGTCGAAGGCGCGCGTCGCCCAGCTCGGCAGCACCCGTGCGGCGCTGTCCAGCGAGCGCGCCTATCTGCGGTCGACGGTCCCGCGCGCCTTCGTACGGGCGCTGTGGCCCGGCCGCCCCGGCGGGCTGCGCACGGCCTCGGCGCTCGTCGGCGGGGTCGGGGTGACCGTGGCGGGGTACGCCGTGGGCCGGGCCCGGCGCCCGGCGGGTGCGGACGCGGGAGCGCGTGCGGACATGGGAGCGGGAGGGGCGGACGGAGGGCTGCCATGACCGCCGCGCCCGCCGTACCCGCCGTACCCGCGGTACCCGTCTTCCTGTACCACTCGGTGTCGACCGACCCGCCGTCCTGGATCGCGCCGTTCACGGTCGCCCCGCGCGAATTCGTCGAGCAACTGGAGGCGATCGCGGACAGCGGACTGCGGCTCGTGCCACTGCGCCTGCTGGTGGAAGCGCTGCGCGGTGGCCCGCCGCTCCCCGCCCGCTCCGCGGTCCTCACCTTCGACGACGGCTTCGCCGACTTCCACTCGACCGTGCTTCCCCTGCTCGTCCGCTTCGGCTTCCCCGCCACCCTGTACGTCACCACCGGCGCTCTGCGCGGCCGGGGCGGCGGGCTGCCGGACGAGGTCTTCCCGCCCGAGTCGCGGATGCTGGGCTGGCGCCAGCTCGTCGGACTGGACGAGTACGGCGTGGAGGTCGGCGGCCACACGCGGACCCACCCCCAGCTCGACACCCTGCCCGCCCGGCGCGTGTGGGACGAAGTGGCGGGCTGCGGGCGCGAGTTGGAGGACTTCCTCGGGCGTCGGGTCACCTCGTTCGCCTATCCACACGGCTATTCCAGCCCGGCGGTGCGCGAGCAGGTGCGGGCGGCCGGGTGGACCTCGGCGACGGCGGTGCGCGACGCGTTCAGCTCGACGGGTGACGATCCGCTCCGCATCGCCCGGCTGATGGTCCGCGCCGACACGGACCGCGACCGGTTCCGGCAGTGGACCCGGGGCGCCGGGGCGCCGGTCGCGCCCTTCCCCGAAGGGCCCCGGACCAAGGGCTGGCGCGCCTACCGGCGGATGAGGGCCCGGCTGAGCATGCCGTACAAGGCGGTGTCCTAGGGGGTGTCTTGCCGATCAGGCCAGACCCCGCGAGCCCGGCCTGATCGGCAAGACACCCCCTAGGGCCGGTCTGCCCATTCCCTGGGGCCCGGGGCGGTGTGTCAGACCACGGCGAGCCGGGCCACCAGCAGCTCCACCCTCGGTGCGGCGTCCTCGGGCAGCAGGCGGCCCGTTCGGGTCAGGGTCGCCAGGCCGTGCAGAGCCGCCCAGAACACCTCGGTGAACATCCCCGGGTGGACGCCGTCGCCGGCGACCTCGGCGAGGCATTCGAGCAGGGCGGCGAAGGCGTCCTTCAGCGGCTCGGGGGTGTCCTCCTGCGCGTACGCCAGACCGCCGTCGAGCTGGAACAGGGCGTCGTAGACCGCGGGGTTGTGCTCGGCGAAGTCGAGGTAGGCGCGGGCGAGTGCGGCGACCCGCTCGCGTGGGCCGTCCGCCCCGGCGGTCGCGGCGCGTACCGCCGCGGCCAGCTCGACGGCGCCTTCCAGGGCGACGGCGCCGATGATCTCGCGCTTGCCGCGGAAGTGGCTGTAGAGGACGGGCTGGCTGTATTCGATGCGCTCGGCGAGCCGGCGGGTGGTGACGGCGTCCCACCCCTGCTGCTCGGCGAGTTCGCGGGCCGTCGCCACGATGAGGCGCTCGCGCTCCGCCCGTTCGCGCTCCTTGCGTTCCTTTACCGACATGCCATGACCCTAGCACCGCTAGACAATCGAGCGTTAGCAGTACTAGCGTTGCCTCATCATCTAGCAGCGCTAGTTCGTGGAGGGGTCGTCATGCTCAACGCACTCGAGGTCGTCACCACCGTCGTCGTCGGCCTGATGGTGGGGGTGGAGTTCTCCGTCGCCTTCGTCATGAACCGGATCCTGAACGCGCTCCCCGAGGACAGCAGGCAGCTCGGCCACGCCCACGGCGGCCGGATGCTCGGAACCCTGATGCCCTTCTGGTACATAGGCTCGCTCGTCCTCAGCGCGGTCTGGGCCGTCGCCGGACGGCACCAGGACGGCGCCGGACTCGTCGTCGTCGCCGCCGGACTGCTGATCCTCAGCGTGGCCATGTCGGTCCTGCTGCTCGTCCCGATCAACAACCGGAACAGGACGTGGACCCCCGAGAACCGGCCCGCCGACTGGAAGCAGCAGCTGCACCGCTGGGAACGCCTCCACTACGTCCGCGTCGCCGTCATCGTCGCCGCCTTCACCCTGCTCGTCACCGCCCTCGCCTGAGGCCACCGCCGCGCCGGGGGCACGGGACCGCCCCCTCAGCGCTCCTCCCACACCCGCACCCAGTCCACGTCCATCCGGGCCGAGTCGACCGAGGCCGGAGGCGCCTTCGGCACCCCGACCGCCAGGTTGATCAGGATCTCCATGGGCACGTCCGGGATCCGGTGGGTGTCCGTCACGCGGAGGCGCTCGACGCCGTCCACGTACCAGACCAGCTTGTGGGGCTCCCACAGCAGACCGAACACATGGAACTCCGCCGGGAAGTCGACCGGTCCGTACGTGCCGCGCTGCCGGTCCTCGTCGCCGTCCTCGTCGCGCCAGTGCACGTACATGCTGACTTCCCGGGTGGTGTCCAGGAACTCCATGATGTCGATCTCCGGCGGGGTGAAGCGGGAGTCGGGCATCAACCAGAACGCGGGGAACATGCCGGCCTCGGCCGGGATCCTGATCGACGCCTCGAAGTAGCCGTAGGTGAACGTCCGCCGGGGCTCTCCGTACCAGTCGTCCCGGCCGGTGGAGATCATTCCGGAGGTCCACGGGTAGGTCCGGCCGTCGCTGCCGCGCGTCTCGCGCCGCTCGGCGGTGAGGGTCAGTTCGCCGTCCCGCACGGAGACCTGCTCCGGCAGGTACCACTGCAGTTCGTCGTTGCCGCTGTTGGTGCAGCCGTCCTTGTTCCAGTCGTAACAGGTCGTCCACATCCGGTCGTCGAGCTCCGTACCGTCGAAGTCCTCGTCCAGGACCAGCCGCCAGTCGTCGGGCGGTGTCGGCCCGGCGGTGGCCGCGCCCGTGGGTCCGGCCCCGCTGCCCTCGGCGGTGCCGCCGCAGGCGGCGGCCGTCAGCAGCAGGACGGACGACAGCGCCAGTGCCGCGGCCCGGCGGAGGGACCGGCGGGCGCCCTTCCCGTTCACCGCTCCCCGCCCCCGTCCGCAGCCGAAGCGGAAGCGGAAGCCGAGGCCGAGGTCGAGGCCGCGACCGAGGCCGCGACGCGGGGCGCGGCGAAGGTCGTGCCGTGGACGAAGCGCAGGAGCGGGCCGAACGTGGGGGCCGCGGCCAGGCCGGTGAAGTACAGGCCGGGCACCGAGGACTCGAAGCCCGCCGTGAGCACCGGAGCGCCGCCGGGCCAGGTCCGCACCGACGTCCGCAGCGCCGGCTCCAGGACGGGGATCCGCTCCACGTCCACCTGGTAGCCGGTGGCCGCCAGGACGTGGTCGGTGTGCAGGACGTCCCGCCGCCCCGCCGGGCCCGCGAGCGCCAGGCGTACGGCGCCGTCCTCGTGCCGGGCAGCCACCAGCCGGCGCGGACACAGCACCGGGAAGCGCCCGTCGACCCGGTCCCTCAGCCACCACGCGCCCGACGGTCCGAGCACGGTGCGCAGGAAGTACGCCCGCGCCGGGTGCGGCAGCCGGCGGTAGGCGGCGGGGCCGCGGCTGACCGCGAAGAGCGACCAGCCGGGGCCTAGCGCGGAGCCGGGCTTGAGCAGCCGGTCGGTCCAGGAGCGGGCGGCCGGCCGGTCCGTCGACGGCGGGTCGCCGAAGCACAGCGCCCGGGTCCTGGCGATCACGACGGGCTGGGCGCCCGCCTCGTGCAGCAGGGCGGCGCTCTCCAGGGCCGACTGCCCGGCGCCGACCACGGCGACGCGCCGGCCGGCGAACACGGCCAGGTCCCGGTGGTCGCACGTGTGGGAGGCGAGGCCCGCCGCGGCGAGCGGCGCGAGTCCGGCCGGCCGGTTGGCGTACGCGACGAGCCCGGTGGCCACCACCACGGCCCGCGCGGCGACCTCCTCCCCGGAGGCCAGGGATACGGCGAAACCGCCGTCGGCGCGTCGCACCTCGCGTACCGCCGTACGCTCCACGTCCGGCACGAGCCGCTCCTGGAACCACCGGCCGTACGCGACGAACTCCTCCACCGGGACGGGGTAGGTGTCGCCCACGGGCGGCAGGCCCCGCTCGGCACGGAAGTCCGCGAACCGGTGCCCGTCCTCGGGGGCGGAGATCGAGGACGCCGCCGGGACGGACTTGAGGAACATGCCGTCGGGCATGTGGGCCCGCCAGGTCTCCATCGGCTCGCCGAAGACGCGCGTGGGGGCGTCGCCCGCACGCAGCCAGGCGGCGGTGGCGAGTCCGAACGGACCGGCACCGACGACCACGACGGGGAGCCGGCGGCGGCGGGAGCCGCGGGACTCCGGGGACTGCTGGGAGTCCTGGGCCATCGCGCGTCTCCTCTCCTGCGATCCGGCGATCCGGTGATCCGGCGATCCTGCGAGGAAGGACTCTTCAACCAGCGTGCACCTCCGTGTCGCGGTTCCGCGCGCCGGGACGGAGGGACGACAGCGCCAGGACGGAGGTCAGGACGGCGAGCGCGAGCAGGGACCGGGTGGCGGTGAAGGCACCGCCGAGGAAGAGCGCGACGGCCACGAGGGTCGTCAGGGCGAGGCCGAGCACGAGGGTGACGAGGGCGGTCTCCAGGATCGCCGCGGGGCGCCCGCCCGGCGGGCCGCCCGGCCGCAGCGTGAGCAGGGCCGCGAGACCCGGGCAGACGAGCAGGAACGCGGTGACGGCCGCCACCCGCAGCGGGGCGGCGTCGGGCAGCGACATGGCGAGGAGCGCGAGCCACCCGGAGGCGGCGAGTCCCAGGCGGGCGAGGATCGCGGGTGTCATGGGGCCTCCTCAGTCGGGCGGCGGAGTCACGTAGCGGTAGACGATCGCGTCACCGTTGTCGTAGACCTTCGTGAAGCCCGGCGCGCCCGACAACGCGGACTCCAGGCGCTCCGGGAGGTCGGCCGGCAGTGCTCCGGTGACGTAGAGGTTCATGTCCTGGGCGCGGGAGAGCACGATGTACGCGGGGCTCTCGTCGGTGGCGCCGTAGACGTAGCCCTCCACTCCCTCCAGCGGGTCGTGCACGAGCTGCTGCAACTCGTCCTTCTCCTGGTACGCCAGCTGGACCCGATGGTGTTTCTCGTAGTCCAGGTCGAGGTCGGGAACGTCCTCGGTGAGCGTGACGAACGTCGAGCCCGACGGGGCGTGCTCGATCACGTAGCGGGCGGCGGCGACCTCCTTGAGGGTGTACTGGTTCAGGGCCTCCTTGCCGTAGTAGCCGAACACCAGCGCGCCGATCATGGCGAGGAACAGGGGGTAGACGGCGAGCGTGCGCGGCACGTGCCGCCGGTCGCCCGGTGGCAGCAGGAGCGCGGCCACCAGGAACGCGGCGGCGGGCAGCGCGAAGAGGTAGGCCCGGAAGAGCATTTCGCCGCCGTAGGCGTTGACGGCGAGCAGCGGCAGCGGGGCCGCGGCCAGCAGGGGCAGGCCGGTGCGCCGGGTCCAGCGGCGGACCAGGAGACCGGCCAGGGCCAGGACGGCGACGGCCGCCGACAGTCCGCGGTCGACCCAGGACAGCAGGATCTGCCCCGGAGCGGCGTTGCCCAGGGCCGCCAGTCCGGAGGAGACGTTCTTGTCGGGCTCGGTGAGCGAATCGATGAGGTTGCTGATGTTGACGGAGATGTACGAGCGCGCCACGGTCATGTCCCAGGCGGCGGTGAGGACGACCGCGGCGATCAGCACCGGCACCGCGAGGCGCCGGGTGCGGCGGGGCAGGGACAGCATCGCCAGGGCGCTGATCAGCATCAGGGGTGTGAGGGGGTGGGAGACCACGATCGCGCCCACGATCACCACGACCGCCGCGAGCAGCCCGGGTGGCCAGCCGGTCCGCCGCCGTGGGTCGGGGCCCGGGAGGAGGGCGTCCGCCACCGCCTCCGACGCGGCCGACGACTTCGCGGCGGCCGGCGACTTCGAGTCGGCGGACGGTTTGGCCGCGGCGGACGGTTTCGAGTCGGCGGGCGGTTTCGAGTCGGCGGACGGTTTCGCCGCCGCCGTGGACGCCGCCGTTGCCGCCGGTGGCGGCAGCTGCCGGAAGAGGAGGGCGATGATGGTCAGGAAGAGCAGGAAGGCGAAGGACTGCGGCGCGAAGTAGTCCTGGCCCACCCAGGAGCAGCTGTAGAAGATCCAGACCGCGCCCCATACGAGCCGCCGGTCGCGGGTCACGGACCTGTACAGCAGGAGCAGCGGCGCGAGCAGCAGGGCGTTGGCGAAGGGGGGTGTCCAGGCGGCGTACCCGACGCTCGAATCGAGCCCGGTGGTTTGCAGGAACAGCGCGTGGAGCTGGAAGAAGCCCGGCCAGTCGTTGTACACGGAGAACTTGTCCGCGTAGGGCACCTCGCCGCCGTGGCGGATCATCGCGTCGATGACCGCCAGGTGTTTCCAGGCCCAGGAGTAGCGCAGGGTCGGGTAGAGGAGGGTGGGGGTCGCGTGGAGCAGGGCGATCAGCGTGAGTACGTAGCCGGTCAGCCAGGCGCTGTGGGTGCGACGGTCGGTCAGGGCCAGGCAGAAGCCCAGGGTGAGCAGGGCCGCCGCCACCCAGAAGAGCGGCGGCAGCACCTGGAGCAGTCCGAGGTCGCGCATCCGCTCGATCGGGACCGAGCGCAGCGACAGCAGCCAGAGGGCGAGGGACACGGGGAGGATCACCCGCGATGTCCAGACGCGGACGGCGGCGGGCCGGGTACGGGATCCGCTGCCGGAGACGGGGGCCCGGACGTGAGGCCCGCTCACCGGAACACGTCCATGACCTGTTCGGCGGGACCGCACCTTCCAGTGAGCCGCGAAAGGGACATTATGGTGTGATTCTAGAACGCCCCCTGCTGCGGGGCCTGATGAGATGTCGGGTCTCGGGGGGTCGTCGAAGGGAGTGCCGTGAGGCCGCGCGCGCCGGACGACCCGCTCCTCGATCCGGCGGTGCCCGCGCTCCTCGTCAAGATCGGCGGCTACCCCCAGCACCACGGTGGGCTCGGTGTCGTCCGCACCCTCGGCCGGGCCGGCGTCACCGTCCACGCCGTCGTCGAGGACCGGCTCACCCCGGTCGCGCTCTCCCGCCACCTGTCCCGCGCCTTCGTCCGGCCGACGACCGGACTGGAGCGGCAGGACGCGCTCGTCACGGCCCTCCTCGACGTCGGCCGGTCCGTCGGCACGCGCTGCGTCCCCGTGCCGACCGACGACGAGGCCGCGATCCTTCTCGCCGAGCACTTCGAGATCCTTTCGGAGTGCTTCCTGCTGCCCCGGGTGCCCCCGGCCCTCCCGCGGCTGCTGGCCGGGAAGGCGAGCCTGCACGTGCTCTGCGAGGAGCTGGGCGTCGCCTCGCCGCGCACCAGGGCGCCCGTCACCCGCGACGAACTCGTCGACGCGGTGCGTGAGCTGGGCCTCCCCGTCGTCCTGAAGAACCGCGACGCGTGGACGCGGCTGCGGAACCCGGCCGTGGGCGGCACCACCGCGGTCCGCGAGGAGCGCGAGCTCCTGCACCGGTTCGAGCCTGGCGTCCTGCCGCCGCTCCTGGTGCAGGAGTACATCCCCGGGGAGTGGGCGGAGGACTGGATCACCCACCTCTACTGCGGCACCGGGGGCGAGACCCGGGTCGCCTTCACCGGCCTGAAGCTGCGCTCCTGGCCGCCGCACGCGGGGGTGACGACCCGGGCCGTGGCGCTGAGCAACCCGACGCTCGTGAAGCTGGCCGCGGACCTGTGCCGCCGGATCGGCTACAGCGGTGCGGCGGACCTCGACTGGCGCTACGACCGCCGCGACGAGCGCTACAAGCTGGTCGACTTCAATCCGCGGACCGGCGCGCAGTTCCGGCTGTTCGAGAACGTCGCCGGCGTGGACGTCGTACGGGCCATGCACCTCGACCTGACAGGCCGTGAGGTGCCGCAGGGCCCGCAGGTCGACGGGCGGGTGTTCGTCGCGGGGCAGCTCGACGTGCCGTCGGTGCTGGCGTGGCTGCGCGAGGAGCACCGGCTCCCGCCCGCCCTGCTGCCGGGACCGGAGGCCGAGCGCGCCTGGCTCAGCCGTGAGGATCCGCTGCCGGCCGCGGCCGAGGCGGTCCGCTTCCTCGGCACCGTCGCCCGCCGGATCGGGCGGGACGTGAGGGCCAGGGCCGCGCGGGGGTCGCTATGGCCGCGTTAGAGTGAAATGTTCGCATTTTGTTCGATGAGTCGACTCGGCGAGTGCGACGACTCGGCGAGTGCGACGACTCGATGAGTGCGCCGATTCGACGAGCCTGACGACTCGACGAACGCGACGACTCGACGAACGCGACGACTCGACGGTTCGATGCGTGGCCGGGAGGATCCGTGGACACCGCTCTCCCCCGGACCGTGCCCGGGGAGCGGCCCGGCCCCGGACGTGCGGGATGGAACAGTCTCCTTCCGCTCGATCCGAACCCGCTCCTGACCCGCCCGTCCGACCTGGTGCGGGCCCACCGGCTCGCCGTACTCCTGCGCGGCGGGACCGTCCGCTTCCGCGATCTGCACCGGCTGGAGCGGACCGTCTCCGACCTGCTGGTCTTCCGGCTGGAGGACCGGGCCGCCGACCCCCTCGTGATCAAGCACCCGCGCAGCGCCCGCGCCGCCGGATCCCTCACCCACGGCTGCGCGGCCCTGCGGGAGCTGACCGGGGACGACCGGGTCGGGGAGTGGCGCCGGCTGCTGCCGCCGGCCGAGGAGCTGCGGTACGAGGGCCGGCTGCTCCTCGTGGCCGAGCGCTGCCTGCCGGGCGTCGAGGCGGACGTACTCCTCCGGCGCACACCCGGCAGGACCCTGCCCCTGGCCGTCGCGGCGCTCGACACCGTCGCGGCCCTCCACCGCGCGACCGGCCGCCCGGAGCGGGCCGATCGCAGGACCGCCGACTGGGTGGACGCCCGCCTCACGGTGCTGACCGAGGAGGTCCCCTGGTGCGCCGGGGCGCGCGGCGCGACCGCCGTGCGGGCCCTGCGGGACCGCCTCCTCGGCGGACTGGCCGGGCGCACCCTCACCACCGCCTGGACCCACGGCGACTACCACCCGGGGAACATCCTGGTGGACGAGGAGAGCGGAGCGCTGTCCGGCGTGATCGACTGGGCGGACGCGCGCCCCGACGGGCCGTGCGCCGTCGACTCCTATCTCTTCGTCCTCACCCTGCGGCAGCAGCGCGAGCGGCGGGAGCTGGGGCGGATCGTCGCCGACGCCGTGCGCCGCGGCGGCCTGCTGCCCGAGGACCGGGACCTGCTCGCCCGCTCCGACGTCCCGCCCCCGGGCCAGGAGCCCGACGAGGCCCTCCTGCCGCTGCTCACCTGGCTGTGGCACGTGGCGGGGAACGCGGCCAAGTCCGCGCGCTACGGCCGCAGCCGCCGCTGGGTGACGGGGAACGTGGTCCCGGTCCTCACCGAGGTGGCGCGGCGGTGACCCGGGAGGCGGCGGGCACGGTGGAGGTCCTCGACCGGACGACGGGGGCGGGCCCGGTGCGGGTGACGGCCCCGGCCCCGCGCGAGGAGTGGTGGCGGCTGGCCGAGGAGGACCCGGCCACGCTCGTCACCCAGACGCCGACCTGGCTCGAGTGCGTCTGCGCGACGGGACCCTACGAGGACGCCAGCCGGCTGTACGCCTTCGAGGGCGGCCGCCGGCTCGTCGTCCCCCTCGTCCGACGGCGCGGACTGCCCGGACGGCTGACCGCCGAGGAGTCCTGGCCGTCCGGCTGGGGTATCGGCGGACCGCTGGCGGCCCCGGGCACGCCCGACGAGGAGGAGGCCCTCGTCGTCCTGCGCGACCTCGCCCGGCGCCCGGCGCTGCGGGTCGGCGTGCGGTTCGGTCCGGGCGCCGGCCCGGTGTGGTCCTCCGCCGCCGCCCCGGGCTTCGCCACCGAGGCCCTGACGACGTACGTGCTGGACCTGGGCGGCGGCTTCGACGAGGTCTGGGGGCACCGCTTCCGCCAGCGGGTGCGGCGCGACGCACGCAAGGCAGAGCGCTCGCCCGTCGAGGTGGAGGTCGACCGCGGGGGCCGGCTGGTGGGGGAGTTCTACGGGCTGTACGAGACGTCGATGCTGCGCTGGGCCGGGCAGCAGCACGAGCCGAGGGCGCTGGCCCGGCTCCGCCGGTCCAGGGCGTTCCCCCGGCGGTATCTGGAGGAGGTCGCCGACCGGTTCGGCGACTCGTGCGCCGTCTATCTGGCCCGGGTCGGCGGGGAGCCGGCCGCCGGGGTGGTGGTGCTGTCGTACGGGGACAAGGCCAAGTACTGGCGCGGTGCGATGGACCGGGACCTGGCCCATCCGGTGCGGGCGAACTTCCTGCTGCAGCGGCGCGCGATCGAGGACGCGTGCGCCGAGGGCCGGCGGGCCTACGTCATGGGCGACTCCCGGCCGGGCTCCTCGCTCGCGCTCTTCAAGGAGGGCTTCGGGGCCGAGGGGCTCCCCTCCCTCCGCTTCCGCCGCGAACGCCTCCCCCTGACGGAGGCGGACCGGCTCGTGAAGAGCACGGCGAAGCGGCTGCTGCGCTTCCGGGACGCCTGACCTGGACGCCCGACCGGGACGGCCGGCCGGGGAGGTGGCGAGGGTGCCGTGCCCAGGCCCGCTTTTTCCTGGCCGGATAGGCTCTCTGTCGTGGAGTCGCAGGAATTGAAGAGTCGTCGGCCCTGGATCGTGGGGGTCTCCGGTGCGTCGGGCACCCCGTACGCCGCCGCCGTGCTGAGGGGGCTGCTCGCCGCCGGGGAGAGCGTCGACCTCGTCGTGTCGCGGGCCTCGCGGCTCACGCTCCTCGACGAGACGGGCATCTCCTTCCGGGACGCGCACTGGCGCGAGGACCTGGCGACCTGGCTGGCGCGGGGCGCCGACGGGAAGCCCGGCACGTTCGGCGTGACGGCCTCGGACCTGGCGGACGTGCGGTACTGGGCGGCCGGTGACCTGGCCGCGGGGCCGTCCTCGGGCTCGTACCCGGCGAAGGGGATGCTGGTGGTGCCCGCCTCGACCGCCGCGGTGGCGGGAGTGGCACTGGGGCTCTCGAAGGACCTGCTGCAACGGGTCGCGAGCGTCACGCTGAAGGAGCGGAGGCCGCTGGTGGTCGCCGTGCGGGAGACCCCGCTGACCGGTCAGACGCTCAAGCACATGGTGACGCTGGACGAGGCGGGCGCCGTGGTGCTGCCCGCCTCTCCGGCGTTCTACGCGGGGGCGACGCACATCCAGGACCTGGTGGACTTCGTCGCCGGGCGGGTGCTGGACGCGGCAAGGGTGCCGCACCGGCTGTACCGCCGCTGGGAGGGAGAGCTGGGTGCTGCTCTCCGGGCTGATTAGCGCTTCTTGGCGTGCTTCTTCGCGGCACGCTTCGAGGCGGAGACCGACTGGTGGGCACGCGAGCGGTTGGCCAGTTCCTGCAGCTCGCGCATACGGGCGTAGGCCATCTCGATCGTGTACACGGTGAACACCACTCCTGAAAGATCGTCTTTGATCTACTGAAAGATTCACAGGGCGTCTTCCCTGTGTACCTTAGATTCTATACCTAAACTCGCGGTATCGCTGGACAATGGAAGGCTTCATACCTATGGACGCCGTGGACAGGCAGCTCATCCAGGCTCTGCGCGAGAACGGTCGTGCCTCGTACGCCGAGCTCGGCCGGCTCGTCGGGCTCTCCGGCCCCTCCGTCACCGACCGCATCAACCGACTTGAGGCGGCCGGAGTCATCACGGGCTACCGCGCCACCGTCGACGCCGCCTCGCTCGGCCTCGGCGTCACCGCCCTCATCGGCATCTCCCTCTCCGACGCCGCCGACCACGAGGACGTGGCCCGCCGGCTCAAGGACCTCGCGGAGATCGAGGACTGCTGGTTCATCGCCGGCGACGACTCGTTCATGCTCAAGGTCCGCGTCAGCGACGTCGACGGCCTGGAGAAGACGATCCGCCGCCTCAGCGGCACGAAGGGCGTCTCCCGCACCCGTACGACGATCGTGCTCTCCACCAAGTGGGAGAACCGGGTCGGAGACCTGCCCGAAGAGGGCTGAGAGTACGGTGGGGGAGCTTTGAACTTGTCAGACCTGGGAGGCGGCCGTACATGACTGCATCTATCAAAGATGTGGGCCTCAAGCGCGAACTTGAGCAGAAGGTCCGGGACGGTGAGCGGCTGAGCCGCGAGGACGGCATCGCCCTGTACGAGTCCGACGACCTCGCCTGGCTCGGCGGGCTGGCCCACGAGGTCCGGACCCGCAAGAACGGCGACGTGGTGCACTTCAACGTCAACCGTCACCTCAACATGACGAACGTGTGCACCGCCTCCTGCGCCTACTGCTCCTTCCAGCGCAAGCCCGGCGAGAAGGACGCGTACACCATGCGCATCGAAGAGGCCGTGCGCCTCGCGAAGGCGATGGAGAACGAGAACCTCACCGAGCTGCACATCGTCAACGGGCTCCACCCCAACCTGCCCTGGCGGTACTACCCGCGCTCGCTCTCCGAGCTCAAGAAGGCCCTCCCGAACGTCTCCCTCAAGGCCTTCACCGCCACGGAGATCCACCACTTCGAGACGATCTCCGGGATGTCCGCCTCCGACATCCTCGACGAGCTGATCGAGGCCGGCCTGGAGTCGCTCACCGGCGGCGGCGCCGAGATCTTCGACTGGGAGGTCCGGCAGCACATCGTGGACCACCGCACCCACTGGGAGGACTGGTCCCGGATCCACCGCCTCGCGCACGAGAAGGGTCTCAAGACCCCGAGCACGATGCTGTACGGGCACATCGAGGAGCCCCGCCACCGCGTCGACCACGTGCTGCGGCTCCGCGAGCTCCAGGACGAGACCGGCGGCTTCCAGGTCTTCATCCCGCTGCGCTACCAGCACGACTTCGTCGACATGCAGGACGGCAAGGTCCGCAACAGGCTCCAGGCGCGCACGACCATGGCGACCGGCGCCGAGGCCCTGAAGACCTTCGCGGTCTCCCGGCTCCTCTTCGACAACGTGCCGCACGTCAAGGTCTTCTGGGTCATGCACGGCGTCCAGACCGCGCAGCTGGCGCTTCAGCACGGCGCGGACGACATGGACGGCTCGGTCGTCGAGTACAAGATCACGCACGACGCCGACAACTACGGCACGCCGAACAAGCTGGGCCGCGAGGACCTGCTGGAGCTCATCCGTGACGCCGGCTTCCGCCCGGTCGAGCGGAACACGCGGTACGAGATCATCCGCGAGTACCCGGGCCCGGACGCGGACCGGCGCGAGACGCCGCAGTCGATGCGGTTCTGACGCGGTTCCGAGGCGGTTCCGACCGCCTCGGGTGACGGACGGAGGAAGGGCCGGCGGGAAGTCCCGCCGGCCCTTCCTCCGTCCCCGGTCAGTTCAGGGGCAGCAGCATGATGATGTCGTCGCGGTCGTCGCCGGGGGCGACCCGGATCGCGTCGGGGACGCGGCCGACCTCCTTGTAGCCCGCCTTGGCGTAGAAGCCGTCGACGCCGGTGCCGCCCCGGCAGGTCAGCCGGATCGCCTCGATCGCCTCGAAGCCCGGGGCGGTGCGGGCCGTCCGCTCGGCAGCGGCCATGAGGTCGGCGCCGTACCCCTTGCCCTGGTGGCGGGGGTGGACCATCACCGTGTAGAGCCACACCCAGTGGGTCATCAGCGGGTGGGTGTTGAAGGTGAAGAAGGCGGTGGCGGCGACCTCGCCGTCCTCGTCGCGGCCGACCAGCAGGCGCGTACCGCCCTCGGTCATGGCGACGAGGTGCTTGAGCAGCGCGGGCCGGATCTCGTCGGGGGTCACGGGGGGTACGAAGCCGACGGCGCCGCCCGCGTTGGAGACGTCGGCCCAGAGGGAGAGCACGCCGTCGCGCAGGGTCCGGTCGACGGCCGGGTCCACCTCGAACGTAAGGGTCATGAGTAGACACTACCTATTACCTACCGTGTGGCTCAAGGGGTGCCGGTCCCGCCCCGCCCAACCCCCCGCTCCCGGCGCGTGCCCCGGCCCGTGCTTCACTGGAGGCGCGCTCGTCCCGTATGGGAACTTTTCGGAACGGAAGAGTGGACTGACTGACATGCTCCGCTACTCGCTGATGCGGTTCGGCATCTTCGCCGGGTGCTTCTTCGCCCTGTGGGGTCTCGTCTACGTCGGCGCGCTGCCGCGCGGCCTGGGCGACTCGAACCTCCTCTGGGTCCTCGTCCTCGCCATCGTCGTCTCCGCCCCGCTCAGCTTCGTCCTCCTGCGCAAGGTGCGGGAGGAGGCGAGCGCCGAGGTCGTCGCGAAGGTCGACCGCGCCAAGGACCGGCTCGCCTCGAACCGGTCCCAGGAGGACATGCTGTAGCGCCGTAAAGGCTGCGTAAGCTTCCTCACAGACATCCACCCCAGGTAGGGCCTTCCAAGGCTCCGGCCTGGGGTGTTCTGCGTTTCGGAGGCGGAACGAGGCTCCCGCATCCCAAAGAATGGCTTTGAGGTTCTCAAAGTTCAAGTGTTAACGTGTTCGACATGACGACAGCAGTGCGCCCCTCTCATGCCGCGAGCACCCCGCTCGTGGCGCGCCTGCACGTCGATCTGTGCCTCCCCCAAGGACTCGGCTCCGCTCGTGCAGGGGGGACCCCCAGTATGTCCGCGGTCTGTTGCCGCGAGCTCTGACCCGGCATCATGCAGCGGCCCGCGTGAAAGCGCGTGCGTGCCGCACCCCCGTCCCGTATTTCCCGATACGCACCTGTGGAGTGTGTCTGTGTCCGCGTCCGCGAACGCACCCGCGCAGAAGTCCCCGGCTTCCTCGCGCATACCGAAGGTCCCCTTCTGGGCCCAGATCATCGCCGGTCTCGCCCTCGGCGCCCTCCTCGGCTGGATCGCCCGCAGCCAGGACGTCTCCTGGCTGAAGGAGACCCTCGGCCAGGTCGGCGACATCTTCGTCCAGCTGCTCAAGCTGGCCGTCGCCCCGCTCGTCTTCTTCGCGATCCTGGTGTCGATCACCAACCTGCGGAAGGTGAACAACGCCGCCAGGCTCGCCACCCGCACCCTGCTCTGGTTCATGATCACCTCGCTGATCGCGGTCGGCATCGGCCTCGCGATCGGCCTGATCACCAACCCGGGCGCCGGCACCGGCCTCACCCCGCAGGACGGCAAGCTGCCGAAGCGCGAGGGCTCCTGGATCGATTTCCTCACCGGCATCATCCCGACGGACGTCATCACGCCCTTCACCGAGCTGAACGTCCTCCAGATCGTCTTCATGGCCGCCGTCGCCGGCATCGCCGCTCTCAAGCTGGGCGACCGCGCCAAGCCGATCCTCACCCTCTCCGAGTCCGTCCTGGAGCTCCTCCAGAAGGCCCTGTGGTGGGTCATCCGCCTCGCCCCGCTCGGCACCGTCGGCCTCATCGGCTTCGCCATCGCCGACTACGGCTGGGACCTGATCGGCAAGTACGCGACCTTCACCGCCGACGTCTACATCGGCTGCGCCCTGGTCATGTTCGGCGTCTACCCGCTGCTGCTCGCGACGGTCGCCAAGGTCAACCCGATCCAGTTCTTCAAGGGCGCCTGGCCCGCGATCCAGCTGGCCTTCGTCTCCCGCTCCTCGGTCGGCACCATGCCGGTCACCCAGAAGGTCACCGAGCGCCTCGGCGTCCCGAAGGAGTACGCCTCCTTCGCCGTCCCGTTCGGCGCCACCACCAAGATGGACGGCTGCGCCGCGATCTACCCGGCGCTCGCCGCGATCTTCATCGCGCAGATCTTCGACGTGCAGCTCGGCATCGGCGACTACCTGCTGATCGCCTTCGTCTCGGTCATCGGCTCGGCGGCCACCGCCGGCCTGACGGGCGCGACGGTCATGCTGACCCTCACCCTCTCCACGCTGGGCCTCCCCCTGGAGGGCGTCGGCCTGCTCATGGCGATCGACCCGATCCTGGACATGATGAGGACGGCCACGAACGTGGCCGGGCAGGCTCTGATCCCGGTGATCGTCGCCGCCCGCGAGAAGATCCTCGACCACACCGCGTACGCGAACGCCTCCGCGTCCCCGATCGACGAGCTGGTCACGGTCGGCGAGACCGACGAGAAGGTCGCGGTCACGGCCGCCGCCTGACCCCGCAGGGCCGTCCCGCACGGCCTGTCCTGAACGCCTACGTGCCCCCTGCCCCGTCCGGCAGGGGGCACGTAGTCTTCTGCGGGGCAGCCGATTGATCTTGGAAACAGGAGTGGGTGCCATGGGTGACGCGGTGAGGACGCGGCGGCTGCCGCGGGGCGTGCGGGAGCGGTGGGCGGGACGTGGACGCGCTCGCGCAGGCGCTGGCGGGGTCCGCCGAGTCCCTGGCCACGTGGGCCGACGAGACGCCGGGGGTGACGGCGAAGGAGGCCGCCGCGACGCTGATGAACTTCGCGTGGGCCGGGCTCGGGAACCTCATGAAAAGCGAGCGCTGGTCTCCCCGTTGAGCCTTACTGCGCAGTAAGGTTACCGGCTAGTCAAAGGATCGTAGGGCTCAACGTACCGACGCACGACCTCAGTTCATCGCGCAGACCGAGGAGCCGCAGTGTCCGTCGTCACCGCCGCAACCGAGATCGAGCCGGTCGAGCCACAGAAGGTGCTGGTGGACGGGCGGGTACGGGAGGCCTCCGTCCCCGCCCTCGTGCCCCAAGTGCGCCGCGGCTCCCTCGCCGACCTGCCGTACGACAACGCCCGCCAGGACCCCGAGGCCGCCCTCTTCTCCCGGAAGGACGCCGACGGGCAGTGGTACGACGTCACCGCCGCCCGCTTCGCCGCCGACGTGCACGCCGTCGCCAAGGGGCTCATCGCCCACGGCCTGCGCCCCGGCGACCGGCTCGCCCTGATGGCGCGCACCACCTACGAGTGGACCCTGATCGACTTCGCCGCCTGGGCCGCCGGACTCGTCACCGTCCCCGTCTACCCCAGCTCCTCCGCCTTCCAGACCCGCTGGATCCTCCAGGACTCCGGCGCCGCAGCCTGCGTCGTCGAGGACCCCGAACAGGCCCGGCTGGTCTCCGCCGAGCGGCGGCAGCTCCCCGGCCTCGCCCACCTCTGGGCCCTCGACACCGGCGCCGTCGACCTGCTGCGCCGGGCCGGCTCCCGGGTCGCCGACGAGGCCGTCACCGCCCGGCGCGGCCTCCTCACCCCCGAGACCCTCGCCACCCTCGTCTACACCTCCGGCACCACCGGCCGCCCCAAGGGCTGCGCCCTCACCCACGCCAACTTCTTCGCCGAGGTCGACAACGCCGTCCGGCTCCTCCACCCCGTCTTCGTCTCGGAGAGCACGGAGCCCGCCGCCACCCTCCTCTTCCTGCCGCTCTCCCACGTCTTCGGCCGCATGGTCTCCGTCGGCTGCGTGCGGGCCCGGGTCCGCGTCGGCCACGCCCCCTCCGCCGAGGGCGACGAACTCCTCGCCGACCTCGCCTCCTTCCGGCCCACCTTCCTCCTCGCCATCCCGTACGTCATGGAGAAGGTCTTCAACACCGCCCGCGCCACCGCCGAACGCGGAGGCAAGGCCGCCGCCTTCGACCGCGCCGCCACCATCGCCCGCAGATACGGCGGGAGTTCCGCCCCCTCGCTCGGGCTGCGTCTCGCGCGGGCGCTGTACGACCCGCTCGTCTACCGGCGGATCCGCACCGCGCTCGGCGGCCGGGTGAAGTACGTGATCTGCGGCGGCTCCCCGCTGGGCGCACCGCTGGCCGAGTTCTTCGCGGGTGCGGGCGTCGCGGTCTTCGAGGGGTACGGCCTGACGGAGACCACGGCCGCCTCGACGGTCACCCCGCCGCGGCGGCCCCGCACCGGCACCGTGGGCTGGCCCCTGCCGGGCACGGCCGTCCGGATCGCCGACGACGGCGAGGTCTGGCTCAAGGGTGCCCACGTCTTCGCCGGGTACTGGGACGCCCAGCGCGGGGCGGCCGTGCCGTACACCGACGACGGCTGGTTCCCCACCGGCGACCTGGGCTCGCTCGACGAGGACGGCTATCTGCGGATCACCGGCCGCAAGAAGGACATCCTCATCACCTCGGCGGGCAAGAACGTGGCCCCCGCCCCGCTGGAGGACTGGCTGCGCGCCCACCCGCTGGTCTCGCACTGCATGGTCGTGGGCGACGACCGTCCGTACGTCACGGCCCTGATCGCCCTCGACCACGAGGGCCTCACGCACTGGCGGCGGATGCGGCACAAGGACCATCTCGCGCTCTGGGAGCTGACCCGGGACGAGGAGCTGCTCGGCGCGGTCCAGCGGGCCGTGGACGACGCCAACCGGCTGGTCTCGCGGGCGGAGTCGATCCGCGCCTTCCGGCTCCTGACGACCGAGTTCTCGGAGCGCTCGGGCCATCTGACCCCGTCGCTGAAGCTCAAACGGCGGGCCGTGCTGCGGGACTTCGCGCGCGAGATCGACGAGATGTACGGGGCGGGGGCCGCTCTCTAGTTTCACGGCCAGAGCAGCTCGCGGATCCAGCGCTCGTCCGTGCGGCGGTAGCGGAGGCGGAGGTGGCGGCGCCGCGCGTCGCCCTGGAAGAACTCGACCTCGGTCGGTTGGACCACGTACAGGGTCCAGGTGGGGGAGGGGGCGTCCGGTTCCGCCTCGGCCCGGCGCCAGGCCGCAGCGCTCGCCTCGGCGAGGGTCTCCGGGGAGTCCAGGACCTCGCTCTGCCGGCCGACGAGCGCCGACGCGAGGGCGCCGGTGGTGCGGGCGTGGAGGTCCGCATACGCCTCCTCGGGGGTGCCGGTGGTGACGGTGCCCCGGATCCGGACCTGGCGGCCCTGGACCGGCCAGTAGAAGCCGAGCGCGGCCTCGGGGCGGGCGGCGAGCTGGCGGCCCTTGGCGCTGGTGGCGTGCGAGGCGAAGTGCCAGCCGCGCTCGTCGGCGTCGTGCAGCATCACCGTACGGACGTCGGGCCTGCCGTCCTCGTCCACGGTGGCGAGGGAGAGGGTGTGCGGTTCGGTCTGGCCGGCCGCGACCGCCTCCGTGAACCAGCCGTGGAAGAGGGCGAGGGGCTCGGGCGGGGCGCCGGCCGGGTCGAAGGAGGGGAGCTCGGTGTCCCAGACCCGGAGGGAGTGGAGGGCGTGGTGGAAGTCGGTCATGCCGTCACGGTAGGACGCGGGGTGTCGTCGCCGGCGGCCGGAGTGGGGGTCGGCGTGGCGAGGGCGCCGGGGGTCGGTGCGGTGGCCGGGGCCTCGGTCGGCGTGGCGGTCGGGACGCCGTAGTCCTCGATCGGGACCGCGTTGGCCGCCGCCTGGATCCCGTCGCGGATCTTCTTCGCGATGAGGTTCTTCCAGGGGGTCTTCGGCAGGGTCCGCACCATGAGCATGCGCAGGGCGATCTTCCACTTGGAGCCGACCGTCATCTCCTTCACGAAGCCCTCGGCCATCTTCTGGTTCTGCTCCACGCCCGGCCGCATCCGCTCCTCGTAGCGGGCGAAGGCCACCGTGTGGTCACCGCCCGCCCGGGCCAGCTCGCCCGCCAGGACGTACGCGCCGGTGAGGGCGAGGCCGGTGCCCTGCCCGGAGGCGGGGGAGGAGCAGTGGGCGGCGTCGCCGAGCAGGACGACGCGCCCCCGCGACCAGCGGTCCATCTCGACGAGGGACATGGAGTCGAGGTAGAAGTCGTCGGCGTCGGCCGCGTGGCCGAGGAGGCGGGGGACCTCCCAGCCGTCTCCCGCGAACGTGTCGGCGAGCAGCCGCTTCTGCTCGGTGACGTCCCGGAGGTCGTAGGGGACGTCCTCGGGCGCGGAGAAGATGAAGAGGTTCTTGGCGTCCGTCTCGCCGGAGGCGCTGTAGACGCAGAGCAGCTTCTTCGGGAGGGCGTGGTACGTCTCCCAGCGGTCCAGGCCCAGGTGGTTGGGGGCGGTGAAGATGGAGATGTACGCGCCGAGGTGGCGCTTGAACCGCTCCTCCGGGCCGAAGGCGAGCTTGCGGGTGTTCGAGTGGAGGCCGTCGGCGCCGACGACGAGGTCGAAACGGCGGACGGTGCCGCTGTCGAAGGTCACGGTGACGCCGTGGGCGTCCTCCGCGAGGGCGGCGATCGAGTCGTCGAAGAGGTACTCGACGTCGTCGCGGGTGCGCTCGTACAGGATGCGGGCGAGGTCGCCGCGCATGATCTCGTCGTCCTCCTCGACGCGTCCGCCGAAGATGTCCGCGGGCAGCTCGCCGATGGTGCGGCCGGCGTCGTCCACGTACGAACCGCCGCGCATGTCCGTGGACTTGGCGCGGATCTCGTCGAGGACGCCCATCCGCCGGCAGACCTCGATCGCGGTGCCGCGGATGTCGACCTTGTAGCCGCCGGTGCGGAGCTCGGGGGCGCGCTCGACGACGGTGGGGGTGAAGCCGTAGCGGTGCAGCCAGAGGGCGAGGGCGGGGCCGGCGACGGAGGCGCCGGAGATGAGGACGGTCTTCGCGGCGGTCTTCGCGGTGCTGCTCATGGCGGACTCCTTGTCGGTGGTGCGGGCGTCTCCTTGCCCGCACCGATGACTATACGGATGTCCTACACGACTGTCTATGACGCTTGTATAGATTCTTTGGAGGGAGGGCGCCGGCGGCTCAGTCCCGGCCGAGCACCACGGTCCCCGAGGAGCAGAACCAGCCCCCCGTCCCCGACGCCACCGCCAGGCGCGGCAGCGAGCCGTCCGGCCGTCGCACCTGCAGTCCCGGCGCCTCTCCGCGCAGCTGCCGCACCGCCTCCACCAGCAGGAACAGCCCGCGCATCCCGGGATGGCAGGCCGAGAGCCCGCCACCGTCCGTGTTCACCGGCAGCCGGCCCTTCTCCCCGAAGAACGCGCCGCCCTCGCCCTTCGCGCAGAAGCCCAGGTCCTCCAGGGTCACCAGGGTCATGTAGGTGAAGGCGTCGTAGATCTCGGCGAGGTCGACGTCTGCCGGGCGCACCCCCGCCCGCTCGAAGGCGAGCCGGCCGCTGACCGCCGCCGGGGAGACCGTGAAGTCCTCCCACTCCGACATCGTCGTGTGCGAGACGTGCTCGCCCGTGCCGAGGATCCAGACGGGGGCCGTCCGGCAGTCCCGCACGTACTCCTCGGCGACCAGCAGCACCGCGCAGCCGCCGTCGCTGCGCAGGCAGCAGTGCAGCTTGGTGAACGGGTCCGCGATCATCGGGCCGTCCAGGACGTCGTCGACGGTGATCGGGTCCCGGAACATCGCCTCGGGGTTGAGCGCCGCGTTGGCCCGCGCCTCCACGGCGACCCCGGCGAGCTGCTCCAGCGTCGTCCCGTACTCGTGCATGTGGCGGCGGGCGGCCATCGCGTACTTGGCGATCAGCGTGTGCCCGTAAGGGACTTCGAACTGCAGCGGGCCGCGCGAACCGAAGGAGAGGTTGGCGGTGCGGCGCCGGGCCCGGATGTCGGCGCGGGCGGTGGAGCCGTAGACGAGCAGCACCGCGTTCGCGTGGCCGGCGGCGATCGCGTTGGCGGCGTGCGCCGCCATGACCTCCCAGGTGGCACCGCCGACGGCCGTCGAGTCCACCCAGCGGGGGCGCAGGCCCAGGTATTCGGCGACCTCGACCGGGGCGAGCGTGCCGAGCCCCGTCGAGGCGAGGCCGTCGATCAGCGAGCGGTCGAGGCCGCTGTCCGCGAGGGCGCGCCGGGCGGCCTGGGCGTGGAGTGCGTACGGGGTGGCCTCGTCGACGCGTCCGCAGTCGGAGAGGGAGACGCCGACGACGGCGACGCGGCGGGGGCTGCGTGGAGTGGCGACCATGAATCTGACGGTACATCAGATTTCCCGAATCGGGACCGGCGCTTCTCTGGGCAACCGGCACTGTACCGCCCTAGCATGACGGACCGTCAGATACGGAGGGAGCTCCATGGACGCCGCCGACACAGCAGCCGACGCCGACACAGCGGCCGACGCCGACAGGGCAGCCGACGCCGACACGGCGGCCGAGGCCGCCGCGCTCACCGGGGAGCAGCAGAGGATCCGCCGCACCCTGCGGGACCTGCTCGCCGAACGGACCGGACCGGAGGAGAACCACGCCGCCACCGCCACCCCCGAGGGCTACGACCCCGAGCTCTGGGCCCGCCTGTCCGCCGGCCTCGGCCTCGCCGGACTCGCCCTCCCCGCGAAGTACGGAGGAGGCGGCCACGGCCCCGCCGCACTCGCCCTCGCCTGCGAGGAGACCGGCCGCGCCCTCGCACCCTCCCCACTCCTCGCCACCGCCGTGCTCGCCGCCCCGCTGATCGCGGCCCTCGGCACCCCAGCCCAGCGCGCCGAACTCCTCCCGCGCCTCGTCGACGGGAGCCTGACCTCCGCCCTCGCCGTCCCTGGCGGCTCCCTCGCGCTCGCCCTCGGCCTGACCGGCGACAACACGGCGGAGGACTGGTCGGGCGGCGGCCGGGCCGGCGGGATCCAGGCGCGCGCCGTCGCCGCGGGCGACGGGGACGGCTCCGGCGGTGGAGGCTGGCGGCTGTACGGAGAAGCCGCCCAGGTCCTCGACGGGCACAGCGCCGACCTGCTGCTCGTCGCCGCCCACACCGGCGGCTTCGCCCGGAGCCGCACGCTCCTCTTCCTCGTGCGGGAGCGGGAGGGCGGGACCCCCGGACTCGTACGGACCCGGCGGAACGCCCTCGACCTCACCCGCCCCCACGCCACCGTCGAACTCCGCGACGCCGAGGCCGAACTCCTCGGCGAGGAACCGGCCGACGTCCTCGGCGCGCTCGCCGCCACCGGCCGCATCGCCGCCGTGATGCTCGCCGCCGAGGCGGTCGGCGCCGCCGGCGCCGCGCTCGACCGGGCCATCGCCGGCCTCGGCCCGCGCGCCCGCCCCGGCCACCGGACCGCCGGAGCCCTCCAGGCGGCCCGGAGCACCCTCGCCGACCTCTACGTCCGCGTCGAGGCCGCCCGCTCCCTGACCTACTGCGCGGCCAGGGAGTCGGGCCCCGGACCCGAGAGCGGGCCGCTCGCGCTCGCCCAGGCCCTGGAGGCGCTGCGCGCCACCGCGGGCGAGGGCGTCCGGCTCCACGGCGGCGGCAGCACCGGGGAGCGGGAGGCGCGGCTCTTCTACCAGCGGGCCGCCTCCGACGAACTGCTCTTCGGACCCGCCCGGCGGCTGCGCGCCCGGGCGGCGGAACGGACCGGACTCTTCGGAGAGGTGGCGGCCTAGATGCCCGTCGGCGTGAGACTGATGCAGAAGGTGTCCTCGACCCGGACGTTCGCCCGGATCGCCCCGCACGTCATCCCGGCCATGGACAAGGCCGTACACCGGCTGACCAGGGGAAAGGTGCTGCTCAGCGCCCGGATGCTGCCGGGGGTGATCCTGACCGCGCGGGGCGCGAAGAGCGGCCGGCCACGGGTGACGCCGCTCGCCTGCATGCCGGAGCCGGACGGCGGCTGGCTGCTCATCGGCTCCAACTTCGGCCGTCCGGGCCACCCGGCCTGGACGGCGAACCTCCTCGCCCACCCGGACGTCGAGGTCAACTGGCGGGGTGAGGACGTCCCCGTACGGGCGGAGCTCCTCGTGGGGGAGGCCCGGGCGGCGGCCTGGAAGTCGGCGCTCGCGTTCTGGCCGCCGTACGCCACGTACCAGCAGCGGGTGGAGCGCGAGATCAGGCTCTTCCGGCTGACCCGGCGCTGACCCGGCGTGACCCGTCGCTGACCCGGCGCCGACGCTCCACTCGGGCCTCCGGCCGGGAACGCCGACGCTCCATTCGGACCCTCCGGCCGGAAAACGCCGACGCCGACGGCGGTATCCGCTCCGTGGGGGCGGAGCGGGACCGCCGTCGGCGTCGACGACAGGACGGGTGGAGGAGGCGGGAAGGGCTATCTGGTCGGCTTCTTGCCGGTGATGCCCAGGTGGACCAAGAGGGCGAGGTTCGGCTTGAGTTCGGCCTGCTTGACGCCCCAGGTCTGGAAGCCCTTCTGGTGGCCGGCGACCGAGGCCAGCATCGCCACCAGGGAGCCGGCCATGGCGGCCGGGTTGACCTCCTTGTCGACCTTGCCCTTGGCCTGGAGCTCCTTCACCGCGTCCGTGAGGGAGTTGGTGACCGAGTTCAGGATCTTCATGCGGATCTTGTAGAACCTCTTGTCGCCCTCGGCGGCACCGAGGTCCACGACACGGAGGATCGCGTCGTGCTTGCGCCAGAAGTCCAGGAAGCCTTCGACGAGTTCCTCGGAGGTCTGCCAGCCGGCCTTGCCGACCCAGGAGCGGCCGGAGACGAGCTCGGTCAACCCGGCGCCCTCCTTGGCCATTTCCTCTGCGATCTCGAGAACGGCACCCTCGACGTCCGGGAAGTACTGATAGAACGTCGCGGGTGAAGTACCCGCCTTCCGGGCCACATCGATGACCTTGACGTCCCGGTAGGGCGAGGAGCTGAGCATCTCACCGAGGCAGTCGAGCAGCTTCTGCCGCGTCGCCTGACCGCGTCGTCCGGCCACGCGGCCGTCGACGGTGCGTACTTGTCCTGTCATGCCGTCAGCTTACCGAGGGGCGATCGGCGCGCGATTCGGCCGAGTGCAAATGGGGTGCGGCCCTGTTCCAGGGGCGTTCTCCGAGGTCGGCTCGGCGTGGCGGCCCG
Organism: Streptomyces narbonensis; assembly: GCF_014649015.1. Classification (GTDB taxonomy): domain Bacteria; phylum Actinomycetota; class Actinomycetes; order Streptomycetales; family Streptomycetaceae; genus Streptomyces; species Streptomyces narbonensis. Next base: position 58,894 of record NZ_BMSF01000006.1, read on the forward strand.
CAGTGGAGGGGGCGGGTTCAAGCCATGAGGCGGGCAGCCCGCCAAGGTCGCCGGACCGCCGCCGGACCGCCCCCGGACCGGCACCGCCGGGCCCCCGCCGGCCCGTCCCCGCACCGCCGCCGGACCGGCCGGAGGAGACCCGTACCCGAATAGGCTTATGAACAGCCTGTGGACAACTTCGGTGGACAACTCAAGCGTCCCAAGGGTTCCGGGCCCGCGAGGGCCCCATAAATCGCCTTTATGTTCCCATGTCGGGGCGTGCGGGAGGCCCTCCGCCGACCTAGCGTGGAACCATGGCCGTACGCACTGAGGGCACCCCGTGCTGGGTGGACGCACAGCTTCCCGATCTCGAAGCGGGCAAGCGCTTCTACGGTGAGCTCTTCGGCTGGACCTTCGACCCCGACCGCGACGAAGCCCTCCTCGACGGACGCAGGGTCGCCGGGCTCCTCCCCAAGCGGGACGGTCGTATGCCCACCACCTGGACCGTCTACCTCGCCACCGAGAACGCCGGAACCCTCTCCGCCCGGATCAAGGCCGCCGGCGGCCAGATGGTCATGGAGCCCTACCCCGTCGGCCCGTTCGGCGTCATGGCGCTGGCCGCCGACCCCGGCGGCGCCGTCTTCGGGCTCCGCCAGGCCGGTGACGACGACGGCTTCGAGAAGACGAACGAGCCGGGTGCCTTCTGCTGGATGGAGGTCTACACCCGCCGGCCGGACGCCGTCGACACCTTCTACGCCACCGTCTTCGGCTACCTCGGCCGCCAGGCCGACGCCGACGACGAGGGCCGGGACCCCGGCTTCGACTACCGCGTCTGGTCGCCCCCCGGCTCCCGGCCCGGCGACGACAGTGCCTTCGGCGGGCGTGCGGTCATCAGCGACGACTTCCCCGTCGAGATGCCCGGCCACGTCCTCGTCTACTTCGTCGTCGTCGACTGCGACGAGGCCTGCGAGACCACCGTCCGGCTCGGCGGCCGGGTCGCCACGCCGCCCTTCGACACCCCGCACGGCCGCATCGCCGTCCTCCACGACAACCAGGGCGCCCGCTTCGCCGTCCTCTCGGAGCCGCCCGCCACGCCGTGAGGATTTCCCTCCGGATGGCTCCGGTATGACCTGTGACACCGTCCCTAGGGACCGAGTGGGAGCTGTTCCTGTTGCCAGGGCTCGTGCTCAGCCGCGTGCCCCGAACGGTTTTGGGGACGCTGGTCGCCCGCGTTCGCCCGGCGTCCGGGCGGCACGGATCGTGTCCGTGGTCCGGGGATGCGGGGGCGGGTTTCCTCGCGCCCAAGGTCGCCCGGTCCGGCCTGGACGGTCCGATGCCCCGCACGATCACCCCGGTCGTGTGGGGGCGGTGCCGTCCGACGCCGGATCGGGTGTCCTTGGGCGCGTCTTCCGATGGCCACGGCAGCTGCGTCGTGGCGCGTGGTCTTCCCGGTCTTGCTGGCGAGCGGCTTCTGCCAGTGCTGTGCGCCCCACTTGCCGGTGTAGGCGGGGTCGACGGCGACGATCGTGATGCCGGTGGCGTCGGCCATGGAGGTCAGCCGGGCCTTGAGTCTGGAGGTGGGCATGCCGGAGACGAGTTGCCGGAACCGACGCTTGCGGCCGTTCTTCTCCCTCGTCCTCTCTGCCGCGAAGTCGAGGTCCTCGATGGCGATCGCGCGAACGTCGCAGGCCAGGGCCCAGTGGAGGAGGCGGGTGAGGGCGTGCGCGCCCACGAGCTCAAGCATCCGTTCGTCCCCGGGCGTGGCCTTTGAGTCGAGTGCGGATCGTCACACCTGACGACCCGGGGCCACGTAAGACGGCTCGATCGCCCGTAGAGCGGAGTCAGGCATGCGGGCCCGCCCCGAGTGGCCAGGGGAGAGAGACCCCAACCGTCACCGTCCGCAGATGCGACGGGCACTGGTGCATCCGCACTGTGAGCTTCCCACCGCCCACCGTGCCACCGACATCCGCACAAACGCGCCGCTACCGCACATGTGCATCACAACAAGCGACATCTCGAACACTCACTCGCATTCGCGAAAGTCGAACAGGCGACACCCCGATCCGCCCCCGGGTTCGCAACCAGGCCCTCGGACAGGAAGAATCAGGGCCACGGGGCCGTACCTTCATGGCCCGTACGGGGAGGTGGCAGGCAAGTGGAACAGCTGACGCAGCACGACCCGAGACGTATCGGGCCCTTCGAGGTGCTGGGCCGGCTCGGCGCGGGCGGAATGGGCCTGGTCTATCTCGCGCGCTCGGCCTCGGGCCGGCGCGTGGCGATCAAGACCGTGCGTACGGAGCTCGCCGAGGACCAGCTGTTCCGGGTCCGCTTCACCCGGGAGGTGGAGGCCGCCCGGGCAGTCTCGGGCTTCTACACGGCCGCCGTGGTGGACGCCGACCCGCGTGCCGCCGTGCCGTGGCTGGCCACCGCCTATGTCCCGGCGCCCTCCCTCGAAGAGATAGTGAACGAGTGCGGGCCGCTCCCGGCCCAGGCCGTGCGCTGGCTCGCGGCCGGTGTCGCCGAGGCCCTCCAGTCCATCCACGGTGCGGGCCTGGTCCACCGCGACCTCAAGCCCTCCAACGTCCTCGTCGTCGAGGACGGCCCCCGGGTGATCGACTTCGGCATCGCGTCGGGCGTCTCCAACACGCGCCTGACCATGACCAACGTCGCCGTCGGCACCCCCGCCTACATGTCGCCCGAACAGGCCCGCGACTCGCGCAGCGTCACCGGCGCGAGCGACGTCTTCTCGCTGGGCTCCATGCTGGTCTTCGCCGCCACCGGCCACGCGCCCTTCCACGGCGCCAACCCGGTCGAGACCGTCTTCATGCTGCTGCGCGAGGGCCCGGACCTGGAGGGCCTGCCCGAGGAGCTGCGGCCCCTCATCGACTCCTGCATGCAGATGGACGTCACCCGGCGGCCCAGTCCGGCCGATCTCCAGGCCCAGCTCGCGCCGCACCTCTTCGGTCCCGGCAGCGACGACAGCGGCACGGCCTCGGCCTGGCTGCCGCACCGCGCCACCGCCATGATCGAGGACCGGCGCAACGGCGGCCGCTCCGCCCCCGGACCGGCCGCGCCGCCGATGCCGCCGCGCCCGCCCCGCGAGCCCGCCGACTGGTCCGGCGACCCGCGCTCCCCGGAGCCCGGCCCCCGGCACCCCGAGCCCTCGCACGTCGGCGGCCGGCAGCCCGAGCCCGCGCACCTCGGCGGCCGCCACGCCGGTCCCGCCGAGAGCGCCGGCGGCCCCGTCCGGCTGGGCGGCGCCACCGTCCCGATCGGCCCCGGCCCCCGGGTCTCCGACACCCGGGCGGCGCTCGCCGTCGGCCGGAGCGCCGACGCGGGCCCGGCGACCGGCTGGATCCGGCCGCCCGCCGGCGGAGCGCACGGCGCCGAGCCCGGCCCGCTGCCGGGCTCGCGCCCCGTCGCCGTACCCCCGCAAGGTGATCCGGCCGCCCCGGCGCAGCCGCCGGAGCCCGGTCCCTGGCGGCCCTGGCGCTTCCGGATGTCGAACGACGTCTGGGGCACCCCGGTCGTCGAGGGCGACCTGCTCTACGTGACCTCCTTCGAGGTGCACGCGCTGGACACCGGGAGCGGGCGGCGCCAGTTCAAGACCCGGGACGTGGCCTGGTCGATGGCCGTCTCCTCGGGCCGTATCCACGCCTCCGACGGGCCCACGCTGTACGCGCTCGACGCGACCGACGGCAGCGAGCGCTGGCGGCTGCACACGGACGCCTGGGTGTACTCCCTCCAGGTGGACCGGGGCACGGTCGTCACCGGGACGCGCGGCGGCGGGGTCCAGGGCTGGGAGGCCTCCAACGGCGCCAAGCTGTGGGAGATCACCGGTGCCCAGACCGACTTCGAGACCCCGGAGGCGGGTCCCGCCGTGCACGGCGACACCGTGTACGTCTGGAAGGACGCCCGGCTCCTGGCCCTCGACGCCCGGACGGGCGTGGAGCGCTGGTCGTACCCGATCGGCGATGCCGCCTCCTGCGCCAACGTGCCGGTCCGGGTCGCCCCGGCCGAGGACGGCTGTGTGTACGTCTCCGCCGGCACGCGGGTCCTGTCGATCGACATCGCCGCCGGCCACGTCCGCTGGCACTTCGAGGCGCCCGCCGTCTTCCTCTCCCCGCCCGCCTTCGCGCCGGGACCGGCCGTCACGGGCGGCGGGGTGTACCTCTCCGACCACCTCGGCACGGTGTACGCGCTCGACGCCACGACCGGTCAGGACCGGTGGCGGATCGCGACCGAGCCGCGCCAGTCGGCCGAGCCGGTGCTCGTAGCCGACGGCAACGTCCACGTCGGCAGCGGCAGCGCGCTCTACACGCTCGACGCGGTCACCGGCACCCCGAGGTGGCGGTTCGCGGCGGGCGGCGAGCTCGTCGGCTCCCCGGTCGTCGCCGACGGCCGGGTGCACTTCGGCTCCGCCGACCACGTCCTCTACACGCTGGACGCGACCGGCGGGCAGCTCCGCTGGAAGCTCGCCACGGGCGGCGAGATCACCGGCTCGCCGGTGGCGAAGGGCGGGGTCGTGTACGCCTGTAGCAAGGACCGCTGCGTGTACGCGCTCGACGCGGTCAAGGGCACGGCCACGGGCAGAGGGTCCGCGCCCCGCTGACGACGGCTCCCCCGCTGACGAGGGTGCCCGCTGAGGGGAGGGGCCCCTGATTGACGGGAGGGGCCCCTGACGGAAGGGGCCCCTGACGGAAGGGGCCCCCGACGGGAGGGGGCCCCTGACGACGACGGCCCCCGCTATCGCGGTGGGGGACCCGGGGGTCCGTCCCGGTCCGGGTCCCAGGTCGGGACGTCGTAGGGCTGTGTGGGCGCGGCATACGGGGTCGAGGCCTGCGGGTGGTGCTGCGGTCCGTCCCCGACCTCCGTGACGGGCGGCGGTCCGTCCAGCGTGGGGTGGGTGGGCCGCGGCTCGTGGTCCGCCCGGTCCAGCCGGTGTCCGTGGTGGTGCCGGCCGGACATGACGAGCGCGCCGAGGAGCAGCAGCACCCCGCCGCCGAAGGCGTTGGCGACCCCGTCGCCCAGGCCCGTACCGTCGCCGGAGATCACGAGGCTGCCTTCGGCCTGCCCGACGCGCACCATCCAGAAGATCGTGAAGCCGAGGACGACGAGCCCGGCGAGGGCGACGAGGAGCCGGGAGCGCAGGGCGACGCCGAGGACCGTGACGAGGGCGGCGAAGGCGAAGGGCAGGAGGATCGAGCCGAGCACGTCGGCCCGTGCGTCCGTGATGCCGGTGAACAGCTCGTCGATGGCGTAGTCGCGGCCGTGACGGCCGTCGTACCAGGCACGGAAGGGGCTCCAGACGGCGGCCGTCGCTCCGGCGAGGGCCAGGACCGAGCCGATGACGTTGCGGATCATCGATCGGCCTCCTAGACGGTCCGGCTCTCGCTCCCGACGCTACGCCGGGTGCGGGGGGCCCGCCATTTGCGGTCCGCCACACCCCTTAGGGTGTGGCGCGGACACGACAGCACGAGGGAGGACCGATGGTGCGCACGCGCCTGAAGATGGCGGCGACGCTCACGGTGGTGGTGCTTGCGCTGACCGGATTCCAGACCGGCCACGGCAGCAGCAGCGGCGGCGGCAGCGGGAAGAGCAAGAGCAAGAGCCGAGGCTCGGACGACGACTCGGGCGGCGGCTGCTCCAGCGACGAGAAGAGCAACGACGACTACAGCGGCTCGGGCGGCTCGGGCGGTTCCACGGGCACGGCATCGCCCGCCCCCACCTCGGCGACGGTGAAGGTCGAGGTCGTCGTGGTCGACTGCGTGAAGCCCGCCCGGAAGAAGCGCAAGGGCAAGCCCGCCCGGAAGGCGGACACCACGGCGACCCTGAAGGCCGTCTCGCGGGACGCGCTCCCGGGGACGTACTGGGTGACCCTGCAGTTCAGGAACGCCTCGGGGACGATGGTGGACCTCGGCGAGGCCGAGGTCACCGTCGGGAGCCACGAGACGAAGACGTTCGAGGTCGAGATGGAGAATCCGCAGTACGTCGACCGGGTGACGGACTGCTGGGTCTACGAGGTGCGCAGGCACGAGACCACCGCGACGCCCACCGTGACGCCTACCGCGTCCGGTACCCCTTCCCCCGCCCCGTGAACAGCCCCGCCTGACGCTCCGGTGTCAGGTTCCCCAGCGCGACCAGGTGCGGTGCGTGGGCGAGGGCCGGGGCGCGGGACGCCTCGGTGACCGACCAGAGCGCCCGGACCGTGCCCTGGACGGCCTCGGTCGGGTGCGCGGCGACGACGGCCGCGGCCCGCAGGGCGGCCCCCAGAGCCCCGCCGGCCGGGGTCAGCTCGGAGACGAGCCCCGTCTCGTAGGCGCGCCGGGCCGAGACCCGTTCCGCGCTGCCCATCAGGGCCATCCGGGCGATCTCCCCGTAGGGCATCCGCTGGGCCATGTGGATGGTCTCGAAGGCGCTGACCATGCCGTAGGTGGTGTGCGGGTCGAAGAAGGTGGCGTCCTCGCCGGCGACCAGGAACTCGGCCTCGCCGAGCAGGTAGAACGCCCCGCCGCAGGCCATGCCCTCGACGGCGGCGATCACCGGTTTCCACAGGTCGTTCGCCTTGGGGCCGATGGTGAGCAGGGGGTCGTCGATCGTGTACGGGGACGAGGGCTGCGGGATGTCCCCGACGGCGTCCCGGTCGATCCCCGTGCAGAAGGCCCGCCCGCCGGATCCGGTGACGACGATCGCGCGGACCTCGTCCTCGTACCGGAATCCCCGCCAGACGGCGGCGAGTTCGCGGGCCATGTCCAGGGTGATCGCGTTGTGCTTCTCCGGCCGGTCGAGGGTGACGACCGCGACCCCGGTCTCCTTGTCGCGGTCGACGCGGACGGCCATCTAGCCGCGCTCCAGGAGCCAGCGGGGGACCGTGACGCCGTCGACCTCGGTGAAGGCGACCCTCACCGCGGCGCCGATGCGCAGCCGGCCCGGGTCGAGCGAGTTCAGGGGTGCGTCGGGGGCGGTGACGACGTTGCCGGCGAGGCGGATGCGGGGGGCGTCGGCCAGCTCGACGAGGACCGCGTTGTACCCGGGCTGGGCGGCGTAGTCGGGCAGGAGCGGCGGGTGGGGCAGGACGTACGACCAGATGCGGCCGCGTCCGGACATGAGCCGCCACTCGCTGTCGAAGGAGTGGCAGTGCGGGCAGCAGGGCCGGGGCGGGAAGCGGAGCTCGCCGCAGTCGGGGGCCGCGCAGGCCTGGACGCGGAGCTCGCCCCGGGCGGCGTACTCCCAGAAGGGGGCGCCGTCCTCGTCGGTGACCGGTGTCAGCATCGGCATGGTGTCTCGGCTCCTCAGGCTCGAAGGAGGATCGCGGAGGTGGGCACGCCCTCGCCGGCCGTGACCAGGCAGGTGGCGGCGTCGGGCACTTGGGCGGTGGAGCTGCCGCGGAGCTGCTTCACGCCCTCGTTGATGAGGTTGAAGCCGTGGACGTACGCCTCGCTCAGTCCGCCGCCGCCGGTGTTGAGGGGCAGCCGGCCGCCGATCTCCAGCGCGCCGCCCTCGGTGAAGGCGGCGCCCTCGCCGCGCCCGCAGAAGCCGTAGCCCTCCAGGGAGAGCGGGACGAGCGGGGTGAAGGCGTCGTAGATCTGGGCGACGTCGACGTCCTGGGGCCCGAAGTCGGCCTGTTTCCAGAGGTGTCGGGCGGCGGTCCAGGCGGGTCCGGAGAGCGGGTCGTCGTTCCAGTAGTTGACCATGCCGTGGTGCTGGGCGGGCAGGCCCTGGGCGGCGGAGTGGACGTAGACGGGCTTCTGGCGGCAGTCGCGGGCCCGTTCGGCGGAGACGATGACGCAGGCGAGGGCGCCGTCGGTCTCCAGGCAGTTGTCGAAGAGGCAGAGGGGCTCGCTGATCCAGCGGGAGGTCATGTACATCTCGCGGGTCAGCGGGCGCTCGTACATGATCGCGGCGGGGTTCTGGTTGGCGCGGTTGCGGCAGGCCAGCGCGACGTTGAAGAGGTGGTCGCGGGTGGCGCCGTACTCGTGCATGTAGCGGCGGGCGAGCATGCCGATCTCGTCGGCGGGGCGGAGCAGCCCGAAGGGGCGGGTCCACTGGCCGGGGGTGGGCAGCTGGGCGGCGGTGTTCTTCCACGGGCGGGGGCCGGAGCCCCGCTTCCGGGAGCGCCAGGCGACTCCGACGCTCGCCTGGCCGGTGGCGACGGCGGCGGCGAGGTGGCCGACGGTGGCGCAGGAGCCGCCGCCGCCGTAGCCGACCTTGGAGAAGAAGGTGACGTCGCCGGCGCCGATGGCCTTGGCGACCTCGACCTCGTCGGTCTCCTCCATCGTGTACGAGGCGAAGCCGTCGACCTCGGAGGGGTCGATCCCGGCGTCGTCGAGGGCGGCGAGGATCGCCCGGCAGGCGAGCGCCTTCTCGGACTCGGGGAGGTGTTTCGCGAAGGCTGTCTGTCCTATGCCGACGATGGCCGTGGCGTCCTTGAGCACCGGACCTCCTTTTGGGGCAGCACTGCTGACAGCGCGTCAGGTTACAACTAATCTGACGGATAGTCAGCTACAGGGAGGGGTGGGCATGCGCGGCGACCTGGAGTGGGGCACGATCCCCGGGCTCGTGCGGGCGGCGGCCGAGCGGTACGGGGAGCGGGAGGCCGTCGTCGACGGACGCGTCCGCGTCACCTACGCCGAACTCGGCGAGCGCGTCGAGCGGGCGGCCGCCGCCTGCATCGCCACCGGAGTACGGGCGGGGGACCGGGTGGCGATCTGGGCCCCCAACACCCTCGACTGGATCGTCTCGGCGCTCGGCGCCGTCTCCGCGGGCGCCGTCCTCGTCCCCCTGAACACCCGCTTCAAGGGCACCGAGGCCGCCCAGGTCCTCCAGCGCTCCCGGGCCCGCCTGCTCTTCGTCACCGGCACCTTCCTCGGCACCTCGTACGTGGCCTCCCTGCGCCGCTCGGGCGTGGCGCTCCCGCACCTGGAGAAGGCCGTCGTCCTCGGCGACACCGCGCCCGACGACGCGGGATGGACGACCTGGAAGGCCTTCCTCACGGAGGGCGACCGGGTGCCGGCCGCGCGGGTGCGCGCCCGGGCCGACGCGATCGACCCCTCGGACCCCTCCGACATCATCTACACCTCGGGCACCACGGGTCGGCCCAAGGGGGCCGTCATCGGCCACGCCCAGAGCCTGCGCTGCTACGAGGTCTGGTCCGAGCTCGCCGGCCTCCGGGAGGGTGACCGCTACCTCGTCGTCAACCCGTTCTTCCACACCTTCGGCTACAAGGCCGGGGTCCTCGCCTGCCTCATGCGGGGCGCGGTGATCGTCCCGCAGTCCGTCTTCACCGTGGACACGGTCCTCGCCAACATCGCCGCCGAGCGCATCACGGTCCTCCCCGGACCGCCCACCCTCCACCAGTCCCTCCTGGACCACCCGGCCCGCGCCGGCCACGACCTCTCCTCGCTCCGCCTCGTCGTGACGGGCGCGGCCGTGGTCCCGCTCCGGCTCGTCGAACGCCTCCGCACCGAGCTGGGGATCGGCACGGTCCTCACCGCGTACGGCCTCTCCGAGGCGAGCGGCCTCGTCACCATGTGCCGCCGCGACGACCCCGCGGGGACGGTCGCCACGACCTCGGGCCGGCCCGTTCCCGACACCGAGGTCAGGCTCTCGCCGACCGGCGAGGTCCTCGTCCGCGGCCACCACGTCATGCGCGGCTACTTCGAGGACGAGGAGGCGACGGCGGCGGCGATCGACGAGGACGGCTGGCTGCGCACCGGGGACGTCGGAGTCCTGGACGAGGCGGGGAACCTGCGGATCACGGACCGGCTGAAGGACATGTTCATCGTGGGTGGCTTCAACGCCTACCCGGCCGAGATCGAGCAACTCCTGGGCCTGCACCCGGACATCGCGGACGTCGCGGTCGTCGGCATCCCCGACCGGAGGCTCGGCGAGGTCGGCAAGGCCTTCGCGGTGCGCCGGGCGGGGGCGCGGGTGACGGCGGACGACCTGATCGCCTGGTCGCGGCGGGAGATGGCCAACTACAAGGTCCCGCGAGAGGTCGAGTTCGTGACGGAGCTGCCGAGGAACGCGAGCGGGAAGGTGGTGAAGGGGGAGCTGCGGGGGCGGTAGGCGTGTGAGGTGGATCACTTGCGCGGTGGTATGGTGACAGGTATGGCAACGAAGAAGTACACCGTGACGCTGCCCGAGGAACTCGCCGAGGAGATCCGCCGCGAGGTGGGGCAGGGCGGCTTCAGCGCGTATGTCACGCAGGCCATACAGCGCCAGCGGGAGCAGGACCGGCTGGGGGAGCTGGTGGACTGGATGGAGAGCGAATTCGGCCCCGTCACCAAGGAGGACCTGGCGGCCGCCGAGGCCGAGCGGCAGGAGATCATCCGCTGGCACGAGGAACGAGTGGCGCGTGAGCGCGCGGAGTCCGACGTCCCGGAGGAGCGTCGGGCGGACGCCGCATGACCGAGATCTGTTACGTCCTGGACAGCGAGGGGCTTTCCAGGACGGTGCTCGGCGACCCCGTGATGAAGGCTCGTCTCAAGGATGCGCGTGGCGTCGGCGTTCGCGTGGTGACCAGCTCCATGACGATGATCGAGGCCTACCACTCCAAGGTCCCCCACCCGGCCTGGAGATGGCTCCTCTCCCGGATCATTGTCGAACCCGTCACGGAGGAGATCGCGGACTCGGCGATCAGCGTTCTGAAGAACGCCGGTCTTCATGGACACAAGTACGCGATCGACGCCGCGCTCGCGGTGATCGCGGGGCGGCAGAGGGGGCTCGTGACGGTGTTCACCTCCGACGAGGACGACATGACCAAGCTGTGTCCGCTGCACGTGCGGGTTCAGCGCGTCTGACCCCGCTCACGCGCGAGAACGACGATCCCGGCCTCGTCGCGTACGACCCGCCACTCGCCGTCGTCGGCGGCCTGCCGCAGCACGCGCCCGACCGCCCCGGCGGGCCAGGCATCCGTCCGGTCCGCCACCAGCCACTCCACGGCGGGGCTCCGGCCGAGCACCCCGTCCGCGACCAGGTGCACGGTCGCCCGGTCGGTCAGGTGCGGGGCCAGGCTGTTGCTCGCCGCGACCCGGGCCCCGGCGGGCACGAGGGCCAGCGCCTCCCGCGCGGCCACCTCCCGCGGGCTCGTCCGCCAGAAGCCCGGCGTGGCCAGGGACGCCAACGGCTGCGTGGGCAGCAGCAGGAGCGCCACGGCCACCGGCACGGACAGCGGCAGCCGTACGCCCCGGCGCAGCGCGTCGACCAGTGCGGCGAGCGCGATCGGCACGAGGACCGCCGAATAGTGCAGGCCCGGCTCCCAGTGCGCCGGATTGGCCGAGGTGAACCGCCAGGCCAGCGTCGGCAGGAGCAGCAGGGCGAGCGGGCTGCGCACGACGAGCCCGCCGGTCACGGCGAGCAGCAGCAGGACGGTCAGCACCTTCACGTGCCAGCCGTCGAGGAGCCCGTACGCACCGGTGACCTGGCCCGCGTACAGATACCGCCCGTCCGGCGCGAGGGCCGGGACCACCCCGTACACGATCAGGACCGTGCCGAGCGCGGAGCCGGCGGCGAGGGCGAGCCCGGTGCGGCGGTCCTGCCGGGCGAGCAGCAGCCCGAAGACGGCGGTGGTCGCGCCCAGGTCCTCCTTCACGAGCAGCAGGGCGGCGGCCCAGCACGCGGCGGCGCGGGTCCGCCCGTCCAGATAGGCGCGGCAGGCGAGGGCGAGCAGGGGCACGGCGAAGGCGACCTCGTGGAAGTCGAAGCCGACGAGCTGCTGCACCCCCCAGCCGAGCCCGCACGCCGATCCGATCGCGAGCGCGGCGAACTTCCTCCCGGGGAGGTGCTGTTGGGCGGTGCGGGCGAGGACGTACACGGCGAGCGCGACGAGCGCGGCCTGCGCGACGAGCAGCGTGCCGACGTGCGGGGCGAGCCGGTAGAGCGGCGCGAGGAGGGCCAGGACCGGGTGGAAGTGGTCGCCGAGGAGCGGATACGCGTCGGCGGCGAAACCCGGCGGGGCGGTCGCGGCCCGGATCTCGGAGGCGGGCGCCCGCCCCTCCGCGTAGGCGCGCACGGCCTGCCCGAAGATCCCGAGGTCGTATCCCGTGGTCCGGAAGCGGGTGTGCTCGCGCAGCGCGAACACGCTGAAGAGGGCGAAGAAGACGGCGCCGAGGAGCGCGGGGACGGAGCGGGAGGCGGTGGGCGGCGGTGTCAGGGGCCGGCGCCCGGCCGCGGGCTTCATGATCAAGGCCATGAGGGGGAGCCTCGGCGAGCGCCCCTGAGGTGGTCCTGAAGAAGCCTGAGGATTTACTCAGCCCCGGCTGCTGCGGCCCGGCGATACTCGGTCCCATGCGCGTACTGGTGATCGAGGACGAGGAGAGGATCGCCGCCTCGCTGCGGCGCGGCCTCTCGGCCGTCGGGTACACGGTCGACGTCGCCCACGACGGCGTCACCGGGCTCCACATGGCCCGGGAGCACCGCTATGCGGCGGTCCTCCTCGACATCATGCTGCCCGGCCTCAACGGCTACCAGGTCTGCTCCCGGCTGCGCGCCGAGTCCAACGACGTGCCGGTGATGATGCTGACGGCCAAGAACGGCGAGTACGACGAGGCCGAGGGCCTCGACACGGGCGCCGACGACTACCTGGCCAAGCCCTTCTCGTACGTCGTCCTGGAGGCCCGCCTCCGCGCCCTCCTCCGCCGCGGCGGCGCCCGCACGCGCACCCGCCTGGAGTGCGGCGACCTCTGGCTCGACCAGGCCCGCCGGACCTGCGGCCGGGGCGCGGCCGACATCGCGCTCACGCCGAAGGAGTTCGGGGTGCTGCAGTGCCTGCTGACGCGCCCGGACGAGGTCGTCCCGACGCTCGACATCCTCGACGAGGTCTGGTCGGCGGACTTCACGGGCGACCCGAACATCGTGCACGTCTACATCAGCGCCGTGCGCCGGAAGATCGACGCGCCCTTCGGGCGGACGACGATCGAGACGGTGCGGGGGGCGGGGTACCGCGTGGTGGGGGGCGGTCGTGGCTGAACGGCGGGAACGTCCGGGCCGGACCGCGCCGACCGCGACGACCCCGCGCCGCCGCCGGTACCGGCCGGTGTGGGCGTCGGGACTCGCCGCGACGCTGGTCGTGGCGGCGGCGGTGATCTGGCTGGAGGCGCGGGACCGGGCGGTCGGGCCGATCCCGACGGCGATCCCCGAGATGATCGCCACCGACCGGGTCGGCCCGCAGATCGCGTTCCTGGCCTGGCCCGGCTGCCTCCTCGGCGCGGTGGGCGTCGGCGCCGTCGGCTGGCTCGCGGGCCGGGGGCACGCGCCGGCGGCACGCCTGCGGGCGGCGGCGGCCGCCCTCCTCGCCTCGGGAGCCCTCCTCGCCACGTACACCCAGTGGCTCGTCCGGGAGAACCCGATCAAACCGTGGCTGGTCGCGGAGGAGGCGTACCGCTGGGGGCTGATGTTCATCGGCCCCTCGACGGGACTGCTCACGGCGGCCGCCGCGGCGGCGGCGCTCGGCGGCGGTGCGGGCCGGCTGCCGTACCGCGACCGTACGGTCCTGGTGGCGGCGGCGACGACCGGCGGGCTGTTCGCGGTGACCATCGAGGTCCTGCGACGGGCGCAGCCGGAGCACCAGGAGCCGTGGACGAACACGTACTGGGTCACGCTGATCATCGGGGTGCCGCTCGTCGCCCTCCTCACCGGCCTCCTCGTCCACGTCACCGCCGCGCGGGCCCTGCGCCCCGTCGAGGCGATCCGCCGTGAACTCGCCGACATCACCGGCCAGTCCCTCGACCGCCGGGTCCCCGTACCGCCCACGGACGACGTGATCGGGCGCCTCGCGGAGACCACCAACGACACCCTCGACCGCCTCGAACAGGCCTCCGCCCGCCAGCACCAGTTCGTCGCGGACGCCGCCCACGAACTCCGCAGCCCGCTCGCGGCGTTGCGCGCCCAGCTGGAGACGGCCCTGCGGCACCCGGACTCGGTCACCGACTGGCCGGAGGTGGTGGCGGGCGCGGCGGCCGACGTCGTACGCCTCCAGGCCCTCACCGACGACCTGCTGCTCCTCGCCAGCCACCGGGCGACCGCGCCGGCGGGCGAACCGGTCGACCTGGCGGCGCTGGCCGAGGACCTGGTCCGCGAACACGAGCACCTGCCGGATGCGACGGGCCTTCGTCTCACGTGCCGGATCCCGGCGGCGCCGACCCTCGCCCACGGCAACCCGACCCGCCTGGAACGGCTCCTCCGCAACCTCCTGGCGAACGCCTGCCGCCACGCGGAGACGCGGGTCGACGTCACGGTGGAGGACGACGGCACCTGGACGTGGCTCACCGTGTCGGACGACGGCCCGGGCATCCCGCCCGCCGATCGATCCCGCGTCTTCGACCGCTTCACCCGCCTCGACGCCTCCCGCACCCGCACCTCGGGCGGCGCGGGCCTGGGCCTCCCCATCGCCCGCGACATCGCCACCCACCACAGGGGCACACTGACGATCGAGGACTCGGACCACGGGGCGCGCCTGGTGGCCCGCTTCCCGGCGGGCGCCCGCTCGTCCTGTTGACCCCCGGCGCACCCCCTGCACGCACGTCGGAGGGGCCGGGCAGATGCCCGGCCCCTCCTTGTGCGGTGGTCCGATCGCGTTGCGCACGGGCCCTGCCCGGACGGAATCCCCCTGGTCCCGTCGGGTGTCCCCCGAGTCCGTGTGCTCCCCCGTCGACCGGACCTCCCTGGCCCCGGCGGCTCCCCCGAAGTCGCCGCCGCGGGCTTTCCCCGTCGGGAATGGTCTACTTGGCCGGCTTGAACGGCTCTGACGTGGCGTGCAGGTCCTTGGTCACGATGGCGGGGTCCTGCTCCGGGTGGAGAACCTTGTCCGCGATCGCGTTGGCGGGCTCGGACGTGGCGTGCAGGTCCTTGGTGGTGATCTGCTCACCCGTGCCCGTGGCGTGCAGGTCCTGCGGCTTGACGATCGGGTCCGTGGCGTTGGTGTCACCCATGGTGGTCCCCTCCTGGTGGATGGCTTGGCGTGCTGGTGTGCGGAGCCCGTCCGGCTGTTCCCCCGTGGACGGCCGGTCGGGCTCCTCCGGGCCGTTCACCCTAGTGCGTGCGGGTGATGACCTCACCGGCGAACCGTCTGCCCCCCGACGCGACGGATCGATGAGAAGAATTCTGCCGAAGGGTGATAAACGAATGATGAACGCCCGATCGGAGGCTGGTGATCAGGCGGCCGCG
The DNA here is from genome assembly GCF_014649015.1 of Streptomyces narbonensis. Lineage (GTDB taxonomy): Bacteria > Actinomycetota > Actinomycetes > Streptomycetales > Streptomycetaceae > Streptomyces > Streptomyces narbonensis. Next base: position 74,038 of record NZ_BMSF01000006.1, read on the forward strand.
CGGGGGGTCAGCAGAGCCCTGACCTCGAACGCCTCCGGTACGTTCAACTCCTCGTAGATGTCCAGCGCCTCCTGCCAGCACACCTGTGCGCGGCCGGACTGCCCGATGCCTGCGAGCGCTCGTCCGAGCACCGTGAGGACCTGCCCCCTCCGCCAGTCGCCCCCGATGCCCCGGAGCACGGTCAGGGCCTTCTCCGCGCAGGCGGCAGCCGCCCCGTACCGCCGGGCAGCGATGTCGACCTCCGCGATGCGGAAGAGGCTCATGCCCTCCCACAGCCTCTGGCGGCAGTCCACGAACACGGCGAGGGCCTCCCGGAGCCGTTCGCCCGCCGCCGTCAGGTTGCCGCTCTCGGTGAGGGCGAGGCCGAGGGCGTACCGACCGTTCGCTCCCCGCAGCGCGTGGCCCATCTCGTCGTACATGGCCACGCCTTGCTGGGCCATGCGTACGGCATCCTCCTGGCGCCCTGTCGCGAGCCGGATACGGGAGATGTTGCAGAGGGCCGCCGCCTCGCCGGCCCGGTCCCCGGCCCTGCGGAACTCGTCGACGGCAAGAGTGAGGTGCTCGTCTCCGTCCGCGTAGCGCTTCTGGTAGAGCGCGATGGCGCCCCGGGCGTTCGAAGCCCAGCACGTGGGGAGCGGGTCCCCCACGGAGCGGGCCATGCCGACGACCTCCTCCGCCTCGCGGTCGGCCTGGTCGAAGCGGCCCTGGTGATGGTGGACGTACGCCAGCGTCAGCGCCGCCCGGCCCTCCGCCCGGACGTCCCCCGCCGTGCCCGCCGCCCCCCGCAGGACCGTCGCGACCGCCTCGTACTCCTTCGAGTTCGCGCCCGACTCCGCGAGGTCCAGGGACGCCCACAGGAGGTCCACCGCACGGCGGAGGGTCGCCGGGGAGGCGGCCGACTGGCGGACCGTGGCCAGGAGGCAGTTGGCCTCGGCGTAGAGCCAGTCCTGGGCCTCGTGGCGGTCCGTGAAGGTCAGGCCCTCGTAGGCCGTCGGCTCCAGGTGGTCCACCAGACGGTCCCCGGGGCGCTCGATCGCGTAGACCCGCGCCGCCGTCGACAGGTAGAAGTCCAGGAGGCGCGAGAGCGCCGCCTCCTTCTCCGTCGGCGGCTGTTCGTCGCGGTCCGCGCACGCACGCGCGTAGAGGCGGACCAGGTCGTGGTAGCGGTAGCGGCCGGGAGCCGCCGATTCCAGGAGGGACGTGTCGACCAGGGCCTCCAGGAGGTCCTCGGTGTCCCAGAGGGGGAGGTCCAGGACGGCCGCGGCGGCCGCGAGGGAGATGTCCGGGCCGTCGGCCAGGCCCAGGAGGCGGAAGGCGCGGGCCTGGGCCGGTTCGAGCTGGCCGTAGCCGAGTTCGAAGGTCGCCTTGACCGCGAGGTCGCCCGCCTGGAGCTCGTCGAGGCGCCGCCGCTCGTCCGCCAGCTTCGCCGCGAGGACCGAGACCGTCCAGGTGCGGCGGGCCGCCAGGCGGGAGGCCGCGATGCGGATCGCGAGGGGGAGGAAGCCGCAGGCCGCGACCACGTCGAGGGCGGCTTCCCGCTCGGACTGGACGCGCTCCGCGCCGACGATCCGCGTGAAGAGCTGGAGCGCCTCCTCCGGGGACATCACGTCCAGGTCCACCAGGTGCGCACCCGCCAGGTCGACCATCCGGATCCGGCTGGTCACCAGGGCCGCGCAGCCGGCCGTGCCGGGCAGGAGCGGCCGGATCTGCGCCGCGTCGCGGGCGTTGTCCAGGAGCACCAGGACCCGGCGGCCGTCGAGCGTCGAGCGGTAGAGCGCGGCGCGGTCGTCGAGGGAGTCGGGGATGGCCGAATCCGGTGTGCCGAGCGCGCGCAGGAAGGAGCCGAGGACGGTCTCCGGGGCCGCGGCGCGGTTCCCCGCGCCCTGGAGGTCCACGTAGAGCTGGCCGTCCGGGAAGTGCGGCCGGGCCTCGTGGGCCACGTGCACCGCGAGGGTCGTCTTGCCGACGCCGCCGATGCCCGCCAGCGCCGAGACGGCCATGACATGGCCCTCGGCGGTCGCGAGCCGGGCCCCCAGCTCCCGCACGAAGGAGGTGCGGCCCGTGAAGTCGGGCACGGTGGCCGGGAGTTGTGCCGGGCGGGCCGGCGGTGCGGCGGCGGGGGCCGCCTCCTCGACCGGGCGGGCGAGTTCGGCGTCACCCTGGAGGATGCGCTGCTGGAGCCGGGAGAGTTCGGGGGTCGGGTCGACGCCGAGCTCGTCGGCGAGGAGCCGGCGCGTGTCCGCGTACACGGCGAGCGCCTCCGCCTGCCGGCCGCCCCGGTAGAGGGCGAGCATCAGCAGCTCGCGGAGCCGCTCGCGCAGCGGGTGCGCGGCGGTCAGCGCGGAGACGGCCTCCGCGTGCGCGCCGACCTCCAGGTCGATGTCCAGGCGGGTCTCCAGGAGCGTGAGCCGCCATTCCTCCAGCCTGGTCCGCTGCGTCTCGGCGTACGGGCCGGGTACGGAGGCGAGCACCTCGCCGTCCCACAGTGCGAGGGCCTCCGCGAGCCGCGCCCGCGCGCCCGCCCGGTCCCCGGACGCCCGCAGCTTCTCGGCCCCGGCGGCCAGTTCCTGTGCGGTGAGGAGGTCCAGGGCCTTGGTGCGCAGGGCGTAGCCGCCGGACTCGCTGACGAGGACCTTCGGGTCGAGGGCCTTGCGGAGCCGGGAGGCGTACGTCCGTACCGCCGCGAGGGCCTGCGAGGGCGGTTCCTCGCCCCAGAGCGCGTCGATCAGCTCGGAGGCGGTGGCGGTGCGCCCGCCGCGCAGGAGCAGGGCGGCGAGCAGGGCACGCTGCTGGGGTGACCCGGTGGGAAGCGCCTCGCCACCGCGCCAGGCACGCACGGGCCCGAGCACGCCGAACCGCAGCTCGCCACCGGTCGCGCCCTCCGTGCGGGCGCCCGCTTCGGGTCCCGTACCCGGGGTCGCACCCGTACTCGTACCCGTATGCGCTCTTTCCTCGGAACCCGTGCCCGCGCCCGCGTCGGCACCCGCGCTCGCCTTCGGAGCCCGCTGCACCGGAACTCGCGGCCCGTCTTCACGGCCCATAGCTCCCCCTGCCTACCGCTGGTTTCGCCCAGGACAGTCTGCCTTGTCCGGAGGGAGTCCGTCAGCATCGGGTCGGCCGAGAGCGGGGGCTGGAGCGGGCCTGGTACCGCGCCGTTGCCGGACCGTTGTGCGACACGATAGCTGACGGGTCGTCAGATCGACGCTACCGTAAAAGCCATGGAGAGCATGGAGAGCACGGAGACAGCGCCCGAGACCTTCCCGAGGATCATCTCGGTCGACGACCACACCGTGGAGCCCCCGCACGTCTGGCGGGACCGGCTCCCGTCCCGCTTCCACGACACCGGACCCCGGATCGTCCGCGCCCCCCTCAAGGAGATGACCTTCCTCGGCGGCAAGTTCGCGCCGGTCATGGGGGCCAAGGGCGACGACGGACCCATCGGCGACTGGTGGGTCTACGAGGACCTGCACCGGCCCCTCACCCGCCTCGACACCGCCGTCGGCTACGACAGGGACGAGATACGGCTCGAAGTCATCACGTACGAGCAGATGCGGCCCGGCTCCCACTCCGTCCCCGACCGCCTCGCCGACATGGACGTCAACCACGTCCAGTCCGCGCTCTGCTTCCCCACCTTCCCGCGCTTCTGCGGGCAGACCTTCACGGAGGCGGGCGACCGCGAGCTCGGCCTGCTCTGCGTCCGCGCCTACAACGACTGGATGGTCGAGGAGTGGTGCGGCCCCGAGGCCCACGGCCGACTCGTCCCGCTCACCCTCATCCCGCTCTGGGACCCCGAGCTCGCCGCCGCCGAGGTCCGCCGCAACGCCGCGCGCGGGGTCCGGGCCGTCGCCTTCTCGGAGATCCCGCCCCACCTCGGGCTCCCCTCCGTCCACACGGACCACTGGGACCCCTTCTTCCGCGCCTGCGACGAGACCGGCACGGTCATCGCCATGCACATCGGCTCCTCCAGCCGGATGCCGTCCACCTCCGCCGACGCCCCGCCGGCCGTCGGCTCCACCATCACCTTCGCGAACTGCTGCTTCTCGATGGTCGACTGGCTGATGAGCGGCAAGTTCGAGCGCTTCCCGAACCTCAAGATCATGTACGCGGAGGGGCAGATCGGCTGGATCCCGTACATCCTGGAGCGCGCCGACGTCGTCTGGGAGGAGAACCGCGGCTGGGGCGGGGTCGCCGAGAAGGTGCTGCGCCCGCCGTCCGAGCTCTTCGCCGGCCATGTCTTCGGCTGCTTCTTCGACGACGCCTTCGGGCTGCGGAACCTCGACGCGATCGGCGTCGGGAACGTCCTGTACGAGACGGACTACCCGCACTCCGACTCGACCTGGCCCAAGTCGCGGGAGGTGGGCGAGTCCCAGATGGGCCACCTGGCCCCGGACGTCGTCGAGCGGATCGTGCGAGGCAACGCGATCGACCTGCTGGGGCTGTCGCCGGAGGGTCTCTGGCGGCCGTAGCGGAGTGCCGGTCCGCTCAGACCTTGACCACGCGGACACCCGGACCGCACAGCGCGGCCAGGTCCTCCGGGTCCGAGGTCAGGACCGTCACCGGTGCCGGAGCGGACAGTGCGGTCGCGGCCACGAGTGCGTCGAGGGCGTACTTGTGGCCGTGCAGCCCGGCGCCCGCCAAGAGCTTGCAGGCCTTGCGGGCGATGGTCTCGCTCGGTGGGATCACGTTCACGCGGGATACGGCGTAGTCGAAGCGCGCCTGCGGGACTCGGGCGTCGCGGGCCTCGACAAGGGTGACGGAGCTGGTCACGACCCGGATGTCCTCGGCCTCGGCCGCGACGAGCCATTCGAGGAGGTCCGCGGAACGTCGTACGAGCAGTGACAGGCCTTCGCAGTCCAGGACGAGCGTCCCGCTCACGCGGCATCCGCCCGGGGTGCGGCCTCGCCACGGAGCAGCGCGCGCTTCGCCTCGACGGCGGCGGCATCGGCCGGGCCGAACTCCGCCTCGGCGTCCTCGATCAGCTCGCGCAGCCGCTCCCGCTCCAGTTGGCGCTGGATGAGCGCCTCGATGTACGCGGACATGCCACGCTTGCCGGTGCGCTCCTTGAGCGCGGCGATCGTCCCCGCGTGCAGGGAGACGGACACGGGGCGGGTCGGGCCCTCGCCGGGCCCCGGCTGCGTGGTCTCACTCATGCGACGACTTTAACAGTCGGATTGTTATGACGCCTCGGGTTCCTTCGAAGCGCACGCCCGTCGGCATCGCCCACGCGCTCCGCCCGACCCCTTGCCCCTCGGCCCTCCGCCCGCGACGATGAGTCTCTTCGGAATCTGACTGAGCGTCAGTTAAGGGGTTCTCATGGTCGTCTACGGCATGCAGCTGCCCGTCCAGTCGCAGTCCACCCTCTACGCCGAGGCCTGGGAGGCGGCCGCCGGCCCGGCCGATCTCCTCGCCGTCGCCCGGGCCGCCGAGGAGCACGGCTTCGACTACCTCGCGAGCTGCGATCACGTCGCCATCCCGCGCCGCCTCGCCGGTCCGATGAGCACCGTCTGGTACGACCCGGTCGCCACGCTCTCCTTCCTCGCCGCCGCCACCGAGCGCGTCCGGCTCCTCTCGCACGTCGCCGTCGTCGGCCTGCGGCATCCGCTCGTCACCGCCAAGGCGTACGCGACCCTCGACCACCTCTCCGGCGGCCGGCTGGTCCTCGGGGTCGGCGCCGGGCACGTGCAGGAGGAGTTCGAGGTGCTGGGGGTCGACTTCGAGCGGCGCGGCGCCGTCCTCGACGAGACCGTCGACGCGCTGCGGGCGGCCCTCGGCCCCGAGGAGTACCCCGAGCACCTGGGCGAGCGCTTCGCCTTCAAGGACCTCGGACAGCTGCCCCGGCCCGCCCAGGAGCGGGTCCCCCTCTGGGTGGGCGGTTCCTCGCCGGCCGCCCTGCGCCGGGCCGCGCTCAAGGGGGACGGCTGGCTGCCGCAGGGCGACCCGCGCGAGAAGCTCGCCGACCGGATCCAGCGGCTCCTGCGCCTGCGCGCCGAGGCCGGGATCGCCGCGCCGATCACCGTCGGCGCCATCACCGAGGCGCTGTACGTCGGAGCCCCGGGCTGGGACGTCGGCCGCCGCACCCTGAGCGGCTCCCCCGAGGCACTCGCCGCCTCCCTGCGCGCGTACGGGGACATGGGCGTGCACCAGATCCAGGTCCGGTTCCGCTCCCGGAGCCGTACCGAACTCACCGACCAGATCGCGGCCTTCGGCACGGAGGTCGCCCCCCACCTGAACTGAGGAGCGTGGCAGGCATGGGCAAGCTCGACGGACGGGTCGTCCTCGTCACCGGCGCGGCGCGCGGGCAGGGCGAGCAGGAGGCGCGGCTCTTCGCCGCCGAGGGGGCGCGGGTCGTCCTCGCGGACGTCCTCGACGACGCCGGCGAGGCGCTGGCCAAGGAGCTGACGGAGGGCCTGGGGGAGGGGCGGGCGGTCTACGTCCACCTGGACGTGACGCGGGAGGAGGACTGGACCGCCGCCGTCGCCCTCGCCAAGGAGCGGTTCGGGAAGATCGACGGGCTCGTCAACAACGCCGGGATCCTCCGCTTCAACGAGCTGCTCTCCACTCCCCTGGAGGAGTTCCAGGCGATCGTCTCGGTCAACCAGACCGGCTGCTTCCTGGGCATCCGGACGGTCGCGCCCGAGATCGCGGCGGCCGGCGGTGGGACGATCGTCAACACCGCCTCGTACACGGGGCTCACCGGCATGGCCGGCGTCGGTGCCTACGCGGCGAGCAAGCACGCCGTCCTCGGACTCACCAGGGTCGCGGCGCTCGAACTGGCCGCGCGGAACATCCGGGTGAACGCGGTCTGCCCCGGGGCGATCGACACCCCGATGAGCAACCCGGAGGGCGTCGACCCGGCCTCCACGGCCGGGCTGTACCGGAAGCTCGTGCCGCTCGGGCGGATCGGTCGGCCGGACGAGGTCGCCGCCCTCGCGCTCTTCCTGACGGGGGAGGACTCGGCGTACATCACGGGCCAGCCGTTCGTCATCGACGGCGGCTGGCTGGCGGGCGTCAGCATTCTCTGACGTCTCGTCAGGTATTGACGCACCTGCCGCTCGGTGCGACAGTCGGGCACATCACGAATCTGACGGCTCGTCAGAAACTCACGAGGACGGTGAACCCCCTTGGAATTCGGGATCTTCGTACAGGGATACGTCGGCAAGCGCGCCGAGACCGATCCCGAAGCCGAGCACAAGGCCCTCATGGAGGAGACCGAGTACGTCATCCAGGCGGACAAGTCCGGTTTCAAGTACGCCTGGGCCTCCGAGCACCACTTCCTGGACGAGTACTCGCACATCTCCGCCAACGACGTCTACCTGGGCTACCTCGCCCACGCCACCGAGCGCATCCACCTCGGCTCCGGCATCTTCAACCCCCTCGCCCCCGTCAACCACCCGGTGAAGGTGGCCGAGAAGGTCGCCATGCTCGACCACCTCTCCGGCGGACGCTTCGAGTTCGGCTCCGGGCGCGGAGCGGGCTCCCACGAGATCCTCGGGTTCATGCCGGGCATCACCGACATGAACCACACGAAGGAGATCTGGGAGGAGACGATCGCCGAGTTCCCCAAGATGTGGCTCCAGGAGGAGTACGTCGGCTTCCAGGGCAAGCACTGGTCGCTGCCGCCCCGCAAGATCCTGCCCAAGCCGTACGGGGCCTCCCACCCCGCCATGTGGTACGCGGCCGGGTCCCCCTCCTCGTACGCCATGGCCGCCAAGAAGGGCCTCGGCGTCCTCGGCTTCAGCGTGCAGAAGGTCTCCGACATGGAGTGGGTCGTCGAGTCCTACAAGACCGCGATCAAGGAGGCCAAGGCGGTCGGCGACTTCGTCAACGACAACGTCATGGTGACCTCGACGGCGATCTGCGCGGAGACCCACGACAAGGCCGTCGAGATCGCCGTCTCCGGCGGCCTCAACTACCTCCAGTCGCTGCTCTTCCGCTACCACGACACCTTCCCCCGGCCCGAGGGCATCCCCGAGTGGCCCGAGCTGCTCCCCGAGTACTCGGCCGAGATCATCGAACTCCTCATCCAGGAGGAGCTGATGATCTGCGGAGACCCCTCGGAGGTCCTCGCCCAGTGCAAGCGCTGGGAGCAGTCGGGGGCGGACCAGCTCTCCTTCGGCATCCCGATCGGGATCTCGTACGAGGACACGATGAACTCGATCAAGCTGATCGGGGAGCACGTGATCCCGAAGATCGACACGGACCCGGTCCACCGCACCACCCGCTTCCGCCAGGCAGCGGGCCAGTAGGCGGCAGGCGGGTCAGCCCACGCGTGGGCGGCGTCTTCCCGGACCGCCGCCCGCACGCCCCGACCGCGGCGGCCCGCGGCCGGGGCAAGCCGCGTCCGGGGGCAAGCCGCAATCCGGAGGCAGCCGCGTCCGGAGGCAAGCCGTGTCCGGAGGCAGCCGCGATCGGGGTACGCCCGCGTCGACGCGCCGGTACGAGACCCGCGTCCACGCGCAGCAGCCGCCCCGCGTCCACGCGCAGAACAGGAAGGTTCCGTCCATGCTCGACCACCTGATCACCGGTGCCACCGTCGTGGACGGCACCGGCGCCCCCGCCATCACCGCCGACGTCGGGATACGCGACGGCCGCATCGCCGTCGTCGCCGAACCCGGGACCGTCCGCGAGGAGGCCCGGACCACCGAGGACGCCACCGGCCTCGTCCTCACCCCCGGCTTCGTCGACCCCCACACCCACTACGACGCCCAGCTCTTCTGGGACCCGTACGCCACCCCCTCCATGAATCACGGCGTCACCACCGTCGCCGGCGGCAACTGCGGCTTCACCCTCGCCCCGCTCCACCCGGACCGGCCCGAGGACGCCGACTACACGCGCCGCATGATGTCCAAGGTCGAAGGCATGGCCCTCGCCGCACTCGAGGAGGGCGTCGACTGGACCTGGTCCTCCTTCGCCGAATACCTCGACGCCCTCGAAGGACGCATCGCCGTCAACGCCGGCTTCATGGTCGGCCACTGCGCCCTGCGCCGGTACGTGATGGGCCCCGACGCGGTCGGCGGACAGCCCACGGACGAGCAGCTCGCGCGGATGGTCGGCCTCCTCAAGGAGGCCATGGAGGCCGGGGCCTGGGGGCTCTCCACCACCCAGTCCGCAACCCACTCCGACGGCGACGGCGCCCCCGTCGCCTCCCGGCACGCCGGCCCCGCCGAGCTGATCGCCCTGTCGAAGGCGGTCGGGGAGCACGAGGGCACGCAGATCGAGGCGATCCTCGCGGGCTGCCTCGACCAGTTCTCCGACGCGGAGATCGACCTCTTCGTCGAGATGACGGCCGCTGCCGGCCGTCCGCTCAACTGGAACGTCCTCACCATCGACGCCGCCGTCCCCGAACGCGTCCCGCGCCAGCTCACCGCCTCCGAGCGGGCCCGCAAGTCCGGCGGCCGGATCGTCGCCCTCACGATGCCGATCCTCACCCCGATGAACATGTCGCTCGGCACGTTCTGCGCGCTCAACCTCATCCCCGGCTGGGGCGAGATCCTCGCCCTCCCCCTACCCGAGCGGATCGCGAAGCTCCGCGACCCCGACGTGCGGGCGGAGATGCTGCGGCGTGCCGACTCCAAGGAGGCCGGGGTCTTCCGGCGGCTCGCGCACTTCGGCCGGTACGTCATAGGGGACACGTACAGCGCCGAGAACGAGGGCCTGACCGGCCGGGTCGTGAAGGACATCGCCGCCGAGCGCGGCCAGGACCCCTTCCAGTGCCTCGTCGAGATCTGCGCCAACGACGACCTGCGGACCGTGCTGTGGCCGATGCCCACCGACAACGACCCGGCCTCCTGGGCGCTGCGCCGCGAGACCTGGGACCACGAGGACGTGATGCTCGGCGGCTCGGACGCCGGAGCACACCTGGACCGGATGTGCGGGGCGCCGTACACGACCCGCTTCCTCGGCGACTGCCTGCGGGGCCGGAAGCTGGTGCCGCTGGAGCGCGCGGTGAAGATGCTGACCGACGACCCGGCCCGGCTCTTCGGGCTGCGTGAGCGCGGCCGGATCGAGGAGGGCTTCCACGCCGACCTGGTCCTCTTCGACCCGGAGCGGATCGAGGCGGGCCCTGCGACCCTCGTGCACGACTTGCCGGGGGACAGCCCGCGGCTCGACTCACGGGCGATCGGGATCGTCTCGGTCCGGGTCAACGGCGTGGAGACCGTACGGGACGACGAGGTGACCGGCGCGATCCCCGGCAGGGTCCTGCGCTCCGGCCGTGACACGAGGACGGTGAGCACCAGGTGAGCAGCGAGAGCGTGAGGACCGAGAAGCTCTTCATCGGCGGCGAGTGGGTCGAGCCCGACGGCGGTCACTACCCCGTCGTCGACCCCGCCACGGAGGAGGTCGTCGGCTACGCGCCGGAGGCCTCCCGCGCCCAGGTGTACGAGGCGGCCGCCGCGGCCCGCGAGGCCTTCGACTCCTGGTCGCGGACGAAGCCGGAGGAGCGGGCGGCGATCCTGGACCGGGCGGCGGACCTGATGGCCCGGGACGCCGAGGAGAACGTCCTGCTCGCGCGGGCCGAGACGGGCGCCACCACCGGCACCGCGCGCGGCATGCAGGTCGCGGTCGGCTCCTCCCGCTTCCGGCGGTACGCCCGGGGCGCGATGGAACCGGTCGAACAGGCGCTGCCACCACAGATCAACGAGGCCGGGCCGATGGGGAAGGCCGGGGTGTTCGGGGCGGTCGCGGTGCGCCGCCCGGTCGGTGTGGTCACCTGCATCACCTCCTACAACAACCCCTGGGCCAACCCGGCGGGGAAGATCGCGCCGGCCCTCGCGATGGGCAACACGGTCCTCGTGAAGCCCGCCCCGCAGGACCCGCTCTCGGTGTACGCGATGACCCGGGCCCTGGCGGAGGCGGGGGTCCCGGCGGGGGTCGTGAACGTCGTCACCGGCTCCGCGCAGGCGGTCGGCGAGGCGGCCGTGGACTCCCCGGAGGTCGACATGGTCTCCTTCACCGGTTCCACGGCAGTCGGCCAGGCGATCGGCGAGGTCTGCGGGCGTGCGCTCAAGCGGCAGCTGATGGAGCTGGGCGGGAAGGGGGCCGCGCTCGTCTTCGACGACGCGGACCTGGATTCCGCGGTCATGGGCATCGGGACGACCTTCGCCTTCTACAGCGGGCAGATCTGCACGGCGCCGACCCGGGTGCTCGCGCAGCGCGGGATATACGAGCAGCTGATCGAGAAGCTGACCGGCTTCCTGGCCTTCATGAAGGTGGGGGACCCGGCCGCGCCGGGCACGGTGGTCGGCCCGGTGATCTCGGCGGCCCACCGCGACCGGGTGGAGTCGTACGTCGAGCTGGGGCGGAAGGAAGGGGCGCGGGTCGTCGCGGGCGGCGAGCGCCCGGACCTCGCGAAGGGCTTCTACGTGGCCCCGACCCTGCTCGCCGACTGCACCAACGAGATGCGGGTGGTCCGGGAGGAGATCTTCGGTCCGGTCGTCGTGGTCGTCCCCTTCGACGACGAGGAGCAGGGGATCGCGCTCGCCAACGACAGCGACTACGGGCTGATCGACTACGTGTGGTCGGGCGACGTGGCCCGCGCCTTCCGGGTCGCGGCCCGGCTGCGGGCCGGCGGGGTGGGCGTGAACACGATCGGACGGAACATGGAGGCGCCGTTCGGCGGATTCAAGCGGAGCGGGGTCGGACGGGACGTCGGCTCGTATGCGCTGCACGCCTACAGCGAGCTGCAGGCGGTGGTCTGGCCGGGCTGAGACAGCGGCCGGGACAGGGCGGGCGGCGCCCCCGGGCAGGCCGCCGCCCAGGCCGCCGAAATTTCCTCGGGAAATTTTAGAAACGGACATTTGGGGTACCGCTGCGGTTCCCGCATATCGGACACGGATCGACCGACCTACCAGTTGGTCGGTCCGTGTCGGTGGTCGATCTTTCAATCATTGGCGTGGGTCCGCTTCGACCCGCCCAATGCAAGGCGGGTGATCGATCAGGTGAGCGGACTCAGATCTTCCGGATATGGAAACCGCAGCATTTAACGTCCTGTTCATGACTCAGGTGGATGCACGGCCCCAGGCCGGAGACACGGTAAGGGGCGTCGACGCCCCGGGCGGCACTCAGGCCGTACGAACCAAGGGCCTCGGAGGCAACTCCGTCGGCCTGCTCGGCAGTGCCGTCATCGGCATCTCGACCGTCGCCCCCGTCTACTGCCTGACCTCGACACTCGGCTCCACGGCCGGCGAGGTCGGCCTGCAGATGCCCGCGATCTTCCTCGCCGGCTTCCTCCCGATGCTCCTCGTCGCCTTCGCGTACCGGGAGCTCAACAAGGTCATGCCCGACTGCGGCACCTCCTTCACGTGGACCGTGAAGGCCTTCGGCCCCAAGATCGGCTGGATGTGCGGCTGGGGCCTCGTCATCGCGACGATCATCGTGCTCTCCAACCTCGCCGGCGTCGCGACCTCCTACTTCTGGCTCCTCGCGGGTGAGATCACCGGCAGCGAGTCGATCGCCGCCCTGGACGACAACAAGGCCGTCCACATCATCACCTGCCTCACGCTCATCGCCGTCGCCACCGCGATCAGCTACCGCGGCATGACCGCCACCAAGGGCATCCAGTACGCCCTCGTCGGCCTCCAGCTCGTCGTCCTCGTCGTCTTCGTGGCGATGGCGCTGTCGAAGGCCGGCGAGTTCGAGACCTCGGTCGACTTCTCCTGGTCCTGGATGAACCCCTTCGCGGTCCAGTCCTTCGCGGCCTTCACCGCCGGCCTCTCGCTCTCGATCTTCATGTACTGGGGCTGGGACGCCTGCATGGCGACCAACGAGGAGACCACCGGCAGCGCCAAGACCCCCGGCCGCGCCGCGCTCATCGCGATGGTCGTGCTCGTCGGCTCGTACCTCGCCACCGGCATCGCCGCGCAGATGGCCGTCGGCTCCGGCGAGGAGGGCCTCGGCCTGTCGAACCCGGAGACCTCGGACAACGTCTTCGCCGCACTCGCCGGCCCCGTCATGGGCCCGACCCTCGGCATCCTGCTCTTCGTCGCGGTCCTCGCCTCGGCCGCCGCGAGCCTCCAGACGACCTTCATCCCGGTCGCCCGCACGGTGCTCGCCATGTCCACGTACGAGGCGCTGCCGAAGTCCTTCACCAAGGTCCACCCGGTGTTCAAGACCCCCGGCAAGGCCACGATCGTGGCCGGCGTCGCCACCGGCGTCTTCTACACCGTGATGACCCTCGTCAGCGAGAACGTCCTGGTCGACACGATCTACGCGCTCGGCCTGATGATCTGCTTCTACTACGCCCTGACGGCCTTCGCCTGCGTCTGGTACTTCCGCGGCGAGCTCTTCCGCTCGGGTCGCGACTTCGCCTACAAGGGCCTGATGCCGCTGCTCGGCGGACTGATGCTGACGGCGGTCTTCGGCAAGACCCTGTACGACATGTGGGACCCGGCCTACGGCTCCGGCTCCGCGGTCTTCGGCGTCGGCTCGGTCTTCGTGATCGGCGTGGGGCTGCTGCTCCTCGGCGTGGTGATCATGCTGGTCATGCAGCGCAGGAGCCCGGCGTTCTTCCGCGGCGAGATCCTGACGAAGGAGACCCCGTCGCTGGTGGTCGCCGACTGACGGCGCCCGTACGTTCCTGAGTCATCCGAAACGCGAAGGTGGCGGGCCCGTGGGGGGTCCCGCCACCTTCGTCATTCCGTCGTACGGGGTCAGCGCCCGGGGAGCAGGCGCTCCACGGCCGCGTTGGCCGGCGGCAGGTCGGGGGTGCCGGCCGGCTTCGCCTTGGGGGCCAGGACGCCGCTGAGCGGGACGACCGAGGGCAGGTTCATGCCGCCGGTGTCGGCGGCGGCGGTCCCGGCGGTGGCGCCCGCGAGACCCGCGGCGGCGAAGGCGGACAGGGCGGCTGCGGTGAGGATCCTCTTCATGCCCGCTCCAACGCGGACGGGTCGGATCCGGTTACGACCGGCCCCCGCAGGCCAGGTCGGCCCCGTAGGCCCCGCCGGCCCGCCCCGGCCGGCCGCGGCGGGCTCCCTAGGATGCGTGCATGGATTTCGCGTACGGGGAAACCGACTGGTCGCTGCGCCCGGGCAGGGCGGAGGACGTCGAGGTGATAGCCGACCTGCGGGCCGAGGTCATGCGCGAGGACCTGGTGCGGCTCGGCCGCTACGACGAGCACCGGGTGCGGCAGCGGCTGCGGGACGGCTTCTCGCCCGCGCACACCTCGGTCATCGAGCTGGACGGCGCCCTCGCGGGCTGCGTCACGATGCGCCCCGCCGGGGACGGCGAAGGGCTCTACCTGGAGCACTTCTACCTGGACCCCGCGGTGCAGGGGCGGGGCCTCGGGACCACGGTGCTGCGCGAGCTGCTCGACCGGGCGGACGAGGCGGGGACACCCGTACGCCTCCAGGTCCTCCAGGGGAGCGCGGCCCGCGGTCTCTACGAGAGGGCGGGATTCGCGGTCGAGGCCGAGGACCCGGTGGACGTATGGATGGTGCGAGAGGCCGCCCGTACCGTCAGAAGCCCACGCCGGCCGGCTGCCGGACGGTGACGTTGAGCCGGTTGAAGAGGTTCGTTATCCCGACCATCAGGACGATCGACGCGAGCTGCTTCTCGTCGAAGTGATCGGCGGCGGCGTCCCAGATCGCGTCCGGCACCGCGTCCGAGACGTCGGCCAGCCGGGTCGCGGCCTCGGCGAGCGCGAGGGCCGCGCGCTCCTCGTCGGTGAAGTACGGGGCCTCGCGCCAGGCGGCGACGGCGAACAGCTTCTCGTCGCTCACCCCGGCCTTCCTGGCGTTCTTCGCGCCGATGTCGACGCAGAAGCCGCAGCTGTTGATCTGGCTGGCCCGCAGGTGCACGAGCTCCAGGGTCGACTCCGGAACCCCGCCCTGCTTGGCGGCCTTCACCAGGTTCATGATCGCCGGACCGGCGTCGGGCAGGACGTAGGCGGGGTTGGTCATGCGGGCCTTGGGCTGGTGCGTCGCCATGGTGATCGCTCCTCGGCGTCTCTCGTCGGTCGTTCGTTCGGGCGTTCGTTCGTCGCTTTCAGTGCATTGACGGAACGCGCGCTGAGGATGTGACACGACGGGAGAGCTTTTCCCGAGAAACTTTTCGGGCCTCGCTCCAGGCCTCGCTCCAGCCCTCCGCTCTACGCCTCCGCGATGAGGGCGGTGGCGACCGTGCGGAAGCCGAGCCGGCCGTAGAGCCGGGCCACGTCCTCGTCCGACGCCGACAGGAAGACCAACTCCGCGCCCCGGGCGCGGGCGTCCGCGACGAGCGCCGCCGTCACCGCGAGCCCGAGGCCGCGGCGGCGGGCCGCCGGGACGGTGCCGACGCCGACGACCTCGGTGACGGGCCCGACGGGCTGGTGCTGCCCGGCTGCGAGGGCCTCGCCGGAGCTGTCGAGGGCCGCCGCGAGCCGGGTCCGCCCGGCGGTGATCCGCTCGCCGACGCGCTCGGCGGTGCCGGGCTCCGGCGCCATGCCGAAGGCCGCGTACGGGGCGGCGACGGCGGCCTCCAGGGCACTGTCGCCGGCGTCGACCATCCGTACGGTGATTCCCTCGGGGGCCGGTACGGCGATCCCCTCGCCCTCCAGGACCATCAGCGGGTGCTCGTGGACCGTGAGTCCGCTCGCCTCCACGGCCGCGCGCAGGCCCGGCGTCGTCTCCGCGACCCACTCGAACGCCTCGGGGACCCCCAGCTCCCGCTGCCGGGCCCGTACGGCCTCGACGGCGTCGACCGGCACGTCGCCGGTGTGGCCGAGTGTGGGGCGGGCGTAGTAGGGCCAGCCCTTCCCCTCCTGCACGAAGAGGGTCAGGGGCCCGTGCGCCTCGGCGCGGGCGGAGGAACGGGGGACGGCGTCGTAGAACGTCTCGATTCGCTGCAGCACCGGGCCACGGTAGGCGTCGGTGCGGGGGCCGCGCAGGTGAGTTTTCCCGGCGGAGCGGAACCGGGACTGGCATGAGCCCGTCACCCAGTGCGGGAAGTGTCGGGGGGACAGGCCTAGGGGGAGCGATGAGTCGTACGGGGAACACCTGCCCGGGCTGTGCCCGCGACGACCGGGTGCAGGCGGTGCCCGCCGTGTACCTCGCGGGCCGGGACGCGGTGACGAGCCGCGAGCGGGACCGCGACGGCGACATGCGGACGGTGACGCGCAGGGTGACCACGGGGCTCTCGGACGCGCTCGCGCCGGTGCCGACGGCGCCCGCCCACGCGATCGGCCTTCTCGGCTTCCTCTCCGGGTTCGTGTGCGTCGCCTCGTTCATGGCCTGGGTCTTCGTCGGCGGCGCTCTGGAGGACGACGAGGCCCCCGAGGCGGACTTCGGGGCGTTCGGACCGCCGCCGGCCGACCTCGGGCCGGATCTGGGGTTCACGGGCTGGCTGTCGGCCGCCGCCCTGGGCGTCACCCTCCTGGTCGTCCTCGAGGTCCGGCGGCGCAAGACCGCCTTCGCCCACCGGACGCGCGGCCGCCACCGCGCCGAGGAACTCTGGTCGCACGGCTGGTACTGCCACCGCTGCGGCACGGTCCACCTGGAGGGCGTACCCGGCGAGGACCGCACCCCGCTCACGCTCCAGCGCTTCCGCGAGAAGGTCTGGGAGCACGGCGGGTACGGCGACCTGGCGGCGGAGCAGCGGGCGGTGGACGCGGTCCGCTCCTGAGGGCCGGCTCGTGTCGTACCTCTCGGAAATCCGCGCCGCACCCCCTACCGTGCGGCTATGCGGATCTCGACCACGATCTTCCTGACCGACGAGACCATCACCCCCGTGCGGCTCGCGCGCGAGCTGGAGGAGCGGGGCTTCGGCGGGCTCTACCTCCCCGAGCACACCCACATCCCCGTCGACCGGACCACGCCCTACCCGGCGGGCGGCGAACTGCCCCGCGAGTACAGCCGCATACTGGATCCCTTCGTGGCGCTCGGGCAGGCCGCCGCCGTCACCGAGCGGCTCGGGCTCGGCACCGGGGTCACGCTGATCGCCGAGCACGACGCGATCGCCCTCGCCAAGCAGATCGCGACCCTCGACCACCTCTCCGGAGGCCGCTTCACCCTCGGTGTCGGCTACGGCTGGAACCGTGAGGAGGCCGCCGACCACGGTGTCGACTGGTCCACCCGCCGGGCGCTCACCCACGACCGGCTGGCCCTGATGCGGGCCCTGTGGGCGCCGGAACCCACGGCGTACGAGGGCGAGTTCGGCCGCTCCGTCAGTGCCTCGGAGGTCTGGCCCAAGCCGGCCCGGGGCGCCGCGCCGCGCATCCTGCTGGGCGGCGCGGCGGGCCCGAAGCTCTTCGCGCGGATCGCCGCGGAGACGGACGGCTGGATGCCGATCGGCGGCCGGGGCCTGACGGAGTCGCTCCCGGTCCTGCGCGAGGCCTGGGAGTCCGCGGGCCGCGACCCGAAGACCCTCCAGCTCGTCCCGTACGCGGTCCTCCCGAGCCCCGGCAAGCTCGCCCACTACGCGGAACTGGGCTGCGAGGAGGTCGTGCTCCAGCTGCCTCCGGGCGACGAGCGGGAGGTCTTGGGGGTCCTGGACGCGTATGCCGCGTATCTCTGAGCGATTGACTTCGGAATACGTTCCGAAGTACTGTCGGTCCATGCTGACCCCGACCGTCTCCTTCTCCGAGCTCTCCAAGAATTCGAAGCGGGTCGCCGAGAGGCTCGACAGTGAGTACCGCCTGCTCGTCACGCGCCGCGACGGGCAGGACCTCTACCTCACCACCGCCGGCTACGACCATGACCGGGAGGAGACGGCCGACGTCACGGCGCGTCTCCTCGCCGCTCTCCTCGCCGCCGACGACGGCGCCCGCGTCATAGGGCGTGCCCTCCCCTCGGTCTTCCCCTGGGTGCGGCACCTGTCCGCGGAGGAGCTGCGGGAATTCGTCCAGGACCTGCTGGACGCGACGCACGACGCCGCACAGCTGGATGTCCACGCGACCCTCCACCGCACGATCGTCGAGTGGCGGGCCACGGCGCGCGTCCTCGCCGACCCGGACCTCACGGCTCAGCTCACGCGGGCCCTCCCCGACGAGGACCACGGCGAGGTGTCGGCGCCGTGACGCCGAAGCGCGGCGACGACGTCGCACCGCCGCCGGTCGGCCAGGAGTGGCGTCTTCGCTTCGCGACGAACGAGGCCGCCAAAGGCTGGGGCGAACTCGCCGCGGAAGCCCCGGGCAACACCCGGCGGTGCTTCGAGGCCCTGCGCGTGAATCCGCTTCGGCAGGACGATCCGGACCGGCAGCACAGGCTGCGAGGGCGCCTTGCCACCGCGACCCTCGGCGGGCGGGCCTACCCGCAGTGGGAGTTCGAGGTGACGGCCGGAGGCCGGGTCAGGTACCTCGTCGATGAGCCGCGCAGGACGGTGCACCTGGTGTATGCGGCGCCCCGGCACCCCAAGGACACCGACTGACGCACCTTCCTACGGGGACCCGAACCCGCCCCGGCCCGCCCGCTCGTATGCTCGGTTCATGACGGATCACCAGGCAGCACGTCCCACCGGGAACGCCATGCGGCGCGCGCTCAAGCGGGCCAGGGACGGGGTCGCGCTCGATGTCACCGAGGCCGCCGTGCTGTTGCGGGCGCGCGGGGAGGACCTGGAAGACCTCGTCACGTCCGCCGGGCGGGTGCGGGACGCGGGTCTTGAGGCCGCGGGGCGGCCCGGGGTCATCACGTACTCGAAGAGCGTCTTCATACCCCTCACCCGTCTCTGCCGGGACAAGTGCCACTACTGCACCTTCGTCACCGTGCCCGGCAAGCTCCGCCGCGACGGGCACGGGATGTTCATGTCGCCGGACGAGGTCCTCGACATCGCCCGCCGCGGGGCCGAGATGGGCTGCAAGGAAGCCCTGATCACCCTCGGCGACAAGCCCGAGGACCGGTGGCCCGAGGCGCGCGAGTGGCTCGACGCGCACGGCTACGACGACACCCTCGCGTACGTACGGGCTATGGCGATCCGCGTCCTGGAGGAGACGGGACTCCTCCCGCACCTCAACCCCGGTGTCATGTCCTGGACCGACTTCCAGCGCCTCAAGCCCGTCGCGCCGTCCATGGGCATGATGCTGGAGACCACCGCGACCCGGCTGTGGAGCGAGCCCGGCGGCCCGCACCACGGCTCTCCCGACAAGGAGCCGGCCGTCCGGCTCCGGGTCCTTGAGGACGCGGGACGGTCCTCCGTGCCCTTCACGTCCGGCCTGCTGCTCGGCATCGGCGAGACCGTCGAGGAGCGCGCCGAGTCGCTCTTCGCGCTGCGGCGCGTGGCGCGCGCGTACCACTCGATCCAGGAACTGATCATCCAGAACTTCCGCGCCAAGCCGGACACGGCCATGCGCGGCATGCCCGACGCCGAGCTGGACGACCTGGTCGCCACCGTCGCCGTCGCGCGGCTCATCATGGGCCCCTCCGCCTGCCTCCAGGCCCCGCCCAACCTGGTCGACTCCGAGTACGAGCGGCTCATCGCCGCCGGCATCGACGACTGGGGCGGCGTCTCCCCGATCACCATCGACCACGTCAACCCCGAGCGCCCCTGGCCGAGGATCGAGGAGCTGGCCGAGCGGTCCGCCGCCGCCGGCTTCGAGCTGCGCGAACGGCTCTGCGTCTACCCCGAGTTCGTCCAGCGCGGCGAGCCCTGGCTCGACCCCCGGCTCCTCCCGCACGTCCGCGCCCTCGCCGACGCCGAGACCGGTCTCGCGAACCCCGACGCGCCCGTGCGCGGCCTGCCCTGGCAGGAGCCCGACGAGGCCTTCACCGCCGCCGGCCGCACCGACCTCCACCGCACCATCGACACCACGGGCCGCACCCACGACCGCCGCGACGACTTCGACGAGGTGTACGGGGACTGGGAGGCGCTCCGCGAGGCCGCCGCCCCCGGGATGGTCCCCGAGCGCATCGACACCGACGTCCGCGAGGCCCTCGCCGTCGCCGCCGACGACCCGACGAAGCTCAGCGACGCCCAGGCGCTCGCCCTGCTCCACGCCGACGGCCCGGCGCTCGACGCGCTGACCCGGATCGCGGACGACGTCCGCAGGGCGGCGGTCGGCGACGACGTCACGTACATCGTCACGCGCAACATCAACTTCACCAACGTCTGCTACACCGGCTGCCGCTTCTGCGCCTTCGCCCAGCGCCGCACCGACGCCGACGCGTACACCCTCTCCCTCGACCAGGTCGCGGACCGCGCCGAGCAGGCCTGGGACGTCGGCGCCGTCGAGGTCTGCATGCAGGGCGGCATCCACCCGGACCTGCCCGGCACCGCCTACTTCGACATCGCGCGGGCGGTGAAGGAACGCGTCCCCGGCATGCACGTCCACGCCTTCTCACCGATGGAGGTCGTCAACGGCGCCACCCGCACCGGGCTCTCGATCCGGGAGTGGCTCACCGCCGCCAAGGAGGCCGGGCTCGACTCCATGCCCGGCACCGCCGCCGAGATCCTCGACGACGAGGTCCGCTGGGTCCTCACCAAGGGCAAGCTGCCCACCGCCACCTGGATCGAGGTGATCACCACCGCCCACGAGCTGGGCATCCGGTCCTCCTCCACGATGATGTACGGGCACGTCGACCAGCCCCGGCACTGGCTCGGCCACTTCCGGACCCTGGCCCGCATCCAGCAGGAGACCGGAGGGTTCACCGAGTTCGTCACCCTCCCCTTCATCCACACCAACGCGCCCGTCTACCTCGCCGGCATCGCCCGCCCCGGCCCGACCGCCCGCGACAACCGCGCGGTCATCGCCATGGCCCGGCTCCTCCTCCACCCGCACATCCCCAACATCCAGACCAGCTGGGTGAAGCTGGGCACCGAAGGCGCCGCCGAGATGCTCCGCTCGGGCGCCAACGACCTGGGCGGCACCCTGATGGAGGAGACCATCTCCCGGATGGCCGGGTCGAGTTACGGCTCGTACCGCTCCATCCGCGACCTCGTCGCCATCGCGGACGCGGCCGGCCGCCCCGCGAAGCCCCGCACGACCCTCTACGGGGAGGTCCCCGAGGAGCGCCGGCGCACCGCGACCGCCTCCGACGGTCATCTTCCGGAACTCCTGCCGCTCGTCCAGGAGTGAGAGGGATGATGCGTCCATGACGCAGATCATCAAGGGGGGAAACCTTCAGCTCAGCGGCGAGCCGATGCGGGTCGCCGTCGTGCGCCGGTCCGACGGGCCGGGAGCACCGGAGGTGGACGCGGCGGCGCTGCTCGTCGGCGCGGACGGCAAGGTCAGGGACAGGGAGGACCTGGTCTTCTACAACCAGTCCGCGCACGCCGGCAGCGGCGTGCGGCTGACGGGGAACGTCCGGGGCGAGGGCGAGGTGGTCGCGGACTGGCTGGAGATCGACCCCGGACGCGTGGAGCCGGCCGTGGAGCGGATCGTGGTCGCGGCGTCCTGCGACGACGCGACGTTCGGTGAGGTCGAGGACCTGTACCTGCGGGCGGTGAGCGCGACCACCGGGGAGCAGCTGGCGCTGTACGCGGTCGAGGACGCGACGACGGAGACGGCGATCCTGCTGGGCGAGTTCTACCGCAGGGCCGGCGGGTGGAAGTTCCGCGCGGTGGGGCAGGGGTACGACTCCGGACTGCCGGGCCTTGCGGAGGACTTCGGGTTCGCGGTGCCGGAGGAGACGGTGCCGGAGGGGACGGTCGAGGCTCCGATGGAGACGGTGCCGGAGGGGACAGCGGGGCCGCCGGAGGAAACGGCGGTTGTGCCGCCGGAGGGAGTGGCGGTGGTGCCGGTGCAGGCGCCCGCCCCCGTCCAGGCGCCCGCCCCCGTCCAGGCCCCCGCCCCCGTCCAGGCGCCCGTCCCCGCCCCCGTGCCCCTCGCCGGCGGGGTTGTCGGCAAGGTGCGCGGTGCCGCGCCGCTCTCCGCACCGGCCCTCGGCGTGCCGCCGGCGCGGTGCAACGATCTTCCCGGCGAGATGGGTCCCGAGTTCGAGCCCGTCGAGTTCTCGGGCCGTGGGAAGGAGGACGTCGATCCCGGTCTCACCCTCCCCAAGGGCTTCGTGGTCGTCGACGTGCTGAGGAAGGGCGACGGGTACATCGAGGTCGTCACGCTGACCGTGCGCGGGCGCCGATGGCGGGAGGTCCTGGGCAGCGGCCTCCCGGACCTGCACGGTGTGGGCGTCTTCCACCACGACGGCCGGTCGCCGCTGCGGCTGAGGGTCGACGCGCCGGGTATGGCCGCGTGGACGATCAGGCTTCGGCCGGTATCGACCCTGCGTGTCTTCGACGGTCCCGTGGAGGGGTGCGGGCCGGACGTCCTGGCCCACACCGGCGACGAGACCGACGTCAGGTTCCGGTTCAAGGGTGACGAGGACAAGGAGGGGTACTTCGGTGTCAACGTCCACCGGCGCGGCGGACACGCGCAGCACACGTACAGCAGGCGGGACCGGGGACGCGGCAGCGGTTCGATCCCTCGGGGCCCTCGCCTGCTGGTGATCGAGGCCGACGGCGCCTGGTCCGCGGAGCCCGGCGGGTCGAGGATCACGAGCTTCTGGACCCGCCGCCGCTAGGCCCTGTCGTCAAACTCCCGCCCGCCCTTCGGGCGGACGACGGGAGTTTGACGACAGGACCCAGGGGGTGTCTGACGGGATACGCGTACCTCCGGCGCGCTCCAGGCCCGCGGTCGAACCTCGGGTGAACTGCGGTCAAAAGCGGCCGGAAGGGCGTCGGATCACATAACGTTCCGGTCCCCGATCGGGCGTACCCGGTCGATTACAGTGCGGCGAGGAACCGTCAGCGAACCGCCGACCGGGGGAGGGCACGTCGTGGCCACGACAGCCGCAGCCGTGTGGGGCCGCGCCGAGCAGCAGGACTTCCGGGCCCGCGTACGGGGCTGTCTCCTCGGCGGAGCCGTCGGTGACGCGCTCGGGGCGGGGGCCGACGGCCTCACCCTCGCGCAGACGCGGGAGGCCCACGGACCTGACGGACTGACCGAGCCCGTGCCCGCCTTCGGCCGGCGCGGCGCCGTCACCGCCGCCACCCAGATGAGCCTCTTCACCGTCGACGGCCTCATCCGCTCGCACGTCCGCCGCGACACCGGCGCCTGGCATCCGCCGACCGACGTCCACCGGGCGCACCTCCGCTGGGCAGCCACCCAGCGCGACTGGGGCCCCGACGAGCGCCGCAAGGACAACGGCTGGCTCGCCCGCGAGGAGTGGCTCTACGCCCGCCGCAACCCGTCCCGCGCCTGCCTCACCGGCCTCGGCGACGAGCTCCTCGGCACCCTCGACAAGCCCAAGAACCCCGGCTCCGCCGACTCCGGCGCGCTCGTCCGCTCGGCGCCCTTCGGGCTCCTCGTCGGCTGGGAGCCGCAGCTCGTCTGCCAGCTCGCGGTGGAGTGCGCGGCGCAGACGCACGGAGCCCCGGCGGCCACCCTCGCGGCGGGCGCCCTGGCCGTCACGGTGCACGGACTCGCCCGCGGCGGCTCCGTCGAGGCGGCGGTGGCCCGGGCCGGGGAGCTGCTCGCGGAGCGCCCCGGCCACGAGCCGGTCACCGAGGCCCTCACCGCGGCCCTCGGAGCCGTACGGGACGGGGCACCGGACGCGGAGCGGGTGGCGGGACTCGGCGCGGACGAGGACCGGGCCGAGGGACAGTTGGCGGCGGCCGTCTACTGCGCCCTGGTCGGCGAGGACGTCCGGCACGGGCTGCGGCTGGCCGTGAACCACGACGGGCCGTCGTCGGTCACGGGCGCGCTCACCGGCGCACTGCTCGGTGCCCTGCACGGCGAGACGGCCCTCCCGCCGGCCTGGCTGGCCGAACTGGAGGGCCGTGCGACGGTCCTTGAGCTGGCGGACGACTTCTCGATGGAGATGACCCAGGGCGCCGCCCTGCACTCCGCCACCGAGGCCTCGCCGGGCTGGCTGGCGCGTTACCCGAGGGGCTGATCGGTCCGGGCGCCGCCCTGGGCGGGTACGGACGCGACGGCGCCGGAGCCGTCCTCGTCGCCGTCCGGGTCCGTGCCGATCCGGTCCAGGAGCGCGTCCCGCTCCGGGGTGTCCTCCGGCCGGACGAAGCCGATGAGGACGTACAGGACGAGGGAGGTGGCGAGCGGCGAGACGATCTGGATCTGGAGCTCGACGCCGTCGAGGCCGTAGTTGGTCAGCCAGAAGACGAAGAGCCCGGCGGCCCAGGAGACGAGCGCGGCCGTCGGTCCCGACTTCCGGAAGGTCTTCAGCAGGCCCAGCATGAACGGGATCGCGATCGGGCCCATCAGGCCGGCCACCCACTTGATGACGACGGTGATGATGTCCTTGAAGGTGGGGGAGTTGACCTGGGTGGCGACCGCCATCGACAGGGCGAGGAAGGCGATCGTCGACCAGCGCGCGGCGATCAGCCCGGCCCGCTGCGTCCAGCTCCGCGCCGCCTTGCTGAGGACGGGGGCGATGTCCCGGGTGAAGACGGCCGCGATGGCGTTGGCGTCGGAGGAGCACATGGCCATCGTGTGGGAGAAGAAGCCGACGATGACCAGGCCGAGCAGTCCGTGCGGGAGCAGCTGCTCGGTCATCAGGGCGTAGCTGTCGGAGGCGTCGGGCTTCTTGGGGTCGACGAGCAGCGGCGCGACCCACATGGGGAAGAAGAGGACGAGCGGCCAGACGAACCACAGGACGGCGGAGAGCCGGCCGGAGCGGGTGGCCTCGCGGGCGCTGGGGGTGGCCATGTAGCGCTGGGCCTGGTTCCACATGCCGCCGCTGTACTCGAAGGTCTTGATGAAGAGGTAGGCGAGCAGGAAGGTCAGCGTGTACGGGCCGGCCGTGGGCGCCGTGTGCCCCTGGAGCTCGGGCCGGTCCCAGACGTCCCAGAGCGCGCTGATCCCGCCGAGCTTGGCGAGGACGGCGACGAGCATGGCGATGCCGGCGAAGAACTGGATGATGAACTGGCCGAGTTCGGTGAGGGCGTCGGCCCAGAGGCCGCCGACCGTGCAGTAGATGCCGGTGATGACGCCGGTGATGAGGATGCCCTCGTTGAGGGAGATCCCGGTGAAGACGGAGAGCAGGGTGGCGATGGCGGCCCACTTGGCGCCGACGTCGACGATCTTCAGCAGGACGCCGGACCAGGCGAGCGCCTGCTGGGTGGGCAGGTTGTACCGGTTCTTGAGGTACTCCAGCGGGGAGGCCACGTGGAGCCGGGAGCGCAGCCGGTTGAGGCGGGGGGCGAAGAGGTGGGCGCCTATCGCGATGCCGATGGCGATGGGGAAGGACCAGGTGACGTACGAGGTGACGCCGTAGGTGTACGCGATGCCCGCGTACCCGGTGAACATCACGGCGCTGTAGCCGGACATGTGGTGCGAGATGCCGGAGAGCCACCAGGGCATCTTGCCGCCGGCGGTGAAGAAGTCGGAGACGTTGTCCACGCGCTTGTGGGACCAGACGCCGATCGCGACCATCACGCCGAAGTAGCCGATGAGCACGGCCCAGTCGAGACTGTTCATTGAGCCCCCTCCAAGGGGTCCGGTCCGCCTTGTGAACGCCGTTCATCGTGTGGCGCGCGACAAGGCGGGGACAATGCAATGGAGGGTCAAGGGACAGTAAAATCGTTCTGTTTACTGACCCTTGTTCATGTCTATGAACTTGTGGAGGGGGCTCGGGGCGGCGTCAGCGCATCAGCTCCCCGGCGTTGACCAGCAGGGACTGGCCCGTGATGGCCCGCGCGCGGTCCGAGGCGAGGAAGGCCGCGGCCTCCGCCACGTCCCCGTCGGTCGCCAGCTCCGGCAGCGCCATCCGCTCGGTCAGCCGGGCCAGGACCTCCGCCTCCGGCACCCCCTCGGAGTCCGCGGCGAACCGCACGTACGCCTGCACCGGCGGCCCCCACATCCAGCCCGGGAGCACGGTGTTGACCCGGATCCGGTGCGGTCCGAGCTCGTGCGCGAGCGAGTACATCGCCGAGGTCAGCGCCCCCTTCGAGGCCGCGTACGCCGCCTGCCGCACCTGCGTGGGCGCGGCGACCGCCGACTGCGTACCGATCAGGACCACCGAGCCGCCGCGCTCCTTGAGCGCCGGCAGGCAGGCGCGGGTCATCCGCAGCGTCCCGAGGAGATTGACGTCGAGCACGGCCTGCCACGTCGCGAAGTCGGCGTCCTCCAGGCCCCCGAAGTAGGAGTCCCAGGCGGCGACATGGACGACGGCGTCGACCCCGCCGAAGCGCTCGACGGCGAGCCCGGCGAGGGTCGTGCACTGCTCCTCGTCGGTGATGTCCGTGGCCCGGTAGGCGGTACGACGCCCCTCCGGGTCGATCTCGGCGGCGGACTTGGCGAGGTTCGTCTCGGTGCGGGCTCCGAGGACGGCGTTCCCCCCGTCCCGCACCACGGTCTCGGCGATCCGATGCCCGAGCCCGGCACCGACACCCGACACGATGACCGTCTTCCCCTGGAGCAGCATCCGGACCCTCCTCGACCCTGGCGAAGCATCTGACGGTCCGTCAGAGTAGGCCTGGGTCACCGACTTGGGAAGGGATGCGCGCGTGAGCGAGAGGAGAGAGATGAGCGAGATGAGCGAGAAGAGCGAGAAGAGCGAGAAGAGCGAAGGGCGCGAGACTGGTCCGCTCGCCGAGAGGTACGCGGAGCTGGCCTCCGTGGGGCCGTACGGGGTGCGCCCCGGCCACGCACTGATCACCATGGTCGAACCGCACCCGGGCCATGAATACGCGTACAACCGCTGGTACGAGGACGATCACTACTACGCCGGCGCCATGGCCATGCCCTGGATGTACGCGGGCCGCCGCTGGGTCGCCACCCGCGAGCTCCAGGAGCTGCGCCGCCCGGAGAAGTCCGCCGTCGCCCAACCCGTCACCGCGGGCTGCTACCTCTCCACGTACTGGATCACCGACGGCCGCTACGACGAGCACATGAAGTGGACCGTCGCCATCAACAAGCGGCTCAACCGCGACGCCCGCGTCCACCAGGACCGCACGCACGTCTTCACGGCCTTCCAGGACCACGAGGCCACCGTCTACCGTGACGGAGCGGGCGGTCCGCGGGACTTCCACGCCCTCGACCACCCCTACGCCGGGCTGATCCTCCAGGTCGTCGACGCCGACGGCCCCGAGGCGCGGGCCGAGCTGCTCGAACGGCTGCGGTCACGGGAGCTGCCCGCGCGGCTGGCCGGCTCGCCGGCGGCGATGGTCACGGTCTTCCGGCCGACCCCGCTGCCCGGCGACCGCATGACGTACGTGAAGCAGGTGGAGGGCGTCGACACCCGGCTGACCCTGCTCTGGTTCCTGGAGCGGGACCCGCGCGACTGCTGGGCGGAGCGCTTCGCGGACCTGGAGACCCTCGGGGGCGCCGGGGGCCGGGTGGAGCTGGTGGCACCGTTCGTTCCGACGGTGCCGGGCACGGACCGGTACGTGGACGAACTGCGCTGAGCGGGACGGGAAGGCCCGGAAAGGGCCGAGCCCTCTCGGCCAGGACGGCGGACCGGTCGAGAGGGCTCTTCGGGTACTGCGGGTGATGCTGTGTCGCTTTCGCTGTCGTGGCTGACGGCGGGAGCATCGGGGCTCAGAGGGCCCCGTTGCTCACCTCGCCGACGAAGGCGTTCCACGAGCCCGGTCCGAAAGAGAGGGACGGGCCTTCGGGAGCCTTGGAGTCACGCACCGCGATGGCGGCCATGACGGGGGACTTCACCTCGACGCAGGCGCCGTTCCCGCCCGAGTACGAAGACTTCGTCCACGTGTCCGTAGCACCCTGAAAAATCGCCATTATGCTCAACTCCGGTTCTGCCGAGTGGGGGTGTCGCGCCAACGTTCTTGCCGGCGTGATCGACGCTACTCGCCGGCCCCGCCCTGCGGGACCGGCGTTCACCCGACCGGGTGGCATATTCCAACTGCGCTTCCGTGGGAGCGATCACGCGGTGTACGGTGCCTGGCCCACCCGCTCGCACCCCGTCCCCGATCAGCCCTGAGCGTGCTTCTTGGCCATCTTCGCGATGAACTCACGGGTCTGCTCGACGTTCAGCGCCTGCGCCCTGAGGTGCTCGTACATGACGCTGTACTTGCCGACGTCCTGGGCCTTCTCCAGGTACAGGTCGCTCGTCACGCCCTCGATGTAGACGACGCTGGAGTCGGACGTGTCCGGGAACTCCAGGATCGAGTACTGGCCACTGATCCCGGGGTGCGCGCCCATCTCGAAGGGGATCACCTGCACGGTGACGTGCGGCAGGTGCGACTGCTCGACGAGGTGCTCCAGCTGCTGCACCATCAGCTGCCTGCTGCCGACGATCCGGTGCAGGGCGCCCTCGTCGATGACCGCCCACAGCCGCAGCGGACGCTCCTCGTCCCGGATGCGCTCCTGGCGGCGG
Organism: Streptomyces narbonensis; assembly: GCF_014649015.1. Classification (GTDB taxonomy): domain Bacteria; phylum Actinomycetota; class Actinomycetes; order Streptomycetales; family Streptomycetaceae; genus Streptomyces; species Streptomyces narbonensis. Next base: position 102,237 of record NZ_BMSF01000006.1, read on the forward strand.
GTGCGGACCGTGACGCGCTTGTCGATGTCCGCCGGCGTCGACTCGGGCATCGCGCCGGAGATCACGGCCTCCGCGTACGCGGGGGTCTGGAGCAGTCCGGGGATGATCTGCGACTCGTACATCCGTAGGCTCTCGGCGTCCGTCTCCAGGCCGATGTAGACGCTGTACGGGATGTCGCCGAAGGCGTGCCACCAGCCCTGCTGGCGCGAGTCCTTCGCCATCTGCATGAGCGAGTCGACCATGCGCTCGTCCTCGACCTCGTACACCCCGCAGAGGTCGCGCACGTCGCGCTGGCTGATGGAACGACGGCCGTTCTCGAGGCGGCTGATCTTGGACTGGGAGACGAGAAGGCGCTCGGCGACCTGCTCGGCCGTCATGTTCTTCGCTTCTCGGAGCTTGCGCAGCTCCTGGCCCAATCGGCGTCGCCTGACGGTGGGGTTGACGTTGGACGCCACGGAAACTGCACCTCCGGCTGCTGTCTGCCTGCGTAGCTGTGAGTATCTACCGCTTGGCAGACTGCCACCTGAGGCCGGGTGTGCGCTGGGAAACCGGTACAACGTACGTGTGCGGGGCGGTCGTCACGACCGCCCCGCACACTTGTACGGCTCCCGGATGGTTCCGGTGGTTGCCCGGTACGCGACCCGGACGTCGGCTCAGTGAACCGCCGCACGGGCCATGCTGCCGCGTGGCTGCGCCGGTACGCCCGCTGCGGGCGCACGGCGCGGCTGTGCCGCCGCACCGTTCTGGACGTCCATCACGGCGTGAGCCACGAGGCCGCCCATCGGGTCGTGCCGGATCAGGTCGCGCAGCCGGGACCGCGACGACCGTCCTTCGTTGCCGGGGTACAGGTGCTTCCCGAGACCGACCGCGTGGGCCAGTGCGGCAAGCGCCGCGGTCCGCGGGTCCGGCGGTACGCCGGTGCGGATCGCATTGTCCAGCCGGGAGCGGATCTCCCTGCTGATCGCCGTGTCCGTCGCCTGGTAGCGAGTCGTCGGCAACACCCCGCACATCTGGCCCTCCACGGCATGCACCATGCCGCATCGCTCCAGATGCGAGAGATACGTCTGACGGAGCCCCAGTCGGGGTCCGCCGATCCAATGGACGGCCCGAACCGGGCTGCCACGCCTGCGCAGCAGCTCCAGTGCGGAGTCCAAGGTCGGATCTCCGGTCGGCCGTGGCATCACCACGGCGATACGATCCCCGTCTGGGGCTATCCGTCCTGCCAGAGCCAGCTCCACTAGCTGTGCTCCGGCCAGGCCGAGGTCGAGCGACTGCGGCTGCGCTGTGGTACCCGTGGTCGGGTCCAGAGCGAGCAGCAGAAGCTCCTCCGGAATAGTTCTGCGGCTCCTGCCCATCCATGCCTCCCCGCGTGGATGAATGACAGGGTGACCCCTCTCACATTCATCTGTCGAGAGTGCCTGGGTGGTTCATCCGGGAACCAGTAGGTATGTCGTTCTCGTCTAGCACGGGGGCCAAGGGGTTCACACAGGACACTGGTACACGGTTCGGACGTACGCATGACGCATGGAGGAGGCACGGTGGCGGGCGAGTCCCCCGACAAGGCGGAGCAGCAGGGGTCGTCGGAGGAGACGGCGGCCTCGGGCGGCGGCAGCCGGGATCCGCGGCTCTCCGCACTCCGTGAGGCAGAGTCCGCGCCGGCGGAATCCGCGTCGGATCCGTCGAGGTCGGCGGGGACGGCGGGGGCGGGGTCGTCGGTTCAGGTGGATCAGGCGACGGCCGTGTTCAAGACGCTGGCTCCCCGGACGTCGGAGGACGACGCGCCGAAGCCGGCCACGTCCGCGTCCGCGTCCGCGGACAAGCCGGAGGGCGATCGGCTGAAGGCAGCCGTGGCGGCGTGGGTGGCGTCGGCGGACGACGACGAGCCCGAGGCGCCGGTCGGGTCGGCAGTCGGCGGGAACGCCGACGAGGAGCTCGCGGACGAGGCGGCCGACGAGCAGCCCACCGACGCGGAGCCGATGGTGGAGCCGATCGTCGAGTCGGTCGTCGAGTCGGTCGAGGGTGAGGCCGAGGAGCCGGCCGACGAGCCCGTCGAGGACAAGACGCCGGACGAGTCCTGGTTCGCGGCGCGGAAGTCGAGCGGGGCCGACAAGGCCGACGTGGCCGACATGGCCGACAAGGCCGAGGAGGGCGTGGCCGAGGCCGAGCCCGCCAAGGACGGCCCGGTCGTTGGCGGGCCTGTCGCCGACGCTTCGGCTGTGGACAACGACAACGACAACGACAACGACGTCGACAACGACGTCGACGAACCGGTCGATCAGCCGACCGCCATGTTCAAGATCGTCCGTCCGCCCGTGGCGCCCGTCGTGGACCAGCCGACGACCGCGCTGAAGCTCCCGCAGTCGCTGCGCGAGGACTACGACAGCGAGCGCACGAGCACCTTCGTACCGCTGCGCGCGGACATCCCCGCCGAGCGGAAGGCCGAGCAGGCCCAGGCGGCCCAGCAGGCCCAGGCGTCTTCCCAGGCGCCCGCACCCGCCCCCAAGCCCGCCGCCGGGGCCCCTGAGGCCTCCAAGGCCCCCCAGGCCTTCGGTGCGGCCGCGGAGGCTGCCGCGCCCGTACCGCCGGCGTCCCTCGTCGAGGCGGAGCGGACCCGGCAGCAGCCGCTGCCGCCGCTGCCCCCGCTGGACCTGCTGGCGGAGCTGACGAACACACCGCCGCCGCCGCCGACCGCGCTGCGGACGACCGCGCGCCGGGTGCGGATCTGGACGCCGCTGGTCGTGCTCCTGCTGATCGTCTTTGCGATCGTACAGATGGTCCGGCCGCTGCCCGCGCCCGTTCTGACCCTCTCCGCGTCGCCGACCTTCACCTTCGAGGGCGGCGAGCTGCAGATGCCGTGGCCCAACGAGGGCCAGGGTGCCGTCGAGGTCGAGGGCGTCGGTTCCATGGGTCTGTACGGACCCCAGAAGCCGGCCCCGATCGCGAGCGTCACGAAGACGATGACGGCGTACGTGATCCTGCGCGACCACCCGCTCAAGGGCAGCCAGAACGGCCCCGAGATCGAGATCGACAAGAAGGCCGCCGAGCAGGGCAAGGCCGAGCACGAGTCGACGGCGGCGGTCCAGGAGGGCCAGACCTACACGCAGAAGGAGCTCCTGGAGCTCCTGATGATCCCGTCCGCGAACAACGTGGCCCGGCTGCTCGCGCGCTGGGACGCCGGTTCGGAGGCCGCGTTCGTCGAGAAGATGAACGCCGCCGCGAAGGACCTGGGCATGACCCAGTCCACGTACACCGACCCGTCGGGTCTGCTCGACAGCACCGTGTCGACCCCGCAGGACCAGCTGAAGCTGGCGAAGGCGGTCATGCAGTACGACGTGTTCCGCGAGATCGTGAACATGCCGAACGTGACGGTGGACGGCATCCCCGGCCGGATCGAGAACAACAACAACATCCTGCTCAAGCCGGGTGTGAGCGGCATCAAGACCGGCTCCTCCACGCCCGCCGGCGGCAACCTGCTCTGGGCGGCGAACACCATCGTCGACGGCGAGAACCGCCGCATCCTGGGCATCGTGATGGGCTCGAAGGACGCGGCCGACCTCGGCAAGAAGCTCCAGCTCGCCATCGACAACAGCTACCTGCTGATCCAGCAGGCGCAGAAGGACGTCACGTCCGCCGTCGTGGTCCGCAAGGGCCAGGTCCTCGGCCACATCGACGACGGCCTCGGCGGCCTGACCCCGGTCGTGGCGACGAAGGAGCTCAAGGCCATCGGCTGGCCGGGCCTCAAGGTGAAGCTGGAGCTCACCAACGGCGGCAAGGCCGTGCCGCACGCGGGCAAGGCGGGCGACGTGATCGGCCAGGTGTCCATCGGTACGGGCGTGGGCAAGGTCAGCGCCCCGGTCGCCCTGGAGAAGGACCTGGTGGAGCCGGGCTTCGACAAGAAGCTGACCCGCCTGGGCTGAGCCGGGCAGTCATCCGCTCGGCCGGACGCCCCGGACCTCCGGGGCGTCCGGCTGTTAGCGTTTCCGGGGGGCGAGCAGCACGCGTGACATACGCGAGAAGCGAGACGGAAGCACGGGAAGCACGGGAAAGGGCAGCAGTGACCACCGCTGAGCCGACGCGCGCGGACCGCGCCGACGACCACGCCGACGGCGAGGATCACACCGATGAAGCAGACAGCACCGAACCCCCCGGTGATTCGCCCCCCGGCCCCTCAAGCTCCTCCACTTCCCCCACTTCCCCCTCGCGAATAGTGTTCCCGTCCCAGCGCCCGGCCCCGGAACCCACGGAGGCCAAGGCGCTCCTCGCATCCGTGGCCGACCCGACCGCGGCGCCCCGGCCGCGCCGCAAGCGCCGCTACACGGTCATGGCGGCCACCGGCGTCGCGGCCGTCACCCACGTCCTCTGGTTCTTCTTCTTCGCGAACAGCGGCGGGGACCTGGCGGCGCAGGACGCGTGGGCCGAGTTCGTCGGACGGCACCCGGACTCCGCGTACAACCTCGCCTGGTACGGCGGGATGCACCCGGTCTCGTACAGCGTCGTCTCGCCGTACCTGATGTCGCTGCTCGGCGTGCGCAGCACGATGATGGTCGCCGGGACGCTCTCGGCGGCGCTGACCGCGCTGATCCTGGTGCGCGTGCCGGCGGTGCGCAATCCGATGGCCTGCTCGCTCGCGGCCGTCTTCGCCTTCCTCTGCAACGCGCTCTCGGGCCGGGTCACCTTCGGCCTGGGCATGATGTTCGCGGTGGGCGCGGTCGCGGCCGTGTTCTGCTGGCCGCACCGCTGGCGCCGCAAGCGCTGGGCCAAGGCGGCGGTCGCCGCCCCGCTCGCGGGTCTCGCGACCGCGTGCAGTCCGGTGGCGGGCCTGTTCCTCGGGGTCGCGGCGGCGGCGCTCTTCCTGAACAAGCGACGTCCGGGGGCGTACGCGCTGGGCCTGGCCCCGGTGGCCGTCGTCGCGCTCTCCTCCTGGCTCTTCCCCTTCTCCGGTACGCAGCCGATGGCCTTCGGCTCGACCGCGCTGCCGCTGGCCTTCGGGGCGCTGACCTTCGTCCTCGTACCGAGGGACTGGCGCACGGTCCGCACCGCCGCGGCGGTCTACACGATCGGCACGCTCCTCACCTGGCTGATCGACTCGCAGATCGGCTCGAACATCTCGCGGCTGCCGATGCTCTTCGCGGGCGTCGTGCTGCTCGCGGCCCTGCCGTACACGGCGCCGCGCTCGCGCCGCTGGTACGCGCTGGTGCTGGCCTTCGTCGGGCTGAACTTCTGGATCGGCTTCAAGGGCGTCGACGACGTCATCCGCACCGCCCCGGACGCCTCCTGGGCGCGCGAGCTCGCGCCACTGGTCAACCAGCTCCAGGTGCGGGACGCGGGCAAGGCGCGGGTCGAGGTCGTGCCGGCCTCCAGCCACCGCGAGTCGTCCGCGCTCAGCCCGTACATCAACCTGGCGAGGGGCTGGAACCGTCAGGCGGACATGGAGCGCAACCCGCTCTTCTACGACGACACGCTGAACTCCGTGAACTACGAGGAATGGCTGCACCGCTGGGCCGTCCACTACGTGGTCCTGCCCACCGGCGCCCCCGACTCGGGCGCCGAGCAGGAGGCGGAACTGGTCGGCGAGGGGCTGCCGTACCTGGAGCAGGTCTGGTCGGACGAGAACTGGCGGCTGTACGAGGTCGAGAACCCGACCCCGCTCGCGGACGCGCCGGCGGAGGTGCTGAGCGCGGAGGAGAACGAGGTCGTGATCCGGGTGGGCAGCCCCGGCCGGGTCCAGATCCGCGTCCCGTACTCGCCGTGGCTCGCGCTGATGGACGCGAACGGCGGCAAGATCGAGGCCCCGCAGGAGACCGAGGCCTCGAAGCTGGCCCGCGAGGAGTCGGAGACGGAGCTCGTGAAGGTCTTCGCCAACGAGGAGGGCTGCCTCTTCAAGGCGGAGGCGGACGCGGAGGGCGACGAGTGGACGGAGCTGCTGGCCCCGAAGGCGGGCGTCTACCGCCTGGCGGCCCCGTACAAACTCTCCCGGGGCACGCCGTGCCCGGAGGAGCTCCGCTGACCCTCAGCCCCCGCCACTGATCGAGGCGAGCATCCGCCGCATCCCCGCGGCGTGCCCGCCACTCCGGATGACGAGCACCCGGTAGACCCGCCCGGCCACCCCGGGAAACGCGGCCCGGCTCACGGCCCGCAGCCGCGACCGCCCGTCGGCGAGCTCCTCGATCCGAAAGACCAGGGAGTACGAGGAGTACCGGTGCCGCCCCTCAAGGGCGAGCTCCCGCCCCGGCACGGCCCGAACGACCCGGAACCCGGGAAAGACGGCCCCCTCGGCCAACGGCCGGGGCCCACCGCCCTCCCGGGGCTCGGCCCCCACGACCCGCGCATAGGCCGCGAGCCACGGCCGCGCCAACGCCCGCTCCACCCCGCCCCGCACCCTCACCCACGCCTCGTGGGCCCCGAGCTCGACGATGACGGCATGCTCGTCGACGTACGGCAGTGTCCCCATGAGGCGTAGTCTCCCCGATCCTTGATCCGCGATCCCTGGCGATCCCCGATCCCCCGATCCCCGATCCCCGATCCCCGGTTCCTGATGCGCGATCCCCGATCCGCGCCCCGGATCCGACAGAGGCCCCGCCGTCCACAAGGACGACGGGGCCTCTGACCTGCTACTCCACTGTGCCCCCGGCAGGATTCGAACCTGCGACACCCGCTTTAGGAGAGCGGTGCTCTATCCCCTGAGCTACGAAGGCAGGGATCTGTAGGAAAATGTGCAGGAAATTGCGACGGAGGCCGCAATCCCGGACACATCGGTCCACTGATCCAGCGGTGCGCCAGCGGACTGGCGCGCCGCCGTCAGTGTAGCGGGTGGGGGTGCGCAGGCGAGGGGGTTACCCGCCCAGCGCCTGGAGGGCAGAGGTCCAGCCGCCAGCCAGGCAGCGGCTTACCTATGTGGCCCACCTACGGTGCCAAGGGCGATGGAATTGATCATCCAGGCGAAGCCGAGGTAGATGAGCAGGGCTCCCGGGGCACCGTAGGCCGGCAGGCGCTTGTCCCAGTGGGAGTAGTCGAGGGTGCAGTTGGTGGACTCGCTGTCCTGGCGGAATCCCTTGAGGCGGTCCCCGAGGTCGGTGTTCGGCGGGATCTGGCGGAGGTGCTCGCAGCGGTTGAACTTCGGTCGCTTGGTTCTGGGGTCGAGTGTCCTGTCCTCCTTCGTCTCGTAGACGGGGATCAGCTCGATGTGCGGTCCGTTCCTGCAGGGAATTTCGACTGCGTGGTAGAAGCGGTAGCTGTTCACTCCGGGGCGCACCGGGAGCTCTCGGACGGGGAGCGGCGTGTAGATGGTCTGCCCGTCGACGGAGATGTGCCGTTCGCATGACCGGCCCGCTGCCGCGTAGACGTCGTGGATGCAGTGGTCGTAGCCGTACTTGTTCAGTGGCTTCGGGCTGATTCCGTCGTGCTGTGGTGTGTAGACGACGATTCCCCGGGCGACGAGTCTGGCCCGGTGGGTTCCGCGCCAGGCGGTGTCGAACACGGCGGCGATGACGCCTGGCGCGCGGTCGAGGATCTCGTGGGCGAGGCGCAGGGCCGTGCTCGCCTCCTCCTCCCTGTCCGGATCCTCTTCCGGGGACCGGTGGCGGGCGCCGTCGGCGTTCAGGATGATCCGGCTGTGAGCTCTCTCCGGCAGGCGTACTGAGAAGGAGACGATCTTCTTTCCGTAGACGGCCCTGTCGCCACCCTCGATCTGGATTCCGGCGTCCGGATCGACTCTGCGCCGTCGCATCTTGCCGGTTTTCTCGTCGCGGGTGAACTGCTCGGTCTGGTCCGAAGGGGGTCTGACGACGGTGGCGTCGCCGTTGATCACCTGGCTACGGTCCGGGCGCAACCAGCAGCCGCGGGGTCTCTCCTCCGACAGGTAGCCGAGAGCGATCGCCTGCTAGATCCAGGCGTCCCGGGAAGCTTCACGGAGCTGAGGGAGGGCGTCGAGCATTTTGTGCCGGTACTGCAGCCAGTGATGGCGCTGAGGTCCGGTTTCGGGGAGGGAGTCGGCCTCCACGTCGCCCAGGCACCGGCGTACTCCTTCGCGGACGATTTCCCAGATCGTCTTGTGCTGGAGGTTTGCTTCGGTGGAGCGGGCCGTGTTGAAGACAGAGATGGCGCAGACGTAGATGAGGAAGACGTAGGGCGGATAGTGGGGGGTGCGTCCGCGTGTCCCCGGCCCCTTTCGGGGGAGGACTGCGGTGGCCACCTCGTACAGGGCGGGGTTCGCGACGACGAGCTCCAGCCGTTCGATCTCCGGGATGTTCCGCGCTTCGGGACCCTTGGGTTCGGGATCGAAGCTGGCCGGGCTGAAGATGTCCCGAGGTGTGGGACCAAGGATCCAGTCGGGCTTCTTCTTGGCCTTGGTGGCCTTCTTGAGTTTGCGCGGGGCGCTGGTGGACGGGCTCACGTGTCGGCCTCCTCTGCGGAGGGCCGCCACTGGTAGCCGGCCAGCCGGGCTGCACCATCGAGGGAGGACAGGCCGAAGCGGAGAGCGACGTCGGCGATCTGACCGGTCTGCTCGAAGATCTTCGCGGCGAGCCAGCTCGAGACGTCGCGCGGGGCCGCCGAGCGTCCCTCAGCTGTGATGCCGCCGCTGCGGACGGTTTCGCCGAAGGCGGTGCACACGCTGGCCTGGCGCCGGTAGGCGGGTGAGCCGGCGATGGTGGCGAGGGTTCCGGAGCCGTCCGCGCTTGAGCGCTTGACGATGCAGTCGGCGCGCAGGCGCAGGACTCTGATGCTCCAGTCGTCGTCGAGCGGGCAGTAGCGGGCTGTGGTGTGAGTGGTGCCGCAGGCCCAGACCCGGGCGTGCGGGAGATCGAGGTCGCTGACGGTGGTGTAGCCGATCTCGCCGGTGTGCAGGCCGGAGAGTAGGAGGCCGAGGACGGTGGCGTGCCGAGTCTGGGGCATGCCGCGTTCGGCGTGGAACCGTAGCGCTTCGATATCGCGGTCGGTGAGCGCGCCGGCGGGCCGGGGCGCGGACCGCGGGATCGGCGGAAGGTCGAGCAGCGGGGCTTTCGTCGTCAGGCCGAGGTGCCGGGCTTCCGCGAACAGGGCGTCGACGCCCGACTTGCGGACACGGCGCGTGCTGTCGGCGGGGGTCGTGATCAGTCGCCCCTGCCGGTTGCGTCCTGGCGCGTCCACGAAGGTCTGAGCGACGACGTCCGTGATGTCGTCCAGCCGAGTGATGCTCAGGGCACTGGTGAACCGCAGCAGGCGCTCGCCGACCTTGATATAGGACTCGGCGGTCTGGGCGCTCAGGCGCCCGTGCCGGACGGCCGTGTCCCACTCGCGGACGACGCGAAGGAAAGCCGAGCGGAGGGTGATCCTAGACATGGACGCCTCCCGCTCGCTCACTGGAGTGCCGCTGGACAGCGGTCATGATCACTGGATTCGACGAAACGTATGGGGTGTGCGGCTCAGTCGCGCTACGGTGACTGGTGGCTCTCGCCTTGTGTGAGGGCACGCCAAAGCCCCCTCTCTCGTGGGCTCTTTGCCCGCGGGGAAGTGGTGGGTTTTCGGTGGGGGTCCGGAGGCGCCGAACCGGCCAAGGAATGAGCGCCTCCGGACCCAGCTCTCAGTTGTTCATGGACTCCTTTCGCAGCGGCGCGGCGGAACCCAGCTGCTTGATCAACCGATGGGTGTCGAGCCATTCGCCACGGTCCATCGCTGCGATGGCACCCAGTGGCCACAACGGGACGAGGAGTTCGGCCTTCAGGGGAGCCTCGCTCGTCTGCGCGCGAGCGCTCACCGCAGACAACACAGTGACCAGCCCGGTCACGTGGTCATGCAGGGCGGCGGCCTCGTCGGGATTCATGTGCCACGCCTCGCCCATGCCGAGGTGTGTCGACAGCAGCTTCTCGACGTCCACGTCGGGGCCCAGGCGGGGGTCGGACTCGCCTTCTCTGCGAGGGCCGGGGACGGTTGGCTCGTCCTTGTCTGAACGGCGGGGGGTCTCGGCGTCGGGGTCCGAAGAACACGAGAATCCGGCGTCGCCAGCCGGCTCGCCTGTCTGAGGCTCTTCGGTCGTGGAGGATTGCCCTGGACTCGTCTGCGCGGTGGGCTCCTCGGACGCTGCGGTGCTGCCTGAGGCGGGGGCAACGTGCTCGTACCACCGGATGAGACCGTCGGGCTCCTCGATGAGAAAGCCCGTCGCGACCATCAGATCGAGGAGACGGTCGACCGCCTTTTCATGACCACGAGTTCGTACCTGCCGAAGGAACTTCAGCCTGAGTGCGACCCGGGGTGCGGATCCCTGCTCCAGACGCTCTCGTGCGGATCGTACGAACCACAGTTTCTGCCAGTCCGTGCGGAGGGCGCTCAGCCCCTCTGCCCGGCCGCTTGCCCAGGCGCGGGCGATCTCCTGAGCGCTCAGTGATGGCCTGTAGATGCCCCGAGCGGAGATCTTCTCGACCAGACCGCAGTCGGCCAAGAACTTCATGGAGATCCCGATCCGCCATGGACCGATGTCAGTTGCCTCGTCCAGCGCGCTGACGTGGAACTGCTCGGTGAACCTCCCCGCCGTAGCGATCAGGTCGCAGTACGTCGACGCAGGTACGCGAGGGTGAGGCAGCGGTTTCGCCGGCTCGGCCTGTGCCGAGTGGTGACCTTTGCCAGCCAAGGCGTCCTCCAGGGGCCGTGCGAGAGTTGGTGCGTGCGCAGCGTAGAACACGGTCGTCGCCTGGCGCAGGCAAACTGTGGATCTTGTTGCCAAGCAACACGCCTGCCAGCGGACGGAGTTGGAGCTGCGCTGGCATGTCAGCACCTGCACGCGCCAGGGCGGCGCCCCTAACGACGTCTTCATGGTGCAGCCCGGCGGTGCTGCAGGGGGTGAGGCGTGACGCTAATAACTTGATCCACGCCAGCGCTGGCGGTGGGTTTTGTGTGCCATCTGTGCCGCATGTGGATAGGCCGCTTGAAGCGGCCGTCCCAAGCGTGAGGCGCAGCTCGGTCGCTCGCGAAAGATCACTAAAGATTCCTTTCCGGACCCGCTTCTCTAGGGGTGCTATATCAGTAGCATGGGTGAGGTGGGTCCGCATTCCGAGCGCCCTTCCGTCACACTTGTCAGGTGCCTGGAGGAACGAGACGTGCGCAGAGGCCGAACACATACGTGGTCGGCGGCGAATGGCCGCATGCCATGATGGAGCCGCACCGTGGCGCCCTCGTCGCACAGGCCATCGCCCGGAAACTCGCCCAGGCGATGTCTGACCAAGGGCTGAGCGCCAATGCCCTCGCCCGCAGGAGCGGGGTCAATCGACAGGTGATCGCCAACGTCCTGAACGGCACGGTCTGGGCCGACACGCTGACCGTGATCGACCTGGAAGGTGCCCTGGGTGTGATCCTGTGGCCCGATCACGTGCAGTGGCGCATTCCTGCCCCAGGCGAGGCCCCTAAGGGCTACAGCGACGAGGTGGAGGGCCCGCCCGTCGAAGGCTCAAGCGCACCGGACAGCATGCGATGAGCGATGTCGCCAGGCCTTTTGCCGACGGTCAGATAGGGCGGAAACGCCTGAGGGGAGCCCCCGCCTGGCGAACAAGATGAACACTCATGCCCGTGCCCATGGCAGCTCACGTCACGCTGGCGTCGTCTGGCACTCTTCGCATCGCCGTACCGCCTGCCGAGCAGTGTTTCCTTCCGTCGCGGTCGCCGGGTAGCTGCTGCTCAGTCGGTCCCAGAGTCCGGCTGGAGGTGTGGGGATCCAGCCCCAGCGAGGTGCGGTCACCAGTTCCTCGGTCAGGTGGGTGCAGGCGCCGGGAAGGTGTGCGTACTGCGTCGGGGAGATCAGAATCGTGTCCGCAGGGAAGCGTCGCCTCTCCTGCCGAGGAGAGGCTGCGGGGCGTGCCTTTGGAGCAGATCCGTCGGCCGGGCACGCACAGCCCATTCCGATGACGAAGTCACACCGATCGCAGCGCAGTTCCGCCATGGCTCTGCCTCACCCTTGCGTCGTTCCAGTGTCCACACGATAGACAATCTTCCCGTCGAACTCCGCAAACCCCAACGACTTGTAGAAGGCCCTTGCCTCCGGGTTGTTGCGGTCCGTCATCCATTCGATCCGGCTACACCCGGGGCGTGCAGCGGCCAAGGAGCGAAGCTCGCCCATGAGGCGGGCGCCGACGCCCTGGCGGCGGAGGGTGCCGCGGACATAGAGCTCTTTCAGGAATAGGGAGTGGGAGGAGCCGGCCGCCGGCCAGAGGAACGAGTAGGAGGCGAGCCCGACGAGATCACCAGCCTCGTCCTCGACCAGGAGTGTGGATGCCAGCGGCGGGGAACCGAAGAGCGCCTCCTCCACCTGGGACCGGCGCTCTTCGAGTGCCTGGATCTCGGTCGATCCGTAGAACCGCTCGATCTCCTCGATCAGTTCGGCCAGGGCCACGATGTCGCTCCTGTCGGCGGGGCGGATCGTCACGGTCATCGACTTCTCCTGTCGCTCTCTCATTGCTTCACTCGCTCGTTCCAACGCGTGATCCTGGTGTGGGCACGACTTGTGGCTATGGGGGCGTTGCCGTGTGCAGGGCCCAGTCGTATTGGCGCAAGGAGTCTTGAACGTGCCGGATGAGGTACTCCAGATCCGCGCAGTAGACGGACGGATTCTGATAGCCGCGGTCGGTACTGAAGCGGTGTGGGAGGTAGCCCCCGCCGCACACCTTCACTAGAGGGCAGCTCTGACATTGTTCGGCGAGCGCAGCCATCCCGTATCGCCGATACAGGAGCTTCGGATGGTGAAGGGCTTTGTCGAATGACTGCCTGAAAACGTCGAGTCCCAGCCAGGAGGCGCCTTCTTCGACGGACCGCAGGGTGTCCACGCCTTCGATCGTGCCGTCGGACTCGACCACGATGCTCGTTGGCGGGGCCAGGCCGAGGGACTCCACCGAGCCACGAACGCCGGAGCTCAGCGCCACGATGTCCTCCAGCATCCGCACGCTGTGCCGATGCGCCGGTCGAGCGAGCCAGGCGTCGTAGACGCGGCTCATCCACAGCCCGTACTCGGGCACTCTCCGGTCGTTGCGTCGCGGTGGTTCGTCGTGGGTCCCGTGTGGCAGGCCGAAGTCGATCACAGGCGGATCGAAGGAGGCCAGATAGTCGTGGACCTCGACTGGGTCGTTGGCCAGGTCGACGACGGCAAGTAGTCCCGCGAACAGGTGCGGTCGGGACCGCAGCAGTTCGATCCCTCGTACGGCCGAGGCGGCGCTCGACCGCGAGGCATGCGTCAGCCGGTGCCGGTCATTCGCAGTCGGCGGTCCGTCGAGGCTGACACCCACGACAACCGCGTATCGCTCGAAGATGTCCAGCCACGGTTTCGTGAGAAGCGTCCCGTTGGTCTGAAGCTCGAAATGGACGGCCACATCTGCCAGCACACCTCCCCGTACAGCGCTGAGCAGGTCGGCCATATGCCGCGGTCCGGCAAGTAACGGCTCACCGCCGTGCAGTACGACATGTACGTCCTGCAAGTTATGTGCCGCGGCGTGCTCACCGATCCGCCGCCCCACCGCCTGGGCCACGTCCACGCTCATCCGGGAGGGCAAATGCCGCCATGCCTGGTCCGTGGAATTGAAGACGTAACAGTAGTCGCAGTCGATGTTGCAGCGGTTGGCGACCTTGAGAATGAACGACCGAAAGGGGGTGGTGTCCTTGCGCGGTGTCATCGATCGGCAAGACTTACAGAGGCCAGTTTCCGATCAGCGAAGCCTGGTGACCACCTTCGCCCGTATGGTTCGGCGTGGCCTGCTCGGCCATCAACCGCTGCCGTACGCGGACCGCGACACGGTCCAGGACGGCCGAACCGTGCGCGGGTTGCGCGACGGCAGGCGCCGGGGCGTGCGCTGTAGGAACGGGCGTGCGTGACGGCATTCGACGCTCCTTGATGCAGTACAACGGTGATTGAAGCGGCAGACCCGCACGCAACGTAGCAGCGCCGCCAACTTCGTCGGCATACCTGATCCGGCCACATGCCAGACTCACCCGGCCGGAGACGCAAGCAGCCGCTCGATGGCGTTTGCTGCCCTGCCCGCGCCGATGTGCCGGTATGCGCGGAGCGCTTCACACAGCAACTCTTCGGATCGCGCCCGCTCGCCGGCCAGCAAGTCGCAACGACCGATCCCCTCCAGAGCCCGTGCCTCCTCCAGCGGGCAGCGGATGTCCCGGGCCAGCCTCAGCCCTTGCTCGTAGAATTCGCGTGAGGCGGCCCAGTTGCCGGAGGAGCGCAGCAGCGTTCCCCAATGGTTCAGGACCTCCGCCTCACCGCACCGGTCGCCAAGCTCCCGCAGGATCTCCAGACTTCGCCGGAACGACTCGATGGCACCGTCCAGCTCCCCGGCAACCCCGCGCACCACACCCAGCTCACTCAGCGATGCGGCCTCGCCGCCACGGCTGCCGAGATCGCGGTACGAGTCCAGGGCGTCACCCAACAGTTGGATCGCCTCAGTGACGTTCCCGTCCATGCGGTCCAGTACCCCGAGGTGGCGGATACTGTTCGCGCGGCCGAACCGTTCGCCGAGTTCAGTGAAGTACTCCAACGCCTGGGTGTGTGCCTCCCGCGCTCCGGTGAGATCGTCGGTCAGGCGTTGTACGACTCCGAGCTCGTTGAGGGCGTACGCCTGGTGGACCCGGTCGTCGAGTTCCCGATAGATGTCGAGCGCCTCGCGATGGTGCTGTGCGGCCAGCCCGTACTCGCCCAGGAGACAGTGCACGATGCCGAGATCTCGCAGGGAGTTGGCTTCGCCGTACCGGTCGCCCAGTTCACGGTAGATCGACAGCGCTTCGCTCTGCGCCTCCACCGCCGCGTCGAACCGGCTGGTCTGTCGACGCACCATGCCGAGGTCCGCGAGCGCGTTCGCCTGGCCGAGCCGGTCGCCGAGCTCACGGTAGAGCGCGAGAGCATCGATCTGGGCCCGTGTGGATGCTTCGTTGTCCGCAATCATGTACCAGACGATGCCCACCTGGTTCAGGGCGTCGGCCTTGCCTCGCTTCTCCCTGACCGCCTCGTACTCCGTCACCGCCTCGTTCAGTGCCTCGACGGCCTCGGGGTAGGCCGCCATGAAACGCCGTACGACTCCGAGCTCGGCCAGCGCGTCCGCCAGCGCCCGCCGGTTGCCGGTGTGTCGAGCAGCCTCGGCGGCTGTCCGATGGAGGCCAACGGCCTGGTCCCAGGGGCCCGCCTGGCGGAGGAAGGGTGCCATCGCCGCAGCCATGTGGATTACCAGCTCGTGCAGCGCGAGGTCGTTTGCCCTCCGGATGCAGGCCAGCACGTTGGCCCGCTCGTCCTCCAGCCAACGCAGGGCCGCCGTACGCGACTCGATGGGCGGGGTCTCGACCGGGGAGGCGCCATCCCGAGGTTCTGGGGAGGCAGCGCCACTGCGGCCGATGTGTACGTTCGCGACAGCGAGGCCGGCCAGGTAGTAGGCGCACACGCGCTGAACGGCCTGAACAGGTTCCATGCTGCCTCCCTCGCCGGCGAGACCGCGGGCGTAGTCGCGTAGCAGATCGTGCAGCCGGAAGCGGCTTCCCGGGTGCTCATCGATCAGATGGGCGTCATAGAGCGCGTCGAGCCCCTCGCGCGCTGCCGCCACCGAAACCGAGCCGAGCGCGGCACCGGAGAACACGTCGAGGTCGGTGCCAGAGTAGAGGCCGAGGCACCGGAAGAAGTGTTGCCGCTCTGGTGTGAGGTCCTGGTAGGACAGGTTGAACGTTGCGGCGACTGCACGCTCCCCAGCTCGGAGCTCTCCCAACCGGTCCCGGGTCGCGACCAGACGCGTATGCAGATCTTCGGCGCTCCACGATGGATGATGGCGCAGCCGCGCGGCGAGCAGTGACACCCCGAGTGGCAGATACCCGCACAGCGCTACCAGCTGCTCGAGGATGGCTCGATTGAGAGAGTCAGCTGACCGTCCACTGAGCCGTACGAATAGATCGACCGCGTGTTCCGGGGGTAACGCTTCCACAGGCAGGACCACCTCCTCGTACGCAGCCAGTCGCTTCCGACTGGTCACCAGCACGAGACAGCTGCTCCCGCCAGGCAGCAGGGGCTCCAGCTGCCGATAGCTGGCCGCGTTGTCGAGGATGAGCAGCGCCTTCTTGCCCGCAAGCTGGCTCCGCCACATGGCTGCCCGTGCCTCGGTGACCGCACCCAGGTCGTCGCCGACGGGGATCTGCTGCGCCGGTACCCCGGACGCCGCCAGTAAGGAGGCCAGCGCCTCGGTGGCCTGTACGGGCGGCCTGCCCGTGGTGTGCCCGTTGAGGTTCACGAAGAGCTGGCCGTCCGGAAACCGCTCCGACAGCACATGCCCCGCGTGCACGGCGAACGTCGTCTTCCCTACCCCTGGCATTCCGTCGATCACATGCACAGGCAGCGCTTCGCCACTCTCCTGCGAGTTCTGTACGGACCGCACCAACGCCTCCAGCTCGGCGGTCCGATTGGTGAACGCGGTGGTATCGCGTGGCAGAGACCGCAGCACGAGCGCGGCACCCGGAGGCTCCGCGCCTTCCTCTGGCCGCGGCGCCGGATCAGCGGGACGTTCCGGCGCCCCTGATTCCGACAGCGCCGCAAGAAGCACAGTCAGCCCGACCAAAGCCCCGCCCAGCACAGCGAACGAGAACCAGGCATGGCGCTGCAGCCACCCCAGCCACCCGGGCCACTCCGACTCGGACACCGCGTTCGTGACGAGCCCGACCAGCATCGTCGTCACGGCTCCGCCGGCCGCCACGATGGCGACCGTGATCCCCCGCCGGAGTCTCATGCGCGCGTCGCCCTCAAGTACACACGCTGCCGCCCATATCCAGTTCTGGTCACGTCCGCCCCCGAAGTCTCTGCTTCCCAACTTGCCAAGCGGATCAGCCCATATGGAGTTGGTCAAGGTCGTCTCTGCGCCACGCTGCGCCGCACGAGCCAGCCCGGCGGGTCTGCTCGTTGCTCTTGCCCCCCCACGACCGCCGAGCCCTGGTTCCAGCCGTCACCAACAGCCTCAGTTCCAGGAGACCCACTTTCCTCACCCGGTCCGCTGATTGTTGAGTGATCGCCCTTCGCAGAGCCTCCGACCGCCACTACCCTGCGACCGTCCCAACTCGCCACACCTGCGAGGACGTCATGCAACAGCCTTGGAATAGCGAACGCCGTCTTACTGCGATCGGACGAGCTGCACTATCTGTCCCCGCCCGGCAGGCTTTCGCAGACAAGCAGCTTGGTCCGGAGCGGACGATCCTCGACTACGGATGTGGGCGAGGAGACGACGTGCGATCACTCGAGAGGCTGGACTGCCGGATCACTGGTTGGGATCCGTATTACCGCCCAGAGCCGCAGCTGGAACAGGTCGACGTTGTGCTCCTCACCTACGTCCTGAACGTGATCGAGGATCCTACGGAACGTCGACGCACCCTCATGCAGGCATGGCAGTTGGCCAACACTGTGCTCATCGCCTCTGCGCGACTCACGTGGGAGAAGTCCAAAGTTCGAGGCCAAGAGTTCGGAGATGGCCTCATCACCAGTCGGCAGACTTTCCAGCACCTCTTCGGCGCCAGCGAGCTTCGTGGCTACGTCGAGGAAGTCACCGGTACTCGCTGTGTCTCAGCATCCCCCGGCGTCGTTTACGCCTTCAAGGACGATTCGGCGCGACTCAGCTACCTAGCTCACCGCGTTGTTCCGGATGCCGCATGGCTGGCTTCTGAGGACATGACATCAGCTATTGCCGCTGTCATCGATCACGTAGAACGACGGGGGCGTCAGCCTCGCGTCGAAGAGACGCCGCGTCCGGTGGCAGAGCTCCTTGCCCACCTGAAGCCGAACGAGCTCAAGCGGCTGGTTCGCGACTCCGCCGACCCTGAGAAGGTGTCGGAAGGGGCCAAGCGTACAACCCTCAATACCTTGCTTTTCCTCGCCGTCGAACTGTTCAACGGACGTGGCCCCTTCAGCAGTCTCCCCTTCAGTGTTCAGCTCGACGTGCGCACGTTCTTCTCCTCGTATAAAGAAGCCTGCCAGCGCTCAGATCGACTACTGCTCAAGCTTCGCGATGACGGATACGTGCGTGGCGCGATGAATGCGTCGCAGGTCGGGAAGGTGACGCCAACAGCTCTGTACGTGCACCGGCGCGCGCTGGACCGAATGCCCACCGTGCTGCGGCTGTACGAGCACTGCGCCTCGATCGCCGCTGGTCGCCCGCAGGAGTGGGCGGTAGCCAAGCTGAAGCACCAGGGCCGCGCTGTCTCTTGGCTCGACTACCCGGACTTCGACAAGGATCCGCACCCGCGCATCCAGTCCTCGTACATAGTGGATCTCCAGTCGCTGGAGACGTCTCATGTGTCGTACGCGAGATCCACGAATCGGCCACTCCTGCACCGTAAGCACGAGTTTCTCGCACCCGACGATCCAGACGTGCGCCGTTATCGCCGCCTCACCGAGTCCGAGCTGAAAGCGGGGCTTTACGAGAACCCCCATCTCATCGGTACGGAGGATGGTTGGGCATCCGAGCTGATCAGGTGCGGGCGCGAGCTGCGCGGGCACCGGCTGGTGCGCCGCGCAGCAGACTGACCTTCATCTACGCGGAGGCAGCCGGTTGCATCCGTGCGATCGTCGCTGCGAGGTCCTCCGGATCGAAGTCGGCGACCTGACTCGGGAACCACGAAAAGCGAAGCCCGTTGGTGGCTACCTCCTCCGGCAACCCCATGGCGGTCAGGACGTGACTCGGCGTGTACGAGGCGCTGGTGCACGCCGATCCCGTGGCGACGGCGACCTGGTCCTTCAGCCGTACGATCAGCGCTTCCGCGTTGAGTCCGTCGAAGGTCACATTCAAAATATGTGGCACGGTGTGATCGGCGTCACCGTTGATGTGGAATCGAGTCGCCCCGAGGGCGGTGAGCATGCGCTCACGCATTGCAAGGGCCTCTCGCGCCCAGCGCGCCTGTCCCTCTTGGAAGGCCTTCGCCGCCTCGTAGAGTCCCATGATCAGCGGCACAGGGAGCGTGCCAGGCCGAAGCTTCCGCTCCTGGCCGCCTCCGAACATGATCGGCTCCAGCGGAGCCTTGTCCCAGCCGCGGCGACGGGTTACCAGGGCGCCCACCCCCTTCGGAGCCCCGATCTTGTGACCGCTGATGCTGATCATGTCAATGGGGGCCTTAAGGTCCTGCGGGATCTTCCCGTAGCCCTGCGCGGCATCCACGTGGAGGAAGGTCGGCGTCTTGCGTAGCTCCTCGGCGAGCTCGGCGACGGGCTGGATGACCCCGGTCTCGTTGTTCACGTGCATCAGGGAGACCAAGAGGGTGTCCGGGCGCAGCTTCTCAAGCACGGCCTCTGTGGTGATCCGGCCGGACAGCCCGGGCTCAAGGAAGTCGACCTCGAAGCCTTTGCTCTGAAGGTGAAGGAGGGGCTCGATGACTGCCTTGTGTTCGATGGCAGAGGTGATGATGTGCCGGCGCTCGTGCTTCTCGCCGTGCGGTGCGATGCCGAGAAGGGCGATGTTGTTGGATTCGGTCGCTCCACTAGTGAAGATGACCTCTTCAGTCTTGGCGCCGACTGTCGCTGCGAGGAACGCCCGCGCTTCCTGAACCGCCTTCTTGGCGCGTGCCCCATACTCGTGGGTACGGCTGCCGGCGTTCCCGAAGTCTTCGGTCATCCAGTGGAGCACCACGTCCGCCACCCGGGGGTCGACCCGGGTCGTTGCTGCCACATCCAGATACGCCACCACAACTGCCACCCACTTCTGAGACGTTTCCCTGCCATCGTGCACGTCACCGAGTTAACGTACACGCGTAACGTGTTAGCGCGCATCGGGCGCCGGTGCGTCTGTCAACACTGACGGCGCCGCACGTCATCCCGCGGAGTGGCAATCCGGCATGGCGCCCACGAGCGTGCGCTCAGTCCCGTGCGCTGCCTCCATCGTGACCTGCGCGCACGAAGGGGGTGCCCTGGTACGTCAAACGAGGGATGTCAGTCATCGTGAGTACGTTAAAGTTGTCGGAGTGGAGAGCGAAGCTGTGGCAGGTGTGACCCGAATCATCCCCCCACGCACATCCGCAGGGTTTGAGTACACTTTTCCCGCCATCCGTGGCATCCAGGCAGGGCGAGAGTTCTACGTCTCCATGTGCCCCCTGCGGCTGATCCCTAAGATCTTCATCTTCGACGAGGATGAGCTGCCCCCCGAGCTGCGAGCCCAGCGCCTCCTTAATAAGGGGCGTCTCCCCGCTCTCAGTAAGTACATTCTGGACAATCCAGATGACTATGTCTTCAGTGCCCTGACCGCCTCCGTCGACGGCAACATGCACTTCGACAGTCATAGCCCCGATGGCGCCGGCTTCAGAACCGGGCAGCTCCACATTCCGATGGAATCCCGGTTCCTGATCAACGACGGTCAGCACCGTCGCGCTGCCATCGACCTCGCGCTCAAAGAGAACCCTGACCTTGGCGAGGAGACGATCGCCGTCGTCTTCTTTCACGATGCGGGGCTCGCTCGCTCGCAACAAATGTTCGCCGATCTCAACCGGCACGCGGTCCGTCCGGCTCGCTCCATCGGCGTCCTCTACGACCACCGTGACAGCTCCGCGCAGGTCGTGCGCGTCATGGCTGGCCGGTCGACTGTCTTCAAGGGCTTCGTCGAGATGGAGAAGAGTAACCTCTCAGCCCGCTCCCGGATGATGTTCACCTTGAGTGCCCTCTACTACGGAACCCAGGCCCTCTTCCAAGGGCTGGACATCAAGCCCGGCGAGGCGTCCGACCTGGCCCAGTCGTACTGGGAGGCGATCGACAAGACGCTCCCGGAGTGGGCGATGGTCCGCAACCGGACACTCTCCGCCACTGAGATGCGCCGAGACTTCATCCACAGCCACGGTATTGCTCTGCACGCTCTCGGGCGCATCGGGAACTCTCTACTCAGGGAGTCCACAGCACCGTCCACGTGGAAGAAGCGGCTCACACCCCTCAAGAGGGTGGACTGGACCCGTTCCAACATCGACTGGGAGGGACGAGCCATCGTCGGCGGCCGTGTCTCCAAGAGCCACCAGAACGTGACCCTGACCGTGAACTACCTGCGTAACCACCTCGGTCTCGGGCTCAGCCCCGAGGAGCAGCGAGTGGAAGACGCGTACCTGCGAGGCGATGCATGAACACCCCTCTGCCTCTCGGCATCCCTTCTGTCCGGCGACTGGCGTTCGACGGCCGCTCGCTCGACGAAGTAGCCACCGAGCTGACCAACGAGATCCGCGAGCTCTACACCGCGGATGAGGTCCCCTGGGTTATCGGCTACAGCGGCGGCAAGGACTCCACCGCCGTCCTTCAGCTGGTCTGGACAGCGCTCAGGGATTTGCCGGCCGAGAAGCTCAACAAACCGGTTCATGTCATCAGCACAGACACTCTGGTCGAGAACCCCGTTGTCGCCGCGTGGGTCACCACGTCGCTGGAGACCATGGAGAAGGCAGCTACCGAACAGGGCCTGCCTATCCAGCCCCACCGGCTGACCCCGGAGATCAAGGACACCTTCTGGGTCAATCTCATCGGTCGCGGCTATCCCGCGCCCCGCCCGAAGTTCCGCTGGTGCACCGAGCGACTCAAGATCAAGCCCTCGAACTCCTTCATCCGCAACGTCGTCGCCGCCCACGGTGAGGCCATCATGGTCCTCGGCATCCGCAAGACGGAGAGCCAAGCCCGTGCCCGCGCGATGGAGAAGCATGAGAAGCGACGTGTCCGCGACCGCCTCTCCCCGAACGCGAACCTCCCCAACTCGCTCGTTTACAGCCCCGTCGAGGACTGGACCAACGACGACGTGTGGGAGTACCTGATGCAGAAGCCCAATCCCTGGGGCTACAACAATCAGGACCTCCTCACCATGTACCAGGGCGCTTCCGCCGACGGCGAGTGCCCGCTGGTCGTCGACTCGACCACCCCGTCGTGCGGCTCCAGCCGCTTCGGCTGCTGGACGTGCACGCTGGTCGAGCAGGACAAGTCCATGACCGCGATGATTCAGAACGACGAGGAGAAGGAGTGGATGACTCCGCTCCTGCAACTGCGAGACAAGCTCGACTCTCCTTTCGGTACTGTGGAGGACAAGGAAGACCCTGACTACCAGCCCGGCAAGAAGCTGCCTCACCCTCGGCCCGATAGGGCCGCTCGCGACTTCCGCCGGATGAACGGTCAGGTCAATCTCTTCACTCGCCGCAGCGATGGCAAGGAAGTAGCTGTCCACGGTCCCTATCTTCAGAAGTTTCGGCAGGAGTGGCTTGAGGAGCTACTCACCGCGCAGACCTGGATCAGATCCCATGCCCCCGAGCACGTCCGCCACATCGAGCTGATCACTCTCGACGAGCTCCACGAGATCCGACGTATCTGGGTCTTCGATAAGCATGAGGTCGAGGACACTCTGCCGGATATCTACAAGAAGGCCACCGGCGAGGACTTCCCTGGCGGCCCGCTCGACGAACAGCTCGTCATGGGTGCCGAGGAGATGGAACTTCTTAGGGAGCTCTGCGATGGGGACGAGCTGCACTACGACATGGTGCGCGAGCTGCTGTCGGTGGAGCGCAAGTACCGCACAATGACGCGGCGTTCCGGCCTCTTCAAGGCGCTCGAAGACGCCGTCCAGAAGGGCTTCTACGACGGTCACGACGACGCCGTCTCATTCGCGCAGCGCAAGAAGAAGTGGCGCGATGACGTAGCGACCAACCCGACTCTGGATGAAGAGACCGACATCGATGCTCCTGCGTAAGATCATCCTCGAAGAGTTCGGGGCCTACCGGGGTAAGCAGTCGCTTGACCTCACCGTGAAGAAGGATAAGCCGATCATCCTGATCGGCGGTCTCAACGGCTGTGGTAAAACGACCCTGCTTGACGCCATCCAACTGGCCCTATATGGCCCGCGTGCCAGGTGTAGCGGCAGGGGCAGCAAGGCATACGACACCTATCTGCGCGAGAGCATCAATCGACAGCACGATCCTGCCCGCGGCTCCGCAGTAACCCTGGAGTTCACCGTAACGGTGGATGGTAAGGAGCACTACTACAAGGTTGTTCGTAGCTGGCGCATCAGCGGCAAGACTCTGAAGGAGTTCCTCAACGTCTTCGTCGACGAGGAGTACGACGACGCCAAGCCCGCCCGCTTTGCTCAGCCGGACACCAAGTTCAGCAAGATGCTCAGCGAGGGCTGGGCGGACCACGTGGAGGACTTGCTCCCACTCGAGGTCGCCTCGCTGTCCTTCTTCGACGGCGAGAAGATTGAATCCCTCGCCGATCCCGAGCGGGCGGCTTCGGTCATCGAGTCTGCGGTGCACTCCTTGCTCGGTGTGAGCACCGTGCAGCAGCTCCGTACAGACCTGCTTGCGCTCCAGCGACGTCAGAAACTGTCTGACGAGGAACAGCACCTGATGGACAACATCCATGCGCAGGAGAAAGAGCGCGACGCCGTGCAGGCGGAGCTGGAGACGGCTGTCCAGGGCCTGGCGCAGCGCAAGACCGAGCTCGGCAAAGCGAAGCGCACTCTCGAGACTCTGGAGCGGGAGTTCGAGAAGGAAGGCGGCGGCTTGTTCGAGCGCCGCATCGAGATCGAGCAGGATCGCAAGCGGGCTTCCGAGCGACTCGCTGAACTCCGCGCTTCCCTGAACCAGATTGCCGCCGGGCCGCTCCCTCTGCTGATGATGAGCTCGCAGCTTAGGGAGGTCCACGAGCAGGCCAAACGCGAGCAGTCGGCCGCCGAAGCCGGCCAGGTCCTCAACGTCCTGGAAGAGCGCGACCAGTGGTTGCTCGACTTCCTCCCCGAGGATGCACGGGACGCGGTCGTAAGGAAACTCGAGGAAGACCGGACTAAGCGGTCCAAGTCCACCGCCCTGAAGGTGGACTTCGGCCTTCCCCACGATGCCCTGGCTCAGCTGACAGTGCTGGATGAAGTTCTGGTACGGGACAAGACCCGAGCGACCGAACTCCTGGCACTCACCGCTACCGCCGCTGAGGAACTTGACCAGTTGGACCGTCAGCTGGCCGGTGTCCCTGAGCAGAGCAGGGTCGAGGCCATCCAACTCGCGCGTGAGGAGCAGCTCCAGGACTTCGCCCAGATCCAGGCCGCAGTCGCCCGTGACACTGAGCGAATCACAGAGCTGAAGAGGCGCCGAGAGCACGTCACCGCGGCACTGGAACGAGCCCACAACGACTTCGTACGGACGAAGGTCAAGGCGGAAGAAGTCGAGCGGATCATCAAATACTCCGAGAAGGCCCGTGGCACTCTGGAGCGCTTCGGTGAAGCACTGCTTCAGCGGCACATCAGCCGACTCGAAGTCGCCATGCTTCAAAGCTTCAAGGAGCTCATGCGCAAGCAGGGCCTGGTCCAAGACCTGCGCATCGACACCGACAAGTTCACGTTGGCCCTCACCGACTCCGAAGGCGCACCGATCGACCCGGGCCGTCTCAGCGCCGGCGAGCGTCAGCTCCTGGCGGTCTCTCTCCTCTGGGGGCTAATGAAGGTTGCGGGGAACCGTCTCCCCAGTGTCATCGATACCCCGCTCGGCCGCCTCGACAGCCGCCACCGTGAACACCTCGTGGACCGCTACTTCCCGCACGCCAGTGAACAGGTCCTCCTCTTGTCCACTGACGAGGAGATTGACGAGTACCTGTTGGGCCGCCTCAAGAGGTCCGTCGCCCACACCTACACCCTGGTCCACGACGACACGAACTTCACCACCAACGTCGTCGAGGGCTACTGGTGGAACGCAGGAGCCTCGCATGTCGCTTGATACCGTCCGCCTGTCCCAGCCGGCCCGCGATCGACTTGTTCGGCTGAAGCGCACCACCGGCATCACGCAGTGGAACGTCCTCTGCCGCTGGGCTCTCGCGCTCTCCTTGAACGATCCGTCAACGCCACTGGTCAAGGACATCGTCGCTGACTCCAACGTTGAGATGACGTGGAAGACTTTTGGCGGTCAGCACGGTGCCATTTACCTGGCGCTACTCAAGCAGCGTTGCGTCTCGGATGGTGACGAGCCCACTGACGAGAACGTTGCCCGGGCTTTGATGGTGCATCTGCATCGAGGCATCGGGTACCTCGGAGGGCAGAAGGAACTGACAACCGTTGAGGGCTTGATCGGATCGGTGGCTGCTGTCTGATCACCTGGTATCGGTGGGGCGGGCGTAGCACTTCCCGCTGCTCCCGCCCCGCTGCCGTGCTACAAGGACCACTGGAGATCGGCCGCCTGCAACAAGGCGGAGACGTCGTCCTCCTCCCTCGGAGCCGCGAGTGCATCCATGACGAGATTGCCTACGATCAGCACTAGGTCACGACTGCCGCTAGAGTTGATCTCTCCTCGGATGATGTTGAGGCCGCCGTTGGCGTACTCCTCGAAGATCCGGATGCGCTCGTTTTGCCGCTCGTCAGCAAGGATCTTCGGATCGTCTGTTATCTCTGCTGCAGCGATCATGTCGATTAGCACGTCACCGTATTGGCGGCCTTCCATCAGAGCCAGACGGATCGGTTCGCCTTGCTTGTCGAAGTTCTCGCGCCTGTCCTTGCGTCGGCCAAGCGCAGCGGCGAACATCAGCGCATCGACCATTGCGCGGAACGGTCCATCTTTGCTAGTCAGGTCGTTCAACAGCTGTTCGTGCTCTGCGGGCCTCCGGAAGCGGTCCTCGGTTGCCATCAGACGTTCACCTCTTCCAGGAGGGTGTGCTCGAACTCGCCGTGTGTGACGTATGGGACAGCCCGGTTGTTGATCGCGATCGTCTCTTCTTCAGCATTCCTGTTCGGCGTTACTGATCGGAGCACGTACATGCGTGTTGCAGCACCCTGAAGGTTTGCCATGACGTTCCCGCGGGACTGTGATTGCGAGAGGAGAGTCACGATCTGTGACGTGAGCTGGGGCAATGCCCGAGAGATCTCCTCCTGATAGGTGAGGTCGAGGCTGCCGAATGGGGCGTCCATGACTACCGGATAGATGCCGCCCTCTCCGAGGATCTCTTCGCTGGACTTACCCTTCCGATCATGGATCTGCTTCGCAACCTCGGAGACAGCGCCGACGAAGGAAAGGCCAAGGACCTGGTTCTCACCGGTGCTGCGGATGGCGATTCCCGCTGAGGATTTCAGCAGCAGCTCGAACGTGTCAGTGAGTTCCGGCGTGTATGACTTGATGAAAATGCGAGAGAATACCTCTCTGACCTTAGCATCGAGCTGCTGGCGCACTTCTTCCGTCTTCAGCTCCAAGACGTTGCGGAAGGCATCAAGAACCTCGTTGACGAGATTGACTTGACGCTGGACTCGGCGTGACGCCTCGTCCGCAACCTGGGCGCCGTGGAAGCGTCTCTTGACCGTATCGATCTGCTTGTCGATCTCGACGATTTCTTCTTCGAGGCGTCGGTGGGTGGACAGGGCGTCGATGCGCTTTTCGTCGTACTCTCTGCGCCCCTGCTCCAGGCGCTGGACATCCTGGACGTCGACGCCATCGAGCTGGCGGTCGATCTCGCTCTTCTCTGCGTCGAGGCGGGCGATGCTGTCTTCAGACGCCTGAATGTCTTGGGTCGCCTGCTTGAGCTCTTCCAACAGAGCACGGCGTGCCTCGCCAAGATGCTTCATCTGGCCACTCACGTACATCCAGCGGCTTTCGACATCGGCGAGTCCGGCGTTGTAGCGGCGCTTGTCCAGCTCCTCATAGGCGGGCGTACCGGGAGGTACCGGTGTCCCACACATGCAGGATCCTTCTTCCAACAGGCCGTCGATGAAGTCTCGCTGGATGCCTGCGGGGAGCTCTCGGCGGCGGCGCATGCCCTCCGCGAGTTCGATTACGGTGGCATCGATGCCACCTGTAAAGGCGAGGAAGCCTGCCTTGGAGAGCAGTTCGCGCTTGCGGGCTTGGCGTATCTGCCGCTGCTCGACCGCCTCGCTGATCTGTTTCTCGATCTTCTGACGTGCGCGCTGCATAGGAGCCGCTTGCTCATTGTCGCGAAGCGCCCGCTCCATTACTTCTACCTGCGCCTTGTAACTGCTGATGTCCTTAGAGACCTTGAGTGCATGGTTGCGGATGTCCAGCTTCCGCTGCTCAAGGCCGTCCTGTTCGTCACGCAGTGCCTGTAGGCGCGTGTCGCCGTCCTTGCCGATCTCTCGAGCCAGTCGCTTGGCAGCTGCCGGCAAGTGGTCGGTGATGGCGCGCTCGATAGATTCAAGCCCCAGCAAGGTCTTGATAGCCCGCTTGACCTGGTCGTTGTTCTCGTCAGTGGTGAACATCTTCTCCATGCGCTCACCATTGAAGAAGAAGAACCGCCGCAGACCTTCGGGAAGGATTTTCTCGATGCGATCCTGGCCATTCTCGATCTTGACACTCTGACCGTGCCGGACCTCATTCACGACGAGGCGGGGTACTACGGCACTCTGCTCGTCGGCATCTTTCACCACGGACACCTCACGCAGGACGGAGAACACTGCACCGTCGTGCTCGAACTCCAACTTCACGGAAGCGCTGACTGGTACTCCGAAGGATGTGTCTGCCCAAGCCTGGTCGTGGATGACACGCTGTTGCTGCTCCACATCGTCGGAGAATGTGCCGTACAACGCCCAAGTGAAAGCGTTGAGCAAGGTCGTCTTTCCAGCACCGTTGTTACCGAAGATCAGGACAGCCGGCCTGCCGTCGTCAACGCTGAGGTCGAGGACCTGGCGACCATAGAAAGCCCGGAAGTTGTCCAGGGTGAGCTTCAGTAGCCTCACTTGGCGAGCTCCTTAGCGGCCTCAACAACCTTAGAAACCAGGATTGTTGGACTCTTGATGTGAAGGTTCTCTCGCTCGAGCTCCAAGACGCGCTTGGCAAGCTTCATACCCTCAGGTGACAACTCGTTTAGGATGTCCTGTGCCGTCTGATGATCATTCAACGGAAACTCCTAATGCGTGGTACAGCGGAATTGGTTGGTTATATGTCAAGCAGTCCGTAGCGGACGCGCAGTGGGCGCAGAATGTCGAGTGTTTCGGCCTCATTCACCGCGAGGCGAGCGAACTCGGTTACCCGAGTCAATTCGCGGGCGACCATGCGACGCTCGGTCTCACGGTTAATGCCGACTGCGTCATCGGGAGGTACGACGATGAAATCGATGATGTCCGCGAAGTCCTTACCCGGGGCCTGGCGGAGAACCCGGCCGCGTCTTTGGATGAACTGGCGGGGATTCGATGAACTGGCCAGGAGGTACGCGGTGCGGGCAGCCGGAACATCGACACCCTCGTCGAGGCATCGCATCGACACCACAATTTGGAGGTCTCGGTTGCCGAACCGTGTTAGGACTTCCTTCCGCTCTGGTCGCTTGGTCTCTGAGACATAGCGGGCGGCAGGCATGCGGAGTTGGTTACCGACAAGGTCCATGGCTAGATCGAGTTGGGAAGGCTCCTCAGCCTCGCCGCTCTCGTGCGAGAGCGGGTGACTGCCCTCGGCACAGTAGAGCAACTGGTACCAGTCGTCTTGTCGCTTCTCGATCTCTCGCTTCAGCGCCGGCAGCTTTGCACGTGCGTGCCCGAGGATGTTCGATCGCTTGCGGAGCAGGGCACCAAGCGGGCTGTCCTCGGCTGCCTCCTCGGTGAACTGTTGTGCCGAGAGGATCTTGGCAACCTTCTCGGTCACCTCAACGTACAGCTCGGTCTCCTCAGCATCGAGCTCGACGATGACGGGCGTGTAGGTGTAGCGGCACAGTGCCCTTGCCTTGATGGCGTCGCCGATGCCCATCTCGAATACGACTTCACCGAAGTACTCGATCAGCGCGGCTGTACCATCATCGTCGAACCACCGCTCGGGAGTGGCGGAAAGACCGAGCCGGAACGTTGCGTTAGGCGGCAGCTTCGTCCGCAGACGCTTGGCGCCGAGGTTGTGCGCTTCATCAGCGACGATCAGCATCTGCCCCTTGTGCCGTTCGAGGATGCCTTGGAACGCAGTGTCGGCGAAGGTCTTGTTCGTCGTCACGATCACACCGCCGGGGGCGCCTTTCAGGGCAAGCGCGTGGAGGAGATTCGAGGCACGTCCATACCAGGCGTCGGTTGACTCGTAGGCACGAATCGGTGTGACGCCGAATCTCTCGATGTCCTTCGACCACTGATCGACAAGGTGCTGATAGGGAGCGATCACCACGGTGAGTAGCGGCTGCTCCCTCTTCTGAAGGATCTTGGTGACCTGAGCCGCGGCAGCCAGCGCAGTAAGTGTCTTGCCCGTGCCTGTGGCCATGCGAAGGATGCCCCGGCATCCATGACTGAACCAGTTCTGTACCGCTTGCTTTTGGTAGCTTCGGACTTGCAGGTCTGCAGGGATCGTCAGCACGCCAGTACTGTCCTGGCGTGCCACCGAAATGGGCGCGCCGCTAGATGGGATGTCATCTGCCTCGCCCGGAACACTTGCCTCGCGTCTGCACCGCTCTACGACAACCTTCGCCGCATCGGTGAAGGGCACGATCCGCAGCTTCGGCGTCCGATCCTGCCAAAGGTCCTCGAAGTCCCGGCTGATGCGGAGCGCTCGTTCAGAGTCTCGCTCGTCCCAACTTCGGAAGACCTCGATTGACTCGAAATTGCCGATCAGACCCGAGAGTGTCTCGTTGGCACTTCCCTTGAATGCGACGACGTCCTGAGTATCCCGGAAGACCCCGATCTTCTCGTGGTACATGCCGACACGATTACCGTCAGCCACATAGGCGAGCTTGATGTCGAGCCTGCCCTGTGCGATGAGCATCCCCAACTTGCCGACGCTCCTGGCCGCGCGCGGGTCTTGGACGGCGCGCTCCAGATCGCGGAGAGCGGCATTCTCTAGTACAGCGCGGAGCTCGTAGCCAGCTTCGATTTCGGCAATGTCATCGGGTTGGAGATAAGGAGAAGCGACTATGCGCATCTTGCCGGCACGCTGGATGAAGTCATCCATGCCGCTTCCCAACACTGCGAGAGTACTCGCGGTGAAGTAGCCGACAGCTCGGTCGTACTGTCCCGCTACTACCAAGGAAGGGACGTAGAACTCGTTGACGACGTCGCTGCGGTCACTCCGATACTCGCTCCGAAGGTTGGCACCGCGGAGGGTGCGGATCTCAGACATCAGAAGTCCAAGCCCATGTCCGCGACCA
The DNA here is from genome assembly GCF_014649015.1 of Streptomyces narbonensis. Taxonomy (GTDB): domain Bacteria; phylum Actinomycetota; class Actinomycetes; order Streptomycetales; family Streptomycetaceae; genus Streptomyces; species Streptomyces narbonensis. The sequence goes on from NZ_BMSF01000006.1 coordinate 132,235, forward strand.
GCTCATCGGCCGTTGGCACGTCGCTTCCTTGATGCCCCGTGCTGTTCTGCGCGGCACGTGCCTGTCGGAGCTGTTCCTCTTCCACGTCGATTAGCCGTCGCACGAAGCCATTTTTGACGCTGAACGGTGGAGACGACATGGCCTGCCTCAGGCTGGACTCCTTCAATGTGAAGTTCGTGGTCAGCTTCTTGACCACCTCGGACGCTGGCACAGCGCCACCATGCGCATCGACCATGTCGCCGATCAAGTCCTTGATCGGTTTGTAGCTGGGCATGTCCCATTCGGTGAGCGCCCAAGCATCGCGGTCGCTCAGGTGGAAGCGGGCGTCGGTCGAAAGCACCTGCTTCAGGACTCCAGTGTCGATTGCGCCGCCAGCCCGATCTCGGAGGATCTGCGTGGACAGAGGATGGCCAACCTTCCTGAGTGTCTCCGCGAGGGTGTCTAGGACGCCCTCAAGTTTCCCTACGGCTGCGCGTCCACGAGGAGGTGGCACTGCTGTGGGGAGAGCTTGGTGCCCCCGTTGGCCGGTGATGATCGATGCCACTGTCGGTGTGGCACCTGCCCCACGTGCTTCACGTCGCTTGAGAGCCCAACGATCATCGCCTATGTAGCGGAACCTGGGATCTCCGCCGAGCTGTTGACGCAAGGTCTTCAGACGAACTTTCCGCGCGAGGCGATCGGCGATCTGTGAAGTACTCATTGCCGAAGACGCCTGGCGCAAGATGCCCTCGATCTCATGCCGTAGCCTCACGAGCCATTCTTCCCGACCGGACTCCTGGCTTTCGTCAGTCGATTCCTCGGTTGAGCTGCCTGTCCGCACGGAGTCGTTGGTACTGCCGCTTACCGTGGGAGTGACTCCGCTCTCGTCGCCATCCGAGGTGATGAGGCACCAAGTGCCAGCGGCGGAGATTTTGACGCGGTCGTAGGCAAAGAAGGTGCGTGCAAGGTAGAGATCGGAAACTTCTACTTGCAGTCTCTCGGCGATTTCTCGGACGGAGAGTGGTGCCGAGGAATGAGAAAGAACCTCGATCACGCGGCTCGCGAGCGATGCGTGATCAGAGGGCTCCGAGGTTGTGCGAGGCGGCTCGTGATCGTACTCGTTTCCCTTCCCGGAGTCGGCAGGTCCCGCCATTTCGGCGTATGACTCATGCTGGCTAGGTTGGTTACTAGTTCTGGAGTCGAACTGCCACACTCCGTCGTTGGAGATACGAGCATCTCGAATCTTCCGGGCGAGAGAGCCAACTTCTCCGTCCAGCAGGTCGGCATTCTTTAGGAGAGATCCGAGGGTATTATTAGATTCTTGTCCAGAGGTAAGTTTCCCCAGTTTTCTGAGCGCGTTCATCAAGAGATCGCTCTGCGTCGCAATCGGATCGAAGTGCAAGGGTTCTGCATCAGAAGACACTGGAACGACTGCGACCGACTCATCGAGGGGAGCCCGGTCTGGAAGTGGAGAACGGACCTGATCTCCTTCGGTCTTTAGACCGCACCGAAGGAGCCATCGCCTGATGCGGGAGTCGTCGCCCCCGCTCCACGCGCCTGCCGCACCTAGAAGCCGCTTCACCGTACTTATCTCCATACTCTCTCCTGGCTCCATTGCGAGAGTGGCTAGCGTTGCATGGATATGGTGATCGAAGTCTCCGGCGCACACCCATCCCTCACGTAGAGATCCAGGCCATTTAAGGCTACAAAGTAGAGAAATGGCTGAAATGTCACCTTCGATTGCTTGCGTGATCCAAGGGTGATGAAGTGTGAGTTCAGGGATACTTGCTGGCGTCGAGATGTCCGACTGTAGCGCCTGGACCTGACGGCTCGTGTGTGGGTCACCGTCGATGGCGCTCTGGAGGGAATTTGGAAGCCTATTGAGAAGCTTGCGTATGGCATACGGAAGCGTTCCATGCTTGGCTGCCAATGAGTCGATCGGGACAGGGTGCGTAGCGCATGCGAGCTCGCGAACGACGTCTTTCTCGCGAATCCCCAATCCGTTGAACCAGAATTGAAATGTTTCCGCGGGCCCTCGTCGATAAGTTGAGTTCGTTCGTGGTAAAACCGTAGCGCCCCGTACTAGATTGCCCAGAAAGTCGCTCTCGGTGTAATGGGGAAGTGCGAGAATTTGTTGCAATTGCTGTGGCGTCCATCGGTGCAGTGCTGCTCCCGAAGATAGACCTTTAGAGGCCAGGCGTTGGCGCTGGCGAGGTGTAATGAATTCACTTTCCAGTGCTGCCTGGCTCGGTAGAAATGGAAGTAGGGCCAGGAAGGGGCGAGATGCCCGCGATCCTTCACACAGCAGATTGCCCAGGGAGTCGTACAGGTCGTCCATGTACTGGCGACGCTCCGCCGTCGTCGCAGGGCATTCTCGTATCCACCACAGATCTGCGCCCCCCAGTTGTCGCAGGCTGTGCTCTTCCTCTGGACTCAGCTCTTTGAGCCACGGGAGGAAGTCTGCCCATGTGGGATGTGTTGTGGCATCGAGCAACTTGTTTGCCTCACTCGGAGGGGGCGGGCTCCCCGTAGCTGGCCCCACATGCTGATCCTGTTCGATACTTGCTGACCGAAGCGCCCGTTCCGCTCGTTGCCGTGCTGATAGAAGTGGCTGTCAGTGACGAGTTCCGGTGTGGCGACGCACTGCTTCGGGGGAACCGGCCAGGATCCTTCTCTGTCGCTACGCGCTCTTGACTGGGCAAGCATGAGGCTCAGGGCCGCGGGTTCTTCGGGTGCCCAGGCCTTTCCGTTGGTAGGCCCTCAGCCGGCGCACGCCCCAGTCCCCGGCGACGCAAGCCGGTCAGCCAGCGCTGCCTCGGGATGGTGCCGCAGTAGGGGCATCCGACTGGGCAAGCCTGGCGGTCAGCTATTGGTCATCGGCTCGTGGCTGCTGTTCGTGACCCGTGGTCGTGCTCGGCGCGCAGAGATTCTCAGCTGGGGAAGCAGGTTGCGCGCGGCGCGAGCTTGCCGAAGGTGAGTCCGGGTGTCCAGTGTGTGACAAGTCGTCCGCCCCCTCGTGCCAGGCTGTTAGCTCACCGCATAGTCGCGATCAGTATAGGGAGATGGGGCCGTCGGGGATCCAGCCTTCGATGTAACCGGTGACCAGTAGGACGATCCCCTCTGGGGAGATCTCCCGCCTCCGCCTTCGTAGCTCCGCGGTTCCCCATCGAGTGTGTGTGGCCGATGTCTGCTCAATCGTCGCTCCCTCGGCGTCGCTGATGCGGACGATGAAGGCATGTGCCGCCGTCACGCGATCGAACTCCCAGTTGTCGCCGGCGCGCGACTGCCGGATTCCGTAGACGGAGCCAAAGCGTGGACTCGTTACCCCGAATCGCTCGTCCAGGAATCGGGTGGCCGACTCCATGAAGTGGGCGCCGCTCGTCAGACGGACCTGTGGGACGGTCCAGCCGCCGCAGCACCCGCCGCATAGCAGGAGTCGGCGCTGGTCGTCCAGTAGGAGGAGATACGCGCGGCGGTCGAAGCGGGGCCAGGGCACCCAAGGGGCAGCATGAAGGGTCACATCTCAAGCCTCACGAGTTGCTATTTGAGTAGCAACTTCTGGGCCGTCGGACGGGTGAGCTGGCGCGCCCAAAGGGATGGGCTGAGGTGCTTCAGTCGGCGCTCCGAGTGGCAGCCGGTGAATGGTGTGAGACCTGACATGACCTGCGCGAACCCGGAAACTCGTTCGGAAAAATGCCCTGGCGCGTTCGGTGGCCTTCCAGCGCATTCGCCCTGATCTGCGGCGATCTAATTTCCGACAGATCCCACGAAGGCACGAAGGCAGTGCGCGACGCCAGTGTAGCGGGTGGTGTGCCCGGCGTCCGGGGAGATGTCGGCCGGGGCGGGGGCGGGTGGTGGCGGTGGTGAGGGGTGGGGCGTTGGGCGGTTCTCGGTCGGCTTCCGGGTGGCTTTCGTGGGCGGTTCCCTTCGCCGTCAGCTTGTTGCACGGGGGTCTGCAGCAAGCTGACACCGGATGGCGTGGAGTGGCCCCCGGCCCGCTGGCATTGTCTTTCTCAGCGGAAACGCAGAGGGAACAAAGAAGCGGAACCCAGGGGGAAACAGTGCGGATTCGAATCACTTCGGCAGTTGCTTGTCTGGCTCTGACGATCACCGGTCTCACCGTGGCGGCGGGCAGCGCGGCTGCCGTCGAGCAGGGTGAGGGGCAGGGTGTCGGCCGGAGTGTCGGGCTGCACGGTGAGGCGCAGTGGCCGGTGCCGCCGGAGGTCGGTGAGCTGATCTGCGAGATCCGGGCGAACCTGCCGCACGTGCCGCACCTGGTTCCGATCCCGCCCTGCAAGCCGGTCAACGGCTGGCAGTAGTTCCCGCCCCTTTCCACGACTGCTGATCCAGAGGGCGAGAGCAGAGATGGTCATGACAAGTCAGCTCCCGAGTGTCACGGAATTCCCGGGTGGTTCGGAAAACGTTCTCGAAGTCGTCGACCTACGGGTCAGATACGCCGACATCGAAGCTGTGGCGGGGATTTCCTTCTCCGTCGCTCCGGGCGAGATCTTCGGTCTCCTCGGCCGTAACGGAGCCGGCAAGACCAGCACCATCTCGGCCATCGCGGGGCTGCGCAGGCCCGATGCCGGACAGGTCCGCATCCTCGGTGAGGACGCGCTCGCGCGGACCGACCTCCTGCGCGCCTCGCTCGCCCTCCAGCCCCAGCAGGCCAGTCTCTTCCCGCGGCTGAAGGTGCGGGAGACCCTGGAGACCTGGGCCGCGCTGTACCCGGCGCCCCGGGACGTGGACGCGCTGCTCGACGAGATCGGCCTGGCCGAGAAGGCCGGGGCGCGCTCCGCCCGGCTCTCCGGCGGTCAGCAGCAGAGGCTGCTGCTCGCCACGGCGCTGGTCGGCGACACCCCCGTGGTCGTCCTCGACGAACCCACCACCGGACTCGACCCGCACGCCCGCCACGCCGTCTGGGACCTGATCCGCAGGGCCCAGGCCGGCGGCACCACCTTCCTGCTCACGACCCACGCCATGGCCGAGGCAGAGGAGATGTGCGACCGGCTCGCCGTCATGCACGAAGGGCGGGTGGTGGCGGCCGGCTCCCCTGCGGAGCTGATCGCCCGGTACGCATCCGGCGGCGTCGTCTCCGTACGAACCGACCGCGCCGACCTCGCCGACCAGGTGCGCGCACGTCACGGCGACGCCGTGACGGCCGTCGAGTCGGCCGGGCGCTCGGGGCGGATCCGCTTCGAGGTGACGGCGGACGACCCGCACGCCACCGCCGCGTGGATCACCGGGCTCGACCCCGCGGCCGACGTCCGGCCGCGCCCCGCGACCTTGGAGGACGTGTTCCTCCGTCTCACCGGAACCTCGCTCGAACCCACATCGGACATGGCGGAAGGACAGGAGGGCATGCGATGAATCACGTCAGTGTCGGGGCACCGACCGTGTCCACCACGCGTCAGTTGAAGGCGCTCTCCCGGGCCATGACCCGACAGCTCCTGCGTGACCCCGCGGCGCTCTTCTTCACCGTGGTCTTCCCCTTGCTGATGGCGGTGTTCTTCGTCGTCCTCATGCAACTCACCTGGGTGCGGGGCCCCTTCGACCTCGCCGTCGTCGGACCCGGCACCCAGGCGACCGCCCTCCAGGAAGCGCTCGGCGAAGGCAGCACCGCCGTCGCCGTCGCCGAGGCCGGCCCACAGCCGGGCAAGGCGGCGGTGATCGTCCCCGACGCGGCCTCCCGCACCCTGCGGATGGCCGTCGATCCGGAACAGCCGTCCGTGGTCGCCGCGGTGCGCGCCGCCCTGGACGACACCGGCTGGCAGGGCTGGGAAGTGACGGCCGTCGGCAGCGACGGATCCGCGCTCTTCGACCCCATGGCCTTCGTCATCCCCGGCGTACTCGCCTTCGCGCTGCTCTCGCTCGCCCTCACCGGCACCGCGTCCGCCCTCGTCGCGATGCGGGCCAGCGGCACCCTGCGGCTGCTGTCGACGACACCCGCCCGCCGGTCCGCCGTCCTGCTCTCGCTCCTCCCGGGCCGAGGCCTGCTCGCCCTGGCCGTCCTGGCCCTGATGGGAACGGGCGCCGTCGCCGGCGGACTCCTGGAGCCGGCCTCGATGCTGCGGCTGCTGCTGACCACGGCCATCGGCCTCGTGATGCTGCTCGCCCTGGGCTACCTGCTCGGCGGACTGCTCTCCTCGCCCGAGGTGACCAACGCGATCTCCGGGCTGCTCACCCCGGTCCTGCTGATGAGCACGGGACTGCTGTTCCCCCTCGAACTCCTCCCCGACTCGGTCGCGGGTCCGCTCTCCTGGACCCCGCTGGCGATGTTCGGAGACGCCCTTCGCCACGACGTGGTCGGCGGGATCACCCGCCACCCCCTGTGGCTCGACTGGACTGTGATGGCGGCGACGGCCGCGGGGCTCACCGCCCTCGCGGCACGGACGTTCCGCTGGGACACGGAGCGTGCATGATGACCGTTCGTACGATGAGCCAGAGCCCTGCCGGCACCACCGCGGGCCCGGACCACCCCGCCATACCCGACTCGCTCCTCCGCATCGGCCAACTCGCCTCCTCCTACGGCCTGGTGAACCGCGTCACCCGGCTCCCCGTCGCCGAAGGCGAGCCCGACTTCCCCATCTTCACCGCCTCGCTCGGCAACCCCGGCGAAGTGCTCAGCGAGCAGTCCGGCTGGGAGCACAACCCCAGCTCCGGGAACTTCGACGGGGCCGGCGGTGACCTCGACCCGGAGCGCGCCGCGCACCTCGCGGTCGCCGAATCGCTGGAGCGGTACTCCTCCTGCGCCCGGGACCCCGAGCAGATCGTCTGGGCGACCGCCGCCGAACTCGGCGAGGACGCCATCCCCAGCGACCGCTGGCCCCGCTGCTCGCCGGCCGAACTGGCCGACCCCCGCAGCGGTCTCGTCCCCACCGACCCCGACGGCCCCATGCGCTGGGTGCGCGGCTGGTCCTTCACCCGCAACCGTCCGGTGTACGTCCCGGCCATGCAGGTCTGGCTGAAGAACCCCGTCGAGTCCATCGCGGAGCGCTACGTCCACCCGGTCTCCACCGGCTGCGCCGCGCACTCCGATCCGGCCGCCGCCGTCGTCAACGGCATCCTGGAGATCGTCGAGCGCGACGCCATCGCCCTGACCTGGCTCCAGCGGCTCCGGCTTCCCCGGCTGGAGTTCGACCCGGCCGAACTGGCCCCGGAGTTCCGGGCGTTCGTGGAGCGAGGCAGCAGCGAACGGCTGCGTACCCAGCTCTACGACGCCACCACCGACCTCGGCATCCCGGTGATCTACGGGGTGCAGCTCGCCGACGACGACCGGGTCATCGCCCAGCTCGTCGCGGCGACCGCGGAACTCGACCCCGGCAAGGGGATCGCCAAGCTCTACCGCGAGGCCTCCTCCCTCCGGATCGCGCTCCGCCACATGGCGCGGGCCGCCGAGAAGGACTCCGCGGCCCCCGCGGCCGAGGAGGACATCGTCAGCGTCGTCGACGGCGCCCTGCTGTCCGGCCCGCTGTCCCAGCGCCACCGCTTCGACTTCCTGCTGGAGGGCGAACGCCCGGTGCACGGGCTGCGCGACCTTCCCCGGGCCCCGTCCGAGGAGCCGCTGCCGGCCCTGGCCTGGCTGCTGGAGCGCCTGCACGCCGCCGGCTGCGAGGTCGTCGCCGTCGACCTCACCACCGACGAGGCCGAGCAGGTCGGAGCCACCGTCGTACGGATGCTCATCCCCCAGCTCATGCCGCTTTCCTTCGTGCACCGCGCCCGCTACCTGGCGCACCCCCGGCTCTACGCGGCACCCGCCGCCATGGGCCACCCGGTACGGGGCGAGGACGACATCAACCCGCACCCCCAGCCCTTCGCCTGATCCGCGGTACCGATTCCCGGTACCCCGCAACCCGACTGTTCCGGCTGCCGTGAACGTCCGACGAGGAGTCCGAAGATGACCGATCCGCGCCTGCTGATCCTCGCCGCGGGGGCGTTCGGCGCAGCCGTCGCCGAAGGGCTGGCCGCACGCCACGCCGGCTCGACCGTGCTCGACGTGAGCCAGGGCACCCACCCCAGCCTGTGGCCCGACAGCGACCTGATCGTGCTGGCCACGGGACAGGACCGGGAGGTGCTGGCCGACATGGTGGACGCCAGCGCCCACGCCTGGGACCGGCCCTGGTTCCCCGTCCAGGCCGGCCCCCTCGACCTGCGGTGCGGACCGGTGGTCGTGCCCGGCCGCACCGCATGCCACCGCTGCTACACCCGCCGCCGCGCACAGCACACCGCTCCGACGGCGGACGGGACCCGCGGCGACGCGACCACCGCGCCCCCGGTCTCCGGACACGCCCCGCACCACGTGGCCATCGCCGTGGGCCTCGCCGACCAGGCGGTGCGCGAGGCCCTGGCCGGGCCCGGTGAGCCGGGCGCGGCGGAGGGCATCGGCGCCACCGTGCGGGTCTTCGGGGTCGTGGAGGGCGCCACCTCCACCTCGGCGGTCGTCGCCGTCGACCGGTGCGCCCGCTGCCGGCCGGCCCGCACGCCCGAGAGCCGCCTGGAGCGGTTCGAGGCGATCGCGGCAGAGCTCGCGGCCCTCCCGGCCCCCGTCGGCCGGTGACCCCGCACCCGCGCACGCACCAACACCCGCACCAACACCCGCACCGAACCCCGTACGACCAGCGCGCCCTGTGCGCCCCGTGCGCCCCGTACGCCCCGTGCGGCCACCGCACCCCGTACGACCAGTGCGACCCGTACGACCAGTGCGACCCGTACGACCCGATCGTCCCGCTCGTACGTCCTGAACCGGAAAGGAGGCCTCGATGCCGGACCACTCTGTGATCACCGCCGAAGCCATGGCCTCGGCCGCCCTGAACGACCCGCAGTTCCACGTCCCGGCACGGCCCAGGCTCCGGCGCGGGCTCTCCCTGCACCACACGGCCGAGGCCCTCGTCGTCGAGGGGACGCCCAAGAAGCAGCTGCTGCGCGGCGCCGCCGCCCGGGAACTGCTGCCCCGGATGCTCCCCCTGCTCGACGGCAGCCGTGGCCACGAGGACGTGGCCGAGGCCCTGGGAATCCCGGCCGGCACCGTCTTCAAGGCCCTCTCCCTGCTGTGGACCTGCGGTCTGATCGAGGAGGCCGCGTCCCCGGCGTCGGCCGCCCGGGCCGCGGCGGTGCCCGACGCGCTCGCAGACTTCCTCTCCCGTATCGGCGACTCCACCGGGGCCAACCACGCCTGGGAGGAGGCCCTGGACCGGCTGGCCCGGGCCCGGGTCGAGGTCTTCGGCACCGGCCTCCTGGCCGAGGCCGCCCGCCGCCACCTCGCCGGCTCCCTCGTGGACACCGGTACCGACGGCGACAGCGACGGTGGCAGCGGCCTCGCACCGGCGCCCGGCACCACCCTCGCCGTCGCCGCCGGGCTCGACCCGGCCGCCTCCGAGGAGCTCGCCGCCGCCTGCGCCGAGACCGGCACACCGCTGATCCGGCTCGCGCTCACCGGCCGCACCGCCCACCTCGGGCCGTACGTCGACCTCGCCTTCACGCCCTGCCTGGCCTGCCGCACCGCCGAGGACGCGACGGACGACCGGCCCCCGCTGCCCGGGGACGCCGAACTGGCCGCCGCGCTCTTCGCCCGCGACCTCTTCGCGCTGCTCTCGCGGAGCACCCCCAGCCCACTGCCCTCCCAGTGGCGCACGGTCGACCTGGCGGACCTCTCCCAGCAGCGCCGCTCGGCCGCCACCCGGCCCGGCTGCCCCCACTGCTCGGCGGCCCCGGGCGACCCGGTCGACCCGCCGCTCGCCGCGCGCTACGAGGCGGCGATCGCCTTCCCGCCCCGGGAGTACGCCGACGGCAAGGCCCACCAGGCCCACTACAAGCCCTCGAACATCGCCCTGCAGAACGACGAGAAGACCTGGCCCGTCGCGGCGGCCGTACCCCTCCCGGAACCCCCGCTCGCCTCGCTGCGCTCCCCGTCGCCGGCCCTCATCGACGACCGGACCGCCGCACTGCTCCTCGCCGTCACCGCCGGCCGCAGGGCTCTGCTGCCCGGCCGCGTGCAGCGGTGGACGGCGAGCGGCGGGAACATCGGCTCCGTCGTCGCCCACCTCGTCGTCCGTGACGTGCCCGGTCTGGAGCCCGGCGTCTACGGCTACGTGGCCTCCGAGCACCGGCTGGCCAGGCTCGCCGCCGACCCCGGCGCCATCCCCGGCGAGGCGCCGCTGACAGTCGTGCTCACCGGCGACTTCACCAAGGTCGCCAAGAAGTACGCGGCGTTTGCCCTGCGCATCGTCCTGCTCGACGCCGGCTGCGCCACCGCCACGCTGCGCTCCGCGGCGGCCGCGCTGGACCTGCCGATCGCGATCCGCACCCGCTGGGACGACCTCGCGGTCGCCGCGGCCCTGGGGATCGACCCCGACCTGGAACCGATCACCACCCTCGTCGACCTGGGAGGAGCCCCGTGAGCGCCCCGCACGAACTGGCCATGGACATGCTGGCGTCCTTCCGCGAGCAGCGCGGCTCCGCCGCGGCCACGGCACTCGCCGAACGCCCGCCGACCGCCCCCGCCGGAACCGGTCTCGCCGGAACCGCCCCCGCAGGAACCGCGCCCGCAGGAACCGCGCCCGCAGGAACCGCGCCCGCAGGAACCGCGCCCGCAGGAACCGCGCCCGCAGGAACCGCGCCCGCAGGAACCGCCCCCGCCGGAACCGCACGTGCCGGGCAGGTGCCCGCACCGGTGGCGATCGGACCGGCCGTCACGGTCGCTCCGTACACCCACCGGACCGTGCCCCACGACCTCCTGACCACCCTGGAGAACCGGCGTTCCCTGCGCGGCTTCTCCCAGGAGCCGCTGCCCGCCGGACTGCTGGCCGGCATCATGGCCCGGGCCCTGGACCTCGACGAGAGGGACGGCGACGACGCGGACTGCCCGCTCGAACTCACCGTCGTCGCCCACCGGTTGACCGGAGTGACCCCCGCCGTCCACCGCTTCGACCCTGCGGCGTCCTCCTTCACCCCGGTGATGGAACTGCCCACCGGAGCGGCCCGCTACGGACTGACCTTGCAGCCGGAGTTCTCCGACGCCGCCGCGATCGTCTCGATCGGCGTACCCCTGGACGCCGCGGTCCACCGCCACGGCGGGCACGGCTACCGGCTGCTGCTCACCCGCGCCGGCTCCGCCGCGTACGCGATGTGGCTGGACGGCGTCGCCCACGGACTGGTCGGCAGCGTCTTCGCCGGCTTCATCCCGGCGGCCGTCCGTGGCCCGCTGCTCAGCGACGGGACGAGCCGCCAGCAGATCTTCGCGCTGGCCCTGGGCCTGCCGCCGGCCCCCTGAGACTTCCCGCCCCGACCGGGTGCGGGAGCCCTTACCCACCGCATGACACCTGAGGAGGTGCCTCGCATGGAGGACATCGAGCTGTACGCCGTCGACGCCGAGGAACTGGCGATCGAGGAGCTGCCCGAGGGCAACGCCCTCGCGAGCTGGGCGTCCGCCGGTTCCGCTTCGACCGCGTCCTGCCCGGCGACGTCCGCGTCGTCCGTCAGCAGCGCGTCCACCTACGGGTGATCCGAAGCCCCCAGGCCGGCCCGCCCGGCCGTCCCCACCGCACCGCACACCGAAGGGAGGTGAACACCATGGAGAACAACATCGAGCTCTACGTCATCGACGGTGACGAGCTGGCCATCGAGGAGCTCCCGGAGGGCAACGCCCTCGGCTGCTTCTTCTGCGCCGGATCCGCTTCGACCGCGTCCTGCCCCGGCACGTCCGCGGCCACCGCGTCGTCCGCGTCGACGATCGGCTGACCCCCGGTCAGTACCCCTCCACAGCCGTGACGACTACCCGTCGCCGGCTACCCGTTACGCAGAAAGGATTCCCCGGATGAAGGACTTCGACGACCTCGAACTGGACCTGTCCGCCGACGAGCTGGCCTCGGACGCGCTCGGTCTCGAGCCCCTGAAGGAGGGCGTCGCCCTCGGCACCTGGGCGACCGCCGGCACCGCCTCGACGGCCTCGTGCCCGACGAGCACCGCCTCCTCCTCCGCGAGCGCCTCCAGCTTCGGCTGATCCCGCCCGCGAAGGCACCCGCACCACCACACCCACCCGAAAGGAAGCGAACCCCATGAACGAGAACCTCGACAACGAGCTCGAGCTGTGGTCGGAGTCCCTCGACCTGGAGGTCCTCCAGGACGCCGTCAGCCCCGGCTTCACCACCGCGTTCTGCGGCGCCTGCGCCGGCTCGGCCAGCTGCCCCGTCGGCTGTGTCGGCTCGATGAGCAGCGTCTCCAGCCAGGGCGGCTGATCAGCAGCTCGGATCCCTGGGCTCCGGGGTGGTCCTAGTACCCCGGGGCCCAGGGCCCCAACGCCTGTCCGGCAGGCAAAGCCCGGTCCGCTTTTCCCGGACCGGACTGCACCAGACACGACCAGATTAGAGCCAGGCGGCCCGGCACGGTAGCGGACCGGCCGCCGCTGCGGAGGGAGGAACCGCGCCGTGGACACGTGCACCGCACCCAAGCTCCGGGAGGATCTGGAGATCATCCGGGGGATGGACGACCACCCCTTGATGTTCGATCCGAAGGGCGGGACCTACCACCGGCTGACCAAGTCGGCGGCGGCGCTGCTCCGCCAGTTCGACGGAGCGCACTCGCTGGACGAGCTCTCGGCCCTGATGGCCGAGCGCCGGGGCGTCCCCGCCGAGGGCGTACGCGGAGAGCTCACCGCCTTCGTCGACGAGTTGAGCCGCAGCGGCCTCCTCGTCGGAACCGAAGCGGAGCGGGAACCCAAGAAGCGCGCCGGCGGCCGCTTCGGCACCAGCATGCTCATGCCCCGATTCGTCATCACCCGCTCGCTCCCCAAGGTCCTGGAACCGGTGGCCCGGCTGCTGCGCCCGGTCCCGGCCCGGCTGTCGGTCGGCGTCTTCGCCGGCGGCGGCGTCCTCGGCATCCTGCTCGGCCTCTACGCGGTCCTGACCTCGGCCCCGCCGGCCAAGGACCTGCTGGGGACCGGAACCCTCGTCGCCATCGCGCTGATGTTCCTCCAGATCCTCGTGCACGAGAGCGCGCACGCCATGGTCTGCCAGGTGCTCAAGGTGCCCGTGCGGGGCCTGGGAGTGGCGCTGCTCTTCTACTTCATGCCGCTCGCCTACGTCGACCGCACCGACGCCTACCGCGTCCGCTCCCGGGGCGGCCGGGTCCTGCTCGCCGTCGCCGGACCGCTCAGCGACGGCTGGTTCACCGGAGCCGCCGCCCTGCTCGTGCTCACCGCGGACGGGCCGGTCGCGCAGGTCGCCGGAGCACTGCTGATCTTCCAGATGCTCAATCTGGTCACCAACATCAACCCGATGCTCCCGAGCGATGGTTACGCGGCGCTGGAGGCCGGCTTCGGTCTCGTCGACGCGCGGGGCCGCGCCTTCACCCTGCTCAAGCACCGCCTGCTGGGCCGCCCCCTGCCGGGCTTCCTGGAGCGGATGCCGGCCCGCAGCCGCCGGCTGCACGTCACGTACGGCATCGTGTGCTGTGTCTACACCGTGGCGCTCGGCTTCTTCGTCGTCCAGTCCCTGATCTGGTCGTTCGAGCTGGTCGGACGGTCGATGCCGTGACCGCCCCCGAGATCTCCGGACCGCTGCTGACCCGGGTGGGCGGTCTGCCCACCGAGGCCCTGGACCTCACCGGGGCGGCGACGCGGCGGGCGATCGCCGAGGCCGCCGACGCGCACGCCGAACTGGAGCGCCGGCGGACCGCCGTGGAGGACGCCTGCTTCCCGCTGGTGCCCCTCCTGGACGACGAAGTGCCGCTGCGGCGGCAGGTGCTGGCCGCCAAGCGGGCCGCGCACCGGCTGCGCGCCCTGCCGTGGGGCGGCGAACTTCCGCCCCGTATAGCCGAGCTGGCCGGACCCGACGCGGTCGCGGAGTTCCTCGGCTGGCAGGCGGCCGTACGGCTGCGCGACGAGACCGCCCGGCGGCTCGACGCCCTGCTCGCCGAGGACCGGGCGGCGGCCCCGGCCGCACTCGCCGGCCACCTCGCCGATCCGGGCTTCGCCCGGGCCGCCGCCCTCGCCGCCCCCGACTGGCTGCGCCACGGCCGCCCTCGCCGCCGCCCCGCCGAGACCCGGAACCTGCGCACGCTCTACTCGTACGTGTCCCGGGCGGCCGTGAAGACCAGCCCGTTCTCGACGCTGACCACGGTCGGCGAGGCCGGCGCCCCCGTCTCCACCGGCAGGCCCCCCGCCCACAGCTACGCCGCCACCGCCCTCGCCCAGCTCGCCCTGCGCTGCCTGGCCCGGGAGGCCGCCACCGCCGGGCTGCTGCGCTACCGGCTCGCGCCGGTCCGGCCCGGGGGCCCCGAGGCGCCGCGCGGGCTCGTCCTGCTGCCCGAGCCCGTCGCCGACGGCGGTCTCGCCTGGCGGCTCGACCGGGTCGTGGAGGCCGATCACGCGGTGCCCTGGCTGGCCGGCTTCGCATCCGACGCCGAACACTCCCTGGACGTGCTGCTGTCCGGCCTCGGCGGCCCCGACCCCTTCCGCCGCTTCCGGCGGCTCCTCGACACCGGGCTGATCGCACCCGTACCGCCCTGGCGGCGCGGCGGCGACCCGGTGGGGGCCGTGGCGGAGCTGCTCGCGGACCTTCCCGAGCAGGGGGACGGAGGCGGGATCGCGGGCGAGGTAAGGGAGTTGAGGGACTCGGCCGCGGCGCTCGCAGCCGCCGGCGAGGACGAGCGCACCGAGACGCTCACCCGGGCCCGCCGCACGGCCCGGAGCTGGGCCCGGCGGGCCGGTCTCGACCGGTTCGACTCCGGGGAGGTGCTGTACGAGGACGTGGCGAGCGACCTCGCCCTGCCGCGGCTCCTCGACGTGCCGGAGGTCCGGTCCGATCTGACCGAACTGGGCCGCCGCATGCGGCCGTTCGTCTTCCGCTCGCACCTCTACGACGTGCTCGTGGACCGCTTCACGGCCGAGTACGGACCGGGCGGGACCTGCACCGACGTCCTCGGTTTCCTCATGCGTGTCGCCGTCGACGGCGACTCCCAGCCCGACCTCGACAAGGCCTCCGTCGCCGACCGCGCCGAGCGGGAGACCGCGGGGGAGCGGGCCTGGCTGCCGGTCGGGCCGAGCAGCGCGCCGCCTGCCGCTGCGGTGCTGTTCCAGCTCGCCGCAAGTGGCCAGGAGGCCGTGCGCGGCGGCGACTACCGGCTGGTGGTCAACCAGTTCAACCCCGGTACGGGCGGGCTCGTGACCCGCTTCGGGGGGATCCTCGGCGAAGGCTTCCGCGAGCGGCTGCGCGCCCACGTCCGGGCCTGCTGGCCCGGCCGGACCTGCCGGGAGCTCGTGCTGTGGACGGAGATCAACACGGCCCAGTCGCGGTCGGCCGGCCTGCTGCCGCCGCTGCTGCTGCCCGGCGAGACCCCGGCGGCCGACGGCCTCGACCTGGCCGACACCGTCCTCACGCACGACCCCGCCGAAGGGACCCTCGCGCTGCGCGACCGCGGTGGCGACCCCGTGGGGCTCGCCTACCTCGGGCTCGTCCCGCCGCACCTCTTCCCGCCGTTCGCCCGGCTGTTGGCCGTGCTCGCGGACCCGTGGGTCAACGGCTCGCCGCACTCGGACTACGTCCTGCCGTTCGGACTCCAGGAGCAGCGCACCGACCAGGTGGTGCCGTCGGCGCGGGACGGCTTCGGCCGCGTCACGGTCTCCCGCGCCTCGTGGGTCGTCCCGGCGGCCGAGCTGCCGGTGCCGAGGCCGGGCGAGAGCGATGCCGAGACCGTCCTGCGCGCCGAGGAGTTCCGGCGTGCGCACGGTCTGCCGGAGGAGGTCTTCTGCCATCGGCTGACCGGCTTCGGACCGGGGGACCAGGGCACGGACCGCAAGCCCCTGTGGGTGTCGCTGGCCTCCCCGCTCTCGCTGTCCGTACTCGCCCAGTGGGCCGGTCCGGCCACGGGCCACCTGCGTCTGGTCGAGGCGCTGCCGGTCAGGTCCGCGCACCCGCTGCGGGACGCGGAGGGCGGCACGCGCGCCGCCGAGCACATCGCGCTGCTGCGTTGGCGGCGCCCGGAGGAGGAAACATGAGCACGACCGTTCCCCGGCGGGACTGGTGGTACGTACGGGTCTACCCGGGCGGTCCCCGGCTCATGGACGCCGCGGTCCGCACCCTCGTGCCCTGGCTGGCCGGGCAGGCCGGGAGGCTGGGCAGCGAGGACTGGTTCTTCATCAGGTACTGGGATGCCACCGGCCATCACGTGCGGCTGCGGCTGCGCGCCGGGGCCGATGCGGTGGACGCGCTGGACGCCGTCGCCCGCGAGGAGCTCACCGGTCTGCTGGACACCCTGGAGGAGCGGCCCGCGGACTCCGTCGGCCTGCTGCCCGGCGTGCTGCCGGCCGGCTCGCCGACGCGCGGCATCACCCCCGCGTTGTACGCGCCGGAATCGGCCAAGTACGGCGGTCCGGACGGGGTCGCCCTCGCCGAACGCATCTTCCGGCTGGACAGCGATTTCTGCGCCCGGCTCGACCTCGCGGGCCTGCCCCGGCGGTACGAACGGGCCGCGCACGCCGTCTACTTCGCCCGGGCGCTCACCGCGCGGGTGCTGACCGAGGAGGAGCGGGACGTCTTCTGGGTCCGGCACCGCACCCGGTGGGGCTGGCAGCTGCGCCTGGCCGCCGGCGGGGAGCCGCTCCGGCCCCTGCTCGGCGGCCTCTCGGCGGGCGTGCGGGAGCAGGGCGTGCCCGCGCCGGGCGTGCGGGAGCGGATCGACGCGCACGCCGACGCGTTGGCCGAACTCCTCCTGCGGGCCCCCGGCTCACGGGACCATCAGGTGCTCCATCACCTGCACATGGTGATGAACAGGCTGGGCTTCCCGCCCGGCGAGGAAGCGGCGCTCGGCATGCTGGCGGGACAGACCGCCAGGAAACCGGCGGCTGCCGCCGGTGCGGTGCCCGGATGAGAGGAACGGCTGTGACGACTCTGGCAGGCGACATGATCCTGCTCGCCTTCGACGCGGAGGGCGGCAGGCTTCCCGTACGGCAGTCCCTGGCCCCGGCGGTGCGGGGTGCGCTGCTCGCCGAACTGCTCGACGGCGGCGCCCTGACGGACGAGGCGGGTACGGCCGGGGCCGTGGGCGAGGCCCCGCGGGACGCCGCGCTCCGGGAGGTGTGGCAGCGGGTCTCGGCGGAGCCCGGCAGGAAGTGGCTCCACTGGGTCCGCAAGGACGGCCGCGCGTCGGTCCACGAGGTGCTGCGGGGTCTGGAGAAGGACGGTCTCCTTGAGCGGAGCGCCGGCCGGGTCTTCGGCCTCTTCCCGCTGGAGCGCGTCGGCCTCACCCCGGAGGGCCTCGCGGCCGCCGGTGAGGTGCGTGCCGCGGTGGCCGCCGCGGCCGAGGAACCGGCGGGCCGAGCGGCCGACGGCCGGGCCGCGCTGCTTGCCGGACTCGCGCATGCGGGCGGCCAGTTGGGCACGGCCCTGTCCGCCGACCGGCGCCGCGCGCTCAAGGACCGGCTGACGGCCCTGTCCGAGTCCGCGGCCCCGGTGTCGCCCGCGGTCCGCCGAGCCGTCCAGGACCTCCAGGGCGCGGCGGTCTCGTAGCGGAGGGGAGGGCGCGGTGCGGGCCGCGAGGCCCGGCCACGGCCGTGGGCCGCAGTCTCGGACGGCGCGTCCCCGGCCGACGAGCCCCGGACGGCGCGTTCCCAGCCGACGAGGCCCGGACGGCGCGTTCCCGGCCGACGAGTTTCCGGGCGGCGCGTCCCCGGCCGACGAGCCCCGGACGGCGCGTTCCCAGCCGACGAGCCCCGGACGGCGCGTCCCCGGCCGACGAGTTTCCGGGCGGCGAGGCCTGCCCCCGCCGCGTCCCTCAGATCCAGCCGCGTTCGCGTGCCAGGAGGGCGGCGTGGGGGCGGCTGGATGCGCCCAGGACGCGCAGGAGGTCGGCCACGTGCCGCCGGTAGGTGCGTACCGACATGCCCAGGTCCCGGGCGCCGATCTCGTCCTTGCCGACGTGGCACATGGACTTCAGGACGTCCCGCTCGGTCTCGGCGAGACCGCCCGGGCACTCCTCGTCGTCCTCGGTGATCGTCGCCAGGTCCGTGGCCTGGCACCAGATCTTCTCGAAGAGGGCGAGGATGCCGGAGACGAGGCCGGTCTCCTGGGCCACGAGGGCGCCCCGGGAGGTGTCCTCGGGGTCGATCGGGACCAGGGCGGTGCGCCGGTCGTAGACGAGGACGCGCTCCGAGAGGTCCTCCGCCACCCGGATCTGCGCCCCCTTCGCGGTGAGCTCCCGCAGGTAGCCGACGGTCAGCGGGTCGGCGAGGGCCTCCTGGAGCACCACGCTGCGGATCCGGACGCCCCGGCTCAGGCAGCGCAGGTCCAGCGGGCGCGAGTGCGCGATGTTCTCGGGCGTCAGCACCGTGTACGGCTCGACGGACAGGATCTCCTCGCGGGCGAAGAAGGCGAGGTCGTCGATGCGGTTGCGGATCTGCGCCACGTTCTCCATGCGCTCGACCGACTGCGTCGAGGCCAGTGCCGGGCTCTGCTCGTCCCGCAGCTCCGCGACCAGGTGCCGGGAGCGGGTGACCTCCTGCAGCTCCTGGTGCAGTTCGCGCAGCCGCAGTTCGGTGAGCCGGTCGACCACGATCGCCGGGTCCGTCGGGCAGACGGTCCGCCGGTCCGTCCCGTACAGCAGGCCGAGCTCGCGGAGCCGGTCCTGGGCGGTGGCCACGGCCTCGCGGTCGGCCCGCAGCAGGAGGTGGATGTCTCCGTCGGTCGTGTCGGGATTCCGCAGGAAGTGCCGGTAGATGCTCTCTTCCAGTTCGGAGAGTCCCAATACGCGCATGCCTGTTACCGCCATCTACGAGCCCCCCGAACTCTGCCGTGCACCGGTGCCGCGCTCCGCTGGTCAGGCGGCGGTGACTGCGCGTCCGGATGATGGACTTGGAGAGTAATGCCCGAGTAAACGGGCGCCTACCGTAGGCCTTGCGATGTGACGGGCGTCACATTGCGCGAATTGTGGTGATGGTGTGGTGACGGCGTGCCCCGCGCGCCCGTCGCACCCCTCCGGGTTGACCCCCGGACCAGGGGCGCATAGCGTCGCCGCGCTGGGGTGGGCAGCTGCTCAGGAGGTCGCGTGGTGGTGTCGGGTGGAGCGGAGCGGCTGACCGCGGACGGGGCTCCTTTCGCCGTCGAGGACGGGGTGTACGTCGGCGGGCCGCGGACCCTGCGGGAGTTCGTCGAGGTCGTCTGGGCCTACGGCGACCGGGTCTTCCTCGTCTCCGAGGCCGGGGAGACCACCTACCGCGAGTTCTTCGACGCCGCCTGCGGGCTCGCCCGGCGGCTCGTCGGGGAGTACGGGCTGCGCCCCGGGGACCGGGCCGTCGTCGCCATGCGCAACCTCCCCGAATGGCACATCGCCTTCTGGGCCGCGCAGCTCGCCGGGCTCGTGGCCGTCCCGCTCAACGCCTGGTGGACCGAGGACGAGTTCGCGTACGCCCTCGACGACTGCACGCCCGGCGTGCTGCTCGTCGACGGGGAGCGGGTCGCGCGGGTGCGCCGCTGGGCCGTCGGGCACGGGGTGCCCGGGATCGTCTTCCAGGGGAATGCCGAGGAGGGGTTCGTCGCGTACGTCCCCGACAGCGATCCGTTCCTCGGACCGCCTGTCGTCGACGTCCTCCCCGAGCACGACTCCACCATCATCTACACCTCCGGCACCACCGGCCGGCCCAAGGGCGCCGTCGCCACGCACCTCGCGCAGGTCGGCGCCGCCATGAACCCCCGGTACTTCGCCGCCGCCGCGGCCCTCGCCCGCGGGGAGGTCCCCGGGGCCGCGCCCGCGCCCGTCTCGCTCACCACCTTCCCCTTCTTCCACGTGGCCGCCTTCACCTCCTTCTACGCCGTCATGGCCGCCGGCGGGACCCTGGTGATGATGCGGAAGTGGGACGCCGGGGCCGCCCTCGGGCTGATCCGGCGGCACGGCGTCACCCACTACGCGGGAGTGCCCACCACCGCGCTCCAGCTTCTCGACGCCGCCCGCGCCGCAGGCGATCCGATGGAGAGCCTCGTCCTGCTCAGCACCGGGGGCGCCGCCGCGCCGCCCGGGATCGTCGCCGGGATCACCGCCGCGTACGGCGAGCGCGTCGAGCCCCGCAACGGCTACGGGCTGACCGAGACCTGCGGCGGAGTCCTGTCGAACGTCGGGGCCGAGTACCGGGCGCACCCGGGGAGCGTCGGGCGGCCCTCGCCCGCGACCGAGGTGCGGATCGAGCGGCCCGACGGGGAGGGTGTCGGGGAGCTCTGGCTGCGCGGGCAGTCGCTCATCCGGGGGTACTGGGGCGACGAGGCCGCGACCCGCGCGGCCTTCACCGACCACGGGTGGTTCCGCACCGGGGACCTCGCGCGGGTCGACGGGCACGGGCGCGTCAGCATCGTCGACCGGATCACCGACATGGTGATCCGCGGCGGCGAGAACGTGTACTGCGTCGAGGTCGAGAGCGTCCTGCACGAGCATCCGGACGTCGCCGACGCCGCTGTCCTGGGCGTTCCGCATCCGGTGCTCGGCGAGGAGGTCGTGGCCGTCGTGCGACTGCGCCCCGGTGCCGGGCCCGGGGCCGATGCCGAGCCGGCCGCGGAGGCGCTGCGCGCCCACGTCGGCGCGCGCCTCGCCGCCTTCAAGGTGCCCGCCCGTGTCCTCGTACGGGAAGGGGAGCTGCCGCGGAATCCGACCGGGAAGATCCTGAAGCGGGAGCTGCGGGGGCTCTTCAGCCGCGCGTGACGCGGATGCGGTAGGCGCCCGCCTCCTCCTCGGCGAGGACGCTGATCCGGATGCCGTTCGCCCGGTCGGTGAAGGTCTCGCCCGGCCGGTACGGGGCGTCCGACAGCTCCGCGTGGACGTTCGGGCGCCGGGTGCAGCCGCCGCTGGAGTGGTCGCTGTCGGACACGGTCACCGGGCCGTGGCCCGTGTCCACGTCGGACTCGACCCGGTAGACGAGGACGCCCTGCTCGCAGACCGCCTCGTCGTTGCCCTCCTTGCTGCGGACCTCGACCGCGTACCCCGACGTGCCGGAGAGCGGGACGAACGTCAGCTTGGGGCCGCCCGTGACGGCCAGCGGGGTGAGGGTGTAGTCGGCGGATCCGGGGCCCGAGGCGCAGTTGATCTGGTCGTTGTCGAGCCAGCCCAGCTTCCACTTGTGCCAGCCGAGCAGGTCGTTGTTGGCGCCCCAGTCCTCGGACATGATGTCCCAGTGTCCGACGGTGCCGCCGCCGTCCGAGGTGTAGAGGTCGGGCAGGCCGAAGACGTGGCCGTTCTCGTGGGGCAGCACCCGGTAGCCGGTCTCGGCGAAGCTGCCGGAGCCGTCGTCCTGGCGGCTGTAGACGAAGGACGTGTTGGCGAGCGGCACGCCGTCGGCGTAGGGGGCGTCGTCGTTGCCGGAGAAGGTCACGGACAGGACGGTGTCGAGGGCGGACGGCCCGGCGTTCGGCGTGGCGAGGACGTTGACCAGGTCGTACGCGCTGAAGTCCACCTGCGCGTCGGCGGCCTTCACGATGTCCTCGACGAGCGAGCGGTACCCCGGCTCGTAGGGCGAGCCGCGCTCGATCCCGTACTCGGAGAACGGCCGGGGCATCCGGAGCCAGTCGGTCAGGGGGACCTCGGCCTGGTACTTCAGGCGCCCGTACGAGCTGGTGCGGAACCAGTCGGAGGTCTGCGGGAAGAACTCGCGGAAACGGCTCATCGCGGTGCCCTCGCCGACGGCGTCCGGGAAGTCGACCATCAGGGTGAGCGCCCTGATGTGGCCCGTGGAGCGGACGTATCCGGGGGCGGTCGGCAGCCCTTCCGACATCTGCACGCCCATCGTGGTCGCGATCCGGCACGGCCCGAGCTGCGCGCCGCTCGGCGCGGCGGCCACGGGGCCGGCCGAGGCCGGGGCGGGGTCGGGGAGCGTCGTGCTCGCGGAGGCGAGCAGCGCGAGGGAGAGGGCCGTGGTCGCCGCCAAGGCGACCGGCCTGCGTATCCGTCGGCGGGGGTGCTGCATACGGGCGCCTCTCCGGTCGGGGCAGGTCTGCGGCACGGATCTCCTGCGGGGGAGACCGGAGATCCGTGTCGTGCGATCAGCCTGTGGCGAGTGGCTCCGGGGCGCGCGCCGGGTGGACCGATCGGGTCGGTATCGCACGCGGCGTGTCGGCCGTGACCCAGGTCACATGACGGCCGGGAAATAACCGGGGGCTCTCTCCCCGTTTGGACCTGTGTTCAGCGAAGTGGGGAGTCCGTCCCCGGATCACTTGAGGAGGTTGTGGCGTGACCAGCACCCCGGACACCGCGCCCGTCCGCCGCGTACCGCGCCCGCGCGCCGATGCCCTGCGCAACCGCGAGCGGATCGTGACGGCGGCGCGCGAGATGTTCGTCGAGTTCGGCCCCCAGGTGCCGTACGACGAGGTGGCCCGCCGCGCGGGCGTCGGGAACGCCACGCTCTACCGCAACTTCCCCGAACGCCTCGACCTCGTCCGCGAGGTCGTCCTCTCCCTCATGGCCCGCGTCACCGAGCTCGCCGAGCGCGCCACCGAGGAGGAGGCCGACACCTTCGCCGCCCTCCGCCGCTTCACCCACGCCGCCGCCGACGAACGCATCGGCGCTCTGTGCCCGATGCTCGACGGCGCCTTCGACAAGGACCACCCCGACCTGACGGTCGAGCGCGAGCGCCTGGAGGAGGCCGTCCAGGGCCTCGTCGAGAGGGCGCAGCGCGCCGGCCGCCTCCGCGCCGACGTCGGCGTCGGGGACCTGATGGTGGCGGTCTCGCAGCTGACCCGTCCGCTGCCCGGCACGGCCTGTGTGAACTTCGATCAGTTCGTCCACCGTCACCTGCAGCTGTTCCTCGACGGCCTGGAGGCGCCCGCGCGCTCCGAGCTGCCCGGGACGGCCGCGACGCTGGAGGACCTGAGACGCGACTCCTGCCGGCGGTCGTGATGCTCACCGTCTAGCGGCCCCGTCCCCGCTTCCGCCCCTGCCTCCGTAAGCGGCGGTTCCGTCCCGCCCCCTGCACTTCCCTTACATCCTTTTTTCACCTGTACGCGCCAAGAGGTGGCTACCCCCATGTCCAAAATCCCCGTGACCTCCGAGAGTCAGGCCGATCCCGGCCGCTGGAAGGCGCTCGTCTTCATCGCCCTCGCCCAGCTGATGGTCGTGCTCGACGCGACGATCGTGAACATCGCGCTGCCCTCCGCCCAGCAGGACCTCGGGATCTCGGACGGCAACCGGCAGTGGGTCATCACCGCCTACGCCCTCGCCTTCGGCGGTCTCCTCCTCTTCGGCGGCCGCATCGCCGACCTGTGGGGCCGCAAGCGGACCTTCGTCGTCGGACTGATCGGCTTCGCCGCCGCCTCCGCCCTCGGCGGCGCCGCGACCGGCGAGGCGATGATGCTCGGTGCCCGCGCGCTCCAGGGCGCCTTCGGCGCGCTCCTCGCGCCCGCCGCGCTCTCGCTGCTCGCCGTGACCTTCACCGACGGCAAGGAGCGCGCCAAGGCCTTCGGCATCTACGGCGCGATCGCCGGTGGTGGCGGCGCCGTGGGCCTGATCCTCGGCGGCTTCCTCACCGAGTACCTGAACTGGCGCTGGACGTTCTTCGTCAACATCCCGTTCGCGATCGTCGCCGCCGTCGGCGCGTACCTGGTCATCCGTGAGCCCGCGGGCGGCCGCAACCGCTCCACGCTCGACATCCCCGGCGTGATCCTGTCCACCCTCGGTCTGGTCGCGCTCGTGTACGGCTTCACCCGCGCCGAGTCCCAGGGCTGGAGCGACGCGAGCACCATCGGCCTGTTCGTCGCCTCCGCCGTGTTGCTGCTCGCCTTCGTCCTCACCGAGGCCAAGGTGAAGTCCCCGCTGCTGCCCCTGCGCGTCCTGACCGACCGCAACCGCGGCGGTGTCTACCTCTCGCTGGGTCTCGCCGTCATCTCGATGTTCGGCCTCTTCCTCTTCCTGACCTACTACCTGCAGGTCGTGAAGGGCTACTCGCCGGTCATGACGGGCTTCGCGTTCCTCCCGATGATCGCGGGCATGATCATCGGCTCCACGCAGATCGGTACGCGGCTGATGACCCGCGTCCCGCCGCGCATGCTCATGGCCCCCGGCTTCCTGACCGCCGGTCTCGGCATGCTGCTGCTCACGCAGCTGGAGGTCGGCACCTCGTACGCCGGTCTGATCCTGCCCGCGCAGCTGCTGCTCGGTCTGGGCATGGGTACGGCGTTCATGCCGGCCATGTCGCTCGCGACGCTCGGCGTGGACCCGCGGGACGCCGGCGTGGCCTCCGCGATGGTCAACACCTCGCAGCAGGTCGGCGGCGCCATCGGTACGGCCCTGCTGAACACGATCGCCGCCTCGGCGACCACCGCCTACCTGACCGACCACGCGGCGGGCGCGACCACCCCGGCCGCCCAGAAGCTGCTCCAGCTCCAGGGCATGGTCGAGGGATACACCGCGGCCATCTGGTGGGCCGTCGGCATCCTGGTCGTCTCGGCCGTGATCGCCTTCACCCTGATCACCACGGGGAAGCCGGACATGGGCGTCGTCGCCGGGTCCGGCTCGGGCGCGGACGACGAGGTGAAGGTGCCGGTCGTCGCGCACTGAGCCCGGTACGAGGTGAAGGTGCCGGTCCTCGCGCACTGAGCCCGGTACGGGGTGAGGGTGCCGGTCCTCGCGCACTGAGCCCGGTACGGGGTGAGGGTGCCGGTCCTCGCGCACCGAGCCCCGTACGCGCCCGCACTCCTCCCGGCGCTTCCTGCCCTGGTCCCATGAGCCTCGTGCTCAGCGGAGCCAGGGCAGGTCCGCGTCCGGGCCCGAGGGTTCGAGGCCCTCGGCCATCACGCGCATGATCTCGCCGAGCTGCGTCATCTGCTCGGCGGAGAGCCGGTCGAACATCGCCTGGCGCACGGCCGCCACATGGCCGGGCGCGGTGCGGCGCAGCACCTCCATGCCCTCGTCCGTCAGCCGGGCGAACTGGCCGCGCTTGTCGGAGGGGCAGTTCTCGCGCACCACCCAGTCGCTCTTCTCCAGCCGGGCGATCGCGTGCGAGAGTCGGGATCGGGTGATCTTGGCGCTCTTGGCGAGCTCGGTCATCCGCAGCCGCCGGCGCGGTGCCTGGGAGAGCTGGACGAGCAGCCCGTAGTAGACGTGCGGCATCCCGGCGTCGCGCTGCAACTGGCGGTCGAGGTGATCCTCCAGGAGCGTGGTGGCGTGCAGGTAGGCGCGCCAGGTGCGCTGCTCCTCGTCGGTGAGCCAGCGAGGTTCGGTCATGTCTCCCATGGGTCCTATCGTACGACTCGTTCTTGAAAGTTGAACTACATAGGTTTACTCTGCAGGCATTGAGCTTGAAGTTTCAATGACTACGGAAGTCGGAGGTCGTCAGCATGGACGCCACGCCGGAACGGATGCCCGCCCTCTACCTCTCCCACGGCGCCCCGCCGCTCGCCGACGACCCGGTCTGGCCCGGCGAGCTCGCCGCCTGGTCCGCGCACCTCCCCCGCCCCAAGGCGATCCTCATGGTCTCCGCCCACTGGGAGGAGGCCCCCCTCGCCCTCGGCGCCACCGAGACGGTCCCGCTGGTCTACGACTTCTGGGGCTTCCCGGAGCACTACTACCGCGTCCGGTACGGAGCCCCCGGCGCCCCCGAGCTCGCCGAGGCCGTCCGCAAGCTGCTCCGCGCGCCCGGCACACCCGTCCAGGACATCCCCGACCGCGGGCTCGACCACGGCGCCTACGTGCCGCTCGTCGAGATGTTCCCGGGCGCCGACATCCCCGTACTCCAGATCTCCATGCCCACCCTCGACCCGCGCCGCCTCATGGACATCGGGCGCAAGCTCGCCCCACTGCGCGACGAGGGCGTCCTGATCGTCGGCAGCGGCTTCTTCACCCACAACCTCGCCGCCCTCCGCCACACCGGCGGAGGCGTGCCGGGCTGGTCCGCCGAGTTCGACGACTGGGGGCACCGCGCCCTGGCCGCCCGCGACGTCGACGCCCTCCTCGACTTCGAGCACAAGTCCCCGGCCGGCCGCCTCGCCCATCCGCGCACGGAGCACTTCGCCCCCCTCTTCGTCACGATGGGCGCGGCGGACGCGGCCGGCGACCTCGACGCCGAGCGATCCGTCATCGACGGCTTCTGGATGGGGCTCGCCAAGCGGTCCGTCCAGTTCGGCTGAGCCCGGGCAGGACCTGCGCCGGGCGGTCCGTCCGGTTCGGCTGAGCCCCGGCAGGACCTGTGCCGGGCGGGTCAGAGCAGCGGCGGGTTCAGCTCGATCGAGCGGACGGCAGCGGCCAGCGCGAGCGGGTCGCCGACGTCGAGCGCCGTGTCGGTGAACTTGATCGTGTGGTCGTCGCCGTGCGCCGCCGCCCGCTCGAAGACCTCCTCGGCGGTGAGGGCCGTCCGCGCGTACGGGACCGCCTCCCGCGCGGTGTAGGCCGCCGTCACCGCGGCCGCCGCCGTCCAGGCCGCCGCCAGGCTCGGCACCCACAGCTCCCGGGGGAGCGCGGGCAGCGCGCGGAGGACCGCGTTCGGCGCCGTCGCCGCATGGACCAACATGATCGGATCGCCGTGGCCGCGCGTCGCGTACCGGTGCGTCGCCGCCGTCACCAGCTCCGTGAGCAGCGCCTTCGCCGTATCCGGGTCCGGGGCCGTGCCCCACCGCGGGAACGCCGTCAGCTGGTCGAGCCGGGTCAGGATCCCGCCCTCCTGCTCCGGGACGGGCGGTACGGCGTCCAGGGCGGCCGCCGCGCTCGGCGCCACGGCCAGCGGGGCGAGCGGCGGCAGCGGCTGGTGGCGGGCGGCCCAGTAGCCGAGGGCGTGCGCCAGCTCGGCGCGGCGGGGTGCCGTCTCCGGCGAGGTGAGCAGCGTCCGCACGGCGTGACCGGTGCGGATCGCCGGGTGCGTCGCCACGGCCGTGATCGCGGGCAGCAGCCGGGGCCACCACTCGGCGAGGACCTCGCGCCACGGGCGGGCCTCGGGGCCGTCGAGCTCCCGGGCGAAGAATCGCGTCCAGTCCGTGATCCGGGACGGGTCGCCGAGCGCCTCGCCCCAGTCGTCCGCCGTGACGGGGCGGTGCGCGGGCGGCAGCTCCTCCAGCTTGTGCGCGTAGCCGTCGAGCCAGCGGTGCACGGTCCGCGCCTGGCCGTTGTGGACGAGTGCCTCGACGGCCATCGGGGCGTGGTTGGTGAGCCAGCCGCCCCGTTCGGGGCCGGTGGCGTGGAGGCGTTCGAGGGCCTCGTCGAGGATGCCGGTCGTGTCGGCGCTCTTGTCGCTCATGGAGGCGACGCTAGGACGGGGCGCGGCGGGGCGTAACGGGCTCCGGACCTAGGCCTCGGGACCGGGAACCGGATGGTCCTCGGGGCGGAGTCGCCGCCGCGCGCAACCCCGGCGCCCCCGACGACGTCTGAAGGGATGACGCCGCATGTGATCGCGGTCTCATCCGACAGCGTGGTCGGAGCCCTCGTGAGCGGCGTCGCATCACCCTCCGTGCCCGGTCTGACCTGCGCCTCCGTGGGTTCCGGCGGTATGCCCGAAGGGGCGAAGGCCGCGCAGGATACTGCATGATCGCGAAAATCCATGTGCCGGGTGGGAATTCTGTCCTGATTCCAGTCGTTGTTTCCGTCGGATGCAGGGCACCCGAGAGGGTGTCGCGACCTACTCAGCAAGGGAGCACGCATGGCAACCCGTGCCGTCGCCCGTCGTCAGACCTCCGCCAAGAGCGGGGCGAGCCGGGCCAGCAGCGTTCGCGCCGTGGGCGGGGACATCGCCGACCGCGACCTGGTCGGCATGTACCTCGACGAGATCGCGCGTACACCCCTGCTCGACGCCGCCAAGGAGGTCGAGCTCTCCCAGACGATCGAGGCGGGCGTGTACGCCCAGCAGATCCTGGACGGAGACATAGAGAGCGAGGCGGGCGGCGCTGCCCGCGAGGAGCTCGAAGCGCTGGTCGCCGAGGGCGAGCGGGCCAAGGACCTCTTCATCAAGTCCAACCTCCGGCTCGTGGTCGCCGTCGCGCGGCGCTACCCCCGCAGCGGGCTGCCGCTGCTCGACCTGATCCAGGAGGGGAACGCGGGCCTGGTGCGCGCGGTCGAGAAGTTCGACTACGCGAAGGGCTTCAAGTTCTCCACGTACGCGACGTGGTGGATCCGGCAGGCCATCACCCGGTCGATCGCCGACCAGTCCCGGACGATCCGGCTCCCCGTCCACCTGGTGGAGGAGCTGGGCCGCATCCGGCGCGTGCAGCGCGAGTTCAACCGGGAGAACGGCCGGGAGCCCGAGCCCGCCGAGATCGCCGCGGAGCTCGGCTCGACGCCCGAGCGGGTCACGGACGTCCTGGACTGGGCGCGCGACCCGGTCTCCCTGAACATGTCGGTGGACGACGAGGGCGAGACCCAGTTCGGCGACCTCCTGGAGGACACGTCGGCGATCTCGCCCGAGCAGTCGGTGCTCACGCTGCTGCGCAGCGAGGAGCTCGACGACCTGATCGCCAAGCTCGACCACCGCACGGCGTCGATCATCCGTATGCGGTACGGGATCGAGGACGGGCGCGAGCGGACGCTGACGGAGGTGGGCAAGCAGCACGGTCTGACGCGCGAGCGGATCCGCCAGATCGAGAAGCACGCCCTGATGGAGCTGAAGAAGATGGCCCACGACACGGGCTTCGACGCGGTGGCGTAAGGCGAAGTGGCGTAAGACGCGGTGGTGCAGGTCGCCGTTGCGTAGGGCGAAGAGGTCACGGGCGTGACCTCGTGAGGGGCTGGGCGACCGCGCGAGTGGCCGCCCCGCCCCTCGTGCCTTCTCTCAGCTGTCTACGGTTTCCCGCCCCTCCGACGGTCGTGTCGACGCCGCCAGGCGGGTCGCCAGCTCCTCCACGTGGCCGTGGAGGGCCGGCGGGCCGTGGATGGTGAAGGGGGCGTCCACCAGGGCCAGGCGGAGCGCCAGCCACTCGACGGAGTCCGTGGAGCGGGTGCGGAGGCGGCAGGTCGTCGGGCCCGTCGGCGTCGGGACGAGGTGGGACGGGAGCCGGGCCGTCACGAAGTCCGCCGGGGCCTCGAAGCTGACGTCGAGCTCCAGCTCGGTCTGGGCCCGGGACATGGAGCGGACCAGGAGCTGGGCCGCGTCGCCGGCCGGCAGCTCACGCGGGGCGAAACGGGCGCCCGTCGCGAACGGGTCGCTCACCCGGTCGACCCGGAAGGTCCGCCAGTCCTCGCGCCCCAGGTCGTAGGCGACGAGGTACCAACGGCGCCCGGTCGAGACCAGCCGGTACGGCTCGACGAGCCGCTTCGACTCGACGCCGTCGCCCGCCCGGTAGCCGAAGCGCAGCTTCTCCCGGCCCGTGACCGTGCCCGCGAGGGCCGTGAGCGTGGCGGGCGCGACCGTGGCTCCATCGCCCCTGGTCAGCGGCAGCGTCGCGTTCTGGAGGGTCGAGACCCGGTGGCGGAGGCGGCTGGGCAGGACCTGCTCCAGCTTCGCCAGGGCCCTTACGGAGGCCTCCTCGATGCCCTCGATGGCGTGTCCGGCGCCCGCCCGCAGGCCGACGGCGATCGCGACGGCCTCCTCGTCGTCGAGGAGCAGCGGCGGCATGGCCGTACCGGCGACGAGGCGGTAGCCGCCGACCGCGCCGAGCGTCGCCTCGACCGGATAGCCGAGGTCACGGAGCCTGTCGATGTCCCTGCGGATGGTGCGCGGGGAGACCGAGAGCCGTTCGGCGAGCTCGCTGCCGGGCCACTCGCGGGGGGTCTGGAGGAGCGAGAGGAGATTCAGGAGTCGTACCGGGGTGTCCGTCATGTTCTCCAGGATGGAGGCCATCTAGGACTTCATTTGACCTAGATGACTTTTATCTTCTTCGTATGAGTTCACACGAAGCCGTCACGGACGCGGCCCCCACGGACACGAGCGACAAGAGGCGGTGGATCGCCCTCGCCATCGTGATGACGGCCGCCTTCATGGACCTGGTCGACGCCACGATCGTCAACATCGCGATCCCCAGCATCGAGCGGGACCTCGGCGCCTCCTTCGGGGCCATTCAGTGGATCACCGCCGGCTACGCCCTGGCCTTCGCGGCCGGGCTGATCACCGGCGGCCGGCTCGGTGACATCTACGGCCGCAAGCGGCTCTTCCTCCTCGGGACCGCCGGCTTCACGATCGCCTCTGCGCTCTGCGGCTTCGCGGCCAACCCCGAGATGCTGGTCGCCTCCCGCCTCCTCCAGGGCACGGCGGCGGCGATGATGGTCCCGCAGGTCCTCTCGATCATCCACGTCACCTTCCCCGCGCACGAGCGCGGCAAGGTCTTCGGGATGTTCGGCGCGATCATCGGCCTCGGCGCCGTCTCCGGCCCGCTGCTCGGCGCGCTGCTCACGCAGTGGAACATCGCCGGTCTCGAATGGCGCCCGATCTTCCTGATCAACCTGCCGGTCGGCATCGCGGGCCTGATCCTGGGCCGCAAGTTCATCTCCGAGTCGAAGGCGCCGAAGGCGCTCCGGCTCGACATCGTCGGCATGCTCCTGGTGACGGCGGCGCTGCTGATGCTGATCTACCCGCTGACGCGCGGCCGTGAGCTGGACTGGCCGATGTGGGGCCACGCGATGATGGTCGGCAGCCTGTTCGTCTTCGGCGCGTTCGTCCTCTACGAGAGGTACAAGGCGCGGAAGGACGGCTCGCCGCTCGTCGAGCTGCCGCTGTTCACGGTGAAGAGCTTCGCCGCCGGTATCGCCGTGCAGCTGACCTTCGGCATCGTGCTCGGCATCTTCTTCCTGGTCTGGACGATGTACATGCAGATCGGGCTCGGCTGGACCCCGCTGAAGGCGGGCGTCACCGGTGTGCCGTTCTCGATCGCGGTCTCCACGGCCGCCGGCCTCTCGGTGCAGAAGCTGGTGCCGCGCTTCGGGCGCAAGGTGCTCCAGGCCGGCGCGCTCACGATGATCGCGGGCATCCTCCTCTACTCCTTCGTTTCGGGCCGCTACGGGAACGGCATCGAGCCCTGGCAGATGATCGCGCCGCTGGTGGTCATGGGCCTGGGCATGGGCCTGATCGTGGCGCCGCTGACGGACGCGGTCCTCTCGGAGGTGCCGAAGGAACACGCGGGCTCGGCCTCGGGCCTGATCAACACGACGGGGCAGATGGGCAACGCGCTGGGCCTCGGCCTCGTGTCGGTCGTCTTCTTCGGCGTGATCGACGACCGGAACCTGGCGCAGGCCCCGACCGAGGTGGGGGCGGCCTTCACGGACGCCTTCCAGAACTCGCTCGGCTGGGCGGCGGGTGTGCTCGGCGCGATCTTCCTGGTGATGTTCGCGCTGCCGGCGAAGCCGAAGCAGCACCTGGAGGGCGGCGCCGACGAGGACGGCGACGACGCTCCGGAGAGCATCGAGAAGGAGCCGGTGCTGACGCACTGAGCCGCAGCGGCGGAGGGCCCCGGCCCCGGGAAGCTTCCCGGGGCCGGGGCCCTCGTCATGTCACCTCTCGGTCAGGGACGCTTCTTCTTCGGGTCCTTCGGCAGATGGTTCGGATCGGCGCCGCTCAGCCCGAACCGCTTCAGGTCCCCCTGCGAGGGACTCGCGAGGGGCGCCCACACCTCGTCGCATTCGAGCGTGTCGCTGTCGGCGTCGACGTCGCACAAGGTCTCGTACACGTCACCGGTCCTGGTCAGCACCTGGATCGATGTGGCGTTGGCCTGATCGGCGATCGAGATGGAGCAGGCGTCCGTCGGGTAGCTGTCGTTGGGGTCGCCGTCGGTCAGGTCGTACCAGACGAACGTGCCCACGGTGGGGCGGATCTGCCGGATGCCCGCGAAGGCGATCCCGTTGTGGATCGCGGCCTTGACCTCATTGCTGTTGTTGGGCACGTAGGCGTCGACGTCGTTGCACGGCCCGGTCGGTCCGGTGGCTCCGGTGGCTCCGGTCGCGCCAGTGGCTCCGGTCGCTCCGGTGGCGCCGGTCGCTCCGGTCGCTCCGGTCTCGCCCGTGGCGCCGGTGGCTCCCGTGGCGCCGGTTTCGCCTGTGGCTCCCGTGGCTCCGGTGGCGCCGGTTTCGCCTGTGGCGCCGGTGGCGCCCGTCTCGCCTGTCGCGCCCGTGGCTCCGGTCTCACCAGTAGCGCCAGTGGCGCCGGTGGCTCCGGTCTCGCCCGTAGCGCCCGTAGCGCCCGTGTCGCCTGTGGCTCCGGTCTCGCCCGTGGCGCCGGTTTCTCCCGTGGCTCCGGTCTCGCCCGTGGCTCCCGTGGCTCCGGTAGCGCCGGTAGCGCCGGTGGCGCCGGTGGCTCCCGTGGCTCCGGTCTCGCCCGTAGCGCCGGTCGCTCCCGTGTCACCCGTGTCACCGGTGTCGCCCGTCGGGCCGGGCGGTCCGGTGGGGCCCGTCGGGCCGGTTGGGCCGACCTTGCAGTCGCCGTCGCCGCCACTGGCCGGGACCGCGCGCAGGGCGTGCATCCCGGGGGACTCGACCAGGGGCCGGATCTCGTGGTCCAGGAACTCCTGGAAGCCGGCGAACTCCGGTGCGCCGCCTTCGGTGTAGTTGCGGGGGCCGCCCTGCTGTTCCCACGGCGGGGGCCCGTCCTGATGCTGTTCCCACGGCGGCGGTCCGTCCTCGTGGTGAGGCGGCGGTCCGTCGTGGTGCGGCGGCGGGCCGTCCGGGTGGTGCGGGGGCCGTTCCTCGCAGTGGTCGCCCGTCGGCGGGCCCGCCGTCGTCCTACCCGGGGTGTCCCAGGAGGAGGCGGCGGAGGCCGCCGGTGAGGCGAAGCCCGTGAGGACGAGTGCGACGGAGGCCACGGCTCCGCCGACGAGCCACGGGCGTCGTCGGGGCAGGGGACCCAGCGGGGACCTGGTCCTGGCATCAGGACGCATGCATGCTCCTTCCTCCACCGGCCGCACGGCATGGCGGCCGGTCCGAGTGATGTCCGGGAAGCCCATTCGCGCTTCCTGATCAGATCATCGGATCGCGCTTGCGAAGGCTTGACGGTCTCGCGGCACTCCCAACGCCATGGCGTATCGCTGCTAGCCGGATGGATGCGTACACGAAGGCGAATTTCGAACCGCCCGTCGGCGCGCCGACGAAGCGTCCTCCCGGGGCGCCCGTAGGGTCGCCCACCCCCTGACAGCTCCCCCGTCCCCGCCGGAAGTGGTGTTGCCGTGCAGCCGTCCATCTGCCTGTGCATGATCGTCAAGAACGAGGCCAAGGTCATCGAGAGGTGCCTCGCCTCCGTCCGAGGTCTCGTGGACACCTGGGTCATCTCCGACACCGGTTCCACCGACGGGACCCAGGAGCTGATCCGCACCGCCCTCGCGGGCATCCCGGGCGAGCTGCGGGAGGAGTCATGGGTGAACTTCGGCCACAACCGCAGCAGCAACATCGCGCACGCCCGCGGCCGGGCCGACTACCTCCTGCTCCTGGACGCCGACCACGTCCTGCGGCAGGACGGTCCGCTGCCGGAGCTGACCTCGGACGCGTACATGATCCGACACGCGGGATCCTTGGAGTACCGCATCAAACGCCTGGTCAGAGGCGATCTGCCCTGGAGGTACGAGGGGGTCACCCACGAGTACCTGACCGCCGACCGGGGCCACGAGCAGCGCAACCTGGACGCCCTGGTCGTCGAGGACCACGCCGACGGCGGGTCACGCCACGACAAGTTCGAGCGGGACGCCAGGCTCCTGGGGGCCGAGCTGGAGCGCGACCCGGCCAATCCGCGCACCGTCTTCTACCTGGCCCAGACGATGCGGGACATGGGCCGCACCGACGAGGCCGTCACCCTCTACGAGCGGCGCGCGGCGATGGGCGGCTGGGGCGAGGAGGTCTACTACTCGCTCCTCCAGTCCGGCGTCCTCAGGGGCGAGGCAGGCGACTGGCCGTCCGCGATGGACGCGCTCACCCGGGCCTGGGAGTCGCGGCCGGAGCGGCTCGAAGCCTGTTACGAGCTGGTGGCGCGGCTGCGGACGAAGCGCCGCTACCGGGCGGCCCACGCCATCGTCACGGCCGTACTGGACGGGCGGCAGCCGGACGACCTGCTGTTCATGCAGCCGTGGGTGTACCGGTGGGGGCTGCTCTTCGAGTACTCGATCACCGCCTACTGGACACGCGACTACGCCGCCTCGCTCGCCGCCTGCGACCGGCTGCTCGCCCTGCCGGACCTGCCCGCGTCGTACCGCGAACAGACCCGGGCCAACAGGGGGTTCGCCCTGGGGAAGCTGGCGGAGACCGGGGCCGACGTCCCCGGCGCCGACCCCGCCCCCGTACTCGCCTGACGGCGGGGACGGGGGCGGGGTCGGGGACCAACGGTGGGCGTCAGCGGACCCGGGCGCGGGTCTCCATCGCCTCGCGGGCCGAGCGCTCGTCCTCGTACACCTCGCACATGTGCCGGCCGTCCGGGGTCGCCGTGTGCTCGATCTCCCAGAGGCTGACCTCACTGCCGTCGAGCAGCAGGAACTGGTGCTCGTAGAGGGTGAACCCGGCGTCCCGGCCTCCCTCTACCGCGCACTGGCGTCCGAAGGCCTGCGTGATGTGGTGGGCGAACGCCAGGCGGAGCCGTCGGGCGGTCCGCTCGCCCGGCCGGTCCACGTTCTCCGCGCGCCGCAGGACGCGGCGCGCGTGGTCGGCGGAGTTGTCCGGTACGTACATCCGCGGCTGGGCGGGTATGGGGCGGGCGAGCAGGGCGCTCAGGAGCGCCATGTCATCGTCGTCGTCACTGTCGAGGGCGGTGCCGTCGGAGCGCTCCACGGTCCAGCCGGGCAGCGGACTCGCCGGCAGGCGGGAGGCCGCGAGCCGGGCCTCCGACTCCTCCAGGTACAGCTCGTGCTGGTCGGAGCCGTCGCGTCCGGTGTTGTGCGTGAGCTCCCATAGGCTGAGGGCGCTGCCGTCGGCGAGCAGATACGTGTGGCGGTAGGTGGTCCGGTGCAGCGACGCGCTGTGGTGCGAGGAGTGCAGCGCGCTGGAGTGGGCGAGCGCCGTGCCGAGGCGCTCGACGGTGGAGTCGGGCAGGTCGAAGGAGTTGAGCGCCCTGCCGAGGAGTCGCTCAAGGTGCGTCTCGGTCGTCTCGTAAGGATCGTGAGGATCCTGCGGATCGTTCAAGAGGGTCTCCAGGCCGTCGCCGCATGTCACTTGGTGCTTGCTAAACGTAGTCCCTGGGTCTGACATCGTGTCCTGGGTTCTGCAAAACGAAGGGCGTCCACCGGAAGTTCCCGCCCGGTTCTTCGTCAACTCCCTTGTGGTTACCGGCAGTACGTCCGTGGAGAGTGTTCATCGGCCCCGGTTTCGCCGGCTTCACGGCCGGATCCCCGCCCACAGCTCGCCGTACGAGGGGAAGTCGCCGCCCGGGCCGCGCTGCCCGCCGGGGGCCGCGAGCAGCGCCCGGACGATCGCCCGGGTCACCAGGTCGGCGCCGGCCGCGAGGATCTCGTTCAGGGCGAGCGGACCCGGCTCCTCCGGAAGTTCCTTCCGTCCGGTGGCGAGGGCGAAGACGGTGTCCCCGTCGTTCATCAGATGCACCGGACGGACGGCGCGCGCGATGCCGTCGTGCGCCGTGCCCGCGACCTTCTGCGCCTGCGCGCGCGTGAGCACCGCGTCCGTGGCGACGACGGCGAGCGTCGTGTTCAACGGGGGAGGGGCGCTCGCCGCCCGCGCCTCCGCGAGCCGCCGGAGCGCCGCCTCGTGCACGGCCGCCGAAGGGAGGGCGGCCCTGCCGTCCTCGAACCAGCTCCCGTACGGGACGCCCGTCGCCGGATCGACGGCCGAGCCGACCGCGTTCACCACGACCAGCGCGCCGACCGTGATCCCCGACTCCAGGACCGTGCCGGCCGTCCCCACCCCGCCCCGCAGCCCACCGACGACGGCCCCGGTGCCCGCGCCGACCGCACCCGTCTCCACGCGCGCGTGGTCCCCGCCGGCGTCGGCCGCCGCCACCGCCTCCCGCCCCGTCGCCGCGTCCGGCCGGGCCGAGAAGTCGCCGCCGCGCCCCAGGTCGAAGACGCACGCGGCGGGCACGACCGGTACCACGTGGGACGGGTCGGGCCCCACCCGCACGCCCCGGTGGCGCTCCTCCAGCCAGGCCATCACCCCGGCCGCCGAGTCCAGTCCGTACGCGCTGCCGCCGGTCAGGACGACCGCGTCGATCCGCTGGACCACATTGCGCGGATCGAGCGCGTCCGTCTCCCGCGTGCCCGGCCCGCCGCCCCGCACGTCCACGGCGGCGACCATCCCGCCCTCCGGAGCGAGCACGACCGTGGTCCCGCTCAGCGCCCCGGCCCCGGCCACGCGCGCGTGCCCCACGCGCACCCCGCTCACGTCGGTGATGCCGTCCGCGTCCTTCTCGGGCTGTGTCATGTCCCCTGCCTACCACGCGGCTTGGCTCAGCGCTTGGGCCCGAGGTAGGTGCCGCCCGAGGCGTCGATGACGGTCCCGGTGATCCAGCGGCCGTCCTCGGAGGCGAGGAAGGCGACCGGGTCGGCGACGTCCTCCGGCTGCCCGACCCACGGCAGCGCCTGACCGCCGATCAGCATGCCCTCCAGCTCGGGAACCGCCGCCATGGCAGCGGTGAGTTCGGCGGTCTGGGTCGGGCCGGGCGCGACCGTGTTGACGGTGATCCGGCGCTCCCCGACCACGTTGGCGAGGGTGCGGGTGAAGGTCTCCATCGCCCCCTTCGTCATCGCGTACGCCAGCTCGTCGGCGAGGGCGATCCGGGTGACCGCCGAACCGATGTTGATGATCCGGCCGCCGTCCCGCAGCACCGGCAGCAGCCCCTGCACGAGGAAGTACGGCGCCCGGACGTTGACCGCGAAGAGCCGGTCGAAGAGCTCCGGGGTCTCGTCCCGCAGGTGACCGCCCGAGCGGCTCGCGGCGGCGTTGTTGACGAGGACGTCGAGCACGGCCTCCCCGGCGTGGGCGGCGAACCCGGACCGTACGCCCTCGACGAGCGTGAGGACCCCGTCGTGCGTGGCCAGGTCGGCACCCACGGAGAAGGCCCGGCCGCCGTCGTGCACGATCAGGTCGACGGTCTCCCGCGCGGCGGCGGCGTCCTGCCCGTAGTGGACGGCGACGACCATCCCGTCGGCCGCGAGTCGCCGTGCGATGGCCCGCCCGATGCCGCGCGACGAACCGGTGACGAGAGCGGTACGGGTGGTGGGCTGCTGCTGCATGACGGGCTCCTCGGGCTTGCTTCCGGTGCCGGCCGGGGCCGTTTCCCCGGGGCACGGAAGAAGACTCGCGCCGGCCACTGACGAGCCACTGACCGAACGCTGACCGCCGCTGACGGGGCGGCTTCCCGGTGTCGACGGGCCGCCCCGTACTCGCCCAGCGTCGGCGGCCGGCGCGTACGGGGCATCGGCGGCGGCCCGGCTCAGACGGTGGCGCGGTCCGTCGTCTCCGGCGTCCCCCGCAAGCCCGCCCTGCGGGCCGTTTCCGCCGCGTGGGCGCGGTCGGACTCGGCCGCGTCCCGGGCGCCCGCCGCCTCGTGGACGGCGGCGCGGCGGTGGAGCAGGTCCACGACGTCCTCGGCCACGCCCAGGGAGCCGAACAGGGCCAGCGCCTCCGCGAGGAGGGGCAGCGGGTCGGGGGAGAGGGCCGCCAGGCCCTCCAGGGCCGTGGCCGTTCCCCAGCGGTCGCCGAGCGCCCGGAAGCCGGCCAGGGCCTCCGTCAGGAGCGCCTCGGCAGTGGCCCGGGCGTCGTCCCCGGTGCCGGTGCCGGTGCCGGTGCCGGTGCCGGTGGCGGTCGCGGTCGCGGTCGTCAGGAAGGCCCGGCCCACCAGGACCAGCGACCGGGACCAGGGGTCGTCGCCCATCGGCAGGCCCTCGACCGGGCCCACGGACGTCGACCACAGGAACGCCGTGTACGGCTGCCGGAGTGGAACCGTCCGCGCCGCCAGGAACCCCCGGGCGCGCTCGACGTGCGGGCCGTCGCGCAGCCCCGCCGCCAGCACGCACAGCGCGTACTCCTCGCCCAGCTCCGCCGTCGGCACCACCCGCTCCAGGAGCTCCGCGACCGGCGCGGCGACGCGGCCCCGGAGCCCGCGCAGCCACCAGTACGGGGTGAGCGCGGCCACCAGCCGCAGCCCGTCCTCCGGCGCGCCCCGCCGCAGAGCCGCCCGCAGGTTCGCGTCCTCGGCGTCCAGCCGGGCCAGCCACTCCAGCTGCGCGGCTCCGCGCAGTTCGGGGTCGGCGGTCTCCGCGAGCTCGCGGTAGTACGCGTGGTGGGCGGCGGCCGCCGGTCGGCGTCCGGCAGCTGCCCGGCGGCGTAGGCGCGGATCGTCTCCAGCATCCGGTAGCGGCCGTCCCGCGCCTCAAGGAGCGACTTCTCCACGAGGGAGGCCAGCGCGCCGCTCCCCGCGCCGCACACCCGGCTCACCGCCTCCGCCGTCGCGCCGCCGCGGAACACCGAGAAACGGGCCGCCAGTTCCCGCTCGCCGGGTTCGAGGAGCGACCAGCTCCACTCGACCACCGCCCGCAGGGTGCGGTGCCGCTGCGGCGCCGTGCGGTCCCCGCGCGACAGCAGCTCGAAGCGTTCGAGCCGCTCGCCGAGGCCGTCGGCCAGCTCGTCGACGGAGAGCGAGCGCAGCCGGGCCGCCGCGAGTTCGACGGCGAGCGGCAGCCCGTCGAGCCCCGCGCAGAGCTCCGCCACGCGCGCGTGGCCCGTGAATCCGGGCCGGACGGCCGCGGCCCGCCGCACGAACAGCTCCTCGGCCGCCTCGGACGTCAGCGCCCCGAGCGGCAGCAGCGACTCGCCGGTGATCCCGAGCGCTTCCCGGCTCGTCGTCAGGACCCTCAGCCGGGGACAGGCGGTGAGCAGGCGGCGTACGAGGACGGCCGTCTCGTCGACGACGTGC
Source organism: Streptomyces narbonensis (assembly GCF_014649015.1). Lineage (GTDB taxonomy): Bacteria > Actinomycetota > Actinomycetes > Streptomycetales > Streptomycetaceae > Streptomyces > Streptomyces narbonensis. The sequence goes on from NZ_BMSF01000006.1 coordinate 170,921, forward strand.
TCGCAGTTGTCCACGATCAGCAGCACGGGCCGCCCGGCAAGCGCCGTTTCGAGCCGCTCCGCGCCGCCGCCCCGCACGCCGAGCGCCGTCGCGAAGGCCTCGACGACCTCCCCGGAACCGGTCCGCCCGCCTCCCGACACCGCCCCCAGGTCCACGAAGCGCGCCTCGCCCGGCAGGGCCGTGCCCACCTCCAGGGCCAGCCGGGTCTTGCCCGCGCCCCCCGGCCCCACCACGGTCACCAGGCGGGCGACCGTCACCAACGAGGCCAGCCGCTCGCGTTCCCGCTCCCGCCCCACGAAGTCCGTCAGCGGCGCGGGCAACGCGGGAGCGGCCATGCCCGCCGGTGCAGGGCCCGCCTCTCCTCGGCCCGCCTCTCCTCGGACCGCCTCCCCTCGGACCGCCTCCCCGCCGCGCAGCAGCCCCAGGTGGACGGCGGACAGTTCCGGCGACGGATCGGCGCCCAACTCCTCCGCGAGTGCCGCCCGCACCTCCTCGTACACCGCGAGCGCCTCGGCCTGCCGTCCCGCCGCCCCCAGCGCCCGCATCTGGAGCCCGCGCAGCCTTTCGCGCAGCGGGTGCTCCCGGGCCGCAGCCTCCAACTCGCGTATCAGGGGGAGGAGGTCCCGGCCCGACCCGCCGGAAAGGTCCGAGCTTCCGGAACGGTCCGACCTGCCGGAGCCGCTCGACCGGTCCGACCAGCCGGAGCCGCCCGACGCGTCCGATGCCGGCTCCGCCGCCGCCAAGGCCTCCAGCGCGTCGAGCCGCAGCCCTTCGAGCCGGGCCGCCTGGGCCGCGGCGAAGGGCGCGTCCCGCACGTCGGAGAGCGCCGGCCCGCGCCACAGCCCGAGCGCCTCCCGCAGCAGCTCCGCGGCGTGTACGGGGTCGCCCGCCGCCCCGGCCCGGGCGCCCGCCCCGGCCAACGCCTCGAACCGCAGCGCGTCCACGTCCGCCGGCGCGGTCCCGAGGACCAGCCGGTACCCGGCGGGCGAGTGCTCCACCGTCACCCCCGGCGGCAGGACCCGGCGCAGCCGGGAGACCTGCGCCTGGAGCGCGCCCTGCGCACCGGCCGGCGGCTCGTCCCCGTACAGCCCGTCGACGAGCCGGTCCACGGGCACGGTCCGGCCCGCGTCGAGGAGGAGCCGGGCCAGCAGGGCGCGGACCTTGGGGCCGCCGGCGGCGGGTTCGGTGACGCCGGCGGGGTCGGACACCGCGAGCGGGCCGAGGAGGCGGAAGATCATGGACCGGATTGTCGCGCGGCGAAGGGCGGCGCCTCCAGGCGCACGACTTCAGCTTCAGGCCTCAGAACTCAGGCCTCAGAACTCAGGCCTCAGAGCTCAGGCCTCAGCCCTGAACCCTCTCCGGCCCTTCTGCCCCGGCCTCAGGTGGGCGTTTCCCGGGAGGCCGGGTTCCGGGCGGTCAGGGTCACGCCGGTCGCGACCGTGGCCGCCGCGACGAGACCCGCGGCGAGGACCGCCCAGCGGCCCGCGAACGTACACAGCAGGATCGCCAGCGAAGACACGGGCAGCACGAGCTGCTGCGCGATGCCGACCTTGAAGTAGCGGGCGTGCAGCAGCCAGACGGAGATCAGGAAGACGGCCGACGGGATCGTCACGGCGGCGGACGCGGCGGTCGTGGAGATGTGGGCCTCGCCCACGGACTGTTCGACGGCGATCTCCAGGCCCGCGCCGACGGCGGCGGCCGAGGCGAAGATGACGTAGTGGCCGTAGCCCCACAGGAAGCCCTGGCGGCTGGAGGTCAGCCGGCTGTGGGCGGGCACGACGAAGTAGATCCACCAGGCGGCGAAGACGAGGAGCAGGCCGCCGATGGCGATCGGCAGGAGCTCGCCGAGAGCGTCGTTCTCGGCGATGCCGGACTTCACGGCGACTGTCGCGGCGGCGACGGTCTCACCGAGCACGATGATGGTGAAGAGGCCGTACCGCTCCGCGATGTGGTGCGGGTGCCAGGTGCTGGGCGCGGCCTTCTCCGCGTACACGGGCACGGACAGCTCCGCCAGGACCATGACGAGGAAGATCCAGCCCCGGGCGGGCTCGGGAGCGAGGACGAGCGCGAGCCAGCCGATCTGTACGGCGACGACCCCGCCCGCGTACCGCCGGCACATCGTCCGCTCGGCGGGGTCCGTGGCGTGGTGGGCGGCGCGCAGCCACTGGAAGGCGAGCGCGAGCCGCATGACCGCGTAGCCGATGTAGACGACGAGGAAGTCGTGGTCCTGGAAGGCCCGCGAGACGCCGGCGGCGAGGACGAGGACGCCGGCGATCTGGACGAGCGTGACGACGCGGTAGAGGACGTCGTCGTTGTCGTAGGCCGAGGCGAACCAGGTGAAGTTCATCCACGCCCACCAGATGGCGAAGAAGATCATCGCGTAGTTGAGGATCCCCTCGCCGGTGTGGTTCTCGGCGACCGCGTGCACGAGCTCCGCGCCGGCCTGCGCGACGGCGACGACGAAGCACAGGTCGAAGAAGAGCTCCAGGGGGGTGGCGGCCCGGTGCGACTCCTCGCGGGAGCGGGCGGTGAGCGGGAGGAACGGTTGTGTCATGCGTTCCAGAACAGCACAGCGCGGCGGGGCGCTCGCGGAGCCCTGCCGTCCGCCCCGGTCGTGGTGACGGGGACGGCGGATCCGTCACCGCCGTACGGGCATGGCGCTCCGTCAGGCGGCCCGGGCCGGCAGGAGCCGGCCCCGGCCCCGGCCCCGGCCCCGGCGACGACGACGGCGTCGGCCGGACCGCCGGCTGCCCTCCCGGTGCTCCCGGTGCTCCCGGTTCCTCCGGCCCTCCGCTGACGGGACCTAGGCCCGCCGGAAGCGCCGACCTAGGCCCGTCCGTCCGGCGACCATCGGCACTCACCTGCTCTTGCGCCGGGCCGCAGCCTGGAAGGGCAAGGGAATTCGCAAGGAGATTCTGCGAAAGCCGATCAGGCGAAAAGGCAGGGAAGCGCCATGAGTTCCGTAGTCCAGTCCCAGTCCCATCCCCATCCCCATCCCCAGGACCAGGACCAGCCCCGGGACCAGGACCAGGGCAGCAGAAGGGCGGGCGGGCCGGCTCCGTCGTACGACACGGAGCAGTACCGCCCGGGGAAGCCGATCACCGACTGGGAGCCCGAGAACGAGCTCTTCTGGAAGTCGATCGGCAGGAAGGTCGCCGCCCGCAACCTCTGGATCGCGGTTCCCGCGCTGCTCGTGGCCTTCGTCGTCTGGCAGGTCTGGTCGGTCACCGCGACCAACCTCAAGGACGTCGGCTTCGGCTACTCCACCTCGCAGCTGTTCTGGCTGACGGCCATCCCCGGTCTGACCGGCGGCACGGCCCGGATCCTCTACACCTTCCTCGGGCCGATGGTCGGCCAGCGCCGCTTCACCGCGCTGTCGACGGTCGTCCTGATCGTGCCGCTGATCTGGCTCGGCATCGCCATCCAGGACCCGACGACCCCGTACGGAGTGATGGTCGCCATCGCCGCCCTCTGCGGTATCGGCGGCGCGAACTTCGCCTCCTCCCTCGCCAACATCGGCTTCTTCTTCCCCAAGGCGAAGAAGGGCAGCGCGACCGGCATCAACGGCGGCCTCGGCAACCTCGGCGTCTCCGTCGTCCAGCTCCTGACGCCGATCGTCATCACCTGGTCGACCATCGCGATCGGCTCGGCCCAGCACAAGGCCGACGGCACCCCGGTCCACCTGCAGAACGCCGCCTTCCTCTGGGTCCCGGTCCTGCTGATCCTGGCGGCCGTCGCCTGGTTCGGGCAGAACGACCTCAAGGTGGCCTCGACACCCTTCAGCCGGCAGAAGATCATCTTCAAGCGCAAGCACAACTGGCTGATGACCTGGCTGTACGTCGGCACCTTCGGCTCCTTCATCGGCTTCGCCGCCGCCCTGCCGATGCTGATCAAGACCACGTTCCCGGACTACTCCGTCGCCACCTACGCCTGGATGGGCCCGGCCGTCGGCGCGCTCGCCCGCTGGGGCGGCGGCTGGATCGCCGACAAGTGGGGCGGGGCGCGAGTCACGATCCTGTCCTTCGTGGGCATGGCCGTCTCCATCGTCGGGGTGATCGAATTCCTCCCCTCGGGCAGTGACGGCGGATCCTTCTACGGCTTCTTCTTCTGCTTCCTCGCCGCGTTCTTCTTCTCCGGAATCGGCAACGGCTCGACCTTCCGCCAGATCCCGGTCATCTTCCGCAGCACCCACCTCAAGGGCCTCACGGAAGGCACGCCGGAATACACGAAGGCGCTGAAGCAGGCGGAAATGGAGTCGGGTGCCGTCACCGGATTCACCTCGGCCGTCGCCGCCTATGGATTCTTCTTCATCCCGGCCCTCTTCGCCTCGGTGGCCGTGACCAGCGCGATGTGGGGATTCGTCGCCTTCTACGTCAGCTGCATGGTCGTGACCTGGTGGTTCTACGCCCGCAGGAGCGCCGAGGCACCCAGCTGAGCATCCCGCCCCGTCCCCTCCCGGAAGGTCCCGCCACGGCGGGGCCTTCCGGCATTCCGGGGACAGGACCAAAGCCCGTCGAGCGGTGACCAATGCCGCCACGAATGATCGATCAAAAGGAGTGAAATGGAGGTGAGCAACGACGCGATCGAATGAATCGAAGAAGGCGGTGCGGGCAGTGACTGCGACCCCTGCTGAGGCAACGGTGACCGAGCGGGCCTGGAAGGGCTTCAAGGGCGGACTCTGGCGCGACGCCGTCGACGTCCGCGACTTCATCCAGCAGAACTACACCCCGTACGAGGGCGACGGCTCCTTCCTCGCCGGCCCCACCGAGCGGACCACCGCCGTGTGGAAGGCCGTCACGGACGAGTTCCCCGAGGAGCGCGCCAAGGGCGTCCACGACGTCTCGTACGACGTCCCCTCCACCATCACGTCCCATGCCCCCGGCTACATCGACCGCGACAAGGACCTGATCGTCGGCCTCCAGACCGACGCCCCGCTGAAGCGCGCGATCATGCCGAACGGCGGCTGGCGGATGGTCGCCGGCGCCCTGGAGACCTACGGCTACCCGGTCTCCCCGGACCCTCGAGAAGGTCTTCACCCAGTACCGCAAGACCCACAACGCCGGTGTCTTCGACGCGTACACCCCCGAGATCCGCGCCGCCCGCAAGGCCGGCATCGTCCCCGGACTCCCCGACGCCTACGGCCGCGGCCGCATCATCGGCGACTACCGCCGTGTCGCGCTCTACCTCTGATCTTGGCCTGTGCTCCGCCTATCGGGGCGGGGGTGAAGGCCATCCTTGACCCGGAGGCCCGGAGGCCCGGAGACCCGGAGACCCGGAGACCCGGAGGCCCGGAGGCCCGGAGGCCCGGAGGCCCGGAGGCCCGGAGGCCCGGAGGCCCGGAACGCCGGAGCGCTCTGTGTTCCGGGGTGGTGACCAGACGGGACGCTGCTGGTTTTCGACGTACTGCCTGATGCGGTAAGGGCTGCCCCGCCGCATGATCCTGCGAAGTAGGAGCCGGAACAGAAGTGGCCGCCCCACAGGTACCGGCGGACGTGGGTGTCGTACTCCCGGCCTGCGGGAGCTGACACCCTTGAGAGAGTTGACCAGCTTGGAGAGCTGGACTTTGGGCGGGTAGTACGTTCCACCGTCCGAGAGGGCGAGGGGCACGGTGACGCCCACGTCGATGCCGACCTCCGGCCCCTGGTGAGGCTCGGGCTTGACCTCCAGTGCCTGGACGCGGAGGGCCCTGGACTGGCAGCACAAGACGACCACCCACATCGCCCGCACCTACGGCACCGTCGTGGTCGAAGCACTCACCATCACGAGCATGGTCAAGTCCGCCAAGGGAACCACCGAAGCACCAGGGAAGAACGTCGCCCAGAAATCCGGGCTGAACCGCTCCATCAGCGGGGAGGCATGGGGCCGGACGGTCACCATGCTGACGTACAAGACCGCCCGGCACGGCGGCACCCTGCACAAGGTTCCCGCCCCCGGCACGTCCCGGCGCTGCTCCGCCTGCGGCCGCACCACGCCCGGCAGCCGGGAGTCCCAGGCCGTGTTCGTGTGCAAGAACCCGGAATGCGGCTGGTCGGGCAACGCCGACCACAACGCGGCCCGGAACGTCTTGCACCTGTACCGGATGGGCCTCGCGCTCATCCCGGCTGCCGGGAGGGCAGTCGTCAGGCGCGTCAAGCGCGTCAAGCCCGCTACCGCAAGGTAAGCGGGAATCTCTCGGCTCCAGCCGGGCGAGCACTTCAATGCCACAACCCCGACACCTGGAGGATGCGCAGCGGCAAGCGCACCTCCGCCGACGACGTGATCGCCGAGGCGGCCAAGTACGTCCGCTTCATCTCCGCCTCCGGCGGCGGCGCCACCGTCTCCGGAGGCGAACCGCTCCTCCAGCCCGTCTTCACCGGTGAGCTGCTGCACCGGATGAAGCACGAGCTCGGCCTCCACACGGCCCTCGACACCTCGGGCTTCCTCGGCGTCCGCGCCACCGACGCCCTGCTCCGCGACACCGACCTGGTCCTGCTCGACATCAAGTCCTCGGACCCGGACACCTATCAGAAGGTCACCGGCCGCCCGCTGCGGCCGACCCTGGACTTCGCCCGACGCCTCGCCGACCTCGGCCAGGAGGTCCACGTCCGGTTCGTGCTCGTCCCGGGGCTCACCGACGACCCCGCCGACGTCGAGGGAGTCGCCGCCTTCGCCGCCGGTCTCGGCAACGTCACCCGCGTGGACATCCTCCCCTTCCACAAGCTCGGCGAAGCCAAGTGGCAAGCACTCGCCAAGCCGTTCACCCTGCACGACACCCCCTCCCCGACGCCCGAGCAGGTCGCCGCGGCCCGCGAGGTCTTCCTCTCCCACGGCCTGCACGCCGTCTGAGCGACGCCCTCACTCCGTAACCACACAAAACAGGAGAAAGGGCCCGTATGGCCTTACCGTGGCGGCGTGACCGAGCCACCACAGACAGTCGAGCCGACGCCCGGGCCGGACGATCCGGCCGCCAGCGCCCTTGCCACGGGCGGTCCCACCACGGCAGAGCCCCCGGTCGCCGGGGCCCCGCCACAGAGCCCCGCCACCGTGCGCCGCCGCGCGGCCGTCGCGGGCACCGTCGTCTCCGTGCTCCTGATCCTCGCGATCGTGTTCGGCAGCCGGCTGCTCCGCGACTTCGACTCGGCCCTCCTGCCGTACGCCGTCGCCACGGTCTTCCTCGCCTTCGGCGTCGCCTACCGGTACACCGTCTGGGTCTCCGCCCCCGGCGCCCGCCGCCTCTTCCGCAAGGGCTGGGGCTCCTTCTTCTCCGTCGCGAACTTCCGCAGGGCGCCCACCGCGCTGCCGAAGATGATCGCCACCTACCTCGGCTTCCAGAAGTTCCTCGGCGCCCGCTCGCACGCCCGCTGGGCCGCCCATCAGCTCGTCTTCTGGGGCTGTCTGCTGGCCGCCGCGATCACCTTCCCCCTCACCTGGGGCTGGTTCACCTTCACCTCCTCCACCGGATCCGGGCCCGGCTACGAGATGCGGATCTGGGGCTTCAAGGTCATCGGCTTCGACGCGCTCAGCGTCCTCGGCTGGCTCATGTTCCACGGCCTCGACATCGCGGCCGTCCTCGTCATCGCCGGCGCCTCCTACTTCCTCTGGCGCCGCATGAAGGACCGCGGCGCCATCACCGGCCAGCGCTTCGCCTACGACCTGATGCCGCTCATCTGCCTGGTCGTCATCTCGGTGACGGGGCTCCTGCTGACCTTCTCGTCGATCTTCCTGCACGGCGGCGGCTACGAGTTCCTCGCCGTCCTCCACATGGTGTCCGTGGTCTTCACCCTCATCTACATCCCCTTCGGGAAGTTCTTCCACATCGTCCAGCGGCCCGCGGCCGTCGGCATGCAGCTCTTCAAGTACACCTCCCGCCGCGAGGACGAGTCCGTCCTCGCCTGCCGCCGCTGCCAGGAGCCCATCGACACCGCCCCCTACGTCGAGAACCTCCAGGGCACCATGCGCGACCTCGACCTGGGCTTCGACGAGTGGGCGCGGTACTGCCCCCGCTGCAAGCGCGTCCTCCGCGGCAACGCCTACCTCGACCACGTCAAGAAGGGTTTCAAGTGACCGCGACCGACCCCGCGACCACCTCCGGGCAGCCGGTGCCGCTCGACCCCTCCCTCGCCCCGCCCGGCACCCGCGGCTTCCGCGACGCCGGCGGCATCCCGGCCGACCGCTGGCACGCCGACCAGAACGGCGAGACCCTCGTCCCCACCCACTGCTGCTTCTGCGGCGTCCAGTGCGGCATGTACCTCCGCGTCGACCGTGGCGGCAAGGTCTTCGGCGTCGAGCCCCGCAACCACGACATCAACCGCATGCGGCTCTGCCCCAAGGGCATCAACGCCTACCAGCAGGTCAACCACCCCGACCGGCTCACCGCACCCCTCATGCGCAGGAACCGCGACGAGGAGTTCCGCGAGGTCAGCTGGGACGAGGCCCTCGACCACACCGTCGCCGAGATCCGCCGCATCCAGGCCGAGTACGGCAACGACGCCTTCGGGCTCCTCGGCGGCGCCAGCCTCTACTCCGAGAAGACCTACCTCGTCGGCAAGTTCGCCCGCGTCGCCCTCAAGACCAAGCACGTCGACTACAACGGCCGCCTCTGCATGGTCTCCGCCGCCGGAGCCAACAAGCTCGCCTTCGGCATCGACCGCGCCGGCAACCCCTTCTCCGACATCCTCCTCACCGACTGCCTCCTCATCGCCGGCTCCAACGTCGGCGAGTGCTTCCCGGTCATGACCCAGTACCTGTGGGGAGCCCGCGACCGGGGCGCCACCCTCATCGTCGTCGACCCCCGCGAGACGGCCATCGCCCGCACCGCCGACGTCCACGTCGCACTCAAGCCCGGCACGGACTCCGCCTTCTTCAACGCCGTCCTCCACGTCGTCGTCGCCGAGGGCCTCACCGACGAGGCCTACCTCGCCGCCCACACCACCGGCTGGGCCGAGGTCAGGAAGACGGTCGCCGACTACCCGCCCTCCCGCGCCGCCACGATCTGCGGCGTCCCCGAGGAGCAGATCGTCCAGGTCGCCCGCATGTTCGCCGGCGCCGGCAAGGCCATGGCCTGGCACGCCCGGGGGGTCGAGCACCACTCCCAGGGCGTCGAGAACTGCCTCTCGATCATCAACCTCTGCGTCGCCACCGGGAACATCGGCAAGCCCGGCGCCGGCTACGGCACCATCACCGGCCAGGGCAACGGCCAGGGCGGCCGCGAGCACGGCCAGAAGTCCGACCTGCTGCCCGGCGGCCGCTCCATCGCCAACCCCGAGCACCGCCGCCAGATCTGCGAGATCTGGGGTATCGACGAGGCCGAACTCCCGCTCGCCGGAACCTCCATGATGGAGATGGTCTGGCAGATGCAACGCCAGGAGATCCGCGGTCTCGTCGGCATCTGCAACAACCCCTTCGTCTCCCTCCCGAACTACGCCACCGTCAAGGACGGCTACGACACCCTCGAGTTCCACGCCCAGTTCGACTTCTTCCTCTCCGAGACCGCCGCCAACGCCCACGTCGTCTTCCCCGTCACCGTCTGGGCCGAGGACGAAGGCGTCATGGCCAACGCCGAGGCCCGGGTCGTCAAGCACAACAAGGCCCAGGAACCCCCCGCCGGGGTCCGCACCGACACCTGGGTCATGTGCGAGCTCGCCCGACGGCTCGGCGCGGGCGACAAGTTCGACTTCCCGGACTCCCGCTCCGTCTTCGAGGAGCTCCGCATCGCCTCCGCCGGCACGGTCAACGACTACTACGGCATCACCTACGAACGCCTGGAGGAGACCGGCGGCATCGCCTGGCCCTGCCCCACCACGGAGCACCCCGGCACCCCCCGCCTCTTCGAGGACGGGAGGACCTACCACGCCGACGGCACCATCCACATGCAGGTCGTCGAGTGGCACCCGCCCATGGACCCGTACAGCGAGGAGTACCCCCTCTCGCTCACCACCGGCCGGACCGTCGCCCACTTCCTCTCCGGGAACCAGACCCGCCGGCTCGGCGCCCTCGTCGAACAGACCCCCCGCCCCTGGGTCGAGGTCCACCCCTCCCACGGCTTCCGCAACGGCGACCCCGTCCGGGTCGTCACCCGCCGCGGCAGCGAGGTCTTCCCCGCCCTCGTCACCGAGGCCATCCGCCCGGACACCGTCTTCGTCCCCTACCACTGGCCCGTCCCCACCGCGGCCAACGCCCTCACCATCGACGCCCTCGACCCACGCTCCAAGATCCCGGAGTACAAGGTCTGCGCCGCCCGCATCGAGGCCGCGGAACGCGTCGACGAGGTCCCCGCACCGCCCACCGCCCCCGGGCACCAGGCCTACCCGGAGACCCAGGTCTCCCGGCTCGACCCGCTGCCCCCGACCTCCCCCCAGGGCCGCGGCACCGCGGAGAGGAGCTGACCCGCACATGATGGGCCGCACGATCTTCATCGACCCGGGCCGCTGCATCGGCTGCCAGGCCTGCGTCTCCGCCTGCCGCGAATGCGACTCCCACCGCGGCAAGTCGATGATCCACCTCGACTACCCCGACGAGGGCCACTCCGTCGCCTCCCTCCCCACCGTCTGCATGCACTGCGAGGACCCCGTCGCCCCCTGCGCCGAGGTCTGCCCCGCCGACGCGATCCTCGTCACCGCCGACGGCGTCGTACAGCAGGCCGACACCACCCGCTGCATCGGCTGTGCCAACTGCGTCAACGCCTGCCCCTTCGGCGTCCCCAAGATCGACCTCCAGGCGAAGCTCCAGATGAAGTGCAACCTCTGCTACGACCGCACCGCCTACGGCCTCGCCCCCATGTGCGCCACCGTCTGCCCCACCGGCGCCCTCTTCTACGGAACCCTCGAAGAGCTCCAGGCCGAACGCCCCGGCGTACAGGTCGCCGACTCCTTCACCTTCGGCACGACCACCGTCACCACCGGCGTCGCCATGGTGGTCCCCGCCGACAAGGTCCAGTGGCCGGTGCCGGGCGGCCTGCCCGTCGTCGAGATCAACGGAAGGGACGTCCGATGAGCGTCACCGACCCCCAGCCACCCGCGCCGGACCCCCGTGCCGACGCGGCGCAGGAGGCGCTGCGCGACCGGATCGCCGCCGACTCCCTCACCACCCGACGCGACTACCTGCGGATCGTCGCCACCGTCTCCGGCGGCCTGGCCGTCGGCGGCGTCGCCGTCGCCTCCGGCATCCTGCACCGACACGGCGACAGCGAAGGCGCCCCCGAGCCCAAGAAGGTCGCCGACCGGATCGAACCGGGGGAGTCGCTCGCCTTCCGCTACCCGGGCGACGAGGACCGGGCCATCGCCGTCCGCATGGACGACGGCACCCTCGCCGGCTACTCCGCCGTCTGCACCCACCTCGCCTGCGCCGTGCTGTGGCGCAAGGAGCGGGGGAGCGAAGGAGAGCTGTACTGCCCCTGCCACGAGGGGATCTTCGACGCCCGCACGGGAGAGGTCACCGCCGGCCCGCCGCCGAGGGGGCTGCCGAAGGTGATCCTCATCGAGCAGGTCGACGGCAGCGTCTGGGCGATCGGTACGGCCCGCTCGGGCGAGAGCCTCGTCGAGGGCTTCTGCCGCCAGAACGGCGACGACCGCCCCGGCTGCCCCGGCTTCGGCGCGGGAGGCCCGGCCGGCCCGGCCCCGAAGACGGCCGAGAGGAGTGAGCGGACATGAGCGAGACCCCGTTCCCGAGGGACCCCGGGGCGCCGGAGGCAGCGGGGGCGGCGCCGGAGCCGCCCAGGCCGCCCGCGTACACCCCCGGCAGCGCCCAGCCGCGCCTGAACCGGCCGGTGCACGAGCGCTACCCGCAGATCCGGCCCACCAGCGGCTACGGCGACCCCCGGATCCGGCACACCGGACCGGGCCCCGGAGCCGGTACGGAGCAGGAGCCGGAGCGCTCCTCGAAGCTGTCCGCCCGTCTCACGCTGGCGCTCACGGTCGTCATCGGCCAGCTCTGGGGGCTGACGATCGTGGTGGACGAGTGGATGGCGGGCGACACCGGCACCGCCTGGTGGGGTGCCGGCTTCCTCGTCCTGTCGTTCCTGGTCGTGCTCGGCATCTGGCTCGTCGACCCGAAGGACCGCTGAGCCGACCTCCGCTGATCAGAGCGGTAGGAGGAGCGGTAAGAGGAGCGGTGAGGAGCGGTAAGAGGAGGGGTACGGGGCGGGGGGAGCGGCGTACCCTGAAGGTATGAGCACCGCCCCCGCCCACGGACCGCGAGACGCGAAGCGACCCGGCTCCCGACCCCATTCCGAGAACGCACCGAAGCCGGTACTCGTCTTCGACGATCCGCTGGACCAGCAGTCCGCGGACGACACGGACCGCGGGTGGGGAGAGCGGCCTCAGGGCGGCGACAGCGCCGCCGATCTCGCGCGCTTCCTCGACGAGAAGCCGCCGCACCACCTCTGATCCCGGCGCGCTCCGCCGGTCAGGAGGTGGGGTGCGTCCCCGTGCCACCGCCGGTGCTCGAACCGGTGCCCGGACCGGTGCCGGAACCGGTGGTGCCCGCACCCGCGCCCGTCCCCGTGGAGGGCCCGCGCTGGGCCACGAGGTGGTCGCGGATCTCCTTGAGCACCTCCAGCTCGCTGATCTCCATGGTCTCCGCGACGCCTTCCTTCGCCTTGTCGTGCGCGGCCCGCTTGGCGAGGATCTTGGCCATCGGCAGGACCATCAGGAAGTAGACGACGCCCGCGGTGATCAGGAAGCTCAGCATCGCGCTGAGGACCAGGCCCCACTGGAGCTGGACGCCCTGCACCTCGCCGTTGACCACCGCGCAGCTGCCCTTGATGCAGGACGAGTAGCTCTCCAGGTCCTTCGTGCCGAAGGCACCGACGACCGGGTTGATGATGCCCTTGACGACCGAGTTCACGATGTTGGTGAACGCGGCGCCGATCACGACCGCGACCGCCAGGTCGATCACGTTGCCACGCATCAGGAAGGCCTTGAAGCCTCCGAGCAAGCTTTCCTTCTTCTCGGCCACCAAGGTGCCTTTCGTTCTCGTCATGTGTGCTGTGTGCGGAGCCATTACGCCGTGAACGGCGCAGAGGCGTCCAATCCGTACACACGGACCGGTGACTTGACAGGCAGTCAGTGCGAATCAGCACACCGTCACCGCCAGTTGGGACGTGACACCGGCGCCCGCCAGCGCGGCCGCCGTCGACCGCGGCACGGACAGGACGACGAGTGCCCCTCCGTCCGAACGAGTCTCGCCCGAGCGCGGAACTTCGGCCACTCGGGCGCCCGTCGCGACCACGCGGGCCTCACCGCCGCCGCCCATCGGGGAGTTGGGTGCGGCGATCACGTCGACCCGGTCGCCGGCGCGCAGTAGCCGCACCGTCTCGGCGTCGGCGATCCGCACCGGCGCGGACACCAGCCGGACCGCGACGGCGGCGGGCGGTCGCGCGCGGGGCGTCACGGTGGTGGCGCCGGAAGGCGCTGTGTCCGACCCCGGCCCCGAGCCGGCCCCTGACCCCGCGACGGTCAGCGCGGCCACCGTCAGCGCGAGCAGCACGACCGGCGCCCGCCGCCCCCGCCGCAGCGCCCGGAACGGCCCGCGTCGTGGGCCCCGACCCCGTACCGGCTCGAAGTCCGGCACGACGCACGGCCCCGGCACGGAGGAAGCCGAGAAGGGCGGGAGGGAGGGAAGGGAGGGCGAGGGGAGAAGGGGAGAAGGAAGGAGGGGAGAGGGAAGGAGGGGAGAAGGGGGCGTGCCGGTCGTCGTCATCGCGGGTACCGCCTGTCCTGGTCGGGAGATCGGGAGATCGGGGGATCGGGGGAAGAGCCACGCCCACTCTCCCGGCCCCGCCACATCCCCGCTCCGGCCTGGGGACCACCCGCCGACTGTGGACAACTCCCTCACCCGCAAGGGCGGTTTGAGCAGCCCGCGGGACCTCTACGGCAGCTCGATCCCCAGCTTCCAGCCGTCGTGCGCGTGCGTGCACAGGCAGTCCCGGTCGGCCGTCGCCGGGAGGGTGCCCACCGCGTCGAACAGCACGTCCCGCAGCCGTCCCACGTTCTCCCCGAAGACCCGCATCACCTCGGTGTGCGAGACGCCCTCGCCCGTCTCGGCGCCCGCGTCCAGGTCCGTGACCAGCGCGAGCGAGGTGTAGCAGAGGCCCAGCTCGCGGGCGAGGACCGCCTCGGGGTGCCCCGTCATCCCGACGACCGACCAGCCGGCGGCGGCGTGCCACCGCGACTCGGCCCGGGTGGAGAAGCGGGGCCCTTCGACCACGACCATCGTGCCGCCGTCCACCGGCTCCCAGCCCCGCCCCCGGGCGGCCTTGACCGCGACCCGGCGCCCGTCGGGGCAGTACGGGTCGGCGAAGGTCACGTGGACGACGTTCGGTACGGCTCCGTCGGCCCGCGGCTCCCCGTCGAAGTACGTCTGCGCCCGGGTCTTCGTCCGGTCGACGAGCTGGTCCGGCACGACGAGGGTGCCCGGGCCGTACTCCTCGCGGAGCCCGCCGACGGCGCAGGGCCCGAGGACCTGCCGGACGCCCACGGAGCGCAGCGCCCAGAGGTTGGCGCGGTAGTTGATCCGGTGCGGAGGGACGGTGTGGCCGCGGCCGTGACGGGGGAGGAAGGCGACCCGTCGGCCGGCGATCTCGCCGAGGAAGAGGGAGTCACTCGGGCTGCCGTACGGGGTGTCCACGGACACCTCCGTGACGTCCTCCAGGAAGGAGTAGAAGCCGGAGCCGCCGATCACACCGATGTCCGCGTACGCATCATGGGTCGCCATGACGGTCACCCTACGGGCGGGGTGGGGAAACGCCGAGGGCCCCGTCGCCGTGCGGCGACGGGGCCCTCGGTGAGGAACCGGATCAGGCGGCCGAGGTCGAGCTCCCGGCGCTCGACGACGAAGACGAGGACGACGCGGTGGCGGTCGAGCTCGACGCGGCCGGCTTCGCGTCCGACGTCGAGGACGACGAGGACGAAGACGACGGGGTCGAGGACTTCGACGAGGCCGGCGAGCTGCTGGACGACGAGCCGCGGCTGTCGTTCCGGTAGAAGCCGGAGCCCTTGAAGACGATGCCGACGGCCGAGAACACCTTCTTCAGGCGTCCCTTGCAGCTGGGGCATTCGGTCAGCGCGTCATCGGTGAACTTCTGCACCGCCTCGAGGCCTTCGCCGCACTCGGTGCACTGGTACTGGTAGGTCGGCACTTGACTTCCTCCTGGCACTCACACTCATCGAGTGCTAACGACGATCCATACTGACGTATTCCGTGGGATCAGTCCACCGCCACCGGCACGCGGTGACCGATACCACGTGCCGCGACCCGGCTGGTCTCGCGCGGCTTCAGCCGCGACCGGAGGGCGAGGAGCGTGCCCAGGGCGAGGACGGTGCCGGCCATCGGGACCAGGAATCCGGCGCTGGATCCCTGGGAGTCGGCGAGGCGGCCGGCGATCGTGACGGCCGCGGCCTGGCCGAGCGCGACGGCGCCGGTGAGCCAGGTGAAGGCCTCGGTACGGGCCGACGCCGGGATCAGGGTCTCGACGATGGTGTAGCCGGTGATCAGGGCGGGGGCGATGCACAGACCCACGACCAGGCCCAGGGCGCCGAGGAGGAGCACCGAGTGCGCGGTCCACAGCAGGGAGGCCGCGACCGTGAGGCCGGCGTAGCCGAGGATCAGGCGGCGGCGGGGCCCGGTCTTCCAGGCCACGGCGCCCATCGCGATGCCCGCGAGCATGTTGCCGGCGGCGAAGATCCCGTACAGCAGGCCGTTGGCGCCGGGGTTGCCGATCTCCTCGGTGAAGGCGGTCAGGGAGACCTGCATGCCGCCGAAGACGGAACCGATGCCGAGGAAGGCGACGATCAGGACGCGGACGCCGGGGATGGAGAGGGCCGAGCGGTGGGGCTCGGAGGCGGCGGCCGCGGAGATCCCGTACGCGGGCTGGGTGGCGCGCTGCGCGGCGAAGAACAGGCCGCCGACGAGGGTGAGGGCGGCCTCGGCGATCAGGCCGGCGGCCGGGTGGATGCCGGTGCACAGGGCGGTCGCGAGGACGGGTCCGACGACGAAGGTGAACTCGTCGGTCACGGACTCGAAGGCCGCGGCCGTCGGCATCAGCGGGGTGCCGTCCAGCTTCGCCGCCCAGCGGGCCCGGACCATCGGTCCGACCTGGGGCACGGACGCGCCGGCGGGCACGGCGGCCAGGAACAGCGCCCACAGCGGGGCGCCGCTCAGGGCGAGCACGACCAGCAGGGAGACGGACGCGGTGTGGACGAGGACGCCGGGGAGCAGGACGGCGCGCTGGCCGAAGCGGTCGGCGAGCTTGCCGCTCTGCGGCGCGAAGAGCGCCATGGAGACACCGGTGACGGCGGCGACCGCGCCGGCGCTGCCGAAGGAGCCGGTGGTGTGCTGGACGAGCAGGACGATGCCGATGGTCAGCATCGCGAAGGGCTGCCGGGCGGCGAAGCCGGGGAGCAGGAAGGACAGCGCACCGGGAGTGCGCAGCAGCTGCCCGTAGCCGGGCCGCTTGTCCGAGATGACCGTGGACGCCACGGTCCTGGCCTTTCTGCCGCCTGGTAGCGCGCCCCCGGCACTGTGGTGCGGGTGTCGCCGAGAGCTGTCCTCATGCGCGTTACTGCGGTAGATACCGGGCCGGCCCCACTGCGGAGGGGCGCCACGGCCGCCATACGGTCGCGCCAGCTCTGCGTCAGGCAGAGTTGGTTCGATCAGGTGTGCCTTCATGGTACAGGGAAGAGCATCTTCCCGCCTGGGAAAACGCTCCCGCACCCGAAATAATGCCTGCGATTAACCGGAAGTTTTCTTCCGTCCGCCGGATTGTCCGCCGGATTGTCCGCCTGATTGTCCGCCGGTTCGTCCGCCGGTTCGTCCGCCCGGCTGCCGACCGGTCTGGCCGTCGGTCCCTGCCCCGGTCTGTCCGCCGGAGTGTCCGCCCGGCAGGTGGAACCGCATCGCCGTCCCGCCAGTGGTCGTCGACAGCTCCTTGCCGCCGCCCGTGCCGAGCCAGCCGGCGAGCTTGCCGCCCTGGCCGACGGCCCGCAGGCGCCGCTCCGTGGCGTCCCGCACGGGGTCGGTCGCGACGACGAGCAGCTCGTCGCCGCGGCGCAGGACGGTCGCGGGGCCCGGGACGAAGCTCTTGTCCTCGCGTACGACGAGGGTGACCGCCGCCCCGGCCGGGAGCCGCAGCTCCGCGACCTCGACGCCGTGCATCCGCGATCCCTCGGGGATGGCGACGGAGAGCAGGTGTCCGCGCAGCCGCTCCAGCGGCGCGGACTCGACGCCGAGGTCGGCGGCCTCGGACGAGTCGCCCAGCTTCAGCGCCCTGGCCAGCCAGGGCAGCGTCGGCCCCTGGACCAGGGTGTAGACGACGACGAGGACGAAGACGATGTTGAAGACCCGCTCGCTGCCCTCGATCTGCGACACCATCGGGATGGTGGCGAGGATGATGGGGACGGCTCCGCGCAGGCCGGCCCAGGACATGAGGGCCTGCTCCTGCCACGGGATCCGGAAGGGCGCCAGGCTGACGAGGACCTCCATCGGCCGCGCGACCATCGTCAGGACGAGGCCGATGACGACGGCGGGCCAGAAGTCGTGGACGAGCTCGTGCGGGGTGACGAGCAGGCCGAGCAGGACGAACATGCCGATCTGGGCGATCCAGCCGAGTCCCTCGGCGAAGCCGCGGTTGGCGGGCGCGTGGGGCAGCTTGGCGTTGCCGAGGATCATCGCGGCCAGGTAGACGGCGAGGAAGCCGGATCCGTGGGCCAGGGCGCCGGCCGCGTACGCCACGACCGCGATGGCCATGACGGCGATCGGGTAGAGGCCGGAGGCGGGCAGGGCGACGTGCCGGAGGCCGTACGCGCCGAGGAAGCCGACGGCGAGACCGACGGCGACGCCGATCGCGAGCTCCAGGGCGATCGTGCCGACGAGGACGTACCAGGCGTCGACGGGTCCCGCGGTGGAGAAGGCGACGACGAGGATGACGACGGGGGCGTCGTTGAAGCCGGACTCGGCCTCCAGGACACCGGTGACCCGGGACGGCAGCGGCACCTTGCGCAGCACGGAGAAGACCGCGGCGGCGTCGGTGGAGGAGACGACGGCGCCGATGATCAGCGCCTGCTGCCATTCCAGGCCGACGAGGTAGTGGGCGGCCGTGGCCGTGATGCCGACGCTGACGGCGACCCCGACGGTGGAGAGGACGGTGGCGGCCGGCAGGGCCGGCTTGATCTCCTTCCACTTCGTGCCGAGGCCGCCCTCGGCGAGGATCACGACGAGGGCCGCGTAGCCGATGACCTGCGTCAGTTCCGCGTTGTCGAAGGCGACGTTGCCGATGCCGTCCTGCCCTATCGCGACACCGATCCCGAGGTAGAGCAGCAGGCTGGGGAGCCCGCTCCGCGACGAGATCCGCACGGCCGCGACGGCGATCAGCAACACCAGCGAGCAGATGAGCAGAAGTTCGTTGAGCTCGTGGACAGTCAGTGGCCGTTCCTTCCCCTCGCATGCAGCTGGATCGTTCCTCCAGCGGCCGACACTTCGTTACCTTACCTAATCTTTAACGTTTTCTTGACGCCTTCTTTGCGTCGGCCCGCTCATCAGTACGGTTCTCTTCCTGACACCGAGTCCGGGCCCTCCGGACGCTGCGCCTAAGGTTGCACCCGTACTCCAGGACCACCCTGCCCCTCGAAGGACAGCGATGCCCTCCAACACGACCGCGCCCCCGGGCAAGAAGACCGCCAAGAAGAAAGGGCGGCGCGCCCGTCTGTTCCTCCTCGTCCTGGTCCTCGCACTGGTCGCGGGCATCGGATTCGGCGGGTACTGGGGTGTCAGCACCGTCCGGGCCTCGTTCCCGCAGACCACCGGCGAGATCCGGCTCGACAGCCTCTCCGCCGACGTCGAGGTCAAACGCGACGCGAACGGCGTCCCGCAGATCTACGCGGACAACGAGACGGACCTCTTCCGCGCCCAGGGCTACGTCCAGGCACAGGACCGCTTCTACGAGATGGACGTCCGCCGGCACGTGACCGCGGGCCGCCTCTCCGAGATGTTCGGCGAGAGCCAGGTCGAGACGGACTCCTTCCTGCGCACGCTCGGCTGGCGCCGGGTCGCGCAGCAGGAGTACGACACGGTGCTGTCGGCCGAGACGAAGAAGTACCTCAAGGCCTATGCGGAGGGCGTCAACGCCTACCTGAAGGACCGGGCCCCGAAGGACATCTCCGTCGAGTACGCGGCCCTGTCCTTCACCAACGACTACACGATCGAGCCGTGGACCCCGGTCGACTCGGTGGCCTGGCTCAAGGCCATGGCCTGGGACCTGCGCGGCAACATGCAGGACGAGATCGACCGCTCGCTGATGACGAGCCGGATGAGCGCGAGCCAGATCAAGCAGCTCTACCCGGAGTACCCGTACGCGCTGCACCAGCCGATCCTCGACAAGGGTGCCGTCGACGAGACCACCGGGAAGTTCGACCCGGCGGCCGACGCCACCGAGGGCGACGGGGCGACGACCGGTGACACCCCGGGCACCGGCCCCGGCGGTTCCGGTTCCGGTTCCTCCTCCGGCGGCGGCGGCGTGGACGCCCAGCTCGGCGCGCTCTCCGAGGTGCTCGACGGCATCCCGGCGCTCCTCGGCCCCAACGGCAACGGCATCGGCTCGAACTCCTGGGTCGTCGCCGGCGACAAGACGACCTCGGGCAAGCCGCTCCTGGCCAACGACCCGCACCTCTCGCCGCAGCTGCCGTCCCTCTGGTACCAGATGGGCCTGCACTGCCGCTCGGTCTCCGCGACGTGCCGCTACGACGTCGCCGGCTACACCTTCTCCGGCATGCCCGGCGTGATCATCGGCCACAACGACAAGATCGCCTGGGGTCTCACCAACCTCGGGGCCGACGTCACCGACCTCTACCTGGAGAAGATCGGCCCGGACGGCTACCTCGTCGACGGCAGGACCAAGCCGTTCACGACCCGCGAAGAGGTCATCAAGGTCGCCGGGGGCGAAGACCGCAAGATCACGGTCCGCTCCACCGAGCGCGGCCCGCTCGTCTCCGACCGCTCCTCCGAGCTGGAGACGGTCGGCCAGAAGGCCCCCGTCGGCAACGCCGCCCCCGACCGCGGCACCGGCTACGGCGTCTCCCTCCAGTGGACGGCGCTCCAGCCCGGCAAGTCGATGGACGCGATCTTCGCGCTCGACCGCGCCAAGGACTTCACCACCTTCCGGGCCGCGGCCAAGAACTTCGAGGTCCCGTCCCAGAACCTGATCTACGCCGACACCGAGGGCCACATCGGCTACCAGTCCCCGGGCAAGATCCCGCAGCGCACCAAGGGCGACGGCGCGCTCCCGGCGCCGGGCTGGGACTCCACGTACAAGTGGAAGGGGTACATCCCCTTCGAGCAGCTGCCGTACGAGTTCGACCCGGCGCGCGGCTACATCGTCACCGCCAACCAGGCCGTGATCGACCAGAAGACCTACCCCGACCTGCTCACCAAGGACTGGGGCTACGGCTCGCGCAGCCAGCGGATCAACGACCTCATCGAGTCGAAGACCAAGGACGGCGGCAAGATCTCGCCGGACGACATGCGGACCATGCAGACGGACAACCGCAGCGAGATCGCGACGCTGCTCAACCCGCTCCTGCTGAAGGTCGACATCTCCGACCCGTACGTCCGCGAGGCGCAGAAGCTGCTGGAGGGCTGGGACTACACCCAGGAGCCCGACTCGGCCGCCGCCGCCTACTTCAACGCGGTCTGGCGCAACGTCCTGAAGCTCGCCTTCGGCGACAAGCTGCCCAAGGAGCTGCGCGCCGAGGGCGACTGCATCAACGTGCTCCCGGCGGAGGCCACCGGACCGGTCGACGAGCAGAACAAGCTCGTCCGCGAGTGCGGCGAGCGCGATGCCGACTCGGCGCAGCCGGACGGCGGCGACCGCTGGTACGAGGTGGTCCGCCCGCTGCTCAAGCAGGAGAAGAGCGAGTGGTGGACGACCCCGGGCAACCGCATGGACGCGGCCACCGAGACCCGTGACCAGCTGCTCGCCCGGGCCATGAAGGACGCCCGTTGGGAGCTGACCGCCAAGCTCGGCAAGGACATCTCCACCTGGAGCTGGGGCCGGCTGCACCAGCTGACCCTGAAGAACCAGACCCTCGGCACCGCCGGACCCGGCGCAGTGCAGCAGCTCCTCAACCGCGGCCCGTGGAACCTGGGCGGCGGCGAGGCGGCGGTCGACGCGACCGGCTGGAACGCGGCCGGCGGCTACGAGGTCATCTGGGTGCCGTCGATGCGGATGGTGGTCAACGTCGGCGACTGGGACAAGTCCCGGTGGGTCAACCTGACCGGCGCCTCCGGTCACGCCTTCCACACGAACTACACCGACCAGACGGACACCTGGGCGAAGGGCGAGCTGTACGACTGGGCCTACGGCAAGGCGGCCGTCGACGCGGCGGCGAAGGACACGCTGGTCCTCAAGCCCTGATCCCTGGTCAGGCGGTACGGAAGCGGGTGACCCCGGCCGGGGTCACCACGGCGTGCACGGGGTGGTCGTGCGGTTCCTCCGGGACCCGGGCGACCACCTCGTCCGCGTACAGGAGCACCACGAGTGCGGGGTCCTTGCCCGCCCGCGCCAGCCGGGCGAGGACCCGGTCGTAGGAGCCGCCGCCCCGCCCGAGCCGCATCCCGCGCCCGTCGACCGCGAGCCCCGGCAGCAGGACGGCGTCGGCGGCGCAGACGGCCTCGGGTCCGAGGCGGGGGCCGACCGGTTCGAGGAGTCCGCGGCCGGCCTTGGCGAGCCGCTCCGGATGCTCCGGACCTTCGTACGAGGCCCAGTCCAGGTCGTTGTCGGCCAGGAGTACGGGGAGCAGGACCCGCACCCCGCGCGCGTGCAGGGCGTCGAGCAGCGCGCGGGTGCCCGGCTCGCGGCCCACGGACACGTAGGCGGCGACGGTGGACGCCTCGGCGAGCTCGGCCAGTTCCACTCCGTGGCGGGCGAGGGCCGCGGCAGCCTCCGCGCGGGACTCGGCGCTCAGGGCGGCGCGGGCGGCCAGAAGTCGACTGCGCAGCAGGGGCTTTTCGGGCGAATCGGATGTCTCGGATGTCATCGGTGCCTCATCGGAATTCACGAAAGTCTTGTAACTGCCTTTATGTGCATGAAGTTAATCGAAGCCACATCTTTCTCTCATTCCGAACGACTAAGGTGCACCCCATGAATCAGTCGCTCCCCAGGCTCGGCCGGATCAGCAAGGCTGTCATCCCGGCCGCGGGCCTCGGCACCCGCTTCCTCCCGGCCACCAAGGCGACGCCGAAGGAGATGCTGCCGGTCGTCGACAAACCGGCGATCCAGTACGTCGTCGAGGAGGCCGCCGCGGCCGGTCTCTCGGACGTTCTGATGATCACCGGCCGCAACAAGCGTCCTCTTGAGGACCACTTCGACCGGAACTACGAGCTGGAGGAAGCTCTGACCCGGAAGGGCGACGACGAGCGCCTCTCCAAGGTCCAGGAGTCCAGCGACCTCGCCACCATGCACTACGTGCGCCAGGGTGCCCCGCGCGGCCTCGGGCACGCGGTGCTCTGCGCGGCCCCGCACGTCGGCGACCAGCCCTTCGCCGTGCTCCTCGGCGACGACCTGATCGACCCCCGCGACCCGCTCCTCGCCCGGATGGTGGAGGTCCAGGAGCGCGAGGGCGGCAGCGTGATCGCGCTGATGGAGGTCGAGCCCTCGCAGATCCACCAGTACGGCTGTGCGGCCGTCGAGGCGACCGCCGACGCGGACGTCGTGCGGGTCACGGACCTGGTCGAGAAGCCGGAGCCGGCGGAGGCGCCGAGCAACTACGCGATCATCGGCCGCTACGTCCTGGATCCGGCCGTCTTCGGGACGCTGCGGGAGACCGAGCCGGGCCGCGGCGGGGAGATCCAGCTGACCGACGCCCTGCAGAAGCTCGCCGCCGACGAGAAGATCGGCGGGCCGGTGCACGGTGTCGTGTTCAAGGGCCGCCGCTATGACACCGGTGACCGCGGGGACTATCTGCGTGCCATTGTCAGACTCGCGTGCGAACGTGAAGATCTGGGACCGGACTTCCGGGACTGGCTCCGGAGGTATGTCAGCGAGGAGATGTAGGACCTTGAGCAGCAGCGCGGCACCGTCGCCGTCCGACGACCACGGCGACGCCCACGGCCACGAGCACGGTCATGGCCACGAGCACGGCCCCGAGGGCGCCCCGGCGGACCCCTGCGAGGGGCCGGTCCGAGGCCTGTGGTCGGTGGACGAGCACCTCGCCGACATCCTCGCGACGGTCGGCCCGCTCGAACCCATCGAGCTCCAACTGCTCGACGCGCAGGGCTGCGTCCTCGTCGAGGACGTGACGGTCCCGGTCGCACTGCCGCCCTTCGACAACAGCTCCATGGACGGGTACGCGGTGCGGGTCGCCGATGTCGCCGGTGCCACCGAGGAGTTCCCCGCCGTCCTCACGGTCATCGGGGACGTCGCCGCCGGTGACGGCGGGCTGCCCACCGTCGGCCCCGGGGAGGCCGCCCGGATCATGACGGGCGCCCCGCTGCCGCCCGGCGCCGAGGCAGTGGTCCCCGTCGAGTGGACCGACGGCGGTACGGGCGGGGGCGCGGCCACCGGCATGCGCGCCGCGAGCGCCGCGCCGGAGGGGGCGGGCGGCGAGGTGCGGGTGCACCGCGCGGCCGAGGACCGCGCGCACGTCCGCGCGCAGGGCAGCGACGTACGGGCCGGGGAGCTGGCGCTCGCGGCGGGCACGGTCCTGGGGCCGCCGCAGATCGGGCTGCTCGCGGCGATCGGCCGGGGCACCGTGCGGGTCAGGCCGCGCCCCCGGGTGGTCGTGATCTCCACGGGCAGCGAGCTGGTCCAGCCCGGCGAGCCGCTTGGCGAGGGCCAGATCCACGACTCCAACAGCTTCGCGCTGGCCGCCGCCGCGCGGGACGCCGGCGCCCTCGCCTACCGGGTGGGCGCCGTCACCGACGACGCCGAGACCCTGCGGGCCACGATCGAGGACCAGCTCATCCGGGCGGACCTGATCGTGACGACGGGCGGGGTGAGCGTCGGCGCGTACGACGTGGTGAAGGAGGCGCTGACCGCCGAGGGTCAGGTCGACTTCCGGAAGCTGGCGATGCAGCCGGGCAAGCCGCAGGGCTTCGGCGCGATCGGCGAGGAGCAGATCCCGCTGCTCGCGCTGCCGGGCAACCCGGTGTCCTCGTACGTCTCCTTCGAGCTGTTCGTGCGGCCCGCGATCCGGGCCCTGATGGGTGTGGAGGACCTGCACAGGCCGACGGTCCGGGCGGTCCTCGCCGCCGACAAGGCGCTGTCGTCCCCGGCCGGCCGCCGTCAGTTCCTCCGCGGCACGTACGACCCGGAGGCGGGCACCGTCACTCCCGTGGGGGGTGCCGGCTCGCATCTCGTCGCGGCCCTCGCGCACGCGGACTGCCTGCTCGTGGTCCCGGAGGAGGCGGAGGGCGTGGAGCCGGGCAGCGAGCTGGAAGTGGTCCTCCTCGGCTGAGGGGGCGAGGGTGGGGGTACGGTGTCGTCCCCATACAGCGACCGGGAGTGTCACGGCCATGAGCACGCAGCAAGGTCTCACCCACATCGACGAGGCGGGTGCGGCCCGCATGGTCGACGTCTCCGCGAAGGACGTCACGGCCCGCACCGCGCGGGCCAGCGGGCGGGTCCTCGTGTCGCCGCGCGTGATCGAGCTGCTGCGCGGCGAGGGGGTCCCGAAGGGCGACGCGCTCGCGACGGCCCGGATCGCCGGGATCATGGGCGCGAAGAAGACCCCCGACCTGATCCCGCTCTGCCATCCGCTCGCGGTTTCGGGCGTCACCCTGGACCTGGCGGTCACGGACGAGGCGGTCGAGATCCTGGCGACGGTGAAGACCACGGACCGCACGGGCGTCGAGATGGAGGCCCTGACGGCGGTCTCGGTGGCGGCCCTGACGGTCGTCGACATGATCAAGGCGGTCGACAAGGGCGCGGTCATCTCCGACGTACGGGTGGAGGAGAAGACGGGCGGCAAGTCGGGCCACTGGACGCGGAGCGACTCGTGACGCGCGAGGGCCGGGTGACGGGCGGGCACGAGCACGGCACGCGCGAGGGCCGGGTGCCGGGCGGGCACGAGCACGACGCCTCGCCCTCCCCGTACCGGGCGCTGGTCGTCACCGCCTCGAACCGGGCGTCCGCCGGGGTCTACGAGGACAAGGGCGGCCCGCTGATCGCCGCGGGCCTGACCGCTCTGGGCTTCGCGGTGGAGGGCCCGCAGGTCGTCCCGGACGGGGCGCCGGTCGAGGCCGCGCTGCGGGCCGGGGTCGAGGCGGGGTACGACGCGATCGTCACGACCGGGGGTACGGGCATCTCGCCCACCGACGAGACCCCCGAGGCGACCCGCCGGGTCCTGGACCGCGAGATCCCGGGCATCCCGGAGGCGATCCGCGCGTACGGCCGGGAGAAGGTGCCGACGGCGGCGCTCTCGCGGGGTCTCGCCGGTGTCGCGGGCGGCACGCTGATCGTGAACCTGCCCGGGTCCCCGGGCGGGGTCAAGGACGGCCTGGCCGTCCTGGAGCCGCTGCTGGTCCACGCCGTCGACCAGATCCGCGGCGGCGACCACCCGAGAACGTCATGATCCCGTCCTGGCCCGTGGTCCTCGTGGACGGGGACGTCGTCCTCCGCCCGATAAAGATGAGCGACCAGGCGGCCTGGCGCGAGGTGAACCGGCGCAACCGCGAGTGGCTGCGGCCCTGGGAGGCGACGGTTCCGCCTCCGGCGCCGAGCGGCCCGGTCGCGCAGCGGCCGACGTACCGTCAGATGGTCCGCCATCTGCGGTCGGAGGCGAAGGCGGGCCGGATGCTGCCGTTCGTCATCGAGTACCAGGGGCGTCTCGTCGGGCAGTTGACGGTGGCCGGGATCACCTGGGGCTCGATGTGCTCGGGGCACGTGGGCTACTGGGTGGACAGCGAGGTGGCCGGGCGCGGGGTGATGCCGACGGCGGTCGCGCTCGCCGTCGACCACTGCTTCCGCGCGGTCGGACTGCACCGGATGGAGGTGTGCATCCGCCCGGAGAACGGCCCTTCGCGCCGGGTCGTCGAGAAGCTCGGCTTCCGCGAGGAGGGGATGCGGCCCCGCTATCTCCACATCGACGGCGCGTGGCGGGACCATCTGGTCTTCGCGATGACGGTGGAAGAGGTGCCGGAGGGATTGCTGAGGCGTTGGCGACAGGCAAGAATAAAATAAGTGTTCGAATTCAATCGGTAGTTGGAACGCAAACGATCTGAACAATCACAAAAAAGTTCAGTGATATCAGCCAGATCGTGCGACACACCGGGCCAATTGGCCGATGCCCTCCCGTGAACCCCTCTACCGTGTGAGGCGTGAGCAGCAGCGGCCTCATCTACGCAGTCATCGTCGGGGCCTGGGCCGCCTACTTGGTGCCGATGTGGCTCCGCAGGCAGGACGAGCTGAACGAAGCCCGTCCGACGGAACGCTTCAGCACCGCCATCCGGCTGCTGTCCGGACGGGCGGGAATGGAGCGCCGGTACGCCAAGGAGCTGAAGGAGCGGGACCGTACGGCGGAGGGACCGACGCCCGACGTGGACCCGGACGCGGCGACCGAGCATTTGAGCTCGGTCGACGTCCGGGCCTTTTCCGCGCCCGCGGCCAGGACCGAGGCGCGCCTCGAACTCCCGGAGCCCGAGCCGGAACCCGCACCGGAACCGGCCCCCGCGCCGGCCCGCCCCGCCACGAGCGGCGCGGCGGCCGAGCGGGCCCGGCGGGGCAAGGTCCTCGCCCGGCGCCGGCGCACCACGACGCTCCTCTTCGCCGGGTTCACCCTCGGCGCGGTCGTCGCGGCCGTCGGCGGCGTCGCCTTCCTCTGGGTGCCCGCGGTCCCGGCGCTGCTCCTGAGCGCGTACATCGTGCACCTGCGGGTCCAGGAGCGTCGCCGCTTCGTGTACGTGATGGACCGGCGCCGCGCGGAAGCGGCGGCGGCCCGGCTGCGCGAGAGCCGGCGCCCCGCCCCGACGCCCGAGCCGGAGGCCGACCAGGCCCCGGTCTCGACGCCGCCCGTGTCCCCGCAGGAGGCGGGCCGCCGCGCCCTGGTCGAGCAGACGGACCACGCGGAGTGGGTGGACCAGCAGCGCGAGCGCGGCCCGGCCCGCGGTGACAGCTGGGAGCCGGTCCCGGTCCCGCTCCCCACGTACGTCACGGCGCCGGTCGCGCCGCGGGCGTCGAGCGGCGTCGACATCACGGACCCGGAGACCTGGAGCGCGGCCCGCTCCTCCACGGCCGCCGACCCGGCCCCGGCACCGTCCCCGGCCCCCCGTCGCCGGGCCACCCCGCCCCGCCGCGGCCGCGACGACGGCCGCACCCCCCTCTTCGACCAGTACGCGGAGGACGACCGCCCCCGGGCGGCCAACGAGTGACCCCGCCGGGGGCTCGCGACGGCCCCCGGTGACCTGCGGCGGAACGGATTTTTGCGTGAGCCGGTCGGGATGCTAATGTTTCACACGTCGCAAGGGCCTGTGGCGCAGTCTGGTAGCGCACCTCGTTCGCATCGAGGGGGTCTGGGGTTCAAATCCCCACAGGTCCACAGACACAGAGGATCCCGTCCGATCGTAAGATCGGGCGGGATCCTCTCTTTTGTGTGGTTGGTGGACCCGGCCGCCCTCCCCCGGGAGCGGCGAAGGGTCAGGCGAGGTTCTTCGCGAAGCAGCGGCTGTTGGGGTAGTCGCGGTAGTGGCCGAACTTGGTGCAGGGTTCGTAGCCGCTGGAGGTGTAGAGGGCTATCGCCTCCGGCTGGGCCGTGCCCGTTTCCAGGACCATGCGGGTGCGGCCGGCCGTGCGGGCGTCGGCCTCCAGGAGAGCGAGGAAGCGGCGGGCCAGGCCCAGGCCGCGGGCCTCCGGGACCACGAACATGCGCTTCAGTTCGGCGTCGCCGTCCGCGTAGCCCTCGTCGTTCTCGTCCTGGGTGCGCCAGCCGCCCGTGGCGACCGGGCGGCCCTCCGTGTCGTAGGCCAGGAGGTACAGGCCCAGCGGGGGGACGAACATCGCGGCGTCCAGCGGTGTGGCGTCGCCCTCGTCGCCGTAGCGGGCGGCGTATTCGAGCTGCACCGCGTCGTTGAGCTTGACGGCGTCGGGGTGGTCGAAAGGCGTGGGCTGGATGTTCATGCGATTCATCGTACATGTATGCATGGTGAGGGTGTCGGTATTCTCCCGGGATGCTCACTGTCACGTCAGTCAATGTCAATGGTCTCCGCGCCGCCGCGAAGAAGGGCTTCGTCGAGTGGCTGGCCGGCACCTCCGCCGACGCCGTCTGCCTGCAGGAAGTGCGTGCCGAGGAGGCGCAGCTGCCCGCCGAGGTCCGGGCGCCCGAGGGCTGGTTCACCGCCCACGCGCCCGCCGCCGCCAAGGGGCGCGCCGGGGTGTCCCTCTACACCCGCCGCGAGCCCGACGCCGTGCGCGTCGGCTTCGGGTCGAGCGAGTTCGACGGCAGCGGGCGGTACATCGAGGCCGACCTGCCCGGCGTGACCGTCGCCAGCCTCTACCTGCCCTCCGGCGAGGTCGGCACCGAGCGCCAGGACGAGAAGTACCGGTTCATGGGGGAGTTCCTGCCCTATCTGAAGGGACTCCGGGAGCGGGCCGCCGCCGACGGGCGCGAGGTCGTCGTCTGCGGCGACTGGAACATCGCCCACCGCGAGGTCGACCTCAAGAACTGGAAGGCCAACAAGAAGAACGCCGGCTTCCTGCCCGAGGAGCGGGAGTGGCTCGGCCAGGTGCTCGACGAGGGCGAGGGAGGGTACGTGGACGTCGTGCGGGCCCTCCACCCCGAGCAGGAGGGGCCCTACTCCTGGTGGTCCTACCGCGGCCGCGCCTTCGACAACGACAGCGGCTGGCGCATCGACTACCAGATCGCCACCCCCGGCCTCGCCGCCAAGGCCGTCAAGGCCTACGTCGAGCGCGCCGCCACCCACGGCGAGCGGTGGAGCGACCACGCACCCGTGACCGCCGTCTACGAGCTGTAGAGGCCGTCCGGGGGCATCCTCCCCCGTGTTTCCCGCTCGGCGCGGGCCCTGCTCCACCGGGTCGCCGACGATCGGCGCGCAGGTGCGGGCGGCCCGTTTGGCGGCGGCCGTGGTCGAGTCCCACTGGTGGTCGCCGTAGGCGTGGCCGTCGGGCCCCGGGCCGTGAGCGCGGTGGGTGGCCCGACCGTAGGACCGGGGTCATGAAGAACCTTTGAAGAACCTGTCTGGCGGCCATGAGGCCCCCCCGCGCGGGGGGATCAGCCCTTCTCGGAGCGCAGGTGGCGGTCGAGGGCGAGGGACAGTTCCGCCTCGACGACGTTCTTGGCGAGCGGGCGAAGGCGCCAGACGTCGTCCTCGGCGGCGTGGGCGCGCAGCAGGTCGGTGAAGAGCTCCGCGAGGGCGTCGGCGTGTTCGCGGACGCGGGCGCCCGCCTTGAGGACCTCGGCGAGCGGGATGCCCTCGCGCACGAGGGCGGCGGAGACGTCGAGCAGGCGGCGGCTGATGTGGATGATCTCCTCGCCGTCGGTGACGAGGTAGCCGAGGTCGAGGGCGGCTGCGAGGTTCTCGGGGGTGACCTCGCCGGCGAAGTGGTCGGCGAGCTCCTCGGGGGTGAGGCGGACGGGCTCCTCCTCGGTGGGGGAGCCGAGGGCGAGGACCTCGCGGACGTTCCGGCCGCTCTCGAAGGCGCTGGTGAGATCGGCGATGCCGTTGAGGGTGTGGCCGCGCTCCAGAAGGGCGGCGATGGTGCGCAGCCGGGCGAGGTGGTGCTCGTCGTACCAGGCGATCCGGCCCTCGCGGCGGGGCGGCGGGATCAGTCCGCGCTCGCGGTAGAAGCGGAGGGTGCGCACGGTGATGCCGGCGGCCGTCGCCAGCTCCTCCATGCGGTACTCGCGTACGCCGCCGGGCCCCGGTCCTTCGACCGGCCCCGCGACTGATCCTTCGACTGATCCTTCTGCCACGCACGCCAGCCTATGTTGTACCGCCGGTAACTTTCCCTCGCCGTACCCCTACCGCTCGGTTTGGAGCTGCTCTACAGTCCCGACTGTGCCAGTGATTGCTGGCGTGATCTGCTGGGCGCGCGGGAGGCGGCATGGCGAAGCACGAGCACGTACGGGTGGCGGTGATCGGATCGGGATTCGGTGGCCTCGGCGCCGCCGTCCGGCTGCGTCGCGAGGGAATCACCGACTTCGTCGTCCTGGAGCGGGCCGACTCCGTGGGCGGCACATGGCGCGACAACAGCTACCCCGGCTGCGCCTGCGACGTGCCCTCGCACCTCTACTCCTTCTCCTTCGCGCCCAACCCCGACTGGCCGCGGACCTTCTCCGGACAGCGCCACATCCGCGCCTACCTGGAGCATGTCACGGACACCTTCGGGATCCGCCCCCACCTGCGCCTCGGCCACGAGGTACTGCGGATGGAGTGGGACGCCGAGGCGCTGCGCTGGGAGATCGAGACCGGCCGGGGACGCTTCAGCGCCGACGTCGTCGTCTCCGCCACCGGGCCGCTCTCCGACCCCAAGATCCCCGACATCCCCGGGCTCGCCGACTTCCCCGGCAAGGTCTTCCACTCCGCCCGCTGGGACCACGACTACGACCTCACCGGCAAGCGCGTCGCCATGATCGGCACCGGCGCCTCCGCCATCCAGATCGTGCCCGCGATCCAGCCCCTGGTCGGGAAGCTGACGCTCTTCCAGCGCACGCCCCCGTGGGTCATGCGCCGCATGGACCGGGCGATCAGCGGCCCCGAGCGCTGGCTGCACCGCGCCGTGCCCGTCACCGGCACCCTCCGCCGCGGCCTGCTCTGGGGCATCCGCGAACTCCAGGTCGGCGCCTTCACCAAGCACCCGAACGAACTCGGCCTCATCGAGAAGCTCGCCAAGGCCAACATCGCCAAGGCGATCAAGGACCCGGCGCTGCGGGCCAAGCTGACGCCCTCGTACCGCATCGGCTGCAAGCGCATCCTGCTCTCCAGCACCTACTACCCGGCGGTCGCCCAGCCCAACGTCGACGTCGTCGCCTCCGGACTGCGCGAGGTCCGCGGCTCGACCGTCGTCGCCGCCGACGGCACCGAGACCGAGGTCGACGCGATCGTCTTCGGCACCGGCTTCCACGTCACCGACATGCCGATCGCCGAGCGAGTGGTCGGCGCCGAGGGCAAGACCCTCGCCGCGACCTGGAAGGGCGGCATGGAGGCGCTGCGCGGCGCCACCGCCGTCGGCTTCCCCAACTTCATGACCGTCATCGGCCCCAACACCGGCCTCGGGAACTCCTCGATGATCCTGATGATCGAGTCCCAGCTGAACTACATGGCCGACTACCTGCGCCAGCTCACCCTGCTCACCTCCTCCGGGCGCGGCGGTCGCGCCGCCCTCGCCGTCCGCCCCTCCGCCGTCGGCGTCTGGAACCGCAAGGTGCAGGCCCGGATGGAGCGGACCGTCTGGAAGGCGGGCGGCTGCGAGAGCTGGTACCTCGACGCCAACGGCCGCAACACCACGCTGTGGCCGGGCACGACGGGCGAGTTCCGCAAGGAGACCCGGCAGGTCGACCTCTCCGAGTACGAGGTGGTCCGCGCGGCGGAGCCCGCCCCGGCGGAGAAGGGCCGCGCCGCCTCCCGCAAGAAGGAGGCCGCCCAGTGAGCGCCCGCCCCGGCCCGCTGCCCGCGCCCCGCGAGCTCACCGCCCTCTCCGCCGACGGCTCCCCGATCCACGTCGAGGTGTACGGCCCCGAGGGCGCGCCCGCCGTCGTCCTCGCCCACGGCTGGACCT
Source organism: Streptomyces narbonensis (assembly GCF_014649015.1). GTDB lineage: Bacteria > Actinomycetota > Actinomycetes > Streptomycetales > Streptomycetaceae > Streptomyces > Streptomyces narbonensis. The sequence goes on from NZ_BMSF01000006.1 coordinate 202,617, forward strand.
GCTCGACCGCCTTCTGGGCCGAGCAGATACGGGCGCTCGCCGCCGACCACCGGGTCATCGCCTACGACCAGCGCGGCCACGGCGGGTCCCCCGCGGCCGCCCCCGGCGGCTACTCCACGACGGCGCTCGCCGACGACCTGGAGGCGGTGCTCGCGGCCACCCTCGGTCCCGGCGAGCGGGCCGTCCTCGCCGGCCACTCCATGGGCGGCATGACGATCATGGCCGCCGCCGCACGCCCCCGCTTCCGGCAGCACGCCGCCGCCGTCCTCCTCTGCTCCACCGGGCCCTCCCGGCTCACCGCCGAGGCCACCGTCGTCCCGCTCCGGCCCGGCGGCCTGCGCAGCCGGCTCACCACGGCCGTCCTCGGTGCGAAGGCGCCGCTCGGCCCGGTCAACGCCGTCTCGAAGAAGGTCCTCAAGTACGCGACGATGGGACCGGGTACGGCGCCCGACCGCGTCGAGGCCTGCGCCCGGATCGTGCACGCCTGCCCGCGCGGCGCCCGCCACGGCTGGTCGCAGGTGCTCGCCGGCCTCGACCTCGAAGCCGGACTGCGTGAGCTCCGGCTGCCGGTGGCCGTCCTCGTCGGCACCGCCGACCGGCTCACCCCGGCCGTCCACTCCCGCGCGATGGCGGACGCGCTGCCGCACTGCACGGGCCTCGTCCAGCTGGCCGGCATGGGCCACATGACGCCGGTGGAGGCCCCCGAGGCCGTCACCGCGCAGATCCGCGAACTGACCCTCACGTACCTGGGCGTGAAGTCCGGGGACCAGGAGAAGGAGAAGGAGCAGGCATGAGCAGGGTGAGCCTGGAAGGACAGGTCGCGGTCGTCACCGGAGGGGCCCGAGGCGTCGGCGAACTCCTCGCCCGCAAGCTCTCCGCGCGCGGCGCGAAGATCGCGCTCGTCGGCCTGGAGCCCGAGCAGCTCAAGGAGGTCGCGGGGCGGCTGCACACCGAGGCCGACTGGTGGCACGCCGACGTCACCGACCACGAGGCCATGGCGAAGGTCGCGGCCGAGGTCAAGGAGCGGTTCGGGAAGGTCGACATCGTCGTCGCCAACGCCGGTGTCGCGGCGGGCGGTCCGTTCGTCGAGTCCGACCCCGACGCCTGGCGGCGGGTCATCGAGGTCAACCTGATCGGCGGCGCCGTGACCGGCCGGGCGTTCCTGCCCGTCCTCATGGAGTCCCGCGGGTACTTCCTCCAGATCGCCTCGCTCGCGGCGATCACCCCGGCCCCGATGATGACGGCGTACTGCGCCTCCAAGTCGGGCGTCGAGGCCTTCGCGCACAGCCTGCGCGCCGAGGTCGCCTACAAGGGCGTGCGGGTCGGCGTCGGCTATCTCTCCTGGACCGACACCGACATGGTGCGGGGCGCCGACCAGGACGACGTGATGCGCGAGCTCCGCTCCCGGCTTCCGTGGCCCGCGAACCGCACCTACCCCCTCGGCCCCGCCGTCGACCGGATCGTCGCGGGCATCGAGCGGCGCTCCTCCCACGTCTACGCGCAGTGGTGGCTGCGCGGGATGCAGTCGGTCCGGGGCTACCTGCCCGGGATGATCGCGACCGTCGGACAGCGGGAGATGCGGCGCTTCGAGCCCCGGCTCGGCTCCGTCTCCAAGGGCCTCGTGGGCGCCGGCGGAGCGGCCGACGAGCAGGCGCGCGCGGGAGACCCGGGAGGCACAGCCCGTCGGTGACGGGGAGTGAGGGGGGCCGTGCTGATCGAAATGCGTGGAATGTGAGCGCGTGCAAGGCTGGTCGAGCCCGAGGGGCGCGACGCCCCGTCCCCCTCACACCCTTCTAGGAGTGAACCTTCATGGGCATGCAAGACCAGTTCAAGGACAAGGCGGAGCAGCTCAAGGAACAGGCCAAGCGGGCCGCGGGCAAGGCGAAGGACGAGGCGTCCGAGCGCGCCTCCAAGGGCCGTGAACGCACCGACGACGAGACGCGCCGGGCCCAGCAGGAGGCCCAGGACCGTTTCGACCAGGACTACGACGCCTGACGCCCGCTCCGTGAAGGCGCACCCGGGACGCCGGGTGCGCCTTCACGCGTTCCCGGTGCGGGACGGGCGGGGCGTGCGGGGGGTGATGGAGAAGGTCCGGTCGAGGAGGACGCTCTCGGCGCGGTCCTGGAGACGGTGCGCGAGCGGCTTGAGGTCGGAGGTCCGGACGGACGGCAGCGATATCGCCAGGGCGGCGGCCGAGGAGCCGACCGTGATGGGGACGGCGGCGCAGACGGAGCCGAGGGCGTACTCCTCGTACTCGAGTAAGGGCGTCCCGCGCCGCTGGGAGGCGAGGCGGCGCTCGATGGCGGCGCGCCCCGCCACGGTGTGCCGGGTGAGCGGGGTCGCGGGGTGCCGGTCGAGGTGGTCGGCGCGCTCCTCGTCGCCGAGCTGGGCGAGGAGCACCTGGCCGGCGGCGTGCGCGTGGCCGGTGAGGCGGAATTCGGCCCACTCGCCGACGGGCGGGCAGTCGGGGTTGCGGGAGGCGGTCGTGACCCGGATCTCGCCCTCGCGGTAGACGACGAAGTAGACGGCGGCGTCGAGTTCCAGACTGAGTTGGTCGGCCCACTCCTGGGTGGGCAGGCTCTCGGGCGCGGAGGACTGCGGGACGGCGAGGCCGTCCGGGTCCGCGAGCGCGTACCCGTGGCGGTCCTTGCTCACCAGGCCCTCGTGGCAGAGGGTGCGCAGCAGGTGGTACGCGGTGGGAAGCGGCAGGTCGGTGTCGCGCGCGAGCTGTTTCGCGCTGGCGCTGCCGCCCCGGTGGTTGAGGGCGCGCAGGAGGTGGACGGCGCGCTGGACGGACTGGATGAGGGTCTGGCCGTTCGGTGGTCGTGCGGGCATGCGGATTCCTGTTCTGCATCTTCTGCATCCTGGACGGCGTGCTCCGCCCGGCGGGTTTCCGCCGTGACCGGCCCCGGGCCGCAGGATATTAGGGCGCCCTATCCCAGGCGAGCGCATACCGTGCCCCCATGCCTGAACTGCAGCGACTGCGCTCCGACCACGCGCCCGCCCTGCTCGCGTTCGAGCGGGACAACCGCGCCTACTTCGCCGCCTCCGTGCCCGACCGGGGCGACGCCTTCTTCGAGGAGTTCGAGGACCGGCACCGGGCGCTCCTCGACGAGCAGGAGACCGGTGCGATCCACTTCCACGTCCTGGTGGGGGAGGACGGGGAGGTGCTCGGCCGCTTCAACCTCGTGGACGCCGCCGACGGGGCTGCCGAGCTGGGCTACCGGGTCGCCGAGAAGGCGGCCCGGCGGGGTGTGGCGACGGCCGGGGTGCGCGAGGTGTGCCGGCTGGCCCGGGAGGCGTACGGGCTGACGCGGCTGACCGCCGCCACGACCCTCGACAACACCGGGTCGAGGACCGTGCTCGGGCGGGTCGGCTTCGGCGCGGTCGGGAGCGTCACGCTGGACGGCGAGCCGGGCACCTCCTACGAGCTGGACCTCGGCGCGACCCACACGCCCTAGGGGGCGTCCGGAGGGCCCGAGGGCCGCGGCGGCAGCTTCGGGCGGGAGCGGTCGGGGACCGCCTCGTAGCCCGGGGGGCTGGCCGGCGGGGTCTCCTCGAGGAGCGAGAGGGCGACGATCACGGCGTCGTCGAGCTGGGCGTGCCGCCCCTCGGCCCAGTCGAGGGGCGTGCGCAGGACCGCGAGGTCGGGTTCGACGCCGTGGTTCTCCAGGGACCAGCCGTACTCGGGGAACCAGGCCGCGTTCATCGGGACCGTGATCTGGGTGCCGTCGCCGAGCCGGTGACGGCCGGTCATGCCGACGACGCCGCCCCAGGTGCGCTGGCCGACGACGGGACCGAGGCCGAGGAGCTTGAAGGCCGCGGTGATCATGTCGCCGTCGGAGGAGGTGGCCTCGTCGGCGAGGGCGACGACGGGGCCGCGCGGGGCGTTCGAGGCGTACGAGACGGGCTGGGCGTTCCGGGTGAGGTCCCAGCCGAGGATCCTGCGGGTGAGCTTCTCTATGACCAGCTCGCTGATGTTGCCGCCGGCGTTGCCGCGGACGTCGACGATGAGCGCGGGCCGGGAGACCTCCATGCGCAGGTCGCGGTTGAACTGCGCCCAGCCGGAGCCGCCCATGTCGGGGATGTGCAGGTAGCCGCAGCGGCCTCCGCTGAGCTCCCGGACCACGGCCCGGCGCTTGGCGACCCAGTCCTGGTAGCGCAGCGGCCGCTCGTCGACGAGCGGGACGACGGCGACGCGGCGGGAGCGGCCCTCGCCCTCGGCGGGGGTGAAGGTCAGCTCGACGGTGGTGCCGCCGGTGCCGGAGAACAGCGGGTACGGGCCGGCGACCGGATCGACGGGCCGGCCGTCGACGTGGGTGAGGACGGCGCCCTCGCGGATGCCGGTGCCGGCGAGCGGCGAGCGGGCCTTGGAGTCGGAGGACTCGCCGGGCAGGATCCGCTTCACCGTCCAGCCGGCCTCCCGGGGCACGAGGTTGGCGCCGAGCAGGCCCATGGGCCGCTGGTAGTGCGGCGGGCCCTCGTTGCGGCGGGCGGGGGTGACGTAGGCGTGCGAGGTGCCCAGTTCGCCGACGACCTCGCGGAGCAGGTCGGCGAACTCGTCGGGGGAGGAGACCCGTTCGACGAGCGGCCGGTACTGGTCGAGGACCGCCGGCCAGTCGACGCCGCCCATGCCGGGTTCCCAGAAGTAGGCGCGGACGATCCGGCCGGCCTCGTCGAAGGCCTGGCGCCACTCGGCGCCCGGATCGACCTCGTGGAGGATGCGCCTCAGGTCCAGGTAGACGGTGGAGTCGCCGTCCCCGGACTCGGTGGCGGGCACGGCCCGCAGCTCCCCCTCGTCGGCGACGACGAGCCGGGTGCCGTCGCCGCTGACGGCGAACCAGTCCAGGTCCTTGGCGAGTTCGGTCTTGCGGGCCTTGGTGATGGTGAAGTGCTCCAGGGTGGGGCGGCCCGAGGTGTCGGCGGGGTTGGCGAAGGTCTCGCCGAGCGCGCCGGAGATGGGCCAGCGCAGCCAGACCAGCCCGCCGCCGCTGACGGGGTGCAGGGCGGAGTACTTGGAGGCGGTGACCGGGAAGGGGGTGACGCGGTCGGGCAGCCCCTCGATCTCGACGGTGACCGTGCCGTCGCCGGTGTCCGCCTCGTCGTCGGCGGGGTCGAGGCCGCCGGCCGCGGGGCGCCCGTCGGGCAGCAGCGCGAAGGGCGAGGGCGTCGCGGAGGAGAGCGGTACGAGGTAGGGGCGGCAGCCGAGCGGGAAGGAGAGGTCGCCGGTGTGGACGTCGTACACCGGGTCGAAGCCCCGCCAGGAGAGGAAGGCGAGGTAGCGGCCGTCCCGGGTGAAGACGGGGTTCTCGTCCTCGAAGCGGCCGTTGGTGACGTCGATGACGGTCCGGGCGCCGGGTCCGGAGATGCGGGCCATCTTGATGGAGCGCAGGGAGCGGCCGATGCCGGGGTGGGACCAGGTGAGCCAGGCGCCGTCGGGGGAGAAGGCGAGGTCGCGGACGGGTCCGTTGACGGATCGGATCAGCTCGGTGACCCCGCCCTCCCGGGAGCCCTCGGCCGAGCCTCCCGCGGAGCCTTCGGCGGAGTCCGGCCCGGAGTCCTCCCCCGAGTGCTTCCCCGAGTCCTCCGTCGCGTCCGCCGCCGAGCCCTCGCCCGCGTCCTCCGCCGAGCCCTCGCCCGCGTCCGCCGCCGAGCCCTCGCCCGCGTCCTCCGCCGAGCCCTCGCCCGCGTCCTCCGTCGAGCCCTCGCTCACGTCCTCCGTCGCGTCCTCCGTCGCGTCGATGAGGAGGAGCCGTCCGTCGTGGGAGGCGATCGCGAGGCGCTCGCCGTCCGGGTCGGAGATGAGTTCCTCGACCCGGCCGAGCCGGCCCGAGGCGAGCCGGCGCGGCGGCCGGTCGCCGCTGGCGCGCGGGAGGTAGGCGACCTCGATGGCGTCCTCTCCGTCGGCGTCGGTGACGTACGCGACCTGACCGCCGCTGCCGAGCATCTCGGGGAGACGGACGCGGACGCCCGGGGTGTCGATGATCGTGCGGGCCGGGCCGTCGCGGTGTGTGAGCCAGTACAGGCTGCCGCGTACGGAGACGGCGCTGGCCCGGCCCGTCTCGTCGACGGAGACCGCGTCGACGTGGTGGGCGGCGGGCACCTGGTAGTGGCGGCGGCCGACGCGCTGCCCGCCGAGCCGGACCTCCAGCTTCCGGGGGCGGGAGTCGGCCGCGAGGTCCTCGACGATCCACAGCTCGCCCGCGCACTGGTAGACGACCCGGCGTCCGTCGGTGGAGGCGTGCCGGGCGTAGAAGGCGTCGTGGTCGGTGTGGCGGCGCAGGTCGGTGCCGTCGGGCAGGCAGGAGTAGAGGTTGCCGATGCCCTCGTGGTCGGAGAGGAAGGCGACCCGGCCGTCGACGGCCATCGCGCAGTCCAGGTGGCCGCCGATGTCGGGCAGCAGCCGTTCGCCGTGGAGCCAGAGCCGTCCGGTGGCGCCGCCGAGGTACCGCTTCCAGGAGGCCGGCTCGTGCGGCGGCTTTCCGGTGAGGAGGAGGGTACGGCGGTCGCCGCCGTTGCCGGTGGCGCCGGGGTGGCCGCAGACGACGGGGTCGTCGGTGACGGCGATGTCCGAGACCGGGCCCCAGGGCATGCGGAGGCCGGGGGAGCCGTCGGTGGGGACGGTGTAGGCCCAGGAGTAGTACGAGAAGGGCTGCCCGTGCGAGGAGACGGCGAGGATATCGGAGCGGCCGTCCCGGTCGGGGTCCGGTGGAGTCCAGCCGCAGACCCGGGTGTCGGTGGAGCCCCAGTAGGTGAGGCGCCGGGCGGAGCCGCCGTCGATGGGGACGAGGTGGATCTCCGGGTCGAGGCTGCGCCAGTTCGTGTACGCGATGTGGCGGCCGTCCGGGGAGAAGCGCGGGTGGCCGACCCGGGTGCGGTCGACGGTCAGCCGCCAGGCCCGGCCGGGGCGGTGGCCCTCGGGGACCAGGGGCGCGATCCAGAGATCGTCCTCGGCCGCGAAGCACAGCAGGTCGTCGTGGAGGTGCGGAAACCGGAGATACGCGACGTCGTCACTCACCTGTACATGCTTTCCGCGCGGAGGGGGCGCGGCAACTCGTACGTGTGTCCGCGTGCGCGAGGACGGGATGCGGACGCGCGTGTGGGCCAGGACACGTACGAAACGGTTTCGTTTCGTTGGGGGCGGGGGTATCTTCGTACTGTACGAAACCGTTTCGTTCGCAGTGTCGATCGGAGGAGCCGGTCATGGCTCGCAGCAGACTCACTCCCGAGCGGGAGTCCGAGCTGTACACAGCCGTGCTCGACCTCCTCCGCGAGGTCGGCTACGACGCCCTCACCATGGACGCCGTCGCCGCCCGCACCCACTCCAGCAAGGCCACCCTCTACCGCCAGTGGGGGAGCAAGCCGGAGCTGGTCGCCCGGGCACTCCGCGCCAACAAGCCCGCCGATCTCTCCGAGATCGACACCGGCTCGCTGCGCGGCGACATCCAGGAGATGCTCGCCCACACCGACGACTGCCAGATGGACAAGGACGCCGCGCTGATGCGGGGCCTCGCCCATGCCGTCCACACCAACCCCGAACTGCACCGCGCACTGCGCGAGCTGCTCATCGAACCCGAGATGAACGGCCTCGACGAAGTGCTGCAACGAGCGGTCCGCAGGGGCGAGGTCGCCGCCGACAACCCGGCGCTGAAGCTCGTCCCGCACATGCTGATCGGTGCGTTCATCGCCCGCCCGCTGATCGAGGACCGGCCGGTCGACCGCGCCTTCCTCAGCGCGTACTTCGACGCCGTCGTGCTCCCCTCACTCGGCGTCTGATCCTCCCCGCAGTACCGCTGGACCCTTTCTCCACCTGACGTCGAACCGCTCACGCCGTCGGGCCGGCTCCCCATGTCCTGTCCCGCCCCACAATGGGAGTACGCCCCCGTGGCCACGTTCCTCTACAAGCTGGGCCGTTCCGCCTTCCGGCGCCGACGGCTCGTCGCCCTCCTCTGGGTGGCGCTCCTGGCGGTCGCCGGTATCGGCGCCGCCACCGCGCCCGCCCCCACGTCCAGTTCCTTCTCGATACCCGGCACCGAGGCCCAGCGCGCCTTCGACCTCCTCGAAGAGCGCTTCCCGGGTGCAGGCGCCGACGGGGCCACGGCCCGTGTCGTCTTCAAGGCCCCCGACGGCCAGAAGATGACCGACCCGGCCCACAAGACCGTCGTCGAGGAGACCGTCGCCGCGCTGAAGTCCGGCTCGGACCAGATCGTCTCGGTCACCGACCCGTACACGGCGCAGGCCGTCTCGCAGGACGGCTCCACGGCCTACGTCTCCGTCTCCTACAAGGTCAACGGGATGGAGCTGACCGACGAGAGCAAGAAGGCCCTCACCGAGGCCGGCCACAGCGCGCAGGGCAAGGGGCTGACCGTCGAGGTCGGCGGCGACGCCCTGCAGAGCATGCCCGAGCAGGGCGCGAGTGAGGCCATCGGCATCATCATCGCCGGCATCGTGCTCGTCATCACCTTCGGCTCGCTCGTCGCCGCCGGACTCCCGCTGCTCACCGCCCTCATCGGCGTCGGCATCGGCGTCTCCTCGATCGCCGCCCTCGCCAACGTCCTCGACCTGGGCTCCACCACCTCCACCCTCGCGATGATGATCGGCCTCGCGGTCGGCATCGACTACGCCCTCTTCATCGTCTCCCGCTACCGCTCGGAGCTCGCAGACGGGCGCGAGAAGGAGGACGCGGCGGGCCGCGCGGTCGGCACGGCTGGCTCGGCGGTCGTCTTCGCCGGACTCACCGTCGTCATCGCCCTGGTCGGCCTGGCCGTCGTCAACATCCCGATGCTGACGAAGATGGGCTTCGCCGCCGCCGGCACGGTCGTCATCGCCGTCCTCGTCGGCCTCACCCTCATCCCCGCGATGCTCGGCTTCGCCGGCGACAAGATCGTCGGCCGCAAGCAGCGCCTGGGCACCGCGAAGGAGAGCGACAAGCCCAACGGCGGTACCCGCTGGGCCCGGTTCGTCATCCGCCGCCCCCTGATGGTGCTGCTCGTCGGCGTGCTCGGCCTCGGCGCGATCGCCGTGCCCGCCGCCTCCCTGGAGATGGGCCTGCCGGACGACGGCGCCAAGCCCACCTCGACCTCCGAGCGCCGGGCGTACGACACCCTGTCGGACGGCTTCGGCCCCGGCTTCAACGGCCCGCTGCTCGTCGTCGTCGACGGCGACAAGGCCACCGCCGAGAAGGCGGTCTCCACGATCAAGGGCCTCGAAGGCTGGGCCGCCGTCACCCCGGCGACCCCGAACAAGGCCGGCGACGCCGCGATGATCACGGTGATCCCGAAGGACCGCCCGTCCTCCGGCGCCACCGAGGAACTGGTCCACGACATTCGGGGCGCCACCGGCGACGAGGTCCTCGTCACCGGCGCCACCGCGATGAACATCGACTTCTCGCAGAAGATGAACGACGCGCTCGTGCCCTACCTGGCACTCGTCGTCGGCCTCGCCTTCCTGCTCCTGACGGTGGTCTTCCGGTCGATCCTGGTGCCGCTGAAGGCGGCCCTCGGCTTCCTGCTGTCGGTCGTCGCAGCCCTCGGCGCGGTCGTCGCGGTCTTCCAGTGGGGCTGGCTCGGCGGCCTCTTCGGGGTCGAGCAGACCGGCCCGATCATGTCGATGATGCCGATCTTCATGGTGGGTGTCGTCTTCGGTCTCGCGATGGACTACGAGGTCTTCCTCGTGACGCGGATGCGGGAGGCGTACGTCCACGGCGAGCGGCCCGGCGAGGCGATCGTGACCGGCTTCCGGCACAGCGCCCGGGTGGTCGTCGCCGCGGCGGTCATCATGATCGCGGTCTTCGCCGGCTTCATCGGCATGGACGACCAGATGATCAAGATGATCGGCTTCGGCCTGGCCGTCGCGGTCCTCTTCGACGCCTTCGTGGTCCGCATGGCGATCGTCCCGGCCGTGCTCGCGCTCCTCGGCCACAAGGCCTGGTGGCTGCCGAAGTGGCTGGACCGGGCCCTGCCGACCGTGGACGTGGAGGGCGAGGGCCTCGCCGCCACCGTCGACGCGGACCCGCGCACCGGGCCGGACCTCGTGAAGGTCTGACGCCCGGTCCCGTCCCCGTACGCCGTCAGTGTGTCGTCATCGACGTACTGGCGGCGTACGTGTGCCGGAGGAAGCGGAGCAGCGCGGCCGTGTCGAACTGGACGACCTGGACGCCGTCGTCCTGGTGGAACTCGACGACCGTCTGCACCCGGCCGCAGGGCCACACCTCGATGTCGCCGCGGCGGGTGGGGGTACGCAGTCCGGTCTCCAGGAGCGTGCGCGGGAAGGACCATTCGACGTCGCCGGGGAAGCCGAAGCGGACGGTCGCGGGGGAGAGGTCGGCGTCGTAGTGGAGGGTCACGGGCACGGGCCGGGAGAGCGGGGCGTCGCTGATGATCCGTCCCCTGGCGTGGTCGTCGACCGCGTGAACGTCGGCTGCGTGCTGCTCGTCTACGGCGGCCATCGCGCGCTCCTCACATTTGTCCTGCTATAAGCCAATGTGCCACTCCTTCCCCCGCTGTGCGCGGGGCATGCGCCGTCCACGCTGTGATCTGTGACCCATGCGCTCTTGCAACTGGTTCGCAGGAAGCTCATCATTCGGGGCGTGCATGTACCTGACGGATTCATCAATGCCCCCGTGTCGGCCGTGGCCGGCGTCGTCGCCGCCGGCGCCGTCGCCGTGAGCCTGCGCGGGGCCCGCCGCGAACTTGGCGAAGGCCACGGGGGAGAGCGGACGGCGCCGCTCGCCGGTCTCGTCGCGGCCTTCATCTTCGCCGTGCAGATGCTGAACTTCCCGGTCGCCACCGGGACCAGCGGACATCTGCTCGGCGGCGCGCTCGCCGCGATACTCGTCGGCCCCTGGACCGGCGTCCTGTGCGTCGCCGTCGTCCTGCTGATGCAGGGCATCCTCTTCGCGGACGGAGGCCTCACCGCCCTCGGCGTGAACATCACCGTCATGGGCGTCGTCACGGTCGTCGTCGCATACGCGCTCTTCCGCGGCCTCGTCCTCGTACTGCCGCGCACCCGCGGCTCGGTGACCGCGGCCTCCTTCGTCGCCGCACTCGTCTCCGTACCGGCCTCGGCCGCCGCCTTCACCCTGATCTACGCGATCGGCGGCACCACCGACGTGCCGATCTCCAAGGTCCTGACGGCCATGGTCGGCGTCCACTTCCTCATCGGAATCGGCGAGGCCGTCATCACCATGCTGACCGTCGGCGCGGTCATCGCGGTCCGCCCCGACCTGGTCTTCGGCGCCCGGGGCCTGACCGCCCCGCTCAAGCTCCGGGTCGACGGCGAGCTGGTCGACGCGGCCACCCCGGTGCCCGCGCCCACGGCCTCCGGCTCCCCGAGGAAGCTGTGGATCGGCGGCCTCGTCACCGCCCTCGTCCTCGCCGGCTTCGTCTCCTTCTACGCCTCCGCCAGCCCCGACGGCCTGGAGAAGGTCGCCGCCGACAAGGGCATCGACGCCAAGGTCGAGGAGCACGCCGCCGCGGGCTCGCCGCTCGCCGACTACGGCGTCAAGGACGTCGACAACGCCCGCCTCTCCGGCGGTCTGGCCGGCGTCATCGGCGTCGGCGCGACCCTCGCCGTCGGCACGGGCGCCTTCTGGGTGGTCCGCCGCCGCCGCACGAGCCAGGAAGCCGCGGCGGCCTGACGTGGGTGCCGTCTGCCACACGAGCGTGGTCCGTGACCCGAGTGCGGCCCAGAGCATGCGCCGCGTCGAGGGCGCGGGTGCGGTCCGGGACATGGGCCGCGTCCGGGGCGCGGGTGCGGTCCGGGACAAGGGCCGCGTCCGGGGCGCGGGTGCGGTCCGGGACATGGGCCGCGTCCGGGGCGCGGGTGCGGTCCGGGACAGGGGATCGGTCTGACATGGGAGCCGGCCACGCCCACAAGCTCTACCGGCACGCGCACTCGCCGGTGCACGAGCTGCCTCCGCACACCAAGCTCGCCGCCGTCCTCGGCTTCGTCGTGGTCGTCGTCTCGACGCCCCGCGAGGCCGTCTGGGCCTTCGCCGGCTACGCCCTGCTCCTCGCGGTCGTGGCGGCGAAGGCCCGCGTCCCGGCCGGCTTCCTGCTGAAGCGGCTGCTCATCGAGGTGCCGTTCGTCGCCTTCGCGTTCCTCATGCCCTTCGTCGTCCCCGGCGAGCAGACGACCGTCCTCGGTGTGTCGCTCAGCGTCCCCGGCCTCTGGGGCGCCTGGAACGTCCTCGCGAAGGGCACCCTCGGCGTCGCCGCCTCCGTGCTCCTCGCCTCCACCACGGAACTCCGTGCGCTCCTCCTCGGCCTCCAGCGGCTGAAGCTGCCCCCGATGCTCGTCCAGATCGCCTCGTTCATGATCCGGTACGGCGACGTCATCACCGACGAGATGCGCCGCATGTCGATCGCCCGCCGCTCGCGCGGCTTCGAGGCGCGGGGCGTCCGGCACTGGGGCGTCCTCGCGAAGTCCGCGGGCGCGCTCTTCATCCGCTCGTACGAGCGCGGGGAGCGGGTCCACCTCGCCATGGTCAGCCGTGGCTACACGGGCACCATGCCCGTCCTCGACGAGGTGACCGCCACCCGCGCCCAGTGGACCCACGCCGCCGTGCTGCCCCTCACCGCACTCCTGATCTGCCTCCTCGGATGGACGACCTCATGACGATTCCCCCCTCCCTGGAGGTGTCCGGCCTCGCCTACGCGTACCCCGACGGCCACCAGGCCCTCTTCGGCGTGGACCTGACCGTCGGACGCGGCGAGCGGGTCGCCCTGCTCGGCCCCAACGGCGCCGGCAAGACCACCCTCGTCCTCCACCTCAACGGCATCCTCACCGGCGGCGCGGGCACGGTCACCGTCGCCGGGCTCCCGGTCGGGAAGAAGCACCTCGCCGAGATCCGGCGCAAGGTCGGCATCGTCTTCCAGGACCCCGACGACCAGCTCTTCATGCCGACCGTCCGCGAGGACGTGGCCTTCGGGCCGGCGGCGGCGGGCGTCCGGGGCGCCGAGCTGGAGGCCGTCGTGCGCAAGGCCCTCGACCGGGTCGGCATGGCCGAGTACGCGGACCGGCCGCCGCACCACCTCTCCTTCGGGCAGCGCCGCCGGGTCGCCGTGGCCACCGTCCTCGCCATGGAGCCGGAGATCCTCGTCCTCGACGAGCCGTCCTCCAACCTGGACCCGGCCTCGCGCCGCGAGCTCGCCGACATCCTCCGCTCCCTGGACGTCACCGTCCTCATGGTCACCCACGACCTGCCGTACGCCCTGGAGCTCTGCCCGCGCGCGGTGATCCTCAGCGAGGGCGTCATCGCCGCCGACGGGCGGACCGGCGAGATCCTCGCGGACACGGAGCTGATGGCCCGGCACCGCCTGGAGCTGCCGTTCGGCTTCGTACCGAGTTCCGTGGTCTGACCTTGCTCCGACCGGTCGGATCCGCCGGTGGGTCGCGCCGCGCTGTCACGTACGGGGCCGGAGCCGAGGTTATGAAGGAAATCGGATGACAGTTCGTCATTCGATCATTTCCTCACATCGACCTCAGGAGCCGCATGATGCGCCCCCTCGGAGCAGCCCGTCTCGGCATGGCCACGGCACTGGCCGGCGTCTTCGCCTGCACCTCGATCACGACCGCCGCCGCGACGGACACCGGCACCGCCCCCGCCAGGGACAAAGCCAAGGTCATCACCGTCATCGGCAAGCTCGCGGAGCAGACCCGCTTCCCCGTGAACCCCGAAGGCCCTGCCGCACAGGGCGACCGGACGGCCTTCCGCTCGGACCTCTACGACCTGGACGACAAGAAGATCGGCGAGACCGCCGGCACCTGCACCACCACCCGGGCCGACCTCGCGACCGGCGGAGCCGAGGTGTGCGTCGTGACCTACACCCTCCCGGGCGGCCAGCTCGCCGTGCAGGGGATGGTCTTCGGCCACCTCAACCCGGGTCCCCCTCCGTCGTTCGACAACGCGATCACCGGCGGCACCGGGCAGTACGACCGGGCCCGCGGCTCGATCCACGCCGACACCATCGGCATGGGCCAGCGGCGCTTCACGATCACGATCAAACCCTGACGGCCCCGACGTCCCCCTGACCCCGGAATCCGGCCTTCTCCCCTCGCGTTGCACCATGGGAGCCGGTCGTACGAAAGGGAGAGTGGGTCAGGTGGACGTCCAGGGCACGGTGGCGGCGGGCTGGGAGCCGGTCAGGGACGCGTTCCTGCGCAATTTCGAGCAGCGCGGCGAGCGCGGGGCGGCCGTCGCCGTCCACCGCGACGGGGTGAAGGTCGTCGACCTGTGGGCCGGCAGCCGTGACGTGGACGGCACGGCCCCGTGGACCGAGTCGACAGCCCAGGTCATCCGCTCGGCGACGAAGGGCGTCGCCGCCGCCGTACCCCTGCTCCTGCACCAGCGCGGCCTGCTCGACCTGGACGCACCCGTCGCCACGTACTGGCCGGAGTTCAAGGCGGCCGGCAAGGACCGTGTGACCGTACGGCAGCTCCTCGCGCACCGGGCCGGGGTCCCGGTCCTCGACCGCCCGCTCACCCTCGCCGAGGCGATCGACCTTCCGACGGCGACCGGCGCGATCGCCGCCCAGGCCCCCGTCTGGGAGCCCGGCACCGCCCACGGCTACCACGCCCACACCTTCAGCTGGCTGCTCTCCGGCCTCGTCCACCGCGTCACCGGCCGCACCATCGGCCGCTGGGTCGCCGAGGAGATCACCGGCCCCCTCGGCCTCGACCTCTGGATCGGGCTGCCGGACGCGGAGGTCCACCGGGTCGGCCGCCTCGGCCCCGTCGAGGAGATCGACCCGCCCGGCGGCGGGGCGCTCAAGCTCCGTCCCAAGCGCTCCGTCAGCGAGGCCTACAAGGACCCGGACTCCCTCACCCGGCGCGCCTTCGGGGTCATCGAGCCCAAGCCCGACGAGAACGACCCCGTCTACCGGGCCGCCGAACTGCCCGGCTCGGCGGGTGTCGCCACCGCCCGCGCGCTCGCCCGCTTCTACGCCGCGACCCTCGGCCCCGTGGACGGCGCCGAGCGCCTCTTCGCCCAGGCGACGCTCACCCTGGCCCGTACGGAGGAGTCGGCGGGAGCGGACCGGGTGCTGCTCGTCGGCACCCGCTTCGGGCTCGGCCACATGCTGCACGGACCGGCCTCCCCGCTCCTCGGTCCGTCCTCCTTCGGCCACCCCGGCCGCGGCGGCTCCCTCGGCTTCGCCGACCCCGAGTCGGGGATCGCCTTCGGGTACGTCACCAACGGCATGCGGAAGACGGTCACGGCCGACCCGCGCGCCCAGGCGCTGGTCCGGGCGGTGCGGTCGGTCGTGGACCTGACCTGACCCGATCCTGCGCCCGACTTGACCTGACCCGATCCTGCGCCCGACTTGACCTGACCCGATCCTGCGCCCGACTTGACCTGACCCGATCCTGCGCCCGACTTGACCTGACCCGATCCTGCGCCCGACTTGACCTGACCCTGAACCGTCTTGAACCGACCCTGACCCTGCCTTGACCTGCCGCTGAAGCGCCTTGAACTGACCTGACATTCTGCGCCGTCGACCCGCGGGTCAAGGGGTGCGCGGCCAGTACCGTGTGCGAGCCCACTGACCGATGGGCGGGCACGGGGGTGCAGGGGTGAGCGGGATTCCGTCGCGACCGTCGCGACCGGCGAGGGCCTTGGGAACGGCACGAGCACCGAGAACGGCACCACACGCGGCGGCGCGGGCGGCGGCGCCCGCCGACCGCATGGCGCTGCGGATCGCGAGCAGCCGGCTCTGGGAGATCTACGGCAGCATCGGACTGCTCGCCGCGCACCGGGGCCTCGTGCCCTGGCCGTACGCCCACTGGGCCAAGGCGGCACGCCGTTCGCTGAGCAGCTCCGAGGTGACCATCCCGGGCTGGCTCGTCCATCTCTTCCGGGCCGGCGGCGGGAGCCTTCCGCCGTTCCTCCTCGCCGTCCCGGCCGAGGACGGGCCGGACCTGAGGGAGGAGCTCGCGACCCTGGCGGCGGTCTGCCCGTCCCGGGTCCGCGCCGAGCTCGAACAGCGCTTCCCGCAGGGCGTGCCCACCGAAATCCGCCCGCTGTACGCGGACCCCGTGGCGCGCGTCGCCGAACTCCGCGCCTTCCTGCCGCGGTACTGGCAGGCCGCGCTCGCCCCCTACGCGGCGGCCCTGCGGGCGGCGACGGAGGAGGACGTCCTGCGCCGCGCCCGCACGCTCGCCACCCGGGGCCCGGAGGCGCTGCTGGACGCGGTGGGCGGGATCGCGGTGCCCGGCGGGGTCGCGGTGCCCGGCGTGATGGCCGTGTCGGGCGTCTCCCGACTCGTCCTCGTACCCCTGCTGTTCGGCCGGGGAGCGCCCTTCTCCACCTCGGCCCCGGACGGCTCCGAGGCCGCCCTGTCCTACCCGGTCGAAGGGTCCGCCGTCCTCGTCGGCGAGGCACCGGCCGGGCGGCGCGCCGACGCGCCCGTGCGCGGCGACCGGCTGGAGATCCTGCTCGGCCGCAGCCGGGCCGGTGTCGTCCGGGCCCTCGTGACGCCCACGACCACCTCGGACCTCGCGACGGCCCTCGGCCTCGCCCCGAGCACCGTCTCCCAGCACCTCACGGCGCTGGTGGCCGCGGGCGTGGTGCGGCGGCGCAGGGTGGGCGTGCGCGTGCTCTACGAGCTGGACCGCCCGGGTGCGGTGCTGCTGAGGCAGCTGGACCACGCGCGCGGGACCCCGGCGGTGCGGTGACCGGGCAGTAGGGTCAACTCGCCGTACACGTACACAGGTTGCAACAGGAGAGAACGCATGTCCCAGGAAACGTACGAGAAGCTGGTCGCCCTGCTCGACGAGCGCGGTGCCGCCTACCGGGTGATCGAGCACGCGCCCGAGGGCGCCACCGAGGCGGTCAGCGCCCTGCGGGGGCACGAACTCGCCCAGGCGGCCAAGTGCATCATCGCGATGGTCAAGATCGGCAAGAAGGAGAAGCGGTTCGCGCTGGTCGTCGTCCCCGGTGACCGGCGGATCGACCTCGCGGCGGTGAAGGCGCTGTACGGCGGCACCTACGTCTCCTTCGCGTCCCCGGAGATCGCGGAGGACCTCGCGGGCTCGGAGAGCGGCACGATCCTGCCGTTCTCCTTCGACGAGCGCCTGGAGCTCTTCGTCGACCCGGACCTGCTGGCACACGAGGAGTTCTACTTCAACGCCGCCCGCCTCGACCGCTCGATCGCCCTCTCCAGCGCGGACTACCGGTCGATCGCGGAGCCGCGCGTGGAGCGGGTCTCGACGGACTGAGGGCGCGGCGGGCGGTCGGAGGCGGATCAGGCCATGGCGGGCGTCAGTGCGAGCAGCATTCCGAGGCCGACGAGGACGGCCCCGATGACCTTGTTGAGCACGGTCTGCCGCTGCAGCAGCCGGGACCGCAGGGCCTGGTTGGAGAAGAGGACCGCGGCGAGGGCGAACCAGACGAGGTGGGCGAAGGACATGAAGAGTCCGTAGCCGATCTGCTGGAAGACGGGGGTGTCCGCGCTGACGACCTGGGTGTACGTGCTCAGCACGAACAGCATCGTCTTCGGGTTGAGTGCGTTGGTCAGAAAGCCGGTGCGCAGCGCGCCGGCCTTCGAAAGCCCGCCGTCCTCCGAAAGGTCGATGTCCACCTGGGCCTTGGTGACGAACGTCTTGTAGCCGATGTACACCAGATATGCGGCGCCGATGAGTTTCATCGCCGTGAAGAGCATCGGGGTACGGGAGACCAGAAGTCCCACGCCCAGCATGGTGTAGGTGACGTGGACGAGAACGCCGAGTGCGATTCCGGCGGCCGCGAGAACTCCGGCGGTCCTTCCGTACAGATAACTGTTGCGGACGGTCATCGCGAAATCCGCGCCGGGGCTGATGACAGCCAGAATGGTGATGACCGCCACGGCTATGAGCTGACCCATGTACCCGACTTCCCGCCTTCTCGCTCACGTTCTCACTCAAGGGTGAGCGGGCGGGAGGGGCAGAGCCCTTGTGGAGCCTGTCCCCTCCCGCCCGCCCCTGACGTCAGGGCTTGTGACGGTAGGTCACGACCAGCACGTCGCGCGAGGCCGGGACCGAGGAATCGATCCGCTCGATCGGCGAGACGCCGTGGTAGACCCGCTCGTCGTTGACGAGCGCCAGGTCGAGGGGGTCGGTGAGGGCGAACTTCTCCACCGGCTGCTTGTCCAGGTTGAAGACGGTGCTCTCGCCGCCGGTGGCGTTCGAGCGGCCGATCATCGCCATCAGGACGAAGGTGACGCCGTCGCGGTGGACGCCCTCGGGCGTGGGCAGGCCGACCTCCTCGCCGTCGACCTCGATGCGGAACTGGTGGGCCTCGATGTGCCAGGCGGAGTACGGGGCGAGCCGACCGAAGATGTCGCAGCCCAGCGTAACCAGGCTGTTCATCGTCGCGCCGCGCAGCGAGGCGTCCTCGAAGGGCTCGTAGTGCCGGGCGACGCCGCCGTTGAGGGTGTTGTAGTCGAGCCCCTGGTAGTGCGGCTGGTGGGCCTCGACGCGGTAGTCCGTACTGGACCGGGGCGCGCTGAGCGTGGCGTGCCGCCGGCGGCGGTAGCGCCCGCCGTCCGCCATGTAGCTGTCGAGCGGCATCCGGCCCCAGCTCTCGCGGAAGGGCTCCAGGTCGTCGAGCGCGGTCTCGGACCGCTGGAGGAGGAGTTCCCTGACCTTCTCACCGGAGCGGAGGTCAAAGCTCCGGGAGGAAAGGGACTCGCATATTTCCTCTACTCCGGACGCGTACGACGAAGACATTGTTCCCCCTGTGTCCAAGTGATCATCGGTCGAACCGATCGTGGTATTCGCGGCGGGGGCATGTCAAAGTCTTTCGGTCGCGGCCGAATTGTCATAACTCCCCTCACAGCAGGCCTTCCTCATGCTGTGATCCCTCCATGGACGACATGAACGCAAACGCACAAACGAAAACGCACACAAGGCGCTTCGACGAATACGCGGTACTGATCACGGGCGCGGCGCGCGGCATCGGCGCGGCCACCGCGCGGCGGCTCGCGGCCGAGGGCGCGCGGGTGCTGGTCACGGACATCGACGAGGACCAGGCCCTCCGCACCGCCGCCGAACTGCCCGGAGCGGTGGCCCTGCGCTGCGACGTCGGCGACCGGGACTCGGTGGAGGCGGCCGTCGCGTACGCGGTGGAGACCTTCGGCGGCCTCGACGTCCTCGTCAACAACGCCCTCGCCCCCGTCGCCCCCGACACGGACCGCTTCGAGGACGATCAGGACGGGGGCTGGGCGGGCCAGCTCGACGTGACGCTGATGGGCGCGGTCCGCTGCTCCCGGGCCGCGCTGCCGCACCTCGCGGCGGCGGGCGGGCGCGGAGCCATCGTCACCATCGGTTCGGTCAACGCCGAGGTGGACTTCGGCAACCACGCCTACAGCGCGGCCAAGGCGGGCCTCGCCTCGCTGACCCGGACGCTGGCGGGCGACGCGGCGCCGCGCGGCGTCCGTGTCAACCAGATCAACCCGGGGACGATCGCCACGACCGCCTGGGCGGGCCGGGAGGCCGACCTCGCCGCCCTGGCGGACCGGGTCTACCCGCTGGGCCGCGTCGGCACGCCGGAGGACGTGGCCGCCGCCGTCGCGTTCCTCGCCTCACGGGACGCGTCCTGGATCACGGGCACCGTCCTGCGGGTCGACGGCGGCCTGCTGGCGGTGAACACGCACTTCGCGGAGGTACTGGGGGACTGAGGGGTGACCGCGGACTTCTCGGCCCGTGGAACTTCTCCGCCCGCGGACGCAACCTCGGGAGGTGCCGCACGTCTGGTGGGTTGAAGGCGCCCTTCACGTCCTGTTCCACCTCCTCACTGGGAGAACCTCATGACCCGCATCTCTCGCCGTCGCCGGATCCTGGGCGCCGTCACCGGCGCCGCACTGCTCCTGGGCGGTGCCTTCACGGCCCAGGCGGTCGCCGACTCCGGTGCGAAGCCGGCACCGAAGGTCGTCACCCCGGCGGAAACGGCCGCGAAGCCGGCTCCGAAGCCGGCCGTCGTGACGCCGGCCCCGAAGCCTGCCGTGGAGACGCCGGCCCCGAGGCCCGCCGTGGAGACGCCGGCCCCGAGGCCCGCCGTGGAGACTCCGGCCCCGAAGCCTGCCGTGGAGACGCCGGCCCCGAAGCCGGCCGTGGTGACGCCGGGCAAGGCGGTGCCCCGGCCCGCCCCGGCCGAGAAGACCGCCGCGCCGGAGAACGAGCCCCGCGTGATCGCCCCGGGCAAGTGACCGGGAGGGCGGGCCGGCCCCCTCGATGAAGGGGCCGGCCCGCCCGCCCCACCAACTCCCACCACCCCCGACGGATAGAGCAGCGCATGCAGTACGCGATGGCCGTGGCACCGCCGCCGCCTTGGTGGTCCCGTCTGCTGGCCCGCGTGTCCGGGACCCGGGGAACGGCGGTCGTACGCGAACTCCGTCCGCGCGCGCGGATCACCACGCACGACGAGCGACCGCCCACGCTGACCGACCTCTACCGGGCCCGCCGGCTCGACATGGTGCGGCTGGCGCTCTTCCTGGTGGACGACCTGCCCACGGCGGAGGACGTCGTCCAGGACGCCTTCACGGCCGTGTGCAGGGCGTACGGGACCTCGTTGGACGGCCTCCAGGACCCGGGGGCGTACCTGCACACGGCCGTGGTCAACGCCGCCCGCTCCGTCCTGCGCCGCCGCCGCACGGCCCGCGGCTACACCCCGCCCCACCAGCCGGCGAGCGCCCCGGTGGACGAGGGCCTGCTCCTGGCGGAGGAGCACCGCACGGTCCTCGAAGCGCTGGCCCGACTCACCCACCGCCAGCGGGAGGTACTGGTCCTGCGCTACTGGTCGGAACTGACCGAGGCGCAGATCGCGCAGACCCTGGGCCTCTCGCGCGGCACGGTGAAGTCCACGGCGAGCCGGGCCCTGGACGCCCTGGAGAAGAGACTGGAGGCGTCCCGGTGACGACGACCCCGCCCCCCGAAGACCGCCGCACCACGACGGAGATCCGGCTCAGGGCCGCCCTGACGGCCCGCGCGGCGCAGATCACCCCCCGTGACCTCCGCCGCGAAGACCCCCCGCGGGGCCGCACGCGGACGGTCCGCGCCCTGCGCGCCCCGGCCCTCGCGGCGCTGGCCGCAGCCGCGGCGGTGGCGGCCGTCTGCCTCCTGTACCTGTTCCCGGGCAGCACCCCGGCCCCGATCCCGGTCCAGCCGGCCCGCCCGCCTGGCATCAGCGATCCGGCACCGCCCACACCGGGCCCGGTATCGCCCTCGCCGGGCCCGACGATCCCGTCACCGGTGGTGACTCCCCGGGCGGCCGATCCGGCGAACTGACGGAACGAGGCCTCCCGGGTGAGCGAGGGTGCCGGCAGCCGGGCCGCCGCCCTCGCCATGGTCGTCAATCGGGCAGTGACAGATCGTTCAGGTGGGTCAGGAGTGGGCCGACCCGGTCGAGCATCGCCTGCAGGGCGAACCGCAGCGCAGGGGCAGGCTCGACGAAGTGCGCCGCTATGCGGACCCCGTGGTGAGGCCGGACTGCGTGCCGCCGCGCGACGGTTCGAGGACGGGCGGAGCGGTGCCTCCCGGTCGCGGCGACTGGGTGGTGGACGATGATCAGCCTCGCGGCGGACCCGTCCGGCCTCCTCCACCACCTGTTGCCGGACCGCGCGATCAAGGTCGCCGTCGTGGTCGCCGCCCTGGGCGTCCTGGCGCTGGGGATGACAGTGCTCTGGCGGAGGGCCGGGCGCGCGAAGGACCGTCTCGACTGACCAGGAACCCCGGTCGAAGGGGCGAGCCCCTCGGCCGGTCACGCGGCCGGCTTCGCCCTGACCGTCACCACCCGCGGGTGGGGCTTCCCCTCGTGGGTGTCCTCGCCGACAAGTGGGGTGTCTGCGACCGCCCCGGGGCGGGAAAGCTGGGGTGGGCGAGCTTGCCGTGGAGGGGGAGTCGGATGCGTCGTGAGGGAATCGCGGCCGGTCGGATGGCGGGGCCGTACCACCGGGGGGCCCGGCGGCCGAAACTCTGGGCGTTACGGGCCGACCGGTCCGGGAGCGGCCTGATCACCGAGGCCGAGTGCACCACCTGCCACGACGGTTCCGGCGCGGCGGACGACGGGCGCGGGCCCGCCGTCTGGTGCCTGGCCCACGCCGAGGAGACCGGTCACACCGGCTTCCGTCGCATCAGGACCGACTTCTTCCGGGCCTCCTGCGACGGCACCTGAGCCGACGCAGTCCGATCCGGCGGCACCTGAGCCGACGCAGTCCGATCCGGCGGCACCTGAGCCGACGCAGTCCGAGACGGCGGCACCTGAGCCGAGGGTGCCTGAGCCGAGGGTGCCTGAGTCGACGCAGTCCGATCCGGCGGCACCCGAGCCGAGCGCCCGCGCATCGCGACCCGGTCAGCCGGCCTGGAGCATCAGTCCGATGCCGAGGACCATCAGTCCCGCCGCCGCGATCCTCGGGGCGCCGAAGCGCTCCTTGAAGAAGAGGGCCCCGATCGCCGCCCCCACGATGATCGAGGACTCGCGGAGCGCGGCGATCGGGGCCAGCGGGGCCTTCGTCTGGGCCCACAGGACGAGGGCGTAGGCCGAGACCGACAGCGCCGCGCCCAGGAGGCCCCGGGCCGCGTGCGGGCGGAGCTGGGGGAGGAGGGCCGCGCGGCGCCGCCAGAGGGCGTACGCGGGGATCACGAGGCCCTGCAGGACCATCAGCCACGCGATGTAGCCGAGCGGGGTGCCGGAGGCGCGGACGCCGACGCCATCGACCACCGTGTAGAGCGCGATCGACAGTCCCGTCGCGCCTGCGGCTGCCAGCGCCGGCCACTGCGGGCGGGCGGCGCCCTTCCCCCGGATGCCCCACAGGGCGAGCCCCGTCAGGCCCGCGCAGGCCACCGCCACCCCGAGCAACTGCCAGCCGCCCGGCACCTCGTCGAGGAAGACCGCCGCGAGCACGGTCACCACGAGCGGGGCCGTACCGCGGGCGATCGGGTACATCTGTCCGAAGTCGCCCAGCGTGAACGAGCGCATGAGCAGGGCGTAGTAGCCGATGTGGAGGACCGCCGAGAGGATCAGGTACAGCCAGGCGCCGGCCGCCGGGAACGGCACGAAGGCGGCCGTGACCAGGCCGAGCAGCGCCCCGCCGCCGGATATCAGGGTGAAGGAGAGCAACTGCTCCTTGATGTGGTGCGCGATCGCGTTCCAACTCGCGTGCGTGATCGCCGCGACGAGGACCGCGAGGGTGACGAGCGGTGTCATGCCGAGGCCTCGCGGACATCGACGAGCGTGGCGCCGGCCTGAGCGACCAGGGTCTTCGGGTCGAGGGCGAACACCGTGTGCGGGGTGCCCGCCGCCGCCCACACCACCTCGTGGTCGAGGACGCCCCGGTCGGCGAGGACCCGCGTCCGGGTGCGGTGCCCGAAGGGCGGGACGCCCCCGATCGCGTACCCCGTCGTCTCCCGGACCACCTTCGCGTCGGCCCGCGTCACCTTCTCCGCGCCCAGCTCCTCCCGTACCCGCTCGACGTCCACCCGCGAGGCACCGTCCATCAGGACGAGGACCGGCACCCCGTCGGCGGCGAAGATCAGCGACTTCACGATCTCGGCGACCCGGCAGCCGATGGCCTCGGCGGCCTGCTGCGCGGTGCGGGTCTCGTCCGGGAAGCGGCGGATCTCGACGTCGAGGCCCAACTCCTGGAGGGCGGCGGCGAACTGGGGGTGAGCGTCAGTGGTCATGGCCCGCACGCTAGCGGTAGCTGTACGGGCCATGCGACCGGGTTCCGGGCGCCGGCGGTCAGCCGGCCTTCAGGACCCTCGCGACCACCGGCCCGGCCGCGTCACCCCCGTGGCCGCCGCTCTGGACGACCGCCGCCGCCGCGAGGTCGCCGGAGTAGCCGGTGAACCAGCTGTTGGACTTGGACTGGCCACCGACCTCGGCGGAGCCGGTCTTCGCCCCCTTGGGGGAGGGAACGCCGGACATCGCGTCGACCGCGGTGCCGTCCGACAGGGTCGCCGTCTCGTTCATCATCTTCCGCAGCGCGGAGGCGACCCCGCGCGAGAGCGGTTCGGCAGCGGCAAACTCGCGGTCGTCGAGGTCCTTCGCCACCAGGTACGGCTGGAGGAAGCCGCCGTTCTTCACGGTCGCGGAGAGCGAGGCGACGTTCAGGGCGCTCATCTGGATCCTGCCCTGGCCGATGTACGAGGCCGAGGTCTCATTCCCCGCGGACTCGGGGACGCTGCCGTCCATCGCCCGGACGCCCACCTGCCAGCTCTGACCGATGCCGAAGGAGTCGCGGGCGGTGTCGCCGAGGGCGGTGTCCGCGATCTTCTTGTCACTGAGGACGGTGATCGCCTTGATGAAGGCGGTGTTGCAGGATCGGCGGAACGCCTGGGCGAGGGTGGCGTTCGGGATGCTGAACCGGTCCAGGTTCTCGAAGGTCTGTCCCCTCGACAGCACGTCGGGAGGACACTCGACCTTGCTGCCGGGCCCGTCCACCACGCCGTTCTGCATCATCATCGCCGCCGTGACGATCTTCATAGTCGAGCCGGGCGCCTGCTGACCCTCAAGGGCCGTGTTGAACTCGGTGGCCGGATTGTTGGCCACCGCCCGAATCGCGCCCGTGGACGGCTCGATCGCCGCCACCGAGGCCTTGTCGAACGCCTTGACCGCCTTCTCGGCCGCCGCCTGCACGCCCGCGTCGATGGTGGTCCTCAGCGTCCCCTCCTTGCCCTTCGACAGGACGAGGAGGGGGATGTCGGTCCCGGACTCGGTGCCCGAGTCGATCCATGTCTCGATGCCGGACGAGCCGCCGGCCTTCGCCCCGTACCGCTTGCGCAGTTCGGCCAGGACCGAGGCGAGCGAGGGGTACTTCTCCGCCGTCAGCTCGACGCCGTTGCGGTCGACGGCCTTCACGGACGCGGCCTTCGCGACGCCCGTACGGATCGTGGCGTCGGCGCCGAGCAGCTTCGGGTGGAGCACGGACGGCGCCCACTTCACCAGCGGCCGGCCCGTCGTCTGCCCCCGGACGACGGTCAGTTCGGAGGCGTACGACCAGGGCTTCGACACGTCCTTGTACGTGATCGTGGCCTTCACCGTGAAGGGCACCGTCGTCCCGACCGGCGTCCCCGGCGTGATGGTCGCCTCCGAGACGCTCGCGCCGTCACGGTAGGCCGCCACGGCCGGCCCCGCCGAGACCGGGTCGTTCGTCAGCTGCCCGGCCTTCTCCGGCTCCCCGGCGGCCCAGGCGGCGAGGAAGTCCCGAGCGGTGGCGGTCACTTCGTCCGGGGTGACGGGCCCGGTCCGAGGCGCGTCACCGGCACGGACCTCCGGGGTCGTGTTGCCGCCGGTGATCCCGTTGTAGAGGTTGAGGCCCCCGTACCCGACCCCGCCCGCCACGACGAGGAACACACCCCCGACGATTGCGGTCTTGGCTCCACTGCGCATGACTGACAGTCCCCTCCCCAGGTGGCCGTCCAGTCAACCAGCGGGCCCTGAGTGTGTCGAGCAACTATCGACACATCCGTCACATGGGCGGGGAGGGCCGCGGGCCGGCCCGGTCGCGCCTACCCGCTCACGGCGCGCCCGAAGGCCGCGACGGCGTTCGCGATCGGCCTGCTCATCTGCGGCGCCATGCCGACCGCCGTCGCCCATTCGGTGAAGCGGGCGGCGATCTGCTGCACGTCGGCCAGGGACCCCCCGTTGGTCATGACGTGCTCCAGCGCGGAGAGGGTCTCGGCGGGACCCTGGGCGTTGCCACCCCTCGGCGCGAGCACGCTCGCGATCTGCAGGAAGGGGGCGAGTGCCGCGGTGGCCGGATTCCCGGACTGCCGGGTGTAGATCTGACGGCACCGCTCCAGGGACGCCGCGAACTGCTGCTCGTGCGACAGCTGCGGCGCCGCCTGGGGTGCGGCGGCCTGGGGTGCGGCGACGCTCCAGGGAGCCGTCACCTCGATGGGGGTGAACTCACGCTGTTGCTCTCCGCTGCGGGCCTTCGCCGCGGTTCCGTGCGCCGCCTTCGACCAGTTCTCCAGATGGCCGACGTCCTGGCGCAGGTCGGCGAAGCTCGCCATGCCGACCCCGAAGCTGCGGAACTCCAGGGGGACGACGGGGACCCCGCCGGGGGAGTCCAGCGACGTGAGCTCGGTCATGCCGCCGAAGGCCCTCTCCTGCGGGCCCACCAGGCGGTTCGGGTCATCCGCGGGCGGGAGGAATTCGGCGATACCCGACAGTGCTTCGCGCAGGTACGTGTTCAACTCGTCGATGCTCTCCTGGCTCATCGGCGGAAGATCCGGGCCGGTCCTCGGCGCCACCGCGAAGTAGTGCGCCCACATGCCGTCCCGGATCGCGTCCACGTCGCCGACGAGGAAGAGCTTCGCGGGGTCCGGCAGGGACTGCTGGACCGTGCCGAGGCTCACCCGTGCCAGGACCGCGGTCTTGTTCTTCACCTGGCCCGCCGCCGTCACGCCCGGTCGCTCCGGATCGTCCGCGCGGAGCTTGTCCGCC
This sequence comes from Streptomyces narbonensis, assembly GCF_014649015.1. GTDB lineage: Bacteria > Actinomycetota > Actinomycetes > Streptomycetales > Streptomycetaceae > Streptomyces > Streptomyces narbonensis. Next base: position 229,039 of record NZ_BMSF01000006.1, read on the forward strand.
AGCGCGGCGAACTGGGTGTAGCACAGCGAACCGAAGCCGCGGACCTCCTGCGCGCCCACCGCGACCTGGTGAGCGGGAGCGGCGGCGGCCGGTGACTGCAGGAACCGTGCGCCGAGCTCGTTCCCGACCTGGACCGACCTCACCAGGTGGTCGTGGGCCTTGCTCTTCACCAGCGCGCGGACCTTGCTCCCGGTTCGGTTCCTCGGCTCCGGGGTCTGTACGGCCTCCGCGAAGACGTCCGTCATGCCGTTCAGGGGAAGGCCCACGGTCTGGTGGATGAAGAGCCCCTGCCCCTTCCCTTCCTTGCCGTTCCTCTCCACGTGCTCCTTCTCCGGGGCCACCCTCGCCATCTTGAAGCCGGGGGTCACCGCGTATCCCTGGCTCTCGGGATAGAGCTTCCTCATCTGCTTGTCGGCCTGAGGTGATCCCGCTTCGGGGGTGTAGAGGCGTCGGTGGGCCTCCTCAAGATGGGCGATGGTCTGCTCCGTCGTGCGCGGGAACCGCTCCCCCTCGCCGGGGAGCACCGCGCTGGGCTCGGCCACGAACTCGGCGTTCGTGTAGGTGCCTCGGCTGTCCGAGACCAGTTTGATGCCCTGGCCGGGGTGCTCCATCATCTCGATGCCGGTGCTGTTGCCGTTCTTGACGTCGGTGCCGGTGTGCCGGACGACCGGCCGGTCGACCTCCACCTCAAGGCCGATCGCGCGCTGCACCGACGGAGACGGACCTGCCTCCGTCGGCACAGCCGCTCCTGACTCCGCCGGCGCCTGCGACGCGGGCGCCGGGCCCGCCATCACCCGCCTCGCGTTGGCCTCGGCCTCGCGCTCGAAGCGGTCCGAGGGGTCACTCACGCGGAGCCCCGAGCCGTTGTCCGTCCCGGCCACCGGCCCCCGGCGCTGCTGGATGACGTGGGTCAGCTCGTGGGCGAGGGTGTGGCTGTCGGCTCCGCCTGCGCCGATGACGACATGGCTGCCGGAGGTGTAGGCGCGGGCGCCGACCTCGGCGGCGGAAGCCTTGGCGGCGGAGTCGTCGTGGACGCGTACGTCGGAGAAGTCCGCGCCGAGCCGGGCCTCCATGTCGGTGCGGGTCGACTCGTCCAGGGCGCGGCCGGGACCGCGGAGCACGTCGTGGACGGCGGAGCGCTGCACCGAGGGCTCCGCCTGCTGCCCGTGCCCGCAGCCGGCGCCGTGCCGGTGCTGCTCCTGGGCCCAGGGGTGGCCGGCCTGCCGGAGCATCTGGACGACGGCCGCGTTGCCCGCGCCGAGCGGCAGCCGGCGGTCCGGGCCCGGCGCGGAGGACTCCGGCCCCCGCCGCGCGGCCGCCCTGCCGTCCGGCGCCCGGTCCGGCTGTCCGCCGTTGTTCGTCCTGCCGTCGCTCGGGGTCCGCACGGCTACCTCACTCCTGGTCGCGGCCTGGGCTTCCTGGATACCCGGGAGCGGGCCGCCTGTTCGAGGCGTGGGGGGCAGAGGCGGGGGCAGAGGCGAGCGGCCGATCGGGCAGCCCGGGCCCCGGAACGCCGGGAGGGACGCGACCGTTCCTTCCGGTCGCGCCCCTCCCGCACGGCGCCGTGAATGGCCTATCCGACCCTGATCCGCCGGACAGGCCCTAAGCCGCTAGATCCACGTGTCGAGCCACATCCGGCCCCGCCATTCGTCTATCGGAATGGGAGTGCCGGTGTAGATGGGCCAGAAATAGATGAAGTTCCAGACGATCAGCAGAACCAGACAGCCCGCCGCCACCGCGCCGAACGTCCGGCGCCTTTCCGAGGAACCGCGTGGGCCGATGATCGCGCCCAGCATCATGGCCACCGCAAGACACAGGAAAGGCACGAAGACGACCGCGTAGAAAAGGAAGATGGTGCGTTCCTGGTAGAGGAACCACGGGACCCAGCCCGCCGCGACCGCGCAGGCGATCGCGCCCGCGCGCCAGTCGCGGCGGAAGGCCCAGCGCCACAGGACGTACAGGACGGCGAAGCAGGCCGCCCACCACAGGAGCGGGGTGCCGAGGGCCAGGACCTCCTGGGCGCACTTCTCCTTGGCGGTGGCCGGGCAGCCGTTGGTGCCGGGGGCCGGGGACTCGTAGAAGTACGAGACGGGGCGGCCGAGGACGATCCAGGACCAGGGGTTCGACTCGTACGTGTGCGGCGAGGTCAGGCCGACGTGGAAGTTGTAGACCTCGGACTCGTAGTGCCACAGGCTGCGCCACCACTGCGGCATCCAGCTCCAGGCCCCGCCTCCGTCGAGCTTGTCCTGCTGCGCCGCCCAGCCACGGAAGTAGCCCTTGTCGGAGACGATCCAGCCCGTCCACGTCACCAGGTAGGTGCCGATCGCCACCGGCACCACCGACGCGAACGCCGGCAGCAGGTCCCGCTTGATCACCGAGAGGTGCGGGCGGACCGCGCCGCCCGTGCGGCGCCCCGCCACGTCCCACAGGACCGTCATCAGGCCGAACGCCACCATGACGTACAGGCCGTTCCACTTGGTCGCCGCCGCGAGCCCCAGCATCACGCCGGCCGCGATCCGCCACGGCCGCCACCCCATGCGCAGCCTGTCCGCGACCTCCGCGTCCGGCCGCAGCACCCCCTCCTCGTCCTCGGGGAGCGCCGCCGCGAGCCGTTTCCTGGTGCGGTCGCGGTCGACGACCAGGCAGCCGAAGGACGCGACCACGAAGAACATCAGCACCTGGTCGAGGAGCGCCGTGCGGCTCATCACGAAGTGCAGGCCGTCGACGGCGAGCAGCAGGCCCGCCAGACAGCCCAGGAAGGTGGAGCGGAAGAGACGGCGGCCGATCCGGCACAGCAGCAGGACCGACAGCGTGCCCAGCAGCGCCACCATGAAGCGCCAGCCGAAGGGCTCGAAGCCGAAGAGCTTCTCGCCGACGCCGATGACCCACTTGCCCATCGGAGGGTGCACGACATAGCCGGGGTCCGTCGGCACGAGCACCGCGCCCGGGTCCGACAGGATCGTCTTGTCGATGTCCTTCGGCCAGGCGCCCTCGTACCCCTGGTTGATCAGGGCCCAGGAGTCCTTGGCGTAGTACGTCTCATCGAATATCACCGCGTGCGGCTTGCCGAGGTTCCAGAACCTCAGCACGCCCGCGACCGCCGTGACCAGGAGCGGACCGCCCCAGGCCAGGAGCCGCCACAGCCGGTCGGCCCGGTCGGGCCCGATGCCGAAGAGCGACCACACGCGCGCCGAGGGACGGGCGTACGGGGGATCGAGCCGCTCCCGCAGCCCGATGGGAGCGGCGTTCTCGGCGCGGGGCGCGTAGCCGAAGCGCCGCAGCCTCTGCTGCCACGAAGAGGGCTCTGCCACGGGCGCCGCCATGGGGTGCTGGCCCTCCAGGGCCTCGGGTGCGGTACTGGTCACCGCGCCATCGTAGGGAACGCGCCTGTGCGCGTCGCCTGTCCGGGCTGGGAGGATGTCCTGTGTGACTGGAACGCTGGTACTCGCAGGGACCCCCATCGGTGACATCGCGGACGCTCCGCCCCGACTCGCCACCGAACTGCAGAACGCGGACATCGTGGCCGCCGAGGACACCCGGAGGCTGCGTGGCCTGACCCGGGCCCTCGGCATCCACACCTCGGGACGGGTCGTCTCGTACTTCGAGGGCAACGAGTCCGCCCGTACGCCCGAGCTGGTCGAGGCGCTCGTGGGCGGCGCCCGTGTGCTGCTCGTCACCGACGCGGGCATGCCGTCCGTCTCGGACCCCGGCTACCGGCTGGTCGCCGCCGCCGTCGAGCAGGACATCAAGGTCACGGCCGTCCCCGGCCCCTCCGCCGTGCTCACCGCGCTCGCGCTCTCCGGGCTGCCCGTGGACCGCTTCTGCTTCGAGGGATTCCTGCCGCGCAAGGCCGGCGAGCGCCTCGGCCGGCTCCGCGAGGTCGCGGACGAGCGCCGCACCCTCGTCTACTTCGAGGCCCCGCACCGGCTCGACGACACGCTCGCCGCGATGGCCGAGGTCTTCGGCGCCGAGCGCCGCGCCGCCGTCTGCCGCGAGCTGACCAAGACGTACGAGGAGGTCAAGCGCGGCCCGCTCGCCGAGCTGGCGGCCTGGGCCGCCGAGGGCGTACGGGGCGAGATCACCGTCGTCGTCGAGGGCGCGCCCGAGACCGGACCGGCCGAACTCGACGCCGAGGAGCTGGTGCGCAGGGTGCAGGTGCGCGAGGAGGCGGGGGAGCGCCGCAAGGAGGCGATCGCCGCGGTCGCGGCCGAGGCGGGGCTGCCCAAGCGCGAGGTGTTCGATGCGGTCGTGGCGGCAAAGAACGCGGCGGCCGGCCGCCGGTAAAGGACTCATGTCGACTCGACCCGGCCCCGAGGGCCGGGCTTGGAGGTAGGGCCCGGCTGGCTGTCGGGCCGTCTCCTCCGTCCAGACACCCCCTACGGGGTGGCAGGGACGCGTGACTCACGCCCCGCAGTCCACACGGCTTCGCCCTTGCTGCCGACGTTGTGGGACGCGTTGTCGTCCGCGTGCATGAGGGCGCCGCAGGCGCGGCACGCGAACGTAGCCTGATCGACGCGGTTCCTCCGGTCGATGTGACCGCACTGGGAGCATTGCTGGCTGGTGTACGCCGGATCGACGTACACCAGCGGCACTCCGGCCCGCAGCGCCTTGTAGGCGATGAACCGGCCGAGCTGGTGAAAGCCCCACGTGTGCAGTTGTGTCCGCTGGTCCTTGCGGAGCCGTACCCGGTCACGAATCCCGCTCAGATCTTCGAGCGCGATACCGCGGCCGGTGCTCCCCCGTAGCCTCCGGCACGGGAGGTGCCCCCAGCGGTGGTGACGATCTTCTTCGCGATGATGTGATTGACGTTGGCGGCGTGACACCGTTCGCGCCGGTTACGTCGCTTCAGGAGACGCTTGGCGGACTTGGTTCCCTTGGCCTGGAGCTTGCGGCGCAGTTCGAGCTGCCGCTTGCGGTGGCGGTTCAGGCCGCGCCCGGCCGCCCGGTAGCCAGTGGACGTGGTCGCGATGTTGACGATGCCCAGATCCACTCCGATGAACCCGGATGGTTCGTAAGTCTTGGCCTCGGGGACGTCGCACGTCGCTATCAGGTAGAACACGCCGTCGCGTTCGATCAAGTCCGACTCGCCCTTGCGGTACTCGCGCAGCGTCGTGAACATGTCGGCAGAGCAGGCGAAAGCGGACGTGCTTCAGCCGTCCCGCAGTCGTCCAGATGGACACAGTCCGGGCGTCGTGCTGCCATGACAGGCACCGGTCGGCGTACGGCTGCGCCGAGTTCGGCCGAAAGTTGATCGGCTTCGACTCTGCCTTGACCCTGCGCTTCGATCCGGGCCTGCCGAGGTTCCCCGCCCGGAGGTTCGCCTTCAGCGTGGTGTAGGCGTCACGGACCTTCTTGATCACGTGCTGGGCCGCCTGCGCCCCAAGGCCGGAAGCCTTCAGCTCGGCGTAGGTGTGTTTCCGTAGTTCGAACTCGCGCGGCACGCCGCGCTCGAACGTCACGGTGGACACCCAGTTCGCCGCCTCGTTGACCGCGCGCACGGTCGCTCCCAACGCCGACGCCTGACAGGCATCCGGCAGGAGCTTCACCCGCACCACGATCTTCACGCGAGTGACCGTATCGCTACCGGGTGTGACTTTGCCGTCGAATGGGGAAACTCGTCTCTCCGGTCCGACGGTCATGGCGTCCCTTGCGGATTTACGCTGAAAGGTAAAGCCGAACCCGGCGCCGGGACATTTCCTTGGGTGCTTGGCAAGGGAAGAGCCAAAAGCCTTCCATGGTTCGTCCCCTGCTGATGCGCTCCGGCCCGAAAAGGCGTCCACTGATCAGTGGAGAGGAGCTGGCATGAGCGAGATCACCGGCACCGGCATATCCGTCGCCCATGAGGCGTACGCCTTCGCCTGCATGCGCTGTGGATACGGCTGGGAGCAGGCGTACGACATCGAGCACCACGTCGACGCCGCCGGCCAGGAATTCGTCGTCTACAAGGCCGAGGGGGAGCGGGTCCCGTCCCCGCTGTCCAGTCCCACCTGCATGAACTGCGGCGGTCACGTCGTCCGGATCATGCGCGCGGGGCAGGTGTCGTCGGTGCTCGACCTGATCGCCGCGACGGAGAGGCACCAGCACGGGGCGAGGGCGACCAAGCCCGTCTCGATGGCCGGGCCCATCGGTCAGGAACTCACCGAGGACACCCGGGACACGGCGGACACCGTGGGCGCGGCGAACACCACGGGCCCGGAGACCCCGCCCGTCCCGCACCACTGGCACCTCTCCGACCTCCTGCATCCCTTCCGCCACGGCAAGCAGCCGCCCAGGGAGTAACCGGCGGACGTCCCGGCGGGCGGCCCCCGCCGGTGACCCCGCGTGCCGCGCCGGTACTCGTGGCCCTCGTACGATCGGGGCCATGAGTGCCAAGGACGCCCCGCCGCCGCTGCCCGAGCCGCTCCTCGTGGAGGTCGCGGACTCGCACACCCACCTGGACATGCAGTCCGGGACCGTCGAGGAGGCCCTGGTCAAGGCCGCCGCCGTCGGCGTGACCACCGTCGTCCAGGTCGGCTGCGACGTGAAGGGCTCCCGGTGGGCCGCCGAGACCGCCGCCGCCCACTCCAACGTGCACGCGGCCGTCGCCCTGCACCCGAACGAAGCGCCCCGGATCGTGCTGGGGGACCCCGACGGCTGGTCCCGGCAGGGTGCCCGCGAGGGTGGCGGGGACGCCGCCCTCGACGACGCGCTCGCCGAGATCGACCGCCTCGCCGCCCTGCCGCACGTCCTCGGCGTCGGCGAGACCGGCCTCGACTTCTTCCGCACGGGCCCCGAGGGCATCGCCGCGCAGGAGCGTTCCTTCCGCGCCCACATCGAGATCGCCAAGCGGCACGGCAAGGCGCTCGTCATCCACGACCGCGAGGCCCACGCCGACGTCCTGCGCGTCCTCGACGAGGAGGGCGCCCCCGAGCGGACCGTCTTCCACTGCTACTCCGGCGACGCCGCCATGGCCGAGATCTGCGCCGCCAAGGGCTACTACATGTCCTTCGCCGGCAACGTCACCTTCAAGAACGCCCAGCCCCTGCGGGACGCGCTCGCCGTCGCCCCGCTGGAGCTCGTCCTCGTCGAGACCGACGCCCCCTACCTCACCCCCGCGCCCTACCGGGGCCGCCCCAACGCCCCGTACCTCATCCCCGTCACCCTCCGGGCGATGGCGGCCGTGCGCGGGATCGGGGAGAACGACCTCGCCGAGGCGATCGCCGTGAACACGGCCCGCGCCTTCGATTACTGATCCATAACGGTTACGTGTCGTAGCCGGAAGGTTCGGGAGAGTGACCGCGGCCGGGGCTAATGTCCCGGCCTCGTGAGTACTTCCCAGGGCAGTCACCGAGCCGGACGGCGAGCGGCGACCCTGCCCGTCCACGAGCAGCCGACCCAAGCGGCGCCGCTCGTCATCCCCGGCGCCGGCCTCGGCACCGGCCCCGCGTCCGGCCCCGGCACCGGCCCCGCGTCCGGCCCCGGCACCGGCCCCGCGTCCGGCCCCGGCGGCGTCCCCGGCGGCGTCCCCGGTCAGGGCGGCTCCCGCGCCGGAGCCCGGCGCGCCGCCCGCCGCCGCAAGGCCTCCGGCTCCCCCCGGGACGGCCTGCGCCGGCTCGTCCCGCAGGCCCTCGTCGTCGCCTTCCTCGCCGGCGGCACCAGCGCCTTCGTCGCCAACGACAAGGCCGTCCGGCTCTCCGTCGACGGCGTCCCGCGCACCCTCCACACCTTCGCCGACGACGTCGACGAGCTCCTCGCCCACGAGGGCCTGACCGTCGGCTCCCACGACATCGTCGCCCCCGCCCCCGGCGAGGCCCTGGCCAACGGCGACGAGGTCGTCGTCCGGTACGGGCGGCCGATCTCCCTCACCCTCGACGGGCAGCGCCACACCATCTGGACCACCGCCAGGACCGTCGAGGGGGCCCTGCGCCAGCTCGGCGTCCGCGCGGAGGGCGCGTTCCTCTCGGTCTCCCGCGCCGCCCCGATCACCCGCCAGGGCCTCGCCCTCGACGTCCGCACCGAACGGACGGTCACCTTCCTCGCCGACGGCCGCGAACGCGTCGTCCGGACCAACTCCGCCACCATCGGCGAGGCCCTCGCCGAGGCCGGGATCACCCTCTCCGGCCAGGACACCGCCTCCGTCGCGGCCGGCTCCTTCCCCCGCGACGGCCAGACCGTCACCGTGCTCCGCATCACCGGCTCCCGGCAGGTCCGCGAGGAGACCATCCCGTACGCCGTCGAGAAGGTCCGCGACCCGGACCTCTTCGCGGGCAACGAGGTCGTCGAACGGCAGGGCGTCACCGGCGTCCGCCGCGTCACGTACAGCCTGCGCACGGTCAACGGTGTCCGGCAGAAGCCCCGCAGGACCGGCGAGGAGATCGTCCGCGAACCCGTCAGCCGCAAGGTGCGGATCGGCACCAAGGCCCTGCCCACCTCCGTCGGCGGGGCCGACGGCCTCGACTGGGGCGCCCTCGCCGCCTGCGAGTCCGGCGGCCGCCCGAACGCCGTCGACCCCTCGGGGACCTACGGCGGGCTCTACCAGTTCGACCCCGGCACCTGGCGCTCCCTCGGCGGCAGCGGAGTCGCCCAGAACGCGCCCGCCGCCGAGCAGACCTTCCGTGCGAAGAAGCTGTACGTGCAGCGGGGGGCGAGTCCGTGGCCCCACTGCGGCAGACGGCTGCACGGGTGAGCGCACGGCGGGCCCGTGCCGGGGCCCCACGGGTGAGCCGTAGGTCCGGCCCACCGGGGCCCCGTAGGCTGTACCGGTGAGCACCACCACCGGCCCCGAAAGCCCCGACGCCCTCCTCGGCCCCGCCGACATCCGTGAGCTGGCCGCCGCCCTCGGCGTGCGCCCCACGAAGCAGAAGGGCCAGAACTTCGTCATCGACGCCAACACCGTCCGGCGGATCGTCCGCACGGCCGAGGTGCGGCCCGACGACGTCGTCGTGGAGGTGGGGCCCGGACTCGGCTCCCTCACCCTGGCCCTCCTGGAGGCCGCGGACCGCGTGACGGCCGTCGAGATCGACGACGTGCTCGCCGCCGCGCTGCCCGCCACGATCCAGGCCCGCATGCCCGCCCGCGCCGACCGGTTCGCGCTCGTCCACTCCGACGCCATGCACGTCCAGGAGCTGCCGGGCCCGGCGCCGACCGCGCTCGTCGCCAACCTCCCGTACAACGTCGCCGTGCCGGTCCTGCTCCACATGCTGGAGCGGTTCCCGACCATCGAGCGGACCCTCGTCATGGTCCAGGCCGAGGTCGCCGACCGGCTCGCCGCCAAGCCCGGCAACAAGGTCTACGGCGTCCCGTCGGTCAAGGCGAACTGGTACGCGCAGGTCAAGCGGGCCGGCTCCATCGGCCGCAACGTCTTCTGGCCCGCGCCGAACGTCGACTCCGGTCTCGTCTCCCTTGTCCGGCGCACCGAGCCGCTCGCGACCACCGCCTCCCGCCAGGAGGTCTTCGCGGTCGTCGACGCGGCCTTCGCCCAGCGCCGCAAGACCCTCCGCGCGGCCCTCGCGACCTGGGCGGGCTCGCCCGCCGCGGCCGAGGAGGCCCTGGTCAAGGCCGGGATCTCGCCGCAGGCGCGCGGCGAGGCCCTGACCGTCGAGGAGTTCGCCCGGATCGCGGAGGCGAAGGCATGACCGCCCCCGCCGGCGTCACGGTCCGCGTCCCCGCCAAGGTCAACGTCCAGCTGGCGGTCGGCGCGGCCCGCCCCGACGGCTTCCACGACCTGGCCAACGTCTTCCTCGCCGTCTCCCTGTACGACGAGGTGACCGCCACCCCGGCCGACGAGCTGACGATCACCTGCGAGGGCCCGGACGCCGACAAGGTGCCGCTGGACCGCACCAACCTCGCCGCGCGCGCCGCCGAGCTGCTCGCCGCCCGGCACGGCATCTCCCCGGACGTGCACCTGCACATCGCCAAGGACATCCCGGTCGCCGGCGGCATGGCCGGCGGCAGCGCGGACGGCGCGGGCGCGCTGCTCGCGTGCGACGCGCTCTGGGGCCTGGACACGCCCCGCGACGTGCTCCTGGAGATCTGCGCCGAGCTCGGCTCCGACGTGCCCTTCAGCCTGGTCGGCGGGGCGGCGCTCGGCATCGGACGCGGTGAGCGGCTCACCGCGCTGCCGGTCGGCGGGGCCTTCCACTGGGTGTTCGCCGTCGCCGACGGCGGGCTGTCGACCCCGGCGGTGTACGGCGAGTTCGACCGCCTCACCGAGGGCGTCGACGTCCCGGAGCCGACGGCCTCCCCGGTCCTCCTGGAGGCCCTGCGCACGGGCGACACCAACGCCCTCGCGGGCGCCCTCGCCAACGACCTCCAGGCGGCGGCGCTCTCCCTGCGCCCGTCGCTCGCGGCGACCCTGACGGCCGGCACGGAAGCGGGCGCCCTGGCGGCCCTGGTCTCCGGCTCGGGCCCGACGACGGCCTTCCTGGTGAAGGACGCGGAGGCGGCGGAATCCGTCGCCACGGCCCTGACCGCCTCGGGCACGTGCCGCACGGCCCGCGTGGCGACGTCCCCGGCACCGGGCGCGACGGTCCTCCCCGCCTGAGCGACACACAACGGGGCCGAAGGGTGGGTACTTACCCGCCGGTTGAGTACGCGCGCCCTGTCGGCGCCGCGCCCCCGCGCGGGACCGTACCCCCATGGGAATCAGCGCTCGCGAACTCGCCGCCGCCACCCCGGCGACCCGGGACCGGTACGTGGACCTGCTCCGGGTCGCCTCGCTCGCGGTCGTCGTGCTCGGCCACTGGCTGATGGCGGCGGTCACCGTCGACGGCCAGGTCGGGAACCTCCTCGCCGTCGTACCGGAGCTCCAGGTCATGACCTGGGTCTTCCAGGTCATGCCGGTGTTCTTCTTCGTCGGCGGCTTCTCGCACGCCCTCGCCCACCGCTCCCGGCCGCAGTACGCGGCCTTCCTGCGGGCCCGGCTCCAGCGGCTGCTGCGGCCGACGATGGTCTTCGTCGGCGTCTGGGGCGCCGCCGCGCTCGTCCTCCAGCTGGCCGGCGCGGACGGCGGGCTCGCCGGGGTCGCGCTGCGGCTGGTCACGCAGCCGCTCTGGTTCATCGGGATCTACCTGGCGATGGTCGCCTTCACCCCGCCGCTGCTGCGGCTGCACGAGCGGTACGGCTGGGGCGCGTTCGCCGGGCTCGTCGGAGCGGCCGTCCTCGTCGACGTCCTGCGGTTCGCGGCGGACGTGCCGTTCGTCGAGTTCCTGAACTTCGCGTTCGTCTGGCTGGCGGTCCACCAGCTCGGCTTCCTCCGCGCCGACGGCGTGATCCGCCGGCCCGCCCTGCTCGCCGGCACGGGCCTGCTCGGCGCGACCGCGCTCGTCGCCCTCGGCCCGTATCCGCTGTCGATGGTGGGGCTGCCCGGCGAGGAGGTGTCGAACATGGCCCCGCCGACCCTCGCCCTGCTCTGCCACGGCCTGTGGCTGGTCGGCGCGGTCGAGCTCCTGAAGGGCCCCGGCGCGCGGCTCGTCGCACGCGCCGGGGTGTGGCGGACGGTGGTCGCCGCGAACGGGATCGCGATGACGGCGTTCCTGTGGCACCTGACGGCGATGCTCGGGGTGTACGGGGCGATGCTCGGCCTCGGTGCGGAGCTGCCCGTCCCGGCGACCGGCTCCTGGTGGGCGCAGGTCCCCCTCCGCTTCCTCGCGGCGGGCCTTCTCACGGCGCTGCTCGTGGCCGCCTTCCGTCGCTTCGAGGCCCCGGTCCCGGCGGTCCCGGCGACCGGCGAGGGCGGCCCCGTGGCGGCGGCCGGCATCACGCTCGCGCTCTTCGGCGTCCTGGGTCTCTCGCTGACGGGCTTCGCGGGACTCCTCGACGGTCACACGGCGACCCTGATCGCCGTCCCGGTCACCGCCCCGGCGGCCGTCGGCCTCGCCCTGGCGGGCTGGCTGCTGGTGGAGCGGGCGGGCAGGGACGGTTGACCACCGGGGTCAGTCGTCGAGCCGCTCGTCGTCGATGTCCACGGTCACCGTCCCGGGCGGATACAGGTCCGCACGGTCCGTGAGGATCAGGTCAATGGTGGGACGGTGAGGCGCGGGCAGCGCGGTGTACAGGGCATGGCAGACGTCGGGGCCGCCGAACCCGCCGCGGACCATTCGCGCGACGGTCACGGAGGCCACCGTGTCGAGAGGGACGACGTCGATGCCGGGGAGTGCGAGGGCCGCGTCGCCCGCGCCTTCGTTCTGAGTCTCGGCCTCGAGCAGGCAGAGGGCGGGCACCTGGAGGTGGCGGAACGGTGACGCGGCCGCGTTGTCGGCGACTCGCTGGAGCTCGCGGTGGCCGCCGGCCAGGGCGAGCACGGCCGAGGTATCCAGGATGATCACGCCGCCGTGCCCCCGAAGGCGCGGCGGGCGTTCTCGGCGGCGATCTCGTAGACCTTGTCGAGGGCGTTCGGGGTCGCGTCGAACTCGTCGTCGGTAAGAGTGGAGTGCATGCGCTCGCGCATGATCCGTCGGCTCTCGGCCACCTTCTCCCGCGCCTGCGCTTCCGTCAGCTGGGACGTGGCCAGTTCCGTGACGAGCGCTCCTATCGTGGTGCCCCGCTCGCGCGCCAGCGAGGCGAGGTGGTCGCGCGTGGTGTCCGGCACCTTGATCGTGGAGTCAGCCATGGCACCAAAGTACACCCGGGGTATACCGGAGGTGTACTTGTGGCGGCAACGTACTCTGGGACGTCGATCGTTCCCCCCTACAGGAGTCAACGTGGCCGTCAACCTCGTCAATGTCGAGGCCGTCACCAAGGTCTACGGCACCCGTGCCCTCCTTGACGGCGTCTCGCTCGGCGTCTCCGAAGGGGACCGGATCGGGGTCGTCGGGCGCAACGGCGACGGCAAGACCACCCTCATCCGGATGCTCGCGAAGCTGGAGGAGGCCGACACCGGCCGTGTCACGCACAGCGGCGGGCTCCGCCTCGGGGTGCTCACCCAGCACGACTCGCTCGACCCGAAGGCCACCATCCGGCACGAGGTCATCGGCGTCATGGCCGACCACGAGTGGGCCGGCAGCGCCAAGATCCGCGACGTGCTCACCGGCCTCTTCGGCGGGCTCGACCTGCCCGGCTTCGAGCAGGGCCTCGACACCGTCATCGGCCCGCTCTCCGGTGGCGAGCGGCGCCGGATCGCGCTCGCCAAGCTCCTCATCGAGGACCAGGATCTGCTCGTCCTCGACGAGCCCACCAACCACCTCGACGTCGAGGGCATCTCGTGGCTCGCCAAGCACCTCCAGGAGCGCCGCTCGGCGCTCGTCTGCGTCACCCACGACCGCTGGTTCCTCGACCAGGTCTGCACCCGCATGTGGGACGTGCAGCGCGGTGACGTGCACGAGTACGAGGGTGGTTACTCGGACTACGTCTTCGCCCGCGCGGAGCGCGAGCGCATCGCCGCCACGGAGGAGACGAAGCGGCAGAACCTGATGCGCAAGGAGCTGGCCTGGCTGCGGCGCGGCGCCCCCGCCCGCACCTCCAAGCCGCGGTACCGCATCGAGGCCGCGAACGAGCTGATCGCCGACGTGCCGCCGCCGCGCGACACCTCCGAGCTGATGAAGTTCGCCAACGCCCGCCTCGGCAAGACGGTCTTCGACCTGGAGGACGTGACCGTCACCGCCGGTCCCAAGACGCTCCTCCAGCACCTCACCTGGCAGCTGGGCCCCGGCGACCGCATCGGTCTCGTCGGCGTCAACGGCGCGGGCAAGACCTCACTCCTGCGCGCGCTCGCCGACGCGGCCGTCACCCAGGGCGAGACCCAGCCCGCCGCGGGCAGCGTCACGGTCGGCAAGACCGTCCGCCTCGCCTACCTCTCGCAGGACGTCACCGAGCTCCCCGGCTCGCTGCGCGTCCTGGAGGCCGTGCAGCAGATCCGCGACCGCGTCGACCTCGGCAAGGGCCGCGAGATGACGGCCGGCCAGCTCTGCGAGCAGTTCGGCTTCTCCAAGGAGAAGCAGTGGACGCCGGTCGGCGACCTCTCCGGCGGTGAGCGCCGCCGCCTCCAGCTGCTGCGCCTGCTGATGGACGAGCCGAACGTCCTCTTCCTCGACGAGCCCACCAACGACCTCGACATCGAGACCCTGACGCAGCTGGAGGACCTCCTCGACGGCTGGCCGGGCTCCATGGTCGTCATCTCCCACGACCGGTTCTTCATCGAGCGCACCACCGACAAGACGCTCGCTCTGCTCGGCGACAAGACCCTGCGGATGCTGCCGCGCGGCATCGACGAGTACCTGGAGCGCCGCCGGAAGATGATCGAGGCGGCCGTCCCGACGCCCGCCGCCGCGGCCGCGCCGCAGAAGCCGGGCGTCTCCGCCGCCGACGCGCGCGCGGCGAAGAAGGAGCTGCAGAAGGTCGAGCGGCAGCTCGACAAGGTCTCCGAGAAGGAGACGAAGCTGCACGCCAGGATCGCCGACAACGCGACCGATTTCGAGCTGGTGGCGAAGCTCGACGCGGAGCTCAGGGAACTGGCCGGGGAGCGCGAGGAGTTGGAGATGCGCTGGCTCGAACTGGCCGAGGACGCATAACCAAACGCAAACGAGCCGCATAACAAGGGCATCACAGGCCGGTCCTCCCTTGGGCACAAGGGGCGGACCGGTCGCTTTTGCGCCGTCGCGTGAGTGGTAGAAAGAAAAGTCGCTCACGTCTAGGGGGAACCGCTGATGACCCAGCCGCCCAGCAACCAGCCGCCGGGGGGCTTCGGAGCCCCCCAGGATCCGAACCAGGTCCCCGGCCAAGGCATGCCGCCCGTCCCGCCCGTCCCGCCGCAGGCCCCGCCGGTGCCGCCGCAGGCCCCGCAGGCCGGCGCGCCCGGTCCGTACGGCCAGCAGCCGCCGCAGCCCGGTTACGGATATCCCGCCCAGCCCGGCCAGCCGGCCCAGCCCGGCCCGTACGGGCAGCAGCCCGGCCCGTACGGCTACCCGCAGCAGCCCGGCCAGCCCGGCCAGCCCGGCCAGCCCGGCACGTACGGCCAGCAGCCGGGCCCGTACGGTCAGCAGCCCGGCCCTTACGGCGGTGGTTACCCCACGCAGCCCATGTACCAGGGCGCGCCCACTCCGCCGCCGGCCTCCGGCGGCGGTGGCCTCAAGGGCCGGACCGGTGTCGTCGCGGGTGTGGCCGCCGTGGCCGTCCTGGTCGCCGCCGTCACGACCTGGGCGGTCGTCGGCGGCGGGGACGACGAGAAGGACCCGATCGCCCAGCCGACCGCGACGGCCTCGGCCTCCGCGTCGGAGTCCGCCGCCCCCAAGCCGAGCGAGTCGGTGGACGAGGGCGACGGCTCGGGCGACGGCCGCGGTGGTGACGACGACCTCAACGCCGGCCGCAAGCCCGGCGAGGCGAAGGTCAACTGGCTGCTGAAGAACAACGTCGACCTGCCCCGCAACGGCTCCGACGTCCTCGGCCCGTGGATCGTCGGTGACGTCGTCGTCAAGGCGATGTACAAGAGCATCGACGGCTACAGCCTGAAGGACGGCTCCCTGAAGTGGCACGTCGACGTGCCGTTCGAGCTGTGCGCGGCCCCGCCGGCCCCCTCCACCGGCGGTTTCATGGTCTTCGGGCACAACGACAGCGCCAAGGACGGCGCCAAGTGCCTCGGGCTCCAGCAGGTCAACCTGAAGACCGGCAAGGTGGGCTGGAAGAAGTCCGTCCCCAAGCCGACCGGCCTCTTCGCCTTCTCCGACAACACCCTGGCCATCAGCGGCAACACGGTCACCGCGGCCGGTTCCAGCACCGCCTACGGCTTCTCCCTCACCGACGGCAAGCAGCTCTTCGCGAGCCCCGCCTCCGGCTGCAAGCCCTTCGCCTACGCGGGCGGCAGCAAGCTGATCGCCGCGATGGACTGCCCCTCGGGCAGCACGACGAAGAAGATCCACGCGGTCGGCGAGGTCAACCCGGCCACCGGCAAGCCCAAGTACACCTTCCAGCTGGAGGCGAACTGGGAGGTCGACAAGGTCTACTCGGTCGACCCGCTGGTCGTCTCCGCCACCCAGCGCGAGCAGAAGAAGTGGACCATCTTCGCGCTCGACGCCAAGGGCAAGCTCCGCTCGCAGATCCAGGGCGGCAAGGACAAGTTCGCCCCGTCCTGCGGCGGCAGCTTCGTCATCTTCGGCAAGAACCTCCAGGGCTGCACCGGAGTCGCCGCCGACGCCAACACCTTCTACATGGCCACCGAGACCTCGTACGGCAAGCCCAACGAGGTCGTCGCCTTCGACCTGAAGACCGGCAAGCCCAAGTGGCGCTCCAAGGCGCCGGGTGAGCAGCAGATGATCCCGCTGCGCATGGACAGCGGTCAGGTCCTGGTCTACGTCGACGCGTCGTACGACAAGGGCGGCGCCGTCGCGACCATCGCCCCGACCGGCGGAGCGCCGAAGATCGTGCTCCAGCACCCGGCCTCGACCGCCGAGATCGAGGGCAACTTCTACGACCCGGGCTACGCCTACGGCAGCGGCACCTTCGTCGTGACGAGCGGACGCGTCTCCGCCACGAACGACAAGGAAGAGAAGCAGGTCAAGACGATGATGGCCTTCAGCAAGTGAGGGATTCGGACCGATGACGCAGCCACCCCCGCCCCCGCCGAACCAGCCCCCGGATCCCCAGGGCGGCTTCGGCGCGCCCACGCCCCCGCCGCAGGCGCCGGGTTACGGCTACCCGCAGCAGCCCGAGCCGGGTTACGGCTATCCGCAGCAGCCCCCGCCGCAGCAGCCCGAGCCGGGTTACGGCTATCCGCAGCAGCCCCCGCCGCAGCAGCCCGACCCCGGTTACGGCTACCAGCAGCCGCAGCAGCCGCAGTCCCCGTACAACTACCCGACGGCCCCGCTGGGGGCACCTCCCGGGCCGCAGGGCCCAGGGGGACAGCAGCCGGTCCAGCCGCCGTACGGCTACCCGGCCGCGCCGCCGCAACAGCCCTACGGCGGCTACCAGACCGCCCCGGTCCCGGCCGTGGCGCCCGGTGGCAAGAAGCTGTCCGTGCAGCTCCAGATCGTGATCGCGGCGGCCGTCGCCGTCGTCCTGATCGTCGGCACCGGCATCTGGTATGCCAACTCCGAGAGCGGCGATGGCAAGAACGAGCAGCCGTTGAGCTCGGCGGGCACCGCGCAGGGCGGCTCGCAGGGCGGCTCCGGCGGCGGGTCCCAGGGGACCGGCGGGGGCGGCAGCGAGAAGGCGCCGGCCGAGACCCAGGCGAAGCTGGCCTTCCAGCTGCCCAAGCCCGGGGTCCCGGACGTCACCGACGTCTCCGGCTCGTGGGTCACCGACAAGGCGTACGTGAAGACGGGCGTGAACTCGCTCGTCGCGTACGACCTCACCAAGGGCACCCCCGCCTGGACCCTGCCGCTGACGGGGCAGATCTGCGGCACCTCGCGCCATCTGACGGCCGACAACAAGCTGGCGATCCTCTTCGAGGCCACCAAGCGGGTCCCGCCGCGCTACTACCAGCAGTGCACCGAGGTCGGTGTGGTCGACCTCGGCACCGGCAAGCTGCTCTGGTCGACCTCGGTCACCGGTGGTTCCGCCGGCGACCAGAAGGCCAGGTTCGGCGAGGTCACGATCAGCGGGAAGACGGTCGCGGCCGGCGGCAACGACGGGGGCGCGGCCTTCGACATCGCCAACGGCAACCCGCGCTGGAAGCCGCAGGCCAACGACCAGGACTGCTTCGACCTGGGGTACGGCGGCGGCGCGGGTCTCGTCGCGGTCCGCAAGTGCGGTCCGTACGACTCCCAGTACGTGCTGATCCAGAACCTCAACCCGATGACGGGAGCGCCGCTCTCGCAGTACAAGATGCCGTCGGGCGTGAAGTACGCGTCGATCGTCTCCACCAAGCCGCTGGTCGTCGCGGCCGACGTCGGCGACAGCGCCGGCGACGGCAGCGGCATCTCGGACTTCTTCTCCCTGGACGAGAAGACCGGCAAGCTGAAGGCGAAGATCACGGCGGACCCCGACCAGTACGCGGGCCGCTGCCGCTCGACGAAGGTCGAGTCCTGCACGAAGGTCCTCGTCGGCAACAACCGCCTGTACGTGCCGACCGAGGAGCACGAGGGCGCCAGCGGCGAGTACGGCGACGAGACCAACGAGGTCATCGCCTTCGACCTGGCCACGGGGCGGACGGCGCCGGAGAAGGCGGACGCGGGGGACAAGTACACGCTGGTCCCGCTCCGCATGGACGGCGGCAGCCTCATCGCCTACAAGGCCCCGCCGTACAACAAGGGCGGTCGGGTCGTCTCGATCGACGGCGTCACCATGAAGGAGACGCTGCTCCTGGAGAACCCGGCGGACGCCACGGTCAACGACATCGAGAACACCTTCTCTCCGGACTACTCGGAGATCCTGTACCGCGACGGAAGGCTGTTCATGTCCGCCATGATTCTCTCCAAGCCGCGGGCGTCGGCATCGCCGGCCGACAAGGAGCCTCTGGCGGTGTCGTACAGCACCCGCTGACGCCCTCGGAGCACTCGCCGCGCGGCCCGGCGCATCGGTTCACCCGATGCGCCGGGCCGTTTGCGTGGCACGTGGGCTGGTGAGGAATTCGAGGTCGAGCGGGCCGTGCCGGGTGTCGGCGGGCCCGGAGGATGGGGGATGACCGGGATGGGCGTACGCCTCGTGGTGGTCGACGACCACCGACTGCTCGCCGAGGCGCTGGCCTCGGCGCTGAAGCTGCGAGGGCACCGGGTGCTCGCGGCGGCGGCGCCGGTGGCGGGTGCGGCGGAGCTCGTGGTGGCCCGGGCGCCGGAGGTCTGCCTGCTGGGCACCGCGGCCCCGGCCGAGCCCGGCGCCTTCGACGTGGTCGCCCGGATCAAGCGGGAGAGGCCGCAGGTGGCCGTGGTGGTGCTGGGCCCGGTGCCGTCGCCGCGCGGGATCGCGGCGGCCTTCGCGGCCGGGGCCTCGGGATACGTCCGGCACGACGAGCGCATCGAGGGCGTCGAGCGCGCTCTCGTGAAGGCCCGGGCGGGGGAGACGGCGGTGGCGCCGCAGCTGCTCCAGTCGGCGTTCGCGGAGCTGCTCAACCCGTCGGTGCGGCAGGACGACGAGGGGCAGCGGCTGCTGCGGCTGCTGACGCAGCGGGAGGTGGAGGTCCTGGTCCGGGTCGCGGAGGGGGAGGACACCCGGCTGATCGCGGCGGGGATGCGGATCGCGCCGAGCACGGCGCGGACGCACGTGCAGCGGGTCCTGATGAAGCTGGGCGTCGGTTCGCGTCTGGAGGCTGCGGCGCTCGCGGCCCGGACGGGGCTGCTCGATCGGGCGGTGCCGATCCAGCGGGGCGCACTGCCGTAATCCTTCGATCACTTGTCCGTACGTACGGACGCGCGGGCGTCCGGCGGGCGGTCGCGCGGATGTGCGGGCGGGCTTCGGCATTGACGGCGATGTTCGGATGTGATTCTTTGTGCGTGGTTCTGTTTGATCCTGCCCGGAGGGCACCCCCGTGAAGAAGACCGTCACCACGCTCGCCGACGGGCGCGAGCTGATCTACTACGACTCCCGCGACGACACCGTCCGCGACGCCGTCGACCCGCGCCCCCTCACCCCCGTCGTCTCCCGCTCGGAGATCCGGTTCGACGAGCTCACCGGCGACCCCGTCGCCGTCGCCTCGCACCGGCAGGCCCGCACCTACCAGCCGCCGGCCGACGCCTGCCCGCTCTGCCCCGGCCGGGACGGCCGCGAGAGCGAGATCCCCGCCGCGGACTACGAGGTGGTGGTCTTCGAGAACCGCTTCCCCTCCCTGTCCGGCGGCGTCGGCCGCTGCGAGGTCGTCTGCTTCACCGACGAGCACACCGCCTCCTTCGCCGACCTCACCGAGGAGCGGGCCCGGCTCGTCCTCGACGCCTGGACCGACCGGACCGCCGGACTCTCCGCGCTGCCCGGCGTCGAGCAGGTCTACTGCTTCGAGAACCGCGGCCAGGAGATCGGCGTCACCCTGCCCCACTCGCACGGCCAGATCTACGCCTTCCCGTACGTGACGCCCCGCACGGCCCAGATGCGCCGCCGCCTCGACGAGCACCGGGCCGCGACCGGCCGGAACCTCTTCGACGACGTCGTCGCCCGGGAGCTGGCCGACGGCGAGCGGATCGTCCTGGAGACCGAGCACTGGATCGCCTTCGTGCCGTACGCGGCCCACTGGCCGTACGAGGTCCACCTGCACCCCAGGCGCCGGGTGCCCGACCTGCTCGCCCTCGACGAGGCCGCCCGCACAGAGTTCGCACAGGTCTACCTGGAACTCTTGAGGCGCTTCGACCGGCTCTTCGGCCCGGACGAGCCGCCGACGCCCTACATCGCCGCCTGGCACCAGGCGCCGTTCACGGACGCGCGGCGCGAGGACTTCGGACTGCACCTGGAGCTTTTCACCGTCCGACGGGCCTCTGGCAAGCTGAAGTTCCTCGCGGGCACCGAGTCCGGCATGGGCGCGTTCATGAACGACGTACGGCCGGAGGACGCGGCCCGACGCATCCGAGAGGTGGCGAGCAAGTGACCACGACAGCCGAGAAGTACCTGGTGACCGGCGGGGCCGGATACGTGGGCAGCGTCGTCGCCGCCCACCTCCTGGAGCGGGGCCACCGGGTCACCGTCCTCGACGACCTCTCCACCGGCTTCGCCGAAGGCGTCCCGGAGGGCGCCGAGTTCATCGCGGGACGCGTCCAGGACGCCGCGAAGTGGCTGGACGACTCCTACGACGGCGTCCTGCACTTCGCCGCCTTCTCCCAGGTCGGCGAGTCCGTCGCCAAGCCGGAGAAGTACTGGGAGAACAACGTCGGCGGCACGATGGCCCTGCTCGCCGCCATGCGCACGGCCGGCGTGCGCCGGCTCGTCTTCTCCTCCACCGCCGCGACCTACGGCGAGCCCGAGTCCGTGCCGATCCCCGAGTCCGCGCCGACCGCGCCCACCAGCCCGTACGGCGCGAGCAAGCTGGCCGTCGACCACATGATCGGCGGCGAGTGCGCCGCCCACGGCCTGGCCGCCGTCTCGCTGCGCTACTTCAACGTGGCCGGGGCGTACGGCTCGCTCGGCGAGCGCCACGCGCCCGAGTCGCACCTGATCCCGCTCGTCCTCCAGGTCGCCCTGGGCGAGCGCGAGGCCATCTCCGTGTACGGCGAGGACTACCCGACCCCGGACGGCACCTGCGTCCGCGACTACATCCACGTCGCCGACCTCGCCGAGGCCCACCTCCGCGCGCTCGACGCCATGACGGCGGGCGAGGTGCCGGCCGGTGAACACCTGATCTGCAACCTCGGCAACGGCAACGGCTTCTCCGTCCGCGAGGTCGTCGAGACCGTCCGTGCGGTCACCGGGCACCCGGTCCCCGAGATCACCGCCGCCCGCCGCCCCGGCGACCCGGCCGCCCTGGTCGCCTCGGCCGACACCGCCCGCGAGCGGCTCGGCTGGACGCCGTCCCGCCCGGACCTCGCGGACGTCGTCGCCGACGCCTGGGCCTTCGCGCGGCAGCGGGCGGGGGTGCGGCCGTGATGTCGACGAGTGTCGCCGCCGGCTTCGAGGCGCTGTACGGCGCTGCCCCCGACGGGGTGTGGGCCGCCCCCGGGCGGGTCAACCTCATCGGTGAGTACACCGACTTCAACGACGGCTTCGTGCTGCCGCTCGCGCTGCCGCACACCGCCGTCGCCGCCGTCTCCCGCCGGGACGACGGCATCCTCCGCCTGCACTCCGCCGACATCGACGGCGGGATCGTCCAGCTGCACGTCGAGGAGCTCGAACCGCTCTCCGGCGGCGGCTGGGCCGCCTACCCGGCCGGAGTCGTCTGGGCGCTGCGGGAGGCCGGGCACCCCGTGACGGGGGCGGACGTCCACCTCGCCTCGACCGTGCCGACGGGCGCCGGGCTCTCCTCCTCGGCGGCCCTGGAGGTCGTCACGGCGCTCGCCCTCGACGACCTCTTCGGCCTCGGACTCACCCGGCCCGAGCTCGCGCGGCTCGCCCAGCGCGCGGAGAACGCCTTCGTCGGCGTCCCCTGCGGCGTCATGGACCAGATGGCCTCCGCCTGCGCGGAGGAGGGACACGCCCTCCATCTGGACACCCGCGACCTCTCGTACCGCCAGGTCCCCTTCGACCTGGCCCGCGAGGGGCTCCGGCTGCTCGTCGTCGACACCCGGGTGAAGCACGCGCTCGGGGACGGCGCGTACGCGGAGCGGCGCGCCGGCTGCGAAGCGGGTGCGCGGGCGCTCGGCGTGCGCGCCCTGCGTGACGTGAGCTCCGTGCATCTGCCCGAATCGCTCGCACTCCTGAGCGATGAGACGGTTCTGCGCTACGTCCGGCACGTCGTCACGGACAACGCCCGGGTGGAGCGGGTGATCGCGCTCCTCGACGCCGGGGACACCCGGGCCGTCGGCCCCGTCCTCACCGAGGGCCACGCCTCCCTTCGGGACGACCTCCGTGTCTCCTGCCCCGAGCTGGACCTCGTGGTCGAGGCGGCGAACGCGGCCGGGGCCCTCGGCGCCCGGATGACCGGCGGCGGCTTCGGCGGCTCCGCCGTCGTCCTCGTCGACACCGCCCGGGCGGAGGCGGTCGCCGCCGCCGTCGGGAAGGCCTTCGCCGAGGCCGGGTACACGGCTCCCGGGATCTTCCCGGCCGTGCCCGCGGGGGGCGCGCGCCGCCTCTGAGCCCCGCCCACCCCCGCCCATCCCCCGTCGTACAAACGGACGACTTCACACAGTTCCGCCAAACGGCCCCCGCCGCGACGCCCCACCCCTACTGTGAGGGGCGGCGTCGGTGGGGGCCGGTGCCGATCAGGGGTCGAGACCTGCCGGGTACGGTGCCGCGAGCGGGGGTAACAGTCAACGCACGGCGGCGGCCGTGTGACCGACGGACCCGCCCCCGGCGCCGTGCCCGCGCCGGTCCGTTCCTCGACACTTGGGGGTGTCCGTGGCACGTATCCGGGTCCTGGTGGTGGACGACCACCGCATCTTCGCCGAGTCTCTGGCCGCGGCTCTCGCGGCGGAACCCGACGTCGACGTCTCCGCCGCGGGCAGCGGCCCGGCCGCCATGCGCTGTCTGGACCGCGGGGCCGCGGAGGGGCGCAGGTTCGACGTGCTGCTCGTCGACGCCGAGCTGGGCGCGGGTCCCGTCGTGCCGGCGAGCGCCGCGGCGCGCGCCGTACCGGACCAGGCGGAGCCCGTGGTCGACGGGATCTCCCTGGTCGCGGGGGTGCGCCGGGCCCAGCCCGCCGTCCGCACCGTCGTCCTCGCCGAGAAGGACGACCCGCGCAGGGCGGCGCTCGCCCTCCAGGCCGGGGCCTCGGGCTGGGTCGCGAAGGACTGCTCGCTCCAGCGTCTCCTCGCCGTGGTCCGGGGGGTGTTGCGGGACGAGACGCATCTGCCGCCCGCGCTGCTCACGGGCGTCCTGCGGGAGCTGACGGCGGCGCGGAAGCACCGTACGGACAGCGAGCGGCTGGTGGAGTCCCTGACGCCGCGCGAGCGGGAGGTGCTGCGCTGCATGGTCGCGGGCCTGGGCCGCAAGGCGGTCGCCGAGCGGCTCTTCCTCTCCCCGCACACCGTCCGTACGCACATGCAGAACGTGCTGGGGAAGCTGGGCGTCCACTCGACCCTGGCGGCGGTGGCGCTGGCCCGCCGCGCGGGCGTCGGCCCGGCGCAGCTGGAAACGGACCCCCCGCCGGGCCGGGAGCCGGCCGGGCAGGTGCTGCCGGGGCAGGCGCCGCCCGGTCGCGTACTACCCGGGGATGTTGTCGAACGGGGCGGTCAGCCGGCGTAGCAGCGCGGCCAGATCGCCGCGCTGGGCGCGGGAGAGCTGGGCCAGGATGGCGCGCTCCTGGGCGAGCAGCCCGGCGAGCGCCTCGTCGGCGCGGTCGCGGCCCTCGGGGGTGAGCCGGACGAGGACCCCGCGCCGGTCGCTGGGGTCGGGGAGCCGCTCGACCAGGCCCTTCTTCGTGAGCCGGTCGATGCGGTTGGTCATGGTGCCCGAGGTGACCAGAGTCTGTGTCAGGAGCTGACCGGGGGAGAGCTGGTAGGGCGCGCCGGCCCGGCGGAGCGAGGTGAGGACGTCGAACTCCCAGGGCTCCAGCTGGTGCTCGGAGAAGGCGAGACGACGGGCGCGGTCGAGGTGCCGGGCGAGCCGCGAGACGCGGCTGAGCACCTCGAGCGGTTCCACGTCGAGGTCGGGGCGCTCGCGGCGCCATGCTGCGACCAGTCGGTCGACCTCGTCCTCCATGACGATCAGTGTAGAGGGTCTGTTGACATAAAGTCTCTTGGGTTCAAGTTTCTCGATATCGAGAATCTCGATTGCGAGATATATTTCAGCCAACTGTGGGGAAGAGACCGGCCGGAACATCATTCCGTTTTGGTAACTCGTTCCAGCAAGGGGGCTTCGAACATGCATTCCGTGGAATCCGCCGCACCAACGTGGGATCCGCAGCAGTACCTCCGTCACTCCGGCCACCGCACCCGGCCCTTCCTCGACCTGCTCGCCCGAATACCACGCCTGCCGGCCAAGGACCGGCCGGCCCGCATCGCCGACCTCGGCTGCGGGCCGGGAAACGTCACGGCGCTCCTCGCCGAACACTGGGCCGACGCCCACATCACCGGCTTCGACCTGTCGCCCGACATGTTGGAGCGCGCCGAGAAGGACTGGTCAGGCACCACGAGGGGCGGCGGCTGGCTCGACTTCCGGCCCGCCGACGCCGCGCACTGGACGCCCGCCGAGCCCTTCGACCTGATCGTCTCCAACGCGGCCCTCCAGTGGGTGCCGAACCACCCGGAGTCCTTCGCCGCCTGGATCGACGGGCTCCGCCCCGGCGGCACCCTCGCCTTCCAGGTCCCCGGCAACTTCGTCTCGCCCAGCCACGCCCTGATCGGCGAACTCTGCGACACCCCCGAGTGGCGCTCGCGCCTCGGCGACCAGGGCCGCCGCTTCGTCCACATCCTCGACGCGGCCGAATACCTCACCCGGCTCACCGACCTCGGCTGCGAGACCGAGGTCTGGGAGACCACGTACTGCCGGCTCCTCCAGGGTGAGGACCCCGTTCTCGACTGGGTGATGGGGACGGCGCTGCGGCCCGTCCTCACGACCCTGGGCGACGACCAGGCGGCGGTCGACGCGTTCCTCGCGCAGTACCGCACCCTGCTCCGCCAGGCCTATCCACCGGGCCCGCACGGCACGGTCTTCCCGTTCCGCCGGGTCTTCGCCGTCGCACGCAAGCCGGCGTGAGTGCCTTAACGTGCGGGAGCCCCGCACCGGAGTTCCGGTGCGGGGCTCCCGTGGCCGGCCCGTCCTTCTAGTACAGGTCGCCGTAGGTCTGGTAGCCGTAGCCGATCTTCACCCGCGGGGTGAGGGTCGCGCCGGTGCCCGTCCCCAGGTAGCGGTACAGGTCACCCGCCGAGTTCACCGCCAGCAGGTCGGCCTTGCCGTCGCCGCTCATGTCGCCGGGCGCCGCCAGCTTGTTGTACGTGTTCCAGCCGCCGCCGAGGCTCACGCGCTTGGCGAACGGGGCGGTCGCGGAGCCCGTGCCCCGGTACAGCCAGAGGGTGCCGGAGCCGTCGCGGGCCAGCAGGTCCGTCCGGCCGTCGCCCGAGAAGTCGCCCGCGCCCAGGACGCGGTTGTACGCGCTCCAGCCGTCGCCGACCCGGATCCGCGAGGCCACCGCCGTGCCCTTGCCGTTGCCGGGGTACAGGTAGAGGACACCGGTACGGTCCCGGGCGACCAGGTCGGCCTTGCCGTCGCCGGTCAGGTCACCGGGGCCGACGATCAGGTTGTAGATCTGCCAGCCGCCGCCGAGGTCGACCGAGCCGTTGCTGTACAGGTGGCCCTGGTAGACCTCCAGGAGGTCGGAGATCGGGCCCGGGTCCAGCGCGGAGGCGAACGAGACGCTCGCCCCGGCGAAGTAGCCGGTGGGACCCACCTGATCGCGGGCGCCGAGCTTGCCGCCGTTGCGGTGGCGGTACTCGAAGACCGTCCCGGCCTTGTCGCGGGCGAGGATCCCGCGCTTGCCGTTCGTCGGGACGTTGCCCGCCGAGGCGAACTGGTCGACGTCGAACCAGCTGCCGGAGAGCTTCGCCCGCGCCGAGTACGAGCCGTTGCCCAGGCCGCTGTAGGCCCAGAGGGCGCCGGCGGCGTCCCGGGCGAGCAGGTCGGCCCTGCCGTCGCCGTTGCGGTCGTCGGGGGCGAGGATCTGGTTGTACGTGTTCCAGCCCTTGCCGAGCTCCCGGCGGGGCTTGAACGGCGCCCTCGGGTCGCCGGTGCTGCCGTAGAAGTACAGCTTGCCGTCCGTGGTCCGGGCCACGACGTCACCGCGGCCGTCACCGCTGTTGTCGCCGACGCCCACGAGCTGGTCGTAGACGCCCCAGCCGCCGCCGATCTTCACGCGGCCGGCGAACGGCGCGGACGCCGCGCCGGTCCAGCGGTAGTAGTAGAGGTCGCCGTTGTGCTGGCGGGCCAGCAGGTCGGCCTTGCCGTCGCCGCTGATGTCACCGGGCGAGAAGATCTTGTTGTAGAGGGTCCAGCCCTTGCCCGACCAGGTGATCGAGCCGCCGGTCAGGGTCGACTCCGAGTACAGACGGAGCACACCGTCCTCGGCGAGCGTGAGCAGCTCGGGCTTGCCCGTGCCGTTCTGGTCGCCGAGCGGAACGAGGTCGAAGCTCAGCCCGGAGCCGTGGGGCTCGTCGAACACGGTGGCGGCCGCGCCGTTGGACGGCGCGACGAACGTCCAGCCGGTCCACCTGCGGTGGACCAGGTCGGTCTTGCCGTCCCCGGTCACGTCGAAACGGGGCCGCACGACGGCCGTCGCCGCGGCGGTGCGAGCCGTGCCCTGCTCGACGGCCGGCTGCGACATGTCCAGTACCGGCGTCGTGCTGTCATCGCGCGGCGCCTGCTTCACGAAGGTCCGGGGTCCGGGCTCGGCGGGCTCGGCCACGGCGGGCGAGGCGAGGAGCATGCCGGCGGACAGGGCGAGCGCGGTGCACGTGGTGACACGGCGGGCGCGCCCGAAGAACGCGGAAGTCAAGAATCCCCCCAGGGATGAGACGGCCCGCACCGGAACTCCGATGCGGGCCGGCTGGTAACGGCGGAGCCGTTTACGACATGGAGTTGTAGGCCTGGTAGCCGTAGCCGATCTTGGTGCGCGCCGAGAACTTCGACGGGCTGGTGCCCAGGTAGCGGTAGAGGTCGCCGCCCGAGGTCACACCGAGCAGGTCGGCCTTGCCGTCGGCGTTGAGGTCACCGGGAGCGGCCAGCTGCTTGTACGTGCCCCAGCCGCTGCCGATCTTCACGCGCGGCTTGAACGGCGAGGCGGCGTTGCCGGAGCCCGGGTGCAGGTACAGGTCGCCGCCCGTGGTGCGGGCCAGCACGTCCGCACGCCCGTCGCCGGTGTAGTCGCCCGCACCGAGGATCTTGTTGTACGCGCCCCAGCCGCTGCCGACCTTGACGCGGCCGGAGAGGCCCTCGCCCTTGCCGTCGCCGCGGTAGATCCACAGGACACCGGCGCCGTCACGGGCGAGCAGGTCGCCCTTGCCGTCGCCGCTGAGGTCACCGGGGCCGACGAGGGCGTTGTAGGAGTTCCAGCCGTAGCCGATGGGGCCGTTGATCCAGAGCTCGCCGTCGCTGAAGACGGTGCCGAAGTCGGAGAAACCGTCCTGGTTCATCGAGGACAGGTGCGAGACCTTCAGCCCTGCCCAGCTGCCCGGCTCGTCGAGGATCTGGCGCGCGCCGAGCTTGCCGGTGGTGTCGTTGCCGTACCAGTACAGCGACCCGCCGGAGGTGCCGGCGATGACACCCTCCTTGCCCGTGTACGGGTTGTTGCCGGCGAGCGCGAACTGCGTGACGCCCGCCCAGTCGCCCACGCTGCTGGCCTGCTGGCGTGCGGCCAGGGTGCCGTTGCTGTTGCTGACGTAGAAGTAGAGCGTGCCCGCGTTGTCCCGGGCCAGCAGGTCGCCGTTGCCGACGGGCAGGACCTGGTTGTAGACGCCCCAGCCGCCGCCGATCAGCTTCCTGCCGGAGAACGGAGCGGTCGTGCTGCCCGTGCCGGTGTAGAAGTACAGGTTGCCGGCGGTGTCGCGGGCGTACAGGTCGGCCTTGCCGTCGCCGGTCACGTCACCGGCGCCCACGAGCTGGTCGTAGACGCCCCAGCCACCGCCGACGCTGATCCGGGTGCCGAGCGGGCTGGTCAGGTTGCCGGTGGCCAGGTACAGGTACAGCTGGCCGTCCTTGGTGCGGGCGAGCACGTCGGCGCGGCCGTCGTTGTTCACGTCACCGGGCGAGGTGACCTTGTTGTAGATCTGCCAGCCGCCGCCCACGGGGTGCTCGTACGGGGTGCCGGTCGGGCCGGCGTCCTGGTACAGCGTCAGGGCGCCGGTCTCGGAGACGACGAGCACCTCGGGCTCGGTGGTGTCACCGCCCTGGTTGCCGATCGGGACGATCTCCTTCGCGACGTCCTCGAAGCGGTGGAGTTCGAACGGCTCGGTCGACACGTCCGTGTAGAGCTCGCCGTCGAGCGCGCGGAGGATGAGGTCCTCGACGCCGTCCCCGTCCAGGTCGGAGAGCAGCGGGGAGGCGGCCTCGGCAGCGGCGATGCCCGCGCGGGCGCCGTCCTGCTTCGGAAGCGTCAGCTTCGGCGGGGTGAAGGCGGGCGTCTTCTTCTCGACGGACGGTCGCGGCGCCGGGGTCTCGGCGGAGGCCGTGCCGGTGAGGAGCATGCCGGCGGAGAGGGCGAGAGCCGTGCAGGCGGCGAGGCGGCCGGCACGCTTGGAGCGAAGGAAGAACAAGAAGATCCCCCCAGGGAATCAGAGGTTCGCAGGAACCAAACAGGGGGGCTCGTACAGGCATCGGACGGCGTCAGCGCAGGCCACTGGGCGCGCGGAGACGGCTTCGTCCGAAGGTCGGAACACCCCCCCGGATGTTGAACGTGAGTCTACCCACGGGGGCGCCTTATGCCAGAGCTTTACTCAGCGAAACTGCCCGAACCGAACCTTCCGGTTCAGTTCTTGCGATGCCCTATCAACCGCGGCTTCTGCTCCAGACCGTCCAGTCCGTGCCACGCCAGGTTCACCAGATGCGCCGCGACCTCCGCCTTGTCCGGCTTGCGGACGTCCAGCCACCACTGGCCCGTCAGCGCCACGCTGCCGACCAGCGCCTGCGCGTAGAGCGGGGCCAGCTTCGGGTCGAAGCCGCGGTTCTTGAACTCCATCCCGAGGATGTCCTCGACCTGCGTGGCGATGTCGCTGATCAGCGAGGCGAAGGTGCCCGTCGACTGAGCCACCGGCGAATCCCGCACCAGGATCCGGAAACCGTCCGTGTAGTTCTCGATGTAGTCGAGCAGCGCGAACGCCGCCTGCTCCAGGAGCTCACGCGGGTGGCCCGCGGTCAGCGCACCCGTCACCCCCTCCAGGAGCTGCCGCATCTCCCGGTCGACGACGACCGCGTACAGCCCCTCCTTGCCGCCGAAGTGCTCGTACACCACCGGCTTGGAGACCCCGGCCTTCGCCGCGATCTCCTCCACCGACGTGCCCTCGAAGCCCTTCTCGGCGAACAGCGCGCGCCCGATGTCGAGGAGCTGCTCCCGGCGCTCCGCGCCCGTCATCCGCACCCGGCGGCCACGCCGGGGCTTCTGCTCTCCGCTGTCGCCGCCTGCGCTGCCGGTACCAAGGGAACTGCCGTCGATCGCCACGTCTTCCATCATGCCGCTTCTGACGACGGGTTCTGCCGCCGGGCTTCCAGACGCTCCTTCGCCGGCCAGCGCACGTCCGAGGCCCAGCCCGCCAGCTCGAACCAGCGGATCAGCCGCGCGCTGGAGTCGACCTGGCCGCGCAGCACCCCGTGCCGGGCCGAGGTCGGGTCCGCGTGGTGCAGGTTGTGCCAGGACTCGCCACAGGACAGCACCGCCAGCCACCACACGTTGCCCGAGCGGTCGCGCGACTTGAAGGGACGCTTGCCCACCGCGTGGCAGATCGAGTTGATCGACCAGGTCACGTGGTGCAGCAGCGCCACCCGGACCAGCGAGCCCCAGAAGAACGCCGTGAAGGCGCCCCACCACGACATCGTCACCAGGCCGCCCACCAGCGGCGGGATCGCCAGCGACAGGATCGTCCAGGAGAGGAAGTGTCGCGAGATCGCCCGGAGCGCGGGGTCCTTGATCAGATCGGGGGCGTACTTGTGCTGCGGGGTCCGCTCCTCGTCGAACATCCACCCGATGTGCGCCCACCACAGGCCCTTCATCAGGGCCGGGACAGTCTCCCCGAAGCGCCACGGCGAGTGCGGGTCGCCCTCCGCGTCCGAGAACTTGTGGTGCTTGCGGTGGTCCGCCACCCAGCGCACCAGCGGCCCCTCCACGGCCAGCGACCCCATGATCGCGAGCGCGATCCGCAGCGGCCGCTTCGCCTTGAAGGAACCGTGCGTGAAGTAACGGTGGAAGCCGATCGTGATCCCGTGGCAGCCGATGTAGTACATCGCCACCATCAGCCCGAGATCCAGCCAGCTCACCCCCCAGCCCCAGGCCAGCGGCACCGCGGCGAGCAGCGCCACGAACGGCACCGTGATGAACAGGCCCAGCGCGATCTGCTCGGTCGAACCCTTGCGGTCACCGCCCAGCGTGGCGAAGGGAAGGGCCGCGGCGCCGGCGGGCGCCTCGGGCGCCTCGGGCGTCGAGGTCACCTCGGGGCTGATGGTCATAGGTGTCCCCTGGGGATGAGGGTGAGGGTGAGGGTGAAAAGAGCGGAAACCTGAGCCGTGGCTACGCCTCCGTAACCTACGGCGTCGTAAGTATGGCAGTGCCGTGACGCGCGGCAAGGGGGCACGAGAGGGGCGTTGCCCGCGCCGCCACGGCGGACACCTATCCTGGGTGCGTCGGACAGCGCGGTCCGCAAGCCTCCAGTACCCCTCCAGACGTGCTCAAACACTGCAAGGAGCCGCACCTGTGAGCAGTGCCGACCAGACCCCCACCGCCAGCGCCGAGCTGCGCGCCGACATCCGCCGACTGGGCGACCTCCTGGGCGAGACCCTCGTCCGCCAGGAGGGCCACGAGCTCCTCGACCTCGTCGAGAAGGTCCGCAGCCTGACCCGCGAGGACGGCGAGGCCGCCGCCGAGCTGCTCCGCGGCGTCGAACTGGAGACCGCCGCCAAGCTGGTGCGCGCCTTCTCCACCTACTTCCACCTGGCGAACGTCACCGAGCAGGTCCACCGCGGCCGCGAGATGCGCGAGAAGCGGGCCGCCGAGGGCGGCCTCCTCGCCCGCACCGCCGACATGCTCAAGGACGGCGACCCCGAGCACGTACGCGAGACGGTCAAGAACCTCAACGTGCGACCGGTCTTCACCGCGCACCCCACCGAGGCCGCCCGCCGCTCCGTCCTCAACAAGCTGCGCCGGATCGCCGCCCTCCTGGAGACCCCGGTCATCGAGGCCGACCGGCGCCGCCACGACCTGCGGCTCGCCGAGAACATCGACCTCATCTGGCAGACCGACGAGCTCCGGGTCGTCCGGCCCGAGCCCGCCGACGAGGCCCGCAACGCCATCTACTACCTCGACGAGCTGCACGCCAACGCCGTCGGCGACGTCCTGGAGGACCTCGCCGCCGAGCTGGACCGCGTCGGCGTCGAGCTGCCCGCCGGCACGCGCCCGCTGACCTTCGGCACCTGGATCGGCGGCGACCGCGACGGCAACCCGAACGTCACCCCGCAGGTGACCTGGGACATCCTGATCCTCCAGCACGAGCACGGGATCACCGACGCCCTCGAACTCGTCGACTACCTGCGCGGACTCCTCTCCAACTCCATCCGCTACGCCGGAGCCACCCAGGAACTCCTGGACTCCCTCCAGCGCGATCTGGAGCTCCTCCCGGAGATCAGCCCCCGCTACAAGCGCCTCAACGCCGAGGAGCCCTACCGGCTCAAGGCCACCTGCATCCGGCAGAAGCTCGTCAACACCCGCGCGCGCCTCGCCTCCGGCACCCCGCACCAGGACGGCCGCGACTACCTCGGCACCGCCGAGCTCATCCACGACCTCACCCTGATCCAGACCTCGCTGCGCGAGCACCGCGGCGGCCTCTTCGCCGACGGCCGGATGGACCGCACCATCCGCACCCTGTCGGCCTTCGGCCTCCAGCTCGCCACCATGGACGTCCGCGAGCACGCCGACGCCCACCACCACGCCCTCGGCCAGCTCTTCGACCGCCTCGGCGAGGAGTCCTGGCGGTACGCGGACATGCCCCGCGACTACCGGCAGAAGCTGCTCGCCAAGGAGCTGCGCTCGCGCCGCCCGCTCGCCCCGACCCCGGCCCCGCTGGACGCCGCCGGCGAGAAGACCCTCGGCGTCTTCCACACCATCAAGCAGGCCTTCGAGCGCTTCGGCCCCGAGGTCATCGAGTCCTACATCATCTCGATGTGCCAGGGCGCCGACGACGTCTTCGCCGCCGCCGTCCTCGCCCGCGAGGCCGGCCTCATCGACCTGCACGCCGGCTGGGCCAAGATCGGCATCGTGCCGCTCCTGGAGACCACCGACGAGCTCAAGGCCGCCGACGTCATCCTCAACGACATGCTGGCCGACCCCTCCTACCGGCGCCTCGTCTCGCTCCGCGGCGACGTCCAGGAGGTCATGCTCGGCTACTCGGACTCCTCGAAGTTCGGCGGCATCACCACGAGCCAGTGGGAGATCCACCGCGCCCAGCGCAGGCTCCGCGACGTCGCCCACCGCTACGGCGTGCGCCTGCGCCTCTTCCACGGCCGCGGCGGCACCGTCGGCCGCGGCGGCGGCCCCTCGCACACCGCGATCCTCGCGCAGCCCTGGGGCACCCTGGAGGGCGAGATCAAGGTGACCGAGCAGGGCGAGGTCATCTCCGACAAGTACCTGATCCCGTCCCTCGCCCGCGAGAACCTCGAACTGACCGTCGCGGCCACGCTGCAGGCCTCCGCCCTGCACACCTCCCCGCGCCAGTCCGACGAGGCCCTCGCCCGCTGGGACGCGGCCATGGACACCGTCTCCGACGCCGCCCACACCGCGTACCGCAAGCTCGTCGAGGACCCCGGCCTGCCGGCGTACTTCCTCGCCTCCACCCCCGTCGACCAGCTCGCCGACCTCCACCTGGGCTCACGGCCCTCCCGCCGCCCCGGGTCCGGCGTCTCCCTCGACGGACTCCGCGCCATCCCCTGGGTGTTCGGCTGGACCCAGTCCCGCCAGATCGTCCCCGGCTGGTTCGGCGTCGGCTCGGGCCTCAAGGCCCTGCGCGAGGCCGGACTCGACGCCGTCCTCGGCGAGATGTACGGGAAGTGGCACTTCTTCCGCAACTTCCTCGCCAACGTCGAGATGACGCTCGCGAAGACCGACCTGCGGATCGCCCGCCACTACGTCGACACCCTCGTCCCCGACGAGCTGAAGCACGTCTTCGACACCATCGAGACCGAGCACGCGCTGACCGTCGCCGAGGTCCTCAAGATCACCGGAGGCGAGAAGCTCCTGGACTCCAACCCGGTCCTCCAGCAGACCTTCGCCATCCGCGACGCCTACCTGGACCCGATCTCCTACCTCCAGGTCGCCCTCCTCGCCCGCCAGCGCGCGGCCGCCGAGAGCGACGAGGAGCCGGACCCGCTGCTCTCCCGGGCCCTGCTCCTCACCGTGAACGGTGTCGCGGCGGGCCTGCGCAACACCGGCTGACCCGGTCCGTACGCACGAAGGTGCCCCCGCCGGAATCCTCGGACTCCGACGGGGGCACCGTCATGACGGGGTACGTCAGTGCTGCTGCGCCTTGCGGCGGCGGGTCACCAGGAAGGCGCCGGCGCCCGCGAGGGCCACGGCCACGGCGGCGAGGACGCCGACCGGGGCGCTGGAACCGGTCTCGGCGAGGTCGCCCTCACCGGTGGAGCCGGTGGAGCCGGTGTCGGAGGTCTCGCCGGCCGGGGCGGTCACGGACGCGCTGCCGGACGGGGCCGGGGACTCGGTGCCGGCGGGCGTCGACTCGGACGGAGCCGGGGTCTCGGAGCCGGGGGTCTCCGTGCCGGGCGTCTCGGTACCGGGCGTCTCGGTACCGGGGGTCTCCGTGCCGGGCGTCTCCGTGCCGGGGGTCTCGGTGACCGGAGGCGTGGTCTCGACCGGGGGCGTGGTCTCGACCGGAGGCGTGGTCTCGACCGGAGTGGCCGGGCAGGTGTGGGACAGGTTGAAGAAGTCCTTCGTGACGTCGTTCGAGACCTGGGCCACGACGGCAGTCAGCTTCGCACCCGGCTCGGAGGCCACGTAGGCGTGGTCGTCCTTCGGCGGGCCGAACTCGGTGACCTCGATCGGGGTGCCGTTGTCGAAAGTCACCGTCAGCTTGGTGAACACACCCTTGCCGCCGGGGATGACGAAGTGCCAGCCGTCCTTGCCGGCGGGGACCGTGGGGCAGTCGCCGTTCTCGAACTTGTCAGCGGTGATCGGAAGCTTCTGACCCGGGTTCAGGGGAAGCGGCTTGGAGCCCTCCGACGCGGACGCGACCGGGGCGAGCACGAGGGAGCCGGCGAGCGCTGCGACCAGCGCGCCGGCGGAAATCAGGGAACGTCGCATGTGCAGTCGTCCATCTGTGGGAAAAAGGTTGCCCGTGGGAGGTGGCGGGGGCAGCCTATCCACCGCTTCAGGCCGGCCTTAACCCAGAGGTGCGTAACGATCGCACCGGCAATCGCGGGGAATCCGGTCAGAGCGTCAGGAACGCCGCCACCAACAGCGCCCCGCCCCCACCCGCCACCGACCACGCCGTCCGCGTCATCCGCAGCCCGCCGCCGATCACCGGCGCCGCGAGCAGCAGCGCACCCCCCAGCGGCAGCCACGCGTGCAGACCGCCGCCCCAGCCCGTCCGTACGCCCTCGTCCGTCCCCGGCTTCACCACCACCGGGATCGTCACGCCCTTCTCCGCCGCGACCGAGGCCGCGATCGTCAGCGTCCGCCTGGGCGATGACGGATCCTCGGAGGCGTACGTACCGCTGCAGGTCTCCTCCGTGCAGCCGGTCACCGTCAGCGTCCCGTGCTCGCGGCCCTTGGCGAGCAGGACGTGCTGGGCGGAGTCCCACGAAGCCCACGCACCCCCGACGACGAGGAGCAGGGCGACCAGGGCCATGGCGGCGTTACGGACGTGCGTCATGACCCGCGATCGTACAGTCGTACGTCCGGATGGCCAGGTCCTACGAGTTGTAGGCGGACTGGGCCCGCTCCAGGCCCTCCGCGACCAGGCACTCCACCGAGTCCGCCGCCCGGTCCACGAACCAGTCGAGGTCCTTGCGCTCCGTCGAGGAGAAGTCCTTCAGGACGAAGTCCGCGACCTGCATCCGGCCCGGGGGACGCCCGATGCCGCACCGCACCCGGTGGTACTCGGCACCCATCGCCTTCGTCATCGACTTCAGACCGTTGTGCCCGTTGTCGCCGCCGCCGATCTTCAGCCGCAGCACCGAGTAGTCGATGTCCAGCTCGTCGTGGATCGCCACGACGTGCGCCGTCGGCACCTTGTAGAAGTCGCGCAGCGCCGTCACCGGACCGCCCGACAGGTTCATGTACGACATCGGCTTCGCGAGGATCACCCGGCGGTTCTCCGGCCCGGGGGGACCCATCCGGCCCTCGACGACCTGCGCCTGGGCCTTCTGCGCCCGCTTGAACGAGCCGCGGATCCGCTCGGCGAGCAGGTCCACGACCATGAAGCCGATGTTGTGGCGGTTGGCCGCGTATTCGGGCCCCGGGTTACCGAGGCCGACGATCAGCCAGGGGGCGTTGGCGTCGTCTGTCATCGCGTCAGGTCTCCTCGTATCCGTTCCGTACGCACGTCCGTCCACGCGTCCGTACAAGAGAAACGGGGTGACGGGCCGCACGGCCCGTCACCCCGTCACGTCAGGCAGAGCCTACGGCTCAGGCCTCCGCACCCTCGGTGGCCTCGGCCTCGGCGGCCGGCTCCTCGGCCTGCGCGGCCAGGACCTGGATGACGACGGCGTCGGCGTCGGTCACCAGGGTGGCGCCCTTCGGGAGGGTGATGTCCTTGGCGAGGACGGAGGCACCGGCCTCCAGGCCCTCGACGGAGACCGTGACGGCCTCGGGGAGGTGGGTGGCCTCGGCCTCGACGGAGAGCGTGTTGAGCACGTGCTCCAGCAGGTTGCCACCGGCGGCGAGCTCGCCCTCGGCCTGGACGGGGATCTCGACGGTGACCTTCTCGCCGCGCTTCACGAGGATGAGGTCGACGTGCACGAGCGAGCCCTTGATGGCGTCACGCTGGACGGCCTTCGGGATCGCCAGCTCGCTGGTGCCCTCGATGTCCAGGGAGAGCAGGACGTTCGGCGTACGCAGCGCCAGACCGAGCTCGTGGGCCGGGAGGGAGATGTGGACCGGGTCCGTGCCGTGGCCGTAGAGGACCGTGGGGACCAGGGAGGCACGACGGAGCTGGCGGGAAGCACCCTTGCCGAACTCGGTACGGACGGAAGCGGCGAGCTTGACCTCGGACATGTTGCACTCCTCGTAGAAGGTGACGAAAAAAGTGGTCACCCGGCCACGACTGGCGATGGCCTGCTACGAAGAGCGCGTCGATAACGGACAGCCGTGACCCTGTACACACGTACGGGTACGGCCTCCCTCGCCGAGCAACTACGGCAGTCTACCCGCCGCCACCGAACCGCCCAAATGGATCAACCCGCGGCCCCGCCCGACCTCTCGGCCAGCTCCGTCAGCAGGTCGCGCAGGACCGGGCCCGCGGAGCCCGAACCGCTCTCCGCCTCCTCCACCACGCACGCCACCGCGATCTCCCCGTCGTGCGCCACGAGCCAGCCGTTGTTGTTCCCGTCCTCGGTCACCTCGGCCGTCCCCGTCTTCGCCCCGACCTCGCCCGGCACGCTCGCGAGCACCGAAGCGGACCCCTTCGTCACCGTGTCCCGCATGAGCGACCGTAGCTGCTTCACCACCTTCGGAGGCAGGGGCTTCGTGGCCACCTCCGGCTGCTCGGTCCCCTTCACGAGCAGCGGCTGGCGGAACGTCCCCGACACCGCCGTCGCCGTCACCGACGCCATCGC
This sequence comes from Streptomyces narbonensis, assembly GCF_014649015.1. GTDB lineage: Bacteria > Actinomycetota > Actinomycetes > Streptomycetales > Streptomycetaceae > Streptomyces > Streptomyces narbonensis. Next base: position 265,933 of record NZ_BMSF01000006.1, read on the forward strand.
CAGCGGGTTCGCCTGAAGCTTCCCCTGCCCGAACAGCGCCGCCGCCTTCTCCGTCTCGTTCGCCGGCACCGGCACCCTGGCGTCCACCGAACCCACGCCCGTCCTCCACTCCGGGCCGATGCCGAAGTAGTCCTTCGCGAACACGGTCATCTCGTCGTCCGCGAGGCGCCCCCGCAGCGCCACGAACGCCGTGTTGCACGAATGGACGAAGTCGTCACGGAAGGACGCCCCGGGGATCTCCGAGGTGTCCAGGTTGTGGAACTGCTTGCCGACCGTCAGGTACTTCGGGCAGGCCACCCGCGACTCCGGCGTCACCGACCCGTTCGCGAGCAGTGCCGCACTCGTCACCACCTTCCACGTCGACCCCGGCGCGTACGTGCCCTGAAAGGCACGGTTGAAGCCACCGGCCGGCCCGTTCGCCACCGCGACCACCTCGCCGCTGTCGATCCGCACCGCCACCAGGCCCGCGTTCCGCCCCTTCACGTGCTCGGCGAGCGCCCTCTCCGCCGCCCGCTGCGTCCGCGCGTCGATCGTCGTCCGCAGCGGACCGCCGCCCTCCCCGGGCTCCGGCCCGAACCGCACCGCCGTCGCTCTCGTCTCGCCCGTGATCCGGTCCACGACCTGCACCTCACCGCGCGGCTTCCCGCCGCCCAGGCCCAGCACCGAGACCAGCGAGGGATGCTCCGCCGCCGAGATCGCCCCACCCTCCCGGTCCACCGCCGCGAGCTCCGCCGACTCCTCCTCCACCAGCTTGAACCGCTGCTCCGCGTTGAGCTGCGGATGGATCAGCGGCAGCTCCCACCGCACCCGCCACCCCGCCTCCGTACGCGCCACGGCCAGCTCGGAGCCATACGACCACGTCCCCAGCCCCGCCACCGGCATCTTCGCCCGGTACGGCACCCGGGCCCCGGTGTCCGCCGCACCGTCCACCCGGGCCGCGCCCGCCGTCAGCACCGGCTTCGCGATCTCCAGACCCGCCGTGAAGTTCCGCAGCGTCTCCTCCGCCTTCGCCGGCGCATCCGTCAGCCGCGCCGCCGCCGGCAGATCCCCCGCCGCCCAGCTGCTCAGGAACGCCCGCGCCGTCCGCACGGCCTCGGGATCCGCCGTCCTCGGCGGCTCCTCCGCCCTCAGCGGGCCGTACGCCACCGCCCACCCCGCGACCCCCGCCACCACAGCGCCCGCCACCACCACCGCGGGCCACCGGCGCCGCCGCCGCACCCGCCTCGTTCCCGTACCGCTCCCTGCCGCCCGATAAGTCGTCATACCGGCAGCGAAACAGACACGTGTGCGACCGGTCCAAGACTCATATCGCCATGAAAGACATAGTCGAATGCCTATCCTTACTGCTCATGGACCTGCTCCTGCATCTGCGGTACTTCAGGACCGTCGCCGAGGAACAGCACTTCGGCCGGGCAGCCGCCCTTCTGCGCATGGCCCAGCCCTCCCTCTCCCAGCGCATCCAGCGCCTCGAACGCGAACTCGGCGTCCGCCTCCTCGACCGCGGAGCCCGCGGCGCCACCCTCACCCCCGCGGGCCGCCTCGTCCTCGCCGAGACCGACCACCTCCTCGCCGCCGCCGACCGGCTCACCGCCACCGTCGCCCGCGTCCACAGCGGCGCCGCCGGCACCCTCCGCGCCGCCGCCCCGCCCGGCCTCGGCGCCACCGCCGTCGCCGCCCTCCTCACCGCCTTCCGCGAACGCTCACCCGGCGCCACCCTCGAACTCCGCGAACTCCCCACCGCCGAACAGACCGCCGAACTCACCGCCGGCACCCTCGACGTCGGCATCGTCCGCCATCCCTGCCCCGCCCCCGGCCTCACCTTCGGCCCCACCCTCCACCAGCCCCTCGGCGCCCTCCTCGCCGCCGACGACCCGCTCGCCGCCCGGCCCGAACTCCCCGCCGCGGCCCTCACCGGCCGCGACCTCGTCCTCTTCCCCCGCGCCGAGGCCCCCGCCCTCCACGACGAGACCCTCACCGCCTGCGCCCGCCACGGCTGCACCCCCGCCACCGTCCTCGCCGCCACCGGACCCGACTTCACCCGAGGCCTCGTCCTCTCCGGCGGCGCCGTCGCCCTCGTCCCCCGCGCCCCCGACGAGGCCGGCACCGTCTGGCGCCCCCTGCACGGCACCACCGTCACCTGGCGCACCTCCACCGCCTGGCCCGAAGGCAAGGACAGCCCCGCCGTACGCCTCTTCACCGACACCGCCCACACCGTCCTCCGCGAGCACGCCGACATGCGCACCGCCCCGTCGGCGAGGATGGTCTTCCCCCGCCCCGCATCGGAGTTCCCCCTGTGACCGCGCACGCCGCCGCACGCCGCCGCATCACCGCGGCCTTCGCCGACGCGGGCGTCACCGGACAGCTCCACGCCGTCGACATCGACACGGGCACCGCACTCGGCGTCGGCTCCGACACCCTCGTACCGACCGCCAGCGTTCACAAGCTCTGCCTCGTCACCACCCTCTACCGGCAGTCCTCACTCGGCCTCGTCGACCCGACCCGCCCCGTCGACGTCCCCGCCGGGAACCGCGCCCCCGGCGCCACCGGACTCTCCGCCATGCGCGACGCCGCCCGGCTCTCCCTCCGCGACCTCGCGAGCCTCGCCGTCGCCGTCAGCGACAACACCGCCGCCGACCTCCTCTGGGACGCCCTCGGCCTCGACACCGTCAACGCCACCATGACCGGCCTCGGACTGACCAGGACCCACGCCGTCCAGACCATGCGCGAGCTCCTCGCGACCGTCCGCGAGGACGCCGCCGGCGAGCCCGCCGCACTCACCGACCCCGCCGTCGTCGCCCGGCTCCGCGCCCTCGACCCCACCCGCACCAACCGCTCGACCCCCCGCGAGATCACCGCCCTGCTCACCGCCGTCTGGCGCGACGAGGCCTGCCCGGGGGAGTACGGCGAGGAACTGCGGGCCCTCCTCGGCCTCCAGGCCTGGAGCCACCGGCTCGCCGCGGGCTTCCCCTTCGACGACGTGCGGGTCAGCGGCAAGACCGGCTCCCTGCCCACGCTCCGGCACGAGGCCGGCGTCGTCGAGTACCCCGACGGCGGCCGCTACGCGGTGGCCGTCTTCACCCGGGCGGCCTCCACGGCCGTGACGCTGCCGGCGGCGGACGCGGTGATCGGCGGGGCGGCGAGGATCGCGGTGGACGCGCTCAGGACGTGACCGGAACGCGGAAGGGCCGCTTCCCCCACCGGGGGAAACGGCCCTTCGTCACGAGACTGCGGTGACTCAGTGCTCCTCGAAGAGACTCGTCACCGAGCCGTCCTCGAACACCTCGCGCACGGCGCGGGCGATCGTCGGCGCGATCGACAGGACCGTGATCTTGTCGAGCTCAAGGGCGCCCGGAACCGGCAGCGTGTCCGTGAAGACGAACTCGCTGACCTTGGAGTTCTTCAGACGGTCGGCGGCCGGACCCGACAGGATGCCGTGCGTGGCCGTCACGATGACGTCCTCGGCACCGTGCGCGAACAGCGCGTCCGCGGCGGCGCAGATCGTGCCACCGGTGTCGACCATGTCGTCCACCAGGACACAGACGCGGCCCTTCACGTCACCGACGACCTCGTGGACGGTGACCTGGTTGGCGACGTCCTTGTCGCGACGCTTGTGCACGATCGCCAGCGGCGCGTCGAGACGGTCGCACCAGCGGTCGGCGACCCGCACACGGCCGGCGTCCGGGGAGACGATCGTCAGCTTGGAGCGGTCGACCTTCGCACCCACGTAGTCCGCGAGGACCGGGAGGGCCGACAGGTGGTCCACCGGGCCGTCGAAGAAGCCCTGGATCTGGTCGGTGTGCAGGTCCACGGTCAGGATGCGGTCCGCGCCCGAGGTCTTCAGCAGGTCCGCGACCAGACGGGCCGAGATCGGCTCGCGACCGCGGTGCTTCTTGTCCTGACGGGCGTAGCCGTACGACGGGATGATCACGGTGATGCTCCGGGCCGAGGCCCGCTTCAGAGCATCGATCATGATCAGCTGCTCCATGATCCACTTGTTGATCGGAGCCGTGTGGCTCTGGATCAGGAAGCAGTCCGCGCCGCGGGCCGACTCCTGGAAGCGGACGTAGATCTCACCGTTGGCGAAGTCGAACGCCTTGGTGGGAACGAGGCCGACGCCCAGCTGGTGCGCGACCTCCTCGGCCAGCTCGGGGTGGGCGCGGCCGGAGAAGAGCATCAGCTTCTTCTCGCCGGTCGTCTTGATCCCGGTCACAGCACTGTCTCCTCAGACGTGTTCTCTGGCCGCGGTCCCACGCCCTGCGAGCGCGTGTGCGAGCCAGCCGAATTTGTGTGCACGTATCACGGTACGCCGAGTTCGACGCACCCGTTTCCGGTCAGCTTTCGCTTGCGGAGTCCTCCGAGGCGACCAGAGCGGCCTGCGCGGCAGCGCTGCCGGGCCGCTTCCGGGCCACCCAACCCTCGATATTCCGCTGCTGGCCCCGGGCCACGGCCAGTGCACCGGCCGGGACGTCCTTCGTGATCACGGACCCGGCGGCCGTGTAGGCACCGTCCCCGATCGTGACGGGAGCCACAAACATGTTGTCCGAACCGGTCTTGCAGTGAGAGCCGACCGTGGTGTGGTGCTTCGCCTCGCCGTCGTAGTTCACGAAGACGCTCGCGGCGCCGATGTTCGTGTACTCGCCGATCGTCGCGTCGCCGACGTACGACAGGTGGGGGACCTTCGTGCCCTCGCCGATCGTCGCGTTCTTCATCTCGACGTACGTGCCGGCCTTGGCCTTCGTGCCGAGGTTCGTGCCCGGACGGAGGTACGCGTACGGCCCCACGGAGGCGCCCTCACCGACGACGGCGGTGTCCGCGACGGTGTTGTCCACCCGGGCGCCCTTGCCGACGCGGGTGTTCTGGAGGCGGGTGTTCGGGCCGACCACGGCGTCCTCGGCGATGTGCGTCGCGCCGAGGAGCTGCGTACCCGGCAGGATGACGGCGTCGGCCTCGAAGGTGACGGCCACGTCCACGAGGACGGAGGAGGGGTCGACGATCGTGACGCCGGCCATCATGGCGCGTTCCAGGAGCCGCTGGTTCAGCAGGCCACGGGCCTCGGCGAGCTGCACGCGGTTGTTGATCCCGAGGATCTCGCGGTGGTCACCGGCGACGGAGGCGCCGACACGGTGCCCGGCCTCGCGCAGGATCGACAGCACGTCGGTGAGGTACTCCTCGCCCTGGCTGTTGTCCGTCCGCACCTGGCCCAGAGCCTCGGCGAGCAGCTTCCCGTCGAAGGCGAACACTCCGGAGTTGATCTCGCGGATGGCGAGCTGCGCGGCGGAGGCGTCCTTGTGCTCGACGATCTCGGTCACGGCGCCCGTCCCGGCGTCGCGCACGATCCGGCCGTAGCCGGTGGAGTCCGGCACCTCGGCGGTCAGCACGGTCACGGCGTTGCCGTCGGCGGCGTGCGTGCCGGCCAGCGCCTTGAGGGTCTCGCCGGACAGCAGCGGCGTGTCACCGCAGACGACCACGACGGTCCCCTCGGGCGTCTTGCCGAGCTCCTCCAGCGCCATGCGCACGGCGTGCCCGGTGCCGTTCTGCTCCTCCTGCACGGCGGTCCGGGTCCCGGCGTAGTGCGCCTCCAGGTGCCCCCGCACCTGCTCGCGGGCGTGCCCGACGACGACGACGAGGTGCTCGGGCTCGAGCTCCTGGGCGGCGGACACGACATGCCCGACGAGCGAACGTCCGGCGATCTCGTGCAGGACCTTGGGGGTCTTCGACTTCATGCGGGTGCCCTCACCCGCTGCGAGGACGACGACGGCTGCCGGGCGGTTGGCGCTCACGGGAATGCCCTTCGGCTTTGGGTGGTGGACGCACGAAGGATACCGGGGGGCCGGGGTCCGGACATGAGCGCGGGTCCTGACCGTGGAGGTCAGGACCCGAGTGAAGAAGCTCCCCCGCCAGGACTCGAACCCGGACATAAGGCACCAAAAGCCTCAGTGCTGCCAATTACACCACAGGGGATGGCATTAAGGGTCAAAACGGACAAGTCGTCAGTCCTGTGCCCCGGCGGCCTCCACTATGCCGTACCAGGAGCCTTCGACGCGACGGTATAGCTCCGCGCCCGGAGAGCCGACGGCGCGCCCTGTCGTGTGCGGTGCGCCTTTAGGGTGGAGGGCATGACCACGACGGGGGCAGACCGGGACGCTGTGGGCGTTCGTTCGGGGAGTTGGTGGTGGTGGGGGAGACGGCGCAGTGTCGTTCTTGATGTGGGGCTCGCCCTCTTGTCCGCGCTGGAGTGCGCGCTCCAGGGGATCGGGTTCGCCGAGAAGGCCGGGCTGCCCGTGCCCGTGGGGGTGCTGTTCGGGCTGATCGTCGGGTCGACGCTGCTCGTGCGGCGCCGGTGGCCGATTTCCGTCGTCCTCGTCTCCATGGCCGTCACGCCCGCCGAGATGGGCTTCCTGATGGGGATCGTCGGGCTCTACACGCTCGCCGCCTCCGAGGTGCCGCGCCGCATCACCGCCGTGCTCGCCTCGATGTCGACGGTCGCCGTCTTCGTCGTGACCTTCGTGGGTTTGCGCCAGGACATCGACCAGGCCGACGTCGGGCGGCCCGACATCGACCCGAGCGGCTGGTACGTGCCCGTCATGTCGCTCTTCATGACCCTCGGGCTCAACGCGCCGCCGGTGCTCTTCGGCCTCTACATAGGGGCCCGCCGTCGTCTCATGGAGAGCCTGCGCGAACGGGCCGACAGCCTGGAGCAGGAGCTGTCGCTGCTGGCCGACCGGGCCGAGCAGCGGGCGCAGTGGGCGCGGCAGGAGGAGCGGACGCGGATCGCCCGGGAGATGCACGACGTGGTCGCGCACCGCGTGTCGTTGATGGTGGTGCATGCGGCGGCGTTGCAGGCCGTCGCCCTGAAGGATCCGCAGAAGGCCGTGAAGAACGCCGCGCTCGTCGGTGACATGGGGCGGCAGGCCCTGACCGAGTTGCGGGAGATGCTGGGGGTGCTGAGGGAGGGGCCGGCGCCCGTCGCCCCCGCGCCGGTGCCGCTGGCCGCCGTGGGGCGCGCCGCCGCCGCTGCCGCCGAGGCCGCCGCCGACGACGGGCCCCGCCTGGACGCCCTGGAGGCGCTGTGCGAGCAGTCGCGGCTCGCGGGGGCCGTCGTGGAGTTCGTGGTGCTGGGGGAGGCGCGCGCGTATCCGCCGGAGGTGGAGCGTACGGCGTACCGCGTGGTGCAGGAGGCGCTGACCAACGTCCACAAGCACGCGGTGGGTGCCGCGGTCGTGGTCCGGCTCGCGCACCGGGAGGCCGAGGTCGCGATGCAGGTGGAGAACGGGCCGTGTCCGGCCGACACCGTGGTCGCCGACGCGCACCTGCCGAGCGGCGGGAACGGGCTCGTCGGGATGCGGGAGCGGGTCCTGCGGATCGGTGGCGTGTTCGTGTCGGGTGCGACGGACGCGGGCGGGTTCCGGGTGTCGGCCGTGCTGCCGGTCGCGGAGTGACGACCGGGCTTCCGTCTACCCCGCCGTCAGGCGGGTCGGCTGGACGCCGTTGACCAGGGTCGACAGCGCCGCGTCGATGTCCTTGCCGAGATACCAGTCGCCCGCGTGGTCGAGGCTGTAGACCCGGCCCTCGATGTCCATCGCCAGGACAGCCTGGTGCTCGCCCTCCTCCCCGAGCGGCGCGAGCTCGCTCTCCAGCGCGCGCCCCAGGTCGGCCAGGGTGCGCGCGAGGTGGAGTCCGGCGAGCGGGTCGAAGCGGACCGTCGTGGGAGCTATCTGCCGCCCGTGCCCGGGCGAGGTGATCCGCAGGCCGCCGAACTCCGCCCAGGCCTCGACGGCCGCGGGGAAGACGCTGTGCCGGTGGCCGGCGGGGGATACGTGGGCCCGTAGGGCGTCGGCCCACTCTTCGGCGAGCTTGATGTCCCAGCGGCCGGGCTGCCAGCCGGCCTCGCGGAGGGCGGCGTCGACGTTGACCGGGAAGCGCGTGGTGCTGAGGTGGTCGGGCATGGGTGTGCGGTCAGCCGTTCTCGACAGGCGTCGTGGGGTCGACGGGGCGGACCCCGAAGTGGGCGAGCATCGCCGTGCAGGAGCGGCAGGGTGCCACGTAGCTGCCGTGCAGCGGGTCGCCGTCCTCCCGGATGCGCCGGGCGGTGAGCTTGGCGTGCTTGAGGGACCTGCGGGCCTCGCCGGGGGTGAGCGGCTTGCGCTGGGCGCGCTTGGAGCGGCCGTTCTCGGTGGAGGTGAGGTGCCGGGAGAGCAGGATCGCCTCGGGGCACCGTCCGGTGAAGCGCTCCCGCTGCCCGCTCGTGAGGGTGTCCAGGAAGTCCTGGACGAGCGCGTGCAGGAGGGGCGGGCGGTCGCCGCGGCCCGCGGTGCAGGTGAGCGTCTCGCCGCGTACGGAGAGGGCTGCCCCGACGGTGGGAAGGATGCCGTCGCGGCGGTGGAGCAGTAAGGGCGCGCGTGTGGCTTCGGCGCTGCTGCTCCAGTTGAGGCGTGGGTCACCCTGTGTGGGCGTCGTTGCTGTTTGCATGGTGCTCGTCTTCCCCTCGTGCAATCCCCCGAGTTGCGTGCACAGCCTGCCAAATAGGGAGCCATATGGGGAAGCTGGGGGCGCGAACGGTGGGGCCGGTGTGTCGGAATCATGGTGCAACTGTCATGGCGTCGTGACACTTGGTCACCGTCGGGCGGGGGCCGTTCGGGCTCTTGTGGCAGCGCATAGGCTGTGCCAGATCAGTCGGTAGCAGCAGTCAGCGACGCCAGTGCAGGGGGCAACCGCCATGACGACAGGTCGGCTCGGGCAGGACACCGCGCCACCGAACGCGGCCTATGCCGGGCAGGTCGTGCACTTCCCGGACCCGGTCCGCGCCGCCCGTCACCCCAGAGGGGTACGGATCGACGAGCACGGCCACCCGGACTTCTCGCCGTACGCGCGTGCGGCGGCGGAGATCGCCGACCCTCCGGAGGGCTTCGGCGTCGACGAGCTGCGCCTCACCGACTACGTGTCGGCGAACGCGGCGATGGCGGCGACCGGTCATGAGCTGTGGGACACGATCCCGTCGGTGGCGACCCCGCACGGCTGGACCTGGCACCACGTGGCGCGCAGCCGCCGGATGGAGCTGGTCCCGGTCGAGGTGAAGGCGCTGCTGCGGCACCACGGCGGGGTGGCGACGGCCGCCGTCGACCACACGAAGCGCGGCACGCGGCCGCTGCAGGAGACCCGTCCCGCGCACTTCGGCCTGCCGAAGGCGCTCGTGTCGGTGTCGGAGCTCCAGCTCCAGGGCGTCGAGGAGGACCTCGGCTACCGGCTGCCCGGTGCGTACCGCTCGTTCCTGAAGGCGGCGGGCGGGTGTGCCCCGGTGGGCACGGCGCTCGACGCCGAGCTCGGGCTCCTGGTCGACCAGCCGTTCTTCACGGTGCGGGAGCAGGCGGGGACGAACGACCTCGTCTACGTCAACAAGTGTCTGCGTGACCACCTGACCAAGGACTATCTGGGCGTCGCCTTCGTCCAGGGCGGTCTGGTCGCGGTGAAGGTGCGGGGCGACGCGCTCGGCTCGGTGTGGTTCTGCGCGTACGACGACGCGCGGGACTCGGGGCCGGAGGCGGCGGGCTGGACGGTGGCCGAGCGGGTGGAGCGGCTGCTGCTGCCCTGCGGCGAGGACTTCGACGCGTTCCTGCATCGTCTCGCCGGCAGCCCGCCGGAGCTGGAGACGGTGGCGAACCTGATGGTGGACGGCGGCTTCGCGCGCGCCGTGCCCGTGGTCCCGGTAGGGGAGTGAACTGGCTGTGGTGACGTTCGCGCAGGCGCAGGAGCGCGCCGAGGAATGGATCAACGGCGATCTGCCGGCGTACCAGCACCGCGAGGTGCGGGTGCGGGAGTTCGAGCTGGGCTTCGTGGTGTGGCCGGAGGACCGCCAGGGCGGTCCGGTCTCGGACGGCGGCCGGCAGCGGCTGGTCATCGCCCGGGACAGCGGCGAGGCCACGCTGTGGCCGGGGCTGCCGGTCGGTGAGGTGATCCGGCGGTACGAGGAGGAGTACGGGTCCCCGGAGGAGGCGCCCGCTCCGGCGGCGCCCCAGGCGGCCCGGATCGACCTGAACCAGACGTCGTTCCTGCTGAGTCCGCCGGAGTGGCTGCAGGACGCGGCGGACCGGATCGGTCTGCCGCCGCAGGGTCCGAACGCTTCGCAGGAGGGCGGGAGTTCGTCGGCGCCGGTGGACGACGCGTCGGACGCGGTGGTGCCGGTGGGCGGGGCTTCGGCTGCGCCTTCCGTGCCCGCGCCTTCCGTGCCCGCGCCTTCCGTGCCCGTGCCTTCGGCTGCGCCTTCCGTGCCCGCGCCTTCGGCTGAGCCTTCGGTGCCCGCGCCTTCGGCTGAGCCTTCGCCCGTGCCTTCGGTGCCCGCGCCTTCGGAATCCGGTGATCGTGACCGTGAGCCGGTGGCCGCGGCTTCGGTCGGGGCAGCGCCCGCCGCCCCCGCCCCGCCGACTGCGCCGGTTCCGCCCGCGCCTGCTTCCGTGCCCGCGCCGGCCCCCGCGCCGACCCCCACGCCCGCCCCCGCCTCCCCTCCCACCCCAACCCCCGCCCCCGCGGCGAGTCCGTGGGCGGATGCGAACGCGAGTTCCGGTGGTGCCGACGGGGCTGTTCCGCTGCCCGCGACCGTGTTCGCGCCGCCGCTTTCGGGGACGGACGACGAGGACACCCCGCCTCCGGTGGTCGGTGCCGACGCGCCGACCGCACTGATGAAGGGGGGCAGCGCGCTGCCCGCGACCGCGGTGGCCCCGCGGCTCGACCCGGCCGCGCCGCCGCCTTCGGCGCCGGTGACGCCTCCGGTCCAGCCCGGTCCTCCCGCGCCCCCTGTCCAGTCCGGTCCTCCCGGTCCTCCGCCGGCCCCGTCCGCCGGGCCCGGTGTGCCGCCTCCGCCGCCCGCGCCGAGGGCGCCGGGTGCCGGGGACATCGCGGACGCCGCGACGAGCAAGGCCGCGCCGGCGCCGAAGGGCGGGCGTGGTCCGGCGACGCCGCCTCCGCCGCCCGGCGTGCCCGGCGTGCCCGGTGGGTCGGGCGCCCCCGCGTACGTACCGACCCAGCTCGTGTCGCAGCTCGGGCCCGAGGGGCTCCAGCCGCCCGGTCCGCCGCAGCCCGCCCCGCCCGGTCCTCCGGGTCCGCCCGGGCCGCCGGCCCCGCCGCAGCCCGTGCACCAGGCGGCGACGATGCTGGCGCACCCGGGCCAGGCCGGTCCCGGCGCGCCCCCGCCGCCCCCGCCGCCGCCGGGTGTGCCCGGTGGTACGCCCGCGGGTGGTGTCGCGCACGCCGCGACGATGCTGGCGCACCCCGGTCCCGGTGGGCCGGGTGGTCCGTCGGTGCCGCCGCCTCCGGGGCCGCCGGCTCCGCCGCCGCCGGTGCACGGCGGTCACACGCCGCCGCCCGGCCCGGGGCCCGTACCTCCCGCGTACGGGTATCCGCAGGCCGCGGGTCAGCCGACGGTGGGTCCCGGCTACCAGGCGGTGCTGCGCTACCGGGCGCCCGACGGTTCGGAGGCGCAGATCATCCGGCGTTCGGCGCCGGGCACCCCGCATCCGGAGTGGCAGATCCTGCACGAGCTGCGCGCGATGAACGTTCCGCCGCAGCAGGTGCTCGAACTGCACACGGAGCTGGAGTCCTGTGAGCTGCCGGGTGGTTACTGCGCGCGGATGATCCGGGAGACGTGGCCGCAGGCGCGGATCACGAGCATTGCCCCGTACGGTCGCGATCACGCCGGCCGGCAGCAGGGCATGCGACAACTCCTCACGCATCAGGGTGAGTTGCATCAGGTCGCGGACGGTCCGGCGCGTCCCGCGCCGGTGCGGGCCCCGCTGCCGCAGGTGCAGCCGGCTCCGCCGGTTCCGCCGGAGGCGATCGCGCAGGAGCTGGCCGGGGCCTTCGGTCCGGGCGTGCTGCGCTTCGACCAGCAGGCGGTGTCGCGTCAGGGCGTGCCGGAGCTGGTGGCGCGGACTCTGGTGTGGGCGGGGCTGCCGGCGGACTTCGGGCCGTTCTTCTGGGCGCAGCCGGCCGTGCCGGTGGTCCCGACGCTCGCGGAGCTGGCGACTCAGCGGCAGGTGCAGTCGGCGCCGGACGCGAGCTCGTACCTGGTGCTCGGTTCGGACTTCGGCCGGGCGATCTGTGTCCAGTACGGGACCGCGCACATCGTGGCGGTGCCGGTGGAGGCCGGTCCCGGCGGGCAGTCGGTGCCGCCGCAGTTCGTGAACAGCGGACTGCCGGAGTTCACGCGGTCGATGGCGCTGCTGGGCCGGATGTGGCGGCTGCGCTTCGGGCTCAACCCGGAGCAGGCGGGTCGCTGGACGGTCGATTTCCAGGCGCAGTTGGCGATGCTGGACCCGGCGGCGCTGTCCTCGCCGGAGAACTGGTGGTCGGTGCTGCTTGAGCAGATGTGGGACGGCCTTCTTTAGGTGCCTCCGGGTGCCTGTGGGCCCAGTTGGACAGAATGTGACGAAAGGCGCTCGACGTGTATCCACGTTGGGCGCCTTTTGTCCGTTCTGATGGCGCATCCTTTATGGGTCGGGCCGTAGGACGGAAGGGGCGTCACGGATGAATTTCGCAGTCGGGCGGGGGCGCGGGTACCGCCCCGAGCAGGTCGACCGCCACCTCGCCGCGCTCTCCGAGGAGCGTGACGGGGCGTGGGAGCGGGCGGCGCGGCTCACCGTCCTCGCGAAGGACATGGAGGCGGAGGCGGCACGGCTGCGCGCGGCCGTCGAGGCGCTCGCGCCGCAGCGGTACGAGGCGCTGAGCGAGCGCGCGCGGAAGATCCTGGCGATGGCCGAGCAGGAGGACGAGACGCTCGTCCGCGCCGCGGAGGCCGACGCGCAGGCCCTCGCGGAGGCGGCCGACGCGGCGGGCCGGGAGGCGGAGGAGTCGGCCCGGGCGTACGCGGAGGGCGTCCGGGCGGCGGCCGAGTCGACGGCCCGCGCCACCCTGAAGACCGCGCGCGAGCGGGCCGAGGAGCTGGCGACGGACGCGGGCCGCGAGGCGGCGGAGCAGCGGTCGGCGGCGCGGGAGGTCTTCGAGGAGACCGAGCGCCGGGCGGCGGAGCTCCAGGCGGAGCAGCGGGCCGAGCAGACGGCCGTACGGGACGAGGCCGAGCGCACGGCGGAGACCGCGGCAGCCGAACTGGACGCGCGCCACGAGGAGCTGGTGGCCCGCGCGGAGGAGAGGCTCGCGGAGGCGCAGCGCTTCCTCGCGGAGACCGAGGAACAGGCCCGGCACGGCCAGGAGGACGCGGAGGCCCGCGCGGAGGAGGTGCTGGCGGAGGCCCGGATGAAGGGCGAGCGGGCCGAGCGCGAGACGGAGCGGGTGCTGCGGGAGCACGGCGAGGCGCGGGACGAGATCCACGGGCACATGGAGCACATCCGCCATTCGCTCGCGGCGCTGACGGGCCGGGTCGCGGCACCGTCCACGGAGGACGGGGAGTCCGCCGGCTCCGGCCCCGCGGCCACGCCCACCGCCCCTGAGGCCGAACAGGGCCCGGAAGCAGGGTGATTCGGCTCGCGGGAGTTCGAACGGCCGGACCGGTGCCCCCTCCACGCCCCTGACGCCGGCGGCCGTCACGCTCGACCGGGCCGCCCCCTGCCCTGCCCTGGCCTGGCCTGCCCTGCCCTGGCCTGCCCTGCCCTGCCCTGCCCTGCCCTGGCCGACCGCCCGGCGGCGCGGCGGCCCCGCGGCCCGGCGGCCCGGCAGTGACGGTTCATGATCGCAGTATGGTTGTCCGTTGATCAGTTCAAGAGGGAAGACGGGCAAGGAACTTGAATCGCAAACGAACGACGGTGGCGCTCGGTCTGGTGCTGTCCGCGGGTCTCGTGACCGGGTGCTCCGGAGGTGCGGACCCCGAGGCCAAGCCCGGCGGCGGGGAGACGGGGAAGACGGGGCAGGCCACGGAGTCCGCTTCTGCGGCGCCCAAGAGCCCGGTCTACCAGGGCAAGCCGGTGCCCGGCCTTGCCGCGAAGCCGGCCTGGAGCCTGACCGCCGAAGAGGCGGGGAACTGCGCGAGCAAGGCGGACGAGCCGGACACGGGGCAGCTCGACGTATGCACGGTCGGGGACGCCGTCATCGTCACCGACTCCAACAACGGGCAGTCGGACGTGAGCACCTTCACCGCCCGGCTCCTCGACGCCAAGAGCGGTGAACTGCGCAAGAAGTTCGAGTTCACCGTCCCCAAGCAGGACGGATCCTCCCCGCCGACGTTTGCCCGGGCTCAGGTGGCCGAGTGGCGGGACGGTTCGCCGGCCCTGCTGATCCGCAACCGGGTCGACACCCCGGCGAGCGGCCTGAAGAAGGCCACGACCCAGACCGTGCTGACCATGTACGCCCCGTCCGGCGAGAAGCTGGGAAGCTCCTCCTTCGACGGGGACACCCACATGATCACCCCGGTCCGGTACGGCTACCTCGAGGAGGCCGGCCTGTCCCAGGGCTCCACGTTCACCCCGATCGGTGACGGAGAGCCGCAGACCAGCGAGACCACGCACATCGACCTGGAGAGGAGGGTCGGCTCCGGCACCGGCTACTTCTCGCAGGAGGACATCTCCTTCCAGCCCTCCGCCCGGTGGATAACCGCCAAGGACGTCGTCACGGGCAGGAAGGCGTGGAGCACCAAGGACCTCGCGCCGCCGGCCGCCATCGCCAAGCTCGTCACCTCGGACAAGGCGACCACCGCGCGGCTGATGCCGTTCCAGGGTGACAAGGTGCTCCTCGGCTGGTCCTCGTACGGAGACTCCGAGGAGGTCATGACGCTGGTCGACGTCAAGAGCGGCCGCCGGCTCGTCGAGGGGCCGGCCATCGAGACCAACGGCACCATCGAGGACGACGGCCTCGCCATCTCCCCGGACGGCAAGACCGCCGTGGTGCAGTACGGCGAGGGCGCGGTCGCCTGGAACACGGAGACCGGCAAGGAGCTGTGGCGCCAGGCCGACGACGAGGTGACGATCCGTCCGAACGCCCTCCCCGGCAACGGCGTCCTCTACGCGTACCTGGACGGCACCGGAGCCGCGCTCGGCGCCGACGACAAGAAGCTGCTGGCCTCGGGGATCGAGCAGATGCCGCAGTTCACGACGAACGGGTACGCGGCCGTCCGCACCTCCGAGGGCCTTTTCGTCTTCGCCACCCAGCCCGTCTGACGGACGCCTCGCCCCCCGGTCGAGGGAGCCGGGGGCGGTGCTCCCCGCCACTGCTGGTGGTGCGGGGGCGACGGGAGGTGACGCTCACGCTCACTCCTCGTCCCCCGTCGCCTCCTTCAGTACCGGGAAGCGGCGGGGGGCCAGGGTGAGCAGGGCCAGGAGGGCCAGGGCCGCCGCTGCCGCCGCGCCCAGGTAGACCCAGTCCACCGCCGCGTCCACCGCCCGGCGCAGGTGGTCCGTCGTCTCGGCGGTCAGGGAGGCGGGGTCGTCGAGGGCGCGGGCCAGGGTGTCCAGGTCGCCGCTCCCGGAGCCGAGGCGGGACGCCAGGACGCCGTTCGCGACAGCGCCGAAGAGGGCCGCGCCGACGGTCTGGCCGATCTGGCGGCAGAAGAGGACCGAGGCGGTCGTCGTGCCCCTCTCCTCGTACGGGACGGTCGACTGGACGCCGACGATCAGGGGCAGTTGGAAGAGGCCGAGTGCCGCGCCCAGGAGCAGCATGATCAGCGCGGGCTGCCAGGGTTCGCCGGGGAACGGCAGGAACGGAAAGGCCAGGAGCAGCAGCAGGGCGCCGGAGATGCCGAGGACGGCGGTGAGGCGGAAGCCGATGCGGGTGTAGACCCGGTTGGAGAACGCGGCGCTGATGGGCCAGCTCAGGGTCCAGGTGGAGAGGACGAAGCCGGCGGCTATCGGGCCGAGGCCCAGGACGGACTGCGCGTACGTCGGCAGGAAGACCGTCGGGGCGACCATCAGGAGGCCGAGGGCGCCCAGGGACAGGTTGACGGCGGCGATGGTGCGGCGGCGCCAGACCCAGCCGGGGATGATCGGCTCGGCCGCCCGCCGCTCGATGACGACGGTCAGGGCGCCGAGGGCGACCGCCCCGCCCAGGAGGGCGAGGGACGGGGCCGAGAGCCAGGGCCAGGCGACGCCGCCCTGGACGAGCGCGGTGATGAGCAGGGCCCCGGTGGCGAAGACGCCGAGTGCGCCGGCCCAGTCGATGCGGGGGCGTTCGCGGGGCGCGGCCGTGGCCCGCTGCGGTTCGACCAGGTGGCGGGTGACGAGCCAGAGGGCGACGAGCCCGATCGGCAGGTTGACGAGGAAGATCCAGCGCCAGTCGGCGTATCCGGCGAGCAGTCCGCCGACCGCCGGGCCGGCGACGGAGGACGCGGCCCAGACGGAGGAGAGCCGGGCCTGGATCCTGGGGCGTTCCTTCAGCGGGTACAGGTCGGCGGCGATCGTCTGGACCGTGCCCTGGAGCGCGCCGCCGCCGAGGCCCTGGACGACGCGGAAGGCGATGAGGGAGGCCATGCTCCAGGCGGCGGCGCAGAGCAGGGAGCCGATGAGGAAGAGGACGATCCCGGCGATGAGGACGGGCTTGCGGCCGAAGGTGTCGCTGAGCTTCCCGTACACCGGCAGGGTCACGGTCACGGCGAGCAGGTAGCCGGAGAACAGCCAGGAGAAGACGGCGAGGCCGCCGAGGTCGCCGACGATCTGGGGGACGGCGGTCGAGACGATCGTGCCGTCGATGGCGGCGAGCCCCATGCCGAGCATGAGCGCGGCCACGACCGGTCCGCGTCGTGCGGCCGCGGCCGAGCCGGGGGAGGGCGCCGTTGCCGCCGGTGTCGTGGGGGACTCGGTCACCGTGCGTTTCCTTTCTTCGTACACCTAAATGTTCGGGACAGGGTCTCACCAGTACCAGGGGCTGAGGAACCCCTAGGGGCTCCTCCCCCATACGGGCCAGGGGTCGTTCGTCCCGCCGGAGGAGGAGAAGTCCCGTTCTCGCTTCTTAACTTGAACTTACAAACCAGCCCCACCCCATCCGCCCAGTTCCGCCCACCAAGGAGAAGACCGTGACTTCGGCTGTGACCATCCCCAGGCACGGGGGTACGGGAGAGAGCACGGCCGTCGCCGCGCGGGCGCGTCAGGTCGTCAAGGCGTACGGCACCGGGGAGACCCGGGTCGTCGCGCTGGACTCCGTCGACGTGGACATCGCCCGTGGCCGCTTCACCGCGATCATGGGGCCCTCCGGCTCCGGCAAGTCGACCCTGATGCACTGCCTCGCCGGACTCGACACCGTCACCAGCGGCGAGATCTTCCTCGACGACACCGAGATCACCGGGCTCAAGGACAAGAAGCTCACGCAGCTGCGCCGCGACCGGATCGGCTTCATCTTCCAGGCGTTCAACCTGCTGCCGACCCTGAACGCCCTCGAGAACATCACGCTCCCGATGGACATCGCGGGACGGAAGCCGGACGCCGACTGGCTGCGCCGGGTCGTCGACACCGTCGGGCTCTCCGAGCGCCTCAAGCACCGGCCCAACCAGCTCTCCGGCGGCCAGCAGCAGCGCGTCGCCGTGGCCCGCGCGCTCGCCGCCCGGCCCGAGATCATCTTCGGTGACGAGCCGACCGGAAACCTCGACTCCCGGGCCGGCGCCGAGGTCCTCGGCTTCCTGCGGCAGTCCGTCGACGAGCTGGGGCAGACGATCGTCATGGTCACCCACGACCCGGTCGCCGCCTCCTACGCCGACCGGGTGCTCTACCTCGCCGACGGGCGGATCGTGGACGAGATGGAGCGGCCCACCGCCGAAGCCGTCCTCGACCGCATGAAGGACTTCGACGCGCGCGGGCGGACGTCATGACCGTCCTCAAGACCTCGCTGCGCAACTTCCTCGCGCACAAGGGACGCATGGCGCTCTCCGCCGTCGCCGTCCTCCTCTCCGTCGCCTTCGTCTCGGGGACGCTCGTCTTCACCGACACGATGAACACGACGTTCGACAAGCTCTTCGCGTCGACCGCCTCCGACGTCAGCGTCAGCCCGAAGGGCGCGGCGGCCGAAGACGAGTCCCCGCAGACCGGCCGCCCCGAGTCCCTCCCCGCCTCGCTCGTCGAGCAGGTCAGGAAGACGGAGGGCGTCCAGGCTGCGCAGGGCGCGATCGCCTCCACCAGCGTCACCGTCGTCGACGCGAAGAACAAGAACGTCGGGCCCACCAGCGGCGCCCCGACCATCGCCCTCAACTGGAGCCCCAACGAGCTCCGTTCGGTGGAGCTCGTCGAGGGCCACGAGCCGCGCGGCCCCACCGACGTGGTCGTCGACGGCGCCACCGCCGAGAAGCACGGCCTGAAGATCGGCGACGAGCTGCGGACCATCGCCGTCGACGGCGACTTCACCGCGAAGATCTCCGGCATCGTCGACTTCAAGGTCACCAACCCCGGCGCCACCCTCGTCTACTTCGACACGGCCACCGCGCAGCGCGAACTCCTCGGCAAGGAAGGCCTGTTCACGCAGGTCCAGGCCGACGCCAAGCCCGGTGTCAGCGATGACGCGCTGAAGGCGGACATCGCCGCCGCCATCGGCGACGGCTACAAGCTCCAGACCGCCGCCGAGGCCGCCGACGCGGGCCGCGAGGACGTCGCCGGATTCCTCGACGTCATGAAGTACGCGATGCTCGGCTTCGCCGGGATCGCCTTCCTCGTCGGCATCTTCCTCATCGTCAACACCTTCTCCATGCTGGTCGCCCAGCGGACCCGCGAGATCGGCCTCATGCGGGCGATCGGCTCCAGCCGCAAGCAGGTCAACCGCTCGGTCCTCGTCGAGGCGCTGCTCCTCGGCATCGTCGGCTCGGTCGCCGGCGTCGCGGCGGGCGTCGGGCTCGCCGTCGGCCTCATGAAGCTCATGTCCTCGATGGGCATGGAGCTCTCCACCCGCGACCTCACCGTCGCCTGGACGACCCCCGCGGTCGGCCTCGCCCTCGGCATCGTCGTCACCGTCCTCGCCGCCTACGTCCCGGCCCGCCGGGCCGGCAAGGTCTCCCCGATGGCCGCCCTCCGCGACGCCGGCACCCCCGCCGACGGAAAGGCCGGACGCGTCCGGGGCGGGCTCGGCCTCGCCCTCACCGCCGCCGGAGCCGCCGCCCTGTGGGCCGCGACCCGCGCCGAAGAGGCCGGTCCCGGCTCCCTCTGGCTCGGCCTCGGCGTCGTCCTCTCCCTCCTCGGCTTCATCGTCATCGGCCCGCTCCTCGCGGGCGGTGTGGTCCGCGCCCTCGGCGTCGTCGTCCTGCGGGTCTTCGGCCCCGTCGGCCGCATGGCCGAGCGCAACGCCCTGCGCAACCCGCGCCGCACCGGCGCCACCGGCGCCGCCCTGATGATCGGCCTCGCCCTCGTCGCCTGCCTCTCGGTGGTCGGCTCCTCGATGGTCGCCTCGGCCACCGACGAGCTGGACCGCTCCGTCGGCGCCGACTTCATCGTCCAGTCCGGCACCGGCCAGCCGATCGTCCCGCAGGCGCAGGCCGCCCTGGAGAAGGTCCCCGGCCTCGACCACGTCACCGAGTACAGGTGGGTCGACGCCAAGGTCACCGACCCGCGCGGGAAGACCACGACGGCCGACCTGGCCGCCACCGAACCGACGTACACGCAGGACCTCCGCCGGGAGACGGCCTCCGGCACCCTCGCCGACGCGTACGGCGCGGACGCGATGTCCGTCGGCAGCGACTACGCCACCGAGCACGGCGTGAAGGTCGGCGACGTGCTGACCATGGCCTTCACCGGCGGCAGGACGGCGAAGCTCAAGGTCGCGGCGATCACCGCGGACACCGGCCAGGTCGACAACGGCGCGATGTACACCAACGTCTCCACCGTCGCCCGCTACGTCCCGGCCGACCGGATGCCGCACAGCCTGCTGCTCCTCGCCAGCGCGAAGGAGGGCCAGGAGACCCAGGCGTACGAGGCGGTCAAGAAGGCCCTCGCGCCCTACCCCCAGTACAAGGCCAGCAACCAGGCCGACTACAAGGAGGCCCTCAAGGACCAGGTCGGCCAGCTCCTCAACATCGTGTACGGGCTCCTCGCCCTCGCGATCGTCGTCGCGATCCTCGGCGTCGTGAACACCCTGGCCCTCTCGGTGGTCGAGCGGACCCGCGAGATCGGCCTCATGCGGGCCATCGGCCTCTCCCGCCGCCAGCTGCGCCGCATGATCCGCCTGGAGTCCGTGGTCATCGCCCTCTTCGGCGCCCTCCTGGGCCTCGGTCTGGGCATGGGCTGGGGCACGGCCGCCCAGAAGCTGCTGGCCCTGGAGGGCCTCGGCGTCCTGGAGATCCCCTGGCCGACGATCCTCACCGTCTTCGTCGGCTCGGCCTTCGTGGGCCTCTTCGCGGCCCTGGTCCCGGCCTTCCGCGCCGGCCGCATGAACGTCCTGAACGCGATCGCGAGCGAGTAGGCGCGTCGGCGGTACGCAGGACCCGGCGGCCCCGGTGTGCGACGACACGCACCGGGGCCGCCCGCCGTCCGGGAGCGGGATCGGCCATCCCTCCGAGTGGCGCCTTTCCTTCGGGCGAGCGACAGCGGCACGTCGTAGGCTGGGCACCCCGGCCCGTGCGACGTGTCGGGCCGTTCGCGTTGCCCGCCCCGCGCCACCGCGCCCCGTACTCCGAACCCGGGATGGAAAGCTCCATGAGCCTGCACGGCCTGCTCGATGTAGTCGTCAAGGACGCGGCTCTCGCCGAGGCGGTGAAGGCCGCCGCCGACGGGAACCGCCCGCACGTCGACCTGGTCGGGCCCGCCGCCGCCCGGCCCTTCGCCGTGGCCGCGCTGGCCCGCGACTCGGGGCGCCCGGTCCTCGCGGTCACCGCGACCGGCCGGGAGGCCGAGGACCTGGCCGCCGCCCTGCGCTCGCTCCTCGACCCCGACACGGTCGCCGAGTACCCCTCCTGGGAGACCCTGCCGCACGAGCGGCTCTCGCCCCGCTCCGACACCGTCGGCCGACGCCTCGCCGTGCTGCGACGCCTCGCGCACCCCCGCGACGACGACCCGGCCGCCGGCCCCGTCAGCGTCGTCGTCGCACCCATCCGCTCCGTGCTCCAGCCGCAGGTCAAGGGCCTCGGCGACCTGGAGCCCGTGGCGCTGCGCAGCGGCCAGACGGCGGATCTGAACGAGATCGTCGAGGGCCTCGCGGCCGCCGCGTACTCCCGCGTCGAGCTCGTCGAGAAGCGCGGCGAGTTCGCCGTGCGCGGCGGCATCCTGGACGTCTTCCCGCCCACCGAGGAGCACCCGCTCCGCATCGAGTTCTGGGGCGACGACGTCGAGGAGATCCGCTACTTCAAGGTGGCGGACCAGCGCTCCCTCGAAGTCGCCGAGCACGGCCTGTGGGCGCCGCCCTGCCGCGAACTGCTCCTCACGGATGACGTACGGGAGAGGGCGGCGGCGCTCGCCGTCGAACACCCCGAGCTCGGCGAGCTGCTCAACAAGATCGCCGAGGGGATCGCCGTCGAGGGCATGGAGTCCCTGGCCCCGGTCCTCGTCGACGACATGGAGCTGCTGCTCGACGTGCTCCCGAAGGGCGCCATGACCGTCGTCTGCGACCCGGAGCGGGTCCGCACACGGGCCGCCGACCTGGTGGCGACCTCGCAGGAGTTCCTCCAGGCCTCGTGGGCGGCGACCGCGGGCGGCGGCGAGGCCCCGATCGACGTCGGCGCGGCCTCCTTGTGGGGGATCGCGGACGTCCGAGACCGGGCGCGCGAGCTGGACATCGCCTGGTGGTCGGTGTCGCCGTTCGCGGCGGACGAGGTCCTGTCGGGGGACACCCTGACCCTCGGCATGCGCGCCCCCGAGTCGTACCGCGGCGACACCGCCCGCGCGCTCGCCGACACCAAGGGCTGGCTGGCCGAGGGCTGGCGAACGGTGTACGTCACGGAGGCCCACGGCCCCGCCACCCGCACGGTCGAGGTCCTCGGCGGCGAGGGCATCGCCGCCCGCCTCGACGCGGACCTCGCGGAGATCGCGCCGTCCGTCGTGCACGTGTCGACCGGCTCCATCGACTACGGCTTCGTCGACCCGGCGCTGAAGCTCGCCGTCCTCACCGAGACCGACCTGTCCGGCCAGAAGGCGGCCGGCAAGGACGGCCAGCGGATGCCGGCCAAGCGCCGCAAGACCATCGACCCGCTGACCCTGGAGGTCGGCGACTACATCGTCCACGAGCAGCACGGCGTCGGCCGGTACGTGGAGATGGTCCAGCGGACCGTGCAGGGCGCGACCCGCGAGTACCTCCTCGTCGAGTACGCCCCCGCCAAGCGCGGCCAGCCCGGCGACCGGCTGTACATCCCCACCGACCAGCTGGAGCAGGTCACCAAGTACGTCGGCGGCGAGGCGCCCACCCTGCACCGCCTCGGCGGCGCGGACTGGACGAAGACGAAGGCGCGCGCGAAGAAGGCCGTCAAGGAGATCGCCGCCGACCTGATCAAGCTGTACTCGGCCCGCATGGCGGCCCCCGGCCACGCCTTCGGCCAGGACACGCCCTGGCAGCGCGAGCTGGAGGACGCCTTCCCGTACGCGGAGACCCCCGACCAGCTCTCCACGATCGCCGAGGTCAAGGAGGACATGGAGAAGACGGTCCCCATGGACCGTCTGATCTGCGGCGACGTCGGCTACGGCAAGACGGAGATCGCGGTGCGAGCCGCCTTCAAGGCCGTCCAGGACGGCAAGCAGGTCGCCGTCCTCGTCCCGACGACGCTGCTCGTCCAGCAGCACTTCGGCACGTTCAGCGAGCGGTACTCGCAGTTCCCGGTGAACGTCCGGGCGCTCTCCCGCTTCCAGACCGACACCGAGTCGAAGGCGACCCTGGAGGGGCTCCGGGAGGGCTCGGTCGACGTCGTCATCGGCACCCACCGGCTCTTCGCCTCCGAGACGAAGTTCAAGGACCTGGGCCTGGTCATCGTCGACGAGGAGCAGCGCTTCGGCGTCGAGCACAAGGAGCAGCTGAAGAAGCTCCGGGCCAACGTCGACGTGCTGACGATGTCCGCAACCCCGATCCCGCGCACCCTGGAGATGGCGGTCACCGGCATCCGCGAGATGTCGACGATCACCACCCCGCCGGAGGAGCGCCACCCGGTCCTCACCTTCGTCGGCCCGTACGAGGAGAAGCAGATCGGCGCCGCGATCCGGCGCGAACTCCTGCGCGAGGGGCAGGTCTTCTACATCCACAACCGCGTCGACTCGATCGACCGGGCGGCGGCGCGGCTGCGCGAGATCGTGCCGGAGGCGCGGATCGCCACGGCCCACGGCCAGATGTCGGAATCGGCTCTGGAGCAGGTCGTCGTCGACTTCTGGGAGAAGAAGTTCGACGTGCTCGTCTCGACGACGATCGTCGAATCGGGCATCGACATCTCCAACGCCAACACCCTGATCGTCGAGCGCGGCGACAACTTCGGCCTCTCGCAGCTCCACCAGCTGCGCGGCCGCGTCGGCCGTGGCCGCGAGCGCGGTTACGCGTACTTCCTGTACCCGCCGGAGAAGCCGCTGACGGAGACCGCGCACGAGCGGCTCGCGACGATCGCCCAGCACACCGAGATGGGCGCCGGCATGTACGTGGCGATGAAGGACCTGGAGATCCGCGGCGCGGGCAACCTCCTCGGCGGCGAGCAGTCCGGCCACATCGCGGGCGTCGGCTTCGACCTGTACGTCCGCATGGTCGGCGAGGCGGTCGCGGACTACCGGGCGCAGATGGAGGGCGGCGCGGAGGAGGAGGCGCCGCTGGAGGTCAAGATCGAGCTCCCGGTCGACGCCCACATGCCGCACGACTACGCGCCGGGCGAGCGGCTCCGCCTCCAGGCCTACCGCTCGATCGCCTCAGCGAACTCGGAGGAGGACATCAGGGCCGTACGCGAGGAACTCACCGACCGCTACGGCAAGCTGCCGGAGCCGGTCGAGAACCTGCTCCTGGTCGCGGGCCTGCGGATGCTGGCGCGGGCGTGCGGCGTGGGCGAGATCGTCCTCCAGGGCCCGAACATCCGCTTCGCCCCGGTGGAGCTGCGCGAGTCGCAGGAGCTGCGCCTGAAGCGCCTGTACCCGCGCACGGTCATCAAGCCGGCGGTCCACCAGATCCTGGTGCCGCGGCCGACGAGCGGGAAGATCGGCGGGAAGCCGGTGGTGGGGCGCGAACTGCTCGCGTGGACGGGCGAGTTCCTCACGACGATCCTGGGATCGTGACACTCTGACCGTTCCCCGTCCGGCAGGATGTCCCCATGTCGGACGGGGGACGAGGGAGCTGGACGGTACGGGGCCGGCTGCTGGGCGCGGGCCTGCTCGCCCTGGCGGTGGCGGGCGTCCTGTGGGCCCTGGACGGCGAGGACGCGGCCGGGCCGATTGATGGGGCGTCCGTCTCCGCCGGGCTGATGCGGACCTCCGGCGCCGTCTACCAGTTCCGGCACCGGGAGTTCCAGGAGTGGCTGGTGCGGCACCCCGAGCCGTAGGGGCGGGGCGCCGCACCACGGGGGCTACAACTCGTCCAGGTCCACCGCCGCGGCCATCGCCTCGTAGCCCGCGTCGTTCGGGTGGAGGCCGTCGCCGGAGGCGTACGCCGGGAGGATGCGGTCCGGGTCCGCCGGGTCCGCGACCGCCCGGTCGAAGTCGACGACCGCGTCGTACGCGCCGGAGGTGCGGATCCAGTCGTTGACGGCCTCCCGCTTGGCCTCGTTCGCCGGGGTGTCGTAGTACGAGCCCTTGACCGGGGTGAGGGTCGCGCCGACGATCTTGAGGCCCTTCGCGTGCGCCTCGCGGATCAGGGTGCGGTGGCCCGCTATCAGGCGCGCGGCGGAGACGTCGGGGGTGGGCGGGGCCGGGAAGGTCGCCGTGCTGCCGCCGATGTCGTTGATGCCTTCGAGGACGATCACGGTCCGGACGCCGGGTTCCGCCAGCACGTCCTGCCGGAAGCGCTTGAGGCCCTTCTCGCCCGCCCAGGTGGTGTCGTTGACGACCTGGTTGCCGGCGATGCCGTGGTTGACGACGGCGCGCTGGCGTCCGGCCGCGGCGAGGCGTTCCGCCAGCTCGTCGGGGTAGCGGCCGTTCGTGTCGGGCGTGGAGCCGACGCCGTCGGTGATGGAGTCGCCGAAGGTCACGACACCGTTCCGGCGTCCGGAGTCCCGGCCGCCGGTGACCTCGACGCCGGAGAGGAAGTACCAGGACGCGCTGGTCTCCTGGAAGGCCGCGCCGGTCAGGTCGCCGCGGTGGTCGCCGGCGGCGCGGTAGCTGGTGGCCGAGGCGAAGTGGTGGAAGGTGGTGGGGCCGGTCCTCTCCGCGAGGTAGAGGGTGACGGTGAGCGAGCCGAAGGCCTCGACGGGGAGGTTGGCGGCGTCGCTGAGGAGGGTGCCGCCGGCCGGGACCGTCACGGACGCGCGGCCGTCGAAGCGGAGTTGGCGTACGGAGCCGGGGCGCACCGCGCCGCCCTCGGCGGTCCGGGCCGCGGTCGCGCCCGCGATCCGCAGCGGAGTGGAGCCGTAACGGTTCGTCAGCTCGATCCGGGCGCGGGTGCCGCCGGTGGTGACCCGGACGACCTGGCGGACCGTGTGGTTGTCGAAGCCCTGCTGCGACCAGTTGGCGGTGAAGGGCGCGGTCGGCGACTGCGGGGACGCGGCCCAGGCGGCACGCCAGGGGGAGCCCTTGTGGCCGGAGCCGGAGCCGGAGCCGGTCTCGGCGAGGGCGGTGGGGGCCAGGCCGAGGGCGGCGGCGGTCAGGAGGGCGAGGGTGGTGCGGCGCAGGGTGTTCGACGTTTGCATGCTGGCATCAATTGCGGGCAGGCGCGGGCTATTCCCGGTCGTCGGGAATCAACTCCGGTCCTTCTGCGGGAGTTGGCCGGTGAAGAGGAGTCCGGTGAGCGAGCGGAAGTAGTCCTCCGGCTCCCGGTCGCCCAGGGCCGCCTCGATGTTTCCGGTGAGGACCAGGGTCGCGAAGCCGTGGGCGAGGGACCAGGCCGCGATGCCCGCCGTGCGGGCGTCCGGGACGTCCGGCAGGCCGGCGACGCCCGCCCGGAGTTCGGCGGAGGCGCGTTCCTTCGCGGCCAGGAGCTCCGGGTCGTCGGCGCGGAGCAGGTCCGGCTGGAACATGACCTGGAAGTGGGCCGGGTGCTCCGTCGCGAACCGCACGTACCGCACGCCGCGTTCGCGCAGCTCGGGCGTGCCGGCGAGGGCCGCGGCCAGGAGGTCGTACCCCTCGGTGGCGATGGCCGTGAGGAGGCCGGTGCGGTCCTTGAAGTGGTGGGCGGGGGCGGCGTGGGAGACGCCGGCGCGGCGGGCGAGGTCGCGCAGGCTCAGCGCCCCGGGGCCCTCGGCGGCGATCACGTCGAGGGCGGCGGCGAGGACGGACTGCCGCAGGTCGCCGTGGTGGTAGGTCTTCCGGCTCGGACTCATGGGGGCAGCCTAGCCCTCATCTAGTCGTTGACAAGTTGGCTCTCGGGGCGCAGTATCTAGTCAGTGACAAGTTGATGGTCCGCCGTCATCGCGAGAGGGGTACCCCGTGGAATCCACACGCGTACGTCAGATGTGGCACCTGCTCGAACCGCTGCACGCCCTGCTCTACTACGCCCCCGAGGCCTTCGACGAGGCCGCCGCCCTCGGCTACGACACCGCCGAGCGCTGGCCCTCCTACTTCGCCTGGCGCTCCGCCCCGCTGGGAGCGCCAGGCCCGGTCGGGGTCACCTCGGCCTTCTACAGCTTCAGCCCCGGGATGGTCGCCCGCTACGTCCCGGGCGCGCCCTCCGCGCCCCCCGTCGACGTCCTCGCCGCCCGCCTCCGCGCCGTCGACCGCACCTACCGGGCCGTCCTCGGCGAGGACACGGTCAAGAGCCCCGAGCTCGCCGAGGCCGCCGCCCTCGCCCGCCGCGCCGCCGAGGCCGCCGGGACGGAGGGACGCCCCCTCGCCGCCGCCAACGCCGCCCTGCCCTGGCCCGAGGCCCCGCACCTCGTCCTCTGGCAGGCCGCGACGATCCTGCGCGAGCACCGCGGCGACGGCCACCTCGCCGCGCTCCTCGTCGCCGGGCTCGACCCGGTCGAGGCGCTCGTCTCCTTCGCGGCGATCGGCGCCGCCCCCGAGCCGGTCTTCGAGAGCCGGGGCTGGAGCGCGGCCGAGTGGGCGGCCGCCCGCGAGCGCCTCACCGCCCGCGGGGTCCTGGACGAGGACGGCGCCGTCACCGAAGTGGGCCGCGCCCTGCGCGCCGAGGTCGAGCTGCGTACGGACGAACTGGCCGCCGCGCCCTGGGCCGCCCTCGGCCCCGAGGACACGGCCCGCCTCGCCGAACTCCTCGGCGGCCCCTGGCTGTCGGCGATCGGCTCCGGCCTGCTCCCCTCCGAGAACACCCTCGGCATCGGCAAGGTGTGAGGCCGGAGCGTCACGGGGATTCACGCGTCACGTGACTCAGAAGAGCAGTTCGCCCGAGGGGAAGCTCGAACCGATCTTCACGCGCGGGGCGTAGCCGCCGGCGCCGTCGCCCTTGTAGGAGTAGAGGTCACCCCCGGCCTCGCGGCCGACCAGGTCGGGCCTTCCGTCGCCGTCCAGGTCGCCGGGGGCGACGAGGGCGTCGTAGACGGTCCAGCCGGTGCCGATGGCCTGGCGCGCGGAGAACGTTCCGTCGCCGTTCCCGCGGTGGAACCAGAGCCGGCCGCCGGCGTCGACCGCGAGGAGGTCGGGCGCCTTCGGGCCGGTGAGGTCCCGGTCGAAGTCGACGGCGACCACGGACCGGTAGCCGCCCCAGGTGCCCCCGTCGCCGTCGATGTCGGCGATCCGGGTGCGCGGGGCGTAGCCGTGCGGGCCGGTCCCCTTGTGGAGCCAGAGGGCGCCCGCGGAGTCGCGGGTGATCAGGTCGGCGACGCCGTCACCGTCGGCGTCGCCCGGGGCGAGGAGCAGGTCGTCGTTCCCGAAGCCGGTCCCCGCCGCCGTACGGCCGGCGCCGCCGGAGTACGAACCGTCGGAGGGGGCGGCCTCGTAGTGCCACAGGTCGCCGGCCGTGTCGACGGCGGCGAGGGTCGTGCCCTGGCGGGCCACCCGCTTCATCCCGGACCAGCCGGTGCCGACCTTGCAGGGCTTGGCCACTCCGGCGCCGTCGGCCCGGCCCTCGTAGCGGTACAGCCCGCCGGCCGCGTCCCGCCGGAACACGGCGCCGGGTGTGGCGCCGTAGGCGACGCAGTCCGCCCAGTAGGCCGCGCCGCGGATCGGCAGGTGGTCGGAGATCCACTTCCCGACGGTCGGGGTCCTCGGCTCGGGAGGCACGTCGCCCACCTCGCCGCGGAAGTACCGGGAGCTGAAGAAGGTGTAGTCGAGCTTCTGCGTCTGCGTCGTGTGCGCCGCGTCGAGCTTGGTGAGCTGTCCGCTGCGGCAGCGCACGGCCGGGGCGGCGCAGAGGGTGCCGCGCATCCCGAAGCGGTCGGCGTCGGTCTCGTCGGCCTCGGCGAAGGTGCCGTGGCCGCCCTCGCCGGCACCGGCCTCGTAGAAGCGGTCGAGGACGTCGCCCCACGGCGAGGAGTTGAAGTCGCCGCCGAGGACGACGGGGAGGCCCGCGTCCTCCCAGGTCCTGGCCTGGGCGGCCAGCCTGTCGGCCTCCCTGGTCATCACGGAGTGAGTCGCCTGCTGCTGGGGTGTGGGGTTGGCGGGGAGGGTGGGGAGGCCCCACCAGAGGTGCACGGAGCACGCCCAGGTCTGCCGGGACTGCACCCAGGCCTTGACGCAGGGGGCCTTGATGTCCTCGGCGTTCGACCCCGGGACGGTGGTCAGGATCGCGGCCCGCGTGTCCAGGGTGAGGTCGACGCCGTCGACGACGACGCCCCTGACGAAGGTGGCCATGCCGTAGCTCGGCGTGGTGGTCCCGACCGGGTCCTTGCAGAGCGACCCGAGGCTCCCGGCGGGGACGGTCTCGACGTAACGGCCCGCGTATCCGCGGCTGCCGAGACGGGCCTTCAGGTCGTCGAACTGGTACCGGCAGACCTCGACGAGGAAGAGGTAGTCGGCGTTCCAGACGCCCGCCGCCGTCTCGCCGACGATCGCGTCGTACCGCGCCTCGTTGCCCGCGGCGCTGACGTCGCACCCACCGGTCCCGCCGCTGCCGCACATGTTGTACGTGTACGTCCTGACCGGCGGCGCGGCCGACGGGCCCACCGTGTCGGCCTGCGCCCGAGGTGCTGTCAGCATGAGCCCCGCGCACATGAAGGCCAGTACGGCCGTCAGCGCCCGGAGCACTCCGGACCCTTGCATGCGTCCCCCTGAGGTGTCGTTTCGGAAGGTCGGAACGCTACCTTCCGGCGCGGATCGCGAGGGGCCCGCGGGGATCCACGAGGGGCCCGCGGGGATCCACGAGGGAAGCAAGGGGGACGAACCGGCTCGAATTCGCCCACCCTAGGATTCCAGCGTGCTGACGTATCGAAAGCCCCTCGCCGCGACTGTCCTCGCCGTCGCCGCCCTGGTGGCCACCGCCTGCTCGCCCGGCTCCGACACCCCCGCGTCCGACGGGGGAGCCGGCGGCAGGCCCGCCGCGCGCGGGTCCGCGCTCGCCGCCGTGGACACCCTCACCGTCAAGGGCCGGGCCCCGAAGACCGGTTACGAGCGCGAGAAGTTCGGCCGGGCTTGGGCGGACGTCGACGGCAACGGCTGCGGCACCCGCGACGACGTGCTCCGGCGCGACCTGACCGGCGTCCGCCTCACGGACGGCCGCTGCAAGGTCGCCTCCGGGACCCTCACCGACGACCCGTACACCGGCACCACCGTCGAGTACGTCCGGGGCCGCAGCAAGGTCGACATCGACCACGTCGTGGCGCTCTCCGACGCCTGGCAGAAGGGCGCCCGTAAGTGGGACGCGGACACCCGCCGCCGCTTCGCCAACGACCCGCTCAACCTCCTCGCCGTCGACTCCTCGGCGAACCGGCGCAAGTCCGACGGCGACGCCGCGACCTGGCTCCCGCCGAACAGGGCGTACCGCTGCACCTATGTCGCCCGGCAGGTCGCCGTGAAGAAGAAGTACGGGGTGTGGGTGACCGGCGCCGAGCGGGACGCGATGAAGCGGGTCCTCGACCGCTGCCCGCAGCAGAAGCTCCCGTAGGCGGCCGAACTGTCGGGAAAATCGTTTCCCCACCGGGAAGATGATCTTTATCCTGCCCGCATGGACCTGAACATATCGACCCTCGCCGCCCGTCCCGAGCTGGAAGGGCCGATGTGGAGCATGCTCGACCTCTGGCCCGAGTTCATGATGTACGACCCGGTGGGCTGGGCGAACATCGGCCGGATCGTGCGTGAGCTGCCGGAGTACGTCCTCGTCGCCACCGACTCCGAGGGCAAGGTCGTCGCGCGCGGCTTCAGCGTCCCCTTCCGGATGGACGTCGACGGCCGCCGCGGGCTGCCGCCCCGGGGCTGGGACGAGGTGCTGCTCTGGGCCTTCTCGGACCTGCGGGCCGGCCGCGAGCCGGACACCGTCAGCGCGATCGAGATCACGGTCGACACGAGCGCGCTGGGCAACGGCGTCTCGCACCGGATGCTCGCCGCGATGCGGGACAACACGAAGCGGCTCGGCTTCTCGGAGCTCGTCGCCCCGGTCCGCCCCAACGGCAAGCACCTGGAGGCGGAGTCCTCCATCCACGAGTACGCCTTCCGCACCCGCGAGTCCGACGGCCTGCCCGTCGACCCGTGGCTGCGCGTCCACGTCCGTGCGGGCGGTGTCGTCGAGGCGGTGGCCCCGGCGTCGATGACGGTCAGCGGTTCCGTCGAGCAGTGGCGCGAGTGGACGGGGCTGCCGTTCGACACGGACGGTCCGGTCGAGGTCGAGAAGGCCCTCGTCCCGGTCCACTGCGAGGTCTCGCGGGGCTACGCGGTCTATGTCGAGCCCAACGTGTGGGTTCGGCACGCCCTCTGACGGTGGAACGGCGGATCAGTCCGCCATGACGACGGCCCCGGCCGGCGGGGCCTTCACCTCGACCGGCCGGTCGTAGTCGAAGGTGGTGGTCCCCGGCGTGTCGCCGCCCTTCGTGACGATCCTCAGGATGTAGGGCGGGCCCTCCGCCGCGATGTGGACGGCTGTCTCGTTCTCGGTGCCCGCCTTCACCAGCTTCAGAGCCTTCCGTCCGTCGACAGTGGTGGGCTCTCCCTTCGCGGCGTCGTCGCCCCAGCCGTTCTCCAGGGCGTCGAGCGTCAGCCGGCCGCAGAGCGCCGGCTCCGCCGGGGCGTCCGGGCCGTCGACGGGCGGCTTCGTCCAGCGGCCGCCGAGCCTGTCGATCAGGGCCGCCAGGTCCTCCGGGCTCCGGTGCCCCTCTTCCCTGCGCAGGCGAGCCTCGCCGCGGCGCACGTACGTGTCCCCGTCGACCCTGATGACGTCGATCGTGTCCGACGTGCCGTAGGACAGCGCGGTGGTGCAGTTCCCGCGGCCGTCGTAGGAGGTGCGGCTCTTCACCGGCAACGCCAATGAGAACCCGTCGGAGTGCACGGTCACGGACTCCGCCGACTCCGTCGCCCTGATCGCCTTGTCGAGAAGCTCGGACTTGGTCAGGTCGCCGACGTGCCGGTCGCAGGCGGTGGCGGAGAGGGTGAAGGTCGCGCAGAGGAAGGCGACGGCGACAGGGCGGCGGAGTAAGGCGTGCATCGTGGCAGTGTCTTCGACGGGGGAGAACGAGGGAAGGGGCCCCGTGGGGCCCCCGGTCCTGTTGGCGCTCTGTGCTCTGTGCTCTGTGCTTGGTGCTTGGTGCTTGGTGCTTGGTGCTTGGTGCTTGGTGCTTGGTGTTCGGTGTTCGGTGCGCTGCTTGGTGCGTGGTGATGGGCTGTGCCCGGTCAGCCGAGCTTCAGTTCCCACTGCGAGGCGTTGTAGTCGAAGCCGGGGTTCACTTCGACGGTCAGGTTCTTGGCGTCCTTCGGGGCGTCGAAGGCGACGGTGAGCGTGGCCTTCTTGCCGGGCAGGACGGCGCCCTGGAAGCCCGCGCCGACCTTCTCGTCGAAGATCTGCTCCGCCTCGACGCCGTTGGCACCGGCGCGCGCGCTCAGCAGGACGCCGACGGCGTCGAAGTTCTTCTTGCCGCCGTTCTCGACGACGACGGTGACCTGGTAGGCCTTGTTGCCCTTGGTGTGGCCGACCGCGTACTCGCTCGCGGTGTAGGGCTTCGGGTCCGAGACCGTGACCTTCAGGTCGTCGTCGTAGACCGAGGTGTCGCCGTCCGCGAGGGCCTTGCCCTTGTCCGCCTTCCCGGCGTCGCCCGAGGGGGCCTCCGTCTTGGTCGGGTCCTTCGGCGCCGCGTCCTTGATGCTCTTGTCGATCTCCTCGACCGCGTCGCTGACCGCCGTGACCGTGATGATCAGGCCGACCGTCGCGAGGATCAGGGACACGAGGCCGAGGATCGCGCCGGTGACCGTCACGCCCTTGTTGCTCGCCTCGCCGCGCTTCACCCGGCCCTTGCCGACCAGGCCGAGGACCAGCGCGATGACGCCGAGGGTGCCGGCCAGCCAGAAGAGCAGCGGGATGAGGCCGGAGACCGTGCCGATGATGCCGAGGATCAGGGCCGCGGTGCCGAGGCCGTTGCGCATGACCTGCCGCGGGGCGGCGGGGACCTGAGTGTCGTACGACATGGGTGTGTCCTCCCGGACAGAGAAGCTGTCTGAAGCGATGGGTCAATCACAACAGAGCTTGTGAACCGAGTCAACACGATTCAGGAAAAACGAGTCCGCTCACGCTGTGAAGTGGTGCGGTGCGCGTTCGTCGGTAAGATCGATGTCACACGAGGACGTGGGCGAGGCGAGCCAGGGAGATGAGTCAGGTGCCGGAGGAGCGCGCGGGAGACACCGGGGACACGGGAGCCATGGGGACACCGGGAGACGCCGGAGACGCCGGCTCGGCAGAGGTGACCGCCGCCGGGATCGCCCGGCTCGCCGGGGTGGGCCGGGCCGCCGTCAGCAACTGGCGCCGCCGTCACGCCGACTTCCCCAAGCCGGTGGGCGGCACGGAGGCCAGTCCCTCCTTCGCCCTCGCCGACGTCGAGCGATGGCTCCGCGAGCAGGGCAAGCTCGCCGAGGTCCCCCTGCGCGAGCGCGTCTGGCAGCAGATCGCGGGCCACCCCGCCGGCGCCGTCACCGCCCTCGTCCACGCGGGCTGCGCCCTCCTCCTCGTACGGGACAGGTCGGCTGCCTGGCCGGCGCTCGCCGCGCTGCCGGACGAGCGGCTCACGGGCGTGCTCCCCGTCGCCCTGGAGGAGACGCTCACCGAGCGCCTCGGCCCCGAGCGGCCCGTCCTCACCCCCACCGTCTCCGCGCTCGCCCCCTCCGTCCCCCTCCTCCGGGGGGCCGCCGACCTCGCGGCCGAGATGGACGGGGTCCGGCCGGCCTTCGAGTTCCTGCTCGGCCGTCACCTCGACGCCAACCCCCGGCAGTACACGCTGACCCCGCCCGGCCCCGCCTCCCTGATGGCCGCCCTCGCGACCGGCGGCACGGCGTCACGGGCCGCCGACGACACCCGCGCCCCGCTCACCGTCCTCGACCCCGCCTGCGGCACCGGCGGTCTGCTCAGCGCGGTCGAGCGGCCCGGCGCGGTCTGCGGCCAGGACGCCGACCACGACCTCGCCGCGCTCACCGCCCTCCGCCTGGCCCTCTCCGCCGAGACCGCCGCCGACATCCGCGTCCGCTCCGGCGACAGCCTCCGCGCCGACGCGTTCCCGGCGCTCGCCGCCGACGCCGTCCTCTGCCACCCGCCGTTCAACGAGCGCAACTGGGGCCACGACGAACTGGCCTACGACCCCCGCTGGGAGTACGGCTTCCCGGCCCGTACGGAGTCCGAGCTCGCCTGGGTGCAGCACGCCCTGGCCCGCCTCCGCCCCGGCGGCACCGCCGTCCTCCTCATGCCGCCCGCCGCCGCCTCCCGCCGCTCCGGCCGCCGGATCCGCGCCGACCTCCTCCGCCGCGGCGCCCTCCGCGCGGTCGTCGCCCTCCCGGCCGGCGCCGCACCCCCGTACGGCATCCCGCTCCACCTCTGGGTCCTGCGCAGGCCCGTCCCCGGCGAGCGCCCCGCCGCCGAACTGCTCCTCGTCGACACGGCGTCCGAGCACCCGGGCCAGGGCGGCCGGGACGGTCAGGGCAGGGACGGCAGGGACAGCCGGGACAGGATCGACTGGTCGGCCGTCCACACGGCCGTACTGGACGCCTGGACGGCCTTCGACCGGGACGGGACCCTCGCCGCGACCCCCGGGGAGAGCCGCGCCGTCCCCGTCATCGAGCTCCTCGACGACGACGTCGACCTCGCCCCCGCCCGCCACCTCCCGCCCCGCGCCGCCGCCGAGGGCGTGACCCAACTGGCCCTGGTCCGCGAGCGCCTCGCCGAGACCCTGCACCGGACCCGCGAGCTGACGCCGGCGCCCCTGGCCGAGCCGGCCACGGCCGACGGCGGCCCCGCGAGCCGGCCCGCGGCCACGGCCGGCACGACCACCGTCGGCGAACTCGCGCGCGCCGGAGCCCTGACCCTGCACGCGGGCGGCGCGGGCACGGCCCCCGCCGGCGCTCCCGTCGCCGTCCTCACCGACCACGACGTCCTCGCCGCCCAGCCGCCCTCCGGCACG
Organism: Streptomyces narbonensis; assembly: GCF_014649015.1. Lineage (GTDB taxonomy): Bacteria > Actinomycetota > Actinomycetes > Streptomycetales > Streptomycetaceae > Streptomyces > Streptomyces narbonensis. Next base: position 300,347 of record NZ_BMSF01000006.1, read on the forward strand.
CTCCCCGACGGCCCGCCCGAGGACCCGGTCCTCCTCGCCGCCGGTGACGTCGTCGTCCCGGTCCTCGGCGGCGGCGCGGCCGTCCGCGTCGTCGACGCCCCGGCCGAGGGCGCCGCCCTCGGCCGCAACCTCCAACTGCTCCGCCCCGACCCGGCCGCCCTCGACCCGTGGTTCCTGGCCGGATTCCTCCGGGCCACCGCCAACACCCGGCAGGCCAGCAGCTACGCCTCCACCGCGACCCGCCTCGACGTGCGCCGCCTCCAACTGCCGCGCCTGCCCCTCGCCGAGCAGCGCCGGTTCGGCGAGCGGTTCCGCGCCCTCGCGGAGTTCGAGGAGACCCTGCGGCAGGCCTCCCGGCTCGGCGAACAGCTCGTCCAGGGCCTGTACGACGGCCTGGCGGACGGCACGGTGGCGCCGTGACCCGGGCCGTCGCGGGCTGAGGGTCCTGATCGGTTCGACAACGGTTCCGGACAACCCGGAACCGTTGTCGGCGACGGTGTATACGCTCGTCCCGGATCCGCCCCCGATCCGCATCGATCCGGGGCGATCCGCGCCGATCCGTTCCGATCCGTTCGAGCAGGAGCAGCAGCCGAGATGTACGGCCACCCGCAGGCCCCGCAGCCGTCGCCGCCCGGTCCCGCCTCCGGTGCCTCCGGTGGCCTGATCGCGCTGCGCGTCCTCTTCGTCGCGCTGCCGCTGCTCAGTTGCGGCTTCCTCGCCTGGGCGCCGATGCTGCGCCTCGCGATCCTCACGCGCACGGTGCGGGACTGGGTGTTCTTCGGGCTGGCCTTCGTCGTGGCCACCGCGCTCTTCGTCTACATGGGCGTCACGGGCGAGAAGGAGACCACCGACCTGGAGGCCGTCATCGGGGTCGGCATGATCCTGGCCCTGGGGGCCGGTTCCGTCGCCTACTACCTGGTCGGGGAGATCCGGTACTACGAACGCCGCCGCGCGATGCCGGTGCCGCCGCCGTACGGGCCGGTCGGGTACGGGTACGGGCCGGACCGCTCCACCGCCGCGACGACACCGAGCGTGACCCCGGCCCCGGCCCCGTACTTCGGCGCCTCCCAGCCCGCGCAGCCCGTCCAGCCGACCACCGCACCCCGCATCGAGCAGGTCCGCGCCGAGCTCGACGAGCTGAGCGACCTCCTGCGCCAGGACGGCAGGGACAGCAGGGACGGCAGGGAAGGCGAAGGCCGCAAGTGAACGGGCGCGTCATCGGCGGGCGTTACGAGCTCGCCACCGTCATCGGCCAGGGCGGCATGGGTCAGGTCTGGACGGCGTACGACGGCCGGCTCGACCGCCGGGTCGCGGTGAAGCTGCTGCACCCCGCCGGCATCGCGGGGCCCGCGACCGCCGCCGACGAGCTGCGCCGCCGCTTCGTGCGCGAGTGCCGCGTCACGGCGCAGGTCGACCACCCGGGCCTGGTCACCGTGCACGACGCGGGCAGCGACGGCGAGGACCTGTACCTGGTCATGCAGTACGTGGAGGGCGCCGACCTCTCCGACCACCTCGCCGAGAACGACCCGTACCCCTGGGTGTGGGCCGTCTGCGTCGCCGCCCAACTGTGCGCGGTGCTCGCCGCCGTGCACGCCGTGCCGATCGTCCACCGCGACCTCAAGCCGCGGAACGTGATGGTCCGTCCGGACGGCACGGTCACCGTCCTCGACCTCGGCGTCGCCTCCGTCCTCGACACGGACACCACCCGCCTCACCCACACCGGTTCCCCCATCGGCAGCCCGGCGTACATGGCGCCCGAGCAGGCCATGGGCGGCGCGGTCGGTCCGTACACCGACCTGTACGCGCTCGGCGCCCTCCTCCACGAACTCCTCAGCGGGGACGTGCCGTTCTCCGGTTCGACCGCGCTCGGCGTGCTGCACCGGCACCTGTACGAGCCGCCGCGTCCGATCCGCCAGCTGCGCCCCGAGGTCCCCGAGGCGCTCGAAGCGCTCGTGCTGCGCCTGCTGGCCAAGGACCCGCGCGACCGGCCGTCGGGCGCGCAGGAGGTGTACGAGCACCTCCTGCCGCTGCTGCCCGCGCGCGGCGCCCCGGCGGGGCCGATGGACCCGACCCGCCCGTTCCTGCGCCCGCACGCCCCCTGGCCGGACCGGACCGCGGCGCAGGCGCCCCAGGCGCCGCCGGCCGCCCCACCCGTACCCGCGCAAATTCCCGTACAGCCGCCGTCCCCGCCCGCGGACCCCCGGATGTACGCGACGACGCCCCCGCCTCCGTCGAGGCCCCCCAGGCCCGATGTCGCCGCCGCCGTCGACGAGGTCAAGCGGCTGCTCGCGGAGGGGTCGTTGACGCAGGCCGTCGACATCCTCGGCGGCATCCTGCCCGCAGCCGCGGCGGAGCACGGCGAGGGTTCGCCGGTCGTCCGCATCCTGCGCAAGCAGTACGCGTCGACGCTGATGGACGACGGGCAGTACCGGCGTGCGCTGCCGGAGCTGCGCCGCCTCGCGGAGGACCGAGCCGCGGAGGCGGGCCCGGCGGACCCGCAGACGCTCCAGTTCCGGTACGACGCGGCCGTGTGCCTGGAGCAGCTGGGCGAGACGGCCGCCGCGCTCGCGGAGTTCCGCGCGGTCCTGCCGTTCTACGAGCAGGCCGCCGACCCGGCGCGGGCCTTCGACATCCGGCACCGGACGGGGCTGCTGCACCTGGCGACGGGGGAGCACGCGGTCGGACAGGCGGAGCTCCAGCGGCTGTTGTTCGACGCGGAGCGCGCGTACGGCCCGTATCACCCGCTTCCGGTGGACTTGTGCAGGGCTTTGGAGCGCCAGCGCCTGCTGGGGCCACGCCCCTGACGTGATAGGGGCGTGATCCTGACGGGGCGCCAGAATCACGACTCGGCATCTGATGGGGAAGTGGATCTTCCCCATCCCCTTTGTCGGTTTTGGCGCATGTAACGTTCGCGTCTGATCATGTCCACGTCCTGCAAGGAATCCTCATGACGACGCCCGCCGCGCCCCTCACCCCCGAGCAGCAGCCCGCCGCCTTCGGCGCCCCCGAGGCTCCCTCGAAGGGCAAGAAGATCCTCAAGAAGATCGGCGCCGTCCTCGTCGCGATCGTGGCCGTCCTCGCCTGGAAGTTCGGCGTCCCGTACCTCACGGGCGAGGCACCGGTGCACGCCAAGGCGGGCGAGTGCGTCACGGTGACCGGTCCGGACAACGACCCGAAGGTCGACACCGTCGACTGCGCGGCCGGCAAGGCCGACACGTTCAAGGTCGTCAAGGTCGTCGAGGACACCTTCGACGTGAACAAGTGCGGCACGGAGCTCTCGGCGCTCGCGCAGCAGCTCGAGACGATCAAGTTCGTGCTGTGCCTCGAAGAGGTCGCCGCGAAGTAACACGCGGACGCGTACGCGGAGAAGGGCCGGGACCTCACGGGGGGGTCCCGGCCCTTCTCGGGTCCAGGGCCGGGGCGCGGGCGGCGTGACCGGGCGTCACAGGGGATGGTGGCGGCCCCAGAAGCGGTTCACGAGGGGCGCCGCGATCCCGGTCGCCCACAGCAGCGCGGCGGCCACCCAGTGCCTCGGCTCCTGCCCCAGCGACAGCACGGCGACGACACCCGCCCCGGCGCCCGCGCTCAGGCTCATGGAGGGCCACCACGCGGCGCGGCGCAGCAGCCCGGGCGTGGAGTAGACCGACACGATGAACCCGGCCAGCAGGGCGATCTCGTACCCCCAGCCGCCCTCGGGCAGGCCGTAGTAGTTCGCGCCCCTCCCGTTGCTTCCCTGATGCTCGAACCCCATGTGGACCGCGCCCGCCACACCCCAGCAGAACGCGACCGCGCCCGCGGCGCCGATCGCCGCCCGCCACCCCTGACTGATCATCCGCCGGATGGTACAGCCGTTCGGGTGTGCGGTGACCGGCTCGGCTACGGGGCGTTCAGGCCGCTTCGTGGCGGGGGGTCGGCTCGATGGTCAGCTCGGCGTCGAGCGCCCGCGCCAGCCGCCGCAGGAGCGGGGTGGTGGGCACGGGCCGCCCCATCCCGCGCGCGTGCGAGCATGCTGCGGTGCGTGAACTGAGTGAGTTGATCGAGGTCGAGGACCCGGCGTGGCCGGTGCTCGGTGCGGAGTTGCGGGGCGCGGCCGTGCCCGTCGACGTGCTGGACGCCGATCCGGGGCGTGGGGCCGCCGCGCTGGTGCAGACCCAGGTGACCGTGGGGTCGTTCCTGGGGGCGTTCCTGCTGCGCAGCGGCGGGGCGTTCGTCGACGACGGCTGGCTGCGGGTGTACGGAAGCCCGGCCGCCGACAACCCCCGGCGGCTGCCCTCTCTCGCGCGGGTCAACGGCTACCCGCCCGTGACCGTCCCCGACTGGCATCCGCAGGCCGGGCTCGTCGTGGCCCATGACGTCCTCGGCGGGGCGTTCGTCCTCCAGGCCGGACCCGCCGACCAGGTCGGGCTGCCGGGACAGCCCGGGGAGATGATCTACTTCGCGCCGGACTCGCTCCGGTGGGAGGCGCTGGGTGCCGGTTACGGGGCCTGGCTGTCGTGGATGCTCGCGGGCGGCACGGAGGAGTTCTACGAGAACCTCCGCTGGCCCGGCTGGCGCGACGAGGTCCGTGACCTGGACGGGGACCGGGGGCTCGCCCTCCACCCGCCGCTGTGGTCCGCCGAGGCGCACCAGGACCTGGGGGCCACCAGCCGGCGCATCGTGACGATGGCCGAGCTGCTGGAGCTGGAGCGGGAGACGGGCGCGCAGTTCGACGAGGTCGATCCGGGACCGCTGGGGGCGCTGTGAGCGGGGCGGTCGTACGGACCGGGCGGCTCGACCTCGTACCGCTCGACGTCGCGCACGCCGAGGAGATGGCCGGCGTCCTGGCCGACCCCGCCCTGCACGCCTTCATCGGGGGCGCCCCGCTCACCGCGCCCGAACTGGGCGCCCGCTACGAGCGGTTGGTCGCCGGGTCGCCGGACCCCTCCGTGGTCTGGCGCAACTGGGTCGTGCGGCTGCGCGACGAGGACCGGCTCACCGGGACCGTGCAGGCCACGGTCACCGACGGCGGGCGGGTCGCGGAGGTCGCGTGGGTCGTCGGCACCGACTGGCAGGGGCGCGGGATCGCCCGCGAGGCCGCCCAGGGGCTGGTCGGCCTGCTCGTCGGCCAGGGAGTCCGGACGGTCCTCGCACACGTCCACCCCGGGCACACGGCCTCCGCCGCCGTCGCCCGCGCGGCCGGACTCGCCCCGACCGACGAGGAACAGGACGGTGAGATCCGCTGGCGACGGGACATCCCCTAAGGAGTGTCCCCCCACACCGTCGCGATGAGGGACTCCGCCGCCGCCGGGTCGCCCGCCAGGCGGCCCGCCTCGCGGACCTGGTCCGCGTCCAGGGCCCCGGACTTCGCCAGGTCGACCGCCTCGTGGACGCCGTCGCCCTCGCCGTGCGCGAGCATCGCGAGGAACCAGCGCACCGCCTGCACAGGGTCCGGCTCGGTGCCGAAGCCGTCGCGGTACCAGCAGGCGGCGGCGTGCATCGCGCCCGGGTGGCCGCGCTCGGCCGCCCACAGGTACCAGGTCAGCGCCTCCTCGTCGCGGTCCAGCTCCGACAGCCGGTCGGCGAGCAGGGCGCCGGCGATGTCGATCCCCTCGCGGGTGGCCCGCTCCAGGAGCAGCCTGGCCTCGTCGAAGTCGTCGACGAGCTGGGCGAGGTTGAGGCAGGCGTACGCGTCCCCCGCCTCCGCCGCCGCCCGGAACAGCTCCGCCGCGCGCTCGTGGTCCTCCGGGACGCCGGTCCCTTCGAGCAGCATGTACCCGTAGGTGCGCTGCCCGGCCGGATGCCCGGCCCCGGCCGCCGCGCGGGCGTACCGCACGGCGTCGGGCAGGGCCGACTCGTCGAAGTACTCCAGATAGATCCCGGCCAGCAGCGCGGCCGCCTCCGCCGACCCCGCGTCGGCCAGCGGTACGAGACCGACGGTCACCTGCGTCGCCAGCTCGGCCCCCTCCGCGCTGCCCTCCATGGCGGCCCGCACGAACGCGTGCCCGGCCGCCACCCACTCCCCGGCCTCCGCGGCCTTCCGTCCCTCGTCCAGATGCATGCGACGACCTTAAGGCCGGTCCCGGGAACGCCTGATGGCGGAGGTCAGGCGCCACAGCAGCAGCGCCCCCAGGGCCGCCGCTCCCGCCGCCAGGCCGGCCCGCTGCCCCGGCGGGCGGAACGCGCAGTCGACGGTGCCGGAGGCCGGCACCGGGAGGGCGAGGAGGCCGCCGTACGAGGCGGTGGGGGAGCCCGCGCAGGTCCAGCCCGCGATGTGCGGGGCGGCTATGACCACCGTGCCTGTGCCTGCGAGCGCGCCTGTGCTGCCCGCGCCCGCGCCCGTGCTGCCCGTGCCCGCCGGGAGCGTCGCCCTGATGCCGTCCTGCGTGGGGCGGGCCGTCGTGGCCGCCCCGACGCGCAGCGACGCCACCGCCTCCCGCAGGCGCGCGTGGTCCAGGCAGCCGACCTCGCCCCGCCCGCCGCCCGGCACCTCCACCCGCGCGCCCGCCGTCCGCTGGACCCCCAGTGACGTCATGGCCGCGCTGCGCTTCGGCCGGCCGCCCAGGAGGGCCGCCGTCCGTGACCCCAGCCGGGCCTGGCCCGTGGCGTCGGGCGCCCAGAGGAAGACCTCGGTGCCGACCCGGCAGGCACCCGCGCGCGGGGCCTCGTACACCCGGGCGCCCAGCAGGAGTTCCTGGTTGCGGAAGGGCGACGGGCCGTAGACCGGGGGCGGGCCCGGCGGGCGCACGGTCACGAGCGGGAGGTACGTCTCCGTGCGCTCCACCGAACCGTCCCGCCATCGCGCCCCCACCCCGAAGACCGCGTCCGTCACCGGGTTGTCCAGGCTCAGCAGGTTCCGGCCCCGCGAGGTCCAGCCGCCGCCGAGCGCCGTCAGCGTCCGCGTGAGGACCGCCGGGGTGTGGCTGCTGTAGTACGCGGCGCCCTGCCCGCCCATGAGCAGTGGATCGTTGCCCGCGACCCGGGGCAGTCCCGGGTCCGTGCGGTACGCGGGCCAGCCGTCGGCCGCCGCCAGGGCCGCCGCCCGCCGCTCCTGCTCCGCGCCCAGCGGCGGGTAGTCGTCGAGCCGGGCCGCCCGCTCCCGGTCCGCGTGGGCCGTGGTCGCCGCCGCCTGCCCGAGCAGCGTGCCCGCGACCAGGAGCGCGGCCAGGATCCCGTACCGGCCCCGGCGGGGGAGGAGGAGCGCGCCCGCCACCGCCGCGAGGCCCGCGCCCGCGAGGAGCAGCGCCGTGGGGGTGATCAGGCGGCTCGGCAGGGCCCCGGCCGCGAGCGCGAGGACGACCGCCGCCCCCGCGGCCGCCGACCGCCGGTCCGGGAGGCCGTGGGAGACGGCCGTCCAGGCGGCGAGGACGAGGACGCCGGAGAGGACGAAGGTCTGCCGGTACGGGCTGCCGTTCGGGGTGGCGAAGACATGCCAGACGAGATGGGCCGGGCCCCACTGCATCGAGAGCGCGACCGCCCCGCACAGGCCCGCCCACAGCCACCGCTCACGGCCCGGGACGTCCCGGCGGAAGAGGAGCGTCGCGGCGAGCAGCGGCACCGCCGTGGTGACGAAGGCCGCCGGGGTGGCGAAGCTGTACGTCGCGGGGAGCAGCCGGGCGAGGACGTCCGTACCGGCCGCCGGGTCGAACTCCCTGACCACACCGGGGTACGCGTGACGCGACCCGAGGAAGACGGGGACGAGGACGGGGGCGGCGAGACCGATGCCGAGCGCCGTCGTCAGCGCGGCCCGGAGCAGCGTCCGTACCGGAGCCCGTCCGGAAGGCCCCGCCGTGGCCAGGCGGACCAGGAGCACGAGGGCCGCGCCGAGCGTCGCCATGTACGCGGTGTAGAAGTTCGCCAGCCAGCACACCGCCACCACCGCCGGCCCCAGGAGCGGTCTGCGGCCCTCCCGTACCCACTCGCCGACCAGGCAGAGCAGCGGGAAGGCGATCAGACCGTCCAGCCACATCGGGTTGTACGTGCCCTCCGCGAGCGACCAGCCGCACAGCGCGTACGCCGCGCCCAGGACCGCCGCCCACCACCACGCGCCCCCGGGGCCGGTGCGCCGCAGCAGGAACGTCATCGCCGCCGCGGCGACCGCCGTCTTCAGGACGGTGATCCCGTACACCGCGTACTCGATGTCCGCGCGCGGGAGCAGCGCCACGAGCGGGGCGAAGGGACTCGACAGGTAGGTGCCGTAGTCGGGAAGGAAGCTCGTGCCCCAGCCCGCTCTCCAGTCGAGCAGCAGCCCGCCGTCCGCGCGGCCCCGCAGCAGGTCCCAGAGGTGCGCGTGGAAAGGCACGAACTGGTTCGCGAGGTCGTTGACGGCCCGGTGGCGCGGCCCGAAGGGGAAGACGCGGGCCACGGCGTCGCCGGCGCAGACGGCTGCGGTGGCGAGGAGGGCCGCGAGGGAGAGGGGCCGGGCCGAGAGGGCGCGGGCGGATTTCGAGCGGGCGGAGAGGGCGCGGGCTGTGGGGTTCGGCGTGATCTGCATCTGCATGGCGCATCGAATATGTCAGCGACCACCGGGGAAAGGGCCGGCCCGGCGGGCCAGTTCACTCGATGGTCGCCTCTCCGTCATCCGCGCGGACAGGACGGGTCACCGGGCTCCGTTGTCGTGGTCCGCGTGCTGCTCTCGATCGTGGTCCCGTGCTTCAACGAGGACGATGTCCTCACCCGCTTCCATGCCCGCGTGACCGACGAACTCTCCCGTCTCGACGGGGAGTTCGAGCTGGTCTACGTGGACGACGGGAGCCGGGACCGGACCCTCCCGCTCCTCCAGGAGCTGGCCGCCGCCGACCCCGGCCGCGTCCGCTACGTCTCCTTCAGCCGCAACTTCGGCAAGGAGGCCGCGATGCTCGCCGGGCTCCGGCACGCCGCCGGGGACGCCGTCGTCATCATGGACGCCGACCTCCAGCACCCGCCCGAGCTCGTGCACCGCATGGTCGCCCTGCACGCCGAGGGGTACGACCAGGTCGTCGCCCGCCGCACCCGCGAGGGCGACCGCGTCACCCGCACCCTGACCGCCCGCCTCTACTACCGGGCGATCAACCGGCTCGTGGACGTCGAGCTCGTCGACGGCGTCGGCGACTTCCGGCTGCTGTCCCGCCGTACCGTCGACGCCCTCCTCGGCCTCGGTGAGTACAACCGCTTCTCCAAGGGCCTCTTCGCCTGGGTCGGCTTCCGCACCACGACCTTCTCCTACGAGAACGCCGTGCGCGAGGAGGGCCGCTCCAAGTGGACCTTCGGCAAGCTCCTCAACTACGGGCTCGACGGCCTCCTCTCCTTCAACAACAAACCCCTCCGGGCCGCCGTCCACCTCGGCCTGCTTCTCGTCTCCCTCGCCTCCCTGTACGCCGCCTGGATCGTCGTCGACGCCCTGGCCAGCGGCGTCGACACGCCCGGCTACGTCACGCTCCTCGTCGCCGTCACCGCGCTCGCCGGCGTCCAGATGGTGATGGTGGGCCTCATCGGCGAGTACGTCGGCCGCATCTACTACGAGGTGAAGCGCCGCCCCCACTACCTGGTGCAGGAGACGGAGGCGGGGCAGGAGGAGCGGGAGATGCGGGCCGACACCCGGCGGTCCGGTGACTCGTTGTGGGAAACAGTCGCTCCGAAGTAGTGGCTACGGCCCCGGCGACTCCCTACCATCGATCACCGCAAGGTCGTTCAACTGACGCACGACCAGCCCGGGAGGCTCCTGTGCACCGCCGCGATCGCCGCATTGCTCTCTCCGTCTCCGCCGCGCTCCTCGCGGCGCCGTTGCTCACCGCCTGCGGGAGCGACGCCCACCCAGGAGCGGCGGCCGTCGTCGGCGGCGAACGGATCGAGGTCTCCACGCTCCAGGCGCAGGTCGAGGACGTGCGGGCCGCTCAGGCCGCCTCGCCGCAGGGCGCCCAGCTGCTCGGCACCAGCGGCGACCTCAACCGCCGCAAGCTCAACGGCCTGATCTTCGACCGGGTCGTGAACAAGGTCGCCGCCGACAACGGCGTCACCGCGACCCGCGCCGAGCTCCAGCAGACCCGCGCCGCCTTCGTCCGCCAGAGCGGCGGCGAGGACCGGCTGGCGGCCGCCCTGCTCCAGGAGCAGGGCGTGGCCCCCGACCAGATCGACGACGTCGTCCGCCGCAACGTCCTCATGAACAAGATCGCCGCCAAGCTGGGGATCACCGAGACCCCCGAGGGGCAGGAGAAGCTGACGAAGGTCTTCACCGACGCCTCGAAGGCCCTCGACATCGACGTGAACCCGCGCTTCGGCGCCTGGGACGACGCGCAGGTCCAGCTCGACGGCTCCTACGACGGGTCGCCGTGGCTGCGGCAGGTCAGCCAGGACCCGGGCGCGGCCCAGGCCGGGGCGTGAGACCGGTCCGGGGCGTGAGACCGGTCCGGGGGCGCGGGGCCCGGGGCCGCCCCGTCCGGGTAGGTTCGAGGTGTGACATCTGAGAGCCCCGGCCGCATCGTCCTGCTGACCGCCAGCCACCGCGTGGCGCCCGGACTGCTGTCCTGGCCCGCGTGGCAGGCACTGCACGGCGCGGACCGGGTGCTGTGTCCCGACGAGCACCACCCCCAGCTGCCGTACCTGAAGGACGCCGGGGTCGTCGTCGAGCACGTCCTGCCCACCGCGCAGGAGCTCGTCGAGGAGTGCGCCGGGGGCCGGACGGTCGTGCTGCTGCCCTCCGGCGAGGGCGACCGCGCCCTGACGGACGGACTCGCCCGGCTCGCCGGCTCGGGCCGGGTCTCCATGCCCGATCTGGAGCTGCTCCCCGGCTCGTACGACCTGCCGGGATCCCGCTTGCTGGACCTGGTGCAGGTCATGGACCGGATCCGGCGCGAGTGCCCGTGGTCCTCGCGGCAGACGCACAAGGGGCTCACCAAGTACGGCATCGAGGAGGCGTACGAGCTCGTCGAGGCGATCGAGGACGGTGACCGCGAGGAGCTCCGCGAGGAGCTCGGGGACGTCCTGCTCCAGGTCGTCTTCCACGCCCGGATCGCCGAGGAGGACCCGGAGGAGCCGTTCTCCGTGGACGACGTCGCCGGGACGATCGTCGAAAAGCTGATCCACCGGCACCCGCACGTCTTCGGTGACGCGACGGCCGAGACGCCGGAGGAGGTCAAGGCCCACTGGCTGCGGACGAAGGCCGTCGAGAAGCAGCGGGAGTCCGTGACCGACGGCGTGCCGCTCGGACAGCCGGGGCTCGCGCTCGCCACGAAGCTGGCGAACCGCGTGCGGACGGCGGGGCTCGACGTGGCGCTGCCGGCGGGCGAGGGCATCGGGTACGAGCTCCTCGGCCTCGCCGCCCGTGCGGAGGCGGCCGGCGTGGACCCGGAGGCGGCGCTGCGCGCGGCGGCCCGGACGTACCGCGAGGCGATCCGCGCGGCGGAGGGGCTGGAGTGAGCGGGGAGCGTGCGCGCGGGGCCGGCGTGCGGAAGCCGGAGTTCCCCGACACCCCGCTCGGCGCGTCCCTGCTCGTCCTGCTGATGGGCGGACTCGCGGTGCAGAGCGACACCCCCGGCTGGTTGCGGGTCGTCACCGGGCTGTTGGCGCTCGCGTTCCTCGGGAACTTCGTCGTGGGGCGGGTCCGTGCCCGCGCCTCCCGGGTGGCCTGAGCCCCCGCTCACTCCCCGCCCGGGGCCCGCGCCTCGGGGTTGTGCCACTGGAGCTGCGGCGGGCCGAGGAGGCGTTCGGCGGCGGTGCTCGGGCGGACCGTGAAGCGGCCCACGGCCGGGAGCGTGTCGTGGTGGACGCGGTCAGGGGCGGTGCCGAGCTCCGTGAGGACCTCGACGGTCTCCGTCAGGAAGCCGGGCGGGCCGGCGAGGTAGACCTCGTGCGCGGGCCACTGCTCGCACGCCTGGAGCGCGTGGATCAGCCGCTCGGTGGCCTGGTCGCGCCGGCGTCCGGGGGCCGCGGTGATGTAGGTGACGTTCAGACCGGGGAGACGTTCCTTGAGGGCCTCGGCGTCGGGGCGTCCGTAGAGGTGGTCCTTCGCACGGGCCACGACGAACAGCCGGCCTTCCAGGTCCGGCTCCGCGTCGGCGGCCTCCTCCAGGAGGGCGCGCACGGGGGCCCAGCCCGTACCGGCGCATATATAGGTGCGCAGTCCGCCCGCGGACGTCCGTGCCGTGAGTCCGCCGCCGGCGGCGCTCAGCCGCAGGACCTCGCCGGGACCGGTCTCCTCGACGAGCGCCGTGCTCATCGCACCGCCGGGGATCCGGCTCACATGGAGGTCGAGCGTGCCGTCGTCGCGGGGCGCGTTCGCGACGGAGTAGGTGCGCCAGACGCGCGGGACGCGCAGCGAGCTGACGCTGACGTACTGGCCGGGGAGGTAGGGGAAGGGCTGCCGGGGCCGCAGGGTCAGGACGGCGAGGCTGTCGCCGTACCGCTCGTGGCGGACGACGTCCGCGTCCCACCAGGCGGGCTCCCCGGCCCCGGCGGCCTCTTCGGCGCCCGCCTGCATCAGCTCGACCACCAGCCCGTACGCCTCGGTCCAGGCCTTCTCCGCCTCGATGGTCCACGCGGACCCGGCGGCGTGCGCGAAGGCGCCGATCAGACTCTCGCCGACGGCGGCGTACAGCGCCGGCGAGGCCAGGAACTTGCGGTGGTCGCGGCCCAGATGCCCCAGGTAGGCGGCGAGTGCGGGGTCCTCCAGGTGCGTCACCACATGCGTCAGCGCCGCGAAGAGCCGGTCCCGCTGGGGGGCCATGTCCTCGGGGAAGAGCGCGCGCACTCCCGGGTTGTTCCAGAAGAGGTGCGAGTAGAAGAAGGTGACGGCATGCTCGGCCCGTCTCTCGACGACCGCGAACGTGCTTCTGATCAGCTGGGGATCCACTGGCATGAATCTAGGGCACGTCGGGCACCTCATGATCACAGGTTCTCCATGCATGCCCCCTGTACGGTCGGGGAGTGAGTACCAGCCCCGCCCCCGAGCTCTTCACCTGGGAGTTCGCCAGCGACCCCTATCCCGCCTACGCCTGGCTGCGGGAGCACGCGCCCGTGCACCGCACGAAGCTGCCCAGCGGCGTCGAGGCCTGGCTCGTGACCCGGTACGCCGACGCCCGGCAGGCCCTCGCCGACCAGCGGCTGTCCAAGAACCCGGCGCACCACGACGAGTCCCCTCACGCGAAGGGCAAGACGGGCATCCCGGGCGAGCGCAAGGCCGAGCTGATGACGCATCTGCTCAACATCGACCCGCCCGACCACACCCGGCTGCGGCGGCTCGTGTCGAAGGCCTTCACGCCGCGCCGGGTCGCGGAGTTCGCGCCGCGCGTGCAGGAGCTGACCGACCGGCTCATGGACGAGTTCGTGGAGCGGGGGAGCGCCGACCTCATCCACGAGTTCGCGTTCCCGCTTCCCATCTACGCGATCTGCGATCTGCTCGGCGTGCCCCCGGAGGACCAGGACGACTTCCGCGACTGGGCCGGGATGATGATCCGGCACGGCGGAGGTCCGCGCGGCGGGGTCGCCCGGTCGGTGAAGAAGATGCGCGGCTACCTCGCGGAGCTGATCCACCGAAAGCGGGAAGACCTGCGGCAGGAAGGGGCCGAGGACCTCATCTCGGGGCTCATCAGGGCCTCCGACCACGGCGAGCACCTCACCGAGAACGAGGCGGCCGCGATGGCCTTCATCATTCTCTTCGCCGGCTTCGAGACGACCGTGAACCTCATCGGCAACGGCGTCTACCAGTTGCTGCGCCACCCCGAGCAGCGCGAGCGGCTCCAGGCGTCGGTCGCGGCGGGGGAGACCGGGCTCCTGGAGACGGGCGTCGAGGAGCTGCTGCGGTACGACGGGCCGGTGGAGATGGCCACCTGGCGGTACGCGACGCAGGCGCTGACCGTCGGCGGGCAGGAGATCCCGGCGGGCGACCCGGTGCTCGTGGTCCTCGCCGCCGCGAACCGGGATCCGGAGCGCTTCGCGGACCCGGACACGCTGGACCTCTCGCGGCGCGACAGCCAGCACCTCGGGTACGGGCACGGCATCCACTACTGCCTGGGTGCGCCGCTCGCCCGGCTGGAGGGACAGGCCGCGCTGGCCACCCTGCTGACGCGCCTGCCCGACCTGCGACTTGCGGCGGATCCGGCCGAACTGCGGTGGCGCGGAGGGCTCATCATGCGGGGATTGCGCACGCTTCCGGTGGATTTCACCCCTTCCGTACGTCTGCTGTGAGTTGACGGACCGTCAGAAATGTGATCTTCACGTGATCGGGGGTCCATCGACTTGTGATGAGTGTTCGAATGCCGCTACGTTTCCCGGCAGTTTCCAGCCGTCACGCGAAAGGCGTTCCTATGCGATCCGGGAACGGAAGACACCGTCGCCCCCGTCAGGCCCCCGCCATCGTCGTCGCCGCGGGTGTGACCGGCTCCGCCCTGGCACTGCCGCTGCTCGCCACCGGCTCCGCCTCGGCCGCCGACGCGGCGACCTGGGACCGGGTCGCCGAGTGCGAGTCCGGTGGCCAGTGGAGCGCCAACTTCGGCAACGGCATGTACGGCGGCCTCCAGTTCACCCAGGAGAGCTGGGAGCGGAACGGTGGCCTCGACTACGCGCCCAGCCCCGATCTGGCCAGCCGCGCCCAGCAGATCGCGATCGCCGACAAGGCGTTCACCGCCGGCGGCACCGACTGGGCCACCTGCGCGCCCATCGCCGGTCTGACGAACGACGGCAAGGCCACCGGGGTCAATCCCGGCCCGGCCACCGCCCCCAAGGCGCCCACGGGGCCCGTGGCGGAGTCGAACCGGACCGCCGGCACCCCGGCCGCGCCCTCGGAGGCCGCCACCGGGAAGGCCGCGGAGAAGACCGCCGCGCCCACGCAGGCCACGAAGACCCCCGGGTCGCCCCGTCAGGCCTCGGAGGCCCCCACCGCTCCCGTCACGCCCACCACCCCCGCCGGCCCCGGCGTGCCGGTCAGTCCGACCGCGCCGGTGACGGGGACCACTCCGGACGGCTCGGCCACCCCGACCACACCGGTGAGCCCGCCCGCTTCGGGCACCCCGACCACGCCGGGCACCCCGACCACCCCGGTCACGCCCGACACATCCCTTACGCCCGTTTCGCCCGAGACGCCGATGGGTGGCGACTCGTCGGCCACGCCCGGCACCGGCAAGCACCGGGGCGAGGCAGCTCCGGAGGAAACCGACAAGGCGGACACCTCTGTCGAATCCGGCCGACATGCGTCATCGACGGACGAGCTGGCGGAAAACTCCACCGCCAAGCCCTCGGCTGACGAGTCGAAGGATTCGGGCACAACGGACAGTCAGGGCACTTCGGGCGCGTACACCGTGCGGCCGGGTGACAACCTGTCCGAGATTGCACAGGAGAACGAACTCCCCGGCGGCTGGAACGCCCTCTATGACGCCAACCGCGGGACCGTGGGCACCGATCCGGACCTCATCGTCCCTGGTCAGAGCCTCGACCTGACGGTCGGTTCGGAAGAGGCCGCGGAGTAGTTCGAGGGCAAATGTCCAGTTCTGGGCAAGTGAGACATGGGTCTCTTCGCCTCAACTGGCGTGTCACGTCCGCGAACTTTGCTCCCGTCACCTCCGACCTGCACAAACACCCCCCGCCGGAAGGCAAGTAGGGGCGTTATTTCCGCAATACGCCTCTTTGAACTTCCGGTGGGTCTGTGTCTACGGTCGTAACCGCTCGCCACCGCGGGCCCCGTCGACCGAAACGCCGAATCCTGCCGTCGGCCGATGGGAACAGTCGTCGCGTCAGCGCCGAAGGCAGGAGTGGGGGACCCAAGGTAAGTGCCGGTCCCGGCCGTTGAGAGACGGCCGAAGACCGGCTTGGGGTGAAGCCGCGTGCTAGGACACGCGGCCGGGCAACTTTCCGGCCCGAACCCGACAGCTCACCTCACAGGCGTCGGTGAGGAGAATCTCCATGCTGTTTTCCGGCAAGGGCAAACACCGTCGTCCCTCCAAGGCCACCCAGGTCGCCACGCTCGTCGGCGTCACCGGTGTCGCCGTGGCCGCCCCGCTGATGACCGCGGGCACCGCCTCGGCCGCCACGGCCTCCGAGTGGGACCGCGTCGCCCAGTGCGAGTCCGGCGGCAACTGGTCGATCAACACCGGCAACGGCTACTACGGCGGCCTGCAGTTCTCCGCCTCCACGTGGGCCGCGTACGGCGGCACCGCCTACGCCTCGACCGCCAACCAGGCGTCGAAGTCCCAGCAGATCGCCATCGCCGAGAAGGTCCTCGCGGGCCAGGGCAAGGGTGCCTGGCCGAGCTGTGGCGTGGGCCTCTCCGGCGCCTCGTACGACGGCGGCGCCGCCGAGAGCGCGCCGCAGCAGCCGAGCGCGCCGCAGCAGCAGTCGCAGCCGACCCAGCAGCCGCGCCCGGAGCGGAAGGCCGAGCAGCCGACCACCCGCAGCGAGCAGCGCCAGGCCCCGAAGAAGTCGACGCAGCAGTCCGCGCCGAAGGCCGCCGCCAAGAAGACCGTCACCACGCCGACCGGCAAGGTCGTCAAGAAGGGCGACGGCGAGTACAAGGTCGTCGCCGGCGACACCCTCAGCAAGATCGCCCAGGCGCACGGCGTCAAGGGCGGCTGGGCCGAGCTCTTCGAGCTGAACAAGGACGTCGTCGAGAACGCCGACCTCATCTACGTGGGTCAGCAGCTCCACCTGAAGTGACCCCGACGGGTCCGATGAGTCCGGCGGCTCGTCCGACCCCGACGACCCTCCCGCGGTGACCACCCCGGTCCGGCGCACTCTCCCCCGTGCGCGCCGGACCGGGGTTCCGCTTATCCGGCCGCGCTCCGCCCCGGTATCCGGCCGGAGCTCCGCCCGCCGGGGGACGACCTCGCGGTTACCGTCCAGTAGATCTGGGGCCCTTCGTCCCTTATTGCATGCCCTTGGGTCCTTTTTCGTCCCAGGGTGCGGGCGCGCGGCCGACCGGAGCCCCCGAGCCGGTTAGGCTCATGTCGCAAGGCCGATCGACCCTGCACCGGCCATGCGTCACATCCAGCGTCACATCCCAAAAAGGAGATGCTCGTGCCGTCCATCGACGTCGTCGTAGCCCGGGAAATCCTGGACTCCCGAGGCAACCCCACGGTCGAGGTCGAGGTCGGCCTCGACGACGGCAGCACCGGCCGTGCTGCTGTTCCGTCCGGCGCCTCCACCGGTGCGTTCGAGGCCATCGAGCTTCGCGACGGTGACCCGAACCGCTACCTGGGCAAGGGTGTCGAGAAGGCCGTCCTCGCCGTCATCGAGCAGATCGGCCCGGAGCTCGTCGGCTACGACGCCACCGAGCAGCGCCTGATCGACCAGGCCATGTTCGACCTGGACGCCACCGAGAACAAGGGCTCGCTCGGCGCGAACGCCATCCTCGGTGTCTCCCTCGCCGTCGCGCACGCCGCGTCCGAGGCCTCCGACCTCCCGCTCTTCCGCTACCTCGGCGGCCCGAACGCGCACCTGCTGCCCGTTCCGATGATGAACATCCTCAACGGTGGGTCGCACGCCGACTCCAACGTCGACATCCAGGAGTTCATGATCGCCCCGATCGGCGCGGAGTCCTTCTCCGAGGCCCTTCGCTGGGGTGCGGAGATCTACCACACGCTCAAGGGCGTGCTGAAGCGCAAGGGCCTCTCCACCGGCCTCGGCGACGAGGGCGGCTTCGCCCCGAACCTGGAGTCGAACCGCGCCGCCCTCGACCTCATCGTCGAGGCCATCAAGGAGGCCGGCTACACCCCGGGCACCGACGTGGCGCTCGCGCTCGACGTCGCCGCGTCCGAGTTCTACAAGGACGGCAAGTACGAGTTCGAGGGCAAGTCCCGCTCGGCCGCCGAGATGACCGAGTACTACGAGGAGCTCGTCTCCGCGTACCCGATGGTCTCCATCGAGGACCCGCTGTTCGAGGACGACTGGGCGGGCTGGAAGGTCCTCACCGACAAGCTGGGCGCCAAGGTCCAGATCGTCGGCGACGACCTCTTCGTCACCAACCCGGAGCGCCTCGCCCGCGGCATCGAGGAGGGCACCGCGAACGCCCTCCTGGTCAAGGTCAACCAGATCGGCTCGCTGACCGAGACCCTGGACGCCGTCGAGCTGGCCCAGCGCAACGGCTTCAAGTGCATGATGTCCCACCGCTCCGGCGAGACCGAGGACGTCACCATCGCCGACCTCGCCGTCGCGGTGAACTGCGGCCAGATCAAGACCGGCGCCCCGGCCCGCTCGGACCGCGTCGCCAAGTACAACCAGCTGCTGCGCATCGAGGAGATCCTCGACGACGCCGCGGTCTACGCCGGCCGCAGCGCGTTCCCGCGCTTCAAGGGCTGACGAGACCCCAGGGGCTGACACCGGCCCCGTAGGGCAGCTTCCGTACGTCCCCGTACTCGGTCCCGTACCGTGTGCGGGGACGTACGCATGAACAGGGGAGGCGACACGACATGGCCGCGAAGGACCGGGACCGGTTCTCGACCGCGACCCGGATCAGACTGCTCGGCGAGCAGACCGCCGCTCGTGTCTACCGCTCCCAGACCCGCCGCCAGGCCCGCCGCTCCCGGCTCACCGGCCGCGCGGCCTTCCTCGCCCTCGTCGTCTGCTCCCTCGTCGTGGCGCTCGCCTACCCGATGCGCAGCTACGTCTCCCAGCAGGGCGAGATCGAGGAGCAGGAGCGCCGGGCCGCCGAGGCCGCCCACCGGGTCGAGGAGCTGCGGGACGAGAAGGCCCGCCTCCGGGACCCCGCCTACGTCCGCCGCCTCGCCCGCGAGCACCTGCACTACGTGCTGCCCGGCGAGACCGGCTTCACCGTGAACGACCCCGACGCGGAGCAGCGGCCCCGCGCCGACCAGGGCGCGGCCGAGCGCCCCTGGTACGACAACCTCTGGGACGGCGTCGACCGCGCCGACCGCCCCTGACCCCTCCTCCGCGACAACGAGCAAGGCAACCGAAGACATGGAAACGCCCCCTCCACAGACCGAACGCACCGAGCCCACCGCGACGGACATCGCCGCCTTCGAGCTGCAGCTCGGGCGGCCGCCCCGCGGCCTGCGCGCCATCGCGCACCGCTGCCCGTGCGGCAACCCGGACGTCGTCGAGACCGCGCCGCGGCTCCCCGACGGCACGCCGTTCCCGACGACGTACTACCTGACCTGCCCCCGCGCGGCCTCCGCCATCGGCACCCTGGAGGCCAACGGGGTCATGAAGGAGATGCAGGCCCGGCTCGCGACCGACCCGGAGCTGGCCGCCGCCTACCGGGCCGCGCACGAGGACTACCTCGCCCGCCGGGACGCGATCGAGGTCCTGGAGGGCTTCCCGAGCGCCGGCGGCATGCCGGACCGCGTGAAGTGCCTGCACGTCCTCGTCGGCCACTCGCTGGTCGCGGGCCCGGGCGTCAACCCGTTCGGCGACGAGGCCCTCGCGATGCTGCCGGAGTGGTGGGCGAAGGGCGCGTGTGTGACGCCGTGCGCGGACAAGGAAGAGAAGGAGTCCGCGGAATGACCCGGGTCGCCGGAATCGACTGCGGTACGAACTCGATCCGCCTCCTCGTCGCCGACGTTCATCCGGAGACGGGCGACCTCGTCGAGCTGGACCGGCGGATGACGATCGTCCGGCTCGGCCAGGGCGTCGACAGGACGGGCCGTCTCGCCCCCGAGGCGCTGGAGCGGACCTTCGCGGCCTGCCGCGAGTACGCCGAGGTCATCAAGGAGCTGGGCGCCGAGAAGCTCCGCTTCGTCGCCACCTCCGCCTCCCGGGACGCGGAGAACCGCGACGAGTTCGTGAACGGGGTCGTGGAGATCCTGGGCGTCGAGCCCGAGGTGATCACCGGCGACCAGGAGGCCGCCTTCTCCTTCACCGGCGCCACCGGCGAGCTGCACGGCACGGAGACGTACCTCGTCGTGGACATCGGCGGCGGCTCGACCGAGTTCGTCACCGGCAACAAGCACGTCGAGGCCGCCCGCTCCGTCGACATCGGCTGCGTGCGCCTGACCGAGCGGCACGTCCGCCACGACCCGCCGACCGCCGAGGAGGTCGCCGCGATCCGCGCCGACGTCCGGGCCGCGCTCGACCTGGCCGCGGAGACCGTGCCGATCGGTACGGCGGAGACCCTCGTCGGGCTCGCCGGCTCCGTCACCACCGTCGCAGCGATCGCCCTCGGGCTGCCGGAGTACGACTCCGAGAAGATCCACCACTCCCGGATCTCCGCCGCGCGCGTCGCCGAGGTCACCGACATGCTCCTCGCCTCCACGCACGACGAGCGGGCCGCGATCCCCGTCGTCCACCCGGGCCGGGTGGACGTGATCATCGCCGGTGCGCTCGTCCTGAGGGAGATCGTGGAGCGCGTCGGAGCGAGCGAGGTCGTGGTCAGCGAGCACGACATTCTCGATGGGATCGCCCTATCCGTCGCATAGTGGGCGCCTATCGAGCCCTCCGGCGACACCCTGTCGGAAAAGGTTCGTGAAGTTCTTCACAAGGAAAAGGGCCCTGGTGGCGCCCGAGGAGGGTCTTTAGCCCCTCCGAGGGGCGCCTCAGGGCCCTTTCGCAGGTTCGGGGGCCACTTCGCTCGTTGTTTCCATCGCGTGAACGCATCTGGTGGTTCAGCGTTAACGAGGGCTCTCCAGGCCAGTTCACAAGGGGTGAACAACGTTCACCGCCGCACCCCGGTTCCTTTGCAACGCCATGACATGGATCACGTGGGCGGCGGAGTGTAGCAGAGGTCCGCCAGGACCTTGTGAAGGGGCGCACGAGCACCCCCCCAGTGAGGGGTGGATACTCGATCCCATGAGCACCACGGAGCGTCCCAGGATCCTCGTAGTAGGCGGCGGGTACGTAGGCCTGTACGCAGCTCGGCGCATCCTCAAGAAGATGCGCTACGCGGAGGCGACCGTCACGGTCGTCGACCCGCGGTCGTACATGACCTATCAGCCCTTCCTGCCCGAAGCCGCCGCCGGCAGCATCTCGCCGCGTCACGTCGTCGTCCCGCTGCGACGCGTCGTCCGCGGAGCGGAGGTGCTCACCGGCCGGGTCACCACCATCGACCAGGACCGCAAGGTCGCCACGATCTCGCCGCTCGTCGGCGAGGCGTACGAGCTGCCTTTCGACTACCTCGTCATCGCGATGGGCGCGGTCTCCCGCACCTTCCCGATCCCCGGCCTCGCCGAGCAGGGCATCGGCATGAAGGGCATCGAGGAGGCCATCGGCCTGCGCAACCACGTCCTCGAGCAGCTCGACAAGGCCGACTCGACCACCGACGAGGAGGTCCGCCGCAAGGCGCTGACCTTCGTCTTCGTCGGTGGTGGCTTCGCCGGCGCCGAGACGATCGGCGAGGTCGAGGACATGGCGCGCGACGCCGCGAAGTACTACCAGAACGTGAAGCGCGAGGACATGCGCTTCATCCTGGTCGACGCCGCGGACAAGATCCTTCCCGAGGTCGGCCCCAAGCTCGGCCAGTACGGCAAGGAGCACCTGGAGTCGCGCGGGATCGAGATCTACCTCGAGACCTCCATGGACTCCTGCGTCGACGGCCACGTCGTGCTGAAGAACGGCCTCGAGGTCGACTCCAACACGATCGTGTGGACCGCCGGCGTGAAGCCGAACCCGGCGCTCTCCCGCTTCGGTCTGCCGCTCGGCCCCCGCGGCCACGTGGACTGCAACGAGAAGCTCCAGATCAACGGCATGGACTACGCCTGGGCCGCGGGCGACAACGCCCAGGTCCCGGACCTGGCCGCGGTCAAGGCCGGCGTCCCGGTCGAGCGCGCCTGGTGCCCGCCGAACGCCCAGCACGCCCTGCGCCAGGCCAAGGTCCTCGGCGACAACGTGGTGGCCGGCATGCGCGGCTTCCCGCAGAAGGAGTACAGCCACGCCAACAAGGGCGCGGTGGCCGGACTCGGTCTGCACAAGGGCGTCGCCATGATCGTCATGGGCAAGGTGAAGATCAAGCTCAAGGGCCGTCTCGCCTGGTACATGCACCGTGGCTACCACGGCATGGCCATGCCGACCTGGAACCGCAAGATCCGCGTCTTCGCGGACTGGACCCTCGGCATGTTCCTCAAGCGCGAGGTCGTCTCGCTCGGCGCCATGGAGACGCCGCGCGAGGAGTTCTACGAGGCCGCCAAGCCCGCCCCCGCCCCGGCCGCGCCGGCGCAGGAGAAGGCCAAGGCCTCCTGACAGCTCCGCACACCTGCACAGCTCGTCCGAAAGGGCCGTCCGCCATCCGTGGTGCGGACGGCCCTTCGCGTGTTTTGCCGACTTCTTGCGCTGCGCCGGGATGGCAAACGCCTACCCAGGGTGTTCCCTTGGTGACGAGCATTTCTGGGGCACGAGATCACGGAGGTGTGCACCATGGCCGACGCCGCGTCGCGGCTGACGACTCTCGCCGAGGAACTCCTGGGAGGACCGCTCCCGGTGCGGCTGCGGGCCTGGGACGGCAGCGAGGCCGGCCCCGCGGGGGCTCCCGTCCTGATCGTCCGCGACCGCCGCGCCCTGCGGAGAATGATCTGGAGGCCCGGCGAACTGGGCCTGGCCCGCGCCTGGGTGGCCGGGGAGCTCGACGTCGAGGGGGACCTGTACGAGGTCCTGGACCGGCTCTCGGGCCTCCTCTGGGAGCGCCCCGAGGACACCAGGAGCCGCCTCACGGCCCTGCGCGACTCCGTCCGCGACCCGAAGCTCCGCTCCGCGGCCCGCGCCCTGCTGCGGCTCGCCGGGCCCCTGCCGCCCCCGCCGCCGCCCGCCGAGGAGATGCGCGGCCGCAGCGGCCTCAGCCACAGCAGGCGCCGCGACAAGCAGGCGATCAGTCACCACTACGACGTGGGCAACGACTTCTACGAGATCGTCCTCGGGCCGTCCATGGTCTACTCGTGCGCCTACTGGACCGAGGACGGCACCCTGGAGGACGCCCAGCACGACAAGCTGGACCTCATCGCCCGCAAGCTGAACCTCAAGGAGGGCGACCGGCTCCTCGACGTGGGCTGCGGATGGGGCTCCATGGCCCTCCACGCCGCCCGTGAGTACGGCGCACGGGTCGTCGGCATCACCCTCTCCCGCGAGCAGGCGGCCTACGCCCGCAAGCGCGTCGCCGACGAGGGCCTGACCGACCTCGTCGAGATCCGGGTCCAGGACTACCGGGACGTCCCGGACGGCCCGTACGACGCGATCTCCTCGATCGGCATGGCCGAGCACGTCGGGGCCGTGCGGTACCGGGAGTACGCCGACACCCTGTACGGGCTCCTCAGGCCCGGCGGACGGCTCCTCAACCACCAGATCTCGCGCCGCCCCGAGCCCGACGAGGCCGCCTACGAGATCGACCTCTTCATCGACGCGTACGTCTTCCCCGACGGCGAACTCGCCCCCATGGGCCGGACCCTGTCCACCCTGGAGGACGCCGGCTTCGAGGTCCGCGACGTCGAGGCGATCCGCGAGCACTACGCGCTGACGCTGCGCCGCTGGGTCGCCAACCTGGAGCGCGACTGGGACCGGGCGGTCCGGCTCACGTCGCCCGGCCGGGCCCGCATCTGGCGGCTCTACATGGCGGCCTCGGCCGTCTCCTTCGAACGCAACCGGATCGGCGTGAACCAGTTCCTCGCCGTGAAGACCCCGGTGTCGGGGACGAGCGGGACGGCGCTGCGGCCGCGCGTGTGGAACGAGAAGACGGACTGAGGCGGACACGCCGAAGGGCCGGCCCCCCCCCGGGTGGGGGACCGGCCCTTTCCGTCTGCCGGGGTGCTACTCGGTCTTGATGGCGGCGAGCATGTTCAGCCTGGCCGCGCTCCGGGCCGGCCACAGCGAGGCGAGGACGCCGACCAGGGCCGCCAGGACCAGGAAGATCCCGATCCGGTCCCAGGGCAGGACCAGGGCGTAACCCGGGATCTGCTCCCGGATGGTCTCGCCGATCGCCCAGCCGAGGAACGAGCCGAGGCCGATGCCGACGATCGCGCCGAACACCGAGATGACCACGGCCTCCAGACGGACCATCCGCTTCACACGGCGCCGGTCGAGACCGATCGCCCGCAGCATGCCGATCTCCTGCTGGCGCTCGAAGACGGACATCGCGAGGGTGTTGACGACGCCGAGGACCGCGATGATCAGGGCCATGCCGAGCAGGCCGTACATGATGTTGAGCAGCAGGTTGATCGGGCCGCCGAAGGAGTCACGGATGCCCTTGTGGTCCAGCACCGTGATGTCGGGGTTGTCGCCCATGGCCTTCGCCAGGGCCCGCTCGTTGGCCGCACTCGCACCGCCCTCGGTCGAGACGAAGATCTGACGGATCTCCGCCCGCTCCTCGTGCGCGGTGACCAGCTCGTGGTCGATCAGGACCGGCGAGAGGAACTCGTTGGGCTCGAAGACCGCGCCGACCGTCAGCTTGGCCTTCTGCTTGTCGAGGTACTCGACCGGGACGGTGTCGCCGACCTTGAGGCCGCGCTTCGTGGCGGTCTTCTCGTCGACGGCGATCGCGCCCTTGCCGAGGGAGTCCAGCGAGCCGTTCACGACGGTGAGCTTGAGGACCTTCCCGATGTCGCCGGGGGTGACACCGGAGGCCGAGACGTACGAGCCCTTGATGTCCAGCGCGCCCGCCTGCTGCGGGGAGATCGCCGTGACGCCGGGAGCCTTCTCCAGGGCGGTCAGCGCCTCCTTGCTGAGGCTGTTGCCGCTCGCCATCGAGACCATGTAGTCGGCCTTGACCTGGTCGGTCGTCGCCTTGTCGAGGGCCGTGCCGACCGTGGCGCCGAGCACCGAGAGGCCGGTGACCAGGGTCAGACCGATGGCGAGGGCGGAGGCGGTGGCGCCGGTGCGGCGCGGATTGCGGACCGCGTTGAGGCCGGCGAGCTTGCCGGAGACCCCGAAGAGGTTCACGAAGACGGGGCGGATCACCGCGATCACGGGACGGGACAGGAACGGGATCAGCACGATCACGCCGATGAGGGCGAGGAAGGCGCCGCCCGCGATGAGCATCCGGCCCTCGTCGCCGCCCTGGCCCGCGCCGAGCACGATCAGGACCGCGCCGAGCGCGGTGAGCGCGGCACCGATGGAGTTCCGCACGACGAGCGACTTGGTGCTCGCGGGGGCGTGGACGCTGCTCATGGCGGCGACCGGCGGGATCTTCGCGGCGCGGCGGCCGGGCAGCCAGGCGGCGAGCATCGTGATCAGGACGCCGACGGCGAAGGCGCTGACGGCGGGGGTGGCGGTGAGGACCAGCCCGCCGCCGGGGACCTTCATCTCGAAGGCGCTCATGGCCGAGCGGAGCCCGACGGCCAGGCCGATGCCGAGGACGTAGCCGACGGCGGAGGCGACCAGGCCGACGAGGGCGGCCTCGGCGAGGACGGAGCGGGTGATCTGCTTGCGCGAGGCACCGACCGCGCGCATCAGGGCCAGTTCCTTGGTGCGCTGGGCGACCAGCATGGTGAAGGTGTTGGAGATCAGGAAGATGCCGACGAAGAGCGCGATGCCGGCGAAGCCGAGGAGGACCTGGTTGAGCGCGCCGAGGCCGGCCTCGATGTCCTTGGCCTGCTGGTCGGCGAGGGCCTGGCCGGTCTGCGCGGTGGCCGACTTCGGGACGACCTTCAGGACCTCGTCGAGGAGCTTGCCGTCGTCCGTGCCGGGTGCGGCGGAGACGGTCAGGCTCTGGAAGAAGCCGGGCTTCAGGTAGAGCTGCTGGGCGACGGCGGTGTCGAA
Organism: Streptomyces narbonensis; assembly: GCF_014649015.1. GTDB lineage: Bacteria > Actinomycetota > Actinomycetes > Streptomycetales > Streptomycetaceae > Streptomyces > Streptomyces narbonensis. Next base: position 325,916 of record NZ_BMSF01000006.1, read on the forward strand.
GACGACGAGGCTGCCGCCGGCGTTGACGGCGCCGTCCTCGGTGGTGAAGACACCGGAGAGGGTGTACTCCTTCACCGGGCCGTTCGTGGCGACGCGGACGGTGTCGCCGACCTTGTAGCCGCCCTTGTCGGCGGTGACCTTGTCGAGGGCGACCTGGCCGGCCTCGGTCGGGCCGTTGCCCGCGGTGAAGGCGTACGCGCGGTCCTTGCCGTCCTTGCCGGGGGCGAAGTTGGTGCCCTTGTTGGACCAGCCGACGCCGATCAGCTTGCCGTTCTTGTCGGGCACACCGGCGAAGCCGTCGACGCGGGGGGTGACGGAGGTGACCCCGTCGAGCTTCGCGACCTTGTCGACGTCCTGCCGGGACAGGCCGGGGGTCTTCCGGGCCTCCTCGGGGGCCGGGTGCATCTCGACGGCGACGGCGACGTCGTCGTAGCTCTTGGCCGACTGGTTGCGGAAGGCCTGGCCGAGGGTGTCGGTGAAGACGAGGGTGCCGGAGACGAAGGCCACGCCGAGCATCACGGCGAGGACGGTCATCAGCAGCCGCGCCTTGTGCGCGAGGACGTTGCGCAGGGCGGTACGGAACATGGGTGTGTCCTGGAGTCCTGGGAGAAGGGGGTGGGTACGGGGCGACGCGCGGTGCGTCAGCTCGTACGGCCCTTGGCGTCGAAGGCCTTCATGCGGTCGAGCACCCCGTCGGCCGTCGGGTTCAGCATCTCGTCGACGATCCGGCCGTCCGCGAGGAAGATCACGCGGTCCGCGTAGGAGGCGGCGACCGGGTCGTGGGTGACCATGACGACGGTCTGGCCGAGCTCGCGGACCGAGTTGCGCAGGAAGCCCAGGACCTCGGCGCCCGAGCGCGAGTCCAGGTTTCCGGTCGGCTCGTCACCGAAGATGATCTCGGGCCGGGAGGCCAGGGCGCGGGCCACGGCCACGCGCTGCTGCTGGCCGCCGGAGAGCTCGGTGGGGCGGTGGCTGAGGCGGGCGGAGAGGCCGAGCATGTCGATGACCTGCTGCACCCACTGCTTGTCGGCCTTGCGGCCGGCGATGTCCATCGGCAGCGTGATGTTCTCCAGGGCCGTCAGCGTCGGCAGCAGGTTGAAGGCCTGGAAGATGAAGCCGATCTTGTCCCGGCGGAGCTGGGTGAGCTGCTTGTCCTTCAGCGTGGAGAGCTCGGTCTCGCCGATCCGCACCGAGCCGGACGAGAAGGAGTCCAGGCCGGCCACGCAGTGCATCAGGGTCGACTTGCCGGAGCCCGAGGGGCCCATGATCGCGGTGAACTCGCCCTGCCGGAAGTCGACGGTGACGTGGTCGAGCGCGACCACCTGGGTCTCGCCCTGGCCGTAGACCTTCGAGAGATCCGTGGCGCGGGCGGCCACCGCGGTGGCGCGGGACACGGTGGGGGTGGTGGTCACGAGGGGGACTCCTGTCACTGCGGGGCTGCTGCGGGAACCACTCCATCGTGTCGAGCGTTCAGGCCCGGGGCGTCCGTCCACGTGCCCGTTCCATGGGCAGACTCGAGTCGGACCGGAGCCCCCGGTCCTCCTCCTGAGGTATGACGGGGTCCCCGAGAGTCGGCATCGAGCCGAGGTGACAGAAGTCCGACGACTTTTCGTCATTCCGGTGGGCTCGCCTTTGCGCCTGCGACCCCCGTCACAGTTCGGCGAAATGCCTCTCACCTGCACTGACGCACCCTCAGGCGTCAATAAAATAAGACAACATCGGGCCGATGTTCCGCTGAACGAGGGATAGGGCCCCGATAGGCTCCTGTGCCAACGCGGAGCTTCGCGCAACGCCCGGATGGTGGAATACGCAGACACGGCGAGCTTAAACCTCGCTGGCCTTCGGGCCGTACCGGTTCAAGTCCGGTTCCGGGCACCACCCCGGGCCGCAGGCGAGTGCCTGAGGCCCGGCGGCCAGGTCCTCCCTCGCCACTCCCGGCGGCTGCCCCCGGGGGGTCTCTCACGGGTGCGGAAAAGATCCTCCCCGAGCACTAGGGAGTTTCTTTTGCCTACGCATTACTCTTGACGCAAGACCGCGCCGCGCGGTCTGCCCATGGAGGAGTGAGATGAGGAGCAGCAACCCGGTCTTCTCGCGACGGGGGTTCAGCCGCGACAACGGCACCGCGGGCTACGGCCAGCAGCCGCAGGCCGGGGGCCCCGCCGTAGGAACCAACCCGTACGCCACCGGCAACCCGTATGCCGAAGGTGCGACGAACCCGTACGCCACCAACCCGTACGCCCCGCAGGACGCCCAGGTCGGCGCCCCGCAGCAGGCGCGCGGCAACGTGATGACGATCGACGACGTCGTGAGCCGTACGGCCATGACGCTCGGCACGGTCGTGCTCACCGCAGTCCTGTCCTGGTTCCTGCTGCCGGTCGACTCGGCCAACCTCGGCAAGTCCTACGGCATCGCCATCGGCGCCGCCCTGGTCGCCTTCGTCCTGGCGATGGTGCAGTCCTTCAAGCGCAAGCCGTCTCCCGCGCTGATCCTGGGCTACGCGGCCTTCGAGGGCGTCTTCCTCGGCGTGATCTCGGCCGCCGTCTCGACGTACATCGCCGACGGCGTGGTCATCCAGGCGGTCCTGGGCACGATGGCGGTCTTCGCCGGTGTCCTGATCGCCTACAAGATGGGCTGGATCCGGGTCAACCGACGCTTCTACGGCTTCGTGATGGCCGCCGCCATGGGCTTCATGCTGCTCATGGTCGTCAACCTGCTGTTCGCCGTCTTCGCCGGCGATGACGGCCTCGGCTTCCGCAGCGGTGGCCTCGGCATCCTCTTCGGCGTCATCGGCGTCATCCTGGGTGCCTGCTTCCTCGCCCTCGACTTCAAGCAGGTCGAGGACGGCGTGAACTACGGCGCGCCGCGCGAGGAGGCCTGGCTGGCCGCCTTCGGTCTCACCATGACCCTGGTGTGGATCTACCTGGAGATGCTGCGTCTGCTGTCGATCCTGCAGGGCGACGACTGACGCCTCTGAGCTCGGGGGAAGGGCCCGTCCGGCTTCGCGCCGGGCGGGCCCTTTCCGCGTTCCCGGGCCCGGAGCCCGTTCGTCAGGGTCCCCGGGCGGCGCGTAGGGTCGCGGGGTGCTTGATACGAGTGAACTGACCGCGTCCGTCGAGCGCCTCGCCGACCGGCTGCGGGCCGCCCCGCAGAGCCGCCTCCAGCGCGGTGCGGCGGCCGAGGGGCTGGAGCTCGCCCGGGAGCTCGCGGTGCGCGCCCAGCGCGCCGAGAACCCGGAGCTGGAGCCGCGGACGATGCCGGACGCGGGGGTCTTCACCGTCGCCGACCAGCTCGTCGTCGCCGGGAACGACCTTGCGGAGATCCTGCGAACGGCCCCGGCCGGCTCCCGCGAGGGAGAGCTGGACGAGGCCGTGAGGCTGGTACGGGAGGCGGCGGAGCGCTCGGGGCTCTAGCGCGCCTGTCCGAGGCCCGTCGAGGGCCCCTCAGAGGCCCGCCAGAGGGCCGTCGGAGGTCTGGCCGGAGGGATCAATGGGCCGCGCCGTACGGCGCGGCGTCGTGCGGGCGGCTCGGAACGCCGCCGGCAGAGCCTGGGCCCCTTCCGGGGCCGGGCGGTGCGAGGGGCGCGGGTTCAGAGGGACGCGATGACGCGGTCCGCCAGGATGTAGACGTTCTCCTCGTCCGTGTCGCCGTACGAGAAGGTGAGCGCGAAGGCGCCCGAGACGCCCGAGCCGCCGAGCAGCACCGGGGAGCGCCCGGAGCGCAGGGCCTCGGCGAGGCGCTCCGCGGTCTCGCGGTGGCCGGGGGTCATACAGAGCGTCGTGCCGTCCGCGAAGACGTACACGTCCAGCGTGCCGAGCGGGCCGGGGCGCACGTCGGTCAGCGCCGTGCGGGTGTCCGCGAGCTCTTCGAGGCGGGCCACCGTCCGCTCGTGGTCGGTGACGACCGGGGTCTGCACCGGCACGAAGTCCGGGTGCGAGGGGTGCCGGCGACGGGCCGCGGCCAGCTCCGCCGAGTCCTCGGGGAACTCGTCCAGCGGGTCGGAGAACTCGGCGACGCCGTCGAGCGCGGCGGCCTCCGCCTCCATGGCCTCCAGGGCCATCGCCTCCAGGCCCGCGAAGTCGGCCTGGCGCGGGACGAAGAAGGTGCCGTCCTCGGCCGGGCCGCCGAGCCCGCCGAGCAGGGACGTAGGGGCCTCCCCGGCGAAGCGGGGGGAAGCGTCCGCCGCGTCGCGGGCCTCCTGCGCGGCCCAGAAGGCACGGGCCTCCGCGAGCTCGCGCTCGCGCTCCTCGGCCAGCGCCTCGGCGACCGCGGCCCGTATCTCCGTGGCGGACGTGGCGCGCGCCGCGGGGACCGTGACGCCGCGGGCGGCCGCCAGCTCGCTGCGGAGGCCGGTGACCTCCTTGCGGAGACCGTGGACGGCGTGCAGGGCAGCAGCGCCCACGGCCGTGGCAGCGGCCGTGGTCAGCAGCAGGGCAAGAGACATGGCGCTCACTGACGTACTCCCGATTCCGAGTCGATCCCCCGACTTCCTACATCAGCTTGTCCTGGGGTGGTGCCTGCTGTCAGTGCATTACGTCACGAATTGGACAGGTATTTCGGCCGGGTGTTTAGTCCCGAAACCCCTCTGACCTGCAAAAATGAACTCCCCCGGGACGTAGGTCACATCCTGGGGGAGATTCGGTCACGGCTCGGACGCGGAGGGGTTGGTCCCGGGGCGTCGGGAGAGGCGCTCGGTCGGCTCGGGCGCCCGTCGGCTCAGGCGTCCTGCTAGCTCAGGCGCTCGATCACCATGGCCATGCCCTGGCCGCCGCCGACGCACATGGTCTCCAGGCCGAACTGCTTGTCGTGGAACTGGAGGCTGTTGATGAGCGTGCCGGTGATCCGGGCGCCCGTCATGCCGAAGGGGTGGCCGACGGCGATCGCGCCGCCGTTGACGTTGACCTTGTCCAGGTCCAGGCCCAGGTCCTGGTAGGACGGGATGACCTGGGCGGCGAAGGCCTCGTTGATCTCCGCCAGGTCGATGTCGCCGATGGTCAGACCGGCGCGCTTGAGGGCCTGCTTCGAGGCCTCGACCGGGCCGAGGCCCATGATCTCGGGGGAGAGGCCGGAGACGCCGGTGGAGACGATGCGGGCGAGCGGCGTCAGGCCGAGCTCGCGGGCCTTCGTGTCCGACATGATGACGAGCGCGGCGGCGCCGTCGTTCAGCGGGCAGCAGTTGGCGGCGGTGACCAGGCCGTCGGGGCGGAAGACCGGCTTGAGGCCCTGCACGCCCTCCAGGGTGACGCCGGCGCGCGGGCCGTCGTCGGTGGAGACGACGGTGCCGTCCGGCAGCGTCACCGGGGTGATCTCGCGCTCCCAGAAGCCGTTCTTGATGGCCTGCTCGGCGAGGTTCTGCGACCGTACGCCGAACTCGTCCATCTCCTGGCGGCTGATGCCCTTCCAACGGGCCAGGTTCTCGGCGGTCTGGCCCATCGCGATGTACGCGTCCGGGACGATGCCGTCCTCGCGCGGGTCGTGCCAGGCGGAGCCCTCGGAGGCGGCGACCTCGGCGGTGCGGGCCTCGGCCTCGGCGAAGAACGGGTTGTGGGTGTCGGGCAGGGAGTCCGAGTTGCCCTTCACGAAGCGGGACACCATCTCGACACCGGCCGAGATGAAGACGTCGCCCTCGCCGGCCTTGATGGCGTGCAGCGCCATGCGGGAGGTCTGGAGCGAGGAGGAGCAGTAGCGGGTGACCGTGCAGCCCGGGAGGTGGTCCATGCCCATCTGCACGGCGACGATCCGGCCCAGGTTGTTGCCCTGCTCGCCGCCGGGCAGACCGCAGCCCAGCATCAGGTCGTCGATGTCACGGGGGTCGAGCTCCGGCACCTTGGCCAGGGCGGCCTGGATGATGGTCGCGGTGAGGTCGTCCGGCCGCAGGTCCTTGAGGGAGCCCTTGAAGGCCCGGCCGATGGGCGAGCGGGCGGTCGAGACGATCACGGCTTCGGGCATCACGGCTCCATGAGGGTGCGGAGGGGGCGGACTGAAAGGGAAGTTACCCGTACGTACCGCACGGGTCACCGCCCTGACGGTGTGACGCGGGCCTCTTTTCTAAGCGAGCGCTCAGTAAGGGACCCTCGCGGGGGCGGTGCGCACCCCCCGCACCTACCCGCACCACCAGGGTGCCGCACACGGGGCCGGGGCGGCCGGCCGCCGTGGGTGCGGGTCAGGTCTGGGCGTCCTCCGGGGTGGGGGCCGGGGTCTCCGCGGCCGGGAGACGCCGCCGGCGGCGGTGCTTCAGGAGGGCCCACGGAGCGCGGGCGCCCGTGACCTCCGTGCCCGCCTCCTTCGCCGCCTCGGCCGCCGCCTTGGCCACCGGCAGGATGTTCTCCCGGCGTGCCGGCTCCAGCCGATCGCTTTCCGGCCAGGCGCCGAGCGAGACGCACAGCGTCGGCAGCACCGCCATCGCCGCCGTCGCGTACCCCTCCGCCGAGGGGTGGAAGTTGTCCACCCCGAACATCTCGCGCGGGTTCGCCGCGAACTCCGGGCCGAGCAGGTCGCCCAGCGACACCGTCCGCCCGCCCTGCTCCACCACCACGATCGTCTGCGCCGCCGCCAGCTGCCGCGAGGCCCGCCGGGCCAGCCAGCGCAGCGGCTGGTAGACCGGCTCGATCGTCCCCAGGTCCGGACAGGTCCCGACGACCACCTCCGCACCCGCCGTCCGCAGCCGCCGCACCGCCGCCGCGAGGTGCCGCACCGACTCCGTGGGCGACATCCGGTGCGTCACGTCGTTCGCCCCGATCATGATCACGCAGACGTCGGGGGTCACGGGCTGGGACAGGAGCAGCGACACCTGGCGCTCCAGATCGTCCGAGCGCGCCCCCGACAGCGCCACGTTCCGCAGGACCACCGGGCGCTCCGCGACCGCCGCGAGCCCCGAGGCGAGCAGCGCGCCCGGCGTCTGACCCGTGCGGCGCACCCCCTGGCCCGCCGCGGTGGAATCACCCAGAAGGGCCAGCCGCAGGGGCTCCTCCGTACCGAAGGACCGGCCGTACAGGCCGTCCGCCACGGGCGGCAGGGGTGCCGTCCCGTTCCCCACCGACCGCTTCGCCAGCTGCATCTCGGTCAGCAGGAGCCCGACCGCCGCCACGCCGAGGAGTCCGATGCTCCCGCCGCCGTACGCCGCACCCGCCGCGATCCGTCGTGCCACCCTCGCCCTCGACATGGGGGCCGTCACCTCCTCCGAGCCGCTGGGACCCTTCAAGCCGTTCAGGGTCTAACTGCCCCGTAACCCGCTCCGACTACGCATACGCTGGCCACACCATTACGGAGACCCCGGAGATTACGGTGCAATTCCACGACTCGATGATCAGCCTCGTCGGCAACACCCCGCTGGTGAAGCTCAACAACGTCACAGCGGGCATCCAGGCGACCGTCCTGGCCAAGGTCGAGTACTTCAACCCCGGAGGCTCGGTCAAGGACCGGATCGCCGTGCGGATGATCGAGGCGGCCGAGCAGAGCGGCGAGCTCAAGCCCGGCGGCACCATCGTCGAGCCCACGTCCGGCAACACCGGCGTCGGCCTCGCGATCGTTGCCCAGCAGAAGGGCTACAAGTGCATCTTCGTCTGCCCCGACAAGGTGTCCCTCGACAAGATCAACGTCCTGCGGGCGTACGGCGCCGAGGTCGTGGTCTGCCCCACGGCGGTCGACCCCGAGCACCCGGACTCGTACTACAACGTCTCGGACCGGCTCGTCCGTGAGACGCCGGGCGCCTGGAAGCCCGACCAGTACTCCAACCCGAACAACCCGCGCTCCCACTACGAGACCACCGGTCCCGAGCTCTGGGCGCAGACGGACGGGAAGATCACCCACTTCGTGGCGGGCGTCGGCACCGGCGGCACCATCTCCGGCACCGGCAACTACCTCAAGGAGGCCAGCGGCGGCTCCGTGAAGGTCATCGGCGCCGACCCGGAGGGCTCCGTCTACTCCGGCGGCTCCGGCCGGCCGTACCTGGTCGAGGGCGTCGGCGAGGACTTCTGGCCGACCGCCTACGACCGGAACGTCACGGACCGGATCGTCGCCGTGTCCGACAAGGACTCGTTCCAGATGACCCGCCGCCTCGCCAAGGAGGAGGGCCTGCTCGTCGGCGGCTCCTGCGGCATGGCCGTCGTCGCGGCCCTGGAGGTCGCCCGCGAGCTCGGGCCCGACGACGTCGTCGTCGTCCTGCTGCCGGACTCCGGCCGCGGCTACATGTCGAAGATCTTCAGCGACGAGTGGATGGCAGGACACGGCTTCCTGGAGGACACCTCCTCCGCCACCGTCGCCGACGTCCTGCGCCACAAGGAGGGCGGCCTGCCCTCCCTCGTCCACATGCACCCGGACGAGACCGTCGGCCAGGCCATCGAGGTGCTGCGCGAGTACGGCGTCTCCCAGATGCCCATCGTCAAGCCCGGCGCCGGCCACCCCGACGTCATGGCCGCCGAGGTCGTCGGCTCGGTCGTCGAGCGCGAGCTCCTCGACGCGCTCTTCACGAAGCGCGCCTCCCTGGAGGACCCGCTGGAGCGCCACATGAGCGCGCCGCTGCCGCAGGTCGGCTCCGGCGAGCCCGTCGCGGACCTGATGACGGTCCTCGGCGAGTCCTCCGACGCGGCGATCGTGCTGGTCGAGGGCAAGCCGACCGGCGTCGTCAGCCGCCAGGACCTGCTGGCCTTCCTGGCCAACGGCGGCTCGAAGTAGGACGTGCGGGGGGTGCTCCGTCGTCCGTGACGCGTCCGTGCAACCGGCACTTCGTGCAACCGGTACGAGCGTGACACGTACGCGCAGCACCCGCTTAACACGCGTCCGGCACATTGGTGTTCGTCGGCGTCAAGGACTTCCGGAGCGGCTCCCGGGTCTCCATGGACGCCGCGGACGCGGAGACCGGCCCTGACCCGGGCCCGTGTCCCTCGCGGGGACCGCCGTCGTCCCGCCCCCCTTCACCGGGGGTGCGGCGGTCCCCGCGCCACATCTTCCGCTTCCCTCGCCTTTCCCTCCCGCCACCCGGCTGCATATCCTTATGCAGAGGCTTTGGTGGGTGAATAGGTGAGGGGGCGGCATGAGCGACAGCCCGGCCGGACGGCTGCAGGCGCTCTTCGAGGGGCACCGGCTCACGCCGACGCAGCGGCGGATCGCCCACTGCATGGTGCGGCGCGCCGCCGACGTGCCGTTCCTGTCCAGCGTCGAGCTCGCCGAGCTCGCCGGGGTCAGCCAGCCCTCCGTCACCCGCTTCGCCGTCGCGCTCGGCTTCGACGGCTACCCGGCGCTCCGCAAGCACCTGCGGGAGGTCGCGCCGCCCGAGCCGGACGGCGCCGGGGGCGAGCAGGGCAACGAGTACCAGCAGGCCGTGCTCGCCGAGATCGAGAACCTGCGGCACCTCGCCGGGCTGCTCGCCGACCCCGGTCCCGTCGAGCGGGCCGGCCGGGTCCTCGCCTCCTCGCGCCCGCTGCTCGTGCTGGGCCTGCGCGCCGCCTCCTCGCAGGCGCGCGGCTTCGCCTACTTCGCCGCCAAGGTGCACCCCGACGTCCGGCTCCTCGACGAGGGCGGCTCGATGCTCACGGACCGCGTCGACGCGGCCGTACGGGCCGGGGCCACGGCGCTGCTCTGCTTCGCCCTGCCCCGGCACCCCCGGGAGGTCGTCGAGGCCCTGGAGTACGCGCGGACGGCGGGGCTCACGGTGGTGGCCGTCGCCGACTCGGCGTTCGCGCCCGTCGCCGCCCACAGCGACCTGCTGATTCCGGCCGCCGTCGGCACCGGGCTCGCCTTCGACACCGCCTGTGCGCCGATGATGCTCGGCCGGGTCCTCCTCGAGGCCATGGCGGACGAACTCCCGGACGCGCAGGCGCGTCTGGAGGAGTTCGACACGAAGGCGGCCGCGCGGGGCCTGTTCGTGGAGTAGCCCGCCGGGCGGGGGTGCTCCGGGTCAGATCTGGAGCTCGGAGGCGATCTTCTTGAGCTGGTGGCGGGCCATCGCCAGGTTCGCGCGTTCCTTGTCCAGGGCGAGGTACATGAACAGGCCGTTCGAGCCCTGGGTCCTGAGTAGCCGGATCAGGTGGTACTGCCGGCCGAGGGTGATCAGGATGTCCTCGATCTCCTCGCCGAGGCCGAGCATCTCCATCGCCCGGACCTTGGCCCGGACCACGTCGGTGTTGCCCGCCGCTGCCACGTTCAGGTCGAGCTCCTTGCCGCCGCCGATCGTGCCGAGCGCCATACCGCTGGTGTAGTCGACGAGGGCAGCGCCGATGGCGCCCTCGATGGAGGCCGCTTCCTTGAGGGAGGTCTCGGTGTTCGCCATGGTGTCGTACTTCCTTTTCGAGTGTGCTGTGCGGACGGTTCGATCAGGTCGATCAGGTCGATCAGGTCAGTCGGATCAGACAGGTCGGTCGGAGTCGGTCAGAGTCTGTTCAGGTCCTTGCGTTCCAGGGCGCCGTCGACGAGCTCCCCTATCCGGGCGCTGGACCTGCGGGCCTCCAGGTGGAGCCGGCCCACGTTGATCCGAGGTTCGGCGAGGAGCGTCAGGACGGCCGCGCCGCCCGCCGCGTAGGTCGCCACGTAACCGCTCTCGCCGCGGACGAGGAGCTCGCGGAAGCGGCCCTGGCCCGTGGAGTCGGTCAGCCGCTGGCCGACGCCGAGCGCCGCCGCCGTCAGCGCGGCCACGCTCTCCGCCTCGCCGTCGACGGTGTCGTGGGCGAGCACGAGGCCGTCGGCGCTGGCGGCGAGGGCTCCGGTCAGCTGGGGCAGCCGGGCCCGCAGTCGTCTGAGTTCGCCGAGGACTTCTGTTTCCGCAGTCATGAGCTGTCTCCTCTCGGCGCGCAGGCGCAGGGCACGTCTCATCACAGATGTGCCTCCAGGGCGTCACGGAGCCGGCGCAGCAGGGCGATGTCGGGGTCGGCCACCTGCGGTGCCGCCAGGAGCGGTTGCGGGGGCGGTACGGGGCCGGGCTCGGGCTCCGGCTCCTGGGGGGTCTCGACGAGCCCGGCCGCGGCGAGCCGCCGGACGTCGAGGAGTGTGTGGAAGGCGGGGCGGCCGAGCAGCCGGGCGAGCTCCGCCGGGGTCCGCTCCCCGTCGGCGGCGGCGAGCAGGGCGCGCTGCCGGGCCCCGACGGTCTGGCCGGGGGCGGCGGGTCGCGGCACGACCGGGGCGCTGTCGACGGAGGCGTACGGCCAGACGGCGTCGAGGAGTTCGCGGCGGCGGACGGTCTCGCGCTCGACGGCCTCGGCGGAGACCGGCCGCACGGTGCCGAACCAGTGGCCCACCCCGTAGCGGAAGCGGGTCGGTCCGCTGGTGGGGGAGAGGGCGAAGAAGGCCGCGTCGAAGACGGCGCCGAGGTGGCATATCTCCAGCTCGCCGTCGTGCAGCCGGCCGCTGTCGACGAGGAAGCGGCCGACGGCGCGGTGGGCGCCGGCCCGGTCCACGGCCTCGTCCCAGCCCTCGCGGGGCAGGCGCCCGCCGGTGGTCAGGAGGACGTCGACGCCGGGGGCGGCGGGGCTCTCGGCGTGCACGACGCGTCCGTCGACGAGGTAGAGAGTGCCGTGGTCGCGCAGCAGCGCGCCGGTGGCCTTCTCGGCGGCGAGGCGGACCAGCATCGGGGAGACGGGGGTGGCGACGGCGGTCATCCGAGGACCAGCCTCTCGGCGAGGTCCTTGAGCCGGATGCGCGCGAGGGCGAGGTTGCCGGTGTCGCGGTCGAGCCAGAGGTGGAGGAAGACGCTGCTGTCGAAGGAGGTCTCGACGAAGCGGAGGACGTGGTAGCCGGCGCGGGTGGTGACGATGAGGTCCTCGACGGGAGGGCCGTCGGAGGGGGTCTCGCCCTCCGCCACGAAGGAGTCGAACTCCGCGGCGGACCTGGCGAGTTCGGCCGTCTCGGCGGCCGTCGTCTCATGGTCGCCGACCGGTGAGTCCCCCGCGGTCCCGAGCGCGAGCCCGCTGGTCCAGTCGACCAGGGAGGCTCCGCGAGCGCCTGGCAGGGCCATGGCCTCCAGCAGGCACTCGTCGATTCCGGGCACGCGGATTCCCCTCCCGATACGGCGCGCGAACGAACGGCGGTGACGGTGACGTTACTGAACGTTCCGGCTCGCGGGAGGTGTTCTGGCATTTTCCATCGGAACATGCCCGAGGGTGGCGGGAATTGACCGCCCGTGCTCGTCAGGCGCGGGACTCGACCGCGTTCGCGATCTCGGACAGGTCCTTCGCGAGCGCCTTGGCGACGGCCCTCGCGCCGAGGCGCGCGATCAGCTTGGAGGCGAATCCGGGCCGGCGGCCGGCCATCCGGCGGCCCGAGAACGTCATCCGCAGCGTGGTGGCGCCCTCGCCGTCGGCGTGGAGGGTGATCTCGGACTCGTAGTGCATGCCGTGCGACTCGGCGACCGTGACGTACCGGTCGGGCGGCACGCACTCGGTCACCGTCATCTCCTCCGTGGCCTCCTTGCCCAGCATCTTCCGCGTCTCGCGCCAGCGCGTGCCGACGCCGAAGCCGCCCTCGGTGAGCACCTCGACCTTCTGGACGCCCGAGAGGACACGGGGCATGTCCCGCAGGTCGGTGATCGACTCCCAGACGCGCCCGGGGGAGGCGGCGACCCGGCGCTCGACGACGACGGAGGTGGTGTCCGTACCCGATCCAGTCATGTCCTCATCGAAGCCGGGACGCCGCGCCCGCGCTACCCGAAAGGCCCGCCCGCGCTACCGGGCGCCCCCCTGTCCGTGCGATCCGGCGCCCCCCGCCCGCGCGATCCGGCCGGCCGAGTCCGTGCGATCCGGCGCCGCCGCCCGCGCGATCCGGCGGGCCGGTCCTTGTGGTCCGGCCGTCCCGCCCGCGCTACCCGACGAGCGCGTCCGCGTGGGCCCCGCCCGCCTCCGCGACGATCTCGTCCGTTGTCTGGGCCTTCCGGACCGTCGAGAACGCCACCGTCCCGTCGTCGCCCACCGTGAAGCCGTGGATCGCGGGCCGGGGCAGGCTGTTGTACGCGTAGTGGTGGGCGAAGTAGTACGCGCCGGTGTCCGGGACGGCCACGATGTCGCCCGGGTGCAGCAGCGGCAGCTCCCGGCCGGTGGCGAGCAGGTCCCCGGCGAAGCAGGCGGGCCCCGCCACGTCCTGGACGGTGGGCTCCCCGGCGCGGGGACGGCCCTCGGCGTCGTACGCGAGGATCCGCAGCGGCCAGGAGTCGGGGGCGTAGACCGTGCGGGTGGCGAGCTGGACGCCCGCGTGGGTGACGGCGATCGGGCGGCCCCCGGAGGTCTTCGTGTACTCGACCCGGGCGAGGACCGTGCCGTGCTTGGCGAGCAGGGAGCGGCCGAACTCGGTGACGAGCCGGTAGCGGCCGTCGAGGAGCCCGGGCGCGGTGTCGGCGAGGAGGCGGGCGTACTCGGCGTACGTCGGCGTCTCCTCGTCGGAGGTGAAGTTGACCGGCAGGCCGCCGCCGATGTCGAGGGTGTCGATCTGCTGCCGTCCCGCCTTGTGGTTGATCTCCTCGGCGAGGGCGTAGGCCTCCCCGACGCCTTCGGCCATCAGGGCGAGCGGGACGCCCTGGGAGCCGGTGTGGGTGTGCAGCCGGGTGAGCCAGGGGCGGTCCAGGTAGGCCTGGACGACGCCCTCGCGGGCGCCCTCGTCGCGGAGTGCCACGCCGAACTTGGAGGTGGCGGTCGCGGTCGAGAGCGCTCCGATGGAACCGGCTCCGACCTGCGGGTTCACCCGGATCCCGAGGGGCGAGGCGGTGGGCGCGGAGGCGACGAGCGCGTCGAGGCGGTCCAGCTCCTGGAGGTTGTCGGCGTTGACGGCGATCCCGAGCGCGAGGGCCTGGCGCAGCTCGGCCGGGGTCTTGGCGGGGGAGTCCAGCACGGTGTCGGTGGGTGGGATCCCGGCGGCGCGGGCGAGGGCGAGCTCGCCGGCGCTGGCGACCTCGACGCCGAGTCCCGCGTCGTGGAGGAGGCGCAGGACGGGGACCAGCGGGGCGGCCTTGACGGCGAAGGCGTGGAGGACGTGGGCGTCGGTGACGGCGGCGAAGGCGCTGGTCAGGGCGGCGGCGGAGGCGCGGATGCCGGCGGTGTCGAGGAGGGCGACGACGGGTTCGGCGGGGGAGAGGAGTCCTTGGTCGACGGAGGCTCGGACGGCGAGATCACGGCGGTAGGAGGCCATGCGGCCCATCCTCGTCCATCGCTTCACCGGTACGGGTGAGGGCGGCCCTGTTGACTACAACTATTCAGCGCGCCAAGATGTGAATATCTGATCGACATCCGAGGAGGCACCCCCATGTCAGGACCCCGCCCCGTCCGAGCGGCACGCGGTACGGAACTGAGCGCCCTGGGATGGCAGCAGGAAGCCGCCCTCCGGATGCTCCAGAACAACCTCGACCCCGAGGTCGCCGAGCACCCCGACAAGCTCGTCGTCTACGGCGGCACCGGCAAGGCCGCCCGCGACTGGCGCTCGTACGACGCCATGGTCCGCACGCTGCGCACGCTGAAGCAGGACGAGACGATGCTCGTCCAGTCCGGCCGCCCCGTCGGCGTCATGCAGACCCACGAGTGGGCCCCGCGCGTCCTCATCGCCAACTCCAACCTGGTCGGCGACTGGGCGAACTGGGAGGAGTTCCGGCGCCTGGAGGCCCTCGGCCTCACCATGTACGGCCAGATGACCGCAGGCTCCTGGATCTACATCGGCACCCAGGGCATCCTCCAGGGCACCTACGAGACCTTCGCCGCCGTCGCCGCGAAGAAGTTCAACGGCACCCTGGCCGGCACCATCACCCTCACCGCCGGCCTCGGCGGCATGGGCGGCGCCCAGCCCCTCGCCGTGACGATGAACGACGGCGTCGCCATCTGCATCGACGTCGACCCGCGCGCCATCGAGCGCCGCATCGAGCACCGCTACCTGGACGTCAAGGCCGACAACCTCGCCCACGCCCTCCAGCTCGCCGTCGAGGCCCGCGACGCCCGCCGCCCGCTCTCCATCGGCCTCCTCGGCAACGCCGCCGAGCTGCTCCCGCAGATGCTCGCCGAGGGCGCCCCGATCGACATCGTGACGGACCAGACCTCCGCCCACGACCCGCTCTCCTACCTCCCCGTCGGCATCGCCTTCGAGGACATGGCCGACGCCGCGGCGAAGGACCCGGCCGGCTTCACCCAGCGCTCGCGCGAGTCCATGGCCAAGCACGTCGAGGCCATGGTCGGCTTCATGGACGCCGGCTCCGAGGTCTTCGACTACGGCAACTCGATCCGCGGTGAGGCGCAGCTCGCCGGCTACGACCGCGCCTTCGCCTTCCCCGGCTTCGTCCCCGCCTACATCCGCCCGCTGTTCTGCGAGGGCAAGGGCCCCTTCCGCTGGGCCGCCCTCTCCGGCGAGGCCTCCGACATCCACAAGACGGACAAGGCGATCCTGGAGCTCTTCCCGGAGAACGAGTCCCTCCACCGCTGGATCAAGATGGCCGGCGAGCGCGTCCACTTCCAGGGCCTCCCCGCCCGCATCTGCTGGCTCGGCCAGGGCGAGCGTGACAAGGCCGGCGACATGTTCAACGACATGGTCGGCAACGGCACCCTCGCCGCGCCCCTCGCGATCGGCCGCGACCACCTCGACTGCGGCTCGGTGGCCTCCCCGTACCGCGAGACCGAGGCCATGCTCGACGGCTCCGACGCCATCGCCGACTGGCCGCTCCTCAACGCCATGGTCAACGTCGCCTCTGGCGCCTCCTGGGTCTCCCTCCACCACGGCGGCGGCGTCGGCATGGGCCGCTCCATCCACGCCGGCCAGGTCACGGTCGCCGACGGCACCCCGCTCGCCGGCGAGAAGATCCGCCGCGTGCTCACCAACGACCCGGGCATGGGCGTCATCCGTCACGTCGACGCCGGCTACGACATCGCCGAGCGCGTCGCCGACGAGAAGGGCGTCCGCGTCCCGATGCGCGAGGGCGACGACGCTTCCGAGGTCTCCGGCGCCGAGGCCTCCGCGTGAGCGAGACCTTCCACGCCATGTGGCGGTCGCTGCGGCCCATCGGCCGCAGCGCCGCCTCGGGCGGCTACCGCCGCTACGCCTGGACCGAGGCCGACGCCGACTGCCGGCTGTGGTTCCGGATGCAGGCAGAGGCCCGCCGTCTCGACGTCGAGACCGACCGGAACGGCAACCAGTGGGCCTGGCTCGGCGACCCGACCGCCGGTGACGCGGTCGTCACGGGCTCCCACCTGGACTCCGTCCCGGACGGCGGCGCCTTCGACGGCCCCCTCGGTGTCGTCTCGGCCTTCGCCGCGCTCGACGAACTCCGCGCGCGGGGCGCCGTGTTCAAGCGGCCCCTCGCCATCGTCAACTTCGGCGACGAGGAGGGTGCCCGCTTCGGCCTCGCCTGCGTCGGCTCCCGCCTCACCGCGGGCCGGCTGACGAAGGAGCAGGCCTACGAGCTCCGCGACGCCGACGGCATCAGCCTCCCGCAGGCGATGGAGGCGGCCGGCCACGACCCGGCCACCATCGGAGCCGACCCCGAGCGCCTCGCGAAGATCGGCGCCTTCGTCGAGCTGCACGTCGAGCAGGGCCGGGCCCTGGACCTGTCCGGCGACGCCGTCGGCCTCGCCTCCGCGATCTGGCCGCACGGCCGCTGGCGGTACGACTTCGCCGGCGAGGCCAACCACGCCGGCACCACCCGGCTCGTCGACCGCCGCGACCCGATGCTCACCTACGCGGAGACGGTCCTCGCCGCCCGCCGCGAGGCCGAACTCGCGGGCGCCGTCGCCACCTTCGGCAAGATCGCGGTCGAGCCGAACGGCGTCAACGCCATCCCGTCCCTCGTCCGCGGCTGGCTCGACGCCCGCGCCGCCGACCAGGGCTCCCTGGACCAGGTCATCGCCGGCGTCGAGGCCGCCGCCCGCGACTACGCCGGCCGCCACGGCATCGACCTCGCCGTCACCCGGGAGTCCTTCACCCCGGTCGTCGACTTCTCGGACACCCTGCGCGACGAGCTGGCGAAGATCCTCGGCGAGAAGACCGGCGAGAAGACCCCCGTTCTCGGCACGGGCGCGGGACACGACGCCGGGATCCTCTCCGAATCGATCCCGACCGCCATGCTGTTCGTACGGAACCCGACCGGCGTCTCGCACTCCCCGGCCGAATTCGCGGCCGAGGACGACTGCGTGGCCGGGGTCCTCGCACTCGCCGACGTACTGGAGGGCCTGGCGTGTCGCTGACGACGTACTGGCTGGAGCACGCCTGGCTCGACACGAACGTCGAGCCGGGCGTGGCCCTGACCGTGTCCACCAGCGGCTCCGCCGCGGGCACCCCGGACGGCCGGGTCGCGTCCGTCCGCACCGGGGTCGACGCCCCGCCGCCCGGCGCGGTCGTCCTGCGCGGCCTGACGATCCCCGGCCTCTCCAACGCCCACTCGCACGCCTTCCACCGCGCCCTGCGCGGCACCGTCCAGGTCGGCTCCGGCACCTTCTGGACCTGGCGCGAGGTGATGTACACCGTCGCCCAGCGCCTCACGCCCGACAGCTACTTCGCGCTCGCCCGCGCCGTGTACGCCGAGATGGCGCTCGCCGGAATCACCTCCGTCGGAGAGTTCCACTACCTCCACCACGCGCCCGGCGGCAGCCCGTACGCCGACCCGAACGCGATGGGCGAGGCCCTGATCGCCGCCGCCGCCGAGGCCGGCATCCGCATCACCCTCCTCGACACCGCCTACCTCTCCTCCGGCTTCGGGGCCGCCCCCGACCGGCACCAGCTCCGCTTCTCCGACGGCACGGCGGAGAAGTGGGCCGAGCGGGTGTCGGCGCTCAAGGAACGGGACGGCGTCCGCGTCGGAGCGGCGATCCACTCCGTACGGGCCGTCCCGGCGGACCAGCTCGCCACGGTCGCCCGCTGGGCACAGGACAGGGAGGCCCCCCTCCACGTCCACCTCTCGGAGCAGACCGCGGAGAACGACGCCTGCCTCGCGGCGCACGGCCTCACCCCGACCCAGCTCCTCGCCGAACACGGCGTCCTCGGACCCCGCACCACCGGCGTCCACAACACCCACCTGACGGACGGCGACATCGCCCTCCTCGGCTCCTCGACCACCGGCACCTGCATGTGCCCGACGACCGAACGCGACCTTGCCGACGGCATCGGCCCCGCGGTCGCCCTCCAGCGGGCCGGCTCCCCGCTCTCCCTGGGCAGCGACAGCCACGCGGTCATCGACCTCCTGGAGGAGGCACGGGCCATGGAGCTGAACGAGCGCCTGCGCACCCGCACGCGAGGTCACTGGACGGCCGCGGCGCTCCTTCGCGCGGCGACCGCCGACGGCCACGCGGCCCTCGGCTGGCCGGACGCGGGCACCCTGGAGGCCGGCGCGCTCGCCGACTTCACGACGATCGCCCTGGACACGGTCAGGACAGCGGGACCGCTACCGCGTCTGGCAGCCGAGACGGCGGTATTCGCCGCGTCGGCAGCGGACGTCCGTCACACGGTCGTGGCCGGCCGTCACGTCGTACGGGACGGGGTCCACCACTCCGTACCGGACGTGGCCGGCGCCCTCGCGGACTCGATCGCCGCCCTGCGCGGCTGAAGGAGACACCCCTCATCATGAACACCGGCCCCGCGGCGACGAACAACCCGGCGGCGAGCTCCGCCCCCAGGAGCGCGAACAGCGCCGTGGCGACGACCGCCACCGCCATCGTCAACATCGCCAGCCTCGTCACGAACGATCCCTCCCTCGGTGATGGCAGTCCTCTGGGCCTGATCCAGGACGCGGCCGTCGTCGTCGACGGCGACCGGGTCGTCTGGGTCGGTGAATCAAGCAGAACACCCACCACTGACAATCGGGTCGACGCCGGCGGCCGGGCCGTGATCCCCGGCTTCGTCGACTCCCACTCGCACCTCGTCTTCGCGGGCGACCGCACCGCCGAGTTCAACGCCCGCATGTCGGGCCAGGCGTACGCGGCGGGCGGCATCCGCACGACGGTCGCGGCGACGAGGGCGGCGAGCGACGAGGCCCTCTCGGCCAACGTGGCCCGCTTCATGCGCGAGGCCCTCCGCCAGGGCACGACCACCTTCGAGACGAAGTCCGGCTACGGCCTGACGGTCGAGGACGAGGCACGTGCCCTGCGGATCGCCGCCGAGCACACCGACGAGGTGACGTACCTCGGCGCGCACATCGTCTCCCCGGACTACGCGGACGACCCGGCGGCCTACGTCGAGCTCGTCACCGGCGAGATGCTCGACGCCTGTGCCCCCCACGCCCGCTGGGTCGACGTCTTCTGCGAGAAGGGCGCCTTCGACGGCGACCAGGCCCGCGCGATCCTCACCGCCGGCAAGGCGAAGGGCCTGCACCCCCGGGTGCACGCCAACCAGCTGACGTACGGCCCCGGCGTGCAGCTGGCGGTGGAGCTGGACGCGGCCAGCGCCGACCACTGCACCCACCTCACCGACGCCGACGTCGACGCCCTGGCCTCCGGCAACACGGTGGCCACCCTCCTCCCCGGCGCCGAGTTCTCCACCCGCGCCCGGTGGCCGGACGCCCGCCGCCTCCTGGACGCCGGCGTGACCGTCGCCCTCTCCACGGACTGCAACCCGGGCTCGTCCTTCACGTCCTCCGTCCCCTTCTGCATCGCCCTCGCGGTACGGGACATGGGCATGACCCCGGACGAGGCCCTCTGGTCCGCGACGGCCGGCGGCGCCGCGGCCCTCCGCCGCACGGACGTCGGCCGCCTCACCCCCGGCGCCCGCGCGGACCTGACCGTCCTGGACGCCCCGTCCCACGTCCACCTGGCCTACCGGCCGGGCGTCCCGCTGGTCAGCGAGGTCTGGCGCGCGGGCGCGCGCGTCGCGGGCTGAGCACTCAGGTCGCGTCGGCGCCGGCCTTCGCGCGGGCGGAGACCGCCACGGCCCCGTAGAGGGTGGTCGCTGCCGCGCGGCACGGGCTCTTGACCGCGTAGCCGCGGCAGGTCCGGTCGTACAGCATGTCCCAGAACAGGGCGTCGACCTCAGCCACCTGGGACCGTGAGAGCGAGTAGCGGTGCTCCTTGTAGGAGTTGCCGATCGTCCCGTACCCGTAGTCGTGCGCGTCGCAGGCCGCGCGGAAGTCGTAGCCCAGCGGGCGGTCCGGCGCGGTGGTGCAGTGGTCGTTGTCGACGCCCCGGACGAACGTCCCGCTCTTCAGCTGCTTCCAGGACGGGTTGCGCCACCCGTGGTGCGCGACCTTCGTCGAGCAGCCCTCGGAGGCGTAGAGCATCCAGGAGCCCGCCGTGGAGCACGGACCCGGGTACGGGAGCGGCAGCGAGACGTCCGGGTCGAGGAACTCCTCCGGCCCCGGGGCCACGCCCTCGGGCTCGTTCTGACTGGCCGCTCCGGTGACCGGGCCGCCCGGGACGGGCAGGGTGCCCGTGGTCTCGCGCGCCTGCGGGGCGACCGCGTCACCGGTGTAGGTCAGCTCCCAGCGGGCGCCCTCGTCGGTGGTGGCGGTCACCACGCGGTCGTAGCCGTCGTAGGTGTAGGCGTTGAGGTCGAGACCGGAGGCAGGGTCGGTGGTCTTCCGCAGGAGGCCGCGCACGTCGTAGGCGTAGCGGGCCCGGGTCTGGACGGTCGCGCCCTCGGTCACGGTGATGTCCTTGGCCCGGCCGGCCACGTCGCCGAGGGCGGTGCCCGCGGCGGTCGTGGCGGACGCGTAGGAGACCTTGACCGACCGCGCGGGCGTCTCGCCGCGTGCGGGCTCGTCGATCTGCTGGACGCGGCCCTTGGAGTCGTAGGCGACCGTGGTCGTCCTGAACGCCTTGGTGCCGACGCCCGTCACCCGCCAGGCGCCGCCGGCCACCTGCTTCCAGGTGAAGATCGGCTTGAGGTCGGCGGCGGGGACCGGCTGTCCGAGCGCGTTTACGGGCACGTCGTCGCCCGCCGGTGCCGTGGCGAGGCCGAGGTTGACCGTCTCCGTGACGGTGGTGCGGAGCACGCCGGCGGCGTCGTCCCAGACGGCGCTCTCCGTGATCGTGGAGCCGTCGGGGGCGGTGTACGTGATGAGGTGGCCGCCGTCGGGCCGGTCCAGCTGGTTCGTCAGGTCGTAGCGGACGGACTCGGAGACGCCCAGATCGGTGGTGGTGAGGAAGCCCGAGCCCCGGGTCAGGGAGCGGTTGAGCCGGCCGCCGAGGAACTCGGCGGTCCAGCCCGGCCCGAAGACGCCGAGGTCGGGACGGCCGGCGGGGGCGTCCTGCGCCTGTGTGCTGTCGGCCTGACGGGTGACGGTCTGGCTGCGGCTCATGAGGCCGACCGCGACGTCGTTCTCGGCGATCCGGTACCGCGAGGGCGTGGACGTGTACAGGCCGGGACCGAGGGTGCGGAACTCGCCGGCGACCGACGGCTGGTCCGGTACGTCCGCCACGGCGGCGGAGGCCGACTGCGGGAGCAGGAGAGCCAGCGAGAGGGAGGCCGAAGCCACGATGGGGAAGGCGATTCTGTGCATGGATTCCTGCCCGTCGGAGTGACTTGAGGTGTCGATGTCCACGGACTTTATGAGCGGGAAACGGCGGGCGACAAGGGAATCCCGTGCATCCGGGGAGCTCATCTTCAGGGCAGGAAAGATGGGCAGCGCGATATGAGTAGGCGTACTCATGTGCGTGGCCTGACCGCAGATCAGAATGCGTCTGCCGAGCGGAAGTCGGTGCGGTGCGAAGGTAAGCGGAACGCACGGTTCACCTGAATTCCGCCGACAATTCGAAGCCTTCTCGTGCGGTCGGGGGTCAGGCGGTCATCGACTCCACGAGCGCCACCGCTTCCGTCAGAGCCGCGACTTCTCCGGTCGTCAGGTTCGGGTCCGCCGCGCGGCGCCCGCGGGCCGTCGGGAGGTGGGGGAGGACCGGGGCGTGGGTGGTGGACAACAGCGCCCCCAGGGCGGCGCGGGCGCCCGGGGCGAACGGGGCGGCGGAGGCCGCCACCTCCGCGAGGATCAGCGCCGACATGGCGCAGTCCAGGCCCGCCGGGCCGTCCTCGGCGGTCTGCCAGTCGATGACGACGGGGCCCGCGGACGCCGTGAGCACCACGTTCCCCGGGTGCAGGTCCAGGTGCAGGAGGCGGGAGCCCGGCAGGCCGTGCAGGCGGGTGAGGAGCTCCGCGATCAGTCGGCCCGCCGGTTCCGGCTCGTAGGTGCCGTCCAGGAGCGCGTCCAGGAGCGACGGTCCGGCGAGGCGCTCCATCACCAGGTCGGGCCCCTCCGCCCGCACCACCGCCGGAACCGGGTAGCCGTGGCCCGCCAGCCGGGTCATCACCCCCGCCTCCCGCGTCGCGTCGTCGCCGTCCCGGTACCGCCGCAGGACCCGCGTCTCGTCCAGTGCGTACACGTCCGCGGTCCTGCCCTGCCCGATGATCTTCAACTGCCCTGCCCCGTTCCTCTTTTGTCCATGCTCACCCGTGCCTGACCGCCGCTTCACAGTGGGGTCACGGAATGGCCGAGTATGCCTGCCGGGGAGGGGTTCGGACCGGTACCGTCCTGTCCTGGCAGTACTCAGGGGGTAGACCGGGGGGTCGGCAAGGTGAGTGCTTTGCGTGTGCGGATCGTGCGGCCGGGGGAGCTGAGCGAGCGCGAGATGGCGGCGTGGCGGGAGCTGCGTGCCACGTCCGGCTCGCCCGCGAACCCGTTCATGGAGCCCGAGTTCACGCGCGCGGTCGCCGAGGTGCGGCCCCGTTCGCGGGTCGCGGTGTGGTGGGAGGGCGGCGATCCGGTCGGCTTCTTCCCGTACGAGAAGGGGCCGTTGGGGCAGGGCCGGGCCATCGGCTTCGGCGTCTCCGACAGCCACGGCGCCGTCCTGCGACCCGGACTGCGGCCCGGTGCCCGCGCGTTGCTGCGCGCCTGTGGGGCCGCGGTCTGGGAGTTCGACAACCTGGAGGCCGGCCAGCCCGTCTTCGAGGGCGCCGCCACCGAGTCCTTCGCCTCGCCCGTGATCGACGTCGGCGAGGGGTACGCGGCCTACGAGGCGCTGCTGCGCGTCCAGTCGCCCAAGTTCCTCCGGACCACCCTCGCCAAGGAACGCAAGCTCGGCCGCCAGGCGGACGGCGAGGTGCGCTTCGTCTTCGACGAACGCGACCCGGCCGCACTGCGCACCCTCATGGAGTGGAAGTCCGCCCAGTACCGCAGGACCGGGCGCGGCGACCGCTTCGCCAAGGAGTGGATCAGCACCCTCGTCCGCCGCCTCCACGAGCAGCGCACGCCCGGCTGCTCCGGCGTCCTGTCCGTGCTGTACGTGGGAGACCGGCCCATCGCCGCCCACTTCGGGCTGCGGTCCGCGACCGTGCTCTCCTGCTGGTTCCCTTCGTACGACCCCGAGTTCGCGAAGTACTCGCCCGGCCTCGTCCTCCACCTGCGCATGGCCGAGGCCGCGGCCGCCGCCGGGATCGGGCTGCTCGACCTGGGGCGCGGCGCGGCCGAGTACAAGGACGCACTGAAGACGGGCGAGCTGACGGTGTACGAGGGGGCCGTCTTCGTCCCGGGTGCCCGCGCCGCCCTGCACTGGCTCGGGCGCGAGCCCGCCCGGCGCGCCCACCGCTTCGTCCGCGACCGCCCGGCCCTCGCGGCCCGGGCCCGCACCACCCTCAACGGCCTCGCCCGGCTGCGGGGCAACCGATAGCCCCGACCCGACGACGAGACGGCGGCCCGTCGTCCGGACCGGCGAACGGCTCGGCGACCCGAGCGGCGTCCGGCCCGGCGAACGGACCGGCTCCCGGGCCACCACCCGGGCCGCCACGCCCCTCGTCCCCGACCGCGCCGGCTCCGCCCCGCCGCCGCCCCTCCCCAGCCGCCGAGCCCGCCGCCGTACTCCCCTGAGGGATCCCCATTGAGCAGCCGATCGAGCAGTCGCCCCGACCGCCCCGTCCCCCCTCCCCGTGCCGCCTCCGTCTCCGTCGCCGAGCTGGATCTCGACGCGCCCGACGGGCCGGTCGTCGGACTGCGGCCCGCGCCCGGCGGGCCGCCCCTCGCGACGGGCGACGTCTACGCGCTCGTACGGCTCCGGGGCCGGCCCGCCGCCACCGTCATCGGGACCGTCGCGGAGGGCGAGGACCCCGGGGAGGTGCTCGGCGCGCTCGCGCGGCAGCGCGTCGAGGCCGCAGCCCGGCCGCGTACCGACGCCGAACGCCTCGCCGCGGCACGCCCGCTCGCCCGGCCCGACCTCCTCGCGTCGGCCCGCAAGGGGCTCACCCCGCCCCGTACCTCCGTCGTCGTCGCCACCCGCGAGCGCCCCGAGCAGCTCGCCCGCGCGCTCGACTCGCTCCTCGCGCAGGACCACCCCGACCACGAGCTGATCGTCGTCGACAACGCGCCCCGCACCACCGACACCCACGACCTCGTCACGGGGAAGTAC
Organism: Streptomyces narbonensis; assembly: GCF_014649015.1. Classification (GTDB taxonomy): domain Bacteria; phylum Actinomycetota; class Actinomycetes; order Streptomycetales; family Streptomycetaceae; genus Streptomyces; species Streptomyces narbonensis. The sequence goes on from NZ_BMSF01000006.1 coordinate 350,176, forward strand.
GCCGACCGCGTCCGGTACGTCTGCGAGGACACCCCCGGGCTCGCCGTCGCCCACAACACCGGCGCCGCGGCCGCCGACGGCGAGGTCCTCGCCTTCACCGACGACGACGTGATCGCCGACCCGCACTGGCTGACGGCCCTCACCGAACCCTTCGCCGCCGACCCCGGCCTCGGCTGCGTCACCGGCCTCATCCTGCCCGCCCGGCTGGGCACCCCCGCCCAGGTCCTCCTCGAATCGCACGGCGGCTTCGCCAAGGGCTTCGCGCCCCGCCTCTACGACCCCGCCCGGCCGCCCGCCGACGAGCCGCTCTTCCCCTTCACGGCGGGCAGCTTCGGCTCCGGCGCCAACATGGCCTTCCGGGCCTCCGCGTTGAAGAAGGCCGGCGGCTTCGACCCGGCGACCGGTACCGGGACCCCGGCCAGGGGAGGCGACGACCTGTACGCCTTCGTCGCCGTCCTCTCCGCCGGCTTCCGGCTCCGCTACACACCCGAGGCCCTCGTCTGGCACCACCACCGCGAGACCTGGCAGGACCTGCGGAACCAGGCGTACGGCTACGGCGCCGGCCTCACCGCCTACCTCACCGCGACCCTGGTACGCAGCCCCCGCCTGCTGCCCGCCCTGCTCGCCAGGCTGCCACGCGGCCTCGCCCACGCCAGGGCGCTGACCGCCCAGCGGGGAGGGGCCGCCGAGGGCGGAGTCCCCGGCGAGCACGGCACCCAGCACCATCCCTGGCCCCGCACCCTGTCCCGACTGGAGCGACGCGGCATGCTCTACGGCCCGATCGGATACGCGAAGGCCCGCGCGGTACGGAAGGCGGCGGCCCGATGAAGTGCGCGCCCGTCTCCACCCGCATACCCGTCCTCCTCTACCACGCCGTGATGGACGACCCCCCGGGCTGGATCGCCGAATTCACCGTCTCGCCCAAGGAGTTCGCCTCCCAGCTCGACGCGATCGTCGCCAGCGGGCGCACCGCGATCACCGTCGGCGCCCTCGCCGCCCACTTCACCGCCGGCGAGCCGCTGCCGCCCCGCCCCGTCGTCCTCACCTTCGACGACGGCTTCGCCGACCTCGTCGGACCGACGGCCGAGGCGCTCGCCGCCCGCGACCTGCCGTCCACCGCGTACCTCACGACCGGGGCCATCACCCCCGGCCGGCCCTGCCTCCTGCCGCCCGCGCCGATGATGAACCTCTCCCAGGCCCCGCGCCTGGAGCAGTACGGGATGGAGGTCGGCGCCCACACCGTCACCCACCCGCAGCTCGACACCCTCACGCCCGGGCTCCTGCGCCGCGAACTGCGCGAGGCGAAGGTGGTCCTGGAGGACGTCCTCGGGCGCGAGGTCCGGCACCTCGCCTACCCGCACGGCTACAACAGCCCCGCCGTGCGCCGGGCCGTCGCCGCCGCCGGCTACACCTCCGCCGTCGCCGTCCGGCACGCGCTCAGCTCCGAGTCGGACGAGATCTACCGCATCGCCCGGCTCATCCTGCGCCGCGGGCACACCGTCGCCGACATCGAGCAGTGGATGGAGGGCCGCGGCGCGAAGGCCGCGCCGTACCCGGACTCGCTGCCCACGGTCGGCTGGCGGATGTACCGCAGGGCCCGTGCGCTGCTCAACGGGCCGGAGTTCGCGGGCTGACGCCACGGCGCAGCGGCGCCGCAGTGGCGCGCATGATCATCAACTCCCCCATCCGGGACGAGAGTTGAATCCGGGTGCACACCCGAAGTACGTTCCCTTGCTTCACCAAGGGGACAGGGACAGTGGGGGGAGAGCCGCCTTGCAGCAGGACCGTCTGCCGACAACACCGGTGACCGGGGGCGACGGCGTGCCGCCACAGCCCTCCGCGGAGGACCGCGAGGCCGCAGAGCGGGAAGACGCCGAACGTCAGGCCGCCGACAGGGAGGCCGCCGTGCGGGCGGCGACACAGCCGGCAGCGGCCGCCCGAGACACCGGCACGGCCCCGGCCCCCCGGGACAACGGCACGGCCCCGGCCCCTCGGGACACCGGCACGGCCCCGGCCCCCCGGGACAACGGCACGGCCCCGGCCCCTCGGGACACCGGCACGGCCCCGGCCCCCCGGCCCCGGTCCGGTCCCCTCGCCGCGCTCCGCACCCCGGCCGCCGCCAACCTCGCCCCGCTGGTCCTCGCTGCCGCCCTCTGGCTCTGGGCGCTGCCCCAGATCGACTTCCGGAGCATCGAGGAGTTCGGCCTCCTCGACCGCTTCCCCGTCGGCTTCTACGCCGCCCTCGCCGTCCTGACCGGCGGCTTCGTCCTCACCCTCCGCCGCGCCGGCACCGCGCCCCTCTGGCCCGCCACCTACTGCGCGGCGATGCTCGTCGCCCTCAAGGCGCCGCCCGCGATCCTCTACGACACCGTCCGCTACGCCTGGGCGTCCAAGCACGACGCGATCATCAGCCGGCTGCTCACCGAGGGCACCGTCCACCCCGGGCGCGAGCTCTCCGGCGGCATGTCCGCCTACGACCAGTGGCCCGGCTTCTTCTCCCTCGACGCGGCCCTCGTCCGCGCCTTCGGCGTCGACGCGGCGGCCTCCTTCATCAACTGGGCCCCGGTCGCGCTCGGGATGCTCACCGTGCCCGTCCTCATCCTGGTCTACCGCACGTTCAGCGACGACTGGCGGCTCGTGTGGACCGGCGTGTGGATCTTCCAGCTGGCGAACTGGGTGGGCCAGGACTACCTCTCCCCGCAGGGCTTCTCCTACCTGCTCTACCTCACCGTCTTCGCCGTCGTCGTCCGGCACTTCGTCCTGCCCGGCTCGGCCGGCCCGCTCCGCGACCGCTCCGCGCTCGACCCCGCCGCCGCGGCCGTCCCGCCGCCCACCACGACCAGGCAGCGCGCGGTCGCCGTCCTCTTCCTCGTCCCGGTCATCCTCACCATCAACGCCTCGCACCAGCTCACCCCCGTGATGCTGTGCGCGAGCCTCTTCGCCCTCTGCCTCACCCGCCGCTACCGCAACATCGGGCTCCTCGTCACCACCGGCCTGATCATGCTGGTCTGGAACCTCACCATGGGCCGGGAGCTCTTCCTGGAGACCCTCGGGACCCTGCGGGAGAAGGCCGGAGACCTCCTCGGCAACTCCCGTCCCGGCTTCGCCGGCGACCCCACGGGCCCCGGCCCGGAGCTCGTCGGCAGCGCCAACATCCTGATGGTCCTCGCCCTCGGCGGGCTCGCCGCCGCCGCCGTACTGCTCCGCCGCAGGCTGGCCCGCAGCGCCCTGCCGCTGATCCTCGCCGCAGCGGCGCCCCTGCCGATGTTCGCCGTCAACGACTACGGCGGCGAGATGATCTTCCGGGTCTACCTCTTCGGCCTGCCGGGCGCGGCCTTCTTCGCCGCCGCCGCGCTCGTCCCCGCCGTCGGGGCCGCGAGCCGGGCCGCCGCCGTCGCCCGCCGCACCGCCGCCGTCGCCCTGCCCGTCACGCTCGTCGCCCTGCTCGCCGGCTTCCTGCCCTCGTACTACGGCAAGGAGGGCATGCACTACGCGCCGCCCGGCGAGACCGCGCTCACGCGCCGCGCCTTCGACCGGGCGCCCGAAGGGGCGCTGATCCTCGCCGCGACGGGCGCCTTCGCCGACTCGTACTACCGCTACGACCACTACGAGCGCTGGTTCTTCACCGAGCAGGAGGTCGACGAGAACCTCCGCATGCTGAAGGACCCCGCCGGCTACCTCGCGGGCGGCATCCCCGCGGGCCGCCCGGCCTACGTGATCCTCACCCCCACGCAGGGCGAGGCCGTCATCGGCGAGGGGTACCTCCCGGTTGGCGGCTTCGACACCCTCAAGGACGCGCTCAAGCGGTCCCCGCTCTTCGAGGTCGTGGAGGAGAGCCGCGACGGACTCGTCCTCCGCTACCGGCCCACCACCTGAACCCCCGCAGGCCCGTCCGCACCCGAAGGAGCCGGTACCTCATGGCCGCCAGCCCACGCCTGACCCCACGAGTCCAGCGCAGAGCCGCCCTCGCGGCCTCCGGATGGGTCGCCCTCGCCGCGACCGCGCTCCCCGGCGGCTCCCCGCTGCGCTGGATCCCCGTCCTCGCGTTCGTCGTCCTCGCGCCGGGCCTCGCGCTGCTGCTCCCGCAGCCCCTCGGGCTCCGCCCCGGCGCCCGCCTGGAGGCCCTGGCGCTCGCCGCGCCCGTCAGCCTCTCCGTGGCGACGCTCGTCGCGACCACCCTCTTCCTGACGAAGGCCTTCTCGCTCACCGTCTTCCTCGCCGTCCTCGCGCTCTTCGTGACCGTCGCCGCGACCCTGCCCGGTGTGCCGCTGCCGGCCGCCACGCGCGGCGCCGTCGAGCGCGACAGCGCCCGCACGTCCGCGCGTACCGCCGGGGGTACGTCCCCGCTCGCCGCCCGGTTCCGTAAACGAAGGCCTGGCGGGGGCCGGTGAACGGGCGGCACGCCAAGGGCGGCCCCTGGACCCGGGCAGCCGTCGCGCTCGCCGCCGTCGGCGCGCTGATCGTCGGCATCGGCGTCTGGGTGACCCTCACCGAGGACGACGACCGCTGCGCTCCCGACACCTCGCTCGTCGCACCGTGCGGTGCCTGGTGGGGCGCGTACATCCCGTACGACGACGACAGTTCGCTCACCCGGCCGGTGTACGCCTTCGAGAAGAAGATCGGCCGCAAGCTCGACCTCGTCTACACGTACCACGACATGTCAGGGAGCAAGGCCGACGGCGAACTGCTCACCCCCGACGAGCGGGAGCTCGGCCGCGACCGGCTCCTCATGCTGGCCTGGGAGTCCACGGTCTGGACCGAGAAGCACCACGCCAACTGGACCGAGAAGCAGCTCGGCTGGAAGAACATCGCCGCCGGGACGTACGACACCTCTGTCATCGACCCGCAGGCCCTGCGGCTCAAGGAGTACGGGAAGCGGGTCTTCTTCTCCTTCGACCAGGAGGCCGACTTCCGCATCGAGCAGGGCGCCGGCACCCCCGAGGAGTACGTCGCCGCCTACCGCCACGTCCGCGACCGCTTCGAGAAGCTTGGCGTCACCAACGTGGTGTGGGTCTGGACCGTCTCCGGCTACCTCGGCAACTCCGCCCTGATGAAACGCCTCTACCCCGGCGACGACTACGTCGACTGGATCGGCATGGACCAGTACAACTACTACCTCTGCCACAAGTCCCCGAACTGGCTCGACTTCGACGGCAGCCAGCGCCCCAGCTACGACTGGCTGCGGAAGAACATCTCCGCCGACAAGCCCGTCATGCTCTCCGAGTTCTCCACCGCCCCCGACCCGAAGAGCCCCGAGCGGCAGCGCGACTGGTACACCGCGATCCCGAAGGTGGCGCCGACGCTGCCGGACGTGAAGGCGTACGTGCACTGGAACCGCGCCGTCCCCGGGCCGGGCTGCGACCTCACGATCGACTCCGGCCCGGGGCTCGACGGCTACCGGATCGCCGGCCAGGACCCGTACTTCAAGCAGCCCCTGCCACGCCGCTGACCCCGCAGGGAGTCAGCGGCGGCCCGCCGCCAGGCCGCGGAAGGCGCAGACGGCCATCGTCGCCCCGGCAAGACCCAGGAAGAGCGGGAGCGGGGCGGCGGCGAAGGCCTGCTGCCCCGCCCACCCGGCCCAGACGAGCACCCACACCACACCCGCCGTGACCCGCTCGCCCACGCCCAGCACCCGCAGCAGCAGGGCCGCGAGCAGCAGGCACAGCGCCTGGAGCACGATCGGCGTCACCGCCGCCGCCGGCCCCGCGGCCTCGCCGAGGAGGTCCGCACCCGGTCCGCCGGCCGCCGCGGGCCGCAGCCCCAGCAGGGGCGGGGCGGTGTGCAGGGCCAGGAAGGTGGCGAGCAGGACCGTCCCGGCGAACCCCGACCGGAAGGCGCGCAGACCGACGGCCGCCCCCTGGAGCGCGACGAGGACCAGCCCCGCGAGGAGCGTGACGGGCGGGAGCGCGGTCAGCAGGCCGGTCCCGGAGAGCCGCTCCACGTCGAGGGCGCCGGAGCCCGCGAGCGGGAACCAGAAGAGCCCGGCTGCCAGCCCGAGACACAGCCAGAGCCCGAGCCGGAGCCGGGCCGCGGCGGCCGGCTCCGGGGCGGAGGCCCGGTCCGCCTCCCGTGCGCCCGCCTGCCCCGCGCGGCCCCCCGGCCGTCCCGGGGCGGCCGCCGGCCCGTCCGTGCGCGGCCGCGGCACGTACACGGGGATGCCGAAGGCGGGCGTCACCGAGTCGTGCGTCCCGCGCAGATAGGCGCTCTCCCGCGCCCAGTTCGTGCCGTACCCGTCCTCCGCGCGCTCCTGCACCCGCGCGGCGGACCGGGAGCCCTCGGCCGGCTCCTCGCCCCTGAGGGCGGCCCGCAGGCCCGGCACGGACACCAGCGCCATCAGGGTCATGGCGCCCAGCACGGCGTACCCCGCACCGGCGATGCCGAAGGGCCCGAGGAGGAAGACCGCGCTGCCGAGCACCAGGACGCACATCGCGCCCTGGAGCGCGGCGAGCATGCCCGTACGGCCCTGCACGCGCAGCACTCCGATGTACAGCTCGACGGCGACCCGGGGGAGCGCGGCGGCGGCGAGCAGCCGCAGCACGGTCGTGCCGTTCTCGGCGTACTCCTCGCCGAACGGCGTGAGCAGCACCGGCGCGAGCACGACGAGCACCAGCACGACGGGGACGAGCAGGAGCACCATGCGGCGCAGCGCGCCCCTGACCCCCTCGGCGAGGGATTCCGGGCTGTGCGAGGCGTGTGCGGTGAGCGAGGAGGCCATGTTGATGGCCATGAACTCCATCGTGCCGCCGACGGTGTAGGCCGTGTAGAAGAAGGCGTTGTGGGCGGCGTCGAAGCGGACGGCGACCATCATCGGCAGCAGGCTGATCATCAGCAGGCTGAAGACGGAGCCGACGGAGTCCCCGGCGAGGAAGCGGCCGATCTCGCGCATGGTCGGCGGCTCGCGGTCCCGGTCGGCGTGCGCCTGTCGCGGGATCAGATGCCGGAAGACGAGCCAGCCGAGCGGTACCACGGAGAGCACGATGGCCGCGGCCCAGGAGACGAAGACGCCGAGCACCGGCAGGCCGACGGCGAGGACGACGAGCAGCACGAGCTTGCCGAGCGAGAAGACGGCGTTGCCGACGGGTACCCAGATCGCCCGTCTGAGCCCGGTGAGGACCGCGTCCTGGAGGGTGAGCAGGGCCCAGCCGATGCTGGCGGCGGTGAAGAAGATCCCGGCGGACACGGTGCCGAGCGGGGCGTACGAGGGTCCCCACCAGTCCAGGGTGAGCAGGAAGACGCCGCAGGCGACGCCCACGACGGCCGTGCTGACCAGGTACAGGCGGACGACGAGCGGCCCGGTGGCCCGGCCCGCCCGGGGCACGTACCGGACGACCGCGCCGGTCAGCGTCGTCGCCGTGAGGGAGGCGAGCATCCGCTGGGCGGCGATGGCGGCGGAGCCCTGGCCGACGGCCTCCTCCGTGTAGTAGCGGGCCGCCACCAGCCAGAAGCCGAGGCCGAGGGCTGCGGAGACGCCGGTGGAGAGCATCAGCGCGTAGGCGTTGCGGAACATGGAGTTCTCGCCGGAGTCGCCCTTGGCCTCCGTCAGGTCCTTGCCGGCGGGTTCCGGCACGGCGGCGGCCGGGGGCTCCCCGGCCGCCGGGTCGTCCGTCGCCCGCAGTCGTACGGTGTCGGTCACCGGGCGCCGCCGGGGGCCTCCGACAGGCGCGCGGGACGGGCACCGGCCGCGCGCAGCGCGCCCAGGACCTCGTCCGCGCGGCGCGGGTCCACCGGCAGGGCGTGCCGGGCGAAGCTGGCGGCGGCCTCCGGTGCGGGGGAGAGGTCGGTGAAGGCCTCGCCCGCGTAGCTGTCGAGCGGCGGGTCGTAGACGTAGCCGGTGGTGATCCGGTGCCGGGCGAGGGCGGCGATCGCCGCGTCCCGGTCCTCGACGAGCAGGGGCACCCGGAACAGCGGCTGGGCCGACTCGGCGGTGGCCCCGGGCGTGCCGTACTCGCTGGCCAGGAGCCGGGCCGTGCCGGCGCGGTGGGCGGCGAGGACGCCGTCGAGCCGGGCCAGCCGGCGGGTGGTGCGGCGGAGCCGCCCGGGGCCGGGCCGGAGCCGGTAGGCGTGCATGTCGACCCGGATCCAGGAGTGGAAGGGGGCGAGCGCGGGCGCGGCCGGCAGGGCCCGCCGCAGCTCGTCGGCGCGGAGCGGCATCCTTATCTCCTCGCGCTCCTCCATCCTGAGCAGCCGTACCGCCGCGCGTGCGGGCCGGACGAGGCGCGTCCCGCGCAGGGCGGCCTCCACGTACGGCCGTGCCAGGTAGGCGAGTTCGTCGACGGCGCGGCCCGGGTGCAGCAACTCGTCGCGGGCCGCGGCGAGTTCCTCCCGCAGCTTCGGGTCGGCGAGGGTGAGGAAGCCGCCGGTCTTGGCGGCGGTGTGCTTCGAGAGGCTGAAGACGGAGGCCTCGCCGTACGTGCCGACGGGGCGCCCGCCGACCGTGGAGCCGATCGCGTGGGCGGCGTCCTCGATCAGCGGGATGCCGAGCCGGTCGCAGTGGGCCCGCAGCTCCGGTGCCGGGTCGGGGTTCCCGTACAGATTGGTCGTGAGGACCGCGGACAGGCCGCGCCAGACGGACTCGGGGACGGCCGCCGTGTCGATCGACCCGTCCCGGGGGTCGAGCGGCGCCTGCACCGGGCGGAGGCCGGCGGCGAGCACGACGAAGAAGATGACGTCGTCGTTGACCGGTGACATCAGCACCCGGCCGCCGGGCTCGCACCAGTGGCGCAGCGCGAGGTAGAGCCCGAAGCGGCACGACGGCACGTAGAGGCACTCCCTGCCCCCGAGCCGGTCGCGCATCCGCCCTTCCAGTTCCGCGTACGCAGAAACCATGTGATTCCCCCCTGAATCCCCGGGCTCAATGTGGCCCAATCCGGACGGCCCGTCAACAAGGCCCCCCGGGCGCGCGGTCGGCGTCGCCGAAGAGCCTTCCGCCCGGTCGTGCACGGCGGTACGAAAGGGGCCCGTTCCGGGTCGGTCGACCGTGAACGGGCCCCTTCCTGAGCCATTTTGGCGGTTCGGGGGTGTCCGTGGAGGTCATTCCTCCAGAGTGAGGCCGCGGCGCAGCCGGGTGAGGGTGCGGGCGAGCAGCCGGGACACGTGCATCTGCGAGATCCCGAGCTCCGTGCCGATCTCCGACTGGGTCATGCCGGAGACGAAGCGGAGGGAGAGGATGAGCCGGTCGCGGGCGGGCAGGGAGGCGATCATCGGCTTGAGGGAGGCGACGTACTCGATCCCGGTGAGCCCGTCGTCCTCGTAGCCGATCCGGTCGGCGAGGGTGTTGTCCCCGCTGCCGGCCTCGTCCTCCTCGGTCTTGGCGTCGAGCGAGCTCGCGGTGTAGGCGTTGCTGGCGGTCATGCCCTCGACGACCTCCTCCGGGGAGATCCCGAGCTCCTCCGCGAGTTCGGCGACGGTGGGGGCGCGGTCGAGGCGCTGGGCGAGTGCGTCACCGGCCCGTGCGAGGTCGAGGCGGAGTTCCTGGAGCCGTCGGGGGACGTGCACGGACCAGGAGGTGTCGCGGAAGAACCGCTTGATCTCGCCGATGATCGTCGGCATCGCGAAGGTGGGGAACTCGACGCCGCGGGTCAGTTCGAAGCGGTCGATGGCCTTGATGAGGCCGATCGTGCCGACCTGGACGATGTCCTCCATCGGCTCGCTGCGGCTGCCGAACCGGGCCGCGGCGAACTTCACCAGGGCCAGGTTGAGTTCGACGAGGGTGTTGCGGACGTACGCGTGGTCGTGGGTGCCCTCCTCCAGTTCGGAGAGGCGGGCGAAGAGCTGCTTCGAGAGGGCGCGCGCGTCGACCGCTCCGATGCGGTCGAGGGGCCCGTCGGGCAGGTGGTCGAGGGGGGTTGCCGCCGACGGCGCGTCGGGGGTACGCGTGGCGTCGAGCCGGGGTGACATGGGTCTCCTTCATCGGTCTTCTGCTGCGGTTTGCGGCGCCTCCGAGGCCGGTCGTGTCGGGTGTCCTGTCAGGTGTTCCCTCTAGCCCTACCTGGTTGACGCCGATGGTTGCAAGTGCCAATAGTCCGATTTGGGTGGGTTCGTGGGGGGCGGTGTGTGCGCGGAAGGGCGCCCCGCTTGTAGGGTTCGAGGCACGTCAGTCGGCACCCGCGAGAGCGAGAAGAGGCACGGACATGGACCGCCAGCACATCGGCAGCGCGCAGCCCGCGCGCCTGCGGGTCGAGGTCCGGACCGTGGACGGGGGAAGCGAACTCCTCACCCCCGTGGGTGAGCTCGATCACCACACCGCCGAACTGTTGCGTACGCCACTCGACTCCGCGCTCGACGCGGGCCGGCCGCGGCTCGTCGTCGACTGCTCGGGCCTCGACTTCTGCGACTCGACCGGACTCAACGTCCTGCTCGGCGCCCGCCTGCGGGCGGAAGCGGCGGGCGGCGGGGTCCATCTGGTGGCGATGCGGCCCGCGGTCGCCAGGGTGTTCCACATCACCGGCGCGGAGGCCGTCTTCACGCTGCACGACACGCTCGGCACGGCCCTCCCCGGCTGAGACCGGCCAAGAGCCGTTCGTACGTACCACCCCTCTGTCTCGTCAATCGGTGAGGTGAAGCGCTGATGGACCAAGCTTCCGACGTCCGTACGCTCGCCCTCGGCGAGACCAGCGGCACCGTCCCGCTCGCCCGTGACTTCACGCGGTCGGCGCTCACGGAATGGGGCTGGCTCCCGGCCGCCACCGCCGACCGCAGGGCCGCAGCCGAGGACGTCCTGCTCGTCGTCTCCGAACTCGTCACCAACGCCTGCCTGCACGCCGAGGGCCCCGAGCGGCTGCGCGTCCTGCGCACCCCCCAGGTCGTCCGCCTCGAAGTCACCGACCGCGGCGCCGGCCAGCCCGCCCCCCGCACCCCCCACCGCTCCGGCCGCCCCGGCGGCCACGGCATGTTCATCGTCCAGCGACTCTGCCTGGACTGGGGCATCGACCGCACCCCGGGCGCCCCCGGCAAGACGGTCTGGGCCGAACTGGCCGCACCCGCCTAGCATTTTCACAAGTTCACCCACTCCTCTGCCTTCCCTCCGCAAGGCCCCGGGCGTACCTTGACGGCCAATCTGAAAGACCGTCAGTTACGTCGCGGTGAGGGGTGCTCGGGTGTCCAAGGTGCCGAACCGAAGGAGAACGGCCGCCGGTCTCACGGCGGCGGTCGCGGTGGCGGGCGCCGCCGTGCTGACCGCCGCACCGGCCGCCCGGGCGACCGTCGTCGACGTGAACTACGCGTGCGAGACCAAGATCGGGCCGAAGGGCGCCGTCTCGCCCGTCGACATCAAGGCCGTCAAGAGCGGCAGCGGCTACACGATCACGATGTCCTTCGAGAAGGGCGTCTCCGACAGCCCGATCGAACTCCCCAAGGGAGTCATGACCCCGCGCGCCGAGCTCGTCCTCGGCGGCGCCGCCGAGGGCACGGTCAAGGTCAAGGGCACGCCGAACACCGTGGCCATCCCGCCGGACACCCCGATCGCCATCGGCACCCTGACGGGGACGTTCACGCCGAAGACGAACGGCAAGGTCACCTTCACCGCCGGCACGCTCACCGTCCACGCCCTCGGCATGGACGCGGCCGTCTGCACCCCGAAGAACAACCCCAAGCCCTCCCTGGAGCTGGAGGTGACGGGGCTCTCCGGTGGGGACGACACGCCCCCGCCCGCCGCCGACGACGGCGGCGACGACAACGGCTCCGGGTCCGAACTGCCCAAGACCGGCCCGCTCGATTCCGCCCTCGCCCTCGGGACCCTCGGCGGAACCGTCCTGCTGACCGGCGCCGCCGGAGTCCTCTGGCTCACGCGGCGCACGGCACGCTGATGCGGGCGGCGGCGCGCTCCGGGCTCGTGGCCGCCGCGACCGCCCTCGTCGGCGTGGTCGCGGCGGCTCCCCCCGGAGACGGGACCTGGACGGCGGCCCCCGCCGCCGGACGGCCGTACGCCTATCTGGAGGGCCCCGCGGGGAGCGTCCTCCAGGACAGCCTGTCCGTGACCAATCCGGGCGGGCGGCCGCTCACCGTACGGCTCGCGGGGGAGGGCGCGCCCGTGGCCTTCGCCGCGCGGACCGTCACCGTGCCGGCCAGGACCCGGGCCGACGTGCCGTTCGCCGTGACCGTCACCGCGGACACCCCGCCCGGCGACCACCGCGGCACCGTGCGCGCCACGGCCGCCGGACGCGAGCTGAGCGTGGACCTGCTCCTGCGGGTGAGCGGCCCGCGCCTCGCCGCGCTCACCGTCGAGGACGTCCGCGTCGACGAGGCCACCGGCGCCCTCCGCTACACCCTGGTCAACCGCGGGACGACCGTCCTCGCCCCGACGCTCGCCGTCCGCGCCGAGGGGCTCCTCGGCACGGTCCTCGACCGGCCGGAGCGCGCCCTGCCGCTCACCCTGCGCCCCGGCGAGCGGGCCGCCCGCACCGAACCCTGGCCGGACCCGCCCGCCCTCGACTCGGTCACCGTCCGGCTCACCGCCCGCGCCCCCGGCGCGCCCGACGCCACCGCCCGCGCCGAGGCCGCCTTCGTCGAGCTCCCTGCCCTCGGGGGTGCGGCCGCACCGCTCCTCGCCGCGGCGGGCGCCGGTGCGTGGGCGGTACGGCGACGGGGCAGGGCGGCCGGAAGCCGTACGGGCGCGGGTCCCCGTACCCGTACCCCGCAAGCGTCGACGGGAGCGACAACATGAGGCCGACGAGGCGGTCGCGTACGGCCGCGGCCCTGGTCACAGCCCTGCTCACGGCCCTCGCCCTCGCGCTGCCGGCCGCGGTCAGCGCGACGGCCGCGCCCGGGCCCGTCGTCGAGCTCTCGGCGGCCGAGGGCGGCAAGGGCGGCACGATCACCGTCAGCGGCAGCGGCTGGAAACCCGGCGCGCTGCTCATGCTCCTGATCTGCGGCCAGTCCGCGCCCGGCACGGGCGTCATCGGCGGCACCAACTCCTGTGCCAACAGCGAGGGCCGGGCCGCCACCGTCGACGCCCGGGGCGGCTTCAGCGCGAAGCTCCCGGTCGCGGAACCGCCCAAGCCCTGCCCCTGCGTCGTGCACGTGGCCGGAGTCACCGGCCAACAGGACGCGGTCGACAAGGAGTTCACGGTCGCCGGTCATCCCACGGCCCCGCTCCCCGAGCCCTCGGGCAACGGCCGGCTCGCCGTCCTCGCGGCCGTCCGCCTCGACGGCTCCAGCGGCCTCCTCGTCTGGTTCGGGGCGCCGCCGCGCCGCGAGGTCGTCTTCACCGTCGGCAACCTCGGATCGGCCGCCGTCAAGGACCCGGTCTTCGAAGTCGGCACGAGCCACGGTGTCTTCGCGCCGCAGTACGAGGAACGCCAGTGGCGCGGCACGATCGAACCCGGCAAGAAGGCCCTGGTCCGGCTCCCGGCCGAACTCACGGCGGGCGCGCACGGCGACTACCAGGTCTCCGTGCGGTACGCGGGCAAGGTCCTCGTCGAGCAGCCGTGGGGGGTCGGCCGTCCTTGGGGCGTGACGCTCTTCTGGGTGCTGCTCGCCGTCGTCGTGCCGGCCGCGCTGTTCCGGATCGGGATGGCCGTGGTGGACCGCGTCCGCCCCGCCGCCGGACGCCCCGCCGCGGGGCGCCCGTCCGCCGGCCGCCCGGGCCTCCGCTTCCCCCGTACGGCCGCACCGCGCCGCCGTACCACCCGCACGTCCGTCCCCGCCCCCGCCACCGGGGACGCGAGGGACGACGAACCGGCCACGGTCCTGCCGTGGTTCAGCCCTGACTCCGCACCGTCAGCGCCAGAGAGCAGTCCGACGACGAAGGGACATGCGTGAGTACGCAACGGAGGATGAGCGCGGCCGGGGTCGCGCTGATGCTCGGCGGCGCGGGGATCCTGATTTCCGCCGGCCCCGCACAGGCCGCCGAGGTCTCGTACAAGACGGAGTGCGTCCCCCCGCCCATCTCCGGGCTCCCGCCGGTGCAGGGCACCACGAAGGTGCTCATCACCGCACCGGCGGAGGCCAAGGTCGGCGACGAGGTCGAGATCGTCTGGAAGACGGTCCAGGCCGCCTCGAAGAACCCCGACGTGCTCGACCTCGGAGCGGACACCGTGAAGCCGAGCGGTGTCCTCACGGTGGGCGGCGCGGGGAGCGGCACCGTCGCCGTGGAGGGTCCGCGGAAGAACCCGCCGATCCCCAAGAACAGCCCGATGGTGCTGCCCGAGATGAAGGGGAAGCTGAAGCTGGACAAGGCGGGCGACGTCACGCTGACGCCCGACAAGTACACGATCAACGTGTCCAAGCCGCTGTCGACGGACACGAAGTGCGCACCGAAGGAAGCGGTTCCGGTCGCGGCGACGATCAAGGTGACGGCGGCCGGCGGCACCAGCTCAGGCGGTACGACCACGAGCGGTGGGACGACGACCACTTCGGGCGGTACGACCACGAGCGGCGGTACGAGCACGAGCGGCGGTACGAGCACCTCGGGCGGTACGGCCACGACCTCGGGCGGTACGACCACCACGAGCGGTGGTACGACCACGACCTCCGGTGGGCACACGGGCACCGGCGGCGGTACGGGCGGCTCGACCACGACGTCGGGCGGCAGCTCCACCTCCTCCGGCGGCGCCACCACGGGAGGGAGCTCCACCGCTGGAGGAAGCTCCACATCCGGCAGTAGCAGCAGCGGCGGCTCCTCCGGAGGCAGCGGCGGGCAGACCGACTTCCCCGGCAAGGAGGTCGCCGTCGCCTTCACCTGCACGTCCCCCGGACCGCCGAACATCAACTCCAAGGTGACGATCAGCGCGAAGAAGAACGGCGCCGTCTACGAGCTCACCGTCAAGACGGCCAAGGGCGTCATGGACAGCCCGGCTCCGCTCCCCAAGGGGGCGCTCGTCCCCACCATGGCGGTCAAGATCGGCGGAGCCGACAGCGGCACGGTGACGGTCACCGGCGCCCCCAACCCCACCGCGGTCGCGGCGGGCGCACCGGTGAGCCTGGAGGACATGAAGGGCACGTACAAGCCCGGCGCGACCGGGAAGTCCACGCTCAGCCCGGGCGCGCTGACCATCAAGGTGACGCTCGGCGAGGCGAAGATGGACATTCCGTGCCAGGTCAAGGGCGCGGTGAACGCCTCCCTGGAGCTGGACACGAGCAAGCAGGCAGGCGGGGCGAGCGGCGGCTCGGACGGCGGTTCGAGCGCCTCGGGTTCGGGTTCGGGCTCCGGCTCGGGTTCGGGTTCCGGCTCGGCCTCCGGCGGCTCCTCCGGTGAGAACCTCGCCGAGACCGGCTCCGAGGGCGACGGCGCCCTGCGCGCCCTCGCCCTGGTCGCGGGCACGGTGATCCTCCTCGGCGGGGCGGTGTTCACCTTCACACCGTGGGCGCGACTGCGGCGCTGAGGGAGCCGAGAACGGCGAAGGCCGCCGCACCGAACCGGTGCGGCGGCCTTCGCGCGTACAGAAGGGCGCAGGTCAGTGGACGCTGCCCATGAGCCCCTGGACCTTCTTGCGGTACATGTAGATCGCGAAGCCCGCCGCGACGGCGAGCGTCGCCTGCATGGCGATGATCCCTGTGCCGTTGAGGTCGACTCCCGCGATGGAGAGCAGACCCGTGGTGCAGTCACCGGCGGTGACGGCGAGGAACCAGACACCCATCATCTGGGAGGCGTACTTCTGCGGCGCCATCTTCGTGGTGACGGAGAGGCCGACGGGGGAGAGGCACAGCTCACCGATGGTCTGGATCATGTAGATCGAGACGAGCCACATCGGGGAGACCTTGTCGCCGCCGCCCGCCATGTTCATCGGGACGATGAAGACGAAGAACGACGCACCGACGAGGACCAGACCCATCGCGAACTTCACGATGGTGTTCGGCTCCTGGTTCTTCCGCGCCAGCCACAGCCACAGCCAGGCGAAGATCGGGGCCAGCGCCATGACGAACAGCGGGTTCAGCGACTGGTACCAGGTGGCGGGGAAGCCGAGGCCGAAGATCGTGTCCGAGGTCTTGGCGTCGGCGAACAGCGACAGCGTCGAGCCGCCCTGGTCGTAGATCATCCAGAAGATGGCCGCGGCGACGAAGAACCAGATGTAGCCGGTGACGCGGGACTTCTCGCCGGAGGTCAGGTCCTTGTCGCGCTTGATGCGCGCGAGGACGGCGACCGGGATGATCAGACCGGCGAGGGTGATCGGGACCATCGCCCAGTTCAGGGTGTACATGCCGAAGGCGACCACGGCGCCGTAGAACACGGCCACCAGGACGGCGACGACGGCGACCTTGGTGATGACGGCCTTGCGCTCGGCGGCGGTCAGCGGGTTCGGGACCTCGCTGCTCTTCGGGTTCAGCGTCTTGCCGAAGGCCAGGAAGACGGCGAGGCCGAGGCCCATGCCGACGGCGGCGAGGGCGAAGCCCAGGTGCCAGTTGACCTTCTCGCCGACGGTGCCGATGACCAGGGGAGCGAAGAACGCACCCAGGTTGATGCCGATGTAGAAGAGCGTGAAGCCACCGTCACGGCGGGGGTCGTCCGCGCCCTTGTAGAGGTGGCCGACCATCGTCGAGATGTTGGCCTTGAGCAGACCGGAGCCGACCGCGACGAGCGCGAGGCCGACGAAGAACATCGCCTGGCCGGGGATGGCCAGCGAGACGTGACCGAGCATGATCACGGAGGCCGCGATCGCGACGGTCTTGCGGGCGCCCCAGACGCGGTCGCCGAACCAGCCGCCGGGCATGGCCATGAGGTAGACCATCGAGACGTAGACGGAGTAGATCGCCGTCGCCGTCGCCGCGGTCATCGCGAGGCCGCCGCCCTGGCTGCCCGTAGCGGCGTCCACGCCGCCGGAGACCAGGTACAGGACGAGAAGGGCCCTCATGCCGTAGTAGGAGAAGCGCTCCCACATCTCGGTCATGAAGAGGGTGGCCAGGCCGCGGGGGTGGCCGAGGAAGGTCTTCTCGTAGCCGAGTTCGGCCGAGTCCTTCGTCAGGCTGGACGCCATGTCGATCCTTGCTCTGTCGGGACGCACGCCTTGTGAGCGTGATGCGCCCGGTGGGGGAGGCCGGCACCGGCGGAGCCGTTGGACTCCACCGGGATCCACGCCCCGGGAGTCGCGTCATCGCGTCCCGGAACCCGGCCCACAGGTCGTTCACTGTCCTCGAGACCGGCGGGGCCGACCTCACGCAGAAAGAGGACCTTGGCGCATGAAGCTGGCCAAAGGTCCCCGTTTACCGCTACAGACGTCTCGCCACCATACGACACGACAGTGCCGGATATGGAAGGACTTGAGAGATGGATCACAGGTGGAGGTGCAACCGAACAAGGCTATTCGAAGGTCATGAGCAAGATGCCCACAGGATCCCCAGGGGTCACCGGGGCCGGGCCGATCCCGCCACGGCCCGGTGGCGGTGCGGACTACCATCACCCCATGACCCGTGTACTGCTCGCCGAGGACGACGCATCCATCTCGGAACCGCTGGCCCGCGCCCTGCGGAGAGAGGGGTACGAGGTCGAGGTCCGCGAGGACGGTCCGACCGCCCTCGACGCCGGACTCCAGGGCGGAGTGGACCTGGTCGTCCTCGACCTGGGACTGCCCGGCATGGACGGCCTGGAGGTCGCCCGCCGACTGCGCGCCGAGGGTCACGCGGTGCCGATCCTGGTCCTCACGGCGCGGGCCGACGAGGTCGACACCGTCGTCGGGCTCGACGCGGGCGCCGACGACTACGTCACCAAGCCCTTCCGCCTCGCCGAACTCCTCGCCCGGGTCCGGGCCCTGCTCCGGCGCGGCTCCAGCGAGCCCGTCACCGCCCCCTCGACCCACGGCGTCCGGATCGACGTCGAGTCGCACCGCGCCTGGATGGGCGACGAGGAGCTCCAGCTCACGGCCAAGGAGTTCGACCTGCTCAGGGTCCTCGTCCGGGACGCCGGCCGGGTCGTCACCCGCGACCAGCTGATGCGGGAGGTCTGGGACACCACCTGGTGGTCCTCCACCAAGACCCTCGACATGCACATCTCCTGGCTCCGCAAGAAGCTCGGCGACGACGCCGCCAACCCGCGCTACATCGCCACCGTGCGCGGTGTCGGCTTCCGCTTCGAAAAGAGCTAGGGGCGCCGTGCGCCGCCGTCTGATCAACTCCACGCTCGCCGTGGTGCTCGTCGTCATCGCCGTCTTCGGTGTCTCGCTCGTCATCGTCGAGACCCGCACGATCTCCAGCAGCGCCCAGGAGAGCGTGGACTCGGAGGCGCTGCGGATCGTCTCCATCGTCGACAGCCGGCTCATCGGCGGCGAGCCGGTGAATCCGGACATCCTGGCCGAGCAGAGCGGCGCCAAGCGGTACGCACAGATCCGCATCCCCGGCCGCGAGACCATCGAGATCGGCACCCGCCCCGGCGGGGACGTCATCCGCGGCCTCGCCGAGGGTGAGCGCGGCGAGACCGTGGTCGTCGAGGAGTCCCGCTCCGCGGTCACCGCCGAGGTCGGCCGCACCCTGCTGATCATCGGCGCGGTGGCGCTGCTCGCCGTCATCGCCGCCGTCCTCCTCGCCGTCCGGCAGGCCGACAAGCTGGCGTCGCCGCTGACCGACCTCGCCGAGACCGCCGAGCGCCTCGGCTCGGGCGACCCCCGGCCCCGGCACCGGCGGTACGGGGTGCCCGAGCTGGACCGGGTGGCGGACGTCCTCGACGCCTCCGCCGAGCGCATCGCCCGGATGCTCACCGCCGAGCGCCGGCTCGCCGCCGACGCCTCGCACCAGCTCCGTACGCCCCTCACGGCCCTCTCCATGCGCCTGGAGGAGGTCGCCCTCGCCGACGATCTGGACACGGTCAAGGAGGAGGCGACGATCGCGCTCACGCAGGTCGAGCGGCTCACCGACGTCGTCGAACGGCTCCTGACGAACTCCCGCGACCCCCGTACGGGCTCCGCCGTCGCCTTCGACCTCGACGAGGTCGTCAAGCAGCAGCTGGAGGAGTGGCGGTCGGCCTACCGCAGCGCCGGGCGGGCCATCGTGCACTCGGGCAAGCAGGGGATGCGGGCCGTCGGCACCCCGGGCGCGGTCGCCCAGGTCCTCGCGGCGCTGATCGAGAACTCGCTCATGCACGGCGGCGGCACCGTCGCCGTACGGACGCGGGTCACGGGCAACCAGTCGGTGATCGAGGTCACGGACGAGGGCCCCGGCGTCCCGTCCGACCTCGGCGCGCGGATCTTCGAGCGGGCCGTCAGCGGCCGCAGCTCCACGGGGATCGGCCTGGCCGTCGCCCGGGACCTGGCGGAGGCGGACGGCGGGCGCCTGGAGCTCCTCCAGCAGCACCCGCCGGTCTTCGCGCTTTTCCTGAGCCGGGAGGTCAGGAGCGTCTCGGACGACGCGCGGGAGCGCCCCGTCCGCTGAGGCGGGGCCGGAGGCTCAGACGCGGTCGGGCTGACGGTGGGCCGCCTGGCGCGGAGGCTGCTCAAGGAACGATTCGGCGGTCTGCACGGCTTCCTTCGCGGGCAGCGCGCGGAACACCCACGTGCGGTACGACCAGAAGCGGAACAGGGTCGCGATGCCGATGCCGAAGAACTTGAAGAAGTTGCTCGCGAGCGGCCCGTCCCAGCCGAAGCCGTACGTCGCCGCGTACAGCAGACCGTTCTGGATCACCAGACCGATCAGGCTGAAGAGGAGGAAGAGCGACATCTCCTTGGTGCGGCTGCTCTTGTCCCGGTCGCGGTACGTGAAGTAACGGAACCCCACGTAGTTGAACGCGATCGCGACCAGCGTGGCGATGATGCTCGCGCGCACGACGGGGAGATCCGTGAAGTGCCGTACGAGGTTGAACACCCCGAGGTCGACCAGGACACCGACAGCCCCCACTGCCCCGAACTTGGCGACCTCACGGAAGAGCCCGTTGAGTCGCATGCGCAGCGCGCCGGGTTCACTCATGGTGATGGGCCTGTCCCGTCCGTCCGGGTGACGTCCGGGCGACGTCAACCCAACCATGCTAACCAGCCCCCCTGTCACCCGCCCGAGTACCTCGCAAACCACGGGGAAAGCCGGGTTCCACCTGCGCAGTGCTTGTCGCAAAGCACAGGCGGACGAGTGTTCCCTGATGGTGCGGATACCCTAAGAGGGTGACGTTCCCCGTAGTAGGCATGGTCGGCGGCGGTCAGCTCGCGCGTATGACCCACGAGGCGGGTATCCCCCTCGGTATCAAGTTCAAGCTCCTCAGCGACACCCCGCAGGACTCCGCGGCCCAGGTGGTGAGCGAGGTCGTCATCGGCGACTATCGCGACCTGGACACGCTGCGTGACTTCGCGCGCGGATGTGACGTGATCACCTTCGATCACGAGCACGTCCCCACGGAGCACCTGCGAGCCCTGGAGGCGGACGGCATCCCCGTCCGGCCGGGGCCCGACGCGCTGGTGCATGCCCAGGACAAGGGGGTGATGCGCGCCAAGCTCGACGAGATCGGCGCGCCGAGCCCGCGCCACCGCATCGTCGCGGACCCGGCGGACGCCGTGGCCTTCGCGGCCGAGGTCGGCGGCTTCCCGATCATCCTCAAGACCGTGCGCGGCGGCTACGACGGCAAGGGCGTCTGGTTCGTGCGTACCGAGAAGGATGCCCGCGACCCGTTCCTCGCGGGCGTCCCGGTCCTCGCCGAGGAGAAGGTCGACTTCGCGCGCGAGCTGGCGGCGAACATCGTCCGCTCCCCGCACGGCCAGGCCGTGGCCTACCCGGTCGTCGAGTCCCGTCAGGTCGACGGCGTCTGCGACACGGTCATCGCGCCCGCGCCCGACCTCGACGACGAACTCGCCGGGCAGGCGCAGGAGCTGGCGCTCCGCATCGCCAAGGAGCTGGGGGTCGTCGGCCACCTCGCCGTCGAGCTCTTCGAGACCACGGACGGCCGCATCCTCGTCAACGAACTGGCGATGCGCCCGCACAACTCCGGCCACTGGACCCAGGACGGCGCGGTCACGTCGCAGTTCGCGAACCACGTCCGGGCGGTCCTCGACCTCCCCCTCGGCGATCCGCGGCCGCGCGCGACGTGGACCGTGATGTGCAATGTCCTGGGCGGCGACTACCCGGACATGTACTCCGCGTACCTGCACTGCATGGCCAGGGACCCGCAGCTCAAGATCCACATGTATGGCAAGGACGTGAAGCCCGGCCGCAAGGTGGGGCACGTCAACACCTACGGCGACGACCTGGACGACGTGCTGGAGCGCGCGCGTCACGCCGCCGGCTACCTGCGAGGAACGATCACCGAGTGAGCAGCATGAGCACCGCCCCCGTCGTCGGCATCGCCATGGGATCCGACTCCGACTGGTCCGTCATGGAGGCCGCCGCCCAGGCCCTGGACGAGTTCGAGATCGCGTACGAGGTCAACGTCCTCTCCGCGCACAGGATGCCCCGCGAGATGATCGCGTACGGCGAGGAGGCCGCGGGCCGCGGGCTGAAGGCGATCATCGCGGGCGCGGGCGGCGCCGCCCACCTGCCCGGCATGCTCGCCTCCGTCACCCCGCTCCCGGTCATCGGCGTTCCGGTGCCGCTGAAGTACCTCGACGGCATGGACTCGCTGCTCTCCATCGTGCAGATGCCGGCCGGCGTCCCCGTCGCCACGGTCTCCGTGGCCGGCGCGCGCAACGCGGGCCTGCTCGCGGCCCGGATGCTCGCCGCGCACGACCCCGAGCTCCTCGCCCGGATGAACGAGTTCCTGCAGGAGCTCAACGACCAGGCCACGGAGAAGGGCAAGCGCCTGCGGGCCAAGGTCGAGGGCGCGGAGTCGTTCGGCTTCGCCAAGTGAGCGCGGCGGCGGACCGTCTGGCGGAGGCCCGCGAGCTGCTCGCGGGCCACCCCGTCGTCGACGGCCACAACGACCTCCCGTGGGCGCTGCGCGAGCACGTGCGGTACGACCTGGACCGGATGGACATCGGCGCCGACCAGACCGGCGCCCTCCACACCGACCTCCTCCGGATGCGGGCCGGTGGCGTCGGCGCCCAGTTCTGGTCGGTCTACGTCCCTTGCCGGCTGGCCGGTGACGACGCGGTCAGCGCGACCCTGGAGCAGATCGACGTCGTCGACCAGCTCCTGGAGCGGTACGCCGGCGACCTCGCCCCGGCCCTGACGGCGGACGACATGGAGGCGGCCCGCAAGCAGGGCCGTATCGCCTCGCTCAAGGGCGCCGAGGGCGGCCACTCGATCAACAACTCCCTCGCCACCCTGCGCGCGCTGCACGCGCTGGGCGTCCGCTACATGACGCTCACGCACAACGACAACAACGACTGGGCTGACTCGGCGACCGACGAGCCGGGTGTCGGCGGGCTCTCCGCCTTCGGCCGGCAGGTCGTCGGCGAGATGAACCGCTCCGGCATGCTCGTGGACCTCTCGCACGTCGCCGCGACGACCATGCGGGACGCGCTCGACACCTCGACCGCGCCGGTGATCTTCTCGCACTCCTCGGCCCGGGCGGTCTGCGACCACCCGAGGAACATCCCGGACGACGTCCTGGAGCGGCTGCCCGCCAACGGCGGCGTCGCGATGGCCACGTTCGTGCCGAAGTTCATCCTCCCCGCGGCCGTCGAGTGGACCGCGCGGGCGGACGACAACCTCCGGGCGCACGGCTTCGACCACCTCGACACCACCGCCGCGGCGATGAAGCTGCACCGCGCCTTCGAGGCGGAGAACCCGCGCCCGATCGCCACCGTGGCCACGGTCGCCGACCACCTCGATCACATGCGCGAGGCCGCCGGCATCGACCACATCGGCATCGGCGGCGACTACGACGGGACGGCCTTCACCCCGGCCGGCCTCGACGACGTCGCCGGCTACCCGAACCTGATCGCGGAGCTCCTCCACCGCGGCTGGTCACACCCGGACCTCGCCAAGCTGACCTGGTCCAACGCGGTCCGCGCCCTCCGCGACGCGGAAGCGGTCTCCCGCGACCTGCGCTCCCGCACGTCCCCGTCGAACGCGACGATCGACGTCCTGGACGCCCCCGCGGCACAGGACGCTCCGTAACCGGCTCGTCACCCGGACGGTCTACCCCGTCGCGCCCCGGTCCCCGGCCGGTGGCACGGTGGACGGTACTGCCCCGCCGCTCTCGGCGGGGCGGTACTGCATCACCGAGTTCGGAGTAGCACCATGGCAGATCTCGACGACCATTCCCCCTTCTCTGCCGCCCCCGCCGCCGTCGGCGCGCTGGATCCCGCCGAGTCCCCACCCCCGCTCGACGAGACGGCCCGGGCCCGCGCCATCCTGGCCGCCCAGCCCGTGGTCGAGGGCCACACGGAACTGCCCCCGTCCCTCGACCCCGAGGACCTTCCGCCCGCTCGCGCGGGGGAGGCCGGAGCGCAGTTCTGGTCCCTGTACGTGGACGCCGACGAGGGCGTCATCGGTACGCTGCGGCGGATCGACGCGATCCGCGCGCTCGTCGCCGCGTGTCCCGAGGACCTGCGCCTCGTGCACAGCACGTCCGAGATGGCCCACGCCGGGAACTGCGGCCGGGTCGCGGCCCTGCTCGGGCCGGTCGGCTGGCCCGCGCTCGGCGGCTCGGCCGCCACCCTGCGGGCCTACCACGCCCTGGGCGTACGGGCCGTGAACCTCACCCGCTTCGACCGCTTCGCCCGCGAAGCCGTACGGGAGATGAACCGACTCGGCCTGGCCGTGGACCTCTCCGGCGCCGACCAGGACACCGTCCGCCGCACCCTCGCGGTCACCCGGGCCCCGGCCCTGCTGACCAGGGCGGCACCGGAGGGCCTCCCGGACGACGTGCTGGGGCTCCTCGGCGAGAACGGCGCCGTCTGCATGGTCACGGTCACGGACGACCCGGCCGCCGACGCCGACGTCCTCGACCGCGTGCGTACGGAGGCGGGCCCCCGCTCGACGGGCGTCTCGCACACCACCGACCCGGCCCACGGCTACGTACCGCTCTTCGCGGAGCTCCTCCGCAGGGGCTGGCCCGCCCAGGACCTGGTCGGGCTGGCCCACGCCAACGTCACCAGCGCGCTGCGCGAGACGGAGTTCCTGGCGCGGACGAACCGCATCCGCCCGGCCGCGGCCTGACGGGACGGAGAGGCACCTACGGAGGAGGGGCGCACCGCCACGGCGGTGCGCCCCTCCTCCTCCTCGTCGTCTCAGGCCCGCGGGCGGCCCATCGCCCGGTAGGTCCAGCCCGCCGCCCGCCACCGCTCGCCGTCGAGGGCGTTGCGGCCGTCGAGGATCACCCGCGAGGAGGTGACCGCGGCGAGCTCCGCCGGGTCGAGCTCGCGGAACTCCCGCCACTCGGTGAGGTGCAGCACCACGTCCGCCCCGCGCACCGCGTCGAGGGCCGTCTCGGCGTACCCCAGGGTCGGGAAGACGCGGCGCGCGTTCTCCATGCCCTTCGGGTCGTAGACGGTGACCTGGCCGCCCTGGAGGTGTATCTGGCCCGCCACGTTCAGCGCGGGGGAGTCGCGGACGTCGTCCGAGTCCGGCTTGAAGGTCGCGCCGAGCACGGCCACCCGCCGGCCCAGGAAGGTGGACCCGCCGAGGGCCTCGCGCGCCATCTCCACCATCTGGCCGCGCCGCCGCATGTTGATCGAGTCGATCTCGCGCAGGAAGGTCAGGGCCTGGTCGGCGCCCAGCTCGCCCGCCCGGGCCATGAAGGCGCGGATGTCCTTGGGCAGGCAGCCGCCGCCGAAGCCGATGCCGGCCCGCAGGAACTTGGCGCCGATCCGGTCGTCGTGGCCGATGGCCTCGGCCAGCTTGGCGACGTCGCCGCCGGTGGCCTCGCAGAGCTCGGCCATCGCGTTGATGAAGGAGATCTTCGTGGCGAGGAAGGAGTTCGCGGACGTCTTGACCAGCTCGGCCGTCGGGAAGTCGGTCACCACGAAGGGCGAGCCCTGGCCGACGGGGACCGCGTACACCTCGCGCAGCGTCTTCTCGGCGCGCTCGCCCTGTACGCCGACCACGATGCGGTCCGGGCGCAGGGTGTCCTGGACGGCGAAGCCCTCCCGCAGGAACTCCGGGTTCCACGCGAGCTCGACGCCCTCGGGCAGCAGCTCCGCGAGCCGCTCCGCCGAGCCGACCGGCACGGTCGACTTGCCGACGACGAGGGCCCCTTCGCGGACGACCGCGGCGAGGGAGGCGAAGGCGGCGTCGACGTAACTCATGTCACAGGCGTACTCGCCGTGCTTCTGCGGGGTGTTCACGCAGACGAAGTGCACGTCGCCGAAGGCGCCGACCTCCTCCCAGGAGGTGGTGAAGCGCAGCCGGCCGGTCGATCCCTCGATGCCGGCCACGTGCTTCGCGAGGAGCTCCTCGAGACCCGGCTCGTACATCGGGACGCGTCCGGAGGACAGCAGCTCGATCTTCTCGGGGACGACGTCCAGGCCGAGCACCTCGAAGCCCAGCTCCGCCATCGCCGCGGCATGGGTGGCGCCGAGGTAGCCGGTGCCGATCACGGTGATCTTGAGGGCCATGCGGTACTCCAGTGACGTCGGGCGGAATGCCTGCCCGAGCATAGTCGTGCCCTGGCCCGGGGCCGGGGCGCGCCCTGCCCTTCGGGTTACTCGGCGGCCTTGTCGACGACGTAGCCGCCCATGCCGGTGACCGTGTGCACGAGCCCCTCGTCCTTGAGGACCTGCACGGCCTTGCGGAGCGTGTCGCGTGCCACGCCGTACTCCGCCTCCAGCGCGACCATGCTCGGGATACGGCGGCCGGGCGCGATGGTGCCGTCCTCGATGCGCGCACGCAGGATCGTCGCGATCTGTCTGTACGGCGGGATGGGGCCTTCCCGGTCAATGCTCATGGCCCACGACCCTAGGAAGCTACCTGCGGGTTACCATAGCCACCCCCAGGGATAGTCAGGGGTAGTCAGGGGTAGTCAGGGGTAGACGGGGGTAGTACACCTCCCCTACGCTGCGATCAGAGAACGCAAGAGCCCCGGCGACGGGTGGAGCCGTCCCGGGGCATGGCCGATCCGACCTACCGAAAGCAGACCGACATGGCCCACCCTATCCGCGCCCTCGTGCGCTGGACGAGGCTCCTGTTCGCACCGCTAGTCGCCGCTACGCACCGCCCCTGCGCGGACGCACCCCCGCGCCGGGCACTCCCCACCCCGCGCTCGCCGTACGGGCTCGACGCCCCGCTCGACGGAACAGAGACCCCGCTGGTACGCCCGTACCTGCGGGCCCACGAGCAGCGGAGCCGCCGCCTCGCGCTGGTCCTCGCCGCCGACTTCGGGATCGATCTCGACACGCACCTCGTCGGTGCGGCGTGACGGCCGGGCGCCGACCCGTGCGGATGTGCGTCCGCTGCGAAGGGCTCACCACGGACCCCGTGATCGTCTCCGAGGTGCACG
The DNA here is from genome assembly GCF_014649015.1 of Streptomyces narbonensis. Lineage (GTDB taxonomy): Bacteria > Actinomycetota > Actinomycetes > Streptomycetales > Streptomycetaceae > Streptomyces > Streptomyces narbonensis. Next base: position 376,397 of record NZ_BMSF01000006.1, read on the forward strand.
CGGGCTCGGGCCCCGGGTTCAACGTCTACGCCTGCACGGAGTGCGCGCCGCACATCCCGAAGCCGCCCGACGTCCTCGACCTGCTGGAGTAGCGGCACCTGGTGGTCAGACGGCCACCGCCAGTTCGTACCCGCCGCTCGACATGTCGTCGCACAGCGCCTTGCAGGCGCCGAAGAGCTCGGCGAACTCGGGCTTGCCCTGCCACTCCTTCATCGCGGCCGGGTCCCGCCAGGAGGAGAAGGAGACGAAGTGGCGCGGCTCGTTCAGATCATGGATGAGTCGCGCTGAGAGGAAACCGTCATTGGCCTCCTTGGTCCAGGTGAGGAAGGCCCTCCAGCGGTCGACGAACTCGTCGACCTCACCTTCGGAGACCTGCCAGTTTCCAGAAGCCCAGTACCTGCTGTCCTCGGTCACGGCACACCACACCACCTCGGGTAGGAGCCCCTCTCCCAGGCTAGGCCCCTACCCGCCGGTCGCCCCGCCGGTCAGCGGTTCGACTCGACCGTGACCTTCTCGTCGTTCCGGATCTGCTCGACGAGCTGCTTCACCTTCTGCATGTCCCACTTGTAGGAGTTCTGCGGGGCGCTGCCGGCGAGCGGCATGTTCATGGACTTACCGTTGCCGCCGCTGATGCCCTTCATCGCGAAGAACATCTTCCCGAGGTCGTACAGCGACATGTCCTTGTCCACGATCAGCGTGTCCAGACCGGCGCCGAGCGTCGGGTACAGCGCGAACGGGTTGAGGATCGTGCCCGGCGTCGCCGCCTGGTTCGCCAGGGCGGAGAGGAACTTCTGCTGGTTCTTCGTCCGCGCGAAGTCCGACTCGGCGAAGGCGTACCGGGTCCGGACGAAGGCCAGGGCCTGCTCGCCGTTGAGGGTCTGCTCGCCCGCCTGGAAGTCGGCACCGGACTTCTTGTCCTTGAAGCCCTTCTCGATGTTGAGCTCCACGCCGCCGAGTGCGTCCACGATGTTCGCGAAGCCGGCGAAGCCGATCTCCGCGTAGTGGTCGATGCGCAGACCGGTGTTGAACTCGACGGTCCGCACGAGCAGCTCGGGGCCGTCCATCGCGTACGCCGCGTTCAGCTTGGAGCCGCCGCGGGCCGGGTACTGCTTGCCCGACTCGGAGCCGACGAAGGACGGGATCGTCACCCACGAGTCACGCGGGAGCGAGACCATCGTGTTCCCGCTGGAGCAGGCCGCGAGGATCATCATCGAGTCGGTCCGCTTGCCCTCGGCGGAGCCGGTGTGCAGCTTCTTCTTGTCCTCGGCGGACATGCCCTCGCGGCTGTCCGAGCCGACGATCAGGTACGTCGTGCAGTCGCCCTCCGACGGCCGCTCGATGACCTTGGAGAGGTCGACCTCGTTGCGCATCTGGGAGCTGGCCCAGGCGTACGTGCCGATGCCCCAGGCGAGGACGCCGACGGCCAGGACGATCGAACCGATCTTGGCGCGCTTGCGCCAGTCCGGGGCGGGGCGCCCGGGGCCCTGCGGGGAGTACGGCGGGACGTTGCCCGGGCCGCCGCCCTGGGCGCCACCACCCTGCCGGCCCCCCTGCGGGCCGCCGTAGACCTGGCCCGAGCTGTAACCGGAGTCGTAGCCCGAGCCTTGGGCCTGGGTGAAGTTCGGGTTGTAGCCCTGGTCCTGGCCGTAGCCCTGGTCGTAACCGTGCTGCGGCTGCTGCGGAGCCTGCGGGCGCTGCACATGGCGCATCCTGCGAGCACCCTCGGGCTGGGAGTTCGCGTTGCGGCCGTGTCCGCCGTCTTCGGGCCAGTCATTCATGCGGACCAGTGTGCCGGGCGGGGGAATCCCCTGGACAGGCCGGGTGGAAAATCGGACCGGTGCTGTTGCCAAGCTGATGCAAACCGGACAGGGGTGCGACCCGGCATAAGGTGGAGGGCATGACAGAACAGGGCGATATCCCGGGCAAGCCCACCTCGGCCTCCCGCACCACCCTCAGCCACATCATGACGAGCCACGACACCAACCTCCTCGGTACGGTGCACGGCGGCGTGATCATGAAGCTGGTGGACGACGCGGCGGGCGCAGTCGCGGGCCGGCACTCGGGTGGCCCGGCGGTCACCGCCTCGATGGACGAGATGGCCTTCCTGGAGCCGGTCAGGGTCGGCGACCTCCTGCACGTGAAGGCCCAGGTCAACTGGACCGGCAGGTCGTCCATGGAAGTCGGCGTACGGGTCATGGCCGAGCGCTGGAACGAGTCCACGCCCGCCACCCAGGTCGGCTCGGCCTATCTGGTCTTCGCGGCCGTCGACGCGGACGGCAAGCCGCGGCGCGTCCCGCAGGTCGTCCCGGAGACGGAGCAGGACAAGCGCCGCAACCAGGAGGCCCAGATCCGCCGCACCCACCGCCTTGCCCGCCGCCAGGCCATCAAGGACCTCCGCGAGCGCCGTGCCGCCGAGGGCTACGAGGACTGACGCCCAGGGGGCCGCCGACGAGCGGCCCCCGCCCCGGAGGAGTACGCCCTCACGGCACCGCCTCGGAGACGTACCTCTCACGGCCCGCCCCCGGACGTGTACGCCCTCACGGCCCCTGCCCCGGAGACGTACCTCTCAGGGCCCCGCCCCCGGGGGCGTACCTCTCACGGCCCCGCCTCCGGATGCGTACCCCTCAAGGCCCCTAAGGGCAGACCACCTGGTCCCCGGTCACCGCCTCGAACGGGCCGCCGCCCCGGCCCGGTTCCTCCGCCCGGACCCCCGTGACCCCCCGGTAGTCCGCCCCCACCGTCACCCGCAGCGTCCCGCCCCGCCCCCGCACCGCCCGCAGCTCCGCCCCCGGCAGCGCCGTAGCGAGGGACTTCGCCGAGCGGTCCCAGCGCGGGTCGTACTCCACGAGCGTCCGCGCCCGCTCCTGACCGGACCCGGTCATCGGCGTCCGGGTCGTGTCGAAGCCGGTGGCGCGCAGTGCGTCGTCCACCTTCCGGCCCAGTCCGTCCGTCCGAGTTCCGTTGTAGACCTGCACCCGGATGGTGCGCGGAGCCACGTCCACGACGGCCGTCCGCGGGGCGGCGCCCTTCCCGGAGACGGAGGCGGAGGCGGAGGCCGCCGGCTTCTGCGAGGCCGGCGCCAGCGGCCGGTCCTCCCGCAACGCCTGGAACAGCTTCTGCGCCTTCGCCGCGTCCCACTTCACCGTCGACCCGATCCCCTTGACCGGGAAGCTCATGTCGCCGATCGGCACCGACACGAACTCCGAGGACGCCGGTGTGAAGCCCCGCATCGCCTTGGCGAGCGCCAGCATCTGATCCGTACCGAAGTCCTCGTCCGCCCGGACCGAGCTCAGCATCGTCGTGGCCATCTCCCGGAACCGCACCGGGTTCAGGAGCACCCCGCCGCTCGTCGCCCGCTCGATCAGCGCCGCCAGGAACTTCTGCTGGCGCTGCATGCGCCCGATGTCGGCGGCTCCGTCGATGTGCCGGGAGCGGACGTACTGGAGGGCCTGCCCGCCGTCGAGCTCATGGGTGCCGGCCGCGAGGTCGAGCCCGGTGTAGGAGTCCTTGACCGGCCGGCTCGTGCAGATCTGCACCCCGCCGATCGCGTCCACGGTCCGCATGAAGCTGGTGAAGTCGACCTCCAGATAGTGGTCGATCTTGACGCCGGTCATCGACTCGACGGTCCGCACGGTCAGCCCGGGCCCGCCCTCCGCGTAGGCGGCGTTCAGTTTCACGGGGTGGGAGTTGTGCCTCTTGCCGCTGGTCAGGTCGGTGTGCTCGGGCATCTCGGCGTACGAGTCCCGGGGCAGGCTCACCACGCTCGCCCGCTCCCGGTCCTCCGAGATGTGCACGAGCATCACGGTGTCCGTGCAGTGGCAGGGCGCGCCGCCGAGCCGGTACTTCTCCTTCTCCTCCGGGCTGATCCGGTCGCGGCCGTCGGTACCGACGACGAGGACGTTCATCCCGTGCCCGGCCTGCGGCCGGTTCTTCATGTCCTTGAAGGGGTCGACCCGGGTGATCCCGGTGTCCAGGCCGGTCACCACCGCGTGCCCGATCCCGCCCGCCGCGAGGACCACCACGGACAGCGCGGTCGCCATCCGCATCCCCCACCGGGGCCGCCTCGGTCGCCGCCGGCGGACCGGCGCGGGCGGCCGGGGGACGGGCCTGCGAGGGGGCGTGCGGGGCGGTGTGGGCACGGACGGACACCTCCGCGGGTGTGACAAGGGGAACCGTGAGCACGGTAGGCCCATACGATCAGCGCAAGGGTGCACCACCCATGCGGCGCGCACCCGTGTCCCCCGTTCGCGGTAACGTGGCCGCCAATACTGCTGTCTTCCGGGGGCGACCCCCGAACCCCCGAGGAACCATGCCCCCCGTCTCCGTGATCATGCCGGTCCTCAATGAGGAGCGGCACCTGCGCAACTCGGTCCGCCACATCCTGGAGCAGGAGTACGACGGCGAGATGGAGGTGGTGATCGCCCTCGGTCCGTCCACGGACCGCACGGACGAGATCGCCGCCGAGCTCGTACGCGAAGACCCCCGCGTCCACACCGTGCCGAACCCCACGGGCCGCACCCCCGCCGCTCTCAACGCGGCGATCAAGGCCTCCCGTCATCCGATCGTGGTGCGCGTCGACGGCCACGGCATGCTCTCGCCGAACTACATCGCGACCGCCGTCCGGCTCCTGGAGGAGACGGGCGCGCAGAACGTCGGCGGCATCATGCACGCCGAGGGCGAGAACGCCTGGGAGGACGCGGTCGCCGCCGCGATGACCTCGAAGATCGGCGTGGGCAACGCGGCCTTCCACACGGGAGGCGAGGCCGGCCCGGCGGAGACCGTGTACCTGGGAGTCTTCCGGCGCGAGGCGCTGGAGCGGGCGGGCGGCTACAACGTCGAGTTCATCCGCGCCCAGGACTGGGAGCTGAACTTCCGGATCCGTGAGGCCGGCGGCCTCATCTGGTTCTCGCCGGAGCTGCGCGTCCAGTACCGCCCGAGGCCCTCGGTGAAGGCCCTCGCGAAGCAGTACAAGGACTACGGCCGCTGGCGCCACGTGGTGGCCCGCTACCACCAGGGCTCCATCAACCTCCGCTACCTGGCCCCGCCGACCGCCGTCTGCGCCATCGCCGCGGGCCTCGTGGTGGGCGCCACGCTCACCCCGCTCGGCTTCGTGGTTCCGGCGGGCTACCTCGCCGCGATCACGGCGGGCTCGCTCCCGGCGGGCAAGGGCCTGTCGCTGAAGGCCCGTCTGCAGATCCCGGTGGCGCTCGCGACGATGCACATGTCGTGGGGGTTCGGCTTCCTGACGAGCCCGCGCTCGCTGGCCCGGAAGGTCATCGCGAGCCGCCGCCCGGCGGTGAAGGCGGGCGAGTCCGAGACGGTCTGACGACCGCCGCGCTCACCGCGACCACAGCACGGACACCGACGGCCGGGCCCCCGGAAGGGGACCCGGCCGTCGGTCATGCGCGACTCACGGTGTTCAGCTCTTCCCGTCCCACCGGTAGACCGAGTAGATGTCCATGCACGTCTCCTTGTCGTCGGCACCGTCCGGCAGGTCGCCGGCCACCGCCGTCGGCTTCTTGTACGTGGTGCCCTCGCGCCAGTCCGCGCCGACGACCAGGGTGATGCCCTTCGCCTCGGCGTCGGTCCGTACGGCCGAGGCGGGCAGCCCGAGCGCCTTCGTCACGGAGAGCGCGTTCGCCTTGCCCTGCTCGCCGTCCGCCTTGGGGTAGGTGACGACGGTGTCCTTGCGGCTGCCACCGTCCCGGGAGGCCTCGGCCTGGGTGAAGCCCTTGCCCTGGAGCGCCTCGGCCATGTGACGCGCCCGGCCCTGGACGGCGGGCTCACCGCCGCCGTCGGTGCCGTTGACGACGGTCACGGCGAAGGAGCCGGGGGCCTCGGCGGGCGTCGTGGGCTTGGGGGAGGCGGTGGCCTTCGGCTTCGCCTTCGCGCCGGACTTGTCACCGTTCTTGTCGAGGGCGACGTCGTCCCGGAGCATCGACCACATCTTGTCGGCGGCGGAGGGCCGCAGCTGGAGCCACGCGTCGGGGTTCGGCGCGTACGGGTCGGTCGGAACCGTCGCCGTCGTCAGACGGTCGATCTTCACGTTCTTCAGCTGCATCGACAGGTCGAAGAGCTTCTTCACCGTGTCGAGGTCCTCCGAGACCTTGAGGGACTTGGTGGCGGTCTCGGCCAGGCCCATCAGCCGCCCCGTGTCGGTCCAGGCGTTCTGCTCCTGGAGCTTCTTCATCATCCCGTTCATGTACATGTGCTGGGCCTTGGCACGGTTCTGGTCGCTGCCGAAGGCGTGCCGGGTACGCAGCCACTGGAGCGCCTGCTCGCCCTTGACCTCGGTGGTGCCCTCCGGCAGCTTCAGCCCGGAGCCGCCCTTCACCCGGGCGGTCGACCTGTCGTGCACACCGGTCTTGACGCAGACGGGGACGCCGCCGACCTCGTCGGCCATGTCCACCACACCGGCGAAGTCGACCATCAGCCAGTGGTCGATGTAGACCCCGGTGAGGCTCTCCCAGGTGGTGAGGGTGCAGCCGGGACCGCCGCGCTGGAGCGACTCGTTGATGGGCCGGTTGTCGGTGGCGGCGTACGGCGTGCCGTTCTCGTCCTTGCACTCCGGGATGCGGACGACCGTGTCGCGCGGGATGGAGATGAGCGAGGCGTTCTCGCGGTCCGCCGAGACGTGGAGCAGCATCTGCACGTCGGCGAGCGGCTTGCGGTCCTTGTCGTTCCGGCCGCCGCCGAGGGCGATGTTCTTCTCGTCCTCGCGGCTGTCGGAGCCTATGAGGAGGATGTTGAGCGGAGTGTCGCCGAGCGCGTTCGGCGCGGCCTTCTTCGCGCCGCTGTTGCCGCCGGCGCGGTCACCGCTGCGGATGTTGCCGTTGAGGTGCTCGTAGTACAGGTATCCGGCGCCGGCCGTGCCGAGTATCAGCACGGCGAGGGTGATCGCCGCCCAGCGCAGCACCTTGTGCTTGCCGGCCTTCTTGGCCCGGCGGCGCGAGCCGCCGCGGCGGTGGCTCGTCCGCGCGTCGCCACCGGTCTCCGCCCCTCCGCCGGCGGTACCGCTGCGACGCCGCTCGGCCCGGGTCGACGCCGGAGCGGACGTACCGCCGGATCCGGCGCCGTCGGCCCCTGTTCCGGCCCCTGTCCCGGCCCCTGCCCCGGCCACGCCCCCGGCGCCGGTCGCCTCACCGGCCCCGTGGAGCTCGTCGTCCCAGCCCAGTTCACGGGCGCGCGGAACGCGTCCCCGCGTTCCCTCCCCACGCACGTTCTGTCCCACCCCAGGTCCCCTCGTGATTCAGCCGCGCGCCGAGGCCTGGTGTTTCCAGGTCATTCGGCGCACACCTTCTTGTCGGCTTCTACCTTGTCGACGTCCGGCGCCTTCGTCGGACCCTTGACGGGCGCCCCCGCGCCCTTGAAGTCGGCACCGAGGACGAGCGTCATGGGCTCGCGTTCCCCGGCGTCCTGCGTGCCCGGCTTGAGAGCCGTGGCGGGCAGACCCATCATGTCCGCGAGCTTGCGGGCCTGATCGGCCTGGTTCGGTGCGTAGGTGAGCGTGGTCTTCGCCGCCTTCTCGGGGGCGTTGCTCTTGTTGCTGGAGCGGCTCACACCCATGTCGTTCTGCAGCCACACGATCGTGGACTGCGCGGCTCCGGTGATGCCGCTGCCGTTGAAGACGTCGACGCGCACGTCCGCGGCCTGGGCGCGCGGGCCCTGGAGGAGCTTCGCCTGGGCCTGCGCCTTGGCGTTCTTGGCGTCCTTCTCCTTCTTCTTCACCTCGGTGAAGGAGACGTCGTTCTGGATCATTTCGAACACCTGCGGGGCCTTGGTCTGGTCGAGGACCACGGTCGCCCGCTTGTTCGGCGGCTCGTCGGGGTTGTCGACGACCGGCACGGTCATGAAGCTGATGTTCTTGAGGTCGACCTTGCCGATCTCCTTGGCGAGGCTGGTCAGCTTCAGGGCACTTCCTATGCCCTTGTCCACCGTCAGCGCGTCGGTCGCCGCGTTCGCGACGTCGAGCAGCTGCGACGGGCTGTCCAGCGTGTCCTCCTTCAGCTGGCGCATCATCGACGCGAGGAACTGCTGCTGCATCTTGATGCGGTCCAGGTCGCTCTCGTTGCCGAGGCCGTGGCGGTTGCGGAGGAACGCGAGCGCGTCCTCGCCCTGGATCCGGTGCTCGCCCTCGTCGAGGTTGAGCTTGGAGTACTTGGTGTCGCGGATGGGCTTGTTCAGGCAGACCTTCACGCCGCCGACGGCGGTCGACAGCGTCTTGACCGCGTTGAAGTCGACCATCATGAAGTGGTTGATGCCGATGCCGCTCATCTCGGTGATGGTGCGCATCGTGCAGCCGGGGTCGCGGCCGTTGACGCCGAACGACTCGTTGAACTTGGTCGTCCCGACCGAGCCGGGGATGACCTTGGTGGAGCCGTCGGGCTGCTTCGTGGGGCAGTCCGGGATCTTGATCTTGAGGTCGCGGGGGATGCTCACGGCCGTCGCGTTGGTGCGGTCCTCGGCGACGTGGATGAGGAACGTCGTGTCGGCGTGGCCGGTGACGTTGGTCTTGTTCCCGTAGCTCTCGTTGCCCTCACCGGTACGGACGTCGTTGCCGATGACGAGGATGTTGAGCGGCCCGTCCATGCCCGGCGTCTCCACCGCGGCGCTGCCGACGTCGACGGCGTCGATGTTGCCGTCGAGCTTCTTGTAGAGCATGTACGCGCCGGTGGCGCCGCCCACGAGGACGAAGGCCATGGTGCCGCCGGTCCACAGGAGGACCTTCTTCTTGCGGGACGCACCCTGCTTGGGCTTGCGGCGGCTGGCCGGCGGCTGACCGCCGCCACCCTGCTCGGAGACGCGGCGGCGGCGCTGACCGGGGACGGGAGCCTCGGTGGCCGTGCCGGCACCTCGGCCTGCGGGGGCCGCGTCGGCCTCGGTGACCGTGCTCGATCTCCGGGGTCGGGACGGTGCCTGCGGCTGCCCAGCGGAGTGGTCCAGTCGCAGTTCGTAGTTGCCGGTCTGTGGGTTGAGTACCCACTGGTCGGCGGGGTCGATCTCGTCCGCCCGTCCACGGCTGTGCGCGTCCACGGTTACTCGAGTCCTCCGTCGGTGCCACGCGAGGCGCCTCCCCCGGCGCCGCATTCTCGGTCGTTCGATCCTTGGTGAGTGCGACGACCACACGGTCGGGGTGCACCGGATCGCGTCACACTATCCGCCCAGTTCAACGTGGGGCGACGTCAGTGACAAATTCCACGCCCCTTACAACCGGGCAATTTGCTCAAACCTCATCCGACCCTGCCCTCCCCTTGGGGCGTCCTTTACCCATCGCCTCCGTGGTGTTCCTAAGAGCACACGCCCTCCGCCGCGTTCCGGCCGGTGAAGGTCGGAGTCGCGGAGGGCGCCGTGGCGTCCGCGTCGTCGGGCTTCCCGTCACCGCCCGTCCCGCCGCCTGTCGCGCGACCCGTCCCGCCGCTCCCGTCCTTCTCCTCCTCGGAGTGCGGAGTGACGAGGACGGGCTTGTCCTCCCTTAGCTGGCGGAAGAGTTGACTCGCCGCCGGCTGCACCAGTTCGTCCCGATTCGCGTCATATGTGTAAGGGCGGCGAGGCACCGTGAGGAACTGCACCTTCTCCGCCGGGACGGCCCGCATCGCGCGCGCCAGGTCGTACAGGTCCCGCAGCGAGTCGAGCCCCGGGTCGGTCGTGATCGCCTTCGTGGCCGCGTCCAGCACCGGGTAGAGCTTGGTCGGGTTCAGCAGCACCCCGTCGCTCTGCACCTTGTTGACGAGCGCGCCGAGGAACTGCTGCTGCCGGTCCATGCGTTCCGTGTCGCTGCCGTTGCCGATGGACTTCCTGGCCCGTACGAAGCCGAGGGCCTGCTCGCCGTGGAGCGTCTGGCGCCCCGCGGGCAGCTTCAGCTTGGCGTCGGCGTCGTCGACGGGCTCCTTGAGGCAGACCTCCACCCCGTCCACGGCGTCGACCATCTTCTTGAAGCCCCGGAAGTCGATCACCATGTGGTTGTCGACGCGGATCCCGGTCAGCTTCTCGACGGTACGGATCGTGCACGCCGTACCGCCGAACTCGAAGGCCCAGTTGAACTGCGCGAACTGCTCGCGGGTCCGGGTCCCGTCGGCCTTGGTGCAGCTCGGGATCGTCACCATCAAGTCGCGCGGGACCGACATGGCCGTCGCGCTCGACTTCTCCGCCGAGAGGTGCAGCAGGATCGTCGTGTCGGAGCGCTGGGTGCCCTTGTCCTTGCCGTACTTGCGGTTCCCCTCGCCGGTCCGGGTGTCCGAGCCGATGAGCAGGATGTTCCTGGCGGCGGTGGCGCCCGCCGTCGGCCGCTCCTTCTCGTACTTCCGCAGCTCTTCGGCGGCCGTCGTGTCCGTGGTGATGTTGCCGTCGAGCTTCCGGTAGAACCACCAGCCGACCCCGGCCGCGATCAGCACCACGACCGAGACCCCGAGGGCAGCCCACCGCAGCCAGTGGCGCTTGCGCGGCTCCTCCGGAGCACCGGGCGCCGCGTCTTCCTCCGCCGGGGGATCCGGTTCGGCGGGCGTGCCAGCACGGTCCGTCACGTCAGTCCGTCCTTCGAGGCGTCGGCGGCGCGCCCGGCGGCCACCGGTCATGGAAGGAGACGGCCGAACCCGACGCATGGTTGTGCGGAGGGAGGTGACTCCCTCCGGCCGATCATGTACCGGAGTCGGCGCGCGGACCCGGGGACTCGGCGCGGCACTACGCCGAACGGGGTCCAGCGGATCGAGGGCACCCGGGTCGGTGGGTCCGGACGCCGGGACGGAACGACGGCGTCGGGCCGGGGCGGGTGCCCGTCCTGGCGGGCGACGGGTGGCCGATGCCCACCCGTCGGGAGCCGTCAGAGCGCGGTGTGGGTCACCCGCTCGCTCTCCACCCGCTTCTCCAGGCCCTCGGCGCCCAGGGCGTCCAGGTTCCGGCAGAGCACGACCGAGGCACCGGCCGCGAGGGGCGCGTACAGGCCGGTTGAGAGCCCCTCCCAGCCGTCGTAACCGAGACCGGTGAGCAGCCGGGAGCCGGGGGCGAGGCCGAGGGCCGCCGCGTCCAGGCGGGCCTGGTCGACGAGCTGGGCGCCGCTCCGTTCCGTACCGTCGACGACGAGGGCGGGAGCCTCCGGGTCCACCGGGACGAACGGCGCGAACCGGTCGCCCTGGCTCGGCACCTCGACCGCGTAGTCCGCGTAGCCGGCCGGCGGGGCGGGGAAGCGGCGGCCCAGCGGCGCCAGCGAAAGCGCGATCCGCTCGCCGGAGCAGGCGAGACCCGCCTCCAGCGTCTCCGGCCCCGCGACCACGACATCGGCGTCGGCGGGATCGCCGCCGGCCTCGACGACCACCCCGACCGAGGAGCAGGCGAGCAGCCAGACGGCCGTCTGCCAGTGCGCGGGGAGCAGCAGCGCGAGCCGGTCACCCGGCGCGGCGGACAGCTCGCCCTGGAGGAGGTTCGCCGTCTTGGCCACCCAATTGGCGAAGGTGGCGACGGACAATTCCACGCGCTCACCGGTGGCGTCGTCGTAGAAAGTGACCAAGGGGCGGGCGGGGTCCGCGGCGAGCGCGGATCGCAGCAGGTCGGCGGGGGTGCGGTCGCTGGCGTTCACGCCGGTCAGCGTACGCGGACGGGCGCGCGCGGTCCTCCGTACCGGTGACACCGTCCACCGGTCGGCCCGACGGCCCGTCAATTTCCGTGCGGATTCCCGACGCGCGGAACGCGCCGGGGATACGCACGATCGGCCCATGCGTGCCTCACTCGCCACCTCGATCGCCGTCACCTGCGCGGCGGTGCTCGCCCTGCCGGTCTCCTTCGCCGCAACCGCGGCGGCAACGGCGCCACCGGAGGTCGCCGCGCTGCCGCCGGGACCCGAGCGGCTGCCCGGCTCCACCCAGTCGCTGCCGCTCGAACCCCTGGACGGGGCCGTACGCGGCTTCGGCGCCGGAACCGGCTCCGACCCGGCGGAGCGGGGCCTGGCCCGACGCGACGTCAGACCCTTCTCCCTCCTCGGTGTCGTCTGGGACGACCCGGTGGCCGCGCTGCACGGCACGGTGCAGGTCCGCACCCGGGCCACGGGCGGCGGGGCCTGGTCCCCGTGGCAGGACGTGGAGACCCACAACGACGAACACGGCGCCGACCCGGAGACCGCGGAGGGGGCCGGCCGGGCGCTCAAGGGCTCCACGGCGCCGCTGTGGGTGGGCGACTCGGACGGAGTCGAGATCCGCGTACGGGGCGAGGAACAGCTCCCGGAGGGCCTCCGCCTCGAACTGGTCGACCCGGGCGCGGATCCGGACGACGCCGTCCCCCAGGTCCGCACGGCGGCGGTCCCGTCCGGCCCGACGGCGGCGGAGGCGGCGGCCAGCGCGGTCAACTCGCAGCTGGCGACGTTCGGCGCGTCCTGGATCCCGGCGCTGTCGAAGGAGGCGACGGAAGTGACGTTCCGCCACTTCGCGGAGAGGTTCGTCCCGACACGGCCGGCGGGACCGGCGAAGGTCACCCCCGTCGCGGCAGCACCGGCGAAGCCGTACATCGGCCCCCGCCCCAAGATCATCACGCGCAAGGGCTGGGGAGCGGACGAGAAGCTCCGGGAGAAGGGCTTCGTCTACACGAAGAGCATCAAGGCGGCCTTCGTCCACCACAGCGCGACGGGCAACAACTACACGTGCCGCCAGGCCCCCTCCGTCCTGCGCAGTATCTACCGCTACCACGTCCAGAGCAGTGGATGGCGGGACTTCGGCTACAACTTCGCCATCGACAAGTGCGGGAACATCTACGAAGGCCGGGCGGGGGGAGTGGGCAAGCCCGTCCTCGGCGCGCACACCCTCGGCTTCAACACCAACAGCATGGGCGTCGCCGTCCTCGGCAGCTACGACAAGAGCAATCCGCCGGCCGCCGTACTCACCGCCGTCGCCCGGTTGACGGCCTGGAAGCTGGGGCTGCACGGGGTGAACCCGAACGGCACGACGTATCTGACCTCGGGAGGCGGAAACCTGTACAAGAAGGGCACCAAGGTCAAGCTGCGCACCATCGCCGGGCACCGTGACGGATTCGCCACGGCGTGCCCCGGCGCCCGCCTGTACGGCAAGCTCGGCACGGCCAGGACGACCTCGGCGAAGTACCAGGGGAGGCTCTGATGGGGTCAGCCGGGCAACCATCTGCCTAAACTGACCGGTCACATAGCACGGACGACCGAGACGGGCGGGCGGACCGGCCCCGTACAGGAAGCAGAGACGACAAGGTGACTGAAGCGATCCTCCTGGTCGGTGGCAAGGGCACGAGGCTGCGGCCCCTCACGGTCAACACGCCGAAACCCATGGTCCCGGCGGCAGGCGTCCCCTTCCTGACGCACCAGCTGGCCCGCGCCCGCGCCGCCGGCGTCGAGCACATCGTGCTCGCCACCTCCTATCTGGCCGAGGTCTTCGAGCCGCACTTCGGCGACGGCTCCGACCTCGGCCTGAGCATCGAGTACGTCACGGAGGAGGAGCCGCTCGGCACCGGCGGCGCGATACGCAACGTCGCCTCGCGCCTCCACTCGGGCCCGGACGAGCCGGTCCTGATCTTCAACGGCGACATCCTGACGGGCCTCGACATCCGGGCCCTCGTCGACACCCACGCCTCCTCGGGCGCGGACGTCTCGCTCCACCTGACCCGCGTCGAGGACCCCCGCGCCTTCGGCCTGGTCCCCACGGACGAGACGGGCCGCGTCACGGCCTTCCTGGAGAAGCCCCAGACGCCCGAGGAGATCGTCACCGACCAGATCAACGCCGGCGCGTACGTCTTCCGCCGCTCGGTCATCGACAGGATCCCCGCCGGTCGCCCCGTCTCGGTCGAACGCGAGACCTTCCCGGACCTCCTCTCCTCCGGAGCGCACCTCCAGGGCATGGTCGACTCCACGTACTGGCTGGACCTCGGCACCCCGCAGGCCTTCGTCCGCGGCTCCGCCGACCTGGTCCTCGGCCGCGCCCCCTCACCGGCGGTCCCGGGCCGCTGCGGCGACCGCCTGGTCCTCCCGTCGGCCCGGGTCGCCCCGGACGCCAAGCTGACCGGCGGCACGGTCGTCGGAGCGGACGCGGTGGTCGGCGAGGGCGCGCGCATCGCGGGCTCCACGATCCTGGCCGGCGCGGTCGTCGAACCGGGCGCGGTCATCACCGACTCCCTCGTCGGCGCGGGTGCCCGCATCGGAGCCCGTACGGTCCTCACGGGCGCGGTGATAGGCGACGGCGCCCAGGTGGGCCCGGACAACGAACTCCGGGACGGCATCAGAATCTGGTGCGACACCACCCTCCCCGCCAACGCGGTCCGCTTCTCCTCGGACCAGTAACGCCCCAAGCCGGGCCCCCACCGGGGCCCGGCTTCCGCGCCCCGCGTTTCCGCGCCCCGCGTTTCCGCGCCCCGCGTTTCCGCGCCCCGCGTTTCCGCGCCCCGGGCTTCCGCGCCCCGCGTTTCCGCGCCCCGGGCTTCCGCGCCCCCGGGCCGTCGTCGCCCACGTTGTGGGCATGCGTTCCGCCCAGGGCTGGGGGTCCCCCTCTGGGGGAGGGTGGGCACAACGCCCCCAGGGCGATGCCCGCCCCCTGCTCGTCCACCCCAGGGACCCGCACCGCACCACGCCGAAGCCGCACGCCCCGCGCCCGAGACGGCAACCACGCGGCTCCCGCACGCCCCAGGGCCAAGACGGCACCCCGCCCCCGAGGCCCCGCACGCCCCAGGGCCAAGACGGCACCCCGCCCCCGAGGCCCCGCACGCCCCAGGGCCAAGACGGCACCCCGCCCCGATGCCCCGCACGGGCACCCGCACAAACCGACCCCCAAGCCCCGCACGGGACCCGGCTACGCTCATAACCATGGCCGGCCGCTTCACACCCCCCACCCCCAGCACCCCCAGCACCCCCAGCACCCGCACCACCGTGCGCGGCGGCCACGTCCCCATACCCCTCCCCTCCGACGCCCCCGTGGACCTGGGCCTCACCCTCGGCCCCCTCCGCCGAGGCCCCGCCGACCCCACCTTCCGCGTGACCCCCGACGGCTCGGTCTGGCGGGCCAGCCGCACCCCCGACGGCCCCGGCACCCTCCGCGTGGCCGTCCGGGCCGGCGAGGTCGAAGCCGAGGCCTGGGGCCCGGGCGCGGCTTGGCTCCTGGACCGCCTCCCGGCCCTCCTCGGCGCCGAGGACGACCCGACGGCCTTCGTCCCCCGCCACAAACTCCTCCTGGCGACCCACCGCCGCCGCCCCGGCCTCCGCCTGACCCGCACGGGCCTGGTCCTGGAGTCGCTGATCCCGACGGTCCTGGAGCAGAAGGTCACGGCGACGGAGGCCTACGCCTCCTGGCGGCTGCTCGTACGGAAGTACGGCGAGCCCGCCCCCGGCCCCGCCCCCGACGGCATGTACGCGATGCCCGACGCCCGGACGTGGACCCGGATCCCGTCCTGGGAGTGGCACCGGGCGAACGTCGACGGCAAGCGCTCGGCGACGATCGTCCGCGCGGCGCGGGTCGCGGCCCGCCTGGAGGAGGCCGCGCACATGGCCCCGCCGGCGGCCCGAGCGCGCCTGGAGCTGATCCCCGGCATCGGCCCCTGGACGAGCGCCGAGACGATCCAGCGCAGCAACGGCGCGCCGGACGAGGTCACCACCGGCGACCTCCACCTCCCGGGCATCGTCGGCTGGGCCCTCGCGGGCGACCGCACGACCGACGACGAGGCGATGCTGGCGCTCCTGGCCCCGTACGAGGGCCAGCGCCACCGCGCGGCCCGCCTGGTCCTCCTCAGCGGCCGCGTCCCGCCCCGCAGGGCACCCCGCATGGCGCCGGGCAGGATCACCCACCTCTGACCGGGCGCCCGGGAGCACCGCCTCAGCGCACCTCGACGAACTCCGCCGCGGTCCGCCCCGGCCGCTCCTTCGGCGGACCGGCCGCGTGCCCGATCGCCACCGCGCCCATCGGGTCCCAGCCCTCCGGCAGCCCGAGGACGTCCCGTACGACGTCCCGGCAGAACATCGTCGACGACACCCACGCAGAGCCGAGCCGCTCACCCGCGAGCGCCACCAGGAAGTTCTGCACCCCCGCGCCGGCCGCGACGACGAACATCTCGCGCTCGGCGGCGTCCCGGCGCGGATCGCCGTAGTGGTGGGCGCCGTCCGTCACGAGACAGGGCACGGCCAGATAGGGCGCGTTGCGCAGGACGTCCCCGCGCCGCACCCGCTTGGCCACCGACTCCTCGGACTTCCCGTCCTGCCGCAGGTCCTCGATCCACGCGTCCCGCATCGCGTCGAGCAGCCGCGTCCGCGACTGCTGCGACTCGAGCAGGACGAACCGCCAGGGCGTGGTGTGGTGCGGGGCCGGCGCCGTCACGGCCGCGGCGACCGCACGCCGAACCGCGCCCGGGTCGACGGGCTCGTCGGTGAACTCCCGTACGGTCCGCCGCAGCGTCACCGCCTCCCGTACCGCCTCCGACGTACCGAGCCGGAACATGTCGTCGGCGGCGACGCGCACGAGCGCCCGCGCCCCCGGCTCCTCGTCCCCGGCGACGACGTGCGGCAGACCGCGGACGACGGCGACCGGCAGCCCCTCGGCCTTGCCCTTCACCAGGTCGCCCGCGGCGGCGAGTTCGTCGGCGGTGGCGACCACGGTCGCGCTCAGCGGATTGCCGTACGCGTCGGTCCCGCCGCGCAGGTCGTCGAGGACCCGCACCCCCGCCGCGCCGATCGCGACGTCGGTGAGGCCGCTGCGCCAGGGGCGCCCGAAGGTGTCCGTGACGACGACCCCGACGTCGACGCCGAGTGCCTCCCGCAGCCCCGAACGGATCTGCCGCGCCGAGGCGTCGGGGTCCTCCGGCAGCAACAGCACGGTCCCGGAAGGGGTGTTGGAGGCATCGACCCCGGCGGCGGCCATGACGAGGCCCTGCCGGTTCTCGACGATCCGCAGGGTGCCGCGCCGCGCCACCACGCGTACCGTCTCGGCGTCTATGGCCTCTTCGCGGTCGTCGGCGGCGACGATCCGGCCCTCGGCCTTGCTCACGATCTTGGAGGTGACGAGGAGGACGTCGCCGTCGACGAGGCCGGGAGAGACGGAAGCGATCAGCTTGGCCAGATCGTCCCCGGCGGCCACCTCGGGCAGCCCGCCCAAGGCCCAGACCCGGTACGAAGGAGCCTCGGAAGCCACCGCCTCCGCGGCCGCCTTCCCCAGGGCCGCCGCCTCGGGCGCCGCCCCGGCCGGAGACGTCCCGGCCGGAGACGCCCCGGCCGGAGACGTCACCGCCGAAGACGTCGCCCCCGGAGACGTCACCGCAGCTCCTCGGCCAGCGCCAGCGCCTCGCGCGCCATCGCGGCCGTCGCCTCCACGTCCGTCATCATCAGCGGCACCGCCCGGCAGCGGATGCCCGCCGCCTCGACGTCCGCCACCGCGCCGGCGTCCACGGTGTCGACCAGCCAGCCGCCGACGAGTTCGGAGCCGTAGTGCAGCGCGACCGCCTTCGCCGTGGACTCCACGCCCACCGCCGCGAGCACCTTGTCGGCCATGCCCCGCACGGGCGCGTCGCCGACGATGGGGGAGAGGCCCACGACCGGCGTCCCGGAGGCCGCGGCCGCGACGATCGCGTCGCGGATCCCGGGCACGGCCAGGATCGTCCCGACGCTCACCACGGGGTTGGACGGCGGGAAGAGGACGACGTCCGCCTCGGCGATCGCGTCGAGGACGCCCGGCGCCGGCTTCGACGCCTCCGCGCCGACCGGCACGACGGCCTTCGCGTCCACGGAGGCGCGCAGCTTCACCCAGTACTCCTGGAAGTGCACGGCCTTCTGCTCGCCGTCGACCTCGATCGCGACGTGCGTCTCGACGCGGTCGTCGGACATCGGGAGCAGTCGCACGCCCGGCTGCCAGCGGGCGCACAGCGCCTCGGTGACGGCGCTCAGCGGGAAGCCCGCGCCGAGCATCTGCGTGCGGACGATGTGGGTCGCGAAGTCCCGGTCGCCGAGGCCGAACCACTCGGGTCCGACGCCGTACGCCGCGAGCTCCTCCTTGACCGTGAAGGACTCGTCGAGGCGGCCCCAGCCCTGTTCCTCGTTGATGCCACCGCCGAGGGTGTACATCACCGTGTCCAGGTCGGGGCAGACCTTCAGCCCGAAGAGATGGATGTCGTCACCGGTGTTGCCGACGACCGTGATCTCCGCGTCCGGCGCGGCCTGCTTGAGGCCGCGAAGGAAGCGGGCACCACCGATGCCACCGGCCAGAACCACAATGCGCATGGACAGCAGTCTGTCAGGCGACGACGGCCTCGGGCGCGGCCGGGGCGCACTGGGCCTGCAGCGACTCGTGCATCGGCATCTCGGTGAGGCCGGGGAAGTAGACGTGCAGGCTGACGGCCGGTTCGAGGGAGTCGTTGACGACCTCGTGGACGTACCCCGGCGCGAAGACGCGCTGCGCGCCGCCGCCGAGCGTCCGCGCGCCCCTGTCCGTGCGCTCCGTCAACTCGCCCTCCAGGACGGTCAGGACGCCGGAGGAGATGCCGTGGTCGTGGAGCCCGCTGCCCTGGCCCGGCACCCAGGAGAGGAGCCACACCTCGTAGCCGGGGCCGGTGCGGAGGCGGTGGTACCAGCGGGTCGTGGCGTCGTACTCGACGTACGGGGCCCACTGGGAGCGGTCGTCGGCGATGGAGCGCGCGAGCCCGGCGAACTCGGCCACCGTGACGGGGTGGGCGCGCTCGGGCTGGAGGAGGTGCGGGACCTCGAGGATGTCGCCGGCGATCTGAAGGTCGCTGTCCATGTTCATGGGTGGGGAGGTTCCTCAGCAGAAACAGAAGCGGTGGGGGTCACGAAGAGGGGGTGACACAAGTGACGCGAAGGTGACGCTGGGTGACGCTGGGGGAAGAAGCTGGAGCTCTACGGCATCAACAGCTGGAACAACAACAGCAACAGTCGACCTGGACAGCGCGGCGGAACCCACGGGCGTGGGTCGCGGCGGTCGCAGTGGTCGCTGGCATGCCACCAAAGGTGGCGGGAAGGGGGCCGGACTGTCAACCCAATGCCCGATTTGGCGGTAATGTTTCACCTCATCCGGTTACAGTGCCCGGAGAAAGGTTTGTTCAGGTGCGGACCAGGAGAGATGGCGCTTCAACCGTGCCCGTAAACATGGCGGCGCCTTGCGGCGAGCCCCGGCTCGTCCGTCACTCTCCGTGATCGAAATGTGATCCGGATCGCTTCCATGGCTGGATCGCAACAAGATCCAAGTCTCGGACGTCCTTCCTTGTGAAGGGTCTGCTCGGTACGGCCAGGCCGACGGCATGTGTCACGTTTTTTGGTGATTTGAACACTTTCCGCATAGGCTTGGTTCCGCAGAGTGAATACGAGGCCCAATAGCAGATCTCGGCTTGACTCGCACAGAGCACAAACTTGTAATTTCACTCGTGTCGTTCGGCCGGGTTCGGCAACGGCCACATCACGGGGACGTACAGAACAGACGAGGGGCGCACATGACCGAGTTGTTCCAGGAACTGCTGGTCGAGGACGCGGACGAGGAACTCGGCTGGCAGGAGCGCGCGCTGTGCGCCCAGACCGATCCCGAGTCCTTCTTCCCCGAGAAGGGCGGCTCGACCCGCGAGGCCAAGAAGGTCTGCCTCGCCTGTGAAGTCCGCTCCGAGTGCCTCGAATACGCCCTGCAGAACGACGAGCGGTTCGGCATCTGGGGCGGCCTCTCCGAGCGCGAGCGCCGCCGCCTGAAGAAGGCCGCGGTCTGAGCCGCACCGGCACCACCGGGAGACGCGCCCGCACCGGCACCCGCACCGAGATCCGCACCGGTACCCCCGCCGGCATCGACACCGGCACCCCGCCCGGGCCACCCGCCCGAGCCCGGTCACGGAACGGCTCACGAAGCCTTCCGGGCCCCGCGCGCGGAAGCGCGCACACCAGGACATGACGAACGGTCCGCCCCCTGTGCTCCGTCCACAGGCGGCGGACCGTTCTGCGTGTTCTGTCCACGGTCGTCGTCCACAGGCCTCCGTCCACAGGGGCGGCCCGCCCCGCGTGCAGCCGTTAGTGTGGGCCTCCGTCCGAGACGCACCCCACGCCCCCCGCGGGCGACCCCGGCCGGAGGGCCCGTAGCTCGATGTCCTCAACTCCTGAGTTTCCGCGACACGTCGTCACCGCCGTGCTCGTCACCCACGACGGTGCCCGCTGGCTGCCGGACGCCCTCGCCGGGCTGCTCGCGCAGGAGCGCCCCGTGCAGAACGTGGTCGCAGCCGACACCGGCAGCGCCGACGACTCGGCACGCCTCGTCGCCGAGGCCATCGGCGCCGACCGCGTCCTGCACCTCGCGCGCCGCACCGGCTTCGGCACCGCCGTCGAGGAGGCCGCCCGCACGGCCCCCGCCCTGGGACCCGAGGACCTGCCGTACCTGAAGCGCCCCAGCGGCTGGGACCCGGTCAGCCGGACGTGGAACGACGACGCCTACGACCTCCCCGAACTCCCGCACGGCGAACCGGTCCAGTGGCTCTGGCTCCTCCACGACGACTGCGCGCCCGAGCCCGGCGCGCTCGCCGAACTCCTGCGTGTCGCCGACTCCGACGAGTACGCCGCCGTCATCGGCCCCAAGCTGCGCGGCTGGTACGACCGGAAGCAGCTCCTCGAGGTCGGCGTCTCCATCGCCCACAGCGGCCGCCGCTGGACCGGACTCGACCGACGCGAGCAGGACCAGGGCCAGCACGACCAGGTCCGCCCCGTCCTCTCCGTCTCCACCGCCGGCATGCTCGTCCGCCGCGACGTCTTCGAGGAGCTCGGCGGCTTCGACCGCCGCCTGCCCCTCATGCGCGACGACGTCGACCTCTGCTGGCGCGCCCACTCCGCCGGCTACCGCGTCCTCGTCGCCCCCGACGCGGTCCTCCGGCACGCCGAGGCGTCCGCCCGCGAGCGCCGCACGGTCGACTGCGCGGGACGCACGGCGGCGAGCCCGCACCGCGTCGACAAGGCCGGCGCCGTCTACGCGCTCCTGGCCAACACCCGCGGCCGCGCCCTCCCGTACGTCCTCCTGCGACTCGTCCTGAGCACCCTGGTCCGGACGCTCGCCTCGCTCGTCGGCAAGGTGCCCGGTCAGGCGGTCGACGAGGTCACCGGCCTCCTCGCGACCCTCCTGCGGCCCGAGAAGATCCTCGCCGCCCGCAAGCGGCGCAAGAACACGGTGGTCGCGCCTGGCGAACTCCGCCCGCTCTTCCCGCCGCCGGGCGCGACGGTCCGCGCGGCAGCCGAACAGCTCGTGGCCAACATCGGCGGCTCGGAGGCGGACGCCGGCGGTTCCCGCCACGGCGTCGTCGAGTCGGGACCCGGCGGCGACGACGCCGACTACCTGGAGATCGAGCAGTTCGCCCGGCTCAAGAAGATCGCCCGCAAGCCCGGCCCGGTCCTCTTCGGCCTGCTGCTCCTCATCTCCCTCGTCGCCTGCCGCAACCTCTTCGCCGGCGGCTCGCTGGCGGGCGGCGCCCTGCTGCCGACCCCCGACACGGTCTCCGCCCTCTGGTCGCGGTACGCCGACGCCTGGCACGCGATCGGTACGGGCGGGACCCAGACGGCCCCGCCCTACCTCGGCGTCCTGGCCGCGCTCTCCGCGCTGTTCCTCGGCTCCACCGCGACGGCGCTGACGGTGCTGCTCGTCTGCTCGGTCCCGCTGGCCGGCTTCACCGCCTACTTCGCGGCCCGGCCGATCGTCGAGTCCAGGCTCCTGCTCGCCTGGGGCGCCATCGCGTACGCGTTCCTGCCGGCGGCCACCGGCGCCCTCGCGACAGGCCGGCTCGGCACCGCGATCCTCGCGATCCTGCTCCCGCTGATCGCGCGCGCGGCGGTCTCGGCCCACGGCTTCGACCGGCCCGACCGCGGCAGCTGGCGCGCGACCTGGGCCTACGCCTTCCTGCTGACCTTCGCGACGGCGTTCACCCCGATCGTGTGGCCGCTCGCCGTCCTCCTCGGCCTCGGCGTCCTCGTCGTCCACCGCTCCGACATCACCGCGTACGGGCTCCGCTTCCTCGCGGCCGTCGGCACCCCGATCCTCGCCCTCGCGCCCTGGTCGCTCTCCCTGCTCACCGACCCCGCGGCCTTCCTGCGCGAGGCCGGCCTCGACGTCCGTACGGGCACGGCCTCGGCGCTCGACCTGCTCGCGACGAGCCCGGGCGGACCCGGCACGACGGGCGGCCTCCTCCTGATCGGCCTCGTCCTCGCGGCGCTGGCCGGACTCCTGCGCGAGGAGCGCAGGTTCGCGGTCCTCGCCGCCTGGGCGGCAGCCCTCGCGGGCCTGCTCTTCGCGGTCCTCTCCAACGGCGCGGACGGCACCGGCTGGGCCGGTCCCGCCACGCTCGTCTACGGCGGGGCCCTCATCGCGGCGGGAATGATCGGCGCGGAGGGCGGACGCAACCGCGTCGCGGCCCACGGCTTCGGCTGGCGCCAGCCCGTCGCCGCCCTCATCGCCCTCGCCTGCGCGGCCGGCCCGGCCGTCGCCGCCGCGGGCTGGATGATCGGCGGCGCGGACACCCCGCTGACCCGGCGCGATCCGGTCCAGGTCCCGGCCTTCGTCGCCGAGGAGAGCGGCACCCGCGACCAGCCCCGCACCCTCGTCCTCGGCGGCACCTCGCCCGGCGAGGTCACGTACACCCTGGTCCGCGGCTCCGGCGCCCGCCTCGGCGACGGCGAACTGTCGGCCGCGGCCGAGGCCGACCCCCGCCTCGACGACGTCGTCGCCCACCTCGTCGCCGGCTCCGGCGCCGACCAGACCCAGGAACTGCGCGGCTACGCGATCCGCTACGTCCTCGTACGTGACGGGGCGCCGCGCCACATGAGCCGCGTCCTCGACGCGACCCCCGGCCTCAGCCGCCTGAGCCAGCTCGACGGCAGCGCGCTCTGGCGCGTGGACCGCGAGGTCGCCCGGATCATGATCGTCCCGCCGGCCACGAAGGACGCGGACGCGGCGAAGGAGGAGGCGACGGCCGATCCGGTCTCCGTCGCGGCGGGCCCCGTCGAGGCGCACACGGAGATCCCCGCGGGCCCCGCGGGCCGCGTCCTGCGGATCGCCGACCGCGCGGACGAGGGCTGGACCGCGACCCTCGACGGCAAGGAGCTGTCGAGGGCCACCGTCGACGACTGGGCGCAGGGCTTCGAGCTCCCCGCCCAGGGAGGCCGTCTCGACCTCACGTACGACCAGCCGCTCACCCACACCGTGTGGACCTGGACGCAGGTCGGCCTCGCCGTCGTCCTGCTCGTCCTCGCCCTGCCGGGCCGCCGCCGCGAGATCGACGACGACCTGCCCGAGGAGGAGACGGCGATCCCCGCGCAGGCGACCGACGGCGACGGCCGCCGCGCGCGCCGCCTCCGCGCCGCGGCGGAGGCGGAGGCCGCCGAGACCGGTGCCGATGACCAGGAGTACGCCCCGGCCCCCGTCCCCATCCCGGAACAGCAGACGTACGAACCCCAGGACCAGGCCGCGCACGAACAGTCGGCCCAGGAACAGGAACAGGCCTGGGACGGCTCCGGGTACGACCCGGCCTACGCCCAGGCCGCGCAGGCACAGGACCAGGGCACGGCGCAGGACGCGCCACACGCCCAGCCGTACGCGGAGCAGGGCTACTACCAGGAGTACGCGGCGGACCCGTACCAGCAGCAGTACACGTACCCCCAGCAGGGCTACGAGCAGCAGCCGCAGCAGTACGCGGACCAGGGCTACGAGCAGCAGCAGTACGACCAGCAGGCCCCGTACGAGCCGCAGCAGCCGCAGCAGCAGTACGACCCGTACGCCTACGGCTACGAGTACCCCCAGGGTCACGAGACCGAGCAGCGTCCCGACGGGAGCAGCAACCAGTGAAGCGCACGACCCTCTCCCTGATCGCGGTCGCGACGGCCCTCGCGGCGGTCACCGGCTTCGCCACCCTCACCACCCAGGACGGCCCGGCGGCCCCCGTCGCCAAGGCCCCCACCCGCCTGCCGGTGGAGCGCGCGGGCCTGGTCTGCCCGGTCCCGAGCACCTCCGAGGTGGCCGAGACCGTCTACACCTCGTACACCCCGGCGGGCACGGCCTCGGCGGGCGGCGCCACCAAGGCGGGGCAGCCCACGGCCCGGCTGCTGCCGGCGGCGAGCGGGGCCACGCGCGGCGGCTCGGGCGGCGGCAAGAAGCCCAAGGCCCCGAAGGCCCCCGCGACCGTCACGGCCCCCGGCAAGCCCGTGACGGCCGAGGCGAACGGCGCCGCGGTACCCGCCCTCACCGGCTCGGCGACCGGCACCCTGGCCCCCGGCTGGACCGTCCAGCAGACGACCGTCGTCACGGCGGGCGGCGCCCGCGGCCTCCTCGGCCTCACCTGCGGCGCCCCCGACACGGACTTCTGGTTCCCGGCGGCCTCCACCGCCAAGGAGCGCCAGGACTACGTCCACCTCACCAATCCGGACGACACGGCGGCCGTCGCCGACATCGAGCTGTACGGCCCCGAGGGCGCCCTCAAGTCCCAGTTCACCGAGGGCATCCCGGTGCCGCCCCGCTCCACGGTCCCGGTCCTGCTCTCCACCCTCACCGGCGAGGCCGCCCAGCGGGACGTCACCGTCCACGTCACCACCCGCAGCGGACGCGTCGGCGCGGCGGTCGGCGCGGCCGACGAGAAGCTCGGCAGCGACTGGCTCGCCGCGGCGGCGGACCCGGCGAGCAGCGCGGTGCTCCCCGGCATCCCGGCCGACGCGACCTCCGTACGGCTCGTGGCCTTCGTCCCCGGCGACGACGACGCCGACCTCAAGATCCAGCTGGCCACCCCGACGGGCACGATCGTGCCCGCGGGCGCGGGCAGCGGCACCCTGCACGTGAAGTCCGGGATGACGGCCGCCATCGACCTGCCGGGCCTCACCCGGGGCCAGGCGGGCTCCCTGCTGCTCACCCCGAGCGACCCGAAGAAGCCGACCCCGGTGGTGGCCGCCCTCCAGGTGGTCCGCGGCAAGGGCGAGAGCGCCGAGATCGCGTTCCTCCCGGCGACCGCGGCGATCTCCGCCCGCGCGACGGTCGCCGACAACCGTGCCAAGGCGTCGACGCTCGCGCTCACGGCGACCGGCTCGGACGCCCAGGTCAAGATCACCGCCTCGGCGGGCTCCCGGGGAGGGACGCCGACGTCGAAGACGGTCACCGTCAAGGCGGGGGCGACGACGGCCCTGACCGACCTGGTCCCCGGGGGCGTCAAGGGCGGCTACGCGCTGACCGTGGAACCGGTCTCGGGCGGCAAGGTGTTCGCGTCGCGGACGCTCGCGCTGCCGGAGGACGGCGTCCAGATGTTCACGGTCCAGCCGCTCGCCGACGACCGGGGCACGGTCGAGGTCCCGTCGGCGCGCCAGGACCTCAAGGTCCTCGGAAACTGAACGGGGCGGGGGGAGACCCTCAAGGGTGAAGTGACCACCCTTGAGGGCGAGATTTCCATCCCACTCGTCCCGGCGGCCCTCCTGCCCGGCCCGGAGCTCAGTCCTGCCCGTACCGGGGGTCGACCGACTCGGGGGAGAGCCCGAGGAGCTCGGCGACCTGCTCCACGACCACCTCGTGGACGAGCAGCGCGCGCTCGTCGCGGCTCTTCGAGCGGATCTCGACAGGCCGCCGGTAGACGACGACCCGGGCGGGCTCGCCCTTCTCGGCGGGCGCCGAACCGCCGAGCGGCACCGTCTCCTCCGAGACGGAAGGCGGCACCTCCATCACGAGGAACTCGATGTCGGCCAGCTGCGGCCAGTGCCGTTCGAGGCGCTCGACCGAGTCCAGCACCAGATCGCGGAAGGTGTCGGCCCGACTCGAGGAGAGCGGCACCTGGGGCGGGGCGACGGGCCCCCGCATCCCGCGCCCGTGACGGTCGCGGCGGCGGACCCGAGGCTCCGCCGGGGGCTCCGTGGAGGGGGGCGAGGAGTTCGGCGGCACAGGACTGTCCATCACTGACGCAGCGTAACCCTCCTAGGTGTTTCCGCACTGTGGCGGATCCTCGCCACCTTTCCCCGCGCGAAGGCCCCCACTGTCGAAACCTGAACATTCCGGCCGCTCGCGCGCCTGAATCGACAGCGTGTCGCGATCGGCCATCTGGCCGTGGTTGACCGGATTTGTATCCCCGACTGTCCGGATCACCTCCTGCCCCCAACGCCGTGCGCCCCCTCCCCCGCAGGTCAGCGCCGCCCTGGCGCGAACGGGGGTGGCGGAGGTCACAACGCGACACGGGGGAGTGACCTGAGGGAGAGTCGTCGCGGCCCGGTCAAGAGTGCGGTACCGTCCAACGTCGTGAGCCCTGTACGTCGCTGTTCGCGCACCGCGTGCGGCCGCCCTGCCGTCGCGACACTGACGTACGTCTATGCCGACTCGACTGCGGTCCTCGGCCCGCTCGCCACCTACGCCGAGCCCCACTGCTACGACCTGTGCGCCGAGCACAGTGAGCGCCTCACCGCGCCACGCGGCTGGGAGGTGGTGCGGCTCACCGACGGTTCCGCCCCCGCCCGCCCCAGCGGCGACGACCTCGAAGCCCTGGCCAACGCGGTACGGGAAGCGGCCCGCCCGCACGAGCGCGCGGCCGAGGCCGGCGGCAAGGGCGGCGGAGGCCGAGGCGGAGACCCCATGGAGGTCGGCCGCCGCGGACACCTCAGAGTGCTCCGTTCGCCCGACAACTGACGCCAACCGGCCACTGTCCGCGTCCCCCTCATCCGCTCCGGGTAGTTTTGGCGTTCCTACGCGCGCCGCACACGCGTGCCGAGAAACTCAGGAGGGTGGATCCGTGACTGTCGATCTGTCGCAGATCGTGAAGGCGTACGACGTCCGCGGAGTGGTACCGGACCAGTGGGACGAGCAGCTCGCCGAGCTCTTCGGCGCCGCCTTCGTACGGGTGACGGACGCGGACGCGATCGTCGTCGGCCATGACATGCGCCCCTCGTCGCCCGGTCTCTCGGCCGCCTTCGCGCGTGGCGCCGCCCGCCTCGGCGCCGACGTCACGCTCATCGGGCTCTGCTCCACCGACCAGCTGTACTTCGCCTCGGGCAGCCTCGGCCTGCCGGGCGCGATGTTCACGGCCTCCCACAACCCGGCCCAGTACAACGGCATCAAGATGTGCCGCGCCGGTGCCGCTCCCGTCGGCCAGGACACCGGCCTCGCCGACATCCGCGCCCTCGCCGAGCAGTGGACGGAGACCGGCGCCCCCGAGGCCGCCGCCACCCCCGGCACGATCACCGAGCGCGAGACGCTCGACGACTACGCCGCCCACCTCAAGGGCCTCGTCGACCTCACCGGCATCCGCCCGCTGAAGGTCGTCGTCGACGCGGGCAACGGCATGGGCGGCCACACCGTCCCCACGGTCTTCGACGGCCTCCCGCTCGACACCGTCCCCATGTACTTCGAGCTCGACGGCACCTTCCCGAACCACGAGGCCAACCCCCTCGACCCGAAGAACATCGTCGACCTCCAGGCCCGTGTCCTCGCCGAGGGCGCCGACCTCGGCCTCGCCTTCGACGGCGACGCCGACCGCTGCTTCGTCGTCGACGAGCGCGGCGAGCCGGTCTCCCCGTCCGCGATCACGGCCCTCGTCGCCGCCCGCGAACTCGCCAAGAACCCCGGCGGAACGATCATCCACAACCTGATCACCTCCTGGTCCGTCCCCGAGGTCGTCCGCGAGAACGGCGGTGCCCCGGTCCGCACCCGCGTCGGCCACTCCTTCATCAAGGAGGAGATGGCGAAGACCGGCGCCATCTTCGGCGGCGAGCACTCGGCGCACTACTACTTCAAGGACTTCTGGAACGCGGACACGGGCATGCTCGCCGCGCTCCACGTCCTGGCGGCCCTCGGCGGCCAGGAGGGCACCCTGTCCGACCTGGTCTCCGTCTACGACCGCTACGCCTCCTCGGGCGAGATCAACTCCACGGTCGCCGACCAGACGGCCAGCACGGCGAAGGTCAAGGCGACGTACGCCGCCGAGGACGGGGTCACCTTCGACGACCTCGACGGCCTCACGGTCACGTCCGCCGACTGGTGGTTCAACCTCCGTGCCTCGAACACCGAGCCGCTGCTCCGCCTCAACGTGGAGGCCCGCGACGAGGCCACCATGACCAAGATCCGCGACGAGGTCCTGGCCCTGGTCCGCGGGACCGCCTGACATCACCCCACCGGAGGACGAGGGGCCCGGCCACCGAGCCGCGCCCCCCGTTCCCCGGCGGTAGGCTGACCTGGCCCGAAGGGCAGCACCACCACCGTTTGTTCGAAGGGACACCCCATGCCGCTCGAAGCCGGCCTCCTGGAGATCCTGGCCTGCCCCGCGTGCCACGCTCCGCTGAACGACCGCACGGCGGACGAGACCCCCGAACTGGTCTGCACCGGCACGGACTGCGGCCTCGCGTACCCGGTCCGCGACGGCATCCCGGTCCTCCTCACCGACGAGGCCCGCCGCCCGGCCTGACCCACGGTGCTCCCCGCCCCGAGCCCCCTGACACCCGGCCCCGGAACAGACCGCACACCCGCACCCCAGGGCCCGGGTCACAGAACGACGCCCACGGGAAGCCCCGTCCCACCCCACGGCCCGTGGGCGGAACCGGACCTGCGGGCCGCTCCGGCTTCTCGGGCCGGCGTGGTCTCCCGGGCTGCTCTGGACTGTCGGGAGGGTCTGGTTACGCGGGCGAGGGGGGTCCCTCGTGCCGTTCTGGACGGTCGGGTCGGCTTGGATCCACGGACCGGCCCGGACCGCGGGACTATCCCGGACTGTCGAACTGTCCCGGACTGCCGGACTGTCTCGGACCGTGGGACTGTCCCGGACCGTCCGGCGGGCCTGGATTGTCGGACTGCTCTGGATCCTCACGCGGGCCTGGCCCCACGGGCTGACCTGGACCGCCGAGCCGACCTGGACCCTCGCGCTGAACTGGCCCCCCAGGCCGACCAGGCCCCCGAGACCGCCTCGGCCCCCGAGACCGCCCCGGCCCCCGAGCCCAACCCGGCCCCCTGCGCCGACCCGCTCGGCACCGACACCCACCCAGTCGTCCCTGCCCACGGTGAGGCACGGCGCGCGGCCACCGGGCGAGGGACGCACGCCGACGCCGACCGGCCGAGCCGTCCGAAGCCCCCACGTATCCACCCCCGCCAGGCCACCGCCCCGGGGCGCAGCAAGGTGCAGCCCGCCCCGACCCACCGGGGCAGGCCCACCGCGCCGGGGCGCCCCGAGACCGCCGGCCCGCACGATGCCGCGCAGCGGCAGCCGGCACCGGTTTCCGCACCCGGTCGCAACGCCGCGACCGAAGCCAAAGCCAAAGCCGAAGCCAAAGCCGAAGCCGAAGCCGCCGGACCCGTGCAGCCGGACTCACGGGCGGCCCTCACACCGCCGACCACGGGCCCGCACCCCAACCCGCCATCCCCGGAGGGCCCGCCGCCGACGGCGAGCACCACCCCCAGGAGGGCCCGCACCAATCCCTTCCCACCCGCACCACCCGTGCGGACGGGACCGCAGGAAGCCCCGGCGAAGGCAGGGGACGCCACCACGAACACCGCCGGCACCGGCTCCGCACCACCAGGAACCCGCCCACAGACACCCCGCACCCACCCGGGAGGCACCGCCACATGCTCGACGAGACGCTCCTCGACGCACCGGACGCCCTCGCCCTGGCCGACCGCCGCGGCCTCCTGCGCGGCGCCGCCGAAGCCGGAGCCCGGGTACGGACGGCCGCCCGCCACGCGAGCGAGGCCGGCATCGCCGACCTGCACCCCGAAGGCCGCCCCCGTGCGGTCCTGGTGGCGGGCCCCGGCACCGCGGCCGCCGGCGTCGCGGACCTGATCGGCGCCCTCGCGGGAGCCTCGGCCCCCGTCGTACGGCTCCAGCCGACCGGCGTCGCCCCCGCGGCGGGCGCCCTGCGCTGGGCCCTGCCCGGCTGGGCGGGCTCGGTCGACCTGCTCCTGCTGCCCACCACCGACGGCTCGGAACCCGGCCTCGCACTCCTCGCCGAGCAGGCGTACCGCCGCGGCATCACGGTCGTCGCCGTCGCCCCCAAGGCCTCCCCGCTCGCCGAGGCGGTCGGCGGCTCGCACGGCCTGTTCGTCCCGATGGCCACCGCACCGAACGAGTCGCCCGACGAGTACGCGGAGAGCCTCGCGGCGAGCCCGGGCGCCCTGTGGGCCCTGTTCACCCCGCTGCTCGCCCTCCTCGACCGGGTCGGTCTGGTCGACGCGCCGCCGGAGGCCCTGGAGAAGGTCGCCGACCGTCTCGACCGGACGGCCGAGCGGTGCGGCCCGGCCATCGCCACGTACAGCAACCCGGCCAAGACGCTCGCGGCCGAACTGGCCGACTCGCTCCCGCTGATCTGGACCGAGGGCTACGCGGCGGGCCCCGCGGGCCGCCGCTTCGCGAGCGTCCTGGCCGAACTCGCGGGCCTGCCCGCGCTCGCCGCGGAACTCCCCGAGGCCCTGCCCGCGCACGGAGTGCTCCTCGCGGGCGACTACGCGGCAGGTGCGGACCCCGACGACTTCTTCCGCGACCGGGTGGAGGAGTCACAGGCGCTGCGCGCCAGGGTCGTCCTGCTGCGCGACAAGCCGGGCGGTCTGACCGCGGCCCCGGCGGCCAGGGAGCTGGCCCTCGGTCACGAGACGGCCATCAGCGAACTGGAACCGGAGGAGGGCGGCGACCTCGAAACCCTCGCCGAGCTGCTCGCCGTGACCGACTTCGCCGCCGTCTACCTGGCCCTGGCGACCCCGGGCCACCCGGACCACAGCACCCACTGACCGCCCACCTGACCTCTCCCCCCACACGCACAGCGCACGGCCCCACGCGCAACCCCTCCCACACCCAACGCGTCCACCACCCTGTCACCACCCGGCCCCCCGCCCCGTCACCCACCCGTCACCCGCCCCCTGTCACCTGTCATCCGACACCCCTCACCACCCGTCACGACTCCGAGGAGCTGGCAGGCACCATGGACCGCCTCGTCAACACCGTCCGCCCCTACGCCTGGGGATCCCCGACGGCCATCCCCGAACTCCTCGGCGTCGCCCCCACCGGCGAACCCCAGGCCGAGATGTGGATGGGCGCCCACCCCGGCGCCCCCTCCCGCACCGAGCGCGGCCCGCTCAACGAGGTCGTCGACGCCGATCCCGTACGCGAACTGGGCAAGCCCGCGGTCGACAAGTTCGGTCCGCGCCTCCCCTTCCTGCTCAAAGTGCTCGCCGCCGGCGCCCCGCTCTCCCTCCAGGTCCACCCCGACCTCGACCAGGCCCGGGCGGGCTTCGCCGCCGAGGAGGCCGCGGGCATCCCCGTCGACGCCCCGCACCGCACCTACAAGGACGCCAACCACAAGCCCGAACTGATCTGCGCCCTCACACCCTTCGAGGGCCTGTGCGGATTCCGCGCCCCCGCCGCGGCCGCCGACCTCATCGCGGAGCTGGGCGTCGACTCCCTCAAGCCGTACGTGGACCTCCTCCACGCCCACCCCGAAGAGGCGGCACTCCGCGAGGTCCTGACGGCCCTGCTCACAGCCGACCGCGAGGAGATGGCGCACACCGTCGCCGAAGCCGCGGCCGCCGCGGAGCGCCTGGGCGGCGACCACGCGCCCTTCGCGAACCTCGCCCACCACTTCCCTGGCGACCCGGGAGTCATCGCCGCCATGCTCCTCAACCACGTCCGGCTCCAGCCGGGCGAGGCGCTCTACCTGGGCGCCGGCGTGCCGCACGCCTACTTCGACGGCATGGGCGTCGAGATCATGGCCAACTCCGACAACGTGCTGCGCTGCGGCCTCACCCCCAAGCACGTCGACGTCGCCGAACTCCTGCGGGTCGTCCGCTTCGAGTCGAACGACCCCGCCGTCCTGCGCCCCGAGGCCTCCCCCATCGGGGAGGAGGTCTACGACGCCCCGATCGACGAGTTCCGCCTCTCCCGTTTCGTACGGGCCGAAGGAGCCGCGCCGACCGACGTCACCGCCCCGACCCCGCAGATCCTGCTCTCCGTCGCGGGCCGCCCGAAGGCCGGCGAGGTCACCCTCGCCCCCGGCGAGTCCGTCTTCGTCCCGGCGGGCGAGAAGACCGAAATGTCCGGTGCGGGTACGGTCTTTCGCGCCACCGTCGTGGCCTGATGCGAGAATGACCGGCCGAACCGCGGCGACAGTGCCGGAGCATCGACGAAGGGACCCCGTACACCCATGAGCGCGTCAGGCGGAACCAAGGCGATCGTGGCGGCACTCGCCGCCAATCTCGCGATCGCCGTAGCCAAGTTCGTGGCGTACCTCTTCAGTGGGTCGTCCTCGATGCTCGCGGAGAGCGTGCACTCGCTCGCCGACTCCGGCAACCAGGGCCTGCTGCTCCTCGGCGGCAAGAAGGCCCAGCGCGAGGCGACCCCGCAGCACCCCTTCGGCTACGGCCGCGAGCGGTACATCTACGCCTTCCTCGTCTCGATCGTGCTCTTCTCCGTCGGTGGCATGTTCGCCATCTACGAGGGCTACGAGAAGATCCACGACCCGCACGAGATCGAGGCCTGGTACTGGCCGGTCGGCGTCCTCGTCTTCGCGATCATCGCCGAGTCCTTCTCCTTCCGTACGGCCATCAAGGAGTCCAACGAGGTCCGCGGCGGCCTCTCCTGGACGGAGTTCGTCCGCCGGGCGAAGGCTCCCGAGCTCCCCGTCGTCCTCCTGGAGGACCTCGGCGCCCTCGTCGGCCTCGTGCTCGCCCTCGGCGGCGTCGGCCTCGCCCTCGCCACCGGCAACGGCGTCTGGGACGGCATCGGCACCCTCTGCATCGGCGTCCTGCTGATCCTGATCGCCATCGTGCTCGCGGCCGAGACCAAGTCGCTGCTCCTCGGCGAGTCCGCCGGTGTCGACGACGTCAAGAAGATCGAGGCGGCGGTCGTCGACGGCGACACCGTCACCCGCCTCATCCACATGCGCACCCTCCACCTCGGCCCCGAGGAGCTGCTCGTCGCGGCCAAGGTCGCCGTCCGCCACGACGACACGGCGACCGAGGTGGCGAACGCGATCAACGCTGCCGAGGAGCGCATCCGCGCGGCCGTCCCGATCGCCCGGGTGATCTACCTGGAGCCGGACATCTACAGCGCGACCGCGGCCTCGGCGGGCCAGAACCCGGCCAAGGCACCGGGCGGCTCCGCCCACTGACCCACCGCGGCGAGGCCACCGACGCCCGCCGCCCCCACCACCAGGCGGCACCAGGCCCCCGCGACCCCCATGGTCCGGGGGCCTTGCGCATGCGTACGACCATCGAGTGGATCAGGCCAGAACGGGCCGTGGCTGGCCAGAACTGACGTGAACCGGTCCGAACTGCCCTCGACGCGGACTGTGGGCCGCCCCTCCTGTCGGTGTAGATTCGAGATCAGCCAGACGTCGCTGCTGATGGCGGTCGGGCGGTCCAGAGGACCGGCCGAGGGAGAGAGGGCCTCCGACGACGGCACCGTGGAAACCCCGGGCATTCGTGTGTCCAGGCCCTGCCGTGGTGCCCTGCGCCTTCAACCGACCCTCGCACCCGAATCACCCGAGGAGCAGCACAGTCATGACGACTGCCGCCCAGCAGGACTTCAAGGTCGCCGACCTCTCCCTGGCCGTCTTCGGCCGCAAGGAGATCACCCTCGCCGAGCACGAGATGCCCGGCCTGATGTCGATCCGCCGCGAGTACGCGGAGCAGCAGCCGCTCGCCGGCGCCCGCGTCACCGGCTCCCTGCACATGACCGTGCAGACCGCCGTCCTCATCGAGACGCTCGTCGCACTGGGCGCCGAGGTCCGCTGGGCCTCCTG
This sequence comes from Streptomyces narbonensis, assembly GCF_014649015.1. Classification (GTDB taxonomy): domain Bacteria; phylum Actinomycetota; class Actinomycetes; order Streptomycetales; family Streptomycetaceae; genus Streptomyces; species Streptomyces narbonensis. Next base: position 410,061 of record NZ_BMSF01000006.1, read on the forward strand.
CAACATCTTCTCCACCCAGGACCACGCCGCCGCGGCCATCGCCGTCGGCCCGAACGGCACCCCGGAGAACCCCCAGGGCGTCCCGGTCTTCGCCTGGAAGGGCGAGACCCTGGAGGAGTACTGGTGGTGCACGGAGCAGGCCCTGACCTGGCCGAACACGCCCACCGGCGGCCCGAACATGATCCTCGACGACGGTGGTGACGCCACCCTCCTCGTCCACAAGGGCGTCGAGTTCGAGAAGGTCGGCTCCGCCCCGGACCCGTCCACCGCGGACAGCGAGGAGTACGGCCACATCCTCCGTCTCCTCAACCGCACCCTCACCGAGAACCCGCAGAAGTGGACCCAGCTGGCGTCCGAGATCCGCGGCGTGACCGAGGAGACCACGACGGGCGTCCACCGCCTGTACGAGATGCACCGCGACGGCGCTCTCCTCTTCCCGGCGATCAACGTGAACGACGCCGTGACGAAGTCGAAGTTCGACAACAAGTACGGCTGCCGCCACTCCCTCATCGACGGCATCAACCGCGCCACCGACGTCCTGATCGGCGGCAAGACCGCCGTCGTCTGCGGTTACGGCGACGTCGGCAAGGGCTGCGCCGAGTCCCTCCGCGGCCAGGGCGCGCGCGTCATCATCACCGAGATCGACCCGATCTGCGCGCTCCAGGCGGCCATGGACGGCTACCAGGTCACGACCCTGGACGAGGTCGTCGAGACCGCCGACATCTTCATCACCACGACCGGCAACAAGGACATCATCATGGCCGCCGACATGGCCAAGATGAAGCACCAGGCCATCGTCGGCAACATCGGCCACTTCGACAACGAGATCGACATGGCCGGCCTCGCCAACACCGCCGGCGTCGTCAAGGACGAGGTCAAGCCGCAGGTCCACACCTGGACCTACCCCGACGGCAAGGTCCTGATCGTCCTCTCCGAGGGCCGCCTGCTGAACCTCGGCAACGCGACCGGTCACCCCTCCTTCGTCATGTCGAACTCCTTCGCGGACCAGACGCTGGCCCAGATCGAGCTCTTCACGAAGCCGCAGGAGTACCCGACCGACGTCTACACGCTGCCGAAGCACCTGGACGAGAAGGTCGCCCGCCTCCACCTCGACGCCCTCGGCGTCAAGCTGACGACCCTCCGCCCCGAGCAGGCCGCCTACATCGGCGTCGAGGTCGACGGTCCCTTCAAGCCGGACCACTACCGCTACTGATGCCCCGGCCGACGGCGCCCGCGCGCTGACGCGACGCCGTCCCGGACACCCGTAGAGGATTCAGGCAGGCCCCCCGCACCCCCGTGCCGGGGGGCCTGCCCCGTCCAGCCCTCCGCTACCGCCCCTGGAAGCGCCCCCTCCCGAGGACCGACCCATGCCCCGCGGCCGATATTCGCTCCATGACCCGCACGACCACACCCCCCTCGGTGAAGAACACTTCCACTGCGCCCCCGGCCCCTCCGGCTGGCGCTACGTCTCCCAGACCGTCACCCCCTCAGGCGACCACCTCGGCTCCGTCGACCTGGCCGTCGACGAACTCGGCCGCCCCATCCGCCTCGAACTCAACGCCGCCGGCTGGCAGGTCCGCGGCGCGGCCCTCGACGGCGTCACCTGGGTCCGCACGGACCCCACAGGAACCCACGCCACCGAAGGCAATGTGCGCGCCCACGCCTTCACCGGCACGTCCCCGGCGTTCCTCGTCGCGATCACGCGACTCCTGCGTCTCACCCCCGATTCCCCCGAGACCCGCCTCAGGCTCGTCGCCTTCACGGATCCGGTGCTCGCCCCCCTCACGGTCGACCAGTCCTGGGCCCTGCTGAAGAGTGAAGCGCACGCCACTGACAACGGCCCCCTGATCGTCGACGAGTACCAGGTCAGCACCCTGGACACGGGGGAGCGGCACACCGTCCACATCGCAGGCGACGTGGTCCTCGCAGCCCCCGGCATCGAGCTCGAGGCCCTGGAGACACCGCCCTCGGTCTTCCCCTGACCGTCAGGCGGGCGGGGCGAACCCGGTGGCCCGAGGTCCGCTCTCCCCACCGCCCGGCACCACAGGGGGCAGGACGACCGGAGCGGGAACGGCCGGAACAGCGGGAACGGCCGGAACAGCGACGCCGGCCACAGAGGGAGCAACAGCCACACCCTCCCCCGACGGGGCGAACGCCCGCCGGGAGTCCCGTGCCTGCCGCTCGGCGACGACCCCCGCGAGATACGCGTCGGCAGGCACCCCCGGCGGCGGAGGCGTCCCGGTCAGCGTCACGAGCTCGTCGGCAAGCCGCTCGGCGAGCCGCCGCCCCACGAACGGGTCCAGCTCACGCGCCCGCGTCAGGTACTGACGTATCTCCAGCCACAGCCTCTCCGGAACAGCGGACAGATCGAGCTCGGCGAACCGACCGACGAGCCACGGCGGCGGCGGGGGCACGGCAAGGGCCCGCGCCGCGGGTATGCGCTCCCGCACGACGAGGGTCCCGGCGAACACGTCACCGAGCCGCCGCCCCCGCTCCGACACCAGCGAGGCGATACAGGCGACGACCCCGAAGGTCATCAGGATCTCCACGACCCCCATGGCCCCCCGCACCAGCGCGTGCCGGAACCGGACCGGCCCCCCGTCGTCCCGCACGACCCGCAGCCCACAGGCCAGCTTCCCCAGCGACCGCCCGTGCGTCAGCGTCTCCACCGCGATCGGCGCCCCCACGAGCACGAGCAGGAAACTGGCGATCGACAGGGCCGTCGTCGCGGCCTCGTCCAGGGACGCCGTCGCCAGGGCGAGCCCGATCATGACCAGCAGATAGACGGCCCACACGACGGCGAGATCGATGAGCACCGCCAGCGCCCTGCTGGGCAGCCGTGCCGGCTGCAAACCCAGGACGACGGCGTCCCCCGTCACCACCCCACTCACGGCGCCCACCTCTCCACGACTCTCCGAACGCCAGTCTGCCAAGCTGACCCGCAGCGCGCCGCAGTAGTACGGACCTGTCCGCAGCAAGTGCCGGGAGCAGCAGCCGATCATGGACCTCGACGTCTACGTCACCGCCCACCGCGCCGAGTGGGAACGCCTCGACCACCTCCTGCGCAGGGGCCGCAGGCTGACCGGCGCCGAAGCGGACGAGCTCGTCTCCCTCTACCAGCGCACCGCCACGCACCTCTCCATCGTCCAGTCCACGGCCCCGGACCCCCAGCTCACGGCCCGTCTGACCCAGCTCGTCGCGCGGGCCCGCGCGACCGTCACCGGCACCCGCCGCTCCTCCTGGCGCGACGCGGCCCGCTTCCTCACCGCCGGCTTCCCCGCGGCCGTCTACCGCTCCCGCCACTGGTGGATCCCCACCGCGGTCCTCTCGACCCTCCTCGCGGTCCTCATCGGCTGGTGGATCGGTACGCACCCGGAGGTCCAGGCCTCGATAGGCGCCCCCACGGAACTCCGCGAGATGACCCGCCCCGGCGGCCAGTACGAGACGTACTACTCCAGCCACCCGGCGGCGTCCTTCGCGGCCCAGGTCTGGACGAACAACGCCCAGGCCGCGGCCATGTGCCTGGTCCTGGGCGCGTTCCTCGGCATCCCGGTGCTGGGGATCCTCTTCCTCAACATGCTGAATCTCGGCGTCGGCATCGGCCTGATGTCCTCCGCGGGCCGCCTCGACGTCTTCCTGGGCCTGATCCTTCCCCACGGCCTGCTCGAACTGACGGCGGTCTTCGTCGCCGCCGGCACGGGCCTCCGCCTCGGCTGGACCGTCATCGACCCGGGCCCCACCACTCGCCGCGCCGCCCTCGCGGAACAAGGACGCGCGGCCCTCGGCATGGCCATCGGCCTGGCCCTGATCCTCTTCGTCTCGGGCCTGATCGAAGGCTTCGTGACCCCCTCCGGCCTGCCGACCTGGGCCCGGATCGCCATCGGCATCGGCGCTGAGCTGGCCTTTCTCGCCTACGTCTACATCCTGGGCGGCCGCGCCTCCCGAGCCGGTGCCACCGGCGACGTCGAGGAACCCGACCGCAGCGCCGCTCTCCCCACCGCGGCCTGATGTGCGGAGGCCCCCTCTGACCTGCTAGCCTCCTCCGGTGCCCACAAAAGCCATTGACATGGCGGCTGTGGGGAGGTAGATTCAAACGGTTGCCTGGAACTGGACAGTTCGGCAGCGATCAAGTAGAGTCATACTCGCTCCGGTCGGGAATTCATTCCCCGGAGTCATTCCGATTCTCATCCGAATCACGAAAGCCACCGATTAGGTCGGCCGAAATGAATCTGATAAAGTCGGAACCGCCGAAAGGCCCCCGGAGTGAAAACAAAAGGGACCGGAAAGCACCGAGGAAATCGGATGGAAAACATCTGATAAGCTTCGGAACGAAGGAAAAGCCCGGAGGAAAGCCCGCGAGGGTGAGTACAAAGGAAGCGTCCGCACCTTGAGAACTCAACAGCGTGCCAAAAATCAACGCCAGATTAGTTGAT
>NZ_BMSF01000007.1 GCF_014649015.1 Streptomyces narbonensis
ATCAACTAATCTGGCGTTGATTTTTGGCACGCTGTTGAGTTCTCAAGGTGCGGACGCTTCCTTCGTACTCACCCTCGCGGGCTTTCCTCCGGGCTTTTCCTTCGTTCCGAAGCTTATCAGATGTTTTCCATCCGATTTCCTCGGCGCTTTCCGGTCCGTTTCGCTTTCGCTCCGCGGCCCTTCCGGCGGTTCCGACTCTATCAGATCCTTTCGGCGTCTGATTCCCAGTCAGCGGGGTTTGTCTTTCCGGCTGTTGGGCCGTTCCGACGAGTGAGACTTTAGCGAATTCCTGCCTCCGACGCTAATCGGGCGGCTTGCGTTCAGACCTTCGAACGCGGATTCCTCATTTCGCAAATACACACGGAAAGCCGGACGGCGCGGCAAAGCGTCGTCAGCTTCTGTGGGTCTTGCGGAATGGCTGTCCGGGGCCGATGGGGGTCGGTGCTCACGTCGGACAACTCGGAGAACACTACGGACCGGGTAATCCCGTGTCAACCCCGGTCCTCGGGCGTAGCCTCTCCGTATGACTACGCATGCGCACGCCACCCAGTGGTGGGCCGCCTGACCGGCGGCCCGCACTCGCGCATGTACCAAGCGGCCGCCGTTCCGGCGGCCGTTCGCGTATCCCCCTCCGGGAACCGGGCCGTCGGGCCGGCGGCCCGTAGCTGAGGGAGAAGGAACGCGATGACGAGGATCTTCAGCGGGATCAAGCCCACCGGGCATCTGACGCTGGGCAACTACCTCGGGGCCGTACGGCGGTGGGTCGAGGTGGATCAGCACAGGGCGGAGGCGCTGTTCAGCGTCGTGGACCTGCACGCGCTGACCGTGGAGCACGATCCGGGGCGGGTGCGGCGGCTCAGTCGGCAGGCGGCGACGTTGCTGCTGGCCGCGGGGCTGGATCCGGAGCTCTGCACGCTGTTCGTGCAGAGCCATGTGGACGAGCACGCGAGGCTCTCGTACCTGCTGGAGTGCACAGCCACGGACGGCGAGCTGCGGCGGATGATCCAGTACAAGGAGAAGAGCGTGCTGGCGCGGGCCGCCGGGGAGGGTGTGCGGCTGTCGCTGCTCACCTATCCGGTGCTGATGGCCGCGGACATCCTGGCGTACGGGGCGGACGAGGTGCCGGTGGGTGAGGACCAGACCCAGCACGTGGAGCTGACGCGGGACCTGGCGGTGCGGTTCAACCAGCGGTACGGGCACACCTTCACCGTGCCGCGGGCCACGGCGCCGAAGGTGGCCGCTCGGGTCATGGACCTGCAGGACCCCACGTCGAAGATGGGGAAGTCGCATGCGAACGGGGCCGGGATCGTCTATCTGCTGGACGATGCGGAGACCGTGCGGCGGAAGATCATGCGGGCCGTGACCGACAGCGGACGGGACGTGGAGTACGACCGGGAGGCCAGGCCGGGGGTCGCGAATCTCCTCGATCTGATGGCAGCCGCGACGGATGGGAACCCGGAGGAGCTGGCCGGTGTATATCAATCGTACGGAGCGTTGAAGAAGGACACGGCGGACGCGGTCGTCGAGCTGCTGAGGCCGCTGCGGGAGCGGCATGCCGAGCTCGCGGCGGATCAGGGCCATGTGGATCAGGTGCTACGGGACGGGGCCGAGCGGGCCCGGGGGGTGGCGCGGCCGTTGGTGGACCGGGCCTATCGGGCGATCGGGTTGTTGCCCGCGGGGTGACGGAAGGCGTTGCGGTAGTCGCGCGGGCTGGTGGCGAGGTGCGAGGCGAAGTGCTGGCGCATCGTGACCTCGCTGCCGAAGCCCGCGCGGCGGGCCACCTCGGGGAGGGGGTGGTCGGTGCGTTCGAGGAGTTTCTGGGCGGCGGCGACGCGCTGGGTGATGAGCCAGTGCAGGGGGGTGGTTCCGGTGGTGGCCTGGAAGTGGCGGGCGAAGGAGCGGGGTGACATTCCTGCGTGGGCCGCGAGGCTCGCGACGGTGTGGGGTTCGTCGAGGTGGGCGAGCGCGTGGGCTCGGACGGTGGCGAGGGCGTCGGCGTCGCGGTCGGCTCGTGGTGTGGGGTGCTCGATGAACTGGGCTTGGGTGCCCGTGCGGAAGGGGGCGGTGACCATGGAGCGGGCGACGGAGGCGGCGGCTTCGGCTCCGTGGGCGGTGCGGACGAGGTGGAGGCAGAGGTCGATCCCGGCGGCTGTGCCGGCGGAGGTCCAGATGCCGGTGTCCTCGACGAAGAGCGCGTCGGGTTCGACCTGGATCTCGGGGTGGCGGTCGGCGAGCGTCTGGGCCAGGTGCCAGTGGGTGACGGCCCTGCGGCCGTCGAGGAGTCCCGCGCGGGCGAGGACGAAGGCGCCCGCGCAGAGCGAGGCGACGGGGATGCCCGCGGTGTGGGCACGGCGGAGGGCTCCGAGGAGAGGGGCCGGGAGGTCGGCGTCGGGGTCCTCTATACCGGGGACGAGGATCAGGTCCGTGGTGCTGAGTTCGTCGAGCCAGGCCAGGGGGCGGTCGGGGGTGAGGGTGAGTCCGCCGCGGAGGGGGATCGGGGTGTGCGGGTCGGTGGCGACCCTGTGGAGTTCGAAGGGTGGGACGCCGCGCAGTGTGCGGTCGCTGCCCCAGACCTCCGTGATGACGGAGACGTCGAAGGCGCGGATGCCGGGGAAGGAGAGGAGGGCGATGCGCTGGGGGGCGGCCATGGCTGGCAGTAAAGCATCGATCGCCGGCTTTTCTCCCTCTGGGGCAGTCGGCTGCGCGGCGTCAGGATCGTGGGTATGGAGATCAACGAGAACGCAGCGCTGGTGGTCGTCGACGTGCAGAAGGGCTTCGAGCTGGACTTCTGGGGGCGGCGGAACAATCCGGAGGCCGAGGGGAACATCGCGGCTCTGATCGATGTGTGGCAGGAGACGGGGCGGCCGGTCGTCTTCGTGCGGCACGACTCGGTGCAGGAGGGTTCGCCTTTGGAGCCGGGGACGGAGGGGAACGCGTTCAAGGACTTCGTCGAGGAGCGGCGGGGGAAGGGGGCCGGGCCGGAACTGCTGGTCACGAAGAGCGTGAACTCGGCGTTCTACGGGGAGCCGGATCTGGACGCCTGGCTGAAGGGGGCGGGCGTCGGGCAGATCGTGATCGTCGGGATCCAGACGAACATGTGCAACGAGACGACGGCCCGTATGGGCGGGAACCTCGGGTACGAGGTGCTGTTCCCCTTGGACGCGATGCACACCTTCGACCTGGAGGGGCCGTTCGGCTGGGTGCAGACGGCGGAGGAGCTGACCCGGGCGACGGCGGTGTCGCTGCACGGTGGGCGGTTCGCCCGGGTCGTGGCCACGGAGGACGTGGTGCAGGGCGCGGTCTCGGCCGGTTAGGTCAGCCGTTGCCGGAGGCGAGTTCGCGGCTGCGGTCGCGGGCGGCTTCGAGGGCGGCGATGAGGGCGGCCCGTACGCCGTGGTTCTCCAGCTCGCGGATGGCGCTGATGGTGGTGCCGGCCGGGGAGGTGACGGCCTCGCGGAGCTTGACGGGGTGCTCGCCGCTGTCGCGGAGCATCACGGCGGCGCCGATGGCGGCCTGGACGATGAGGTCGTGGGCCTGGGCGCGGGGGAGGCCGAGGAGGATGCCTGCGTCGGTCATGGCCTCGACGAGGAAGTAGAAGTAGGCCGGGCCGGAGCCGGAGAGGGCGGTGGCGGCGTCCTGCTGGGACTCGGGGACGCGGAGGGTCTTGCCGACGCCGCCGAAGATCTCCTCGGTGTGGACGAGGTGCGCGGGGGTGGCGTGGCTGCCGCCGGAGATCACGGACATGCCTTCGTCGACGAGGACGGGGGTGTTGGGCATGACGCGGACGACGGGGGTGCCGGTGGTGAGGCGCTCCTCGATGAAGGAGGTGGGGATGCCGGCGGCGGCGCTGATGACGAGGCGGTCGGCGGCGACGTGGGGGGCGAGCTCGTCGAGGAGGCGGCCCATGTCCTGGGGCTTGACGGCCAGGATGAGGGTGTCGGCGCGCTTGGCGGCCTCGGCGTTGGTGACGGCTTCGACGCCGTAGCGGGCGTGGAGTTCGTCGGCGCGTTCGGTGCGGCGGGCGGTGACGAGGAGGTTCGCGGGGCGCCAGCCGGCGCGGATCATGCCGCTGAGGAGCGCTTCGCCGATCTTGCCGGTGCCGAGGACTGCGACGGTCTGGGTCATGGGTCTTTCACCTCGCCGAAGGGGGTATGTGTCGTCATCCTCGCACCGGCGGGACGGGGTGCGTGTTCGGTGTCCGAGGGGCGGTCACGCGGTACGGCGGCGGAGGGTGGCCGCGCCGAGGGCGAGGACGAGGACGGCGCAGCCTGCGACGACGAGGGCGTCGCGGACGAAGTCGGGGGTGATGTCGGGGTTGCGGAGGACTTCGTTCATGCCGTCGACGGCGTACGACATCGGGAGGACGTTCGAGAGGGCTTCGAGGGCGGGGGCCATCTGGTCGCGTGGGGTGAAGAGGCCGCAGAGGAGGAGCTGGGGGAAGATCACGGCCGGCATGAATTGGACGGCCTGGAACTCGGAGGCGGCGAAAGCGGAGACGAAGAGGCCGAGGGCGGTGCCGAGGAGGGCGTCGAGGAGGGCGACCAGGAGGAGGAGCCAGGGGGAGCCGACGACGTCGAGGCCGAGGAACCAGACGGCGAGCCCGGTGGCGAGGGTGGACTGGAGGACGGCGAGGAGGCCGAAGGCGAGGGCGTAGCCGGCGATCAGGTCGGCCTTGCCGAGGGGCATGGCGAGGAGGCGTTCCAGGGTGCCGGAGGTGCGTTCCCTGAGGGTGGCGATGGAGGTCACCAAGAACATCGTGATGAGCGGGAAGATGCCGAGGAGGGAGGCGCCGATGTTGTCGAAGGTGCCGGGGCTTCCGTCGAACACGTACCGGAGCAGGAAGAGCATCAGGCAGGGGACGAGGAGCATCAGGGCGATCGAGCGGGGGTCGTGGCGCAGCTGACGCAGGACGCGGGCGGCGGTGGCGAGGGTGCGGGCGCTGTTCATGAGCGGGGCTCCTCGTGGGTGGTGCGGGGGTGCCCGGCTGCGGGGTGTCCTGCTTCTGGGGGTGCTGTTTCCGGGTGGGTTGCGCGGGTCGCTGCGGCGTCGACGAGGTGGAGGAAGGCCTCTTCGACGGTGGCGGTGTCGTTGCGGCGGCGGAGGGCTTCGGGGGTGTCGTCGGCGAGGATCTCGCCCTCGCGCATGAGGAGGAGGCGGTGGCAGCGCTCGGCCTCGTCCATGACGTGGGAGGAGACGAGGAGTGTCGTCCCGCGGTCGGCGGCGATCTGGTGGAAGAGGTTCCACAGGTCGCGGCGGAGGACGGGGTCGAGGCCGACGGTGGGTTCGTCGAGGACGAGCAGTTCGGGGGTGCCGAGGAGGGCGACGGCGAGGGAGACGCGGCTGCGCTGGCCGCCGGAGAGCCGGCCGGCGAGGGAGTCGGCGTGCGAGGTGAGGTCGACGTCGGTGATGGCCCGGGCGACGGCGGTGCGGCGGTCGTGGCGGCGGGCTCGGCCGGGGAAGAGGACGGCGGCGAAGTAGTCGAGGTTCTGGCGGACGGTGAGGTCGTCGTAGACCGAGGGGTCCTGCGTGACGTAGCCGATGCGGGAGCGGAGGGTGGGGTCGCCCGCGGGGCGGCCGAGGACCTGGAGGGTGCCGCCGACCTGGGCCTGGGTGCCGACGATCGCGCGCATGAGGGTGGTCTTGCCGCAGCCGGAGGGGCCGAGGAGGCCGGTGATGCGGCCGGACGGGATGGTGAAGTCGAGGCCGCGGAGGACGGTGCGCCCACCTCGTACGGCGGTGAGGCCTTGGGCGGTGACGGCGGCGGTGTCGTCGGCTGCCCGGGCCGGTTCCGTCGAGGCTGTCGCGCCCGTCGGGGAATTCATCATGTGATGAATAGTGCTCCTGGGGGTGCCGGCCGTCAAGGACGCGGACAGGCTGGGTGGAATGCCGGGCGGGCTACTTGCGCTTGGGCTTGGGCTTCCTGCGGGCGGCCGGGTTGCCCGTGCGGGCGTTGCGGCGCTTCTCGTACTGGGCGCTGGACGTCTCGTACTCCGTGCGACGCAGCTGCTCGCCGGGCGCCTCGGTGAAGCAGCGGAAGAAGTAGGCCAGGAGCGAGCCGATGAAGCCGATGGCCTTCAGGCTGCGCAGGGACTCCTCGCGGCGCGGGTCGGTGGGCCTGCGCGTGAAGCCTTCCCAGGTCTTGCGGAAGGCGATGGCGCTGCAGACCGCGAACATGACGACGACCAGCATGTTGACGAAACCGCCGATGTCCGCGATCTCCAGGCCTTCGTAGGCGAAGCGCAGCACGAAGCAGGCCGCGACGGCGGCGGCCAGCGAGCCGACGGCCACGCCGACGCGGCGCAGCACGTAGTGACCGGTGTGGTCGACCCAGGTCGTACCGAAGAAACGGATCTCCTCGGGCTGCGGCCCGCCGGCCGTCGCGCTGGGGGTCTGCTCCGTGCCGGGGGTCTGCTCTTCGTCGCTCACAGAGTCGATTATCCCCGGAGCGGCGGAGGAGGACCTCAGGCGCAGCGCGGTGCGACGTAGCCGTCGCTGCCCGTCTTCACGTAGGCGTCGGAGACGTACTCGCCCGGGGCGATGCTGTCCCAGAGGTTGGTGGTGCCGTACGGGCCGTTGATCCATTCGCCGGGCTTCTGGCAGTAGACCGGGACCGTGGAGCCGGCGGCCAGCGACCGGACGATCGAGTACTGGGTGCTGGGGCCCGAGCGCACGTTGACCCGGTACCCCGGGGCTATCGCGTAGCGCTTCACCGCGCTCGTCGCCGTCGTCGCCACGTCCGCCGTGGGCTGCTTCTCGTCGGTTCCCATGGTGTCCTCCCCCTGTGGCGCAAAAGCGCTACGCCGAGTTTCACTCTCTGCGACGCGCAGGCTAGCAAGCTCCTCCGACTTCGCGGGCACCATGGACTAGGCTCCGTCGGGTCGCGCAGGCGCGTGATGTGACGGGGAATCACACGGGGGTGGGCGATGCCACCGTTGCGCAGTACCGGCGCCGACCGGGATGCGGAGGGGCCCGAGTACGCGGGCGGCTACCGCCTCCAGGCATGTCTCGGGTCCGGCGGCATGGGGGTCGTCCATCTCGCCGCCTCGGCCTCCGGCCTGCGGCTCGCGGTCAAGGTCGTGCACGCTCGGTATGCGGAGGACCCGGAGTTCCGGGCCCGTTTCCGCCAGGAGGTCGCGGCCGCCCGACGGGTGAGCGGAGCCTTCACCGCGCCGGTCGTCGACGCCGACCCCGAGGCCGTACGCCCCTGGATGGCCACGCTCTACGTGCCCGGGCCGACCCTCGCCGACCAGGTGAAGCGGAACGGCCCCCTGTCCCCCGCCGAACTGCGGCGGCTCACCGCCGGGCTCGCCGAGGCGCTGCGGGACATCCACCGTGCCGGGGTCGTCCACCGGGACCTCAAGCCGAGCAACGTCCTGCTCACCGACACCGGACCGAAGGTCATCGACTTCGGCATCTCCCGGCCCGTGGACAGCGACCTGCACACGGAGACGGGGAAGCTGATCGGCTCGCCGCCCTTCATGGCGCCCGAGCAGTTCCAGCGGCCCCGGGAGGTCGGGCCCGCGGCGGACGTCTTCGCGCTGGGCTCGGTCCTCGTGCACGCGGCGACCGGGCACGGCCCGTTCGACTCCGACAGCCCGTACATCGTGGCCTACCAGGTCGTCCACGACGAGCCGGATCTGAGCGACGTGCCGGCGGAGCTGGCGCCGCTCCTGGCGCGCTGCCTCGCCAAGGATCCCGCCGAGCGGCCGACCCCCGCCGAGATCATGTCGGCGCTGCTGCCGCCCTCGTACGAGGCGGAGGCGTTCATACCGGCCCAGCGGCGGCGCCCCACCCTGCCGGAGAGCGAGCCCGGCAGCTGCCCCGCCTGGGACGCGGACACCCGCGTCCGGGCGACCACCGTCGCTCCCCCGGCCCGTCGGCGCCTCCGGATCCGTCCGAGGGTGACCGCCGCCCTCATCGCCGTGCTCGCGCTGACCGGCGCCGGGCTGTACGGCGCGCTCAGCGCTCCCGCGGAGGGCGGGCACGAGGCTCCCGCCCGCCCGGACGAGGTCGCCACGGCCTTCGCGGGCTGGCGGACGCCGCTCCAGGAACGGGGCCCGACGGCCGCTCCCGCCTGTGTGCACGGCGGCGGCGCGCTGTACTGCGTCGCCCGGGGCGTCGGCATCGCCCGGCTCGACCCGGTCACGGGGCAGGTCCTCTGGTCGCGGACCACCCCCATCGACTCGGAGACCCCGACGGCTCCCGCCCTCCTGGCCGAGGGCACCGTCGGCGCCGCCGCCCCCACGGGCCCGCTCCGGGCCTACGACGCCGCGGGCGGCACGCCCGGGTGGGGTGCCGGCCAGACGGGGACCGCGCCCGAGCTGTACCGGCCCGCCGGCACCGCCGTCGTCCTGGCCGACGGGCGGGGCGGGCTCCGGGCTCTCGACAGCCGCAGCGGCAAGGAGCTCTGGCGGCACGGCCTGGCCGGTTTCTCGGTCCCGCGGCTCGGCGCCTACGACGCGCCGTCCGGGCTGCTGGCCGTCTCCGAGACCTCGGCCGACGGGTCGAGCACGCGGGTCGGCACGGTCCGGCCCCGGACCGGCGAGGTGGTCTGGCAGCGGACCCTGGAGGGGGACCTCGCCCCGCTGGGCCGCACCGGCGACGGAGCGTTCGTCCTCGGCGACCACTACCAGGACCCGCTGATCGACGGACTGGTGCTGCTGGGCCCCGACGGCTCGGCGGACTCCGTGCGGCGGCTGGCGCTGCCCCACCGGATCGACGTCCGGGGGGTCGCGGTGCGCGGCGCGGTCGTCCACATCCTCGACGCGAACGGCCACCTCACCGCCTTCGACACCGCCGCGCCGAAGGGGCGGGTGCTCTGGGAGCTGGAGACGGGCGCCGGAAACGTCTCCGAACCGGTGCTCGGTGGCGACGACCGCCTGTACTTCTCCGTCCAGGACGGCCGGCTGCTGGCCGTCAACACCGCGCGCGGGGCGCTGATCGGCCAGACCAGGCCGCGGCTGCGGAACGGGCGGCTCGGTTACGCGCCCATGGTCCCCGAGCCTCAGGTCGCCGGGGACCGGGTGTTCGGGACGGCGCCCGACGGCTCGGTCTTCGCGGTCGACGCGCGCGAACCCGAGTCCTGGTGAGCGCGTCGCGGGCATCGTGATCCTCGCGAGCCCCGGGGGCCTCGTGAGCCCCGTAAGCCACATGAGGTCTGTGTGAGCCCCGTGAGCTGAAGACAGGCGGTGGCGTACGACGGCGGGGAGCAGGCTGTGTGCCCGCTCCCCGCCGTCGTACGTCCGCCCGTTCGACCGCCGGGCTCAGCCCAGCTTCGTCACGTCCCGGACCGCGCCCTTGTCCGCGCTCGTCGCCATCGCCGCGTACGCCTTCAGCGCCGCCGACACCTTGCGCTCACGGTTCTTCGGCGCGTACACGCCGCCCAGCGCCTCGCGGCGGGCCGCCAGGGTGGCCTCGTCGACGAGGAGCTCGATCGAGCGGTTCGGGATCTCGATGCGGATCCGGTCGCCGTCCTCGACGAGCGCGATCGTGCCGCCCGAGGCCGCCTCCGGGGAGGCGTGGCCGATGGACAGGCCCGACGTGCCACCGGAGAAGCGGCCGTCGGTGACCAGCGCGCAGGTCTTGCCCAGGCCCCGGCCCTTGAGGAAGGAGGTCGGGTAGAGCATCTCCTGCATGCCCGGGCCGCCGCGCGGGCCCTCGTAACGGATGACGACCACGTCGCCGTCCTTGACCTGCTTGTTGAGGATCTTCTCGACGGCCTCGTCCTGCGACTCGCAGACGACGGCCGGGCCCTCGAAGGTCCAGATCGACTCGTCGACGCCGGCCGTCTTCACGACACAGCCGTCCACGGCGATGTTGCCACGCAGGACCGCGAGGCCGCCGTCCTTCGAGTACGCGTGGGCCGCGTCGCGGATGCAGCCGCCGGCCGCGTCCACGTCCAGCGCCTCCCAGCGCTCGGACTGCGAGAAGGCGGTGGCGGAGCGGACGCAGCCGGGGGCCGCGTGGAACAGCTCGACGGCCTCGTCGGAGGCGGAGCCACCACGGACGTCCCAGGTGTCCAGCCACTCCTTGATGGACGCGGAGTGGACGGAGTTGACGTCCTCGTTGAGCAGGCCCGCGCGGTAGAGCTCGCCCAGGATCGCGGGGATGCCGCCGGCCCGGTGCACGTCCTCCATGTAGTACGTGCGGTCCTTGGCGACGTTCGGCGCGACCTTGGCCAGGCAGGGCACCCGGCGCGAGACCTCGTCCATGTCGCTGAGGCCGTAGTCGAGCTCGGCCTCCTGGGCGGCGGCCAGCAGGTGCAGGATCGTGTTCGTCGAGCCGCCCATGGCGATGTCGAGGGCCATGGCGTTCTCGAAGGCCCCGCGGGTCGCGATCGAGCGGGGCAGGACGGAGGCGTCGTCCTCGTCGTAGTACCGGCGGGTGATGTCGACGACCGTGCGGGCGGCGTCCTCGTACAGCCCCTTGCGAGCGGTGTGGGTGGCGAGCAGCGAGCCGTTGCCGGGGAGGGAGAGGCCGATGGCCTCGGTCAGGCAGTTCATCGAGTTGGCGGTGAACATGCCGGAACAGGACCCGCAGGTCGGACAGGCGTTCTCCTCGATCCGGAGCATGTCCTCGTCCGAGATCTTCGGGTTCACCGCGTCGACCATCGCGTCGACCAGGTCGAGCGTGCGGACCGTGCCGTCGACGAGCGTGGCACGGCCGGCCTCCATGGGGCCGCCGGAGACGAAGACCGTCGGGATGTTGAGGCGCAGGGCGGCCATCAGCATGCCGGGGGTGATCTTGTCGCAGTTGGAGATGCAGATCAGGGCGTCGGCGCAGTGCGCCTCCACCATGTATTCCACGCTGTCCGCGATCAGGTCGCGGGACGGGAGGCTGTAGAGCATGCCGCCGTGGCCCATCGCGATGCCGTCGTCGACGGCGATCGTGTTGAACTCGCGGGCGATGCCGCCGGCGGCCGTGATGGCCTCGGAGACGATCCGGCCGACCGGCTGGAGGTGGGTGTGGCCGGGGACGAACTCCGTGAAGGAGTTGGCGACCGCGATGATCGGCTTGCGGCCGATGTCCGCGCCCGGTACACCGGAGGCGCGCATAAGGGCGCGTGCGCCCGCCATGTTGCGTCCGTGGGTGACTGTGCGGGACCTCAGCTCGGGCATCGTCGCTCGCTCCTCGTGAAGGGTGTGCTTGCATTCGAGCGTACGCCGACGCTCCAAGATCTGGACAGCCTGTCCGTATGACGGACTGCGTGTTCAGGTTCCGGTCAGGTGAGGCGGTGGGGCCCGTCCGGCTGCCGGTACCCGGTCCGGCGAGGCTTTCAGCTCTCGGTCAGGTACCGCTGGAGCGTCGGTGCCACCTGGGCCACGATCTCCTCCGGGTCGGCCGAGGCCAGCGGCTCGACCTGGATCACGTACCGCAGGATCACGATCCCGATCATGTGGGAGGCGGCCAGCTCCGCGCGGAAGCTCGGCTCCGGTACGTCGAGCTCGGCCGCGATCCGCTCCAGGAGCCGGCGCAGCACGAAGGTCCGCAGCACCTTGGCCGCGGCCTCGTGGGTCAGCGCGGAGCGGACGATGGCGAGGAGCGGGGCGCGGCTGACCGGGTTCTCCCAGACGCCGATGAAGAAGCGTGCGAGCCGCTCGCCGATGGCCTCGCGCGGGCCGCCGAGGATCGCCGGGACGACCAGCGCCGGCTCGAAGGAGACCTCGATCGCGGCGGCGAAGACCTCGTCCTTCGTACCGAAGTAGTGGTGCACGAGCGCCGGGTCCACGCCTGCGGCCTTGGCGATGCCGCGGACGGAGGCCTTGTCGTACCCGCGCTCCGCGAACTGCGCGCGGGCCGCCTCCAGGATCCGTTCGCGCGCGCCCGGTCCGCTGTCCTCCTCGGTACGGGACGGGCGGCCGCGCCGGCGGGGGGCCGGGTCGGTCATGGGCGGGGGGCCCGCTCGGCCGGACGGGAGGGGCGGCCCGCGGCGGACGCGAGGTGGAGCCGGGTGAAGGCGAGTGCCTCGGCGAGGTCGGCCTCGCGTTCGGCGGCTGACATCGCGCGCCGGGTGTTGACCTCGATGACGACGTGGCCGTCGAAGCCGGTGAGCGCGAGCCGCTCCAGGAGCTCGGCGCAGGGCTGCGTGCCGCGGCCCGGGACCAGGTGCTCGTCCTTGGCGGAGCCCTTGCCGTCGGCGAGGTGGACGTGGCCCAGGCGGTCGCCCATGCGGTCGATCATCGCGAGGGCGTCGGTGCGGGCGGTCGCGGTGTGCGAGAGGTCGACGGTGAAGTGCCGGTAGTCGTCCTTCGTGACGTCCCACTCGGGGGCGTACGCGAGCATCTCGCGGTCCTTGTACCGCCACGGGTACATGTTCTCGACGGCGAACCGGACGTCGGTCTCGTCCGCCATCCGCCAGATGCCGGAGACGAAGTCCTTCGCGTACTGGCGCTGCCAGCGGAAGGGCGGGTGCACGACGACCGTCGACGCGCCGAGCCGCTCGGCGGCGGCCTGCGCGCGCTGGAGCTTGACCCACGGGTCGGTGGACCAGACGCGCTGGGTGATGAGGAGGCAGGGGGCGTGGACGGCCAGGATCGGGACCTGGTGGTAGTCGGAGAGGCGGCGCAGCGCCTCGACGTCCTGGCTGACGGGATCGGTCCACACCATGACCTCGACGCCGTCGTAGCCGAGGCGCGCGGCGATCTCGAAGGCCGTCGCCGTCGACTCCGGATAGACCGAGGCCGTCGACAGGGCGACCTTCGCATCCGGGATGCGCACCACTGGTTCTGCCACCCAGACAGGGTACGGGGCGGGCCGGGGGCCCGGGAGGTGGTTCGGGTCACGCCGGGCGGGGTGCACGCGCGCGTGAAGGGACGGGACCGGAGTGCACGCGCGCGTGAAGGGACGGGACCGGAGTGCACGCGCGCGTGCAGGGACGGGACCGGAGTGCACGCGCGCGTGAAGGGACGGGACCGGAGTGCACGCGCGCGTGAAGGGACGGGGCCGGAGTGCACGCGCGCGTGAAGGGACGGGGCCGGAGTGCACGCGCGCGTGAACCTGTCGTGGCTACTCCTCCGGCAGGTGGTCCAGGCGGCGCAGGATGACGCCCTCGCGCAGCGCCCACGGGCAGATCTCCAGCTCCTCCACGCCGAGCAGGTCCATCGCACCCTCCGCGACGAGCGCGCCCGCGAGGAGCTGCGGGGCGCGGCCCTCCGAGACGCCCGGCAGGGCCGCGCGCTCGGGGACGGTCATCGCGGCGAGCCGCGGGACCCACTCCTCCAGGGACTTGCGGGACAGCACCCGCTGGACGTACAGGCCGTCCCCCGAACCGGGCGCGCCGGCGATCCTGGCGAGCTGCTTGAAGGTCTTGGACGTCGCCACGACATGGTCGGGGCGGCCGAAGCGGCTGAACTCTCCGACCGTACGGGCGATCTGCGCCCGGACGTGCCGGCGCAGCGCCTTCACGCTCTCGGTGTCCGCCGGGTCGCCGGGCAGCCAGCCCGAGGTGAGGCGGCCGGCGCCGAGCGGCAGGGAGACCGCGGTGTCCGGGTCCTCGTCGATGCCGTACGCGACTTCGAGGGAACCGCCCCCGATGTCGAGGAGGAGGAGCTTGCCCGCGGACCAGCCGAACCAGCGGCGGGCCGCGAGGAAGGTGAGCCGGGCCTCCTCCTCGCCGGTGAGGACCTGGAGGTCGACCCCGGTCTCGTCCTTGACCCGGGCGAGGACGGCGTCCGCGTTGGTGGCCTCGCGCACGGCCGAGGTCGCGAACGGCAGCACCTCCTCGCAGCCCTTGTCCTCGGCCGCATGGAGGGCTTCCCGTACGGTCCCGATCAGCCGCTCGACGCCGTCGGGCGCGATGGCGCCCCGCTCGTCGAGGAGCTCGGCGAGCCGCAGCTCCGCCTTGTGGGAGTGCGCGGGCAGCGGGCGGGCGCCGGGGTGGGCGTCCACCACCAGCAGGTGCACTGTGTTCGAACCGACGTCGAGGACTCCGAGTCTCATGGGCGGAACGCTACTGCGCCGACCCGCATACGCTTGGTGTTGTGCCAAAGACGAAGCAGGCGAAGCCGGACAAGGACAGCAGCGGCGAGGCCGGTGCGAAGGCCGGCAAGGCGGGCAAGGCGGGCAAGGCCGGTAGGTCCGGCAAGGTCGCCAAGGCCGTGAAGGCCGATCGAGCGGAGAAGGCCGTGAAGGCCGAGAAGGTCACCAAGAAGCGGGGCAAGGGCGTGGAGCCGGACGAGAAGACGCTGGACTTCGCTCGGGCGTGGGTCGAGTTTCCCGATCCGGCCGACGCCGAGCAGGTGTTCCGCTGCGATCTGACCTGGCTGACCTCGCGCTGGACCTGCATCTTCGGCAGCGGCTGCCAGGGCATCCAGGCGGGCCGGGCCGACGACGGCTGCTGCACGCTGGGCGCGCACTTCTCGGACGACGACGACGAGAAGCGGGTCGCGTCGCACGTGGCCCGGCTCACGCCGGAGCTGTGGCAGTTCCACGACGTCGGCACGGAGTCGGGCTGGGTGCAGCTCGACGAGGACGGCGACCGGCAGACCCGCCGCTGGGAGGGCTCCTGCATCTTCCAGAACCGTCCCGGTTTCGCGGGCGGCGCGGGCTGCTCGCTGCACATCCTGGCCCTGAAGGAGGGCAAGGAGCCGCTGGAGACGAAGCCGGACGTGTGCTGGCAGCTGCCCGTGCGCCGGACGTACGACTGGATCGAGCGGCCCGACGACACCAAGGTCCTCCAGGTGTCGATCGGCGAGTACGACCGCCGTGGCTGGGGTCCGGGCGGCCACGACCTGCACTGGTGGTGCACCTCGGCCACCTCGGCGCACGGCGCCGGGGAGCCCGTCTACGTCACGTACCGGCCGGAACTGACGGAGATGATGGGCAAGGAGGCCTACGAGGTCCTCGTCGGGCTGTGCGAGGCCCGGCTGGCCTCGCAGCTGCCGCTGGTGGCCCCGCACCCGGCCGACCCGATCTCCTGAGGTCGGCCGGCCCTCCAGGCGGTCGCGGCCCTTCCCAGCGGCCCTTCCTGTCGGTCGCAGCTCTTCCTGACGGCCCTTCCCAGCGGTCGCGGCCCCCAGCCGTCGCATCCTTCCCTGAGGTCAGGGGCCGGACGGCGCCGGGTCGTCCGTCGTCGGTGGGGGCGTGCCCGGGTCCGTCGTGCCCGGGTCGGTCGTCGGCGGGGGCGTCGTCGGCTCCGTCGTCGGGTCGGTCGTCGGGTCCGTCGTCGGCGGAGGTGTCGTCGGGTCCGTCGTCGGCGGCGGCGTGCTCGGCTCCGTCGTCGGCGGGGGCGTCGTCGGCTCCGTGGTCGGGGGTGTCGTCGGCTCGCTGGTCGGCGGGCTCGTCGGCGGCGATGTGGGCGGGCTCGTCGGAGGGCTCGTCGGCGGTGTGGTCGGGTCGGTCGTCGTCGGCGGGGTGACCGGGCGGGCGACCTGCGGCGGGGCGGTCTGCCCCTGGCCGTTGATCCTGACGACCGCGCCCGAGGGGTGCACGCCGACGCGGGCGCTCCACGCGCCCGCGGGCTCGCGCCCGTGGTCGACGCGTACGACGACCGTGACCGTCTCGCCGGGGCGGAGCGTGCCGGACGCCCGGCTCACGTACAGCCAAGGGGCGTCCGTCCACAGCGCCCAGGCGACGGACGAGCCGCCGTCGGCGGTCAGCGTGAGCATCGTGAGCTCGCCGGAGCAGTGCGCGCCGACCGTGAGGTGGCCGGGGGCGGGATCGCCGGGCGCGGCGGGGCCCGCGGGGCCTGTGGGGCCGCCGGGGGTGAGGATCTCGACCGAGACGTCGGGGGAGCGGCTGCCGCGGGTGAAGCGGGGCTCGGGGGTCGTGCGGGCGTTGCCCGCGTTCTCGTAGCGGCCGCCGCCGTCGGGGCCCACCGGTTCGTCCGCCTCGCGCGCGCTGATCCTCGTGCCTCCCGGGACCCCCTCGTCGGCGACCGGGGTGCCGCGGTACGAGGTCCACAGCGCGAGGATCGGGGCGGCCACGACGGCCGCGACGACGGTGGTCGTCACCGCGCGGGCCCGGAGCCGGTCGCGGCGGGCCGTGTGGTCCTTGGGGTCCATCGGGAAACCGGTCGGGGCGAAGCGCGGGGCACCGGCACGCGCGCGCGGGACGTGCAGCATCGCCATGTAGGCGGCGGCCCGGGGCGCGTCGACGAGCGGCAGCCGGTCCGGTGGGAGGGGAGCGGCGCCGGGCCAGGGGCCGGTGGCGCCCACCCGCTCGGCGGCCTTGCGGCAGCGGGGGCAGTCGTCGACGTGGCGGACGAGCTCGGCGCGCAGGGCGGCGGAGAGCAGCAC
The DNA here is from genome assembly GCF_014649015.1 of Streptomyces narbonensis. Lineage (GTDB taxonomy): Bacteria > Actinomycetota > Actinomycetes > Streptomycetales > Streptomycetaceae > Streptomyces > Streptomyces narbonensis. Next base: position 16,236 of record NZ_BMSF01000007.1, read on the forward strand.
CTGGTGGTCGCCGGTGAGCCGGGCGACGGTGGAACAGCTGCCCGTCTCGACGACGGCGAGGGCGGCGCGGGTCCGCTCGACCTCGCAGGCGGCGGTGGCGAGGAGCTCGCGGGCGGCGAGCGGATCGAGGGAGAGCACGGCCGCGACCTGCCGGTGGCTCAGGCCGTGGCGGACGGCGAGCTCCAGGGCCTCACGCTGCTCGGGGGTGGTGCCGGCGGCCTCGGGCCAGGCGAGTTTCGCGAGTTCGGCGCGGCGGCGCTCGGCGATCCCCTCGGAGACCGGGGGCGGCTCGGGCGCGGTGACGGCGGGGCGGCCGGTGTGGGCGCCCTGGCGCTTGCGGCGCTGCTCGGCGAGGGTGCGCAGGCAGGCCCAGCGGGCGAGCGCGTACAGCCAGGCCGTCCGGCCCTCCTCGTCGGAGGGGCAGCGGCCGAAGTGGCGCTCGGCGACGGCGAGGACGTCGCCGAGGACGGCGGTGGCCGTGTCGTGCTCGCAGAGCACGGAGAGGCAGTACGTGTAGAGGCCGTCGAGGGCGGCCTCGTACCGGGCGGGGGGCCGCTGACCGAGCGTGCGCGGTCCCTGCTCCGCGGCGCCGTGGTGCGCCCGGTGTGCGCCGGTGGTGCGTGTGGGGGAATCCAGCCTGCTGCTCGTCACGGGGCGACGGTAGGCAGGGCGGGGGGCCCACTTCGTATCGGTCGACCACTTCTCATTCGTACGGGTGAAGGTATCGCTCGAAAGGGGACAGGAACCTCACATTCCGTCACCCGATCGAGGACGGACCCCGGCCCGGGCGGGCGCCGGCCCTCGCTGTCAGTGGGGGCCGCTACGGTGTGGACCATGGCTGCCCGTACGAAAACCGCCAAGGATCGGCCGTCCTACCGCTGCACCGAGTGCGGCTGGCAGACGGCCAAGTGGCTCGGCCGCTGCCCCGAATGCCAGGCCTGGGGGACGGTCGAGGAGTACGGCGCGCCCGCCGTCCGGACCACCGCGGCCGGCCGGGTCTCCACCGCCGCCCTCCCCATCGGACAGGTCGACGGCCGACAGGCGACCGCCCGCTCGACCGGCGTCGACGAGCTGGACCGGGTCCTCGGCGGGGGCCTGGTGCCCGGCGCCGTCGTGCTGCTCGCGGGCGAGCCCGGCGTCGGCAAGTCCACGCTCCTGCTCGACGTGGCGGCCAAGGCGGCGAGCGACGAGCACCGCACGCTGTACGTCACGGGCGAGGAGTCCGCGAGCCAGGTCCGGCTGCGCGCCGACCGGATCGGCGCGCTCAGCGACCATCTGTATCTGGCGGCCGAAACCGATCTGTCGGCTGTCCTGGGCCACCTCGACGCCGTGAAGCCCTCCCTGCTGATCATGGACTCGGTGCAGACCGTCGCCTCCCCCGAGATCGACGGCGCCCCCGGCGGCATGGCGCAGGTCCGCGAGGTCGCCGGAGCCCTCATCCGGGCCTCCAAGGAGCGGGGCATGTCCACGCTCCTCGTCGGCCACGTCACCAAGGACGGCGCCATCGCCGGGCCCCGGCTCCTGGAGCACCTGGTCGACGTCGTCCTGAGCTTCGAGGGCGACCGGCACGCGCGCCTGCGTCTGGTCCGGGGCGTGAAGAACCGGTACGGGGCGACGGACGAGGTCGGCTGCTTCGAGCTGCACGACGAGGGCATCACGGGCCTGGCCGACCCGTCCGGGCTCTTCCTGACCCGGCGTGACGTGGCCGTGCCGGGCACCTGTCTGACAGTGACCCTGGAGGGCCGCCGCCCGCTCGTCGCCGAGGTCCAGTCGCTGACGGTGGACTCCCAGATCCCCTCCCCGCGCCGGACCGTCTCCGGTCTGGAGACCTCCCGCGTCTCGATGATGCTGGCGGTCCTGGAGCAGCGGGGCCGGATCAGCGCGCTGGGCAAGCGCGACATCTACAGCGCGACCGTGGGCGGCGTGAAGCTCTCCGAGCCCGCCGCCGACCTGGCCATCGCGCTCGCCCTCGCCTCCGCCGCGAGCGACACCCCGCTGCCGAAGAACCTGGTCGCGATCGGCGAGGTCGGGCTCGCGGGCGAGGTCCGCCGGGTGACGGGCGTCCAGCGCCGCCTGGCCGAGGCACACCGGCTGGGCTTCACGCACGCGCTGGTCCCGCCGGACCCGGGCAAGGTGCCGGCCGGCATGAAGGTGACAGAGGTCGCGGACATGGGCGACGCCCTGCGCGTCCTCCCCCGCACCCGCCGCGCGCCGCGCTCGGAGACCGCGGAGGGGTAGCCGGGCCGCAGGGAGCGCATGGCCGGCCGCACACGGAGGGCATCGCGGCCGTACGGAGGGAGAGCCCCGGCCGTACGGAGCGTGTGGCCCGGCCGCGCGAAGGGCGTGCGCGGGGCGCGTGGAAAGGTTCCGGAGGGCGTATGGAAGCGTCGGGGGTTGGTAGACGAGGCGGCTTCGAGGGTAGGCGAGGGGGCACGAGCGGGCGCCCTCGCGCCCTCCCGCCGCACCCTTGAGCGGCGCGAGGCGGAGGGCGGCGGGGTGGTGTCGCTAGACTTTGCCCTGGTCTCGCCCATCCGTACGAGCCGGAGGAGTGCAGTGGCAGCGAAGGACGGGGCAGCAGCTCCCGGGAAGTCCGGCGCGAGCTCCGGCAACGAAGCGCTGATGCGCGCCGCCCTGAGCGCCGTCGCGCCGGGTACCGCGCTGCGTGACGGCCTGGAGCGGATCCTCCGGGGCAACACGGGCGGTCTCATCGTGCTGGGCCTGGACAAGACGGTCGACGCGATGGCCACCGGCGGCTTCGTGCTGGACGTCGAGTTCGCCGCGACGCGCCTGCGCGAGCTGTGCAAGCTCGACGGCGCGCTCGTCCTCGACAAGGACATCACCAAGATCCACCGCGCCGGTGTGCAGCTGGTCCCGGACGCCTCCATCCCCACCGAGGAGACCGGCACCCGCCACCGCACCGCGGACCGGGTCTCCAAGCAGTGCAACTTCCCGGTCGTCTCCGTCTCGCAGTCGATGCGTCTGATCGCGCTGTACGTGAACGGTGAGCGCCGGGTCCTGGAGGAGTCGGCCGCGATCCTCTCCCGCGCCAACCAGGCTCTCGCGACCCTGGAGCGGTACAAGCTCCGGCTCGACGAGGTGGCCGGCACGCTCTCCGCGCTGGAGATCGAGGACCTGGTCACGGTCCGGGACGTCACGGCCGTCGCCCAGCGCCTGGAGATGGTGCGCCGGATCGCCACCGAGATCGCCGAGTACGTGGTCGAGCTCGGCACCGACGGACGGCTCCTGTCGCTCCAGCTCGACGAGCTGATCGCGGGCGTGGAGCCGGAGCGCGAGCTGGTCGTCCGGGACTACGTGCCCGAGCCCACGGCCAAGCGCTCGCGGACGGTCGCCGAGGCGCTCACCGAGCTGGACGCCCTCAGCCACACCGAGCTGCTCGAACTTCCCGTCGTGGCGAGGGCCCTGGGCTACAGCGGTTCACCCGAGACCCTCGACTCGGCCGTCTCCCCGCGCGGCTACCGGCTCCTCGCGAAGGTGCCGCGGCTGCCGGGCGCGATCATCGAGCGGCTCGTGGAGCACTTCGGCGGGCTGCAGAAGCTCCTCGCGGCGAGCGTCGACGACCTCCAGACCGTGGACGGCGTCGGCGAGGCCCGCGCCCGCAGCGTCCGCGAGGGCCTCTCGCGGCTGGCGGAGTCCTCGATCCTGGAGCGGTACGTCTAGCAGGCAGGAACGGATCGCCCGCGCCGGGCCCAGTGGCGGCCCCCGTGGCGGCCGACGACGTGGTTCCTTTGCGACCCGCGCCCTGGTCCCTTGGCGGCCCGCGCCCTGGTCCCTTGGCGGCCCGCGCCGTGGACCCGTGGCAGCCCGCGCCCTGGTCCCTTGGCGGTCCGCGCTCTGGACCCGAGTGGTGGCCCGGCCCATGAGGCCGGGCCGTCGCCGTCTTCGGCTCAGTCCTTGGCCAGGGTGAACGAGGCCGGGGCCACCTTCGCGCCCGCCAGCGTCGCCTCCACCAGGTAGGTCCCGGGGCCGGCCTGGCCCGCCGGGGCCGTGGCGCACTTCGGCGCGCTGCGCCCGCGGTCCCACTCCACGGTGTGGGTGACCGTCGTCTGCGCCGGGACGCTCAGCAGGAGCGGATTGCCCGGGCGCGGGCAGTCGTCGGAGGCCCAGACCGCGTCGGCCTGCTTGTCGCTGATGGTCAGGACCGCGCTGCGCGGCCCGAAGTCGGCCTTGCAGGCGGTGTCCGAGGTGTTCCTGACGACCAGGTGGAAGCGGGGCTTCTCGCCCGCCTCGTAGGAGACCTTGGCGCTGCGCAGGCTCAACTGCAGCGCTCCGGAGGGGCAGTTCGGGAGCGGAGAATCGGCCGGAACCTGCTGTCCCGCGCCGGTGCCCGCGCCTCCGTCGCCGCCCGCGCCGTCGGTGTCGCCGTTCTTCCCGGTGCCGCCGGCGCCGGAGTCCGTACCGGCGCCGGCGCCCTCGCCGGAGCCCGAGCCCGCGTCCGTACCGGATCCGGCGGAGCCGCCGTCACCGCTGCCGCCGTCACCGCTGCCGCCATCACCGCTGCCGCCATCACCCGACGTGTCGCCGGAGCCGCCGGAGTCGCCCGACTCGTCGCGGCCGCCGGGCTGTTGGCTGATCGCCGGGCCGGTGCCGGAAGGGCCGGGAGTGATCGAAGGGGGTGTGGGCGACGAGCCGTTGGCGGCGTCGTTCGTCTTCTTCCCACCGCCGTCACCCGAGGTGAGGGCCCACACGGCGAGCAGGGCGAGAACCGCCACCAGGCACACGGCCACCGCCCTCCGTCGCCAGTAGATGGTGGAGGGAAGCGGCCCGACCGGATTGCGCAAAGATCCCACGACCCGAACCTTACGAGAGATCCGGCCCAACTCCCGCCCCACCCGCCGCCCGAGACATCAAGTTTTGCCGATGATCACATCCTTCGGCGTCGGGAACTTTTCCCGAACGGGCTTGCAGCAGCCCGGAATCACGGGGATCCGGCTCGCCCCCCCACTTTCGTCGGGGGTCTCTCTGGCCGTTGGCCCGGGGCGGCGAGCTCCGAATTCCGGTTAGCGTCATCCACCATGGACTCCCTCCTCGACCTCTCCGATCGGCTCTACCTCGACGTCGCCGACTTCGCCCACTCCACCCCGCACTGGTTCCAGTGGCTCGCGGAGGTGTGGACCGAGGCGGGACTGCTGCTCTTCGGCGTGCTGTTCCTGGCCGGCTGGTGGCGCTCCCGTGACGGATCGAGCCGGCTGATGGCGCTCGCGCTGCTCGCCCCGCTCGCCACCGCCTTCGGATACGTGGTGAGCGAGGGGCTGAAGTCGCTGATCGACGAGGAGCGGCCCTGCCGGGCGGTGCTCGGGGCGCCCGCCGCTCTCGTGGAGTGCCCGCCCTACGGCGACTGGTCCTTCCCGAGCAACCACTCGGCCATCGCGGGCGCCGCGGCGATCGCGCTCGCGCTGTCCTGGCGCGGGATGGTCTGGCTGACCGTGCCGATGGCGCTGCTCATGGCCTTCTCCCGGGTCTTCGTCGGCGTGCACTACCCGCACGACGTGACCGCCGGCGTACTGCTCGGAGCCCTGGTCGCCTTCCTCGTCATGCGGGCGGCGGAGCGACCGGTGCGGTCGCTGGTGGAGACGGCCAGGTCGAGCCGGAGCTCGGCCGTCGTGTGGTGCGCGGGGCGCGGACCCCGGGCGCACGCCGCTCCGCACGCCTCTTCGCACGCGCACGCCTCCCCTCACGCCGACCGGCCCGAGCGCGCGCGCCACGGCTCGCGCTGATCCCGTCGCGGACGTGCCAGGATCGGAGGTGCCATGACTTCCATCGACACTCCCCCCGGCCCCTCGGCCCCCGTGGCCCCCTCCCTCCCCCCGGAGCTGCACGGGCCCGTCCTCGCCTGGTTCGACCGGCACGCCCGCGACCTGCCCTGGCGCCGCCCCGAGGCCGGCGCCTGGGGGGTGATGGTCAGCGAGTTCATGCTCCAGCAGACCCCCGTCGTCCGGGTCCTTCCGGTGTACGAGCAGTGGCTCGCGCGCTGGCCCCGCCCGGCCGACCTCGCCGCCGAGGCCCCCGGCGAGGCCGTCCGCGCCTGGGGCAGGCTCGGCTATCCGCGCCGGGCCCTGCGCCTGCACGCGGCCGCCACGGCGATAACGGAACGGCACCGCGGCGACGTCCCCCGCGACCACGGGCAGCTGCTCGCGCTGCCCGGGATCGGTGAGTACACGGCGGCCGCGGTGGCCTCCTTCGCGTACGGGCAGCGGCACGCGGTCCTGGACACGAATGTGCGCCGGGTCTTCGCGCGGGCGGCGACCGGCGTCCAGTACCCGCCGAACGCGACCACGGCAGCCGAGCGCCGGCTCGCCCGGGCCCTGCTCCCGGACGACGAGGCGACGGCCTCCCGCTGGGCCGCGGCCTCGATGGAGCTCGGCGCGCTGGTCTGCACGGCGCGGAACGAGGACTGCGGGCGCTGCCCGATCGCCGAGCGCTGCGCGTGGCAGCTCGCGGGTAAGCCGGCGCACGACGGACCGCCGCGGCGCGGCCAGACGTACGCGGGCACGGACCGGCAGGTGCGGGGCCGGCTCCTCGCGGTACTGCGGGAGTCGACGGACCCGGTGGAGCAGGCGGCCCTGGACGCGGTCTGGGACGAGCCGATGCAGCGGACCAGGGCCCTGGACGGCCTGGTCTCGGACGGTCTCGTCGAGCCACTGGAGGGCGGGCTGTACCGGCTGCCGCTGTCCTGAGGCGGCCCCTCCCGAGGCGGCCATTGCCGAGGCGATCGCTCGCCCCACGCTGCCGCTCTCGCGAGACGGCCGCTCTCCCAGGGCGGCCACTCTCCCGGGGCGGCCGCCGCGAAACCCCCTCCGTATCCGCTGTTACACAACCGATGGGTAGCCGTGCGTCCACCGACGGCTGCCCCGCACAGCCCCGTGACACAGCCTCCGTAGCGTCGTCCACGACACGAGGAAATGGCTGGTCACGGGGATGGAGGCGGTTCGGATGAGGCACGGAGAGGTGCTCGACTTCGAGGAGTACGTACGCACGCGGCAGGACGCGCTGCTGCGCAGCGCCCGTCGTCTCGTCCCCGACCCGGTCGACGCCCAGGACCTCCTCCAGACCGCGCTGGCCCGGACGTACGGCCGCTGGGACGGCATCGCCGACAAGTCCCTCGCCGACGCCTACCTGCGCCGGGTCATGATCAACACCCGGACCGAGTGGTGGCGCTCCCGCAAGCTCGAAGAGGTCCCCACCGAGCAGCTGCCGGACGCGAGCGTCGACGACCCGACCGAGCAGCACGCCGACCGGGCCCTCCTCATGGACATCCTGAAGGTGCTCGCGCCGAAGCAGCGCAGCGTCGTCGTCCTCCGTCACTGGGAGCAGATGAGCACCGAGGAGACGGCCTCCGCGCTCGGGATGTCGACGGGTACGGTGAAGTCCACGCTCCACCGCGCGCTGGCCCGGCTCCGCCAGGAGCTGGAGAGCCGCGACCTCGACGCCCACGCTCTGGGCCGGACCGGGGAGCGGGCGGACGTACGAGGTCATGAAGGGGGGCGGGGGCGGTGCGCGGCCTAGACGCCGAAACCGACGACGGCAGAGCGGACGCCGGCGAAGAGCCCGGCGGCAGAGCACACGGCGGCGACGACCGGTACCGCACCGGGCGGCGCCGCCCTCGGCGTACCGTCAAGGCGGCGAGCGTCACGGCGGTGGCCGGGCTCGTCGCCGTCGGGCTGTCCGTCGCCGCCTGCTCCACCGGCGGCACGGGCTCCCGCGACGAGGGCGCGGCCCGCGTCGACGAGACCGCCGCGGCGGCTCCCAGCCCCTCCTCCCCCTCCGCGACCAGCGGGCCGCAGTCGGCCGAGCGGGTGGATCCGATCGCGCTGCTCAAGGACGACCCGAAGATCGGGGAGCGGCTCAAGGACGATCTGAAGCCCTGTGTCGCGGACGCCTACCCGGTCGACGCCTCCTACGGAAACCTCACGGGCAGCGCCGCCCCCGACGTCGTCGTCAACGTGATGACCTGCGGTGATGCCGTCGGCATCGGCACGTACGTCTACCGGAAGCAGAGCGACCGGTACGAGAACGTCTTCATGGCGGAGGACGCGGCGGTCTACGGGACGATCGACCGGGGCGATCTGGTCGTCACCAAGCAGGTGTACGCGAAGGGCGATCCGGTCGCGTATCCCTCGGGCGAGGACGTGATCACGTACCGCTGGTCGGGGAACAAGTTCACCCAGCACGACTGGGTGCACAACGACTACAGCCGGGCCGTCGGGGACGGCGAGGCCGCGGCGGAGCCGGCGCCGAGCGAACCCTCCGACGCGAGCTGACCGTCCTGGCCACCATGGCACCACCCCCCGGTGGCACCACCCCCCGGTGGCACCACCCCCCCGGTGGCACCATCCCTGTCCCCCGTGGCACCACCTCCCGCCCCACCCGCACCACGCAGCAGCACAGACCCCCGAAGGGCACGCACGATGGCCGAAACCCATGTCCTGTTCGTCGAGGACGACGACGTCATCCGTGAGGCCACCCAGCTCGCCCTGGAGCGGGACGGCTTCCGGGTCACCGCGATGCCCGACGGGCTCTCCGGTCTGGACGCCTTCCGGGCGCAGCGGCCGGACATCGCCCTGCTCGACGTCATGCTGCCGGGCATGGACGGCGTCAGCCTCTGCCGCCGCATCCGCGACGAGTCGACCGTGCCGGTGATCATGCTGTCGGCGCGCGCCGACTCGATCGACGTCGTCCTCGGCCTGGAGGCCGGCGCCGACGACTACGTCACGAAGCCCTTCGACGGCTCCGTCCTCATGGCCCGCATCCGGGCCGTCCTGCGGCGCTTCGGACACGCGGGCGGCACCGGCCCCGGCGAGCACGGCGACGGGTCGGCGGACGGCGGCGGGCTGCTCGCCTTCGGCGACCTGGAGGTCGACACCGAGGGGATGGAGGTCCGCAAGGACGGGGCACCGGTGGCGCTGACCCCGACCGAGATGCGGCTGCTCCTGGAGTTCTCGTCCGCCCCGGGCACCGTGCTGTCCCGGGACAAGCTCCTGGAGCGGGTCTGGGACTACGGCTGGGGCGGCGACACCCGGGTCGTGGACGTCCATGTGCAGCGACTGCGCGCCAAGATCGGCCAGGACCGGATCGAGACGGTCCGGGGCTTCGGCTACAAGCTCAAGGGCTAGAGGGCCAGAGGGTGTCATTCCGACCCGTGAAGCCGCTGGCCCTCCGTACCGGGGTCCGCTGGAAGATCGCCGTCGCCATCGCGGCGGTCGGCGCGCTCATCGCGATCACGCTGAGCGTCGTCGTGCACAACGCCGCCCGCATCTCGATGCTCGACAACGCGCGCGAGGTGCAGATGGAGCGGCTGCTCTTCGCCCAGCGGATGTACGAGACGTCGAAGCCGAAGGAGCCCCGCTTCGGCACGAAGATCAACGACCCGGCGCTGCCGGGCCAGCTCGACGAGCTGATGCGGGACCGGCGGCGCGGCACGTTCGTCCAGGAGCACCGGAACGGCGGGCCGCCCGACGTGTGGGCCGCCGTGCCGCTCGCCAACGGCGACGTCCTGTCGCTGCACATCCCCTTCGCCGACCGCAGCACGGCGATCATGAACGATCTGGACCGGGCGCTCGTCATCGGCTCGGTCTCGGTGGTGTTCGGCGGCTGCGCCCTCGGCGTGCTCATCGGCGGCCAGCTCTCGCGGCGACTGCGGAAGGCTGCCGCCGCGGCCGGGCGGGTCGCCCAGGGCAACACGGACGTACGGGTACGGGACGCGGTCGGCGGGGTCGTCCGGGACGAGACCGACGAGCTGGCCCGGGCGATCGACGCCCTGACCGACGCCCTGCACGAGCGGATCGAGGCCGAGCGCCGGGTCACCGCGGACATCGCCCACGAGCTGCGCACCCCGGTGACCGGACTGCTCACGGCGGCCGAGCTGCTGCCGCCTGGGCGGCCGACCGAGCTCGTACGGGACCGGGCGCAGGCGATGCGGACGCTGGTCGAGGACGTCCTGGAGGTGGCCCGGCTCGACAGCGCGTCGGAGCGGGCCGAGCTCCAGGAGCTCGCGCTCGGCGAGTTCGTGGAGCGACGGGTGCGGGCGCTCGACCCGGACGTGGTCGTCCGGGTCGTCCACGACTCCTGGGTGAACACCGACCCGCGCCGCCTGGAGCGCATCCTGGGCAATCTCCTCGCGAACGCCGCCAAGCACGGCAAGCCGCCGGTGGAGGTCACCGTCGAGGGCCGGGTCGTCCGGGTCCGCGACCACGGTCCGGGCTTCCCCGAGGCGCTCCTCAAGGAGGGCCCGAGCCGCTTCCGTACGGGGACGAGCGACCGCGCGGGCCAGGGCCACGGCCTGGGTCTGACCATCGCGGCCGGCCAGGCGCGGGTGCTCGGGGCCCGGCTGACCTTCCGGAACGTGGCGTCGGCGGCGGCCCCGGAGGGGGTGGGCGGCGCGATCGCGGTGCTGTGGCTGCCCGACCACGCGCCGACGAACACGGGCAGCTTCCCCATGCTGAGGCTGTCGGACACTCCCTAGCGTGTGCCTTGCCCGGGATCAGGGGCCGGGTACGACGGTGGGGCCGGATCCCTTTCGGGACCGGCCCCACCGTCGTATCGGCCCCCGAGGTCGTACAGGGAGCTCCGGCTCAGACCGTCTCGGTGACCTTCGGGGCGTCGTCGCCCTCGCCCGCGCTCGCCTTCGGCTCCGCGGGTCCCGCGCCGCGCAGCGCCACCTCCTTGACGAAGAAGGCGAGGGCGAAGCCGAGGACGGAGACCGCCGCGGCGACCAGGAAGGCGGAGTGGGTGCCGACGGAGACCGCGTACTGGTACGCCTCACGTAGCGATTCCGGCAGCTTGGCCAGGCTCGCCGCGTCGAGCTGCGCGGTCCGCTCGGTGAGCCCGGACCCGCCGCGCGCCGCCATCTCGTCCTGGACCCGGCTCGTGAAGAGCGCGCCCATGATCGCGACGCCGAAGGAGGAGCCGAGCGTCCGGAAGAGCGTGGTGGACGAGGAGGCGACGCCCATGTCCTTCATCTCGACGCTGTTCTGCGCGACCAGCATGGTGATCTGCATCAGGAAGCCCATGCCGGCGCCGAGGACCGCCATCCAGACCCCGGAGACCAGCCGGGAGGTGCCGGTGTCCATCGTGGAGAGCAGGAAGAGGCCGGCCATCATCAGGGCGCCGCCGACGATCGGGAAGATCTTGTACTTGCCCGTGCTGGTGGTGAACCGGCCCACGAGCAGCGAGACGACCATCATCGCCAACAGCATCGGCAGGAGCAGGAGACCGGAGTTGGTCGCCGAGGCGCCCTGGACGGACTGCTGGAAGATCGGCAGGTAGAGGACCGCACCGAACATCACGAAGCCGGTGATGAAGCCGATCAGGGACATCAGGGTGAAGTTGCGGCTGCGGAAGATGTGCAGCGGCATGATCGGGTCCTCGGCCCTGGTCTCCACCCACAGGAAGGCGGCGAGGGCGGCGGCTCCGCCGACCGCGAGGCCGACGATGGTGGCCGAGCTCCAGGCGTACTCCGTGCCGCCCCAGGTGGTGACGAGGACGATCGCGGTGATGCCGACGGTCAGGAGCGCGGCGCCGAGGAAGTCGATCCGGATGCCCGTGGCGCGCTGCTTCTTCGGCAGGTGCAGGACGGTCGTGACCATGGCGAGGGCGACGGCGCCGAGGGGGAGGTTGATGTAGAAGGACCAGCGCCAGCCCCAGTGGTCGGTGATGGTGCCGCCGACGAGCGGTCCGCCGATCATGGCGAGTGCCATGACGCCGGCCATCATGCCCTGGTACTTGCCCCGCTCGCGGGGCGGGATCAGATCGCCGATGATCGCCATGACGCCGACCATGAGGCCGCCGGCGCCGAGGCCCTGGATCGTGCGGAAGCCGATGAGCTGGCCCATGTCCTGGGCCATGCCGCTGAGTGCCGAGCCGATCAGGAAGATCACGATCGAGGTGAGGAAGACACCCTTGCGGCCGAACATGTCGCCGAGCTTGCCCCAGAGGGGCGTGGAGGCGGCGGTGGCCAGGGTGTAGGCGGTGACGACCCAGGAGAGGTGCTCCAGGCCGCCGAGCTCGCCGACGATCGTCGGCATCGCGGTGCCGATGATCATGTTGTCCAGCATCGCGAGCAGCATCGCGATCATCAGGGCGAGGAGGACGACGCGGACGCTGCGCGTCGGCGGTGCCTTCTCCTCTGCTGCTTGCACGGTCACGCTCGTCGCCATCCCAGTCCCTTACTTGCCGCCCGGCTAGTTACTACACTGGGGACGGTAGGCCCGTAACTTGCCGGTCGTCAAGTAAGTTTTGTGGAAAGTGGAGAGCAGCCATGGCCCGAGGCAACACCCGCCAGCGCATCCAGGACGTGGCGCTGGCGCTCTTCGCCGAGCAGGGATACGAGAAGACCTCGTTGCGTGAGATCGCCGAGCACCTCGACGTCACCAAGGCCGCGCTGTACTACCACTTCAAGACCAAGGAAGACATCATCATCGGCATCTTCCAGGACCTCACCCGGCCCGTGGACGAGCTGATCACCTGGGCGCGGGAGCAGCCGCGCACGCTGGAGGTCAGGGAGGAGATCCTGCGCCGCTACCAGGAGTCCCTGATCAGCGCGTACCCGCTGTTCCGCTTCATGCAGGAGAACCAGGCGGCCGTCCGCGAGCTGAGCATCGGACTGACGTTCAAGGAGCGGATGCTCGAACTGAGCGGACTGATCCAGGAGCCGGACTTCACGGTGCGCGACCGGGTCCGCTGCGTGAGCGCGATCTTCACGCTGCACGCGGGGATGTTCTTCATGGACAACGTCGAGGGCGACCCCGAGGAGAAGCGCGAAGCCGTCCTCGAGGTCGCCCTCGATCTGCTGAACCAGGCCCACGGGGCCGGTTAGCGGGAGTTTTTGCAGGGGGGAGCTCAGATGCTCACGCCGTGGGTCCGCAGGAAGGCGGCCGGGTTCACGGCGGAGCCGTAGTTCGGGGTCGTGCGGATCTCGAAGTGCAGGTGGGGGCCGGAGGAGTTGCCGGTGTTGCCCGAGAGGGCGATCTGCTGGCCGGCGGCGACCTTCTGGCCGACGTTCACCTTGATCTTCGACAGGTGGGCGTACTGCGAGTACGTGCCGTTGGCGTGCTTGACGACGATCGCGTTGCCGTACGCGGGGCCGTCGCCGCCGCCATTCGGGCCTGCCTTCACGACGGTGCCTGTGCCCGCGGCCTTGACCGGGGTGCCGACCGGGACGGCGAAGTCCTGGCCGGAGTGCTTGTGGGCCCACATGGCGCCGCCCTGGTTGTAGCTGGCGGTCAGCGTGTACGAGGCGACCGGCTTGACCCAGGAGGGGGTCGCCTTCTTGGCGGCCTTCACGGGCGTGGCCTTCACGGCGACGGCCTTCACGGTCGCGGCCTTCTGGGCTGCGGCCTTCGCGGCGGCGACCTTCACCTGGGCGGCGACGTGCGCCTGGGTCTCGGCCTGGGCGGCGACGGCGGCGGACGCGGTGACGGCGACCGGGGCGACGGCCTTGCCCTCGGCGGCGAAGGCGGACCCTGCTCCGGCCACCAGCGACGCTCCCAGACCCGCGGCGGCGAGGGCGACGGCGGCGGTACGGGTGGCGGGGTTCATGACGCGCTTCGACATACGGGGGAAAACCTCCGGGAAGTACGGGACCCGACGCGATCGGTGCTCCGCATCGGGCTTGCTCATCCTTGGTAACCCGGACCCCCGCCCATCCCAAAACACCCCATCTACGACATTGCGTCGTAGCGATCTCCAGGGGAGATCGACCCTTGACGGCCTTGGCTTCAACTCCTGAAACCGGACATACCGCCACAAGGGAAGCGGTTTATCCGCACGTCACGGGCGGCCGGAACTGCCCGAAAGGCCGCGCACCGCCCGGTTCGGGACCCCGTGGGACCAAAGTCCCGGCGGTTGATCACTAAACGTCCCGAATCACCACCAAAGGTCGCCACTATTCCAGTTAGTACCCCTCGAAACGCCTGTGCGCCTTGTCACCCGGCGCCGCCCGCGAAAGCGACCTGGGTCACGCAACCGGCCCGCCGGAAAGGCCGTCCCGCACTACGCTGACGAATTCGGCGATCTTCGGGGGGCAGACATGGAACCGGCACTCATCGGCACCCGGCTCGGCTCGGCGGCGATCGGCCCACTCCTGAAGAAACTGCTGGTCAGCGACGGTCCGGGGGCCGGTCTCACGGGCAACGCGGCCAAGGTGCGGCTCTCCGGCCTCGTCTCCTTCCGTGGCGAGAAGCGCACGCTGACCGAGAAGGACGTCCGCAAGCTGGCGGCGACGCTGGTCGATCGGTCCCGGGGCGGGCACCGGGAGGCCCCGTTCCCCGCGGACGAGAGCGAGGCGGTCGCCCACACCCTGGGGACGACCCTCCTCGCCCTCGGCGACCTCGACATGGACGACGTCCAGGCCGTCCGCCTGGGCCACCGCACCCTCGCCCACCGCCTGCGGACCGCCGCCCCCGCCCCCGACGGCCTCTCCACCGACTCGGTCCTCTACCTGGAGTCGATGACCGAATGGGCCTGCCTCCACATCCTGGAGTTCTTCACCCAGCGGTCCACCTTCATCGCCCGCAGCCTGGTGGAGCAGACCCGGGGGCAGACGGAGCTGATCGCGAAGATCGACGAGCTCATCCGCCGGACACCCCGGGCGGACGGCCACGACGCCGAGTTCGAGCGCCGGTACCTCGCCCACCTGGCGAAGAAGCACGGCCGCCTCACCATCTACGGGATCGACCTCCACGACTCACCGGACCGGTGGCCGCTGGACGTGGCGTACCTGTCCCTGGAGGCGACGGGGGCGGGGCCCGCGGCCCCCTCGGCAGACCTGGCGGACCCTGGGGCGAGCCAGTCGGACCACGGGGCAGGCCCGGCGGACCACGGGGCAGGCACCGCGGACCATGGGGCAGGCACCGCGGACCCCCTCCACCCTCAGGAGCGGGACCGGTCCGTCACCCGCGCCGACATCGCGCTCGCCCGCCACGAGAAGGTCCTCCTGCGGGGACCGGCCGGGGCGGGCAAGACGACGCTCGTCCAGTGGCTGACGACCGCCGCGGCGGCGGAGAAGCCGGCGGACGGCATGGGCTACCTCCACGGCCGCGTCCCCTTCGTCCTCCCCCTCCGAGCCTTGACCCGCCACGGCGAGCGGCTCCCCTCCCCCACCGGCTTCCTCTCCGCCGCCGGCTGCCCGCTCACCCCGCCCGAGGGCTGGGCCGACCGGGTCCTGGCGGCCGGGCGGGGTCTGGTCCTCGTGGACGGCATCGACGAGATCCCCGAGGACGAGCGCGGCCGGGCCCGCGACTGGCTCCGCGGCCTCCTCGACACGTACGAGGGCAACCGCTGGCTGGTGACCTCGCGCCCCACGGCCGTACGGGACGACTGGCTGGCCCCCGAGGGCTTCACCGAGCTGACGCTCTCCCCCATGAACGGCGCGGAGGTCACCACCTTCGTACGCCGCTGGCACCGGGCGGCGGGACCGGAGGCCGAGCCGTACGAGCAGGCGCTGCTCGACGCCCTCCGCTCCGCCGAGCACGTCGCCCAGCTCGCCACCAACCCCCTCATGTGCGGTCTCATCTGCGCCCTGCACCGCGACCGGCGCGGCTTCCTGCCCCGGGGCCGCAAGGCGCTCTACGAGGCCGCCCTGTCGATGCTCCTCTCCCGCCGCGACCGCGAGCGCGACATGGGCGCCCCGTCCGGCCTCGTTCTCGACGAGGCCCCCCAGATCCAGCTGATCCAGCGGCTCGCGTACTGGCTGACGCTCAACGGCCGGACGACGCTGGACCGGGCCCATGCGGAGTCGATCGTCACGGAGGCCGTCCCGGCGGTCCAGGAGGCCTCGGCCCACCCCCCGGGCCTGGTCTTCACCCACCTCCTGCACCGCAGCGGGCTCCTGCGCGAGCCCACGGCCGACACGGTCGAATTCGTCCACCGCACCTTCCAGGACTACCTCGCGGCCAAGGCCCTGGTAGACCACTGGGACATCGGCGTCCTGGTCCGCCACGCGACCGACGACCAGTGGGAGGACGTCATCCGCATGGCGGTGGGCCACGCGCGCCCGCGCGAGTGCGCGGAGATCCTGCGGGAACTGCTGGCCGCGGCGGACGCGACCGACCACCGTCGGACCAGGCTGCGGCTCGTGGTCCTGGCGGCAACGGCCCTGGAGCACGCGACGGAGGTGGCCCCGGAGGTACGCCAGGAGCTGCTGTCCCGCACGGTCGCGATCGTCCCGCCCCGCACCGTGAGCGAAGCACGTGCGCTAGCCGCCGTGGGGCGTCTGGTCCTCGACCTCCTCCCTGGCCCGGAGGGGCTGCCCGAAGAGGACGCGTGGCTGGTCGTGACGACGGCGACCATCATCGGCTCCGACGCGGCGATCCCCTATCTGGCCCGGTTCACCGGCCACCCCGCCATCCCGGTCCGGTCCCAGCTCGTGTGGGCGTGGTTCCGCTTCGACACGGACCGGTACGCCGAGGAGGTCATCGCGCGACTCGACCCGACCGACCTGGAGTACACCGTCCAGACCGACGAGCAGGCCGCCGCACTCGTACGGCTCGGCGTACGGCCGTCCTACCTGGACATCCGGTCAGGACTCACCGAGCGCGGCCTCGCCCTCCTCGCACCGCTGCTCCCCCACGCGAGACTCCGGGCGCCGAACGAGACGTGACCGGAGACGCGAAAAGGGGCGGCCCCGGAACCATCTGGTTCCGGGGCCGCCCCTCTGCTCAGGCGCTACGCCTTACGCGTCCTTCGAGAGGTTCGGGCCGGTGCCGCCCGTGGCCTCGATCGGCGGGGCGTCCGGCAGGGCCGACTTCTCCTCGCCGCGGAAGGTGAAGGTGCGCTCCTCGCCCTCGCCCTCCGTGTCCACGACCACGATGTGACCGGGGCGCAGCTCGCCGAAGAGGATCTTCTCCGACAGCGTGTCCTCGATCTCGCGCTGGATCGTCCGGCGCAGCGGCCGGGCGCCCATCACGGGGTCGTAGCCCTTCTTGGAGAGGAGCTCCTTCGCGGACTGGGAGAGCTCGATGCCCATGTCCCGGTCCTTCAGGCGCTCGTCCACGCGGCCGATCATCAGGTCGACGATCTGGAGGATGTCCTCCTGCGTCAGCTGCGGGAAGACGATGATGTCGTCCACACGGTTGAGGAACTCGGGGCGGAAGTGCTGCTTCAGCTCGTCGCTGACCTTCGCCTTCATCCGCTCGTAGTTGGACTTCGTGTCTCCCTGGGCCGCGAAGCCGAGGTTGAAGCCCTTCGAGATGTCCCTGGTCCCGAGGTTGGTCGTCATGATGATGACCGTGTTCTTGAAGTCCACGACCCGGCCCTGGGAGTCGGTCAGGCGACCGTCCTCCAGGATCTGGAGAAGGGAATTGAAGATATCGGGGTGGGCCTTCTCGACCTCGTCGAAGAGGACGACGGAGAACGGCTTGCGGCGCACCTTCTCGGTGAGCTGGCCGCCCTCTTCGTAGCCGACGTATCCGGGCGGCGAACCGAAGAGACGGGAAACCGTGTGCTTCTCGCTGAACTCCGACATGTCGAGGGAGATCATCGCGTCCTCGTCGCCGAAGAGGAATTCGGCGAGAGCCTTCGAAAGCTCGGTCTTACCGACACCGGACGGACCGGCGAAGATGAACGAGCCACCGGGGCGCTTCGGGTCCTTCAGACCGGCACGCGTACGACGGATCGCCCGCGAGAGGCCGATGACGGCGTCCTTCTGCCCGATGACGCGCTTGTGGAGCTCGTCCTCCATGCGGAGCAGGCGGCTGGACTCCTCCTCGGTCAGCTTGAAGACCGGGATGCCGGTGGCGGTCGCGAGGACCTCGGCGATGAGCTCGCCGTCGACCTCGGCGACGACGTCCATGTCGCCGGCCTTCCACTCCTTCTCCCGCTTGGCCTTCGCGGCGAGGAGCTGCTTCTCCTTGTCACGGAGGGAGGCGGCCTTCTCGAAGTCCTGCGAGTCGATCGCGGACTCCTTGTCCCGGCGGACGCCGGCGATCTTCTCGTCGAACTCGCGGAGGTCCGGCGGCGCGGTCATCCGGCGGATGCGCATCCGGGAGCCGGCCTCGTCGATCAGGTCGATCGCCTTGTCCGGGAGGAAGCGGTCCGAGATGTACCGGTCGGCCAGGGTCGCGGCCTGGACGAGGGCCTCGTCGGTGATGGAGACCCGGTGGTGGGCCTCGTACCGGTCGCGCAGACCCTTGAGGATCTCGATGGTGTGCGGCAGCGACGGCTCGGCGACCTGGATGGGCTGGAAGCGGCGCTCGAGGGCCGCGTCCTTCTCCAGGTACTTGCGGTACTCGTCGAGCGTGGTGGCACCGATGGTCTGGAGCTCACCGCGGGCCAGCATCGGCTTGAGGATGCTGGCGGCGTCGATCGCGCCCTCGGCGGCACCCGCACCCACGAGGGTGTGGAGCTCGTCGATGAACAGGATGATGTCGCCGCGGGTGCGGATCTCCTTGAGGACCTTCTTCAGGCGCTCCTCGAAGTCACCGCGGTAGCGGGAGCCGGCGACCAGCGCGCCGAGGTCCAGGGTGTAGAGGTGCTTGTCCTTGAGGGTCTCGGGCACCTCGCCCTTGACGATGGCCTGCGCCAGGCCTTCGACGACGGCGGTCTTGCCGACGCCGGGCTCGCCGATGAGAACCGGGTTGTTCTTGGTGCGGCGGGACAGCACCTGCATGACCCGCTCGATCTCCTTCTCGCGCCCGATGACCGGGTCGAGCTTGGATTCGCGGGCCGCCTGGGTGAGGTTCCGGCCGAACTGGTCGAGGACCAGGGACGTCGAGGGGGTGCCCTCGGCAGGGCCGCCGGCCGTGGCGGCTTCCTTGCCCTGGTAGCCGGAGAGCAGCTGGATGACCTGCTGCCGCACCCGGTTGAGGTCGGCGCCCAGCTTCACGAGGACCTGGGCGGCGACGCCCTCGCCCTCGCGGATCAGGCCGAGCAGGATGTGCTCGGTGCCGATGTAGTTGTGGCCGAGCTGGAGGGCCTCGCGGAGCGAGAGCTCCAGGACCTTCTTGGCACGAGGAGTGAAGGGGATGTGCCCGGACGGGGCCTGCTGGCCCTGACCGATGATCTCCTCCACCTGCTGGCGGACCGCCTCGAGCGAAATCCCGAGGCTCTCCAGGGCCTTAGCGGCGACACCCTCACCCTCGTGGATAAGGCCCAGAAGGATGTGCTCGGTGCCGATGTAGTTGTGGTTGAGCATCCGGGCTTCTTCCTGAGCCAGGACGACAACCCGCCGCGCGCGGTCGGTGAACCTCTCGAACATCGTTAATCGCTCCTCAGAGCGGTCAGTCAGTTAGGGGTCGATCCCCTCCCTGTCCTTCCGCAGCTTAGTCCCGCAAGCGGGGACCGCTCATTCCAACTGCCGACATCCGTCCGGATCACCCCTCTTCCGCGGGGAGACCTGCCGCCGAACAACCGACAAATGCTCCAACCCGATGGTGCGAGACGATGTTCCCGCAGGCCAAGTAGTTAGCCGCGCCTTGAGTACGCCGATGGCGAACGTGAGACGCCGAAGCCCGCGAGTCGCCCCTCTCCACTAGGAATGTCTTACCCGTAAGCACTGACACTCCATGCGGCACACCCCGGTTCCCTCCGCTACCAGCGAACAACCTTGCGCTGCCGAATGCCCCCGTACGCCTCATCACGGACACCTTGCGCATCCGGAGAGGGACCGTCCGTCACCACGGACGAGGCGCGGTCGAGCCCCGGACGGGCCGAGGTCGGGGGACGGTCGGGTCCTGGCAGGCCGGGGACGCGCCACGGGCGTAACCAAGAGGGCTTCGCGGGAGTTGCGCCGGGCATGGCCCTCACCGTCCCGTCCCCCCGCTCCCCGCTCGACAGCGACGGCGGTCTGGCGCGGTGGTACGAGCACGAGCTCGGCTGGGCCGCGGTGCCGGGCCCTCCGGTGCAGCTGGTCACGGGGCTGCGCTTCGACGTCCTGGAGCTGCCCGCCACGGCCGGTCGTGGCGTCCTGCGCCGGATGGGCGCGGGGACGGGCCCGGTGGCCCTGCTGGGGCGCCGGATGCGGCTGCTCGTGGCCGCGGGGAGCGCCGAGGAGCTCCCGGGACTGCTCGACTGGCTCGAGTGGGGCGGGATCTCGCTGGACCTGGCGATCCTGGGCGCCGACGGCCGGATGACCGCGCCCCTTCCCCCGGGGCGGGGCGGCTCCGGCACGCCGGGTGCCGCGGTCTGGCTGCGGGCGCCCTTGCCGGGGCGCGAGGTGGAGTCCTCGCTGCCGGCCCTGCGGTCCGCACCCTGGGGCGGTGCGGACGGCCCCTGCCTGGTGCGTCTCGTGACCGCCGCGGCCGCGGAGTGCCACCGGGTGCGGCTGCTGAGTGCCCGGACCGGTGGCCCGGCGCCTCAGCAGCTGTCGCCTCAGCGGTTCGCGTCCTCGTAGGCCGCCTTGACGGTGGCGGGGACACGGCCGCGGTCGTTCACGTCGTAGCCGTTCTCCTTGGCCCACGCGCGGATCTTGGCCGTGTCGGGGCTGCCGGCCGCGACACGGCCCTTGCCACGCCCACCGGTGGTGCGGCCACCGGTACGACGACCACCCGCGGTGTACGGCTCGAGCAGGCCGCGGAGCTTTTCCGCGTTTGCGGTGGTGAGGTCGATCTCGTAGGTCTTGCCGTCCAGCGCGAACGTCACCGTCTCGTCCGCCTCGACGCCGTCGAGGTCGTCGACAAGAAGGACCTGAACCTTCTGTGCCACCGGATTTCCTTTCATCGAAAATGCAGTACGCGGAAAGGAAACCGCTTTTCCCGGAAAAACACAAACCCCTGGGAGAGGTTCAGAACCCCGACGACGCGGGAAACATGCGCGATTCGGACATAGGGATCCGGTTCGGGTTCGCCGCGGGGTTCCGGGTCACAGGTGCAGAAGCATGCGGCTGTTGCCCAAGGTGTTCGGCTTCACTCGTTCGAGACCGAGGAACTCGGCGACGCCCTCGTCATAGGAACGCAGGAGCTCGCTGTAGACATCTCCGTCGACCGGGGTCTCACCGATCTCGACGAAGCCGTGCTTCGCGAAGAAGTCGACTTCGAAGGTCAGGCAGAATACCCGCCGCACCCCGAGCCATCGGGCGGTGTGCAACAACTTGTCGAGCACCTGATGTCCGACGCCGGCGCCCTTGAACTCGGGATCGACGGCGAGAGTGCGGACTTCCGCGAGGTCTTCCCACATGACGTGCAGAGCGCCGCAACCGACGACCGTGGCGTCCTCGTCGCGTTCCGCGACCCAGAACTCCTGGATGGCCTCGTAAAGGGTCACGGTCGCCTTGTCGAGAAGGATGCCGCGCTGGACGAAAGGATCGACGAGACGGCGGACCGCAGCGACATCACTGGTGCGGGCCCTGCGTACGGTGACGGCTTTGGCGGAGGCCGCGGAAGCGGCCGGAGAAGCAGACGGCGACATGGGGGGACGCTATCGCTCCCGGGCCTCGGATCCGTCGGCACCCTTGTCGGCCACGGCCTCTTCGGGCGGGGCGGGGATCGGGTTGTCGCGCTGGACGATACGGATGGCGTCGTTCAGCGCCTCGCGCTGGTCCGGCGACATCATGCCGAAGAAGGCGACGAGGGCGGCTGCGGGGTTGTCGCTCTGGGCCCAGGCCTCGTTCATCAGCGCGGCCGAGTAAGCGGCCCGGGTGGAGACCGCCGTATATCGATAGGCGCGGCCGTCGACTTCCCGGCGCACCCAGCCCTTCTGATGGAGATTGTCCATGACGGTCATGACGGTGGTGTAGGCGATGGACCGTTCCTGCTGGAGGTCTTCCAGAACTTCCCGGACGGTCACCGGGCGGTTCCATTGCCAGACGCGCGTCATGACGGCGTCCTCAAGCTCTCCCAATGGACGGGGCACAGTGCCACCATAGTTCGCAAAGAGTTGATAAGCGGCCATTTACGTGAGGAAACGCAACAACTCAAACAAAAAGGACGCACGACCTCGGAAGGTCGCACGTCCCGGTGGTGCGGGGTGCCTGGGGCGGGGAGAGGGGGCCTCAGGCGGAGGGCGAGCCGTCCGCCTGGCGGGTGGACTCGGCGCGGGCGAGGGCGGCGTCCACGACCGCGTCCTCCTTGGCCTTGTTCGGGCCGCCCTGGCTCTTGACGATCACGACGACGAGGGCGGTGAAGAACGCGGCCATCACGACGGGGGGCAGGAGCGCGGATACGTAGTCCATGCCGTCCAGAGTAGCTATCCGGCGGCCCGCTCCTCGGGCGGGGGCGGGGGTACGGGGCGTCGGCGCGGCGGGAAGACCTCGGAGGGCTTGGGCACCGGGCGGTCGCCGGGGGCGGGGCCGGACGGCGGGTTCGGCTTCGGCTCGCCGGCCGCCGCGCGTCCGCCGGGGAGGGCGAGCAGCCGCGCCCGGGGCGCGAGCGCCGCACCGGCGGGGGCGGGGGCGGTGGAGCCCGTCGCCTGGGAGACCCTGGCGAGCCGGGCGCGGACGGAGCGCTCGGCGAGGAGCCGGCAGCGGGCGAGCAGCTCGTCCGCGGCGGGGTTGGCGCGCAGGGCCCGCAGAGCGGCGAGGTCGTCGACCCCGGGGTCGTACCCGGCGGCGAGGGCGTCCCGGAGGAGGCCCAGATAGCCGGTCATCGACCCGGGGAGGGCGTCCCGGTAGCGGGCCAGGTCGTCGAGGAGGAAGGCACGCAGCCGGCCGGCCTCGCGTACCGCCTCGTCCACGGATTCGGCCAGGCGCAGGCAGTCCTGGACGTCCTCGTCCTGGAGGGGGGCAGGGTGGAGGGCGATGGCAAGGGCGCCTCGGAGCACACGCAGCTCGTCCGCGCTGAATGCCATGCCGCCGCGAGATCCGTATGGCGTGGGCATGGGCCGACGATACGCGCTAATCGGACAATTTTCTCTTAGCGATCATTCCGGCGCGCCGGAATGATCGCCGGTGCGAGGGCCGTCGCCGGGCGTCGGTGCGACCCGGCCCTCACATCCGCGAGACGTTCCGCTCGTACACCAGTCGCAGGCCGATCAGGGTCAGCCAGGGCTCGTGCTCGTCGATCTCCGTCGACTCGCCGAGGACCATCGGGGCGAGGCCGCCCGTGGCGATGACGGTGACGTCGGAGGGGTTGCCGTTCGGGCCGACGAGCTCGCGCTTCATGCGGGCGACGACGCCGTCGACCTGGCCCGCGTAGCCGAAGATGATGCCCGACTGCATCGCCTCGACCGTGTTCTTGCCGATCACGTTCCGCGGGCGGGCCAGCTCGATCTTGCGGAGCATGGCGCCCTTCACGCCCAGCGCCTCGACCGAGATCTCGATGCCCGGCGCGATGGCCCCGCCCGCGTACTCCCCGCGCGCGGTGACCGCGTCGTACGTCGTCGCCGTACCGAAGTCGACGACGATCGCCGGACCGCCGTACAGCTCGACCGCCGCGGCCGCGTTGATGACGCGGTCCGCGCCGACCTCCTTGGGGTTGTCGGTGATGACCGGAACGCCCGTCTTGACGCCCGGCTCCACCAGGACCGCCGGCACGTCCCCGTAGTACCGGCGGGTCACCTCGCGCAGCTCGTGCAGCACCGAGGGGACCGTCGCGCAGATGGCGATCCCCTCGATGCCGTCGCTCAGCTCGACGCCGAGCAGCGGGTGCATGCCCATGAGGCCCTGGAGCAGGACCGCCCACTCGTCGGCGGTCCGGCGCGGGTCCGTGGAAATGCGCCAGTGCTCGATGACCTCCTCGCCGTCGAAGAGGCCGAGCACCGTCTGGGTGTTGCCGACGTCGATGGTGAGCAGCATCAGACGGCCGCCTCGCGCAGGTCGAGGCCGATGTCGAGGATCGGGGAGGAGTGGGTGAGCCCGCCGACCGCCAGGTAGTCGACGCCGGTCGCCGCGTACGCCGCCGCGTTCTCCAGCGTCAGGCGGCCCGAGGACTCCAGGACGGCGCGGCCCGCGACGATCGCGACGGCCTCCTCGGTCTCGATCGGGGTGAAGTTGTCGAGCAGGATCAGGTCGGCGCCCGCGTCCAGGACCTCGCGGACCTGGTGCATCGTGTCGACCTCGACCTCGATCGGCACCTCCGGGAACAGCTCCCGCACGGCCTTGAAGGCCTGCGCGACGCCACCGGCCGCCACCACGTGGTTGTCCTTCACGAGGGCCGCGTCGGAGAGCGACATGCGGTGGTTGACGCCGCCGCCGCAGCGCACCGCGTACTTCTCCAGGGCGCGCAGGCCCGGGGTCGTCTTGCGGGTGTCGCGGACCTTGGCCTTCGTGCCCTCCAGGGCGTCCGCCCACGCGCGCGTGGCGGTGGCGATGCCGGAGAGGCGGCAGAGGATGTTGAGCGCGCTGCGCTCGCCGGTGAGCAGGTCGCGGGTGCGGGCGGTGACGCTGAGGAGTTTCTGCCCGGCCTCGACGCGCTCGCCGTCCTCGACGTGCCGCTCGACCTCGAACTCGTCCGCGCACACGATCGACAGGACGGCCTCGGCGACCCGCAGACCGGCGACGACACCGGCCTCACGGGCGGTGAAGTCGGCGGTGGCGACGGCGTCCTCGGGGACGGTCGCCACGGTCGTCACGTCCACCCCGCCGTCGAGGTCCTCGGCGATCGCGAGGTGGGCGATGTCCTCGACCTGTACGGGGTCGAGGCCGGCGGCCGCGAGCAGCTCGGCGAGCGCGGGGTCGAGGCCGCACTCGAACTCCTCCGCGCCGCCGCAGCCGCAGCCGTCACCACAGCCGCCGGCCTCGGCGTCCGCGGCGGGGGCGGCGCTGATCTGGATCAGAGGGACGTCCACGGGCTCGGGACGGCTCTCCTCGGGCGTGCTCGGCGTGGTCACTTACGGCTCCCTGGGGCGTCGACGGTCGGGGGGAAGTCAGCGGTGTCGGTGGTGCGGACGTCGAGGGTCCGCTCCGGGGTGAGGCGGACGACGAGGTGCCGCCGCCACGCCGTGTCGTCCCGGTCGGGGTGGTCCTCGCGCCAGTGGCAGCCTCGGGTCTCCTCGCGGCGGCGGGCGGCGGCGACCAGGACGCGGGCGACGCACAGCAGGTTGGTGGTCTCCCAGGACTCCACGCCGGGCTCGGCGGACTTGGTGTCGTCGCTGCCGCCCGCCAGGGCGTCCCTGTGCAGGTCGTCGAGGGCCACGGCGGCCTCCCGCAGGCTGCTCGCGGAGCGGAGCACGCCCGCGCCGGCCGTCATGACCCGCTGGATACGGGTACGGGCTCCGGCCACCGGCAGGGGCAGGGTCACCGGAACCGGGTGCGGCACGGCGGCGCCGGGCACGCGCGGCGCGGCGGCCGTGATCTCCTCGACGATCCGCTCGGCGAAGACCAGGCCCTCCAGGAGCGAGTTCGACGCGAGCCGGTTGGCGCCGTGGACGCCCGTGCAGGCGACCTCGCCGCACGCGTACAGACCCGGGACCGTGGTCCGGCCGCGCAGGTCCGTGCGGATGCCGCCGGAGGCGTAGTGCGCCGCCGGGGCGACCGGGATCGGCTCGGTCACCGGGTCGATGCCGTGGAGCCGGCAGGCGGCCAGGATCGTGGGGAAGCGCTCCGCCCACATCTCGGCGCCGAAGTGACGGGCGTCGAGGTACATGTGCTCGGTGCCCTGCTCCTGCATCCGCCGCATGATCGCCTTGGCGACGATGTCGCGGGGCGCGAGCTCGGCCAGCTCGTGCTGCCCGAGCATGAAGCGGACCCCGTCGGCGTCGACCAGGTGGGCGCCCTCGCCCCGGACCGCCTCGGAGACCAGCGGCTGCTGGCCCTCCGAGTCGGCGCCCAGGAAGAGCACCGTCGGGTGGAACTGGACGAACTCCAGGTCGGAGACCTCGGCCCCGGCGCGCAGCGCGAGCGCGACGCCGTCGCCGGTGGAGACCGCGGGGTTGGTGGTGGCGGAGAAGACCTGCCCCATGCCGCCGGTGGCGAGGACCACGGCGGGGGCGTGGACGGCTCCGACGCCGTCGTGCTGGCCCTCGCCCATGACGTGCAGGGTCACGCCCGCCGTCCGGCCCTCGGCGTCCGTCAGGAGGTCCAGGACGAGGGCGTGCTCGATGGTGCGGACGCCCCGGTCCCGTATCGCCTCGACGAGGGCGCGGGAGATCTCCGCGCCGGTCGCGTCGCCGCCGGCGTGCGCGATCCGGCGGCGGTGGTGGCCGCCCTCGCGGGTCAGCGCGATCTCGCCGTCGGCGGTCTTGTCGAAGTCGGCGCCGGTCGCGATGAGGCGGCGCACGGCCTCGGGGCCCTCCGTGACGAGCAGCCGTACGGCCTCCTCGTCGCAGAGCCCGGCGCCGGCGACGAGGGTGTCGTCGAGGTGCTGCTCGGGGGTGTCGCCCTCGCCGAGCGCGGCGGCGATGCCGCCCTGGGCCCAGCGGGTGGAGCCGTCGTCGAGCCGGGCCTTGGTGACGACGACGGTACGGAGCCCGGCGGCGGTGCAGCGCAGGGCGGTGGTGAGGCCCGCGACGCCCGAGCCGACCACGACGACGTCGGCGTCGATGGCCCAGCCCGGCGCGGGCGCGTGCAGCCGTATTCCGGTCACTTGGTGGCTCCGAAGGTCAGGGGGATGTTGTCGATGAGCCGCGTGGTCCCCACCCGCGCGGCGACCGCGAGGACCGCCTCGCCGTCGTGGTCGTCGGCGACCTCGGTGAAGTCGGCCGGGTCGACCAGGGCCAGGTAGTCGAGGGTGAGTGGCGGCTCGGCCTTCGCCGCGCCGTCGAGGACGGCCAGGGCCGCGGCCCGGACGGCCCCGGCGCCGCCGCGCTCGGCCGCCTGCGCGACCGCGTGGGCGTCGGCGGCGGCCCGGGCCTCGCCGAGCCGCGAGAGCGCCTCGGCGCGGGTCTCGCCCCGGCCCTGGGCGCCCGGCAGGGAGACGGCACGCGCGCGCAGCGCCTCCTGGGCGGCGAGCCGGTCACGGGCGGCGAAGAGCGCGCCGGACAGCGCGAGGGCCGTACGGCGCTCCTCGGCCGACAGATAGCGGTTGCGGCTGGAGAGGGCGAGGCCGTCGGTCTCGCGGACGGTCTCTACGCCGACGATCTCGACCGGGAAGTTCAGGTCGCGGGCCATCCGGCGGATCAGGGCCAGCTGCTGGGCGTCCTTCTGGCCGAAGAAGGCCAGGTCGGGCGAGGTGAGGTGGAGGAGTTTGGCGACGACGGTCAGCATGCCGTCGAAGTGGCCGGGCCGGGAGGCGCCTTCGAGGCGCTCCCCCATGGGGCCGGCGGTGATCCGGACCTGCGGCTCGCCGCCCGGGTAGACCTCGTCGGCGGAGGGCGCGAAGACGACGCTCGCCCCGGCGTCGAAGGCCAGCTCCAGGTCGGCGTCGAGCGTGCGGGGGTAGCGGTCGAGGTCCTCGCCGGCGCCGAACTGGAGCGGATTGACGAAGACGGTGACGACGACGAAGCCCTCGGCGCCGACGCGCTCGCGGGCAGCGCGGATCAGGGTGGCGTGGCCGTCGTGGAGGGCGCCCATGGTCATGACGACGGCGTTGCGCCCGGGGGCGCCGTGGTGCGCGCGGGCGTGCGCGAGGGCGTCGGCCGTGGGGACCAGCTCGGCGGGCCGGTGGCGGGCGGGCCGGCCGTCGGCGGGGGCGGCCCCTTCGGGGGTGCCGCCGGTGCTCTGCGGGGCGGACAGGGTCATCGGTCGTCTCCTCGCGGCCCGTCGGCTGCGGTGGTGCTGTCGGCGGCGAGCACGCCCAGCAGGTCCTCGGCGAGCTCGGGCTTGAGCAGGCCGTGCGCGAGCGCCCGGTCGGCGGTCGTGCGGGCCATCGCCAGATAGCCGGCGACGGTGCCGGGCGCGTGCTTGCGCAGCTCGGCGACGTGGGCCGCGACCGTCCCGGCGTCGCCGCGCGCGACGGGTCCCGTGAGGGCCGCGTCCCCGGACCGCAGGGCATTGTCCAGAGCGGCGCCGAGGAGGGGGCCGAGCATGCGGTCGGGCGCGGCGACGCCCGCCTTGCGGAGCAGCTCCATCGACTGGGCCACCAGGGTGACCAGGTGGTTCGCGCCGAGGGCCAGGGCCGCGTGGTAGAGCGGGCGGGCGTCCTCGGCGATCCACTCGGGTTCGCCGCCCATCTCGATGACCAGGGCCTCTGCCGCGAGCCGCAGCTCGTCGGGCGCGGTCACACCGAAGGAGCAGCCGGCCAGCCGCTGGACGTCCACGGCGGTGCCGGTGAAGGTCATGGCGGGGTGCAGGGCGAGCGGGAGGGCGCCGGCCCGGCGGGCGGGGTCGAGGACCTGTACGCCGTACCGCCCGGAGGTGTGGACGAGCAGCTGTCCCGGCCGTACGGCTCCGGTGTCGGCGAGGCCCTCGACCAGACCCGGCAGGGCGTCGTCGGGGACCGTCAGGAGGACGAGGTCGGCGAGCGCGAGGACGCGGGCGGGCTCGACGACCGGGACGTCGGGCAGGAGCTCGGCGGCGCGGCGCCGGGAGCGGTCGGAGACCGCCGAGACGGCGACGGGGCGGTGGCCCGCGAGCTGGAGCGAGGCGGCGAGGGCGGGGCCCACACGGCCCGCGCCGACGACTCCGACGGTGAGCCGTGCGGGACGGTCCTCGGGGCGGGGCTCTGGTCGCGGCTCTGGCGCTGCTGGTGCGTTCACGATGGGGACGGCCTTCCGTTCCAGTCCTCGGCGGGTACCGGACGATTTCTGGTCATGCTACGCCAGCGTTTCGCGCTCCTCCCGTGGCTGTCCACAGGCTGTGGGCAGCGGTGTGATGATCACCCCATGGACATCAACGCAGATGTGGATCCCGTGGATTCCGAGGACTCGGCGGACGAGCAGGAGCTCCGGCTGTACCGGGCGAAGCTCTGGGCCGGCGCCGAGCGGAGGCTGTGGCACACCTCCGTCGAGGGGACGGTCGGGGAGCGGCTGCGCGAGCTCGTCGACTGGGCGGAGCGCGAAGGCCACGCGGACGGCCCCGTCGACATGTACGGCGACGGGCTCGTGGAGGAGGTCGAGCGGCGCGTGGCCGAGGAGCTCGGTCTGCCCGCCGCCGTGTTCTTCCCGACCGGCACGATGGCCCAGCAGGTCGCGCTGCGCTGCTGGGCCGGGCGCACCGGCAACCCCGTCGTCGCCCTCCACCCGCTCGCCCACCCCGAGGTCCACGAGGGCGGGGCCTTCGGGGCCGTCTCCGGGCTCCGCACGGTCCACCCGACCGACGCGCCGCGGCTGCCGACGGCCGAGGAGGTGCGCGACCACCCGGAGCCCTTCGGGGCGCTGATGCTGGAGCTGCCGCTGCGCGAGGCCGGCTTCGTCCTGCCGTCGTGGGAGGAGCTGACGGAGGTGGTCGAGGCGGCCCGGGAGCGGGACGCGGTCGTCCACTTCGACGGGGCCCGCCTGTGGGAGTCCACGACGGCTTTCGGCCGTGGGCTGCCCGAGATCGCGGGGCTCGCCGACAGCGTGTACGTCTCGTTCTACAAGTCCCTCGGCGGCCTGTCCGGGGCCGCGCTCGCGGGCCCGGAGGACGTCATGGAGGAGGCGCGGGTCTGGCGGCACCGTTACGGAGGGCTGGTCGCCCAGCAGTACCCGGCGGCGCTCTCCGCGCTCCGCGGCCTCGCCGTCGAGCTGCCGCTGCTGCCCTCGTACGTGCGGCACGCGCGCGTGGTGGCCGAGGCGGTGCGGGAGGAGTTCGCGGCGGCGGGCGTGGGCTGGTCCCGGGTCCACCCGGAGGTCCCGCACACCCACCAGTTCCAGGTCTGGCTCCCGTACGACCCCGACGTCCTGTCGACCGCGGCCGCGGAGCAGACCGAGGCCACCGGAACCGCCCTCTTCCGCCGCTGGTTCGGCCCGGGCGCGGCGGGGCCGCCGGGGGTCGCCGTGACCGAGCTGACGGTGACGCGGCCCGGGCTGGAGTGGACGGCGGCGGACGTACGGGCGGCGGTGCGGGACTTCCTGTCCCGGATCGAGGGTTGAGCGGCCCCGGGTCGAGGGCTGAGCGATTCCGGGATCGAGGGCTGAGCGATTCCTGGGTCGAGGGCTGAGCGATTCCGGGATCGAGGGCTGAGCCGGATCGCCCCCTGAACCGGCGGTCCGGTCAGCGGTCGACGCGGGGGCGCAGCCACCGGTGCAGGGCCTGCAGGGCCGTACGGACGGTACCGTGCGCCGGACGGCCCGCGAGGACCCGCTCGAAGCGGCGGCGGTCGCGGACCGCCCGCAGGACGGCGACGTCGTGGGTGCCGGGTGCCGGGGGCATCGGTTCGCCGAGCCGGGCGGCGCGGTAGGTGTCGAAGAGGTACTGATGCAGCGCGTTCATGACCTCACCGTGCGCCGCGCTCCGGCGCCCTGGCGCGGCGTTTGACGGCTCCCGTCAAACGGCGCTCCCGGGCCGCCCCGCCCGCCGATTGACGGCACTCGTCAAACGGCGCGACACCACCCCCGCCGCACCCCGCACCATAGGGGCGTGAGCGTGACGATCGACATCACCGGACTGCCCCAGGAGCGCCTCGTCTTCTGCCCCTCGCCCCTGGGCGAACTGGGCGCCGCCCTGCACGCCCTGGCCGAGCCGGCGCACCACCCCCGGCTGCACGCCTGGACGACCACGACCGCCGCCGCCCTCAAGCCCGAGCTCGCCGACCGGCTCCACGAGGCCGACTTCATGTGGCGCTCCACGCGCTCGGACATCCTGCTGCCGTCGCGGCCGCGGGGGACCCTCGCCGAGGAGCTGGACGACCTCGACCGCATGGACGACGAGAAGTACGTGGGCTCGGCCCTGGAGATCTCCTGCGCCAGCCACTACACGCACGGCGCGCCGTCCCCGCTCGTCGACGAGCGGATGCGCCGCCGCGCCCTCGACCTGGCCTCCGCGCGCGGCCCCCGGCAGGTCGCCTTCGTGGAGCGGATGCTGGCCGACCCGCCCGGCACGCGCGCGTGGATCCGGCGGCTCCTGGAGGACTGCGACGAGGCCTTCTTCGCCGACACCTGGCGCCGCGTCGGCGTGCAGCTCGCCGCCGACGCCCGCCACAAGACCGAGCTGATGCGCCGCAAGGGGCTCGCCGAGGCCGTTTCCGCCGCCTCGGCCGCGATGGTCCTGGAGGAGGACGAGCGGGGCTCCCGGATCGTCGTCGACAAGCTGGTCCAGGGGCGCACGAGCGCCGAGGGAACGGGCGTGACGTTCCTGCCGACCGCCTTCGGCTGGCCGCACCTCTTCGCCCTGCACACACCAGGCTGGCAGCCGGTCGTCCAGTACCCCGTACCCACCCGCGACCTCGGCGGCGCCACCGCGACCGAGTCCGTCAAGCTGCGCCTGGAGGCGGTCGCCCACCCCATGCGGATGCGGCTGTGCCGCAGTCTCGCCCGGGGCGCGTACTCGACGGGCGAGCTGGCCGACGCGTACGGCATCACCGCCCCCGAGGTCTCCCGGCACCTCGCGGTCATGAAGAAGGCCGGACTGGTCACCACCCAGCGGCGCGGCCGGTACGTCCTGCACCAGCTCGACGTGACCGTCGTCGCCCGGCTCGGCAGCGACTTCCTGGAGTCGGTCCTCCGCTAGGTCCTGTCGTCAAACTCCCGCCTGCCCCGCAACGCCATGCACGCACTCTCACCGCACCGGGCACAGACCCGCGTACATCCAGTACGCGGGCCCGCGCCCGGCACGCCGAGAGCACGCACCTGACGCCGCAGGGCCCGCCCTTCGGGCGGACGACTGGAGTTTGACGACAGGACCTAGGCCCTGTCGTCACATACCCGTCTGCCCCGCAACGCTCCCCCAGCTACCGCTGGGAGGTGCCCCCAGGCACGCACTCCCTAGGACGGGCCCCAGGACAGGCCCTACGAGGCCGCGCCGCCGCCCGCGCGGACCAGGCCCGACTCGTACGCGAGGACCACGACCTGGACCCGGTCACGCAGGCCCAGCTTGGTCAGGATCCGGCCCACGTGCGTCTTCACCGTCGCCTCCGAGAGGACGAGCCGCGCCGCGATCTCGCCGTTCGACAGGCCCTGCGCGACCAGCATCATCACCTCGCGCTCCCGGTCCGTGAGCCGCGCGAGCGCGGTGTCGACGGCCCGCGTCTCCGTCCCCGTCGACGGCAGCATCGGCGAGAAGCGGTCGAGCAGCCGCCGGGTCGTCGAGGGCGCCACCACCGCGTCGCCGCTGTGCACCGACCGGATCGCGCCGAGCAGGTCCGCCGGCGGCACGTCCTTCAGCATGAAGCCGCTCGCGCCCGCCTTCAGCCCCGAGAAGGCGTACTCGTCGAGGTCGAAGGTGGTCAGGATCAGCACCTTCGGCGCGCCCGGCTGCGAGCAGATCCGCCGGGTGGTCTCCACCCCGTCCAGCTTCGGCATGCGCACGTCCATCAGGACGACGTCGACCGCCGTGGAGCGGAGCACCTCGAGGGCTTCGACCCCGTCCCCCGCCTCCGCCACGACCTCCATGTCCGGCTGGGCGGCGAGCACCATGCGGAAACCGGTGCGCAGCAGCACCTGGTCGTCGACGAGCATCACGCGGATGGACATGTCAGGAAGATCCTCTTCTAGTGAGCGGGCTTGAGGGGGAGCAGGGCGCTGATCCGGAAACCACCGCCGGGGCGCGGCCCCGCGTCCAGCGTGCCGCCGACCATGCCGACCCGCTCGCGCATCCCGATCAGACCATGACCGCGCCCGTCGGCGCCGCCGTCCTCGTACATCTCCTGCGGTGCGCCGCGACCGTCGTCCTCGACGAGCAGCCCGAGGCCGTCGTCGAAGTAGACCAGCCGGACGCTGGCGCCGACGTCGGGACCGCCGTGCTTGCGCGTGTTGGTGAGCGCCTCCTGCACGATCCGGTACGCGGTGAGCTCGACGCCGCTGGGCAGCGGACGCGGGCTCCCCTCGATCGCGAAGTCGACGGTGAGGCCGGCGCTCCGGACCTGCTCGACGAGGTCCTCGATCTGCTGCACGTCGGGCTGGGGCACGTACTCACCGGCCTCCTGGTGCTCGCCGGTGCGCAGGATGCCGAGGAGGCGGCGCATCTCGGCGAGGGCCTGCCGGCCCGTGGTGGAGATCGTCTCCAGGGCCTGCTTGGCGGTCTCGGGGGACGAGTCCATGACGTAGGCGGCGCCGTCGGCCTGGACGACCATCACCGACACGTTGTGCGCGACGACGTCGTGCAGCTCGCGGGCGATCCGGGCGCGCTCGGCGGCGACCGCGACCTTGGCCTGGGCCTCGCGCTCCTGCTCCAGGCGGGAGGCCCGCTCCTCCAGCTGCGCGAAGTAGGCGCGGCGGGTGCGGAGCGAGTCGCCGAGAACCCAGGCGAGCGCGAAGGGGACGGTCATGATGACCGTGAAGAAGACCGTGGCGGCGGCGGATTCGATGCCGTCCATGGGCCATCTCAGCGCCGAGAGCGTGGCCGCGCTCAGTCCGCCGACGAGCGCGAGGCGGGACGCCCAGCGGGCTCCGTCGTGCGCCGCGACCGTGAAGACGATCACGAGCATGGCGAAGTCGGCGACGAACGGTTCCAGGCCGAGGGCGAGCTGGACGAGGCCGAGGGCGACCGTCAGCAGCAGCATCTTCTCCGGGGCGCGTCGGCGCAGGGCCACGACCAGGGAGAGGAGCACGGCGACCACCCCGTACGCGAGGGGGTTGCCGACGGCCGGGGAGGTCGTCCCCACCCACAGCAGGGAGAACCCGAGGAGGACGACGGCCCAGAAGGTGTCGACGCCCGTCGGGTGTCTGCGGAGGAAGTCGTAGAGGCGCTGCACGTCACCCAGAGTAGGGAAGGCCGATAGGTGCAGGGATCAACCGTTGGGCCGATCCTTGACGACGGGGCCGTACTCCCCGAGGTGGAGACTGGGGTCCGTGACGGATGACGTGACGGGTGAGACGTGTCAGTGGCGGGGGTGGCGCGAGGCCACGGAGCAGGCGCTGTACGGCCCGGGGGGCTTCTATCTGCGCCCCGAGGGACCCGCGGGCCATTTCCGTACGTCGGTGCACGCCTCCGCGCTCTTCGCGGGGGCGGTGGCCCGGCTGCTCGGCGAGGTCGCGGAGGAGCTGGGGACGGCCGGGGTCGATCTGGTGGACGTGGGCGCGGGGCGCGGTGAGCTGCTGACGGCGGTGCTCGCGGCGACCGCGGGGACGGGTCTGGACGTCCGGGCGTCCGCGGTCGAGCGCGCCGCCCGCCCGGCGGGGCTCGACGAGCGGATCGTCTGGACGGACCGGCTGCCGGGGCCGGGGAGCGTGCGCGGGCTCCTCTTCGCGAACGAGTGGCTCGACAACGTGCCGGTGGACGTGGCCGAGGCCGACGCGACGGGCGTCGCCCGGTACGTGGAGGTCCGCGCGGACGGTACGGAGCGGCTCGCCGCGCCCGTCGCGGGCCCCGACGCGGAGTGGCTGGCCCGCTGGTGGCCGCTGCGGGAGCCCGGCGCGCGGGCCGAGATCGGGCGGCCCAGGGACGCGG
Source organism: Streptomyces narbonensis (assembly GCF_014649015.1). Lineage (GTDB taxonomy): Bacteria > Actinomycetota > Actinomycetes > Streptomycetales > Streptomycetaceae > Streptomyces > Streptomyces narbonensis. The sequence continues at coordinate 50,461 of NZ_BMSF01000007.1, forward strand.
CGTGGGCGGCGGCGGTGCGCTCGCTCGCGGCGGGGCGCGCGGTGGCCGTCGACTACGGGCACGTACGGGACGCCCGGCCGCCCTTCGGCACCCTGACCGGCTTCCGGGACGGCCGCGAGGTCCCGCCGGCACCGGACGGCGGCTGCGACGTGACGGCCCACGTGGCGGTGGACGCGTGCGCGGCGGCCGGGGGCGGGGACGGAGGAGCGGAGCTGCTCACCCAGCGGGAGGCCCTGCACCGGCTCGGGGTGTCCGGGGGGCGTCCGCCGCTCTCCATGGCCTCGGCCGATCCCGCCGGCTACGTCCGCGCGCTCGCCTCCGCCGGCGAGGCCGCCGAGCTGACCGCCCGCGGCGGTCTGGGCGATTTCCACTGGCTGGTCCAGCGGGTCGGGCCCGCCGCAGGGTGACCCGTGGGCCGGGGACGCGGGGCAGGGGATACTGTCCCGCATGACGGAGACGACGGTCGGAATCGGCGGCGCGGCGGAGAGCACCGACATGGTGCTGAACATCGGCCCGCAGCACCCCTCGACCCATGGCGTGCTCCGCCTCCGGCTCGTGCTCGACGGCGAGGTCGTCCAGCAGGCCGAGCCGGTGATCGGCTACATGCACCGCGGCGCCGAGAAGCTCTTCGAGGCGCGTGACTACCGGCAGATCATCATGCTGGCCAACCGTCACGACTGGCTTTCCGCCTTCTCCAACGAGCTCGGGGTCGTCATGGCCGTCGAGCGGATGCTGGGCATGGAGGTCCCCGAGCGCGCCGTGTGGACCCGCACGCTCCTCGCCGAGCTGAACCGGGTCCTCAACCACCTCATGTTCCTCGGCTCGTACCCCCTCGAACTGGGCGGGATCACCCCGGTCTTCCACGCCTTCCGGGAGCGCGAGGAGCTCCAGGCCGTGATGGAGGAGGTCTCCGGCGGCCGGATGCACTACATGTTCAACCGGGTCGGCGGCCTCAAGGAGGACCTGCCCGCCGGCTGGCTGGGGCGGGCGCGCCAGGCCGTCGCGGACGTCCGCTCGCGGATGGACGTGTACGACCGGCTGGTCCTCGGCAACGAGATCTTCCGAGGCCGTACGCGCGGCGTCGGCGTCCTGTCGCAGGCCGCGGTCCACGCGTACGGGGTGTCCGGGCCGATCGCACGCGCCTCGGGTGTCGACTTCGACCTGCGCCGCGACGAGCCGTACCTCGCCTACGGGGAGCTCCAGGACACGCTGCGGGTCGCCGTGCGCGAGGAGGGCGACTGCCTGGCCCGCTTCGAGTGCCTGCTCGACCAGACCCACAACGCCCTGGACCTGGCGGACGCCTGCCTGGACCGGATCGCCGACCTGCCGCAGGGGCCGATCAACCAGCGGCTGCCGAAGGTGCTGAAGGCGCCGGAGGGGCACACGTACGCCTGGACCGAGAACCCGCTCGGCGTCAACGGCTACTACCTGGTCTCCAAGGGCGAGAAGACGCCGTACCGGCTGAAGCTCCGCTCCGCGTCGTTCAACAACATCCAGGCGCTGGTCGAGCTGCTGCCGGGGACGCTCGTCGCCGACATGGTCGCGATCCTCGGCTCGCTGTTCTTCGTCGTCGGCGACATCGACAAGTAGGCACGGCCCGTCCGCCGGGTCAGGCGTGGCGCATGACGACGTACTCGCGCTGCTCCTCGCCCGGGCGCCGGCGGTCCACGACCGTCCAGCCCCAGCGCGCGTACCGCTCCGTCAGTTCCGGGACGTCGAGAGTCATGAGCATGGCCGGGCCCGGCGAGCCGACCACGAGCAGCCCGTCGTGGAGGGACCGGCCGATGCCCTGGCCCTGCCGGCCGGGGGCGACGACCAGCTCGGCCAGCTCGAACAGGGGCGCGTCGCCGGACAGGGCGGTGTCGGTCCATCCGGCCGCGAAGCCGAGCAGGGCGGCGTCGGCAAAGTCGGTGCCGTCGTCGGCATACGCGGCAGCCGCGCAGAAGCCGTCCTTCCGCGCGGCGCTGTCGAGCAGCCGGTCCACGGTCCGTACGGCGCCGAGCGGGGGCTCGTGCCAGGGCGATCCGGCGAAGGCCTGGGCGCACAGGGCGATCAGTTCCTCACGGCGACGGGTCGCCTCGGCCGCCGTGAGGACGGAGAGCCGGAACGTCACGAGTTGACGGCGCCGCGCAGCTCGGCCACGTCGAGCTGCTCCGTCTCGTCGTGCGCGGTCAGGTCGATGACCTCGCCGATCGTCCGGGGCGGCACCGGCGCCGGCGGCGCGAGGGGGGCGAGCGGGACGAGGAACGGGGTCTCGGCGGCCAGGGCCCCTTCGAGGACCTCCTCGCCCACGACGTCGGCGAGGTCGGTGTTCTGCACGGCCTCGATGGCCGCCGCCTCCTTCTGCGTACCGAAGAAGTCGAACCCGCCCTCGGGGCGCGGGGTCTGCCTGCGGGCCGGGACGATCGCCGCAGCCACCTGGACGGCGGGCACGCGCGTGATCCCGGTGGGCGGGACGGGCCTGGGCGCGGGGGCCGGGGTCCCGTCTGCCTTCACGGCCTCGGCGGCGTTCGCGCCCTGGGAGTCCGTCTCGGAGCCCGTCCCGGATTCCGGTGCCTGGTCCGGCGCCTGGTCCGGCGCCTGGTCCGGCGCCGAGGGCGCGGCAGGCAGTGCCGCCTGCGCGGGGGCGGGTCCGAGGGCGGGGGCGGCCGTACGGCTGTGCTGCTCGGTCCCGGCGGCCGCCGCGTGCTTCCCCTGCGGCTCCTCCGTCTCGCGGGCCCGCTCGGCGAGGTCCCGGGCGCGGGCCGCCTCGGCGGTGCGCCGGGCGTGCTGGGCCGCTGCGTTGCGCGGGAGGTCCTTCAGGGCCTGCGCGGCGCGGCGGTAAGCCTCCGGGGTGGGCGTGGACCCGGCGGCGGGCAGGGCCTTCGCGCCGGTGCCGGCCGCCTCGGCCGTGGTGGTCGCCTCCAGGGCGAGGACGCGGCGGCCCTCCAGCGCGCTCGCGCGCTCGGTCTCCGCGGTGGCGTACCGGCGGAGGAGGTCGGCGTGCTCGCCGCGCAGCCCGGCGAGCTCGACGCGCTTGGCGCGGAGCTTGGCGTCGAGCCGGGTCCGCAGACCGCGGGACTCCTCCAGGTCGGACTCCAGCTCGGCGACCCGCTCCTCGGCCTTCCACTGGTCGGCGGTGCGGGCCCGGTTCAGCTCGGCGACGCGGGCGCCGGCGCTCCGGTCCCAACTCCGCATGAGGACGGCGCCGGTGACGGCGGCCGCGGCGGCGGCGACCGCGAGCAGCCGCACGACCAGGAGGTCTCCGGGCAGCCAGACGACCGCGGCGCACACGACCGCGGCGCCTGCGACCGCGGAGGGCGGCAGCAGCTTGTGCAGAGGCGGGGAATGGCGGTGGCGTCCACGTGGCATGGCCTGAAATTTACCGTGCGTAGGGACCATGTGGGGTGTCGGCCCGGGAATCTCTTGGCCACTTCTCGCCAGAAGAAGTGGTGATCAACCCTTCCGGTTCCGTTTCGGGCCGACTTCCCCCGCCCTGGACCTACTTGTTGAGCAGCCCCTTCGCCGTCAGATAGTCCTTGGCGACGTCTTCCGGCTTCGCCCGCTCGGCATCCACCTTGCGGTTGAGTTCGGCGAGATCCGCCGTCGTCAGGACCTTGGTGATCTTGTCGAGGGCGGCCGCAATCCCGGGTGCACCCGCGTCCTTGGCGTTGACCACGGGCAGGACGTTGTCCGCGTTCTGCAGCTTCTTGTCGTCCTCCAGGAAGACGAGCCCGAAGTTCTCGATCGTGGCGTCCGTGGTGGTCGTCAGGACCAGCTGGTCCACCCCGTCCTTGACGGCCTGCTTGGCCTGCGGGGTCCCGACCCCCTTGGGGTCGATGCCGGCCACGTCGATCCCGTACGTCTTCTTCAGGCCGGGCGCGCAGAACGGCCGCACCGCGCATTCGTCACCGGCCGCGATCTTCACCTTCAGCTTCGCGCGGCCCAGATCGGAAAGGGTCGTCAGCTTGTTCTTCTCGGCGAATTCCTTGGTCACCGCGAAGGCGTTCTGATCGACGGCCCCGCCGACCGCGAGCACCTTCAGACCACGCGGTTCGGCGAGCTTCCGCAGCGCCTCGACCGTCGCGTCCGCGTCACCCGAAGCGACCGGCTTGTCCTCGGGCGCCTTCGGGCCGTTCACCTTCGCGTTGAGGAATTCCGCGATGGTCGCCGCGTATTCCGGTACGACGTCGATCTCGCCGCTCTCCAGGGAGGGCTCGTACAACTCGCGATTCTTCACGGTGGTGACGGATACGGAGTATCCGGCGTCCCGCAGCGACTGGGCGTACAGCTCGGCCAGCACCTTCGACTCGGTGAAGGCCGCAGCGCCCACGACCAGCGAGCCCTTCCCCTCTCCCGTGGACGCGCCGCCGGAGTTCTTCCTGCCCCCCTCCAGGCTGTCACCACCGCACGCGGCGAGTGCGACGGCAAGCGCCGTCGTCCCCAGCACCGCACCCGCGACACGCGAGACCCTGTTCACAAGACCACCCATCTCCGTCATCAACTTCAGCAGGCCGTTCGGCCGTTCGTCGTTCCGTTACCCAGCTGCTCAGTCGCTCGGTTACTCGGTCGCTCGGTTACTCGGTCGCTCAGCCGCTCGTTCGCTCAGCCGCTCGTTCGCCTGGCCGTCAGGAGCCGGTCCACTCCCACGAGCACCGCCTCCACCAGGAGGGCGAGCAGGGCCACCAGCACCGCGCCCGCGACCACCTGCGCCGTGTCGTAGAGGGCGAAGCCGGCCGTGATGATCCGGCCGAGACCGCCCTGACCGACCATCGCCGCGACCGTCGCCGTGGCGACGACCTGCACCGCCGCCGAGCGCACCCCGGTCATCACCACCGGCCCCGCCAGGGGCAGTTCGACGCGCCGGAAGACCTGGCCGCCCGTCATCCCCATGCCCCGAGCGGCCCGCACCGCGGACCGGTCCACCTCCCGCATCCCCACGTATGCGTTGGTGAGGAGCGGCGGTATCGCGAACAGGACGAGGGCGACGACGGTCGGCACATAGCCGGCGTTTCTCAGGGGCGAGACCATGAACAGCGCGAGGACCGCGAAGACGGGGACCGCCCGGCCCACGTTGGACACGTTCACCGCGAGCGCCCCGCCCCGGCCGAGATGGCCGAGCCACAGGCCGAGCGGCAGCGCGAGGGCCGAGGCGATCAGCAGTGCCGCCCCGCTGACGTACACGTGCTCCGCGAGCCGCTGCCCGATGCCCTCCTCGCCGGTCCAGTGCGCGCCGGTGGTGAGCCAGGCCCAGGCGCCCGTCACGATCTCCACCTCACACACCCCCCGGCGCGGTCCGTATCCGGGTCCACGGCGTGAGGAGCCGCTGGAGTCCCAGGAGCAGCAGGTCGGCGGTGACGGCGAGCAGCACGCACAGCACGGAGGCGGCGAGCACCTGCGCCTTGAAGAAGGTCGGCAGCGCGTCCTCGATGAGATTGCCGAGCCCGCCTCGGCCGACGACCGAGCCGACCGTCGTCAGCGCGATCGTGGAGACCGTCGCCATCCGTATGCCGGCCATCAGCACCGGCAGGGCCAGCGGGAGTTCGACCTGCCAGAGCAGCCGCCACGAGCCGTACCCCATGCCCCGGGCGGCCTCGCGCGTCTCGGCCGGCACGGCGTCGAGCCCCGCCAGCGTGTTCCGCACGAGGATCGTCAGCGCGTAGAGCACGAGGCCGGTCACGACGAGCGCCGCCGAGAGCCCGAAGACGGGCAGGAGCAGCGAGAACATCGCGAGCGACGGCACCGTGTAGAGCAGGGTCGTCAGCCCGAGGACAGGGCCCGCGAACCGCGGCCTCGCCCGTACGAGCAGCGCCAACGGCACGGCGACGAGGATCGCGAGGAGCACGGACACGACCGTGATTCCCACATGCTGGAGGGTCGCCTCCGTCAGCTCCTCGCTGCGCGTCCGCAGATACTCCCCGCATATCCAGTCGTTGGTGACCAGACAGTTCGGCGTGCTCATCCGCCCCTCCCCCCGGGTCGCCCGCTCGCTCCGAACGTATGTCTGACGACCCTAACCCCGGCCACCGACAATCACCGGGATCCGCCACAATGCGGCAACACGCCCTTCACACACCCCCGTCGGCCAGGGGCCAGAATGGGGAACCATGATCCGGTTCGAGCACGTGACCAAGCGGTACGCGGACGGCACCACGGCCGTCGACGATCTCTCCTTCGAGGTCGCCGAGGGCGAACTCGTCACCCTGGTCGGGCCGTCCGGCTGCGGCAAGACCACCACGATGATGATGGTCAACCGGCTCGTCGAACCGACCTCCGGCCGCGTCCTCGTCGACGGCCGCGACATCGCCGGCGTCGACCCGGTCGCCCTGCGCCGCAAGATCGGCTACGTCATCCAGCAGGTCGGGCTCTTCCCCCACCGCACGGTCCTCGACAACACCGCGACCGTCCCCGCCCTCCTCGGCTGGAAGAAGGCCGCCGCACGCGCGCGTGCCGCCGAACTCCTCGACCTCGTCGGCCTCGACCCGGCCGTCTACGGCTCCCGCTACCCCGCCCAGCTCTCCGGCGGCCAGCGCCAGCGCGTCGGCGTCGCCCGCGCGCTCGCCGCCGACCCGCCCGTCCTCCTCATGGACGAGCCCTTCGGCGCCGTCGACCCGGTCGTCCGCGAGCGCCTCCAGAACGAGTTCCTCGCGCTCCAGGCCACCGTCCGAAAGACCGTCCTCCTCGTCACCCACGACATCGAGGAGGCCGTCCGCATGGGCGACCGCATGGCCGTCTACGGGCAGGGCCGCATCGAGCAGTTCGACACCCCCGCCACCGTGCTCGGCTCCCCCGCCACCCCGTACGTCGCGGACTTCGTCGGCAGCGACCGCGGGCTCAAGCGGCTCGCCGTCACGCCCGTCACCGAGGCCGACCTCGACATCCGGAAGGGAAGCCCCGAAGGGGACGTCGGAGGCCCCGAGGAATACGAGAACGGCGCCCACGTACCCCTCGGGTCCTCCCTCAAGGACGCCCTCGCCCTGCTGCTCCAGCACGACACCGGCCGCCTCACGGTGACCGACGCGGCCGGCCGCCCCCTCGGTGTCCTCACCCCGGAGGGAGTCCACCGCGCGCTCCGCAGGGCCACGGCGGAACAGACGTGAAGTCGTGAGGGGAGCGGACGCGCGGAGCCGAGGCCCCGGCCTCAGGCCGCGCTGAGCCGCCCGGCCATCCAGACCAGCCCCGGCGGGATCTCGCGGTTCCACGTGTTGAAGTTGTGGCCGCCGCTCTCCAGCGTGATCGACGAGACCCGCGCCGGGCTCTTCACCTTCTTGACGAAGTCGAGCGTCCCCTTCAGATTGCCCTCGCCCTGCTTCGACGTCGTCACCAGGAACGACGACTTCCCCTGCGGCAGATGGTCCAGGCTCCACAGCAGGTTCCCCCGCTTGCGCAGCCGGTCGTCGCCGTGGAAGAGGTCGCCCGTCGTCACGTCCTCCGCCGCCTTGTAGTACGCCGAGAGGCCCGCCCCCGCCGCGTACCGGTCCGGGTGGTGCAGCGCGATCTTCAGCGCGCAGTACCCACCGGTCGAGTTCCCCATGAAGCCCCAGTTCCGGGGCTTCGTCCCCACGCGGTACGTCTCCGAGACCGCCTTCGGCAGATCCTCCGCGAAGAAGGTCTCCGTCTGCGGTCCGCCCGGGATGTCCACGCACTCGGTGTCCCGCGGCGGCGCCACCGTCGGACGCAGCATCACCAGGATCATCGGCTGCATCTTCCCGGCCTTCGCCTGGGTGTACGCCGTCCTCGGGTACTTCAGGCCCTTGAGCAGGTTCTCGGCCGTGCCCGGGTATCCGGTGAGCACCACCGAAGCCGGGAAGGTGTTCTTCGCGTACTGCTTCTGGAAGTACTCCGGCGGCAGGTAGACGTAGGCCGGCGAGGTGATCCCCGACCTCTCCCCCTTGATGACGACCTTCTGTATCTGGCCGCCGACCTCGGGCCGGGACCCGCCGGGCACCTTCAGCGCCTGCTTCTCGACCACCTGCACGTCCTTCGCGGCGGCCGAGTGGTCGACGACCACCCCCATGTCCTGCTCCTGCCCGAACAGGTCCGCCCAGGAGCCGTAGAAGAGGAAGGAACGGTTCGCCGCGAGACCCACCGCCGCGAACAGCGCCACCTGGGTCACGAGCAGCAGCCCCACCCGCCCCACGACGGCACGCCAGCCGCGCCGCGCGAGCCGCGGCCAGAGCCAGACCGTGACGAGGAACAGCGCCACGGCCAGCACGACGGCCAGCACGAGGACTTTGTTGCTGATGAGCCCCATGAGACGCCCGAGCCTTCTTTCCAAGAATTTCCTGTGAACCGATGAACCCGGCTCCGTGCGACTCCGTCCTAGAGAGCGCACCAGCCGGTAAGGCCCGCCGAACGCGCCGCAGGGCCCGGCCGGAGTCAGAGACCCCTCGCAGGACCACGGGAAGTACGGGAAGCCATGTCTGTCACGGTAGATGGGGACAAATCGCGATTGGTTCCGGTTCAGGTACGCCGGATTCTGCGCGGCCCCCGCCCCGAGAAGGTCCCCGCCCTCGTCGGCACCGCCTGCACCCTCGGCGGCCTCATCGACATCGCCGCCGGAGTCTTCCCCCGCTTCCGCGCCAGCCGCATGCACGCGGTCGCCGAAGTCCTCCCCGGCACCCTCGGCCACCTCTCCGCCGCCCTCTCCCTCAGCGCCGGCGTCCTCCTCCTGCTCCTCGCCCACGGCCTCAAGCGGCACAAGCGCCGGGCCTGGCGCGCCGCCGTCGTCCTCCTCCCCGTCGGCGCGGCAGCCCAGTTCGTCTGGCGCCACTCCGTCATCGGCGCCCTCTTCTCCCTCGCGCTCCTCGCACTGCTGCTGCGCCACCGCGCCGAGTTCGCCGCCCTCCCCGACCCGCGCAGCCGCTGGCGGGCACTCGCCAACTTCGTCGTCATGGGCGCCGGATCCATCGCCCTCGGCCTCGTCATCGTCAGCGCCCACCCCCGCCGCGTCGTCGGCGACCCCAGCCTCACCGACCGCCTCGAACACGTCCTGTACGGACTCCTCGGCTTCGAAGGCCCCGTCGCCTACACCGGCGGCGTCGACTGGACCGTCGGCTACTCCCTCGGCGCCCTCGGCATGCTCACCGCCCTCACCACCACCTACTTCGCCTTCCGCCCCGAGCACCCGGCCGCCCGCCTCACCGACGACGACGAGACCCGGCTGCGCGCCCTCCTCGACCAGCACGGCGGCCGCGACTCCCTCGGCCACTTCGCCCTCCGCCACGACAAGGGCGTCGTCTTCTCCCCCAGCGGCAAAGCCGCCGTCTGCTACCGCGTCGTCTCCGGCGTGATGCTCGCCAGCGGCGACCCCATCGGCGACGTCGAGGCCTGGCCCGGCGCCATCGAACGCTTCATGGACGAGGCCAAGGCCCACTCCTGGACCCCCGCCGTCATGGGCTGCTCCGAGACCGGCGGCCAGGTCTGGACCCGCGAGACCGGCCTCGACGCCCTCGAACTCGGCGACGAGGCGATCGTCGACGTCGCCGACTTCTCCCTCTCGGGCCGCGCCATGCGCAACGTCCGCCAGATGGTCAAGCGCATCGAACGCAACGGCTACACCACCCAGGTCCGCCGCGTCCGCGACCTCGACGACGAGGAACTGGAACGAGTCCGCCGCGCCGCCGCCGACTGGCGCGGCACCGACACCGAGCGCGGCTTCTCCATGGCCCTCGGCCGCATCGGGGCCACCGGCGACGGAGACGCCGTCATAGCGACCGCCCACAAGGACGACCCCGAGGACCCGGCCCACCCCGCCTCCCCCTACGGGGACCTCAAGGCGATCATCCACTTCGTGCCCTGGGGCCCCGACGGCATGTCGCTCGAACTCATGCGCCGCGACCGCTCCGCCGACCCCGGCATGAACGAACTCCTCATCGTCGCCGCCCTCCAGGCCTCCCCCACCCTCGGCATCGAACGCGTCTCCCTCAACTTCGCCATGTTCCGCTCCGCCCTCGCCCGCGGCGAGAAGATCGGCGCGGGACCCGTCCTGCGCGCCTGGCGCGGACTCCTCGTCTTCCTCTCCCGCTGGTTCCAGATCGAGTCGCTCTACAAGTTCAACGACAAGTTCCGGCCCCGCTGGGAACCCCGCTTCGTCGTCTACCGCAAGAGCCGCGACCTCCCCCGCATCGGCCTCGCCGCCATGCGCGCCGAAGGATTCGTCACCGTCTCCCTCCCCCGCCTCTTCCCGCACCGCCGCCCCGCCCGCGCCCCACGCCCCTGCGCCCACATCGTGCCCACGCTCACCCCGGCACCCGCCGAGCGCGAGGTCCAGGCCGCCTGATCCACACCGCCTGATCCCACCCCGGCAGGCCCTGGGCCCTAGGCTGGAGACATGAGTACGACGATCGACCGGGGCACTGCCCAGGGCCTGCCGGAGTGGGACCGCTGCGCGGTCATGGGCGTGGTCAACGTGACCCCCGACTCCTTCTCCGACGGCGGCCGCTGGTTCGACACCACGGCCGCCGTCAAGCACGGCCTCGACCTCGTCGCCCAGGGCGCCGACCTCGTCGACGTCGGCGGCGAGTCCACCCGCCCCGGCGCCAGCCGCGTCGACGAGGACGAAGAGCTCCGCCGCGTCGTCCCCGTCGTCCGCGGCCTCGCCGCCGAAGGCGTCACCGTCTCCGTCGACACCATGCGCGCCACCGTCGCCGCCCGCGCGGTCGCGGCCGGCGCCGTCCTCGTCAACGACGTCAGCGGCGGACTCGCCGACCCCGCCATGGTCCCCGCCGTCGCCGCCGCCGAGGTCCCCTTCGTCGTCATGCACTGGCGCGGCTTCAGCCGGGGCATGAACGACCTCGCCGTGTACGACGACGTCGTCGCCGAGGTCGTCGCCGAACTCCGCACCCGCCTGGACGCCGTCGTCGCCGGCGGCATCACCCCCGAACGCATCGTCGTCGACCCCGGCCTCGGCTTCGCCAAGCTCGCCCCCCACGACCTGGCCCTCGTCGCCCACCTCCCCGAGCTCCGCGCCCTAGGCCGGCCCCTCCTCGTCGCCGCCTCCCGCAAGCGCTTCCTCGGCCACGTCCTCACCCGCGACGGCGCCACCCCGCCCCCCGCCCGCGAGCGCGACGCCGCCACCGCCGCCGTCTCCGCCCTCGCCGCCCACGAAGGCGCCTGGGCCGTCCGCGTCCACGAGGTCAGGGCCACCGCCGACGCCGTACGCGTCGCACGCGCCGTCGAAGGAGCCAGGTGACCGACAGCCACCGCCAGTCCGACCGCGCAGCCGTGGAAGCCGCCAACACCGCCTTCTACGAAGCCATGGAGACCGGCGACTTCGAAGCCGTCTCCGCCCTCTGGCTCGACGACGGGGCCACCCCCATCAGCTGCGTCCACCCCGGCTGGCCCGTCCTCACCGGCCGCGGCGAGGTGCTCCGCTCGTACGCCCTGATCATGGCCAACACGGAGTACATCCAGTTCTTCCTCACCGACCTCAGGATCTCCCTGGCCGGCGGCACCGCCGTCGTCACGTGCACCGAGAACATCCTCAGCGGCGGACCGGCCGAGGACGGAGCCGAGCTCGGCCCCCTCGTCGGCCAGCTCGTCGTCGCGACCAACGTGTTCCGCGACACACCGGACGGCTGGAGGATCTGGTCCCACCACGCCTCTCCCGTCCTTACGGAGACCGAGGACACGGACACCGAAGGCCCCGGCGTCGACGGCACGGAACCCCCGGCCTGAGCCACCCTTGGCCCCCCGAGGGCAAGCGCTGTCGGTCCTCGCGGGTAGATTCGAAGTGGACACCCGGCCGTCCGCACCCGGCTGCGTGGCCACCCGAACTACGACAGCAGGAGTGATTCGCGTGGATCGTGTCGCGCTGCGCGGCCTCAAGGCCCGAGGCCACCACGGCGTCTTCCCCAAGGAGCGCGAGGAGGGCCAGACCTTCATCGTGGACCTTGTCCTCGGTCTGGACACGCGCCCGGCGGCCGCCGACGACGACCTGGCGAAGACCGTGCACTACGGCGTCGTCGCCGAGGAAGTCGTCGACGTCGTCCAGGGCGAACCCGTCGACCTCATCGAGACCCTGGCCGAGCGCATTGCCCAGCAATGCCTCAGCCACGCCGGGGTACAAGAGGTGGAAGTCGTCGTCCACAAGCCGGACGCCCCCATCACCGTGCCCTTCGACGACGTGACCATCACGATCACCCGGAGCCGACGATGAAGCCGACGCAGAGCGACCCCACCGTCCAGCCCGTACCGGCCTCCGTCGTCGCCACCGTCGACGCGGCCGACACGACCCTGTCCAACCCCCGCTGGGCCGTCCTCTCACTCGGCGCCAACCTCGGCAACCGCCTGGAGACCCTCCAGGGCGCCGTCGACGCCCTCGGCGACACCCCCGGCCTCCGGGTCAAAGCCGTCTCCCCCGTCTACGAGACGGCCCCCTGGGGCGTCGAGCCGGGCACCCAGCCCTCATACCTCAACGCCGTCGCCCTCGTGAAGACGACCCTGCCGCCCTCCTCCCTCCTGGAGCGGGCCCACGCCGTCGAGGAGGCCTTCCACCGCGTCCGCGAGGAGCGCTGGGGCGCCCGCACCATCGACGTCGACATCATCACGTACGCCGACGTCGTCTCCGAGGACCCCGTCCTCACCCTCCCGCACCCCCGCGCCCACGAGCGCGCCTTCGTCCTCGCCCCCTGGCACGACGTGGACCCCGCCGCCCAGCTCCCCGGCCGCGGCGCCGTCTCCGACCTGCTCGCCGCCCTCGGCAGCGCGGGCGTCACTCCCCGTGTCGACCTGGAACTCCGTCTGCCCGAGTAGTCGTTACGCTTCGTGGCAGACCGCCCACGACCACGACCACGACCACGTGAAGGACACCCGGTGAAACAACTGCGGCTGAAGGTACTCACCGGACTGTTCCTCGTGGCGGGCATCCTCTCCTGGGGCGCCGCCCGCCTGTGGGACTCCGTCGGCACCCTCCCCAGCGTGCCGATCGCCGCACCGATCGTCCTCGCCGTGATCGCGGTCGTCCTCATGGCGACCGCCCTGTCGATCCGCATCCGCCTCAAGGCCCAGCGCGAGCGCCGCCCCGGCGCCAAGGGTGTCGAGCCCCTGATGGCGGCCCGTGCGGTGGTCTTCGGCCAGGCGAGCGCCCTGGTGGCCGCCCTCGTCGCCGGCATGTACGGCGGCACCGGCGTCTTCCTCCTCGGCTCCCTCGACGTCCCGGCCCGCCGCGACCAGGCCCTCTACGCGGCCCTCGCGGTCGTGGCGGGCATCGGCGTCATCGCGGCGGCCCTCTTCCTGGAGCGCGTCTGCAAACTCCCGGAAGACGAGAACGGCGAAGGCCCGGGCAAGGCCCGGGCCTGAGACCGTCCGGCGGCTCCACCCCGGCACTACCAGGGCTCACGCACGAGGTGCCCGTTCAGCAGGAAGGTCGGGTACGGGGCGAGCCGGTAGCTGTAGAAGGTGAAGGGCTTGGTGCCGAGGGCGGGGCGGGGGCGTACCTCTTGGACCTTGATCCAGGAGGACTCGGGCGGGTGGATGGGGTGGTCTTCGGGCGCGAAGGTTCCTCGATAGACCCAGCCGTCCGTCACGTAGAGCTGTGAGCGCAGTCCCCGCTTCGAGGGTGTGAACCGGGCCCCGATGATCTGTGCCAGATCCGCCAGGAACGGAACGTTCGCGCTGACGACATGGCGGCCTCCCCGGCCCTTGGCACGGCAGCCGTCCCCCTCGATGTACCCGTCGAGGAACCCGTCGAAGGTATCGATGTCCCGCAGCACCACACGGGGAAAAGCCTGCCGCATGTGGTGAGCGTCCCCACCCGCATAGGACCGCAGGGCGTCAGAGAGGTACGAGGAGACCACCCGTACGCGGAAACCGGGTAAGTCCCGCTTCAGATAGCCGGACGGCCGGGTCACCGCCTCAAGGCGGGCCGGGAGTCCTGTGCAGGCGGTCAGCGCGGTCGCGTACCGGGTCGCGAATTCCTCCTCGTTCACGACCAGCGACACATAGTTCTTGCCCACTGTGCCGTCGGCACACGTGGCACCGACGAAATAGCCGAACTCGTACCCGGACCTGATCGTCAGCCGCTCGCGGCACAGCTTCCGTGCATGCGTCCAGGCGACCGATTTCCCCAACACGTCCGCCGCGCGCGTCCAGCCGTCCGGCGTGGCCAGCAGCAGATCCGGACTGGCGGAGAACGTCATGTGATCCGTGACCACGTCGACGGCGGCACGGGCTTTCACCGCCGACACCTCCACGACCGTGGTCTGCACCGTCCGGTCTCCGTCCAGTGTCCACAGCGTGCTGCCCGGAGCTACGTTCTTCGCCTGGACACAGCCGTCCACCAGGTTCACCAGCATCTTGCTGGTCGGCCCGTACCCCATACCGATCCCCCTTGATCAGCGATCAACTCCACTGATCGGGGACGGTATGGAGCAAGGGGGACAGTCCGCGACTAACGGGCCAATATCAGGGACATAGCCTCAGCGCGTGTAGTAGCGTCGCGAAGTTGACCACGTACCGCCGAGGTGGTCGTCTTCGCGCCCGGCTTACGGACGCCACGCAGCGCCATGCACATGTGCTCGGCCTCGATGACGACGATCGCGCCACGGGCATCGAGGATGCGCATCAGCGAGTCGGCGATCTGCGTCGTCAAGCGCTCCTGCACCTGCGGACGGCGGGCGAAGACGTCGACGAGACGTGCCAGCTTGGACAGACCGGTGATCTTGCCCGTTTCTGCCGGAATGTAACCAATGTGAGCTACGCCATGAAACGGCAGCAAATGATGTTCACATTGGGACGTCAGTTCGATGTCCTTCACCAGGACCATCTCGTCGTGCCCGAGGTCGAACGTCGTCGTCAGGACATCCTCGGGCTTCTGCCACAGACCTGCGAAAAGCTCCCTGTACGCCCTCGCCACGCGCGCCGGCGTCTCGCGCAGTCCCTCGCGGTCCGGGTCCTCGCCGACCGCGATGAGGAGCTCTCGTACGGCGTTCTCGGCGCGCTTCTCGTCGAACTCGCCGATCGGGCCCTCGCCGTCCAGCGTCACCGGGTCGGTCATCTCTGTGCCTCGTTCCGTCTGAACCGTCGTGCGCGAAATGCCGCGCCCCCACAGGCTAGAACCTGTGGGGGCGCGGCAGCCATTCCGGATCGGGACGGTCAGTCCTCCGGGGTGTCCACCGGGGCGATCTCGATGCCCTTCGTGGTGTCGACCGCGGGGGTCGCCGTGCCGTTCGCGCTGTTCGTCAGTGCAAGCTCCTTGGGGGAGAGCACCGGCGGGCGCGTGGAGGGCGTGCGGCGGGAGGAGCCGGTCCAGGCCGGGCGGGCCGGGCGCTTGACGATGGGGGCGAAGATCTCGGCGATCTCCTCCTTGCCCAGCGTCTCCTTCTCCAGCAGCGCGAGGACCAGGTTGTCGAGAAGGTCACGGTTCTCGACGAGGATCTCCCAGGCCTCGTTGTGCGCGGTCTCGATGAGCTTCTTGACCTCTTCGTCGACCAGCGCCGCGACCTCTTCCGAGTAGTCGCGCTGGTGCGCCATCTCGCGGCCGAGGAACGGCTCGGTGTTGTCGCCGCCGAACTTGATGGCGCCGAGACGCTCGGTCATGCCGTACTGCGTGACCATCGCGCGGGCCGTGGCGGTGGCCTTCTCGATGTCGTTCGCCGCGCCCGTGGTCGGGTCGTGGAAGACGAGCTCCTCGGCCGCGCGGCCGCCCAGCATGTAGGCCAGCTGGTCGAGCATCTCGTTGCGCGTGGTCGAGTACTTGTCCTCTTCCGGGAGCACCATCGTGTAGCCCAGGGCGCGGCCGCGGGACAGGATGGTGATCTTGTGGACCGGGTCGGAGTTCGGCGAGGCCGCCGCGACCAGGGCGTGACCGCCCTCGTGGTACGCGGTGATCTTCTTCTCCTTGTCCGACATGATCCGGGTCCGCTTCTGCGGGCCCGCGACCACTCGGTCGATCGCCTCGTCCAGAGCCTTGTTGTCGATCAGCTTCTGGTCGCTGCGGGCGGTGAGGAGCGCTGCCTCGTTGAGGACGTTGGAGAGGTCCGCACCGGTGAAGCCGGGGGTGCGGCGGGCGACGGCGCCGAGGTCGACGTCCGGCGCGACCGGCTTGCCCTTCTGGTGGACCTTGAGGATCTCCAGACGGCCCTGCATGTCCGGACGGTCGACGGCGATCTGCCGGTCGAATCGGCCGGGGCGCAGGAGGGCGGGGTCGAGGATGTCGGGACGGTTCGTGGCGGCGATCAGGATGACGCCGCCCTTGACGTCGAAGCCGTCCATCTCGACGAGCAGCTGGTTGAGGGTCTGCTCGCGCTCGTCGTGACCGCCGCCGAGGCCGGCGCCGCGGTGGCGTCCGACGGCGTCGATCTCGTCGACGAAGACGATGGCCGGTGCGTTGGCCTTGGCCTGCTCGAAGAGGTCGCGGACGCGGGAGGCGCCGACGCCGACGAACATCTCGACGAAGTCGGAGCCGGAGATCGAGTAGAACGGCACGCCGGCCTCGCCGGCGACGGCGCGCGCGAGGAGCGTCTTGCCGGTTCCGGGCGGGCCGTAGAGCAGGACGCCCTTCGGGATCTTGGCGCCGACGGCCTGGAACTTCGCGGGCTCCTGGAGGAATTCCTTGATCTCGTGGAGTTCCTCGACGGCCTCGTCCGAGCCTGCGACGTCGGCGAAGGTGGTCTTGGGCGTGTCCTTGGTGATGAGCTTCGCCTTGGACTTGCCGAACTGCATGACGCGGGAGCCGCCGCCCTGCATCTGGTTCATCAGGAAGAGGAAGACGACCACGATGAGGACGAAGGGGAGGAGGGAGAGCAGGATCGAGACGAAGGGCGACTGCTTCGTCGGGGAGACGGTGTAGCCCTTCTCGATCTGCCCGGCCTCGAACTTCTCCTGCAGCTTGTCCGCGACGTCGACGCCCTGGGAGCCGATGTAGCTGGCCTGGACCTTGCTGCTGTTGTCGATCTTCTGACCGTCGACGAGTTCGATCTTGATGATCTGCTCGTCACCGGTGGTGACCTTTGCCTGCTTGACCTGGTTCTTGTCGATCGCCTGGACGACCTTGCCGGTGTCCACCGTCTTGTAGCCCTCGGACGAGCCGACGACCTGCATCAGCACGACCACGGCGAGGACGGCCAGCACGATCCACATGACCGGCCCACGGAAGTATCGCTTCACGTCCATCCATACGGAGCGAGAACGCCCCGTCCCTCCTGCCCGTAGGAAAATGCTGCTGTGAGAGCTGCATGAGTGCTGCTATGTGAAAAAGCTGTTCTTCGGACGGTACCTCAGCATCGTCGCCCGCGACCGCCTTCCCATGGTTCAACGGGGGGAAGGCGGTGCGGGTTCCCCGTCCGGGCGGGTGTTCAGCCGCCGTAGACGTGCGGGGCGAGCGTGCCGACGAACGGAAGGTTCCGGTACTTCTCCGCGTAGTCGAGGCCGTAGCCGACGACGAACTCGTTCGGAATGTCGAAGCCGATCCACTTGACGTCGATGGCGACCTTGGCGGCCTCGGGCTTCCGGAGGAGGGTGCAGACCTCCAGGGAGGCGGGCTCGCGGGAGCCGAGGTTCGACAGCAGCCAGGACAGGGTCAGGCCGGAGTCGATGATGTCCTCGACGATGAGGACGTGCTTGCCCTTGATGTCGGTGTCGAGGTCCTTGAGGATCCTGACGACTCCGGAGGACTGGGTGCCGGCTCCGTAGGAGGAGACGGCCATCCAGTCCATGGTGACGGGGGTGGACAGGGCGCGAGCCAGGTCCGCCATGACCATCACCGCGCCCTTGAGGACACCGACGATGAGCAGGTCCTTGCCCGCGTATTCCGCGTCGATCTTCGCGGCCAGCTCTGCCAGCTTGGCGTCGATCTCTTCCTTGGTGATGAGCACCGACTGGAGGTCGGTGCCCATGTCCTTCTCGTTCACCCGGGTCACTTTCGTTGCAGCGTGCGTCAGCCTTGCCGGATGACAAGTCTGCCACCCTGGCGGCGGGCTTCGACGCGACCGGGCAGGTTGATGGCGCCTTGGCCGCGCCAGCCGGTGATGAGCCGGTCGACTTCCTCGATGTGGCGGGCGAAGAGGGAGCCGGCGGGGGCGCCCTCGGCGATGACGGCGCGGCGCAGGACACGGCGGCGTACGGCGGGGGGCAGGCCGAAGAGCTTGGCGCACTCGAGGGCGCCGGCCTCGTCGCGTACGGCGGTCTCGGCGTCGGCGGCCCAGGTGTCGAGGGCGTCGGCGTCGTCCCGGGAGAGCTGGGCCGTCCGGGCGAGGGCTTCGACGACGCCCTTGCCGAGGGCCTTCTCGAGGGCGGGGAGGCCTTCGTGGCGAAGTCGGGAGCGGGTGTACGCGGGGTCGCTGTTGTGGGGGTCGTCCCAGACGGCGAGTTCCTGTGCGATGCAGGCCTTGCGGACGGTCTGGCGGTCGAGCTGGAGGAACGGACGCCGGTAGCGGCCGGCGGCGCCGGAGACGGCGGCCATGCCGGAGAGCGAGCGGATCCCGGAGCCGCGGGCGAGGCCGAGGAGGACGGTTTCCGCCTGGTCGTCGCGGGTGTGGCCGAGGAGGATCGCGGCGGCGCCGTGGCGTTCGGCGGCGGCGTCGAGGGCCGCGTAGCGCGCGTCGCGGGCGGCGGCCTCGGGTCCGCCTTCGCGGCCCACGGTGACGGTGATCGCCTCGACGGGGGTGAGGCCGAGGGCGGTCATGCGTCCGAGGACCTCGGTGGCCCGGGTGTCGGAGCCGTTCTGGAGGCCGTGGTCGACGGTGATGCCGCCTGCGCGTACGGGGAGCTTGCGGGTCTCGAAGGCGAGCGCGGAGGCGAGCGCCATGGAGTCGGCGCCTCCGGAGCAGGCGACGAGGACGAGCGGCTCGTCCGTGCCGGCGGGGTCGGTGGTGTGGTCGGTGAGGACGTCGTGGAGTACGCGGCGGACCGCCAGGCGTATCGCCGCGACCGCAGGATGGGGACCCATGTCCGGTGCCCTTCGTGATGGGGTGGGGTGCCTCGGTCGGAGTCTTAACGGTCGGAAAGGGGGTTTCGGTCACTCAGAGTGCGTCGATGGTGACAGAAACCCGGCCGTTACCCGAGCATTGCACGCCTCACCCCATGCCCAGGGTCCCTCGGATGGGTGATTGGCGGGTTGTTCTCCCGTGTCACTGCGCCGTCCGGCGCACCTGTCTCACGAGTCTGCCTTACGGTGCACCCTCGCGATCCAGTCGGCGGGGGCGGCGATCTCGGACTTGGTGGGGAGCGTGTTGGGGGAGGTCCACACGCGGTTGAAGCCGTCCATGCCGACCTGGTCGACGACGGCGCGGACGAAGCGCTCGCCGTCGCGGTACTGGCGCAGTTTGGCGTCGAGCCCGAGGAGCTTGCGCAGGGCGAGGTCGAGGCGGGAGGCGCCGCGGGCGCGGCGCTGCTGGAACTTCTCGCGGATCTCGGCGACGGAGGGGACGACGTCGGGGCCGACGCCGTCCATGACGTAGTCGGCGTGGCCTTCGAGCAGGGACATGACGGCGGTGAGGCGTCCGAGGATCTCGCGCTGTTCGGGGGTCTGGACGATCTCGACGAGGGAGGGGGCGGGTTCGCCGGCCTCGCCCTCGGGGCGGCCGCCGGCGAGGGCCTGGGCGGCTTCGCGGAGGCGTTCGACGAAGGTGCCGGGGTCGACCTCGGTGGCGGCGAGGAAGGACTGGATCTCGCCCTGGAGGTGGTCGCGGAGCCAGGGGACGGCGGTGAACTGGGTGCGGTGGGTCTCCTCGTGGAGGCAGACCCAGAGCCGGAAGTCGTGGGGCGAGACTTCGAGTTCGCGTTCGACGTGGACGATGTTGGGTGCGACGAGGAGGAGTCGTCCGCCGCCGTCGGCGCCGGCGGGGAGTTCGCGGGTGGCGGGGGCGAAGGTCTCGTACTGGCCGAGGATGCGGGAGGCGAGGAAGGACAGGAGCATGCCGAGTTCGACGCCGGTGACCTTGCCGCCGACGGCGCTGAGGACGGCGTTTCCGGGGGTGGTCGAGCGGCGTTCCTGCATCTTGCCGAGGAGCGGGGTGAGGAGTTCGCGGAAGCCGGCGACGTTGGCCTTGATCCAGCCGGCGCGGTCGACGACGAGGACGGGGGTGTCGTGGACGTCGGCGCCCTCGGGGAGCATCCGGGTGTAGGCGCGGACGTGCCGCTCTGAGGCTTTGGCGTGCTTGCGGAGTTCGGCGACGACCTCGCGGGCCTCGTCGCGGCTGACTTCGGGTCCGGGCCGCACGAGGCGGGTCGCGGTCGCGACCGCGAGGTTCCAGTCGACCATCCCGGATGTGCCTGCGCCACCGATGCTCGTCATGCGTCAACCGTACGGTCTCGGCGCCCGATCGGTGCGGGTTCGGAGCGGGTCGGGCGTCGGTGGGGTGCGGGTGGGCGGTGGGTCAGCCCTGGTCGGCGAGGGCGGCGGAGAGCCGGTCGAGGGCGGGCTGTGCCTCGTACGGGGAGAGGGTGCGGCCGGCGAGGAATGCGAAGGCGAGGAGCCGTCCGTCGGGGGTGACGACGGTGCCGGCGAGGGTGTTGACGCCCGTGAGGGTGCCGGTCTTGGCGCGGACGAGTCCGGCGCCGGCGGTGGCGGGTGCGGTGTCGAAGCGGCCGGAGAGGGTGCCGGTGAAGCCGCCGACGGGCAGGCCGGTGAGGACGGGGCGGAGGGTGGGGTGGGCGGGGTCGGCCGCGCGGGTGAGGAGGGTGGTGAGGAGGGCGGCGGAGACGCGGCCGCGGCGGTCGAGTCCGCTGCCGTCGGCGAAGCGGGCGCCGGCGAGGGGGAGGTCGAGCTCGGCGAGTTCGGCCCGTACGGCCTTGCCTGCGCCTTCGAAGCTCGCGGGCAGGTCGTGGGCGAGCGCGGTCTGCCGGGCGAGGGCCTCGGCGAGGTCGTTGTCGCTGAGGGTGAGGGTGCGCTCGGCGAGGTCGGTGAGGGGGGCGGAGTAGGTGCGGGCGAGGGGGTCGGCTTCCGGGGCGGGGCCGGCGCCGGGGGTGGTCGCTTTCGTCGTGGCCTTGGCTGCGGGCGCTGCCGAAGCCGTGGCTGCGGATGTGGCTGCGGGCTCTGTCGGAGCCGTGGCTGCGGCCGCCTTGGCTACGGCCTTGGCCCTTGCCGGGTGTCCGGTGGCCTCCGTCGGCGCTCCGGTGAGCTTGACGCCGGCGTCGGTGAGGAGGGCGGCGAAGGCGGTGGCGGTGTCGGCGGCCGGGTCGGCGGTGCGGGGCGCGGGGCCGCTGCCGCTCTCGTCGAGGCGTCCTTCGCGGGTCATGAGTGCGGTGACGGGGGCGAGGTTCTCGTTGGGTCCGATGGGGTGGAGCTCGGGGCCCTCGTAGAGGCTCGTGTCGTAGGTGAGCCGTACGGAGGTGAGGCCGCGGGTCCTGAGGGCGCGGGCCGTGTCGGCGGCGAGGCGCTCCAGGCGGGCCGGGTCGAGGGTGGGGTCGCCGCCGCCCGTGAGGGTGACGGTGCGGCCGTCGGGGGTGGCGGTGACGGTGGTGGGGATGCGGTGGTCAGGGCCGAGGGCGGAGAGCGCGGCGGCGACGGTGGCGATCTTGACGGTGGAGGCGGGTGTCATGGGGGTGCCGGCGCCTTCGCCGTACAGCTGGGTCCCGGTGGCGGTGTCGACGACGGAGGCCGTGCGGAGCGGGCCGAGGCCGGGGTCGGCGAGGAGCGGTACGAGGGTGGCGGCGAGGTCCGCGGGGCGGGTCGCGGGGCGGCCGGCGACTGCCGGGGCGTGGAGTGCGGGCAGGACGCCGGCGGCGCTGGGGGCGGGTGCGGGTCGGTGGGGCGCGATGGGCGGCGGGGGCGGGGCGTGATGTGCGCCACCCGCCACGGGGGCGGCGGCGCGGGCCCGCTCGGCCGTACGCTGGCCCGAGTCCCAAGGGCCCGCCGCGGTCACCGCCACGGCGGCCAGGGCCAGTCCGAGGGCGGCGGAGCCCGCCGTGAGCTGCCACAGCCTCGGCTCGGGCATTGCTGACCAGCCCCTTTCGCGATCACGGTCGTCCGTGAGGGACACTTAATCACCGCGCGTCGTCGCGAGCATTCACTTGTGTTGATTCAGGAGGAGCCACCCGTGGAGTTCGACGTTCTCATCGAGATCCCCAAGGGATCGCGTAACAAGTACGAGGTCGACCACGAGACGGGTCGCATCCGTCTGGACCGTCGTCTGTTCACGTCGACGGCCTACCCGACCGACTACGGCTACGTCGAGAACACCCTCGGTGAGGACGGCGACCCGCTGGACGCGCTCGTCATCCTCGACGAGCCCACGTTCCCGGGCTGCCTGATCAAGTGCCGCGCGATCGGCATGTTCCGCATGACGGACGAGGCGGGCGGCGACGACAAGCTGCTGTGCGTCCCGGCCACCGACCCGCGCATGGAGCACCTGCGGGACATCCACCACGTGGCGGAGTTCGACCGCCTGGAGATCCAGCACTTCTTCGAGGTCTACAAGGACCTGGAGCCGGGCAAGTCGGTCGAGGGCGCCGACTGGGTCGGCCGCGCCGAGGCCGAGGAAGAGATCGAGAAGTCCTACGCGCGTGCCAAGGAGCAGGGCGGCCACTGAGCTCCCGCTTCCTGACGGCCCTCACGGGCTGATCTTCTGATCGCGTGAAAGGCGGTGCACCCTTCGGGGTGTACCGCCTTTCGCACGTCTGTCGCACCTTCGTACCTTCGGACCTTCATACTGGAATCCACGATTCCCTGGGGATGAGGCGGAGAGAGTGGTGGCGGAGCCGGAGGGCCCCGAGGAGGCTCCGGAGGACCGGAAGCCTCAGTCGGACGAGGCACGGAGCGCGTTCGTCCCGCCGGCCGGCGTGGAGCAGCCGGCGCCACCCGAGGAGGAGCACCCGACCTCCGAGTTCGCGCTGCCGCCCGGTCTGACCCCGGAGCCGCCGCAGGAGCAGGAGGGGTCGGCGTTCGCGACACCCGCCACCTACTCGGCGAAGACCTCGCCGCCTGTGTTCACCCCGGCGTACGGGGTGCCCCTGGTGCGGCTCTCGCAGGACGCGCCGTGGCAGGACCGGATGCGGACCATGCTGCGGCTGCCGGTGCACGAGCGGCCGGTGCCGGAGGCGGCGGGCAAGGTCGACGAGTCCGGCCCTTCGGTGCCGCGCGTCCTCGACCTGACCCTGCGCATCGGCGAGCTGCTGCTCGCGGGCGGGGAGGGCGCGGAGGACGTCGAGGCGGCGATGTTCGCGATCTGCCGTTCGTACGGGCTGGACCGGGTCGAGCCGACGGTCACCTTCACCCTGCTGTCCGTCACCTACCAGCCGTCGCTGGTGGACGACCCGGTCACGGCGAACCGGACGGTACGGCGGCGGGGCACGGACTACACGCGGCTCGCCGCGGTGTACACGCTGCTCGCGGACATCAACGCGCAGGCGCACGAGGTGACGCCCGAGGAGGCGTACCGCAGGCTCGCGGAGATCCGGCGGAACCGGCACCCGTATCCGGGGTGGGTCCTCACTGCGGCGGCGGGGGTGCTGGCGGGCGCGGCCTCGGTGCTGCTCGGCGGCGGGCCGACGGTCTTCTTCGTGGCGGCGCTCGGCGCGGTGCTCGGGGACCGGCTGGCGTGGCTGTGCGCGGGGCGCGGGCTGCCGGAGTTCTACCAGTTCCTGGTGGCGGCGATGCCGCCGGCGGCGATGGGTGTGCTCCTGACGCTGCTCCACGCTGACCTTCGGCCCTCGGCGGTGATCACCGGTGGTCTGTTCGCGCTGATTCCGGGGCGGGCGTTGGTGGCGGCCGTGCAGGACGGTCTGACGGGCTTCTACATCACGGCCTCGGCCCGGCTCCTGGAGGTCGCGTACTTCTTCGTCGCGATCGTGGTGGGCGTGCTGTCGGTGCTGTACGTAGCCGTGCAGTTCGACGCGCAGCTGAACCCCGAGGGGGCGCTGCGGGCGGTGGAGCGGCCGGTGACGCAGATCCTGGCGTCGATGGTGCTGTGCGCGACCTTCGCGATCCTGCTGCAGCAGTCGCGGTCGACGGTGCTCTTCGCGACGCTGAACGGCGGGGTTGCGTGGGTGATCTACGCGTCGATCGCGGTGACGGCCGAGGGGTCGACGGTGATGGCGACGGCCGTGGCGGCCGGTCTGGTGGGGCTCTTCGGGCAGCTGATCGCCCGGTACCACCACACGTCGTCGCTGCCGTACGTGACGGCGGCGATCGGTCCGCTGCTGCCCGGTTCGGCGACGTACTTCGGAGTGCTCGCGATCGCCCAGAACAACCTGGACCAGGGCTTCGCCTCGCTGGCGAAGGCGGCGGCCCTGGCCCTGGCGATCGCGATCGGGGTGAACCTGGGGAGCGAGCTGGCGCGCCTCTTCATGCAGGCCCCCGGTGCGGCGGCGGCCCGCAGGGCCGCGAAGCGCACCAGGGGCTTCTAAAAGCCGGAGCCGCCCCGAGGGGACTCGGGACGGCTCGGGGCTGTGCGAGTGTCCCGAGGGGACTCGGGACGGCTCGGGGCTGTGCGCGGGGGTCAGCGCTTGGCGTGGCGGCCGCGGGAGGCCGGGGGGTTGGGGGTGCCGGGGGCGTCGTGCCCGCCGTGGGTCCCGTGGCCGCTCTGGCCACTCTGGTCGCTCTGGTCGCCGTGCTCGCCGGCGGCCTTGGCCTTCTTGGACTGGGAGCGGGCCCGGAGGTACTCGATCACGATCGGGACGACCGAGAGCAGGACGATCCCGACGAGGATCATCTCGATGTGCTGGTGCACGAAGTCGATCTTGCCGAGGGAGGCACCGAGCAGGGTCACGCCCGCGCCCCACAGCACACCGCCGATGATGTTGAACGTGATGAACTGGCGGTAGTTCATCTTGCTGACGCCGGCGATGATCGGCGTGAACGTCCGGACGATGGGGACGAAGCGGGCCAGGATCAGCGACTTCGGGCCGTGCTTCTCGAAGAACTCGTGGGCCTTCTCGACGTTCTCCTGCTTGAAGAGCTTCGAGTCGGGGCGCTTGAAGAGGGCCGGTCCGACCTTGCGCCCGAAGAGGTATCCGACCTGGTCGCCGATGACCGCCGCGGCCACGATCAGCGTGCACATCAGCCAGAGCGGCATGTCCAGCTTGCCGGTGGTGATCAGCAGGCCGGTGGTGAAGAGCAGCGAGTCGCCGGGCAGGAAGAACCCGATGAGGAGACCGGACTCGGCGAAGACGATGGCCAGGACACCGATCGGACCAAAGGTCTGAATCAGATAGTCCGGGTCCAGCCAGCTCGGTCCGAGGGCAAGCGTGTTCACGGGTTCCGGGCTCCTGCGGTCAGTGGGGGCATGGGGGGACGGCTCGCCCCAAGCTATCAACGCGGACGGGACCCGACCGGTTCCACCCGGCTCCCACAGGATGCGGAGCGGGACTCCGGGCCCGAGGGTGGGGGGCCAGGAGGTGTATGCCGATGGGCATCGAGGAGTACGGAGGCGGCCAGGAGCCGCACCCGGACGTGCTGGTCGTGACGACGAACGACGTGCCGGGATACGAGGTCAGACAGGTCATCGGTGAGGTCTTCGGGCTCACCGTGCGCTCGCGCCATCTGGGCAGTCAGATCGGCGCGGGGCTGAAGTCGATGATCGGCGGTGAGCTGAAGGGTCTGACCAAGACCCTGGTGCAGACCCGCAACCAGGCGATGGAACGACTGGTCGAACAGGCCCAGGCTCGCGGCGCGAACGCCGTGCTGATGTTCCGCTTCGACGTGACGGAGGCGGCGGACGTGGGCACGGAGGTGTGCGCCTACGGAACGGCCGTGGTGATCGCCCCGCGGGTCTGAGTCGCGCACGTCACGTGAGCCACTGGGGGGGCAGCACGTTCGTGCGGTTCCGTTTCGCATGGATTTCGGGATGTTGTGCGGCATTTGCTCACTTATGGTGGGCCGGTGGCCCCTGATCATGCTCCGCCCGCACCGTCACCCTCCCCCGCGGAGGACCAGTTCCGGATCCTGCTGCCCCAGGTCCTGCCCGCGCTCGTGGTCGGTGTGGCGGCGAGCCTCATGTACCTGGGGATCAGCTACGTCTCCGAGGAGTTCCAGGTCGTGCTCTGGGACGACCTGCCGGACGCGCTCGGCATCGGCAGGTACTCCTCCCTCTGGATCATCACCATGCTCACGGCGACCGGCATCGCCGTGGGCCTCGTCGTGTGGAAGGTGCCCGGACACGCCGGTCCCGACCCGGCTTCCCAGGGCCTCGGCGGCGCACCGCTCGCCCCGGCAGTGGTACCGGGTCTGCTGCTCGCGAGCGCGCTCGGGCTGGCCGGCGGCGTCAGCCTCGGCCCCGAGAACCCGATCATCGCCGCCAACATCGCCCTCACCTACTGGATCGGCCACAGGATCCAACCCTCGCTGCCGGGAGCCGCCTGGGTCGCCCTGGCCTCGGCCGCGACCGTCGGCGCACTCTTCGGTACGCCGGTGGCCGCCGCCCTCATCCTCTCCGAGGCCCTGGCGTCGCAGCAGCCGGGCCGCGGCTCCCTCTGGGACCGCATCTTCGCCCCGCTCGTCGCGGCCGGAGCCGGCGCGATGACCACCCAGCTGATCTCCAATCCCAGCTTCGACATCGGACTGCCGACGCTGACCGACCCCGGCTACGAGGACCTCCTGGCCGCCGTCGTCATCGCCCCCGCCGCCGCCGTCTTCGGGCTCGCCGCCTGCTACCTCTTCCCCTACGTCCACGCGGCCTTCCAGCGCCTGCGGCACCCGATGCTGATGCTGCCCCTGGGCGGACTCACCCTCGGTCTCCTGGGCGCCCTCGGCGGGCAACTGACCCTCTTCAAGGGCCTGGACGAGACCGAGGAGCTCGCCGCCTCGGTCGGCTCCTGGTCCTCCGGCGAACTCGCCAAGCTGGCCGTCGTCAAACTCCTCGCCCTCCTCGTCGCCGCCTCCTGCGGCTTCCGGGGCGGCCGCATCTTCCCCGCCGTCTTCATCGGCTCCGCCTTCGGACTGCTCGCCCAGGCGCTGGTCCCCGAGATCCACCCGGCCGTCGCCGTCTCCTCCGCCGTCCTCGGCGTGCTCCTCGCCACCACCCGGCAGGGCTGGATCAGCCTCTTCACCGGCGCCGCCCTCGCCGCATCGCCCTCGATCCTCGCCCTCCTCTGCATCGCCTCCCTCCCCGCCTGGCTGATCGTCACCGGCCGCCCCCAGCTCGAACTCGACCGCGAGGGCAGATCGCTGCACTGACCTCCCACCCCGCCCCATCCCACGCCCCCCACCCGGACAGAAGGAATCCCCATGCCGCTGCACCAGGGTCCCGATGCCTCCAAGCCCGAGCACGAACACCGGCTCGCGCTCAACCCCTTCTACGGGGCGGCCGACCCCATCGGCGACATGACCGAGGCCCCACCGCGCCACCAGCTCCCCGACGGGCCGCTGCCCCCGATGCACGCCTACCAGCTCGTCCACGACGAGCTGATGCTCGACGGCAACTCCCGGCTCAACCTCGCCACCTTCGTCACCACCTGGATGGAGCCCCAGGCCGGTGTCCTGATGGGCGAGTGCCGCGACAAGAACATGATCGACAAGGACGAGTACCCGCGCACCGCCGAACTGGAGCGCCGCTGCGTCGCCATGCTCGCCCACCTGTGGAACGCCCCGGACCCGGGCGCGGCCGTCGGCTGCTCCACCACCGGCTCCAGCGAGGCCTGCATGCTCGCCGGCCTGGCCCTCAAGCGCCGCTGGGCCAAGCGGAACGCCGACCGCTACCCGGCCACCGCCCGCCCCAACCTGGTGATGGGCGTCAACGTCCAGGTCTGCTGGGAGAAGTTCTGCGAGTTCTGGGAGGTCGAGCCCCGGCTCGTGCCCATGGAGGGCGGCCGCTTCCACCTCGACGCCGAGTCCGCCGCCGCGCTCTGCGACGAGAACACCATCGGCGTCGTCGCCGTCCTCGGCTCCACGTTCGACGGCTCCTACGAACCGGTCGCCGAGATCTGCGCCGCCCTGGATGCCCTCCAGGAGCGCACCGGCCTCGACATCCCCGTCCACGTCGACGGAGCCTCGGGCGCCATGGTCGCCCCCTTCCTCGACGAGGACCTGGTCTGGGACTTCCGCCTCCCCCGTGTCTCCTCGATCAACACCTCCGGTCACAAGTACGGCCTGGTCTACCCGGGCGTCGGCTGGGCGCTGTGGCGCTCGCCCGTCGAACTCCCCGAGGAGCTCGTCTTCCGGGTCAACTACCTGGGCGGCGACATGCCCACCTTCGCCCTCAACTTCTCCCGGCCGGGCGCCCAGGTCGTCGCGCAGTACTACACCTTCCTGAGGCTCGGCCGGGGGGGCTACCGGGCGGTGCAGCAGACCTCCCGGGACGTCGCCCGGGGCCTCGCCGAACGCATCGAGGCCATGGGCGACTTCCAGCTCCTCACCTACGGCAACCAGCTGCCCGTCTTCGCCTTCACCACCGCGCCCGACGTCACCTCCTTCGACGTCTTCGACGTCTCCCGGCGACTGCGCGAACAAGGGTGGCTGGTCCCCGCCTACACCTTCCCGGCCAACCGCGAGGACCTCTCCGTCCTGCGCGTGGTCTGCCGCAACGGCTTCTCCGCCGACCTCGCCGGACTGCTCATCGAGGACCTGACCCTGCTGCTGCCCGAACTACGGCGCCAGACACGTCCGTTCACCCACGACAAGGACGCGGCGACCTCCTTCCACCACTGAGCGGCCCACCGGGCCCCGCCCCTCAGGACTCCTCACCCTCACAGGCCAGCCGGAACTCCGACCACCGCACACCGTCGGCCGTCAGCGCGTACCGGCAGGGGGCCGTCTCCCGCAGCAGTCCCAGCGGGGTGCGGCGGGTGAAGTGCGCGCCGTCGCCGAGCCGGACGAACGTACGCCCGCCGTCCCCGCTTCCGTACCCCGACAGCTCCCCGCCGATCTCCACCCGGCCGCCGGGGCCCGGCACCGGCAGCCCCAGCAGCGTCCGGGGCTCCCGCTCCGGTCCCGTCGTCCACATCCGCTGCCACGTCCGGCCGCCGTCCACCGAGCGGTGCAGCGCCCGCATCGGGTTCTTCACGGGCTCGCCGCCCGTCAGCTCCCCCATCTCCGCCGCGTACACCGCGTCCTGGCCGACCGCCACCGCCGTGTACCACCCGGGACCCGTGGCCGGGC
The DNA here is from genome assembly GCF_014649015.1 of Streptomyces narbonensis. Lineage (GTDB taxonomy): Bacteria > Actinomycetota > Actinomycetes > Streptomycetales > Streptomycetaceae > Streptomyces > Streptomyces narbonensis. Next base: position 79,415 of record NZ_BMSF01000007.1, read on the forward strand.
TCGGCAGCCGGCTCACCGTCCAGCTCCGGCCCGCGTCCCGGGAGACGGCGACCGCCGCACGCCCCGAGAGCGGATCCGTCCCCGAGACCCACCAGGACCCGTCGGGCTCCTGCCGCTCCGCCGGTCGCGGGTGCGCCCCCAGAAGCGGTACCCGGGCCAGCGCCCTGCGCCGCCCGTCCTGCGGCGAGACCACGACGACCCGCGTCCTCGCGCAGTCGTCCACCGAGGCCCCGGCCGGCGCCGGGCAGTCGGTGGCGAGCACCGCTCCCACCGGTATCTCCGGGGTCGTGCCGACCGTACGCCGGTCGCCCGCCCGCCAGGTCCTGCCCCCGTCCCGCGTGAACCAGGTCCGGTCCCCCGGCCCGGCGCCGCCGGCCTCGACCAGCGCCCGGCCCGGCCCGAGCACCAGCAGATTCGCCGAGATCCCCGTCGCCGACGACACCTCGGGCAGCGGCGACCGCCGCAGCACCCACTCCTTCGCCCCCGCGTCCAGCACGGCCACGTGCTGCCGGCAGACGCCGCCCTCCGGTGCCTCTTCGCCCTCCCGGCACTCGGCGAGGAGGGCGAATCCGCTGCCGTCGCGCGCGAGCCCCGGACTGTGCGACCAACCCGGCAGCGCCGGCGACGAGGGCAGCCGGGGCGCCGCCCCGAACACCCCCGTCGGGCGCGGGGATGACCCCCCGGAGCTCCCGGGCCCCGCGGATCCCCCGGACCCCGCAGCGCCCCCTGGCGCCCCGGCCCCGCGCGGGTCGTCGCTCCCGCCCGGGGCCGTACACCCCGTCAGTACCGCCAACACCAGCGCCACGACGGCGCCGGTCGCTCCCACGAGCCTGCGCATCGCACGACCCCCCTTGTCCCTCGGGCGGTTCGCGGTGAACCGCTGCTTTCAATACACCGCTCACCGCCTCCGGGTTCCCACTTCCGCGCGGCTACTTCCCGAGCCGCCCGAACCTCCGTACCGCCAGCGGGAAGAAGACCGCGAGCAGCACCAGCGGCCACACCACCGCCGCCATCACGTGCCCCGGTTCGCCGCCCGGATTGCCGAAGAGCTCGCGCACCGCCGTCGCGGTCGCCGACATCGGGTTCCACTCCACGACCGTGCCGAGCCAGCCCGGCATCGAGTCCGGCGAGGCGAAGGCGTTGGAGAGGAAGCCGACGGGCCAGACCAGGATCTGCACGGCCTGCACCAGCTCCGCCCGGCCCGCGACCAGGGCGAGGAAGATCCCGATCCACAGCATCGCGAAACGCAGCAGGAGCAGTAGCCCCAGCGCCCCCAGGGTGCTCCCGGCTCCGCCGCTCGCCCGCCAGCCGATCGCGTACCCGACGCCCACCATCACGAGCAGCCCCGCGGCCGACTGGAGCATGTCGGCCGCGGCCCGCCCGACCAGGACGGCCCCGTCGGTCATCGGCATCGCCCGGAACCGGTCGATCACGCCCTTGTTCAGGTCCTGCGTCACCGCCGTCATGGTGCCTTCGAGCCCGAAGACCATGGTCAGCGTGAGCATCCCGGGCACCAGGTAGTCGACGTAGTCGCCGTCGACGGTCCGCCCGCCGCCCACGAGGTAGCCGAACATCAGCAGCATCATCACTGGGAACACGAGCCCGACGAGGACCTGCACGGGCTGGCGCGCCCAGTGGGCCAGCTCGCGGCGGGTCATCGTCCAGCAGTCGCTCACCACGTACGCGACGCTCATGCCGCGACCTCCTTCCCGAGCAGGGCGTCCCGCCCTGATTCCCCCTCCGTCAGCCGCAGGAAGGCCTCGTCCAGCGTCGGCCTGCGCAGCGCGATGTCCTCCGCCTCGATCCCGGCCTCCCCGAGCACCCGGACGGTCTCCGTGAGCGAGGCCATCCGGTCCGCCACCGGGGCGCTGAGGAGCCGCCGGTCGGCGTCCACGCTCACCTCCGCCCGCGCCGCCGGCAGCAGCCCGGCCGCCTCTTCGAGGCGTGCCGCGTCCCGTACGACGACGTCGATGCGGTCGGCGCCGACCCTCGCCTTGAGCTCGTCCGCCGTGCCGTCGGCGACGACCCGCCCCCGGTCCACGACCGAGATCCGGTCGGCGAGCCGGTCGGCCTCCTCCAGGTACTGCGTCGTGAGCAGGACCGTCGTGCCCCCGCCGACCAGGGAGCGCACCGACTCCCACACCTCTCCGCGGCCGCGCGGGTCGAGCCCGGTCGTCGGCTCGTCGAGGAAGAGCACCTCGGGTTCGGTGATCAGCGAGGCGGCCAGGTCCAGCCGCCGCCGCATGCCGCCGCTGTACTGCTTGACGGGCTTGCGGCCGGTGTCCGTGAGGCCGAACCGCTCCAGGAGTTCGTCCGCCCGCGCCCCGGCGCCCCGCGCGCCCAGGTGGTGGAGCCTGCCGAACATCTCCAGGTTCTGCCGGCCGCCCAGCTCCTCGTCGAGGGCGGCATGCTGCCCGAGCAGCCCGATCCGCCGGCGCACCTCCCGCGCCTCGGTCCGCACGTCGTGTCCCGCGACCCGCACCAGGCCCTCGTCGTGGCGCAGGAGCGTGGCGAGGATCCGTACGGTCGTCGTCTTCCCCGCGCCGTTGGGGCCCAGCAGGCCGTGGACGGTGCCGCGGCCGACGGTCAGGTCCAGCCCGGCGAGGGCGTCCTTCTCCCCGTACCGCTTCCGTGCGCCCTCGACGAGGATCGCTTCCCTGTCCATTCCGATTCCTCCCGAAAAATCCTTAGTCAAATTTGACCACTTGCCGCCGACGGAGGAAGTTATGCCCCCACAGGGCATCTAGTCAACCTTGATCAGTCGGTGGATTCCGAGTCGTCGGAGCCCGTCGCGAAGGGGTTCTCCTCGCCCTCGGCGAGCACGCCCACGAAGGGATCGCCCTCCCCCGCGAACACGTACGCCCCGCCCTCGATCCGCTCGATCAGGCCGAGCGTCCACTCCTTGCCGGCGTCCGCCGAGTGGATCCACATGTGCATGATCTCGCCGATGTGCCCGAGCTGACCCGGGCCGCCCTCCGGCGTGTAGTACTCGGTGACCGCGTCCCGCCACTCGTCGAGCGCCCGCACCCGCCGCCGCAGCAGCTCCGCCGCCTCCTCCCTGGGGAGGTCCACGATGAAGCCGATGCCGGCGGACAGGACGTCCATCTTCTGGTCGTACGTGGTCAGGGCCTCGCGCAGCAGGGCGAAGTACTCCTCCGTGCCCTGCTCCGTCAGCTCGTACTCGACGCGCGGTGGCCCGCCGACCGTGCTCGGCGCGATCTCGGAGGCGTGCAGCAGTCCCTGCTTCGCCATCTGCTTGAGCGCGTGGTAGATCGAGCCGGGCTTGGCGTTGGACCATTCGTGCGCGCCCCAGAACTCCAGGTCGTTGCGCACCTGGTAGCCGTGGGCGCGGCCGTGCATCTTCACCGCACCCAGGACGAGCAGCCGGATCGCCGACATCGCCGTACCTCCTGGTCAATTTTGACCAGGGTACGCGCGCGGGGTCACCGCCCCTGCTCCTGCGCGATCAGGTCGAAGGAACCCTTGCCGTCCAGGGACTCGCGGATGACGTCCGCGTGCCCGGCGTGCCGCCCGGCCTCCTGGACGAGGTGGAGCAGCATCCAGCGGACCGACACCCGGCCGTCCTCCGGGAACCAGGGCGCCTCCGGCAGCGGGAAGGTGTCGTCGAGGCTCGGCACCGAGCGGGCGAAGTCCTCGGTCTCCTTGGCCACGCCCGCCCAGAACGCCATGATCTCCGGGATCGTCTCGTCCCCGACGAGCCGGAAGCCCTCGCCCCAGGTCTCCTGGGACCGCTGCTTCTCGTTCGGACGCTGCTGCGCGAGGCGGAGCCAGTTCAGCTCCACCTCCGCGACGTGCTTGAGCAGGCCGGACAGGCTCAGCTCGCTGACGCTGGGACGGCTCGCCGCCTGCTCCTCGGTGAGACCGAGGAGGGAGCGGCGGATCGCGGCGCGCTGGGCCTCGATGAAGTTGAGGAGCGCGCCGCGCTCGTCGCCGTGGGCCTCGATGGGAACGAGAGCGACCATGATGTCCACCTTGGGTAGGGGGCTTCTTTTCGACACCCTCAACCTACGGACCCTTGCGGACAGCTACGGTCCTCAACTCCGTCAGAAGGGGAAACGGCTCCGGCCGTGCTGGATGGAGATCCACTTCTGGGTGGTGAAGGCGTCCACCATCGCATCGCCGTTGAGCCGCCCGATGCCGGAGTGCTTCTCGCCGCCGAAGGGCACGATCGGCTCGTCGTGCACGGTGCCGTCGTTGATGTGGATCATGCCCGTGTGGATGCGCTGGGCGACCCGCACGCCCCGCTCGACGTCCCCGGTGTGGACGGCGCCGCTGAGCCCGTACGGGGAGTCGTTGGCGATCCGCACGGCCTCCTCCTCGCCGTCGAAGGGGACGATGAGCGCGACCGGGCCGAAGATCTCCTGGCTCAGCACGGGCGAGCCGGCCGGGATGTCGGACAGGACGGACGGGGAGACGACGTTCCCCTCGGCCGAGCCGTGCAGCAGCGCCGTCGCGCCGGCGGCGACCGTCTGGTCGACGAGCGAGGAGACGGCCTCCGCCTGCTGCGAGTTGATCAGCGGGCCGATGTGGGTGGCGGGGTCGGCGGGGTCGCCGACGCGCAGGGTCTTCACCTTCGCCACGAACTTCTCGGTGAACTCCTCCTCCACCGTCCGGTCCACCAGGATGCGGTTGGCGGCCATGCAGACCTGGCCCTGGTGCACGAAGCGGCTGAAGACGGCCGCGTCCACGGCGTAGTCGACATCGGCGTCGTCGAGGACGATCAGCGCGCTGTTGCCGCCGAGTTCGAGGACGGCGTGCTTGAAGTTCTGCGCGCAGACCGTGGCGACGTGGCGGCCGACCCGGTCGGAGCCGGTGAAGGAGATGACCTTCGGGACGGGGTGGGTCAGGAGCGCGTCGCCGATCTCGGCGATGTCGGTGACAACGACGTTCAGCAGACCGGCCGGGAGGCCGGCCTCCTCCAGGACCTTGGCGACGAGGGTGCCGCCGCAGATCGGGGTGTTCTGGTGGGGCTTGAGGACGACCGCGTTACCGAGGGCGAGGGCGGGGGCCACCGACTTGATCGAGAGGAGGAAGGGGAAGTTGAACGGGGAGATGACGCCGACGACACCGACCGGGAGGCGGTAGACGCGGTTCTCCTTGCCGTCGACCGGGGACGGCAGGATGCGGCCCTCGGGACGCAGCGCCAGCTGCACGGCCTCGCGCAGGAACTCCTTGGCGAGGTGCAGCTCGAAGGCGGCCTTGAGGCGGGTGCCGCCGAGCTCCGCGACGATCGTCTCGGCGATCTCCGCCTCACGGTCCTCGATGATCCGCAGCGCCCGCTCGAAGACGAGCCGGCGCGCGTACGGGTTGGTCGCCGCCCACTCGACCTGCGCGCGCTCGGCGGCCCGGTAGGCGCGGTCTACCTCGTCGGCGGTCGCGACGGTGATCGAGGCGAGCTTCTCCCCGGTGTACGGGTTGAAGTCGATGATGTCCCACGAGCCGCTGCCCGGCTTCCACTCGCCGTCGATGTACTGGTGGGCCAGGTCGGTGAAGTGCGACATGGTGGAGACCCCTCTAACCGCTACCCGTGATCAGACTGATGTGGCGTCATCGTACTGATGTGTCAGGAGAGTTGAAGAAGTCCACGGAGAAGATCCCGGCTTTCGGCCGGATCCGGACTGTCCTTCTGGAGGCGCTCCATCACGCGCTGGTACTGGGCGACCTCCTCGCGCTTGTCGACGTAGAGGGCGCTGGTCAGCTGCTCCAGGTAGACGATGTCGGAGAGGTCGGACTCGGGGAAGCTCAGCATCGTGAAGGCGCCGCTCTCGCCGGCGTGGCCGCCGAAGCTGAAGGGCATGACCTGGAGGGTGACCCCGGGGTGCTCGGAGATCTCGATCAGATGCTTCAACTGCCCCCGCATGACGGCCCGGTCGCCGTACGGACGGCGCAGCGCGGCCTCGTCGAGGACGGCATGGAACTGCGGGGCCCGCTCGGAGACGAGGACCTTCTGGCGCTCCAGGCGCAGGGCGACGCGACGGTCGATCTCGGCACGCGGTGCCTCGGGCATGCCGCGCGTGACGACCGCCTGGGCGTAGGCCTCGGTCTGCAACAGGCCGTGCACGAACTGGACTTCGTAGACGCGAATGAGGGAGGCCGCGCCCTCCAGGCCGATGTAGGTGGGGAACCAGCCGGGCAGGACGTCGCCGAAGCTGTGCCACCAGCCGGTGACGTTGGCCTCGCGGGCGAGCCCGAGGAGCGCGCCGCGCTCCGTCTCGTCGCCGACGCCGTAGAGCGTCAGCAGGTCCTCGATGTCCCTGGCCTTGAAGCTCACCCGTCCCAACTCCATGCGACTGATCTTGGATTCGGACGCGCGGATCGAGTAGCCGGCCGCCTCGCGGGTGATACCGCGCGACTCGCGCAACCTCCTCAGCTGGGAGCCCAGCAGGATGCGCCGGACCACACTCCCGCTCGTGCCACCGGATTCGCCTGCGGTCACGGCTCTCAGCCTCCCCTTTTACGGTGTCGAGCCCCCGTCGAGCCCCGGATTCTGCCACCAAACGCTTCAGCGCGTACACATTCGATTACGGAAAGAGGGCGACTTCCGGGCATCTGCTCGACGAACAGGGGCGCACGAGGGGGCGTATGCGCGCCGAATCGGCCGTCAACCCGCAGAAGATATGCACAGATTCACCACAGGGACGGACAGGTCCGGCGCGTGCACGTGCATCTGCCCTTGCATCCCGTCGGCGCATTCGGAACCATGGACCCCGCGCAGCCGCGTACTCGTTCGTGTTGTCGTGTTGTCGCACCACAGTCGCGATTCCCGGGAGTGCCTCGCATGGGGACCAATGGATCGACCGTGCTCGAGCCGTTACGGCAGGGCCTTCCGCCGATCGATCCCGGCGCCGTCTCCACCTCCGCCTCCTGCGCCCTGCCCGCCCGGTACGAAGCCGTGCGCGGGGCCCGGAAGTTCACCAGTGCGACGCTCGACCGCTGGGACATGGGCGACCGCTTCGACGACGTGGCCCTGGTCGTCTCCGAGCTCGTCACCAACGCGCTGCGGCACGCGGTGCCCACCGACGCGCCCCAGGAAGACGGCCAGAACCCGCCCGTGAGGCTGCATCTCATGCGCTGGGCCTCGCGCCTCGTGTGCGCCGTGCGCGACCCGAGCGGGGAGAGCCCGGAGGCACGCGGCGGCGAGGAGGACTTCGCCGCCGAGTCTGGGCGCGGGCTGTTCCTGGTCGAGGCGTTCAGCGACAGCTGGGGCTGGCACCCGCTCGCCGGGACGCTCCGGGGCAAGGTCGTGTGGGCGCTGTTCCGGGTCGGTCCGGAGCAGCAGCAGTAGCGGGGAAGTCCCCGTACGGACGAAGGAAGGGCCTCGGCGGAAACCGCCGGGGCCCTTCCTCATTTCCTCACGCCGCTCTCGCGCGGCCCTCGTGCCGTCGTCGCGCGGTCCTCGCGCGGCCCTGAGGGCACTCGGCTCACACCAGGTGGTCGAACTCCCCGTCCTTGACGCCGAGCAGGAGCGCCTCTATCTCCGCAGGCGTGTAGACGAGCGCGGGCCCGTCGGGGTGACGCGAATTGCGGACGGCGACGTTTCCCCCCGGGAGCTTGGCGAACTCCACGCAGGATCCCTGGGAGTTGCTGTGCCGACTCTTCTGCCACACGACGCCTCGCAGCTCCGTGGCCGCCATGCCGTTGTACGCACGATGCGCATGATGCACTGGTAGCTCCCCGAGTTGCTTGGTGCAGGTGTCAACTTCCTCGGATCATAGCTGTGTTCATATGCCGATGCATGAGCAGATGCACGTGCACGGGCGGTGGCGTAGCGGCTACGCGACTCAGCGTGCTACCGGCAAGTACGGCGGGCGCGCCCTCCGACCAGCCTACGACTCCTGATCTTCCTCGGACCGGCCTGCTTCCTGCCTGGGGTGCGGAAGGCCTCGTGGTGACGGCGGCCGTCGGTCAGCCCGGGAGGGCCGAGAGGAGCTTGCCCGCGCGGTCGTACATCGCGACGGAGAGATCCCCGCTCGTCGCCCCGGTGTGCGCGTACCAGACGCCCCAGCCGGGGCGGCCCGGCAGTTCGAGCAGGGTCGCGGTGATCCTCTCGCCCCCGGGGCCCGTGAGCTCGACGCCGCCCACCGCGCGGGTCCCGTAGTACAGGCCCGAGTGGAAGGCGCCCGCCGGGTTTCCGCTGCTCTGGTGCGACACACCGGGCTCGGCCGTGTCGACGTTCCCGTCGATGACGCTGCGGGAGTTCTCCAGCCCGTCCGGACCCACCCAGTGCTTGCCCTCGGCCGTCAGCCAGACCTTCCAGCCCTTCCCCGCGTCGACGCGCTCGCCGGGGGCCACGACCCGGACCTGCGTCGACGTCCGTGGCGGCGTGGAGGTGGGCTCGGGCGAGGACGTGGGCGAGGGGGCCCGGGGGGTGACGGTGGCCGGTGGCGCTGCCACCGGGGCGGGGGCCGAAGAGGACGGGTCCGTGTACGCCACTGCGACCACCACGGCCGCCGCGACCGTCGCGGCGCCGAGGGCCGACAGCGCCGAGAACGTCGCCGTGCGGCGGCGCCGGAACGACCGGCCCGCGCTCCGGACCGCCGCCAGCGGCACCGGACTCGGGGTGACGCCGAAGGCCTCCCGCGCGAACGCCTCACGGATCCGGTCGACTTCGGCCCGGGTCGCGGAGTCGTCCGGGTCGGGCGCGGGGGCGCTTCCGGGTCCCGTCTCGGGGTCGGGGGCGGTTCCGGGGGTGGTCATCGGCGGGCTCCGGACGGGGCGGGGGCGTACGGGACGGGGGCGGCGGCGAGCCGGGGGTGGGTGCGCAGCGCCGCCAGGCCGCGTCTGGCATGCGTCTTGACCGTGCCGATCGAGCAGCTGAGCACGCTCGCTATCTCCTGCTCGGTGAGGTCCTCCCAGTAGCGGAGCACCATCACCGCGCGCTGGCGGGCGGTGAGGTCCGCTAACGCCTCCTGGAGCGCGGTGCGCTGTTCGACGTGCTCCGCGTGTCCCGCGTGTGTGTGCCGGAGCGACTCGGGGAGTACGGGGGTGAGGAGCAGCGCGACCCGCTTGCGGCGGAGGCGGCTGAGGTTGTTGTTGACGAGGGCCCGGCGCACGTAGAGCTCGATCTCACTCCGGGGGACGCGCCGCCAGCGCCCGTACACCTTGGCGAGCGTCGTCTGGACCAGGTCCTCCGCCTCGTGGAAGTCGCCGGTCAGGAGCTGGGCCGTGCGTACCAGCCGGGGCCAGGCGGCGACGGCGAAGGCGGCGAAGCCGTCGTCGTCGGCGGTGGCTTCGGGCTCGGAGTCGGCGGCGGGCTCGTGCGGCACGGTGGCGGACCTCGCGATCGTTCGGTGGTGGAGAGGGCGGGGCCAGCCCCGTGCCGGGCCCCGCCACATTCATGGGTGCGGCCGGTCGTCCGGCCGTCCGGCCGTCCGGTCAGAAGTCCCAGGCCGGCAGGTCTGCCAGGAGCTTGCCCGAGCGGTCGTACAGCGCGACGGCCGGGCTCCCGCCCTGGGTCGGGGCGATGTGGACGTACCAGACGCCCCAGTCGGAGCGGCCGGGCAGCGCGACGAGGGTGGCGAGGGTCTTGCGGCCGTCCGCGTCGGTCAGTTCGACTCGGCCCGCGGCGCGGGTCCCGTAGTAGAGCCCGGAGTGGAAGACGCCGCTCTCACCGCCCTCGCTCTGGTGGCTCACGCCCGGCTGGGACCGGTCGATGTTGCCGTCGACCACGCTCCGGAAGTTCTCGTAACCGTCCGGCCCCGACCAGTACTTGCCCTTCTTCGTCAGCCAGACCGTCCAGCCCTGCCCGGCGTCGACGCGCTCACCGGGGCGGACGGTGCGGACGGGGGTGTTCTGGACGGGGGCCTTGGAGGGGGTGGTCCTCGTCTCCAGGGCCGTGGTCGTGACCGTGGACGGGGACGTGGACGTGGACGTGGCCGTGGCCGTGACGGTCTTGGCCGTCACCGTCCCGGCGGTCGCCGATGCCGGGGCGGCGAGGGTCGCCGCGGCCATCACGGCGACCACGGCCGACACGTACTGCTTCTTCGTCATCATGCGGTTGCTCCTTCGGGGTCTTCACTCCTCTCAACTCCGTTCGGGCCTCCGCTGGATGACACGATCCCGGAAATCGGGCGCCAGCGCGTCCGTGAGCTCGTCCAGGACGTCGAGGAGCAGCCGGCCGCCCCTTTCGAGGAGGAAGTGGTCCGGCGGGTCCGCCGACCAGCCGGCGACGGTCTCCCGGAGGTCGTCCCAGTGCGGCTCCCTGCGCTCGCGTACGTCCTTCGCGCCCTGCTCCGTCGAGCGGCGCAGGGCCTCCGCGAGGCCCGCGGCGGCGGGCAGCGGAGTGGCGCCGCGGTCCGGGAGGTGCGCCTCCAGGAGCATCGCCGCCCGGCCGAACTCCGCGACGGCGTGCCCGGCCGCCTCCGCCGTCGCGTGCGAGAGCCCCCGGTGGCGTACCGGCTCGTGGGTCGCCCGGTCCACCGCCTCCTGCCAGGCCACCCGGGCGGCCCTGGCGGCGAGGAGCGCCTCCCGGACGTCGGGGCAGGACTGGCCGGCGGGTTCGGCGTACCGGGCGGCGACGGCGGCGGCGTACCGGCCGGAGGCCGACAGCCAGTCCGCGAGGCGGCCACGCAGCCGGGGCGTCTCCCAGGCCGGGTAGACGGCGTAGCCGAGCATGGCGAGCACCCCGCCGAGGAGGGTCAGCAGCACGCGCTCCCGGACCGTCTGGGTGAGGCCGGCGCCGTCCATGCCGAGGAGGAAGACGACGTATGCGGCGACGCAGGCCTGGGCGACGGCGTACCCCGTGCGCATCAGGAGGTACATGCCGAAGGCGCACAGCACCGCGAGGGCGGCGGACAGGTACACGCCCGGGTGGGCTGTCCGGACGACCGCCGTCGCGAGCGCCACGCCGACGAGCGTGCCGCCGAAGCGGGCCACGGAGCGGGCGTACGTCTGCGTGAAGTCCGGCCGCATCACCATGACGGAGGCCATCGGCGCCCAGTACCCGTGGCCGAAGGGGAGCGCGGTGCCGAGGAGGTAGCCGGCGGCCGTGACCGCCGAGACGCGGACGGCGTGGCGCAGGATCGGGGAGTCGGGGCGCATCTCGGCACGCATCTTCGCGAGGACGATCGGCCCGAGCCGGACCATCGTGGGGCGGGTGCGGGCCTCGTCCGAGCTCGTCTCGGTACGCGGCTCCGCCGTCTCGACGACGTCGCCGAGCAGGGCGGCGAGCCGGTGGGCGGCGCGGCGGGGCGGGCCGGAGAGGATCGCGCCGGTGTCGGGGGTGCGGAGTGCGGCGACGGCCGGCGGGGGGAGGGTGACCGGCTCGCCGTGCCGGATCGCGTGCGCGGCGGCGTCGAGGACGGCGGCCGTGGCGGCGAGCAGCTCGCGCACGCGGTCCCGCTGCGGCCCCTTCTCCGGCACGCCGACGGCCGGGTCGGCGAGCGAGGCGAGGACCGGGCGGATCCGCTCGGCGAGGCCGCGCGCGCCGTGCAGTTCCGCCGGGCGGCGGCGGGCCTGTCGCGGGGTGACGGCGGCGGCGCTGCGGGCCGTCATGAGCGGGACGGGGTCGAAGGGGGCGACCGGGTCGTGGCGGAGGCGGCGGGCGTAGTCCGCCTCGGCGGCGAGCGCGTCGGCGAGGGCGTCGCGCTGGGCGCCCCAGCGGCGGACGGGGAGGAGGACGACGAGGGCGGCCTGGGCGACGCCGCCCGCGAAGATCATGGCGGCGTGGCCGGCGGCGGTGGCGACGGAGGTGGGGAGGGTGACCGTCACCAGCATGATCGCCACGTTGGAGGAGGCGATGATGCCGGCGGTGGGGCCGGCGGCCCAGGCGAGGCCGGAGAGGAACGTCCAGAGGAGCAGCAGGGCGAGGAAGAGGAAGGGGTGGGAGCCGGCGCCGGTGACGTAGCCGAGGAAGGTCGACACGGCGAGGCTGGCGCCGGAGGCGAGGGCGAGGGTGGGGCGGGGGCGCCAGGAGCGCTGGAAGGTGGCGATGGCCGCCTGGAAGGCGCCGAAGGCGGAGGAGGCGGCGACGGCGGGGCCGAAGAGGGCGAGCGAGAGGCCGACGACGAGGGCGAGGCCGAGGGCGCCGCGGGCTGCGATGACGGGTTCGAGCTGCCGCCGCTCGACGGTGAGCCCTGAGCGGGCGGTCTCCTTCAGGGCCCGGAGCCAACTCATGGGCCTGAGCGTATCCGCGAACCCGTACGAAACGGGTGTTTCCCTCCCCCGCCCCGCCCCTTCCCGAAACCCTGCCGGGGGCGGGTGGGGGTGCTGTCCGGGGGGACGCAGTCCCCCGGACCCCCTGGCGGGGGGGCGCGGCGGCTGCGCGCCGGGGGCCCGGCCCCCCGGGGGGCCGGTGGGGCGGTCGGGTCGGGGCTCGGCAAGCCCCCGGGGCGCGGGGCCGGTGAGGTCGTGGCCCGGCAGGCCCCCGGGGCGCGGGGCCGGTGAGGTCGTGGCCCGGTAGGCCCCCGGGGCGCGGGGGGCCGGTGGGGCGGTCGGGTCGTGGCTCGGCAGGCCCCCGGGGCGCGGGGGGCCGGTGGGACGGTCGGATCGTGGCCCGGCAGGCCCCCGGGGCCCGGACGGGAGCGGTGTCGGGGGTGTTACGGGAGGTGGGGGCGGTTGGGGTGGAGGGAGGTTTTGTCGGCTGCTGTGGTGCCGTGGGTCCAGCCGTCCTCGTCCCAGGCCGCTCTCACCCTCGTCGACCTCGTCTCCGGGAAGAGTTCGTCCGTGCGGTTCGTGACCGCGAGGTCGCGGGAGGCCAGGGCCGGGAGGAGGGTCGGGGTCTCCGCGGCGACCCGTCGGGACGTCGCCGACAGGCGGGCGCCCAGGCGGTTGGCGTAGGCCAGGAGGAAGGACTGGCGGAACGACTTCGTGCGCTTCCGGCCGCCCGCCCGCTGCTCCGCTTCCGCCCTCGTCATCGCCGCCGTGCCCTGGACCAGCAGCGAGGTGTAGAGCAGCTCCACCGGGTCCAGGTCCGCCTCGAAGCCGACCACCGTCGAGAAGCCGTACGCCTCGTTCCACACCGCCCGGCAGTGGTTCGCCGTCGCCACCGCGTCCAGCAGGATCGCCTTCGCCTGTTCGTACGGCGGCTCCACCCCGATCCGGATCGCGCCCGGCGTCTCCGGAGACGGCGCGCCCGCCGCGAGCGTCGCCTCGTCCAGGCTGTGCCGCGCCATCAGCTCCTGGGCCTTCGCCGTGAGGGCCTCCGCCTCCTCCGGGTACCCCGTCGCCTCCGCCTTCGCGAGCAGCGCCCGGATCCGGGACAGCATGCGGGGCTCCCCGGCGACGGGCGGCGGCAGCTTCTCGCCCGGGACCGGGCCGACCGCGTCGAGCCTCGGCAGCCGTACCAGGATCCGGTACAGCTCCAGGACGGTCGTCGCGGACGAGAAGCGGTCCGTCGGCCGGACGGCGCCGGGGTCCAGCTCGTCCAGCTGCGCCTGCCAGCGGTGCGGCAGCCGCTCGTAGCCCGCCGTCTCCGCCCTGATCACGCTCGCGAGGACGCGGACGTGCTCGTCCGAGAGCTCGCGGCGGACCGTGCGCGCCAGGTCCGCCGGCTGCCAGCCCCGCCCCCACAGCGTCCGTACGAACTCCTCGCCGCGCCGCGCCAGTTCCGCGTCGGCGGCCCGGTCCGCGGCGGCGAGGAGCGAGGCCGCCGTGTCGAGCGAGACGTCGTCGCTCGCATACAGCGCCTCGAAGGCCTTGTCGATGATGCCGGTGCCGCTCACGCCGTCCTCGCGTCCCATTCCTCGCGCGACCGGGCGATCACCGCACGGTGGTCGAGCGACCAGTCGATCAGTCGGCTGATGAGGTGGGTCATGCTCCGGCCCGTCTCGGTCAGCGCGTACTCCACCTGCGGCGGAGTCGTCGGGTACACCGTCCGCGAGACCAGTCCGTCGCGTTCGAGGCGGCGCAGGGTGAGCGTCAGCATCCGCTGCGAGATGCCGGTGACCAGCCTCTGGAGCTCGCGGAACCGCCGTGGCCCCGGGGCCAGTTCGACGACGACATGAACCGTCCACTTGTCGCCCAGGCGGTCCTGCACGTCCCGTACGCCGCACTCCTCCGCGCAGCTCACCGGCGCGCCGGTGGTTACCTCCGTGTGCCCTTCCGACATCGAAGTGCCTCCTTCCGCGATCTTTCCCGTCCCCTCACGATGGTCTCAGCCGTCACCACCCCAGGGGGAATCCATGCTGCTCGTCACCGGCGTCTCCGGCGCCCTCGGCTCTCTCGTCGCCGCCCGTCTCGCCGGCCGCGCCGACGTCGTCCTCGGCACCCGCGCCGGACTGCCCGGCACCCGCCGCGTCGACTTCGACGCGCCCGAGACCCTCCCGGAGGCCTTCGCCGGGGTCGGCACCCTGCTCCTCGTCTCCGCCGGGTACGGCGAGGACGACACGGTCGTCGCCCGGCACGAGGCCGCGATCTCCGCCGCCGAGCGGGCCGGCGTCCGCCACCTCGTCTACACGAGCCTGTCCGGCGACGGCGACCACCTCGCGTACTCCCTCGCCCACCGCTGGACCGAGCGGCGGCTCCGGCGGTCCACCACGCTCGACTGGACGATCCTGCGCAACGGCCTCTACGCCGAGCTCCTCGCCGGGATCGCCGCCCCCGACGCCGAGAACCGCATCACCGGGCCCCTCGGCGAGGGCCGGCTCGCCGCCGTCGCCCGCGAGGACCTCGCCGACGTCGCCGTCTCCGTCGCCACGGACCCCGCCGCCCACCGCGGCCGCGTCTACGAGCTCGTCGGCGAGCGCCCCCTCGGCGGCGCCGACCTCGCGGCGGCGCTCGGCGCCACCTACGCCCCGGGCTCGCTCGCGGACGCCCGCGCGGCCGTCGCCGCCTCCGGGGCCGTGCCCTTCCAGGTGCCGATGCTGGCGAGCACGTACTCGGCGATCGCGCACGGCTTCCTCGACGGAACGGGCGTCGAGAGCGATCTCCGCACGCTGCTCGGCGGGCGCGAACCCCTCGACGCACTGGATGTGTTCATGAAGGCCGTACGCGAGGGGTAGGGCCAGGCATACCTCCCGGACGCCCGGCAGTGGTCGTGATCGGTGGCGGCGGAAACGGTTCGCTTGAGCCATGACGAAGACGAGGACGACCGCGACCACGACCACCAGCACCAGCACCAGCACCAGCACCAGCACCAGCACCAGCACCACGAACGCGGCCACGAACACCGCAGCTGTGCGTCTCCGGGGCCTCGCCCGCCACCACCGCGACGTCCGCGCCCTCGACGGCGTCGACCTCGACTTCGCCGCCGGGACCTTCACCGCCGTCATGGGTCCCTCGGGCTCCGGCAAGTCCACGCTGCTCCAGTGCGCGGCCGGGCTCGACCGGCCCACCGCCGGGAGCGTGGAGGTCGGCGGAACGGCCCTGGAGGGGCTGAGCGAGCGGCGCCTGACCCTGCTGCGGCGGGACCGGATCGGCTTCGTCTTCCAGTCGTTCAACCTCCTGCCCAGCCTGACGGCCGCACAGAACGTCGCCCTGCCGCTCCGCCTCGCCGGCCGCCGCCCCTCTCGTACGGAGGTGGGAGAGGCCCTCGCCCGCGTCGGGCTCGCCGGGCGGGAGCGGCACCGGCCGGGGGAGCTCTCCGGCGGGCAGCAACAACGGGTCGCGATCGCCCGGGCGTTGATCACCAGACCCGCCGTCCTCTTCGGGGACGAGCCGACGGGCGCGCTCGACTCGACGACGAGCCGCGAGGTCCTGGCCATGCTGCGCCGGCTCGTCGACGAGGACGGCCAGACGATCGTCATGGTCACCCACGACCCGGTGGCGGCGGCCCGCGCGGACCGGGTGGTGTTCCTGGTCGACGGCCGCCTGGCGGGCGAACTGGCCGCGCCGACCGTGGAGTCGGTCGCGGCCCGGATGGCGGGCCTCGAAGCACCCGAGGATGCCCGCCGTGGCTCCGGCGAGCCCGTGGGGAGCCCGGCATGCTGAGCGTCGTCCTCTGCGGTCTCCGTGCCCGCTGGGCCTCCTTCCTCGGCGGATTCCTCGCCCTCGCCCTCGGCGTCGGGCTGCTCACCACGATGGGTCTCGGCCTCTCCGCCACTTTCCACGCGCCCGAGCGTTCTCCCCAGCGGTTCGCCTCCTCGCCGGTCGTCGTCCAGGGCCAGGACCGGCTGACGCTCGACGTGCGGCGCGGGCCGGACACCGTCCCCGTGTCGCAGCGGCTCGACCGTCCACAGCCTGTGGACAGAGAACTCCTGCGCGAGCTCCGCACCCGCTGGCCCCTCACCACCTCCGGCGGCCCCGACGCCGTCGGCCTCGACGCCCCCGCCGCCGAGGTCCGGGCCCTGGTCGGCGACCGCGCCCGGGTCCTCACCGGCGACGCGCGGCGCGACGCCGACCCCGACCCCGAGCGGGCCGCCCAGGCCCTCGTCGGACTCAACGCCCTCCTCGGCACCACCGGCGGCGTCACCGCCTTCGTCTCCGTCTTCGTGGTCGCCTCCACCTTCGCCTTCGCCGTCGCCCTGCGCCGACGCGAGTTCGGCCTCCTCCGCACCGCCGGAGCCACCCCCGGCCAGGTCCGCCGGATGCTCCTCGCCGAGGCCACGGCGCTCGGCGTGCTCGCCTCCGCCACCGGCTGCGCGCTCGGCGCCGCCGGCGCCCCCTTGCTGGCCCGGGCACTCGTGGACGGCGACCTGGCGCCCGAGTGGTTCGCGGTCGGCGACGCCGCCTGGCCCTTCCACCTCGCCTTCTGGACCGGCCTGACCGTCGCCCTCGCCGGGGCCGTCGCCGCCTCCCGCCGGGCCGGGAAGGTCGGCCCGACGGCCGCGCTCCGCGAGGCGGACGTCGACACCGACGTCCTGCCGCCCGGCCGGGCACTCTTCGGCGCGGGGCTGCTCCTCGCGGGGCTCGGGCTGCTCGTCTGGACGTACGCCACCGAACCGTCGGAGCTGCTCAAGCGGAAGACGTACACGACCTTGCCGATGCTCCTCGTCGGCGGCGTTGCGCTCCTCTCCCCGCTCCTGGTGCGGCCCGTCGCGCGGCTGCTGCGGCTGCGCGGGGCCGTGGGGACGCTCGTACGGGAGAACAGCGCCGCCTCCGTACGCCGCACCGCCGCCATCGCCGCGCCCGTCCTCGTCACCGTCGCGCTCGCCGGGACGCTCTTCGGCTCGGCGGCGAGCGTCACACGGACGCGGGGCGTCGAGGCGCGGGAGCAGACGGCCGCTCAGTACGTGGTGAGCGGCGAGGACTTGAAGGAGGTCGGGCCTTCCGCCCTCCCGGACGGGGCCGTCGCCTCACCCACCGCGTCGACCTCCCTCTTCGTACGGGACGGGGCCGAGGCCGTCGTCAAGTACGGGGCGCGGGCGGTGGCCGACCCGGCGGCCTTCGCGGAGCTGGCCCGGCTGCCCGTCGTCGCGGGGGACCTGCGGGACCTCGACGACCGGTCGATCGTCGTCAACGAGGAGTTCGAGCGGCACCGGATCGGCGAGACCGTCGAGATCTGGCGCGCCGACGGGAGCGGTCCCGTACGGCTCCGGGTCGTGGCCGTCCTCGCGCTCGGGACCGGCGACAACGGCCCGTACGTCACCCGGGCGAACGCACCCGGCGCCCCGCTCGACCGGATCGATGCGAGCGGCGGCGGCGCGGCCACGGTGCGGGCCCTGGAGGCGAGCGGCGGGACCGTCAGGACCGCCGGAGCGTGGGCCGCGGCCGGCCATCCGGAGAGCGGCCCGCAGGCCCGGCTCGGGATGATCCTGGTCCTCGGGATCGCGCTCGTCTACACGGTGATCGGGCTCGCCAACACGCTCCTCATGGCGACGTCCGTACGCGGCGGGGAACTGGCCTCCCTCCGGCTGGCCGGCGCCACCCGCGCCCAGATCCTGCGGGTCGTGACGGGCGAGGCGGTGCTCGCCACCGCGATCGGGGCGCTGCTCGGCCTCGCGGTGACGGCGGCCGTCCTCGGCACCTTGGGCGCGGGCCTCGCCGCGCTCTCGGCCCCCGTCGCCCTGGTCCTCCCGTGGGCCACGGTCGGCGCCGCCGCGGGGGTCTGCGCGGCGGTCGCGGTCGCCGCGTCGGCCCTCCCCGCGTGGCGCCTCACGCGCTGAGCGGCGATGGTGGGACGACGGGGCGGTGACAAGGGTCGGAGCCGGGTCACCGCCCCTCCACGCACGCGCGTGGCGGGTCGACGGCCCGCCACGCGCGCGTGCCCGGACCAGGGCCTGACCCCCGAGCAGGCCCTGGTCCGGGCCGCGTGCGTGGAGCGGGGCCCACCGCGTCACGACGTCACCGCGCCACGACGTCACCGCGCCACGACGTCACTCCGACCCCGACTCCGACTCCGACTCCGTCGGCTTCTTCGCCTCCCGCCACTCCCGCGCGAGGACCGACCAGACCTCCTCGTCGTGCAGCGCGCCCCGGTAGGCGTAGCTCTCCCGCAGGACGCCGTCCCTGGTCATGCCGAGGCGTCTGGCGACGGCGATGCTGGGCCCGTTGCCGGCGGCGACCACCCACTCCATCCGGCGGATGCCCCGCACCTCGATCGCCCAGTCGATCAGCGCCCGCGCCGCCCGGGTCACCAGGCCCTTGCCGGCCCCTGCGGGCTCCAGCCAGCAGCCCGCCTCGGCACGGCCGGACCTCGTGTCCAGCGTCCGGAGGATCACGGCGCCGACGAGCGTGCCGTCGGCCAGCCAGATGCCGTGGATGCGGCCCGTGTCGGCCGCCGCCTTCTCCGCGTACGCGCGGAGGAAGGCCCGGCTCGACTCCAGGTCGGTCACGACGTCGGGCAGGCCGTTGCGGGCTCCGATGAACTCCCGCCCCCGGTCCATGTGCGCCAGGAACTCGTCTGCCTGCCACGGTTCGAGCGGGCGCAGCTCCGCGCCGTCGTCACCCAGGGACATCGCGTACATCGTCGTCGTCGCCTTCCACTGCACGGTCGCCGGATCCAGCCACACAAGGGGTGGATCTTCTCACCCTCCGCCGGGCGCGGGACCTACGGGAGCAGGACCAACTTCCCGCGCATGTGGCCGGATTCGCTCAGTTCCTGCGCGCGGGCCGCCTCCTTCAGGGGGAGGGTGTCGGCGATCCGGACCGTGAGGGTGCCCTCCACCGCCTGCCGGGCCTGGGCGGTGAGCCCGGCGCGTACGACGTCGGGGGCGGCCGTGACGCCCGAGAAGGCGATCCCGTGCTCCGCCGCGTCCGTCGCCGCGATCGTCGCGATCCGCCGCTTGTCCGCGGCCCCCTCCCCGCCCAGGAGCTCGATCGCGACCGGGAGCACACCGTGGCCGGCCGCGTCGAAGACCGCGTGGACGCCGTCCGGCGCGGCGGCCCTGACCCGCTCGGCCAGCCCCTCCCCGTACGCCACCGGGATCGCGCCGAGCTCCCGCAGGTAGGCGTGGTTGGACTCGGAGGCGCTGCCGACGACCGTGATCCCGGCCGCCACGGCGAGCTGGACGGCCACCGAGCCGACGACCCCCGCCGCCCCGTGCAGGAAGAGCGTCTCGCCCTCCCGTACGCCGATCAGGTCCAGGACCCGCTGGGCGGTCTCCCCGGCCACCGGCAGGCTCGCGGCGGCCTCCCAGGAGAGCTCGGCCGGCTTGGGCGCGATGATGCCGGCGATGGCGTACTCG
This sequence comes from Streptomyces narbonensis, assembly GCF_014649015.1. Taxonomy (GTDB): domain Bacteria; phylum Actinomycetota; class Actinomycetes; order Streptomycetales; family Streptomycetaceae; genus Streptomyces; species Streptomyces narbonensis. The sequence goes on from NZ_BMSF01000007.1 coordinate 98,938, forward strand.
GCGTAGGCGCCGGTCTTCGTCCAGCCGATGACCTCGTCGCCGACGGCCAGGCCGGGGAAGCCGTCGCCGGAGCCTTCGGCGCCCTCGACGCCTTCGCCGAGCGCGTCGACGGTGCCGGCGAACTCAAGGCCGGGGACCGCGGGGAAGGTCGTCGGGTAGAACTCCTCGACCCAGCCGTAACGCCGCTTCCAGTCCACCGGGTTGACGCCCACGGCCTTCACCCGGACCCGGACCTCGCCGGGGCCGGGCTCCGGCACGGCGACACCGGTCGTGTGGCGCAGCACCTCGGGGCCGCCGAACTCCTCGTACACGATCGCTTCCATCTCAGCCTCCAGCGCTGCCTGTTCACATCGTTCGCCGCTTGTCGAGTTCCTCGAAGAGTCGCCGCTCATGGAATTGCTCGACGCGTTCCTCGTCGCCTTCTTCGACGTGCTCCAGCCTGCGCCCCGCCCCTTCCTCGCCCCGCCCTCCCAACGGCCAGTCCCACCTGTCCGAAGGACCGGCCGGACCCGTCCCCGCCCGCCGTACGCTGAACCGCATGGACGCGCTCACCCTGACCACCGCGTACGAGATCCTCCGGCAGCCGCTCGGCGAGATCCTCCCCAAGGTCTCCGCCGCCCTCGCCCCCCTGATCCCGCATGCGGACGCCGCCGAACTCTCCACGCACTGCGCCCACTCCCCCTTCAAAGCCCTCGGCGGTACGGAGCTGCTGACCTCCGCCGAACTGACGCCGCTGCTCCTCGCGGGCGTCCCCGGGGAGCCCTGGCAGGGCCTCGCGACGATCGGCGGCCGGGCGCGCGAGGCCGTCGCCGTGAAGAGCGACGCGACCCGGCGCGGGGCCGTCCTCGTGCTCGTACGGGAGGACGGCGCCGCCCCGGCACAAGCGCCCGAACTGGCCGTGGCGCAGGCCCTGTGGAACCTGGTGACCAGCCACTTCGACCGGTTCGCCACGGAGGCGATGCCCGGGGCCCTGGCTCGATCGCGCGCGGCCGCCGACACCCGGGCCCGGGTCATCGCCGAGCTGTCGACCGCGCACGCGGCCGCGCTCTCCGGGGTCCTCGGGGTGCTGCGCAGCCGCGCCCTCGACGACTCGACGGCCCGGGCGACCGCGACCGACCTGGCCGCCACGGCCCTGATCGAGATGCGGGCCGAGCAGCGGCGGGACCGGGCGCTCGCGGAGGAGCCCGCGCGGGACGCCTTCGAGCGGCTCGCCGGCGAGCTGCGCCCGATGCTGCGGCACAGCGCGGTCCGGCTCGACCTGGGCGCGCCGGACTCGGACCGCTCGCTCGCAGCGGACGTCGCGCACAGCGCGCGGGCGATCGTCCGCGCGCTGCTCCTGGTCGTCCTGGAGCAGGATTCCGTGCGCCGGGTCCACGTGGGCTGGCAGCTGACCGAGCACGAGCTGAGGGCCTCGGTGCGGGACGACGGGGCGGGCGCCCTGGCCCCGTGCGACCTGGGGGCGGGCAGCATCCGCGACCGGCTGGACGTGCTCGGCGGGCGGCTCGACATGGACGCGGTGCCGGGCTGGGGCACGACGATCACGGCGGTGGTCCCGCTCGCGACCCCGGAGGCGCCGGTCGAGGCGGCGCACCCGCTGACCGGGCTCGGCGAGCGGGAGGTGGAGGTGCTGCGGCACCTTGCGCTCGGCCACCGGAACCGGCGGATCGCGGAGGAGCTGCACATCAGCGAGTCGACGGTGAAGTTCCACGTCGCGAACATCCTGAACAAGCTGGGCGTCGACTCGCGCGGCGAGGCGGCCGCGCTCTTCCACGCGGCGGCGTAGGCGCCCTCCGGGGGGGGGGAGGCGCGACGCTCTTCCACGCGGCGGCGTAGGCGCCCTCCGGGGGGGGAGGCGCCGCGCTCTTCTACGCGGCGGCGTAGGCGCCCTCCGGGGGGAGGCGCCACGCTCTTCCACGCGGCGGCGTGACGCTCGCCTGATGTCGTGACCCGGCGCTGTCAGTGGCGGGTGCCAGACTCGCACCCATGAGCGAGAGGTGGGCGCTGGCCGCCGAGGCCGAGGGGGACGGGGCGCTGCTCGTGCCCCTCGGGCAGGACGGGCTGCCCGCCGGGGAGGTGCGGCGCGAGCCGGACCTGGTGGCCGCCGTGCGCACCCACCCCGAGGTGGCCCGCTGGGTGTGGCGGTCGACGGCCGAGGTGTACCCCCGGCTGCTCGCCGCCGGCGTGCGAGTCGAGCGGTGCTACGACGTGGAGGACGCCGAGCAGCTCCTCCTCGGGCACGAGGGGCGGCTCGGCGAGCCCCGGTCCGCGGCGGCGGCCTGGGCGCGCCTGCGGAACGCCCCGGTGCCGCCCGACCCGCCGCAGCGCAGCGCCGAGCCCGGTTCGCAGGACTCGCTCTTCGAGCCGCGGCCCGTCGTCTCCGTGCCCTTCGAGGGCCTCCTCGCGGTCTACGCGGAGCAGCTGCGCCGCCACGACCGGACCGAGCACCCGGGCAGGATGCGGCTGCTCACGGCCGCCGAGTCGGCGGGGATGCTGGTCGCCGCAGAGATGCACCGTGCCGGGCTGCCGTGGCGGGCCGACGTGCACCGGGACCTGCTGCACGAGCTGCTCGGCGAGCGGTACGCGGGCGGGGGCGAGCCGCGCCGCCTCGCCGAGCTCGCGGACGAGGTCTCCGCGGCCTTCGGGCGCCGGGTGCGCCCGGATCTGCCCGCCGACGTGGTGAAGGCCTTCCAGCAGGCCGGCATCCGGCTGAAGTCGACCCGCCGCTGGGAGCTGGAGGAGGTCGACCACCCGGCGGTCCAGCCGCTGATCGCGTACAAGAAGCTGTACCGGATCTGGACGGCGCACGGCTGGTCGTGGCTGGCCGACTGGGTGCGGGACGGTCGCTTCCGGCCGGAGTACCTGCCGGGCGGCACGGTCAGCGGGCGCTGGACGACCAACGGCGGTGGGGCGCTGCAGATCCCGAAGGTGATCCGGCGGGCCGTGGTCGCCGACGAGGGCTGGCGGCTCGTCGTCGCGGACGCCGACCAGATGGAGCCGCGCGTCCTCGCCGCGATCTCCCGGGACCCGGGCCTGATGGAGGTCGCGGGGCACCCCGACGACCTGTACGCGCGCCTGTCGGACCGGGCCTTCTCCGGCGACCGCGACCACGCCAAGATCGCGCTGCTCGGCGCGATCTACGGGCAGACGAGCGGCGACGGCCTGAAGAACCTGGCGGCGCTGCGGCGCCGCTTCCCGCGCGCGGTGGCCTATGTGGACGACGCGGCCAAGGCGGGCGAGGAGGGGCGGCTCGTCCGGACCTGGCTCGGCAGGACCAGCCCGCGGGCGGTCGGCGCGGGCGACGACGAGGAGGCCGGGCTGCCCCAGGAGAGCGGCGAACCGGTGGCGTCGGAGGGCGAGTTCGTCCCTGGGTACGCCTCCGGGAACGCCCGGGCGCGGGGCCGGTTCACCCGTAACTTCGTCGTGCAGGGAAGCGCCGCCGACTGGGCGCTGCTGATGCTGGCGGCGCTGCGGCGCTCCCTCGGGGGGATGCGGGCGGAGCTGGTCTTCTTCCAGCACGACGAGGTGATCGTGCACTGCCCGGCGGAGGAGGCGGAGGCGGTCACGGCCGCGATCAGAGCGGCCGGGGACGAGGCGGGGCGGATCGCGTTCGGGGAGACGCCGGTGCGGTTCCCGTTCACGACGGCGACGGTCGAGCGGTACGCGGACGCCAAGTAGACAGAAGAGGACGGTACGCGGACGCCAAGTAGACAGAAGAGGAGGGGTGGCGGGCCGCCGCCCACCACCCCTCGCTCCCCCGTGCACTCCCCGGTGCACGCCCCCGTTGGTCCTGGTGTTAGTTCTTGGGCGCCTTCAGCCACTTCGGGCTCAGCGCGATCGTCTTGAGCTGCTCGATCGTCAGCGCGGGCTCGGCGCGCGTGGCGTCCTGGCGGTGCCCCCCTGCGTTGAGGGAGGAGACGACGACCCGGAAGCCGTCGGCCGTCATGGTGTCGACGGTCCACGAGACGACACCGGAGCCGCCCTTCTCGGCGGTCCCCTGGGTGACCTTCACCCTGCGGCCGTCGGGCAGGGTGGTGACGTCCCCGCTGCCGTAGAGCTGGTGGGCCACGTCGCCCATCCTCGGCTGGACGTTGATCTCGAAGAGGCTCTTGCCCTTGCCGTCGTCGACGACCAGGAAGCCGTAGCCGTAGTCCCCGTCCCTGTCCGTCACGCGCAGGCCCTTGGGCAGGAGCGAGCGCATGGTGGACTGGATCTCGGGGCCGCCGGTCTCCCCGGGCATCGCCCCCGCGGGGGTGTCCGTCTTCGGGAGCTTGGGCAGCTGCTTGAGCAGCGGGCGCCAGCCGTCGGCCGTGACGAGGGCCTTCAGCTGGGTCGCGGTGAAGGGCGGGTTCTCACGGGTGACCTCGGCGCCCTTCTGGGCGGGGGCGTTCCACTCGCTCGCGTCGACCAGGAAGCCGTCCTTGGTGAGCAGGACCGCCCGCCAGTTCTTGGTGTCCTCGCGCTTGTCGGGGTATTCGTACCCCTGGATGACCATGAGCCGGTCGCCGCCCGGCAGCGTGCCACTGGTGCACTTGTCGAAGGGGACGTGGACCTTGCTCGGGCACTCGACCTGGCCCGCGCCGGCCTCGCCGTCACCGCCCGCCGAGCGGTAGAGGCCGACGGAGACGGCGGCCTTGCCGCCACCGTCGTCGTAGATCCCGAGGGCCGACTGGCCCTTGCCCTCCGGGTTCTCGAACTGCCACTGCCCGGACGGGGTGTTGGCCTGGATGACGGCCGCGATGTCCTTGACCGGGATCTGCGCCTCGGCCGGACCCACGCCCTCGGCCGAGCCGACCTTGTCCCCCGGAGCGGGCTTGGGGGACCCGGCCACGCCGGCGGACGTCGACGCCCCGCCGGTGCCGAGCAGCGAGCCGCCGTACACGCCGCCGATGCCGACGGCGGCGAGCGCGAGGGCGCCGCCGGTCACCGCGAGGCGGCGGCGCACCAGGCGGCGCCGGCCGCGGGTGAGTCCGCCCGAGACGAGCTCGCGCCGTCCTTCGACGGAGAAGCCTTCGCCCGTGCTGCGCAGGACCGCGCCGAGCTCTTCCTCGAAGCCCTCGCGCGGGGCGTCGTCGTGCGGGGAACCTTCGTTCAGAGGCATGCCGAGATCACCGTCTCCGGTCCGTGGGTGAAAAGAAGTCTGATGGATGGGCCCTGCGGGGTGCAGGTCAGCGGGTGGCGAACTCGGCGATGCTGCCGCCGAGCCGTTGCCGCAGCTTGGCCAACGCCCTTACGGAGCGGGTGCGGACCGCCGCCGAGCTGACGTGCAGGGCGTCGGCGGTCTCCTCGATGCTGCGGTCCTCCCAGTACCGCAGCACCACGACCGCCCGGTCCTTGGGCGCGAGTCCGGCCAGCGCGTCGAGCAGCGCGATCCGGAGTGCCGGGTCCTCGCCGTTCTCGGGTGCGCGGTCGGGCAGCTCGCCGAGGGGGCGCTCGGTGGCGGAGCGGCGCCTCTGGTGGCTGAGGAACGTGCGGACGAGCACGGTCTGGGCGTACGCGGCGGGGTTGCCGATCCGTGCCATGCGGCCCCACATGGCGTACATCCGGCCGAGCGTCTCCTGTGTGAGGTCCTCGGCGAGATGGGTGTCGCCGCTGGTCAGCAGGCATGCGGACCGGAACAGGTGCCCCGTGCGTGCGGAGGCGAACTCCAGGAACTCGTCCGCGCGGGACTTTCTCATGCCCCTCCTTTCCCTCGCGGTCACGTGGCGTGGTCGCCGTACACCTCATTGACGCGACGAGGGCGCGGGAATGTTTCAGAAATCTTCGAAGGGTTCCCCGCCCGACGGGTCCGAAGAAGCGGAATCGGGTAATCCTGAAGTATGAACACTCTCAGCGCAGCAGAGGTCCTGGCCGCTGGGGTTTGGCAGTCAGGCCTCGGACAGGTACTCGGCGGGATCGTTCTCGTCGCCATACTCATCGGCGCGTTCTGGCTCGGCTACCGGATCCGTGACCGCGAATCCGACACGCCCAAGCCGGAGGAGCAGCCACACCGGCCGGAGACCGACCAGCTGCCCGGCGAGATGTCCGAATACCGCAGGCCCGAGGAGATGCCGCACACCGACGGTGAGCACCGCCTCATGCCGTACCAGCTCAAGAAGTCCGGCGGCACCGAGACCTCGACGGACCCGCCGAGCGAGGAGAAGCGCAAGTGGGGCGGCATCTCCAGCGGAGGCTTCGGCAGCGGAGGCACCGGACACGGCGACTGACGCCCCCACCCTCACGGAGGTCATCACCCGTGGATGACGACGACGCCCTCGCCGGCCGCTCCCGCCTGGAGGCCGTGGCGTACCGGATGCTCGGCTCGGCCGACGAGGCCGGCGAGGCGGTGGACGAGGCGCTGCGGGAGTCGGAGCGCCTAGCCACCGTCGGCGGACGGCCGCTCGACACGCTGGCCCGGATCTGTCTGGAGCGGCTCCGGGCCCGCGAGACCCACCGGACGGCCCCCTGGGACCCCTGGGATCCGTGGGACACCCCGGCGGAGCGGCCCGGGCCGGGCACCACCCCGACCGGCCCACCGGATCCCGCCCTCCTGGCGGCCCTGGAGGCGCTCACCCCGCCCGAGCGGCTCGCCTTCGTCCTCCACGACCTCTTCGACGTGCCGTACGAGGAGATCGCCCCGGTCCTGGAGCGCACCCCGGCCGCCGCCCGGCAGCTGGCCGCCCGGGCCCGGCACCGGGTGCGGGGCACGGAGGAGATGCCGGAACCCGACCCGGCGCGCCAGCGGGAGACCGTCGCCGCCTTCCTGGCGGCCGCGCGGGACGGGGACTCCGAGGCGCTGCTCGCGCTCCTCGACCCGGACGTGGCGCTGCGGGCCGACCCCACCGCCGTACGGGCCGGGATGCGGACCGCGCACGGGGCGGGGACGGTGGCCCTGGCCCTCGCCGGACCGATCCGGGAGGCCCGTCAGGCGCTGGTGGACGGGGCGGCGGGCCTGGTCCTGACACGCGGAGGACGGCCGGACACGGTCTTCGCCTTCACCGTGCTGGAGGGCCGGATCACCTCGGTGGACGTCCTCGCGGACGAGGGCCACCTCGGCCGCCTCACGGTGCGGCCCCTGACGGAGAACAGCAACACCGCCCCCTGAGCCCGGCCGGGCCTCCGGCCACGCTCACTCCCCCGGGATCTCTCCCAGCACCCGGCCCGCGCGCGAGGCGACGTGCGCCGGCGGGGCGAGGTCCTCGGGCAGGACGGGGTCGGTGACCGGCTCGCCGAAGGTGGTCACGACGGGCAGGACACCCGCCCACAGGCCGAGCGCCGCGTCCTCGGAGTCGCCGTCGTCCGGCGGGCCGCTGCGGGTCTTCACCGAGGCCTCGGTGAGGTCGAGCGCCAGGACGGAGGTCGCGGCGAGCTCCTTGCGGCTGGGCTGCCGCACGTACTCCCACTGACCCGGCGAGCTCTGCTCGGTGAGCGCCCGCAGCCCGCGCAGCTTCTCCTCCGGGTCCGTCACGATCCGCGGTATGCCGTAGACCATCGCACAGCGGTAGTTGACGCCGTGCTCGAAGACGGAGCGGGCGAGGACCAGCCCGTCGACATGGGTGACCGTGACGCAGACGGTGGTGTCGGGGGCCTGGACCAGGCTGCGGCTGGCGACCGAGCCGTGCAGGTAGAGGTGGTCGCCGTCCACGCCGTACGCGGTGGGCACGACCATCGTCGTCCCGTCGACCGGGACCCCGAGGTGGCACAGGAAGCCCGCCGCGAGCACGGCGTCCAGATCGGCCCGCCGGTGGCTGCCCTTCTCCCGCATGCGCCGCAGCCGGGTCCGCTCGGTGACGGCCAGGTCGCCGTCGCCCGTCGGGCCGGCGGTGGCTTCTGTGGTGGTGCTCATGATGCCCTCTCGTTCCGCGTACCGGTTGCTGCTGGTGTTCTACGGGCTCACAGCCCGTCACCGCCAGCGGCGCCCACCTGTCGGAACGTCCCGCCCTGGACGCGCCGTTCGGTCCAGGCGCAGCAGGCCGGGACCGCCTGCGCCTCGCGCGGGGCGCTCCAACTGACCTGCTCCCAGGCGCCCGTTCGCTGCCCGAGCGTCACCGGGACGGTCCAGGGGCGGCCCGCGAAGCCCGTGCCCACGGCCTTCACGCAGGCCTCCTGGACGGTGAAGATCCAGGCGAACTCCCTTCTGCGGCCTTCCTCGGGCAGGGCGGTCAGCGCCTCGGCGTCGCCGGGCGCGCAGCACAGCCGCAGCAGGCGGCCGCCGACGGCACGCGGGGTCTGGACGTCGACGCCGACGTCCCGGTCCCCGGCGACGGCGGCGGCGACCCAGCCCGAGGAGTGCGAGAGGCTCACGCCCAGGTCGGGCCGGTCGGGGAGGTACGGCCGGCCGCTCGGGAGCGCGGCGACCGGACCGCCCCGGAGGTCCTCGCCGATCTCCCGCAGCAGGGCCCGCAGGAGGGTGCGCGAGGCGGTGTGCTCCAGGGTGCGCCAGGGCGGGAGTCCCGCGGCGGTCGCCCGGTCCGGCGCGGCGACGGGCAGCTCGGCGAGGACCTCGTCGCCGCGGCGGACCAGGTAGTGCACGCCCTCCGTCGGCGACCGGGCGTCCGGCGCGGATCGTCCGCTCACGTCCCCCGCCGATCGTCCGGTGGCGCCGCCCGGGGCAGCTCAGACGCGGTCCGGGACACGTTCGAGGGTCCGTATCGGACGGGCGGCCAGGAGGGCGGTGGCGGTGAGGAAGGAGACCACCACGCCCACCAGGAGCACGGTGTCCGTGCCGAACGCGCCGACGGCGGGACCGGCCAGGGCGCTGCCGATGGGGTACATGCCGACGGAACCGGCGACCTCGTAGGCGTGGACGCGGTTCAGCACCTCGCCCGGCACCTGCGTCTGCACGCTGGTGGCCCACATGACGCCCCAGACGCCGATCCCGGCGCCGACGAGGACCTGGGCGACGGCGAGGAGCCAGACCGGCCAGTCGAGGACGATGCCGAGCGGGTAGATCGGGTACGCCATCATCGCCACGGCTCCGGCGGCGAGCGGCCGTTGGGGCTTGTAGCGGATCGCGAGGAGACCGCCGGCGACGGTGCCGGCGCCCAGCGCGGCGTTGATGAGACCGAAGGCGGACGCGCCGTGCTCGGGCACGAGGACGCCGGCGGCCACCGACAGCTGCGGCCCCCAGGAGAGCACCGCGTAGAACATCCAGACCAGGATGACCCCCCAGAGCCAGCTGCGGGAGGTGAACTCCTGCCAGCCGACGGCCAGGTTGCGCCACAGGCTCTGGCCGGCCGGCGGGGCGGGCACCACACCGAGGCGCAGCACGAACAGGCAGATCGCGCTGGTCCCGTAGGCGACGGCGGAGATCACCATCACCCAGCCGGTGGACCCGAAGCCGACCAGCGCGCCGGCCAGGGCCGGGCCGCCGAGGCCGGTGATCGCCTCGGAGGTGCGCAGCACGCCGTTGGCGCCCTGCACGTCCCGGGAGACCAGCGGGACCGTGGAGGAGGCGCCCGGCTGGAACAGCGCGTTCGCCGTGCCGGCGACCACCAGCAGCCCGTACAGCTGCCAGAGGTGGTCGATGCCGTGGATGAAGAGGAGGGCCAGCAGGACGTGGGCGGTGAGGTTGGCCAGGTCCGCGATGATCATCATGCGGCGGGCGGTGAACCGGTCGGCGAGGACCCCGCCGAACAGCACCAGGCCGGCGAACGGAGCGACCAGGAAGGCCATCGAGTACCCGGCGGTGTCCAGGCCGTACCCGCCGGCGAGCAGACCGGCCGAGACCGCGACCGGCAGCATGGCCCAGCTGAGCAGACCGGCGCTGCGGGCCGTGAAGTAGTACCGGAAGTTACGGGACCAGATCGCCGGCTCCCCGGAGGACGGCGAGCCGGGCGGGGCTCCGTCGGGCCCGTCCTTCGTCGGCGGGGGCGCATCCGCCGCGGTGTGCTCGGCGAGACGTTCTTCCATGGCTGTTCAACCCTTCGATCGTTGAGCGTGGTCTTCGAGTTCCGCGACCGTGACCGGCTCCAGGCCGCGTTCGAGCAGGCCCTCGACGATCGACGGAAGGGCCGCCACGGTCTGGGAGCGGTCGCCGGCGCCCTCGTGCATCAGCACCACCGAGCCCGGGCCCGCGGACTCCAGGACGGTCGCGGCGATCCGCTCCGGCCCCGGCCTCGCCCAGTCCCGGGTGTCCACGTCCCACATCGTCAGCCTCGTCGGATACCCCTCCAGCGCGGCCAGCACCTCGGGGCTCAGCGCCCCGTACGGCGGCCGGAAGCGGGTCGGGGCCTCCTCGCCCGTCACCTTGGCCACGGTCTCCGCCGTCCGGTCGAGCTGCTCGCGCAGCTGCTCCGGGGTGAGGTCGGGCAGGTAGGGGTGCGACCAGGAGTGGTTGCCCAGCTCGTGGCCGGCGGCGGCGGTCCGGCGTACGAGATCGGGCAGCGCCGCGACGTGGTGCCCGACGCAGAAGAACGTCGCCCGGGCTCCGTAGCGGTCCAGGATGTCCAGGACCTGCCGGGTGAAGACCGGATCGGGCCCGTCGTCGAAGGTGAGCGCGACCCGGGGGTCGTCCCGGCGGCCGCGCTCGAAGCAGCGCCCGCTCGCCGTCAGCTCGGCCACGATCGGCTCGCCGCGCTTCACCCCGGCGAAGTACTCCTCGGCACGGCCGGTCAGGGTGCCGCCCTCGGCCGTGACCCGGGCCAGCTCGCCGGGCGCGGTCCTGGCCCGCTCCGCCAGCAGCCCGGCCGGGACGGAGCCGAAGCCCGGCCGCGGCGGCAGCAGCCACGGATCCGCGCGGTAGACCTCCAGGCCGGCCGCCGTCATCGGCCCGTCGAGCAGGCCGTTGGTGCTCTCCAGGACCACGGCCGGAGGCCGCCCGCCGTCGAAGTCCCGCAGCCAGGCGATGAGTTCGCGACACTGGGCGCCGCTCCAGCGGCTCGGCTCCACGACCCGGCGCCCCTCGCCGTCCAGCACCTCGACCCGGTAGCCCTCGTCGGTCCAGGCGATTCCCGCGTACGTCTGCGTCATCAGTCCCCCAGCGCTATCGCCTCGGCGACGATCAGCCGCTCGACCCCGCGCAGGAACCGCTCCATGCCGTCGCGGTCGAGGACGGCCGGGTCGGCGGTCATGGCGAGGTCCAGGGCGCCCGGGGCGGTCAGCACGTCCACGGCCATCGAGACGTTCTTGCGGGGCAGGAACTCCGTCGGCCAGCTCAGCTCGGTCCGGCCGATCAGCTCGCTCAGCGGGGCCTTCGGCCGCTCGCCGCCGTCGAAGGGCCCGACGCCCGGGTCGCGGGTGTCGTTCCACCAGTACGAGTGGTCGGCGGCCTCGCCCTTCTCGACCAGCGGCGCCACCTCCCGGTCCAGCGCCCACTTGTCGTACGCGGCGTGGCGGAAGGCGCTGAAGGCGACGGACCGCGTCCGCCGCACCGCGTCCTCGAAGTCCCGGTCCGCGTCCGTCAGCCGGAAGAGGGCCTCCTGCGCGACCGTGCTGACCGCCGCTGCGGCGGCCGGCTGGAAGCGGTTGCCCACGACCACCTGGAAGAGCACGTCGCTGCTCCCCGACATCCTGGCCAGTTGGTGGGCGGCCGCACCGAGCAGCACCGCGGCGTCGCTCACCTCCAGCTCCGCCGCCACCCGCCCGACGGCGACCGCCAGCGCGGGCGAGCGCAGCAGCGCGTTCGGGAACATCCGGTTCGGGTCGTCCGCGAGCTCCGGCGCCGCGGGCTCCCGGAAGATCTGCCGGGGTCCCGCGGTCAGCTGCTCGCACCAGTAGCGGCGGGCCGCCTCGTCCCGGCGGCGGCCGAGCGGCGAGGCCTGGACCTCGGCGGCGTCCAGCGGCTGGAGCGAGGGGCGCGCCTGGCGCAGCGAGGCGGCGGTCTCCCCCGACTCGACCGACTCCAGGTCGCGAAGGAGCCGGCCGAGGCCCCAGTAGTCCATCCCGGTGTGCGCGCCGACCAGCACCAGCCGGTGGACCAGGCCCTCGCACTCGACCAGGCCGACCCGCAGGGGCCATTCCCGGGTGTGGTCGAAGGAACGCCCGGCGAGCTCCCCCTTCAGGGCGGCTCCGGTCTCGGCGGCCCGGTCGGCGGAGCACGTACGGGTCTCCACCGGAAGCTCGCCGCTGCCGTCCACGACCTGCCGCAGTCCGTCCTCGCCGTCCGGCAGGAAGCGGGTGTGCAGGCTGTCGTGGAGCAGGAGCAGCTCCGTCACGTCCGCGAGGACGCGGGACGCGGGGCGGGGCGGGGTGACGGGGAGGTCGACCGGCACGTTGTAGCGGGGCGCGTCGTCGCCGAGCCGGGTGACGACGCCCCAGATGGCCCGCTGCCCCCAGGTCGCCGGGCCGGTGCCGGCCCTCGCGGAGTCCAGCCTGATGGTCCGCGTCTCAGCCGTGGTCATCGTGTTCCACCTTCCCTTCGGTTCGGTTCGGTTGCCTTGCGCGATGTCTGTCGAAAGCCGTGCCGTACAGCCGGTGTCTGTCGAAAGCCGTGCCGTACGGCCGGTGTCTGTCGAAAGCCGTGCCGTACGGCCGGTGTCTGTCGAAAGCCGTGCCGTACGGCCGGTGTCTGTCGAAAGCCGTGCCGTACGGCCGGTGTCTGTCGAAAGCCGTGCCGTACGGGCGACCGGGGCGAGCCCGTCCACCACGGCGGGGGCGTGGTGGACGGGCTCTCCCCGAGGGCCGCGCGGGTGGGGTGTTATCCCTCGCCGCGGGCGAAGACCGCCACGTGGCTGCGGCCGGTGCGGGGGTCCGTGTCGCACAGGACGATCCGCCGGTGGCTCTCCCGCCACTCCTGCCAGTGGTCGGCCAGCGCCAGCCAGAGGCTGGTGCAGTAGCTGCCCGGGGCCACTCGGTGCGTCGCGGAGCGCTCCGGGAGGTCCTCGGTGACCCAGGGGCCGAGGACGAGGAGGGTGCCGTCCTCGCCGGGGCCCCGGCCCAGGGCGCCCGCGCCGAGCGCCTCCGCCGCCGAGGCGGCCGAGTGGGCCCGTACGAACCGCAGACCGTCCTCGTCACCGGCACCGGCACCGTCCCCGGCGCCGCCACCGTCATCGGCACCGGCACCCGCGCCGGCACCGAGGACCAGCGCCGCCGCCGAGTCGATCAGCGGGGTCTCCTGGACCAGCGGGAAGGACGTCGGCAGCGTGGTCTGTTCGAGCACCGCGATCACCACCTCCGCGGCCCGCCCCGAGCGGTGGTACGCCGAGGCGATCCGCAGCGCGGTGAAGGGCGCGGCCAGACCCTGCTGGCCGATCGCGAAGTTGGCCGCCCGGCCGCCGAGTCGACCGGTCATGTGCGGCGCGACGGCGGTGAACGGCACCACGTCCGGCAGAGCGTGGGTGACGATCAGCAGCTCCGGCCTGCTCCGGCCGACGCCCTCGTCGGCGACGAGCAGGTCCGCGAGGTCCCGGTGCTGGACGTGCGCGCCGCGGCTCAACAGCTCCTCGTCCGGCTTCTCGCCGAAGGGAGTGAGCAGGTCGCGGAAGTAGTCCAGCGCGTCCGGCCGGTCCTCGGGGGCCCGGCCCTCCGGCGAGCGCACCGCGGCGGCGGCCCGGACGGCGAGTCCGCTCATGACGTCCCCTCTGCTTCGCGGAGTGCGGCCTCGACGTAGTCGGCGAAGGACCGCATGGTCCGCAGGTGGTCGATGTCGAGCTCGTCCGGGTCGACCGCGATGCCGGTCGCCTCCTCGACGGTCATGAGGAGCCCCAGTACGGCGATGGATTCGAGCTGGAGCTCGTCGAAGAGCGCGGTCTCCTCGGTGAGCCCGCTGACCGGCCGCTCCAGGACCTCGCTGAGCGCCTTCTCGATGACGAGCAGGATCTCCTGACGCTCCATCACTCCTCGCCCCCCGCACGGTGGGTGATCACCATCGCGCCGAAGGTGGCGCCCAGACCGACGGAGACCAGCAGGTAGTGAGCGCCGTCCACGAGGCGGCCCTCGTCCCGCAGGGTCGTGTAGTTGACGAAGACGTCCGAGGCGAAGGTGTGGCTGTAGCGCGGGACGTTGTCCAGGAAGACCTTCTCCGGCGCCACCTCCAGCTCCTTGATGGTCTGCCGCCAGGCCAGCTTGTTGACGTTGTGCGGGATCACCAGGTCGACGTCGTCGAGCGTCAGCCCCGCCTCCGCCACGGCCTGGTGGATCACCTCGGCGATCCGGCTGCCGTACTGCTCCCCGAACTGCGTGTTCTGCTCGGCGGTCAGCTCCAGCCACTGGGCGTACTCGCCCAGGGTCCGGGTGGCGAAGGAGCGGACGACATCGCCCTCGCCGTCCAGCGTGATCAGGCAGGACGCGGCGGCGTCGGCCATGATCGAGGTGTTGGGGACGTGCTGGACGATCGGCGAGTACGCCTGCTCGCCGGTGACCATCAGGGCGTACGCGCCCTCGGCGCCCTCCGCCCGCAGCAGTTCGCCGAGGACCTCGATGGCGCCCAGGCTGCTGACACAGGCCTGGTGGCTGAGGCCGAAGGCCTCGGTGCCGGTGCCGGTGAGACCGAGGTCCTCGCCGACGGCCTGGGCGATGTCCACATCGGCCGGGGCCACGGCCTGGGTGGTGTGGGCGTAGGCCAGGTAGTCCACCCGGCCGCCCTCGGGGAGGGCGGCCAGGGCTCCGCGCGCGGCGGGCCGCAGCAGGTCGAGCAGCGGCAGCTCGGGGTCGAAGCGGAGGGTGTCCAGGCCGTAGAACTTCCGGAACACCCCCAGCTCCGCCCGGCGCAGACCGAGCCGCTCGCCCAGCTCCTCGATCCGTACGCTGCGCTCGGGCAGGTACGACTCGATCCGCTCCAGGGTGATCCGCCGGTCCGTGGTCGGCCGAGCCATCAGGCCGTCGCCATCTCGGCGCGGATCAGCCACAGCCGGTTGGCGCCCCGGCGGTCCCTCGGCTGGACGTCGTACGGCCAGCGGCCCTCGCCGGCGCCGGGCTGGCCGGGCTCGCGCAGGTCGGTGGTCTTCCAGCCGTTCGCCGTCAGGAACTCCTCGGGCTCGTCCGTGCCGAAGATCCACGGCGTGCCGTCGGCGGCGAGGGTGTCCAGCCAGCGCTTCGAGAAGGGGCTGCGCAGCAGGGCGCGGCCGAGGATGTCGAATGCCAGGTGGCTGCCGGGCGCCGAGGCGGAGGCGAGCAGCTGGAGCAGTCCGGCGGCCTGCTCCTCGGTGAGGAAGAAGGTCAGCGCCTCCGCGACCCACAGGGTCGGGCGGGTGCGGTCGAAGCCGGCGGCCTCCAGGTCGGGCATCCACTCCTGGGTGAGGTCGGCGGAGACCTCACGCCTGTCGACGCGCGGCTCGGCCCCGAGGGCGTCGAGGCGGCGACGCTTCTCCGCGATCAGGAGGGCGTGGTCGACCTCGAAGACCCGGGTGGCCTCCGGCCAGTCGAGGCGGAACGCCCGGGTGTCCATGCCCGCCGCGATCAGCACGACCTGCTGGATGCCGCCCTCGGCGAGGACGTCCTTGATGGCGTCGTCCAGGAACCGGGTCCGGATGGAGATGAAGGGCAGCAGGCCGCCGCCGTCGTAGCGCTCGATCAGCTCGAAGCCGCGGGGCGCGGCGAGGTCCTTGGCCAGCGGGTCGACGAAGAGCGCGTCCTCCCGCTCGGACTCGATGGAGCGGGCGGCGGCCATCCACTGCGCGGTGTACGAGACTGCATCCATGGTGAAGATCCCTCCTCGGGATCAGGCGAAGAACGCCTTCTCGATGGTCGCGAGGGTCTGGAAGTCCTCGATGTCGATGTTGTCGAAGTCGATCTCGACGCCCGCGGCGTCCTCGATCGTGTAGACGAGCTCGACGAAGGCGAGCGAGTCGACGAGACGGCTCTCGATGAGGTCGACGTCGGCGGCGAGCTCGGTGCGCTCGGGGTGACGGCCGAGGATCCAGTCCCGGACCTTGTCGATACCTGCGGAACTCATGGCATTCCCTTCGGAGTCGCTGACTGCTGAGAGTGGGGGTGGTCGGGAGAAGTGGCGGGAAGGGCGGAGGAAGAGGTCGCGACCGCGATCGCGAAGCCGGCGTCGTGGCTGATGCTCACGTCGATCGGGCCGAGCCCGGCGTCGCGGGCCAGCTCGGCCGCTCTGCCGGAGAGCCGGATCCCGGGCCGCCCTCCGGGACCGCGCAGGACCTCGATGCCCTGCCAGGGGACGGGCCTTCCGACGGCGCCGAGGAGCTTGAAGACGGCCTCCTTGGCGGCCAGCCGGCCGGCGATCCTGGCCTGGTCGGGTGCGCCGTCCGGGGTCCGGGAGACGGTCAGTTCCTCTGCGGAGAGGTACTTCCTGAGCAGCGGCCCGATCCCGGGATCGAGGAGTTCGCCGACCCGCGAGATCGGCACGAGGTCGACGCCGATCAGGGGCAGGCTCACGACGGAACGGCTGCGGGGGCTGCTGCCACCGGGGCTGCCGCCGCTGCTGCCGCTGCTGCGGGCGCTGCTGCGGGCTCTGCTGCGCGTACGGCGGTCAGCGCGGCGTCGAGGTCCTCGCCGAAGTGCTCGGTCAGAACGGCGATCCAGCGTTCGAGCCCGAAGGCCACGCAGGAGGTGTAGGCGTGCTCGCCGGACTCCAGCCGGATGCCGCACCGCTCGCCGAAGAAGTTGCGGTGGGTGTTGACGGAGGCGATGGCCAGGTCGCCGTACTGGAACTCGTACTTGACCGGGCTGAGCTTCTGCAGCAGCGCGCGGCCGTTGTCGTTCTTGAAGAACGGGTCGCCGGCCGGCACCTTGCCCAGGTCGATCCCGAGCGTGCCGGCGAAGGACCGGATCCGCTCGGTGAAGCGGGCCAGCACCTGCTGGGTGTGCTCGAAGCTGCCGATGGCGACGATCTCGCGCATCTGGAAGCTGGCGAGGCGGCGCAGGCCGCCGTAGTGGTCCTCGTTGCGGAAGCAGCGGTTGACCAGGGTCACCAGGGTGTCGTCGGCGACCTGGTGACCCTCGTGGAAGAGGTAGGCGCCGTAGCAGGTGGCGTGCGGCAGCCCGTACCGCGCCTCGGTCACCGCGCCGGGCCCGAACCGACCGTCCACCGGCTTGAACTGATCTCTGGTCAGGTCGAGCGAGCCCGCCACCCAGGCGAGCTGGGGGAAGTTGGTGTAGACGTCGAACTTCTCCAGGTCGGTCACCGGGAAGAGCGGCGGGGCGCTGATCTCCTCGGCGCCGTCCTCGGTGCCCCACCCGGTGAAGACCCGGTCCAGCTCCTTGACGAGCCGGGTGGCCGGCGGCCCGAGGATGGCGAGTGCGGGCGCGCCGTCACTCCCGGTCAGGCGGTTCATCGGATGAGTCCCGTCTTCTCGAGGTACTTGGCGGTCTTGCGGAAGGTGCGCTGCTCGGCCTCGGCACGGGCCGGCGACTCCATGAGGGACCGACGCAGCTCGTGCGGGTTCTCCAGGCCGGCGTCGCGGTAGACCTGCGGGTGGTAGAGCGAGTCGAAGCTGTGCTTCAGGTAGCGGCGCAGGTAGGCGGAGATCTCGTCCAGCTCCTGCTCGGTGGCCGTCTCCTTGAGGTCCTGGTGGAGCAGGCCGACCAGTTCGCGGCCGAAGGCGATGTGCCGCGACTCGTCCTGGTGGTGGATCCGGTTGATGCCGCGGATGGTCTCGTGCAGGCGCTCGTCCTCGGCCATCAGCGAGTTGAAGTGGTCGACCAGCTCCTCGAAGATCAGGATGCGGGTGAACACCAGCAGGCTCTGGACCTTGGCCGAGGAGCCGGCCACCTCGGCGCCGCCGGCCGGCTGCTTGTAGATCTTCTTGCCGTAGCGCAGGCAGAATTCGGCAAAGAACCACATGTGCTCGTTCTCCTCACCGATGAAATGGTGGAAGAACTCCGAAGGCGTTTCAAAACCGGCGGTGTGAATCCGGGCGACCACCTCGATGAGCAGTTCCCGGATACCGTGCACATTGAGGCTGTAGAAATTGATGCTCTCGTGCTTGGAAAGCGTGTGAAGCTGCTGCGGACTGAGCTTCTCGGCCCATTCCGTCCCGTACGTGGTGGTGAGCTCGGGGCTCATCCACCACATGTCCTCGGGCAGTCGGTCCGGCCACTCGAACAGCCGGTACGGGTTGTAGTAGTCGTCGATCGACTTCGTGGCGAGCCGGTCCAGGATTCCCCGGAACCGATCGTTTCGGTCGATCACTTCGCTGACCATCGCGCGATGTCTCCGTCCGCTTCGAGGGCTCTTCGCTGAATCCAGAATGGATTCCGACTCGAGGTTCTCTCAAGGACCGGAACCGGCTGCCGAATTCGGTCAGCGGATGGTGTGGCCAGCCGGCGGAACGCTGCCCGGACCGGTCGGCAGGGCGCTCCCCGGACCGGTCGGCAGGGCGCTCTCAGGGCCGGTCGGACAGTTCCGCGCGCAGGGCGGCGTTCTCCTGCTCCAGGCGGGCGAGACGGTCCAGGACCGGCGCCATGGCGTCGGAGACCTCGGCCCGGGTGAACCGGGGCGTGATGTGGTTGGGGCAGTTCCAGGCGAAGGCCTCGACCCGGATGGTGACGAGCTGCTCGACCGTGCCCTCGGTACGGTGCGCGCCCAGCCGCTCGACGAGCTCGGCGGCCACGCCGCCCTGTCCGACGGCCTCGTCGACCGACACGGCGGTGGCGCGGCCGAAGAGCTTCAGGCGGGTCTGGCGGGCGTGGTCGATGAAGAAGAGCGCGATCCGGTCGTTGCCCCGGACGTTGCCGGTGGTGATGTACTGCCGGTTTCCCCGGACGTCCAGATAGCCGAGGGTGTGCTCGTCCAGGACGTGGACGAACCCCGGCGGGCCGCCCCGGAACTGGATGTACGGCCATCCGGTCTCGCCGACGCTCGCGAACAGGAAGCCGTCGAGGCCCTGGATGAAGGACGCCGCCGCCGCGGTGAGCGGCTCGGCCTCCCCTGCCGGCTCCCGCAGCCGGCGGTCGGTCGCCGTGGCGCTGCCCATCTCCTCCTGGACCCTGCGCACCGACGAGGTGTACGCGAGCCGGTCGTAGCGGCTCATGCGGCACCCCGCAGGGCCGTGTCGACCAGACCGGTCCGGGCGGCGAGCACACCGGCCTGGAAGCGGCTGGAGGCCGACAGGTCCTGCATGATCGTGGCCACATGGCGGCGGAGGGTCCGCTCGGACATGCCCACGCGGCGCGCGATCACCTCGTCCTTGGCGCCGGAGGCCAGCAGGTCGAGCAGGGTCGCCTTCAGGTCCCCCATCGTCCCCGCGTAGCCGGCCGCGCCGGAGTCGAAGTCGAACGCGGACTCCCAGACCCGGGCGTGCAGCCCGGCCAGGAAGGCCGCGACCGCCCCGTCGTAGACGACGGCGATGGCCTCGCCCT
Source organism: Streptomyces narbonensis (assembly GCF_014649015.1). Taxonomy (GTDB): domain Bacteria; phylum Actinomycetota; class Actinomycetes; order Streptomycetales; family Streptomycetaceae; genus Streptomyces; species Streptomyces narbonensis. Next base: position 118,117 of record NZ_BMSF01000007.1, read on the forward strand.
CGCCGGCCGGAATGAAGGCCGTCCTCCGGTCGAAAACCAGGAAGCGGTCGCGCACCTCGTTGGTGGTGCGCACCTGCCCACCCGCGGGGAGGAGTTCGCCGAGGTGCGCGCGGGTGTCGGAGTCGCCGCGGGCGGTGTGGGGGTAGAGGATCCGGCCCTGCGCACCGCGCCGGACCGCCTCCAGGACGAGCGGCCGGGCCAGCCGCAGTTCGCTGGTCTCGCGGGCCACGCAGGGCTGCATCACGAGGACCTCGGTGGTGCAGCCCTGGGCGGCCTCCAGGAGGCGCAGTTCGATCTCCTCGCGGTCCTCGGTGATCACCACCGGTTCCGCCCGGCTCCTGGACTGCTTCTCGAAGGCCGACACGAAGGAGCTCAACTGCCCCTTGAAGCCTTCGAGTCGGTGGCGGCTGTCGAGGATCTCCCGCTCCAGGGGGACCAGCAGCTCCATCTGGGCGGCCTCGGGACTGACCGCGACGAAGCGGTCCGCTCCGCCTTCCGCCGGCTTGACCAGACGCAGCTCACGCAGCACGCCGACCGCCTGCTCGGCGCGCTGCCGGGGGACGCCCAGCTCCTCGGCGATCCCGGCCGGGCTGAAGTCGGCACGTGCGAGGGTGCGTTCGTAGAACGCGACCACGAACTCGTTCACCTCGGCTGTGCGCCGGGCTTCCTGACGTGAGGTCTGTGCCGGGGATTCCATCGTCACCTTTCTGATCGCGCGGTGGTGCGGGTCTGTGGGCATGACCGAAGGAGAGGGTCCCGGAACGCGCTCGGCACGGGGTGGCCGCGAAGGCCAACGTGAGCTGTGGCAACGCGTCACCTCATGTATCGGCACGGGGAACGGCCTTCCGGTGCGGCCACCGTACGATTCCGGGCTGGGCGGGCTCCTACAGCGGGACCAGAGGACCGGAAGCCCCCGGAGCACCGCCCGCACCGCCCCTGACCTACGGTTCTGCCGGTAGCCGCAGAACGGCCCGCGGGGACCGGCAGAACCGGGGCAACTGCCGGAGTAATGGTCCTGCCGCCGGAGGCGGCCCGACCGCCCGACCGCCCGGGCCTCGGGCGCGGGACAGCGACCCTCAGCAGGTCAGCCCCACGTCGCGGACGTCGCCGAGGTCACCGACCTCACCTGCGTCGCCCCTGGCGGGCTCCAGCCCGCTGCCGCGCCGGGTGAGTCGCCGCGCCTGGGAACGGTGGTCGCAGGCCGGCCTCATGCCGCCGCCCTCCTGGTACGCGGCGCGGATGCGGCGCAGCGCGAGGTCCTGTCCCTCGTCCCAGTCGGCCAGCCGCGCGAGTTCCAGGGCGCTGCCGAAGAGCTCCAGCGCCTGTGCGGTGTTGGCCAGGACCCAGTGGCATTCGGCGCGCCGCAGCTGCGCGGCGGCCTGGGCCCGCAGCTCGCCCTCGGCGACGGCGGCGAACAGGCTGGCGGTCGCGACCTTGAGGCAGTCGCCGGTGTACATCCCCACCGAGAGGTAGTCGTGCAGGCTCTCCGCCAGCCGCCAGGCGAGGGAGGTGAAGCCGGCGCCGGAGGCCTGCAGGACGGCGCCCGCCAGGTTCTCCCGCTCGCTGTCCAGCCACTCCGAGGCCTCGCGCCGCCCTGCGAAGACGGGCGTGGACGAGGGAGCGGCCCCGCCGGACGGCTCCACCCCCGCCCCGGGATAGAGCAGCCGGGCGGCCGCGTCGGTGTGGTGGAGGTACCAGTCGAAGATCCGCCGCCGGGCGGCGTGCGCCTCCTCGCGGCTGACGAGCTCGCGGCCGTACGAGCGGAGCAGGTCGTGCATGCCGAAGCGGCCGGCGGCCCGTTCGCGTACGAGGTGGGCGTTCGTCAGGCTCACGAGGAGGCGGGCCGCTTCGGCCGGGGCGGAGTCCGCGAGCGCCGCGGCGCCGGCGGCGGTGACGTCGGGACCGGGGACGAGGCTGAGGAGCCGGAACATCCGCTGGGCCGCGGCGGGGAGGGCGCGGTAGGAGAGGTCGAAGGCGGCGCGCACGGTGGAGCGCCGGTCTCCTTCGATGCGCAGCCGGCTGAGCATGTCGTCGCCGGCCAACTCGGCGCAGTAGTCGGCGATGCCGGCGTCGCGGGCGAGGAGGTTGGCGCCGGCGATCCTGATGGCGAGCGGCAGGCCTCCGCAGAGCCGCACGAGTCTGCGGGCCGCTTCCTCCTCGGCGGCGACCCGGCTCTCGCCGATGGTGCCGCCGAGGAGCTGGCGGGCCTCGTCCGGGTCGAGCACGTCCAGGACGAGCTGGCGGGCGCCGTCGCTCGCGACGAGCCCCGCGAGCCGGCTGCGGCTGGTGATCACCACGGCGCAGCCCTGGGCGCCGGGGATGAGGGGCCTGACCTGTTCGGCGTCGCGGGCGTTGTCCAGCACGATCAGCATCTGCTTGTCGGCGAGCAGCGTGCGGTACAGCGCGGCGGCCTCGTCCTCGTCGGCGGGCAGCTGGTCGGGCGGGGCGCCGAGGGCGCGGAGGAACTGTGCGAGGACGTCGCCGGGGCGGAGGGTCGGGAGCGGCGAGTGGCCGCGCAGGTCGACGAAGAGCTGCCCGTCCGCGAAGTGCTCGCGCCGGGCGTGGGCCCAGTGCTTGGCGAGGGCGGTCTTGCCGACGCCGGGGGCGCCGACCACGGCGACGAGGTGCGAGCGCCGTGCGGGGTCGGGCGAGACGAGGGCGTCGAGCTCCCGCATCTGCCGCCGCCGTCCGACGTACGAGCCGGCGCTGGCGGGGAGTTGGGCGGGAAGCGGCCCGCTGGGAGCGGTACGGCCGGTGGCCACCGCGCGACCGGCGGGCCCGGGGCTCTCGGGGGACGCGGGCTGCTCGACCCGTCTTTGCGCGAGGGGAAGCTGCTGGCGCAGCACTCGCAGATGGGCGTCGCGGACCTCCGCGCTGGGGGCGATGCCGAGCTCCTCGTCGAGGCGGTCGCGCAGCCGGTTGTGGACGTTGAGGGCGGCGGCCTGTTCCCCGCAGCTGGCGAGGGCGAGGATCAGCCGGGCGTGCAGGCCCTCGTGCAGGGGCTCGGTGTTCACCATGTCCCAGAGCACGGGGACGGCCTCCTCGGGCCGGCCGAGGAGCAGTGCGGTGTCGGCGTGCAGCAGCACGGCCTTGACCCGTCGTTCGTTGGCGACCACGGCGGCGGGATGCTGGCGCAGCACCGGGTCGCCGTCGGCGAGCACGGGGCCGCGCCACCACTGGAGGGCCCGCGCCAGGGCCTCGTACGCGGCGCGCGGGTCGGGCGCGCGGTGCAGGCGCTCGGCCTCGGCAAGGAGGTCGTCGAAGTGGCCGAGGTCGATCTGGTTCCGGGGGGCCTCCAGCAGGTAGCCGATGGGCGTCCGGACGACGGTCGGGGGCGGGACGGTCCGCAGGGCGCCCTGTTCGAGGAGCCGGCGGACCTGGCTGACGTAGGTGTGGACGAGGCTCTGGTGGGAGCTGGGCGGCCCGGACGGCCAGAGCGTGTCGGTGATCTCCTGCTGCGTGGCGGGCTCGGGGTGCTTGAGCGCGAGGAGCCCGAGCAGCCGGCGCAGCATCGGGCTGGTGACGGGGACGGGGGTCCGGCCGCTCTGGAGGGAGAGCGGACCGAGGATCAGCAGGCGCGGCCGCCCGGCGTCGCGCGGGGGCCCGGTACCGGCGGTGGCCAGCAGGTCGGCCAGCTCGCCGTTGCTCAGCCCCAGCGCCTGGGCCAGTCGCTGGAGGGTCCGCGACTGGGGCCGCCGGACCCGGCCGCGCTCGATGTCCCGCAGCGCCCTGGTACTGATCCCGGCCCGCGCCGCCGCCACCTCCTGGCTCAGCCCGGCCCGCCCGCGTAACTCCTGGAGCCGCGCCCCGAACGCCCCGGCCTCGCCTGCCGGACCTCCCCGGGAAAGCCCCGTGGCCGCCGTCCTCTCTGACATGGCATCCCCCTCATCCGATGACCGCGACGTGTCGATCAAGACCGGCGGTGGCATTGCGGGCTGTGCATGGCCGACTCCGCGGAGGCTTCGTCAATCGATCAGTTTGGACTAGACCAATGAGCCAAGCAAGGGGCCCTGACACCCGCCCGGGGGCCGCAGCCGCACCCGGGCATGAAAAAACCCCAGGTCACGGCGAGTGAGTCCTGGGGTAATTCCGAGCCGCCTTCGGGATTCGAACCCGAGACCTACGCATTACGAGTGCGTTGCTCTGGCCAGCTGAGCTAAGGCGGCTTGCCGTGCAGACCCATGTTGGGTGCAGCAGCGCGGCCAAGTCTACACAGTTTCCGGGGGTGCTCCGACCACCCCCGGATCACGGCTATGAGCAGCGCTTTCCGTCCTGTGGAGGGGTGCCTTCCAGGAGGTAGGCGTTGATGGCCGTGTCGACGCAGTCGCTGCCCCGGCCGTAGGCGGTGTGGCCGTCGCCCTCGTAGGTCAGGAGGGTGCCCGAGGAGAGCTGGGCGGCCAGGGACCTGGCCCACTTGTACGGGGTGGCCGGGTCGCGGGTGGTGCCGACGACGAGGATCGGCGCGGCGCCCTCGGCGGTGATGCGGTGGGGGCTGCCCGTGGGCCGCATGGGCCAGTAGGTGCAGTTGAGGGCCGCCCAGGCGAGGCCCTCGCCGAAGACCGGGGAGGCCTTCTCGAAGGACGGCACCGCCTTCTCGGCATCGGCGGGACCCGTGTAGGCGGCCGGCAGGTCGAGGCAGTTCACGGCGGCGTTGGCGTACATCAGGTTGGCGTACGTGCCGTCCGCCTCCCGCTCGTAGTAGCTGTCGGCCAGGGCCAGCAGCCCCGAGCCCTCGCCGCCGATCGCCCTGGTGAGCGCCTCCCGCAGCTGGGGCCAGGCGCCCTCGTCGTACATCGCCGCGATCACGCCCGTCGTCGCGAGCGACTCGCCGAGCTCGCGGCTCTCCCCCGTCGGCACCGGCTTCGCGTCGACGTCACGGAAGAACGCCCTCAGCGCCTCCCCGGCCGCCGCGGCCGACTCCGTACCCAGCGGGCAGTCCTCCTTGCGGACGCAGTCGGCGGCGAAGGCGCGGAAGGCGGTCTCGAAGCCGGCCGTCTGGTCACGGTTGAGGTCGAGCGCGGACAGGGACGGGTCCATCGCCCCGTCGAGGACCAGCCGGCCCACCCTGTCGGGGAACAGCTCGGCGTACGTGGCACCCAGGAAGGTGCCGTACGAGGCCCCGACGTACGTGAGCTTCTCGTCGCCGAGCACCGCGCGCAGGATGTCCATGTCCCGGGCGGTCTCGACGGTGGAGACGTGTGGCAGGACCTTCCCCGAGCGCTTCTGGCACCCCGCCGCGAACTCCTTGAAGGCCGCGCTCAGCGCGTTGGTCTCCGCCACCGTGTCGGGGGTCTGGTCCACCTGCGTGTACGCGTCCATCCGCGGGCCCGTCAGGCACTCGACCGGCGCGCTGCGGGCGACCCCGCGCGGGTCGACGGCCACCATGTCGTAGCGGGCGCGGACGGCGGCGGGGTAGCCGATGCCCGCGTACCCCTGGAGGTAGCCGACGGCCGAGCCGCCGGGCCCGCCCGGGTTGACCAGGAGCGAGCCGAGCCGCTTGCCCGGGCCCGTGGCCCTGATCCGCGAGACCGCCAGCTCGACGTCACCGCCGTCCGGCTTCGCGTAGTCGAGCGGGGCCAGCAGCGTCGCGCACTGGAAGCCCGTGACCCCGCAGTCCCGCCACTTCGGCTTCTGCCCGTAGTACTTCTCCAGCGCCTCACTGTCGGGCGCGGCGGACGCGGACGCGCGGGCGGCGGCCTCCGTCGTCGTCCGGGACGCTGCGGCGTCGCTTCCGCCCGTGCAGCCGGAGAGGATCAGCCCGGCGGCCGCGAGGGCCGTGGCGGACGTACGGAGCAAACGCCTGGAGTCCATTCCCGGAGCGTATCCGGACGGGTACGCACCGTGTCCAATCGCGCCGGGGCCTTAGGTCCTGTCGTCGAACTCCCGTCGTCCGCCCGAAGGGCGGGCTCTGCCGCCTCAGGTGCGTGCTCTCGGCGTGCCGGGCGCGGGCCCGCGTACTGGATGTACGCGGGTCTGCGCCCGGTGCGGCGAGAGTGCGTGCATGGCGTCGCAGAGCAGGCGGGAGGTCGACGCCAGGGCCTAGCCCGCCCTCGAAAGGCGTCAGTCGCGGAGCGCCATCGTCATCGCCTCCACCGCGAGCAGCGGTGCCACGTTCCGGTCGAGGGCGTCCCGGCAGGCCAGGATCGCCTCGATGCGGCGCAGGGTCCGCTCCGGCGCGCTGTCCCGGGCGATCCGCTCCAGCGCGTCCCGCACGTCCGCGTTGGCGATGGGCGAGCGGGAGCGGAGCTGGAGCGCGAGGACGTCGCGGTAGAAGCCGGTCAGGTCGGTGAGCGCGAGGTCCAGGCTGTCGCGCTGCGTGCGCGTCCTTCGCCGCTTCTGCCGGTCCTCCAGCTCCTTCATCACACCGGCCGTGCCGCGGGGCATCCGTCCGCCCTGCGCGGCGCCCAGCGCCGCCTTCATGTCCTCGGTCTCCTTGACGTCGACCTCCTCCGCGACCTGCTTCGCGTCCTCGGCCGCCGCGTCGACCAGCTCCTGTGCGGCCTTGAGGCAGCCGCCGATGTCCCCGACCCGCAGCGGCAGCCTGAGGACGACGGCCCTGCGCGCGCGGGCCCGCTCGTCGGTGGCGAGCCGCCTGGCCCGGTCGATGTGCCCCTGGGTCGCGCGGGCCGCCGCGTGCGCCGCCTCCGGCTCGATGCCGTCGCGCCGGATGAGCACGTCCGCCACGGCCTCCACCGGCGGCGTCCGCAGCGTCAGGTGCCGGCAGCGGGACCGGATCGTCGGCAGCACGTCCTCGATGGAGGGCGCGCAGAGCAGCCAGACCGTGCGCGGCGCGGGCTCCTCGATCGCCTTCAGCAGGACGTTTCCCGCGCCCTCGGTGAGCCGGTCGGCGTCCTCCAGGACGATCACCTGCCAGCGGCCGCCCGCGGGCGAGAGCTGGGCGCGCCGGACGAGCTCGCGCGTCTCCTTCACACCGATGGACAGCAGGTCCGTACGGACGATCTCCACGTCCGCGTGGGTGCCGACGAGGGTGGTGTGGCAGCCGTCGCAGAATCCGCAGCCCGGGACCCCGCCCATCGCCCGGTCGGGGCTCACGCACTGCAGCGCGGCGGCGAACGCCCGCGCCGCGGTCGCCCGCCCGGAGCCCGGCGGGCCGGTGAACAGCCAGGCGTGGGTCATCTTCGACGCCGCGGGGGCGGGCTCTCCGGCGGCATGGGCGGTCACGAACACGTCGGCGTCGCGCGCGGCGGCGGCGAGCTGCTCCTCGACCCGCGCCTGTCCGACCAGGTCGTCCCATACGGCCATGTCTGCCCCTCCTCAGGTACGCCCTCCATTGTGGGGCAGCGCTCTGACGAGCCGGGCCGACCGGGCGTCAGACCGCGCCGCGGGCCCTGCCCCCGGCGGGCGTGCGGGTCAGCCACAGGCCGACCGCGGAGCCGAGCACGAGCACGCCCGAGACGACACTCGCCGCGATGTGCGCGGCACCCGTCCAGCCCGAGAGGATGTTGACGAAGGCGTTGACGAGGACGCCGGCCGTGAACAGCAGCCAGAGCAGGAACCGCATGATGATCTCCAGAGGGGAGGGGTGGGTGGGTCGTACTCGCGAGGAGTGGGTGGTCGTACTCGCGAGGAGTGGGTGGTCGTACTCGCGAGGAGTACTGATTCGATCTTCGTCGCGGATCCGTTCCGGCACAGCCGTGCCCACCCCCGGACCGATGGTGGAGCCTGCACCACCGTGTCCGTCGGGTCTGCCGCCTAACCTGTCGGGATGCGCGAGGCGATCAAGGAAGCGGCCCGGGCCTGGTGGCATCTGCTCATCGGGGCCGTGTTCGCGGTGCTCTGTCAGCTGATGGCGGCCGTGGCCCTCTTCACCGCCTTCCTCACCCTCACCGTCATCGGCGCCGGGGTCCTCCCCGAGAGCGTCCTGCTGCTGCGCCTGCTCGCGGGCCGGGAGCGGAGCCGTACCGCCGCCAGGACCGGTGCGCCCGTCCCGGAGGCGTACCTTCCGCTCGAAGGCCCCCTCCCCGCGCGCGTGCGGACCGCCGTCACCGACCCCGGCACGCACCGGGACCTGGTCTGGGCCGCCGCGCACGCCGTCTACGGCATGGCGCTGTGGTGCGTCTCGCTCGTGGTGTGGGCGTGCGCGCTGCCGGTCGACGGGGTGTGGACCGGGCTCGCGGGGCGCCGCCCGCTCGTGCTGCCGCTGATCGGCCGGCTGGCCGGTCTGGAGACCGACTGGGCGCGCGCGCTGCTCACCCCGGCCCCGTCCGCCGCCCGGGACGCGGCGCTCGCCGCCCGTGTCGAGCAGCTGACCGCCACCCGGGCGGGCGCGGTCGCCGCGCACGGCGCCGAGCTCCGCCGGATCGAGCGCGACCTGCACGACGGCGCACAGGCCCGGCTCGTCGCCCTCTCCATGCGGATCGGCCTGGCCAGAAGGGCGTACGACTCCGATCCCGCGACCGCGCGGAGACTGCTCGACGACGCCCAGGACCAGGCCGAAGAGGCGCTCGCCGAGCTGCGCCACGTCGTCCGCGGCATCCACCCGCCGATCCTCACCGACCGCGGCCTGACCGGGGCCGTGCGGGCCCTCGCCGCGAGCAGCGGCCTGGAGGTGGAGGTGTCCGTGACCGGCCTCGACGGCCATGGCGGCCACGACGAGGGCAACGGGCGCAAGGGGAGCGACGCGAGCAACGGGAGCGACGCGAGCAACGGGAGCGACGCGAGCAACGGCGGCTACGGGACCCGCGCCCCCGCCGCCGTCGAGGCCGCCGCCTACTTCGTCGTCGCCGAGGCCCTCACCAACGCCGCCAAGCACAGTGGCGCCGCCCGCGCCTCCGTCGCCCTCCTCCGCGAACCCGCCGGCCTGCGCGTCCTCGTCGAGGACGCGGGCCGCGGCGGGGCCGAGGCCGGCGAGCGCGGCGGCTCCGGCCTGACGGGCATGCGCCGCCGGGTCGCCGCGCTCGACGGCACCGTACGACTGACCAGCCCCCGAGGGGGCCCGACCGTGATCGAAGTGGAGCTTCCGTGCGTGTGGTGATCGCCGAGGACAACGCCCTCCTCAGGGAGGGCCTGGTGCTGCTGCTGTCCTCCTCGGGCCACGAGGTGGCCGGCGTCGCCGCCACCGGCCCCGAGATCCTGCCGCTGCTCCTGGAGCAGCGCCCGGACGTCGCCGTCCTCGACGTACGGCTGCCGCCCGGCTTCCGCGACGAGGGGCTGCGGGCGGCGCTCGCGGCGCGCGAGCAGCTGCCCGGACTGCCGGTGCTCGTCCTCTCCCAGTACGTCGAAGAGACATACGCGGCCGAGCTCCTCGGTGGCGGCGCCCGGGGCGTCGGCTACCTCCTGAAGGACCGCATCGGTCGGGTCGACGAATTCCTCGACGCCCTGGAGCGGGTCGCCGCCGGCGGTACGGCCCTGGACCCGGAGGTCGTCGCCGAGCTGCTCGCCCGGCGCCGCGACGACCCCCTGGACTCCCTCACCCCGCGCGAGCGCGAGGTCCTGGAGCTGATGGCCCAGGGGCACGACAACGGCACGATCGCCCGCTCGATGGTGGTCACCGAGCGGGCCGTGCACAAGCACATCGGGAACGTCTTCGCGAAGCTCGGCCTGCCGCCGAGCGACAGCGGCGGCCACCGCCGGGTCCTCGCCGTGCTCGCGTACCTCAACGCCTGAGGCGCCGCCCCGAGGCGGGCAGGAACACGCCCGCCACCACCGTCACGACCACCGTCCCCGCGATCAGCCCGGCCTGCGCCGGCGGCAGGTAGGGCAGCCCGCCGGTCAGGGCCCAGGCGAAGGCGGTCAGCGGCAGCGCGGCCACCACGGCCCCGAGGAGCAGGCCGGTGGCCGTCAGGAACCCGGCCTCCAGGCCGAGCATCCACCGCACCTGACCGGCCGAGGCACCCACCTGGCGCAGCAGCGCGAGCTCGCCGCGCCGGCCGGCGCCGATGAGGGCGAGGGTGCTCAGGACGGAGAGGACGGTCAGCGCGCCGATCGCGGTGACGATCGCCGCGGAGACGATCCCGTGCAGCTCGGCCCCGGCCGCCGTCACCCGCTCCGGTACGACGCCGCCGGCGGCGTCCGGACCCGCGGCCCCGTCCTCCGTCGCCGCCAGCACGCGCGCGGGGTACGGGTCGGTCATGTGCGGGGCCAGTTCGGCCTTCGGCAGCAGGAACTCGCCGAGCGCGAGCGAGCGCTCGTACACCGCGACCACCCGCAGCCGCTTCTCCGTGCCGTCGCCGAGCCGCAGGGCGACCGTCACACCGGGCCGCGCGTCCAGCGCGTCGGCCGTGTCCGCGCCGACCGCGACCGTCCCGCGCGCCTTGAGGCCGGCCAGGTCACCCGCGACGACGCCCGGGTCGAGCGTGCCCTTCAGACCGGCGGCGTCCACGCCGAGCACCGGGAGCCGGTCGAGGCGCGGCGTACCGGCCTCCGTGCGGGCCAGGACCACCGTCGAACGCAGCACGTCCGTCGCCGCGGTCACGCCCGGCAGCTTCCGCACCCGCTCCGCCGTCGTGCCGGAGACCGCGAGGTCGGCGGTGGTCGCGGCCTTCGCCTGCTCCTCGGCCGCCCGTCCCATGGTCGAGCCCGCCGTGAGCTGCACCAGCGCGAAGGAGGTGACGAGGACGACCGGGACGAGGGCGGCGCCGAGCCGCCGCGAGTGCGCGGTCGCGCCGGCCGCCGTGAGCCGTCCGGGCGCCCCGCCGAGCCGCCGCAGCGGCCCGTCCAGGAACCGCATCGCGCCCCGCGCGATCCACGGCCCGAGCAGCGCGCACCCGGAGACGAGCGTCACCGTGGCCGCACTCGCCGCGGCGCCGGCCGCCTCGCCGCCCTGGGCGGTGGCCGTCACGGCGGCCGCCGCGCCCAGGACCAGCAGGACGAGCCCGCTGATCCGGCGTGCGGAGCCCTTGCCTGCCCGGCCCGCACGGCGGGTCGAGAAGAGGACGACGAGCCGGGCGGTGCCCACGACGACGACCGCTACGACGAGCACGGAGGCGAGCAGCCAGGGCGGCGTGGGCAGGACGAGCCCCTCCGGTACGACTCCGGTACGGGCCCGCAGCAGCGACCACGCCGCCAGGAAGGCCGGTACGGCCGCCAGCGCGCCCAGCACGGCCGCGACGCCCGCCACCCGGGTCACCTCCCGCCCGGCGGCGGCCCGCACCTGACGGGGCGTCGCGCCGACCGCGAGCAGGAGCTGCCGCTCGGGGCCGCGCTGGCCGAGCGCCTGCGCGACGAGCGAGGAGAGGACGAGGACGGCGATGAGGAGAACCGTTCCGGAGACGGCGGCGAGGATCTGGAGGAGCTCGGTGCGGGCGGGCGGCGCGGCGAGGTGCTCGGCGGCGCCCCGGCCGTCGCCGGTGAGCGCCCGGAGGGGGCGGCCCGCCGCGGTGTCCTTGAGCCCGGCGTCGTCCAGAGCCGCCCGCACGCGCGCGTGGAGGGTGTCCACGGGGACGCCGGGCTCGGCGAGGACCCCGACCGCGTCCACGGCGCCCGGGTGCCCGGCGAGCCGCCGCGCCTCCTGCGCGGTGACGTACAGGGCGGCGGGCCCGTCGGCCACGCCGACGACCTTCCGCCCGGCCACGGTGTCCCCGACGCGAACCCCGGCTCCGCCTCCCGTCCCCGTCTCCGTCCCCGTCTCCGTCCCCGTTCCCATTCCCCCGCCGGTCCCGGCGACGACCTCTCCGGCCGTACGGGGCTCCCGCCCGTCGAGCAGCGCGTACGGCGCGAGCGCGGCGGCCTCCCAGGACCGCCCGGTGTAGGCCGTGCCACCGCCACCGGCGGCAGCCCCCGAACCGGTCCCCGAACTCGTCCCCGTACCCGTATCCGTCCCCGGCTCCCGTACGACGAAGACGTCGTCCGGGACCGCGGCCCGGACGCCCGGCACCTCGCGCAGGACGTCGACGGCCGCGGCCGGGATCCGTACCCGCTCGGTCAGCCCCGCCGAGACGGTCGTCGGCTCGCTGCCCCAGGGGTCGGTCGTCCAGCTGATCTCCTGGTCGCCCGCGACGACGACGGGCGCCGCGGCGTACCGCTCCACGTGCGCGTGGCCGACTGCGGTCGAACCGATCGCGAGGGCGAGCGCGCCGAGCAGCGCGGAGGTGACGACGACGGCCGCGAAGACGGCCGCCCATGCCTTGCGGTGCGTCCGCAGCGACCGGGCGGCGAGCAGCCTCACCGCCGGGTTCCCGAGCGCGCTCATCGGGCGACCGCCAGGTGCTGACCGGTCTGCGCGCCGAGGGCCGCACGGACCGCGGCCTCGTCCGGCCTGTCGAGGCGGCCGACCAGCCGGCCGCGCTCCAGGAACACCGCCTCGTCCGTCCACGCCGCCGCCACCGGGTCGTGCGTGACGAGGACCACGGTCCGGCCGCGCTCGTCCACCGCGCGCCGCAGCAGGGCGAGGACCCCGGCGGCGGTGACCGGGTCGAGTGCGGCGGTCGGCTCGTCGGCGAAGACGACCTCGGGTTCGTTGACGAGGGCCCGGGCGATCGCCACCCGCTGCCGCTGACCGCCGGAGAGGTTCTCCGGCACGTCCTCGGCCCGGTCGGCGAGTCCCACGGCGGCGAGACCGGCCAGTGCGCGGGCGTCGAGCTCACGGCCTTCACGGGCGCCGGCGAGCAGCAGGGGCAGGGTGACGTTCTCGCGAACGTTCAGGGCGGAGACGAGGTTCAGCGACTGGAAGACGAAGCCGACGCGGTCGCGCCGCAGCCGGGTGAGCGCGGGCGCCTTCAGGGTGGCGAGGTCGGTGCCTCCGACCCGTACCGTGCCCGCCGTCGGCCGTTCGAGGCCCGCCGCGCACCGCAGCAGCGTGGACTTCCCGGAGCCCGACCGGCCCATCACGGCCACGAAACGCCCGCGCGGGACGACGAGGCTCACCCCGTCGAGCGCGGGCGCCCCTCCTCCGTACGACCGGCTCACCCCGTCCAGGGCAAGGGCGGCACCGCTCTCCGTCACTGCTGTCGTCGTCATACGACCACGCTAGAAAAGCGCAGGTCACAGCGGTATGGAGCTGGCTTCCGAGTCGATGGTGGGGCTAGCTACACCATCGGCCCGGAAGCACTCGGTACGTACGTCGGCGCTGCGGCGGTGACGACCGCCGCCGTCGGCGCGGCATCAGCGGCGGCGTCGGCCGTCGTTCTCGTCGTCGTGCGGGCCGAAGAGCTCGTCCGCGAGGGTCGGCAGATCGTCGAGGGGAGTCTCCTCGGCCCAGTCCGAACGGCGGCGCGGCTGCCCGTTCTCGTCGAGCTGGGGCAGCTCACGGGTCCGGTCGTTCGCCCCGTCCGGCTGCGCCGGCCGCTGCTGCCGCTCGTCGCGGAAGATGCCCTGCGGCACCCGGTCGGCCGGGTCGGACACCCGAGGATCCCGGGATTCCCGGGGATCTCGGGGATCTCGGGGATCTCGGGGATCCTGTACGGCGGGCAGGACGGCGGTCTCGTCGACGGCCCGCGGGTCCCGGATCTGCGGCAGGACGGCCGTCTCGGCCTCCGGCTTCAGGATCGGGGTGGCCACGGTGACCTCTTCGGGCGAGACGGTGGGCGCCTCGCGCGCGGCGTCCGGCTTCACGACCGGCGTCGGCACGGTGACCTCGTTCGCCGACACCTCCGTGGCACGAGCGGCCCGCTCGGCAGCGGCCTTCTCCGCCACGGCCTTCGCGGCGGCCGCCTTCTCCGCCGCGGTCTTCTCGGCAGCGGCACGCTCGGCGGCGGCCTTCGCCTCGGCCGCCGCACGCCCGGCCTCCGCCTTCTCGGCAGCGGCCTTCCTCTCGGCGGCCGCCTTCCTCTCCGCCTCCGCGCGCTGCGCCGCCGCCAGCTCCGCGGCGGCCCGCTCGGCAGCGGCCTTCTCGGCGGCGGCCTTCGCGGCGGCCTCGGCGGCGACCTTCTCCGCGGCAGCCTTCACCGCGGCCTCCTCCGCCGCCTTGGCGGCGGCAGCGGCCTCGGCCATCCGGCGGGCCTCCTCCGCCCGGAGCAGGGCCTCCTCGGCCTTGCGCTGCTTCTCCAGGCGGCGCTCCTCCGCCTCGGCCCGGAGCCGCGCCTCCTCCTCGGCCTCCTTGCGGATGCGCTCCTGCTCCTCCAGGCGTGCCTTCTCCTCGGCGGCGAGCCGCTTGCGCTCCTCCTCGGCGGCGAGCTCGGCGGCGACCCTGGCCTCCTCGGCCCGGCGGCGCTCCTCCTCAGCCTGCCGCTCCGCCTCGAGACGGCGCGCCTCTTCCTCCTCGCGCCGCTTGCGCTCCTCCTCCTCGGCGCGGAGCCTGGCGAGCTGCTCCTGCCGCTCGCGCTCCAGGCGCTCCTCCTCGGCCTTGCGGGCGGCCTCTTCCTCGGCCAGGCGCCGCGCCTCCTCCTCGGCCTTCCGGCGGGCCTCCTCGGCGGCCTTCACCTCGGCCTCGGAGAGCGGCAGCACCCGGTCGAGCCGGTGGCGTACGACGGTGGTGACGTCCTCGGGCTCCTGCCCGGCGTCGACGACGAGGTAGCGGCTCGGGTCGGCGGCCGCGAGGGCGAGGAAACCGGCCCGCACGCGCGCGTGGAACTCCGGCGGCTCGGACTCCAGCCGGTCGGGCGCCTCGGTGAAGCGCTCCCGGGCGGTCTCCGGGGAGACGTCGAGGACCACGGTGAGGTTCGGGACGAGCCCGTCCGTCGCCCAGCGCGAGATCCGGGCGATCTCCGTCGGGGAGAGGTCGCGGCCGGCGCCCTGGTAGGCCACGGACGAGTCGATGTACCGGTCGGAGAGGACGATCGCGCCCCGCTCCAGGGCCGGCCGGACCAGGGAGTCGACGTGCTCGGCGCGGTCGGCCGCGTACAGCAGGGCCTCGGCCCGGTTCGAGAGCCCCGCCGACGACACGTCGAGGAGGATCGAGCGCAGCCGCTTCCCGATCGGGGTGGCACCGGGCTCGCGGGTGACGACGACCTCGTGGCCCTTCGCCCGGATCCACTCGGCGAGCGCCTGGACCTGGGTGGACTTCCCGGCCCCGTCGCCGCCTTCGAGGGCGATGAAGAAGCCGGTCGCGGCGGGCGCCTGGGCCGGGTCGGAGCCGCGCAGCGCGTCGCGCAGGTCGCGGCGGAGCGGGACGCCGGCGCGGTCGTCGGTCTTCGCGAGGACGAGCGCGGCGACGGGCAGCAGCAGCGCGCCGACCAGGGCGAGCGTGAAGGCGGCGCCGCCCTCCGCGATGACGGAGTCGCCGGAGGCGAGCCGGTACGGCCCGATGGCGGCGGCGAGCAGCGGCGCGGCGAGCGCGCCGAGGGCCATGCCGACGCGTGCGTTGGCCTGGAGGTGCTCGGTGGTCCGGGCCCGGCGCGGCTCCTCGGTCTCCTGGTCGACGAGGGTGTGGCCGGTGTTGGCGGCGACGCCCGCCGCGTACCCGGCGAGGACGGCGAGGAACAGCACGGTCGCCGTGTCCGGGACCAGGCCCATGGCGATGAGCGCGACACCGGTGACGGCGGTCGCGAGGGCGAGCAGCCGGCGCCGGGACAGGACGGGCAGGACCTTGCGCGCGGTGCGGATGCCGACGGCGGTGGCGCCGCTGAGCGCGAGGATCAGCAGCGCGTAGGTGACGGGGCCGCCGCCCAGGCCGTACGCGTGGAGCACGGCGAGGGACGCGGCCGCCGCGATGGCCCCGGCGACGGTGGCACAGGTCAGGACGAGCAGCGGCAGGGCGCCGGTGCGGCCCTTGTCGGCGGCACGGCTCTTGCCCTCGCCGGCGGAGTCGGCGCCGCCGGCCACCGGCGGGCGGCGCAGGCCCTCCAGCGGCGAGCGGGGCCTCGGCGTGGCTCCGCCGGGCAGGGCCATCGCGTAGAGGCCGGTGACGGAGGCGGCGAACAGGCCGGCCGCCACGTACGAACCGAGGGCGGCCTGGTGCAGCGAGAACCAGTCGAATCCGGCGCCGAGCAGATTGCCGACGAGGGTCGCGACGAGCAGGACGGCGGCCGCGGCGGGCACCGCGAGGAAGCCGGTGCGCTGGGACAGCCGCCGCAGCGAGCCGAGGTGGTCGGGGAGCGGCCGCACGGCGTCGCCCTCCAGCGGCGGGGCGGGCAGCAGCGCGGGCGCGGCGCCCTCGCGGCAGACCGTCCAGAGCCGCTCGGCCGCTCCGGTGACGAAGACGGTGCCGAGCACGTACCAGAGCGCGTTCTCGGGGGTCCAGTCGATCCACAGGGGCGCGATGACGAGGAGCGCGATCCGCAGCCCGTCGGCACCGATCATGGTCCAGCGGCGGTCGAGCGGGCCGTCGGGCCCGGTGAGCGAGGTGAGCGGCCCGAGCAGGACGGCCCCGAAGAGGACCGTGGCGAGCAGGCGCGTACCGACGACGGCGGCCACGGCGAACGCAGCGCCGCGGTAGCCGCCCCCGAGCGCACCCGCGGCGACGGCCGCCTGGAGGCCGAGGAGGACGAGGACGAGGAGGGCGAGGGCGTCACCGACGCCGCCGGCGACCTGGGCGCCCCACAGCCTGCGCAAGGGCTGATGGCGCAGGAGGGCCCGTACGGCACGCTCCTGGGAATCCGCGACGAGTGCGGCGTCGGAATCGCCGAGGCGGTCTGGCTGCTCTGCTCGCGTCATCCGTCCACCCTATCCGGACGCCCTTGCTCCCCGCGGCCTCCGACCGAACATCCGGACGAGCCTGTGACAGGACGGACGCGGGAGGGGCGAAGGCCACCGGCCCCCGCCCCTCCCGCACACCCTGCTCCGAACCTCGGAACGACTAGCTCCGAACTCGGAACGACTAGCTCCGAACCTCGGAACGACTACTCCGGCTGGGCCGCCGCGGTCTTCTTGGCCGCGGCCGTCTTCTTCGCGGCGGTGGTCTTCGCCGCCGTGGTCTTCTTCGCGGCCGTCGTCTTGGCGGCGGTGGTCTTCTTCGCCGCCGTCTTCGTGGCCGTCTTCTTGGCCGGCGCCTTCTTCGCGGTGGCCTTCTTCGCCGGGGCCTTCTTGGCGGCCTTCTTCGCCGGTCCCTTGGCGCGCTTCTCCGCGAGGAGCTCGTAACCGCGCTCCGGCGTGATCGTCTCCACGCTGTCGTCGGTCCGCAGGGTGGCGTTGGTCTCGCCGTCCGTCACGTACGGGCCGAAGCGCCCGTCCTTGACGACCACGGGCTTCTCGCTGACCGGGTCGGTGCCCAGCTCCTTCAGCGGCGGCTTGGCCGCCGCCCGGCCACGCTGCTTCGGCTGCGCGTAGATCGCGAGCGCCTCGTCGAGCGTGATCGTGAAGAGCTGCTCCTCCTCGGTGAGCGACCGCGAGTCCGTGCCCTTCTTCAGGTACGGGCCGTAGCGGCCGTTCTGCGCGGTGATCTCGACGCCCTCGGCGTCCGCGCCGACGACCCGGGGCAGGGACATCAGCCGGAGCGCGTCCTCCAGGGTGACGGTGTCGAGCGCCATCGACTTGAAGAGGGAGGCCGTCCGCGGCTTCACCGCGTTCTTGCCGGTCTTCGGGGTGCCCTCGGGCAGGATCTCGGTGACGTACGGGCCGTAGCGGCCGTCCTTCGCGACGATCTGGTGGCCGCTGACCGGGTCGGTGCCCAGCTCGAAGTCGCCGCTCGGCTTGGCGAGCAGTTCCTCGGAGTACTCGACGGTCAGCTCGTCGGGTGCCAGGTCGGCCGACACGTCGGCCTTCTGGTAGCCCTCCTGGTCCTTCTCACCGCGCTCGATGTACGGGCCGTACTTGCCGACGCGGAGCATGATGTCGTTGCCGACGGGGAAGGAGGAGATCTCCCGCGCGTCGATCGCGCCGAGGTCGGTGACGAGCTCCTTGAGGCCGCCGAGGTGGTCCCCGTCGCCGTTCCCCGCGTCCGCCGCACCGCCGGAGGCGCCCGCGCCGGAGCCGTCGCCCTCACCGAAGTAGAAACGCTTCAGCCACGGCACGGACTGGGCCTCGCCCCGCGCGATGCGGTCGAGGTCGTCCTCCATGCGGGCGGTGAAGTCGTAGTCGACGAGCCGGCCGAAGTGCTTCTCCAGGAGGTTGACGACGGCGAAGCTCAGGAAGGACGGCACGAGGGCCGTGCCCTTCTTGAACACGTAGCCGCGGTCGAGGATGGTGCCGATGATCGACGCGTACGTCGACGGGCGGCCGATCTCGCGCTCTTCGAGCTCCTTGACCAGCGAGGCCTCGGTGTAGCGGGCCGGCGGCTTCGTCGCGTGGCCGTCCACGGTGATCTCGTCGGCGGTCAGCGCGTCGCCCTCGGCGACCTGCGGCAGGCGCCGCTCGCGGTCGTCGAGCTCCGCGTTCGGGTCGTCGGCGCCTTCGACGTAGGCCTTCATGAAGCCGTGGAAGGTGATCGTCTTGCCGGACGCGCTGAACTCGGCGTCACGGCCGTCGGCGGCCCGGCCGCCGATCTTCACCGTGACCGAGTTACCGGTGGCGTCCTTCATCTGGGAGGCGACGGTCCGCTTCCAGATGAGCTCGTAGAGCCGGAACTGGTCACCGGTCAGGCCGGTCTCCGCGGGGGTGCGGAAACGATCACCCGAAGGGCGAATCGCCTCGTGCGCCTCCTGCGCGTTCTTGACCTTGCCGGCGTAGACGCGCGGCTTCTCCGGCAGGTAGTCGGCGCCGTAGAGCTGCGTGACCTGCGCCCGCGCCGCCGTCACGGCGGTGTCGGACAGGATCGTGGAGTCCGTACGCATGTAGGTGATGAAGCCGTTCTCGTACAGCTTCTGCGCCACCTGCATGGTCGCCTTCGCACCGAAGCCCAGCTTGCGGCTCGCCTCCTGCTGGAGGGTCGTGGTGCGGAAGGGGGCGTACGGCGAGCGGCGGTACGGCTTCGACTCGACCGACCGCACGGAGAACGCGGTGTCGGCGAGCGCGGCGGCGAGCGCCCGTGCCTTCTCCTCGTCCAGGTGGAGCACGCTGTCGGACTTCAGCCGGCCGTCGGCGCCGAAGTCACGGCCCTGCGCGACGCGCTTGCCGTCGATCGTGTTCAGCCGGGCGACCAGCGAGGACGGGTCGGACGCGTCACCGGAGCGGCCGGTGCCGAAGGTGCCGGTCAGGTCCCAGTACTCGGCGGAGCGGAAGGCGATGCGCTCGCGCTCCCGCTCGACGACGAGCCGGGTGGCGACGGACTGCACGCGGCCGGCGGACAGCCGCGGCATGACCTTCTTCCACAGGACCGGCGAGACCTCGTAGCCGTACAGCCGGTCCAGGATGCGGCGGGTCTCCTGGGCGTCGACCATGCGCTGGTTGAGCTCGCGCGGGTTGGCGACGGCCTCGCGGATCGCGTCCTTGGTGATCTCGTGGAAGACCATCCGGTGGACCGGGACCTTGGGCTTCAGGACTTCCTGGAGGTGCCACGCGATGGCCTCGCCCTCGCGGTCCTCATCGGTGGCGAGGAAGAGTTCGTCGGACTCGGCGAGCAGCTCCTTGAGCTTCCTGACCTGCGCCTTCTTGTCGGCATTGACGACATAGATGGGCTGGAAGTCATGCTCGACGTCCACTCCGAGGCGGCGCACCTCGCCGGTGTACTTCTCCGGCACCTCGGCGGCGCCGCTGGGGAGGTCGCGGATGTGCCCGACGCTCGCCTCGACGACGTAGCCGGGGCCGAGGTAGCCCTTGATCGTCTTCGCCTTGGCAGGCGACTCGACGATGACGAGTCGGCGGCCGCCGTGTGCGGTCTCGCTGGTCGGGGACAACTTCGCTCTTCTCTCCGGATCGACACTCTCTGGCACGTACGGCACTGGCACGCACGGCAGCGGCACGGACGGTGACGCTCCCGTCGCTGCGGAGTGTGACGGTACAACCCGCCCCCGTGTCAAACGGCGAAAGCCCGCAACGGCCACTCGAACGGTAACCCGAGTCCTGGCATTCCTGCCGCCCGGACTCCCGGTCGGGCGGGGCGGGCGGCGGAGCGGGCGACGCGCCGGAGCGCCTGCGGGAGACCCCGGGAGGATGCGGGGAGAGCTCCGGGGAGAGGTTCAGAACCGGCCGAAGCACCAGACGCCGAGGAGGATGAAGGCGGCGCCGAAGAGGCTCGTGGCCGCCAGGGCCGTCCGCGGCCCGACCCCGTACGCCACGGGCTCACGGTGCAGTGTCCGCACGGTGGTCCACAGCAGCAGCGCGCCTCCGAACAGCGTGAACGCCGCCCCCGCGAAGATCGCCGGCCCGCTCTCCATGCCCGTACCCCGTTCCGTCCCTGTGCGGGGTTCGGTCTCCCGCGCTCGTCTCCCGCAGCCGAGGCTGACACCTCCGGGCATCGAGGGCGCGAATTCCGGGTGAACGACGCGGACCGTCGCGTACGGTTTCACGAAGATGGCCGGTAGTGACCCACTCCCTCCCGCTTCTCCTGTCACATCACGTCGAGCGTGGCCCGGCGCCTGCTGCCGCGCTCGAAGACGGCGAGCAGGGCGACGGCGAGCAGCGCCCAGCCGGCCCCGACCGCGAGCTCGGTCCCGAGCAGGGCCCCGTCCAGGCCGCCTCCCGCGGTCAGCCGCCGTGCCGCGTCCGCCGCGTGCGTGAGCGGCAGCAGCTCGCCGGCGAACCGCATCCACTCCGGCAGCGACTCCCTCGGCACGGCGGCGCCCGTCAGCAGGAGCAGCCCCGAACTCGCCACGTTGGACACCAGGAAGACATCGCGGAAGCGGAGCCCGAGCGCCCCCAGCGCGAGCCCGAAGGCCGAGCACGCACCGGCGGCGGCGAGCAGCACCAGACCGAGCCCGGGCAGTGCCCCGGCGGGCACGGGCAGTCCGAGCACGAGCGCGGCGGCGGTGAGCACGAAGGCGCTGACGAACAGCCCGTTGAGGACGTACGGGAGGGCGCGGCCGATCCAGAGCGGGACCCGGTGCCGGGGCGAGAGCAGGACGGCGCCGAGCGTGCCGTACCGGCGCTCGTTGGCCACGGCCATCGTGCCGCCGTACACGCAGGAGGTGGAAGCCGCGAGAACGGCGTTTCCCACGAGATGGAAACGGTCGTCGGCGACGCCCAGTTCCCGTCCGAGGAAGACGAAGAAGAAGACTTGGAGAAGCGGCCCCACCAGCAGCGTTCCGATGAACATCGGCGGGGTCGTCCAGTTGAAGAGTGCCCGGTAGGAGATCGTGCCGCCGACGACGACGAGCCGGGCGGTGGCGAGGAAACGGAACATTTCTGGCCGGCCTTTCAGGCGAGGGCGAGGGTGGCGGCGGCGCGCGCCCGGCGCTCCACCCGCCCGAGGACGAGGACGGCGGCCAGGGCGTAGCCGGCCCCGAGCGCGGCGGCGGTGAGCAGCGGCGTGATGACGTCCCCGCCGGAGGTCGCCGCGTGCACGGCCCGCGCGCCCCAGGTGGTGGGCAGCGCCCAGGACAGCGGCTGTGTCCAGTCGGGGAGCACGGTGACGGGAACGAGGAGCCCGGACAGCAGCCAGACGGGCGTGTCCAGCGGGTTGGCCAGGGCGTTGGCGTTCCGCAGCAGGACGAAGGTGGCGGCGAGGAGGAGCCCCATCATGCCGAGGGCGAGGACGCAGACGGGCACGGCGAGCAGGAAGAGCAGCGGGTGCGCGAAGTCGAGCGGGACGCCGAAGAGGACCACGCCCCAGAGGACCGTCGCGCCCATCGCGTAGGTGCCGATGACGGCGGTCGCGAGGGTGATCGGGAGCAGGACGAGCGCGAGCGGCGCCGGCGCCACGACCAGGGTCTCCAGGGTGCCGAGCCAGCGCTGGTTCTGCACGGCGCCGCCCGAACCGAAGAGCACCGAGCCCCAGATGCCCATCAGCCCGGCGCCGACGGAGGCGGTGAGCAGCCGGTCGGGGTCGCCCGCGGCCCGGAAGAGGTAGACGGCGAGGGTCGCGTAGACGAGCGGGACGAGGACGGCGAAGGTGATCTCGATCGGGGAGCGCGACATGTACGAGACATGGGTGCGCACGCCGACCACGACCAGCCGCAGGACGCGCCTCATACGGCAAGCTCCTCGGCCTCGGCAGGCTGCTCGGCATCGGCCGACACCGCGGTCTCAGCGGGCTCCACGGAGGGGTCCACGGCGCCCGCAGCCTCCTCCACGATCGTGATGTAGGCGTCCTCCAGGGAGGGTTCGCGGCTCGTGACCCGGCCGATCCGCAGACCGTCGAGCGCGGCCAGCACCGGCCCGTGCAGCTCTGCGGAGCCCCGGCCGGTCTGCACGGTGACGACCTGGAGCGCGCCCCGGTCCTCGACCGACACGCCCCGCACGCCGGGAAGGCGCCGCACCCGGTCGAGCCGCTCCTCGTCCACCCCGTACGCCTCGATCTCCAGCACGTCCCGGTCCCGCACACGGGACTTGAGGCTCTCGGGCGTGCCGAGGGCGCAGATCCGGCCACCGGCGATCACGGCGATCCGGCCGCAGAGCTCGTCGGCCTCGGCCATGTAGTGGGTGGTGAGCAGGACGGTGGTGCCGGCCGCGGCGAGGTCGGCGACCGTGCGGCGCAGGTCGCGGGCGGCGACCGGGTCGACGCCGATGGACGGCTCGTCGAGGAAGAGCACGTCGGGGCGGTGGAGGAGGCCGCGGGCGATGTGGAGGCGCTGCCGCATGCCGCGCGAGTACCCCTCGACGCTCTCCTTCTCCCGGCCCACGAGCCCGACCAGGTCCAGGAGTTCGGCGATCCGCCGCTTCTGGTCGCGGGCCTCGACGCCGTACAGCTCGGCGAAGTAGCGGAGGTTGTCGAGCGCGGAGAGCCGGTCGTACAGGCCGCGGTCGCCGCCGAAGACGTACCCGATCCTGCGGCGTACGGCGACGGGGTCGCGGGCCACGTCGTGGCCGAACACCCGGGCCGTGCCGGAGGTCGGCAGGAGCAGGGTGTTGAGCATCTTGATGGTGGTGGTCTTCCCGGCGCCGTTGGGGCCGAGCAGGCCGAACAGCTCCCCCGGTGCCACCTCGAAGGTGACGCCGCGCACGGCCTCGGTCTCGGTCCGCCGGGGCTTCAGCCATCCGGTCCTGCTGGTGTAGGTGCGGCGCAGCGCGTCCGCCTCGATTGCGAGCATGAGGCGGACGCTAGAAGCCCGTGGAGGGGCCGGGCCATCGATTCGGGAGGCCCCGAATCGTCGGGCGCTGGCGCCGCTCAGGCCACGGCTCTGAGGATGTCCTCCCCGGCGAGCAGGGCGAGCAGCGACCGGCCGGTGTCCGTGAGCTGGTAGTACACCGAGCGTCCGACGCGGTGCCGGGTGACCACGCCGGCCTCCGAGAGCACCGACAGGTGCTCGGAGACGGTGCTGGGCGCGAGACCGAGCCGGTCGGCGAGCCCCGCCGTGGTCAGCGGTCCGCCCAGCTCGCGCAGGACCGCCGCGCGGCCCCGGCCGAGCATCAGCCCGAGCCGGTCCTCGGCGACGGGCTCGGCCTGTTCGCGCAGCGCGCCCGCGCCCCGGGCCTGGAAGCTGAGCGCGACCACCTCGGGGTCGTCCGTCGAGTACAGCCGGCAGCCCTCCGCGAAGACGAGCGGCACGAGGACGAGTCGCCGCTCCCCGGGCGCGTACTCGACGTCGATGTACTTGGTCAGTTCGAGCACGGGAGGGGCCCACCGCCCCCGCGTCTCCAGGCCCGCGAAGAGCGCGTCGACACCCTCGGTCGCGAACGTCCTGGCCCGGACGAGCACTTCGTCCTCGACGAGCCGGCGCATCGTCGGCCAGTACGGCTCGATGGCCCCCTCCCACCAGGCCGCGTACGCCTCGGCGAGCGCCGCGCAGGCCGCCTCCGGATCCTTCAGATACGGCTGTACGAAGGGCTCGTCGGCCATGCCCGGGTAGCAGACGTCCACCTGCTCGCGCACGAACGCGTGGTCGGTGGCCCGCAGCGCGTCGAGCTCCTCGCGGACGTGAACCGTGCCGAACGGTTGCGGCAGCAGGAAGTCGGAGACCTGGCCCCGCTCCGGGACGAACAGATCCCACAGCGGGCGCAGCCGGTCGTCCTCGCGCCACACCTCGCGCGCCTGCCCCACCCACTCCTGGTACGGCCAGGAAGGGTGTCGGTGCGGCAGCGCGAGGTGGGCCGCGCAGAACGCGTCCCGCAGCGGGCTGATCGCGATCCGGGTCGCCCCGAGCGAGGCCTCGTCGAGTTCGATCCGTATCAAGCGCCGCTCCCCTGGCCGACGGCCTCGCCGTCCTCGCCGACGGGCAGCAGGAAGCCCTCCTCGACGAGCAGCCGGATCGCCTGCGGGGTGCGGTCCCGCAGTATGACCGGGTCCTCCCCCATCAGCTGCCCGATCGCGTCGAGGATGCGGCCGGCGCTGAGGGTGCCGTCGCAGACTCCGGCGAAGCCGGCGCCGACGTGGTCGACCTTGGTGGCGCGGCGCATGCCGCGGTTCTGCCGGAGCACGACGTGCTCGGGGTCCTCGGCGCCCGGCAGCCCGACCTGCTCCTGCATCACCTCGGGCGCGAGCGTGAAGCGGTCGGCGAGCAGCGCGGCGTCGTCGTGGCTCCGCAGGTAGTCCTGGCGCTCGAAGTGGGCGCGGATGGTGTCGCCGAGGGGCTGCTCGACGGGGTGCGGCCACTCCTCGATCAGGATCGAGGGCTCGGCGCGGCCGGCCTCCACCGCCGCGTTCCGCCGGATCGTGATCCAGCCGAAGCCGATCGCCCTGGTCTTGCGGGCCTCGAACTCGTCGAGCCAGCGCCCGTAGGCCAGCCGGTACTCCTCCGGGTCGCCCCGGTGGTCGCCGCTGTCCCGCAGCCAGAGCTCCGTGTACTGCGTGACGTCCTGGACCTCGCGCTGCACGACCCAGGCGTCACAGCCCCGCGGCACCCAGGACCGCAGCCGGTCCTGCCACTCCTCGCCCTCCACGTGCTGCCAGTTGGCGAGGAACTGGGCGTATCCGCCGTCGTTGAGCCGCTCGCCCGCCTGCTGCACGAGCGTGCGGCACAGGTCGTCGCCGCCCATCCCGCCGTCCCGGTAGGTGAGCGTGGCGCCGGGGGAGATGACGAACGGCGGGTTGGAGACGATCAGGTCGTACGTGTCGCCGTCGACCGGCTCGAAGAGCGAGCCTTCGAGCAGCTCGGCCTCCCGGGCGCCGGAGAGGGCGAGGGTGAGCCGGGTGAAGTCCAGGGCGCGCCCGTTGAGATCGGTGGCGGTGACCAGCGTGGCGTGCTGGGCGGCGTGCAGCGCCTGGATGCCGGAGCCGGTGCCGAGGTCGAGCGCGGAGGACACCGGGGTGCGGACGGTGATCCCGGCGAGCGTGGTGGAGGCTCCGCCGACGCCGAGGACGACGCCCTCGGCCTTCTTCCCGATGCCCCCGGCGCCACCGACCGCGCAGCCGAGGTCGGAGACGATGAACCAGTTCCCGCCGTCCTGGGCGCCGTCCGGGCCGCCGTACGGCCGGATGTCGACCGTGGCGAGCACGGCGTCGTCCTCGCGGACCACCCAGCCGTCGGCGAGGGCCTCGGCCAGCGGGAGCGCCGCGGCGGCCTTGGCATGGTCGACGGCCCGCTGGAGCAGGAAGAGCCGGACGAGGGTCTCCAGCGGCGAGTCGCCGCGGGTGGCACGCAGGGCGGGCACGGTCTCGCTGCGGGCGAGCGCCGCGTAGGCGGGGGCGCCGAGCAGGTCGAGCAGTCCGTCGGCGGTGTAGTCGGCGGCGAGCAGTGCCTCGCGCAGACGGTCGGCGTGCGCGGGCACCGGGAGGCGGGGGGGCAGGCTGGTCGTACTCACGGATCCCATTGTGACGGCCGCCACCGACATCCGGGCGGCCGACCCGGCCGCAGACCGACGGCAGACTGGCGGCAGGCGGCAGGCAGACGGCCGACAGCCGCTGCCACCACCGGGCCGCCACCACCGGGCCGAGGCCTGCGCCGGACCTACCCCGGGGCCTGCTCCGGGGCCTGCCCCCAGGGCCTGCAACGGGCGTGCTTGGGACCGGGTCCGGACCGCTCCGGACCCGCTCCGGACCCGCTCCGAGGGTGGTTTCCGGATCGGCTCCGGGGCTACTCCGAGGACGTGGTTCCGGATCGGCTCCAGGCCTACTCCGAGGACTCCTCGCTGGGCTTGGCGGAGGTCGAGGGCTTCGCGGAGGTGGAGGCCTTGGCCGAGGCGGTCGCGCCGGACTGCGGCGAGGCCGTGGCCGATCCGGAGGTCTTCGGCGGGACCGAGGCCGTGGGCTTCTGGCAGCCCGGCTGCTTGGCCATCGCCTGGCCCAGCTCGCCCTCCTCCAGCTTGGCGAGCGCCGCCTGGTCCATCTTCTCGATCTTGGTCAGCCCGTCGGCGACGTCCTGGAGACCGTCCGCGAACTTCTGCTGGTTGGCCGGGTCGAGCGCGTCGACTTCCTTCTTGAGCCCCTCGTAGGCCACGGCGGTGGCGTTGAGCTCCTTGATCGCGTCCTGCTGGACCTTCTCGCCGTTCTCGACGGGTGGGGCGCCGGCGGCCTCTACGGCCTTGGCGAGCGCGCGGTCCGCGTCGGCGATGTCCTGGAACGCCTTCGAGTCCGCGGCCTGGATCTCCGCCGGCTTACTGTCGGCGGCCGTCGAGATGATGATCTGGTGGGCGTTGGCCCGCTTCTGGATCTGAGGCTTCGCCTGGTCGCAGAACGCCTTCGCCCAGTCCTCCACCTTGTTGCCCTCGTCGTCGCTGCAACCGGACAGCACGAGCACCAGTACCGCACCGCCGGACAGCGCGGCCGCAAGCTTCTTGTTCACCGGATCGGTCCCTTCCAAGGCTCTCGGCCCCGGAACATACACGCCGAACGGGCTACTTCCACCTTTCGTGGGACGGATTCATCCCACATTGCAGTCTTTTGAACCAAGGGAGAAGACCCCTCGGACACCGCCCACGACCGGGAAATGAGACGGACGACACGTCAGGAGACGGCTACCGAACGCCGCTTGGAGAGCCGCACCGCGACGACCACGACGAGGACCGCGAGTCCGGCGACCACCGCCCTCACCCAGTCGCTCGCGTCCTCCCCGTATCCGAACTGCACGACGGCGGGGGCGATCAGCAGCGCGACGAGGTTCATGACCTTCAGGAGAGGGTTGATCGCCGGTCCCGCGGTGTCCTTGAAGGGGTCGCCGACCGTGTCCCCGATGACGGTCGCCGCGTGCGCGTCACTGCCCTTGCCGCCGTGGGTACCGTCCTCGACCAGCTTCTTCGCGTTGTCCCACGCACCACCGGAGTTGGAGAGGAAGACCGCCATCAGGGCGCCCGTGCCGATCGCCCCGGCGAGGTACGCGCCGAGCGGGCCGACGCCGAGCGCGAAGCCGACCGCGATCGGGGCCGTCACGGCGAGCAGCCCGGGCGTGGCGAGTTCGCGCAGCGCGTCCCTGGTGCAGATGTCGACGACCCGCCCGTACTCGGGCTTCTCGGTGTACGTCATGATCCCGGGGTGCTGGCGGAACTGCCGCCGCACCTCGTGGACCACCGAACCGGCCGACCGGGAGACCGCGTTGATCGCGAGCCCCGAGAAGAGGAAGACGACCGCCGCACCGAGGATCAGCCCGAAGAGGTTGTTGGGCTGCGAGATGTCCATCGAGAGCGTCAGGAGGTCGGCCGCCCCGCCGATCGCCTTGGCCCCGCCGGCCTCGGCGACGGCCGTCGCGATGGCGTCCCGGTACGAGCCGAAGAGCGCCGCGGCCGCCAGGACGGCGGTGGCGATGGCGATGCCCTTGGTGATGGCCTTCGTGGTGTTGCCCACGGCGTCGAGGTCGGTGAGGACCTGCGCGCCAGCGCCCCGGACGTCCCCGGACATCTCCGCGATGCCCTGCGCGTTGTCGGAGACCGGGCCGAAGGTGTCCATGGCGACGATCACGCCGACCGTGGTGAGCAGGCCGGTCCCGGCGAGGGCGACCGCGAACAGCGCCAGCATGATCGAGGCGCCGCCGAGGAGGAACGCCCCGTAGACGGCCAGTCCGATCAGCAGGGCCGCGTAGACGGCGGACTCCAGGCCGAGGGCGACGCCCGCGAGGACGACGGTGGCGGGGCCGGTGAGCGAGGACCTGCCGATGTCCCGCACCGGCCGCCTGCCGGTCTCGGTGAAGTAGCCGGTGAGCTGCTGGATGAGGGCGGCGAGGACGATGCCGATGGCGACCGCGACGAGGGCGAGGACCCGCGGGTCGCCGTCGTGGCCGGGGATGCCGGGCTCGGTGACGCCTTCGAGCTCGGCGTACGAGGACGGCAGGTAGGTGAAGGCTGCGACGGCGACCAGCACGAGCGAGACGGTCGCCGAGAGGAAGAAGCCCCGGTTGATCGCGCTCATCCCGCTGCGGTCGGCGCGCCGCGGGGCGACCGCGAAGATGCCGAGCACCGCCGTGACCACGCCGATGGCCGGAACCATCAGCGGGAAGGCGAGGCCGTGGTCACCGAAGGCGGCCATGCCGAGGATGAGGGCCGCGACCAGCGTCACCGCGTACGACTCGAAGAGGTCGGCGGCCATGCCCGCGCAGTCGCCGACGTTGTCGCCCACGTTGTCGGCGATGGTGGCGGCGTTGCGCGCGTCGTCCTCGGGAATGCCCTGCTCGACCTTGCCGACCAGGTCGGCGCCGACGTCGGCGGCTTTGGTGAAGATGCCGCCGCCCACCCTCATGAACATCGCGATGAGCGCGGCGCCGAGCCCGAAACCCTCCAGGACCTTCGGCGCGTCGGCGGCGTAGACGAGGACGACGCAAGAGGCTCCGAGCAGCCCGAGACCGACGGTGAACATGCCGACGACCCCGCCCGTGCGGAACGCGATCCGCATGGCCCGGTGCGCGACCTCGGTGAGGTCCTTCTCGGGTTCGCCCGGCCCGGGGGTGGCCTCCCTGGCCGCCGCGGCGACCCGCACGTTGGCCCGGACGGCGAGGCGCATGCCGACGTATCCGGTGGTCGCCGAGAACAGCGCCCCGACCAGGAAGAACAGGGACCGTCCGGCGCGCTGCGCCCAGTCGTCGGCGGGCAGCAGCATCAGCAGGAAGAACACGGCGACCGCGAAGACGGCGAGGGTACGCAGCTGCCGCGCGAGATAGGCGTTGGCGCCCTCCTGCACGGCGGCGGCGATCTCCTTCATCTTCTCGGTGCCCTCGCCGGCCCTGAGCACCTGGCGGACGAGGAGCTGGGCGACGACCAGCGCGCCGAGGGCGACGGCCGCGACGACGACCACGATCGTCCGGTTCCCGCTCGTGAGCACCGCCGCGGCGAGCGAAGTGGGGTCCATGGAGACGGATCATAAGGAGAGGAACCGGCACAAACGGGGACCCCGCGGGGCCACCGCGCGGATGCACCAATCCGAGCGGGCCCATCGAGGCGGACCCGGGCCGGGAACGCAGAAGAGGCCCCGCACTGGGCGGGGCCTCTTCTCGTCGCTCTCGTGCCGCTCTGGGCGGGGTCAGGACAGGACGTCCGCCGGGCTGGTCGGCCAGCTCATGCGGATGGTGCCGCCGTCCTCGCCGGCGCTCACCTCGAAGTCGTCGACGAGCCCGCGGATCACCGCGAGACCCATCTCGTCCTCGCCGTCGGCGTCGTCGAAGTCGTCGGCCGGGGCCGAGGACCGCGCACCGGGCACACCGGCGGCATCCGCCGCCGCCACGCCCGCGCCCGGCACCTCGTCGCCGACCTCGATGGAGAAAGCCTTCTCCTCCTCGGTCAGCACGACCCTGATGGGGGTCGTGACGCCGTTGCTGCGATGCAGCCCGACCGCACGGGAACAGGCCTCGCCGACGGCGAGACGCACCTCGTCGAGGACCGCCTCGTCCACTCCGGCCCTGCGGGCGACCGCGGCCGCCACCAGGCGGGCCGTACGGACGTGCTCGGGCTGAGCGCTGAATCGGAGTTCAACGGTGGCCATGCGATCCCCCTGGGTCAGTCGACCGCGTTGACGGCCTCGTCGACCGACTGGTGGATCGGGAACACCTTGGTGAGCCCCGTGATCCGGAAGATCTTCAGAATGCGCTCCTGGTTGCAGACCAGACGCAGCGAGCCCTCGTGCGCGCGGACGCGCTTCAGGCCGCCGACGAGCACACCGAGGCCGGTGGAGTCGAGGAAGTCCACGCCCTCCATGTCGACAACCAGGTGGTAGCTGCCGTCATTCACCAACTCGACCAACTGCTCGCGCAGCTTGGGCGCGGTATACACATCAATCTCGCCACCGACCTCGACGACCGTACGGTCACCACCAGCGCCGGACACATTGCGAGTCGACAGGGACAGGTCCACGGATCCTCCAGCACCTTGCTATCGGGCGATCGCCCCCTCGGGCCTCCCGGGCGGAGCCAGGGAACTGATCGCCAGCCGCAATGGCATTCAATCACTTACGAGCAGCCATGCACGACGCCTTGGAAGCATTGTCCGTCCTGGCAGTGACACACTCGGTGCCGATGGCCAAGAATCAGCGCCCCCCTCGACCGGCCGGGGACACGGGCAGTCGCCCCTCCCCCGGCATGGTCCTCGACCGGCTCTCCGCAGGCGAGAGTCGGGCCGCGCGCATCACTCATATGGAGCACATGCCCGCCCGGGAGGGCCGTCATGCCGTCTGGCCGCACCTGATCCGTCCCGAGGTGATCAGCGCGATCCAGGAAGCCGGGATCGAGCACCCCTGGGCTCATCAGGCCGAGGCCGCGGAGGCCGCCCTGAACGGCGATTCCGTGGTGATCGCCACAGGAACCGCCTCGGGCAAGTCGCTCGCCTACCTCGCCCCGGTCCTGACGACCCTCCTGGACGGCGCGGAGGCCCCCAACGGACGCGGGGCCACCGCCCTCTACCTCTCGCCCACGAAGGCCCTCGCCGCCGACCAGCGCCGCGCCGTACGGGAACTGGCCGCCCCGCTCGGCACCCGGATCCGCCCCGCCGTCTACGACGGCGACACGCCGGTCGAGGAGCGCGAGTGGGTCCGCCAGTACGCGAACTACGTGCTGACCAACCCCGACATGCTGCACCTGGGCATACTTCCCTCCCACCCCAGGTGGTCCTCCTTCCTGCGCGCCCTGCGCTACGTCGTGATCGACGAGTGCCACACCTACCGAGGCGTCTTCGGCTCGCACGTCGCCCAGGTGCTGCGCCGCCTGCGCCGGATCTGCGCCCGGTACGGCTCCGATCCCGTCTTCCTCCTCGCCTCGGCCACCTCCGCCGAACCGGCCCTGGCCGCCGGCCGCCTCACCGGCCTGCCGGTCACCGAGATCTCCGATGACGCCTCCCCGCGCGGCGAACTGGTGTTCGCCCTGTGGGAGCCGCCGCTCACCGAGCTCCACGGCGAGCGCGGCGCGCCCGTACGCCGCACCGCCACCGCCGAGACCGCCGACCTGCTGACCGACCTGACCCGGCAGGGCGTGCGCTCGGTCGCCTTCGTCCGCTCCCGGCGCGGCGCCGAACTGATCTCGGTGATCGCCCAGGAACGGCTCGCCGAGACCGACCGCGCCCTGGCCCGCCGGGTCGCCGCCTACCGGGGCGGCTACCTGCCCGAGGAGCGCCGCGCCCTGGAGCGGGCCCTGCATTCGGGCGAGCTCCTCGGCCTGGCCGCCACGACCGCCCTGGAGCTGGGCGTGGACGTCTCCGGCCTCGACGCCGTCGTGATCGCCGGCTACCCGGGCACCCGGGCCTCCCTGTGGCAGCAGGCGGGCCGCGCCGGCCGCTCGGGCGAGGGCGCCCTCGCGATCCTCGTCGCCCGGGACGACCCGCTGGACACCTTCCTGGTCCACCACCCGGAAGCGATCTTCGAGCAGCCCGTCGAATCGACCGTCCTCGACCCCGACAACCCCTACGTCCTCGCCCCCCACCTCTGCGCCGCCGCCGCGGAGCTCCCGCTGACGGACACGGACCTGACGCTCTTCGGCCCCGCCGCGCCCGGTCTGATGCCCCAGCTGGAGGGCGCCGGGCTGCTGCGCCGCCGCTCCACCGGCTGGTACTGGACCCGCCGCGAGCGGGCCGCCGACCTCACCGACATCCGGGGCGGCGGCGGCAGTCCCGTCCGGATCGTGGAGGCCGGCACCGGCCGCCTCCTCGGCACGGTCGACGAAGCCGCCTCCCACACCGCCGTCCACGAGGGCGCCGTCCACCTCCACCAGGGCCGCACCTACCTGGTGCGGGAGCTCGATCTGAAGGACTCCGTGGCATTCGTGGAGGAGGCCGTCCCGCCGTACTCCACCACCGCCCGCGACACCACCTCCGTCTCCGTCCTCGAGACCGACACCGAGATCCCCTGGGGAGCCGGCCGCCTCTGCTTCGGCTCCGTCGAGGTCACCAACCAGGTCGTCTCCTTCCTGCGCCGCCGTCTGATCACCGGCGAGGTCCTCGGCGAGTCCAAGCTCGACCTGCCACCCCGCACCCTGCGCACCCGGGCCGTGTGGTGGACGGTCACCGAGGACCAGCTCGACGCCGCCCGGATCACCCCCGAGATCCTCGGGGGCGCCCTGCACGCCGCCGAGCACGCCTCCATCGGCATGCTGCCGCTCTTCGCCACCTGCGACCGCTGGGACATCGGCGGCGTCTCCGTCCCCCTCCATCCCGACACGCTGCTGCCGACGGTCTTCGTGTACGACGGCCATCCGGGTGGCGCGGGCTTCGCCGAGCGCGCCTTCCACACGGCCCGGGCCTGGCTGACCGCGACCCGCGAGGCCATCTCCTCCTGTGAGTGCGAGGCGGGCTGCCCCTCCTGCGTCCAGTCCCCGAAGTGCGGCAACGGCAACGATCCGCTGCACAAGCGCGGCGCGGTCCGCCTCCTCACGGAACTGCTGCGGGAGGCCCCGGAGCCGCCGCCCGCGGAGGCCCCGCCCGCGAGCTGACATCCGGCCGGTAGGGCCCGCTCACCGCCCTGGCCGTCACCTCGGCGAGTTCGCCGCGCACGGCGCACCGCAGCAGCTCGGCGCCCTGCGCGGCCGCCACCCGGGAAGCGACGCCGCATGCCTCGGCCTCGCCCCACAGGGCCCGGTCGGCCGCCGCGAGAGCGGCCAGATCCGCCGCGCCGCCGGCCTTGTGCCGGGCCGCCACCGCCTGCCCGAGCGCCAGCACCGCCCCGAACACCACACACAGCGCACAGGCCGCGAACGCCGCCCACACGGTCGCCGCGCCCCGGTCGCCACGGCCGCCCGGACCGGCCCGGAGGCCCCGGCCGAGCCGACGGGCAGGGCCGGACCCGCGGTCCGCCGTCACGGTGGGCCCCCGACCGCCAGGGCCTCGCCCACCGTGTCCTCCGCGAGGGCCGCCGCACCCGCCCGCAAGGTCAGTCCCATGCCCCGGGGGCCCGGCGCGGCCACCTCCACCGTCACCCGCCACAGCTCCCCCGACCGCGTCACCGACACCCGGG
The DNA here is from genome assembly GCF_014649015.1 of Streptomyces narbonensis. Lineage (GTDB taxonomy): Bacteria > Actinomycetota > Actinomycetes > Streptomycetales > Streptomycetaceae > Streptomyces > Streptomyces narbonensis. Next base: position 151,154 of record NZ_BMSF01000007.1, read on the forward strand.
CGCCCTCGGGCGCCGCGGCCCGGGCGGCTCCTTCGGCGGCGGCCACCGGTTCGGAGCGGGCCGCGGCCCTGGCCCCCGCCCGCGCCGCGTCGACGCACCGGATCTGCGCGGCGGCCGCGGCCAGCGCCCAGAGCAGGGTCACCGTGAACAGCGCGACCACGGGCAGGACCATCGCCGCCTCCACGGTCACGAACCCCCGGTCAGAACGGCGCATCGAGGGCCTTGCCGATCATCGACTCAAGCGCTCCCGAGACGGTCCCGCTCGTCACGATCTTGTAGAGGACCGCGGCGAAGGCCGCCGCGGCGATCGTGCCCACCGCGTACTCGGACGTCGTCATGCCCGAATCGGACCGCAAGGCCCGCCGCCTGGCCCGCCACCACCCCCTCACCGCACGCAGCCGGCCGCCCTTCGCCGAGCCGTTCTCCGTCGCCGCGTCCGTCACGCCCGCCGTGTTCACGGTGTGCACGGTGTTCAACGTGTTCGCCATATTCGTCATGTCCGTCATGTCGATCTCCTTGTCCCGTCCTGTCGTTGCCTTCATCGGTCCATCAGTCCCGCAGCCAGCCCGATCACCACGGGCGCCACCCCCACCGCCAGGAACGCGGGCAGGAAGCAGAGCCCCACGGGCGCGCTGATCAGCACCTGTGCCCGGCGGGCCCGGGCTGCTGCCGTCCGGGCACGGGCGGCCCGCAGGCCGGCCGCGTGCCGGGCGACGGCCTCCGCCGCGGGCGCCCCCGAGGAAGCGGCTCGCTCCATGCAGCGGGCCAGCCCTTCGGCGCCCGGCATCTCGCCGAACCTCCGCCACACCTCGGTCGGTTCGCCACCGAGCCGCAGTTCGGCCGCCGTGCGGGCCAGCCGCTCGCCCAAGGGCCCGCCCAGCGAGCGGCCCACGGCCTCCGCCGCCTCTCCGGGCCCCGCTCCGGCGGAGGCGCAGGCGGCCAACAGATCCGCTGCGAGCGGAAGGTGACGTGCCGCCGTCTCGCTCTCCTCGGAGGGCGAAGGCGTCCGCTTGCGGCCCCTCCGCCTCCCTGGCCGTGGCGCGGGCGTCGCCAGCAGGCTCCCGGCCCGCCGCCGCATGCCCCGCACCCGCCGCTCGCGCACCACCTCGCGGCCCGCCTGCACACACAGCACCATCAGCAGGACCAGAAGCCCCGCGACCTGAACAGCCCCCGTCACGCCCGCTCCCCTCCCCGGACGATCCGCGCGGCCCACCACAGACCGGCCGCCTCCAGCGCACCGCCCACCACCAGGCACCCCAGCCCCGCCGGGGTGTGCAGGAGCACCCGAAACGGATCGGCGCCCAGCGCCGCGCCGAGGGCGAGCCCCGCCGCCGGCAGCACCGCGAGAACCGTGACCGTCGCCCAGGCCCCGGCCAGTTCGGCCCGTAGCCGCTCCCGCTGCTCGTGGTGGTCCCGCAGGGCCGCCTCCAGCCGGTCGAGCCCCGCCGCCAGGCCCGCGCCGCCGTCCACGGCCACCTGCCAGCAGGCCGCCAGGCCGGCGAGCCCGTCGGCACCGCCCTGCCGGGCCGCCCGCCGCAGCACTTCCGGCACGTCCCCGCCGAACCGGGCCGCCGCGAGCACCGCCGCCTCCTCGTCACCCAGCGCGCCGGTCTGCCGGGCCGCGAAGGACAGCGCCTGCGCGGGCTGCCAGCCGGCCCTCAACTCCCCGGAGACGGCCCCGCAGAGGGCCACCACCGCCCCGGCGCGCGCCTCGCACTCCTTCCGCCGCTCGGCCGCCCGCAGTCGCCGTGCGACCAGCGGCACCGCGACTCCTCCGGCGAGGAGCGGCAGCGGCGACCCGCCCAGCAGGGCGAGGGCCCCCGCCGCCGGCAGGCACAGCCAGGAGCGCCGGCGGACCACCAAGGCCCGCCACCGCGCGACCGCCGCCCACCACGCACGGAGCTGCTCCTGCCCTCCGGGCTCGTCCGGCACGACACCCGCGAGCACCAACCGGGCCCGGGCCACCCCGCGCCGCCACTCGACGAGCCCCCACAGGGCGAGCCCCGCACAGAGCACCGCCGCGCCCTCCGCCGCCGCCCGCACCGACACCAGCTCCACGATCACCACGTCCCGCCTCCGATCAGCGACCGCAGCCGCTCCCAGCCCCGCTCCCGCTCGAATCCGGCCGCACCCCATCGCAGCGCGGGAACCGTCCGCACGAGTCCGTCCCGATCCCGCTCCAGGACGTGGATCTCGGCGATCCGCCGCCGCCCGTCCCGGCCCCGCACGAGGTGGAGCACCACGGAGAGACCCGCGCCCAACTGGCTGTGCAGGGCGGCCCTGTCGAGCCCGGCAGCGGTCCCGAGCGCCTCCAGCCGGGCCGGTACGTCCGCCGCGGTGTTGGCGTGGACCGTCCCGCAGCCGCCTTCGTGTCCGGTGTTCAGGGCGGCGAGCAGGTCCACCGCCTCGCCGCCTCTGACCTCGCCGACCACCAGCCGGTCCGGCCGCATCCGGAGGGCCTGGCGGACCAGGTCCCGCAGGGTCACGAGCCCGGCGCCCTCCTGGTTCGCGGGGCGGGCCTCCAGGCGCACCACGTGCGGGTGGTCCGGCCGCAGCTCCGCCGAGTCCTCGGCGAGCACGATCCGCTCCCGATGGCCCACGAGACCCAGCAAGGAGGCGAGCAACGTGGTCTTCCCCGTCCCCGTGCCACCGCTGACCAGGTACGACACGCGGGCGTCGATCAGCGCCCGCAGGACGCGGGCTCCGCCCGGCGGCACGGTGCCCGCCTCGGCCAGCTCCTCCAGGGAGAAGGCGCGGGGGCGCACGACTCGCAGGGACAGACAGGTCGAGCCGACCGCCACCGGAGGCAGCACCGCGTGCATGCGGGTCCCGTCGGGCAGCCGGGCGTCCACCCAGGGCCTGGCGTCGTCGAGCCTGCGTCCCGCCACGGCGGCGAGCCGCTGCGCGAGCCTGCGGACGGCAGTGGCGTCGGGGAAGGCCACCGGGGCCCGTTCGAGTCCGGTGCCCCGGTCCACCCAGACCCGGTCGGGCGCCGAGACCAGGACGTCGGTGACCCCAGGATCGGCGAGCAGCGGCTCCAGGGGCCCGGTCCCGATCAGTTCGGACCTGAGCTCCTCGGCCGCGCCGAGGACCTCCGCGTCGCCGAGCAGCCGTCCCTGGGCCCGCAGAGCCGCCGCCACCCGCGCGGGTGTGGGTTCGGCCCCGCTCGCAGCGAGCCGCTGCCGTACGGCGTCGAGCAGTCCCGCACCGCCGGACCCGAGTCCGCCGCCGCCCGCGACGACGGTCCCGGTCACGCCGCACCGCCCGGGGCGAGGGCGCGCTCCCAGAAGGCGGCGCAGAACCGGCCGAGCGCCCCGCGGGGCTCCGCGCCCGGCGGTACGCCCGCGTCCTGGTCGGCGACGATCCCCGGGTCGTAGGGCAGTTCCCCGGCGAGCGGCAGCCGCAGCGCGTCGGCGACCCAGCGCTCGTCGAGCCCGGCCGCGTACGGTCCGCGGACCACGGCCCGGAGGTCGCGCACGACCACTCCGAGGACCGAGGCCACCCGGTGGGCCGCCGCGACGGCCCGCAGCTCGCCGGGGACGACGAGGAGTCCGAGGTCGAGCTGGGCCAGGGCCTCGGCGGCCGCCTCGTCGGTCCCTCGCGGCAGGTCGACCACGACGACCCCGCCGCGCCGGCGCGCGGCGGCGAGCACGGACCGCACGGCCTCGGGAGGCACCGGCGCGGCGGGCTCCCGACCCCAGCTGAGCACCCGCACTCCGCGCACGGCGGGCAGGGACTCCTCCAGGGCGCCGCCGGCCAGCCGTCCCTTCGAGGCGGCGAAGTCGGCCCAGCGTCTGCCGTCCTCGCGCTCGCCGCCGAGCAACACGTCGAGGCCCCCGCCCAGCGGGTCGCCGTCCACGAGCAGGGTCCGCCGGCCGGTGCGCGCGGCGGCCAGCGCGAGGCCGCAGGCCAGGGTGGAGGCGCCCGCGCCGCCCCTGCCACCGACGACCCCGACGGTCAGGGCCTGTCGCCCCACGCCCTCCGCCGCGTCGGCGATGCGGTCGACGAGGACGCTCTCGGCCTCCGGCAGCCGCAGCACACACTCCGCTCCGACCTCGACGGCCAGCCGCCAGACCCCCGGATCGTCCTGCTCACGGCCGACGAGGACGACCCCCGGGCGACGCGTCGCCGCCCGGCAGCGGGCCGCGACGTCGTCGCCGACGAGCACGAGCGGCGGGTCGGTCCAGCTCGCCCGCCGCTCCGGCACACGGTGGTGCACCTCGGGCTCCACCCCGGCCGCCGCGCACAGCCGCAGGAGGTCGTCGAGGAGCGCGAGGTCCTCGGTGACGATCAGCGGCCCGGCACGGCGCGACTCGCCCGCCACCCCACCCGGGACCGCGGCGCCCACGGCAGCCCTCCCCGCCGTCCTCGCCGCGCTCCCGGCTCCGGAAGTCCTTGTTCCCTCCACGGCGCACGCCCCTCTCGTGATTCCTGTCGTCCGCGAACTTCGCGTCAGGAATCACCGTGGGGCAGTACCGGAAATCTTGGAGATCTCACCGAAAAACTGTGGATAACCAAGGGTCTGTGAATATCTACGCCACCCCTCCGGGGACTGCCCGGAGCGCAGCCCATCGATTACGGTGAGTGACGAAACAAGTGCTCGACAGCAGGGCGGCCGAGCACGGCCGCGGAGCGAGGAGAGAGGAGTCCGCGATGACACGGAGGGCCGAAACGGCTCCGGACATGCGACGACCCCCGCCGGGGGGGAGAGCGGGGGTCGTCTTTCCGGCCGACTCGGGGGGGGAGGAGCCGGACCGGGTTAGCACGGTCGCGAACGATCCGTGACTTCCATGGTGTACCCGAGAGCCTTCTCAGGCAAACCCACGCGCCCCAGCGTACGCCGAATGGCGGGCACCTATGCTCAGGCTTGTGGAAAACCACTCCTTGCCGCGCACAGCCGCCTTCTTTGACCTGGACAAGACGGTCATTGCGAAGTCCTCGACGCTGACCTTCAGCAAGTCCTTCTACCGGGGCGGGCTGATCAGCCGCCGTGCCGCCCTGCGGACGGCCTACATCCAGTTCGTGTTCCTGGTGGGCGGAGCCGATCACGACCAGATGGAGCGGATGCGCGAATATCTCTCCGCGCTCTGCAAAGGCTGGAACGTCGCCCAGGTCAAGGAGCTCGTCGCCGAGACCCTGCACGACCTGATCGACCCGATCATCTACGACGAGGCCGCCTCCCTCATCGAGGAGCACCACGCTGCCGGCCGCGACGTCGTGATCGTCTCGACGTCCGGCGCCGAGGTCGTCGAGCCGATCGGCGAGATGCTCGGAGCCGACCGCGTCGTCGCCACCCGGATGGTGGTCGGCGAGGACGGCTGCTTCACCGGCGAGGTGGAGTACTACGCCTACGGACCGACGAAGGCCGAGGCCGTCCGGGAGCTCGCGGAGTCGGAGGGGTACGACCTGTCCCGCTGCTACGCCTACAGCGACTCCGCGACCGACATCCCCATGCTGGAGGCCGTCGGCCACCCGTTCGCCGTCAACCCCGACCGGACGCTGCGCCGTGAGGCCGTCGCCCGTGAATGGCCGGTGCTCTCCTTCGAAAAGCCGGTGCGGCTCAAGCAGCGGCTGCCGGAGTTCCGGATGCCGCCCCGTCCCGCCCTCGTCGCCGCCGCGGCCGTGGGTGCGGCGGCGGCGACGGCCGGAATCGTCTGGTACGCCTCGCGGCGCCGCCAGGCCGCACTCGCCCATCGCCTCGCCGGTGACTTTGCCCGAATTTGAGCAATGACGAAAGAAGCGGAGCCAGCACTTTCGCTTCCCCGCCGACAGGAGTAGAAAGGAATCAGGCCCGCGAGACCGAGGACATCCGAGAGGATCACCTGTTGAGCATGAAGGCCCCACGGACCTAGCACAGAAACCGAGCACCCACGCGACGTCGACCCGTCGATTACGGGCCAGCCGCACCAGGCCAAGGGCAAAGTTCCCGGCCTGATGGGCACTTATCGAGGACGCATGGTAACTGGGTAGACGTGCCAGCGGCGGTACCAGACCTGGTGCCGCCGCAACCCGTTTCCGGCCCGGCTCCGGATCGCAAACTGAGCCGGGCCGGAAGCGGACCGACCCTCGTCAGGCCGCGCCGCGCTGGAGCGCCTCGCAGACGGCCGTCGACTCGCGGACCCCCAGCTCGACGGATCGGCCACAGTGCGCGATCCAGCCGCCCACGCCCTCCGGGGTGCCCGACAGATACCCCTCGAACGCGGCGAGGTACGCCGCCGCACCCTGCTCGGCGTGACCGACCTCGGCCGGGCAGATCGCCTTGGGGTCGAGGCCGCTGCCGACCAGCACGATCCGCTCCGCCGCCCGTGCGACCAGGCCGTTGTACGAAGTGAAGGGGCGCAGGGCGAGGAGCTCGCCGTGCACGATCGCGGCCGTCACGAGCGCCGGCGCGTCGCCGCCCGCGACGATCAGCTCCGCGAGCCCGTCGAGACGGCCGGCCACCTCGGAGGGCGTCGGGAGCGGGGCGTCGACGAGGGGTTCGTCGACGGTCTCGCCGTCCAGCCGAGGCCGGCCGACCGAATCCGCGACGGCGCCGGCCGCCGTACCGGTGCCGGTACCGGCCGTGCCCGCGGTGCCTCCCGGGATGCCCGCGTCGCCCGAGGCGACCAGGTGGAGGCGGGCGAGCACCCGCATGGGCGACTGGCGCCAGATGGAGAGGAGCTGCCCGGCCTCCGCGCCCAGACGCAGGGCGGCGCCGACCGTGCGGGCCTCGGCGTCGGCGCTGAAGTCGGTGCGCCGCCGGACCTCCTCCAGGGCCCAGTCGGCACCGGAGAGGGCGGCCGAGCCGCGCGCGCCGCGCAGCGCCGCCTCGGAGGAGATCTCGTTGCTGCGGCGGCGCATCACACGGTGGCCGTAGACCCGGTCGACGGCCTTGCGTACGGAGTCCACCGCGTCGGCGACGCCCGGCAGGGAGCCGAGGGCGGCCAAGGGGTCAGAGGCGTGCGTACTCATAAGTAGGGAGGCTACGCGCACCGGCGGCCCGCCCCACGATGGAGTGGTCTTCTTCACGCACCTTGACCACGCCGCGCATTCATGCCGCTACGCTAGGTGAACATGAAGATCGCTTTCGTGGGGAAGGGCGGCAGCGGCAAGACCACGCTGTCCTCGCTCTTCATCCGCCACCTCGCCGCCACCGAGTCCCCGGTCGTCGCCGTCGACGCCGACATCAACCAGCACCTGGGCGCCGCGCTCGGACTGCCCGAGCCCGAGGCCGCCGCGATGCCCGCGATGGGCGCGCACCTGCCGCTCATCAAGGAGTACCTGCGGGGCTCGAACCCGCGGATCGTCTCCGCCGACACGATGATCAAAACGACGCCGCCCGGGGAGGGTTCACGGCTGCTGCGGGTCCGCGAGGACAACCCGGTCTACGAGGCCTGCGCGCGCACGGTGGGGCTCGACGACGGCGACATCCGGCTGATGGCGACCGGCCCCTTCACCGAGTCGGACCTCGGGGTGTCCTGCTACCACTCGAAGGTCGGCGCGGTGGAGCTCTGCCTCAACCACCTGGTCGACGGGGCCGACGAGTACGTGGTCGTCGACATGACGGCGGGCTCGGACTCCTTCGCGTCCGGCCTCTTCACCCGCTTCGACATGACCTTCCTGGTCGCGGAGCCGACGCGCAAGGGCGTCTCGGTCTACCGCCAGTACAAGGAGTACGCGCGGGACTTCGGCGTCGCGCTCAAGGTCGTCGGGAACAAGGTCCAGGGCGAGGACGATCTCGAATTCCTGCGCGCCGAGGTCGGCGACGACCTGCTGGTGACGGTGGGCCACTCGGACTGGGTCCGCGCGATGGAGAAGGGCCGACCGCCCCGCTTCGAGCTCCTGGAGGCGGAGAACCGCATGTCGCTCCAGGCCCTCCAGGACGCGGCCGACGACTCGTACGCCCACCGCGACTGGGACCGCTACACGCGCCAGATGGTCCACTTCCACCTCCGCAACGCGGAGAGCTGGGGCAACGCCAAGACCGGGGCCGACCTGGCGGCGCAGGTCGACCCCGAGTTCATGCTCGGCGAACCCCTGGCCGTCGCGCAGCTTGGCTGACGCGCCCCGGGCCGGCCGCCGCCGGACGGAGTCCGGCGCAGCGCCGCGAAGCCCGCGAGGCGCCCCCGGCGCCGAGCGGCGCGAGGGACGCGAGGGCAGAGGGGCCGGGGCCGACCTGGCGGCGCAGGTCGGCCCCGAGTTCATGCTCGGCGAACCCTGGTCGCGCGAAGGGCTCAGCGTCGTTCAGCCTGCTTGACGCCGGTCGCCGGGGCGCCCGCCGGGGCGGGGGGCCGGGCCGCCAGGAAGGTCCGCCAGCCGCCCTGCGGGGCCTCTCCCACCTTCAGGGTCCGCATCTTGGCGATGACGTCGGGGTCCTGGGCGTCGAGCCAGTCGGCGAGCTGACGGAAGGACACGCACTTGACGTCCTTCTGCACGCAGACCGTAGCGATGGTCTCCTCGATGGCGCGCATGTACGTGCCGCCGTTCCAGGACTCGAAGTGGTTGCCGATGATCAGCGGCGCGCGGTTGCCCCGGTAGGAGCGCTCGAAGGCCTGCACCAGGCCGTCCCGCATCTGGTCGCCCCAGTACGCGTGCCGCGAGGGGTCGCCCTGGGTCGTGCCGGGGGACTGGTTGACGAGGAAGTTGTAGTCCATGGACAGCGTCTGGAAGGCGCGGCCGGGGACCGGCACCAGCTGCATCGACAGGTCCCAGAGGCCCAGGTCCTTCTTGGGCCAGATCTGGTCGTTGACGCCGCTCGTGTCGTAGCGGAAGCCCATCTGCGCCGCCGCCTGGACGAAGTTCTCCCGCCCCTCCAGGCACGGCGTGCGGGCGCCGACGAGCTCCTTGTCGTAGTCGAAGGGGAGCGGCTGCTCCGCGCTCAGCCCGGCGTTCGTCTTCCAGTTCTTGACGAAGGACTTGGCCTGGTTGATCTCGCTCTTCCACTCCTCCGGCGACCAGTTGCCGACGCCCGACTCCTTGCCGCAGAAGTGGCCGTTGAAGTGGGTGCCGATCTCGTTGCCCTCCTGCCACGCCGCACGCAGTTCGCGGACGGTGGCACGGATCCCCTCGACGTCGTTGAAGCCGATGTCGGAGCGTCCCGCGCTGTGCTGCGGCGGGTCGTAGAGCTTCCGCTTCTCCTCGGGCAGCAGGTACACGCCGCTCAGGAAGTACGTCATGGACGCGTCGTACTTCTTGCCGACCGAGCGGAAGTGGGAGAACAGCTTCTGGCTGTCCTCGCCCGCGCCGTCCCACGAGAAAACCACGAACTGCGGCGGGGTCTCCCCCGGCTTGAGCCGCTCCCAGACCGGCTGGTGCGGCTGGGCTCCGGTGAAGGCCGTGGAACCGTCGCCGATCAGGCGGACCGCGTTCGGCGGAGCCGCGGCCGGGCTCTTCTTGGCGCCCGAGCCGCCCTGTGTGCCCTTCTGGGCGGCTTCGTCGGAGCCCGAGCAGCCGGCGACGCCGGTGATCAGGGCGACCGCGAGGGCGCCGGCGGCGAGCACCCTCTTGCGGACGGCCTTGTGGACGGCCCCGTGGACGCCCACGTGGACGGTCTGGTCGACTGCGGTCCTTCTCCCGGCGGCTGACATCCGCCCACCTCTCCTCAAAGCACATTTCCGTACGAGCGGCATCCCGTACGAGCGGCGTCAACGTCGCACCACACCTGCCGGAGAGATGAAACGACAAGCGGCATTTCGTTCGCCTATCACCGGAACCGGTGAATCATTGCCCTGTTTGCCCCGAAAATAATGCCGGAGACTTTACTCTCCATTACGATCCGTTTACCGAGCGTTGGCCTTCCCATCCCGGGGGTCCAACCGGAATCCCGCCGCTGCACGCCGTGACCCACGGCCGCGCCCCCACGTTCGTCCCGCACGAGCCGCGACCGCGCCGCCCCGGAGGAGACGGGAACATGACTCTCTGCACGCCTGCCCGCAAGTCCACCCACCACAAGAACACCCGGCCCCGAGGTCAGCGGCCGCACGGCCCGCCGGGCGGACCGCGCCGCTTCCACGTCGCGGGCGCGGACCTGTCCGCCTCGGTCGCCGTCTTCCTGATCGCCCTGCCGCTCTCGCTCGGCATCGCGCTCGCCACCGGAGCACCGCTCCAGTCCGGCCTGGTCGCCGCCGCCGTCGGCGGCATCGTCGCCGGCCGGTTCGGCGGCTCCCCGCTCCAGGTGAGCGGGCCCGCCGCCGGCCTCACCGTGGTGACCGCCGAACTCATCCAGCGGTACGGCTGGCGCACCACCTGCGCCATCACCGTCCTCGCCGGACTCGCCCAACTCGGCCTGTCCGTCCTGCGCGTGGCTCGATCCGCGCTCGCCGTCTCGCCCGCGATCGTGCACGGCATGCTGGCCGGCATCGGCGTCACCATCGCCCTCGCCCAGCTCCACATCGTGCTCGGCGGCACCCCACAGAGCTCCGCCGTGGACAACGTCCTCGGCCTGCCCGCCCAGTTGGCGGACATCCACCCGTCCGCGCTCGCCATCAGCGCCCTCACTGTGACCGTCCTGCTGTCTTGGCCGAAGCTTCCGGGCCGGGCCGGGCGGCTCGCCCGGAGAGTCCCCGCCGCGCTCGTCGCGGTGGCCGGGGCGACCGCTGCGGCCGTCGTCGCCGGGCTCTCCGTGCCCCGCGTCGACCTGCCCTCCTGGAGCAGTCACGCGCTGCCCGGGCTGCCCGAGGGGCCGGTCCTCGGCATCGCCGCCGGGGTGCTCACGATCACGCTGGTCACGAGCGTGCAGTCGCTGCTCTCCGCCGTCGCCGTCGACAAGCTGGTCGCCGCCCGCGGGGACCGCAGCCGGAGCGTCCCGCGCTCGAACCTCGACCGTGAGCTCGCCGGACAGGGCGCGGCCAACGTGGTCTCCGGGGCGCTCGGCGGACTGCCGGTCGCGGGAGTCGCGGTCCGCTCCGTCGCCAACGTCTCGGCGGGAGCGGTGAGCCGGACGTCCACCATGCTCCACGGCCTGTGGATCGTGCTGGCGGCCCTGCTGCTCGTCCCCGCGCTCGACCTGATCCCGCTGGCCGCGCTCGCCGCGCTCGTCATGGTCGTCGGCATCCAGATGGTCAGCATCACCCACATCCGCACGGTCACCCGGCACCGCGAGGTCGTCGTGTACGCGGTGACGACGGCCGGTGTCGTCCTCGTCGGCATCCTGGAAGGCGTCGCCCTCGGCATCGCCGTGGCCATCGCCGTCGCGCTGCACCGGCTGGCCCGCACGCGGATCAGCCGCGAGGAGCGCGACGGGAACCCGCTGCTGCACGTACGCGGCCAGCTGACCTTCCTCGCCGTCCCCCGGCTGAGCCGAGCCCTTCACCAACTACCCCAGGGCTCCCACGTCGTGGTCGAGCTTGACGGATCCTTCATGGACCACGCGGCCTACGAGACGCTGAGCGAGTGGACGACCGGGCACATCGCCCACGGCGGGACGGTCGAGACGACCGGCCCGTCCGGGGCCCGGATCGCCGAACCCGCCCCCGCCGCGGCCGCCGACTCGGCCGCGCCCACCTGCTGCCGCCCGTGGACCCCATGGCACAACCACCAGTGCGGGGAGCTGCCGGCCGAGGGACCGCCCGCCTCGGAGGAAGGGCCCGAGGGGCCGGAGTCCGACGAGCCCCGGCGGTCGTCGGGGCTGCACCTGGCCAGCGGCATCGGCAAGTTCCAGCGGAACACCGCCCCGCTCGTCCGGGACGAGCTCGCCCGGCTCGCCCGCGAGGGCCAGCGCCCGTCGCAGCTCTTCCTGACCTGTGCGGACTCCCGCCTGGTCACGAGCATGATCACCTCCAGCGGCCCGGGCGACCTCTTCACCGTGCGCAACGTCGGCAACCTCGTCCCCCTCCCCGGCGAGGAGAGCGGGGACGACTCGGTGGCGGCGGCTATCGAGTACGCGGTGGACGTGCTCCAGGTCTCGTCGATCACCGTGTGCGGCCACTCCGGCTGTGGCGCGATGCAGGCCCTGCTGGGCAGCGCGCCGGAAGACCCGGCCGTACCGCAGACCCCGCTGCGGCGCTGGCTGCGGCACGGCCGGCCGAGCCTGGAGCGGATGGCGAGCCACCGCCACGCCTGGGCCCGGATCTCCGGACGGCTGCCCGCCGACGCGGTCGAGCAGCTCTGCCTGACCAACGTGGTGCAGCAGCTGGAGCACCTCAGGGCGTACGAGTCGGTGGCGCGCCGACTGGACGAGGGCAGCCTCACGCTGCACGGCGTGTACTTCCACGTGGGCGAGGCGCAGGCGTACCTGCTCTCCGGCACGGACGAGGTGCACAGCTACGACGACGTCTTCACCCAGGTCATGCCGACGGACTCCGAGGAGGCGGACCCCGAGGAGGCGGACCCCGCAGAGACGGAGGCCGCAGAGAAGGAGGCCGGGAAGGCGGACCTCAGAGGGACCGACCTCGGCCGGACCGACCTCAGAGGGATCGACGCCAGAGGGACCGACCACAGAAAGGCCGAGGTCAGGGAGACCGCGCGCGCGTCCTGAACCATCCGGCGTCCCCGTCCGTGAGACTGTGTGGCCCCTTCTCCCACCGCTCGGGAGCAAGGGGCCACACCGCGTCAAGTCCCTCACAGGTCTAAACCAATTCCCTGGAGACTCTTGTCACCCGGGCATCTGACTGATGAGGTATGACGCGGGACACATACGCACAGAGGACGCCCTGGGAAAGGGAGATGTCGTGAGCAACGAATCCTTGGCCAACCTGCTCAAGGAAGAGCGGCGGTTCGCGCCGCCCGCCGAGCTGGCCGCGGACGCCAATGTGACGGCGGAGGCGTACGAGCAGGCCAAGGCGGACAGGCTGGGCTTCTGGGCCGAGCAGGCCAAGCGCCTGACCTGGGCCACCGAGCCGACCGAGACGCTCGACTGGTCGAACCCGCCGTTCGCCAAGTGGTTCGCGGACGGCGAGCTGAACGTGGCGTACAACTGCGTCGACCGCCATGTCGAGGCCGGCCACGGCGACCGGGTCGCCATCCACTTCGAGGGCGAGCCGGGCGACAGCCGCGCCATCACCTACGCCGAGCTCAAGGACGAGGTCTCCAAGGCGGCCAACGCCCTGACCGAGCTGGGCGTCCGCAAGGGCGACCGGGTCGCCGTCTACCTGCCGATGATCCCCGAGGCGGCCATCACGATGCTGGCCTGCGCCCGCGTCGGCGCCGCCCACTCGGTGGTCTTCGGCGGCTTCTCGGCCGACGCCGTGGCCTCCCGCATCCAGGACGCCGACGCCAAGCTGGTCGTCACCGCCGACGGCGGCTACCGCCGTGGCAAGCCGAGCGCCCTCAAGCCGGCCATCGACGAGGCCGTCGCCAAGTGCCCGCAGGTCGAGCACGTCCTCGTGGTCCGCCGTACGGGCCAGGACACCGCCTTCACCGAGGGCCGCGACGTGTGGTGGGACGACATCGTCGCCCGCCAGTCCGCCGAGCACACCCCGGAGGCCTTCGAGGCGGAGCACCCGCTCTTCATCCTCTACACCTCCGGCACCACGGGTAAGCCGAAGGGCATCCTGCACACCTCCGGCGGCTACCTCACCCAGGCCGCGTACACGCACCACGCGGTCTTCGACCTGAAGCCGGAGACCGACGTCTACTGGTGCACCGCCGACATCGGCTGGGTCACCGGGCACTCGTACATCGTCTACGGCCCCCTGGCCAACGGCGCGACGCAGGTCATGTACGAAGGCACCCCGGACACCCCGCACCAGGGCCGGTTCTGGGAGATCGTGCAGAAGTACGGCGTCACGATCCTCTACACGGCGCCCACCGCGATCCGCACGTTCATGAAGTGGGGCGACGACATCCCCGCGAAGTTCGACCTGTCCAGCCTCCGCGTGCTGGGCTCGGTCGGCGAGCCGATCAACCCCGAGGCCTGGGTCTGGTACCGCGAGCACATCGGCGCCAACAAGACCCCGATCGTGGACACCTGGTGGCAGACCGAGACCGGCGCGATGATGATCTCGCCGCTGCCGGGCGTCACCGAGACCAAGCCGGGCTCAGCCCAGCGCCCGCTCCCCGGCATCGCCGCGACCGTCGTCGACGACGAGGCGAACGAGGTGCCGAACGGCGGTGGCGGCTACCTGGTCCTCACCGAGCCGTGGCCGTCGATGCTCCGCACGATCTGGGGCGACGACCAGCGCTACATCGACACGTACTGGTCCCGCTTCGAGGGCAAGTACTTCGCCGGTGACGGCGCCAAGAAGGACGAGGACGGCGACATCTGGCTGCTCGGCCGGGTCGACGACGTCATGCTCGTCTCGGGCCACAACATCTCGACCACCGAGGTCGAGTCGGCGCTCGTCTCGCACCCGGCCGTGGCCGAGGCGGCCGTCGTCGGCGCAGCGGACGAGACCACCGGCCAGGCCATCGTCGCCTTCGTCATCCTGCGCGGCTCTGCCACCCAGGACGAGAACCTCGTCGCCGACCTGCGCAACCACGTCGGCGCGACCCTCGGCCCGATCGCCAAGCCGAAGCGGGTCCTGCCGGTCGCGGAGCTGCCGAAGACGCGCTCGGGCAAGATCATGCGCCGTCTGCTGCGCGACGTGGCGGAGAACCGGGAGCTGGGCGACGTCACGACGCTCACCGACTCCTCGGTCATGTCGCTCATCCAGACCCAGCTGCCGTCCTCCTCCAGCGAGGACTGATCGGCGACACGGTCACCACCTGACACGGAACGCCCGTCCCGAGCCTTCGGGGCGGGCGTTTCCCCTGCCGCGCCCAAGGGGGATGAAACGCCTTAATATCCATAAAGTGAACCCAGCCGGACACGCCCCGCGCTCGTTAGGTAAGGTAAGGATCGCGTCAGGAACGCGTCAGAAGGACCCAGGTGAGCCGGGAAGTCTGGTCGGCATGTGCTTCGCCCTGCCTGCCCGACGGAGGATTCCCACGTGTCTGCGCCCACCGACCGCAAGTTCCTCGGCCTGCTCTCCCTGCCCGAGCGGCGGTACATCGCCGACGCCCTGCGCACCGAGACCGTCGGCGGCGTACTGCTCCTCCTCGCCGCCGTCGCCGCCCTCATCTGGGCCAACACCCCCGCGGCGGACGGCTACAAGGCCGTACAGGACTTCCACATAGGCCCATCCGCCCTCGGCCTCGACCTGTCGATCCAGCACTGGGCGGCCGACGGCCTCCTCGCGATCTTCTTCTTCGTCGCCGGCATCGAGCTCAAGCGCGAGCTCGTCGCGGGCGAGCTGCGCGACCCCAAGGCCGCCGCGCTCCCCGTCATCGCCGCGATCTGCGGCATGGCCGCGCCCGCCGTCGTCTACACCCTGGTCAACACCCTCGGCAACGGCTCGATGGACGGCTGGGCCGTGCCCACGGCGACCGACATCGCCTTCGCGCTCGCCGTCCTCGCCGTCATCGGCACCTCCCTGCCGTCCGCGCTGCGCGCCTTCCTGCTGACCCTCGCCGTCGTCGACGACCTCTTCGCGATCCTGATCATCGCGATCTTCTTCACCAGCGACCTGAACTTCGCCGCGCTCGGCGGCGCGATCGCCGGACTCGTCGTCTTCTGGCTGCTCCTGCGCAAGGAGGTCCACGGCTGGTACGTGTACGTCCCGCTGGCCCTCGTCATCTGGGGCCTCATGTACAACAGCGGCGTCCACGCCACCATCGCCGGCGTCGCCATAGGCCTGATGCTGCGCTGCACCACCCGCGAGGGCGAGAAGCACTCCCCCGGCGAGCACATCGAGCACCTCGTACGGCCCCTCTCCGCCGGCCTCGCCGTCCCGCTGTTCGCGCTCTTCTCCGCCGGCGTCAGCGTCTCCGGCGGGGCGATCGGGGACGTCTTCACCCAGCCGGTCACCCTCGGCGTCGTCCTCGGCCTCGTCGTCGGCAAGGCCATCGGCATCTTCGGCGGCACCTGGCTCGCCGCCCGCTTCACCCGGGCCGAGCTCAACCCCGACCTGACCTGGCCGGACGTCTTCGCCGTCGCCTCCCTCGCCGGCATCGGCTTCACCGTCTCGCTGCTCATCGGCGAGCTCGCCTTCGCCGGCGACGCAGCCCTCACCGACGAGGTGAAGGCCGCCGTCCTCATCGGCTCCCTCATCGCGGCCGTCCTCGCCTCCGTCCTCCTCAAGCTCCGGGTCCGCAGGTACCAGTCGCTCATCGCCGACGAGGAGCGCGACGAGGACCAGGACGGCGTCCCCGACATCTACGAGCAGGACAACCCCGCGTACCACCTACGCATGGCGGAGATCTACGAGAAGAAGGCCTCCGAGCACCGCGAGCGCGCCCGAGCGGCGGGGGCATCGCGCGACGACGCCGACCGTCCGGCATGATCTGAGTCGGACCGTAGACGTCGGCCCGTGGCAGAGGACTCGCACCGGTGTGGAGAGCCTCGGACCGCAGAAGAGAAGAGGGAGCAGCGATGAGCGACCCGTTCGACGGCACCGAGCGCAGCCTCGGCCAGCTGGTCGCCTCGGCGACCGCCGAGATGTCCGCGCTGGTGCACGACGAGATCGCCCTGGCCAAGGCCGAGGTCAAGCAGGACGTCAAGCGCGGCGCGATCGGCAGTGCCGCGGGCATCGCCGCCGGCGTCGTGCTGCTGTTCTCGCTGCCGATGCTGAGCTTCGCGCTCGCGTACGCCATCAACACCTGGACCGGCGGGCACAACGGCAACGGGGGCTGGAACCTCGTCTGGTGCTTCCTGCTCTCCTTCACGGCGAACGTGCTGCTCGCGGGCCTCCTCGGCTTCGTGGCGTACGCCAAGTTCCGCAAGGTGAAGCCGCCGGAGAGGTCCATCGCCTCCGCCAAGCAGACCGCGGCGATCATGCAGAACGCGAAGCCGCACCCCCGTCCGGAGCAGCGCCCGGCACTGGACAAGGCCTCCGCTGTGGCACGCTCGTCCGTATGACCCTCCCCGAGAGCAGCAGCGGCAACGGCGGGCCCGTCCGGCTCGACGGGCCGTGGACCCATCGCGACGTGGCCGCCAACGGCGCCCGCTTCCACATCGCCGAGATGGGCGACGGCCCGCTGGTGCTGCTCCTGCACGGCTTCCCGCAGTTCTGGTGGACCTGGCGCCACCAGCTGCCGGCCCTCGCCGACGCGGGGTTCCGGGCCGTCGCGATGGACCTGCGCGGGGTCGGCGGCAGCGACCGCACGCCCCGGGGTTACGACCCCGCCAACCTGGCCCTCGACATCACCGGCGTCATCCGCTCCCTCGGGGAACCGGACGCGGCGCTCGTCGGGCACGACCTGGGCGGCTACCTCGCCTGGACGGCGGCCGTGATGCGGCCCAAGCTGGTGCGCCGCCTGGCCGTCTCCTCGATGCCGCACCCGCGCCGCTGGCGCTCGGCGATGCTCTCCGACTTCGCGCAGTCGCGGGCCGGCTCGCACATCTGGGGCTTCCAGCGGCCGTGGCTGCCGGAGCGCCGGCTCGTCGCGGACGACGCGGCGCTCGTGGGGGAGCTGATCCACGAGTGGTCGGGGCCGCGCCCCGCCGACGAGGACGCCGTCGAGGTGTACCGGCGGGCGATGCTGGTCCCGTCGACGGCGCACTGCTCGATCGAGCCGTACCGCTGGATGGTGCGCTCCCTGGCCCGCCCGGACGGCATCCAGTTCAACCGCCGCATGAAGCGGCCCGTACGGGTGCCGACGCTGCACCTCCACGGCTCCCTGGACCCGGTGATGCGGACCCGCAGCGCGGCCGGCTCGGGCGAGTACGTGGAGGCGCCGTACCGCTGGCGGCTCTTCGACGGTCTCGGCCACTTCCCGCACGAGGAGGACCCGGCGGCCTTCTCCACGGAGCTCGTCAACTGGCTGAAGGATCCCGAGCCGGATCGCTGACGCACCGTCCGCACCGCTTTCCGGCCAGGCTTCTGACGCACAGGCATCCGTCGAACGGCCATGTGCCCGGCGCATACTCCAATTGGCGGGCCCCCGGGCGGTTACCGACCTTGGGGCACGGGCAGACGTCGAGGTATGGGCTGGACGCACGACTACGGTGACACAGCACGCAACCGCCGCTCGGCCGCTGGGCCGGGCTCCCGAGAGAGGGGTGGCCCCCAGGACCAGGGCCACGCGCACGCCGTGCCAGGGGTAGGGATCTCACGCATTCTGCGCCGCCGGGCGCGCTGGGTCTCGGCCCGGCTCCGGCATCCACGCGACACGCCGTAGGGGGTACGACACCCGGGGCGACGACCTGGGGGGCCTCCTTTTCGGGAGGCCTCCTCCGAGTCGTGCGCTACAGCGCGCAGCCCTGGGTGTCGACCTGCTGGACGGCGGTCTTCCCGCGCTCGATGTCCTCGCGGATCTCGTCGACAGTCAGGGCGTAGCCGGTGTTCACGTCGTCGAGGGAGCGGGCGAAGATCACGCCGTTCACCTCGCCGTCCTCCGTGAGGAGCGGGCCGCCGGAGTTGCCCTGACGGACCGTCGCGTACAGCGAGTACACGTCCCTGCGCACCTCGTCCCGCTGGTAGATGTCGGGCCCCTTGGCGCTGATACGGCCCCGGACGCGCGCGGAGCGCACGTCGTACGAGCCGTTCTCCGGGAAGCCGGCGACGATCGCGTCGTCGCCGCTGCGGGCGTCCTGCTCCGTGAAGTTCAGCGGCTGCGCCTTGAGGTCCGGCACGTCCAGGACGGCGATGTCGCGCTGCCAGTCGTAGAGGACGACCTTGGCGTCGTAGAGCTTGCCCTCACCGCCTATCTGGACGGTCGGCTCGTCGACCCCGCCGACGACGTGGGCATTGGTCATGACCCGGCGGTCGGCGAAGACGAAGCCGGTGCCCTCGAAGACCTTGCCGCAACTCGGCGCGGTGCCGACGACCTTCACGATGGAGCGCTGGGCGCGGGCGGCAACCGGGCTGTCGGCGAGCTCCGGGTCGGGCGGGGTGACCGGGGTGATCGGCTCGTTGGCGAAGGGGCTGAAGACCGGGGGGAAGCCGCTGCGGGCCAGCATGGAGCTGAAGTCGTCGAACCAGCGGGACGCCTGATCCGGCATCACCTGCTCCACCCCGAGCAGGACCTTGGAGTTCCGCACCTCCTTGCCCACGGTGGGCAGCGAGGTCCGGGCCAGGGCCGAGCCGATCAGCCAGGCCACGAGCAGCATCGCGACGACGTTGACCAGAGCGCCGCCGGTGGCGTCCAGGGCGCGCACCGGTGACCAGGTGATGTGCCGGCGGAGCTTGTTGCCGAGGTGGGTGGTGAACGCCTGGCCGACCGAGGCGCAGATGATGACCACCATCACGAAGACGACCGTCGCCGTGGTCGAGACCTCGCTGTTGTCCGTCAGCTGGTCCCAGAGGATCGGGAGCAGCAGAACGGCGACGAGACCGCCGCCGAGGAACCCGACCACCGACAGGATGCCGACCACGAATCCCTGGCGATATCCGATGACGGCGAACCATACGGCGGCGAGCAGCAACAAGATGTCCAGCACGTTCACCGTCGATAGCCTCGCAAATTCGTTTCGGTCGCCCGGGGTCAGCCTGTCATGAGCGCCAGTCGAGCGGGACCTGCTTGGACCGGTCCCAAGGTCGCTCCCAGCCCGAGTAGTGCAGTAGCCGGTCGATCACTCCGGCCGTAAAACCCCAGACCAGAGCGGACTCGACCAGGAAGCCGGGGCCCTGGTGGCCGCTCGGGTGGACGGTCGTCGCGCGGTTCGCGGGATCCGTGAGATCCGCCACGGGCACGGTGAACACGCGGGCGGTCTCGCCGGGGTCGACGACCCCGACCGGGCTCGGGACGCGCCACCAGCCGAGGACGGGGGTGACGACGAAGCCGCTGACCGGGATGTAGAGCTGCGGCAGTACGCCGAAGATCTGGACGCCCGCCGGGTCGAGCCCGGTCTCCTCCTGGGCCTCCCGCAGGGCGGCGCGCAGCAGCCCGCCGTCGGCCGGGTCGCCGTCCTCGGGGTCGAGGGCGCCGCCCGGGAAGGAGGGCTGCCCGGCGTGCGAGCGGAGGCTGCCGGCGCGCTCCATGAGCAGCAGCTCGGGGCCGCGCTCGCCCTCGCCGAAGAGGACGAGGACGGCTGACTGGCGCCCCGCGCCGCTCTCTGGCGGCAGGAAGCGGCTCAGCTGCTCGGGCGCGACCGTGCGGGCGGCCCGGTCGACGGGGCCGAGCCAGGCCGGCAGGCCGCCCCTGTCGAGCAGACCGCCGGTACCGGGGGCGCGGGCCCCTTCGCCGTGCACGTGCTCGTCATGGATGTCTTCGTCAGTGCGCGTCATAGGCACCCCGTGTTTCACAACGCGATCGATGGTCGTCTTCGTTCCCTGCGGGTCGGGGCCGGCGGGTCGGCCTCGCGCGACCGGCCCGGGGCTCCGCCTCGGATCCTCGGCCTGGCGCGACCGCCCGGGCTCAGTCGCCGGCGCCCAGTGGGGGCGCGGGGCGGCCCGGGTAGCCGGGCGGCGGGTCGAGCCGCTGGCCGGGGAAGCCGCCCATCTCGTACTTGAGCAGCTTCCGCGCCTTCTCCGGGTCCGTCTCGCCCTCGCCGTACGAGGGGCAGAGGTGGGTGATCGGGCAGGCGCCGCACGCGGGCTTGCGGGCGTGGCAGATCCGGCGGCCGTGGAAGATCACCCGGTGCGAGAGCATGGTCCACTCGCTCTTCGGGAAGATCTCCGCGATTTCCGCCTCGATCTTGACCGGGTCCTCCTGCTCGGTCCACCTCCAGCGGCGGACGAGGCGCATGAAGTGGGTGTCGACGGTGATGCCGGGGACCCCGAAGGCGTTTCCGAGGACCACGAACGCGGTCTTGCGGCCGACGCCGGGGAGCTTGACGAGGTCCTCCAGGCGGCCGGGGACCTCTCCGCCGAAGTCGTCCCTCAGCGCGGCGGCCAGGCCCATGATCGACCTGGTCTTGGCCCGGAAGAAGCCGGTCGGGCGGATCAGCTCCTCGACCTCCTCCGGCACGGCGGCGGCGAGGTCCTCGGGCGTGGGGTACTTCGCGAAGAGCGCGGGGGTGGTCTGGTTGACCCGCAGGTCGGTGGTCTGCGCGGAGAGGACCGTGGCGACGAGCAGCTCGAAGGGGTTCCGGAAGTCGAGCTCCGGATGGGCGTACGGGAAGACCTCGGCCAGCTCGCGGTTGATCTTCCGCGCCCGCCGGACCATCGCGAGCCGCGACTCGGGCTTCGCGGCGGGCTTGGCGAAGGCAGGCCCGGCCGACACGGCGGGCTTCCCGGACTTGGCCGATGCGGCGGACTTCGCGGGCTTGGCCGATGCGGCGGACTTGGCCGCGGCAGGCTTGGCCGACTGGGCCGACTGGGCCGACGCGGCAGGCTGGGCCGACGCGGCAGGCTGCCCGGTCTTGGCCGGCTCGGAGCCCTCAGCCTTCCGATTTGAGGCTTTCACCCGTTTCGACACGCCGCGTTCGCCCACGGCGGAATTACCTTCGGCCGACACTCTTTCAGCCCCCTTGGCCTGCGCTCTCACCGGCGAGTTGGACACCCGGCCAGCCTAGGGGCCACCACCGACATCCGCCTTGGGCATGGCCGATCGGACCCCAATCGGGCCCCTGCCGTACGCACGGGTAGCCAAGTGCGTCAAACTTGTTGTGATTGATCGCACTGTTTTGTGCGTCCGGCATCATGGGACCCAGGTCCTTTGAGCAGGTCGACAGTATGGAGAGAACTCGTGGACGACGTTCTGCGGCGCGCCCCGCTCTTCGCGGCGCTCGATGACGAGCAGGCCGCCGAGCTGCGCGCCTCGATGAGTGAGGCGACGCTCGCCCGTGGCGACGCGCTGTTCCACGAAGGCGACCCCGGTGACCGCCTGTACGTGGTCACCGAAGGCAAGGTCAAGCTGCACCGCACCTCCCCCGACGGCCGCGAGAACATGCTGGCGGTCCTCGGCCCCGGCGAGCTCATCGGCGAGCTGTCCCTCTTCGACCCGGGTCCGCGCACCGCGACCGCCACGGCGCTGACCGAGGTCAAGCTGCTCGGTCTCGGCCACGGCGACCTCCAGCCCTGGCTGAACGCCCGCCCGGAGGTGGCCACCGCGCTGCTCCGCGCGGTCGCCCGCCGGCTGCGCAAGACCAACGACCAGATGTCCGACCTGGTCTTCTCCGACGTGCCGGGCCGTGTCGCCCGCGCGCTCCTCGACCTGTCGCGCCGCTTCGGCGTGCAGTCGGAGGAGGGCATCCACGTCGTCCACGACCTCACCCAGGAGGAGCTGGCCCAGCTGGTCGGCGCCTCCCGCGAGACGGTCAACAAGGCGCTCGCCGACTTCGCCCAGCGCGGCTGGCTGCGCCTGGAGGCCCGCGCCGTGATCCTGCTGGACGTGGAGCGCCTCGCGAAGCGCTCGCGGTAAGCGGGAAGCTGCAAGCGGTCCCGTCCGCAAGGAGTACGCGAAAGGCCGCCCCGGTCCGAGGACCGGGGCGGCCTTTCGTGCGTTCGTGTCAGCGCGCGGTCAGCGCTTCGAGCCGTCCACGATCACCGGGGCCGAGGCGCCGTTCCCGCAGGGCACGGTGTAGATCGCGTTCTTCGCCGCGGCCTCCTTGAACGCGTCGATGCACTGGTTCATCAGGACCTTGTCCGTCAGCGAGTCGTTGAGGATCTTGTTGGCGCGGGCGATGCCCTCCGCCTCGATCCGGCGCCGGTCGGACTCTGCCTTGGCCGTACGGGCGGCCTCGACGGCACGCTCGGTCGCCTGCTGCTGCTGGATCTTCCGGTCGATCTGGTCCTGCAGCGCCTTGGACGGCTTCACGTTCCGCAGGTTGACCGTGGTCACGTCGATCCCGCGCGGGGCCAGGCGCTCCTTGATCAGGTTGCCGATCTCGGCGTTGATCTTCTCCCGGGCGGAGCTGTAGCCCTCCTCGCTGGTGTGGCGGGCGAAGACGTTACGCACGATCTCCCGGCTGTCCGGGAAGACCAGCCGCTGCTGGATGGCGGACTCGCTGCCGGCGAGCCGGTACAGCTCCACGGCCTTGGCCGGCGCGACGGCCCACTTCACGGTCACCTCGACCTCCATCACACCGCCCTGTGAGGAACGGACCTCGACCACGTCGTTGTCGGAGAGGTTCAGGTCCACCGGGCGCGTGGAGAAGGAGGTGACCGTCGTGAACGGCGATATCAGGTTCACGCCCGGCGTCATGGGCGAACCCACCTTGCCGAAGGTCACCGGCACGCCGACCTCGTACGCTCCGACCACGTGGACGACGCTGGTGATGCCCGCGAGGAGAGCGGCGATCACCGCGCCCAGCGCGCCGAGGCGGAAGGCGGAGCGGTCCGTGGAACGCCCCACGAAGTAGAGCACCACTGCCGCGATGAACAGAAGAACGGCCAGGACGAGCACGAGAATCCCCCCGATGGAACGACTGCCGAGATGGCTTACGTAAAGGGACCGTAAAGCATGACGTGTCCCTGAACCATGCCGGGTCCCAGCAAAGACCGCCGGCCTCCCTTGCCGGACCCGGCCCCGCCCCACGGAGGGCGGCGGTCAGACCAGGCCGCGCTCCCGCAGGTACTCCAGCTGCGCCCGTACGGACAGCTCCGCCGCCGGCCAGAGCGAGCGGTCCACGTCCGCGTACACGTGCGCCACCACCTCCGCCGCCGTCCGGTGGCCGCTCTCGACCGCCGTCTCGACCTGCGCGAGCCGGTTCGCCCGGTGCGCCAGATAGAACTCCACGGCCCCCTGCGCGTCCTCCAGGACCGGACCGTGCCCCGGCAGGACCGTGTGCACCCCGCCGTCGACCGTGAGCGAGCGGAGCCGCCGCAGCGAGTCCAGGTAGTCGCCGAGCCGCCCGTCCGGATGCGCGACCATCGTCGTGCCGCGCCCCAGGATCGTGTCCCCCGTCAGGACCGCCCGGTCGGCGGGCAGATGGAAGGAGAGCGAGTCCGAGGTGTGCCCGGGTGTCGGGACGACCCGCACCTCCAGGCCGCCGACCTCCAGCACGTCCCCCGCGCCGAGCCCCTCGTCGCCGAGCCGCAGCGCCGGGTCCAGGGCCCGTACGGCGGTCCGGGTCAGCTCGGCGAAGCGGCCGGCGCCCTCCGCGTGGTCCGGATGGCCGTGGGTGAGCAGCGTGAGCGCGATCCGCTTGCCGAGCTTCTCGGCGGTCTCCACGACATGGCGCAGATGGCCCTCGTCGAGCGGGCCCGGGTCGACGACGACGGCGAGGTCGGAGCCGGGCTCGGAGAGCAGCCAGGTGTTCGTGCCGTCGAGGGTCATCGCGGACGGGTTCGGCGCGAGCACGTTCACCGCGCGGGCGGTCGCGGGCCCGGAGACGACGAGCCCGCGCGGCTGCCCGGGCAGGGCGGCGGCGTCGCTCATCCCGCACCCCCCGCCGGGATGATCTTCGTGAACTCCTCGTGCCCCGGCCAGCTCAGGACCAGCTCGTCGCCCTCCAGACGCGCCTGGGCGAGTACGGGGGCCAGATCCTGCTCCCCGGCCGCCTCCAGCGCCTCCTCGGCCGTGCCGTACGCCTCCAGGGCGCGCAGCGTCGAGATCGTCGGCGGCATCATCATCAGCTCGCCCCGGTCATAGCCGGCGGCGGCCTCCGAGGGCCGGATCCACACCGTGCGGTCGGCCTCCCCGGAGACGTCCCGGGTGCGCTGGCCGGCCGGGAGCGCGGCCACGAAGAACCACGTGTCGAACCGCCGCTGCTCGAACTCGGGGGTGATCCAGCGGGCCCACGCGCCGAGCAGGTCCGAGCGCAGGACGAGCCCGCGCCGGTCGAGGAAGTCGGCGAAGTGCAGCTCCCGGGCGACGAGCGCCTCCCGGTCCCGCTCCCAGTCCTCGCCCGTGGTGTCGCCGACCACGGTCTCCGCGGTCTCCCCGGCGAGCAGGACGCCCGCCTCCTCGAAGGTCTCGCGGACGGCCGCGCAGACCACGGCCTGGGCCTGCGCCGGGTCGTCGAGGCCGAGGCGCCCGGCCCATTCGGCGAGGGAGGGCCCCGCCCAGCGCACCGGCTGTTCGTCGCGCGGGTCGACCCCGCCGCCGGGATAGGCGTACGCACCGCCCGCGAAGGCCATCGAGGCGCGGCGGCGCAGCATGTGCACGTCGGGCCCCGCGGCCCCGTCCCGCAGGAGGAGCACGGTGGCGGCGCGCCGGGGGCTCACCGGGGTGAGCTCGCCCGCGGCGTGGGCCCGGATGCGGTCGGGCCATTCCGGCGGGTACCACTGACCGTTCGGCTGAGCATTCGACATGGGCGGATGCTATGCGCAAGCACCGAAATGCACGAGGGCCGGACGGTGTGGCCCCGGCCGTGAACGCGCGAGAGCCGGCTCCCCCGCCGCGGGAAAACCGGCTCCTCACACACCTCACGAGCGATCAGGCGTCGACGAGCTCCACCTGGACCTCGACCTCGACCGGCGCGTCGAGCGGCAGCACGGCCACGCCGACGGCGCTGCGTGCGTGCACGCCCTTGTCGCCGAGGACCGCGCCGAGCAGCTCGCTGGCGCCGTTGATGACGGCCGGCTGTCCGGTGAAGTCGGAGGCGGAGGCGACGAAGCCCACGACCTTCACGACCCGCTTGATCCGGTCCAGGTCACCGGCGACCGACTTCACGGCCGCGAGGGCGTTCAGCGCGCAGGTGGCCGCGAGCTGCTTGGCCTCCTCGGCGGTGACCTCGTCGCCGACCTTGCCGGTCACCGAGAGCTTGCCCCCCACCATCGGGAGCTGGCCCGAGGTGTAGACGTACACGCCGGACTGCACGGCCGGCTGGTAGGCGGCCAGCGGCGGCACGACCTCCGGCAGGGTCAGGCCGAGCTCGGCGAGCTTCGCCTCCACGGCCCCGCTCACGACTTGGCCCGCTTCAGGTAGGCCACGAGCTGCTCGGGGTTGTTCGGCCCGGGCACGACCTGGACGAGCTCCCAGCCGTCCTCGCCCCAGGTGTCCAGAATCTGCTTCGTCGCGTGCACCAGAAGCGGCACCGTGACGTACTCCCACTTGGTCATGGAGCCGACTGTATCCGCTGCCGCGGGGCGGCCTCCTGATTGGGCGGCGCCGCCAGTGGTTAGGCTCGACAGCGTGAGCAGGCTCCAGGTCGTCAGCGGAAAGGGCGGTACCGGTAAGACGACGGTCGCCGCCGCCCTCGCGCTCGCCCTCGCGACGGAGGGCAAACGCACCCTCCTCGTCGAGGTCGAAGGCAGACAGGGCATCGCACAGCTCTTCGAGACGGAAGCGCTTCCGTACGAGGAACGCAAGATCGCCGTAGCGCCGGGCGGCGGCGAGGTGTACGCGCTGGCGATCGACGCCGAGCGCGCGCTCCTCGACTACCTCCAGATGTTCTACAAACTCGGCGGCGCGGGGCGGGCGCTCAAGAAGCTCGGCGCGATCGACTTCGCGACGACGATAGCGCCGGGGGTACGGGACGTCCTGCTGACCGGCAAGGCGTGCGAGGCGGTCAAGCGGCGCGAGAAGCACGGCGGCCACACCTACGACCACGTGGTCATGGACGCGCCGCCCACCGGCCGCATCACCCGCTTCCTCAACGTCAACGACGAGGTCGCGGGGCTGGCCAGGATCGGCCCGATACACAACCAGGCGCAGGCCGTCATGCGGGTCCTCAAGTCCCCCGAGACGGCGGTCCACCTGGTGACGCTCCTGGAGGAGATGCCCGTCCAGGAGACGGCGGACGGCATCGCGGAGCTCCGCGCGGCCGAACTGCCGGTGGGCCGGGTCGTGGTGAACATGGTCCGCCCGCACGTCCTCGACGAAGCGGCGGTACGGGCCGCCTCCGGCGACCACCGGGAGGCGATCGCGCGGAGCCTGGGGTCCGTCGGCATCGCGGGCGGCACGCGTCTCGTCGAGCCGCTTCTCGACCAGGCGGCCGAGCACGCCCGGCGGGTGGAGCTGGAGCGGGATCAGCGCGCGGTCCTGGACGGCATCGGCGTGCCCGCGTACGAGCTGCCCTTCCTCGGGGACGGCGGGGACATCGCGGGGCTCTACCGGCTGGCGAAGGAACTGCGGAAGCAAGGGGTGGGCGCGTGACGGACAAGCCGACCGCCGGGACCGGCGCCGACGCGACGGGGCTCGACGCATCAGGGGCCGGGACGGCCGTGCGGGACACGGCCGAGCGGGACACGACCGGGCTCGACGCCGTGCCCGTGTTGGAGCTCGACCCGCTCATCGATGACCGGGGCACCCGCATCATCGTCTGCTGCGGCGCCGGCGGGGTCGGCAAGACGACCACCGCGGCGGCCCTCGGCGTACGGGCGGCGGAGCGCGGCCGACGGGTCGTCGTCCTCACCATCGACCCGGCCCGCCGCCTCGCCCAGTCGATGGGCATCGACTCCCTCGACAACACCCCGCGCAAGGTCGACGGCATCAAGGGCTCCGACGGCGGCGAACTGCACGCCATGATGCTCGACATGAAGCGGACCTTCGACGAGATCGTCGAGGCGCACGCCGAGCCCGAGCGGGCCCGGGCGATCCTGGAGAACCCCTTCTACCAGTCCCTGTCGGCCGGATTCGCCGGTACGCAGGAGTACATGGCGATGGAGAAGCTGGGCCAGCTCCGGGCGCGCGACGAGTGGGACCTGATCGTGGTCGACACGCCGCCGTCCCGCTCCGCGCTGGACTTCCTGGACGCGCCGAAGCGGCTGGGGTCGTTCCTCGACGGGAAGTTCATCAAGCTGCTCATGGCCCCGGCGAAGGTGGGCGGCCGGGCCGGCATCAAGTTCCTCAACGTCGGCATGTCGATGATGACGGGGACGCTCGGGAAGCTGCTGGGCGGTCAGTTCCTCAAGGACGTGCAGACCTTCGTGGCGGCGATGGACACGATGTTCGGCGGCTTCCGGACCCGCGCCGACGCCACGTACAAGCTGCTCCAGGCCCCGGGCACGGCGTTCCTCGTCGTCGCCACGCCGGAGCGGGACGCGCTGCGCGAGGCCGCGTACTTCGTGGAGCGGCTGGCGGCCGAGGAGATGCCGCTGGCCGGTCTCGTCCTCAACCGCGTCCACGGCAGTGGCGCGGCCGGCCTCTCGGCCGAGCGGGCGCGCGCCGCCGCGGAAAATCTTGACGAGGGGCGCATGGCGGATCGGGGGGACGGGAAGGCTGGTTTGAGTGGCTCCCCGGCCACGTCGCCCGAGCTGTCAGATCTCGCCACCGCCGCCGTTTCTTCCGTAACCGAGGCTGCCCCCACAGCCGAACCGGCCGCACAGCACCCAGACGTAGACGACGTAAGCACCGCCACGGACACAGACGTACGACATCTCACCGCGGGACTTCTGCGCCTGCATGCCGAGCGCATGCGGGTGCTCGCGCGTGAGCAGCGCACCCGCGACCGCTTCACCGCGCTCCACCCCGAGGTGGCCGTGGCCGAAGTGGCCGCCCTGCCCGGCGATGTGCACGACCTCGCCGGGCTGCGGGCCATCGGTGACCGGCTCACGGCCGGGCGCATGCCCTCGGCCTGAGCCACCGCCCCTTGCCCGTCTCCGAGCGGGGGGGGACTAGCCCACCGCGGCGTACGCCTCGTACGTCGCGTCGTCCTCGATCGCCACGGGCAGCAGGCCCGCACCACGCTCGTACTCCGTCCGCGCGGTCTCCAGGAGCCGGCGCCACGAGGTGACGGTCGGCCGTCGGCGCAGCAGGGCACGGCGCTCGCGCTCCGTCATGCCGCCCCACACACCGAACTCCACGCGGTTGTCGAGGGCGTCGGCGAGGCACTCGGTCCGCACCGGACATCCGGTGCACACCGCCTTTGCCCTGTTCTGTGCCGCTCCCTGCACGAAAAGTTCATCCGGATCGGTAGTGCGGCAGGCCGCCTGCGCACTCCAGTCAGCTACCCAGCCCATACCGGCGCCGTCCTCTCCCGAATCGAGGCTCCCCCACGGCGGCAGCGGCATATTCACCGCTGCCAGTTGGGACGTTACGGAAGGTGGGCACAGCGCAACACCCCCTTCGGGCCCAATCTTGAATGGCCCGAACGGACTATGCGTACGCGTCAGATCACCCAGGGGAGTGATCGAAGGACATGCGTGTGATAGCGGACATATCCCCATGGATACGCCCTTCTTGACCGACGCCACTTCGGGCACCGGGTGACGCATGATCCGGAAACGGACACGAGCTTCCCGCGTTTCGGGGTCACGGAAATTCATGCCGATGTCACGCACGGGTCTTGATGCGGGACCGCACTGCTGTGACAGTTGTGAGCAGCTTAGGCCAAGGCATATACGCGTGTCCGGCGAATGAGAACGTAGGCTGCCCCCATGGCAAAGAAGCGCTCGGGCGGTGGTCTGACCGGGACCCAGCAGGCCGCCAAGTTCCTCGGTGTCAGTGTGCTCTCCGGAGCCGTGCTGGCGGGCATCGCCCTGCCCGCGGCCGGAGCACTCGGGCTGGCCGCGAAGGGCACGGTCGAGGGATTCGACGAGATCCCCTCCAACCTGAAGACCCCGCCGCTGAGTCAGCGCACCACCATTCTCGACGCCGAGGGCGGACTTCTCGCCACGGTGTACTCGCGGGACCGGAAGGTCGTCCCGCTGGACAAGATCTCCCCGTACATGCAGAAGGCGATCGTCGCGATCGAGGACGGCCGCTTCTACGAGCACGGGGCGATCGACCTCAAGGGCGTGCTGCGCGCGATCAACCGCAACGCGCAGTCGGGCGGGGTCGCGCAGGGCGCGTCCACGCTCACCCAGCAGTACGTGAAGAACGTCTTCGTCGAGGAGGCCGGTGACGACCCCGAGAAGGTCGCGCAGGCCACCCAGCAGACCATCGGCCGCAAGGTCCGCGAGCTGAAGTTCGCGATCCAGGTCGAGGAGGAGCTGGGCAAGAAGAAGATCCTGGAGAACTACCTCAACATCACGTTCTTCGGTCAGCAGGCGTACGGCATCGAGGCCGCCTCCCAGCGGTACTTCTCCAAGCCGGCCGCCAAGCTGGAGCTGGGCGAGGCGGCGATGATGGCCGGGCTCGTCCAGTCGCCGAGCCGCTACGACCCGATCAACGACATCCAGGAAGCCACCAAGCGCCGCAACGTGGTCCTCCAGCGGATGGCCGACGTGAAGGACATCAGCCAGGCGGAGGCGGACAAGGCGAAGGCCGCGCCGCTCAAGCTGAAGGTCAAGACGCCGAGGAACGGCTGCATCACCGCCGTCGACGGCGCCGGCTTCTTCTGCGACTACGTCCGCAAGACGATCCTGACCAATCCGGTCTTCGGGAAGACGGCCGAGGAGCGGCAGAAGCTGTGGAACCTGGGCGGTCTCACCGTCAAGACCACGCTCTCGCCGAAGGCGCAGGCCGCGGCCAACGAGGCCGCCGTGGCCAAGGTCAACAAGGACGACGGGGTCGCGACCGCCGTCGTCCAGGTCCAGCCCGGTACCGGCAAGATCCTGTCGATGGGCCAGTCCCGCCCGTACGGCCTGGACCAGAAGCAGCACCAGACGACGCTCAACCTCGCCGTCGGCAGCAAGATGGGCGGCACCACCTACGGCTTCCCGGTCGGCTCGACCTTCAAGCCGATCACGGCCGCCGCCGCCCTGGAGAAGGGGCTGAGCCCGGCGCAGAGCTTCGACACGCCGTGGAAGATCACGATGCGGGAGAACGAGTTCACCCGCTGCGACGGCAAGCCCGCCGGCTACGCCGAATGGCCCGTCCAGAACGAGCTCAAGTCGGAGAAGGGGGCGTACGACATGACGAGCGCCCTCGGCAAGTCCATCAACACGTACTTCGCCAAGCTGGAGCAGATGGCCGGCCTGTGCGAGACGCTGACGATGGCGAAGAAGGTCGGCTACGAGCGCGAGCTGGGCAAGTCGATCATGCAGAGCCCGTCGGCCACGCTCGGCAGCCTGGAGAGCACCCCGCTCGACATGGCCTCCGTCTACGCCACCTTCGCCAACCGCGGCCTCTACTGCACCCCGGTCGCCATCGAGTCCATCAAGGCCGCCAACGGCGACAAGCTGAACGTGCCGCAGACCAAGTGCACGCGCGCCATGTCCGACCGCACCGCCGACACCATCAACCAGATGTTGAAGGGCGTGGTCGAGGACGGCACCGGTACGCGGGCCGGTCTGACCGACCGGGACAACGCGGGCAAGACCGGTACCACCGAGGGACGCAAGGACGCCTGGTTCGTCGGCTACACGCCGAACCTGTCCACCGCCGTCTGGGTCGGCGACGACGTCGGCAAGCGCGACGAGATGTTCGACATCACCATCGGTGGCGTCTACTACGACAAGGTCTGCGGTGGCTGCCTCCCCGGTCCCATCTGGCGGATCGCGATGACGGGCGCCCTGGACTCCGAGCGGCCGCAGTTCGCCCCCATCTCCGTGCCGCGGGCCGAGAAGCCCAAGGACAAGGAGAAGGAAGGCGAGGAGGGCCCGAACAAGCCGCGGAAGCCGCGCGACAGCAAGCCGGGCGACACGAAGCCGACGAACCCGTTCCCCGGGATCACGATCCCGCCGGACATGTTCGGCGACGACAACAACGGCAACCGCCGAGGCGGAAACCGCTGACGCACGCGTAGTACGAGGAAGGGCGCCCCGCTTCTGCGGGGCGCCCTTCCTCGTACGTACGCGGTTTCTCAGCCCGCGAGCAGCTTCTTCACGGAGGCGGCGACCCGGCCGCCGTCGGCCTGGCCGGCCACCTTCGGGTTCACGATCTTCATGACGGCGCCCATGGCACGCGGCCCCTCGGCGCCCGCCGCCTTCGCCTCCTCGACGGCCGCCGCGACGATCCCGTCGAGCTCCTCGTCGCTGAGCTGCTTCGGCAGGTACGCGTCGAGCAGGACGCCCTCCGCGCGCTCCCGCTCGGCGGACTCGGCCCGACCGCCCTGGGCGAAGGCCTCCGCGGCCTCGCGGCGCTTCTTCGCCTCCTTGGCGATCACCTTCTGCACCTCGTCGTCGGAGAGTTCGCGCTTGGTCTTGCCCGCGACCTCCTCCTTCTGGATCGCGGTGATGGTGAGCCGCAGGGTCGAGGAACGCAGTTCGTCGCGCTCCCTGATCGCGGCGTTGAGGTCGGCCTTGAGCTTCTCCTTGAGCGTGGTCATGGGGTCAAGTGTGGCAGGTGCCCCACCCCGCCCGCCCGCACATTTCCACCCGCCGGGTCTGCGACGATGGTGCGATGCGCGCACGGTACGGGATTCCCCTGAAGGTCACGGCAGGTCTCACGGCGACGGCCGCGGCCGGAATCGTCTACTCGGCAGGCTTCGAGGCCCGCTCCTTCCGGCTCCGCCGAGTGACCGTCCCCGTACTCCCGCGCGGCATGCGTGACCTGCGGGTCCTTCAGGTCTCCGACATCCACATGGTGAGCGGCCAGCGCAAGAAGCGGGCCTGGCTCCAGTCGCTCGCGGGGCTCCGCCCGGACTTCGTCGTCAACACCGGCGACAACCTCTCCGACACCGAGGCGGTGCCGGAGGTCCTGGACGCGCTCGGGCCGCTGATGGAGTTCCCCGGCGTGTACGTCTTCGGCTCCAACGACTACTACGGGCCGATGCTGCGCAACCCCGGCCGCTACCTGATGGAGAAGGTGCAGGGCCGGCACGGGCTCAACGGCAACAAGCCGGTCGTCGGCGCCGTCCACAACCCGTGGGAGGGCATGCGGGACGCCTTCGACGCGGCCGGCTGGGTGAACCTCACCAACACCCGCGGCACGCTCAAGCTGCCCCAGGCCGAGGTGGCCTTCACCGGCCTGGACGACCCGCACATCAAGCGCGACCGCTACGAGCGGGTGGCCGGCGGCCCCGACGCCTCGGCCGACTTCACGGTGGGCGTCGTCCATGCCCCGTACCTGCGCGCGCTCGACGCCTTCACGGCGGACGGGTACGAGCTGATCCTCGCCGGGCACACCCACGGCGGCCAGCTGTGCATCCCCTTCTACGGGGCGCTCGTCACCAATTGCGACCTCGACACCGAGCGGGTGAAGGGGCTCTCGACCCACTCCGTCGCCGACCGGACCTCCTACCTGCACGTCTCGGCCGGCTGCGGCACCAACCGCTTCACCCCGGTCCGCTTCGCCTGCCCGCCCGAGGTCACCCTGCTCACCCTGACGGCCCGCGCCTGACCACCTACGGTGGGGTGATGCTCACGCCTCGCTCCGCCGTCGCACCCCCCGTCGAGCGCCGCCCCCTCGCGGCGGCGTTCCGGGCCCTGATCGCCCTGGGCGCGGCGACGGGCATCGTGATCGAGTGCGTCCACGGGAGCGTGCCCGTCGTCCTGAGCTTCTTCACGATCTGGTCGAACATCCTGGTCGCCGTGGTCTTCGGCTGGGGCGCCGCCCGTGCCTGGAACCGCCGCCCGCCGCTGCCCGCGCTCTGGACCGGCGGGGCGCTGCTCTGCATCTCGGTGGTCGGCCTCGTCTTCCATCTGGTCCTCGACAACCCGTCGAGCCAGTTCAACCAGGCGGCCGAGATCGCCCGCCTCACCGGTGCGAAGGCCGTCGCGAACCAGCTGCTCCACACCGCCGCCCCGATCGGCGCGGCGCTCGACTTCCTCCTCCTCACCCTCCCCGGCGCCCTCCGGTGGCGCCACGCCGCCCAGTGGCTCGCGGCCCCGGGCCTCTACCTCGCCTTCGCCCTGGTCCGCGGCGAACTGATCTCGCCGGACGCCCCCGCCCGCTACACGTACCCGTTCCTCGACGTCACCGTGCACGGCTACACCGGCGTCCTCACGAACACGCTGGTGCTGGGCGCGGCCTTCTACGTCCTGGGCCTCGCGATCATCGGCCTCGACCGCGTCCGACCTGCGCCGCGCCCCTCCGAAAACCGGATTTCGCCTCAGCGCGCGCGTGGGCTAAAGTAAGCGATGTCGCCGCGACGTGAAGCACAGAGCAGCGACATCGGGGTGTAGCGCAGCTTGGCAGCGCGCTTCGTTCGGGACGAAGAGGTCGTGGGTTCAAATCCCGCCACCCCGACAGCCAGTAAGACCAGGTCAGGGGCCTGATCCGAGACATCGGATCAGGCCCCTGAGTGGTTTCCGGGGTCGTCTTGGGAGCCGTTTGGGAGCCGACTTCGGGATCCGGCTCCCCGCATCGGGCTCCCCTCGTTGTCAGTGCCTGCCGCTACCGTCGCTGGGGACAGTTCTCCCTCGACCTTGAGTGGTGAGCAAGACATGGCAGACCGAGTGGCCGAGGGCGGCGCAGACCCTCGCAAGGTGTTCGTGATCCACGGACGAAACGAACTCGCACGCAAAGGGCTCTTCGAGTTCCTGCGGGCGCTGGGCCTCGATCCCATCGAGTGGTCCGAGGCTATCCAGATGACCGGCAAGGGCTCCCCGTACATCGGTGAGGTCTTGGACACGGCGTTCTCGAACGCGCAGGCAGTAGTCGTCCTCCAGACTCCCGACGACGTCACCTACCTGCACGAGAGTCTCACGTACGCCGGGGACCCCGAGTGCAGTCCGCAGATGCAGCCCCGGCCGAACGTCCTGTTCGAGGCTGGCATGGCCATGGGCCGAGACGAGAACCGCACCGTCATCGTGGAGCTCGGGCAGGTGAAGGTCTTCAGCGACATTCACGGTCGGCATGTGATCCGCCTCGACAACTCCACAAGGAAGCGTCAGGACCTCGCGATGCGTCTGCAGACCGCGGGGTGCACTGTACGCCTGACCGGCACGGACTGGCATGACGCCGGCGACCTCACTCCCCCGGTGCCGCCGGGCGGCGGGCTTCCGCTGGGACGGAAGCTGCCGTCGTCGCAAGCAGCGGGTACCCCTCGGCTCAGTGCCCGGTACGTCGACAACGGTTCCCGGAAGATGGGGGCGGTCGTGATCACCAACCACGGTCCGGGAGATATCTACGACCTGGACGTGGAAGCCGAGGAGAAGGAGGGGCTCATCATCCGCAACGATGACGAGTTCCCCGTCCCCAAGCTGCCTGCCGGCAAGTCCGTGCGGCTGATGAGCACGCGGTCCATGGGAATGGGATCGAGCTCGTACTTCAACGTCGTCCTGACGGGCAAGACTGCCGATGGGGTTCCACTCAGGGTCGAAGAGTTCGTGGACGGGGCGTGACATGGAGATTCCGATGAGCCTGCCTCTGGACAACGACGGCTTCCTTCGCCGGGAGTGTCCCCACTGCATCGGCCAGTTCAAGTGGCACCACGGACCGGCAAGTGAAGAAGCCGAGGAGCAGCCGTCGCCGGCCTCCTACTACTGCCCTCTCTGCGGGCAGCCGGCAGGTCTGGACTCCTGGTGGACGCAGGAACAGCTCGACTACGCCCAGGGGGTGTTTGCCCCTGCCGCGGCGCGGATGGTGGAGGACGAGTTGAAGGCTGCCTTCAAGTCGGCTCGGAGCAAGCATGTGAAGTTCAGCCTCCAGGGCGGCGTGAATGCTCCGGGGGTCCCTTCGCCGCTCATCGAGCCCGACGACATGGTCATCGTCACGTCCCCCTGTCATTCGTATGAGCCGGTGAAGGTGCCCGAAGCCGCGTCCGGTCCCTACCACTGCCTCGTGTGCGGTCAAGCCTTCGCCGTCTGATTCGAGGCAGCCGAGCAACATCCCAGCGTGCCCGTGTGCCCCACGCGGTGATCGTGTGGGGCACACGGGGAGCACATCAACCAAGCGTCGTCAGTTCACCAGCAGCCTGTGTGCGCGCAGGAGTTCATCGAGCACGCGCACTGGTGACGCGGGGCACATCGCCAGGCGGGCGTCGAGCGCGGCCTCCCACTGCTCGGTCAGGCCGGCCATGAGGCGGCGGCGCATGCCGCGGGTGACGTGGGCGTAGCGGGCCGAGACTGAGCCGTCGATGTGGCCCATGCGTTCGTCCATGAGGACCTTCTCGGTGCCGAGGTCCTCCATCATCGTCCGGTGGGTGTGGCGGAGGCCGTGCGGGGTGAGGCCCTTGGCGATCGGGACCCAGCAGGCGTCCGCCCGGTCGGTGGCGTTGCGACCCCGGGCCGGGACGCCGGGCCACGGCTCGCCGAGGAGCGGGACGGGGCGGGCCTCCTGGGGCGCCTTCTTCGGGTACCAGCCGGAGACCGCTGGCGTGAACAGCCAGGTGGCGAAGCCGTTTCGACGCCAGTGGGCCGCGTACTCGGTGACCGTGCCACCGCGTACGAAGCTGAGGTCCGCGATGGCCTGTTCCACCTTGGCCCGCGTGGCTTCGGCGACGCGGTCGGGGTGGTTGAGGACGTTGGACACCGTGCCCGTGGAGACGCCTGCGCGGCGAGCGACGTCGACCAGCTTCGCGCCCTGGTGACCGCCCGTGCGGGCCACGCCGAGACCTCGGTAGACGTAGGTCTTGCCGTGGCAGGGGCAGGGCATCGGCTTCGTACGGGCCACGTGGTTGGCGACCAAGGCGGAGAGCCAGTCCATCGAGTCGATGGTGCGGTAGCTGTCGTCCTTGGGCGGTACGCGTACCAGCTCGCCAGTGTCGAGCTCGTACAGCTGCCACTCGACGCGAAAGGCGCCGGGGCGGGCGAACTCCGTCTCCAGGCCGACCATCTCGGCCCAGCGCATGCCGGTGTAGCCCTTGTGGACGATGGCGACGAACTCGTCGTCCCTGCCGGAGAGCAGGGAGGCCCGCTCTGCTGCCAGCAGGATTCCGAGCGCGTCGGTGATGACCTTCTCCGGGCCGCGGTCGCGTGAGCGGCCGGCGCGCTTGCCGCGCCCTCGGCGCCTGGCGGCGGGGTTCGAGGTGATCAGGCCCTCGTCGATGGCGTCTTCGAGGATCAGGTGGAGCGTCGAGCGCCAGGTCTTGACGCTGGAGGCCGCGTACACAGCCCGCTCCTTCTTCTCCCAGAGTTCGACGTCCGTGCGCAGGATGCCGGCGAGTGCCTTGTCCTCGAAGTCGGGGAGCAGGTGCTCCTCGATGTGGCGCTTGTAGTTCTGCATCGTCGAGGCGGCCAGGTCCTGGGCCTCGTACCAGCGGGTCGCGTACTCGCCGAAGGTCTCCTGGCCGAGCGCCGGGTCACGCCAGTCGCCGCGCCGGTACTTGTTCTCGGCCTCGCTCGCGGCGCGCTGGGCCTCACCCTTGGTGGCGAACCTGATGGTCTTGCCCTGGTCGTCGACGACCGTGAGGTGTTTACCGGGCGCGACCTTGTACCGGCCGCGCCAGTAGTTTCCGCGCTTCTCCGGGAAACCCATGTATCCCTCCCCTTCCTACGTCCTCCCGTTACGCGGCGGTCCCGAAGCGGTCCTGGCGGGCTCGGCGCGGGGGCCGGGCCTGGAGCCGGGTCGTGGGAACGGGCACGGTGGACGAGGCGGATGAGCGAGGGCGGGAGGGCGTGGCGGGGGCGGTCGAAGGCGGCTGCAGAGGCACGGCGGGCCGGGCCTCGTTCATGCGGATGATCTCCGCGAGGTGTTCGTCGGTGAAGCGGTACGCGCGACCGACCCGGGTGTACGGGATCAGCCGCCGACGGGCGCGGTCCTTCACCCACCAGGCGGAGCAGCCGAGCACAGCGGCCACGTCCTCGGGGAGGTGGAGGCGCGGAGGGGTCGTGTCGGCGCGCGGGGCCTGGACGGAGGCATGGGGTATCGACGTGTGGCGCAAGTGGGGTCCTCTCCTGGCTCGGCGTGTGGGGCGGCAACCCCGGCCGGGCCGGTCGTTCAGGGATGGGATGGGCTGGGTTTGCGGATGGGGCCGGGTCCTGGGGTTTGCGGGCCAGGGCGGCCGGAGGAGTGGGGGCTACGGCAGGAGCGGGTTCGGGGTCCCGTACTCCTCGATGTTGATCTTGATGGTGTTCTCGGCGATGGCGTTGCTGACCATCACGTCGGCCTCCCGGCTGATGTCCGGGTGCGCGTCGAGGTAGGCGATGAGCTCGTTGTTCGCCCTGCGGTACGCGTGCTGTGCTCTCTGGGCGGCGGCGTTGGCGGCCACCACGGTGTCGATCAGCTCCACGGCGCGGCCGGCGGCGGCCAGGCCCGGAGGGCCGACGAGGTTGGACAGGGAGACCCCGAAGACGTCGGCGAAGCCGATGGCCTCGTCGAGGTTGATGCGGCGCTTGCCGTTCTCGATGCGCCAGACGCCCGACGGGTTCATCTCGTAGCCGGCCTCGTTGAGGCGGTCGGAGAGCGTGGTGGTGCTCCAGCCGCGCCGCTCGCGCTCGAACTTGATGCGCTTGGCGGCGTTCTCCTCGCCCTGGAGCAGGACACCTTCCGGCTCTTCCTCGTCGCGCTCCTGCACGTGCTCGTCGTCCGACATCACCTCTCCCTTCCTCTCGCAGTAAGCCGCTGCACCTTGCAGGGCCAGTTAGACAGTACACCATCCACTGCGACTTGCAAAGCCTCTCTGCGTAGTGCATAGTGATCAGCGTGCCGGTTCCCTGCGCTCCGGCATGCAAAAAGCCCCCCGGTGCTGAAGACACCGAGGGGCTCAAGCGCAAACCTCACGCCACCCATCCCTGAATGACTACCTGCATGGCCGGGATTGCCGTCCCGTATGGCCCGCAGATCGAGGAGCTCAATGTCCAGTATGGACGAAGCCGCACCACTCGCGCCATCGCTTCCCGCCGCCTGGCCTCCGGTCGCCATACCCGGCCGACCTGCCACACCCGAGCCCGAGCCGGCGCCCGAGCCCGCCCCCGTACCGCCTTCCGAGGGCGAGCAGGCCCTGTCTGACCTCCGGGCGCAGTTCCGCCGGTACGTGGTCCTGCCGAGCGAGGACGCCCTCACGGCGGTGACGCTGTGGGTCGCGGCCACGCACCTGCAGACCGCGTGGCAGCACGCCCCGCGCCTCGCGGTCGTCGGACCCGCGAAGAGGTGCGGCAAGTCGCGGCTCCTGGACGTGGTCACCGAGACCGTCCACGACCCACTGATCACGGTGAACGCCTCGGCTGCCGCGGTCTTCCGGTCAATCACCGAGAACCCGCCGACCCTGCTGGTCGACGAGGCCGACACCCTCTTCGGGTCGGCCAAGGTCGCGGAGAAGAACGAGGAAATGCGCGGCCTGCTCAACGCCGGCCATCAGCGCAACCGCCCCACTCTGCGCGTCTCCGGCCCGAACCACGAGGTGTCGAAGTTCCCGACCTTCGCCATGGCCGCCCTCGCCGGGATCGGCGACCTGCCGGACACGATCATGGACCGGTCGGTCGTGATCCGGATGCGGCGGCGGGGACCGGGCGAGAAGGTCGCCGAGTTCCGCACCGTACGGGACACCCCCGCCCTCCACGCCGTACGGGACCGGCTCGTGGCCTGGCTCGGGCCGCTCCACGACACCGCCCTCGACCTCACCCCGGCCATGCCGGTCGAGGACCGGGCCGCCGACACCTGGCAGCCGCTCGTCGCCGTCGCCGACCTCGCCGGAGGCCCCTGGCCCGAGGCCGCCCGCGCCGCCTGCCTGGCGATGACGAAGCACGAAGCCGAGCAGGACCAGGACAACAGCGCCCTGAACCTCCGGCTCCTCGCCGACATCCGCCGCGCCTTCGCCGCCGAGGGGAACCCCGGCCTCCTCCGTACAGGCCGCCTCCTCGGCATCCTCAACGAGGACACCGAGTCGCCCTGGCCCGAGTACAAGGACAAGGGCCTGACCGCGCGTGGCCTGCAGCTCCTGCTCAAGGA
Source organism: Streptomyces narbonensis (assembly GCF_014649015.1). Taxonomy (GTDB): domain Bacteria; phylum Actinomycetota; class Actinomycetes; order Streptomycetales; family Streptomycetaceae; genus Streptomyces; species Streptomyces narbonensis. The sequence goes on from NZ_BMSF01000007.1 coordinate 190,415, forward strand.
CTACGGCATCAGCGCCGCCAGCCACCGCTTCCCCGACGGCCTCCAGGCCAGGGGCTTCGCCCGCGAGCAGTTCGCCGACACCTGGGCCCGCTACTGCCCCGAGCCCGCCGCACCTGCCACCGCCCTGGCCGCCGAGCCGCTGCTCCTGCCGGTCCCCGCACCCGGCGCCTGACCCACAACGACCCGTCCCCACCCGTCCCCTCGCAGGTCAGGGCCGGGACGGGTCACCCGCCCGTGACGGGTCGACCCGATGTCACGGCCCTCACCCGTACCAGCGCTGACCAGGCATGCGACGAGTCGGGACGGTTCCCACCCGCCACCGGCCGCGCGCCCATCCTCAGCCTCCCCGAGCTTCCGGAGCACCCTGCCTTGTCCTCCCCCGGCACCACCGCACCGCCCTCCGCCCTTCCCGTCCTGATCCGTACGGGCGTCGCCCTCCTCGCCATGGCCGCCTTCGCGCTCTCATACGACGCCCTGCGCCAGATGGCCGCCGCCAGCCACATCCACCGGGTCCTGACGTACGCCTTCCCCCTGGTGATCGACGGCTTCATCGCGATCGGCATAGGCGCCCTCCTCGTCCTGCGCACCGCACCCCTGCGGCCCCGCCTCTACGTCTCGGCCCTGGTCGGCACCGCCACGGCCACCAGCATCTGGGCCAACGTCCTGCACGCCGTCCGCCTCAACCAACAGACGCGGCGAGGCGGGCTCGCCCTGGACGACATCACCGTCGGCGTCATCTCCGCCATCGCTCCACTCGCTCTCGCCGGCGCCGTCCACCTCTACCTCCTCGTCCAGCGCCGCCCCGCCCACCCGGAACCTGCGGCCGCCGAGGCCACGCCTCCGGAGCCCCGCACACCGCCAGCCACAACCGAGCCGGTCCCCGCCGGAGACGAGGCTGACGAGGGCGACGCCTCCGACGAGCAAGTGGCTGATCCGGAACCGCCACCCGCTCCCGAGGACGGCCGGCCGCCGATCGCCACGTACGAGCAGGTGCTCGCCATCGGCCGCACCGCCCGCCTGGGACGGGACGGCCGGGTCTCCCGCCGCCACATGGAGACCGCCATCCGCGACAAGGGCCTCAGGCCCGGCGGACGCGAACGCCTCGAAGAGGCCAGGGCCGAGCTCCAGACCGAGCTCGACCAGCAGCTCGCCAAGACCGCCGCGTAGCCCCGCCCCTGCCCCCAGGTCGCTCGCCTCGGAACTCGTCCGGGGCGAGTACCGCTTCCCCCTCCCCCACCTGATCGGAGAGCCCGCCCATGCACGCACAGCCCACCCCCGACTCCCCGCACACCGCCCAGCAGCCGACGACCCACCCTGCCCCGGGCGGAGCAAGGTATGGCGTTGGACCGTCCAGCGGCCGGTCCAACGCGGAAGCCTCCGCCCCGGGGGTGGCGGAGGCGGCGGGTCCCCGGCGCGAGGGCGCACCGAGGGCAGGGGGTGTGCGCGCGGCGGACGAGGCCGCGCTGCACCGTGTCGCCCGCCGTCGCGCCCGCCAGGATGTGCAGCGCAAGGAGCGTGTCGACGTCCGCTACAGCGTCGACGAGAAGCAGGCGATCTGCGCTGAAGCCAGCCGCCGCGGTCTGGCCGGCTCGCACTTCGTCGGCGCCGTCGTCATGGCCCACATCAACGGTGACCTCGCCCTTCCCACGGGGCGGACCGCCGTCGACGACCTGATTGACGAGTACGCGGCCTTGCGCGAGCAGGTCGCCCGGATCGGCACGAACGCGAACCAGATCGCCAAGCGCCTCAACTCCGGTGGCGACACACACCCTGTGGACGCCGCCGTCCTCGCCGAAGCCACACGGCTCGTTGCCCTCGTCCAGGACACGGTCAAGGCGGTCGACACCGCCGCCGATGTGGCGGCCACAACCCGCCTGGCGGCCTGGTGATCGCGAAGATCGGCAAGCCCGGCCGCAAGACCAGGGGAGTCCTGAACTACCTGTTCGGGCCCGGACGGGCGAACGAGCACACCGACCCCCACCTCGTCGCCTCCTGGGACGGCTTCGCCCCTGACCCCGGCCGCGACCCCGACGCCACCCTCGCCCAGCTCGCCACCGCCCTCGACCTGCGGGTCAAGCAGGCCGGCCACAAGGCGCCGAAGGGCCACGTCTGGCACTGCTCGATCCGCGCCGCCCCCGAGGACCGCCACCTGACCGACGACGAGTGGGCCACCATCGCCCGCCGCGTCCTGAACGCCACTGGCATCGCCCCGGCCGGCGACCCCGACGCCTGCCGCTGGGTCGCCGTCCGCCACGCCGACGACCACATCCACATCGTCGCCACCAAGGTCCGAGGAGACCTCCGCCCGCCACGGAACTGGAACGACTTCCTGCGCGCCGACAAGGAACTCGTCGCCATCGAGAAGGAGTACGGGCTCCGCCGGGTCCCGCGCGGCGACCGCACCGCCGCCAAGCGCCCCACCCGCGCCGAACAGGAGAAGGCCCGCCGCACAGGGACCACCCGAACGTCCCGCGAACGCCTGCGCACCATCGTCCGCACCGCCGTCTCGGCGGCCACTACCACCGAGGAACTCTTCCGGATCATCGAACGGACCGGGGCCCTCGTCGACGTCCAGTACTTCCCCTCCGGTGACGTCCGTGGCTACAAGGTCGCCCTCGCTGGCGACACCAACGCCCAGGGCGAGCCGGTGTGGTTCTCCGGCTCCACCCTCGCCCCCGACCTCTCCTACCCCAAGATCGCCGAACGCCTCACGGCCACAGCCACAACCACGGCGGAGCGGACCGAAGCCACCACCTGGCGACGGCTCGCCATCGCCGTCGACGAGGTGCCCGACCGCCTCTCCCAGGGCGAGGACCAGGACGGTCAGGCCCACATCGCCGTCCTCCTCGAAGCCCTCAACGCGCTGCCCGTGCTCGCTCCCGCCGGTCTCCGGCCTCAGCTCCTCCAGGCCGCCACTGTTTTCGAGCCCGCCGGCAGGTCCCGTATCCCCGCCCGCCACCAGCAGGCCCAGGCCGCACGGCAGGCGGTGAAGGCGATCTTGCGACAGCCCGCCCCCAAGGACGGCGCACTCCTCGTGCTCGCCCTCGACGCCCTCCTGCTCGCGGTCATCGCCGCCCAGCACTGGCACCGCACCCGCAACCACCACCAGCAGGCCGAGGCCGCACAGCAAGCAGCCATCCACCTCCGCGCAGCCCACCAAGCCGCAGCCACCGAGTCCCTGACCGCGCTCCGCCACCGGGGCGAACGTCTCCCACAGTGGCAACTGAACCGGCAGATCGCCGCAGTACGCCACACGCTGCCCGACCTCGCCAAGCAGATCCTCGCCGAGCCCGACTGGCCCGCCCTGGCCGCCACCCTCAACGAGGCCACGACAGCCGGCCACTCCCCCGCCCGACTCCTCACCCAAGCCGCCGGCCACCGGGAACTCGACACCGCCAACAACCTCAGCGAAGTCCTGACCTGGCGCCTGAACCGCCTGCGCGACCCCATGACCGAAAGGCCCTCGCCCCGCATAGCTGCGACGCCGATTCATCCCGGCTCCGCCACCCCACCGCATGCCCCGCCCACGGCCTACCGGCCAAGGAGTCGGTGACACGGCGCCAACCGCACGTGATGCATCGGCGTGTCCATTCAGTGGACAGCCGCCCCGTCCACTCACTGGACGGCCGCTCTGTCCACTGAATGGACGAGGCTCGCAGCGCCGTTCAGTTTCTGAACGGCGGCCGTGTTCAGAGACTGAACGGCCTACCTGTTCAGAAACTGAACAGGGACGCTTCCCTGCAATCAGTCGCTGTGGTTGAGGACATTGCCGTTGGTGCAGTGGTTGACGGTGTTGCCGTCCCACGCGCCACCCACCGGGACGACTGCCAGCTCCTGGAAACAGACGGCGGCAGCGCTGAAGTTCCAGTTGTTCGCGGCGTTCACCCCCGGCCCGAAGTTGCTGTCGTGGTCGTCGGCGTGGGCAGGGGTGGCCAGTGCCAGGCTCGTGAGAGCCAGGGCGGCTACGGAGATGATCTTCTTCATGGTCCGCCAACCGCCGACAACTCTCCCCGGTTACGGCGGCCCGGCAACAATCCGCCGGACGCCCCCTCCGACCGTCGTCCGTCTGGGTACCGTGCTGGTGACGAACTCCGCACGGACAGACCGGCGCACCCGCACGGCCGTCCGGCGGTTGGGGAGGTGTCCTGATGCTGGAGGAAGCCGAGGAGATCGGCCGGCGCGTCCGCAGGGCGCGGCTGCGGCTGGGGATGCCGCAGGCCGATCTGGCCACGGCCCTGGGGAAGTCGCAGGGCTGGGTGTCGAAGATGGAGCGGGGCCTGATCGAGCTGGACCGGGTCGGTCTGCTCAACCAGGTGGCCGCCGAGCTGCACGTTCACCCGAACGACCTGATCGGGCGCCCGTACAGCAGCTCCCCGGACGACAACCAGTGGCAGATCGCCGCCTCGTCGATCCTGCGCGAGCTGCGCCGCTACGACCTCGCCCCCGTCTTCGACGGGACGCCGAGGCCGGCGCCGCAGCTGTGGCGGGAGGTGACGCGGCTCCACCGGCTCCGGGACACCGCCGCCAACGTGGCGATCCTCCGCGTCCTGCCCGATCTGTTCCGCGAGGCCCGCGCCCTGGCGGAAGCCTCGGAGGAGGGGCACGAGCGGGAGGAGGCGTACGCGATCTACGCGGTGTGCTGCAAGTTCGCCCACACCGCCGCCCACTCCCTCGGCCACCCCGAGCTCGTCGCGATGGCCTGCGAGCGGGCCGCCTGGTCGGCCCGCCTCTCCGGGGACCCGGTGCTGCCCGCGGTCGCGGACTGGATGCGGGTCTGGGACATGTGGGCGACGGCCGACTGGGAGGACGCGCTGACGCTCTCGGACAAGGCGATCGGGTCGGTGCAGCAGGCGTACGAGCACGGCGACCTGCTGGCCGTACGGGCCTGGGGCACCCTCCAGCTCCGCGCGGCGATCTCGGCCGCCCGCGCCGGGCGCCCGTCGGAGGCGGAGGACCGGATCGGGTACGCGAAGGACGCCGCCGAGCGCATGGACGCGTACGTCGGTGCGCCCGTGTACGACCGGCACTCGCTCACGTTCTCCGCCGGGAACGTGCAGATCCACGCGATCAGCGTGGCCCTGGAGATGGGCGAGCAGGGCAAGGCCCTGGAGATCAACCGCCGCACCAGCCCCGAGCTCGTGGGCGCGCTCCCCAACTCCCGTCAGGGACACCACCACATGGACATCGCGCGGGCCTGGCTGTGGGACGGCAACCGCGACAAGGCCCTCGTCGAGCTGGAGACCGCCGAACGGATCGCACCCCAGCTCGTACGGAACCACCCCATCGCCCGCTCCACCCTCCGGAGCATCGTGTACGCCGAACGGGCAGCCACGCGCGAGAAGTTGCGACGCATGTCCGACCGCTTCCACCTGGACGGATAAGGGTCGTATTCCTCCGGCTCATATTCGGGGTTCCGCCCGTCCCTAACTTCGGGGCATGACCGGACGACGTACACCCCATCTCCCGTCCAAGGGACCGGAGTTACTCCCGGCGGCTCCCTTTGCACCCCGGCTCGGTGACCTCGCCGCCGACACCACCCACAACGGTCGTGTCGGCGTCGTGGTCGCCCTCCCCGGCGAGGACTCCGCCACCACCTACCACCTGCGTCCGCCCGGCGGCGGACCCACCTGGTCCGCGCCGGCCGACGGCTCCACGCTGCTCCCGGTGCCCGCGCAGATCACGCACGCCACCCTCCCGGCCGGCGGCGGCGCGGTCTACGAACCGCGCACCGGCCAGGGCTCGGTGCCCGTCGTGTTCCACTTCGCAGACGGATCGACCAGCGAAGGCGCCCTCACCCTCACCTCGGCAGAGCTGGAACGGCTGCACGCCCAGATCGGCCGCCTTCTCGCCAGCCACGACAAGGCCAGTGGCCTCGAATGAGCAGGTCCCGCCACCGCTGGCGCCCCGCCCCCGTACGCGTAAGGGCTGATCGCAGCAGTCGGTACGCCCTCATGTTCCTCGCCCTCGCCGGCCTGGCCGGGCCCGCCTGGGCCCTGCGGTCCCAGGCCGACCAGCTCCTCTCCTCCGCCGGTGACAGGGCTGCCGTGGCCGTACCGGACGCGCCTCCGCTCCCCCACACCACCACCGACCGCTGAACGGCCCTCCGCCGAGGAGACCCGGAGCCGGCCTCCCCGTACCGCTCCCGCACCACTCGGCGGAGGGCGACCAGCCACGCACTCACCGACTCGCGAAAGGTGAATCCGATGGACACCTTGACCGCCCTTGCCGGGCAGATCGCCCAGCTCGACACCGTCGACCCCGCCCAGCTGGAACGGATGCGCCACGAGGCCCTGACAGCCCAGGCGCCCTGGAAGGCCGAGTACAGCGCCTACCAGTCCGGGGGCTGGTGGACGACGTCGCTGATGAACGCGTCCGGCGACGCCGCCGACGTGACGATCGGCGACTGCGCGGCGCAGCCGACCGACCTGCTGACGCGAATGCCGGCCACCGCCGCCCTGCTCACCGAACTCGGCCTGAACTACATGTGGGTGCGGCTCGCCCGCCTCGAACCCAACGCCTTCCTGTGGGAGCACCGCGACTACGACGAGCTCGACCAGGTCGAGCGACACCGGCTGCACATCCCGCTGCACACCAACACGTCGGCGTTCCTCGTCACCGGCGGCGCCAAGGTGCACATGACCGGCGGGCGGATCTGGCGGCTGACGCCGACGTACGCGCACGGGGTGTGCAACCTGTTGGGTCCGGACCGGATCCACCTGATCGCCGACGTGTACGCCGACGACACCTACCGGCGCCTCGCCCGCCGGCCCATGCTCCACCCCGGCTCCGCCGAGCCGCTGCCCGTGGCCGGCCCGGCGGTGATCGCCGAGCGACTCCAGGCCGCCCGCGCGATGGCCGACCTCGGCTACGCGGACGCGGCCGAGCGGATGCTGCTCCGGCTCTTCTACACGTACGCGCTGCCCGAGGGCGCGGTCTACGACCTGATCGCCGAGCTGCACACCTCGCTCGGCAACGAGGAGGCCGTCACGCGCTGGACGACCGCCAAGCGCCGCCTCCTCGCCCTCACGGCCTGACCACCACGCTCGACCCCGCATGCCGGAATCCGATCGGAGGACGCACGTGCCCACCCTGCACCTGGCGGAACTCACCTTCGCCAACCGCCCCGCCCAGCTCCCGCTGCTGTCCCGGCTCGCCGACATCCTCGCCGCCTCCCCGGCCGTCACGCACCTGCTGGTGCGCGGCTCGCTGGCACACGGCACGGCCGACCGGCTCTCGGACGTCGACTTCGTCGTCGGCGTCCAGGACGCCGACCTGCCCGCGTTCGTCGGAAGCCTGGACGACCTGATGTCCGTCGAGGCCGGCGCCCTGCTGCCCGGCTGGCGCGACACGATCGTCGCCGACCTCGGCGGCGTCGGCATGGTCTTCCTCGTCCCGGACGAGGGGCACCTGCACCAGATCGACCTGTACGTGGCGCCCGCGTCGCGCGTCCCGCGCCTGCGGGCCACGGTCGCCACGGCCGTACTCCTCGACCGCGAGCCGGCGCTCGCCCCGGCCGAGGGAACGGCGGTCGCCGAGCGGTTCGCGGCCGAGTTCCTCGCCCGGCCGCGTACGTGCGCCGAGCTGCTCATCGAGCACCTGGTGCTGGCCGTCCTGCTGCACAAGCGCATCAAGCGCGGCCAGCGGTTCGTCGCGTACTCCGAGTGGCACCGCCTCCACACGGCCACGAAGGACCTGATCAAGACCGCGCTGGTCCCCGCCTCGCGGTTCTGGGGCTGGTACCAGCTGCGCGAGGAGATCGCCCTCACCCCGATCGGCCGGGCCTGCCTCGGTGACCTGGAGGCGGCGATCGGCGGACCGGCCGTCCCCTCCGCCGCCGACGTCGACGCGGCCGTCGAGCGGACGCTCTCCCTGGTCGAGCGGGCCTGCCCCGAGGCCATGAGCGGTTTGGAGGACGCGATCACCGCGTACCGCACATACCTGGAGCAGATGTGAACGGACTCCACCGAGCGAACCGGACCGCCGTCTTCTTCGGCGGGGTCCGCCCCGCTTCCCCTGAAGAGGAGAAGCTGGCCGAGGAGATCGGCCACGCTCTGGCCGAGGCGGGATACCGGCTCCTGCACGGCGGCTACAACGGCCTGATGGAAGCCGCCGCGCGCGGGGCCTCCTCCGCGGGAGCCCCGATAACCGCCGTGACCCTGGCCGACAAGCACGACGAGTGGGGCGCCTTCAACCCGTACGCCACCGCCTCCGTCCACCTGCCCGACCTCGGCGCCCGACTCAACCACTACCTGGACCACGCCGACCTCGTCGTCGCCATGGGCGGAGGCATCGGCACCCTCCACGAGCTGACCGCCGCCGCCTACTACGCGACCACCATCCGGCCCGTACTCGTCGTCCTCGCCGGAGCCATGGCACTGCGCCTACTCGACTTCCTGCGCGAGGAGAAGTGGCTGTACGAGACCCCGACCAGGCCTCTCGGGTTCCTCCGTACTGCCGAGTCCGCCGACGCCTTCCGCGCCCACCTCTCCGCGCTCCACACCACGCCGATCGGAGGAGCATGACCACCAACACCCGGCTGCCCGGCGGCCTCGCCACCCGGCTCGCTGAAACCGCCCTCGTGGCCGCCCCCTTCCACCTCGCCGACGGCGCCAGGCTCGACAGCTACTTCGACGAGTACCGCCTGGCCGCCGACCCCGAGCTCCTGCGCGACACCGCCACCGCCCTGGCCGCCCTCGTCCCCGACGATGCCCAGCTCCTCGCGGGCATCGAGCTCGGCGGCATCCCCCTCGTAGTCGCCCTGTCCGCCGCCACCGGCCTGCCCGCCGTCTTCCTGCGCCGCCGCCCGAAGGGGTACGGCTCCCGCCGACAGATCGAAGGCGCGCCCTTCGCCGGCCGCCGGACCGTCCTCGTCGACGACGTGGTCCGCTCCGGAGCGCAGCTGCTCGCCATGGCGCGGATCCTGCGCATGGCCGGAGCACCGGTACGCGACGCCCTGTGCGTGCTTGAGCGCCCGCTCGGCGGCCGGGCCCTGCTGGCTGAGCATCGTGTGACGCTCCACGCCCTCCTCACGGAGGCGGACCTCCCCGGGGCTCGGCGGGGTGATCCCGCGTGAAGGGGGCCGTGCTGTTCGACCTCGACGGCGTCCTCGTCGACAGCCGTCACGCCCAACTCGCCACCCTGGCGGGCTTCGCGACCTCCGCCCTCGGCCGCCGCATCGCCATTGCCAACCTGCCGTCGGAGGCCGCGACCACCCCGCGCGAGCAGGTACTCGCCGAGCTCGGCTACGCAGGAGCGATCAACCAGGATGGCTGGGACGCGGCGACGGCCACCGCCACCCTCACCGCCAAGGTGTTCCCGTTCGTGGCCGAGGCGCTCTCCGCGCTCCGCGCCGCCGGCGTCGGCACCGGACTGGTGACCCTGCGCAGCCGCCAGCGGGTCGGCTGGCTGCTGCCGCCCGCCGTCCTCGACTTGATCGACGTCGTCGTCTGCTACGAGGACGCGGCGCCGAAGCCCGCACCGGACGGTCTCCTGCTCGCCCTCGACAAGCTCGGCGTGGCGCCCGCCAGCGCCGTAATCGTCGGGGACATGGAGTCCGACATGCACGCGGCACGGGCAGCTGGCGTGACCCCGATCGGCGCCGGATGGGGCTTCTCCAGCCCGGCGGCGCTCACTCGGGCCGGCGCCACCGTCGTCCTGCCCCGAGCCGACGACCTCGTCGACACGCTCCTGTCCCTGATCTCGTTGGAGTGACAGAGCGGAAAACCTCGGCGATCTTGACTGCCGGACCGCTAGCGTGGGTTGCGCAGTCGCAGCGGACCGTTGCGTCCGGTGACGGCTGCGCCACCTCAGACAACGGATCTGGAGTCATGGTCTACACCGTGGGGGCGCGAGCTATCTGCGTCGAGCTGGAGAACTGAGAACCCCTCAGTCCCTGTTCTCGGCCCGGCTCGGCGTGTGATCGACCCCCATCTCTCCACGACTCTTCCGTGAGGGCCACACCACCATGCGCTCGACGCAGATCCGCTCCACCTTCCTGGACTTCTTCACCTCGCGCGGCCACCGCCAGGTCCCGTCCAGCCCTCTGATCCCGTCCGATCCGACGCTGCTGCTCGCCAACGCCGGCATGAACCAGTTCAAGCCGTACTTCCTGGGCGAGGTCACCCCGGACTTCCCGCGCGCCACCACCATCCAGAAGTGCGCCCGCACCTCCGACATCGACAACGTCGGCCGGACGAACCGGCACGCCACGTTCTTCGAGATGATGGGCAACTTCTCCTTCGGCGACTACTTCAAGGCCGACGCCATCGCCTTCGCCTGGGAGCTCCTCACCCAGGGCTACCACCTGGAGAAGGACCGGCTCTGGATCACCGTCTACCAGGACGACGACGAGGCCGAGCAGCTCTGGCGGAAGATCGGCGTCCCGGCCGATCGCATCCAGCGCCTGGGCATGGAGGACAACTTCTGGTCCATGGGTGTGCCCGGCCCCTGCGGCCCCTGCTCGGAGGTCAACTACGACCGGGGGCCGGCCTTCGGCCGCGAGGGCGGTCCGGCCGTCGACGGCGAGCGGTACGTGGAGATCTGGAACCTCGTCTTCATGCAGTACCAGCGCGGCGAGGGCGACAAGAAGGGCGACTTCCCGATCCTCGGAGACCTCGCCCAGCAGAGCATCGACACCGGCCTCGGCCTCGACCGCCTGGCCGCGATCCTCCAGGACGTCGAGAACGTCTGCGGCACCGACCTCCTGCGCCCCACCCTCACCACCGTCCAGGAACTCGCCGACCGCGAGTACCCCGGCAGCGGCGAGGAGAAGGTCTCCTTCCAGGTCGTCGCCGAGCACGCCCGCTCGATCGCGTACCTGATCGCCGACGGAGTCCTGCCCGCCAAGGACGGCCGCGGCTACGTCCTGCGCCGCCTGATGCGCCGCGCGATCCGCCACGCCCGTCTCCTCGGCATCGACCAGCCCGTCCTCGCTCCGGCCACGGCCAGCGTCATCGCCAACCTCGGCGGCGTCTGGCCCGAGCTGCCTGCCCAGGCCGCCCTCATCGAGCAGGTCGTCACCGCCGAGGAGGAGTCGTTCACCCGCACCCTCGCCCAGGGCACCCGGCTCCTGAACGCCGCCATCACCCGCAGCCGCGACAACCGGTCCACGACCCTGACCGGCGAGACCGCCTTCGAGCTGCACGACACCTTCGGCTTCCCCGTCGAGCTGACCGTCGAAGCCGCCCGCGACGCCGGCCTGACCGTCGACGAGGACCGCTTCGCCGACCTGCTCGCCGAACAGCAGCGCCGTGCCAAGGCCGGCGGCAAGGCCAAGACCGCCGAGGCGCTCCGCCGCCAGGACGCCTACCGCGAGCTGTCCGCCCGCCACGGCCGTACGGACTTCGTCGGCTACGACCGACTCGACACCGAGGCCACCGTCCTCGGCCTCGTTTCCAATGGAAACGCCGTGCCCGGCGCGGAACAGGGAAGCACCATTGAGCTGGTCCTGGACCGCAGCCCGTTCTACGCCGAGTCCGGCGGCCAGGTCGGCGACACCGGCACCATCCGCACCGCCGACGGCACCCTCCTGGAAGTCCTGGACACCAAGCCCGGTCTGGAGGGCTTCCACGTCCACACGGTCCGCGTCGCCGAAGGCGAGATCCGCGCCGGGCAGCAGGTCGAGGCCCTCGTGAACGGCGCCCGCCGCGAAGCCGTCGCCCGCTCCCACTCCGCCACCCACGTCCTGCACGCCATGCTCCGCCGCACGCTCGGCGACCACGCCCGCCAGCACGGCTCCCTCGTCGACGCCGGCCGCCTCCGCTTCGACTTCGCCCACTTCTCCGCCGTCGACCGCCCCCAGCTCGCCGCCATCGAGACCCTCGTCAACGACAGCCTCCTCGCCGACCCCGAGGTACGCGTCTGGCACGCCTCGCGCGCCGAGGCCGAGGCCGCCGGGGCGACCGCCCTGTTCGGGGAGAAGTACGGCGACCACGTCCGCATCGTCGACATCGGCGATTTCTCCCGCGAACTCTGCGGCGGCACCCACATCGGCCACGGCTCCAACGCCGGTCCCGTCCGCATCGTCGGCGAAGCCTCCATCGGCTCCAACCTCCGCCGCATCGAAGCCCTCACCGGCCGCGACGCCCTCGACTACTACGACACCGAACGCCGCCTCCTCGAAGAACTCTCCTCCCTCCTCGGCACCCGCCCCCAAGACGCCCCCGACGCCCTCCGCAAGCGCCTCGACACCCTCGCCTCCGCCGAGCGGGAACTCGGCCTCCTCCGCGAGGCCGAGCTACGAGACCGCGCTCAGCGGCTCGCCGCCTCCGCCCGCACCGTCGCCGGCGGCCGGGTCGTCACCGAGAAGGTGACCGGTCTCACCTCAGACGAGCTCCGCACCCTGGCCCAGCACACCGCGGGCCTTCTCGACACCGACCACGCCGTCGTCGTCCTCGGCACCGAGCACGACGGCAAGGCCCTCCTGGCCGCCGCGATCACCCGCAGCCTCCACGCCACCGGCACCGAAGCCAGCCGCATCCTCATCCCCGCCGCCCGCACGGTCGGCGGCGGAGCCGGCGGCAAGGGCCCCGTCGCCAGCGCCGGCGGCCGCCGCACCGAAGCCCTCGACGAGGCCCTCGCCATCGCCGCCCAGGACGCCGCCCGCGCCCTCGGCCAGTAGCACGCGGAGTGCCGGTGCCGCCACACGCGGCACCGGCATTCCAGGTCACTGCCCCTGCCCGCCCGCCGCCAGCTTCTTCAGGAGCACGACGCTCTCGTAGTTCGTCACGCCCCATCGCCAGGACCCGACGGGCACGTAGCCGTGCCTGCGATACCAACCGATCAGGTCCGTCGCCTCGGCCGACGTGTCGATCACCACCTGCGCCGAACCGAGCGCGGCGATACGTTCCTCCGCCAAGGCCAGCAGCCGCTGCCCCAGCCCCGACCCCCGGTACGCCGGATCCACCGCAAGCTGCCAGAACGAGCCTGCACCCGATGGAACGGGATAACCCTCGGGTACCGGGTACGGGGCCGCCACCGTCACCGACCCCACCAGCTCTGCGCCCCGGACGGCGAGCCAGCACTCCCCGCCACCCACTCGGTACTCGGTGTCATGCACTGACTGATACGAGGCGAAGAAGACTCGGCCGGCCACAGCGTGATCGGCATACGAGCGGTGAAGCAAGGCGGTCAGTTCTTCCATGGAGTCGCCCGCAGCAAGAAGGCGCAGCCCGAAGCCCCTGGTCAGCACCCCTGCCACTTCCTCCATGCCCTACCACCCGCCGTATCTCTTGGTCCCAGCTGCGCCATCACTCAATAGGCCCATATTGGAACAGAGTGAAGCAAAAGGGCTCACTGGCCAGGGAGATCGGATGGCTACGAGCCTGGTGACCGAATACGGACCGAAGCAGAGGCTGTGGCCGGGGCCATCGAGCGGCACCTCGGCCGCTGAGGCTTCAGGATCGGGCTGCCGGGTCGGTGGCGCCGACGGCCCCGTGTGGCGTGCCCTGCCTCCGAGGCGCATCCTGATGGCGAGATCGCCGGTGGCGGGCCCGGCTCCCGTGCCCGCCGGGCTGTGGCAGATGCGCTGCACGGCCCGTCCGCCGCCCTGAGGAAGGGAGCGGGATGACAGTCGGATCGCGCGGGGATCCCGATCGCTCGGAGAGCTTCGGGGAGGGGCTGCTGGGTGGCCTCCTGGACCGGTCCCACGAGCTGCCACCGCATCAGGTCGGGCCGGTGCTCGCCGACACGGTGGCGCGGCTGGGGGGACGGGAACCGCAGATCCTGCTCCAGGACTACGGACAGCAGCGGCTGGTCCCCCTGCCGGGCGAAGGGCTGGCGGCCGGCGAACCGCAGGCCATCGACGACTCCGAGGCCGGCCGGTGCTTCCTCACCTCGCGCCCGGTCGAACTCGTCCTGTCCGACGGCGTACGGGTCCTGCTGCCCTTGCTGGACGGGGGCGACCAGGCAGGCGTCCTGGCGGTCACCCTGGACGCCGTCGATGACGACGACCGCCGCCTCCTGCGCAGGATCGCCGGGCTGATCGCCGCCATGTTGCAGACCAAGAGCAGTCATACCGATCTCTTCTTCCGCACCCGTCGCAGCGAACCGATGAGCGTCGCCGCCGAGATCCAGTGGTCGCTGCTGCCGCCCCTGTCGATGGTGACGCCGCGTGTCACCGTCGCCGGCGTCCTCGAACCCGCCTACGACGTGGCGGGCGACAGCTTCGACTACGCCCTGAACGGGGACACCTTCCACCTCGCCATGATCGACGCCATGGGCCACGGTCTGGACGCGGCGACGATGGCGACCGTGGCCATCGGCGCGTACCGGCACGCCCGCCGGATCAGCATCGAGCTGTCCGAGATCTATCTCTTCATGGACCGCGCCGTGGCCGAGCAGTTCGCACCCGACCACTTCGTGACCGCGCAGATGATGCGGCTGGACACGGACACCGGCCGCCTCCAGTGGGTCAACGCCGGCCACCCCGCCCCCATGCTGATCCGTCGGCACCGCGTCGTAGGCCGCCTGGACAGCCCCACGACCCTGCCCGTCGGCTTCGGAGGAGCGCAGCCGCAGGTCAGCGAAGTGACGCTCGCGCCAGGGGATCGCGTCCTCTGCTTCACCGACGGGCTGATCGAGGAACACAAGAGCGGACAGGAAGAGTTCGGCGAGGAGCAGCTGATCGACTGGGTGAATCAGTTGGAGAAGGCGGACCGAGAGGTCCGCGCGGTGGCGCGGGACCTCTCCCACACGCTCAAGCGGGCACGCGGCGAAGCCACTTCGGACGACGCCACCCTCGTTCTGGTCGAGTGGCGCGGATGACGGAGCGCGCAGGCCGGAAGGAGCTGCGCCATCTGAATCACGCCGACTCCTGGCGGTCAGTCGCTGGTTCGGGAAGCATGGCGACAAGGATCTCGGCGGCCTGAGTGACGTTACCGGCGCCGACCGCACGGGCCATGGCGTCACGTGCCGCGTCGGGTGTCGTGTCCGGGGGCACCACCAGGAGGGCGAAGTGGTCGTTGTCGCCACGGGTGATGAGGACGGTGTCGTCGCCGACGGGGAAGGAGTCGAGGCGTACGACCCGGTCGTCGACGACCACACGCGTCGGGACCTCCTCCCAGGCGTCCGTGTCCAGGCCGACGCGCGTGACAGGGCCGAGGTGTGCGGTGAGCGCCCGGATCAGGTCGGGCAGCTCGGTCGCGACGTCGCGGGAGCGGGGCCACCAGGCGCCGTCGAGGACGCCTTCGCGGGAGTGGGTCGTCCGCAGCCGGAGCAGGGCCGTGCCGGGATTCACCGCTCGGTGGATCCCATCCGGAAGGAGCTTGGGAGGGGTGGGGGTGTCGGATTCGGCCATGGTGGTCCGCCTGCCTGAGCGGGGCTGCCGACACCTCATGGCCGGCGAGATACCGCCGTGGTCACACGGTACCCCGCGTGCCTGCGGTCATGCCCGCGGCCATCGCCCGGACGGTGAAATCGCCTGGTCAGAACGGCTCGTCCGGCCACTGGGCGGAGTACGCTGAAAGTACCGGGAGTAAGTCGAGCACCCGCTCCCACGCGGACGTCGTTTCCGGCGATCAAGACACTGGGCCGCCCTGCAGGGCGGCCCGGAGACGGGTCTGCGATCATGGCCACCTCCCTGGCACCCCCGCTTTCGGCGCGCCTGTCGCTGACGCCGAAGACCACCCTCGCCGGCCGCTTGGACGGCGCCTGGTGGCCTCGTTCGCGTGACCTCACCGCGGAGCTTCCGTCCCTGGTCGACGCGCTGGAGGAGCGCTACGGGCGCATCACACGCGTCACGGTGAACCCCACGCGCTGGCCCGTCGTCCCGCACAAGGTCGCCGTCGCCGGGCACACCGTGCACGTCGGCTGGTTCACCGAACAGGATCCCGACAAGATGATCCTGCTCTCGTACACCGTCGGCCGCTGCGACCTGCTGGTGATCCCGCCCGAGACCGAACCCGCCGCAGCCGCCCGGCTGATGACCGCCGCCGCCCTCCCCGGCAGCGTCCTGGCCGCCAGTGTCCTGATGTCCGACGAAGCCATGATCGACCGTCGCATGAGGGACGCCCGAAGCGGCGAGGACGCCTGGGAGACCGACGGCGGGGCCGCCCTGCCGCTTCTCCGGCACCCGGTCATCGGCGCGCGGATGATCCCGCTGCCGAGGAACATGCGGAGGTGACGTCGTGGAGACCCTGATCACGATCGCCGCGATCGCTCTGCTGATCGCGCTCGGCATGCGCCTGATACACCGGCTCAACGCCCAGCACGACGCACGCATCGCGGCCCACCACTTCAGCGACCCCTTCCCGGCCATCCGCCGGCCGCCCGGCCACAGCCACCCCACGCCGACGGAACAAGCCACCCGTCGCCGGCTCACGGGCACCTGGCCCTGACCACCTCAGACCGCCTCCGACCGAAGGCGGCGGGTGGGGCACCCGACACCCGGGACAACCCACCCGCCGGCCTCTCGCATGAAAGGACCCCGGTCATGGCGACACTCCGCGAGCGACAGGTCTACCGCGAACGGGTCCTGACCGCCCTCTACGAAGCCACCGAAGGCAACCGTCTCCTCGGAGTCCCCGGGCGGAAACTGCGGAACGACCTGCGCGTCCCGGAGGAGGACGGGGGCTTCCCCTGAAGCGTGGACACCGTTTGCTATGCGGCGGCGGTCAGCGTAACTGATCGCTGTTCGAAGGCGATCGGGCTGAGGTAGCCAAGCCCTGAGTGCCTGCGTCTGGTGTTGTAGCGGGTGACCCACCGGAACACCGCGAGACGGGCCTCACGGGCCCCTGACCAGCGTTTCTTCCCTTGCAGGGTCTCCCTTTTCAGGGTCGCGTTGAAGCTCTCCGCGGCGGCGTTGTCCGCGCTGGTGCCGACCGCGCCGCGCGAGCGGGTCACGCCGAGTCGGCGGCACACCTTCGCGAACTCCTTCGACGCGTACTGCGCTCCGTTGTCGCTGTGGAATATCGCCCCGTGAAGGCCGCCGCCACAACGGGTGCGGGCGGCAGCTTCGAGCGCGTCGGTTACCAGCTCGGTGCGCATATGGTCGGCGATCGACCAGCCTGCGAGGCGTCTGGAATACAGGTCCAACACCGTGGCCAGGTAGAGGAATTGACCATCTCCGATGGGCAGATACGTGATGTCGCCGACGTACTTGGTGTTCGGCTCGCTCGCGGTGAAGTCGCGCTGCAGCAGGTCCGGCACCGGGGCCGCTTCTGGCTCGGGGACCGTGGTGCGGGCCTTCTTGCGCAGGTGCACGCCCTGGACCCCGATCCGGCGCATCACCCGCTCGACCCGCTTGTGGTTGACGTCGATCCCGGCGGCCTTCAGCTCGGCCGTGACGCGCGGGATGCCGTAGGTGCCGTCCGACTCTTTATGGATCTCCCGGATCCGCCTCGCCAGCCGGGCATCGTCCCTCGCCCGCGCCAGGCGGGCAGGGGCGGCCTTCAGCCACCGGTAGAACCCGGACCGGGAGACCTCCAGCACCCGGCACAGCCGCTTGACGCCGAACGCGCCGCGATGATCCTCGACGAACTGGAAACGGCTCACCAGTTGGTCTCGCCGGCGAAATACTTCGCGGCCCTCCGCAGGATCTCCCGCTCCGTCTCCAGCTCCCTGATCCGGGCCCTGAGCTGCTTGTTCTCCTCTTTCAGCACATCATCGGAGGCTACCTCGGCACTCTGTGACGCCCGCGGCGAGCCGCTGGTGCCCGCCGCGTGGCCCTTGCGGGCCCGCTCGGCCCGCACCCAGTTCCGCAGCGTCTCCCGGCTGATTCCGAGGTCCTTGCTCACGCCCTCGTAGGTGTTCTTCGGGTCCGACAGGTACAGCGCGACAGCGTCCGCCTTGAACTCTGCCGAATACACCTTCATCACCATGCGTGACATCTCTTCCTCTGGACCCTCAAGGTCCAGTGTCCAAGGTGTCCACGCTCAGGGGGAAAGCCCCGACCTGGCCGCCGCCTGCACCTACCTCGCCGGCGAGGGCCTGATCAGCGTCGACTGGGAACCGGGCAACACCCCCGCGATGGTCTCCCTGACCCACCAGGGAATCCGCCGCATGGAGGCCGAAGAGGAGGAACGCGGCTGAGCCGGACTGCCCGATGGCCCGCTCTCTCTCCGGCCTGTCCGGCCCGCAGTCGTGGAATTGAACGTGGATCGAGCACGCTCACGTGTGAAGTCATGGAAACCTCCGGCACCCGGGAGGACCTGACCATGCCCCCGACAGCAGCAAGGTAGCGGCGGGCGCCCTCTCCCAAGCCCATGGCACGGGTTCGCTCCCGACAGGCGCCGGAGGTGTGTCCCTCCCGGGAGCCGACTGGGAGCCGACGTGCTCCCCAAGCCCCCGCGACACCACCCGAGCCCACCGCGCACCAACGCTGTGACCAGGCGAAACGGCAAACCAGCCGGTGAAGATCCGGACCGAACCTCGTTCGGGACGAAGAGGTCGTGGGTTCAAATCCCGCCACCCCGACAGCCAAAAAGCAGGTGGGGTAGTTACTGGATTCAGTAACTACCCCACCTGCTTTTGCGTGCGGCTGGGTCCTGTCCGAGCGATCAAGGCGTCGTCGGCTCCGCCGGTCGATGCAGGCTGTCGCTACGCGCGTACGTGGCGAAGGCACCTTCGCCGGAGAGGGTCGCTCGCCCACTCGAGTCTGCGACGTAGAGATCGAAATAGCAGGGCTCGGCCGTATCGGGATCCTGGAGTTCCAGGAACACCATTCGCGGTTCGTCGCTGTCGCCGAAGGCCCATGTCGCCCGCAGCGTCCGGCCGTTGTCCCGCCCCAGCGCCCATCCGCACGCATCGAGCTGCGCCTCCGGCGTCAGCTCGGCCGAACCGTCCCCGCGCACCACCAGCCGTGCGTCGCCGTCGTCCTCGGCAACCCATACCCTTTCCACCTCCGCCACGTCGAGGGCAACCGTGCCGTCCCTGTCGGCGATGATCTCGTACACGTCGGCTCCCGCCACCGCGACGACGACCATCGCCAGAACTCCGGCCACCCTGAGCAGCACCCGCGCTTCGTCGGTCATGGACGTCCTTGTCGTGTCGTCCGCGTGGCTCCCGGGAGTGCTCCGGGAGCCACGCAGGTGGGCATCACACCCCCTAGATGATCGGCGGGCGGCCCAGGCGGGTCATGCGGGCGACTGTGGACCAGCGCATGGGGCGGCGGGGGCCGCAGGGGCGGCGGACGCCTTCGGCGAAGCCGGCGAACCAGGATGCCAGGCCCGGGGCGGAGCGGGTGCGGGCCAGGGTCAGGAGGGTCCAGACGCCGAGGTAGACGGGGACCAGGAGGACCGGCAGGTTGCGCTTGGCCAGCCAGACGCGGTTGCGGGCGGTCATCCGGTAGTAGACCGCGTGCCGGGCGGGGCTGGTCCTCGGGTGCTGGAGGAGGAGTTCCGGCGCGTACAGGACCTTCCAGTCCGCGTCGAGGGCCCGCCAGGCGAGGTCGGTCTCCTCGTGGGTGAAGAAGAAGTCCTCCGGCCAGTCGCCGACCTGGTCGAGCATCCGCATCGACAGGCCGTGGCCGCCGCCGAGGAACGTCGTCACCTCGCCGCCGACCATCGGGTCCTTCGCCCCGAGGCGGGGGACGTGGCGGCGCTGCGTCTCGCCCGTCTCGTCGGCGATCCGGAAGGAGACGATCCCGAGAGCCGGGTCCGCCTCGTACAGGTCGCCGAGGCGGCGCAGGACGTCCGTGTCGACGAGCAGGCCGTCGTCGTCGAGGTCCACCACCACGTCGACGTCGCCGAAGGCGCGCAGCGTCTCGATCGCGACGTTCCGGCCGCCCGACACGCCCCTGTTCTCGGGCAGTTCGACTCCCGTGACGCCCTCGGGGAGCTCCGGGAGCGAGCCGGTGCCGTTGCCGACGACGACGATCCGGGCGGCCGGTTCGTCCTGCCCTGCCACGGCGTCGAGCAGGGCCCGCAGCTCGTCGGGGCGCGTGCCCATCGTCAGTACCGCCACACCCATACGCGGTCGTGCCACGACCCACTCCGTCCCACGCTGACCGACACTCGCCCCGGATGCTAACCGTCTGGCGTCACCTGCCGTTCACCCGCGTCACGTCTCGAGGACACGGTCCTCGCGGTGGCGGGCGAGCGCCCGGCCGTAGCGTTCGGAGACGCCCGGCATGAGGCTCTCCCCCTCCGCCGGGCGGTCCAGGCCGAAGACGTAGCCGGGGAAGTCCAGCGCCTGCTGCGTCTTCCAGATCTCGCCGTGGTCGTTCGGCGGGAGGATCCGTGCCGGGTCGCCGACCGCCACCCATCCGATCGGGACCGTCGAGTCGGCCGGGAGGACCGTCCTCAGGTGGACGACGCCGTTGATCCGGACCTCCGAACGCGTCCCGATCCGCGCCCCGTTGAACACCCGGCTCCCGGTCGCGAGGAAGACCTCGTCCTCCACCGTGCAGCCGGCGAGGGAGGACGTCGGGCCGACCAGGACCTGTCGGCCGAGCGTCAGGGGGTCGCGGGCGGTGCCGCGCAGGACCGCGTTCTCCATGACGATGCAGCCCTCGCCGAGCTCCACCGCACCGCCCTCTGAGGTCAGTACGGCTCCGAAGAGGATCCGGCAGCCCGCGCCGACGCGCACGTCGCCGGAGAGCGTCGCCGTCGGGGCCACGTAGGCGGTCGGGTGGACGGTCGGCGCCTGGCCGTCGTGTTCGATCAGCATCCCGTCATCATGCCGGGCGGGGCCCTGAGGGGACGCGCGGCGAGGAGCGTGTCCGGGCGGCTCTACGCTGGTCCCCTTCCGTCAAGTTGATCGATCGTCGAAAGGGTGGTCTCCAGGTGCTGGTCGCGGACCGATATCGGCTTCATGTGTGTATCGGCCGGGGCGGCATGGGCGAGGTGTGGCAGGCCACGGACGAGGTCCTCGGCCGGCCCGTCGCCGTGAAGCTGATGCTGGGTCACGGCACCGACCCGTCGGCGAGCGACCGCTTCCGACTGGAGGCGCAGACCGCCGCCCGGCTGAGCCACCCGCACGTCGTGGGCGTCTTCGACTTCGGTACGTGGGACGGAAAGCTCTTCCTCGTCATGGAGCTCGTCGAGGGCGACAGCCTCGCCGGCAGCCCCTCGGACCCGCTGGTCCTGCCTCCCGAGCGGGTCGCCGTCGTCGCCGCCCACGCCGCCGCCGGGCTCGCGGCCGCTCACCGGCAGGGGGTCGTGCACCGCGACATCAAGCCGGGGAACCTCCTGGTCGACGCCGAGGGGACGGTGAAGCTGGCCGACTTCGGCATCGCGCGGTTCGTCGACGACCCGTCGGCGGCGCTCACGACGACCGGTCAGATCGTGGGCACCGGGCTCTATCTGGCGCCCGAGCGCGCCCTGGGGCAGCCCGCCTCCTCCGCTTCCGACGTCTACTCACTCGGGTGCGTGCTCTACCAACTGCTGATCGGTCAGCCGCCGTTCCGCGCGGACACGGCCACGGCCCTGCTCTACCAGCACATCGACACCCCGCCCGTACCGCCCGGCCGGCTGGGGGTCACGCTGCCGCCCGTCTTCGAGACGTACCTGCTGAGCCTGCTCGCCAAGCAGCCCGAGCAGCGGCCCTCGGCGCAGGCGATCGCGGACTGGTTCTCGTCGGGGGCCTGGCGCGGTTACCCGCAGCAACAGCCGGGTCCCGCGCATCAGGTACCCCATCATGCGCAGCCCATGCATCAGGCACCGCACGCGCAGCCCGCGCACCAGGCACCGCACGCGCAGCCCGCGCACCAGGCCCCCCACGGGCAGCCCGCGCATCGGGGCCCTCAGCCCGTGCATCAGGCCCCGTCCGCGCGTCAGGGCCCGCCGGCCGCGCGTCCCCCGCAGTCGCCCGCCCCGCACGTGTCCGCCGAACCGTCCGCCTCGCGGCGGCGCGAGCGGCCGGCGCCCGGCGGGGGCGGGCTCGCGGAGCTCTCCCGGCGCCGGCCCCGTAAGACGGCCGCCGTCGCCGGGGCCATCGCCTTCGTCGTCTTCCTGGTCATCGGAATGGCCTGGCTGTCCTGAGTCGGGGCCCGCCCGTCATTACTCGTCAGTACAGCCTCGGCGCCATCACGTGCGGCTCGCCGTCCGCCGTCGTGAGCAGCAGGCAGCGCGGTACACCGGGCCCGGTGGTCGCCCGTACGGACACGGCGGTCGGCGGGTCGGTCGGCAGCTCGATCGGGACGGTGACCGGCCGGTCGTCCGTCGCCGTGGCGTGTCCGGTCTCCTTGCCGTCGACGAGCACCTCGACGACGGACGTGTGCCCGGTCTGGACGGTCACGGAGACCGAGTGCCCGAGGTAGTCGGTGTGGAAGTGGTGGCGTCGGCTCATGGGTTACCTCCGTACCCTCCAGAGTAGGTACGGAGCGGCTCTCCCGCCGCCTCCCGCCGCCTCCCGCCGCTCCGAAGTGCGGTCGTAGTGACCCGGTGTTCAGATGGACCGGAACGCCGCTCACCGCCCTTGCGGAACGGAGTACCCCGTCCATGCACGAG
Source organism: Streptomyces narbonensis (assembly GCF_014649015.1). Classification (GTDB taxonomy): domain Bacteria; phylum Actinomycetota; class Actinomycetes; order Streptomycetales; family Streptomycetaceae; genus Streptomyces; species Streptomyces narbonensis. The sequence goes on from NZ_BMSF01000007.1 coordinate 212,800, forward strand.
ACCCTGCCCTCCTTCGAGGACACCACCGACTTCGACGACGCGGACAGGGGCTTCATCGGCGCCCTGGTCCCCGGCAAGGTCACGGGCGCCGGCGGCCGGACCGTCTGGGACGGGGACGCCTACGACTTCCTCAAGGAGGACTGCCCCGACACCGCGCACCCCAGCCTGTGGCGCCAGGCCCGGCTGTGCTCGCGCCAGGGCCTGTACAAGGTCACCGAGGGCGTCTACCAGGTGCGGGGGCTCGACCTGTCGAACATGACGGTCGTCGAGGGCGAGCGCGGGATCGTCGTCATCGACCCGCTGATCTCCACGGAGACCGCCGCCGCCGCGCTCGCGCTCTACAAGGAGCACCGCGGCGACCGGCCCGTCACGGGCATGATCTACACCCATTCGCACGCCGACCACTTCGGTGGCGCGCGCGGGATCCTCCCGCACGGCGCCGAGGAGGGCGTGCCGATCATCGCCCCGGCGGGTTTCCTGGAGCACGCGGTCAGCGAGAACGTGTACGCGGGCAACGCGATGACCCGCCGCGCGGCCTTCATGTACGGGGCGAACCTGCCGAAGGCCCCGGACGCACAGATCGGCGCCGGGCTCGGCCAGACCACCTCCCTCGGCACCCTCAGCCTCATCGAGCCGACCGTGGACATCACGGAGACCGGCCAGGAGGTGACGGTCGACGGCGTACGGATCGTCTTCCAGCTGACGCCGGGCACCGAGGCGCCGGCCGAGATGAACTTCCTCTTCCCGGACCTGCGGGCGCTGTGCCTGGCCGAGAACGCCACGCACAACATGCACAACATCCTGACCCTGCGCGGGGCGCTCGTCCGCGACTCCCGGGTGTGGTCCGCGTACCTCGACGAGGCGGTCGAGTTCTTCCACGGGCAGTACGACGTCGGCTTCGCCTCCCACCACTGGCCCACCTGGGGCCACGACAACGTGGTGCGGTTCCTGACCGAGCAGCGGGACCTCTACGCGTACCTGCACGACCAGACGCTGCGGCTGCTCAACGAAGGCCTCAACGGCCCGGAGGTCGCCGAGCGGATCGAGCTGCCGCCCGCCCTGGCCTCGTCCTGGCACGCGCGCGGCTACTACGGCTCGCTGAGCCACAACAGCAAGGCGGTCTACCAGCGCTACCTGGGCTGGTTCGACGGCAACGTGGCCCACCTGTGGGAGCACCCGCCGGTCGAGAGCGCGAAGCGGTACGTGGCCCTGGCCGGCGGCCCCGCCGAGATGCTCGTCAAGGCCCGCGAGTACGTCGACGCGGACGACCTGCGGTTCGCGGCGACCCTGCTCAACCACCTGGTCTTCGCCGAGCCCGGGAACATCGAGGCGAAGGAGGCCCTGGCCTCGGTCTACGACCGGCTGGGGTACGGCGCCGAGAACGGGCCCTGGCGCAACTTCTACCTGTCCTCGGCGCTGGAGCTCCGCCAGGGCATCGTCAAGACCGCGCTCGACGCGGCCAACCCCGAGATGACGAGGGCCCTCACCGTCCCGATGCTCGTCGACTCGATCGCCGTACGGATCGACGGGCCGCGCGCCTGGCACGAGGACCTGACCCTCGACCTGCTCGTGCTGGACGGCCCCACGAGTGCGGGGACGCGCCACCGGCTCACCCTGCACAACGGCGCCCTCACCCAGCGGGTGGTCACGGGCCCGCCCCGGACGCCCGCCGGGCTCACCCTGACGCTGGCCAAGGTCCAGCTCCTCGGCCTCCTTGCCGGTCAGAGCCTCCAGGAGCTCGGGGTCGGTGTGGAGGGCGACCCGGCCCTGCTCGCGCGGCTTCTGTCGTACGTGACGACGCCCGACCCGCAGTTCCCGATCGTCACGCCGTGAGCGGCCACGGGGCCCGCGGGGCGCACCGGGCCGGGCGCGCGCCGGGCGGTCAGCGGACGAACCAGGCCACCACGCCGAGCAGGATCAGCGCCGCGCAGATCCCGAGGTTCACCACCTTGTACTGGAGGAAGACGGCGACGAACTCGCGCATGGTCGCCGACGGCCAGAAGTAGGCGGCGGTGGGCGAGCCGACGACCTGGCCGTCCACCCCCGCCCGCCGGGCCATCAGCGCGGCCCGGAAGGCGTGGAAGTTGTTGGTGACGATCACGCAGGAGGAGCCGGGCCGGTCCCGCTCCATCAGCTCCTTGCTGAAGAGCATGTTCTCCTCGGTCGTGCGCGAGCGGTCCTCGCGCACGACCGCACCGGCGGGGAAGCCGCGCTCGACGAGGTAGTCGGCCATCGCGTGCGACTCGGGCACCTCCTCGTCGGGGCCCTGGCCGCCCGAGGCGATGAGGACCGGCGCGTCCCCGCCGCGCGCGGCCAGCGTCTCGTACACCTCCCGGCCGCGGTCCAGGCGGCTCGCGAGGAGCGGCGGAACCCGGCGGCCGCCGATCAGTCCCGAGCCGAGGACCACGACGTAGTCGGCGTCGCGGCGGAGCCTCATCCGGCCGTACAGGAACGCGTAACCGACGAAGCAGAGGAACAGGAACGAGACGTACCCGAGGACGAGCAGCGTGGTGACGGCGATCAGTCCCACGGCCCGCGAGTGCGTGGCGACCGCCGCCGCCATCAGGCCCATCACGCCGAACATGCCGAGGCCCGCGAGGAGCGAGAGCAGGTTCGCCGGGCGTCTGCCCTCCTTGCGGACCATCTTCACGCCGTTCATGCAGAGCAGCACGGCGAGCACGAAGGGGCCGAGGCCCAGCACGAGCAGCACCAGGATCATCACGGTCTCGGCGACGCCGGGCGGGGCCGCGTCGATCTCCGCGAGAAGACCGAGCCCGAAGAACGTGACGGCCAGGCCGAGGTACACGGCATTGCCGAAGCGGCGCCGGTCGCGCAGCACGCCGGCCCCGAAGAGCAGCAGGAAGACAGCGGCCACGACGAAGGCGATCATTGCGCCATCGTAGGCATCGGGACGGACACCCGACCCCTGTTCCTACTCCTCTCCCGCCAGGGCGAACAGGCCCAGGCGGGCGCCCTCTTCGTAGGCGCGGCGCAGCTCCTGGTCGTCGAGCAGCCCGCGCAGGAGCGATTCGCTGCGGTCGCGCGAGGTCGCGCAGTACTCCGCCGGGCGGTACGCCTCCTCGAAGACGGAGGCCCTCAACAGGTCCGCCGCGCCGAGGAGATGGGCGGCGGAGGTCATCCGGCCGACCATGACCCGCATCTGGGCGAGGAGTTCGGCCGCGCAGGCCGCCCCGACGGCCGTCCCGAGGTGCAGATGGGCGCGGAGCGCTCGCCGGGCGTGCTCGGCGGCCCGCTCGCGCTCCCCGTCCCAGGAGAGGAGTTCGGCCCGCGCGTGGTGCGCCCAGGCGTCGGCCCACAGGTCGCGCCCCGTCCAGGCCAGCCGGGCCGACGTGTCGAGAACCGCCTGGTCCAGGGCCTCCTGCGCGGCCTCCGGGTCGGTCCGGCTGAGGGTCAGGGCGAGCGCGACCCAGCACAGCTCCCGGCTCGGCCCGAACTCCGGGTGCTCCTCCATGAGGGCGAGCGCCTCCCGGAACTCTGCCGCCGCCTCGCGCGCACGCCCCTGGAAGAGGGCGGTCGCGCCGCGCAGGTGGGCCAGCATCCCGAGGCACCGGTCGTCCCCGTCCCGCACGGCCGCCGCCCAGGCCTGGACGAGCAGCGGGTCGGCGTCCTCGGGGCGGCCCGCCTCCAGCTCCAGGTAGGCGGCGAGCCACAGGGCGCGGGCCGGCGGCGGGCCCGAGTGCAGGGAGAGGGCGTGCCGCAGCCGGATGTGGCCCTCTGCGACCCGCCCGCAGGCCACCCACAGGAACCACAGCGAGACCACGATCTCGACGGACGTCTCGGCCTCGGCGCTCGGCGAGAGCGGGGCCGTCGTCGGGTCCATCGCGGCGGCCAGGTCGGGAAGTTCGCGCAGGGCGAGGTCCCGGGCGTCGATCTGGCGGCCGCTCTGCCACCAGTCGGCGGCCTGCCGGGCCACCTTCACGCACCATCTCCGGTGGTGCAGGACGACGGCCCAGCGGTCGCCGCGCCCGGTGAGGCGGCGGGCGCCGACGGCCCGCATCGGGTGCGGCATCCAGTAACGGGGCGCGCCGTCCTCGCCGTCGAACAGGTCGTCGACGGGGAGGAGCGCGAGGGGGGCGAGCCGGTCGAGGACCGCCTGGATCTCCCCCGCGGGCAGCGCGTCGGAGGCGCAGACCTCGCGGACCGCCTCCCGGCCGAAGGCGCCCTCGAAAACGGAGAGCCGCTCCCACAGGAAGCGCTCGGCGGGGCCGCAGCGCGCGTAGCCCTGCTCTGCGGCGGTCAGTTGGTCGGCACTGACCGGCTCACCCCACAGCAGCTCCGCCTCCGACGACTTCCCCATGTGCCCCACGTGCCCCACGTGCCCCATGTGTCCCATGTGCCCCATGTGCCCCATGGACTCCATCCCCCGCACCATCCCGTCCCGTGCCGTCCCGCCCTGTTCCTGTCCACATCTGCGACTTATGCCGGCCTTCATGGCGAACAATCGCCACTCCGGCTTGAATGCATATGCCCCAGACCACATCCTGGGGCGCCCTGGTGCCCACCCCCATGGTTTCCCAGGTATCGGCCAAGGAGGCATATGCATACCGGGGAATCCGTCCTGGGAGAGCCGGATCTGTCGCTGATCCACGCACTCCAGCTCGCCCCGCGCGCCAGCTGGACGCAGCTCTCGGCCGTCCTGGGGTCGAGCCCCGACACGCTCGCCCGGCGCTGGGACCACCTCACCGCGGGCGGCTGGGCCTGGAGTTCGCTGCTCGTCGCCCGCAGCCAGGAGTCCACGCTGTACGCCTGGGTCGAGCTCGAATGCGCCGCGGGTACGGTCGACTCGACCGCACTCGAACTCACCGACGATCCGTACACCCTCGGCGTCCACCAGGTGACCGGCGACGCCGACCTGGTGCTGCTCGTGGTCTGCCCGGACCTCTACGCCCTCGACGTCTACCTGGCGGGCCGGGTGCGCCGCCTGCCGGGGGTGTTCCGCTCCCGCACACAGGTCGTCACCCGGCTGCACAACCGGCCGTACCGGTCGCGGATCGAGCAGCTCGCCCCCGGGCAGGTCCGGCTCCTCGCGGACGTCACCGGTGGCGAGAAGCGGCCGCGCCCGCCCGCCCGTCCACGGACGCCCCTCACGGACCTCGACCGCCAACTGGTCGCGGAACTGGCCGGGGACGCCCGCCGCAGCGCCGCCGAACTGGCCCGGCAGTGCGGCACGAGCGAGTCGACGGTGCGGCGCAAGCTGGACGCCCTCATGGCGGCCGGCGCGCTGCACCACCACTGCCTGCCGGCCCCGAGGTTCTCCGGACGCCCGGTGTGGGCGCTGGTCACGGCCGACGTCCCGCCCCTTGAGGTCTCCTCGACGGTGGCGGCGCTGACCCGGCTGCGCCACACCCTGCTGATCACCTCGGTGACCGGGCCGCACAACCTGGCGCTCGCGATGTGGCTCCGTACGGTCGAGGAGCTGCACGAGGTGACGGCGACGCTCGTACGGGCCGCCCCCGCGCTGCGGATCACCGGCACCCAGGTCTCGCTGCGCACCCACAAGATCGGGGCGCAGGCCCTCGGCCCGGACGGGCGGCGCACGCACCACATACGGCCGGACGTGACGGTCTGAGTGGCGCACCGGTCCGGAGCCGGGAGGCGCACCGGTCCGGAGCCGGGAGGCGCACCGGCCCCAGGCCGGGAGGCGTGCCGGTCCCAGGCCGGGAGGCGTGCGGTCCGAGGCCGGTCGACCCGTTCCGCCGCACGGGCCCGCGTGGTCTCATGGGGGCATGGAGTTCGCCGTGTTCGTGACGCTGCCCGGCCTCGTCATCCTGCTGACGGTGGTCGCCTTCGCCGACCAGCTGCTGCGGGCGACCGGGCGCGGCAAGCGCACGGGCCAGGTCTCCTCCACGGGCTTCGAGCAGCTGCACGCGACGTTCTCGCAGGGCAAGCAGAACGAGCTCAAGGAGCGGCAGAGCGCCCTCGTGATGCGCGACGACGAGGAGGACGGCGCCCCGCCGCACCACTCGACGGTGGATCTGAAGGGCGGGCGGGCCGTCATCCGGATCGGCCGGTCGTGACCGCCTCGGCCGGTCGTGACCGCCTCGGCCGGGTCGTCGTCCTGTTCCTCGGCCTCGGCCTCGCCTCGCCCTCGCCTCGCCCTCGTCCGTCTTCTACGCCGGCCGGGACGCCTTGATCGAGTACATCAGCGGGATCCGGGGACGGTCCGCCGGGAAGCGGTAGTAGCCGTCCTCGTGCCGCTGGAGCGCGCCGTAGCGGGGGAACAGCGAGGCGTCGTGCTCGTGCAGGAACTCGATCCTCAGGCCCGCCTTCGCGAGCGCCGTGACGACCTCGCCGACCGGGTGCACCCACTCCACGCTGCGGTTGTGGACGGTGTCGGCGTCCAGGTCCGCGTACGTGCCCGGGGAGCTGTCCACCCACGGCTCGCGGACGAAGTAGTCATACACGATCCGGCTGCCGGTCTCGTCGTCGAGCGAGTCGGTCAGCGGATGGAACTCCGCCACGTAGACGAAGCCGCCCGGTGCGACGAGCGAGGCGACGGTCTCCGCCCAGCGCTCGATGTCGGGCAGCCAGTTCAGCGCCCCGCCACCCGTGTAGACGATGTCGTACGCGCTGTCCGGGACGGCCTGGGCGGCCTCGTACACGTCGGCGGCGACGAAGGCCGCGCGGTCCTGCGAGTAGCCGAGGTCCGCGGCGAGGGAACGGGCCGTGTCGACGGCCGGCTCGGAGAAGTCCAGGCCGACGACGTGCGCGGCGCCGTGCCGCGCCCAGGAGAGCGTGTCCAGGCCGATGTGGCACTGGAGGTGGAGCAGGGACCGTCCGGTGACGTCACCGACCTCGGCGAGCTCGAAGTCCCTCAGGGCCTCCTTGCCCGCGCGGAAGGCGTCGAGGTCGTAGAAGTCGCTGGAGGCGTGGATCGGAACGCGCTCGTCCCAGCGCGCACGGTTGGCCTCGCGCCAGTCCTCAGGGGTCGGGGAGTACATGTCGGCGAGGTTATCCACAGGTTGCGGACGACGCGACCGGATTGTCGGCCGCGCGGAGCATCATGGGTGTCATGACTGAGAGCAAGGACTTCACCGAGATCGCGGCGTGGGAGCGGACCCCGGCGTGGGAGCAGCGGTTCCGCGCACCGCGCGTCTCCCTGCCCGAGTGGGCCGAGGAGGCCCCGGACCGCTCGCTGTTCGTCTCCAACGCCACGGGGACGTACGAGCTGTACGCCTGGGACCGGGCGAGCGGCGAGCAGCGGCAGGTCACGGACCGGCCGAACGGCACGACGGACGGCACGCTCTCTCCTGACGGCGCGTGGATCTGGTGGTTCGCGGACACCGACGGGGACGAGTTCGGGGTGTGGATGCGCCAGCCGTTCGCGGGCGGCGCGGACGAGCCCGCCGTGCCGGGGCTCGACGCCTCCTACCCGGGCGGCCTCGCCATCGGCCGGGAGGGCACGCTGGTGATCGGCCGGTCCACGGACGAGGACGGCTCGACGGTCCATCTCGTACGGCCGGGGGCCGCCGCCCCGGTCGAGATCTACCGGCACCGGGAGTCGGCCGGGGTCGGCGACCTCTCGCACGACGGCTCGCTGATCGCGATCGAGCACACCGAGCACGGGGACGCGATGCACTCGGCGCTGCGCGTGCTGCGCGCCGCCGACGCGAGCGTGCTGGCCGAGCTCGACGACACCAAGGGCGGCACGGAGGAGCTCGGGCTCGCGGTCCTCGGCTTCGCGCCCCTGGCGGGCGACTCCCGGCTGCTCGTCGCGCACCAGCGGCGCGGCCGCTGGGAGCCGATGCTCTGGGACGTGGCGCAGGGGACGGAGACCGATCTCCGGCTCGACCTGCCGGGCGACGTGTCGGCCGAGTGGTACCCGGACGGCTCCGGACTGCTGATCGTGCACAGCTTCGAGGCCCGCAGCGAGCTCTTCCGGTACGAGATCGGCACGCGCGCCCTGGTGCGGGTGGAGACCCCGGCCGGCTCGGTGTCGGACGCGACGGCCCGGCCGGACGGCAGCGTCGAATACCTCTGGTCGTCGGCGGCCCGGCCGCCGGTGGTGCGCTCCACGGACGGCAGGATCGTCCTCGACCCGCCCGGCCCCGAGGCGCCGCACTCGGTGCCCGTGGAGGACGTGTGGGTGGACGGGCCCGGCGGCCGGATCCACGCGCTCGTGCAGCGCCCGGCGGAGGGCGAGGGACCGTTTCCCACGGTCTTCGAGGTGCACGGCGGTCCCGCCTGGCACGACAGCGACGCCTTCGCCTCGGGCCCGGCGGCCTGGGTGGACCACGGGTACGCGGTGGTGCGGGTCAACTACCGCGGCTCGACGGGCTACGGCCGGGAGTGGACGGACGCGCTCAAGCACCGGGTCGGTCTGATCGAGCTGGAGGACGTCGAGGCGGTCCGCGAGTGGGCGGTGTCGAGCGGCCTCGCCGACCCGGCGCGCCTGGTCCTCTCCGGCGGCTCGTGGGGCGGCTACCTCACGCTCCTCGGCCTCGGGACGCAGCCCGACGCCTGGGCGGTCGGTCTGGCGGCGGTCCCGGTCGCGGACTACGTCACGGCGTACGAGGACGAGATGGAGGCCCTGAAGGCGCTCGACCGGACGCTGCTGGGCGGCTCGCCGGAGGAGGTGCCCGAGCGGTACGCGGCCTCGTCGCCGCTGACGTACGTGGACGCGGTGAAGGCGCCGGTCCACATCTCCGCCGGCGTCAACGACCCGCGGTGCCCGATCCGGCAGATCGACAACTACGTGGACCGGCTCGCGGCCCGGGACGCGGTCCACGAGGTGTACCGGTACGACGCGGGCCACGGCTCGCTCGTCGTGGAGGAGCGGATCAAGCAGGTCGCTCTGGACCTGGCCTTCGCCGCGAAGCACCTGGGGGGTGACTCGGCGGCACGGGACGCCGCGGGCCCGGCCTGATCGACAGGACACCCGGTACCCGGCCGTCGGGGAGCCGATCCCGCTTGCGTACCGTGGGGGTGTGTACCGGTTCCTGAGAACGCCCCGCTGGTGGGGGATCAACGTCTTCGTCCTGCTGGCGATCCCGTTCTGCGTGTTCATGGGGACCTGGCAGCTGGGGAAGTTCGAGGATCGCGTCGACTCCCATCAGGAGGCCGAGCAGCGGCCCGCCGCGAGCTCGCTGAAGGCGGCCCCGCTGGCCACGCTCCTGCCGGTCGACAAGGAGACCTCGGGGCGGTCCGCCGAGGCGCGCGGCCGCTTCGGGGAGCAGTTCCTGGTGCCGCAGCGCGAGCTGGACGGCCGGCCCGGTTCGTACGTCCTGACGCTGCTGAAGACGGACGGCGGCCGGTCGCTGCCGGTGGTCCGGGGCTGGCTCCCCACGGGCGCGACGGCCCCGGCCCCGCCATCCGGCGAGGTCACGGTGGTGGGCGCGCTCCAGGCCTCGGAGAACCCGGGGACGAAGGGTGCCCACACGGCGGGCGGCCTGCCCGAGGGGCAGCTCGGCATGATCAGCGCGGCCGCCCTGGTGAATGTGGTCAACGACGACGTCTACGACGCCTGGATCACCCTCACCGACTCCCCCTCCGGCCTCACGCCCGTCCCGGCGGAGGCCGCCGCGGGGACGAGCCTGGACGTGAAGGCCTTCCAGAACCTCGGCTACACCGCGGAGTGGTTCGTCTTCGCCGGCTTCGTGCTCTTCATGTGGTTCCGCCTGGTGCGCCGTGAGGCGGAGGCCTCCCGGGACGAGGCGCTGGGTCTTTAGGGGGTGTCTTACCGATCAGGCCGGGCTCGCGGGGTCTGATCGGTAAGACACCCCCTAGGAGCGACACGGAGAAGGGCCTGGAGGACCGGCAGACGGTCTCCAGGCCCTTCTCCGTGTCCGACGAGGGACGCCGGCTCCGCTCAGGTGCCGGCGAGGATGCCGGTGCGGTAGATCGTGCCCGCGCAGGCGTTGGGGACGGTCGCCACGGCGACGGGGCCGCCGGGCTCCGCCGTGTGGCTGACCGAGACGCTGCCGTCCGCCGGCACGCCGTCCGCCCGGAGCAGCTGCGGTGCGGCGCCGCCCTCCGCCTCCGTACCGGTTCCGGTGTCCGTGCCGGCCGTCCCCCCACCGGGGTCCTGGGTGACCGGTTCCGTCGTCGGGGGCGTCGTCGTCGGCGGAGGGGTCGTCGGCGGGACCGTCGGCGTCGGCTCGGTCGGGGTCGGCTGGGTCGTCGGCGCGGTCGGGGTCGGCTCCGTCGTCGGGGTGCCCCCGGTCATCGGGCAGGTCTCGCTCGGCAGCCAGGCGAACCGCACCTCGTAGGAGCCGCTGGGCTTCAGGAGGAGCACGGTGGCCTCCTGCGCGGGATCGGGCAGTCCACTGCCGTCCCCTGCGGTGTGCCGGACGACCGAGATCCGGGCCGGGTCGGCAGCGCCCCTGGCCTCGAAGCTGACGATGCCGCTGCCGTCGACGACGCAGCTCTCCCCGGAGACGTTGGCGACGCGGAACGTGCCGTACACGCTCCCCGACCCGTCGGGGCCGCTCGTCTGGGTCGAACTGACTCCGAGCTGACCGGGCTCGCACTGCGGCGCGTCGCCGGGCAGCGGGTTCAGCGTGGCCTGCGGCCCCTGGGTGCTCGTACCGCTCCCGGGCTGCTGCGGCTTGCCCGTGGCCCCGTCGACCGTGCCCTGGCTGGGGGACACCTGTGACGCCGGGGACTGGGAGGTCTTCCCGCCCTCGATGCCCGTCTCGGCTCCGGTGCCGCCCTGGGCCTCCTGGCCGTGACCGGCGTTCACGGGGTTGGCGGCGGTGACCCCGCCCGAGTTCGCGACGTGGACGAAGGCCGGGACGGCCGTTCCGATGAGGACGGCGGCCGCGGCGGCGCCGACGACGGCCTGCCGCTTGCGGGCCCGCCGCGCGGGAACGGCCCGGCGCAGGTGGTCCAGCGAGCCGGCGGTGGGCTCCAGGCCCGCGACCGCGCCGTGGAGCAGACGCCGCAGCGCGAGCTCGTCATCGAGACCGCCGTCGGAATCCGCGTCCGCCCGTGGGCCGGGCTTCCCGCCGAACGCCGCGCCGAACGCCGCGCCCAACTCCGCGCCGAACTCCGCATCGGGCTCCGGATCAGACTCGGAACCGCGCTCGATGTTCAGCATCCGTCGTCCACTCAGATCGTCACGTTCATCACGGGCGGCACGCGCGGCGGCACTGCCGTCACACTCGCCGTCGCGCTCGCCGGCACGGCCGTCGCGCTCACCGGCACGCTCACCGTCACACTCGCCGTCACGCTCGCCGTCGCGCTCGTCACGGGGCTCGTCCTTCTCGTGTTCGTGGCTCATGCGTTCGCCTCCATCGCGACGCGAAGCGCCGCGATGCCCCGCGAACCGTACGCCTTCACCGATCCCAGCGATATCCCGAGCGTCTCGGCGACCTGGGCCTCCGTCATGTCGGCGAAGTACCGCAGCACGAGCACCTCGCGCTGACGCCGCTGCAGGCCCTTCATCGCCTTGATGAGGTCGTCACGCTCCAGCTGGTCGTACGCCCCCTCCTCCGCGCTGGCCATGTCCGGCATCGGCTTGGACAGCAGCTTGAGGCCGAGGATGCGGCGGCGCAGCGCGGACCGGGAGAGGTTCACGACGGTCTGGCGAAGGTAGGCGAGCGTCTTCTCGGGCTCGCGGACGCGCTTGCGGGCCGAGTGGACGCGGATGAACGCCTCCTGGACGACGTCCTCGCAGGAGGCCGTGTCGTCGAGGAGGAGCGCCGCGAGGCCGAGCAGCGACCGGTAGTGGGCACGGTAGGTCTCGGTCAGGTGGTCGACGGTGGTGCCGGCGGCCATGTCCCCTTCAGCGCTCGTGCGGGGGGACGGGATGCCGTCCGCCGCTCTCATGCGGGATCCCGTGGGCACGGGGGCGATCACCGGCATCCCGCCGAGCCCGCGCGGACGTCCGAACGGACGGACCGCGGAGCCGCGTACGGGGATGACGGCGGCGCTCCGCACGGGGAGCACCCCGGTGCCCGCGCCGCGCAGCGGAGCGATGGTCGCGATGTCGAGTACCTCTGCCACGCCTGTTGGACACGCCTCCCCCCGCCAGGGTTGTACGCGTTCGCCACCGAAATCGACGGTGACCCGTTTGTCCTCATGCGTAACCGTTCTCCCCCGATGCCCCGCTTTCGCAGCGTGCTCCGCGCCACACGATGGTGAGTGAACGCAGAGACGCGCCCCGCACAACTCGTGGTTGCAACACGGCGGAACAGCATCGTCGAACACGGAATCACCGCAGTTCAAGAGGTATCTGACGCCTTTTTGCTCACAGCGCCTTCACAGATCCTACAAATCCGTGACAACCGATTCCGCGATCTGCAGTGCATTGAGCGCCGCGCCCTTGCGGAGGTTGTCGGCGCAGACGAAGAAGTCGAGGGCGCGCTCGTCGTCCATCGACCGCCGCACCCGTCCGACCCACGCGGGATCGGTGCCGACGACGTCGGCCGGGGTGGGGAAGTCGCCCGCCGCGGGATCGTCGTACAGCACGACCCCCGGAGAGGTCGCCAGGACCTCGTGCGCGCGCCCGACCGTGACGGGGTGTTCGAAACGCGCGTGGACGGACACGGAGTGGCCGCTCACGACGGGAACGCGCAGACAGGTCGCGGCGATCCGCAGCCCGGGCAGCCCGAGGATCCTGCGGGTCTCGTCCCGGACGCGCTCCTCCTCCGAGGAGGCGCCGTCCTCGCCGGCCGTGCCCGACCAGGGCAGGACGTTGAGCGCGAGGGGCCCGGGGAAGGGGCCGGTGTCCTCGCCGACGGCCCGGCGGACGTCACCGGGCTGCGTGCCCAGCTCGGCGTCACCGGCCACCAGGCCGAGCTGCGCGCGGAGCGCGTCGGCGCCCGGCTGCCCGGCACCGGCGCCGCTCGCCGCCTGCTGGGCGGTGACGACCAGTTCGGCGACCCCGAACTCGGCGTGCAGGGCGCCCACGGCGGCGATCAGCGCGAGCGTGGTGCAGCCGGGGCTCGCGACGATGCCCCGGGGGCGTACGCGCGCCGCGTGCGCGTTGACCTCGGGGACGACGAGCGGCACGTCCGGGTCGCCCCGGAAGGCCGCGGAGGTGTCCACGACGACCGCGCCCTTGGCGACGGCGACGGGCGCCCACCGGGCGGCCACCTCCTCGGGCACGAGGAAGAGCGCCAGGTCGACGCCGTCCAGGGACTCCTCGGAGTCCTCGTCGAGCGCGAGGACCTCGCACTCCACCCCGCGGACGGCGGCCTTGGAGCCGGCCGCCCCCGGGGTGTCGAGCAGGCGTATCTCGCCCCAGACGTCCGCGTGGTGCGTGAGCATCTGGAGCATCACCGAGCCGACGGCTCCGGTCGCACCGACGACCGCGAGCGTCGGCTTCGGCGTCATCGGCCGGTGCCTCCATAGACGACGGCCTCGTCCGAGTCGCTGTCCAGACCGAAGGCGGTGTGGACGGCGCGCACGGCCTCGTTGACGTCGTCGGCGCGGGTGACGACCGAGATGCGGATCTCGGAGGTCGAGATGAGCTCGATGTTCACGCCCGCGTCGGAGAGCGCCTTGAAGAAGTCCGCGGTGACGCCCGGGTTCGTCTTCATACCGGCGCCGACCAGGGAGATCTTGCCGATCTGGTCGTCGTAGCGGAGCGAGTCGAAGCCGATCGCGCTCTTCGCCTTCTCCAGCTCGTCGATGGCCTTGCGGCCCTCGGCCTTCGGGAGGGTGAAGGAGATGTCCGTGAGGCCGGTGGAGGCGGCGGACACGTTCTGCACGATCATGTCGATGTTGATCTCGGCGTCCGCGACGGCGCGGAAGATGGCCGCGGCCTCACCCGGCTTGTCCGGCACGCCGACAACGGTGATCTTCGCCTCGGAGGTGTCGTGGGCGACACCCGAGATGATGGCCTGCTCCACCTTCTGGGCTCCTTGCGGTTCGTTGCTGACCCACGTGCCCTGCAGTCCCGAGAAGGACGAGCGGACGTGGATCGGGATGTTGTAGCGGCGCGCGTACTCGACGCACCGGTGCAGCAGCACCTTGGAGCCGGAGGCGGCAAGCTCCAGCATGTCCTCGAAGGAGATCCAGTCGATCTTCTTCGCCTTCTTCACGACGCGCGGGTCGGCCGTGAAGACACCGTCGACGTCGGTGTAGATCTCGCAGACCTCGGCGTCGAGCGCGGCGGCGAGCGCCACGGCGGTCGTGTCGGAGCCGCCACGGCCCAGGGTGGTGATGTCCTTCTTGTCCTGGGACACACCCTGGAAGCCGGCGACGATGGCGATGTTGCCCTCGTCGAGGGCGGTACGGATCCGGCCCGGCGTGACATCGATGATGCGCGCTTTGTTGTGGACCGAGTCGGTGATGACACCTGCCTGGCTGCCCGTGAACGACTGGGCCTCGTGGCCCAGGTTTTTGATCGCCATGGCCAGCAGGGCCATGGAGATCCGCTCTCCGGCGGTCAGCAGCATGTCGAACTCACGCCCGGCAGGGATCGGGGATACCTGCTCGGCGAGATCGATCAGCTCGTCCGTCGTGTCGCCCATCGCGGAAACCACGACGACGACCTGATGGCCGTCCTTCTTGGTGTCCACGATCCGCTTGGCGACGCGCTTGATGCCTTCGGCATCGGCAACGGAGGAGCCTCCGTACTTCTGCACGACAAGGCCCACGTGCGCTCCTCGCTCAGTGTGTGCCGCAGCCGGCGCTGCGATCGGCTCAGTCTAACGAGGGACCGAAAAACGCCAGCGTGATATCGCATGGTGAGATGCGGTGATCGAGGAGTGATCACACCGGCAGCTCCGCGAGGGCGTCCGCCACGAGGGCCGTGTGCGGGTGGTGCTCACCGAGGACACGTACGCAGACGGGCAGCAGCTCCTCGTAGTCGGCCCGGGCCCGGTCGACCGCCCCGGCGCTCGCGTACAGGCCGGCCAGGTTGATCCGGGCGTTCAGGGTCTCCAGGTGTTCCTCGCCGAGGAGCGTCCGCAGCTCGCCCAGCGCGTACACGCACACTCCGACGGCCTCGCGGATCCGGTGCGCGGCCTGGTACATCCCGGCGAGTTCGGCGAAGGCCACGAGTGTCTCCCGGCACCTCACGCCCAGCACACGGACCAGGTCCGGGAGCACTCCCGCCGTAAGGGCGATCGCCTCTTCCGTGCGCCCGGCACGCAGCTGGGACTGCGCGAGACTGACCCGCATCAGGAGCGTGTCCCTGTGGTCGGCCCCGAGCACCTCGGTCAGCCTCCGCACCAGCTCGACCGACCTCTCGACCGCCTCCTCCGGGCGCCCCGTCGAGGCAAGGCTCTCGGCCACCGCGCCGCGCATCGCGAGGGTGAACGGATCATCCCGGCCCAGCAGCCGCTCGGCGCTGATCGCCGCCCGCTCGTGCACATGGACCGCCACCTCGGGCAAGCCGTTGAACGACAGATACGCACCCGCCGCGACCAGCGGCGGGAGCAGCTGCTTGCCGTCCTGCCCCGGATCCGCGCACCGCAGGTACGCCTCCACGTGCGGCATCAGCCCCCGCCATGTCTCCCAGTGGGCCGGATCCTCGGTGTCCAGCGGTACGGCGCGTGAGAGCGCCGTCTCCGCGACCAGCCGGGCCCGCGCGATCAGGCCCGGCTCCCGGTGCGGGTCCTCGGGATCCGGGCGCCGGGCGACCGCCTGCACCAGTCTGTGCACCGACACCGAGCCGTCCTCGTGGAGCGTGACCATGCTGTGCGCGGCCAGCTCCCCGAGCGCCCGGCGCACGTCGGGGTCGGGCGGCAGGAGGAGCGTGGGTATCCGGTCCGGCGCGAACCAGGCGAGCAGCCGCAGGACCGCTCCCGCGTACGGGTCGGAGGCGGCGAGCCGGTCGAGCGTGACGCGCAGGGTCCGGGCGACGGCGTCCTCGGCGTTCCCCGGCCAGCCGCTGCGGTCCAGCTCCATCAGATACGCGAGCGGGGGCGAGGCCGTGCGGCCGCAGTACGCGGCGGCGATCTCGACGGCCAGTGGCAGCCCCCCGAGGGCGGCGCACAGGACATCGGCGCCGGTGGTGTCGCGGGGGCCCGCGTGCGTGGCGACCCGGGTGAACAGCTCGACGGCGTCGGCGGCCGGCAGGACGGGCAGGGTGAGGACCCGCCCGATCCCGTACCAGGCGTCCGTCGTCCGGCTCGTGACGACGATCCGCCCCCGGCCGCCGCTCCGGGCCAACAGGCCCTCCACATCGGCCGGATCGGTGACGTTGTCGAGGACGAGCAGCCACCCGTCGTGCGCCGACAGCCACTGCAACGCCCGCTCGCGCAGGGCCTCCTGCGGGAGTACGTCGACCAGCGCGGGCTGCATCGCGACGGCGAGGGACGCGAGCCCGGCGTCCACGTCGGCCCGGCTCTCGGCTGTGATCCACCAGACGGGGTTGCGGTGTGCCGCCTGCCGGACGGCCCAGCGGGCGGCGAGCGAGGACTTGCCCACCCCGCCGAGGCCGCAGATCACGACGGTCCCGCCCTCCCGGTCGAGAAGGCCGCCCTCCTCGCCGCGCCCCACGAAGTGGGCCGCTTTACGGGGCACGTTGACGAGTCCGGCCGGGCAGACCACCGGCCCGAGGACCCCGGGCGGCAGCACCGTCACCCGGTCCCCGGTGTGCACCCATCCGATGTCCCCGCCGGCCGCGACGGACCGCTCCCCCGACGCGGAGACGCCCTCGCTCACGCGCCGCCGGTCGATACGGAACCGATGTCACCGCCCGCCGCGACGGACCGGTCACCGGATGCGGTGACGGAACCGGGGGCGGGCCGCGCGGGTGCGGCGGGGGCCGGGGGCGCCGCCGGGGCGGGCGCCGGAGCCGTACCGCTACCGCCCTGCGCCACGGACCCGATGTTCCCGCCGGCGGCAACGGAGCCGACGCCGGAGGCGGTCACGACCGGTGCGGCCGGATGAACCGGAGCGGGCGAGCCAACGCGCCCGAACTGGGCCCAGAGGGAGAGCCCCAGACCGACGGCCGCCAGTACCGCGCCTACGACGCTGGCGAGTTGGTCGGCCTTCCCGAGGTCGGCGACGGCGACGGCGACCAGCGCGCCGATCCCGACGACACCGACGCCCGCGCCGCTCCGCAGCACTGCCTTCGACCGACCGCGTGTCTGCGTTGCCATGTGCTCATGATGGCAGCGCGGCGGCCGTCTGACGGGATTACGCCGGCATCTCCCTTACCATTCGCGTCAGTTCGGACTCCCCGAGGATTCCGATCGTCCCGCCGGCCGCCACGGGACCGGTCGCCGGACGCTGCGGCACCGCCCACTCCCCCAGTCATCGGCCCATGATGACAGGGGGCGGTGGGAGCGGTCCGCTACTTCTTCGCCTTTGCCCGCAGGCCCAGCGGCGCCGCGATCTCCTCCAGCATCACGCGGCCCGCCGCCTCCGCGAGGTCGTCCTCCGTCAGGTCCTCGTCCGTGTCGAGGCCGTCCAGCTCGGCCAGCGGCTGGTCGAGGCGGACGTGCGCGACCAGGGACTGGAGGGCGCGGAGGGTCGCCGAGGCGGTGGGGCCCCAGTTGGAGAAGTACGAGAACTGCCACCACCACAGCGCCTCGCTGGTGCGGCCCGCCCGGTAGTGGGCGAGGCCGTGCCGGAGGTCGGTGACGATGTCGGCGATGTTGTCGGAGATCCGCGCCGGCACCGGAGCCTTGCGCGGCTCGTACGGGTCGAAGACCTCGGAGAAGACGTCGACCGGGTCCAGCATGACCGCGAACCGCTCGCGGAGGTCGTCCACGTCCGGCTCCGGGCCCGTGTCCGGCTCGTACCGCTCATCGGGGACGATGTCCTCGTGCGCGCCGAGCCGGCCGCCCGCGAGCAGCAGCTGCGAGATCTCCAGGAGCATGAACGGGACCGCACTGTCGGGCTCGTCGCCCTTCGCGACCTCCGTGGTCGCGACGATGAAGCTCTCGATCGAGTCGGCGATCTGGACCGCGAAGTCGTCGGGGTCCTGCGTGACGGAGTGAAGCGTGGCGTCAGACATCGAGAAGCCTTCCTCGGGGCGCACCTGCGTGGGCTCGGTCCTCGTCATACATCTAGCAGTCGCCGCCCCTCGAAGGCACGGCCGAGGGTCACCTCGTCGGCGTACTCCAGGTCGCCGCCGACCGGGAGCCCGCTCGCGAGACGGGTCACCTTCAGCCCCATGGGCTTGATCATCCGCGCCAGGTACGTCGCGGTGGCCTCGCCCTCCAGGTTCGGGTCGGTGGCGAGGATCAGCTCGGTGACCGCGCCGTCCGCGAGCCGTGCGAGGAGCTCCCGGATGCGCAGGTCGTCCGGGCCGACGCCCTCGATCGGGCTGATCGCGCCGCCGAGGACGTGGTACCGCCCCCGGAACTCGCGCGTCCGCTCGATCGCCACGACGTCCTTCGGCTCCTCGACCACGCAGATGACCGTCAGGTCGCGCCGCGGATCCCGGCAGATGTTGCACTGCTCCTGCTGTGCCACGTTGCCGCAGACCGCGCAGAACCTGACCTTCTCCTTGACCTCCAGGAGCGCGTGCGCGAGCCGCCGTACATCCGTGGGCTCCGCCTGGAGGATGTGGAAGGCGATCCGCTGCGCGCTCTTGGGACCGACGCCGGGCAGCCTGCCCAGTTCGTCGATGAGGTCCTGAACCACGCCTTCGTACAACGGAACGCCCTTCTCGGGGGTGCTTGATTCTTACGGTAGTGGCTGGAAGTGCACCTTTGAAGGTGTACGGGGATACGGGTGGGGACCCGGGTCAGAAGCCCAGGCCGGGCATGCCGCCCATGCCCTGCGCCAGCGGGCCCAGCTTCGCCTGCTGGAGCTGCTCCGCGTTCTCGTTCGCCGCGTGCACGGCGGCCACGATCAGGTCGGCCAGCGTCTCCGTGTCCTCCGGGTCGACCGCCTTCGGGTCGATCACCAGGGCGCGCAGCTCGCCGGAGCCGGTGACGGTCGCCTTGACCAGGCCACCGCCCGCCTGACCCTCGACCTCGGTCGCGGCCAGTTCCCCCTGGGCACGGGCGAGGTCCTGCTGCATCTTCTGGGCCTGCTGGAGAAGCTGCTGCATATTGGGCTGGCCACCACCGGGAATCACGGGCACTCCTGAGGTTCGTTACGTCCGAATGTCGGGTACGCCCGAGCCTACGTGTTCGCCGCCCGCCCTGCCTCCATCACTCTTTCGGGTGAGAAACTGCGGGCTTCTCTACCTGATCAACACCCTCTTGCGGGCGGAAATCCCGGGATTCCGGGCCCATCGCCCACCATTCGGCGGTAGGAAGGGCAGGCACCACGTGCACCGCACGTCACAGAAGGACACGCGCGCTGAGCTGAACAGAGGAGTCCCCCGGTGAGCCAGCAGCCGGATATGCAGCCACCGGGTCACTCCGGGGAGAACCGGGAAGACACGGAGCGGCCGGACCGCGATCTCACCGGCACGCCCTTCCCGCTGGGCGACTGGGGCGAGCCCGCCGAGCGGCTCGACGAGCTCTACCGCTGGGTCGAGTCCAATGCCCTGCGCACGGCGGAGTGGTATCTCTCCGACCGCGTGTGGAAGCGCCGTGGCGCCCGGATCCTGCGGCTCGGCACCGCCGCCGGCGTGATCGCGGGCGCCGCGCTGCCGCTGCTCGACCTGACAGGGGCGGCCGAGGGTGCGGCCGGCTGGGGCTATCTGTCGCTGCTGATCGGCGCGGCCTGCCTGGCCTGCGACCGCTACTTCGGCCTGACGTCCGGCTGGATAAGGGACGTGGCGACCGCACAGGCCGTGCAGCGCCGTCTCCAGGCCCTGCAGTTCGACTGGGCCTCGGAGAGCGTCCGCGAGGTCCTGGGCCCCACGGAGGGCACGGCGAGCGAGGCCGCCGAGCGATGTCTCGGCGTACTGCGCCGCTTCTCGGAGGACGTGACCGAGCTGGTACGGGCGGAGACCGCGGACTGGATGGTCGAGTTCCGCTCGGGCCCGGCGCCGCTGATGCTCCAGTCGGTGGGCGTGGTGCCCGCGCGCGCGGAGAACTTCACCCACCCGTCGAGCCGCTTCCCGCTGCCGCCGGGCACCCGCCCGAACATGCCGCGCCAGCGGCCCCCGGAGGCCCGCTGAGCCTTCCGGAGGCCCGCTGTGCCCGGAGGGGGACCCGCCGGCCTCGGGAGTCCGCTGATACCTCCGGAGGGCCCGCTGGACCTCCGGAGGGCCCGCTGGACCTCCGGGAGGGACCTTCAGGGACCCCTCGGGGCCGCGAACGGCTCCAGGGGCTGTCGGGCCCCCGAAGCGCCGAGGAAGGCCCGGGCCGATCCTCGGCCCGATCCTCAGCTCAGGATGATCATCGAGCCCTGTGCGAGGCTCCTGGTCGCCGCCGCGTGCAGTCCCAGCCACACGTGACGCTCCCGCGCGAAGGGGCTGTCGTCGTACGGGATCGGGTCGGCCGGCTCCTCCAGGGAGGTCGGTCGCTCCGGCGGCACCGGAAGCGCCGGCGGGTTCATCGGGTCGATGCCGATCGAGGGCGCCACGAACTCGAGCTCGCGGAGGAGCCCGTACGAGGAGCCGAGCGGGCCGCCGCCTTCCAGGAGCTCGTCGCTGGAGAGCGGCGCCGGGAAGTCGACGGGCACGTACGAACCCGCGTGGTCGTAGTGCCAGACCAGGTGCGACTGCTGGGCTGTCGCCTCGAACATCTCCAGGAGCTGTTCGTAGTCCCCGCCGAGCTCGCCGACCGGCTCGACCGGCAGCCCGCACACCTGGAGCAGGTAGGCGCGACGCAGGAAGTGCAGGGCCTCGTAGTCGAAGCCCGCGATCGGGGCGACGTCGCCGGAGAGCCCCGGCATGTAGGCGTAGACGGGCACGGTGGGCAGGCCGGACGCGCTCAGCACGGCGTCGTAGGCCGCTATCTCTTCGGCGAAGGGGTTGTCGGGGCTGTGGCACAGCAGGTCGACAAGGGGGACCAGCCACAGGTCACAGGCCAAGGGAGGCTCGCTCTCCGTCGGTTGCAGGGACGGCCAGGGTAGTCGGCGGCGCCGGCCACGCCCACCCGCTCAGGAACTGCCCCCGGATCAGCCGCCTCAACCCGGCCGCCACCCGGAGGTTCCCCTCAACGCGCGCGGTTCTCCAGGCGGTCGGCCCACTCCAGGGAGTGCGTGTTGTAGTCCCGTACGACCGCGACGGCCGCCTCCGCGTCGCCGCGCGTGACCGCGTCCACCAGGTCGACGTGTCCGCTCCACAGCCAGCCGTTCATGTCCCGCTCGGAGCGCAGGTAGGGCACGGAGAAGACCCATGCCTGGACGCGGAGCCGGTGCAGGAACTCGGCGATGTAGTCGTTGGCGGCGACCAGGCGGGCCAGTTCGCGCCAGTAGCGGATGTCGTAGCCGATGAGGACGTCCAGGTCGCCGGCGCGGGCGGCGCGGGCCGCGGCCTCGCCCCGGCGGCGTACGGAGACGAGCGCGACGCCGACCCCGAGGTCGGGTTCCGTGGCAGCGGAACGGGGCGGCACCATGGCCGCGTCGCGGCGGAAGATGCCGTCGACGACGAGCATCCGGGCCTCGACCATCCGCCGGTAGTCGTCGACCGAGTACTGGTGGACGCGGAAGCCGCGGTGCTGGTCGGAGTCGAGGAGCCCCTGTGCGCAGAGGTCGACGAGGGCCTCCCGCACGGGCGTCGCGGACACTCCGTACTGCTCGGCGATCTGCTTGACCGTGAACTCCTGGCCCGGCTGGAGACGGCCTGCGAGCACCTCGTCACGCAGCGCGTCCGCGATCTGCTGCCGCAGGGTGTTGCGGGTGACAGCTCCGCTCGCGGGCATGTGGTCGGCCCCCTCCGTCCGGCTTCGGACACCCTAGTCCAAACGGAGGGAACCTCCCCGAATCACCTGTAGGCGACGATTCGATTACGCGGTGTACTCGTCGGCCACCGACAGCGCGGCGTCAAGGGCCGCCAGGCCCTCCTTGACCTCGGCCTCGGAGGCGTTGCAGGCGGGGACGGCGTGCGTGCGGTTCATGTTGATGAAGGGCCACAGGCCGTTCTTCTTCGCCGCGGCGCCCAGGGCGGCCATCGGCGCGGCGGCCTCGCCGGCGGCGTTGTACGGGACGAGCGGCTCGCGCGTCTCGCGGTTCCTGACGAGCTCCAGCGCCCAGAAGACGCCCATGCCGCGGACCTCGCCGACGGACGGGTGGCGCTCGGCGAGCTCGCGCAGGCCGGGCCCGAGGACGTTCTCGCCGAGGTGGGCGGCGTGCTCGACGACCTTCTCGTCCTCCATCACCTGGATGGTGGCGACGGCGGCGGCGCAGGCCAGCGGGTGACCGGAGTAGGTCAGGCCGCCGGGGTAGGGCCGCTTGTCGAAGGTCGCGGCGATCTCGGCGTTGATGGCGACGCCGCCGAGCGGCACGTAACCGGAGTTCACGCCCTTCGCGAAGGTCATCAGGTCGGGCACGACGTCGAAGTGCTCGGCGGCGAACCACTTGCCCGTGCGGCCGAAGCCGGCCATGACCTCGTCGAGGACGAAGACGATGCCGTACTTGTCGCAGATCGCGCGGACGCCGGCGAGGTAGCCGGGCGGCGGGGTCATGATGCCGGCGGTGCCGGGCACGGTCTCCAGGATGATCGCGGCGATCGTCGCCGGACCCTCGAAGGCGATCGTGTCCTCCAGGTGCGCGAGGGCGCGCTCGCACTCCTGCTGCTCGGTCTCGGAGTAGAACGGCGAGCGGTAGAGGAAGGGCGCCCAGAAGCGGACGACGCCGGCGGAGCCGGTGTCCGAGGCCCAGCGGCGCGGGTCGCCGGTGAGGTTGATCGCGGTGGAGGTGGCGCCGTGGTACGAGCGGAAGGCGGAGAGCACCTTGTGGCGGCCCGTGTGCAGACGGGCCATCCGGACGGCGTTCTCGACGGCCTCGGCGCCGCCGTTGGTGAAGAAGATCTTGTCCAGGTCGCCCGGGGTGCGCTCGGCGATGAGGCGTGCGGCCTCGGAGCGGACGTCCACGGCGAAGGCGGGCGCGAAGGTCGCGAGCTTGCCGGCCTGCTCCTGGATCGCGGCGACGACCTTGGGGTGCTGGTAGCCGATGTTCGTGTAGACGAGACCGCTGGTGAAGTCGAGGTAGCGGTTTCCGTCGTAGTCCCAGAAGTACGAGCCCTCGGCGCCGGCGACGGCGAGCGGGTCGATCAGACCCTGGGCGGACCAGGAGTGGAAGACGTGCGCGCGGTCGGCGGCCTTGACGGCCGCGCCGGCCTGGGGATCGGGTGCGGCGACATGAGGGGTCATACGGTCGAGGGTAAGGAATCGCAGGTGGGGCGGGCCATGACCATCTTGTCCACCGAGACCGGGCCGGACGCGACACCTTGCTCCGTCCCGATTCGCGCGCGGGCGGAGCCTCGGAGGAAGCCACATCCTCATTGACAGCAAGCTGTCATCATGACAGTCTTCTGTCATGGGAATCGAGAGTGCCACCACGACCGTCCACCTCGCCGTCTACGACACCCTCGCCGACTGGGAGACGGGCCACGCCACGGCCTGGCTCGCCCGCGCCGGGTTCACCGTCCGGACCGTCGGCGCGGTCGCCGGAGAGCCCGTCACGACGATCGCCGGCATCCGGATCGTCCCCGACCTCGCGCTCGACGACCTCCGCCCCGAGGACAGCGCCCTGCTGATCCTTCCGGGCGCCGAGAAGTACGACGAGGGCGACGAGCTCGCCCCCTTCACGGCCAAGGCCCGGACCTTCCTCGACGCCGGCGTGCCGGTCGCCGCGATCTGCGGCGCCACGGCGGGCCTGGCGAAGGAGGGCCTGCTCGACGACCGCGCGCACACCAGCGCCGTCTCCTTCTACCTCGCCGCCACGGGCTACAAGGGCGGTGAGCACTACGTCGACGCGGACGCGGTGACGGCCGGGGACCTGATCACCGCGGGCCCGACGGAGCCGGTCGCGTTCGCACGGGAGATCTTCGCCCGGCTGGGCGCGTACGAGGGCAAGCGCGACGCCTGGTTCCGCCTCTTCCACGACTCGGACCCGGCGGCCTTCGTCGAGCTGAACTCCTGAGGCGGCCCGCATGAGCCACGAAGCCGTGAGCCGCCGGGAGCAGCAGGACGCCCTGTCCCGTACGGCCCTGGGCGTCTTCCGCCTCAACGGGCAGTTCCTCGCCCTCTCGGAGAAGCTGGCCGAACCGGCCGGCCTGACCGCCGCCTGGTGGCAGGTCCTCGGCGCCGTCCTCCCCGAGCCGCTGCCGGTCGCCGGGATCGCCCGCGTCATGGGCATCACCCGGCAGAGCGTCCAGCGGATCGCGGACCTGCTCGTCCGCGAGGGCCTCGCGGCCTACGAGCCGAACCCGGCCCACCGGCGCGCCAAGCTCCTCGCGCCCACGGCGGCGGGCCGGGCGGCGATCGACCGCATCGACCCGGGGCACGCGGAGCTGGCGGCCCTGCTCGTGCGGGAGCTCGGCGGCCAGGAGGCCTTCGACGAGACCGTACGGGTGCTGGAGCGGCTCTCAGGAGCACTTGAGGCCGTCGAAGCGGATCACCCGTAGGCGACCCGCCGCGGGGAGACGCACTCCGCGGCGGAGACGCACTCCGCGGCGGGGCAAAACGAGCCGGCGGAACATGCCGCCGGGGGACGAGCGGGACTCGCCGCCCTGCCCGGTCGGCCACCCGGGAAGCTCCGGGTGGCCGACCGCCGTTGACCTGAAGCGTGATTGAGGTCCTAGCGTGGTGCCCACGTGATCATCTGACGACGGGAAACACGCCATGATCCTCGTGACCGGAGCCACCGGAAACATAGGCCGCGCCCTGCTCAAGGAGCTGCACGCGCACGGTGCCGGGCCGCTGCGAGGACTCACCCGTGATGCCGGACGGGCCGTCTTCCCCGAGGGGGTCGAGGCCGTCGAGGGCGACTTCGCGGAGACGTCGTCGTTGAAGCCGGCGCTGGAGGGGGTGCGCTCGCTCTTCCTGGTGTCGCGCCTGGGCTCGGACGCCGACATTCTCGAAGCCGCCCGGCAGGCGGGCGTGGAGCACGTCGTCCTGGTGTCGTCGATCACCGTCCAGACCCACCCGCACCTCGCCCCCGCCGCCGAGAACCTGGCGGTGGAGCAGCTGCTCCAGGCGAGCGGCATGGCCTGGACGATCCTGCGGCCGACGCAGTTCGCCTCGAACGCCCTGATGTGGGCCGCGGCCGTCCGCGGCCACGAGACCGTCCACGCGCCGTACGCCGGGACCGCGCTGCCGACCGTCCACCCCGCCGACATCGCCGCGGTGGCGCGCGTGGCGCTGACCGAGCCCGGCCACCGCGGACGCACGTACGCCTTGACCGGGCCTGAGCCGGTGACCGCCCGGCAGCAGGTGGAGGCCATCTCCGCGGCACTGGGGCGGGAGGTCCCCTTCGCCGAGATCAGCCGCGAGCAGGCCCACGCGCAGATGGCCGCGGTCTTCGGACCCGAGGCCGCGGACGCGGTGCTCGACGTCACCGGCGGGGACGTGAACGACGAGCTGCTGAGGGTGCGCGACACGATGTCGCAGGTCACCGGGGCGGCGGCCCGCCCGTTCCGGCAGTGGGCCTCGGAGAACGCCGCGGCCTTCCGCTGAACCGGAACCGGAACCGGAAAGCCCTCGCCCCGCACCGGGAGCATCACGGTGCGGGGCGAGGCGAGGCGAGGCGAGGAGAGAAGCGGAGCCGAGCGGAGCGGTCAGCAGTACAGGTTCGCGCCGGCGGGGACGCCCAGGATCTGGGTGAACTGCTGGTACTTGGTGACCCGGCTCTGCACCTGGGCGGGGTTGCCGCCGTTGCACTCCAGGCTGCCGTTGATCGCCCAGATGGTCTGGCCGAAGCCGGCGCCGTTGACCATCGCGTTGTGGGCGGTCATCGTGCCGGGACCGTTCTGGGTGTTCCAGTACCAGAGGCCCGTCATCATGGCGACGGCCGGATCCTGCTCGACCCGCCAGGGGTTGTTGAGCAGGTCGATGCCGAGGGCGTCACCGGCCGCCTTGTAGTTGAAGTTCCAGGAGAGCTGGATGGGGCCGCGGCCGTAGTACGCGGCCTGGCCGGCGGGACAGCCGTAGGGCTGGTTCCGGTCGCAGTAGTGCGGGTAGTTGGCGGTGTTCTGCTCGACGATGTGGACGAGGCCGCCCGTCTCGTGGGAGACGTTCGCGAGGAAGGCCGCGGCCTCCTGCTTCTTCACGGTGTCGCTGCCGGTGTTGGCGAAGCCGGGGTACGACTTGAGGGCCGCGGTGAGGCCCGCGTACGTGTAGAAGGGGTTCCTGTTCGGGAACATCTGGTTGAACTGAGCCTCGGAGACGACGAATCCGGAGCTCGGCGGCGTGGTGGGCGGGGTCGTGGGTCCGCCGCCACAGGCTCCCTGGTCGGCCCAGACGCCCCACTCGCCGGTCGTACCGGGGGTCTCGTTCTGGGTCCACCACTTGGCCTGCCAGTTGTGGCCGTTGTGCGAGGCCGTCATCCCGCCCGTGTAGACGCTGGAGGAGTTCCATGCGGCCGCGCAGGCGGCTGCCGCTCCTGCCGAGGCGGCGGGGAGGAGGAGCAGGGCGAGTCCAACGGCCGTACAGAGCGCGGCCAGCGAGGTGGCCAACTTACGCAGCAGCATGCGTACTTCCTTCCGGGTGGGGCCGGGTCGGGGAAGCACAGCGAAGCGCTATTGGTCTGGACCTGTCAAGGTCTAGACCAGAATTCGTGACAGTCGGGGTTCCGGTTGCATACGAAGCGGCCCCGGGCTCGGAGATCCGAGGCCCGGGGCCGCCGTCAGTCGCGTGAAGCGGTACGACTAGAGCAGGTTGAAGTTCTGCAGACCGGTGTTGATCTGGACCGGCGGCTTGAACGGCGCCGCGGCGTTGCCCGTGCCCGAGTAGCGGAAGAGCTTGCCGTCCGCCTTGCGGGCGAGCAGGTCCGCCTTGCCGTCGAAGTTGATGTCACCGGTGGACAGGAGGCGGTTGAACGCGCCCCAGCCGCCGCCGATCTTCGCGCGGGTGGCGAACGGGGCCCGGTAGTTGCCCGTGCCCTTGTAGAGCCACAGGACACCCGCCGTGTCACGGGCGACGATGTCGACCTTGCCGTCACCGGTCAGGTCGCCCTGGCCCGCGATCTGGTTGTAGATGTTCCAGCCGCCACCGATCTTCGTGCGCGTGGTGAGGCGGCCGTCCGGGTAGGACAGGTAGCTCCACAGCACACCGGACGCGTCGACGCCGAGCAGGTCGGCCTGCTGGGCACCGCCGAAGTTACCGGGCGAGATGACCGTCTTGTAGATGTTCCAGCCCCGGCCGACGGTGTCGGAGTCAGCGGCCTCGCCCTCGAAGGAGAAGAAGTCCAGGCGGCCGTTCTTGTAGAGCGTCCACTCGGCCTCGCCGAAGCCGTCGTTGTTGTTGTCGGCGACGATGATGTCGGCGATGTCGCCGGCGTCGCTCGCCACCGGAAGCCCGGCGCTGAAGCCACCGGTGCCATTGGGGTTCCACACGTACAGGTCGTTGGTCGACTTGTTGACGCCGTACATCTCGAACGTGGGCGTCTCCGACGCAGCGGCGGGCGCGGCGGAGGCGGTGCCGGCGACGGTCGCGGTCGCGACGGCGACGGCGGAGGCGACCAGCGCGCCCTTGAGCACACGCTGACGACGGTTGATCTTCATCAAGATCCCCCCCTGGGATTCTCGGTCCACGACTGCGCATTGACGCGCCGTCGATCATGGAAATCTTGCCACAGTGACTCGAACGCGTGCGCCATCGGAGCCTGTTACAAAGCAACAGCTCCGGGGCGGCGAGTTGCCGCTTCGGAGCCGACGGGGAAGATCTGGATCAGAACGTGCGACAAAGCGGCCCCGGGCTCGGAGATCCGAGGCCCGGGGCCGCCGTGAGGTGGGTAACGCCCGTACTGCTACAGCAGGTTGTACGCCTGGTAGCCGGTGCCGATCTGGGTGGGCGCCTTGAACGGGGTCGCGGCGAGGCCCGTGCCGTAGTAGCGCATCAGCTGACCGGCGGGCTTGCGGGCGAGAAGGTCCGCCTTGCCGTCCTCGTTGAGGTCGCCTACCGAGATCAGTCGGTCGTACGCGTTCCAGCCCTGGCCGATCTTCGTACGGCTGCTGAAGGGGGCCTTCCAGTTGCCCGTGCCCTTGTAGAGGTACAGGTAGCCGGTGGACTTCTCCTTGGCGACGATGTCGGGCTTGCCGTCACCGGTCAGGTCGCCCTGGCCGGCGATCTGGTCGTACACGTTCCAGCCGCCACCGACGCGCACACGGGTGGTGGTGGTGCCGTTCGGGTACGCGAGGTAGCTGTACAGCACGCCGGTCTTGTCGACACCGACCAGGTCGGCTTCCTTGGCCCCGCCGATGTTGCCGGGCGAGAGAACCGTCTTGTAGATGTTCCAACCCGAGCCGACGCGGTTCGCGTCCTGATCGGGCCCGTCGGTCGAGAAGAAGTCCAGACGCCCGTTCTTGTAGAGCGTCCAGTCGGCCTCGGGGTAACCGTCGTTGTCGTTGTCGGCACCGATGATGTCGGCGACGTCGGAGAAGTCGTAATCGAACGTCTCCCCGTTGAGACCGCCGGTGTAGTTGGGGAACCACACCCGAAGGTCCTGCGTCGTCTTGTGGACGCCGTACATCGGGAAGGTCGGCTGCATCGGCAGCTCCGCCGCGGTGGCGGTGCCGGCCACGGTGGCGGTCGCGACCGCGACGGCCGTGGCGACGAACGCCCCCTTCAGCGCACGACGACGAATGATGTTCATCGAAAATCCCCCCTGGGACTCTTCAGCGGCCCACTTCACGCGCCGCCAGCGATCCGAATCCTGCCACAGCGTTCGAACGATTTCGGACACGCCAAGCCCGCATACGGAGAACGGCTCCGGGGCGGCGGTTTGCCGCCCCGGAGCCGGCCGGGAGGGGAGCGAGAAGCGAGCGCCCTGGGCCTAGAGGGGCAGGGCCTTGGTGACGTCGCCGAGGGCGGCGGGGTTCGCGGCGTCCGTGACGGCGCCCAGGGGGGAGTCGGACTGGCTGGCGGCGCCGGCGACGGGGCCGAGCAGGCCCGTCGCGCCCGCCAGAGGGTCGGCCGCGGCGGCGGCACCTGCGCCGAGACCGATGGCGGAGGCGGCGAGGGCGAGGGCGGTGAGGACACGCTGGGAAGAGTTCATGCCCCGCTAACGAGCCCCCGCGCCGCAGGTACCGGTGATTCCGCATCCGCCGACGGTTTCCGCCCGGGTCGAGGGGACCCGGGCGGACGAGGTTGACGGGGCCGGTCGCGGATCAGGTCGGGGCCGGTCGGATCAGGTCAGATCATCAGGACGATGCGGCCCGGGCGGTGGCCCGCCTCCGCGCGGCGGTGGGCCTCGGCTGCCTCCTCCAGGGGGAGGACGTCGGCCACCCGGGTGATCACCTCGCGGGCCGCGACCTTCTCCAGCGTCTCCTTCAGGCGGGCGGCGTCCGGCCTGGCCCGGACGGTCTCGACGCGGATGTTCCGCTCCGGGGTCGGGACACGGTCGGGGGCGAGCGCGACGAAGACGCCGCCGTCCTTCAGGACCGGGAGCAGACCCTCGCCGGCCAGCGCCCCGTCGAAGACCGCGTCCACCCGGTACGGGTCGCCCTCGATGACCCGGGCGACCACGTCCTCCGTCGCACCGCGCGTGACGACGTGATGCGCGCCGAGGACCCTCAGTTCGCTCTCGTCGCCCTCGTGGGCCACCGCCACCACCCGCAGCCCGGCCGCCGAGGCGTACTGCACCGCCAGCCGGCCCACCACCGCGCTCGCGCCGGTCACCAGCAGCGTCGCCCCCTCGGAGAGCCGGAGCTTGTCGAGGCCCAGCTGGGCCGTCGCCGAGGCCAGGGGGATGGACGCGGCCACGGTGAACTCCACGTCGTCCGGGATCGGCGCCAGCCACTCCGGGGCGACCCGGACGACCTCCGCGTACGTCCCCTCGCCGGTCAGCTCCTCGTACCAGGGCACGTACCCGGCCACCCGGGTCCCCGGGGCCATCCCCGGCACGGGATCCAGCAGCTTCCCCGCGAAGTCCGTCCCCAGGACGAACGGCGGCTTGAGCGCACCGACCGCGTCCGCGTACCGGCCGGCCCGGATCCGCAGGTCCGCCTGGTTCACACCGGCGGCCTTGAGACGCACACGCACCCGGCCGGGGACGTCCCCGGCCTCCGGCTCGGGCCGGCGGGCCATTCTGAGCACCTCGGGTCCGCCGTAGGCGGTCACTTCGACGACACGCATGGGGTACTCCTCAGACGGAAGGCCCCCTCGTCGCCATTACACCCACGCCCGCGATCCCCGGGCAACCCCTGTTGGCCCGCCCGCGAGCCCCCGGCCGGAGGACCCGCCCCAAGGAAGGGCGAACTCCGGGTGACGGGGGCCTACGTACACCCCGGAACCGCACACCCGTGCGTACCGTCGCGCGGGTGGACTGGCTCACCGCTGAGAACCTCATCGCCCTGGTCACCGCCCTCCTCGGCGTCCTCGTCTCGACCGGCGCCGTCTGGTACGAGCGACGGGTGCCGCACCAGCGGCGGATCGGCTACCGCGTCCAGCTCGACACGGCCATCGGGAACGCCGCCGCCAACGGCGCCGTGACCGGCCCCGGCGCGGCCGTCCGGCGCGGCACCCGTCTTCAGCCGGGCCGCCCGGACGGTCACCGTCGCCCTCACCGTCTGTGTCGTCGCGCTCGCCGCGATCATCGTCCGCGAGCAGACCCCGCCGCCGATCGGCTGCGCCACGGGCACACTCACCGTCACCGGCTCGACGGCCTTCGCACCGGTCGTACGGGAGCTGGCGAAGAAGTACGAGAAGGACTGCGCGGGCTCGAAGGTGAACGTGACCGCGCACGGCCTGATCCGGGGCAGCGGCCAGGACGTCGTCCTCACCCACGGCCACCTGCCCTGCTCCACCCCGAAGGGCCTGAAGGTCTGCGGGGACGGCTGACCGGGGTGGGGGACGGGGGCTGCGGGCGGGGGCTGCGGGCGGAGACGGCCGAGGCGTGGTCTGGCATGCTCGTCGCCGTGGATCCATTGAACGCGGAAGACCCGGTCAGCATCGGTCCGTTCCGTCTGATCGGCCGTCTCGGGGTCGGTGGGATGGGCCGGGTGTTCCTCGCGCGCTCGGCCGGCGGCCGGACGGTCGCGGTCAAGGTGGTGCACTCCGAGCTGGCCGCCCAGGAGGAGTTCCGGCGGCGGTTCGCCCGCGAGGTCGAGGCGCTGGAGCGGGTCGGCGGGACGGGCACGGCGCCCGTGCTCGGCTCGGACACCTCCGCCGAGGCCCCCTGGGTGGCCATCGGATACGTCCCCGGGCCGTCGCTGCGGACCGTCGTCGGCGACGAGTACGGGCCGCTGCCGCCCGCGACCGTACGGTCCCTGGCCTCGGGGCTCGCCCGCGCCCTCGTCCACATCCACGCTGCCGGGCTCGTCCACCGCGACCTCAAGCCGTCCAACGTCCTGCTGACCGTCGACGGGCCCCGGCTCATCGACTTCGGCATCGCCCGCGCCGTCGACACGGTCGCCGACGGCGGCGGACTGACCTCCACCGGCGCGGTCGTCGGCTCCCCCGGCTTCATGTCGCCCGAGCAGGTCCGCGGCGACCGGGTCAGCCCCGCGTCGGACGTCTTCTGCCTCGGCTCCGTCCTCGCGTACGCCGCGACCGGCCGGTCCCCCTTCGGTACGGCCGACAGCGGCGTCCACGCCACGATGTTCCGCATCGCCCACGACGAGCCCGACCTGACGGACCTCGCGCCCGAGCTCTCCGGCCTCATCCGGGCCTGCCTCGCCAAGGACCCGGAGGCGCGCCCCTCGGCCACCGAGATCGTCGAGACGCTGCCGGTCGTCGCCGACCCGTGGCTCCCGGCGGACGTCCTGGCCCGGCTGGGCCGCCACGCGGCCCGGCTCCTGGAGGCGGAGGCCGGGACGGGGCCCGTGGCCGGGGGAGCCTCGGTGGCCGCCGTCGGCGCCGGTGACCCGACGCCCGCCACTCCCCTGCCGCCCACCGCCCGCACCGCGCCCCGCCCCCGGCGCCGTACGGCCCTGGTCGCCGCCCTCGCGGCCCTGGCGGTGGCCGCCGCGGCCACCGTCACGTACACCTTCTGGCCCGACCCGGACACCGGCGGCGACGAGCAGAGGAACCGCGGCAAGGGCCGGACCGACGGCGTCTCCGCCCGGCCTGCCGGGATCGTCCCCGGCAGCTTCCTCGGCGCCTGGGAGGGCGTCATCCAGGGCACCGCCGACCATCCCCGGGAGACCGCCCGGATCGAGATCACCCAGGGCGCGGCGGGCGCCAAGAGCGCGGTCTACGTCCAGGTCGCCGAGAGCCGGCTCTGCATGGGGCGCTCGCGGCTCGTCTCGGCCGACGAGGACAAGGTCGTGCTCGGCGAGTCCGACGTCACGACCAGTGTGCCCGCCGAGCGCTGCACTCCCGCCGCGCACCAGACGCTCACCCTGCGCTCCCCCGACGTCCTGGAGTGGACCTCGGGCGCCGCGAAGGCCACCTTCCGCAAGGCGCCCACCGGCACCGCCGTCGTCCCCGCCCGCTACCTCGGCCGCTGGCGCAGCAAGCCCATGACGGAGGTCTACGGCGACAACGACGACCGCTACCGCACGGAGGTGACGGTCACCCAGGGCCCGATCGGCACGCCGGTCGTCCGCATCACCGACGTCTTCCCGCGCGTGAACGACGCCGGCGAGATCACCACCGACGTCGTCAGCTGCGCCTCCACGTCCGTCCTCGCGGGTGTCGGTGACCTCCTCGTCATCGGCCCGCAGGTCAGGGAGCCGGGCAGCACGGACTCCGAGTGCCCGTCGAACGGCTCCAGTTACGTGGCCGTGGACAGGTGGGAGGGCAAGGAACGGCTCCTCGTCCACCCGATGGTGGACGCGGAGCCGGGTGAGTTCCTGCGACTGTAGGGGCTATTCGGGGATCCGGTTGGTGCAGGTGCTGAACGGCTGGTCCAGCACGCACTGGAAGAGGGCGCTCCAGTCGCTGTCGGTGTCCGCCGCACCGGCCTGCACGGTGTCCGCGCACGCCTTGTCGGTCAGACCCCAGAGGGACCCGTCGGGCCAGCCGGCCTGCTGCGTGCGGTTCTGCACGACGTCGAGGCAGGACTGCGGCGCCTTCAGCCGCTTCAGCTCTTCCACGAGCTCCTGGTACTGGGAGTTGTTCACCGCACCGGCCTGCTCGTCGAGCGTCGCCTTGGCGGCGGACCGCTGCTCCGGAGAGGAGTCCGCGCTCTGGTAGACCTTGAGCGCCGCGGCGCTCTTCGCCAGCTTCTCCTGGACCTTCTTCTTGTCCTCCGGCTTCGTCGGCGCGGTACCCGGCTGCTGGGCGGCCAGCACACCGCCGAGGAGCACATCCGCGTACTTGGAGTAGAGCACCTTCTCCTGCACGGTCAGGTTCTTGTCCGTGAGTTTCGTGAGGACGAGGTTGAGGTCGTTGAGGACCTTGAAGTAGACGAGCCGCTCGGCGAGGGAACCGTTTCCGTTGACCTTCTCCAGCGCATTGGTCACGCCGAGGACGAGCTTCGCGTACCTCTCCCGGTCCTCCTTGGGGAAGTCCGTGTCCTTGCTGAGCCTCAGCGCTTCGGCCAGCCCCTTGGCGAGGGCCTTGGCATCGTCCTTCTCCTTCTGCGTCCCGTTCCCGTTGATGATGGCCTGGAGGTCGTCCAGCTGCTTCTTGACCTTCGCCTTCTCCGCGGCGGAGAGGTTGGTACCCGCGAGGTTGGCCTGCGCCTGCTTGAGCTCGTCGGCGGTCAGGGTCTGAATCGCGACGTTCTGGGCGGGGGGCGCTTCCTCGCCCTCGGCGGGCAGCTCTGCGGGCTGCTCGGCAGGGTTCGCCTCCTCCTCCGCCGGGTTCTGTTCTTCCTCCCCGTCGGGGTTGTTCTGCTGCTGCTCCTCGCCGGGAGGCACTTCCTCCTCGCCGGGAGGCACTTCCTCCTCGGCGGGCGGCGGCACCTCCTCCTCGACAGGTGGCGGCACCTCCTCCTCGACGGGTGGCGGCACCTGCTCCTCGACCGGCGGCGGCACCTCCTCCTCCGGAGGCGGTGGCGGCGTCGGCTGGGCCCTTGCGGTTTCAACGGCCTGAACCTGCGCCGGGGCTGCCGAGGCCGCCATGGCGCCCATGCCTGACGACAAGGCCAAGCCGGCCGCCAGGAGGGACGCGCTCGCAGCTCGGACGACTCGTCGCTGGGCGGTTGTGGTCATGGTGAATCCAGGTGGCTGTCAGGGTGCTGCTTCGTCCGCGGGGGCCGACCTCCGAAGGCGGCCCAACGTGACCGGAGTTCCACGACTCAACGGTTCACAGGAATCACAGGAACCACTCTTCTCCCGTGGCCCCGAGTCGGCAACTCGGGGCCGGGGCAGCGAACACACTGCGTGAGCACAGCCCCTGAAGGGGCGCTATCCGCCTACGCCGAGTAGTTCCAGGGCCGCGCGGGCCGAGTCGAGCAGCGGTGCGCCGAGCGTCCCGAGCATCGCGGCGATTCCCGCGACCGTCAGCAGCGCGCGGCGGCGTACCGGCGCCTCGACAGCCGCGTCGGTCGCGTCGGCGGCGAGGACGGGCAGCGCGTCGTCGAAGGACTGCCGGTCCTCGGGCGCGACCTCGGCGCGCAGCCCCTGCATGAGCGCGACGACGGTCCGCAAGGCCTCTTCCAGGGTGGGCGGCTGGGCCGGGGCGGCGTGGTTGTGGACGATCCCCTGATGACCGGTGCCGCCCTGAATGTTCACGGCGTCGCCGAAGTAGTAGCTGTTTCCGTCCCCGCTCATGCGCCCACCTTGCCCGTGTGACCGGAGCCGCCGTAGATGTTCACGGCGTCGCCGAAGTAGTAGTTGCTGGGGTTGCTGATCGAGAGCGCTCCGACGACGACGCTGAGGTTCGCGTCCGGCTCGTCGATCGCGGCCGCGATCTGCCCCACGAGTCCGTCCAGGTGACGAGGCTCGCCGGCGACCATCGCGGTCGACTGCCCGTTCGTCTCGATGGCCAGGACGTAGTGCGCGGAGGCGGTCACCACGACGAGCATGTCGGCCGCGAACCAGATGAACGCGCCCACGACGGCGAGGAGGGAGAGCCCGGAGAGGAAGGAAGCGAAGTCGTCCCCGTCCGACGAGCTGCTTAACGTGTCGGCGACGGCCCCGAAGAACAGGACGAGGATCAGAGCGAGCAGCGTGAAGGCGATCCGCTTCAGGAACCTGCGGAAAGCCTCTGCCTTGCGCGGCCGAAGGACGAAGGTGTAGACGCGGACGATGTTCTCCAGCGGATAGGCGGCGCCACCCACCCAGAGCAGTCTCTTGCTGATGACCAGCGGCAGATGCCTTGCCACACCTGAACCGGCACCCGGTTGCGGCGGGGTGGCCGGTGTGTCGGCGGGGCGATGCCACGGCCGAGGCGGTGTGGCGGGAGGTTCGGGCGTTTCCATGCTTCCCCCTGAGACGGAACCACGCACGAGTGGGAACTCATTAAGCGCTCAACTCCTTTGGTTGACAAGGCGAGTTCAGGCCTCACGAGGGCCGAGTCCGGCCGCCGCCCGGGCATAGCCGCGGACCAGGGGGCGGGTGTCGCCGGTCCGCCAGGCCAGGACGAGGTGGCTGGGGGTGAGGCCCCGGACGGGGCGGACGACGACGCCCTCGCGGGCGAGCAGCGGTGCGTTGCCCTCCGCGACCAGGCAGACGCCGAGGCCGCCGACGAGCGCCTCGTACGCCTCGTCCACCCCGCCGATCTCGCCGCCGATCACCGGCGGGCGTCCGCCCCGCGCGTCCAGCGCCAGCCAGTGGTCGCGCAGTTCGGGCACGCCGTCCGGCAGGGCGAGGAAGGGTTCGTCGAGCAGGTCGGTGAAGTCCAGGCTTTCGCGCGCGGCCAGCGGATGGGCCTCCGGGAGCGCGACGAGCCGGGGCTCGGCGGCCACGACGACCCAGCGGAACCGGTCCGCGCCGGCCAGCGGCAGCCAGACGAAGGCGACGTCGCTGCCGCTGTCGGCGAGCCCGGCCGTCGGGTCGTCCCAGGCGACCTGGCGCAGCTTCAGCCGGGCCCCGGGGTGGGCCTCGGTGAAGCGGGAGCGGATCGCGGGCAGCAGACCGCCCCGCCCGGGGCTGGTGCTCATGCCGACGACGAGGGTGCCGTCCGCCGCCTCCCGCGCCCGGCGCACCGCCTCCCGGCCCTCCTCCCAGGCGGCGAGCACGGCGCGGGCGTGCGGCAGCAGGGCCGTACCGACGGGGGTGAGGACGACGCCCCGCCGGTCGCGGTCGAAGAGGGCGGCGCCGAGCTGCCGCTCCAGGGCCCGTATCTGCTTGCTGAGCGCGGGCTGGGAGACGTACAGCCGCTCGGCGGCGCGGGTGAAGTGGAGCTCCTCGGCGACCGCGAGGAAGTACCTCAGGTCGCGGCCGTGGACATCGCCGGTCGTCATGCCCATGGGTTATCACAGCAGATCTTGGACGACCAAAGGCCTTGCGGAGCACGCTTGTTGCATCACCGAACAGCGCACTTCGAGGGAGTACGGACATGAGCAAGGTCTGGTTGATCACGGGTGCCAACAGCGGTTTCGGGCGGGCCTTCACCGAGGCGGCGATCGCCGCCGGCGACGTCGTCGTGGCCGCCGCCCGCCGCCCCGGGACCCTGGACGACCTGGTCGCCGCCCACCCCGACCAGGTGGACGCGGTGGCCCTGGACGTCACGGACGCGGCGGCGGTCGACCGGGTCGTCGCGGAGGCCGCCGAGCGGCACGGCCGTATCGACGTCCTCGTCAACAACGCGGGCCGCACGCACGTCGGTTCGGTCGAGGAGACCGCCGACACCGAACTGCGGTCCCTCTTCGACCTCCACGTCTTCGGCCCGGCCGCCCTCACCCGGGCCGTCCTGCCGCACATGCGGGCCCGCCGCTCGGGCGCGATCGTGCAGCTCAGCAGTGTCGGCGGGCAGGCGTCCATGGCGGGCTTCGGCGCGTACAGCGCGACCAAGTTCGCCCTGGAGGGCATGTCGGAGGCGCTCGCGGCCGAGGTCGGCCCGCTCGGCATCCGGGTCCTGATCGTCGAGCCCGGAGCCTTCCGTACGAGCCTCTTCGGCAACCACAGCCTGAGCGGCGACGGCATCGCCGACTACGCGGACACGGTGGGCGCGACCCGGGCGTTCGTGGAGACCGGGGGCGGCGCCCAGGCCGGCGACCCGGCGAAGGCCGCGGCGGCGGTCCTGGCCGCGCTGGACGCCGACGGGACACCGCTGCGGCTCGCCCTCGGCGACGACTCGATCGACACGATCCTGGGCCATCTGGAGCTGGTCCGGAAGGACCTCACGACGTGGGAGAAGATCGGCCGGGACACGAGGCTCGACGGCTGACCCATGAGGAAGGGCCCGCACCCCGGTCTCCCGGGGTGCGGGCCCTTCCCTCGTACCGCTTCGTACCGCTTAGAGGAACGAGTTGATCTCGATCGTCTCGGTCCGGCCGGGGCCGACGCCGATCGCGGAGATCGGGGCACCCGACATCTCCTCCAGGGCCTTCACGTACGCCTGCGCGTTCTTCGGCAGGTCGGCGAAGGTCTTGGCCTTGGTGATGTCCTCGGACCAGCCCGGCAGCATTTCGTAGATCGGCTTCGCGTGGTGGAAGTCGGTCTGCGAGTAGGGCAGCTCCTCGACGCGCTTGCCGTCGATCTCGTACGCGACACAGACCGGGATCTGCTCCCAGCCCGTCAGCACGTCGAGCTTGGTGAGGAAGAAGTCCGTCAGGCCGTTGACGCGGGTCGCGTAGCGGGCGATGACCGCGTCGAACCAGCCGCAGCGACGGTCACGGCCGGTGGTGACACCGCGCTCGCCACCGATGCGGCGCAGCGCCTCGCCGTCCGCGTCGAAGAGCTCCGTCGGGAACGGGCCGGCGCCGACACGGGTCGTGTAGGCCTTGAGGATGCCGATGACCCGGCTGATCTTCGTCGGGCCCACGCCGGCGCCGGTGCAGGCGCCGCCCGCGGTCGGGTTCGAGGAGGTGACGAAGGGGTACGTGCCGTGGTCCACGTCCAGGAGGGTGCCCTGGCCGCCTTCGAAGAGGACGACCTTGTCCTCGTCGAGCGCGTTGTTGAGGATCAGCGTGGTGTCCGCGACGAACGGCTTGATCTGCTCCGCGTACTGGAGCATCTCCTCGACGATCTGGGCGGCGTCGATCGCACGGCGGTTGTAGAGCTTGGCGAGCAGCTGGTTCTTGCCCTCCAGCGCCGCCTCGACCTTCTGGGTGAGGATCGACTCGTCGTACAGGTCCTGGACCCGGATGCCGACGCGGTTGATCTTGTCGGCGTAGGTCGGCCCGATGCCGCGACCGGTGGTACCGATCTTGCGCTTGCCGAGGAACCGTTCCGTCACCTTGTCGAGGGTGACGTTGTACGGGGTGATCAGGTGAGCGTTACCGCTGATCAGGAGCTTCGACGTGTCCACGCCGCGCTCGTTCAGTCCGCTCAGCTCGGAGAGCAGGACCGCCGGGTCGACGACGACACCGTTTCCGATCACCGGGGTGCACCCCGGCGAGAGGATTCCGGAAGGGAGAAGATGCAGCGCGTACTTCTGGTCGCCCACGACGACGGTGTGGCCGGCGTTGTTGCCGCCCTGGTAACGCACTACATAGTCAACGGATCCACCGAGGAGATCGGTGGCCTTTCCCTTGCCCTCGTCACCCCACTGAGCACCGAGCAGCACAAGTGCGGGCACAGGCGTACACCCCTTCCGGGTGGGGCATGTCCAAGGTCAGGGGGCGTACGCCGCCTCACCGGTGTGCCCCGGAATAGACGAAGCCCCTGGCGCAATAGCGCAAGGGGCTCTTGCACAAAGATGCTACCCGAGGAAGGACCGAGGTGTCGGATCACGACCAGCTGCTGGTCATCGTCGACCCGGTCGCCCGCCGAAGTGACGGCGAGTCCGTACGGATCGCGAAGGATGTCCTGTCCGCGCGCGCGGAAGCGAAGATCTGCCTGCCGGACAGTCCGGAAGAATTCACCAGGGCCCTGGCCCGGCGCGGCTCCCGGCACCCCGTGGTGCTCGGCGACGACCGCGCCCTGCTCCGAACGGTGACGCTGCTGCACCGGGAGCGGGACCTCGCCGAGGGGGCGCTCTCCCTCGTCCCGATCGGCCCGCCGGACGCCCTGGAGATCGCGCACGCGCTCGGCGTGCCGCGCTCCACCCCGGCGGCGGCCCGGGCGGTCCTGGACGGCGTCGTACGCCGCCTGGACCTGCTGGTCGACGACAGCGACGGGGTCGTCCTCGGCGACCTCCTCATCCCCGGCGGGTCGGCCGTCCGCGCCCTGGGCGGCCCGACCACGTCCGTCTGGGGCACCTGCCGCTCCCTGGTCCGCACGCTGGTCCGCCCGGCCCCCACGGCCCTCGCGGTCCGCACCCACCGGCTGCGGGTGGAGGCCGACGGGGTGCTCCTCGCGGACGTGGACACACCGGTGGAGGGCGTCTCGGTCCGCTCGGTCGCCGGGACGGCGGAGGTGACCGTCCACCCGTCGGACGCCCCGGCACGCCACGAGACCGCCCGCATGCTCACCGTCTCGGGCCCGGACTTCCGCTACCGCGCGGACGGCCGCGTCACGGGCCCGGTCCGGCGCCGGACGTGGACGGCCCGGGCGGGCGCCTGGGGGCTGATGCTGCCCCGGGACGCGGCTCCGTAGAACCAGCTGGTGCGAGGTGCGGCTGACGTCTACCGTCACGGACGAGACGGGTGGGAATCGGCCAACGGGGGATTTGTGATGGCTCGCGCGCTGGAGCTGCCGGGGACGGCGGAGGCACTGGACCGGTACGGGAACAGAGCGGGCAGCGTCCTGGTGGGAGGGGGCCTCGTGTGCGCGCTCGCCGCGGGCGTCGCGCTGGTGGTGCCCGGGGAGCCGTGGACGGACGACCTGGTCGGCGCGCTCGTCGCCCTGGGCGTGCTCACGCTCGCCGCCGGTGCCGGTTCCTGGGCGCTGGCGCGGCGGATGCGGCGCGTCCTCGGCTCCGGGGTCTGGTCGGCGCACCCGGCCGTGTCCGTGCGGAGCATGCGGAGCACCGAGGCCGTCGTGCTGAGGTCCCCGGCCGGGGACGAGCTGTGGCCGCTGGAGGTGGCCGCGCTGCGGCACCGCTACGAGCCGCTGCGGCCGGGCCCCGACGGGATCATGTGGTGGTGCGGGGACCCGGCCAAGGGCGGGGTGCTCGCGCCGCCCGGCGGTGGAGCGCTGCTCTGGACCAGGCCGATCAAGCACCGGCGGGCGCGACAGCGGATCGTGGAGCAGGCCGAACGCGCCGGCGTCCTCGGCCGGGCGATTCCCGCGCAGCCGCAGGAGCGGCACGAGCCGGACCCGCACGAGCCGGACCGGCACGTGAGGGGTCCGGTCCCGGAGCCGGTCCTCGCCCCGGCTCCTCCCGTGAGTCTCGTCAGGCCGCCCGAGTCCGACACCTCCGGCGCCCCGACGTACGCGCGGCTCGCCGCCCATGCCGGGCGGCAGGCCGTGCCGGCGACGGGGAAGCGGGCCGAACGGCCCCCGCGCGCCGAGGCGGACGTCCGCGAGGTCGCGTGGTGGCGGGTGCGGAGTCTGCGGCGGGTCGCCGGGACCGGCCGGCTCCTCGGGGCGCTGGTCCTGTGCCTGGCCACGCTCGGGGCGGTGCTCCTCCGGCTCGACGGCGGCAGCCTGATGAAGCTGTTCTTCCTGGCGATCGTGGGACTCGCGGCCCTCGGCTACTCCGGCTACCAGCTGGTCGCCCGGGGCCTGCCCTGGGTCCGGGCGATGCACCGCGCGGCGCGCTCCCCCGTACCCGTGCCCCGGCGGTACGTCCTGCTCCACGACCCGCAGGACGGCGTGCCCGTCCTGGTGCTCTTCCCCGCCGACGCCGAGGGCCACGACCGGCCCGAGGGTCTTCTCCCGCTGCTGCCGCCCGGCACCGCGAAGCACCCGCGGCGGGGGCTGCCGCCGGAGCCCACCGGGGCCGTCGAATTGCGCGGCTGGCGCGACTCCTCCGCCGACGGGCGGTCGGTCGTCGTGCCGTTCTTCGAGGGCCGCGCGCTGTGGCCCGCGGAGCCGTACCGCCCGGCGGCCGGGGCGGGGAGCGCCGCGCTCCTCGCCCGGCTCGCCCCGCCACAGGAGCCCCTGCTCGCGCCGCCGGGGGAGCCCCGGGGCGCCTGAGGTCGGGGGGTGTCCGCGGCCCCGGGTCCTCACACCTCCACGAGCAGCTCGTCGAAGCCCCGGATCACGTACCCGGGCTTCCACACCGGCTCCGCCGCGAGCCGCAGATTCGGGGCCCGGCGGAGGAGCTCGCCGAAGACCGCCTCCAGTTCGAGGCGGGCGAGCGGGGCGCCGAGGCAGTAGTGGATGCCCGCGCCGAAGGTGATGTGCGGGTTGTCGGCGCGGGTGAGGTCGAGCTCGTCGGCCGTCGGGCCGAAGCGGGCCGGGTCGCGGTTGGCGGAGCCGAAGAGGAGGGCGACCTCGGAGCCGCGCGGGATGACCTGGCCGCCGACCTCGATGTCGTCGAGGACCCAGCGCTCGAACATCTGGAGCGGGGTGTCGTACCGCAGAAGTTCTTCCACAGCTGTGGACAACTTTTCGGGATCGGGCCGGACGCCGTGCTTGAGCAGGGTCCACCAGCCGTTGACCGTGGTGTTCACGGTGGCCTCGTGGCCCGCGTTCAGGAGCAGGACGCAGGTGGAGATCATCTCCTGCTCCGTCAGCCCCTCCACCGCGATCAGGGACGAGATGAGGTCGTCCCCCGGGCTCTTCCGGCGCCGCGCGATCAGCTCCCGCAGGTAGTCCGAGAACTCGATCGAGGCCACGACCGCCCGCCGGGCCGTCTCCTCCGAGGGATTCAGCTCGAACATCCCGCAGATCGCCGCCGACCAGGGCCGCAGCCGCGCCCGCTCCTCGTCCTCCTCCGGGACGCCCAGCATCTCGGCGATCACCGCGACGGGGAGGGGCTCGGCGACCGAGGCGAGCAGATCGCCGCCGCCCGCCGCCACCAGGTCGCCGACGAGCCCGGCGGCGAGCCGCCGTACCGTCGGCGCCAGGTTCTCCACCGTCCTCGGCGTGAAGGCCTTCGACACGAGCCGCCGGATCCGGGTGTGGTCGGCGGCCTCCAGGTCGAGCAGCCCGTGGTCGTTCAGCGTGTGGAAGGGCTCGTGCGCGGCGGGCGGCGCCTCCCGCCCGAACTCCTCGTGGGTGAACCGGTGGGTGTACGTCCGCCCC
The DNA here is from genome assembly GCF_014649015.1 of Streptomyces narbonensis. Classification (GTDB taxonomy): domain Bacteria; phylum Actinomycetota; class Actinomycetes; order Streptomycetales; family Streptomycetaceae; genus Streptomyces; species Streptomyces narbonensis. Next base: position 254,747 of record NZ_BMSF01000007.1, read on the forward strand.
AGCCGCCGGTCCCGCAGGAGCGCCGACACGTCCTCGTAGTGCGGGATCAGCCACTGCCGGGTCGGACCGTGCCAGTGCGCGCGGCCGGCGGCGCGCAGCCGGGCGTACGCGGGGTACGGGTCGGCGACGAACTCGGGGGACCAGGGGTCGTACAGCGTCTCAACAGCGTCCATGACCGGACGCTACCGTTCGAAGCGGCGTCAGCCCCCGACCCGCACCAGACCCGCCTCGTACGCGAAGACCGCCGCCTGCGTCCGGTCGCGCAGGCCCAGCTTCACCAGGATGCGGCTGACGTGCGTCTTGATCGTGGACTCGGCGACGACGAGGTGCTCGGCGATCTCGACGTTCGACAGGCCCTGCGCGATGAGCACGAGCACCTCCGTCTCCCGCTCCGTGAGCTCCCCGACCTGTGCCAGGGCCGGCGGCTTCGGGGAGCTGCCGGGCGCCTTCGCGAACTCGGTGATCAGCCGCTTGGTGACGGTCGGCGCGAGCAGCGCCTCGCCGCCCGCGACCACCCGCACGCCCTCCGCGAGCTGCCTGGCCGAGGCGTCCTTGAGCAGGAAGCCGGAGGCTCCGGCGCGCAGCGCCTGGTACACGTACTCGTCCAGGTCGAAGGTGGTCAGGACGAGGACCTTGGCGTCCGCGTCGGCGGCGACGATCTCCCGCGTGGCCTCGATGCCGTTCAGCTCGGGCATGCGGATGTCCATGAGGACGACGTCCGGGTGGAGGGCGGCGACCTGGGAGATCGCCTCCCGCCCGTTGACGGCCTCGCCGACGACCTCGATGTCGGGCATCGCTCCGAGCAGGACGGAGAAGCCCTCGCGGACCATCATCTGGTCGTCGACGATCAGCACACGGATGCTCATTCCACGCTCTCCTCGCGGCTCACCGGGATGAAGGCCGCCACCTCGTAGCCGCCGTCGGCGGTCTCCTCGGCGGTCATCTCCCCGCCCAGCATCGTCACACGCTCCCGCATGCCGGTGATGCCGTGGCCGGCGCCGGGCGAGGGCTTCACGAGGCCGCGCGCGGGCCCGTTGGCGATCCGCAGCCCGAGGCCGCCGAGGACGTACGACACCTCGACCTTCGCCGCGGCTCCCGGCGCGTGCCGCAGCACGTTCGACAGGGCCTCCTGGACGATCCGGTACGCGGAGAGCTCCACGCCCTGGGGCAGCTCCCGCACCGCGCCGGTCACCGTCTTCTCGACGACGAGCCCGGCCTCGGTGACGTTGCGGACGAGCGAGTCGAGGTCGCCGAGGGTGGGCTGCGGGGCGTCGGGGGCCTCGTAGTCCTCGGCGCGGACGACCCCGAGGATGCGGCGCAGCTCGGTCAGGGCGGCGACGGCGTTCTCGCGGATGGTGAGGAAGGCCTGCTCCAGCTCCGGCGGCGGGTTCTCGACCCGGTAGGGCGCGGCCTCCGCCTGGATGGCGACCACCGACATGTGGTGGGCGACGACGTCGTGGAGCTCGCGGGCGATGGTGGTGCGCTCCTCCAGGACGGTCCGCTTGGAGATCTCCTGGGCCGTGACGGTCTGCTGGGCGGTGACCTCGCGGTCGGCCTGGCGGCGGACCTGGAAGACGGTGACGGTGAGCAGGACCAGGGCGGCGACGAACAGCAGCGGGACCGAGTCGGAGCCGCGCCCCCGGCCGAGGCCCACCTCGGCGAAGAAGCAGTAGCCGGCCGTCACGACCCACATCCACACGGCGGTACGGGGCCGGGTGCGGGCGGCGACCACGGCGAGGACCACGAGGTGGGCGGCGAGGGTGTTCGCCGCCCAGGGCCAGCCGCCGTCATAGCCGGTGGCGTACCCGATGAAGGGTGTCGTGGCGAGCGAGGCCCAGAAGGCGAGGACCGGCCGGACCAGGGTGAGCAGCACGATCGCGGCCGGGATGCCCGTCGTCACGAAGGCGAGCAGGCCGAAGGAGTAGTAGATCCGGTCGTACCCGAGGGCGAAGACGATCACCGCGCAGAACGCGACGACCGCGTGCGGCAGCAGCCCCGCGTACACCCGTATCCGCTGGGGCAGGAAGCGCGTCGGCCCGCTGTTCACGTCCATGCGCGGCAGCGGCCGGTAGGCGAAGGCGTCGTGGAAGAGTTCCTGCCGCAGCCCCCCGAGCGCCACCTGCACCAGGCGGAACTCGGGGCTGCGGCTCGTCTCGGGGATCTGTGTCTGGGTCACGCGAACCACGGTACGGGGGCGGGTGACGCCGGTCGTCCCGCTCGATACGGATCCTCGGCCGTCCCCCCTGAGGACTACGCGCGGCCCCTCGGTCCGTCACACGCCTCACCAGGCCAGCTGGGCGATCTCCTCCGAGACCACCGCGCAGGCGTCCGCCGACGGGTCGATCAGGGGGAAGTGGCCGACGCCTTCGAGGAGGGTGAGGCCGATCTCCTCGCCGGCCTTCGCCGCCGCGTCCGCGTAGGCCTCGGCGACCGTGTGCGGGACGTCGGTGTCCTCGCGGCCCTGGACGATCGTGGTCGCGATGCCCGTCGGGAGGAGGGCAGCCGGGTCCGTGAAGGGTGCCCGGCGCTCGTACTCCGCCTCGCCGCCGAGGAGTTCGGTGACCGCGCCGCCGCAGACGCCGAGTTCCACCGCGCGCTCGAAGTGGGCGATCGGGGCGAGGGCGACGACGCCGCGCAGCGCGGGCGGGGCGGGCAGGCGCCAGGGGGAGTCCGCGGGCAGGACGTGCCGGGCGGCGGCCCAGAGGGCGAGGTGGCCGCCGGCCGAGTGGCCGGTGAGGACGATCCGGCCCGTGTCGGCCTGCGGCAGGTGGGCGGCGGCGAGCTCCGGTACGGCGTCGAGGGCGGCCGCCACGTCGTCGAAGGTCTCGGGCCAGCGGCCGGCGACCGGGGACGTACCGCCCTGCCTGGGGATGTCGCTGCCGCGCCGGTACTCGACGCTCGCCACGGCGAAGCCGCGCCGGGCCAGGAAGTCCACGAACGGGGTCAGGTGCTGCCGGTCGTACGGCGCCCGCCACGCGCCGCCGTGCAGGGCGACGACGAGCGGGGCCCGGGTGCGGCCGTCGCGCGGGGCGTAGAAGTCGACCACCTGGTCCGGGTGGTCGCCGTACGCGGCGGAGGCGTCCGGGGGGACGGCCGGGTGCGAGAAGGCCGACGCCTCTTCGGCGGCATCGCGCGCGGCGGGGTCCGGCATGCTGTTCCAACCTCTCGGTGACGCGGCCGAATTGGCCTGACCTGCGGGGACGGTACCAGCACCGGAGCCCCCACAGATCAGGCGATCATCGGACGGTCATACCTCAGGCCGGGAGGTCGGCCAGGACCTCCGCGAGGACGCGTGCCGCCTTCTCCGCGTCCGCGAAGCCGACGTACAGCGGGGTGAAGCCGAACCGCAGGACGTCCGGGCGGCGCAGGTCGCCGACGACCCCGCGCTTGATCAGCTCGGCCATCACGGCCGGCGCGTTCTCGCAGCTCAGCGCGGCCTGGCTGCCCCGCTCGCCGTGCGCGTCCGGCGTCACGGAGACGACGCGGCCCTCCGGCACGTACGCCCGCACGCACTCCAGGAAGAAGTCCGTGAGCGCCAGGGACTTGGCGCGCACGTCCTCGATCGCGACTCCGTCCCACACGTCCAGCGCCGATTCCAGGGCCAGCATGGAGAGGATGTCGGGCGTCCCGACCCGGCCCTTCAGCGCGCCCTCGGCCGCCTCGTAGCCGGGGGTCATCGCGAACGGGTCCGTGTGCGAGTTCCAGCCGGGCAGGGGCGAGTCGAAGGCCGCCTGGTGGCGCTCGGCGACGTACAGGTACGCGGGCGAACCGGGGCCGCCGTTCAGGTACTTGTAGGTGCAGCCGACGGCCAGGTCGACCCCGTGGGCGTCCAGGCCGACGGGGAGGGCGCCCGCGCTGTGGCACAGGTCCCATACGGCGAGCGCGCCCGCCGCGTGGAGCGCGGCGGTGAGTCCCGGCAGGTCCCGGAGCCGGCCCGTCAGGTAGTCGACGTGGTTGACGAGCGCGAGCGCCGTGCGGCCGCTCACCGCGTCGGCCATGTCTGCCGGGTCGCACGCCACGATCTCGTGACCCGTCATGCGCGCCGCGGACTGTGCGATGTACCCGTCCGTGGGAAAGGTCGTCGCGTCGACGAGGATCTCCTCGCGATCGTCGCCGTTGATCCGGGCCGCCGCGACGACCGCCTTGAAGACGTTCACGCTCGTCGAGTCGCCCACCACGATCTGCCCGGGGGCGGCGCCGACGATCGGGGCGATCCGGTCGCCGATCCGCTCGGGCGCGGTCCACCAGCCCGACTCGCCCCAGGAGCGTATGCGCAGCTCGCCCCACTCGCGGGTGATCACGTCGGCCATGCGGGCCGGGACGTGCGCGGGGAGCGCGCCGAGGGAGTTGCCGTCGAGGTAGACGGTCCCGGCGTCGAGGGCGAACCTCTCGCGGTGAGCGGCGAGGGCGTCGGCCGCGTCGAGCGCCTTCGCGCGCTGTATGTACGTCTCAGACATGGCTGCGGGCCGTCCAGAGCTCCGGGAACACGTTCTTCTGGGCGCGCTTCTCCAGCCAGGCCACGCCGGCCGAACCGCCGGTGCCGGTCTTCGCGCCCATCGCGCGCCGGGTCGCCACCAGGTGGTCGTTGCGCCATCGCCAGACGAGCTCGGCGACATCGCTGAGGGCCTCGCCGAGCCGGACCAGCTCGGTGTTCTGGTCGGCGTCCGCGTAGATCCCGGCCCAGACGGCCTCGACCTCGGGGGACGGCTCGTACCGCTGCGCGAGGTCACGGCCGAGGACCGACTGCGGCACGGGCAGGCCGCGCCGGGCCAGCAGGCCGAGGACCTCGTCGTACAGGCTCGGCTCCTGGAGGGCCTTCTCCAGCTCGGCGTGCACGCGGGGCGCGCCCCGGTGCGGGACGAGCATGGACGCGGACTTCTCGCCGAGCAGGAACTCCATGCGGCGGTACATCGCCGACTGGAAGCCGGAGCCCTCGCCGAGCGCGGCCCGGTAGGCGTTGAACTGGCCGGGGGTGAGCTGGGCGAGCGGCCGCCACGAGTGGTTGAGGGCCTCCAGCTCGCGGACCGAGCGCTTGAGCGCGTCCATCGCGACGGGGACGCGGTCCTCGCGCAGGGCGCGGCTCGCGGTCTCCCACTCGTGGACGATGACCGTGAACCACAGCTCCATGACCTGGGTGGTGACCAGGAAGACCATCTCGCCGGGGTCGTCCGAGCGGAGGTGCTGGAGGTGGGTGAGGACGTCCGCCTGGACGTAGTCCTCGTACGGCGTGGTACCCGCGAAGTCGAGGTTCGGGTCGACCGAACCGGCTCCGGCATCGGGGAAGGTGGACATTGCTGTCTCCTCGATACGAACTACCGGGTAGCGGTCTGCTCCACCGTGCGCGCCTTCTTCCCTGCGGCACGGGAGCCCCGGTCCCCTCGGGAGGCGTGCTTCGTCGCGCGCCGTCCCAACGGCATCATGACACGATCGGACCCGTGATGTAGCTACCGTCTTCGTCATACGGAAATGCGTTCGAGCGGCAGCCGTTCAGGCCCTTGATCTGCTGCATCATCGCGGGCGCGAGCTTGCCCGGACCCGGGCAGCTCATGTGCTGCCGGATGCCGATCTCGTGCCCGACCTCGTGGTTGATGATCAGGTGCCGGTACTCGGCCGGCTCCCCCGCGAAGGTCGGCGAGCCGAGCATCCACCGCTTGAGGTTCACGACGACGCCGTCGGTGGTCTCGCAGTTCAGCTCGCCGTGGGTGTTCAGGCCCTGCTGGGCGCAGAGGGCGTCCGCCGTGTCCGGAGTGGCGATCCGGATGACGAAGTCGGCGTTCTGCGAGACCAGCTGGAAGCGACCCCGGCCGTGCGCCGCCCAGCTGCGCGGGTGGGCCAGGATCTGCTGGATCTCGGCGGCCGCGCCGTGCGCCGACAGTTCGATGCCGTCCTCGACCTGGACGCGGTAGCGGCGCAGCGATCCGCCGGTGCCGACGGCGTCGCCGGAGGCCTGCGCGCTGGTGAAGGTCCCGGCGCCGGACTGCGGCACGGTCGTCTTCTTCGGGGTCGGTTTGGGTTTGGGCTTGGGCTTCGCCGTGGTGGCCCTCGGCTTCGGCTTCGCCGTCGTGGGCCGGGGAGTGGGCGCGTCCGTCGTGGGCGCCGCCGTCGCGGTCGTCGCTCCCGGCGCGGGGGCGGCCGCGTCGTCGGCCGTCCGGCCGTTGAAGTGGGCGAGGGCGGCTCCGCCGCCGAGCGCCAGGGTCGCCAGGACCAGGACCGGCAGTGCGAGCCGGCGCACGGGGCCGCGTCTGCCTCTGCCCCGCCGGCGGCTCTGTTTTCCTCGCCGTCCTGCGGGTGCGGCACGCTTGCCCACGACAGACTTCTCCCCTGTGTCGGCCGGTGTGGGGGAAGAGGAGATGGGGCCTCGGAAACCGGCGTCTTCGGTCCTGCGGTCCCGGGGATCGTACCGGCCCCGTCCCTCCGCCCTCGAACGCGCTCGAACACGTCGAGGGGTCTGTCCCGATTTCCCCCGGCCCGATGAGACGGGGGAAATCGGGACGGATCAGGTCGCTCGGAGAGCCGAAACGAAGGCCTTCCGGAAAGCCTTCCGGAAGGCCTTCGGAGGGGCGTCCGGAGAATCAGCCGAGCGTCTCCGCCGCGGTCTCCGAGGAGTCCCGCAGGAAGGTCGTGCAGCGCTCGAACTCCTCCTTCTCGCCGATCGCGCCGGCCGCCCGGGCGAGGGCGTGCAGAGCGCGCAGGAAGCCGCGGTTCGGCTCGTGCTCCCACGGCACCGGGCCGTGGCCCTTCCAGCCGCTGCGGCGCAGGGCGTCCAGGCCGCGGTGGTAGCCGGTACGGGCGTAGGCGTACGACTCGACGACCCGGCCGCCCTCGAAGGCGTCGTCGGCGAGCTGGGCCCAGGCGAGCGAGGAGGTCGGGTACTGCGCGGCGACCTCGGCCGGCGCCGTGCCGTTCGCGAGCAGCTCGCGCGGACCCGGGTCGTCGGGCAGGTGGGTGGGGGCCGGTCCCCCCAGGAGGTTCTCGTGGATGGCCATGGCCACAGCCTAGGGGGTGTCTTGTCGATCAGGCCGGATCAGGGAGCGGCGTCCGGTGCGGTGCATCGCAAGGCGCCGGAGCGACTTGATAGCGGAGCTATTCAGGCGTTTCGGCAACGCGGCGAGGTGCCGTGCCGGACGCCGCGAGCCCGGCCTGATCGGCAAGACACCCCCTAGGGGGTGCCCGGCTCCAGGCTCTCGGCCCGAGCGGGCAAGACGGCCGGACCGCCCGGCCTGACGGGCGGCGAGGCCTGACGGGCGGCGCGCCAGGCCGGCGGCCGGCGGCTCGCCAGGCGGGCTGCGCGCCAGGCGGGCCGGGCCGCTCAAGCTCAGGCGCTCTTGGCCCCCGGGTCCAGGGGTGGGGACGTCACCCCGCAGTGGACGCGGCACTCCGGGTGGCAGCGGGGGCGCTCGGCCGGGGTGCGCATCGTCGTCCAGGCGAGTACCGCCCCGGCCACCAGGAGCCCCGCGCACATCGGCATCGCACGCCGAAAGGTCTCGTCGAACTCCTCCGCCGAGCGGTACGCCTCCGGGCCCATCCCGGCGAGCAGCGGCAGCGCGGCCACCGCGAGCAGCCCGGCCGCCCGCGCCGCCGCGTTGTTGATCCCGCTCGCCAGGCCCGCCCTGGCCACGTCCACCGAGGCCAGGACGGTCGCGGTCAGCGGTGCGACCAGGGCCGTCATGCCGAGGCCGAGCACCAGCAGGGCCGGCAGCACGTCCCGTACGTACGAGGCGTCCTCCCCGACCCGCAGCATCAGCAGCATCCCCGCGGCGCACAGCAGCGGCCCCACCGTGAGCGGGATCCGGGGCCCGATCCGCTCCCCCAGCTCCCCGGACTTCGCCGACAGCAGCAGCATGAGCACGGTCGTCGGCAGCAGGGCCGTACCGGCGCCGAGCGCCGAGTAGCCGGAGACCACCTGGAGCTGGAGCGCGGCCAGGAAGAAGAACCCGCCGAAGGCCGCGTACACGCACAGGGTGACCAGGTTGACCGCCGTGAACAGCCGGGACGCGAAGATCGACGGTGGTGTCATCGCGCGCTCGCCGCGCCGCCGCTCCACCACCACGAACCCCGCCCCGAGCACCAGCCCGGCCACCCCCGCCCACCAGGCCGCGCCGATCAGCGCGTACGTCACAAGGCCGAGCGCCGCCGCGCCCAGGAACGCGCCGAGCACGTCGAAGCGGCCGTGCGCGGTCTCGTCCCGCGACTCGGGCACATGGCGCAGTGCCACGGGCACGCAGACGGCGGCGAGCGGCACGTTCAGCAGGAACACCCACCGCCATCCGGGCCCGTCCACCAGCCAGCCGCCCACGAACGGCCCGATCGCCGCGCCCACGCCGCCGAAGCCGGACCACAGGCCGACCGCCCTGGCCCGGTCGTCCTCGTGGAAGCCGGCCTGGATCAGCGCGAGCGAGCCGGGGGTGAGCAGCGCCCCACCCACGCCCTGGAGCGCGCGGGCCGCGATCAGGACCCCGGTGTTCGGCGCGAGCCCGCACAGCAGCGAGGAGAGCGCGAACCACACCACCCCGATCACGAAGACCCGGCGCCTGCCGTACCGGTCGCCGAGCGCCCCGCCGAGCAGGATCAGCCCGGCGAGGGTCAGCATGTAGGCGTTGACGGTCCACTGGAGCGCGCCGAGGTCGGCGTCCAGGTCCTCGCCGATGTGCGGGAGGGCGACGTTGACGACGGTGGAGTCGAGCAGCGCCATGCCGGAGCCGAGGACAGTGGTGAAGAGGATCCACCGGCCGGTTCTCGAGGCCATCCGCACGTCCCGGTCACCCATGCCTGCATGGTCCCGCGAAGCCACCGGTGCCGCTCGCCGACGCCCTCGCCGGGCGGACTCCGGCCGGCGCCGTCAGCTCGTCCGCAGCCGGGTCGCCGCCCTGATCAGCGCGTCCACGCCCCGCTCGGCCTTCTTCCGCGGGCAGCCCACGTTCAGCCGGACGAAGCCGGGCGTCCCGTACACCCCGCCGGGCATGATCGCGACCTTCTCCACGGACACCAGTTCCTCCTGGAGCCGACTCTCCTCGATCCCGAGCGGACGCAGGTCGATCCAGGCCAGGTAGCCGGCCTGCGGGGGCTCCCAGACGACGCCGGGCAGCCCCGTGGCCAGCCGCTCCCGGAGCAGTTCCATCGTGCCCGCGACATAGCCGCGCAGCTCGTCCAGCCACGGCGCGCCCTGCCGGTACGCGGCGATGTGGGCGGTCAGCGAGAGGACGGCGGGCGAGGCGAGGCCCTCGCCGGTCTCCATGCGCCGGACGAACTCCGTGCGCGCGTCCGGGTCGCCGACGATCCCGTACGAGCCGGAGAGCGCGGGAAAGTTGAAGGCCTTCGTGCCGGAGGTGACGAGCGCCCAGCGGCGGCCCCGGCCCGGCTCGGCGACCCGGGTCCACGGGACGTGCCGGTGCGCGTCGGTGGTGAGGTCGGCGTGGATCTCGTCGCTGACGACGGCCGCTCCGTGCCGTTCGGCCAGCTCGGCGAAGGTGGCGAGCTCCTCTTCCGTCCACACCCGGCCCGTCGGGTTGTGCGGGGAGCAGAGCAGCAGCATCCGGCTGTCGGGGCGGGCGAGCTCCCGCTCCAGGGCGTCGAGGTCCCCGAGCGGCGCGCCCCGCAGCTCGCGCCCGAGCCCGGTGACCGCCTTGCGGAAGCCGTCGTAGGTGGGGGTGTGGACGACGACGCCGTCGCCGGGCTCCGTCCACATCCGCAGGAGCTGCGAGAGCTGGTTGAGCACGGACGGCGCGTACACCAGCGCGTCCGGGTCGATCTCGGTCGCGTACCGGCTCGCGTACCAGTGGCGGATCGCGTCGCGGAACTCCCCGAGCCGCCAGTCCGTGTAGCCGAAGACGCCGTGGTCGACGCGGTCGCGCAGGGCGGCGAGGACCTCCGGCGGGGAGGCGAAGTCCATGTCGGAGATGGTGAACGGCAGCAGATCGGGCACGCCGAAGCGGTCCGCGATGCCGTCCCACTGGACCGACCAGGTCCCGTGCCGGTCTATCTCCCGATCGAAGTCGTACATCGTGCCCTCCCCTGGGAAGTGTCCTGGACGCACGAGGGCCCGGCACCTCGGGAGGTACCGGGCCCGTCGCTCACCGCTTTACTTCAGCTTCGTGCCGGTCGAGCGCAGCGCCGCGCACGCCTCGGTCACGCGGACGGCCATGCCGGCCTCGGCCAGCTTGCCCCAGGTGCGCGGGTCGTAGGTGGACTTCTTGCCGACCTCGCCGTCGACCTTCAGGACACCGTCGTAGTTGCGGAACATGTGGTCCGCGACCGGACGGGTGAAGGCGTACTGGGTGTCGGTGTCGAGGTTCATCTTCACGACGCCGTTCTCCAGCGCGGTGGCGATCTCCTCGGCGGTCGAGCCCGAGCCGCCGTGGAAGACGAAGTCGAACGGGTTGACCTTGCCGAACTTCTCGGCGACGCCCGCCTGGAGGTCCTTGAGGAGCTCGGGGCGGAGCACGACGTTGCCCGGCTTGTAGACGCCGTGGACGTTGCCGAAGGAAGCGGCCAGCAGGTAGCGGCCCTTCTCGCCCAGGCCGAGGGCCTCGGCGGTGCGGATGGCGTCGTCGACGGTGGTGTACAGCTCGTCGTTGATCTCGTGGGTGACGCCGTCCTCCTCGCCGCCGGTCGGGGTGATCTCGACCTCGAGGATGATCTTGGCGGCGGCGGCCTTCGCCAGCAGCTCCTGGCCGATGGCCAGGTTGTCGGCGAGGGTCTCGGCGGAGCCGTCCCACATGTGCGACTGGAACAGCGGGTTCTCGCCACGGGCGACGCGCTCGGCGGAGATGTCGAGCAGCGGACGGACATAGCCGTCCAGCTTGTCCTTCGGGCAGTGGTCGGTGTGGAGAGCGACCGTGATGTCGTACTTCGCGGCGACGATGTGCGCGAACTCGGCCAGGGCAACGGCGCCCGTGACCATGTCCTTGTTGTACTGACCGCCCAGGAACTCGGCTCCGCCGGTCGAGATCTGGATGATGCCGTCGCTCTCGGCCTCCGCGAAGCCTCGCAGCGCCGCGTGCAGAGTCTGGGTCGAGGTCACATTGATGGCCGGGTAGGCGAACTTGCCTGCCTTCGCCCGGTCGAGCATCTCGTTGTAGACCTCGGGGGTTGCGATGGGCATTCGTCCGCTCCTTGTGATGTGCGGGGTGTGTGCGTTGCTGTCCCTGACCTGGGGGCGACGTCATCGTCGCCCCCATCCTTTCAGACTCTCGTCCTGGCTCCCACGGGCGCGGCACACCAAAGGCGGGGTGTTTCACGTGAAACACCCCGCCCCTGAAGGAAAGCACAGGTCAGGACCGGTATCGCCGGGGTCCCGGACCTAAGTCACGACTTCGCGGCGGTTACGCCAGGTCCAGATCCGTGAGCTGGTAGCCCGTGAGGTACGGCAGACCCGCCTCGGCGATCGCGCCGGCCGCGCCCCGGTCCACGATCGTGGCCACGGCCACGACCTCGCCGCCCGCCTCGCGGACGGCCTCGACGGCGGTCAGCGGGGAGCCGCCGGTGGTCGAGGTGTCCTCGACCACGAGGCAGCGGCGGCCCTTCACATCCGTCCCCTCGATACGGCGCTGCATGCCGTGCGCCTTCTGCGCCTTGCGCACGACGAAGGCGTCGAGGCGCTGTCCGCGCGCGGCGGAGGCGTGCAGCATCGAGGTGGCGACCGGGTCCGCGCCGAGCGTCAGACCGCCGACACAGTCGAAGTCCAGCTCGGCGGTGAGGTCGAGCATGACCTGACCGACCAGCGGCGCGGCCTCGCCGTCCAGCGTGATGCGGCGCAGGTCGATGTAGTAGTCGGCTTCCAGACCCGAGGAGAGGGTCACCTTGCCGTGCACCACGGCCTTGTCCTTGATCTGCTGGAGCAGGTCAGCGCGTACGTCAGTCATGGTCAGCAGCTTAAGGGGCCTCCCCGCGCGATCGCTTACAGCCGTCGCCAGCTCCAGACGCTCTCGACCTCCAGGGGGTCGATCGGGGTCACGTACCGCGGGTGGGTGTTGAGTCCGTTCGGCGGGCCGGACTGCGGCTCGACGCAGACCGCCTCGGCCGGCTCGTCGTAGATCACGACCCACTCGGCGCGGCTGCCGACCTTCAGCTCCAGCTCCTCCGGCCAGGTGAGGGTGACGTCGACGCCGCCGGGCATCCCGAAGCAGTCGTCCCAGGGGCCGGGGAGGGGGTCGATCCGGCGGCCGGTGGGGAGGTGGTTCTCGCCGCGCTCCTCCTGCCAGCCGGGGGTGAAGTCGAGCTCCACGTCCCGGCCGCCGTTGCCGAGGTTGCGCAGGAACCAGGGGTGCCAGCCGGCCTGTGCCGGGAAGGAGGCGTCGTAGGTCTCGACCCCGAAGCGGAGGGTCAGGGAGTCCTCGGCCAGCTCGAAGACCTGGGTCACCCTGCCCTTGTAGGGCCACGGGTCCCCGAGCTCGCAGGTGAAGACCGCCTCCGTCCCGGAGACGCGGGCGGTGTTCCAGGCGAGGTCGCGGACGGTGCCGTGGATGGCGTGCGGGGGCGCGTTGACCGGCAGCTGATGCGTGGTCGCCCCGTCGCGGAAGCGGCCGTTCTCGGTCCGCCCGCACCAGGGCACCATCGGGAAGCTTCCGAACCGCTCGCCCTGGCGCAGCACTTCGGTGCCGCCGATGCGCAGGCTCTCGATCCGGCAGCCGTGCTCGGGGCTGATGGTCAACTCGGCGTCGCCCGCCGTCAGTCGCGTCTGCATCGTCACAGCCCGACCCTAGCCCCGAGTGGACCGTTTCAACGACGGCGGCGCAGGGCCCTTCCGACGACGACCGCGGAGGCGATGGCGAGCGCGGCGGCGGGGGCGATCCAGCGCAGGGTCGCGGTCGCGCCGGCGGCCTCGGGCGCGGGGACGGGGGCGTACCGGCCGCGCGGCGGAGCGTGGTCGACCTCCTCGGCGCTGCGCCCGATCATGGTCCGCCGTGCGTGGGCGGCCTCGACGGGGGGCTGCGGGGCGGGGAACTCGAGGGGGGTGACGCCGAAGTCCTGGTCGAGGAGGGGGTCGAGGGAGGGGGGCGGGCCGGGAGCGTCGGCGGCGGAGGAGCGCGCGGGCTCCTCGACCCCGTCGTCCACACCGTCGTGATCGGAGTCGGAGTCGGAGTCGGGGTCCGAGTCGGAGCCCGCGTCCGCGTCGGAGTCGGAGTCGGCGTCCGAGTCGGAGTCGGCTTCGGCGTCGGCGTCGGCGTCGGCGTCGGCGTCGGCGTCGGCGTCGGCGTCGGCGTCGGCGTCGGCGGAGAAGTTCGCGGCTGCGCCCGGGGCGGCTTCGGCGGAGGAGTGCGCGTCGGCGTCGGAGTCGCCGCCCTCGGGGTCCGCCGCACGGGCCGTGCCCCCGGCCTTCGTCCGCTCCCCCGGCTTCTCCTCCGCGAGCGCGGCCAGCGCCTCCACGAACTTGTCGAGCAGTCTGGCGCCGGCCGTGGCCCGCGCCTCGTCCGTCGCCTCGGCGAGCCGGCCGGCCGCCGTCAGAGCGCCGGTGAAGCTGAGGCTCGTCCCCTCGTCCACAGGGGTGAGGACGACGGTCAGGGACAGCTCGGCCGTGCCCTTGCCCCGGGCCTCGGCCCCCTGCCCCTCGTAGGTGATGGCGCCGTCCCGCTCGACGACCCTCAGGGCGCCCCGGTAGGTGATGGTGTGGCCGCCGACCCGGATCTTGAGCCGGCCCGCGAGGGGGCCCGCCTCCGCGTCGGCGTCCCGCTGGAGGCCGGGCACGCAGCGCACCACCCGGGCCGGGTCCGTGAGCGTCGCGCGCAGGGCCTCGGCCGGGACCGGAACGAACACCTCATGCTCCATGGAAGCCGAGCCTACTCAGGCCGGGGCGCGGCGTCGCCTCTTTGCGCCGGGGCCCGCGCGCCCCCGGGAGAGCGTCTCCGCCGTCCCTCAGTCGCCGTACCTCGGGTGGACGAGGGTCGAGGGTGGCAGCTCGGGGCCTCTGGCCCGCTCGGCGCGGCGCGCGGCGGCCGCCAGGGTGTCCGGGCCGAGGGAGCGCAGCCGGGGCGCGTCGGGAGCGAGGCCGAGGGCGGGCGGCCGGGCGCCCGGGACCGCGAGGAGGAAGCCCCAGTCCCCCGGCCCCTGCTCCGTACCGCCCGTGCGGTCGGCGCGGTCGGGGCCCGCCGCGAAACCGGGGGCACGGCCGCTCGCGCTGTACGGGCGGGTGCCGAATCCGGCGGCACGCAGGGTGGCGTCCACCGTCCAGTAGGTGTGGGCCCGGTCGGTGACCGAGCCGGCGTGGACGGCGAACCGCCCCGAGGGGGTGAGGACGCGGGCCACGAGTCCGTGGAACTCCTGCGAGTAGAGCTTGGTGCTGGGGGTGATGCCCGGGTCCGGGAGGTCGGAGATCACCACGTCGTACCGTTCCTGCACACGATCGGCGGTGCCCCGGAGCCAGTTGAAGGCGTCCGCGTAGACCACCCGGACGCGGGCGTCCCGGAACGCCTGCGCGTTGAGCGTGGCGAGGGCCGGATCGGTGCGGGCGAGGCGGACGACGCCGGGGTCGAGCTCGACGACGGTGACGGAGGAGACGCCGGGGTAGCGCAGTACCTCGCGGGCGGCGAGCCCGTCGCCGCCGCCGACGATCAGCACGCGCACGTGCGGGCCGTTCATCGCGGGGTGGACGAGCGCCTCGTGGTAGCGGTACTCGTCCTGTCCCGCCACCCGCAGCCGGCCGTCGAGGAACAGGTCGGGCGGCCCCTCGCGGCCTCCCGTCACCACGACCTCCTGGAGCTCGGTGTGGACGGCGACCCGCACCTGCTCCCCGTACACGGCCCGGCGCGCGGCCTCCTCGAAGTCGTCGACGAGCACGGTCGCCGTGGCCAGGACGGCCAGGACCGACATGTTCACCGCGATCAGCAGGGCGCGGGAGCGGGAGGTCAGGTCGCGGCGGAACACCCACAGCACGAGCCCGCCGCCCGCGATCACGTTGACCGCGCCGGTGACGAGCGCGCCGGTGAGCTGACCGAGCCAGGGCAGCAGCAGGAAGGGGAAGGCGAGGCCGCCGACGAGCGCGCCGACGTAGTCGGCGGCGAAGAGGTCGGCGACCGTCCCCGCGGCATCGTCCTGCTCGGCGGCGGCCGGCGCCTGCCGCCTCGCCCGCTTCGCCGCCCCCACCCCGACTCCCGCCCCGACACCGACACCGGATCCGGAACCGGTGCCTGACGCGGGCGCGGATCCGGCCCCGGCCCCGGCCCGGGATCCGGATCCTGTCCCCGCTCCCCCGGCCCGCTGTATGAGGGACATGAGGAGCGGGATCTCCGCGCCGATGAGCACGCCGATGGCGAGCGAGAACGCCACGACGACGTACCGCGACTCGCCCAGCCAGGCGAAGGCCGCGTACAGCGCGAGGGCCGAGCAGCCGCCGATGAGCGCGAGCCCGGCCTCGACCATGCCGAAGCCCACGGCGGCGCGGCAGCGCAGGCGCTTGGCGAGGAGGGAGCCCACGCCCATCGCGAAGACCATCACGGAGAGCACGACGGAGGCCTGGGTGACCGAGTCGCCGATCAGATAGGAGGCGAGGGCGACCAGTTCGAGTTCGTACACCAGCCCGCAGGCGGCGCAGACGAAGACCACGGCGAGGACCGGGAACCGCACCCCGTCGGCCGACCGCGGCGACCTCGGCGGCCGGGACGACCGGCGCGACCTGGGCGGTCTGGACGGCCTGGACGGTCTGAGCGGCCGCCCGCGCCGCCGCACGGGCGGTTGTCGCACCCTGGTGGGTGGCATGGTCACGGTCGGCTCGATCATGAACGTAACGCTACGTCACGACTTACACACTCTTTGTCACCCACACGAGTGCATCTGGAGCTCTGAAGGGGCGTATCAGAGTGTTGCAGGCATACGTGCGCCGATGCGGGTCCTGGTCACCACGAGCTGCCCTTCCTGCGGGTAGGCGTGCCAGGTGCGCCAGCGCACCTGGCCCTCGTGGCGCTGCGCCAGCATCGCCGTGAAGGCGTGCGGGGAGCCGGGGAAGGTCCCCGCGAGGCCGTTGGGGTGGTCGGCGACGAGCGCGAGCAGCTCCTGCGCGCGGCCCGCGAAGGAGCCGTGCGAGAGCGTCTCGACGCGCGCCGCGAATTCGTACTCCCATTCGCCGACGCGCTTGGAGACGCCGAGCGGGAGGGGGGTGCTGCTGCCGGGCATGCAGGCGACGGTCTCCGAGCAGCTGCGCCCCTCCTCCTCCAGGAGTACCTGATGGGAGGCGCCGAGCAGTCTCAACTGGAGTCTGGCGCCGGAGAGTTCGAGGTCGAGTACGGCGAGGGCGGGCAGCGGCTCGCGCCCCAGGGCCCAGGCCAGATCGGCCGCACGGGTATCGGTGTAGGAGGTCTTCAGGGTGGTGAGCATGGGTCGGCTCCGCAAACACGGTTTGACGGGTGGGCCGGGGGCGCCCCGGAGAGGGTCCAACGGGAGTGGGGATCGCCGGCTCGGTTCCACACACGGTCCGAGGGCTGTCGTTGTCAGGAGCGAGAGAACCACGGACGCCGGGCGACTCGCAGCGTTTTTACCCAACTTGCCGTGGTTTCCAACCCCTTCGGGGACCCCACAGTTCAATTGTTCAATCAGAATCGATCGACAAGATCCGCCGAAATGCCAACGTCACGTGCCTCCGGGGCCGTTACGTATCAGCTGCCGCCGCAGCCGCCGCCTCCACAGCTGGACCCGCAGGAACTCGAGCCCCCTCCGCAGCCACCGGAGCCGCTGCCGCCACCGTCGGCCCAGCTGCGCCCCTTCTTCCGGCCGCCCCGCCGGCTGCCGGAGCCGGTGGCGTTGCGGACGGTGGAGATCAGGCCGATGAGGACGACCGCCCCCACGAAGATGATGAAGAGTTCCATCAGTACTACCCCCGTTCTTCTGTGCGAGGGAGATGCCCCCTGGGGCCTCCCTCAAAGACGACTTGAGCGATTCCAGAGCTTCAGCTGCACGAGGAGGAGGAGCTGGAGCAGGAGGAGGACGAGCACGAGGAGCTCGAGCACGACGAGCTGGAGCTGGAGCAGGAGGACGACGACGAGGACGACGAGGACGACGAACAGGAGGACGAAGAAGATCCGTCCGAGGAGGACGATCCGGCCCACCAGCTGTCGGAACCGCCGGAGCGGCTACCGGAGCGCACCGTGCCGCGCAGGGACAGCGCGACGACCCACACCACGATCGCGATCACGGCCGCGATCCCGAGGATGAAGAATGCGATGTTCATGCCAGGGCGATCCCCCCGGCGAACCGTCGCCAAAGCGCACTTGAGCAAGTCCAGAGCTTCCCCCCAGGATGGCGGTCATGACACGACCGCTGCTCAACCGCCGGCTCGCCGAATTCGGGACGACGATCTTCGCCGAGATGTCCGCGCTGGCCGCCAGGACCGGGTCGATCAACCTCGGTCAGGGCTTTCCCGACACCGACGGCCCCGAGGAGATCCGCGAGGCCGCGGTCCGCGCGCTGCGCGACGGCCGCGGCAACCAGTACCCGCCCGGCCCCGGCATCCCCGAGCTCCGCCAGGCCGTCGCCGACCATCAGCGGGAGTGGTACGGCCTCACCTACGACCCCGACGCGGAGGTGCTGGTCACCGCCGGCGCGACCGAGGCGATCGCGGCGGCCCTGCTCGCGCTCGTCGAGCCGGGCGACGAGGTGATCGCCCTGGAGCCGTACTACGACTCGTACGCGGCCTGCGTCGCGATGGCAGGCGGCACCCGCGTCCCCGTCACGCTCCGCCCGCACGAGGGCGCCTACGTCCTCGACCTGGACGAACTGCGGGCCGCCGTCACCGACCGGACCCGGCTGATCCTGCTCAACACCCCGCACAACCCCACCGGCACCGTCCTCACCCGGGGCGAGCTGACCGCCGTGGCCGAGCTGGCGATCGAGCGGGACCTGCTCGTCGTCACCGACGAGGTGTACGAGCACCTGGTGTTCGACGACGCCGAGCACGTGCCCCTCGCGAGCCTCCCCGGCATGCGGGAGCGCACGGTCACCATCGGCTCGGCCGGCAAGACGTTCTCGTTCACCGGCTGGAAGGTCGGCTGGATCACCGCGAGCCCCGAGCTCGTCTCCGCCGTCCGCTCGGCCAAGCAGTTCCTCACGTACGTCTCCGCCGGCCCCTTCCAGTACGCGGTCGCCGAGGCGCTCCGCCTCCCGGCCTCGTACTTCGACACCCTCCGCGCGGAGCTCTCCGCCAAGCGGGACCTGCTGAGCGAGGGCCTCGCGCAGGCGGGCTTCGAGGTCTACCGCCCGGCGGGCACCTACTTCGTCACGACCGACATCCGCCCGCTCGGCGCCGAGGACGGCTTCGCCTTCTGCCGTTCGCTCCCCGAGCGCGCCGGGGTCGTCGCCATCCCGAACGCCGTCTTCTACGACCACCGCGAGGCCGGCGCGCCCTTCGTCCGCTTCGCCTTCTGCAAGAAGACCGAGGTTCTCGAGGAGGCGGTCTCCCGCCTCAAGCAGCTCGCCTGAGGCCTGCGGGGACGCACGAGAGCCCGGACCCCCTCGGAAGGGGAGCCGGGCTCTCGTGGCCGTGTGGCGGGGCTGGGCGGCGGGGAGGCTCAGGCCTCCTCGTCGCCGGCCTTCTGCTCGGGGGTCTCCAGGCCGAACTGCTCCACGACCCACTTGTCGAACTCGATGGAGGCGCGGACCCAGCTGACCGTGGAGGACACGAAGTGCTCCAGGGCGACGCCGGTGCCGATCAGCATCTGCGCCTCACCGATGAGACGGAGGGTGGCGGAGCCGTCCTCCTCCTCGTGCAGGTGGGTGTAGACCTTGGGCCACAGGGTGCGGCGGTTCCAGTCGTCGATCGCGTCGAGGACCTTGGCGCGGTCGTCGGCCGAGTGCGGGCGGTCGTAGAACGTCCGGACCGAGAAGACCTGCTGCTCGTCCTCGCCGCGGAACATGAAGTACGTGCGGAATTCCTCCCACGGCGCCGCGAGGTCACCCTCGTCGTCGACGACGTACTTCAGCTCCATCTGCTCGAGCAGCTGCTTGACGAGGTCCTGGTCGGGGACGACGGGGCCCGCCGGTCCTGCGGCCTGAGGCTGGGGCTGGCCCCCGAAATTCGGAATCGAGGACGGGTCGATGCTCACCGTGAATTTCCCTTCGTACGGATGCTCGCCATCCTCCCCCATGTCGGGCGGTTCGGGGGAGCCCCACCAGCCGCGATCCGCTGCGGGCTGACAAGAACGTGCCCGTTCACCGCGCCGGGCCCACGATCAGACCGTCCTCGAACCGGTCCACGCGGACCGTGTCGCCGTCGACGACCTCGCCCGCGAGGATCTCCTTCGCGAGGCGGTCGCCGATCGCCGTCTGGATCAGGCGGCGCAGCGGCCGCGCGCCGTAGGCCGGGTCGTTGCCCTCCTCGGCGAGCCACTCCAGGGCCTCCGGGGTGACGTCCAGGGTGAGCCGCCGGTCGGCGAGCCGCTTGGCCAGGCGGTCGATCTGGAGCCGGGCGATCCGGCCCAGCTCGGCGCGGTCGAGCGCCGAGAAGACCACCAGGTCGTCGAGCCGGTTCAGGAACTCCGGCTTGAAGCTCGCCCTGACGACGTCCAGGACCTGCTGCTTCTTGACGTCCTGCGAGGTCAGCGGGTCGACGAGGTACTGACTGCCGAGGTTCGAGGTCAGGATCAGGATGGTGTTGCGGAAGTCCACCGTCCGGCCCTGCCCGTCGGTGAGCCGGCCGTCGTCCAGGACCTGGAGCAGGACGTCGAAGACCTCCGGGTGCGCCTTCTCCACCTCGTCGAGCAGGACCACGCTGTACGGGCGGCGGCGGACCGCCTCCGTGAGCTGGCCGCCCTCCTCGTAGCCGACGTAGCCGGGAGGCGCGCCGACCAGGCGGGCGACGGAGTGCTTCTCGCCGTACTCCGACATGTCGATGCGGATCATGGCCCGCTCGTCGTCGAAGAGGAAGTCCGCGAGTGCCTTCGCCAGCTCCGTCTTGCCGACGCCCGTGGGGCCGAGGAAGAGGAAGGAGCCGGTGGGGCGGTCCGGGTCGGCGATGCCAGCGCGTGTGCGGCGCACGGCGTCGGAGACGGCCTGCACGGCCTCGGACTGGCCGATCAGCCGTCGCCCGAGCTCGTCCTCCATGCGGAGCAGCTTCTGCGTCTCGCCCTCCAGGAGGCGGCCGGCGGGAATGCCGGTCCAGGCGCCCACGACGTCCGCGATGTCGTCGGGGCCGACCTCGTCCTTGACCATGGTGTCCTTGGACGTCTCCTGCTGGGCCTCGGCCTCGCTCGCCTCCGCCAGCTCCCGCTCCAGGGCCGGGATCTCCCCGTACAGCAGCTTGGAGGCGGCGTCGAAGTCGCCGTCGCGCTGGGCGCGCTCGGCGCGTCCCCGGGTCTCGTCGAGGCGCTCCTTGAGCTCGCCGACCCGGTTGAGGGACTGCTTCTCCTTCTCCCAGCGGGCGGTGAGGCCGCGGAGCTCCTCCTCGCGGTCGGCGAGGTCGCGCCGCAGCTTCTCCAGGCGCTGCCGGCTCGCCGGGTCCGTCTCGTTCTTGAGGGCCAGCTCCTCCATGCGGAGCCGGTCGACGGAGCGCTGGAGCTCGTCGATCTCGACGGGCGAGGAGTCGATCTCCATGCGGAGCCGCGAGGCGGCCTCGTCGACGAGGTCGATGGCCTTGTCGGGGAGGAAGCGGGAGGTGATGTACCGGTCGGAGAGGGTGGCCGCGGCGACCAGCGCGGAGTCGTTGATCTGCACCTTGTGGTGCGCCTCGTACCGGCCCTTGAGGCCGCGGAGGATCGCGATCGTGTCCTCGACGGTCGGCTCGGCGACCAGGACCTGCTGGAAGCGGCGCTCCAGGGCGGGGTCCTTCTCGATCCGCTCGCGGTACTCGTCGAGGGTGGTCGCGCCGACCATCCGCAGCTCGCCTCGGGCCAGCATGGGCTTGAGCATGTTGCCCGCGTCCATGGCGGAGTCGCCGCCGGCGCCCGCGCCGACGACCGTGTGCAGCTCGTCGATGAAGGTGATGATCTGGCCGTCGCTCGCCTTGATCTCGGAGAGGACGGTCTTCAGCCGCTCCTCGAACTCGCCGCGGTACTTCGCCCCGGCGACCATCGCGCCGAGGTCGAGCGAGACCAGCCGCTTGTTCTTCAGCGACTCCGGCACGTCGCCCTTGACGATCCGCTGGGCGAGCCCCTCGACGACGGCGGTCTTGCCGACGCCGGGCTCACCGATGAGGACCGGGTTGTTCTTGGTGCGGCGGGACAGCACCTGCACCACGCGCCTGATCTCGTGGTCGCGGCCGATGACCGGGTCCAGCTTGCCCTCGCGCGCGGCGGCCGTGAAGTCCGTGCCGAACTTCTCCAGCGCCTTGTACTGCCCTTCCGGGTCGGGTGTGGTCACCCGGCGTCCTCCCCTGCTCTTCTCGAAGGCGTCGAGCAGCTTCGCCGCGCTCGCACCCTGCCGGTCGAGGATCTCACCGGCCTGCCCGCCCTTGGCGGCGAGCCCGATGAGCAGGTGCTCGGTGGAGAGGAAGTCGTCGCCGAGTTCCTTGGCGCGCTTGTCGGCGTCCGCGATGACCGCGAGGAACTCGCGGTTGGGCTGCGGGGGCGCGACCGTGGACCCCGTGATGCTCGGCTGGGCGGCGATCAGCCGCTCCGCGCCGGAGCGCACGACCGCCTGGTCGGCCTCGACGGCGGCGAGCAGATCGGTGATGTTCTCGTTGTCCTGACCCGCCAAGAGGGCCAGGAGCAGGTGCGCGGCGGTGAGATCCGGGTTCCCCTCGGACACGGCGCGGCTCGTGGCCGCGTTGATCGCGTCCCGGCTCCGGTTGGTCAGTTCGACGTCCACGTGCGGTGTTCCTCCTTGATGCCTGCGGCTGCTGAGCCCACTCTTTCTCTATGACCCTTCCAACGTACACAAAGTTGAGTCCATTCCGCTCAATGTTTCGGCGGGACTCCTGCCACGGGTAGTTTCCGGAGCATGGCCACAGACCCGAGGAACCCTTCCGACTCGTACCTCAGCTTCTGGCGCGAGTACCACATGTGCACCCTGACGACCCCCCGCGCGGACGGCACCCCGCACGTCGTGGCGGTCGGCGTCACGTACGACCCCGAGGGCGGGTACGCGCGAGTGATCACGAACAAGAACAGCCGGAAGGTCGCCAACGTCCTGGCGGCGGGCGCGGACGGGGCGCGCGTGGCGGTCTGCCAGGTCGACAAGGGGCGCTGGGCCACCCTGGAGGGCGTCGCCCACATCCGTACGGAGGCGGAGGTCGTCGCGGACGCCGTCGGCCGCTACGCGGAGCGGTACGGCCGGACGCCGGCCCCGAACCCGGACCGGGTCGTCATCGAGATCGCCCTCACCCGGGCGATGGGCCGCGCCTGACGCCCGTCGGGGCAGAGCCGCCTGACGTCCGTCGGGCCGGCCGCCCGACATCCGTACGGGCGCAGCACAGCGGCGCCATCGCGTTTCAGGTCCGCGATGGCGCCGCTGTGTGGGGGAAGTGCCGGAGCGATCTACAACGACGGGGGAATCGCTCAGGCACTGCGGGGGGTGGCGGTGATGGTCTCGGGTTCGATCAGCTGGTGGTCCCGCTGGTCGAGGTTGACGAAGATCATGCCGTACCGGATGGCACAGCGGATGGGCTGCGGTGCGCCGCGGGGACGGCGCAGACAGCGGTACGCACGGACGTCCTCGTCCTGTTCGCGGGCTACGACGATCGGTTCTCCGAAGAGGGTGACCTTCAGCGCGTCGCCACGGTGGGGGATGGCCGTGGCGAGGTCGACGAAGTGCCAGCCGGATCGATAGGCCGAAGCCATCTCCCTGCGGAACCGGGGGTCATCGGGAACGTTCATGCGCCCGTCTAACTCCAGCCCGGATCCTGCGCGGGGGCCACGCTCCAGCCCGGGTCACCGAGCTGCGCGGGGGCCACGCTCCACCCCGGGTCACCGGCCAGGGCAGAGTTCACGCTCCAGCCCGGGTCGAGCGGAGCGGCCTGCACCGTCGCCGGTGCCGTGCTCCAGCCGGGGTCCTGGGTCACTCCCACGGCGCCCGCTGCGGCCGCCGCGATGAAGGCGACTCCGGCCACCGTGCGTATGAGCTTCTTCATCATCACCGAGCAACCTCACTTGAAGGCAACGTCTCTTTACCAACCCCCGCGAGTAAGACGATGGCTTACTCTCTGCACCTGCACCACCAAACCCAGGCATCATGTTCCTGAGATGCAGGAGCCTGGGGGTGTACATATGCAGAAACAATCGGACGAAACGGGTCACCCGCATTCGTATGCCGAACTCTGCAAAGCGGGCTCCGAGCTGTACGCGGCCGCCCTGCGGACGGGGCGAATACCCCGGTCAGAGACCATCGAGGCCCCCTGCCTGCTCGATCTGTCCCTGCTCCACCCCGACCCGGACGACGCCCAGTGGCTCCGCCCTGTTCCCCCTTCGGCCGCCCTCGCCCAGCTCCTCCAGCCGATCGAGCGGGAGATACTCGACCGGCGCCGGCGCACCGTCGCCCTCTCCGACGCCTTCGAGCCATTCATGGCGATCAGCGCCCACGACTCCCCCACCACACACGCCATCACCGTGCTCGAGGGCATCGACCGCATCAATTCGACCCTCGACCGCGTCGTCGCCAACTGCCGCTCCGAGCTGCTCACCGTCCAGCCCGGCGGCGGACGCCCCGCGCAGGCCCTGACCGAGGCCCTCGACCGCGTCTCGCCGCTCCTCGGCCGCGGCATCAGCATGCGCACGCTCTACCAGCACACGGCCCGCCACACCGAGCTCACCCTGACGTACCTGGAGCACGTCGGCCCCGAGGTCCAGGTGCGCACGCTCGAGGAGATCATCGACCGGCTGATCATCGTCGACCGCGAGGTCGCCTTCATCCCGGCCCGCAGCGACCGCCAGGTCGCCCTGGAACTGCGCCATCCGGGGCTCGTCGCCTACCTGGGCGGCGTCTTCGACCAGTTCTGGCAGCTCGCGGTGCCGATCCGGGACGAGATCCCGTACGACATCAAGACCGACGGCATCGGCGGTGTCCAGCGGTCCATCGCCAAGCTCCTCGTCGAAGGCCACGTCGACGAGGCCATCGCCCGGCGGCTCGGCATGAACGTCCGCACCTGCCGGGCCCACATCGCCAAGCTCGCCTCCGCCCTCGGCAGCGGCAGCCGGGCCCAGCTCGGCTATCTCATCGCCCAGTCCGGCATTCTCGAACGGGACAACTGACCAGCGTGTACGTACAGATCGACCTCGACGGACCCGCCGGGACGCTCCGGGTCTCCGGCCACGGCCTGCCCACCGTCGAGCTCGTACGGGCCCCCGGGACCGACCCCGACGCCCACACCCCCATCGGAACCCGCAAGCCCGCCCTGCTCGCGCTCGGCGTCGACGGGGAGGCGGCCGTCATCCGGCCCGCACGCGGGCGGCTCCTGCGGCGCTCCTACCGGGTGGACGTCCGGACGGGCGGCGTCCGCTACCGGCTCGTGCCCTGCGGGTACGCCGAGAGCCGGCTCACCCGCGACGGGCGCCGGATCGGCACCCTCGTCTGCTCGGGCGACGGCACGGTCATCGACGAGTGGGACGGCGACCCCACGCCCCTCGACCGCGCCGTCGGCACCGCCCTCGCCGCGGCGTTCGGCACGGGCGCCTCGCCGTGGTGGGAGACCGTCGGCGACATCGTGGGCGAACTGATCCCCTGAGAGACGGCCTGGACAAGGCGAGAGGCCCCCTCCACCGAAGTGGAGGGGGCCTCTCTCGTGTCCTCGAGGAACTATTCGCCGCGCTTCGGGCGCCAGACCACCAGCGCGCTCGCCTGCTGCACGTCCTGGTAGGGCACCAGGTCGCGCCGGTACGAGGCGTGCACCTGGGCCTCGCGCTGGCGCATCGCCGCCGCCGCGCCGTCGACCGCGGCCGACAGCTCGGCGATCCGGCTCTGCAGCGCCGCGACCTGGTTCTCCAGCTCGATGATCCGCTTGATGCCCGCGAGGTTGATGCCCTCGTCCTGCGACAGCGCCTGCACCTGTCGGAGCAGCTCGATGTCACGGGCCGAGTAGCGCCGCCCGCGGCCCGCCGTGCGGTCCGGGGAGACCAGGCCGAGACGGTCGTACTGCCGCAGGGTCTGCGGGTGCAGACCGGAGAGCTGGGCCGCCACCGAGATGACGTACACCGGCGACTCGTCGGTCAGTTCGTACGGATTGCGTCGGCGCCCGTCCACGGGGTCACGCTCCCTTCGCGGCCTGGAACAGCTCCGCCCGGGGGTCCTCGGAGGCGGTCGCCTCGCGGAAGGTCTCCAGGGCCTCACGTGCCTTGTCGTCCAGCTCCTTCGGCACCGCGACCTCGATCGTGACGAGCAGGTCGCCGCGGGTGCCGTCCTTGCGGACCGCGCCCTTGCCCCGGGCGCGCATGGTCCGGCCGTTCGGAGTGCCCGCCGGCAGCTTGAGCGTCACCGCGGGACCGCCGAGCGTCGGGACCTTGATCTCGCCGCCGAGCGCCGCCTCCGTGAAGGTGACCGGCACCGTGACGGTGAGGTTGTCGTCCTTGCGGCCGAAGACCGCGTGGTCGTCGACGTGCACCACGACGTACAGATCGCCGTGCTGCCCGCCGCGCTCACCAGGAGCGCCCTTGCCGCGGAGCCTGATCCGCTGCCCGTCGGAGACGCCCGCCGGGATGCGGACCTGCATGGTGCGGGAGGACTTGGCCCGCCCGCTGCCCTTGCAGACCTCGCAGGGGTTCTCGGCGATGAGGCCGCGGCCCTTGCAGTCCACGCACGGGTCGGTGAGCGAGAATCCGCCGCCGCTGCCGCGCGAGACCTGGCCGGTGCCGACGCAGGTCGGGCACACCCGGGGCGTGCCGTTCTTGTCGCCGGTGCCCGAGCAGGCCGTGCACGGCTGCTGGCTGGACATGCGCAGCGGTACGGTCGCGCCCTCGACGGCCTCGATGAAGCTGAGCGTCACCTCGGACTCGATGTCCTGGCCGCGGCGCGGCTGGGTGCGCGCACCCGTGCCGGCCCCGCGGTTGAACAGGCCGCCGAAGACGTCCCCGATGCCGCCACCGCCGCCGAAGCCGCCGCCGCCCGCCCCGCCCTGGGCGCCTCCGAAGAGGTCGCCCAGGTCGAAGTTGAACGAACCGCCGCCCGGGCCGCCGGCCCGGAAGCCGCCGTTCCCGAAGAGCGCGCGCGCCTCGTCGTACTCCTTGCGCTTCTTGGGGTCACCGAGGATGTCGTTGGCCTCGGAGATCTCCTTGAAGCGCTCCTCGGCCTTGGTGTCGCCCTTGTTGGCGTCCGGATGGTTCTCGCGGGCGAGCTTCCGGTACGCCTTCTTGATCTCGGCCTCGGTGGCGTCCTTGGGGACGCCGAGAACCTTGTAGTAGTCCTTCTCGACGAAGTCCTTCGTGCTCATCGACGTCCCTCCTTCCGGACGATCGTTGCGTCACCCCTCGTCGGGGGCACCGCTCTCCTCGTCGGCCTTCTCTTCCTTGGAGCCGGGCGTGGCGCCCGGCTGGGGCTCGGCCACCGCGACCCGCGCGGGCCTGATGGTCCGCTCGCCGATCCGGTACCCCGGCTGCAGGATCGCCACGCAGGTCGTCTCGGTGACGTCCGGCGCGTACGAGTGCATCAGGGCCTCGTGGATCGTCGGGTCGAAGGGCTCGCCCTCCTTGCCGAACTGCTGCAGGCCCATCTTGGCGACGACGGTCTCCAGCGATTCCGCCACCGACTTGAAGCCGCCCACGAGCTCGCCGTGGTCCCGGGCCCGGCCGACGTCGTCGAGGACGGGCAGGAGGTCGGACAGGAGCGTCGCGACGGCGATCTCCTTGACCGTGACCCTGTCCCGCTCCACGCGGCGGCGGTAGTTCTGGTATTCGGCCTGGAGCCGCTGGAGGTCCGCGGTGCGCTCTTCGAGCGCGGAGCGCACCTGGTCCAGCTGGGCGGTGAGGCCCGCGGTACCGGCCGACTTCTGGCTGCTTGCGTCCCCGGCCGGGGCCGCCGACTCCTTCTCGGAGGAGTCGGCGGCCTCGGCGGCGTCGTCAGGGGTGGCGCCGGAGGGGACGTCGGACTTCTCCTCGAAGCCCGGGGTCTCCTCGGTCACGCCTGGCCGCCCTTCGGCTGCTCGTCGTCGATGATCTCGGCGTCGACCACGTCGTCTTCCTTCGACATGTTCGGAGCCTCGCCGCCCGCGGCCTGCGCGCCCTGGGCGTCCGCGTACAGCGCCTGGCCGAGCTTCTGGGAGACGGCCGCGACCTTCTCGGTGGCGGTGCGGATCTCGGCGGTGTCCTCGCCCTTGAGCTTCTCCTTCAGCTCGACGAGCGCGGCCTCGACCTCGGCCTTGACGTCACCGGGGACCTTGTCCTCGTTGTCCTTGAGGAACTTCTCCGTCTGGTAGACGAGCTGCTCGCCCTGGTTGCGGGACTCGGCGGCCTCGCGGCGACGGTGGTCCTCGTCCGCGTACTGCTCGGCCTCCTGGCGCATCCGGTCGACCTCGTCCTTCGGCAGCGAGGAGCCGCCGGTGACGGTCATCTTCTGCTCCTTGCCCGTGCCCAGGTCCTTCGCGGTCACGTGCATGATGCCGTTGGCGTCGATGTCGAAGGCGACCTCGATCTGCGGGACGCCACGCGGGGCCGGCGGCAGACCGGTCAGCTCGAACATGCCGAGCTTCTTGTTGTACGCCGCGATCTCGCGCTCGCCCTGGTAGACCTGGATCTGCACGGACGGCTGGTTGTCCTCGGCCGTCGTGAAGATCTCGGACCGCTTGGTCGGGATCGTGGTGTTGCGCTCGATGAGCTTGGTCATGATGCCGCCCTTGGTCTCGATGCCGAGGGACAGCGGGGTCACGTCGAGGAGCAGGACGTCCTTGACCTCACCCTTGAGGACACCGGCCTGGAGCGCGGCGCCGATGGCGACGACCTCGTCCGGGTTGACGCCCTTGTTGGCGTCCTGACCGCCGGTCAGCTCCTTGACGAGCTCGGCGACGGCCGGCATACGGGTGGAGCCACCGACGAGAACGACGTGGTCGATCTCGCGGAGCTCGATGCCCGCGTCCTTGATGACGTTGTGGAACGGCACCTTGCAGCGGTCGAGCAGGTCCGAGGTCAGCTGCTGGAACTGGGCGCGCGTGAGCTTCTCGTCCAGGTGCAGCGGGCCCTCGGCGGAGGCCGTGATGTACGGCAGGTTGATGGAGGTCTCGGTCGAGGACGAGAGCTCGATCTTCGCCTTCTCCGCGGCCTCGCGGAGACGCTGGAGAGCCATCTTGTCCTTGGCGAGGTCCACGCCGTGGCCGTTCTGGAACTGCGTCACCAGGTAGTCGACGACGCGCTGGTCCCAGTCGTCACCACCGAGGTGGTTGTCACCGTTGGTGGCCTTCACCTCGACGACGCCGTCGCCGATCTCCAGGAGGGACACGTCGAAGGTGCCGCCACCGAGGTCGAAGACGAGGATCGTCTGGTCGTCCTTGTCGAGGCCGTAGGCCAGGGCGGCCGCGGTCGGCTCGTTGACGATGCGCAGGACGTTGAGGCCCGCGATCTCACCGGCCTCCTTGGTGGCCTGGCGCTCGGAGTCGTTGAAGTACGCGGGGACGGTGATGACCGCGTCGACGACCTTCTCGCCCAGGTACGCCTCGGCGTCACGCTTGAGCTTCTGCAGGATGAAGGCGCTCATCTGCTGCGGGTTGAAGTTCTTGCCGTCGATCTCGATCTTCCAGTCGGTGCCCATGTGGCGCTTGACCGACCGGATGGTCCTGTCGACGTTGGTGACGGCCTGACGCTTGGCCACCTCGCCGACGAGCACTTCGCCGTTCTTCGCGAAGGCGACGACGGACGGCGTGGTCCTGGCACCCTCGGCGTTGGTGATGACGGTGGGCTCGCCGCCTTCCAGAACGCTGACGACGGAGTTAGTCGTGCCCAGGTCGATGCCGACCGCACGTGCCATTTCAATTCCTCCAGCTGACTGACTTGAGTGGATCTGACTCAAGGATGCACGACACCCCCCGCCTCGTCAACAGACCTGAGTGGAGGCGACTCAACTCTTCGCGCGTCCGGGCGCTCAACGGGGGCCGTAAGGAGGGGTTGAGCGCGTCGATCCCGCTCCAGACCGGGGCAGCCGTGAGAGAGTCCGGACGCCCCTTGTCGGGCAAAGCAGGCATATCCCACGAATATCCCATGATTCTCATCGGCTCACTCGGAAGGGTGTGGGGAATGACGGCCAAGCGCACCTTCGACGTCCTGGGCGGGCTCGCCCTGCTGGTCACGCTCTCCCCTCTTCTCGCCGCCGTCGCCCTCTCGGTCGCGCTGGGCGACTCGGCCCCGGGGCGCGGCGTGCTGCGCCGCCGGACGGTGGCCGGCCTGGAGGGCCGCGCCTTCACGATGCTGACCTTCCGCACGAAGAGCCCGCTGGCCGCGCTGCCCCTGCTCCTGCACGTCGTCGCGGGCCGGATGTCGCTGGTCGGACCGTGCCCGCTGGCCCCGAGCCACCGCGAGTGCGCGGGCGAGGGCCGGCGCCGGCTCTCCGTACGCCCCGGGCTCACCGGGCCGTGGCAGATCAGCGGGCGCTCGGAGCTGCCGTGGGAGGAGCGCGAGCTGCTCGATCTCCACTATGTGGACCACCATTGGCTGGGGATGGACCTCGCCATCCTGGCGCGTACGCTTCCAGCAGTCCGCAGGCGTCGCGCGGCAAGGTTTGCCTGAGCGACACATATCACCGCGAGCGCCGCTACAGCGCGGCGCCGTGACCGGGTAATCTCAGCGGGAACTCAATAAGTTACCGCTTAGTAGGCCCGCCCGAGGAGCCCGTCATGCAACTCGCCGCGATCATCGTGTCGATCGCCATCACGGTGGTGGCCGTCGCGCTGTTCGGCCGCGCCACCGTGCAGATCTACCGCTTCGTGCGGCTCGGTCAGCCGGTGCCCGCCGGCACACGCACCGGTGACCCCAAGCAGCGCACCATCACGTTGGTCAAGGAGTTCCTCGGCCACACCAGGATGAACCGCTGGGGCATCGTCGGCTTCGCACACTGGTTCGTCGCGGTGGGCTTCTTCTCGCTGCTCCTGACGATCGTCAACGCCTTCGGCCAGCTCTTCCAGGCCGACTGGCTGATCCCGATCATCGGCGACTGGCTGCCGTACGAGATCTTCACCGAGTTCCTCGGCCTGATGACGGTCCTCGGCATCGTGACCCTCATCGTGATCCGCCAGCTCAGCAAGCCGACCAAGGCGGGCCGCAAGTCCCGCTTCGCCGGATCCAAGACGGGCCAGGCGTACTTCGTCGAGGCCGTCATCCTGATCGTCGGCGTCTGCATCATGACGCTCCGCGCCCTTGAGGGCGTCCAGCACCACGTGACGAGCTGGGAGCCGGGCTTCTTCGCCTCGTACCCGCTGATCGCGCTGCTCGACGGCCTGGACCTGAGCACGATCCAGTACCTCACCTACTTCTTCGCGTGCCTCAAGATCGTCACGTCCTTCACCTGGATGATCACGGTCTCGCTCAACACCAACATGGGCGTCGCCTGGCACCGCTTCCTCGGCTTCCCGAACATCTGGTTCAAGCGCAACGCCGACGGCTCCACCGCCCTCGGCGCGCTCCAGCCGATGACGACCGGCGGCAAGGAGATCGACTGGGAGGACCCGGCCGAGGACGCCGTCTTCGGTGTCTCCCAGGTCGAGCAGTTCTCCTGGAAGGGCATCCTCGACTTCTCCACCTGCACCGAGTGCGGCCGCTGCCAGTCGCAGTGCCCCGCCTGGAACACCGGCAAGCCGCTCTCGCCGAAGCTCCTCATCATGTCGCTGCGCGACCACGCGCACGCCAAGGCGCCGTACCTGCTCGCGGGCGGCGGCAAGGACATGGAGGGCAACGAGAAGGCCACCGAGGAGCAGCTCAAGGACGTCCCCGCCTCCGCGATCGCCGAGGCCGAGCGCCCCCTCATCGGCACCGCCGAGGAGAACGGCGTCATCGACCCCGACGTCCTGTGGTCCTGCACCACCTGCGGCGCCTGCGTCGAGCAGTGCCCGGTCGACATCGAGCACATCGACCACATCGTCGACATGCGCCGCTACCAGGTGATGATCGAGTCCGCGTTCCCGTCCGAGGCGGGCACGATGCTCAAGAACCTGGAGAAGAAGGGCAACCCCTGGGGCCTGGCGAAGAAGCAGCGCGTCGAGTGGACCAAGGAGGTCGACTTCGAGGTCCCGATCGTCGGCAAGGACGTCGAGGACCTCTCCGAGTTCGACTACCTCTACTGGGTCGGCTGCGCCGGCGCCCTGGAGGACCGGGCCAAGAAGACCACCAAGGCCTTCGCCGAGCTGCTCAACATCGCGGGCGTCAAGTTCGCGATCATGGGCGGGGACGAGAAGTGCACCGGTGACTCCCCCCGCCGCCTCGGCAACGAGCCGCTGTTCCAGCAGCTCGCCCAGGAGAACGTCGCCATGCTGAACATGGCGTTCGGCGAGGATGACGAGGACGAGTCGACGAAGAAGCCGAAGTCGGCGAAGAAGATCGTCTCGACCTGCCCGCACTGCTTCAACACCATCGCCAACGAGTACCCGCAGCTCGGCGGCGAGTACGAGGTCATCCACCACACCCAGCTGCTCCAGCACCTCATCGACGAGGGCAAGCTGATCCCGGTGACCCCGGTCGAGGGCCTCATCACCTACCACGACCCGTGCTACCTGGGCCGTCACAACAAGGTCTACACGCCGCCGCGCGAGATCATGTCCGCCGTCCCCGGCCTGCGCCAGCAGGAGATGCACCGCCACAAGGAGCGCGGCTTCTGCTGCGGCGCCGGTGGTGCCCGGATGTGGATGGAGGAGCGGATCGGCAAGCGCATCAACAACGAGCGCGTCGAGGAGGCCCTGTCCCTCAACCCGGACATCGTCTCCACCGCCTGCCCGTTCTGCCTCGTCATGCTGACCGACTCGGTCAACGGCAAGAAGAACGAGGGCAAGGCCAAGGAGTCCGTCACGGTCGTCGACGTGGCCCAGCTGCTCCTCGAGTCGGTGAAGGCCCCGGTGGACCCGGAGCCGGAGCCGGCGGAGGAGCCGGAGCCGGAGCCGGCGAAGTAGTCGGTACGTGAGAGAGGGCCGCCCCGCGTGATCGCGGGGCGGCCCTCTTCGTCGTGCGGCGCCTCAGCCGGCCTTCTGGGCGGTGTACTTCTCGATCAGCTTGCCCTGGAAGTCGTAGACCCAGCTGTTCGCACCCTGCTTCGGGGTGTCGATCGCGGCGAGCTCGTAGCGGTGCTTGCCCGCGTCGACGAGCTTGTAGGTCCAGCCGTGGTGGCCGGAGGCGGAGTGCTTCAGGTCGAGGGTGCCGACGGCGTGCCCGTTCGACCGGGTGATCTCGACGCGGGGCCAGGTCTTGCCGGGGAAGAACCGGGCGATGTTCCCGTCGGGCAGCGTGACCTTGGCGGAGGCCTGGTGCGGGGCGGGTTCGGGCGTCGGCTTGCGGTCCGGCTTCGGGGTGGGGGTGCTGTCCAGCCAGGAGGAGACGGTGCCGTCCGGGCGGAGGACGACGTGGAGGCCGTTGTTCTCCCCGTACGCCGGCTTCCCGTCGGTGCTGGTGAGGGTGTCGACCAGGGAGCCGTTCGCGTAGATCTCGGCGGAGAAGCGGCCCGGGCCGTCCTGGTAGACCTTCGCGAGCGAACCGTCGGCGAGATCGACGTTGCGCCACAGGACCGACTGGTCGCTCCCGGCGGGAGCCGGGTCCTGTGCGGGCCCGTCGGCGGCGAAGGCAGCGGCGGCCGGCAGGAGGAGGGCGGCGACGGCCCCGGTGGCGACGGCGGCGGTACGGGCGGAACGACGGGTGACACGCATCGGAAGAGCTCCTTGGTCGGGTCGCTGACTCCTCCGAAGCTACGAGCACCACACTGAGGCGATACGTCGGATTTGTAACAGCACTCCCGCGCTTCCCCCGCGACCGCGTCACGGCCCACCGCCCCCTGAGCGCTCCTTCGGACCCCCTAGGGGATGTCACAGCTCAGTGGCAAGGGGCGGCCGGAGGAGCGCCTCCACAGCCCGAGCGGGTACGTTCAAGGCGTGGCTGGATTCAGGAACGGACGCGGCCGGGACAACCGCCCCCCGCAGCAACAGCAGCAGCAACCGCAGCAGGCGCCCTACGGGTACAACGCGGCTCCGCCGTCGTACCCGCAGCAGCAGTGGCCCCCGCAGGGCGGAGGCCCCCAGTACGGCGGCCGGCAGGGCGGTCCTCAGGGCGGCCAGTACGGCGGTCAGCGCGGCGGCCCCCAGGGGCAGCAGCAGCCCTACGGCGAGCCGGAGTACTTCGGCGAGCCCTACGGACAGCAGCAGCCGTCGCAGGCGCACCCCGGCACGGCGAACAACCCGGGCCACACGCAGATGTTCAGCGTCGACGACCCGTACCGCGACGGTGGCGGCGGCTACCAGCCCGCCCCCGTCCCCACCGGCCCCCGCCTCCCCTGGAAGGCCCTCCTGAGCGGCATCGTGCTGCGCCCGGCGGACACCTTCCTCCGGATGCGGGACCACGCCGTCTGGGGCCCGGCGCTGGTCGTCACCTTCCTCTACGGCCTGCTCGCGATCTTCGGCTTCGACAAGGCGCGCGACGAGGCGATCAACGCGACGCTGTCGACAGCGATCCCGTACGTCCTGATGACGGCCCTCGGCTTCGTCGTCGGCGGACTGATCCTCGGCGCGGTCACCCACACGCTCGCCCGCCAGCTCGGCGGCGACGGCTCCTGGCAGCCGACCGTGGGCCTGTCGATGCTGATCATGTCGATCACGGACGCGCCCCGGCTCGTCTTCGCGCTCTTCCTGGGCGGCGAGAACGGCTTCGTCCAGGTCCTCGGCTGGCTGACCTGGCTCGCGCTCGGCGCGCTGCTCACGATGATGGTGAGCCGCTCGCACGACCTGCCGTGGCCGAAGGCCCTGGGCGCGTCGGCGATCCAGCTGGTGGCGCTGCTGAGCCTGACCAAGCTGGGCATGCTGTAGACGGCGTACACGGACTCCGGGAAGCCCTCCATCGCACGGCGGTGGGGGGCTTCCCGCTGTCCGCGACGCGCGTGAGCAAAGAAAAGGACCCCCGTCGACCGAAGTCGACGAGGGTCCTTCCATCTCATCCACGGGTCACGCCACTCAGGCGTCGAGGACCTGGCCCTCGCGCTTCACCACGGGCGGCTCGACCGACCAGGGGAAGTTGATCCACTCGTCGGTCTTCTTCCACACGTACTCGCACTTCACGAGCGAGTGCGACTTCTCGTAGATGACGGCCGAGCGGACCTCGGCGACGTGGTCGACGCAGAAGTCGTGGACGAGCTTGAGCGTCTTGCCGGTGTCGGCGACGTCGTCCGTGATCAGGACCTTCTTGTCGCTGAAGTCGATCGCGTCGGGCACGGGCGCCAGCATGACCGGCATCTCCAGGGTCGTCCCGACCCCGGTGTAGAACTCCACGTTCACGAGGTGGATGTTCTTGCAGTCCAGGGCGTAGGCCAGACCGCCGGCGACGAAGACTCCGCCACGGGCGATGGAGAGGACGATGTCCGGCTCGTAGCCGTCGTCGGCGATGGTCTGCGCCAGCTCGCGGACGGCCTTGCCGAAGCCCTCGTACGTCAGGTTCTCGCGTACTTCACTCATGCCGGCTACCGCCTCACACCTGGGTCCGATGGAAGTTCATGAACGAGCGGGAGGCCGTCGGCCCCCGCTGGCCCTGGTACCGCGAGCCGTACCGCTCGCTCCCGTACGGGAATTCGGCGGGCGTGCTCAGCCGGAACATGCACAGCTGGCCGATCTTCATGCCCGGCCACAGCTTGATCGGCAGGGTGGCGAGGTTCGACAGCTCCAGGGTCACGTGCCCCGAGAAACCGGGGTCGATGAACCCGGCGGTCGAGTGCGTGACGAGCCCCAGCCGCCCCAGAGAGCTCTTCCCCTCCAGGCGCGACGCGATGTCGTCCGGCAGGGTGATGACCTCGTAGGTCGAGGCGAGCACGAACTCGCCCGGGTGCAGGATGAACGCCTCGTCGCCCTCCGGCTCGACCTCGCGCGTCAGGTCGAGCTGCTCGATGGCGGGGTCGATGTGGGGGTAGCGGTGGTTCTCGAACACCCGGAAGAAGCGGTCAAGCCTCACGTCGATGCTCGAGGGCTGCACCATGGATTCGTCGTACGGGTCGATGCGTACCCGTCCGGCATCGATCTCGGCCCGGATGTCCTTGTCTGAGAGAAGCACGCCCCCACGATACGCAGAGGGCGCGGACCTGCCCCAATCGGCAGGGCCCCGCGCCCACGGGCACCGCCGGGTGCCGCCCGGCTCAGCGCTGTCCGAGCACCACGGGCACCGCGTGCCGCAACCGCGCACACCGCGGACACCGGATGAGCCGCCCGGGCCCGATCCGCCCGGCCCCGAGCTGCTGAAGCGGGAACGAGGCGGTACTGAAGACGTGCCCCTCGGCACAGCGGACGACGGTGCGTTCCATGGAACCCATCAAGTCCCTTCCCCTACACATGCGGTGGACGAGACAGCCACATTAGGGGATCAACAGGACACCCTCCAGACGCCGCTCCGCACCCACCCGCACACACGCAGACAGGAGCTTCGCCTCAAGTGGCGCATGGGGTACAGTGTGCAACGATGCGGCACGGATCACCCGGCCGCTGTGCGGATGTAGTTTAATGGTAGAACATGAGCTTCCCAAGCTTATAGCGCGGGTTCGATTCCCGTCATCCGCTCTTCGAACGAAGCCCCAGGTCAGCGACCTGGGGCTTCGTCGTTTTCCAGCCTCATCCATCTCCCCGCCCCGATCAGCAGGACCCGCCCGTTAGGCTGAACGGCCGAACACGGGGAACACATGCACGAACAGCACGGCGAGCGGGGGCTCAGGATGCGGAACGCCGATCTGGACGTCTCGGAGGACGGCCTGACCAGGCTGGCGGACGACCTCGACGCCATGCAGCGCTATCTGGAGCAGCAGACCCGCCGCATGGACGAGGTCGTCGACAGGGTCGCCGCGGGTTGGCAGGGGCCCACTGCCACCGCGTACCGCTCGCTGCACCGTGGGGTCGCCGAGGACGCCGTGCGCATCCGCCAGGTGATGGTCCTCCTCGAAGCGGCCATGCGTGCCTCGCGCGACGGCTTCACCGAGCGGGAGCTCGACACCCTGGCCCGGATTCGGCGGATGCAGGACAGCGAGGACGTGTCCGCCGCTGCCCGCGGACTCACCACGCCCGACCAGGCCGCCGGGGCGGACGCCGACCAGCCGCAGAGCCGCATTCTGGACGTCTGAACCACGGGGGGATCAGCAGCATGACGGACGAAGACCGGATCACCGTCGACTTCGCCACCCTCCAGCGCCTTTCCGGGGAGCTGGAGGACATCCTCCGCACCCTCAACGAGAAGCTGGAGACCCTGTACGGGCGGGCCGCAAAGGTCGTCCTGAGCTGGGACGGCGAGGCCCGCGAGGCCTTCATCGACGAGTTGGACAAATGGAGCCGCTCCGCCGACGACCTCAAGGCCGCCCAAGCCTGGGTCCATGAGGTCGTGGTCAAGGCGCATCTCAACTACGCCGCGGCCAACAGGTCCGTGCTCGAAGGCTGGGGAGGCGGCGCCTGATGGCCGGCCCTTCCACCCCCACCCAGTCCCCGGGCGGCAGCGGCGCCGTCGACGTCAAGCCCAGTGACCTCTGGTCGGTCTCCGGCCAGGTCGCCGCACAGCAGGACTTCCTGGTGCGCGGTGCCAACAAGCTCCTGGAGGAACTGCGCGAGTACCCCGACGCCGGAGGCGCGGGCAGTGAGGCCCAAAAGTTCGCCCAGGCGTACAAGAAGATCGGCGACCGCTGGTTGGAGGTCTGGGGCCGGTCCGTGCTCAGCGTCGGCGGCGTGGCCGTCGGGTTCACGGAGACGGCCAACGCCTACACCCGGGCGGACGCGGCGGCTCATCCCAAGCCGGGAACAACGGCTGAGCAGCGCCCACGTCCCGCCGTCATCGACCAGGCTCCGAAGTTCGGTGGGATACCGGACATCAAGTGGGGTGACGACGACGGCGGCGACGACATCCTGCGCGGCCTGATGGAGGGCATACCGGAGATCGTCCGGGACGTCCTCCAGCCGCTGTGCAAGCACGTGTTCCGGGTCGGCAGGGTGGCGGACGTCCACCCGTTCCCGCAGCAGCACTACCTCAACTCCCTGTGCCACAGCTGGATGAACGTCTCCATCGTCGCCACGACGGGGGCGGACCAGCTCACCCAGGCCGTCGGCGCCATCACCAACCACCAGCAGGCCGACTGGGAAGCGGCCATGCGGACCTTCTGCAGCGCATTGTGGGGCGCGACGGCCTGGGGGCAGCAGCGGAACGGCTACCAGTGGGCGCAGACCGCCAACTCCGGCCCGGGCACACCCCACTCCCCCACCGGCAGCGAGCCCGTCATGGCCGTACTCAAGGACACGGCCGACAACATCGCTACCATCCTGCGCGAGTATGCCGAGGCCGCCGTCGACCTGAACCGCGACGTCGAGGACGAACTCCACCGCGCCATGCGGAAGGCCGCCCAAGAGATCATGGACGACCTGGCCAAGCCCAAGAATCCCAAGGATCTCCTCGGCAAGGTCACGTCAGTGATCGGCAAGGGCGCGGGCCTGATCCTGTCGTTCGACGTCAAGACCGTGCTGAACTTCGACACGGCCAAACTGAACCGAATCGTCAACACGTACACCGGCATCCTGGAGGGCCTGACCACCCGCATGGAAGCGCTGAAGGGGCCCCTGAACGAGGCCTACCTGAGCGCCCCCAAGTTCGAGGCCGGCGTCGCACGCGCCCACGGCTTCGGCACGCGGGCCCTGGAGGAGTTCAAGGATTCGCAGGTCTGGCTGAAGGTCGACTCGAACGGCAATTACGATCTGAACCTCGCCGCCAACGAGTACATGGCGAACGGCCACACGCTGGACAAGCATGTCGGCAAGACCGACGAACAGCTTGCGCAGCGCTTGCGCGACCAGCAGTCAGGCGGCCCGACCCTGACCTGGCCGTACGGCAGGCCGCGGCCAAGCGCCTCCTCCGCCTTCCCGAACTACCAGCGGGCGGAAGAGCTGACCGAGTACAACCTCAACAAGAACAAGGCCGACATCGACGCCTGGCTCAAGGGCCCGCCCCCGCCGTCCGACGGCGATGTCAAGTCGTTCTATGCGACGACGCCCGATGGTGAGCCCAGCGGCAGGAGCGTGAACAAGAAGCTGGACGACAATCCAGACGACCTGTCCGATTACAAGCGGAGCGGCATGAAGGCCAAGGCGTACGACGTCAACAGCATCGACACGCGGATCCGGTACGACAGCAGCAGGAACCCGCCGTTCACCGTCATGACGTCGATGCCCTCCAAGTCCTAGCGCCCCGCCGAGAAAGGCCAACACCCCATGTCCGTCGACCAAGCCGCCTGGGAAGCCGCGGTGCACCACCTGTACGAGGACGCGTCCCCGTACGACGCCACGGGCCCACGCCGGCACGAGGACTGGGTTCTCGACGTCCTGGCCCTGATGGCACGGGTCCCTGACCCTCGGGGCTGGGCCGGTCTCGACGACGAGGCACAGAACCCGGAGCGCACGGCCTTCCCCCTGTACCCCTTCGTCGACCACCCTCCGGACTACGTCGCCGTACGCCTCCAGGAGATCGACCGGGACAGCGCCGAGAACCTGCTCCTGGCGCTCACGGACGACCGTTGCACCTTGTCCAACCTGCGGCGCTTCAGAGAGAGCGAGGAGGAACTGCGGGCCATGGCACGCACGATCCTCGCCCGTTACGGGGACGGGGCCATCTATCACACCAACGTCCAGAAGCCCGGACACATGCGCGGCACACTCGATTTCACAGCGTCGGGCTGGGCGTACAGCCCGCTCAGCATCTACTCGGAGGACTACGGCCTGATCGTCGTCTCCGACACCGAGGTCGGCATGTTCTGGAACTTCTCCGACTACTGAGCCGTACGAGCCCTGACCAGGTGCTTTGAGAGGATGCCCCCGTGCTGACCCGTTCCGCTACCTACCCCGACCGGGACACCGCCCACTGGGCCGCTCAGCAGGTGGTGAACGCCAACGAGCAGGCCATCCACCGCTGGCTCGCCCAGAACACCCGGGCCCGCCTCACCATCGAGGCCGCCTGGCCGTCCCGCGAGGAGCCCGTGGGCCGGGTCCAGCTGGAGGCCGAGCTGCTGGCGGGTCGCGGGCCTATCGACGTTCGCGCGGCGCGCGTGGTGCTGCGCCGCGAGCCGTCGAGCCCGCACGGCTTCGTCGTCCACACCACCGTCCCGTTCTACCTGTAGGGGCCGCACGCACATGTCCATGAAGCCCCTCGAACACGACCGCCGGTACGGCGAGCTCGACCAGGTGATGCGCGCCTACCTGGGACAGCCGGCCGACGACACCCCGGAGCGGCGCAGCCGCGCCCTCGACGCGTACCTCCGCCACACCTGGCACACTCGCCCCTCGGCCATCGCGGAGGCGGAGCGCCAGCTGCGCGAGTACAGCCGCAACCCTCCGGGACGGGTCCGGCTGGAGTTGGGCGAGTTCTACGCGATCCCCGACACCGGGATGCCCCAGTCGGAGATCGGCGGCTGGCTGACGGTGCTGGCCGACCACCTGAAGAAGAGCATCGAGGAAGGCTACGTCCCGGAGCCGGCGTCCCCGCAGACGCACTGGGAGTGGCACGCGCGCTTCCCGGAGACCGCGCAACTGCTCGGCGGCTGGTTCTCCCAGGACATCGTCGACGAGTTCCCCGACCACGAGGCCGCCGTCGCCGACTACGCCGCCACCACCCACCCCCAACTGGTCGCCCGGCTCGTGGGCGAACTCCACGAACTGCTCGCCCTCCCTCTGGACGAGGGCGACTACGCCCTGGCCGCCGCCGAACTCGGCATGGAGGTCGGCCCGCCCGAGCCGTTCTCCCACGGCGCCTGGTTCCAGTCTGTGGCGACGACGCTGTCCGGCTGATTCAACCCTGTGGCCGGCCTCCCTCTCCTCTCGGTACGAGAGGGACCCGTGCCACAACGTGCCAGTAGGGGCGGTGAACAGCGGTCACCAGCAGACGCCGGAGGCAATCGAGAGCCCTACCGAGGAAACCCGTTTCCGCAGGTCAGACGGCTCTTTAGGCCCAAGTGCCGGGAGATTCCCAAGCTTATAGCGCGGGTTCGATTCCCGTCATCCGCTCTTCGAACGAAGCCCCAACCTGGGGCTTCGTTGTTGGCAGGCCGGTCTCGCCGTTCGTACACCCTTCAGCCCGGCAAGGTGGGGCACGCGGAGGGCATGAACATTGCGTTGTCTGGCCGGAGGCGTCGCATGAGACCTCTGACCTGCCCTTACGGCGGAGTTGACCTGATCGACGTCCGAGCGGCAGCGGGTCGCTGGAGTCACATCGAGCTCGAAGAGCTCGGCCGCCGCCACGCGCGTGACAGCTTCGACCTCTCCGACCTTCAGTCCCGGCTCGCCAGCGCGGACTGGATCGATGACACCGAATTCGCGGCCTACGGACTCGGCATGGAGGTCGGCCCGCCCGAGCCGTCCTCCCACGGCGCCTGGTTCCAGTCGCCGGCGACGACACTGTCCAACGCCTGATCCCGTTCCGCGTTCGGGCCCCAGCGTGTCCCAGCCGTACCCCAGCCGTGCCCTTCAGAGCGGACAACAGCGGTCAGTACGGGTGCCCAGCGACCTGCGGGATGGGTGCCAAGGTTGCCCCCCAGCTTCTCGGCCCGCGCGCGCGTGCCTTGGATGCCGTGCCCGCCGACTGTCGCGGCTCCTCGCCGGGGGCCCGTCGTCGCGTACGGCGATGTGCAGCACGTCTCCGTGTAGGACGGTTCCAGGCGCGAGTCCCGGACTCGCGGGGCTGGGCAGGTCTTGCTTTTGAACGCGCGTTCGGAGGAATGAATACCTGTGTTCGCGGTCTGAGATTTTGACGGTCATCGCAGAGAGAGTTTTTATCGGCGACACACAGGGGGAAATTTTCGACGCACACAGGATGCGACGGCGTGCTACTGTCGAAGTCAGTTGCAGTTTTGGTACCCAAAAAATTTCAAGCGCCTCCCGTCGACCTCGTGTCGCACGGAAGCGCTTTGCATTTCCGGTCATTTTCCGGGCAGGGCATCATCGCGGCGACACGGCGTCCGTACCGTACGGATGCCGTTGCACTGCCCAAGGAGATATGACATGGCTACTGGCACCGTGAAGTGGTTCAACGCGGAAAAGGGTTTCGGCTTCATCGAGCAGGACGGTGGCGGCCCTGACGTCTTCGCCCACTTCTCGAACATCGCCGCCCAGGGCTTCCGCGAGCTCCAGGAGGGCCAGAAGGTCTCCTTCGACATCGCGCAGGGCCAGAAGGGCCCGACGGCCGAGAACATCGTCTCCGCCTGACGCTGACGCGTAATACGTAGCTGGGGCCCGCATCCCTCGGGGTGCGGGCCCCAGCTACATGCATTTCGCAGGATTTTCCCACACCGCGCACCTGCCTCTCTCGCGCTTCTTTCGCTCGCCCGCTTGCGCCGACAATTTCTTTGTCCTGGGCCAGGCCGCTTGCTCTCGCATTTCATTCGGCCCGTGCCCGTGATTCCCCACGCTGTTCGTCCGCTGCCGGAATTCCTCGAATACGCGCCGTATCAAGGAAGGTTCTGTATGAACCCCACACGCACGAACGGCCGTTCCGCCCGCAGCCGCCGCAACGGCGGTCACGCGTACGACTCCTCCGCAGGAACGGGCCGGGGCGGTCGCCCCGGATCGTCCGCCGCGAGCCGGTCGGGAGGTCCGAGCCGGTCGGGCGGATACGGCAGGCGTCCCGCCGCCGTGCAGGGGGAGTTCGCCCCGCCGAAGACGATCACTCCGGCACTGCCCGCCGTCGAGACCTTCGCCGACCTGGCCCTGGACCGGCGCCTCCTGGCCGCGCTCACCGCACAGGGCGTGTCCGTCCCGTTCCCCATCCAGGGCGCGACCCTGCCCAACTCCCTGGCGGGCCGCGACGTCCTGGGCCGCGGCCGGACCGGCTCCGGCAAGACCCTCGCCTTCGGCCTGGGCCTGCTGGCCCGAACCGCCGGACAGCTCGCCGAGCCCCGTCAGCCGCTGGCGCTGATCCTCGTCCCCACCCGGGAACTCGCCCAGCAGGTCACCGACGCGCTCACGCCCTACGCCCGCGCCGTGAAGCTGCGCCTGGCCACCGTCGTCGGCGGAATGCCGATCGGCCGGCAGGCGAACGCGCTGCGCAGCGGCGTCGAGGTCCTCGTGGCCACCCCCGGCCGCCTCAAGGACCTCATCGACCGCGGTGACTGCCGGCTGAACCAGGTCTCGATCACCGTCCTCGACGAAGCCGACCAGATGGCCGACATGGGCTTCATGCCCCAGGTCACCGCGCTCCTGAACCAGGTCCGCCCCGAGGGCCAGCGCATGCTGTTCTCCGCGACCCTGGACCGCAACGTCGACCTCCTGGTCCGCCGCTACCTCACCGACCCCGTCGTCCACTCCGTGGACCCCTCACAGGGCGCGGTCACCACGATGGAGCACCACATCCTGCACGTGCACGGCGCCGACAAGCAGCGGCTGACGACCGAGATCGCGGCGCGCGACGGCCGGGTGATCATGTTCCTGGACACCAAGCACGCCGTGGACCGCCTCACCGAGGACCTCCTCCACTGCGGTGTCCGGGCCGCCGCCCTGCACGGCGGGAAGTCGCAGCCGCAGCGCACCCGTACCCTCGACCGGTTCAAGGCCGGGCACGTCACCGTCCTGGTCGCCACGAACGTCGCGGCGCGCGGCATCCACGTCGACAACCTCGACCTCGTCGTCAACGTGGACCCGCCCACCGACCACAAGGACTACCTCCACCGCGGCGGCCGGACCGCCCGGGCCGGCGAGTCCGGCAGCGTCGTCACCCTGGTCACCGCCAACCAGCGCCGCGACATGACTCGCCTCATGGCGGCCGCCGGCATCGTGCCCGAGACCACCCAGGTCCGCTCCGGCGAAGAGGCGCTGCGCCGGATCACGGGCGCCCGGACACCTTCCGGCATCCCCGTGACGATCACCGCGCCGTCGGCCGAGCAGCGCAAGCGCGGCTCGGCCCCCCGCGGTCGGCGCGGGCCCGCCTCGGCGGCGAGGCGCGCCGGCGGACGGCGCTCCGTCGGCGACGTGGCGGCCTGAGCCGTACACCGTCCGGAAGCCGACCCATCTCTGCAGGAGGCACGTTGTGACGCCGGTCCAGATACAGCCCCACCCGACGCACCCCG
Source organism: Streptomyces narbonensis (assembly GCF_014649015.1). GTDB lineage: Bacteria > Actinomycetota > Actinomycetes > Streptomycetales > Streptomycetaceae > Streptomyces > Streptomyces narbonensis. The sequence continues at coordinate 297,806 of NZ_BMSF01000007.1, forward strand.
CCCCCGCGCACCCGACGGCAGCCGACGCCGTGGACACGGCGCCACAGGTCTGCGACGACATGACCGTCGAGGTGGCCCTCTCGGTCATGGCCGGAGCCCGCACCGGGCACGTGCTCGTCTGCGACAACGACGGCCTGTGCACCGGCCTGGTCACCCGGGCCCAGCTCACCACCGTCCGCGAGAGCTCCACCTACACGGACCGGCTCCAGCTGCGCGACCTCCCCGGCGACGGCGGGCCGCTCACTTCTGCCACCGCCCTGACGACCGGGCGGGCCGCCCTCGTCCTCGCGTGAACCGCCTCACCCCGGCGGAACCATCCCCTTCCTCTCCCTGTGAGGCATCGTGCGCTGTGTCATCGCCCGCTTCCCCTTCGACCTCACCAAGAGCGGCGTCCTGGACTCCATGAAGGGCGTCAAGCCCGAGGAGGTCGCCGGCGAGTCCGTGATCATCGGGCGCCGCACCTACCCCGTCATGCAGGTCGGCCAGGTCGTCACCCGCCAGGACCGCCGCGACTTCAGCGCGGGTGAAGTCCTCCGTGCCATGACCAAGCTCGGCTTCACCTGTCGCGGCCTTCCGCAGAACACCGCGCCCGCCCGCGCCCGCGACGCCTTCCAGCACGCCTCCGCGATGCTCGGCACCCCGTCGGCGGCCTGACCGTGACCCACGGGCGAACGTGAGGCCTCACCTGAACAGCCCGAACAGCCCGAACCACCAAGAGGGCCCGACCGCATCCGCCGGTCGGGCCCTCTCGCGTATCGAACGGGCGGTTTCTCTACGGGTCTCGGTCAGTGATCGGAGTAGCTGAAGTCGCCCATGGTCCAGGCGCTGACGTCCGCGATCGAGACGCGGTACATCCCGCCCGTCTCCGGGATCCCCACCGCGCCCTGAAGGATCCGCGCCATGTGGAAGTGCAGATGTGCGGGCGGCCCTTCCCTCCGTGTCGTGGCGGTGAAGACCGCGGAGAACTCTCCCAGGCTGGCCGAGTCCGCCAGGACCTCCGAAACCCGCTGCCTCCACACCGCTTCGGGTGCCAGCCGACCGGTGATGACAGCTCCACCGGTGACCACGGTCAGGGACATCTGGTTGCTGTGCCCGGACTCCACCAGCGTGGCGACGTCAACGAGCAGCTCGTCAAGCTTCGACATGAGAGCCGATCCTATGCACCGAGACGACGAGGATCACAGTGCTCGACCTGGCGGTGACCGCCCCGCGCCCCCTGCCGTCACCGTCGCGTTCGATTACCTGCTCACCGGACACACGGAAATCTATGTCCGCCAGAGTAGACATTGGGCTTTGGCGCGCTTATGGTTTCTCTCGTAACGCAGAGAGACAGCAGGGCCTGGCAGAGACGAACTGCCGGCCGGCACTACAGGTAGTTGCAGTGAGCAGGGCGGTGCGGCGGCGGAGTTTCGAAGCCAGGCTTTCGTAGGACGGCGACGGGACTGGCGGCCGGACCGGGTGGCCCGCAGTGATCAGGGGCCGCCGCAAGCGGGACCGCTGTCATGGCAGATGCGGTACCCGCGAGTGCAGTGCGCAGTACCCGTAGTACGCAGTACCCGTAGTACGCAGTTCCCCGCAGTAGGTAGTTGATCGCCGAGGAAGAACGGAGGAACCCGCGCCATCAGGATCGCCCGGGCGTGAGGCCGAGGCTGAGCCCGGGTACCGCAGGACATCGATAGTGAGGTGGTCTCCGGTCAAGCAACCGCGATCCCCGCAGCCCCGACAGCAGGCAGGTCGGGTGCGCGGACACAGAACGCCGGCGCAGTATCAGGGCCGGCGGGTGGTGTAGAAGTTCCTTCGGGGCCCTGGTGCCAGTACGGCACCAGGGCCCCTCGATGTGTTTCCCCAGAGAGGTGCAAATGACAGCAGACGACTCGTACGGCCGTCTCGACGACGACGACTACCCCGCCTACACGATGGGCCGGGCCGCCGAGATGCTCGGCACCACACAGGGCTTCCTCCGCGCCATCGGCGAGGCCCGCCTGATCACCCCGCTGCGCTCGGAGGGCGGCCACCGCCGCTACTCCCGCTACCAGTTGCGCATCGCCGCGCGCGCCCGCGAACTCGTCGACCAGGGCACACCGATCGAGGCTGCCTGCCGCATCATCGTCCTTGAGGACCAGCTCGAAGAGGCACAGCGCATCAACGCCGAATACCGTCGCCGCGACGCGGCGTCCGACAGCGCGGCATCCGGCACCGCCAACTCCGACGCGCCACCGGACTCGGCCTGAGGTGAGTCCGCCCCCGTCGGCATCGGCCGGAGGGTGCGGCCCGAGGGCTCGGCAGAGGACGGCACGGGCGACCTCGGTGGTTTCCACCACTGCTCCTCCAGCTCCGTGCCCGGACCGGCCCGGTCGCTCGCACCCCCGGGTCGTGCGGCGGGCGGGATCTCCGGTGGGCCTTCATGCTGGAGGGAGGCTCTGTCGAGGGCACCGCGGAGTCGGCGGTCGGAAACCTGCTGGAGGCCGGAGTGCGCCGAACCGAGGACGTCGCGGCCAGGCGGGCGGAGCGTCGCGAGCACGCCGACTACACCGGCGCCGTCTACGGGTCCATGCTCGCGGCCTCGGTCGTCGTCGGTGCCGGCAGCCTGGGGCAGTTTCCGCGCCTGGAGCTCGTCCTGCTCCTTCTGCTCACCGGCGCGGTGTTCTGGATCGCGCACGTGCACGCGACGCTGTTCGGTGAGCGGCTGGCGCAGCGGTCCCCGACCCGAGGGATCGTGCTGCGCGCCTGCCGCGACGAGTGGCCGATCCTCAAAGCGGCGATCCCGCCCGCCGTGGCGGTCGCGGTCAGTCCGCTCCTGGGTCTGGACATGGCCGGGACCCTCTGGCTGGCGCTCGGAGTCGCGATCGCCGGTCAGATCGGCTGGTCCGCGGCAGCCGCCCGCCGGGTCGGAGCCTCGTGGCGCGCGGTGGCCGTCACCGCCACGGTCAACCTGCTGCTCGGCCTGCTGATCGTCGCCTTCAAGCTGCTGCTGAAGCACTGACGCCGTGCGGGAACACCGCCGGAGGCGGCGAGCGGCGGTCAGTGGCGGTCAGGGATGGTCCCCCGGGCCGGTCCGCGGAGCGCCGACGAGGCCGTGCTCGTAGGCGGTGATGACCAGTTGTACGCGGTCACGCAGGCCCAGCTTGGTGATGGCCCGGGAAACGTGGGTCTTCGCGGTCAGCGGGCTGATCACCAGCGCGGCGGCTATCTCGTCGTTGGACAGTCCTTCCGCCACCAGCCTGACCACCTCGTTCTCACGCACCGTCAGCGCGTCCAGGGCGACGGCGGGTCGGGGGCGGTGCGCGAAGCGTTCGACGACGCGACGGGTGACGCCCGGTGACAGCAGGGAGTCACCCGCCGCCACGACCTCGACCGCCCGGCGCAGTTCGGCCGGTTCGACCTCCTTCGTGAGGAACCCGCTCGCGCCGGCGCGCAGCGCCTCGAAGACGTGCTCGTCGGTGTCGAAGGTCGTCAGGATGATCACCCGGGTCGCCGGCTGCTCGGCCAGGACGCGACGGGTGGCCTCGATGCCGTCCGTGCCCGGCATCCTGACGTCCATCAGGATGACGTCCGGCCGCAACAGAGCGGCCTGCCGCACCGCCTCCTCCCCCGAGGCGGCCTCGCCGACGACGGACAGGTTCTTGGCGCGGGCCAGCAGGCTGCGGAACCCCGCCCGCACGAGCGCCTGGTCGTCGGCGAGCAGCACACTGACGGTCATGGCGCCAAGCCTGTCACGTCATCCGTCAGGGGCAGGACGGCCCGTACGGTGAAACCCCTGTCGGCGTCGACGCGCAGCGTTCCCCCGAGGGCCGTCACGCGCTCGCGCATCCCGGTCAGTCCGTGTCCCGCCGTGAACCCCGCTGCCGAGCGCCCGTCGTCGACGACCGTCACCTCCAAGGCCCGCGGCCGGGCCCGCACCCGGATGGCGAGACGCCCGGCGTCCGAGTGGCGCAGGGTGTTGACCACGGCCTCCTGGACGACCCGGTAGGCGGTGAGCGCCTGGGCCGCCGGAACGCCATCGGGGTCGCCCTCCGCGTCGTAGCGCACCTCCAACCCGGCCGCCTCGGCCTGCTCGACCAGCCCGGCGACGGACTCCAGGCCGTGTTGCGGCACGTCGCGGAGCCCACCCACGAACGCCTTCAGGTCGGTCATGGCCTGGTTGCGCACGGAGATCGCGGTGCGCAGGGCGGCGTGCGCCTCCTCGGGCGAATCGTCCAGGGCCTCGACGGCGACGTTCAGGTGGACACCCACGACGGCCAGGGTGTGGGCGACCACGTCGTGCACCTCCCGGGAGATGATCAGACGTTGCTCGACCAGGCGGGTCTGTTCCAGTTGCAGGAGACGCGCCTGGTGTTCGGCACGCCAACGGCCGTACTGACGCCAGGAATTCGCCGCGGCACACACGAGGGCCAGCCAGAGCAGCTCGACCCCGCCCCGGGCGAGGGCTTCGGAGGTGTCGTCCAGTCCTTGCAGGGCCAGGCCGCACGCCAGGGCGAAGGCTCCGACGGCGGCGGCCCGGCCGGGGCGGCCGAGCGCGGCGGTGAACAGGGCGACGGACAAGGGCCAGACCGCGCCGCCCTCGAACAGGCCGGCGCTCTGGTAGCCGAGGAGGGCGGCCGCGGACAGGGCGAGCACGAGCACGGGTCGGCGTCTGCGGACCAGCAGCAGACCTCCCAGAATCACCCCCAGGCCGAACGTGCCGTGCCACGACGAGGGCGCGCCCATCGCGGCAGGACCCGCTCCGATGCCCACCGCGGTCGACAGCGCCAGGGCCGGGTCCACCAGCCGCGCCCCCCACCCGTTCTGCGGAAGGGAGTTCACTTGACGTCTCCTGCCACCGCACGGCCCGTCGCGCCCGATATCGCAGCCCAGGGCCTCACGGACGTGGCGGCCAGAGCCAGCCAGGCCAGGTCCAGGGCGATGACGACACGCTCGGCCAGACCCAGGGGGGCCGTGTGGGTGAGGGCCGCCTTGTCCACGAACGCCACGGCGAACAGCACGAACGCCGCCGCCGACGCCCACGCGAGCACGGTCAGCCCGCGCCTCTTCGAGGCCCACGCCGGATCGCGCCGCCATACGGTGGTGAGTCGGACGATCGCGATCGCCAGTGCGAGGAACCCCGCCCAGGCCGCGACCCCGTGCACGCCGTCGGAGAGCGAGGGGCGGCTCCAGTTGCCCGGCGGATCAGCCGGAAAGACGGCGGCGACCAGAACGCATCCCGCCCAGAAGTGCAGCAGCCGCCCACCCCACCCGCTGCCACCGGCCCGGACGGCCACGGCCACGGCCGCCGACCCGCCCGCGACCGCCAGTAGGCCGACGGTCACCAGCCAGCCGTGCGGCTGGTTGACGTACCTGCTGACCGTCTCGGTCAACGGGTCGTATCCCCTGTTGACCACATCGGACAGCGCGAGGGCGAAGACGGCGACGGCGAGCCCGGCCAGAGAGAGTGTCTTGGTCATAGGGCGAGACAGTAGGTCCGGCCTCCCCGCGGGAGCATCGTCCCGGACGCGTCACCCGAGCCTGCGCCGGCGGAGTACACGACTACTCCGATCGATGTACGCCGAGCCGACGCGCGACCGGCCATGCGGCGGGGCCGACCGGCCGACGGCTCTATGGCTCTACGGCTCTACGGCTCTACGGCTCTACGGCGACGGTGTCCCGGGAGCGGCGGCCCACCAGGTCGAGGGGGCCGCGGCGACGTAGCCCAGTGACTCGTACAGCGGCCTGCCCAGCTTCGAGGAGGTGAGCGTGAGCGGCAGTTCCGGCAGGTGGGCGAAGGAGCCGAGCATGACGGCCCGTCCCACGCCGCGCGACCGGAACTCCGGCGACGTGGCGACCCAGTAGTGGCTACCGATGCCGTCGTCCACGACGCTGACGCAGGCTCCCGCGGGCACGCCGTCGCGCAGGGCGACGAAGACGTCCACCCCCGAGTCCTCGATCAGGGCCGACGGGAACAGCTCACCGGGGCGGTGCGGCTGGAATCCGGCCAGCTCGAAGCCCTCGATCACGATCCGCTCGGCCGCCTGGAGGTCCTCGGGCCGCCGGACCCTGATCACGTCCGGCACAGGGTCGCCGACGGGGCCCGGCGGGCGCAGCATGACCGGCATCTGCCAGTTGCGCATGCCGAGGTGGTTCAGGTCGGTCGAGCTGAACGGGTCCTCGACGTTCACCGGGCCCGCGGCTCGGCGCACGAGCTCGCTCAACTCGGCCAGTTCGCCCGGGTCGAGGTCCGGCTCCTGGATCAGGATCCGCAGGCCGGCGCGCTCGCCGCCGTCGACCGCGACGAAGCCGCGGCGACGGACGACCTCATGCCCCCGGGACCGGCCGGTCGCGGTCCAGAAGGCGGCGGAGTTACGGGCCTGAAGCGTCGGCGCCTCGGCCAGGGTCGCGGGCGAGGACCGGCGAGGAGAAGTGGATCTTGTCGTCATTGCGCCTACGGTACTGGCCAATTCGCCGTCCACGTGGGCCAATTACGTGCCCGCCGGCTGGGCCACGTCCGCATCCCGGCACCTCTCGTCGGGGCTACCGGCTCCGTAGGTCCCGGCCAGTGCACGGACGGCCTCGGCCATGGCCCGGCGAAGTTCCTCCGGGGCGACGACCTCGACGTCGACGCCGAGCCTCAACAGCTCGCCTCGCGCGTGCTCGGTGCTCTCGGTCGGGATGACGGCCTCGGTCCAGCCGTCGTCGCCGACGGCGGTCGCGGTGGCCTCGAAGGCCCGTACCACCTCAGGGGGGACGTTGGCGGCCAGCCGCTCCCGTCCCCTCGGCGACAGCCTGACGGTGGCGCTGCCCGTGTAGCGGCGCGCCTGGAAGTCCTCCAGGTAGGACGCCCAGTACGCACCGAGGGCGAAGTCCTCCGGGCGTTCGAAGCGCTCGTCGCTCAGCGCCGCGTCGAGGATCTGGGTGATCTTGTACGTGGCGGTATGGCCGCCTCCGGACGCCGCCACGACGTACCAGGTGCCGGACTTGAGCACCAGGCCGTACGGGTGCAGCCGGCGGTCCACCTCCTGCGGTTCGCGCCAACGGCGGTACCGCACGTCCACCGCACGCCGGCCGAACACCGCTTCCACGAGCAGGGGCAGATACGGGGTCTCCTCGGCCTCCCGGTACCAGCCCGGAGCGTCCAGGTGGAACACCGCGTCGGTCCGCGTCGCCTCCTCGCGCAGGGCCGCGGGCAGAGCGGCCAGCAACTTCAGCCGCGCCGCCGCCACTTCCTCGGCGAGGCCCAGATCGGCGGCGGGCGTGGGCAGTCCGGCGAGGAACAGCGCCCTTGCCTCGCGCTCGCTCAGCCCGGTGAGGCGGGTGCGGTAGCCGTCGAGCAGCTGATAGCCACCGGCACGGCCGTGCTCGGCGTAGACCGGGACCCCGGCGGCCTGCAGACGGTCCAGGTCGCGGTACGCGGTACGCACGGAGACCCCCAGCTCGTCGGCCAGCCGTCGCGCCGACATGCGGCCACGGGTCTGGAGCAGGAGCAGCATCGACAGCAACCGGTCGGCGGACATACGAGGATTCTGCTCCGAGGGGCGGGAGTTCGGGACTCGGGACGTCGGGACTTGGGGACTTGGGGACTTGGGACGTCTGGACTCCGGGACTCCGGGACTCCGGGACTCCGGGACTCCGGGACTCCGGGACTCCGGGACTCCGGGACTCCGGGACTCCGGGACTCCGGGACTCCGGGACTTCGGGGAAACACTGACAGGTCCTGGCACACCCGCGCCCTACGGTCGGCTCGAAGCGAGCGAAAGAACGGAGTCCGCCGTGCCCAGAACCGTCCCCGCCGTCCCCGCCGTCCCCGCCCTCCCGGACGTCCCCGCCCTCCACTCCGCCGTGATCGAGCTGCGTCAGTACACCCTGCGCCCCGGCCGGCGGGACGAGCTCATCGAGCTGTTCGACAGGGAGCTCGTCGAGACGCAGGAAGAGACCGGGATGACCGTCCTCGGCCAGTTCCGCGACCTCGACGATCCGGACCGTTTCGTCTGGCTGCGCGGCTTCCCGGACATGGAGGCCCGGCGGGAGGCCCTGTCGGCCTTCTACGGCGGGCCGGTCTGGGCCGCGCACGGCCCTCAGGCCAACGCCACCATGGTCGACTCCGACGACGTCCTGCTGCTGCGGCCCTCGCCGGACCGGAGCGGCTTCGCGAGGCCCCCGGCCGAAGGGCGAGCGCAGGCGGGGGCGGCGGCACCGCACCGGTTCGTGGCCGCCGCCCTGTGGCACTTCCCCCCGGGCACCCACGACGGCACCCGACTGATCCGGGACGGCCTCGTCCCGCTGCTGCGCCAGACGGGGCCGGCACCGCTCGCCGTACTCGTCACGGAGCCGGCGGCCAACACGTTCCCCAGGCTTCCCGTCCGCACCGGGGAGAACGTCGTCGCGGTCCTCACGTCGTACCCGGACGAGGACGCCCACCGCCGCCACCTCGCCGACGCGCTGGCCCGTCCCCTCGTACGGAACGAGATCCTTCCCGGCATCGAGCGGGCGCAGGCCGCAGCCCCCGTCTTCCTGCGGCTCGCGCCCACGGCCCGCTCGCTCATCCGCTGAGCGACCTCCCGGGGAAGCCCGGGAAGCCGCACGCCTACGGCGCCGTACGGGCGCCCTGGGCGTCGCAGGACAGAGGGCGGCCCGGATGGTCCTCGGCGAAGTCCTCGCCGATGTCGCCCACGGTGTCCTCCATGGCCGTGCTGGAGATGTGGATCTGCCCGGAGAACGGCCGGTCGATGTCCGCGATGAGGAGCAGCGATCCGGTGAAGAGCCCGGCCAGGACGAAGAGCGGCACCAGGACAGCCCCGGTCCGTCGGCCGTGGCGGCGGCGCCGTGGCCCCCGGAACGCCTCCCGGCCTGCCGTTCCGGCCCAGGGCCGCCTAGGATCGCGGCATGGCGCTGATCATGAGTGACGTGGACCGGTTCGAGGCCGCGAGGCCCCGGCTGGAGGCCATCGCCTACCGGCTGCTGGGTTCGTCGAGCGAGGCGGAGGATGCCGCGCAGGAGACGTTCCTGCGCTGGCAGGCAGCCGACGTCGAGCGGATCGAGGTGCCCGAGGCCTGGCTCACCAAGGTCCTCACCAACTACTGCCTCAACCAGCTGACCTCGGCCCGGGCCCGGCGCGAGTCGTACGTGGGGCAGTGGCTTCCCGAGCCGTTGCTCGCCGGGGACCCGATGCTCGGCCCCGCCGACACCGCAGAGCAGCGCGATTCGGTGTCGTACGCCGTCCTCGTCCTGCTGGAGCGCCTGTCGTCCAACGAGCGGGCGGTGTACGTGCTGCGGGAGGCCTTCGACTACCCGCACCGGGAGATCGCCGAGATCCTGGACATCACCGAGGCCGCCAGCCAGCAGATCTACCACCGGGCCAAGAAGCACGTCGCGGATGGCAAGGCCCGCACCGAGATCGACGACGCCACGGCCCGGCGCATCGTCGAGGAGTTCCTGGCCGCGGCGACCAGCGGCCGTACGGAACCCCTCGTACGCCTCCTCACCCAGGACGCCGTCTCGGTCGGCGACGGCGGCGGCAAGGTCCCGGCCCGCGCGAAGGCCTTCGAGGGCGCGCTCGCGGTCGCCACCTTCATGCGCGGCCTGTTCAAGCCCAGCAAGGCCAAGCGGAACATCCTCGGCGGCGCGGCCGAGATCTACGCCACGACCGCCAACGGCGGGCCGGCGATCGTCGCGGTCGTCGACGGCCGGGTCGTCGGCATCACCTGCCTGGAGGTCGGCCCGGACGGCATCGTGGCGCTCCGCAACCAGGTCAACCCCGACAAGCTCGTCCGCGCGACCGAGCTGTGGGCCGCCACGGACCACGAGGAGAGCCCGCTCCTCACCCTCTGACACCCTCCGATCCAGGTGTGACCCAGGTCACACCTGGATCCTGTCAGGAATCGCGGGGCTGTCCGGTTCAAGGTGCGAAACCACGCCGGACAGCGGCGGAACCGCCCAGACAGGAGCACGGACATGGAGCACCGCATCGTCGTCCTCGGAGCCGGCTACACCGGTGCCGCCGCCGCCGGCCGTATCGCCAAGCGACTGCGCCGCGAGGACGTCACCGTCACCCTCGTGAACGCCGAGCCCGACTTCGTCGAGCGCGTCCGACTGCACCAGATCGCGGCCGGCCAGGAGCTGAAGCCCCGGCCGTTCGACGAGATGTTCGCCGGTACGGGCGTGGAGCTGAAGCTCGCGAAGGTCACCGCCGTGGACGTGGACCGCAAGACGGTGGCGGTCTCCGCCGCGAACGGCCTCGGGCAGGAGGAACTGGCCTACGACACCCTGGTCTACGCCCTCGGCAGCGGCTGGAACGACGGCGGCGTCCCCGGCACCGCCGAGCACGCCCACGAGGTCTCCAGCCGCCCCGGCGCGCTGCGCCTCCGCGACCGCCTGGCCGCCCTGGAAGCCGGCCGCCCGGTCGTCGTGGTCGGCGGCGGGCTGACCGGCCTGGAGGCCGCGACCGAGATCGCCGAGGCCCGCCCCGACCTCGACGTCTCCCTGGCCGCCCGCGGCGTACTCGGCGACTGGCTCTCGGAGAAGGGCCGCGCCCACCTCCGGAAGGTGGTGGACAGGCTCGGCATCACGGTCCACGAGCACGCCGCGGTCGACGCCGTGGAGGCGGACCGCGTCACGACCGCCGACGGCCGGACCGTCCCCGCCGACGTCACCGTCTGGACCACCGGTTTCGCCGTCCGCCCGATCGCCGGCGCCACCACCCTGGAGCTCACCGACGGCGGCCAGATCGTGGTCGACAGCACGATGCGCTCGGTCTCCCACCCGGACGTGTACGCCATCGGCGACGCCGCGATGGCGCTCGGCCCGGGCGACAAGCCGCTGCGCATGTCCTGCGCCTCGGGCGTCCCCATGGCCTGGCAGGCCGCCGACGCCATCGCCGCCCGGCTGGCCGGCACCAAGGTCCCCCACATCGCCATCCGTTACTCGCAGCAGTGCATCTCGCTCGGCCGCGGCGACGCCCTGATCCAGTTCGTCACCGCCGAGGACCAGGCCGTCGAGAAGGCCCTGACGGGCCGTATGGCGGCCCGCTACAAGGAGATGATCTGCAAGGGCGCGGCCTGGGGCACCGCCAACCCGACCCTGGGCATCCCGACCCGCCGCCGCCCCGTCGTGGTGTCGGAGACCCCGAGCCTCGTCGCGGCGGAGGCAGCGGCCTGAGTACGCCCGTCATCCGTTCTCCTCGAAGAAGAAGGCCCGGGTCGCACGCCGACCCGGGCCTTCGCCCTGCCCGGGCCTTCGCCCTGCCCTGGCCTGCCTGACCTGACCTGGCCTGCCTGACCTGACCTGGCCTGGCCTGCCTGACCTGGCCTGCCCGCCCGCCCTGCCCTGCTCCGTCTCGCCCTCACCCCGCCGCGCAGGCGGCGGCCGTTCGGGTCAGGCGGTGGATGCCTTCCGTGAGCTCCGCGGGGGTTTCGGTGGCCGCGAAGCCCAGGCGGAGGTAGGCGGCTGGCGGGTCGGCCGGGAAGGAGGGGGTGCCTGCGTTGACCGCTACTCCGTGGGTGCGGGCCGTCTGGGCGACGGTGGTGTCGTCGAAGCCGGGCGGGAGCTGGACCCACAGGTGGAGGCCGCCCGTCGGGACACGGGCGGGGGTCCATTCGGGGAGTTCGCGGGCCAGGGCGTCGGCGAGGACGGCGCAGCGTTCTCGCAGCCTGGTGGAGAGGGAGCGGAGGTGGCGGTCCCAGGCGGGGGTGCTGAGCAGTTCCAGGGCCGCCTCCTGCAGGGGGCGGGCGAGGAAGAAGTCGTCGACCCTGCGCATGCCCTGGAGTCTGCGCATCACCGGTCCGCGGGCGATCACCGCGCCGATCCGGAGGCTCGGCGAGGCCGGCTTGGTGAGCGTGGCCAGGTGGATGACTGTGCCGTCGCGGTCGTCCGCGACCAGCGGGCGGGGGACGGGCCCGCCGTGGCCGAGGTGGCGGGCGAAGTCGTCCTCGACGACGAACGCCCCGGCGGCCCGGGCCACGTCGACGACCTGGCGGCGGCGTTCGGGGGCGAGGACCGTGCCGGTGGGGTTGTGGAAGGTGGGCTGGCAGTAGAGCACCCGGGCGCCGGTCACGGCGAAGGCCTCGGCGAGGAGGTCGGGGCGGATGCCGTCCGCGTCCATCGGTACGGGCACGGGGCGCAGTCCCGCCGCGCGGGCGGCGGCCAGCGCGCCGGGGTACGTCGGCGACTCCACGAGGACCGGGCTGCCGGGCGCGGCCAGGGCCCTGAAGAGCATCGACAGCGCGCCCTGTCCGCCGCCGGTGACCAGGACGTCCTCGGGTCCGACGTCTCCGCCGGCCGCGCGGGCGAAGACCGCGCGCAGCGGAGCGAGGCCCGCGGCGGGGGCCCGGTCCCAGGCGTCGGGGCGGCGGGCGGCGCGGGCGAGCGCGGCGCTCAGCGCCCGGTCGGGGCGGAGCGAGGGGTGCAGGTAGCCGCCCGCCATGGCGATGACCCCGGCGGGCGGCGGGTCCTGGGGGCCGTCCTGGGTGCCGGGGTCGAACTCGCGGCCGGCGAGGGCCACCGCCTGCCAGGAAGTGTCCGGGGCGTCGGTCGCCGTGCGCGCGCGGCGCGGGGAGACGTAGGTGCCGCTGCCGGGGCGGGTGACCACCTCTCCCTCGGCGGCCAGTTGGGCGAAGGCCCGGGACACCGTGACCGGGCTGACGCCGTGACGGCTCGTCAATTCCCTGCTGCTGGGCAGCCGGTCGCCGGAGGCGAGCCGGGAGATCTCCGCGCGAAGGAGCGCGACAACCACCTCAGTACTGCTACTGTCAGACATGGGACATAAGAGTAACGCTTCTCTCCTCGCTGGAGAATCACTCCTCTCCGGAGAGCCTCTCCTCGACGTGACGGCCCTCCGCGCGGACACCCCCGGCTGCGAGTCGGTCGTCCACTTCAACAACGCGGGCTGCGGACTCGTCGCCCGCCCGGTCCTCCAGGCCATGACCGACCACCTCCAACTGGAGGCGGAGATCGGCGGATACGAGGCCTCCGCCGCGCAGGAGGTCCGCGTCCGGGACTTCCACGCCTCGATCGCCGAGCTCCTGGGCACCCGCCCCGGCAACATCGCCTTCGCCGGCAGCGCCACCCACGCCTACACCAAGGCCCTGTCGGCGATCGACTTCCAGCCCGGCGACACCGTCCTCACCACCCGCAACGACTTCGTCTCCAACCAGATCGCCTTCCTCGCCCTGCGCAAACGGCACGGCGTCGAGATCGTCCACGCCCCCGACCACCCCGACGGCAGCGGCGTCGACGTCGACGCCATGGCGGCCCTCATGCGCGCCCACCGGCCCCGCCTGGTCGCCGCGACCCACGTCCCCACCAACTCCGGCCTCGTACAGCCCGTCGCCGAGATCGGCCGGCACTGCCGCGAACTCGGCCTGCTCTACCTCGTCGACGCCTGCCAGTCGGTCGGCCAGTACCCGCTCGACGTCGAGGAGATCGGCTGCGACCTGCTGACCGGCACCTGCCGCAAGTTCCTGCGCGGACCGCGCGGTTCGGGCTTTCTCTACGTCTCCGACCGCGTCCTGCGGGAGGGGTACGAGCCGCTCTTCATCGACATGTACGGCGCCCGCTGGACCGGACCCGACACCTACCGCCCGGTGGACACCGCCGCCCGCTTCGAGGAGTGGGAGTTCCCGTACGCCACGCTGCTGGGCTGTGCGGCGGCTGTGCGCTACGCCCTTGCCGTCGGCCTGGAACCCATCTCCCGCCGGACCCCCGCCCTCGCCGCCCGGCTGCGCGGCCGGCTGGCCGAGATCGACGGCGTACGCGTCCTCGACGGAGGACCGGCCCCGGCGGCGCTCGTCACCTTCGCGATCGACGGGTGGCAGCCCCAGCCGTTCAAGGCCGCCCTGGACGAGCTGAGCATCAACTCCGCTCTGAGCCTGCGGGAGTTCGCGCAGTTCGACTTCGGCGACAAGGACGTCGACTGGTGCCTGCGGCTGTCGCCGCACTACTACAACACCGAGGACGAGGTCGGCACGGTCGCCGCGGCCGTCGCGGAACTGGCCGCACGCGGGCAGCGGATCCACTGATGCCCTCGGCTCACGTGACGGCGACCGGCCGGGTCAGGGCGGCCAGGATGCGGAAGCATCGGTTCACCGGGATGCTGGGTGCGTCGGCTTTTCGTGAGGAGGACACGTAATGTCCATGCTCGACAAGCTCAAGGGCATGATCAAGGGCCACGAGGACACTGCACGTCAGGGTGTCGAGAAGGCGGGCGACGCCGTCGACGCCAAGACGGGCAACAAGTACCAGAGCCAGGTCGATGCGGCCCAGCGGAAGATCCACGAGCAGCTGGGCACTCAGGAGCAGCAGCCGAACCGGCAGCAGCCGCCGCCTCCGCCCGCGCAGGAGTAGCCCTCCCGTAGAGCCGGAACGGCCGACGAGGCCCCGGGGTGGATTCCCCGGGGCCTCGGTCGTTCGTGGAGGACCGGTTGGCTCAATTGCTTCAGCCGGTCGATCCGGTCGGTCCAGCCGCCCGGCTAGCGCGGTGCCGTGTCGTCCGCCGGGAAGGCCGGGCCGTGGCCCGGGACGATCACGTCGGCGGCGGCGAGGACGCGGAGCCGGGAGTCGCGCAGGACCGTGTGGTCCGGGGCGACCGGGTCGTCCACCGGGCCGTTCGGCCGCCACCACAGGTCGCCCACGAAGGCGACGACCTCGGTCTCGGTGCCCGCGAGGAGCGTGATGTCCTCGCGGCTGTGGCCGGGGGTGCGGATCAGGCGGAGCGACGGGGTGATCTCGTGGCCCTCGGCGTCCCGGTCGGTCCACTGGTCGTTCTCGTAGATCGCCTTGTGGTCGTGGACGCGCGCCCGGCCGAAGAGGCCGACGTTCATGGTGTTGTCGGGGTGGTGGTGGCTGAGGACGACATCGGTGATGTCGTCGGGGCCGAGGCCCAGTTCGGCGAGCGGGCCGAGGATCCGGTCGCGGCCGGCGACCATGCCGGGGTCGACGATCACGTGCCGGTCGCCGTCGTGCACGTAGGAGACGGTGGCAGCGACCCCGGGACCCGTGGAGAGGGTGTAGCCGGTGGTCAGGACCGTGTAGCGGGCGGTGCGGGCGAGGGGCGCGGTGTCGTTGGTGTTCATGGGCCCAAGTCTTCGCTCGCGGCGGGCCCTTCACGAGTGGCCGTGCTGCCAGCGATCGCGTGAATCGTGCCAGGCGGCCACCGTGCCGCGTGGCAGACTCCTTGCGTGCCGCCCTTCGTGACCGTCGCCGCCTATGCCCCGTCCGGCGTCGGCATGCTCGGCGCCGGCATCGTCTCCGAGGTGTTCGACGCCCGCGGACAGGGCCTGCCGCTCTTCGACTTCGCCCTGTGCACCGACCGGCCCGGCCGGGTCCGCACCGATGTCGGCCTGCCGCTCGTCGTCGAGCACGGCCTGGACCGGCTCGCCTCGGCCGACCTCGTCATCGCCCTGCCCTGGGCCGACTTCCGTACGCCTCCGGCCCCCGCCGTACTCGCCGCACTGACCGCCGCCCACGAGCGCGGCGCACTGGTCGCGGCACACTGCGTCGGCGCCTTCGCACTCGCCGCGGCCGGGCTCCTCAACGGCCGGCGGGCCACCACCCACTGGCGGTTCGCCGGGCTCCTGGCCGAGCGCCATCCGGCCGTCACCGTCGACCCCGACGCCCTGTACGTGGACGAGGGCAGCGTCGCCACGGGCGCGGGCGCCGCCGCCGGCTTCGACCTCTGCCTGCACCTCCTGCGGCGCGAGTACGGCGCCACCACGGCCAACGCCATCGCCCGGGACCTGGTGCTCCCCTCCCACCGGGACGGCGGCCAGGCGCAGTACCTGGCCACTCCCGTGCCGGAGGACAGTCAGGACGAGCGGCTCTCCGAGGTCCTCGGCTGGGCCCGCGAGCACCTCCACGAGCCGCTGCCCGTCGCCGAGCTGGCCCGCCGGGCCCTGATGAGCCGACGCTCCTTCGCCCGCCGCTTCGCCGCCTCCACGGGCACCACCCCGCACGCCTGGCTGCTCGGGCTGCGCCTCAGCCGCGCCGAGGAGCTCCTGGAGACCACGGACCTCCCGGTCGAGGAGATCGCCCGCGCGGTCGGCTTCGGCAGCGCGGCCGTGCTCCGCGCCCAGTTCGTCCGCCGCCGGGGCGTCCCGCCCCGCTCGTACCGACGCGCCTTCGCCCGCACCGTCGCCTGACGGGCGGGCGATCGCGTCGGGCGAGCCGAGCAGGACAGGGGGCGGGCAGGGCGGGTCAGGCGAGCAGGGGGGGGCGAGCGGGGCGGACGAGGGGTGGGGGTGCGTATGCCTGCCGTCAGACCAGGGCTGCGCAGGTCAGGGTCAGGGCGGAGCCGGCGAAGGCCACGGTGTGGCGGACGTTCTGCAGGACGCGGGTCCAGGCGGGGAAGGCGCCCTCGGCGGCGGTGAGGAAGGCCGGGACGTCGACCCGCAGGAGCTTCGGGTCGCCCGTGCGCCGGAAGGCGGCCCGGACGGACGACACGGCGCCGAGCTGGCTCTGCAGGATCGCGATGTTGGCGAGGAAGGCGATCGAGGAGAAGACCCACGTCAGGGTGGTCCCCCAGGGGCTGCCGGCGAGGTTGAGCACGGCGGCGGCCAGCGAGCCGGCGGCGAAGGCCCCGGGCGCCCACCACTCGTGGCCGCTCGCGTCGAAGCGGAGCCGATTCTCCTCGCCGGCCGGTTCCCGCGGCTGCGGAGCCGTATCGAGACCACGGCCGCCGCCGACTCCGCCGAAGCCCCCGACGACACCTTCGCGTTCGGCCTCGCCGCGCTGCTCGACGGGCTGGAGCGGCAGCACCTGGATCCGGAGCGGTAGCCCGGACCATCCCTCCCGGGGGGTGACGGCGTCCGTCACCCATACGGACGCCTCCGGTTGCCGACGCCCAGGGGCCGTTCGAGCCTGAGCTGATCGTCCGAGACGCCGGGAGGGCCCCCTTGAGCAGCATCGACACGCCGGCCGAGGTCCCCAGGCCGCGGGCGGCGGTACGGCCCGCCCCCACCACCCTCACCTGGGTCACCCTCGCCCTGATGACCACCGCGTCGGTGGCGAGTCTGCGGGCCGCGCCGACCATGGCCGTGTACGGCCTGGCCTGCGTGTTCCTCTACCTCGTCCCGGCGATCGTGTTCCTGCTGCCGACCGCGCTGGTCTCGGCGGAGCTCGCCTCCGGCTGGAACGGGGGCGTGTACCGCTGGG
The DNA here is from genome assembly GCF_014649015.1 of Streptomyces narbonensis. Lineage (GTDB taxonomy): Bacteria > Actinomycetota > Actinomycetes > Streptomycetales > Streptomycetaceae > Streptomyces > Streptomyces narbonensis. The sequence goes on from NZ_BMSF01000007.1 coordinate 314,918, forward strand.
TCTCGGAGGGGCTGTCGAAGCCGCTCGGATTCCTGGCCGTGTGGTGCCAGTTCGCGATGACGATCTTCTACTACCCGAGCCTGCTCGGGTTCGTCGCCTCCACCATCGCGTACATCATCGATCCGGCCCTCGCCTCCAGCGGCCCGTACACCGCGATCGTCATCGTGGTCCTCTACTGGACCGGCGTGTGGGTCTCCTCACGCGGCACGAAGGCGCTTGCCGGACTCGCCAGTTGGGGCCTGATCATCGGGACCCTGATCCCCGGGACCCTGCTCGTGGTCCTCGGCATGGTCTTCCTCGGCCAGGGCAACCCGTCCGCCGCCCCGATGACCGCCTCACACCTGCTCCCCCAGTGGACGGGACTGGCGAGCCTCGTGCTGATCGTCAACAACTTCCTGTCGTACTCCGGCATGGAGATGAACGCGGTGCACGTCTCCTCGCTGAAGGACCCGGCGAAGGAGTACCCGAAGTCGATGTTCCTGGCGATGGGCCTGGTGCTGCTGATCTTCATCCTGCCGGCGCTCGCCATCAGCTGGGTCGTGCCCGCCGACCAGCTCAGCCTCACGGCAGGCGTGATGCAGGCCTTCGACGCCTTCTTCGAATACTTCAACATCGGCTGGCTCACCCCGATCGCCGCCGTCGCCCTGATCTCCGCCTCCCTCGGCGGCATGCTCACCTGGCTCGCGGGCCCCTCCAAGGGCCTGCTGGAGATCTCCCGCCAGGAGGGCTACCTGCCGCCGTTCCTGCAGAAGCTGAACAAGTTCGGCATCCAGCAGAACATCCTGGTCACCCAGGGCGTCGTCACCACGGTCATCGCCCTGGGGTACGCCCTGATCCCGAACGTCTCCAGCGTCTACTGGATCTTCTCGGTCATCACCACGCAGGTGTACCTGATCGTCTACCTGCTGATGTTCGCCGCGGCGATCCGGCTGCGGAAGACCCAGCCCGACCATCCCCGCGGCTACCGGGCACCCGCGCTGAGCGTCCTGTGCGTCGTCGGTCTCCTCGCCTCGCTCGCCGCGCTGTGCATCGGCTTCGTCCCGAGCTCCCAGTTCGGCAGCGGAAGCGTCTGGTCGTACGTCGCCATCGTCGGTGGCGGCCTGGTCATCCTGGGCTTCGTGATCCCGTGGGCCTTCCTGAAGTTCCGCAAGCCGAGCTGGCGCACCGCCGTCGGCACTCCTAGCGAGGGAGACCGGTCATGAGCCCCACCCGCTTCGCCTCCGAGCACAAGTGGATCTACTGGGGCGCGATCGTGATCCTCGTCGGGCTCGCCGTCGTCGGCGTCATCCGGTACACGTACATCACGTCGAGCACCCTGTCCCTCTCCAGAGCCAACCAGCTCCAGGACGAGCTTCTCGAAGCCGGCTACTCCGCGCCCCCCGACACCGACACCATCGAGCAGCTGCTCGGCACGGACGGCGGCCCGGTCTGCGAGCGGCCGGACAGCGCCCTGAAGACGGCGCTCTGGAAGATCCAGCAGTCCAACGGCGCCGCCGGCCCCGGCCAGCGGCCCGTCATCGCCGACACGAAGGCCGTCGAGATCGAGCGGATCGTCCTCCAGGTCTACTGCCCGGACAAGGTCGACGAGTTCGACGAAGAGGTGGAAGACCTCAAGACCGACGACACCGTACGCCGGTGATGCAGGGAGCCTGACGGCTCCGGCTCCGGCTCCGGCTCCGTGCTGGTTGGAGCCGGAGCCGGAGCCGTTGCCGGTGCCTGTGCCGATACCGGAGCCTGTGCCGGAGCCAGAGCCTGTGCCGGTGCCTGTGCCGATACCGGAGCCTGCGCCTGTGCCTGTGCCTGTGCCGGAACACCAGCACCACGACCCCGACGCCCTCCACGACTTCCTCGTCGAGCAGGTACGGGACACCCGGCCGGGCTGCGGCGCCCTGGCCCGGGGAGGTCGTGGGCATTTTCGTCGCCGCCACGACCCTCGCCGCCACGGCTCCCCTCGCCGTCACGGCAGACCTGCTCGCCCGGCCGCCTGGGTGGCCGCCCAGGCCGAGCCGGGGCGGCCCGGCTAGGGCCGCCCCGGCTAGGGGGTGTCGTCACATTCCCGTCGTCGCCCGAAGGGCGGCCCCGCGGCGTCTGGTGCGTGCTCTCGGCGTGCCGGGTGGAAGCCCACGTACTGGACGTACGTGGGCTTTCTCCCGGTGCGGCGAGAGTGCGTGCCTGGGGGCACCTCCCAGCGGTAGCTGGGGGAACGCCGCGGGGCAGACGGGAATGTGACGACACCCCCTAGGCCTCTCCTGGGTCCCCGCCCGGGGCTACCAGCGCTGAGGGGTGGGCGGAAGGGTGGGCGGAGTCGCGGGCGGAGGCGGGGGCGGGGGCGGAGGCGGGGACTGATCAGTGCTCTCCGTCGGCTCCTCCGCCAGGAAGGCCGTCACCGCGAGGGCGAAGAGCAGCGCGAGGGCGAGCCCGACGACGACCCAGCCGGTGGGGTGCGGCCAGAAGACACAGGCCGCGGCCGCCCCCGCGACGAGGATCCAGGTGATCCAGGTGCGGTACCGGCGGACGAAGGGGCCGACCGGGCCGAGGCGCATCCCCGCGCGGTCGGCGGTGGCGCGGGTGGCGCTGATGCCGGAGTGCCAAAGGCCGCGAACCAGGACGGCGGGGCGGCTCGGCCCGGAGAGCCAGGCGGCGAGGGCGATCAAGATGCCGAGGACCGCGAAGACCCGTACCGAGGTGCGGAGATAGCGGATCAGGGTGTCGTAGACGGAGCCCGCGGCGGCCGGGGAGACGCCGGCGGGGAGGGCGTTGAGATAGACCGTGCGGAAGACGGTGAGCGCGACGCCGAGGACGATCGCCGCGAAGGCGACGCCGAGGGCCGCGGCGATCAGGGTGCGGCGCCGGCGGCCGGCGAGCAGCACCCCGCCCGCGACGAGGAGGACGGCGATCACCGGCAGCCAGCGGCCCATCAGCTGGAGCAGGGAGAAGCCGGTCTTCACCTTGCCGATGTCGTCGGACCTGAGGATCGTGAAGTCGGTGTGGATCTCGGGGATCTTGGCGGCGACCGTGAGTCCGGAGTCCACGAGCCGCTGCTTCACCCGGTCGATGATCGGCGCCAGGTCGAGGGTCACCGAGTCCGTCTCGATCTTCACCGCGCCGTCATCGCTACCGGTCAGGGCCCGGTCGACGGCCGTGTGGATCGCGCGGTTGGCATCGGTCCACAGGGTCGCGAAGGCCTGGGAGGCGACCACGTCCTGCGTCCGGTCGCGGACGAAGCTGGCGACCGCGCTCTCCAGGGAGCCGCCCAGCTTGCCCAGCGCCTTCTGCACGAGGGGCCGCTGTTCGGGCGCGACGCCCTCAAGGAGGGCGGGCAGGTCGATGTGGTCCATGACGGCGTTCGTCACCCGGTCGGTGACGGCGGCCTGGACGGCCGGGTCCTCGGCGAGCGGGGCGACCGTCTGCACGTACCGGTCGGTGTCGCCGACGATGTCCGAGGTCCAGGAGGCGACGATGCCCAGCGGGACGAGGACGCAGCCGATGACGATCAGCAGGGCGGCACAGAAGGAGCGCAGCCGGTGGCGGGGTGGTGGGGCGGCGGCGCGGTCCGCTTCGAGGGCGGCCACCCGGGCGCGGAGTGCGGTGATCTCGTCGGCCTTGTCACCGGAAGCGTCGTCCATGGCACCAGCCCTCCTGAGGGGACAATCCAGGCAATTCTCCGCGAGCTGGGTGCTTCTGTCGCTCCGAGAGGTGCGGAAGGCGGCCATGCGTGGGAACAGACACCTGCCCGGTGTACGCGCCGATCCGCGATCATGCGGTCATGAACCTGCCGCGCTGCGCCGTACTCGACGACTACCAGGGCGTCGCCCTCTCCTCCGCCGACTGGAGCCCGCTCGCCGGGCGGGTCGAGGTCCGCGTGCTGCGCGAGCACCTCACCGACCGGGACGCGCTCGTCGCGGCCGTCGAGGACTGTCGGATCCTCGTCGTCATGCGCGAGCGCACCCCGGTCGACGCCGCGCTCCTCGACCGGCTCCCCCGGCTCCGGCTGATCGTCACCTCCGGCCTGCGCAACGCCTCCGTCGACGTCGCCGCCGCCCGCGCGCGAGGCATCACCGTCTGCGGCACGGCCAGCAGCTCCGAGCCGCCCACCGAGCTGACCTGGGCCCTGCTCCTGGGTCTCGCCCGGCACCTACGGACCGAGGCGCAGGCGCTGCGCGAGGGCGGGCCCTGGCAGTCCACCGTCGGCGCCGACCTGGCCGGCCGGACCCTCGGCCTCGTCGGACTCGGCAAGATCGGCGGCCGGGTCGCCCGGATCGGCCTCGCCTTCGGCATGGACGTCCACGCCTGGAGCCCGAACCTGACGAAGGAGCGGGCGGCGGAGCACGGCGTGCGACTCGCGAAGGACCGGCGGGAGCTGCTCGGGAGCAGCGACTTCGTCTCCCTGCACCTGGTGCTCTCCGACCGCACCCGCGGCCTGATCGGGGAGCCCGAGCTGCGGGCGATGCGCCCGTCCGCGTACCTCGTCAACACCTCACGGGCGGGGCTCGTCGACGGCGGGGCGCTGCTGCGGGCGCTGCGCGAGGGGTGGATCGCGGGGGCCGGGCTCGACGTCTTCGAGACGGAGCCGCTGCCGGCCGACGACCCCTTGCGGACCCTGCCGAACGTCCTGGCCCTCCCCCACCTGGGATACGTGACGGAGGGCAACTACGGCCGCTACTTCGGGCAGGCGGTCGAGGACATCGAGGCGTTCCTGGCGGGCGCCCCGGTGCGCGAACTGAGTTGAACGGGGGCCGGGCCGCCTCGGCCGGGGCCGCGCCCGACCACGGCCGACCGCGGCCGAGGTCAGCCCCGACCGCGGCCGAGGTCAGCCCCGGCCACGGCCGAGGTCAATCCCGACCGCGGCACCGGGGCACTCAGGCCGCCGGGACGGTCTCCCTGGTCCCGGCGGTGGCGCGCACCGTCTCCGGGGCGAGCAGCCGCTGGGCCAGCGCCCCGAAGGCGACCGCGAAGACCGCCCACAGGACCGCCTGGATCCCGAGGGTGGCGAGCCGGAACTCCCACAGCACGGCCGCCGGGAAGCCGGCCTGCACCGCGTCGTCGTTCCCCGGCAGGAACGCGCAGGCCACGGCGACGGCGGCGACGAAGCCGGCGCCGGCGACGAGGGTGGCGTTCCAGTTCCCGAGGCGCGGGGCGAGGCGGCGACCGAGGACGACCGCGGCGACGCCGAGCAGCACGCTCAGAAGGATCATCAAGAAGAAGAGCGTGGTGCGCTTCCCGATGGTGTCCGGGTTCCCGACGGCCGGCGGGGTCGCCGGGTACTTCAGGAACGGCACGAGGTAGACGGTCGTGAAGGCGGCGGCCGCGACGAGCGCGGCGGTGGCCTTCGGGGTGAACCGGCCGACGCGCCCAAGGACGAAGGCGAACGCGAGGGAGGCGATGCCGCCGAGCGCGACGCCGTAGACGAGGACGCCGGTGGCCAGTCCGGCCGTGGACTGGACGGCCCGGCTGACGAGTTCCTCCTCCTCCGGCTCCGCGGCGGCGGCCGCTCCGTGGCCCGCGTGCTCGGCCGCCGCGGCGGCCTCCTCGACGGCGATCGAGGCGTCGACGGACGGCTCGCCGGCGACGTACGCGAGGGCGAAGGCGAACAGTCCGGCGATCAGACCCGCGAGCATGCCGCGGACCAGCAGTCTCCTCACGGTGGAGGACGTCGTGTCATACATGTGCGTGAGCTCCTCCGCCCCGGTCAGTGGCAGGGGAAGCCGAGCAGATGACGGCCGTCGTGGACCCACTCGTGGACATCACTGCCCGCGAAGACGGAGAGGGCGCCCTGCTCGGCGCCGACGAAGTAGAGCGCGACCAGCGCCAGGAGCCCGGCGAACAGGGCCCAGGGCAGCACGGTGCGGACCGGCAGGGAAACCGGCAGCACGACAGGGGTGGTGGGGGTGACGGACGGGGCGACGGCCTCGGCCATGGCGGTACCTCCTCGGGAACTCGCGTCCCAGTACGGTGGTGTGCGACGACGGTCGTCGGGTCTGACTCGCCGGGTCCCGGGGGTGCCGGGCCGGCTCACAGTGGCGCGACCGTGCCGGTTTCTCACCGGACTTCCGTGTCGCCGTCGTCGGTCTCTGGAATTGTCGCCGTGACCGTACCGCGCGGGCCCCACCCCGCCAAGGGCGTACGGGCGGACGACCGAGCACTGAGGGATGTATCACCCATGAACGCGCCCCCGCCCGCACCTTCGCCCCCGCCCGAGTCTCCGCCCGCCTCCGCGCCCGCCTCCCCGCCGCCCGCCCCGCCTCCTGCCCCGCCCGAGCGGACCGTACGACTCGTCCTGGTCGCCCCGGCCATGAGCGCGGCCCAGCGGGAGGCCCGGTTCGACGACGGCTCGGCCGTGGAGCCCGGGTCCGCCGATCCGGTGTGTCTCGGACGGTCGGTACGGGTGCTCGGCTCGCCGTCTCCGCGCTGCCGGGGCACGGCCGAACTCCTCGGCCTGACGGTGGCCGAGGAGCCGGCGGCACTCGCGGGGTGCGCGATGGGCCGGTGGCGGGGCCGGCGGTTGGACGAACTCGCTGCCGAGGAGCCGGAGTCCGTGGCCGCCTGGCTCTCTGATCCGGACGCGGCCCCGCACGGCGGCGAGTCCCTGCGGGAGCTGCGCGCCCGGGTCGCCGGCTGGCTGGACGGCCTGGAGCCGGGCACGGTCTGGGCCGTCGCCGAGCCGGACGTGATCCGGGCGGCCGTCGCGCACGCCCTCGGCGCACCGGAGGCCGCCTTCTGGCGCCTGGACGTGCGCCCGCGGTCGTCGGTCGAACTCACGGGCCGCGCCGGCCGTTGGAACGTCGGCATCGGCTCCGTACGGGACTGAGCCCGGCCGACGGAGGGGTCTCCTGACCGAGGAGGTCCGCCGACGGAACGGGGCAGCCGACCAAGGAGGTCAGCCGACGGAAGGTCCGCCGACGGAACGGGGCAGCCGACCAAGGAGGTCAGCCGACGGAAGGTCCGCCGACGGAACGGGGCAGCCGACCGAGGAGGTCAGCCGACGGAAGGTCCGCCGACGGAACGGGGCAGCCGACCGAGGAGGTCAGCCGAGGCTCGTACGGGCGAGCTCCAGGAACTCCGCCTCCGTCAGGCCCAGTTCACGGGCCTCCGCCGCCGCCTCGCGCAGCCGGGAGACCAGCCGGGCGCGGTCGGGGGCGGCGACTCCGGGGACGATCACGGCGCCGCGGCCCCGGCGGAGCTCGATGAGGCCCTCCTCGCGGAGCCGCTGGTAGCCGCGGAGGACGGTGTGGACGTTGACGCCCAGGGAGTCGGCGAGCTCCCGGGCGGCCGGGAGGCGTTCGCCGGGCTCGGCGGAGCCGTCGGCGAGCGCCCCGCGGACGCAGGCGGCGATCTGGTCGCCGAGGGGGACGGAGGAGGCCGGGTCGACGCGGAAGAGCACGGTCAGACCTTCCCATGCCGCTCGGCCAGCGTGTTGAGGAGGGCGGCGGCGGTGCGCGCGTCGGGCACGGTCACCGCGAACTCGCGGCCGCCGTCCCGCCGCACGACGAGGGCCTCGCCGGAGCGGAGCACCACACCGGTGCGGTGGGCCCGGACCCGGTAGCCCCAGCCGCCGAAGTCCGTGACGGCGTCGATCTCGCGGACGCTCGCGCCCTCGACGCCGTCGAGCGGGACCCGGACGCGGGGGCGGGAGGCGAGGGCGGACCGGACGGTGAGGCCGTGCCGGTCGACGGTGACCCGGACGCGGGCGAGGGCGAGGCCCGGCACGCCGATGACGAGACCGAGCAGGCCGAGCAGGGCGTCGGGCCAGCTGACGACGAGGAGGGTGACGGGGGCGGCGGCGAGGGCGAGTGCCGCAAGGACGGTCAGTGTCCGGGACCCGGTGTCCTTGGACCAGCGGGCGGTCTCGCCGGAGCCGAGCGGGAGCCGGGGGCCGGCCGCCGCCGGGCCTCGGCCGGCGGCCGGCGGCTCCTCGGGGACGAGCGAGCCGAGAGCCCAGCCGGCGCCTCCGGCCACGGCGGCGACCGCCAGGGCCACCCCGAGGTCCATTCCGGGCGAGAAGACCTGCACCTCGAACTCGTCGACGCGGTTGGCACGGAGGAGCTGGACGAGGAGCCCGCCGGCGAAGCCTGCGGTGGCCCACGCCGCCCACAGGTACCGGCGCCGGACGAATGCGGTCCAGCCGGCGGCCAGGCCGAGGAACAGGGCCGTACTGACGACGATGTAGGCGGTCCTGCCGGTCCAGCCGTCGGCCTCTCCCCCGACGGAGAAGTGGGTGGCGAGTTCGGCGGGCAGCTCGTCCCGCCAGCGGGCGAAGAGCAGCAGGTGGACGGCGAGGGCGAGGACGAAGGGGAGCGCGACGAGCGCGCGGAGACGAGGCGTGGCACGGTTCATGAAAACCTCCCTTGTTTGCACTCTACTAGAACAATGAGCTTTGAGGCTGGCCGATCTTCAAGATGCGAGGGCTCCGCACCGACGGTTGACTGGGTCGGACGCAGACAAATGGGGAGATTTCATGCGCCGTCGGCCCACCACCGCCACCTTCGCCGCCCTTATCGCCCTCGCCGCGCTCACCGCCGCCTTCGCCACGGGCTGCGGCAGCGACGACGACAGGCCCGACCCGCTGCGGAACCAGCAATGGGGTCTCGACGCGCTGAAGATGCCGGACGCCTGGTCCACGGCGAAGGGCGACGACACGGTCATCGCCGTCGTCGACACCGGCGCCGACCTCGACCACCCGGACCTCAAGGGACGGCTCGTCGACGGCTACGACTTCGTCGACGAGGACGACGAGCCCAAGGACCTCAACGGCCACGGCACGCACGTCTCCGGCATCGCCGCCGCCCACACCGACGACGGCATCGGGGTCTCGGGCGGTGCGCCCGGCGCCAGGATCATGCCGGTGCGGGTGCTCGGCGCCGACGGCAGCGGCACCGACGCGAACATCGCCAAGGGCATCGTCTGGGCCGCCGACCACGGCGCCGACGTCATCAACCTCTCCCTGGGCGAGTCCGGCCTGATGGCCCGCCTCCTCAAGGGCGGCATCCTCAACCGGGCCATCGGCCACGCCACCGGCAAGGGCGCGGTCGTCGTCGCCGCCGCGGGCAACGACTCGACGGCGCTCCAGCCGTACAAGACCGACACCCCGGTCCTCGTCGTCAACGCCGCCGACCGCACCGGCGGCCCGGCCTCCTTCACCAACTTCGGCGCGCAGAACGCCGTGACGGCCCCCGGCGTCGACATCCTCTCCACGCTCCCCACCTACACGACGAAGGAGACCCTGAAGAACCTCTCGGGGTACGGAAAGCTCTCCGGTACGTCGATGGCCTCGCCGTACGTCTCCGCCGTGGCCGCGCTCCTGCACCAGCAGGGCCTGGACCCGGCCGCGATCATGCAGACCATCCGCGACACGGCGGCCAACCCGCAGAAGCTCGCCAAGCTCGGCCTCGGGAACGTCGACGCGGCGGCGGCCGTGAAGGCGGCGCAAGCGACCCAGGCGGCGAAGAACAGGTAGGCGCGGGCCGGGCCGCCGTCCCGGGGACCCGGTCCGACACCCGCCCGGCACCCGTGACGGCGGCCCGCCCCCTGTGGGACGGTGGAGACATGCCCGTACCCGTGATCCTCGACTGCGATCCCGGTCACGACGACGCCTTCAACATCCTGCTGGCCGCGGCGCACCCCTCCGTCGACCTGCTCGCGATCACCACCGTCGCGGGCAACCAGACGCTGGAGAAGACCACCCTGAACGCCCGCCGGGTGTGCGAGGCCGCCGGGATCCGGGGCGTGCCGATCGCCGCGGGCGCGGCGGGCCCGCTGCACGCCCGGCCGCAGGGTGTGCTCGTCGCCGAGCACATCCACGGCAGCTCGGGGCTGGACGGCCCGAGCTGGGACGCCTGGGAGTCCGGCCCTGGTGCCGGCTTCGGTCACGGGCAGCCGACGGTCCCGCAGGACCCGCGCGACGCGCTGACGCTGCTCCGGGAGACCCTGACCGGCCACCCCGCGCCCGTCACCCTCGTCCCGACGGGCCCCCTGACGAACATCGCGACGCTGCTCCTCGCCCACCCCCGGCTGACGGACCGCATCGAGCGGATCGTCCTGATGGGCGGCTCGGTGGAGCGCGGAAACACCACACCCGCCGCCGAGTTCAACATCCTCTGCGACCCGGAGGCGGCGGACATCGTCTTCGGCTGCGGGGTGCCGGTGACGATGTTCGGCCTCAACGCCACCCACCAGGTACGGGCCACTCCCGAGGTCCTCGGGCGGCTCACGGCGCTCGGCACCCCACTGAGCCGGCTCTGCGTGGAGCTGCTCACCTACTTCGCGTCGACCTACCGCGAGGTGTACGGCTTCGACGCTCCGCCGCTGCACGACCCGCTGACCGTGGCGCACCTCATCGACCCGTCACTGGTCAGCCTGGTGCGGGCGGCGGTGCGGGTGGAGCTGACGGGGACGTGGACGCGCGGCGCGACGGTCGTCGACCTGGACGGGGTGACGGGCCTCCCGCCGAACGCGGAAGTGGGGATGGACGTCGACGCCGACGGCTTCTGGGACCTGATCGTGGAGGCGGTCAGGGTCCTGGGCAGCGCCTGACGTCCCTCGTCGCCCGCTCCGGTCGCCTCAGCCGGCGCCGCAGTCGTGATCGGTCGGATCGACGACGACCCGGTCCAACAACCCGCGCAGCACGGCCTGTTCGGCAGCACTGAGATCCCCGAACAGCTCGCGCTCCGCCGCGCTCACCGCCGAGTCGACCCGCTCCAGGGCCTCGGCGCCGGCGGGCGTGATCTCCACGATGTGCCGCCGCCGGTCGGCCGGGTCACGCCGCCGCTCGGCCAGCCCCTCGGACTCCAACTCATTGAGGATCGCCACGAGTTGACTGGGGTCGACCTCCATCACGGCGGCCAGTTCACGCTGACTCATGGCCCCGGGGGCGAGCTGCATCAACGTCATCGCGTTCCGCGGGTGCAGCCCCACGACCCCCAGGGCCGCGCGGATGCGCGCACCGGTGAGCTCCCCCCGGAAGGAGAGGAGGAAGCCGAGGCGGTCGGTCGGATGAGCTGCCATGCCGTCCACGGTAACAGCGGCCCTATTGTGGAGCGAGAGAAATCGTTGATACCGTTCAACGATTGCTGGTCTCGCATCATTGGAGCTCTACCATGTTCATCGGCTATGCCGTGGTCGCCGCGCTGCTCGCCTTCGCGCTCTCCGCCTCCGCGTTCCTGACCTTCACCCGGAACCCGCAGGTCACCGGCAACATGACCAAGCTGGGCGTGCCCGAGTCCTGGCTGCCGTGGCTCGGGACGGCGAAGGCGGCAGGCGCGATCGGCCTGCTCGCGGGCCTCGCCGTGGCCCCGCTCGGCGTGGCGGCGGCCACCGGCGTGACCCTCTACTTCCTGGGCGCCGTGATCACCCACGTCCGCGCGAAGGACTACGAGATGGCCCCGGCGGTGATCCTCACCCTGATATCGGCAGCCGCCGTGCTCCTGCGCATCGCCTCCGCCTGAGCCGCCCCGATGCGCGCACGCGGGCATGCCGAAGGCCCCGCCCACCGACCCCCGTGCGGTGAGCGAGGCCTTCGGAGACCACGCGGAGAAGGGGACGCCGCCCCTTCGGAGGAGGTTTACTCCTCGTCGGAGCCCTCGCCCTCCAGGTCGCCCTCCGTCTCCAGGAAGACCTGCCGCAGGGCGGCCAGGGTCTCCGGGTCCGGCTTCTCCCACATGCCGCGGGACTCGGCTTCGAGGAGGCGCTCCGCGATGCCGTGCAGGGCCCAGGGGTTGGCTTCCTTCAGGAAGGCCTGGTTGTCCGCGTCGAGGACGTACTCCTGGGTGAGCTTGTCGTACATCCAGTCGGCGACCACGCCCGTCGTGGCGTCGTAACCGAAGAGGTAGTCGACCGTCGCCGCCAGTTCGAACGCGCCCTTGTAGCCGTGGCGGCGCATCGCCTCGATCCAGCGCGGGTTGACCACGCGGGCGCGGAAGACCCGGGAGGTCTCCTCGACCAGCGTGCGGGTGCGGACCGTCTCCGGGCGGGTGGAGTCGCCGATGTACGCCTCGGGGGCCGTGCCCTTCAGCGCGCGGACGGTCGCCACCATGCCGCCGTGGTACTGGAAGTAGTCGTCGGAGTCCGCGATGTCGTGCTCGCGGGTGTCCGTGTTCTTCGCCGCGACCGCGATCCGCTTGTACGCGGTCTCCATCTCGGCGCGGGCCGGACGGCCTTCGAGCCCACGGCCGTAGGCGTAGCCGCCCCAGACCGTGTAGACCTCCGCGAGGTCGGCGTCCGTGCGCCAGTCGCGGCTGTCGATCAGCTGGAGGATGCCCGCGCCGTACGTGCCCGGACGCGAGCCGAAGATACGGGTCGTGGCGCGGCGCTCGTCGCCGTGCTCGGCCAGGTCCGCCTGGGCGTGCGCCCGGACGTAGTTGTCCTCGGCGGACTCGCCCTCCAGGCCCGCGACGAGCCGTACGGCGTCGTCGAGGAGGCCGATGACGTGCGGGAACGCGTCGCGGAAGAAGCCGGAGATGCGGAGCGTGACGTCCACGCGGGGGCGGCCGAGCTCGGCGAGCGGGATCGGCTCCAGGCCGTTCACACGGCGCGAGGCGTCGTCCCAGAGCGGGCGGACGCCGAGCAGGGCGAGCGCCTCGGCCACGTCGTCGCCGGCGGTCCGCATCGCGCTCGTCCCCCACAGGGAGAGACCCACCGAGGTCGGCCACTCGCCGTTGTCGGTGCGGTAGCGCTCCAGGAGCGAGTCGGCGAGCGCCTGGCCCGTCTCCCACGCGAGGCGGGACGGCACGGCCTTCGGGTCGACCGAGTAGAAGTTCCGGCCCGTCGGCAGGACGTTGACCAGGCCACGGAGCGGGGAGCCGGACGGGCCCGCCGGGACGAAGCCGCCGTTCAGGGCGTGCACGGCGTGGGTCAGCTCGTCGGTCGTCACGGCGAGGCGCGGCACGACCTGCTCGCAGGCGAAGCGGAGGACGGCCGCCACGTCGGGGCCGTGGTCGGCGGCCACCGCCGCGACCGCGTCCACCGACCAGCCCGCCGCCTCCATCGCCTCGACCAGCTCGCGCGCCTTCGCCTCCGCCTCGTCGGCGGTCGTGCGGGTCGCGGCCGACTCGTCCAGGCCGAGGGCCTCGCGCAGGCCGAGGAGGGCCTGCGTACCGCCCCAGATCTGGCGGGCGCGGAGGATCGAGAGGACCAGGTTGACCCGGGCCTCGCCCTCCGGGGCGCCGCCGAGGACGTGCAGGCCGTCGCGGATCTGCGCGTCCTTGACCTCGCACAGCCAGCCGTCGACGTGCAGCAGGAAGTCGTCGAAGCCGTCGTCCTCCGGGCGCTGCTCCAGGCCCAGGTCGTGGTCGAGCTTGGCCGCCTGGATCAGCGTCCAGATCTGCGCGCGGATCGCGGGCAGCTTGGACGGGTCCATGGACGAGATCTGCGCGTACTCGTCGAGGAGCTGCTCCAGGCGCGCGATGTCGCCGTAGGACTCGGCGCGCGCCATCGGCGGCACCAGGTGGTCGACGAGCGTCGCGTGGACGCGCCGCTTGGCCTGCGTGCCCTCGCCCGGGTCGTTGACGAGGAAGGGGTAGACCAGCGGGATGTCGCCGAGGGCGGCGTCCGGGCCGCAGGCGGCGGACAGGCCGGCGTTCTTGCCGGGCAGCCACTCCAGGTTGCCGTGCTTGCCCAGGTGGACCATGGCGTCGGCGCCGAAGCCGCCGTCCTCGGCGCGGGCGGCGATCCAGCGGTAGGCGGCCAGGTAGTGGTGGGACGGCGGCAGATCGGGGTCGTGGTAGATCGCGATCGGGTTCTCGCCGAAGCCGCGCGGCGGCTGGATGAGGATCAGCAGGTTCCCACGCCGCAGGGCCGCGAGGACGATGTCTCCCTCGGGGTTGCGGGAGCGGTCCAGGAACATCTCGCCGGGCGCCGGGCCCCAGTGCTCCTCGACGTCCGCCCGCAGCTCGGCGGGGAGTTCGGCGTACCAGCGCTTGTAGTCGGCGGCCGGGATGCGGACCGGGTTCCTGGCGAGCTGCTCCTCGGTGAGCCAGTCCTGGTCGTGGCCGCCGGCCTCGATCAGGGCGTAGATCAGCTCGTCGCCGTCGCCGGAGACCAGGCCCGGGAGGTCGGCCTCCGGGCCGAAGTCGTAGCCCTCGGCGATCAGCCGGCGCAGGAGGGAGACGGCGGAGGCGGGGGTGTCGAGACCCACCGCGTTGCCGATGCGGGAGTGCTTCGTCGGGTACGCGGAGAGGACGAGCGCCAGCTTCTTCTCGGCGTTCGGGATGTGCCGCAGGCGCGCGTGGCGGACCGCGATCCCGGCGACGCGGGCGGCGCGCTCGGCGTCCGCGACGTACGCGGGCAGGCCGTCCGCGTCGATCTCCTTGAAGGAGAACGGGACGGTGATGAGCCGGCCGTCGAACTCGGGCACGGCGACCTGGCTGGCCGCGTCCAGCGGCGACAGGCCCTCGTCGTTCTCCTCCCAGTTCTCGCGCGAACCGGTCAGGCACAGCGCCTGGAGGATCGGCACGTCGAGCGCGGCGAGCGCGCCCGCGTCCCAGGCCTCCTCGTCGCCGCCGGCCTGCGCCTCGGCGGGCTTGGTGCCGCCGGCCGCGAGGACGGTCGTGACGATCGCGTCGGCGGTACGGAGCCGGTCGAGCAGCTCGGGCTCGGGGGCCCGCAGGGACGCCACGTACAGCGGGAGCGCCCGCGCGCCCGCGTCCTCGACGGCCGAGCAGAGGGTGTCGACGAAGGCGGTGTTCCCGCTCATGTGGTGGGCGCGGTAGTAGAGCACCGCGATCGTCGGGCCGTCCTCGCGGCGGGCCGTGCGCTCCAGCGGGCCCCAGGTGGGGGCGGCGGCCGGGGCCTCGAAGCCGTGGCCGGTGAGGAGGACGGTGTCGGAGAGGAAGCGGGCCAGCTGCTCCAGGTTGGCGGGGCCGCCGTGCGCGAGGTAGGCGTGCGCCTCGGTGGCGACGCCGACGGGGACGGTCGAGGTCTCCATCAGCTGGGCGTCGGGGGCCTGTTCGCCGCTGAGCACGACGACCGGCTTCCCGGTCGCGCGGATCGCGTCGATGCCCTCCTCCCAGGAGCGGATGCCGCCCAGGAGGCGGACGACGACCAGCTCGACGCCGTCGAGGAGGCCGGGGAGCTCGGCGAGGGGCAGCCGGGAGGGGTTGGCGAAGCGGTACTCCACCGGGCCACCGGATCCGGCGGCGGAGGCGGCGTTCGCCGCGCGGGCGCTGAGCAGGTCGGTGTCGGAGTGCGACAGCAGCAGAAGCATGGCGAGCGCAGGCCCTTCCTCGGGGTTGTCCGCGCCCCGGGTGGTCGTATGGGTGGGGGCCTCCCCTGCTCGAGCGAAGCCGAGAGCTTGGGGAAGGGAGTTCCTGACTCACCCGTACCGTCGCCGGTACGGGCTCACAGTGGCGGGACCGCGCCGGATTCTCACCGGGCTTCCTCCCCGGGGTCCTGGGACCCCATGCCGATCTGCATCCTAGATCGTGGCGTCGGCGGGGCGGGGCGGGTCGTGAAGTCGGCCGGATCACACTCGGTGGCGGCCCGGTTCCCCGTGGGTATGCTCGCCGCCATGCCGCCCACCCCACCCTCGACGCCCGCGCGGGACGAAGCTCGCATTCGGGACCGTGGCGACGCCTGTCCCGGGGCGCTGCGCCTGCACGCCGCCGACGACGGCGGGCTGGCCCGACTGCGTCTGCCCGCAGGGCGCTTGACGGCTCATCAGGTCGAGGCGCTGGCGGTCGCGGCGGAGACCCTGGGCGACGGGCGGATCAGCCTCACCTCCCGGGGGAACGCGGAGCTGCGCGGCCTCGCGGAGGAGTGCGGGGCGGAGCTCGCCGCGCTGCTCGCGGAGGCGGGCCTGCTGCCCTCCCCCACCCACGAGCGCGTCCGCAACATCGTGGCCTCCCCGGCCGCCGGCCTCGACGGACTCGGCGGCCCCGAGGTCCAGTTGTGGGCCCACGAGCTGGACGCCCTGCTCTGCGCCGAACCCTGGGCGGCGGCGCTTTCCGGCCGTTTCCTCTTCGTCCTCGACGACGGGCGCGCCGACGTGGCGGGCCTGGGCGGCGATGTGACCTTGGTCGCAGTACGACCGGGCGCCGGGCAAGAGACGACCGCCGGGCAGGAGACGCCCACCCGGCAAGAGACGACCGCCGGGCAGGAGACGCCCACCCGGCAAGAGACGACCGCCGGGCAGGAGACGCCCACCCGGCAAGAGACGACCGCCGGGCAGGAGACGCCCACCCGGCAGGAGCCGACCGCCTGGCAGGAGCCGGCCGCCGGGCGCCTCTACGTCGGTGGGCGGGCCTGGCTGGTCGCCGGAGCCGACGCCCCCCGCGCCGCGCTCGCCGCCGCCGGTGCCTTCCTCGACGCCGCCCGCACGGCCGGGAACGGCGCCTGGCGGGTGCGGGAGCTGCCCGAGGGCAGCACCCCGGACGTGGCGGGCGCGCTCGACCGCGCGGGCATCGCGGCGGAGCCCGTACCGCCGGCGGAATCCCTGCTGGTGCACGCCCCACCGCTCGCCCCCGGCCCCCTCGGCGCCGCCTCCCTCCATGTCCTCGCGCCCCTCGGCCGCCTCACCGCCGCCCAGCTGCGCGCCCTGCTGCCCGCCGAGGAGGTACGGCTGACGCCGTGGCGCGGCGCGGTCGTCGTCGGAGCGGCGCCAGGCCATCAGGACCACGCCCGGCTCGCCGCCCTCGACTCCCTCGGGCTGATCACCCGCCCCGACTCCCCCTGGGCCGGCGTCAGCGCCTGCACCGGGCGGCCGGGCTGCGCGAAGTCCCTAGCGGACGTCCGCGCGGACGCCGCCCCGGGGTCCGCGCGGGGCCTCCCCGTCCACTACTCCGGGTGCGAGCGCCGCTGCGGGCACCCGCACGGCACCTGGGTCGACGTCGTCGCCACCGCCGACGGCGCCTATCTGGTGGACGGCGCCCCCACCCCCCGTACCGCCCTGCACGACGCGGTGACCACGGCCCGCAACGGCGCCATCGCCCGCGCCACCACCCCCTCCACGCCCGCCGAGACGACGAGATGAGCGAGAGCACCAGGATGTTCGACTACGAGAAGGACGGGGCGGAGATCTACCGCCGGTCCTTTGCCACGATCCGCGCCGAGGCGGACCTCGCGGGGCTGCCCGCAGACGTCGCCCAGGTGGCGGTCCGGATGATCCACGCCTGCGGCATGACCGACCTCGTCCAGGACATCGCGTACTCCCCTCAGGTCGTCGCGAACGCCCGCGAGGCCCTGCGCGCCGGCGCGCCGATCCTCTGCGACGCGCAGATGGTCGCCAGCGGCGTCACCCGCAAGCGGCTGCCCGCCGACAACGAGGTGCTCTGCGCGCTCTCCGACCCGGCCGTCCCGGGCCTCGCCGCCGAGCTCGGCACCACCCGCTCCGCCGCCGCGCTCGAACTGTGGCGGGACCGCCTCGAAGGCTCCGTCGTCGCCATCGGCAACGCCCCCACCGCGCTCTTCCACCTCCTGGAGATGATCGCGAAGGGCGCCCCGAAGCCCGCCGCCGTCCTCGGCATACCGGTCGGCTTCATCGGCGCCGCCGAGTCCAAGGACGCGCTCGCCGAGAACGTCCTCGGCCTCGACTACCTGGTCGTACGGGGCCGGCGCGGCGGCAGCGCCATGACGGCCGCCGCGATCAACGCGATCGCTCACGAAGCGGAGATCCAGGCATGAGCACCGCGCACACGAACGGCAGCACGACCGGCAGCACGACGGGCAGCACGGCCGGCCGGCTGTACGGCGTCGGCCTCGGCCCCGGCGACCCGAACCTCATGACGGTCGCCGCGGTCAAGGCCATCGCCGCCGCCGACGTCGTCGCCTACCACTCGGCCCGCCACGGCCGCTCGATCGCGCGCTCCATCGCCGCCGAGCACATCCGTGCGGACCACGTCGAGGAGCGGCTCATGTACCCGCTCACCGTCGAGACCACCGACCACCCCGGCGGCTACCGGGGTGCGTTGAACGACTTCTACGAGGAGGCCGCGGCCCGCCTCGCCGCCCACCTCGACGCCGGCCGCACGGTCGCCGTCCTCGCCGAGGGCGACCCGCTCTTCTACGGCTCGTACCAGCACATGCACAAGCGGCTCGCGGACCGCTACGACACGACCGTCATCCCCGGCGTCACCTCGGTCAGCGCCGCCGCCGCCCGGCTCGGCGAGCCGCTCTGCGAGGCCGAGGAAGTCCTGACGATCATCCCCGGCACCCTGCCGGAGGACGAGCTGACGGCCCGCCTCGCGGGCACCGACTCGGCGGTCGTCATGAAGCTCGGCCGCACCTTCCCCACCGTGAAGCGCGCCCTGGAGCGGGCCGGCCGCCTCGACGACGCCCGGTACGTGGAGCGGGCGTTCATGACGGGCGAGCGGACGGGCACCCTGTCCGAGATCGACCCCGAGTCGGTCCCGTACTTCTCCGTCGCCGTCCTGCCCTCCCGCATCGACCAGGAGCCTCCCGTACGGGAGCGGGGCGAGGTCGTCGTCGTCGGCACCGGCCCGGCCGGCGCGCCCTGGCTGACGCCCGAGTCGCGCGGCGCGCTCGTCAACGCCGACGTCCTCGTCGGCTACACCACCTACCTGGACCGGGTCCCGGAGCTCCGCCCCGGGCAGATCCGCCACGGCTCCGACAACAAGGTCGAGTCGGAGCGCGCCGAGTTCGCGCTCGACCTGGCCCGGCGCGGCCGGAAGGTCGCGGTCGTCTCCGGCGGCGACCCGGGCGTCTTCGCCATGGCCACCGCCGTCCTGGAGGTCGCCTGCGAACCGGAGTACGCGGACGTGCCCGTCCGGGTCCTCCCCGGCGTGACCGCCGCCAACGCGGCCGCCGCGGCGGCGGGCGCCCCCCTCGGCCACGACTACGCCACGATCTCCCTCTCGGACCGCCTCAAGCCCTGGGACGTCATCGAGGCCCGGCTGCGCGCCGCCGCCGGCGCCGACCTGGTCATCGCCCTCTACAACCCGGGCTCCAAGTCCCGTACGCACCAGGTCGCCGCGGCCCGCGACCTCCTGCTCGACCTGCGCTCCCCGGAGACGCCGGTGGTCGTCGCCCGTGACGTCGGCGGCCCGGAGCAGTCCGTGCGGGTGGTGACGCTCAAGACCCTGGAGCCCTCCGAGGTCGACATGCGCACCCTGCTCCTCGTCGGCTCGTCGCAGACGCGGGCCGTGGAGCGGGCGGACGGCCGCACGATCGCCTGGACGCCGCGCCGCTACGGCTGACGTCCGGGCGAGCGGACGACCTCAGAACTCCTGCTGCTCGGCGTCGGGCGGCAGGAGGCACGGGGTGTTGACGCCGAGGCTGATCAACTGGTCGGTCACGTCCCCGGCGCTCACGTACTGACGGTCCTTCGGGTGCTCGGCCTGGACGAGATACCCGCCCTTCTCCGCCGAGGCGTCGGCGCGCGACCCGACGATCCGGAAGCCCTGCGCCTTGAGCTCGGTGGTGATCGCCTGGATGGCCGCGGCGTGCTGCGCCTTGGGCAGCTTGGCCCGCACGTGGTACGAGAGCGTGAACCGGCCGTCATCCGCCGACTCGCCCTTCTTCCCCAGGCAGTTGGTGAAGTTCGCCTCGTGGGTCGAGGGCACGATCTCGGCCTTGGCGGTGCGGGCCATGGACTCGGTCCAGTGCTTGGCCCACGCCTCAGCCTTGTCCTTGCTCATCCGGGGCAGCGGATCGTTCTTGCCTTCGTCGGACATGCAGCCCCCCAGGAGCAGTATGAGAGCGGGTACGAGAGCGAGTGATGCCCTCCGGAACGCGGACACGGGTCCGGGACTCCTTCCTGTCATGAACGTGGCGCGTTGTTGGGCGGGAGCCCGGCGATGATGCGCCCCTGATTCTCCAGGCTCTGGCTGCCGTCGTCCCAGTAGTCGCTGTGCTCGCTGGTGTCGACGTACATGTGCTCGGCTCCGAAGCCGGAATCCGCCGGGTTGGGACCGAGGGTCTTGTCGGCGGCCCAGTTGACGACCCCGTCGTCGGAGCCGATGCCGACCCAGAGTCGCGAGGGTGAGACGTGGAGCTGGTCGGCGTGGTCCACGTTCATGCCCGGGCTGCCGACGACGATCATGTCATCGGTGTCCAGTCCCCGGCCGCCGGAATCGGCCGTGCCCACCATGGTGGAGCCGTAGCTGTGACCGATGACGGTCATATGGCTCCGCTCGCCCTCGTGCGAGACGCGCAGACCGTGCGTGAAGTCCCGGAGGGTCTCGGCGTCGTTCTCGGCCCGGGCCGGCGTGGCGACGCTGGCGTCCAGCTCGGGGGCGTCGTAGTCGAGCCAGGCGATGACGGCGACGCTCTCGCTGCCACCCTCACTCCACTTACCGGCCGAGTTCTGCAACTTCTCCGCCCGGTCGATCGAGTCGGTGTAGTTGTCGAGCTGGTTGTCCGTCCCCGGCACCGACACCGCCGTGTGCGCCGCCTTGTCCGGGTTGCCGACCGCGACGATCGCCCTGCCGTCCCCCTCCGTGCTGAAGCCCAGCAGGTGGAGCCGCTTGTGCTCCGGGGCCGAGTCCGACGCGTCCAGCCGGTCCTTCATCGCCTGCAGGCCCCGGTAACTGGAGCGATCGTGGTAGCCGAGATCGCCCTCGCGCTGCGCGTAGTCGTTGAGACGCATGTCGAGGACCGTCCGGTTGGCCCCGTCACGGGTGGTCGTGGGCAGGCCGTCGAGCCCGCCGATCTGCTCCGGGTACGAGGCCAGGTAGAGGCGCTTGTCCTCCTCGTCCAGACCCTTCCACCAGTCCGCCGAGCGCTGCGGGTCCGTGCCGTCGGGGATGTCCTTCTTGTCGACGCCCGCGAAGGCGGCGACCCGGGCCGCGTCCTCCTGGGCGTGGGCGCCGCCGTACCGCTTGTCGAGGTCGAAGGGGTCTATCTGGCGCAGGATTTCGGCGCCCTCGTTGCTCGCCGACTCCGCTTCCTGCACGGCCGCGTCGATCCTGGCGCGGAAGCCGCCGAGCCCGGAGTTGGCGTCCCGCTGGATGTCCGCGTAGTCCGGGTCGTTGTGGTACTTCGGGTCCACGGCCTGCTTGGGCTCGACCCAGCCGTCGTCGCGGACCGTGTGGCCCGCGGCCTCCGCGTCGGCGACGGCGGCACGGAGCTTGCGCTGTGCCGCCTGCATCTTGGTGTTGAGGGCGTCCAGGGTGGTGGCGATCAGCTGGGCGTTGGTGCGGCCCGTCCCGAGCTTGCTCTCCGTGGCCTCCATCGCGTCGAAGCCGTACGAGGCGCTGACGCCCGTCCAGCCCGCCCGGTGCAGCGGTCCTGTCACCCGCCTGCCGCTGCCCGTCTGCGCGTTCGTCAGGGCTTCGGCGAGCTTCTTCCACGAGCCCACGGCACTGTCCAGGTCCGCGAAGTCCTGCTTCATCAACTGGGCGAAATGCTCCGTCACGACGCCGTCACCAGCCCTGGAAGTTGGAGATGACGTCCTGCTCCATGACGTCCCGCCCGTCGGCGAGCTGGCGGAGCCCGTTGGCGTGCTCGGACAGCCTGCCCCGCAGGGTCTCCAGGGCCGTGCCCCAGCCCTCGCCCGTCTGCGACATGCGCGGGCCGACGGTCCACGGCCCGAAGGCCGCGGCGGCCGAGGCCAGATCCGAGCCCGCCTTGCGCAGCGGCTCCTGCAGATCCACCGCCAGAGCGTCGGCGGCGCCGGCGGAACCCCGCAGCTCCCCCGCCGACACGTTCAGATCCCAACCCATGAGTGCAGCCCCCCGTACACACGCCACGCTTCTCGATTCCCGGGCGAGATTAACCGACCCCACCCGGTCGTGATCAAGAGCAAAGCCGAAACTGTGATCTGCCCGCTCACCGCAGGGGGCGGTGCGGTGACACCGTTCGCAACTGCACCCGAACCGCCGCCTCTTGGGGTCAGTCGCGGGTGAAGGTGCCGAGCCCCTCCTGGTCCAGGTACTCGACGCGGACGGTCTTCCCGTCCGGGGAGAACGTGACCGCGGTCGGGCCGACGGCGTTCTCCCCGCGCGTCGGGAAGCTGAACGTGTTCCCGTCGTAGTGCGTGAGCTTGTACGTCTGGGGCTCCGGCCCCAGCCGCACGACCAGGCCGCCGCCCTCCTCGGCCACCGTCAGCCTGCCGTAGTAGTCGTTGGCGTACGTGCCGGTGTAGGCGCCGGCGGCCTTTGCGGGGGCGGGGTCGGCGGGCGGCTTCGCGAAGTCCGTGGCGGACTTCCCGGCGTCCTCCTCCTGCTGGTAGAGCGCGTCGACGAGCGGCAGCCAGTCCCGGCTGGGCTCGCCGGTCTGCGCGACGTCGAAGAAGTCGAGGGCGACGGCGTCCGCGACCCCCGCCGGCGCCCCGTTGGTGAGGACGACGATCCCGAGCTCCTCGCCCGGCAGCATCGTGACGTTGGTGTGCGCGCCGAGCGCGAAGGCGCCGGTGTGCGACAGGCGCAGCCGGCCCTCGTCGTCGTACGACACGTTCCAGCCGAGGCCGTAGAAGCCGGTGCGGCCGGCCGGTGCGCGGGGCGGGGAGAGGACGGCCTCGGGGTGGTGAGTGAGGGTCAGGGCGTCCTCGGCGATGATCCGGCGGCCGTCGAGCTCGCCGTTGGCCAGCTGGAGCCGCAGCCAGACCGCCATGTCCCGGGCGGAGGAGCTGACGCCGCCGGCCGGTGACTGGGCGTCGGGGTCGCGGACGTACCGCGGTTCCCAGGTCCCGTCGGGCATCTCGACGTGGCCGCGGGCCCGGTCGGGGTTCGCGGCGAAGTCCTCGAAGCGGGAGCTGGTGTCGTTCATCCCGGCGGGCTTGTAGAGGGTGTCCTCGGCGAGCTTCTCCCAGGCCACGTTCTTCTCGGCGGCGACGGCCTCGGCGGCCGCCGTCAGACCGAAGTTGGTGTACGCGTAGCTCGCGCGGAACGGAGCGAGGGGCTCGTACCGGAGGTGGGACAGGATGTACTCCTGGTCGTAGCCGAGGTCCTCCAGCAGGTCGCCCGCGTGGTCGGGCAGGCCGCTGCGGTGCGAGAACAGGTCGGCGACGGTCGCATGGGAGCTCACCCACGGGTCCTTCAGCCGGAACTCGGGCAGTTCGGGACTGACGGGCTTCTGCCAGCCCTCCACTCCCACCGCCCCGGCGACGACGGTCGAGGCGATCGGCTTGGACACGGAGGCCAGCTGGAAGACGGTGTCGGCGTCGATCCGGGCCGCCTTGCCGACCTCCCGGACCCCGTACCCCTTGAGGTGGACGACCTTGTCCTCGTACACGACGGCGACGGAGACGCCGGGGACGCCGGTGCGCTTCATCAGTTCGGCGACGGTGGCGTCGAGCCTGCCGACCGCCCGGTCCACGTCCGCCTGGTCGAGCACGGGCGGCGGTTGCGGAGGCGGCGGGTCAGGGGTGGGCGAGGGGCCCGGCGCGGCGCCCAGGAGCGCCACGAGCCCCGCTGTCACGAGCCAGCGGACGGTAGCCACCCCTCCATTGAACGCCGGACCGAATCCCCTGTCGCGCGGAAGGAACCCGCCGGTAGAGTGCGCCTCCGGCGGAACACCGGCCCCACCCGCACCGCCCTTCCCCCACGCATCGTCTTACCCCCGCGTTCCCTGCAGGTCCGGAAAGGGCCCCACTCTTCGTGATCACTCGTACCCGACTGAGCGCGCTGGCCACCACGGCCGCCCTCGTCGCATCCGGCGGTCTGCTGACCGCCACCCCGGCCGCAGCGGCCGTCACCTGCGCGTCGCCCCTGTGGAAGGCGGACTACTACGCCAACACCACGCTCACGGGCACGCCCAAGCTGACCACCTGTGACTCCGTCATCTCCGAGAACTACGGACTCGGCGACCCGGCCGTCACCACGCTGCCCAAGGACAACTTCGGCGTCCGCTGGACCCTCAGCCGCGACTTCGGCTCCGGCGGCCCCTTCACGTTCACCGCGGAAGCGCAGGACGGCGTCCGCGTCAGCCTCGACGGCGTCCGCAAGATCGACCTCTGGAAGAACAACGCCGTCACCCAGAAGAAGACGGTCGACCTCACCATCCCGTCCGGCCGCCACACGATCGTCGTGCACTACGCGACCTGGACGGGCGCGGCGAACGTCAAGTTCGCCTACACGCCCCGCACTTCGGCGACAGTCGACAAGGTCCGCCCGCTCGTGCCGGCCGGGTTCACCGTCGCGTACGACAAGACCCTCAACAAGGTCACCGCGCGCTGGACGGCCAACAAGGAGATGGACCTCGCCGGTTACCGCGTCTACCGGCGCCTCACCGGCACCACCGCCTGGTCCCGCGTCGGCGGCACGACGACCCCGCTCACCACGACCACCTTCACCAACAGCCCCCCGCCGACCGGCCAGGCGTACGCCTACGAGATCCGCGCCGTGGACAAGGCGGGCAACGAGTCCGTCGGCACCGTCGACCTGCCGATCACGTCCGTGGACCGCACGGCTCCCGGCGCGCCGACCGGCCTGAAGGCGGTCGAGAACGCCCTCCGGGGCGTCGATCTGAAGTGGACCGCCCCCACCGCGACGGACGTGGCCGCGTACCGCGTGTACAGCGACGGCACGCTCGTCGACACGGTCACCGACACGGCGTACAGCAATCATTGGCTGACGCCCGGTACGACGTACACGTACACGGTCCGGGCCGTGGACCGGGCCGGGAACGTCTCCGCCGCCGCCTCGGCCTCGTTCACGCGCAGCGGCGACCTCGTCGCCCCCGCGCCGATCACCGGGCTCAAGGCGACCCCGCGCGAGGACGGCGTGTTCCTGGAGTGGACGCGGAACACCGAGCCGGACGTGAAGTACTACAGGATCTACAAGGCCGAGCGGTACGACAACGGCGAGGGCGGGACGGGCTGGGTCGCCTACAAGCTCGGGTACTACCTCGGCCCCGACGAGTCGTCCTTCCTCCACGAGAGCACGCCCGACGGCGAGAACGTCCTCTACGGCGTGGTCGCGGTGGACACGTGGGACAACGAGATGGACGCGATGGACCCGGCCATGAACTGGGTCGAGGTCACCGAACTCGGCACCCCCGAGGCCGGCTAAACCCGCAGCGCCCAGGCGGCGGCCTCCTCGGGGGTCGCCGCCGTCGGTACGCCCTCCGGGGCCGGGGGGCGGTGGACCACCACGACCGGGATGCCCGCCTCGCGGGCCGCGGTCAGTTTCGGGGCGGTCGCCGCGGCGCCGCTGTCCTTCGTCACCAGGACGTCGATCCGGTGGCGGGCGAGGAGCTCCCGCTCGCCGTCCAGGGTGAAGGGCCCCCGGTCCAGGAGGATCTCGGTGCGGGCCGGCATCGGGGCGTCCGGGGCGTCGACCGAGCGGACCAGGAACCACTCCGGGCGGTCCGCGAACGTCGCGAGCCCCAGGCGGCCCGTCGTCAGGAAGACGCGGTCGCCGAGGCCGTCCAGGGCCCCGGCCGCCGCGTCGAGGGACGGCACGGACACCCACCGGTCGCCGTCCACCGGGACCCAGCCGGGACGGCGCAGCGCCAGCAGGGGAACATGGGCGGTGGCGGCCGCCCGGGCCGCGTTGAAGCTGATCCGCTCGGCGAAGGGATGGGTGGCGTCGATGACCGCGTCCACGGTGTGCTCGCGCAGCCAGGCCGCGAGACCGTCCGCGCCGCCGAACCCGCCGATCCGCACCTCGCCGGCCGGCAGCCGGGGGCTCGCCACCCGCCCCGCGAGGGAGCTGGTGACCCGGACCCCGCCGTCGAGCAGTCCGGCGAGCGCGCGGGCCTCGGTGGTCCCGCCGAGAATGAGTATGTGCACAGGAGCCTCTTCGTGACGTCGGGCGGCGGGCGCGAGGCCCAACTCAAGCACACCGGTCTGCGCCCCGGGTGGACGACCGGTGCCTGCGCGACGGCGGCGACGACCGCCGCGTACACCGCGCTCCTCACCGGTGACTTCCCGGACCCGGTGACGATCACGCTGCCGAAGGGCCAGACCCCGGCGTTCGCGCTGACGGCCGAGTCGCTGGAGGGCGCCACCGCCATGGCCGCCGTGGTCAAGGACGCCGGCGACGACCCCGACGTCACCCACGGCGCCGTGATCCGCTCGACGGTACGGCTCCTGCCGCCCGGCTCCGGCGTCGTCTTCCGGGCGGGCGAGGGCGTCGGCACGGTCACCCTCCCCGGCCTCCCCCTCGACGTCGGCGAGCCCGCGATCAACCCGGTCCCCAGGCAGCTGATGCGCGAGCACGTGGCGCAGGTCGCGGCCAGGCACGGCGCCCCCGGGGACGTGGAGATCACGGTCTCCGTCGACAACGGAGCCGAGATCGCCCGCTCCACCTGGAACCCGCGGATCGGCATCCTCGGCGGCCTGTCGATCCTCGGCACGACCGGTGTCGTCGTCCCCTACTCCTGCTCGGCCTGGATCGACTCCATCCGCCGCGGCGTGGACGTGGCCCGCGCGGGTGGCCTCACGCACGTCGCCGGGTGCACGGGCTCCACCTCCGAGCGGACGGTCGGGGAGATCTACGACCTGCCGGAGATCGCCCTCCTCGACATGGGCGACTTCGCCGGCGCGGTCCTCAAGTACATCCGCCGCCACCCCGTGGACCGGCTCACCGTCTGCGGCGGCTTCGCCAAGCTCTCCAAGCTGGCCGCGGGCCATCTGGACCTGCACTCGGCCCGCTCCCAGGTCGACAAAGGCTTCCTCGCGGACCTGGCCCGCACGGGAGGAGCCTCCGAGTCCCTCGCGGCCGAGATCGCGGCGGCGAACACGGGCCTTGCGGCCCTCCGCCTCTGCGAGGCCGCCGGCGTCCCCCTCGGCGACCTCGTCGCCGCCCGCGCCCGCGACGAGTCCCTCGCGGTCCTGCGCGGGGCGCCGGTCACGGTCGACGTGATCTGCATCGACCGCGCGGGCACGGTCGTGGGCCGCTCGACGGCACGGGGACCTGCGGCGGGCGAGGCGTGAGCCCGGCGCCCGGCCCGGGGGACCCGCGCCGGGCGGAGTCTGACCCCGTCCCGGAAATCGCCGCGACACCGCCTCCCCCCGCCCCCGAGAATCCGGGGATGACCGTCTTCTCGCACAAGCCGACCCTCACCGGTGACCTGGTGATCCTCCGTCCCCTCACCGAGGACGACGTGCCCGCGCTGCTGCCGCTCTTCGAGGACGCGGAGATATCCCGGCTGACCGGGGACGCCACCCGGCTCGACGAGGCGGCGCTGCGCAAGTGGTACGGCTCCCGGAGCGCCCAGGACGACCGGCTCGACCTCGCCGTCGTGGAGCGGGCGACGGGCAGGGTCGTCGGCGAGGTCGTCCTCAACGAGTGGGACGAGCAGAACGGCTCCTGCTCCTTCCGCACCGTCTTCGTCCCCGACGCGGTCGGCCGGGGCCTCGGCACGGAGGCGACCCGGCTGATCGTCGGACACGGCTTCGAGGCGCTCGGCCTCTACCGCATCCACCTGGAGGTGTACGCCTTCAACCCCCGCGCCCGCCGCGCCTACGAGAAGGCCGGCTTCCGCGCGGAGGGCGTCCTGCGCGGGGCCCTGCTCTGGGAGGGCGAGCGGGTGGACGCGACGGTGATGTCGGTGCTGGCACCGGAGTGGGCGGCCGGTCAGGCGGCCGGGTAGCCGATCTCCGCGATGTCCTCCGCCAGGTCCGCGAGCGTCACCCCCGGGTTGAGGGCCGCGACCACCTCGGGCGTCAGCGGGCGCAGGGCCAGGACGTGGCGTACGGCGTCCGGGGCGACCGGGGTCTGGTAGAAGTCCGAGGCCCACTCCGCGTACGCCTCCGCCGAGCGGTCCGTCAGCAGGCGGAGGAAGCGGCCCGAGCCGTCGGGGTCGTCGTGGTCGTCCAGGCCGTCGAACTCGACCGGGCCCGTGTGCCAGGAGGTGTCCCCGCTCTCGCGCCACAGGCAGGCGGTGGTCACGTGCACCCCGTCCTCGTCCGTGAAGGCGGGCTCCGTCAGGTACTCGCGGAAGGCCTCCGGGACCCCGTCGAGGAGCCCGGGCCAGGTCAGGCCGTCCGCGAGCTCCCCGAACGGGCTCATCGGCGACTCGTGGTCGAAGACGCGCGCGAACGCCCCCGCCGGGGAGAGGACGATCGTGTACTCGCCGCCCTGGCCGTCCTTCATCGACGCCAGCTGCTCGGTCTCCGACCAGTGCGCGTCGAAGGAGTAGTAGCGCCTCTCCCACTCCGGGCTCAGGACGGCGTCCAGCATCGCGAGCCCCCGGGAGTGGTCGCGCAGTTCCTCGATGCCCGGCAGCGCCCGGGCGACGTCGTAGACGGTCACGGGTCCATTCAAGACCGTGGCACCGACATGCGGGCCCCCGGCCCCGAACCTAGGCTCGACAGCGCAGGAACCCCCACCGAAAAGGGAGGCATCCCCATGGCGAAGCGCGGCAACAAGAAGCGGGCCCGCAAGAAGAAGAAGGCGAACCACGGCAAGCGGCCGAACGCCTGAGCGGGACACGCGGCGGGGCCCCGGGGATCGGACTCCCCGGGGCCCCGCCGCGTGTCGCGTGACGCCGACGCCTCAGCAGACGTGGCGGTCGCGGGCCGGGTCGTAGAGGTGGCTGTCACGGAACTCCGAGGCCGCGAGGGTGCGGCCCACCAGGATGACCGCCGTCTTGGTGATGCCGGCCGCCTTCGTCTGCTCCGCGATGTCGTCGAGCGTGCCCCGCAGGACCAGCTCGTCGGGGCGGCTCGCCATCGCGACGACCGCGGCCGGGCAGTCCGCGCCGTAGTGCGGGACGAGCTCGCCGACGACCCGGTCGACGTACCGCGCGGCGAGGTGGAGGACGAGCAGGGCGCCGCTGCGGCCGAGCGTCGCGAGGTCCTCGCCCTCGGGCATCGGGGTGGCCTGCTGGGCGATCCGGGTGAGGATGACCGTCTGGCCGACGGTCGGCACGGTCAGCTCCCGCTTGAGCGCGGCCGCCGCCGCCGCGAAGGCGGGGACGCCCGGCACGACCTCGTACGGGATGTCCAGCGCGTCGAGGCGGCGCATCTGCTCCGCCACCGCGCTGAAGACCGACGGGTCGCCGGAGTGGAGGCGGGCCACGTCCTGGCCGGCCTCGTGGGCGGCGGCGATCTCGGCGACGATCCGGTCCAGGTCGAGCTGGGCGGTGTCGACGAGCCGGGCGTCCGGCGGGCACTCGGCGAGCAGCTCGGTGGGGACCAGGGAGCCGGCGTAGAGGCAGACCCCGCACTTCGCGAGGGTCCGCGCACCGCGCACGGTGATCAGGTCGGCCGCGCCCGGGCCCGCGCCGATGAAGTAGACGGTCATGCTTCCTCTTCCTTGGTTACGGACCCCTTGGTCACGGACCCCTCGGTCACGGACCCCTCGGTCACGGACCCCTTGGTCACGGACCACTGGGTGACCGGCATCGCCTGGCGCCAGCCGGTGAAGCCGCCGACGGGGACGGCGGCGGAGACCGCGAGCCGGATCAGTTCGCCGCCGTGGCGGCGGTAGCGGTCGGCGAGCAGCGCCTCGGACTCCAGGGTGACGGTGTTGGCGACGAGCCGTCCGCCGGCCGGGAGCGCGTCCCAGCAGGCGTCGAGGAGGCCCGGGACGGTGAGGCCGCCGCCGATGAAGATCGCGTCGGGCGTCGGGAGGCCGTCGAGGGAGGCCGGGGCCGGGCCCGTGACGACGCGGAGGGCGGGGACGCCGAGGGCGTCGGCGTTGCGGGTGATGCGGGCGGCCCGCTCCGGGGACCTCTCGACGGCGACGGCCCGGCAGTCGCGGTGGGTCCGCATCCATTCGATGCCGATGGAGCCGGAGCCGCCGCCGACGTCCCAGAGCAGCTCGCCCGGGGCGGGGGCGAGCGCGGCGAGGGTGGCGGCGCGGACGTACCGCTTGGTGAGCTGCCCGTCGTGCTCGTACGCCTCGTCGGGGAGGCCGGCCGCGGCGCCGAGCCGGAGCGTGCCCGCGTCGCGTACGCAGTCGAGGGCGAGGACGTGGAGGGCGTCGGTCCGCTCGTGCGGCCAGTCGGCGGCGGTCGCGTCGAGAAGCCGCTCGTCGGGTCCGCCGAGCTGTTCGAGGACGCGGATGCGGGTGCCGCCCCAGCCGGTGCGGCGCAGCAGCGCGGCGACCTCGGCGGGGGTGCCGGGGCCTTCGCCGAGGACGAGGAGCCGGCGGCCCGGGTGGAGGGCGGCGGAGAGCGCGGCGAGCGGCCTGGCGACGAGGGAGACGGTCTCGACGGCTTCCAGGGGCCAGCCGAGGCGGGCGCAGGCGTACGAGACGGAGGAGGGGTGCGGGTGGACGCGCAGGCGGTCCGCCCCGGTGGTCTCCGCGAGCGTGCGGGCGATGCCGTAGAAGCTCGGGTCGCCGCTGGCGAGGACGGCGACCGCGCGCCCCTCGTGGGCGGCGAGCAGTCCGGGGACGGCGGGCCGGAGGGGGGAGGGCCAGGCGATCCGCTCGCCGGGGCACTCGTCGGCGGAGAGGAGGCCGAGCTGGCGCGGGGCGCCGATCAGCACCTCGGCGGCGCGCAGGACGCGTCGGGAGCTCTCGGGGAGCCCGTCCCAGCCGTCCGCGCCGATTCCGACGACCGATATCGCAGCGTTCACGTCGGGGACTCTACTTGACTGCTTCCCTCCCTAAGGGAGGGAATTCCTGGCTCAGACGGCCTGGTGGGGCAGCGCCTCACCAGGTCTTATGTCCTCAGCACCAGCAGGGCACAGACCAGCCCTGACAAGCATCACGCGGGCGGAGTTCTTGTCCCGAGGAGATGAGACTCCGCACACGGAGCAGGTGTAAACACGCATCCCCAGCGGCAGTACGTGCTTGGCTCTCGCTCCGCACTGCGCGCAGTCCATCGTGGTGTACGCGGGGTGTACCAGGTGCACGGTACGACCGTGCTTGCGACCCATCTCGATCAGGACTCGCTTGGTGATGCCGATGGCGGCGTCTGCGGCCTTCCTGGCCATGGTGGTCTTGGCCAGGAACTTGGGCCGGAAGTCTTCCACCGCGATGGCGTCATGGTCACGGACCACACGCTTGGCCCACTTGCGTGCGGTGTCCACTCGCCGACGGGCGGCCTTCTTGCACTGCTTGGCGCGCAGTTGTTTCGCCTCGCGGTATCCCTTCGAGGCAGCCCCACCCTTCTTCGGCTTGCGCCGGGCCATCATCCGGTCGTAGCGCGTCAATCTCGGCTGGGCCTTCCTGCCGTACTCGGCGTGCGCCAGATCATGTGCATCGGACGTGGTGGTCGCGGTCTCCTTCACACCCCAGTCGACACCGATCACCCGACCGGTCGCGGGCAGCGGTTCGACCTGGGCGGGGACGCCGAACGAGCAGTGCCAGTGCCCAATGACGTCGCGGTATACCCGCACGCTGGACGGATCGGCCGGGAGCTCCCTCGACCACACCACCCTCAGCACGATCCCACCCGCCAACCACAGGCAGCCGTCCTTGACACGGAATCCGCGTCGGGTGTGGTTCAGGCTCGGGTCGGTCTCCCGCTTCCTCTTGTATCTGGGCATCCCCGCTCGCCTGTGCGTTGGCAGCCGGTCCTTGATGTCCTTCTGTGCTTTGGCGCGGGCGGCACCGAAGTCACGGATGATCTGCTGCTGCGGAACCGAGGACCCCTCACGCAACCAAGGAGTATGCCGGCGGGCCTGCGTCAGCATCCGGTCGAGCTGGGCGGGGCCACACGTCTCTCTCTCGCCCGTGGCCTTGTTGCGCTCGTGCACGTGCTTGGATTTGGCGACGCACTCGTTCCAGACCCAACGGCTCCGGTCCCACTCCGCCTGCAACGCGGCCTGTGCAGTGGACGACACACGAAGCCGGTACGTATACCGGGCCACGTCCATGATCGCCCCTATCCCGCATCGCACTCGTCGCCGGGTCCTCGGTCCGGATGTCATCACGTCCCGAACCTTCCGCGAGCACCGTATGTGCGAGCACCGCACACGCACGCCCGTGTTGTCCGACCACCACTCCACCCGGCGGCCAAGGGAACATGCATTCGCTTCACGTAGCCGAGCTCACCTCGCACGCAAGCCGGCTTCGCGTGAGACCGGACCACGCAAGCTCTATTTCTGGGCGTTCTGGCCGACGTAGAAGAGGAGCCAGACGAAGCCCGCGAAGGCGTGGGTCGCGAAGACGTAGACGAAGACGCGGAGCATGACGCCCCGCTCCTTCCAGCGCTCGTTGTCGTACGTCTTCTCCTCGGCCATGCGGTCCAGGGTACGGGCTGGAATATGCCGGAGGGTGGCACCGTTGGACGTGATGATTTAAGCTTCAACTACTTACTCAGGAACGCGAGAGGTGAGAACGATGCAGTTCGGGATCTTCACCGTCGGCGACGTGACGGCCGACCCCACCACCGGCCGCACCCCCACCGAGCACGAGCGGATCAAGGACACCGTCGCCATCGCGCTCAAGGCCGAGGAGGTCGGTCTCGACGTCTTCGCCACGGGCGAGCACCACAACCCGCCCTTCGTCCCCTCCTCTCCCACCACCCTCCTCGGGCACATCGCCGCCCGCACCGAGAACCTGATCCTCTCCACCTCCACGACCCTCATCACCACCAACGACCCGGTGAAGATCGCCGAGGACTACGCGACCCTCCAGCACCTCGCCGAGGGCCGGGTGGACCTGATGATGGGCCGCGGCAACACCGGGCCGGTCTACCCGTGGTTCGGGCAGGACATCCGCCAGGGCATCCCGCTCGCCATCGAGAACTACGCGCTCCTCCACAAGCTGTGGAGGGAGGACGTCGTCGACTGGGAGGGCAAGTTCCGCACGGCCCTCCAGGGCTTCACCTCCACCCCGCGCCCGCTCGACGGCGTCCCGCCCTTCGTCTGGCACGGCTCCATCCGCTCCCCCGAGATCGCCGAGCAGGCCGCCTACTACGGCGACGGTTTCTTCGCGAACCACATCTTCTGGCCCAAGCAGCACACCGAGAAGATGGTCCGGCTCTACCGCCAGCGGTACGCGCACTACGGCCACGGCACCCCCGAGCAGGCGATCGTCGGCCTCGGCGGCCAGATCTTCATGCGCAAGAACTCCCAGGACGCGATACGGGAGTTCCGCCCGTACTTCGACAACGCGCCGGTCTACGGCCACGGCCCGTCCCTGGAGGAGTTCTCCCGGGAGACCCCGCTGACCGTCGGCTCGCCGCAGGAGGTCATCGAGCGCACCCTGTCCTTCCGCGACTACGTGGGCGACTACCAGCGCCAGCTGTTCCTCGTCGACCACGCCGGGCTGCCCCTCAAGACGGTCCTGGAGCAGCTCGACATCCTCGGCGAGGAGGTCGTCCCGGTGCTGCGCAAGGAGTTCGCGAGCCTGCGCCCGGCCGGCGTGCCGGAGACGGCCCCGCTCCACCCGTCCGTACAGAAGAAGCTGGAGGTCTGACGCCATGCAGACGTTGAAGCTGGTCGCCGTGTCCGCCGGACTCGGCACGCCCTCCTCCACCCGGCTGCTCGCCGACCGGCTGCTCCAGGCCGCCCGCCACCGGCTCACCGAGCAGGAGTACGCGGTCGACGTCGAGGTCGTCGAACTGCGAGACCTGGCCCTCGACATCGCGAAGAACTTCGTGACGGGCTTCCCGTCGGCCGCGCTCCAGGAGGCGATCGACAAGGTGACGGGCGCGGACGGCGTCATCGCGGTGACGCCCGTCTTCACGGCCTCCTACAGCGGCCTCTTCAAGTCGTTCTTCGACCTGATCGACCCGTCGGCGCTGACCGGCACCCCCGTCCTCATCGGGGCGACCGGCGGCACCGCCCGCCACTCGCTCGTCCTCGACCACGCCCTGCGGCCGCTCTTCGCCTACCTGCGGGCCCTGACCCTCCCGACCGCCGTCTACGCGGCCTCGGAGGACTGGGGCACCGGCGGCGGCGAGGCCGCCCCGACGGGGTTCAGCGGGGAGGGTCTGCCGTCCCGGATCACCCGGGCGGGGAACGAGTTCGCCGACGCGGTCGCGGCCCTGCCGTCCCGGCGGACCGAAGAGGACGAGATCGTCCCCTTCGAGAAGCAGTTGGCCGACCTGCGCCTGGATTGACCTCTTTGTTACGTTGTGAGGGAGCTTTGCCTTGGTTCCTGAGGGCCTGACGGCCCTGAGGGTCCCCAGGCTCCCGACAACGAACGGAGGTCGGCGATGGCCGGCGGCAGGATCGTGGTGGGTGTGGACGGATCGGCGCCTTCCCTGAAGGCGCTGAAGTGGGCGGCCGCGCAGGCCGCCCTCACCGGGGACTCCCTCCAGGCGCTGATCAGCTGGGAGTACCCGGCGTCATGGGCGACCGTGATGCCGGGCGTGCCGCTGGAGTTCGACCCCGAGCGGCTCGCCAAGCAGATCCTGGACGAGTCCCTGGAGAAGACCCTCGACGCCAAGGCGGCCGGCGCGGCCACCCGCACGGTGGTCAGCGGCAACGCCCCGCAGGCCCTGCTGGACGCGGCGAAGGGCGCGACGCTCCTCGTCGTCGGCGACCGCGGCTACAGCGGCTTCAAGGCGGCGGTCCTGGGATCGGTCTCGTCCCACGTCACCCACCACTCCCCCTGCCCCGTCGTCGTCGTCCGAGGAGAGTGACCCCCATGGACATCAAGCTGGAACTGATCGGCGTCCCCGTCAGCGACGTCGACCGGGCCAAGGCCTTCTACGAGAAGGTCGGCTTCCACGCCGACCACGACGTCCCCGTCAGCGACGCCATCCGCTTCGTCCAGATGACCCCGCCCGGTTCGGCCTGCTCGATCGCCTTCGGCAAGGGCATCACGGAGATGGCCCCCGGCTCCCTCGACAACATGCAGGTCGTCGTCACCGACATCGAGGAGGCCCACGCCGACCTCACCGCCCGCGGCATCGAGGTGACCCCGATCGACGACCAGCCCTGGGGCTCCTTCGTCTACTTCGCCGATCCCGACGGCAACCGCTGGGCCGTCCAGCAGACGACTCCGCGCACGGCCTCCTCGTAATTCCCGCTGCCTGCCCCGTGGTTCAGGGCCCCGGCCCAGCCCAGGCCCTGAACCACACCGGACACCGTTCAGGAGCCCGCGGGGACCACGTCCGCCACCACGCACGACACGTTGTCCGGGCCGCCCCGCCCCTCGGCGAGGGCCACGAGCGCCCGGACCGTGTCGTCCGGCCCCGAACCCGCCGCGAGCACGCCATGGATCTCCGCTTCCGGCACGACCGCCGAAAGCCCGTCCGTGCACAGCAGCCAGCGGTCGCCGGGCCTCCCGTCGTACAGACCCAGATCCGGTACGGGGCCGCCGTCGGCACCGTCGAGGGCCCTCAGGAGCAGCGCCCGGTCCGGGTGCGCCGCCGCCTCGGCCGCGTCGAGCTCACCCGCGTCCACCCGCGCCTGCACGACGGTGTGGTCCCGGGTGAGGCATACGAGCACCCCGTCGCGGAGCAGGTACGCCCGGCCGTCCCCGACATGGGCGAGCGCGAGCCGGTCGCCCGTCCACACCCCCGCCGTCAGGGTCGTCCCCGAGCCGGGCGCCGCCGCCCCGACCACCGTGTCCGCGCGACGGACGGCGTCCTCCAGGGCGTTGAGCAGATCCCCGGCCCGGCGGCCGGCCTCCGGGACACCGGGCGCCGGGAGCAGCGCCTCGATCTCCGCGAGCGCGGCCGTCGCCGCCCTCTCCCCCGCCTCCCCGTAGCCGTCCGCGACGGCGAGCAGACGCGCTCCGGCGCGCGCCCGGTCCTGGTTGGTCTCCCGCACCCGCCCGCGCTCCGAGAGCGCGGCGGAGATGAGGCCGTACGGCCGTACGGTCGTCGTCATTCCGGTACTTCCCCTCAACCGGTCCGCCAGGGAGGCCGCCAGATCCCGCCGCGCCGCCGTCTCCGCCTCGACCCGCGCCCAGTAGGCGCGGACGGCGCGGGCCGCCGACCCCGGGTCCGTGGCGTGCAGCGCGCACACGTCCCGGACCTCGGCGAGCGGCATCCCGATCCGTCGCAGCCAGGCCACCAGGCGCGCCCGTTCCACCTGCGTACCGGCGTAGTAGCGGTAGCCGCTGTGCGCGTCGACGCGGGTGGGTGTCAGCAGGCCGAGCTCGTCGTAGCGGCGCAGCGCCTTGGCGGAGAGCCGGGACGCGCGGGCGAACTCCCCGATCGTCATGAGCCGTTCCACCGGCGTGCCACCTCCCCGTACCGGAAGCCCCGTCGGCCTCCGGCACCGCCGATGCTGGGCCTTCCCCCGCGGGGAAGGTCAACATCCCCCGTAGGTGCTACTTCCGGTTGTACAGCCTCATCGTGAACCAGCCGAAGACCAGGACGAACAGCGCCGACCAGCCCAGCGTCCAGGCGATGTCCGCGCCCGGCCGGCCGCCCGCCATCAACTCGCGGACGCCGTCCGCGAGATGGGTCACCGGGTTGTTGTTCACGAAGGCCTGGAGCCAGCCCGGCATCGTCACGGGGAGGACGAAGACGCTGGAGAGGAAGGTCAGCGGGAAGATCACCATCATGCTGACGCCCGTCACCGACTTCTCGCTGCGCAGCAGCAGGCCGAACATCGTCCAGATCCACGAGAAGGAGAACGAGAACACCAGCAGCAGCGCGACCCCGAGCAGGACGCCCGCCGGACCGCCCTCCGGCCGGAAGCCGATGATCATGCCGACGGTGAGCATGACCGCCGAAGCGATCAGATAGCGGACGACGTCGCCCAGGAGGTAGCCCACCATCGGCGCGGGACGCCAGATCGGCAGCGTCCGGAAGCGGTCGAAGACGCCCTTCTCGATGTCCGTGTTCACCGACATGCCCGTGTACATCGTGATCATCACGACGCTCAGCACGAGGATCCCGGGCAGCAGGAACTGGATGTACTCCGAGACCGAGCCGGCCAACGCGCCCCCGAAGAGGTACGTGAACATCAGCACCATCATGATCGGGAACGCCGTCACGTCGAACAGCTGCTCCGGCACGTGCTTGATCTTGAGCATCGCCCGCCAGCCGAAGGTCAGCGACGCGGAGAGCGCGCTCGGGCGCGGCGGGCGCGAGTGACCCACGAGCAGCGCCGCGAGTTCGTCGGCCTTCGGAGCGGCGAAGTCGAGGGCCTCGTCGGTCGTCTGCGTGTCCTTGCCGGTGGTGACGGAGGTCATGCCGTCGTTCCCTTCCGGTCGGTGAGGGCCAGGAAGACCTCGTCGAGGCTGGGTTGCCCCAGGGCGAAGTCGTCGACCGTGATCCCGGACCGCGACAGCTCGGCCAGGGCGCGGGCCGCCTGCTCGGCGGCGCCCAGGTCCGTCCCGTGGCCGTCGACGGTCGCGGTGAGCGCGACCGGGTCCGCGTCGAGCTGGACGGTGGTCTTCAGAGCGTCGCGCAGCACCCGCTCCGCCTCCGGCCGCTGCCCGGGGTCCCGGAGCCGCACGTGCACGGAGCCCGAGCCGACGGAGGCCTTCAGCTCGCCCTTCGTCCCCTCGGCGATCACCTTGCCGTGGTCGATGACGGCGATACGGGACGCCAGCTGGTCCGCCTCGTCCAGGTACTGGGTGGTGAGGAGGACCGTGGTGCCCTGGGCGACGACCGCGCGGACGATGTCCCAGACCTGGTTGCGGCTGCGCGGGTCGAGCCCGGTCGTCGGCTCGTCGAGGAACAGCAGGTCGGGGGTGTTGAGGATGGACGCGGCGATGTCGATACGGCGCCGCATGCCGCCCGAGTAGTGCTTGACCTGCTTGTCCGCCGCCTCCGCGAGCCCGAACGCGCCGAGCAGCTGCCCGGAGCGCTCCCGGGCGTCGGGGCGGGTGTGGCCGAGGAGCCTGGCGAGCAGGACCAGGTTCTCGGTGCCGGTCAGGTCCTCGTCGACGGAGGCGTACTGGCCGGTGAGGCTGACCCGGCCGCGCACCGCGTCGGCGTCCTCGACGACGTCCTTGCCGAAGACGCTGGCCCGGCCGCCGTCGGGGCGGAGCAGGGTCGCGAGCATCCTGACGACAGTGGTCTTGCCGGCGCCGTTGGGGCCGAGGACGCCGTAGACGGTGCCCGCGGGGACGCGCAGGTCGATGCCGTCGACGGCGCGGTTCGTACCGAAGACCTTGACCAGGCCCTCGGTCCGGATGGCGAGGTCGGTCATACCGTGGCTCCTCCGGGAGAAGACGGCGCTTCCCCCAGTCTCCGCCGCCCGGCACGGTACCGCCAGGGCGGGGAGCCGCCTGTAGGGCGGTCGCCGGGCCCCGCCCCGGACAGGCCTTAGGGCCTTCCCTCCGCGGCCGCCGCCCGCGGGGGCTCCAGGTGGGCGATCTCCCGGGGGAAGTAGCTGCCCAGCTCCTCCCCCGCCGCGTACAGCTCGCGCACGAAGGCGCGGGCCTTCGCCACGACGTCGGGCCGGGTGAAGACCAGGGCCCCGTCGGGCACGCCCTCCGGCGTGTACTCGACGATGTACACGGCCTCGTCCCCCAGCACGCACAGCTCGGGAAGCGGCCCGTCCGTCTCGTACGGGGCGACCCGCTCCGCGTCGAGGACGGCGACGTCCTCCCCGTAACCGTTCTTGACGTGCAGGATGTTCAGCTCCCACTGGACGTACGGGTCGAGGGGCCGCTCGACGATCCGCACCCGCCGGTGCCGGAAGCCCGCCTCGGCGATCTTCCCGTAGTACTCCGCGTACTCCGGCCGGGACTCCTCGATCAGCCGCAGCGACTCGTCCCACTCACCGCGGCGGAAGGCCAGCCAGCTCGGGAAGTCCCCCTCGTCGTAGGACTGCATCCGCTCCAGCTTCCAGAACCCCTCCGGGCCGATGCGCCAGAAACGCTCGCCGAAGTCGGCCTGGTAGGCGGCCTGCCCGATCCGGACCCCGTCGGCGTCTTCGAACAGCTCACGCATGTGCAGATCTCCTCCTGTGGGCACGGGCCCGCCGGTCCCGGCGGTTCCTCCACCGGGTGACGAGCCAGATGATGTGGACGGCAGCGATGGCGGCGAGGGTCAGGACGGCGTCGGACACGTCGAGGGCGGAGCCCGGCGAGGCCAGGCGGGCGGCGGCACCGGTCACCAGGCGGACCTCCGCCGGGAGGGTGAGGGCGGCGAACCCGGCCAGGCACAGCGCCGTCCCGGTCACCAGGACGAAGCTGTAGAGCCGCACCGCGCGCCGCTCGGCGGCGGGCAGGGCGCGGCTCGGGTCCTCGGCCGCCGACTCCCTGCGCCGCAGCCTCCGGACCAGGTGCCGGGCGTAGGCCCCGCCGTCCCCGTAGAGGTCGCGGCAGCCGGTGAGGTCCTGCAGGACGAAGTACACGTCCGTGCGCATGAAGACCATGAGTTGGAAGGTGAGGGGCAGCGCCGCCCACAGGACCGTCGCCGCGAGGAGACGGTGCGCCGTCGTGCCCGGCGCGGTGAGGCCGAGCAGCAGGACGGCCGAGGACGCCACCGAGAGGTTGACCCCGATGCCGGCGAGATAGGCCGTGAGGCGGTGGCGGCGCGGAGCGATCTCGATCCCGCTGATGTCGGTCTGGAGGACGAGGAACTGGAGGCGGGTGCCGAAGCTGATCCGCCCGGGGACCCCCGCGGCCCTCGCCACGGCGAGGTGCGCGAGCTCGTGCAGGAGGACGATCGACCAGCCGACCACCGCCCCGCCCACGACCACGAGCGTGCCGTACGGGCTCCACACCAGGTCCCGGTAGGTCGGGAGCAGCTCGGGGCGCAGGAGGAGCAGCACCACGGCGGCGGCGACCAGCACCGCCGGGACCAGGGGGACCCAGGGCTCCAGCAGGAAGGCGACGTGCCGCCGCCGGAGCCCAGGGAGGCTCGCGGGGACCACCGGGCCGGACGAGATCCGCCGTCCGTCGACCTCGGCCACGAAACCGAGCGCGAGGAGGTCCCGCACGAACTCCGCGACGTCCGGCTCCTCGCCCGTCGCCGCCGGCAGCCGCTCCTGCACGGAGGCGACGCTCGCGCCCTTCTCCAGGAGGTCGAGCGCCTCCACCCCCTGGGCGGGGAGGGCCACGAAGACCCTGGTCTCGGCGCGGCCCACGATCCACTCGGCTCCGTCCGCGCGCCTGCTCAGCGGATGCAGCAGCACACGGGTGGCCGGCCCCACGGGGACCGCCGCGACGCCCTCGTCCGGCCCCTCAGGCACCGGCCCCTCAGGCACCGATCCCCCCGACACCGTTCCCTCCGGCACCGACCCCCCTGACACCTCTCCTCTCGGCACCGCTCCTCCCGGCACCGCTCCCCCCCGGCACCGCTCCTCCCCCTGCCACCTCACGCCCCACCGCAGGCAGGGCAGTCGGCGCGCCGGAGGACCGGTTCGAAGCCCGGCTCGCCCGGCCGCACCAGGTTGAGTTCGAGGCGGAATCCGGCGGGGAGCGCGGGCACGCCGGTGAGCGCCGCGATCGCCGCGTACACGAAGAGGGCGCCGGCCAGGGACGCCGTGACGGCGTTGACCGGGCTCCAGGGCATCCGGGGCGAGACCGTCGCCTCGTCCTCGCCGGCAGGCAGCCTGAGGTCACGGGAGTCGGCCTGCGTGGCCCTGTGGCACTGCAGGCAGCCGCTCCGGCCGGGTGCGTACACGCTCGTCGTGACGAGGGGGCCGCGGTACCCGCCGTCCGCCCACGGCGTGTCCGCATCCAGGCAGGCCTGGTTGACCCAGGAACGCAGGGCCGCCGGCTGGTCGGCGCACAGGACCAGGAGGTCGTACCGCCCGCCGCCCGCCGCCGCCCCGGTCCCGAGCAGCCGGGCGAGGTCCTCGGGGCCCCGCACCTCGGCGGCCTCGCCGGTCACCACGACGTCGGAGTTCAGCGCCCGGAGCGATTCCAGGGCCGCCTCCACCTTGGGCCGGCCGATGTCCCTCTCGCGGTACAGGACCTGGCGGTTGAGATTGGAGAGCTCGACGACGTCCGGGTCGACGCAGTGCAGGAACCCCACTCCGGAGGCCACGAGCCCCTGGGCCGCGACGCCTCCGGCGCCGCCGAGTCCGATCAGCAGGACCCGGGCGCGGGACAGGGTGCGCTGCACGTCCCAGCTGTCGGTCCGGGGCGAGGTGTCCATCCAGCGCAGCAGCGGGACCCCGCGCCCGTACCGGATCCTGTCCCGCTCGGAGAGTCCCTCGGGACCGCCGGCGGCGGCGTCCTCCAGGAATCCGGCCTCGCGCAGGTCGGCGATGGCCCGGAGCACGTCGTCCTCGTCGGGGGCCGGGTGGGCGGCGGCGACGTCGACGGCGATCCGGCCGGGGTCGCGGGTCCCGTCCAGGGCCCGGACCAGTGTCCAGACCCAGCCGTCCGTGTCCTCGATCTCGGCGCCGAGGCCGTGGACCACGCTGCCTATGCGCACATGGCCGTCGGCCGTCCGGTACGGACGGTGCTCGGGTTTGACACGCGGCAGCGCCAGACCGTCGAGCACGGCACCGACCTTCCGCCCCATGGGCAACTCCCGTACGCCGGGACACTCTTGATCACACGCGCTACTGTCACGACGTTGGCATGCTAGCGCCAGAAGCGAGCCCGGGAGGGAACAATGGCCATCAAGATCACGATCCGTCCGCTCGACAAGAAGGAGACCACGAGCGACAGTCAGGGATCCAGCAACTGAAGACCCGCCGGAAGGGCGGACACCGCCCTCCCGGCGCACCCGGCCCGCCCGCGGGCACGGCATGCAGGCGACCGGGCTCCCCTGCCACGGAGGATGACACCGCCTCCGCCGCACGGCGGAGGCGGGCGGCCCCCGGGGGCGATGCCCCGCCCGCGTCCCGGCGGGACGCTGGACGCATGCTGAAGATCAAAGCCCTTCCCGAGGTGCCCCGTTGGGCCGTCCTCGCCGCCCACGCCGTCCCGCTCGTCACCCTCCCGTCCGGGCTGTGGCGCCTCGCGCTCGTCGCGGGGCTCCCGGTCACGCAGGACGCCGAACTCGGCGCGATGGGCTTCTGGACGTCCGCGTACGTCGTCTCCCTCAGCGTCGTCTCCGAGCTGCTGGCCTTCCTCACCCTGGGGCTCGTCCGCTCCTGGGGCGAGGTCTTCCCCGGCTGGATGCCCTTCCTCGGCGGGCGCCGGGTGAACCCGGCCGCCGCGACGGGCGCCGCCTTCGCCGGCGTGGCGGGGCTGTGCTCGATCGTCGCGTGGGGCGTGTACGCCTCGTACGCGGACCTCGGACCCGGCATCCCCGCCGGCCCGGCGCAGGACGCGCTGCTGATCGCCTGCTACACGCCCCTGCTGGCCTGGCCGGTGCTCCTCGCCGCCGTCGCGGCCTCGTACTACCGGCGCCGGACCCGGACCGCGCACTCGGGTCCGGGCCCGCGCTCGGGCTCTGGCTCGGGCTCTGGCTCTGGCTCTGGCCCGCGCTCGGGCTCTGGCTCTGGCTCTGGCTCGATCGGTCAGTACGGTGCCGGGCGGCCGGCGGCGTCCTCGTGGGTGTAGTAGAGGTAGAAGGCGCCGGCGGTGACGCCCGCCCCGACGATCAGGCCGAGGATCGACGCCGACAGGATGCTCACGTCGGACAGGCTGTAGAGGAAGCCGATCGCGATGCCCGCGAGGCCGCCCCAGGCCGCCGCGTGGAGCTCACGCGGCAGCGAGCGTCCGTAGCGGTGGATGGCGTACACCGCCCCGCCGAGCACGACCGCCGAGATCAGTCCGAGCCAGAACAGTCCCCAGGTGACCGGGGCGCCCGACTTCTGGATGAACGCCGCGTAGAAGCCGTAGATCACGCCGAGCGCGACGGGCATCGCCCAGACGGGGACCGCCCTGGCACTGCTCGCCCGCCGCCGGGCCGGTACCGCTGCGTGTGCGGCCATGGCTGGAGCTCCTTAGGTCTCGCCCCCCTGGCTCTGGCCCCCTGGGTCCCGCACCCTCCAGGGCACACCCGCGCCCGGCCCCCCGCAAGTGGATCAGAGGGAAGTCAGGTCCCTGAGGGCCGTCAGGGACCTCGGACGCATCAGATTCCCTCGCGCTCGGCCGGCCGTACGGCGACCGCGTCGATCTCGAAGAGCATGCCCGGCAGGGCGAGCGCCGCGGCCCCGCTGAGGGTCTGGGCGGGCAGCCGCTCGCCGAAGTGCGCGTGCAGGGCCTTGCCGAGGACCTCCAGCTTGGCGAGGTCGTGTTCGACGACGTACGAGCCGAGGCGGACGACGTGGGCGAGGCCGAGGCCGACGCCCTCCAGGGCGAGCCGCAGGTTGGTGAGGGAGAGCTCGACCTGGGCGGCGAAGTCCCCGGGGACGGGGGCTCCGGTGGCGTCGGAGGCGTACTGACCGCCGATGAAGACGAGCTCGCCGGGCGCCGAGACGGCATGGCTGTAGCCGAAGGGGGTGGGGTCGTGGAGCGTGCCGGGGTTGGTGATGACGCGCTGGTCGGTGGGGGCGGCGTGGGTGGCGGGGGCGACGGGGGTAGCGGGGGCGACGGGGGTAGCGGGGGCGGCGTGGTGGTTCTGGCTCATGAGTGATCGTTCCTTCCGGAGAGGGCGGCCACCGGGACGGCGGCCAGGGTGAGCGCGGCACCCGCGAGGAGTACCGCGGTGAGGTCGTACGCATCGGTCAGCAGCCCGCCGAGGAGGGCGCCGAGCGCGATGGCGAGGCAGAAGACGCTGACGTTGAGGCCGGTGGCGGCCTCGACCTCGCCGGGGGCGGCGGCCATGAACCAGGACTGGAGCGCGACCGAGACCCCGCCGTAGGCGAGCCCCCACAGGAGCAGCAGCCCGGCGGCGGCCGCCGGGGTGGTGGCGAGGAGGAGGAAGAGGAGGAGGACCGTGCCGAGCGCGGCGGCGATGACCGCGAGCGTACGGCGGGGGGAGCGGGCCGCCCGGGAGCCGGCGAGGAAGTTCCCGGCGACGCCCGCGAGGCCGTAGCCGAGGAGCAGGGCGCCGAGGAGCGCCTCGGGGACCCGGGCGTGGCCGGTGAGCAGCGGGCGGACGAAGGAGTACGCGAGGAAGTGGCCGGTCACGAGGGCGAGGGTGAGCAGTAGCCCGGCCCGGACGCGACGGTTGCGGCGGGGCAGCGCGGCGAGCGAGCCGAGCCCCGTGGCGCGGGACTCAGGTGCTCCCGCGCCCCGTCCCGGGAGGCGGGGAAGCAGGTCCAGGAGGGCCGCCGCGGCGAGCAGGGAGAGGAGACCGGCGGCGGCGAACGCCCAGCGCCAGCCGAGCCGTTCGGCGAGGACGGTCGCGGCGGGGACGCCGAGGACCGAGGCGGCCGAGACCCCGCCGAAGACCACGGCGGTGGCCCGTCCCACGGCGTCGGGGGCCACGAGCCGGGGCGCGAGGCCGCCGGCGAGCGCCCAGAAGCCGCCGATGGCGAGGCCGAGGAGGACGCGGGCGGCGAGGACGACCGCGAGGTGTCCCGCGACCGCCGACGCGAGGTTGGCGGCGGCGGCGAGGAGCATGAGCCCGACGAGGAGCGTCCGGCGGTCGGCGCCGGCGGCCCGGACGGCGACGAGGGGCGCGGCGACGGCGGCGACGAGGCCGGGCACGGTCACCATGAGGGCCGCGGCGCCCTCGCTGACGGACAGGTCGGCGGCGGCCGGGGTGAGCAGTCCGACCGGCAGGAGTTCGGCGGTCATGACGGTGAAGATGCCGAGCGTGACGGCGGTGACGGCGGGCCGCCCGGAGGGCCGGCGCGTGATGCCGCCCGGACCCTGTTCTCCAATCTGGATATCTAACATCCAGAATTACCCCCTTCACATGCCCTCCCCGGAGGGAGGGCGGTCGTTTCGGACACGGGTCGCGCCGGTCGCGCCGGTCGCGCCGGTCGTGTCACACGCGCCGGTCGCGTCACACGCTCCGGTCGCGTCAGACGTTGGCGAACCAGTGGCGGATCCGGTCGGGCGCGGCCGGCGCCTGGAGCTCCGCCCGCTCCCGGACGTCGTCCAGGGTCTGGGCCATGAGCGCACGTCGCCAGGCCAGTTCGGCCCGGCCCATGGCACCGGCGATGGCGCACTCGGCGGCGTACGACCCCGGCGCT
Organism: Streptomyces narbonensis; assembly: GCF_014649015.1. Lineage (GTDB taxonomy): Bacteria > Actinomycetota > Actinomycetes > Streptomycetales > Streptomycetaceae > Streptomyces > Streptomyces narbonensis. The sequence goes on from NZ_BMSF01000007.1 coordinate 359,505, forward strand.
CCCGCCCCCGGCCCCTGCTGCCGGATCTCGGCGCAGCGGAAGGCCTCTTCAGGGCCTTCGACGGCGGCGACGACGTCCATGAGCGTGATCCGGTCCAGGCCGCGCGCCAGCCGGAAGCCACCCTTCGGCCCGGAGACCGAGGTGACGATCCCGGCCCGGGCGAGCGCCTGGAGCTGCTTGGTGAGGTACGGGGCCGGCAGCTCGTGATAGGCCGCGAGACGCGCGGCGGTGACCGCCCGCTCCGACCCGATCCAGGCCAGGTTCAGGCAGCTGTGCAGTGCCCATTCCACGCCTTCGCTCATCCTCATGATTCAGGACTCTACATATCTCGAATAAGGGATGCAAGGAGGTCCCGAGGCCCTCGCACACGCCCTCACGCGCCTTCGCCGGCCAGAGCCGCGAGGCGGGCCAGCGCCCCGTCCAGGACCTCGCGGGGCGGTGACGCGAGGCCCACCCTGATCGCGTCCGGGGCCGTGCCCGCGCCGACTGCGAAGGCGCTCCCGGGCGTGACCGCGACGCCCGCGCGCGCGGCCGCCGCGGCCGTGAAGGTCTCCGCCCGCCAGGGCGCGGGCAGCTCCCACCAGCAGTAGTAGGCGTGCGGGGAGGTCCGGACCGCGTACCCGCCGAGCCGCCGCCTGACCAGGGCGTGCCGGGCCGCCGTGTCCGCGCGCTTGGCGGCGACGACCTCCGCGACCGTGCCGTCCCCGGCCCAGCGGGTGGCCGCCGCGAGCGCGAGCCCGCCCGCCGTCCAGGCCCCGGAGCGCAGGGCCTCCGCCACCGCCGGGCGCATCCGCCCGGGGACGACGAGATAGCCGACGGTCAGCCCGGGGGCGAGCCGCTTGGAGAGGCTGTCCACGAGCAGGACCCGCTCGGGGGCGAAGGCGGCGAGCGGCGGGGGCGCGGCGCCCGGCCCGGCGCCCGGTGCGAGGAACGCCCAGGTCGTGTCCTCGACCGCGGTCAGGTCCAGGCTGCGCAGCAGCTCGGCCAGTTCGGCCCGCCGGGGCCCGCTCATGGTCGTGGCGAGGGGGTTGTGGAGGGTCGGCTGGAGATAGACCGCGGCCAGCGGGTTCGCCCGGTGGGCCGCCACGAGCGCCTCCGGCCGTATCCCGCCCCCATGTCCGCCCCATTCCCATGCCCGTCCCCGCGCCCATGCCCGTCCCTGCCCCCGCGCCCGTCCAGGGCGAGCGGCACCAGGCGTATGCCGAGCCGTTCGGCCACGGCCTTGACCAGCGGATACGTGAGCGCCTCGACGCCCAGCCGGCCGCCGGGCGGGACGAGGGCGGAGAGCGCGGCGGCGATGGCCTGCCGGCCGTTCCCCGCGAAGAGGACGGCCTCGGGGTCCGGCGCCCAGCCGGGCCGGGTGAGGACGGACACCGCCGCCTCCCGCGCCTCCGGGGTGCCGGCCGCGGCGGCCGGGCCCGAGACGGCCTCGGCCAGCACGTCGGGCCGGGCGAGCGCCGCGAGCGCGCGGCCCATCAGCCCCGACTGCCCTTCCGCGACCGGGTAGTTGAGCTGGAGGTCGACCGGAGCGGCCCCGGTCGCCTCGGCGAGCGCGGGCCCCGGCAGCGGCGGCGCGGCCCGCACGAAGGTGCCGCGCCCGACCTCGCCGACGACCAGACCCCGGCGGGCCAGCTCGCCGTAGACCCGGATGGCCGTCGAGTTCGCGATCCGGTGGCGGCGGGCGAACACCCGCTGCGGCGGCAGCCGGTCACCGGGCGTCAGCCGCCCGTCCCGTACGGCGGCCTCGACGCGGTCCGCGATCCTCCGGTACTCCTCCATCCGGAACTCCTCTCATTGCACCGAGAGCAAAGATCTCATTGCACCGAGCTCGCGCCGCTGCCTAGCCTGCCGACATGCGCTTCACCGACACCGCCACCACCCGCGTCTACTTCGAGGACCGGGGCAGCGGCCCCGCGCTCCTCCTCGTCCACGGCCACCCCTTCGACCACACCATGTGGCAGCACCAGATCGACCGCTTCTCGCTCACGCACCGGGTGATCGTCCCCGACCTGCGCGGCTACGGCATCACCCCGCTCGGCGCGACGGAGCTCACCGGGTTCACCGACCTCGGCGACTTCGCCGAGGACCTCGTCGCCCTCCTCGACGACCTGGGGATCGAGGAGGCCGTCGTCGCGGGCCTCTCCATGGGCGGCCAGATCGCCATGGAGCTGCACCGCCGCCACCCTGAGCGCGTCCGGGGCCTCGTCCTCGCCGACACCTTCCCCGCCGCCGAGACCGAGGAGGGCAGGGCTGCGCGGAACGCCATGGCCGACCGGCTGCTCGCCGGCGGGGCGGACGCGATGCAGGAGTACGCGGACGAGGTACTGGACCGGATGGTCGCCCCGTACAACACCCATGCCGCGCCGCACGTCCACCGCATGATGTGCGCGACCGACCCCGCGGGGGCCGCCGCCGCGCTGCGCGGCAGGGCCGAGCGGCCCGACTACCGCGAGTCGCTCACCACCGTCGCCGTCCCCGCGCTCGTCGTGGTCGGACGGGACGACACGTACACACCGGTCGAGGACGCGGAGGAGATGCACGCGCTGCTGCCGCACTCCACGCTCGCCGTGATCGAACGGGCCGCGCACCTGCCCAACCTGGAGCGGCCCGAGGAGTTCGACTCCGTACTGGACTCCTACCTCCGCTCACTCGTTCGGCCCAGCTGAAAGTTCGCGATCGTACGAACGCTCCGACGATGGGGTCATGAGCCAGAACACCGCACCCCGCAAGCCGAGCACCTCCGGCGCCTGGGCCTCCGGCGGCACCCTGTTCGCCGGTGTCCTGATGCTGGTCACCGGATTCATGGACATCTTCCAGGGCATCGCCGGGATCGCCGAGGACGACGTCTACACCCGGGTCGGCGACTACGTCTTCAAGTTCAACCTCACGACCTGGGGCTGGATCCACCTGATCCTCGGTGTCATCCTCGCCGTCGCCGGCTACGGCATCCTCAAGGGCGCCGAGTGGGGACGGGTCGCCGGTATCGCGCTGGCCTCCCTCAACGTCCTCTTCCAGTTCCTCTTCCTGCCGTACCAGCCGTGGTGGGCGCTCTTCAACATGGCCATCTCGATCTTCGTGATCTGGGCGCTCGCCACGGACAAGGCCTACGGCACGGACGAGAAGTTCTGAGGCGGCTGCGCATGAGCCGCCCCGGACAACCCACGAGCTCCACGAGCCCCATGAGCTCTACGCGACCCACGCGACCCACGCGACCCACGAGACCCACGAGACCCATCGGAATCGCGCTCGCCCTCGCCGCCACGACCGCCCTCGCCCTCACCGTCACCGGCTGCGACACCGTCGCGGACACGGCCGGCGACATCGTCTCCTCCGCCACGGCCGCCGTCGCCTCGGCGGCCCAGGACAAGATGAACGAGGTCAAGGACGGGGTGAACGCCACGGCCGACGTGAAGGCGGGCGGGACGAGCAGCGACGGGGACCGCACGGTCGCCGAGATCACCGCGACCAACCCCAAGGAGCAGAACGCCGACTACACGATCATGGTCAACTTCCGTGACGACAGCGGGAACCTCCTCGACGCGGTCGTCCTGAACATCAACGGCGTCGAGCCCGGAGCCTCCAAGTCGGGTACGGCACGCAGCAATCGGACGCTCTCCGGCGCCACTACGGCGGAGATCGCCCAGGCTTTGCGACACTGAAGGGCGTGGACCGAGCCCCTGTCGCCATAGCCGCACCCGTGACGAGCACCGCCGCCCCGGAGGCCCCCGAACCGCCGCCCCTGCGGCCCAGGCACCGCCTCACCGCCTGGGCCGCGGGGCTGCTCCTGATCGTGCCCGCGGTGATCAGCGCCTGCCGCTTCCTCGACACGGACGGGATCACCCCCGTACCGCAGCTGCTCTCCCTGCTGCCCTGGCTCGCGGTGCCCGCCGGACTCGGGGTGCTCCTGGCGGCCGTCGCCCGGCGCCGGGCGCTCACCTTCCTCGCCGTCCTCGTCCTCGGCGCGGTCGGCTGGAGCTCCCTGCCCTACATGCCACAGCTCGTCACCTCGTACGGGCTGCCGCTGGCGAAGATCCGGGTGCTCGCCGCCAACGTGGAGTTCGGCCAGGGCACACGGGCGCTGATCGACACGGTCGGGCGCGAGCGCCCCCAGCTGGTGTTCGTCTCCGAGTGCGACCGCGCCTGCGGACGCGCCCTGACCACGGCCTTCGCCGCCGAACTCCCCCACCACACCTCGGTGGACGCCGAGGGCTCCGTCGGCTCCGTCCTCCTCAGCGCCTACCCGCTCACCGACGAGGGGGTCATTCCCGCGGTGATGGGGATGCCGGGCGCCACGACGAGGATCGCCGGGAAGTCCGTACGCCTCCAACTCGCCCACCCGCTGCCGCCGCTGCCGGGCCAGATCGACCCGTGGAAGCGGGAGCTCGGCCGGATCGAGGACGAGGCCGCCGCCCGGCGCCGCGCCGGGCCGCTGATCATGGCCGGGGACTTCAACGCCTCCCAGGACCACTCTGCCTTCCGCGCGATCCTCGGCGCGGGCAGTCTCCAGGACGCCGCCCGGCTGGCGCGCACCAGCCGCACCCCCACCTGGCCCGCGGAGGGCCCCCTGCCGCTGTTCGTCCAGATCGACCACGTCCTGGTCAGCGACGACTTCAGCGTCCGGAGCATCCGTTTCCTCGATGTCGACGGCTCCGACCACCGGGCCGTCCTCACCGATCTCGACCTGCGCGGAGAGCCGCGCTGAGCTCTCGACCTGCGCGCGGGACGCTGATCGGCCACGCTTGAAGATATGGACAACGAGGAGATCCTGGGCGACATCGGCGCCCTCGTCGAGGAGGAACGCGCGCTGCGCACGCGCACGGGCGGTCTCCTCCCGGAGGAACGCGCCCGCCTCGCCGACCTGGAGGTCAGGCTCGACCAGTGCTGGGACCTGCTGCGCCAGCGCCGCGCGAAGAGCGAATTCGGCGAGGACCCTGACACGGCCGCCCTCCGCCCGGCCTCGGAGGTCGAGTCCTACCGCAACTGACCGCGCTCCCCTCACCCACGCCGCGCTCGAGCACGAATCGTGCGTCTCTCCAGCCGCCGACCCGAGGATGAGGCACTCCGTCGCACCCGGACACCACTGACGCCACCCATGGCGCCATTGGTGCCAAACATGCCTGGCAATGGCACCACCCATGTGCCATCATGGCGCCATCGATGACGCGCACCCTGCTGCCCACAGGCGGGCGGGTGCGCGTCTCGCGGAGCGAGCCAGCAGAGGGGTCGGGGGCGGATCATGGAGACAGCACAGAGCCGGCGGCACACGGCACCCGGCGCCTTCACCGCGTTCGCCCGCTTCGTGTTCTGCGGCGGCGGGGTGGGCATCGCCTCCAGCTTCGCCGTGACGGGCCTCGCCTCCTGGATCCCCTGGTTACTGGCCAACGCCCTGACGGCCGTGGCCTCCACGCTCCTCTCCACCGAGCTGCACGCCCGCTTCACCTTCGGCGCGGGCGGCCGCGCCACCTGGCGCCAGCACACGCAGTCGGCCGGTTCCGCGGCCGCCGCCTATGTGGTGACCTGCGGCGCGATGCTGCTCCTCCAGCACCTGGTGACGGCGCCGAGCGTGACGCTCGAACAGGTCGTCTACCTGACCGCCTCGGCACTGGCCGGCGCCGCGCGGTTCGCGGTGCTGCGCCTGGTCGTCTTCACGAGGACCCGCGCGCGGACCACGACGACGACAGCGACAGCGACACCGACACCGACACCGACGGCAACGGCAACGGCAACGGCAACGGCGACGGCGACGGCGACGGCGATCCCGGCACCGACCACCACCCGCCCCGCTGCCCTTCCCCACCCCGCTGCCACAACCCGCCCCGCTGCCCTTCCCCGCCCCGCCGCCACAACCCGCCCCGCCGCCACCGCCCATGACACCCGCATCCCCCGCCCCGCACCCCCGGCCGCCCGCACCGACCTCTGCCGCGCCGCCTGACCGCGCCGCCGCACCAAGCCCCCGTCCCCCGCACACCCCGACGTAAGTTGGGGACCATGGCACGCCCCGCTCGGCCCGCACGGCTCTCCCCGCCCGCCTGGCTCACGGCCGGGCTCCGGCCCGCCCCCACCCCCATCCCCTGGGCCGCCGTCGTCCGCGCGTCCGTCGCGCTCTCCGCCCCGCTCGCGGTCGGACTCGCCACCGGGCAGCCCGCCTACGGCGCCCTCGTCTCCATGGGCGCCCTCTCCGGAGTCATCGGCGACACCGCCGACGCCTACCGGATGCGGATCTACAACATCGCCGTGCCGCAGCTCTTCGGCGCCCTCGGCGTCACCCTCGGCACCCTCGTGTTCGGCCACGGCTGGCTCGCCGTCGCCGTCCTCACCCTCGTCGCGCTCGTCTCCGGAATGATCTCGTCGATCGGCGCCGTCGCCTCCGTGTCGGGCCTGCTGCTGCTCCTCAACTGCGTGGTCGGCGCGGGCCTCCCCATGCCGGATCCCTGGTGGAAAGCGCCCCTGCTCCTCGGCGTCGGCGGCCTCTTCGTCCTCCTCCTCACCCTCCTCGGCTGGCCCCTGCGCCGCGCCGCCCCCGAACGCGCCGCCGTCGCCGCCACCTACCGGGCCCTCGCCGAGCTGTACGAGGTCACCGGAACCACCACCGCCTACGACGAGCAGCGGCAGGCCGTCACCGCCTCCCTCAACCAGTCATACGACCTGGTCCTCGCCCGCCGCACCCGCCAGCACGGCCGCGCACCCCACCTCGTCAGGCTGCTCTCCCAGCTCAACGTCCTCGTCCCCCTCCTCGAAGCCGCCCCCGCCGCCCATCTCCGCGCCCGGCTCGTCGGCCCGCTGTCGCCCGCGATCCCCGCCGCCGTACGCGAACTCGCCGACGCCGTCGAGGAAGGCCGCACCGGGACACCCGTACTCGATCTGCCGACCCCCGAACGGCCCGCCGAGAAGGCCGTCGACCACGCCCTGCGCCACGCGGCGGCCGTCGTCCACAAAGCCGAGCCCGACCCTTACAACGTCGACGACCGCCTCGGCCGCCCCGCCGCGCTCCGCGTCCGGGTCCGCCGGGCCTCCCGTGACGTCATGCTCTCCGAGGCGTCCTGGCGGTACGGGCTGCGCCTCGCGCTCTGCATCGGCCTCGCCCAGGCCCTCGTCTCGCTGATCGCCGTCCCCCGCTCGTACTGGGTCGCGCTCACCGTCACCTTCGTCATGAAGCCCGACTTCGGCTCGGTCTTCTCCCGGGCCGTGCTCCGCGCCTTCGGCACCGCCGCCGGCCTCGTCCTCGCCGCCCTCGTCCTCGCCGAGGTGCCAGAGGATGGTGGGACGTGCCCGTGATGATGGTGCTCGCGGCCCTCATCCCGGCCTTCTCGGCGAAGGGGTACGCCTTCCAGACCGCGGCCATCACCCCCGTCATCCTGCTGCTGTCCGACACCCTCAACCAGCAGGGCTTCGACCTCGTCCTGCCCCGCCTCTACGACTCGCTCATCGGCTGCGCGATCGCCCTGGTCGCCGGCTATCTCCTCTGGCCCGAGTCCTGGCACACCCGCATCGGGGACCGCCTCGCGGACGCGGTCGCCGACGCCGCCGCGTACGTGGAGACCGCCTTCGCCCCCGCCCGCCCGCAGCACCACGCGACCGAGCGGCACCGGGCCCGGCGGAAGCTCTACCGGGACCTGTCGACCGTCCGCTCCGAGTTCCAGCGCGCGCTGACCGAACCGCCGCCCACCGGCCCCCTGGCCGCCGCCTGGTGGCCGCTCGTCGTCGCCGTCGAGCGGATCGTCGACGCGACGACCGCGGCCCGGATCCGCGTCGACCACGGCGCCCCGGTCCCGGACGCGTCCGAGGTCGCCGCGGTGGAGCGGGAACTGCGCGAACTGTCCGAAGGACTGCGGTCCTCGGAGACGCTCGTGGAGGTCCACACCGAACTCCCCGGCGACGAGAGCGGAGTCCTCGCCCCGCTCCGCCAGGAGGTCCGCGCGGCCCGCGCCATCGCCGGTCCCGACCTGCGGTAAACCTCTCCCGAGGGGCGTACGGGAGAACTTACCGGCGGTCACGGAGCGGAACCCTCCCCACTGCCGTTACCGAACCCCATCCGGGCGACTACGATGCGCTCGATTCCCCGAGATCCGGGGAGCGCCAAAGTCGCCAGAGCCAATCCGCCGAGTCGCTCAACCGGCCCCGGCGGGCGGGCCACTTCGCCCAGCCTCACCCCCCGCGCCCCGAGGACTCCGCCATGCGCACCACCCCCCACAGCAGAGGGCTCCAGCCCAATGTCCTCGGCACCTTCGACACGATCGTGATGGCCGTGGCGGGCAGCGCGCCCGCCTACTCGCTCGCCGCGACCACCGCCGTCCTCTTCGGCGCGGTCGGCTTCGCCGGACCCGCCGCCCTGCTCTACTGCGCGATACCGATGCTCGGCATCGTCCTCGCCTACGCCCGCCTCGGCCGCATCGACGTCAACGCCGGCGCCGGCTACTCCTGGGTGGGCCGCACACTCCACCCCTTCCTCGGCTTCCTCTCCGGCTGGGCGCTCGTCATCGCCGCCACCGTCTTCATGGTGGCCGGCTCGCTGCCCGCAGGCTCCCTCACGCTCTCCCTGATCGACCCGGACCTGGCGAACCACACCCCGCTCGCGGCGGCCGTCGGCGCCGGCTGGTTCCTGATGATGCTGCTCGTCGTCCTGGGCGGCGCCCGGCTGACCGTCCGGGCCCAACTGGTCATGTCGGGCGTCGAGATGCTGATCCTCATCGGCTTCGTCCTCGCGGCCGTCCTGCACCGGGGGCACGCGACCGCCTTCGACTGGTCCTGGTTCGGCCTCGGCCAGTTCGACGGCCCCCAGGGCTTCGCGGCCGGCGCCCTCATCGCGGCCTTCTACTACTGGGGCTGGGACGTCACCAGCAACCTCAGCGAGGAGACCAGGAACAGCCGACGTACGGCGGGGCTCGCCGCACTCGTCGGCGTCGGCTTCGTCTTCGTCCTCTTCGAGGCCTTCACCGTCGCCGTGAACGTCCTGCTGACCGCCGACGAGATCCGCACGGCGGGACCCAACGTCCTCGCCGTCCTCGGCCAGGAGATCTGGCCGGGCGTCGGCGGGAAACTCCTCGTCGTGGCCGTCGTCCTGTCGACCGTCGCCACCCTGGAGACCACCCTCCTCCAGGTCACCCGCTCCCTCTTCGCGATGGGCCGCGACCGGACCCTGCCCGCCGCGCTCGGCACCGTGCACCGCCGCTGGAACACCCCGTGGGTGGCGATCGCCGCGGTCGGCGGCGCCGCGCTCCTCATGTTCGCCGCCGCCGCGGCCGCCGGCTCCGTCCAGCGGATCCTCAGCGACGCCGTCGCCGCGATCGGTCTCCAGATCGCGTTCTACTACGGACTCGCGGGCATCGCCGCCGTCGTCGCGTACAAGTCGCTCCTGCTGCGCTCCGTACGGAACCTGCTCCTCGGCGGCGTGTGGCCGCTGCTCGGCTCCGGCTTCATGCTCTGGTGCTTCGTCGAGTCCCTGGGCGAGCTCTCGACCACGGCCCTCACCATCGGCCTCGGCGGACTGCTCGTCGGCGTCGTCCCGCTGCTCGTGTACTGGCGCAAGGGCAGCGACTACTACCGCCACCCGGCCCGCCTGGACGCCGTCCGCGCGCTCGCCGCCACGCAGGACGCGGGCCCGTCGACGCCGAACGCCCGCAGGGGCACACACGACAAGAGCTACGCCACGGACTTCTGACAGGACGCACGAGACAGAGCACCCGACAACACCATCCACACCCTGCGACACCGTCAACACCCCGCAAGACCCCGCAAGACCCCGCATCATCCATCGGCAGCCGAACCGAAGGAGGCCCCATGGCCGTCGTACGCCGCCGCTCCACGCGCTCGGCACGCCAGGCGCGGGCGGAGCGCTTCGCGCCCGACTTCGACCCGGACTTCGGCGACCGCCCGCTCACGGAGGCGCGGCACGACATCGTGATCGGCCGCTGGCAGGGAGTCCGTGACCTGCTCGCCGCCACGGGCGACGACTGGGCGCGCCGCACGCACCGGCTGCGGCTCCTCTCGCACGCCGCCGCCGGCAGCTCCACGGTCGAGACCTGGCGGGCGGCCGAGCCCGGCAACCCGGACGCGGCCGTGCTGCGGGCGGCGACCGAGGTCGTGCGGGTCTTCGACGCGGCCATCGCGGCCGGCCGGGGCGCCGCGGTCGAGCGGGGCCGGATCGACGCCGCGGTCGACGCCTGCCGGGGCGCGGCGGAGGCCGCGCCGGCCGACCCGATGCCGTGGGTGTCGCTGCTGTCGGTGGCGAGGCTGTACGAGGGAGGGGTGGCGCGTCGCGAACTGCGGCACTGGTTCGACGAGTTGCGGCGCCGCGACCCGTACAACACCGAGGGGCACATCCAGGTGCTGCGCTACTGGTCGGCGCGGTGGCACGGCACGCACGGCAGCATGTACGACTTCGCGCGCGACGCGGCGGGCGTGGCACCGCCCGGCTCGCCGCTGCCGGTACTCGTGCAGGTGGCCCGGGTGGAGGAGTACCGGTACATCGCGGACGGGGCACTGGGCAGGGGGCCGGTACGGGGCTTCGACCAGCACTGGAAGCACGAGCTGGCGGTGACGGAGCTGCGCCGCACGTACGCGCGGTGGATCGGCGGCAGGGACCCGGAGCGCCCGGTGGCGCCGGAAGAGGTGGGCGACCTCAACTTCCTCACACACGCGGCCTGTTACGCGGGTCAGGTGGAGATCGCCAGGGTGCTCCTTGGAATGCTGGGCGCCCGGGCGGCGTGGGTGCCGTGGGCGTACACGGGGGACCCGGAGGAGCAGTTCACGAGATTCAGGGAGGGCCTGGGGGTGGAGTGAGGCCATCGGCCGTCACCCCACCCCGGCCCCTGGCCGGCGTCAGACGCCGATGTCGCGGCCGTCCGTACGCCAGACGGAGACGACGGCCGGGCGGACGATCTTGCCGGGTCCATCGGGCCACTGAGACTTCGGGTTCTCGACGGAGGCTCCGTCGAGCTCGCCCGGGTGCTGGACCGCGACCAGGACGCGGCGGTCCTGGATGATCGGGCCGCAGGTCTCGGCGCCCTTGGGCACGGTCAGGAACTGCTTCAGCTCACCGCGCCGCTCGCCCTGCGTGGCGACGCCGAAGAGGCCGTCGTGCGAGCCGAGCTGGTTGCCGTCGGTGGAGATCCACAGGTTGCCGTGCGGGTCGAAGGCCACGTTGTCCGGGCAGGAGATCGGGGAGACCTTCTCCTTCGGGAAGCCGGCGAAGTAGGTCGCGGGGTCGTTCGGGTCGCCGGCGACGAGGAAGAGCCGCCAGGCGAACCCGTCGGAGGCCGGGTCGTCCCAGTGCTCGGCGAGCTCCAGGATCTGCCCGTGCTTGTTGAGGTTGCGCGGGTTGGCCTCGTCAGCAGGGGCGTAACCGGCCTTGCCGCGGTTGGAGTTGTTGGTGAGCGCCACGTACACCCGGCCGCTGCGCGGCGAGGGCTCGACGTCCTCGGGGCGGTCCATCTTGGTGGCGCCGACCTTGTCACCGGCGAGGCGGGTGAAGACGAAGACCTCGTCCGCGGTCATGCCGGGCACGTGCGAGACGGCGCCGTCGGGGCCGGCCGTGGCGAGCGGGATCCACTGGCCCGAGCCGTCGAACTCGCCGTCGTTCGGGAGCTTGCCGGTGCCGTCGATCTGGGCGGCCGGGGAGTCGCCGGTCAGCTTGGCGACGTAGAGGGTGCCCTCGTCGAGAAGCGTGAGGTTGTGCTCACGGGCGCTCCGGGACCCTCCCTTCTTCATCCGCTTGCTGGAGACGAACTTGTAGAAGTAGTCGAAGCGCTCGTCGTCGCCCATGTAGACGACGGGACGGCCGTCCTCGGTGAGACGGGGCTGCGCGGCCTCGTGCTTGAAGCGGCCGAGGGCGGTGCGCTTGCGGGGCGTGGAGTCGGGGTCGTACGGGTCGAGCTCGACGACCCAGCCCTGGCGGTGCACCTCGTTCGGCTCCTGGCGGAGGTCGAACCGCTTGTCGAACCGCTCCCACTTGCGCTCGGAGGCGCCGGTGCCGACCCCGTACCGCTTGTCGGTGGCGGAGCTTCCGTAGGCGAAGTACTGGTTGAAGTTCTCCTCGCCGTGGAGGGTGGTGCCCCACGGGGTGGTGCCGCCGGCGCAGTTGTTGAGCGTGCCGAGGACGGTACGACCCTCGGGGTCGGCGGAGGTCTTGAGGAGGTCGCTGCCGGCGGCGGGGCCGGCGACCTCGAACTCGCTGGTGGTGTGGAGCCGCCGGTTGAGGTGGTGGCGGGTGACGGGCGTCAGCTTGCCGGAGCGGTGCTCCTCCTGGACGACGACGACCGAGAGGCCGTGCGCGGCCCAGGCGATCTCGACCTGCTCGCGGGTCGGGTTCTCGGAGTCGTAACCCCGGAACATGAGCACCTCGTCGGTGTACTCGTGGTTGGCCACGAGGACCTGCCGGTGGTGCTCGCCCCGGAGCGGCAGCAGGGAGAGGAAGTCGTTGTTGTAGCCGAACTGGCCGGCCTGCGCCTTCGCCGTCTGCTTCTCGGAGTCGAAGGCGGGCGTGCCGCGGAGGATGGGCTCGCCCCACCGGATGACCACGTTCTGGGCGTAGCCGGCGGGGACGGTGACCTGGTCGGCGGTGTTGGGCGCGACGGCGGCGAAGCGGAGCCCGCGGGCACCGTCGACCTTGCCGGGCTTGCCGGGCTTGCCCGGACGCGCGACGGCCTCGGGGGCACCACCCAGGACGACGGCGCCGCCGGCGGCGGAGGCGACGGTCACGACGGCGGCGGCACGGAGGGCCGAACGGCGGGAGAGCACACCGGCTATGACGTCGCCGACGTACTCGTTGTCGCTGGTGTTGGGCACCTCGTGGAAGCAGGCGTCACCACACCGGAACCGGCAGGTGAGAGCGGAACGGCCGCCTCCGTGGGGGTTCGTGCTCAGGAGCGGCAGCAGTTTGCGCACTTCGTCCTCCTCCGGCGCACACTGCGCCGACATGGTGTCGGGAATCCTTCGGCGGCGACGCTATGTGCGCACATCTGCACAGGGGCGGCGCCGGAGTGAACGCCGAATGAATGCGCGGCAACCGGAGGCGACCGGGTCACGGAGGAGGGAGGGGGTGGCCGCTAACCTTACGTGTCCGCCCTGGCCAGGGATGAACGTCCCGAAACGCCCAGTACGGACATTCACACTGCACCCACTCATGCGAAAGGGTTCGCCCATGGGTATTCGGAGCATGCTGCGCAAGGTATTCGGCCGGGACCGCGAGGACACCCCGTCGACCTCCGTCCCGGCCCAGACGCGTGAGGCCTCGTCGGCATCGACGGACACGTCCAGGGACACGGACGCGGACACGTCGACGTCGACGGACACCGAGGATGCCGAGGCCCGCCGCGCGGCGGACGACCTGGTGGCCGCGTCCTTCGACAACCCGCAGGTGCCGAAGGCACGGAGCGGGGAGCCGGCGGACACGTCGGAGGCCGTGGACACGTCTGAGGCCGCGGGCACGGCGAAGACCTCGGACGAGTCCGCGGTCGCGGGCACGTCGGAGACGCTGAACGCCGAGGCGACGGCGGTCGAGACGCCGGAGACGGAGACGCCCGCCGAGGCGACGGCGCCCCAGACGGACACGGCTACCGAGGCGGAGGCGCCTGCCGCCACGGTCGAGGGTGAGGCCGCCGAGCCGGCTCCGCCGCTTGACGCCGAGGTAGAGGCCGAAGCCGAAGCCGGCCTGGCTGAGCCGGAGGCGGCCGTCGCGACCGACATCCCGGCGGAGGCGGCGGCTGCCGCTGAAGTCGAGCCCGAGGCGGTCGTCACCGTCGACGCTCCGGAGGAGCAGGCGGACGCCGAGGACACGGACGCGACCGCCCAGGCCACGGCGGAGCCGGAGACGGACGCTGCCGCCGAGGCAGAGCCCGTCGTGGCGGACGCCGACGACACGAACCCGGCCGAGGCCGAGGCGGTCGTCACCGTCGACGCTCCGGAGGAGCAGTCGAGCGAGGCGGAGCCCGAGGCCGCCGTCGCGGCGGACAGCCCGGCGGAGCCGGAAGCGGAGGTCGAGCCCGAGGCGGCCGTCGCCGCGGATGCTCCGGCGCAGCCGGAGACGGTCGGCGCCGAGGCGACGGTCGGCGAAGCCGACACGGACGCCGAGGCCGACACCCACACAGACACGGACGCGGACACCGACGCCGCGCCCGCGCTCCCCCTCGCCCGGCTCAAGGCCGCCGCCCCGCACCTCGCCGACGCGTACAAGGCGGCCGGGGCCGTGCTCAAGAAGCAGGGGCTCACCGGGGCGCGGGCGGCCGTGTACCTCGTCGTGGACCGGTCCGGTTCGATGCGCGGGTACTTCAAGGACGGCTCCGTACAGCGCCTGGCCGAGCAGACCGTGGCTCTCGCCGCGCACCTGGACGAGGCCGCCACCGTCACGACCGTGTTCTTCTCCACGGACATCGACGGCACCGTCGAGCTCGCCCCCGCCGACCTCACGCCCACCCGCGTCGAGGAGATCAACGGCACGCTCGGCCGCCTGGGCCGCACCAACTACCACCGCGCGGTGGAGGAGGTCCTCGCCCACCACGAGAGGACCGACCCGACGCGCCCCGCCCTGGTCGTCTTCCAGACCGACGGCGCGCCCGAGTCGAAGACGGCCGCCACGCAGGCGCTCGCCGAGGCGGCCGACCGCCCGCTGCACTGGCGGTTCGTGGCCTGGGGCGAGGAGGACAACAAGGCCTTCGACTACCTTCGGAAGCTCGACGGCACGCCCCGTACCGCCACGTACTTCGCGGGCGCGACCCCGGTCGAGACGGCGCACCCGGCGTTCTACCGCGGACTCCTCGACGGCCTGGAGTTCTGACGACCTGGGGTCCTGACAGCCTGGGGTCCTGACAGCCTGGGGTCCTGACGACCTGGGGTCCTGACGACCTGGGGTCCTGACGACCTGGAGTTCTGACGACCTGGGGTCCTGACGGCCTGGGGTTCTAGGAGACAGCGGCAGGGGTGGCGGTGACCGGCAGGGTCACCGCCACCACCAGCCCGCCCCCCGCCGCCGCGTCCCGCGCGACGGCCCGCACGCTCCCGCCGTGGGCCACGGCGATCGACCGCACGATGGAGAGCCCGAGCCCCGCGCCCGGCCCCATCCGGTCCCGCCCCTCGCCCCTCCTGAAGGGCTCGAAGAGCCCGCCGACCTGGTCCGGCGGGACGACCGGCCCGGTGTTGACGACGGTCAGCACCCCGCCCTCCACCCGTACGCCGACGGTCCCGCCCTCCGGCAGGTTGTACGCGACCGCGTTGGCGACGAGGTTCCGGACGAGCTGCCCGAGCAGCACCCGGCTCCCCAGGACGACACCCCCGTCGAGGACCACGTCGGCGTCCTCGTGCTCCTCCGTGACGACCTCCCCCAGCGCCACCGCCTCCCGCTCCGCGAGCCCGCGCTCGCTGCGGGCGAGGAGGAGCAGCCCGTCGATGAGCCGTTCGCTGCGCCGGTTGGAGTCGAGGAGCACCTGCCGCACCTCGCAGTCGTCGCCCAGCCCGACCTGGATGGCGGCGCGCTGCGTGGCGAGCGGGGTCCGCAGCTCGTGGGAGGCGTTGGCGATGAAGCGGCGCTGGCTGTCGAAGGCCGTCTCCAGGCGCCCGAGGAGCGCGTCGATCGTGTCGCCGAGCTCCTTCAGCTCGTCGTCGGGGCCGCTCACCGCGATCCTCTCGTGCAGGTTCCGCTCGGAGAGCAGCCGGGCCCGGGCGGTCATGTCGTGCACGGGCCGCAGGACGCGCCCGGCGGTCCACCACCCCACCACGACCGCTCCGCAGGCCATGAGGAGCAGGCCGAGGCAGGACCACATGAGCATCTGGTCGCCGGCGGCGTCGCTGATGTCGGCGCCCAGCCGGTACGCCTCCACGACGGCGATGTCGTCCGCGCGCGCGACGATCGCGTCGGTCTCCCCGTCCGTACCGGCTCTGACCAGCAGGTTCACGAGGAGGAGCAGGAGGGCTCCGAGGACCAGGAAGACGCCGCCGTAGACGAGCGCGATCCGGGTCCGGATGGTGGACCCGGCCCCGAGCAGGGGAGTGGTCACAGCACGTACCCCACACCCTGCAGGGTCCGGATGACCGTCGGCTCCCCCAGCTTCGCCCGCAGCTTGCTCATGCAGACGCGTACGGCCCCGGTGAAGGGGTCGGCGTGGGCGTCCCAGGCGCGTTCGAGGAGTTCCTCGGCGGAGACGACCGCGCCCTCGGCCTCCAGGAGGATCTGGAGGACGGAGAACTCCTTGGGGGAGAGGTCGAGGTCCCGCCCGTCGCGGGTGGCGGTCCGCCGGACGGTGTCGACGAGCAGCCCGTCCCGTCCGAGGAGCGGCGGGAGGGCGGGGCGGGCGGAGCGCCGCCGCAGGGCGCGTACGCGGGAGACCAGCTCGGGGAACTCGAAGGGCTTGCCGAGGTAGTCGTCGGCGCCGAGGTCGAGGCCCTCGACGCGGTCCTCGACGGCGGTGGCGGCGGTCAGCATGAGGATCCGGGTCGGGGAGCCGGCGGCGACGAGGCGGCGGGCGACCTCGTCGCCGTGGACGCGGGGCAGGTCACGGTCGAGGACGAGGACGTCGTACGCGTACAGGTCGAGCCGCTCCAGCGCGGCCTCGCCGTCGTGGACGGCATCGACGGCGAATCCGGCCCGGCGCAGGCCGAGGGCGACGAGCCGGGCGAGGTCCCGCTCGTCCTCGGCGACGAGTACACGCATGCCTCCATCTTCCCCACCCCGCCCCGCCGCGGGCGCCCGGGGTTTATCGATGTGAGTGGATCTTCGTACGACCGTTAGGATTTCGACCATGGCGGCCACTGGATCCGAGAAGCAGGGGGCGAAGGCGTTCTACGTCACGACCCCCATTTACTACGTCAACGACGCTCCTCACCTGGGCCACGCCTATACGACCGTCGCAGGCGACGTGCTCACGCGCTGGCACCGTCAGCGCGGCGAGAAGGTGTGGTACCTCACCGGCACGGACGAGCACGGTCAGAAGATCATGCGCACCGCGGAGGCGAACGACGTCAGTCCGCAGGAGTGGTGCGACAAGCTCGTCGAGGAGGCCTGGAAGCCCCTCTGGGAGCACCTGAACATCGCGAACGACGACTTCATCCGCACCACGCAGAAGCGTCACACCGATCGCGTGCAGGAGTTCGTGCAGGACCTGTACGACAAGGGTCAGATCTACAAGGGCGGGTACGAAGGCCCGTACTGCGTGGGCTGTGAGGAGTTCAAGCTCCCCGGCGACCTCATCGAGGCCGAGGACGGCACCAAGCTGTGCCCCGTCCACAAGAAGCCGGTGGAGATCCTCAAGGAGGAGAACTACTTCTTCAAGCTGAGCGAGTACGGCCCGAAGCTCCTGGAGTTCTACGAGGCGAACCCGGGCTTCGTACAGCCGGAGTCGGCCCGGAACGAGGTGCTGAACTTCGTCAAGCAGGGCCTGGAGGACCTCTCCATGTCGCGCTCGACGTTCGACTGGGGCATCCCGGTCCCGTGGGACGACAAGCACGTCATCTACGTGTGGATCGACGCGCTCCTGAACTACGCGACGGCCGTCGGCTACGGCGCCGACCAGGCGAAGTTCGACGAGACGTTCCCGGCGAACGTGCACCTCATCGGCAAGGACATCCTCCGCTTCCACGCGATCATCTGGCCCGCGATGCTGATGGCGCAGGGCCTGCCGGTCCCCGGCCGGGTCGCGGCGAACGGCTGGCTGATGGTCGGCGGCGAGAAGATGTCGAAGTCGAACCTGACGGGCATCAAGCCGCAGGACCTGACCTCGCACTTCGGCGTGGACGCGTACCGCTGGTACTTCCTGCGGGCGATCGCCTTCGGCCAGGACGGTTCGTTCTCGTGGGAGGACTTCACCGCCCGGTACACGTCCGAGCTGGCGAACGACTACGGCAACCTCGCCTCGCGCGTGGCGGCGATGGTCGGCAAGTACTTCGGCGGCGAGCTGCCGGCCTCGGCGGCCGACGGCGACGCGGAGAAGGCGATCCAGGACGGCCTGGCCAAGGCGGTCGCGACGGCCGACGCGAAGATCGGCGAGGAGCTGGACTTCCAGGCCGGCATCCTGGCGATCTTCGACTTCGTGAAGCAGGTCAACGGCTACATCACGGAGCAGGAGCCGTGGAAGGTCGCGAAGGACGAGTCGGAGGAGGGCAAGGCCCGCCTCGCGACCATCCTCTACACGGCGGCCGAGTCGCTCCGCGCGGTCGCGGTCCTGCTCAACCCGATCATGCCCGAGACCTCGCAGGCCCTGTGGGACTCCCTGGGCGCCGAGGCGTCCCTGGGCGCCCTGGCGGCCCAGCCGGTCCAGTCCTCCGCCACGTGGGGCCGGCTCCCGGCGGGCGCGACGGTGACGAAGGGCGCGGTGCTGTTCCCGCGCCTGGAGGAGAAGAAGGACTGACGTCCTCTGCCTCACGCAGAAGGCCGCCGTCCCCGCTGAGCGGGACGGCGGCCTTCTGCGTACGGTCACCAGGTCAGAGCGAGGGCGGCGACGGCGGGTGCCATGTAGACGAGCGGGAAGGGCACGTGTCCGTACGAGCGGGCCCGCAGGACGGTGATCACGGCACCGGCGAAGTACAGGACGAGCCCGATCGCGGCGAGGGTCCCGATGACGGGCACGAAGAATCCGACGACGAGCCCGACGGCCCCTGCGGCCTTGGCGGCCCCGAGCCAGTTCCACCAGGAGCGCGGGACGCCGTACGCGGCGAGCGGCTCGACGACGAACGCGGCCCTGAAGAAGATCGCCGCCCCGGAGAACCCGGCCATGAACGCGGCGACGGCGGTGACGACGACAGCGGTGGTGGACATCTCGGTGAACATCGCGACGGCTCCTTCAGCCTCTTCCGTGCCCGCCTCGACCGAGCCGGACACAGCACTGACGGAGCCCGAGAGGGATGTGTGACGGCCCGAGCGAAAAACTTCAGTGGACATCAGAGGACGTCAGTGGACCCGGTTCTTCAACGGTCCCGTGACCAGCTCCGTCCCGACCGGCCGTACTCCGCCTCCCATGCCCCTGACCTGCGGGGAAGGAGTGGTCACCGAACCCCTGGAACGCGGAGTCCGGTGAGGCGGACGGTCTCCTCAAGGACGACCACAGTGAGAAAGAACCCGTACCAATCCCCACCCCTCCTCCCCGCTGAGGCCGGACTCACTCGCTTGAGTGAAAAACCCCAAATCGGCTGGCTACAGGGCGGGGTGCTTGATCTACGCTCAGCGCGACACACCGCACCACCACACAACTGCTGACATACGTCGGCCCCCGCCGGGACGGCAATCCCAATGCGAGGGCCTGACCACCGAGGAAGCAGAACCTTCCCGATGGATACCCAAAACACTAGCGCGCGCCCGTACGCCGAGTCCCGTAACGACGGGAAAAACCACTCCTCCCGGGGTACGGAGGGACGCCTTGGCGGCGTCGTGCACGACAACGCCCGCCACACCACCCGCTTCACGGTGATCGGCAACCACCTGGCCCAGCACGTCGAGCTGTCGCTGACGGCGATCGGCCTGGCCGTCCACATCCAGTCCCTCCCCAGCGGCGCACGGGTCGACATCGACACCCTCGCGACCCGCTTCCCCGAGGGAAAGACCCGGATCGCCAACGCGCTGCGCGAGCTGGAGGCCCACGGCTACCTGCGGCGGACGCGAGTACGGACGGAACAGGGCCGCATGGTGACCCGTACGGTCTCCTGCAACCGCCCGGGCGGGACGGCCGGCGGGAACGAGCCGCCTCCGCAACCCCCACCCCGGCGCACCACGGAGAACCCACCCCGCCGCCGCGCCCTGCCTGCCGTACCGCAGCCCGTGTACCCCACCCCGGATCTCCTGCAAACGGCTCTGGGCGTGCTCTCCGGCCTACGCCGCACAGACCCGCGACTCCTGATCTCCGCGACGGACGCGGAACACCTCGTCCCGGGCGTCGCCGCCTGGCTGGAGCGCGACCTCACGCCCGAGGAGGCCCACCGCGCCCTGACCCACGCCCTGCCGCCGGACCCCCTCCACCGCCCGGCCGCACTCCTGGCCCACCGCCTCACGGCCCAGCTCCCACCCCTGCCACCGTTCCGCGCGGCGGAGGACCCGGCCACCCGGCACCCCCTCCAGAACTGCGACACCTGCGACCGCGCCTACCGCGCTCCCGAGCCGGGGAGCTGCCGCGACTGCGCGACCGAAGGAGGAAGGGCTGCCTAGCATGAAGGTGATGACTCGGCCCGACGGCCACAGACGAGGAGCCACCATGAGCGCCGCCCCGGACGACTCGCGGCCCAGCCAAAAGCATCATGCTCTGCTCGGCGTGCCCGTCCACGCAGCCTTCGGCCCCCGCGCCGCCGCGGCCGTCACAGCCGTCACAGCCGCCACAGCCGTCACAGCCGTCAGGGCCTCTCCGGCCGATGAGATCTTCGCGGACGAGTAGAACGAGGTGACACCGCCGCCCAGCGACAGCCGGCCCGCGCGCGAAAGCCCGTTGCTCGGACCGGACGGAGGCTTCGCGCAGGCATGGCTGACGGAAAAGCACGTGGCCCCTGTCCCGGCCGGCATCCACCTGGCCGCCGCCGTGATGCACCGCGTCGAAGCCGGGTGCCGAGGGGTTGACGCGCAGCACCTTGTCGACGCTCGTACCGAGGCCGTCGCCCACCGCATCACGGCTCCAGCGGCCCCGCGTCGGCCCACCGAGCCCGGCCTCGTAGCTCCTGCTGCTCCTGCTGCTCCTGCTGTTCCTCCCGTACTTCTGCA
Organism: Streptomyces narbonensis; assembly: GCF_014649015.1. Taxonomy (GTDB): domain Bacteria; phylum Actinomycetota; class Actinomycetes; order Streptomycetales; family Streptomycetaceae; genus Streptomyces; species Streptomyces narbonensis. Next base: position 380,167 of record NZ_BMSF01000007.1, read on the forward strand.
CACCCCGGACCTGCGAGGAGCCGTGCTGTTTCCTGAAGCGGGATACGCGCTGATCGCCGGGACGGAGGCGTTCATGAACGCTGCGGTGCCGGAGGGAATCGATGCGGCGCGCGCTCGATTCGGGCGGTACGCCCGGGCGATGAAGAAGCGCCGGCCGCACCTCCAGGGAATCGCCGCCGCCTACCCGCCCGTACACGAGGCGTGGTCGCGCGCGGGCGATGTCACACCAGGTACGGCCACGGCACATCTCATGTCGCTGCTGAGCGACTTCGCTCAAGGAACAATCACCGCGGCGGAGTTCACGGACGGATGGCGGGAGGCCCGGCGGGCTGCACAGACCCGCGGCGAGCGGGCGAGCGGAGACTTGGCCGAGCTTCTGGACCGGGTGTTCATGGCGCTGGAGGACTACACCCCGGACCCTGAACTAAGAGACCCGGGCGACCTGACGGACGGCGAGCTGCGACAGGGCGTCCAGAGCCTGGTCCGGAACACGCAGCGAAGGACGGAGCAAGGATGACCGCACCCACTCCCTGCGACGGGATCCCGAGACGGCTCCTCACCGCCTCGGCGCCGGCGGAGCTGGAACGCTACCTGCTGACGCCTGCGCCCGAAGCCTGGTCGCAGGCGCACTGGAGGCAGTTGAGGGTCCTCGCGGTCGGCCGCATGCAGTCCTCCGCCCTCGCACACGAGACCAGGCTCCGCTGGGGACGCCTCGCCCTCTCCGCAATCTCGGGAATGGCCCGGAGCCAGACGCCCCAGCAGACGACGGCCGACGCCGCCCGCGTGCGTGCCTACCTGATCCTGGAGTTCGGGGTGAGCGAATCCGATGCGACGCGGAACCTCACTGCTCTCTGCTCGGAGATCCTGCGGAACCTGGAAGTCTCGCTGGAGGTGGCCGAGCGGCTCGCCGAGGATTGGCGGTCAGCACCTGGGGATCGGATACTCCGGCTACGTCGCATCAAGAACATGCTGACTCCCCTGCTCCCCCTTCAGGCAGTCCTGAAAAAGGGTGGCCCTGCATTCCAGGAGGCTCGAGACTGGATGAGGCTCATTCCGGACCTCCCTTGATTGGCGTACCCATCAGATGAACGAAACGGAATTCGGCGAGCTCCAGATCTATTCCGTGGAGCAGGACGGCCATGACGGAGGGGTCTGCATCGCTAGGGTCATCGCGGGCATCGTCCGGACCGGGCAGTCATTCGCCGTCGAAGCGGGCGACGATCCGCGAAGGTTCACAGCGGACCGGATCGAGAAATACGGTCGCCCAGTGGACTTCATGGACCCTCCGCACTCGGTACTGGTCCACCTGTCCGGCGGCCCCCTCACCGGGCTCGGGGACGGGGATGTCCTGGTGTGTCGACCTGACGTCGACGACGAGGAAGGGGAGGCCCCGGCGCATGTCAGAGCTCTTTGACCTGGCCGGGGAGACGCTCAGCGAGCTGGATTCCTTGAGGTGGATACGGGTCAGCGGCGGGCGCCACCCGGAATACCCTGCCACCCGAAGAGGAGGTTCTGGTGATCTGGTGTCCACGGTGCGAGCAGGGGTGGGTGGTCAAATGCCGAGTTGTCGGAACGGAAGAGACTTTCGGAATCTGCGAGGAGTGCGACACGGTATGGGCGGCCGAGGAGCCCTCCAGTCGCCCACCTTTCACGATCCTCGATGAGTACATGGAGAAATTCGGGAAAGCTCCCCTGTGGTCGAACCTTGAGCGCCTGGAGAAGGGCACAGAAACGGCGTCCTGACACAGGACGAAGGGCCCGGAAATCCGTACGGATCCCGGGCCCTCGCCTCAAGCGTGCCGACTACCGCGCCGCGCCCGCCTGGACCGCGTCCGTGATGTCGGTGGTCTTCCTCTCGACCGGCTTGCGGAGCTGGATGTTCGGCCTCGCACACGGGGAAGTCCACCTTCCACGCCAACATGACGAGCTCGGTCCTTTGTTCGTTGCTCGTGTGAATGGGCGCATGGAAGCATGCGTGAGTGACGGAGAACAGGGACGGGGACAAGGAAGGCATACCGGAGCCTCAACGGATTTCGAGGCTGACGGACTTGGCGGGCGGATCCGTCCCCGAGGCGGCGCCCGAGCCTGAGGCGGTTCTCGCGGTTCCGGCCACACGGGCCCTGACGCAGCCAGAGGCCGGGCCTGAATCCGGACCTGAGGCCGGCGACGAAGTCGCTGCGGCGCGGCGGGAGTTTGCGCGTTTGCTGGGGGAGTTCCGGCGTACTGCCGTGCTCGTGCCGTTCGACGACTCCGAGAGTCTGTGGACCGCGGACTTCAACGGGGTCCGGTGGATCTGCGCGTTCTCGGACGAGGAGGCGCTGGCGCGGTTCGCGGTCGCGCGGGGGGACGCGGCTCGCGAGTGGACGTACCGGACGATCCTCGGCGCACGCCTCCTCGACGTGATGGTGCCGATGCTGCCCGGGCCGGGCGGGGTCGCGCTGGATGCGGGCAGCGCGGACGGCACGCTGTTTCCGCCGGTCGCGGGGATCGTCCCGGCTGAGGTGGCGGTGGATCTCGGTCTCGCGGACAGGCAGGGGAACACGAAAGAGCGGGGGACACGATGAGCGGCAACGATCCCGACCTCGCGGCGCCGGCGGAGGCGCTGGCGGCGATCGCGAAGGGCATCGACCTGGCACATGCCGAGCTGAAGGAACTCGGCTTCACCGGCGTGGCCTCGACGGGACGGGGATTCTCCGATCTCGCCCTGTCCGGGCTTGAGTTGGGACACTCCGGCTTGACGGCGGAGTTCGAGACGTTCTGCAACCGGTGGGAGTGGGGCGTCCGCACGCTGACCCTGAAGGGGAACGGTTTCGCGCAGGGAGTCGGGCTCTCCGCGGGCTCCTTCGCCGAGCAGGAGCAGTACATCAAGGACTCGATCAAGGTCGGTGTGAACTCCCTCAACGGCAACCCGCACCTGTCCGAGGACGAGGTCAAGAAGATGAGCTGGGAAACGGTCCGTGATCAGCACGCGTGGGACGACGCGAACTGGGACCCGGAGTCGTTCTCCGACGCCCACCAAGAGGTCAAGCAGACCTGGCAGAACACGACGTACGACGTCGAGGACGCGCTGCTCGACTCGATGGAGCGCTCGGGCGTACTGGACTCGAAGCTGCGGGACGGAATGGACGAGCAGCTCAAGGAGACGCTCGATCCCGACCAGGCCACCCTCGACCAGGCCGAACAGCCGCGGTGGGGAGAGAACCGCTGATGGTGGACTGGGGCGGCCTGGCCGACAAGGGCATCGACAAGATCGGTGGCGCCATCGACAAGGGCAAGCAGGCCCTCGGCGAGGGCGTCGACTACGTCACCGACAAGACCGGCCAGGGCCTGGAGAGCCTGGGCGCGCGCGACTGGGCGGACGCGGTCGAGGACTGGGGCGACAAAACCGCCTCCTCACTCGGCGCGGAGGTCGGGGAACAGCAGCTCGGGCAGACCGAGGACGCGAACGAGCTGATCCACGGCAAGCCGGAGAAGATCGCCGAGGCGGTGAAGAACCTCCGGGACTTCCAGCGGGCGTTCGACCTGGTCGGCGGCGGGATGAAACAGCTGGACTCGGGTCACTGGAAGGGTGAGGCGGCCGACGCGTTCCGGGAGAAGTTCCAGACGCTGCCGACCGACTGGCTGCGTGCCGCCGACGCGATGGAGAGCGCGGCCAAGGCGCTGGAGACGTACTCCAACGCCGTCGTGAGCGCGCAGGGCAAGGCGCGTGAGGCGATCGCTCTGTACAAGGAAGGCGACCAGGACTCCAAGGCGGCCGTCGACACGTACAACAAGAAGGTCGACGCCTACAACGCGGCCCGCACCGGGGACAGTCCGCTGCCGGATCCGGGGGCGTTCACCGACCCGGGCGCGGCGAAGCGGCTGCGCGCCCGAGAGGTCCTGAGCGACGCGCGGAAGGCCCGTAACGAGGCCGGGGAGACAGCGAAGGCGGCGGTCGCCGCCGCGCTGGCACACGCGCCGAAGGAGCCGACGGGACGACAGCGGGCCATGCTGGAGCTGGCGGACTACAGCCTGGGCCAGAGCATCGAGCTGGCCCATTTCGGCGGCGGTGTCGTCAAGGGCTCGGCCGGCCTGATCAACTTCGTCCGCTCGGTCACCCCGTTGGACCCGTACAACGTCACCCACCCGGCGGAGTACTACAAGGGCGTCAACATGACGCTCGCCGGCCTCGTGTCCACCGGAGCGAACCCGGACAGGGCGCTGAAGGGCGCCTGGGACGCGGCGAAGGGCGACCCTTCGGAGTTCATCGGCCGGCTGCTGCCGGAACTGCTCGGCACGAAGGGCGCGGGTGCGGTCCGGAGCGGTGTGCGCGTCGGGCTGAACGGCACCAAGCACTTGCCCGAGGGGACGAAGCCGGGCAGCAGCCGCGGGGACCAGGAGAAGGACCCGCACAGCAACGGCAAGAAGTGCAGCGAGACGGTCTGCAAGAAGGACCCGATCGACATCGCCAGCGGCCGGATGCTGCTGCCGCAGACGGACATCGCCCTGCCGGGCGCGCTGCCGCTGGTATTCCGGCGTACCTTCGACTCATCGCGGCGCTCGGGCAGATGGTTCGGCCCGACCTGGTCGGCGACCGTGGACCAGCGCTTGGAGGTCGACTCCGAGGGCGTGGTCTTCAGCTGCGACGAGGGCAGCCTGCTCGCCTACCCCCACCCGGCCCCCGGCGTCCCGGTCCTGCCCACCCACGGCCGGCAGTGGCCCCTGGACCGGGTCGAGGACGGCTACACGATCACCGACCCGGACACCGGCACGGTCCGGCACTTCACCGACCACGACGACAATCTCGCGCTCCTCGCCCAGATCGATGACCGCAACGGCCGCTGGATCGCCTTCGAGCACGACGAGACGGGCGCCCCCACGGGGATCGTCCACCACGGCGGCTACCACCTGAAGCTCACCACGGCGGAGGGCCGCGTCACCGCGCTCCACCTCGCGGGGGCGGCGCAGGACGGCTCCGACCAGGAGATCCTGCGCTACGGCTACACGGACGACGGACACCTGACCGAGGTCACGAACTCCTCGGGCGTCCCCCTGCGCTTCGGCTGCGACGAGCAGGGTCGCATCACCTCGTGGACGGACACGAACGGCAGCCGCTTCGACTACGTCTACGACGACCAGGACCGCTGCACCTACCAGTCGGGCGCGAACGGCCACCTGGAAACCCGCTTCACCTGGGACGACGTCGACCCGGCCACCGGGCTCCGCCTGACCACCGTCACCGACGGCCTGGGGCACACCGAGCGCCACCTGATCAACGACCGCGCGCAGGTCGTGGCGGAGATCGACGCCTTGGGCGCGGTGACCCGCTTCGCGTACGACCGCTTCAACCGCCTGCTGTCCCATACGGACCCGCTGGGCAACGAGAGCCGCTTCAGCTACGACGAGCGGGGCCGCGTGACGGCGGCGGAACGCCCGGACGGACGACAGGCGCAGGCCGAGTACGACGCATCCGGGCTTCCCGTACGCATCACCGGCACGGACGGGAACGTCACCCGGCAGACCTTCGACGAGCGCGGCAACCGCACGTCGATGACGGACCCCTCGGGCGCGCGGACGGAGTTCGCGTACGACGAGTCGGGCCGACTGACCTCGGTGACGGACCCGCTCGGCGCCACCACCAGCCTGGACCTGAACCCTGCGGGCCTCCCCCTCTCGATCACCGACCCGCTCGGCGCCACGACCCGCTACGCGTACGACGCGTTCGGCCGCACAGTCCGGGTCACCGACGCGCTGGGGGCGGAGACACGATTGGAGTGGACGGTCGAAGGGCACCCGTCCCGCCGCATCGCCCCCGACGGCACGGCGGAGTCCTGGACGTACGACGGCGAGGGCAACTGCCTCAGCCACACCGACGCGCTGGGCGGCACGACCCGTTTCACGTACACCGACTTCGACCTCATGACGTCCCGCACGGGCCCGGATGGGGTGCGGTACGAGTTCTCCCACGACACGAACCTGCGCCTGACACGGGTGACCGATCCGCAGAGCCTGACGTGGGACTACACCTACGACCCGGCGGGCCGACTGGTCACGGAGACGGACTTCGACGGCCGGGCGCTGAGCTACGAGTACGACGCGGCGGGCCGGCTGGGCGCACGGGCGAACGGACTCGGCGAAACGATCCGGTTCGACCGCGACGCCCTCGGGCGGATCGTCCGCAAGGACGCCGAGGGCGCGGTGAGCTCCTACGAGTACGACGTCTTCGACCAACTGGCCTCGGCGACCGGCCCTGACGCGACCCTGGAACGTCTCCGGGACCGCTACGGCCGGCTCGTCTCCGAGACGGTGAACGGTCGCACCCTCGCGTTCACGCACGACGCGGTGGGGCGGCGAACGGGGCGGACGACACCGGGTGGTTCGACGAGCACGTGGTCGTACGACGCGGCGGGCCGCCGTACGGAACTGACGTCCTCGGGCCGGACGCTGTCCTTCACCCTCGACGCCCTCGGCCGCGAAACCATGCGCCACGTGGCCGACTTCGCCGTCCTCACCACGTCGTTCGACCCGATGGGCCGCCTCTCCTCCCAAGAGGTCACCGACGGTGCGAACCGCCGCCTGCAGCACCGCGCGTACACGTACCGCCCGGACGGCGGACTCGTAGGCATCACCGACGCGCTCTCCGGCCCGCGCCGCTTCGACCTGGACGGGGCGGGTCGGGTGACGGCCGTCCACGCGCGGGACTGGACGGAGCGGTACGCCTACGACGAGACCGGCAACCAGACGGAAGCGTCCTGGCCGGCCACTCACCCGTCCCACTCCGCGACAGGCACCCGCGCCTACCAGGGCACCCGCATCGCCCATGCGGGATCCGTCCGCTACGAACACGACGCCCAGGGCCGGACGGTCCTGCGTCAGAAGACCCGGCTCTCACGCAAAGCGGACACCTGGCGCTACAAGTGGGACGCGGAGGACCGCCTCACCGCGGTGACGACTCCGGACGGCACGGTCTGGCGGTACGCGTACGACCCGCTGGGTCGCCGCATATCCAAGCAATCCCCCCCGGGAGACAGTCCACTTCACCTGGGACGGCACGACCCTCTGCGAACAGACGACCACCGACGTCACCCTCACCTGGGACCACGCGGGCCTCCGCCCCCTGGCCCAGACGGAACGCCACACGGACCCGGACTCCACGGACGACCGCTTCTTCGCGATCGTCACGGACCTGATCGGCACGCCGACGGAACTCGTCGACGAGTCGGGCGCCGTGGCCTGGCGAACCCGCTCGTCGCTGTGGGGAACAACGGCATGGAACCGCGACGCCACGGCGTACACCCCACTCCGCTTCCCGGGCCAGTACTTCGACCCGGAATCAGGCCTCCACTACAACCACTTCCGCTACTACGACCCGGAATCGGCGCGTTACCTGAGTCAGGACCCACTGGGTCTGGCCCCGGCCCCCAACCCGACCCTGTACGTCCACAATCCGCATACGTGGGCGGATCCGCTGGGCCTTGCGCCAGACGCCTGCGAGAACGGCGGCTCCTGGGATCCCGACGAGGCGCCGTACCTATATCGCGGGATCGGATACGCCGACAAATTCAGCCCTCTAGAGTGGCAGAAGATGTACAACGATGCGTTGAACGGGACAGCGGAACCTCTGGGCGGCCATTCCGACCCACAACTGCATGCCGGTGGTAGAACCGAAAGTATATTCACGTCCTGGACGACATATTACGAGGACATGGCACTGGAGGAGAGCTTCAGAGGAAACGGCATTGGAATCGTCCTGAGGATTCCAAACGCCAACGGAACCGAGTATTTCAGAGTACCTGGCGTTTCCTTCCCCTACGACGAAGGCGAGGTCATGATTCGAGGCCCGGTACACGGAGCGGAAATCAGCATCGGCGGGGGGCCATGGAAGCGAGTCGGCTGAGAGAGCTCGTCCACGCCGCGGCCCGCAAAGGGATCTGCCACAAGGAGACCCTGGATGCGATTCAGAGGGGCTTCGACTTCGAAGCAGGTGAGGTTTCACGCAGCAGCCTCCTGCGCACCTACGAACGGCGCCTGTCCCGAACAGCACAAGGGAGTGACCTTCGCGAACAGACGAGAGACCTCGTCGCCTTCTTGGGCGGATTCCCCGACGAAAATCTGATGATGATCAGCATTCGGCCGGAAGCGGGCGGCTTCTACCTCTTCCTGGCGGACGAGGAAGGCACGGAGATCCTCTTCTGGATGCGAATGTTCTCGCAGACGTGACAGGCCGACAGGCTACTTTCAGGAACGGTCATGGGCGGTGGGCAGCCCGGAGCTGACACGAAGGGCCCGGGATCCGTCTGGATCCCGGGCCCCTTCAGCTGCTCGACGTCAGTGACTACCGCGCCGCGTCCGGGTGGACCGCGTCCGTGATGTCCGTGGTCTTCTTCTCGACCGGCTTGCGGAGCTGGATGTTCAGTTCGCGCAGGCGGGACTCGTCCAGCTCGGTCGGGGCGCCCATCAGGAGGTCCTGGGCGTTGCCGTTCAGCGGGAAGGCGATCGTCTCGCGGATGTTGGGCTCGTCCGCGAGGAGCATGACGATGCGGTCGACGCCCGGGGCGATGCCGCCGTGCGGCGGGGCGCCGTACTCGAAGGCGCGGAGCATGCCCGCGAACTCCTGCTCGACCGTCTCGCGGGAGTAGCCCGCGATCTCGAAGGCCTTGAACATGATCTCGGGCTCGTGGTTCCGGATCGCGCCCGAGGACAGCTCGATGCCGTTGCAGACGATGTCGTACTGCCAGCCGAGGACGTCCAGCGGGTCCTGGGTCTCCAGGGCCTCGATGCCGCCCTGCGGCATGGAGAAGGGGTTGTGCGAGAAGTCGATCTTGCCCGTCTCCTCGTCCCGCTCGTACATCGGGAAGTCCACGATCCACGCGAAGCGGAAGACGTTCTCCTCGAACTGGCCGGCGCGCTTGGCGGCCTCGACCCGGACCGGGCCCATGATCTTGGAGACCTCGTCGAACTCGCCCGCGCCGAAGAAGATCGCGTGGCCCGGCTCCAGGCCGAGGCGCTCGGTGAGGACCTTGACGTTCTCCTCGGTGAGGAACTTGGCGATGGGGCCGGTGAGGGCGTTGCCCTCGCCGACGCGGACCCAGGCCAGGCCCTTCGCGCCGAGGGAGACCGCGAAGTCGCCGAGCTGGTCGAAGAACTTGCGCGGCTGGTCGCCCGTGTTCGGGACGGCGAGGGCACGGACGTGCTTGCCGGCGAAGGCCTTGAACTCCGACGCCTCGAAGACGTCGGAGATGTCGACGAGTTCGAGGGCCGTGCGCAGGTCGGGCTTGTCGTTGCCGTACTTCAGCATCGACTCGCGGAAGGGGATCCGCGGGAACGGGGACGTGACGTGACGCCCGCCGCCGAACTCCTCGAAGATCTCCGTCATCAGCTTCTCGATCGGCTGGAAGACGTCCTCCTGCTCGACGAAGCTCATCTCGACGTCGAGCTGGTAGAACTCGCCCGGCGAGCGGTCCGCGCGGGCGTCCTCGTCGCGGAAGCAGGGCGCGATCTGGAAGTAGCGGTCGAAGCCGGAGATCATCAGCAGCTGCTTGAACTGCTGCGGCGCCTGCGGCAGCGCGTAGAACTTGCCCGGGTTCAGACGGGACGGGACGACGAAGTCACGGGCGCCCTCGGGGGAGGTCGCGGCGAGGATCGGGGTCGCCATCTCGTTGAAGCCGAGGGCCACCATCTTCGAGCGGATGGAGGCGATGACGGCGGAGCGCAGCATGATGTTGCGGTGCATGCGCTCGCGGCGCAGGTCGAGGAAGCGGTACTCCAGGCGCCGCTCCTCGTTCACGCCGTCGTCGGTGTTGACGGTGAAGGGGATCTGCTTGGCCGCGCCCAGGACCTCGACCGTGGCGGCCTCGATCTCGATCTCGCCGGTGGGGAGCTCGGGGTTGACGTTGTCCGCGCCACGCGAGACGACCTTGCCGTCGACGCGGACGACGGTCTCCTTCGTCAGCTTGTCGAGGACCTCGGCCGCGGCGGTGCCGGGGCGGGCGACGAGCTGCGTGATGCCGTAGTGGTCGCGCAGATCGATGAAGAGGATGCCGCCCAGGTCGCGCCGATTGTGCAGCCAGCCGCTCAGCCGGACGTCGGTGCCGACGTCAGAGGCGCGGAGCTCGCCGCAGGTGTGGGACCTGTACCGATGCATCGTCGTTCATCCAGTCTTCGGGGTCTTGGGTGAGGTGTCGCCACCCTGTGGCCCCTGTCACAGATGTCACAGGACACGCGGGCAGACCCACCCAGAGTACCGGCCACCCCATGATCCCTTTTCGAATACTCTCAGTGGCGACCTGGTGTCCGATATTCATAAAGTGGGGCAATGCGCACCGAGGACGTCCTGGCCGCGATCGCGACCGGCCTGTGGCGCTGGGACAACGCGTCCGGGATCGTCTCGCTCGACGCCGAGGCGGCCCGGCTGCTCGGGCTGCCCGCCGAGTCGGTGCAGCTGACCGAGGCGGCCGTCCGGTCCCGTTTTCACCCGGTCGACTGGAACGAGATCGACGGGGTCGTCAACCTGGCCGTCGCGGAGGGCACCCTCGCCGAGGCCCGGCTGCGGATCATGGACGAGCGCGGACGGGTGATCCGTACCGTACGGAGCAGGTCGAAGCCGCTGATCGAGGGCAACGACTACCAGCTGGTCGGCACCCTCCAGGAGGTCGCCGAGCAGCAGCCCGGGACCGCCGCGCACACCCCGATCACCGGCGACTGGCGCCGCTCCCGCGAGGCCTTCCTCCTCGACGCGGGACGGGCCCTCGCCGAGGCCCGTTCGACGGCCGAGGTGCTGCGGGTGGCGGCCTCGCTGTCGATGCCGGGCTTCTCGCCCGACGGGCTCGCCGTCTTCGGCGTGGCGGGCGACCGGCTGACCGTCATCGGCCACCACGGGCACAGCCAAGGCGACGAGGGGCCGTTCTCGTCGATGGCCCTGGACACCGACTACCCGGCGGCGGAGGTCGTACGGACCGGGCGCGCGATCTACCTGCCGACGCCCGACGAGTACCTGCGCCGCTACCCCATGACCTGGCCGCTCGCCCAGCGCTTCGGCCGCCGCTCCTGGGCCTTCGTGCCGCTCGTCGTCGCCGGGCGCACGATGGGCGCCTGGATGGCCGCCTTCAAGCACCCGGTGGCCTTCACGCCCGACGAGCGCTCGGTGCTCACGACGGTCGCGCGCATGCTCGCGCAGGCCCTCGCGCGCGCCGGCGTGGCCGAGTCGGAGCGCGAGCTGTCGCTCGGGCTCCAGCGGACGATGATGCCGGTCCTCGGGCCGGGCATCCCCGGCATCCAGGTCGCCGCGCGGTACGTGCCGACCGGCGGCGGACTCCAGGTCGGCGGCGACTGGTACGACATGATCCGGCTGCCCGGCGGCACCACCCGGACCGGCGGGCGCGGCGCCGGGCGCATCGCCCTCGTCATCGGCGACGTCCAGGGCCACGACGTGCGGGCGGCGGGCCTGATGGGGCAGCTGCGGATCGCCCTGCGCGCGTACGCCTCCGAGGGCCACCGGCCGGACGCGGTGCTCTCGCGCGCTTCGCGCTTCCTGTACGGGATCACCGACGGGGACGACGCCGAGGGGAACGGCGGCCCGCGCTTCGCGACCTGCCTCTACCTGGAGGTCGACCTGGAGACGGGCACGGTCGACATCGCGCGGGCGGGGCATCCGGATCCGGCGGTACGCATGAACGACGGAACGGTTCTCCTGAGGCCCACGGCCGGCGGCCTGCCCCTCGGCATCGATCCCGACACCGACTACCCCACGACCCGGCTCACCCTGGACCCCGGCGAGACCCTGATGATCTGCACCGACGGCCTCCTGGAGACCGGCGGGCACGACCTGGACAGCGGCTGGGAGCGGGTCAAGCAGCTCCTGGAGTCCCATGACGGCCAGGATCTGGAACAGCTCGCCGACACGCTCGTCGAAGCCGTACACGGTCCCGGCTCGCACCACACGACGGGGCCGCTCGCCGACCGCCGCGAGGACGACATCGCGGTCCTGCTGCTCTCCCGCCGGCCCGCGGGTCCGCTCGTGGAGGCGCCGCGCCGCACCCTGATGACGATCGCCCAGGCGGAGCCGGAGCGGATCGCCGAGGCCCGCGAGCAGCTGCGCCAGCTGCTGCACGACTGGACGGACGAGGACCAGCTCGACTCGGCGGTCCTGATGGTCTCCGAGATGGTCACGAACGTCCTCGTCCACACGGACGGCGACGCGCTCCTGGTCGCCGAGGTCGCGTGCGGCGGGAAGTCGCGTCGGCTGCGGGTCGAGGTGTCGGACCAGAGCGACGAGCTGCCGCACAAGCGGCACCCGGGCGAGATGGCGTCGAGCGGCCGCGGGCTGCTCCTGATGGAGATGCTGGCGGACGCGTGGGGCTTCGACCCGCGCGGCGAGGGCAAGTCGATCTGGTTCGAGCTGAACGAGCCGCCCGCTCCGGAGACGGGTCTCTGAGAAGGGCCTCTGCGAGGGACGTCCGAGAAAGGCCTCTGCGAGGGACCTCTGCGACGGACCTCTGAGAAACGCCTCTGCGACGCCCTCCGCCCGTCCCGGAGCCCGGCGCGCGCGGCACCCTCGTACGGCGCAGACTGGTGTCGTACGGCCGCCGGGGGGACCACGGAGCATGCCATGGACATCCACAAGGTCGGCAGCGACACCACCGTGATCGCCGACAGCCTCGAAGCCCCGGGAGTCGGCCACATCCCCGTCAACGCCTTCGTCCTGACCGCCTCCGAACCGGTCGTCGTCGACACCGGCCTCTCCGTCGAGGACCGCGACTTCCTCGCGGCGCTCGGCGAGGTCATGGACCCGGCCGACGTGCGCTGGATCTGGCTCACCCACCCCGACCGCGACCACACGGGCGGGATCTTCGACCTGCTCGACGCGGCCCCGCACGCGCGCGTGGTCACGACCTTCATCGGCTTCGGCATCATGATGACCGAGCGGGCACTGCCCATGGACCGGGTGTACTTCCTCAACCCCGGCCAGTCCCTCGACGTCGGCGACCGCAGACTGCACGCATTCCGGCCGCCCCTCTTCGACAGCCCCGCCACCGTCGGCTTCTACGACGACAGGACCCACATCTGCTTCAGCTCCGACTGCTTCGGCGGCCCCATGCCGAGCCGGGAGATCGCGGAGAGCGGGCACGCGAGCGACCTCAAGCCGGAGGAGCTGCGGGGGACGCAGCTGCTGTGGGCGACGCTCGACAGCCCGTGGGTGCACATCGTGGACGCCGAGAAGTACCGGGCGACGATCGCACCGCTGCGGGAGATGAACCCGGAGATCGTGCTGTGCACGCATCTGCCGCCGGCCGTGCGGATGACCGACCGGATGCTGGAGACGATCGCGATGGCCCCGGACTCCGACCCGTTCGTGGGTCCCGACCAGGCGGCCCTGGAGCAGATGCTCGCCTCCTTCGAACTGGGCGGGATGGCGACCGCGTAGGGGTGTCGGCCTGCGGGGTCGGCCTGCGGGGTCGGCCTGCGGGGTGCCCGGTTTACGGGATGCCCGCCCTACGGGATGCCCGTCCTCATGGGGTGTCGGCGCGGGGCGGGCCGTACCGCGAGCGCAGCTCGCCGAGGACGCCGGTCGCGGCCGCCGTCAGCGGTACGGCGAGCAGCATGCCCAGGATGCCCGCGACGGACGCGCCGGCCGTGATCGCGAGGAGGACCGCGGCCGGGTGCATCTGCACGGTCTTGCTCTGGACGAAGGGCTGGAGGACGTTCCCCTCCAGGACCTGGACGGCGAGGACGACGCCGAGCACCCACAGCGCGATGACGAAGCCCCGGTCGGCGAGGGCGACGAGGACGGCGACGGCGCCGGAGAGGAAGGCGCCGAGGTACGGGATGTAGGCGGTGACGAAGACGAGCGCGGCGAGTCCCACCGCGCCGGGCACGCCGAGGATGAGCAGTCCGATGCCGATGATGACCGCGTCGACGAGGGCGACGAAGGTCGTGCCGCGCATGTACCCCTCGACGGCCTCGAAGGCCCGGCGGGCCATGGCCTCCGCGGTGTCGCCGGCGTCGCGGGGGGCGAGGGAGCGCAGGGCGCCCATGGCCCGGTCGGAGTCCTTCAGGAAGAAGAAGATCAGCAGCAGGGCGAGGACGGCGGTGGCCATCGTCTCGGCGACGACGCTGAGTCCGCTGATCACCCCGGAGGCGGCGGTGCCGCCGAACCGTTTGAGGAGGCCCTCGGCGTTCTTGGCGATGTCGTCGAGGGAGGTGCCTGCCGCGCCGAAGTGCTCGGCGATGCCGGCGGCGGCCTGCCGCAGCGAGGCGACGATCTGGTCGCCGGTCTCGATGAGGGCGAGGACGACGATGTACGTGGCCCCGCCGACGACCGCGACGACGGCGGCGACGGTGAGCGCGGCGGCGAGCCCCTTGCGCACCTTCAGACGGAGCAGGCGGCGGTAGAGCGGCCGGAGGAGCGCGGTGCCGAGGACCGCGAGGAGGACCGGAGTGACGACGGTCTGGAAGACGATGCAGAGCCAGATGCCGAGGGCGGCAAGCGCCGCGGCGAGCAGCAGGACGACGCACCAGGCGGCGAAGCGACGGGCGGGTTCGGGGAGGAGCGGCGCTCTGGTCGTCTGCACCTGTCCACCGGACCACGCCCGTCGGCGTGTCGTCGCGCGCTGACGACCGTACGAGTGACGCTCCGTCAGCGAACGTCAGCGGCCGCGAACGACCGCCAGCGACCGCCAGCGACCGCCAACGAACGTCAGCGGCCGCGAACGGGCCGCGTGGGCCGCGTACCGGCGCACTCCTCGTACGCCACACACACCTCGCGCGCCTCATACGCCTCGCGCGCCTCGCGCACCTCGTACGGCGAGTACCCCGGCTACTCGCCCATGCCGTGGACCGCCGGGATCGTGCCGAGGCGGCCCGCCTGGAAGTCCTCGAAGGCCTGGCGGAGTTCGGCCTGGGTGTTCATGACGAACGGGCCGTAGTGCGCCATCGGCTCGCGGATCGGCTGTCCGCCGAGGAGCACGACCTCCAGGTCCGGGGTGTGCCCGTCCTGCTTCTCGTCCGCGCGGATCGTGAGCGCACCGCCCTTGCCGAAGACGGCGGTCTGGCCCGTGTGGACGGGCCGGCGCTCGGCGCCGACGGTGCCGCGGCCGGCCATGACGTACGCGAGGCCGTTGAAGTCCTCGCGCCAGGGCAGGCTGATCTCCGCGCCCGGCCGCAGGGTGGCGTGGATCATCGTGATCGGCGTGTGGGTGATGCCGGGGCCGTCGTGGCCGTCGAGCTCACCCGCGATGACCCGGAGCAGCGCGCCGCCGTCGGGGGAGGTCAGCAGCTGGACCTGGCCGCCGCGGATGTCCTGGTAGCGGGGGGCCATCATCTTGTCGGCGGCGGGCAGGTTCACCCACAGCTGGAGGCCGTGGAAGAGGCCGCCGCTGACGACGAGCGACTCCGGCGGAGCCTCGATATGAAGCAGTCCGCTACCCGCTGTCATCCATTGCGTATCGCCGTTGGTGATGGTGCCGCCGCCACCGTTGGAGTCCTGGTGGTCGAAGATCCCGTCGATGCCCTGCGGGGCCGTGGTGACGGCGAGCACGGGGCGGGAGACGGCGTCGGCCGGAGCGGCGACGCGCGGCAGGGTGAGCGGGTTCTCGACAGTCACAGCGGGCATGACCGGACCTCCTTGGGTGCGACCTCGTACGTCCACTTTAGTTGAACGATGAACTTCCTGCCACCTGGAACGCGGAACGCCCGGGAGGAATTCCTCCCGGGCGCTCCCACACGTACCCAGCGTCGGTCAGCCGTACATCCGGCGCATCGCGTAGTCGACCATCTGCTCCACGGCCTTGGCGTCGAAGACCATGCGGTGGTCGCCCTCCATGTCGAGGACGAAGCCGTAGCCGGTCGGGAGCAAATCGATCACCTCGGCTCCGGTGATGACGAAGTACTTCGACTCCTTGCCCGCGTACCGCCGCAGCTCCTTGAGCGTGGTGAACATCGGGATCACCGGCTGCTGGGTGTTGTGCAGGGCCAGGAAGCCGGGGTTGTCGCCGCGCGGGCAGTAGACCTTCGACGTCGCGAAGATCTGCTGGAAGTCCTCGGGGGCGAGCGTGCCCGTCGTGAAGGCGCGTACGGCGTCGGCGAGGGAGGGCGGCGACGGCTCGGGGTAGAGCGGGGCCTGCTGCTGCCCGTACCCGCCCTGCATGCCCCCCTGCATGCCGGCCTGCATCCCGCCCTGCTGCGGCGGGGCGTACTGCTGCTGGGCACCCGGATTCTGCTCGTAGCCGTACATGGGGCCAGCCTAGCGACCCGGGGGTGGTCGCCGTACTGCGCAGGGGTGACTCGGAGCCCGGCCCGACCGCTCGTACGCGTTTTCGTGCGCGGCGCCCCCTCTTGCTAGGTTCGCGGAAGCAAAAATCCGGTCACCACGGGGGTGGAACATGGCGTTGAACGCCGCTTGGGACGAGTTGTTCGGCGGAAGCGCACCGCCCGGACCGTCGGCACAGCCCGCGGCGATGACCCTCGCGGGCGTGCCCGCCGCCGGTCCCGGCGGCGGCGACGCGAACCTGAAGGCCGACGAGAGCCCGTGGCACGAGGCCGGGAACACCGCCGGCGAGCTGCGCACCTCCACCACCACGTCCCTCACCGACCTCGACACCGCGAACGAGGGCTACGCCGCGGGCACCGCCGGCTTCGACTCCTCCGGCGCGCTCACCGAGATCCTCGGCACCTGGAAGGCCCGCCTCACCGCCGTGCGCGACGAGTGCGGCCGCTTGGAGGGCGCCCTGAAGAGCACCGGCCGCGACTTCGGCGAACGCGAGGACGCGACCAGGCGGAAGATCGCCGCCGGAGCACCGGCTCCCGCGCAGAAGGAAGGCTGAGCCCGTGCCCACCTGGCAGCAACTGCGCGATGTGAAGCTCGACGAGTACTCGGACGCCGCCGACGGCTGGGGCAAGGTCAGTTCCCGCGCCAACGCGGACAAGGACCGTGTCGACAACGGCATGTTCGCGAAGATCCACAGCACGCAGAAGGGCGAGGCCGCCACGAAGGCGGGCGGCGACGTCCAGCAGCTCTCCCGCAACTACCAGTACCTGCACACCGAGTGCGGCCTGATCCGCACCGCGCTCAACGGTCTCGCCTCGGAGCTCGCAGCCCCACAGCGGAAGCTGAAGCAGGCCCTCGAGGACGCCGAGAACCTCAAGTTCACGGTGAAGACCGACGGTTCGGTGGAGTATCCGACCGACTCCTTCGTCCTCGCCCCCGGCAGCAACACCGCCGAGCACGGCGCACCCGTCCCGCTCGCGCCCGGCAAGGGCGAGGGGGTCGGCAGCCCCGACGCCAACAAGGGCAAGGCCGAGGACATCGCCCAGCGCATCGGCGACGCCGTGCGCGAGGCCACCGAGATCGACGGCCGCTACGCCGGCGCCCTGCGCAGGCTCAAGGCCGGCCCCGGCCTCGACGTCAGCGCCGCGGACCTCGTCGACGCCGCCGCCGACACCAAGGCGCTCCAGCAGGCAGCCGGGAAGTACGCCGACGACGACCGGATCCCGCACGGCAAGTCCCCCAAGGAGAACGCCGACTGGTGGAACGGCCTCAGTCAGGAGCAGCGCGACGAGTACGCCACGCTCTACCCGGCCTCCGTCGGCGCCCTCGACGGCCTCCCGTCCTCGGTCCGCGACGACGCCAACCGGACGGTCTTCGCCGAGACCCGGGCGCAGATCCAGACGGATCTGAACAAGCCCGCGCCGAACCAGTACGTCCCGAACCCGAACGGCAGCTACCCGGCCGCGGTGCTCAGCCCCGAGTACAAGCAGTGGCAGAAGGACCAGGAGCGACTGAAGGAGCAGCTCGCGGGCAGCGACTCGATCCAGGCCCGCTTCGACGCCACGGGTGAGGGGGGCCTGCCGGAGGCGTACCTCCTCGGCTACGACAAGGAGGGCATCGGCCGGGCGATCATCGCCAACGGCAACCCCGACACGGCCGACCACACCGCCGTCTACGTGCCGGGCACGAAGACGAACCTGAAGGCCTTCGACGAGGACATCAGCCGGATGACCGACATGTGGCGCGAGACGCAGGCCCTGTCGCCGGGTTCGAACGTCTCCACCATCACCTGGTTCGGCTACGAGGCTCCGCAGTCCGTCGCGACCGACGCCACGCAGAAGGACTACGCGTACAACGGCTCCCCCAAGCTGCTCCAGTTCATGGACGGCCTGGAGACCGCGCAGGGCGGCCCCGACAAGAGCCACACGACGATCATCGGGCACAGCTACGGTTCGACCGTCGTCGGCGACGCCTCCAACAAGGGCGATCTCGCCGCCGACGACATCGTGGCGGTCGGCAGCCCCGGCATGCTCACCGGCAGGGCCGAGGACCTCGACGTCGGCGCAGACCACGTGTGGTCCGCCGCCGCCACGAGCGACGTGGTGCCGGCGGGCGGCAAGCTCGCCGGTCTCGGCGGCTACACCTGGGGCGTCGAGACCTGGAACGGCGTCCCGTACCACGCCGGATACGTGCAGACCGTGCCGTCGGACGAGCTGTTCGGGGCGCACCGGATGGATGTGGACACCAGCGGCCACACCTCGTACTGGGAGAGGGACTCGGAGAGCCTCTCGAACCAGGCGAAGGTCGTGATCGGTGAGTACGACAAGGTGAACGAGGACGACTGATGACCATCCGCAACCAGCCCACCAGAGTCCGTGGCGCGGCGCTCGGCGCCCTCGCCCTCTGCCTCACCACCCTCGTGACGGGATGCTCCATGAACGACTCCGGCGGCGCCGACGACCTCGGCTACACCCCCACGACCCTCGGCGTCGAGGACGCCAGGAAGCGGACGAAGCAGGTCTCCAGCCAGATCTTCGACATGATCGGGCTGCCGGGTGCCGCGTCCACCCCGGTCGGCCCGGGCGCCTCGACCTGCCCGGAGGACCGTGAGCACCTCTTCAAGATCCGCCACCCCTGGTCGGTGTACGACGTCTCCGAGGAGGAGCTGAAGCAGGGCTTCGAGCGGCTGCGGCAGGCGCTGCCCGCCAAGGGCTGGAAGGTCGTCTCGTACGGCCCGAACAACAGCAAGGCCAAGAGCCTGGAGCTGCTCGCGGAGTCCGAGAAGGAGCACTTCGCCGTCAAGGCGGAGCTGTGGGTCGGCAGCACGGATCCGAAGAAGAAGAACCTGATCGGCGTCAGTGTCGTCTCCGGCTGCTTCCGTGCGCCCGAGGGGACGGACCTCAAGGGCCTGTACTGAGGAGTACCGAGGAGTACCGAGGAGTACCGAAGAGTCCTCCTCGGGGCGTGAGGGAGGCCCGGGGCACATGCCCCGGGCCCTTTTTCTGCGGCTCGTGTCACAGATCTCCGGATAGGGGTTGCCCTTATTACCGGCGGGTAGCATCATCGTAGAGAAGCGTGGGCTACTCACCGGTAGTACGAGCACCCGACGCGCGCATTCCGGACATCCGCCTCCCCGAGCCTTACGGAGCCGTCGCCATGGGGCACTACAAGTCGAATCTCCGCGACATCGAGTTCAACCTCTTCGAGGTCCTCGGCCGCGACAAGGTGTACGGCACCGGTCCGTTCGAGGAGATGGACGTCGAGACCGCCAAGAGCATCCTCGACGAGATCCGCCGTCTCGCCGAGAACGAGCTCGCGGAGTCCTTCGCCGACGCCGACCGCAACCCGCCGGTCTTCGACCCGGAGACCAACACCGCCCCCGTGCCGGCCTCCTTCAAGAAGTCCTACAAGGCCTTCATGGACTCCGAGTACTGGCGCCTCGGCATCCCCGAGGGCATCGGCGGCACCACCTCCCCGCGCTCCCTCGTCTGGGCCTACGCGGAGCTGCTCCTCGGCTCGAACCCGGCCATCTGGATGTACTCCTCCGGCCCGGCCTTCGCCGGCGTCCTCTACAACGAGGGCAACGAGGCGCAGAAGAAGATCGCCCAGATCGCGGTCGAGAAGCGCTGGGGCTCCACCATGGTCCTCACCGAGCCCGACGCCGGCTCGGACGTCGGCGCCGGCCGCACCAAGGCCGTGCAGCAGGAGGACGGCTCCTGGCACATCGAGGGCGTGAAGCGCTTCATCACCTCCGGTGAGCACGACATGGAGGAGAACATCCTCCACTACGTCCTCGCCCGCCCCGAGGGTGCCGGCCCCGGCACCAAGGGCCTCTCCCTCTTCCTCGTCCCCAAGTACGAGTTCGACTGGGAGACCGGCGAGCTGGGCGAGCGCAACGGCGTCTACGCGACGAACGTCGAGCACAAGATGGGCCTCAAGGCCTCCAACACGTGCGAGATGACCTTCGGCGACCAGCACCCCGCCAAGGGCTGGCTCATCGGCGACAAGCACGAGGGCATCCGCCAGATGTTCCTCATCATCGAGTTCGCCCGCATGATGGTCGGCACGAAGGCGATCTCCACCCTCTCCACGGGCTACCTCAACGCCCTGGAGTACGCCAAGGAGCGCGTCCAGGGCACCGACCTGGCCAACTTCATGGACAAGGCCGCCCCCAAGGTCACCATCACGCACCACCCCGACGTCCGCCGCTCGCTCATGACGCAGAAGGCGTACGCCGAGGGCATGCGCTCCCTCGTCCTCTACACGGCCTCCGTGCAGGACGAGATCGCGATCAAGGAAGCGGCCGGCGAGGACGTCAAGGCCCTCCACGGCCTGAACGACCTGCTGCTCCCGATCGTCAAGGGATACGGCTCCGAGAAGGGCTACGAGCAGCTCGCGCAGTCGCTCCAGACCTTCGGCGGCTCCGGCTTCCTCCAGGAGTACCCGATCGAGCAGTACATCCGGGACGCCAAGATCGACACCCTCTACGAGGGCACCACGGCCATCCAGGGCCAGGACTTCTTCTTCCGGAAGATCGTCCGCGACCAGGGCGCGTCCCTGAACGCCCTCTCCGAGGAGATCAAGAAGTTCCTCGCGGTCGGCACCGGTGGCGACGACCTGGCCGGTGCGCGTGACGCGCTCGCCAAGGCCGCCGTCGACCTGGAGGCCATCGTCGGCACGATGATCACCGACCTCACCGCCACCGGCGAGGACGTCAAGAACATCTACAAGGTCGGCCTCAACACCACCCGCCTGCTGCTCGCCTCCGGCGACGTCGTCGTCGGCTACCTGCTGCTGCGCGGTGCCGCCGTCGCCGCGGAGAAGCTGGCCGCGGGCGCGGCGGACAAGTCCGCCAAGGAAACCGCGTTCTACCAGGGCAAGATCGCCGCCGCGAAGTTCTTCGCCGCCAACATCCTGCCGGGCGTCTCCGCCGAGCGCGCGCTCGCCGAGGCCGTCGACAACTCGGTGATGGACCTGGACGAGGCCGCGTTCTGAGCAACGCCCACTCGTCCTGCCGGCACGGTCCGTCCCCGGGGAGGGGGGCGGACCGCGCCTGTTTCCTCCGGCGGGCGCTTCACCACAGCGGCCGGTCCGCGTTCCGCTTTCCGGGGTCCCCAAGCCGTATTCCGGTCGCTGACTAAGGTGAACCCATGAGCAGCGCAGCGTCCCGCCCCACGGCCGGCCCCTTCGACCGCGGTCACACCGATGACCTCATCTCCTTCCTGACGGCCTCCCCGTCGGCGTACCACGCGGTGGCGAGCGCCGCCGACCGGCTGGAGAAGGCCGGTTTCCGGCGCGTCGAGGAGACCGCCGAGTGGGACGGGACGAGCGGCGGGAAGTACGTGATCCGCGGCGGCGCGATCATCGCCTGGTACGTGCCGGAGGGCGCCGGCGCCCACACCCCGTACCGCATCGTCGGCGCCCACACCGACTCCCCCAACCTGCGCGTCAAGCCCCGCCCCGACATGGGCGCCCAGGGCTGGCGCCAGGTCGCCGTCGAGATCTACGGCGGGACCCTGCTCAACACCTGGCTCGACCGGGACCTCGGCCTCGCCGGCCGCCTCACGCTCCGCGACGGAAGCCACCACCTCGTCAACGTGGACCGGCCGCTGCTGCGCGTCCCGCAGCTCGCCATCCACCTCGACCGCCAGGCCAACGACGGCCTCAAGCTGGAGCGCCAGCGCCACATGCAGCCCGTGTGGGGCCTGGGCAAGGTCCACGAGGGCGACCTGATCGCCTTCGTCGCCGCAGAGGCCGGCGTCGACGCCGAGGACGTCACGGGCTGGGACCTCATGGTCCACCCCGTCGAGGCACCCGCCTACCTGGGCCGCGACCGCGAGCTCCTCGCCGGACCGCGCATGGACAACCTCCTCTCCGTCCACGCCGGCGTCGCCGCGCTCGCCTCCCTCGGGGGCCGCGACGACCTCCCCTACATCCCGGTCCTCGCCGCCTTCGACCACGAGGAGAACGGCTCCGAGGCCGACACCGGCGCCCAGGGCCCCCTCCTCGGCAACGTCCTGGAGCGCTCGGTCTACGCCCGCGGCGGCTCCTACGAGGACCGGGCCCGCGCCTTCGCCGGCACGGTCTGCCTCTCCTCCGACACCGGCCACGCCGTCCACCCCAACTACGCGGAGCGCCACGACCCGACGCACCACCCGCGCGTCAACGGCGGCCCGATCCTCAAGGTGAACGTCAACCAGCGGTACGCCACCGACGGCAGCGGCCGGGCCGTCTTCGCCGCCGCCTGCGAGAAGGCGGGCGTGCCCTGGCAGTCGTTCGTCTCCAACAACGACATGCCGTGCGGCACCACGATCGGCCCGATCACCGCCGCCCGCCACGGCATCCAGACGGTCGACATCGGCGTCGCGATCCTCTCGATGCACAGCGCCCGCGAACTGTGCGGCGCGGACGACCCGTACCTCCTGGCGAACGCGCTGGTCGCCTTCCTGGAAGGCTGACCGACCGCCGCCGAACGGGACGGTCCGCGAAACATCAGCGAAAGCCCCCGCCTGACAGCGTCTCCCTCATGCACCGTCACGAGGGCCCGTCCCGAGGGAAGTTCACCGCAGCAGTCACCGCCGCCGTCACGCTCGCCGTGACGGCGGTGGGCGTCGTCATCGCCCGGTACGACGACCGGCCGCCGTGGGCCACGGACATCGCGTACGAGGGCGGCTTCATCCTGGCGTCCCGCATCCGCGGGTACGACGTCGACGGCTCACGCACGAAAGCGCTGCTCGCCGGGGAGTGCGCGCTCATGCAGCGGCAGGGGATGGGCGGCGACAGGGCGGTTCACGACCCGGCGGCCTGGGTGGCCGGCTGCCTGGACGGTGCCGCGGGACTCCCGTCCAGAAACCAGGGACTCCTCCACTGACGGCGCCGGCCGACACCGACCCGCGCCGGACGGTTCGAACGGCCGGTTCAGGCGCCGGACGTCAGAGCGGCGAGCCCCTCGGCCAGCTCCTCGCGGTTCATGACCGGGGTGTACGAGACCTTGGCCCCGACCTCCAGGAAGAAGGGTTCGGAGAACTTCGGCATCTGGGAGGACTCGGCCAGGTCGAAGAAGATGTATGCCGTCCGGCAGCCGTCCTGCGTGGTGAAGTACGCGGCCTCGGGACGCAGCTGACCCAGCGCCTTCTCCACGATCCCCGGCAGAGTGCCCTGCCTGATGGCCTCGTTGGAGGCCGTGGTGTCCATCTGAACCTTCAGCAGCATGCGCATGACGCGGCCTTTCCGACCGGGCAGACGCTCCGTTCGGTACGCCTCGGCACCCGGACGCGCTCACTTCAAGCGTCCTCCTCCCTCTCCCCCGGAGCCACTCGGAGCCACTCGGGGGAGAGGGGAGGACGGGCGATTCCTAGCCGTCCAGGCCGGCCAGGATCAGCGGCAGGCGGGCCACGCCCGTCTCCGTGACCTTCACCGGGACGCCCCAGTCCTGCTGGTGGACGTGGCAGGCCGGGTACTCGTTGGCGGGGTCGTCGTCGCAGGACGCCGCCATCGCGGAGACGTGCAGGACGCCCTCCGTGACCTCCGGGTTCAGCTCCAGCTCCCGGAAGAGATCGGTCCCCGTGCCCTCGCCGCCGAGGAGCAGCTCCGGCGGGGTGGAGGAGACCAGGAGGCGGGTGGAGGGGCCGTACCGCTCGTCCAGCTTCTGCCCGGTCGGGGCCTGGAAGACGACGTCGAGGCGGAGGCGGCCGGGGGCGACCTCGGTCGCCTCGCGGCGGGTGCGGTGGGCGACCGCCTCGACCTGGACGGCCTCCTCGGGGAGGCGCAGCCGGGTGAGCCGGTGCCGGGCGGACTCGACGACCACGATGTCGTCGTCGACGAGGACCGCGCCGCTGGGCTCGCGCAGATCGGTCGCGAGGGTGCTGACCTCGCCGGTGGCCGGGTCGAAGCGGCGCAGGGCGTGGTTGTACGTGTCGCTGATCGCGACCGAGCCGTCGGGGAGGGCGGTCACGCCCAGCGGGTGCTGGAGCAGGGCCTGACCGGCCTCGCCGTCCCGGTGGCCGAAGTCGAAGAGGCCGGTGCCGACGGCGGTGTGGACGACCCGTTCGGTGTCGATCCAGCGGACGGCGCTGGTCTCGGAGTCGGCGATCCACAGCCGGTCCTCGGTGGCGGCGAGCCCGGACGGCTGCGCGAACCAGGCCTCGGCGGCGGGGCCGTCGACGAGTCCCTCGTTCGTCGTCCCGGCGGCGACCTCGACGGTCCCGGTCACGGGGTCGTACGTCCAGATCTGGTGGACGCCGGCCATGGCGATCCACACCTTGCCCTGCCACCAGGCGACGTCCCACGGCGAGGAAAGGTCGACCTCCAGGGCGGGCCCGGAGGTGGGGGAACCCTGCCACCACTGCTTCCCGGTGCCGGCGACGAGCTCGATCGCCCCGGTCTCCGGGTCGAGGACGCGCAGGGCGTGGTTGACGGTGTCGGCGACGACGACCTTGCCGTCGGGCAGCAGCGCGAGGCCCTGGGGCTCGCGGAACACCCCTTCGCCGATGCGCCGCACGACGGTCTCCCCGTCCGCGGCCAGCTCGACGAGCTGGTGCCGGGTGGTGTCGGAGACGAGGAGGTTCCCGGAGGGCAGCAGGACCGCCTTGCCGGGGAACCGCAGATCGGTGGCGACGGGCTCCGGCGCCACGTAGGGGCCGTCCCCGCGCCGCAGCGTCCCCTTGGCCTCGTGCTCGGCCTCCAGCTCCTCGACGAGCGTCCGGATCGCGTTGGCGTGCCCCTCACCGGCGTGCTGGGCGACGACGTACCCCTCGGGGTCGATCACCACGAGCGTCGGCCAGGCCCGCACGGCGTACTGCTTCCAGGTCGCGAGCTCCGGGTCGTCGAGCACGGGGTGATGCACCTCGTACCGCTCGACGGCATCGACGACGGCCTGGTGCTCGGCCTCGTGCACGAACTTCGGCGAGTGCACACCGACGATCACGAGCGTGTCCCGGTGCTTCTCCTCCAGATCACGCAGCTCGTCGAGCACGTGCAGGCAGTTCACACAGCAGAAGGTCCAAAAATCGAGAAGAACGATCTTTCCTCGCAGATCGGCGAGGGTCAGTTGATCCCCTCCCGTGTTCAGCCAGCCGCCCTTGCCGATCAGCTCGGGGGCACGGACACGGGCACGTCGGGGCGCGGGCGCGGGGATGGGCGCCGGGGCGGCATCGTTCATGGTTCAAGCTTGCCATCCGCCGGGCATCCGCCGCGTGAGGGGTGTGGGGTGACGGGTGTGGCGTGGGGGGCGGGGCTTCGGGGCAGGCATATCGGTGTGAAATACCTCGTACGAGACAAGATCTTCGCGATCGGCGACGACTACTGGATCGAGGACGAGCAGGGCCGCCACGCCTTCCTCGTCGACGGCAAGGCCATGCGGCTGCGCGACACCCTGGAGCTGAAGGCCCCCGACGGGCAGGTCCTGATCACCCTGCGCCAGAAGATGTTCAGCCTGCGGGACTCGATGACGATCGAGCGGGACGGGGAAGCCCTCGCGAGCATCCGCCGCAAGCGCCTGTCGCTCCTGCGCAACCACTACCGGGTGACCCTCGTCGAGGGCACCGAACTCGACGTCAGCGGGCGGATCCTGGACCGGGAGTTCACCGTCGAGTACGACGGCGAGCTCCTGGCCCACATCTCCCGGCAGTGGTTCCACGTCCGGGAGACGTACGCCGTGAACGTGGTCCGTGAGGACGCGGACGCGGCCCTGCTCGTCGCCGTGGCCGTGTGCGTGATCCGCATGGCCGAGCGGGAGGACTGAGCCACCCGCGGGGGCTATCCGGCCTTGGCCAGGGCCTGTTCCAGTGCCTGCTCCAGGTCCGTCCACAGGTCCTCGACGTGTTCGATGCCGACCGAGATCCTGACCGTGCCCGGCCCGATGCCCGCCGCCGCCAGGGCCTCGGCGTCGAGCTGGTGGTGCGAGGTGGA
Organism: Streptomyces narbonensis; assembly: GCF_014649015.1. Classification (GTDB taxonomy): domain Bacteria; phylum Actinomycetota; class Actinomycetes; order Streptomycetales; family Streptomycetaceae; genus Streptomyces; species Streptomyces narbonensis. Next base: position 406,319 of record NZ_BMSF01000007.1, read on the forward strand.
CGCCGGGTGCATGACCAGGGTCTTCACATCCCCCAGGGAGACGCTCAGCGAGGCCACCCGTACCGCCTCGACGAAGATCCGGCCCGCCTCCCGGCCGCCCGCGAGGTCGACCGAGATCACCCCGCCGCCCCCGTCCGGCAGCAGCCGCTCGGCGATCTCCCGGTCCGGGTGGCTCGCGAGCGCCGGGTGCCGGACGGCCGCGACCGCCGGGTGCGCGGCGAGACGGGCGCCGAGCTCGGCGGCGTTCGCGCACTGGCGGGCGATGCGCAGCGACAGGGTCTGCATGCCCCGGAGGGTGAGCCAGGCGGCGAACGGGTCGGTGGACGCGCCCTGTTCGACCGTGTGGCGGCGGACCCGGCGGTGGACCTCGGCGTCCTTGAAGACGGCGATGCCGCCGAGGACGTCGGCGTGGCCCGCGAGGTACTTGGTCGCGGAGTGGACGACGATGTCGGCGCCGTGGTGGAGGGGACGGCAGAGCAGCGGGGAGGCGAAGGTGTTGTCGACGACCACCGGCACCCCCGCCTCGCCCGCGACGGCGGCGAGCGCGGGCAGGTCGGAGACGCGGGTGGTGGGGTTGGCGATGGTCTCCAGGTAGAGGAGCCGGGTCTCCGGGCGCAGGGCCGCCCGCACCTCCTCCGGGTCCGTGCCGGAGACGTAGGTGACGTCGACGCCCCAGCGCGTGGCGAGGTCGGTGAGGACCGCGTACGTACCGCCGTACAGGCAGGTCTGGGCGATGACGTGGCTGCCGCTGCCGAGCAGGGCGTGGAGCACGCCGTTGACGGCGCCCATGCCGGAGGCGAAGGAGAGGCCGGCGGCCCCGCCTTCGAGGCGGGCCACGGCGTCCTCCAGGGTGCGGACGGTGGGGTTGCCGAGGCGGCTGTAGAGGAAGGTGTCGGGGGAGGTGAACGCCTCGGCGAGGGCGTCGGCCGAGTCGAAGGCGAAGACGTGGCCCTGGTGGAGCGGGACGCCGAGCGGCCTGCTGCCGGTGATCTCGACGTGGGGCGGGTGCACGGCGAGGGTCTCGGGGCGGATCGCGGCGGTGGCGCCGGCACCTGCGGTGGTGGCGGCGGTCGCGGTGCGGGTGGTGGTGGCGGGAGCGGGGTCGGCGTGGCTCATGCGGACAGTCTGTGGACAGGGCGTTTGCCATCCCAGGTCCAATCCCGGCAGATTGGTTCGGCAATGGAGCCGATCAGCCTTGCCCCGCACACGATCGACGCGCTCGTCGCCCGGCTCGGCCGCTGGTCCGCCGGGCGCGGCCCCCTCTACCTCCTGCTCGCCGCCCGGCTGCGCCGCCTGATCGACGAGGGCGCGCTGCCGCCCGGCACCGCGCTGCCCCCGGACCGGCGGCTGGCGGTGGCCCTCGCCGTGGGCCGTACGACGGTGGTCGCCGCGTACGACACACTCCGTCAGGAGGGGCGGCTCGTACGGCGCCAGGGCAGCGGCACCCGTGTCGCGCGGGCGGCGCTCGCGCCGGAGCAGCCCCGGGTGACCGAGACGTCGAACCCGCTCTTCCTCCACCTCCTGGAGTCGCCCGACGACGTGATCCTGCTGAGCTGCGCCGCGCCCGCGCAGCCGCCGCCCGAGCTGGCGGAGGCGTACCGCTCGCTCGTCCTGCCGGAGGCGGACCTCGGCTACCACCCGGCGGGTCTCGGGGCGCTCCGGGCGGCGGTCGCCGCGCGGTACGAGGCGCGGGGCGTGCCGACCGGTCCGGAGCGGATCCTGGTCACCACCGGTGCCCAGCAGGGGCTTTCGCTGCTCACCCGGCTGCTGCTCGCGCCCGGCGACGGCGTGCTGGTGGAGGCGCCGACGTATCCGGGTGCGCTGGACCTCTTCCGGGAGGCGGCAGCCGTACCGCTGCCGGTGGCCGTGGGCCCCGACGGCGTGGACGTCGCCGAGGCGGTGCGGGTGATGGAACGTCACCGTCCGGCGCTCGCCTATGTCGTGCCGCGGTTCCAGAACCCGACCGGGACCGTCCTCCCGCCGCTCGCCTGCCGCCGGCTCGTCGAGGCGGCGAACGCGCTGGGCGTGCCGCTCGTCGACGACGAGGTCCTCGCCGACCTGGCCTTCGACGGGGGCGGGGCGGCCGGAGATCCGGCTCTCGCACTCCCGTCCGCCGCGTACGGAGAGGTGATCTCCGTGGGCTCGCTGAGCAAGGTGGTGTGGGGCGGGCTCCGGATCGGCTGGGTCCGGGGGCCGGCGCCGCTGATCGCCCGGCTCGCGCGGCTCAAGGCCCTCCACGACCTGGGCAGCGACCTTCCGTCCCAACTGGCCGCGGTCCGGCTCCTCGGCGACTACGCGTCCGTCCTGGCGACCCGCACGGCGGCGGTCCGCGCGGGCCACGACCACCTCAGGGCCGAGCTCGCCCGGCGGCTTCCCTCCTGGTCCTGCGCGCCGACGACGGGCGGCCAGACGCTGTGGGTACGGCTGCCGCACGGCGACGGCGTGTCCTTCGCCCAACTCGCCCTCCGGCACGGAGTCGCCGTCCTGCCGGGGGCCACGGCCGACGCCCTCGGCGGCAGTCTCCGCCACCTCAGGCTGCACTTCCTCGCGCCGCCCGAGGTCCTGACGGAGGCGGTACGGAGGCTGGCGGCGGCATGGGCGGAGTACGCGCCGGGCCCGGATCCGGAGCGCGCTGCGCTCCATGCGATCGTCGTCTGAAAAGCACACGAGGCCGAGGGGGCGCCATGCACACCACCGTCACACCGTTCACGCTGCTCCCGTGGCGCGAGGGCAAGGGGTACGAGCGGCGGGCCGGCTGGCGGGGCGCGTCCTCCGAGTTCGGCGAGATCACCGTGGAGGCTCCGCTGCGCCAAACGGTGCCGCAGGTGGTGATGTCGGAGCTGCGGGGCGGGCTCGTCCCGCCGGCCTCGTACGAGACGCGGGGCGTCCACACGGACGCGATCCGGCTGCCGACGCTGAACCGCGCGACCCTCCGCGTCGGCGACGCCCATGTGTACGTGTCGCGGAACCGTTTCGGCGCGACCGCCAGGCAGCGCGGGCTGAACCTGCGGTACGGCGGAGACCGTTACCGGCTGTGGGCCGTGAACCGGCGCTCCTGGGTGCTCGCCCGGGAGGCGGACGCCGAGGACCCGGGCGTCACCGTGTCGGTGCGCGGGAAGCGGCGGCGGCTGGACGTGACGGTCGCGGGCCGGGCGGGGGCGGCGGACCTGTCCCTGGCGCTGATCTTCGCGGGGGTGGACCGCGGGGCGCTCACCCGCGGCGGGGCGGTCCGCGCGAGCCTCTCCCGCATCACACAGCTCTGGGCGGAGAGCCAGGCCTAGGGGGTGTCCGGAAAGTAGCGCCGTCTGCCCGCAGGGCAGGGTCCTCGGCGTCTGGTGCGTGCGATCGCAAGGCGCCGGGATGCCCGCGTAGCTCGCTACGTGGAGATTCTGGCTTGGGGTCTCCCCAGGCCCTCTGGGCCTAGGGGAAGCGGCGAGCGTGCGTGCCAGACGCCGAGGACCAGGCGGGACTTTCCGGACGCCCCCTGGGAAGTGTCGGCCCTTTCAGCCCTGGTGGGCCCGGCGGGCCCCCAGCCCCGGCGGGCCCGTCAGCCCCGACGGCCCCCGTCAGCCTCTCAGCGCCCGCGGCCCCGTCAGCCCCCAGCCCCCCTCAGCCCCGGCGCCCGCGCGGTGTCGCGACGCCCAGGACGCGGTCCTTGAGCGCCGGGAACTGTTCGCGCGTCGCCGTCACCTTCGTCGGGTCGAGGACGACCCGCAGGATCTCCTCGTCCGGGCCGGCCTCCGCGAGGACCTCGCCCCACGGGTCGACGACGATCGAGTGTCCGGCCTGTTCGACGCCCGCGTGGGTGCCGGCGGTGCCGCAGGCGAGGACGTACGCCTGGTTCTCGACCGCCCGCGCCTTGGCGAGGAGCGTCCAGTGCGCGCGGCGGAGCGCGGGCCAGCCGGCCGGGACGACGAAGGCCTGGGCGCCCGCGTCGACGAGGCCGCGGAAGAGCTCGGGAAAGCGCAGGTCGTAGCAGGTGCCGACACCGAGCGTGAGGTGCGGCAGGTCGACGGTGACCAGGTCCTCCCCGGCGGCCATCAGCACCGCCTCGCCCTTGTCGAAGCCGAAGCGGTGGATCTTGCGGTAGGAGGCGGCGAGTTCGCCGTCGGGGGAGAGGACGAGCGAGGTGTTGTAGAGGGCGCCGCCCTCCGCCTCGACGAAGGAGCCGGCGTGCAGCCAGACCCCGGCGTCCCGCGCGGCCTCCGCCATGGCGCGGTGCGTCGGGCCGTTCAGCGGCTCGGACTCGGCGGCGAAGAGGTCGGACGCGAAGGCGCCGACGGTCCACAGTTCGGGGAGGACGACGAGGTCGGCGTGGCCGGATTCCTCCCGTACGAGACGGGCCGCGCGGGCCCGCCTGGCGTCGACCGGTTCGTCCGGGTCTACCGCGATCTGGATCAGCGAGGCGCGCACACTACCACCGTCCTGGCATTCGAGCCGTCAACACCGGCCTACGATCGTCACACGAAAGCACTGCCGGGGTGCCTCCGGGCAGCGTAACTTAGCGTCCGAGCCTCCCACCCAGTCGTGTTTTCAGCCCGCGCACCGAAGAACCGCCGAGGGGTCCCGTGACCGTCCATCCCAGCCTCCAGAACTACGCCGACGCCTGGACCCACTCCATCGAGGCGATAGCCGAGCTGGTGCAGCCGCTTGTGGAGGGCGAGTGGAACCGGCCGACTCCGTGCATCGGCTGGTCGGTTCGGGACATCGTCTCGCATGTCATCGGCATGGAGACGGAGATGCTCGGCGACCCGCGCCCCATCCACTCCCTGCCGCGCGATCTGTACCACGTACGCAGTGACTTCGCCCGCTACATGGAGGTCCAGGTCGATGTGCGGCGGCACCACACCGCGCCGGAGATGACCTCGGAGCTGGAGTACATCCTCATCCGCCGGGCCCGCCAGCTCCGCAACGAGAACCGCTCCCCCGAGCACCTGATCCGCGCCCCCCTCGGCGCCGAGCAGTCCCTCGAACTGGCCTACCGGATGCGCGCCTTCGACGTGTGGGTGCACGAGCAGGACCTGCGGGCCGCGCTCGGTGTGCCGGGCAACCTGGACTCGGCCGGCGCGCACGTCACGCGGGACGTGCTCCTGGAGGCGCTCCCGAAGGTCGTCGCCAAGGACGCCGGGGCGCCCGCCTCCTCGGCGGTGGTGCTCGACGTGACCGGGCCGGTGGAGTTCCTGCGGACGGTGCGGGTCGACGCGGACGGCCGGGGATCGGTCGACGGCGCGCCCTCGCTGGGGCCGGCGGTCACGCTCGCGACCGACTGGGAGACGTTCGTACGGCTCGCCTGCGGCCGCGTCCGCCCGGCCGACGTCGCCGACCGCGTCAAGGTCGAGGGCGACGAGGGCCTGGCGCGGGCGATCCTCGACAACTTCGCGGTGACGCCCCGCTGAACCTTCAGGCCGGTACGTGCACGGCCTCCACGCGGCTCGCGACGAGCCGCTCCCGCTCCCTGCGGTGGGTGCGGGCCTTGAGGCGCAGGATCTGCACGACGCCGAACGCCTCCAGGACGAAGACCGACGAGAACGCGATCCGGTAGTTGCCGCCGGTCGCGTCGAGCAGGACGCCGACGGCGAGCAGCGTCGTCATCGAGGCGACGAAACCACCCATGTTGACGATGCCCGAGGCGGTGCCCTGACGCTCCGGCGGGTTGGCCGGGCGCGCGAAGTCGAAGCCGATCATCGAGGCCGGTCCGCAGGCTCCGAGGACCGTGCAGAGGGTGATCAGCAGCCACATCGGGGCGTGGTCGCCGGGGTACGCGAGGGTGGCGCCCCACAGCAGCGCGGTGGCCGCGACCGTACCGAGGGCGAGCGGGGCCCGGGCCGTGTGGTGGCGGGCGATGATCTGCCCGTAGGCGAGGCCGATGACCATGTTCGAGACCACGACGAGGGTCAGCAGCTCTCCGGCGGTGCCGCGGGACAGCCCCTGCGCCTCGACGAGGTACGGCAGGCCCCACAGCAGCAGGAACACCATGGCCGGGAACTGGGTCGTGAAGTGGACCCACATGCCGAGGCGGGTGCCGGGCTCGCGCCACGACTCGGCGATCTGGCGGCGTACGAAGGCGGCGCCCGCATGCTGGGAGGGCTCGGGCTCGTACCCCTCGGGGTGGTCCTTGAGGAAGAGCAGCATCAGGAGGAGGACGAGGACGCCCGCGAGCGAGCTGCCGACGAAGGTGGTCGTCCAGCCGAGGCCGTGCAGGGCGCGGGAGATGAAGACGGTCGAGACGAGGTTGCCGGCCATCCCGATGAGGCCGGCGAGCTGGGCGATCAGCGGGCCGCGGCGGGCGGGGAACCAGCGGCTGCCGAGCCGGAGGACGCTGATGAAGGTCATGGCGTCGCCGCAGCCGAGGAGGGCGCGCGAGGCGAGCGCCGTGCCGTAGGTGGGCGACAGCGCGAAGCCCAGCTGACCGAGGGTGAAGAGCAGCACCCCGATGGTCAGGACCTTCTTGGTGCCGAGCCGGTCGACCATGAGCCCGACGGGTATCTGCATGCCCGCGTAGACGAGCAGCTGGAGTATGGAGAAGGTCGAGAGCGCGGAGGCGTTGACGTCGAAGCGGTCGGCGGCGTCGAGTCCGGCGACGCCGAGGCTGGTGCGGAAGATGACGGCGACGAAGTAGACGGCGACGCCGACGCCCCAGACGAGCGCGGCCCGTCGGCCGCCGGGCGGGTCGCCGGGGAGGGTGACCGCGAAGCCGTAGGACCTGCTCACCGGTCCTCACCCCGGACCAGGACCTTGACCCAGCTGAGGTGCTGGCGGACGCAGTGGGCCGCGCCCTCCACGTCGCCCGCGCGGATCCGGTCGAGGATCTCGGCGTGCTCGGTGATGTTCTTGGCGATCCGGTCCGGCTGGGACTGCATCACGGCGACGCCCATGCGGAGCTGGCGGTCGCGGAGTTGGTCGTACAGGCGGGAGAGGATCTGGTTGCCGGCGTGGCGGACGATCTCGGCATGGAAGCAGCGGTCGGTGACCGCGACTTCGGCGAGGTCTCCGGCCTCCGCGCGGCGCTTCTGCTCCTCCAGGAGCTCTTCGAGCCGCTCGATGAGCGCGGCGGACGCGGGTACGGCCCGGCGGACGGCGAACTCCTCGACGAGCAGTCGGGTCTCGACGACGTCGGCGATCTCCTGGGCGGAGACGGCCAGGACGAGGGCGCCCTTCTTCGGGTAGAGCTTGAGCAGCCCTTCCATCTCCAGCTTGAGCAGCGCCTCGCGGACGGGGGTCCTGGACACCCCGACGGCCTGGGCGAGTTCACCTTCGGTGAGGAGGGTGCCTCCCTCGTACCGCCGGTCGAGTACGGCCTGCTTGACGTGCATGTAGACGCGGTCGGCGGCGGGGGCCTGCTTGGTGGGCTGGGTGGCGGGGCCGGCTGGCGCTGATGGCATGCGCACAGCATAGATACAACAGAGGTGCAACAGATCCCCCGTCCGCATCGTGGACGGGGGAGTCCTGCGCTTAGGGCCTATCCGACCCTGATCCGCCGGACAGGCCCTAGATCCGGTGGTCGTAGTAGTCGGTGCCGGCGACCAGTACGGAGGTCATGCACACGGGAAGGCCGCTCCGGGCGCGGGGAACCTCCTGGGAGGTGCGCCGGGTGAAGCCGAGCGAGAGGCGGGGGACGAACGGCTCCTCGCCGTCGGCGTCATGGGCCGCGAGGCCCCGCAGCAGCTCGTCCGCCGGGGTGCGGAACACGTCGGTGCCGTCCAGGAGCACCCGGGTCGAGGTCGTCCGCCCTTCCCCCGGCCACCACAGCTCGACGGCCGTGACGGTGTCCTCCTCCTCCAGGAGCACTTCGACACCCACCGCGTCGCACCGCGCCGAGACGGTCACCAGGGCGCGGTTCGGGCGGGCGCGGACCCGGGGTTCGCCCCAGGGGGAGACGGCCGCCAGAGCCTCGTCCAGCGTCATGCCGAGGCGCACGGGTCCGGCACCGTGCGGCGGTTCGAGGGGCAGATCCATGCCGCACAGCAAAACACCCGGTGGCGGCTGATGCCACCACCGGGTGTTTCACGTGAAACGGGGCGAACCCTCGTGCTGTCAGGCCCAGGTGATGAGGCGCTTCGGCTGCTCCAGGACCGCGGCGATGTCCGCGAGGAACTTGGAGCCGAGCTCGCC
>NZ_BMSF01000008.1 GCF_014649015.1 Streptomyces narbonensis
ATCAACTAATCTGGCGTTGATTTTTGGCACGCTGTTGAGTTCTCAAGGTGCGGACGCTTCCTTTGTACTCACCCTCGCGGGCTTTCCTCCGGGCTTTTCCTTCGTTCCGAAGCTTATCAGATGTTTTCCATCCGATTTCCTCGGCGCTTTCCGGTCCGTTTCGCTTTCGCTCCGCGGCCCTTCCGGCGGTTCCGACTCTATCAGATCCTTTCGGCGTCTGATTCCCAGTCAGCGGGGTTTGTCTTTCCGGCTGTTGGGCCGTTCCGACGTCTCAAACTCTAGCGGATTCCCCCGTCAACTCATAATCGAGTCTTTCGAATTGAATTTCGGCATGCCAAAATTCGTCCCGGTGGGGAGATCGTGCTGAGTAGAGGTGCCGCATCAGCGGCGTGAGTGGCTGTCGAAGAACCGTTCCGGCTCCGTGACAACTCGGAGAACATTACGCATCCGGTGGGGGCGTGTCAACCCCCGGCCGGAGGGCGCGGTGGAGGGTGTCAATCCAGGTCCGTGAGGCGGCCGCCGGCGTCGGGCTGGGTGAGCTCCACCCGGCGCAGGAGGCGGATGAGGACCTCGCCGAGGACTCCCCTCTCGTCTGCCGTGAGGTCTTGGAGGAGGTCCTCCTCGAAGCCCGTGGCCATGCGCATGGCCTCCAGCCACTTCGAGCGGCCCTCGTCAGTGAGCTCGACGATCACGCGGACACGGTTGCTCTCGTCGCGGTCGCGGGTGACCAGGCCCTCGCCCGCCATGCGGTCGATGCGGTGGGTCATGGCGGCCGGGGTGAGGCCCAGTCGCTTGGCGAGCTCGCCCGGGCCCAGGCGGTAGGGCGCTCCGGCGAGGACCAGGGTCTTGAGGACCTCCCACTCGGCGTTGCTGATGCCGAGGTCGGCGAGCTGGCGACCGTACGCCACGTTCATCCGGCGGTTCAGTCGGCCGAGGGCCGAGACGACCTTCTCCACCTGAGGGTCGAGGTCGCGGTACTCGCGCTGGTAGGCGGCGATCTGCTCGTCGAGGGTCGGTTCCTGGGGGGCCTGCGGGCCGGACCGCTCGGGGGTGTCGGACATGCGGCGAGTATCCCACGCAGTTCGTTGGCGTTGAAGTCCTTCGCTGTGTACTGTTAAGGATCTAACTTTAGTGTTGAAGTCTTCAAGGTTCAGGGCTACACCTCTGAACCTGTGACCGAAGTGGGTGAGTGTGACCAAGGCGAGGGGCGCAGCGATGCGCCGTATTCAGGCAGGCAGCGCGCTGAGCGCGTTCGGACTCGGCTTCACCGTGCCGTACCTCTATGTGTACGTCGCCCAGGTGCGGGATCTGGGTGCGGCGACCGCGGGTGTCGTTCTCGCCGTCTTCGCCATGGCCGCGCTCGTGGTGCTGCCCTTCAGCGGGCGGGCCATCGACCGGCGCGGGCCGGTGCCCGTCCTGCTCGTCGCCTCGGTCGTGGCCGCCGTGGGTGCCCTGGCGATGGGCTTCGCGTCCAGCGTGCCCGCCGCCGTGGGTGCCGCGGCGCTGCTCGGCGCCGGTACGGCGGTGCTCCAGCCGGCGCTCGCCACGATGATCGTCTGGTGCTCGACGCCTGTGGGCCGGACCCGGGCCTTCGCCATGCAGTTCTTCCTGCAGAACCTCGGCCTCGGTGTCGGTGGTCTGATCGGCGGCCTGCTCGTCGACACGAGCCGCCCCGGCAGCTTCATCCTGCTGTTCTCCATCGAGGCGGCGATGTTCCTGGTGCTCGCCGCGGTCGTGGGGACCGTGCGGATGCCGGGCTCCCCCGCGCTGCGCGGTGCCCGTCCCTCCGAGGGCGGCAAGAGCGGCGGTGTCCGCGCGCTGCTCGGGCACAAGGCGATGGTGCAGCTGTGCGTCCTCGGGTTCGTGCTGTTCTTCGCCTGCTACGGGCAGTTCGAATCGGGTCTCGCCGCGTACGGGACCGAGGCCGCGGGGATCGAGCCGTCGACGCTCGGGATGGCGCTGGCCGCCAACACGGCGGTCATCGTGGCCGCCCAGTTCCTGGTGCTGAAGTTCGTCGAGCGCCGCAAGCGGACCCGCGTGATCGCGGCCGTCGGTCTGATCTGGACCGTGGCGTGGCTCATCGCCGGGTACGCGGGGCTCGGGCACGGCAGCCAGGCGATGGCGACCGCGGCGTTCGTCTCCACGTACGCGCTCTTCGGGCTCGGCGAGGCGATGCTGTCGCCGACCGTGGCGCCGCTGGTGGCCGATCTGGCGCCGGAGTCGATGGTCGGGCAGTACAACTCGGCCTTCGCCCTGGTCAAGCAGCTCGCGCTCGCAGTCGGTCCGGCCGTCGGCGGGCCCATGGGGGCCGCGCTGCACGGTCCGTACATCGTGACGTTCGTGCTCTTCTCGCTCGGCATCACGTTCCTCGCGGTCAGGCTCGGCCGCCAGCTGACCCCCGAGCAGAACCAGCCCTCGCCGGCCGCGGCCAAGCCGTCGAAGGTCGTCGCCCGGCACCAGCCGGGGCAGGCGGCCGGGCAGAAGGTCGAGCTGTCGGCCTAGGCGACCGCTGTCAGGGCTTGTTCGGGAGGGCGAACTCGCACCAGACCGCTTTGCCGCCGCCCGGTGTGCGGCGGCTCCCCCAGGACGAGGCGATCGTCGCGATGATCGAGATACCGCGACCCGCCTCGTCCTCTGTTTCCGCCCTGCGGCGGCGGGGCAGGTGGTCGTCCCCGTCCGTCACCTCGATGATCAGTCGGCGGTCCGTGCGGCGCATGCGCAACCGCATGGGCGGGGTGCCGTGCTGGAGGGAGTTCGCCACGAGCTCGCTGGTGGCGAGGACGCCCAGGTCACGCAGCTCGACCGGGAAGCGCCAGCTCGACAGGACGCCGGTGGCGAAGGCACGCGCGCGGGGCGCCGCCTCCACCCCGCCGAGGAGCTCCAGGGCCGCGTTGTGGAAGAGCTCGGCGTCCGAGCCCTGGCGGGAGGGGTGCTGGACGACGAGGACGGCCACGTCGTCGTCGTGCTCGGCGGTGACGCCCAGGGCGCGGAGCAGCCGGTCGCAGACGACCTGCGGGGTGCCGCTCGCGCCGGCGAGGGCACGGGCCAGGGCCTCGACGCCCTCGTCGATGTCCTCGCGGCGGCGCTCGACCAGGCCGTCCGTGTAGAGGACGGCGGTGGAGCCGGGGGGCAGGGCGATGGAGCCCGAGGCGTGCAGCCAGCCGCCGGTGCCGAGGGGCGGGCCCGTGGGGTCCTCGGCGAGGCGCACGGTGCCGTCCTCGTCCCGGACGAGGATCGGGAGGTGGCCGGCCGAGGCGTACACCAGCTTTCCCTCGCTGGGGTCGTGGATCGCGTACACGCAGGTGGCGATCTGGCTGGCGTCGATCTCGGCGGCGAGGCCGTCGAGGAGCTGGAGCACCTCGTGCGGGGGCAGGTCCAGGCGCGCGTAGGCCCGGACGGCCGTGCGGAGCTGGCCCATGACGGCGGCGGCGCGCACGCCGCGGCCCATCACGTCGCCGATGACGAGCGCGGTGCGGCCCGCTCCGAGGGTGATCACGTCGTACCAGTCGCCGCCGACCGCCGCGTCCGTGCCACCGGGCTGGTAGGTGGCGGCGATCCGCAGGTCGTCGGGCTGCTCCAGCTCCTGCGGGAGCAGGGAGCGCTGGAGGGTGACGGCGGTCTCGCGGTGGCGGCGCTCGCTGGCCCGGAGCCGCTCGGCGGCCTCGGCGTGGTCGGTGACGTCGGCGGCGTGGACGAGGACGCCGCCCTCGATGTGGGGGCTGTCGACGGGCAGGCACGTGACCGTGTACGAGCCGCCGTCCTGGGTGCGGCGGGACTTGACCGTCCGGGGCTTTCCGCTGCGCAGGACCTGGTCCATGAGGGGCAGCAGGCCGAGCTCCTCGGCCTCCGGGCAGGTGTCGGCGACGGTGGCGCCGGCGGGGCGGGGGCCGAACGCGGCGGCGTAGGCGTCGTTGACGTACGCGATGCGGTGCTCAGGGCCGTACACGAGGGCGACCAGGCCGGGGAGGCGGCCGAGGAGCTCCCTTACGGAGAAGTCCTCCAGGGCGGGGACCTCGGCGGTGTCGGCGGCGGTGCCTTCGGTGTCTTCGGGGAGTTGCTCCAGCTGCTGCCCGTACTCACCGCGGGCTGCGGGCACGGAGCCTTCGGTCCCCCGCGCCGCGCGGCGCTGCGTGCCGGGGAGCCGGGCGCTCCAACGGGTGAAGTTCACGGATCTGTATGCCTCGTGGTGTCGGTGCCGCGCAGAGTCACGCTGTGCAGGTGTGAGCCCACCTATGGTCACACGTCCAGTGTGGACGAGTGCACTGACAGTGATGTCAGGACGACGGCTTGTCGCCGTCTGCGGGTGGCGGTGCGGCGGCGAGTTCGAATTCGGCGCGCGGGTGTTCCAGCGAGCCGAGAGAGACGATTTCCCGCTTGAACAGGCCGGAAAGGGTCCATTCGGCGAGGACGCGGGCCTTGCGGTTGAAGGTGGGGACCCGGCTGAGGTGGTAGGCGCGGTGCATGAACCAGGCCGGGTAGCCCTTGAGTTTACGTCCGTAGACGTGGGCCACTCCCTTGTGGAGGCCGAGGGAGGCGACGGACCCCGCGTACGCGTGCGCGTACTCCCTGAGCGGGCGGCCGCTCAGGGAGGCGGCGACGTTCTCGGCGAGGACCTTGGCCTGGCGGACGGCGTGCTGGGCGTTGGGGGCGCATTCCTTGCCGGGTTCTCCGGAGGTGACGTCGGGGACGGCCGCCGCGTCGCCCGCCGCCCAGGCGTGCTCGACGCCTTCGACGGCCAGGCGGGCGGTGCAGCGGAGCCGGCCCCGTTCGTTCAGGGGCAGGTCGGTGGCGGCGAGGACGGGGGCGGGTTTGACGCCGGCGGTCCACACGACGGTCCGGGTGGGCAGGCGGGTGCCGTCGCTGAGGACGGCGATCCGGTCCTCGCAGGATTCGAGGCGGGTCCCCAGGCGGACGTCGATGTTGCGTCCGCGGAGCTCTCGGACGGCGTATCCGCCCATGTCCTCGCCGACCTCGGGGAGGATCCGGTCCGAGGCCTCGACGAGGACCCAGCGCAGGTCCTCGGGCTTGATGTTGTGGTAGTACCGCGCGGTGTAGCGGGCCATGTCCTCCAGCTCGGCGAGGGCCTCCACGCCCGCGTAGCCGCCGCCGACGAAGACGAAGGTCAGGGCGGCGTCGCGGATCGCGGGATCGCGGGTGGAGGAGGCGATGTCCATCTGCTCGATGACGTGGTTGCGCAGGCCGATGGCCTCCTCGACCGTCTTGAAGCCGATGGCGTGGTCGGCGAGGCCCGGGACCGGGAGGGTGCGGGAGACGGAGCCGGGCGCGAGGACCAGCTCGTCGTAGGTGAGCTCGATGCCGCCGCTGCCCTCCTCCTCGGTGGCGAGGGTGGAGAGGGCCGCGGTGCGCTTGGCGTGGTCGATGGAGCGGACCTCGCCGATGAGGATCCGGCAGCGGTCGAGGACCCGGCGGAGGGGGACGACGACATGGCGCGGCGAGATGGAGCCGGCGGCTGCCTCGGGCAGGAACGGCTGGTACGTCATGTACGGCTCGGGGGTGACCACCACGATCTCGACGATGCCGGCTCTGAGCTCGGCCCTGAGCTGCCGCTGGAGGCGCAGCGCGGTGTACATGCCGACGTAGCCACCGCCGACCACGAGAATGCGCGCAGGTTCGGTCACTGTCCCATGACGCAACGCCGTCCGTGGTTTGTCCACAGGCTCGACAAATTGTGTGACCGGAGGGGTACGGAGGCGCGGGGTGGCGCGCGAGCGGGGAACGAGGGCAACGGTGCAGGTCACAGCGTGCGTGACGGGTGGGCCGTGGGGTCGGAATCGGGAGTCTTCCGGGCCTTGCTCCGATCGGGGGGCGCACCGTACGGAACTGCCCCTTCTGAATTGACCCGGACTCAACTATGTTCGTACTTCATCGGGGTGTGGGACGGGAGCGCGTGGACCGAAGCGCTCGCGGGCCGGAAGCCCCGTGTCAGGGCGGGGAGTCTCCGGGGGGAGACATCATGAGCGGGGGAACGCTTATGCAGATTCAGGATTCACGGTGGCAGTCGGGCGCCGGTACGGCGACCGCTGACGACAGCCAGGGTGCCGGGACGGTGTCCCTGTCGGCGGGCGGCAGGTCCGCGCCGCTGCGGGTGGACGCCCAGCGCAATCTGGAGCACGTGCTGCGCGCCGCGCGCGAGGTCTTCGGCGAGCTCGGTTACGGGGCTCCCATGGAGGACGTGGCGCGCCGCGCCCGGGTCGGTGTCGGCACCGTCTACCGCCGCTTCCCCAGCAAGGACGTGCTGGTGCGGCGGATAGCCGAGGAGGAGACCTCCAGGCTGACCGAGCAGGCGCGGGCCGCGCTGGGCCAGGAGGACGAGCCGTGGTCGGCGCTCTCCCGGTTCCTGCGGACCTCGGTGGCCTCGGGTGCGGGTCGGCTGCTGCCTCCGCAGGTCCTGCGGGTGGGTGTCGACGAGCCCACGGGGCCGGTCGGCTCCGACGCTTCCGGTTCGTCTTTCGGTTCGGCTTCCGAGGACGCGGCCCGGGTGCCGCACCAGCGGGGTGTCGCCGATCCCGACGCCCGTGTGATCGCGCCGCGCCCCGTGCCGGCCGAGGAGCAGGACGACGCGGGGGCGGCGGAGCTGCTCGACGTCGTCGGCCGGCTCGTCGACCGGGCGCGTGAGGCCGGTGAACTGCGGGCCGACGTGACCGTGGCCGACGTGCTGCTCGTCATCGCGACCGCAGCTCCGGCGCTGCCGGACGCGGCGCAGCAGCAGGCTGCCTCGGCGCGTCTCCTCGACATTCTTCTCGAAGGCCTGCGCTCCCGGTAGGGGATACGCGGGGGCCTCCGAGGGCCTTCGGGGCCTACAGGCCTCGGGGGCCGCGGAGTTTACGTCGGGGGCGGTTTCCGTGCTCCGGGTGGACCAACGAGCATCGCACGAACGTGTGAGCGGTTACGCCCGGATACAGGAAGTCGCCCCGGACGAGTGGTAAGTGGACGCGACGCTTCGGCGTGCCCGCGCTCTGTGGCAGGCTTGGCCGGGTTCGGGTCTGGGCGTGTGTACGGGGGCTTCCGCGATGAGCGGTGACGGTCGGGACGATCCGCTGGGCAACGGCGGCGCGGAGACCGGGGGACTGCCTCCCCGTCAGGTCCCGAGCCAGGGTGGCCCGGGAAGCCTGCCCGGTGCGCACGCGAGCGGGACGTCGTCGAGCGGATCGTCGAGCGGATCGGGGACCGTCGAGGCGAGCGTTCCGCAGCAGCGCGAGGGCAAGGCGGGTGCCGGCGCGGGTCTCGGCCCGGGGGCCGGCGCGAGTGCCGGGGCCGGTGTCGAGCCGGGTTTCGGGTCCGGTGTCGGGCCGGGAGTCGGGTCCGGTGACTTCTCGGCGGACGAGCTGGGCGACGAGGGCGGTGGCGTCCTTCCGCCGCCCGTCGACCTGCCCCCCTCCGACTCCGATCTCGTCCAGCTCATGCGGGACGGCGACGACTCCGCGTACGAGGAACTCTTCCGGCGCCACTCCGAGGCCGTCCGGCGCTATGCGCGCACCTGCTGCCGGGACGCGCACACCGCCGACGACCTCACCGCCGAGGTCTTCGCCCGCACCCTCCAGGCGGTGCGCGGCGGGGCGGGGCCCGAACATGCCGTGCGCGCCTATCTGATGACCACCGTCCGGCGGGTCGCGGCGAGCTGGGCCAGGACGCAGAAGCGCGAGCACCTCGTCGAGGACTTCGCCGTCTTCGCGGCGGAGGCCTCCCGCTCCTCCGAGGTCTCCGACCAGACCGGTTCATTCGGAGCGGGGATGGACCTCGGCGCCGACGTCAGGGCCATGCACGAGGCCGAGCAGTCACTCGCCATGCAGGCCTTCCGCTCGCTGCCCGAGCGCTGGCAGGCCGTGCTCTGGCACACCACCGTCGAGGAGGAGTCGCCGAGCGACGTCGCCCCGCTCTTCGGGCTCACCGCCAACGCCACGGCCGTGCTCGCCAGCCGGGCCCGCGAGGGCCTCAAGCAGGCCTACCTCCAGGCCCACGTCAGCCAGTCCCTCACCTCCGGCGGCGACTGCGCCCGGTACGCGGACCGGCTCGGCGCCTACGCGCGCGGCGGCCTGCGGATGCGGGCCGAGCGCGGACTGCGCAAGCACCTGGAGGAGTGCGCCAAGTGCCGGCTCGCCGCCGGTGAGCTGGCCCATGTCAACGCCGGGATCCCCGCGCTGCTGCCGATCGCCGTCATCGGCTGGTTCGCCGCCGGGTACTCCCTCAAGGCCGCCGGTGTCGTCGCGGGCGGCGCCGTCGGTGCCGCCGGCGCGGGCGCTGCGGCCGCGGCCTCCGGCGCGTCCGGCGGGACCTCCGGAGGCGCGGCCTCGGGCGGCGCCGCCGCCGAGGGGCTCGGCCTGCCCGCGAAGGCCGGCATCGCGGCCGGTCTGGCCGTCGCCGCGGCCGCAGGGCTCGTCTGGGCCATGGCCGGTGACCCGCAGCCCGTCGCCGCGCCGAAGCCCACGCAGCCCGTCGTCACCCCCCTGGTACCGCCCGAGGCCGCTCCCCCGGCGAAGCCGACGCCGACGCCCGAACCGCCGCCCCCGCCCGTAGCGTCCGACCCGCCGAAGCCGAAGCCCAAGCCGACTCCGACACCTGAGCCGACGCCCACGCCGACGCCCAGCCCGGAGAAGCCTTCTCCCAGGCCCACACCGACGCCCACACCCCCGCCGACGGCCAGTCCCGAGCCCACACCGACGCCCACACCGACTCCGACGCCCACGCCGACGCCCAGCGCCGAGAAGACCACGCCCAAGCCGCCCCCGCCCGCACCGGCCACCGTCTACCCGGTCGACGAGCTGGAGTACGGGATCTTCGGCGACGGCACCAAGCCCGAGGTGTCCCTCTCTGACAGCAGCTGGATGTGGCCGCGGAACGGCCTCTCGATCAACGACACCCCGTACGCCCACGGGGTGAGCGTGCACGCGCCGTCCTCGCTGCTCATCAACCTCAACCGGCAGTGCAGCAGCTACGACGCGGTCGTCGGCATCGACGACATGAGCGCCCTCCTCGGCCAGGCCGGCGTCCGCTTCTCGGTCTACGGGGACGGCGAGCAGCTCTGGCGCTCCGACGTGGTCCGGGCGGGCGACCCGCCCCTCCCGGTGCACGTCGACATCACGGGCCGCTCGACGCTCCGGCTCGTGGTCGAGGAGCACACGCCCTTCGGCCGGGCCGCGGTCGCCGACTGGGCACAGTCCCGGATCAGCTGCTCCTGAACCGGTGCGCCGGTGCCGCGCCCGCCGGCCGTCGCGGCCCCGGCATGATCGACAAGACACCCCTAGGTCCTGTCGTCAAATTCCCGTCGTCCGCCCGAAGGGCGGGCCCTGCGGCGTCAGGTGCGTGCTCTCGGCGTGCCGGGCGCGGGCCCGCGTACTGGATGTACGCGGGTCTGTGCCCGGTGCGGTGAGAGTGCGTGCCAGACGCCGCAGGGCAGACGGGAATTTGACGACAGGGCCTAGCCCGGTGTCCTCGCCGCGTAGGCGTCAGCGAGTGCCAGGACGGCGTCCGGGCCGAGGCCCTGGCCGGCCGCGCGGGCGGCGGCGAGGCCGGTCGCGCCGAGGGCGGTGAGCGCCCGCGCCGTCACGTCCTCGGCCTCCCGCAGCTCGGGGACCGAGCGGGGCAGCTCGTGGCGCCAGGCGTCGACGGCGGCCAGGACCGTCACCGCGAGGGCCGGTTCGTCCGCCTCCGCCAGGGTCACCGCGAGCCCTTCCCCGAGCGCCGCCACGATGAGGTCCGCGCACTGGGCCTCCCGCGCGACGCGCAGCGCGACGGCGGCGGCTGCCACGGCGGCGGCGCCCCCGCCCTCGTACGCCTCGACGCGGGCCGCGAGTCCGGTCATCGCGGCCTCGAAGTGCGGCGGCGCAGGGCCGACCCCGACCAGCCGGCCGGCCGCCTCCAGCCGGGCGCGGGCCCCCTCGACGTCGCCGAGGTGGCAGGCGATGGCCGCGCCCAGGAAGCACACGAACATCTCCGTGTCCCGCACGTGGTAGCGCTCCGCCTCCCGGGTCGCCTCTTCGAGCCCCTTCACGGCGGCGTCCATGTCACCGGCGCGGTAGGCCAGTTCGGCGAGCCTGGCGATGAGGAACGGGGTCTCGGCATGGGCGCCGACCTCGCGGGCCAGGCCGAGGGCCTCCGCGTACGCCTCCCCGGCTGCCTCGTGGCGACCGCGCATCATGTTGGCCTCGGCCGCCGCGCTCGCGATCTGCGCGCCCATCCAGCGGTCGCCGACCCTGCGGGAGAGGACGCGGAGTTCGGCCAGGTCCGCGTCGATCCCGGCCACGCCGCCGGCCAGACCGCCGGGCATGTCGACGACCAGGTGCGTACGGAACATGAGGGTGACGCCGACCTCCCAGTCGCCGCCGTGGCGGCGGCAGTTGGCGACGGAGACGTCCAGCAGGGCTCGGATCCGGGCCGGTTCCTCGCTGAGGTACGCGGTGAACGGCCAGAGCAGGCCCGGGAAGCGGGCGGCCTCGGGGCCCGGCTCGCTGCCGAACGCTTCGCGCACCCTGGCGACCAGGGCGATGACCTCGCGGTCGTCGCGGTAGTGGGCGGCCGTATGGCTCTCGACCGCGAGGAAGAAGTGCAGCATGCGCAGGTGCATGCGCGGCCAGTACCGGGGGTCGGCCGGGTCGTCGGGGTCATCGCCGAGGGCGAGCGCGCGGTCCACCCAGGCCAGGCCCTCGGGACGGTAGTTGCGCAGCCACCAGAACCAGCCCATGGCGAAGACGAGCCGGTGGGCGGCGGGCTCGTCCGGGGTGGTGAGGAGGACGCGGTGGAGCGCGGCGCGGATGTTGTCGAGGTCCCGCTCGATCCGGTCGATCCAGGGGAGCTGCTCCCCTGACCGCAGCTTCGGCTCGGCCTCCTCGGCGAGGGCGGTGAAATGGGCGGTGTGAGCGGCTCCGGTGGCCGCGAGGAGCTCGGGGGTCTCGGCGGCGCGCTCGGCGGCGTACTCGTGGATGGTCTCCAGGAGTCGGTAGCGCATCTCGCCCTCGTCGGTGGGCGTGGCCACGACCAGCGACTTGTCGACGAGCGCGCCGAGCGTGTCGGCCGCCCCGGGGGTCAGGGCCTCGGCGGCGGCGAGGTCCCAGCCGCCCGCGAAGACGGAGACCTGGCGGAGAAGGGTGCGCTCGGCGGGTTCGAGCAGGTCCCAGGACCAGTCGACGACCGCGCGGAGGGTCTGCTGGCGGGGCAGGACCGTGCGGGAACCGGAGGTGAGGAGACGGAAGCGGTCGTCGAGGCGGTCGGCGATCTGGCGCGGGGTGAGGAGGCGGAGTCGGGCGGCGGCCAGTTCGATCGCGAGCGGCAGGCCGTCGAGGCGGCGGCAGATCTCGGCGACGGTCCCGGCATCGGCGTCGGCGACGGCGTGTGTCCCGGCGACGGCGTGTGTCTCGGCGGCGGCGCCGGTCCCGGCGACGTCGGTCCCGGCTGCCGGGTCGAAGGAGGGGCGTACAGCTCGGGCGCGCTCGAAGAAGAGGCGGTGGGCCGGGTCGGGCGGGAGGGGCTCGACGGGGCGGACCGATTCGCCGGGGACGCCGAGGGGTTCGCGGCTGGTGGCGAGGATGCGGAGCCGCGGGCAGTGGGTGAGGAGGGTCTCGGCGAGGGCGGCGGCCGCGCCGATCACGTGCTCGCAGTTGTCGAGGACGAGGAGGAGGGGGCGGCGGGCGAGGTACTCCACGAGGTGCGCGGTCGGATCGTCCTGGAGGGGCACGCCGTCGCGGCTGATCAGGTTGATCTCACGGAGGCGGAGTGCGGAGAGCACGGCTCCCGGGAGCGCCTCGGGGTCGTCGAGGGGGGCGAGTTCGGCGATCCAGGCGTCGGGGCCGGCGGCGCGCACCGCGGCCACCTCTGCGAGCCGGGTCTTGCCGGAGCCGCCGGGGCCGGTGAGCGTCACGAGGCGGGAGCGGGCCAGGTCGTCCTGGAGCGCGGCGATCTCGGGCTCGCGGCCGACGAAGGAGGTGAGGCGGGGGCGGATGTTGCCGGGGGTGGGGGTGGGGTTGGGGTTGGGGTTGGGGTTGGGGTTGGGGTTGGCGGGCGGCGTGGGGGTGAGGGGCGAGGTGGGGGCCAGGTTCGGCGTGGGAGTCGTGGGTTGTGCTGGGGTCGTGGGGGGTTGTTGTTGCGTACGGGGCTCGGGGGCCTGTGGGGGTATGGCCGCGAGGAGTTCGCGGTGGAGGGCGATGAGTTCGGGGCCCGGGTCGGTGCCGAGGGCGTCCGCGAGGGTGCGGCGGGCCGACTCGTACGCGGCGAGTGCGTCGGCATGGCGGCCCTCGGCCCGCAGCGCGCGGATGAGGTGGGCGCGGAAGGCCTCGTCGTACGGGTACGTGGTGGTGAGCTCGGTCAGCTCCGGTACGAGTCCGTCGGTGGCGCCCCGGCGCAGGTCGGCCTCGACGCGGCGGCGCAGGGCGGCGAGCCGCTGGGCCTCGGGGCGGACGCCCGCCGGGGCGGCGAGGTCGGCGAGGGCGGGGCCCCGGAAGAGGGCGAGGGCGTCCCGGAGGAGGGTGGCGGCGGTGTCGGGGTCGCCGGCGTCGAGGCGGGCGCCCGCGTCCCGGACACGGCGCTCGAAGACGTACAGGTCGATGTCCTCGGGACCGGCGGCGAGCCGGTATCCGGGGCCGGGGGTCGAGGCGACGGCCTCCGCGCCGAGGACCCGGCGGAGGCGGCCGACGAGGGCCTGGAGGGCGGCGGGCGCGTCCTGCGGCGGGTCGTCCCCGTACACGTCGTCGGCGAGCTCGGTGGTGGAGGCGGGCCGCCCGCCGCGCAGCGCGAGCGCGGCGAGGAGCGCGCGCAGCCGGGCGCCGCCGAGGGGGAGGGGGTTGCCGCGGGGGTCGAGGGCCTCGGTGGTGCCGAGGATGAGATACCGCACCGGGTCATTGTGTCGGGTGGGGTGCGGGGGCGCCTCGGGGTTTACCCGGCTGAGTCCCTGAGCCGGACCGGGCTCAGAACGCCGAGGTGTCGAGCTCGAAGCCGAGCGGGCCGGGAAGCGGGACGACTGTCCCCAGCTTGTGGATGGACTTGTGGCCGAAGTCGTCCCCGGAGGGCTCTGAGCACACGACGGCCTCGCCCGCCTCGCGGTCGATCAACAGGTAGACGGGGATCCCGGCCCGCGCGTACGCCTGGATCTTCTGGACGCGGTCGCGGATGGCGGTCGAGGCACCCGGCCTCACGCGGGCAGCGACCTCGACGCCGGGATCAAAGGGCCCTGGACCGCTCGGTGGGCGCGGGGTTCTGTCGTGTTCGTCCAGCAGGAGCCTCGGCGGGCGAGGAGGCGGCGGAGCCAGAGTTCGGTGGAGACCAGGTCGGCCAGGCCGTCCAGCGGGACCGGCGCGCCGTCGGCCGCGGCGGTCAGGGCTTCGCGGACGACACGGGCCTCGATCAGGCCCGCGTCCGCGAGCAGCGGGGCGTCGAAGAGGGCCAGGAGGTGGGGGAGCGCGGCGCGCAGGCCCGCGAGGGTGGCGGCGGCCGGGACCGCCGGGTGCGGGGCGCCCCAGCCCGGGGGGAGGTCGTGGACGCCGGCGCCGGAGAGGACCGTGCGCAGGACGCCTGCGCGGGCGTCCGGCTGGACCCGGAGCGACTCGGGGAGGGCGCGGCAGGCCCGTACCACCTGGTTGTCGAGGAACGGGGCGTGCAGCCGCTGGCCGCGGATCTCCGCCGCCTGCTCCAGGACCCGGTGGTCGGCCGCCGCCCGCGCGAGGGCGGCACGCGCGCGTGCCTCGCCCGGGCGCTGGACCGAGGTCGGAAGCGTCGCCGCCCTGTTCAGGCGAACCGATACTTCAGCCAGCGCCTCCCCCGTCATCCAGCGCGCCGCGGGCCCCGGCCGCGACCAGGTCAGCGCGGAGAGCGAGGCCTCCAGGGGGCCGAAGCCGTCCGGGGCCGCGCGGTTCGCCTCCTGGACCCGCCGCGCCGCCGCCTCCAGACCCGTCCGGTACGGGGTACGGGCCAGCTTCCGCGCCGCCCTGTACACGGTCAGCGGCACCAGGAGCGCGCCCCCCGGCGCGCCCGACGCCCTGGCGAGCGCCGCCACCGGGCGCACCAGGGAGCGGCGCCTGCGGTCCATCAGGAGGTCGGCGAGGCGCGCCGGGTGCGCGTCCAGGACCTGCTTGGCGCCCATCCCCGTGAAGTGGTCCGCGCTGCCGCCCGCCAGCCGCCGCCGGTGGCGCTCCGCCGTGACGAGCGACGGGCCCGGCTCGTCGGTCAGCGGCCCGTCCAGCGCCGCGTACGGGAGCGCCTCCTCGCCCGCCGCGACCACGACGTGGTGCAGGCGGGGGTCCGCCGCGAGCTCCCCGGCCCGCTTCAGTTCGTCCTCGCGGTCCGAACCCGACCGCGTCACCAGGTCGTTGAAGGTGACCGCAAGCAGCCGCTCCCCCGCCCCCGCACCGTGGCCGAGGATCGTGCCCGGCACCCCCGGGAGCCCCGCCGCGAGGAGCGCGAGCGTGCCGGAGGCGCTGCCGCCGGACAGGTCCGCGCCGATGCCGGGCGCCGGGCCTCCGCCCCGGGCCGCCCGCCGGTCTGCGGGCCCCATCCCGGGCACCGGGCCCGGGTCGGGCAGCGGGGCCTCGGGCGCGTGCCGGGGCGCGGTGAGCCGGGCCCTGACGGCCTCGACCAGGGCGTCCCTTACCCCTTCGACGGCCTGCCGGGCGTCGGACTCGGCCGCCGCGACCGCGAGCGAGGCCACCGTCTCGTACCCGGCGATCTCCCGCGAACCCTCCCGCAGGATCAGCGCGTGGCCTGGCGGGACCCGGCGCACCCCCTCGTACGGGGTCGAGTCGCGCAGCGCCTCCGGGGTCTCGGGGCAGGCGAGCAGCGCGCCGAGGTGGCCGATGTCGAGCTGGGCCTCGACGAGGTCGGCGAGCGGCAGGGCGGCGGTCGCGTAGGCGGTGCCGCCGGCCCACGGGGTGTGGAACACCGGACGGGCGCCCGCGAGATCACCGGTGACGGTGACCCGGCGGCCCGCCTTGACGACGGCGGTGTAACTCCCCGGCCATGCCGTCAGATGCCGCAGTGCGCCCCCGCGCGCGGTGAGCAGGCCGAGCCGAAGCTCCTCGTCGGTGGCGGCGCAGCAGCCGAGCACGGCGAGGCGGGTGTGGTCGTCGACGGCCACCACGCGCACCTCGTCGGGGCGCCAGTCGCCGACCGCCCACAGGGGGTCGGGGCCGCCCCAGAGGGGTTGCGCGCCCACCGGCTGCACCGTGCGCGCCTCGGCCGCCGTGGTGGAGCCGTGCTCCCTGGTGGAGCCGTAATCCGTGCCGGGCGGGTAGCCCGCGCCGGAGGTGTAGCCCGCGCCGGAGGTGTAGCCCGCGCCGGAACCGTGGCCCGGGCCGGAGGTGTAGCCCCTGCCGGAACCGTGGCCCGCGCCGGAGGTGTAGCCCGCGCCGGAACCGTGGCCCGCGCCGGAGGTGTAGCCCGCGCCGGAACCGTGGCCCGCGCCGGAGGTGTAGCCCGCGCCGGAGGCGGTGCCGTATCCCCCCGTGGAGTCGTAGCCCGCGCCGGCGCCGTACCCCGCTGTCGTTGCGAAGCTCGCGGCGACACTGCTCCAGCCCACCAGCCATCGCATCGGCGCCTCCACGTTCGTTTCGGTGGAGGACATGCTGCCACGACAACGGCGCACGGGGCGGAGTCCGGGCGCACGCGTGTGAAAGCCGAATGCGCCCCTGGCATGGGCCAGTTGGGCACCGGCGTCATTCGGCCAAATATCGACCCTCCCCGGAGGGTTGGGGAGGCGTCCGGGTATCCGCCCGGACGCCCAGCGCCCTCATGCGTCACCGGCAGCCCGGGAGGCGCTCCCGCCTCCCGGCGCCGTCCGCCGCCCGCGGGGAATGGAGCGGCGGTGTCCCCCAGCCCACTGGTCCGGGACACCGTTCCCGGCCGAGCGGGCCGACCCACGCACCGACCATGGAAGCGCTCCCCGCGCCGGCCGGACGAGAGCGCACGGCCGGGCGCACGGCCACACGGCGGGAGCACGGGTCGGGCCGACGGCGCCCGGCACCGTCCGTTCACACAACAATCCCGCCATACGGAACACCGCCCCTTAACGGTGGGGATGCGGCGAACTACGCTGTGCTTACGAATGCCGCACGCCTATGCCCGGCGTCGTGGCGGCCGTCTGGGTTGTCGAGGGGTGGCGTCATGTCCAGGGAGCAACGCGGGCCGAACGAAAAGCTCGGCACGGTTCTCGCCCTCGCGGGAATCAGCAACGCCGGGCTCGCCCGGCGCGTCAACGACCTCGGTGCGCAGCGGGGCCTGACGCTTCGTTACGACAAGACGTCGGTCGCCCGGTGGGTGTCGAAGGGCATGGTGCCGCAGGGTGCCGCCCCGCACCTGATCGCCGCCGCGATCGGCCAGAAGCTCGGCCGGCCTGTGCCGCTGCACGAGATCGGGCTCGCGGACGCCGACCCGGCGCCCGAGGTGGGGCTCGCCTTCCCGCGCGACGTGGGCGAGGCGGTCCGCTCGGCCACCGACCTGTACCGGCTGGATCTCGCCGGGCGGCGGGCCGGCGGTGGCGGCATCTGGCAGTCGCTGGCCGGCTCCTTCGCGGTCAGCGCGTACGCGACGCCCGCGTCCCGCTGGCTCATAACCCCGGCCGACCCGTCGGTGGAGCGCGAGGCGCCGCGCCTCGGGTCCGAAGCGGGGGCGGGTCCCGGGGCGGGTTCCGGGTCCGGGTCCGGGTCCGGTGGGGAGGAGTCGGGAGCCGGCGCGGCGGCCGCCTCGGAGCACGTGCGCGTAGGCCACAGCGATGTCGCCAAGCTCCGGGAGGCCGCCGAGGACGCGCGCCGCTGGGACTCCAAGTACGGCGGCGGGGACTGGCGCTCGTCGATGGTCCCCGAGTGCTTACGCGTGGACGCGGCGCCGCTGCTGCTCGGCTCGTACTCGGACGAGGTCGGCCGCGCGCTCTTCGGAGCGACCGCCGAGCTCACGCGCCTCGCCGGCTGGATGGCCTTCGACACCGGCCAGCAGGAGGCCGCCCAGCGCTACTACATCCAGGCCCTGCGACTCGCCCGCGCCGCCGCCGACGTGCCCCTCGGCGGCTACGTCCTCGCCTCCATGTCCCTCCAGGCCACCTACCGGGGCTTCGCCGACGAGGGTGTCGACCTCGCCCAGGCCGCGCTGGAGCGGAACCGGGGGCTCGCCACCGCCCGCACCATGTCCTTCTTCCGGCTCGTCGAGGCCCGCGCGCACGCCAAGGCCGGGGACGGGCCGGCCGCGGCGGCCGCGCTGAAGGCCGCCGAGGGGTGGCTGGAGCGGTCCCGGCCGGGCGACGCCGACCCGACGTGGCTGGGGTTCTACTCGTACGACCGGTTCTGCGCCGACGCCGCCGAGTGCTACCGGGATCTGCGGATGCCGCGCGAGGTGCGGCGCTTCACCGAGCAGGCACTGTCCCGGCCGACGGAGGAGTTCGTCCGCTCGCACGGCCTGCGGCTCGTCGTCTCCGCCGTCGCGGAGCTGGAGTCGGGCAACCTGGACGCGGCCTGCGCGGCGGGCACGCGCGCGGTGGAGGTGGCCGGGCGGATCTCGTCGGCGCGGACGACCGAGTACGTACGGGATCTGCTGCACCGGCTCGAACCGTACGGGGACGAGCCGCGCGTCGTGGAGCTGCGGGAGCGGGCGCGGCCGCTGCTGATGGCTCCGGTGTGAGCCGTGTGAGGTGTGCGGTCGGTGTGGGCGGTGTGCGCTGTCCGGTGTGCGCTGTGCGCTGTGCGGTCGGTGTTGTCCGTGCCGTCGGCGTGAGCTGCGTCTCGTGAGGTTTCACGGGATTGTCAGTGGGCCAGTGCACTATCAGGGGTGGGAGGTGACAGGTGGCGCTGGTGTTCGACTGTGACGTGTTGGTGATCGGCGGCGGGATCGTCGGTCTGTCGACGGCGTTCGCGTTGACGCGCGCCGCCCCCGGCACCCGGGTCACGGTCCTGGAGAAGGAGCATGCCCCCGCGCGGCACCAGACCGGGCGGAACAGCGGGGTGATCCACAGCGGGATCTACTACCGGCCCGGCTCGCTGAAGGCGCGGTTCGCGGTCGAGGGCGCGGCCGAAATGGTCAAGTTCTGCGCAGAGTGGGGCATTCCGCACGAGGTGACGGGGAAGCTCGTCGTCGCCACCTCGCGCGACGAGCTGCCCCGGCTGCACGCGCTCGTGCAGCGTGGCAGGGAGAACGGCATCCCGGTGCGGGAGCTCGGGCCGGCGCAGATCAGCGAGTACGAGCCCCGGGTGCGGGGGCTGGCCGCGATCCACGTCGGGACGACCGGCATCTGCGACTACACGGCCGTCGCCAAGCAGCTCGCGGACGCGTCGGGGGCGCGGATCCACTACGGGGCCGAGGTCACCGTGATCGACCGCCGGCCGTGGGGTGTCGCCGTGCGGACGGCGGACGGACGGGTCGTGCGGGCTCGGGTCCTGGTGAACTGCGCGGGGCTGCACTGCGACCGGATCGCGCGGCTCGCGGGCGACGACCCGGGGATGCGGATCGTCCCCTTCCGTGGGGAGTACTACGAACTGGCGGACCCCTCGCTCGTGCGGGGGCTGGTCTATCCGGTGCCGGATCCGGCGTTCCCGTTCCTCGGGGTGCATCTGACCCGGGGCATCGACGGCGGCGTCCACATCGGGCCGAACGCGGTGCCGGCGCTCGCCCGGGAGGGCTACGGCTGGTCCGTCGTCCGCCCGCGTGAGCTGGGCGCCACGCTGGCCTGGCCCGGGTCGTGGGCGATCGCCCGTGCCCACTGGCGGTACGGGGCGGGTGAGCTGCGGCGCTCGGTCTCGAAGCGGGCCTTCACGGAGGCGGTCCGGAGACTGCTGCCCGTGGTGGAGGAGTCCGACCTGCGGCGCGCGGCGCCGGGGGTGCGGGCGCAGGCGGTGCTGCGGGACGGGACGCTGGTCGACGACTTCCTGATCCGGGAGGCGGCGAGGACGGTGCACGTGCTGAACGCGCCTTCGCCGGCGGCGACGGCTTCGCTGCCGATCGGGCGGGAGGTGGCTCGGCGGGCGCTGGAGCGGTTGTAGCTCCGCGGGTGCGCGTGGGGTGCGGTGAGGGCTTGGATCCCCCACCCCGCCCCTTCCCGAAACCCTGCCGGGGGCTGGTGGGGGTGGGGGAAGCCGGTCGCATCCGGGGCCCCGCCCCGGACCCCGAAGCGGCAGCTTCGCGCCGCCGGGACCACCACGCAGGGCTCGGACTCCGGCGCCGTCACCACGGGAATGGCCACTGACCGAAGCCACGGTCCATGACTCTCGGGGCCAGGCCCAGCTGGGGGGTTCTCTCTCCGGGGCTCCGCCCCGGACCCTAAGGCGGCAGCTTCGCGCCGCCGGTGCGCGCGGCCGCGGCGCTGAGTCCCTCGGCCCTCGAGCCAGGCCCTAGGGGGTTCTTCTCTCCGGGGCTCCGCCCCGGACCCCGAAGCGGCAGCTTCGCGCCGCCGAAGCATGGCCGCGCCTGCCGAGGCACCGGGGCCCTGGCCCTCGGGACCGGGCCCTCGGGGCCGGGCCCAGCCGAGGCACCGCGCCCCTGGCCGCCCTCAGGCCCCGGCCGCCTGCCGAGGCATCGGGGCCCTCGGGATCGGGCCCTGCCGGTCCGGCCGCCTCCGTTGGTGCACCGGGGCTCCGGGCTCGGGATCGTCGTCTCGTCCCGGTCCGCTCCAGAGACGGGGGTGGGCGATCGTAGAATCGGGGGCATTGTGTCTGAGCAGCCAGAGAACAGCCCGCGTTCCGTCGCCGAACCCGTCCAGCCCGTCGCTCGGCGGGGCAGTCGGATGTTCGCCCCCGGTGAGGGGCCCCTGCCCGATCCCGCCGGGGCTCATCACGAGCGGCGGATCCGGAGTTTCCAGCCGCGCCGAAGCCGTGTCACCTACGGGCAGGCCGAGGCCATGCTCAAGCGGTGGCCCGACTGGGGCCTCGACATCGACGGCAAGCGGGTCCTCGATCTCGGCGAGATGTTCGACGGGCTTCCCGTCGTCCTGGAGATCGGCTTCGGGATGGGCGAGGCGACCGCGCAGATGGCCGCGGCCGACCCCGGTACGGGCATCCTGGCCGTGGACGTGCACACGCCCGGCCAGGGCAATCTGCTCGGGCTCGCCGACCGCAACGGCCTCACCAACGTCCGGGTCGCCAACGGCGACGCGATCATCCTGCTCCGCGAGATGCTCGCGACCGACTCCCTCGACGGCTGCCGGGTGTACTTCCCCGACCCCTGGCCCAAGGCCCGCCACCACAAGCGGCGCCTGATCCAGCCCGAGTTCCTCAGCCTCCTCGCGACCCGGCTCAAGCCCGGCGGCGTGCTGCACTGCGCCACCGACTGGGAGTCGTACGCCGAGCAGATGCTGGAGGTGCTCTCCGCACATCCCGACTTCGAGAACACCCGTGCCGACGGCGGCTTCGCGCCCCGTCCGGACTTCCGGCCCGTCACCCGCTTCGAGGGTCAGGGCCTGGACAAGGGGCACGTCGTGCACGACCTCCTCTTCCGGCGGAAGTGACAGGGAGTTCGTCACTCCTTCGCCGTGTGTCGGTGGGGGTCGTTAGGGTCGATCACGTGTCGAATTCCGTCCCCGCCGAAGGTGAAGTCCAGGAAGCCGGAGTGGCGGGCTCTGCCGCTCCCGTACCTCGGCTCGGCACCGACGAGCCCGTCTTTCCGGCCGCCGCCGACCGGTCCCAGTGGCGCTACCGGCCCCGCCGCGCCTTCTGGCGCAGCCGGCTGGTCCGGGCCGTCGCCGTGATCACGCTGCTCGCGCTCTGCGCCCTGGTCATCCTGGCGCTGGTCCGCGAGCAGACCGGTACCCAGGGCTTCCTCGTCGGCCTGGGCCTCGCGGTGCTTCCCGTACCGCTGCTCATGGCCGCCTTCCGCTGGCTCGACCGGGTCGAGCCCGGCCCCTGGAAGAACCTGCTCTTCGCCTTCGCGTGGGGCGCCTTCGCCGCCGCGCTCGTCGCGATCCTCGCGAACTCCTTCGCGGTCCGCTGGATCGCGACGGCCACCGCCGACCCGGACTCGGCCGACACCCTCGGCGCCACGGTGATCGCGCCGGTCGTCGAGGAGACCGCGAAGGCCGCCGCGATCCTGATCCTCTTCCTCTTCCGCCGACGGCACTTCGGCGGGCTCGTCGACGGCGTCGTCGCCGCCGGGTTCACCGCGACCGGCTTCGCCTTCACCGAGAACATCCTCTACCTCGGCAACGCCTTCGGCGAGGACCAGGAGTTCGGCTCCACCGGCATCGGCTCCGTGACCGCCGCGACCTTCTTCGTACGGGTCGTGATGTCGCCGTTCGCCCACCCGCTGTTCACCGTGCTCACCGGCATCGGCTTCGGCTTCGCCGCCCTCGCCCCGCGCGGCAAGCGGGTGCGCCGCGTGCTGCTGCCGCTCGCCGGGCTGCTGCTCGCCATGGGCATGCACGCCGCCTGGAACGGCTCGGCCACCTTCGGCGGCCCCTGGGCCTTCTACCTCGTGTACGCGTGCTTCATGGTCCCCGCCTTCGGCCTGCTGACCTGGCTCGCGGTGTGGAGCCGGCAGCGCGAGCTGCGCACGATATCCGGCGAGCTCCCGGCGTACGCGGCGGCCGGCTGGCTCTCCCCCGCCGAGCCGCTCGCCCTCTCCTCGATGCGCGCCCGCCAGCTGGCCCGCTCCTTCGCCGCCCGGACGTACGGCCCGCCGGCGGCGCAGGCGGTCGGCGAGTACGAGTCCTTCGCGACGACCCTCGCGTTCCTCCGGGACCGGGCCCGGCGCGGCACGGCCGGACCCGACTTCCCGGCCCGCGAGCAGGAGCTCCTGCACCACCTCTGGCAGCGCCGGGCGGTCGCCTCCCCCGCCCTCACGTACGCCGCACGGGCCACCGGCCGGGTATGGGCGCCGCCGCAGTATCTGGACTACGGCGGCTACAACCCCTACCGAAGCTAGGCGGACGAGGCTTCCTTCAGGAGCTTCAGGTCCGCCTCCGTGAGCGTGAGGTCCGCCGACGCGATCAGCGCCGGGAGCTGGTCGACCGTGCGGGCCGAGGCGATCGGCGCGGCGACCGTCGGCTGGGCGGCCAGCCAGGCGAGGGCGACGGTGGCGACCTCGGCCTCGTGGGCCTCGGCGACCGCGTCGAGCGCGGAGAGCACGGCGCGGCCCCGGTCGGTGTCGAGGTGGGCGGAGGCCCCGGAGGCCCGGACGCTGTCGACGGCCGTGCCCGGGCGGTACTTGCCGGTGAGGAAGCCGGAGGCGAGGCCGAAGTAGGGGACGGCGGAGAGGCCGGCCTGCTCGACGGTCTCCTGGAGCGGGCCCTCGTACGTCTCGCGCGAGACCAGGTTGTAGTGCGGCTGGAGCGCGACGTACCGGGCGAGGCCCTCCGCACCGGCGAAGTCGAGGGAGGCGCGCAGCCGCTCCGGGGAGATGTTGGAGGCGGCGACGGCCCGCACCTTGCCGTCCTTCACGAGCTGGTCGAGGGCGGTGACGATCTCCTCGACGGGGACGGTCTCGTCGTCGAAGTGGGTGTAGTAGAGGTCGATGTGGTCGGTGCCGAGGCGGCGCAGCGACTCCTCGACGGCGCCCTTGATCGTGGTGCCTGCAAGGCCCTTGTAGCGGGGGTGGGCGCCGACCTTCGTGGCGATGACGAGGTCGTCGCGCCGGCCCCGGGAGGCGAGCCAGCGGCCGATGACCGTCTCGGACTCGCCGCCCTCGTGGCCATCGGCCCAGGAGGAGTACATGTCGGCGGTGTCGACGAAGTTGCCGCCGGCGGCGACGTAGGCGTCGAGGACGGCGAAGGACTCGGCCTCGTCGGAGGTCCAGCCGAAGACGTTGCCGCCCAGGGCGAGCGGGAAGACGTGCAGGTCGGAGGCGCCCAGCGGGCGGAGGTTCGTCATGGGGGAATCAACCTCCCGCGCCGCCGGGGGTATTCCGTGCGGGGCGCGGGAGGGTCGGATCGCTGTGGACGCGGGAGCGTCCCGGCGTGCGGCGCGCGGGAGCGTCGGGTGGGGCGGGAGCTTCCGATCCAGCGGGCGCGGGAGCGTCCCAGCGTGCCGGACGCTCGGGCGTCAGAGCGTGCGGGACGCTCGGGCGTCAGAGCGTCAGGCCCTTGGAACGGAGCCAGGCCGCCGGGTCGATGCCGTCGCCGCCGGAGGTGTGGACCTCCATGTGGAGGTGGGCGCCGGTGACGTTGCCGGTGGCACCGACGCGGCCGATGGTCTCGCCGGTGGTCACGGTCTGGCCGGCGCCGACCGTCATGGAGGAGAGGTGGGCGTACCAGACCTCGGTGCCGTCCTCCAGCTCCAGGACGACCCGGTAGCCGTACGAGCCGGACCAGCCCGCCGACTTGATCGTGCCGCTGTGGACGGCCTTGAGCGGGGTGCCCGTGGGAGCCGCGAAGTCGAGGCCGGTGTGGTAGCCGGAGGACCACATCGAACCGGACTGCATGTAGGTCGCGCTGAGGCTGTACGAGGAGAGCGGCATCGAGTAGCTCGCGGCGAGCTGGGCGAGGCGCTCGGCCTCCGCCTTCTCTGCGGCGATCCGCTCGGCCTCCGCCTTGGCTTCCGCTTCCGCCTTGGCCTTGGCCTCCGCTTCGGCCTTGGCCTTCGCCTCGGCGGCTGCCTTCTCCGCCGCGGCGGCCTCGGCCGCGGCCTTCTCCGCGGCGGCCTTCTCCGCCGCGAGCTTCTCGGCGGCGTCGGCCGAGGCCTGCTGCTGCTCGGCCTGCTGGAGGATGCGGGCGCGCAGGATCTCGCCGGCGTCGGCGGTGCGGGTCGGGGCCGTCTGGGCGGTCCCGGTCTGCGTGGTGAAGGAGGCTTGGGAGGCCCGGGTGGTCGAGGTGCCGTCCGCCCTCTCGCCGGCCGGCGTGACGTACGTGGCGGCGGTGAGCGGGTTCGGGTTGCCGCCGGTCGCCGCGATGGTGTCCTGGATCCGCCGGTCGGCCTCTTCGGCCTGGTCGTCGGCGAAGAGGTCGCCGACGCCGGGGAGGTCCTCGGCGGCCGGGAGGTTCAGGTCGGGGAGGTCCGGGAGGTCGGGGAGCGATATCGCGACCGGGGGCTTCTCCTGCGCGGTGGCGAGGCCGCCCGCACCGACGGCCGCGATGACGCCGACGCCGAGGACGGTGGAGGAGCGGGCGAAGTTGGAGCGCTGCTTGACGACCCGGTGCCGGCCGCCGGAGCGGAGGGATCCCTCGGTGGGATTCCACTCGGTGTCCGGAGCGGCAGGACCCGCACCACCACCGAAGGCGTCGAAGGGGGCTTCGGATGCGGGAGTGTTGGACGCCACGGAGGCGCGCTCCTTTCCTTCCTTCTCGCCTACCGGGTTAGCTGACGGGTTCGGAGCAGGAAGGTCTCCTACGGGCTCGTCGCACGGATGCGAAGGGCCTGATTCACCCCAAGTGGTGGTTCCCCGGTTCCTTTTCAGGATTCGGCGCGTGCGCACGGTGCCGTCTCTTGCGACGGTTGTGACGACCGCGCTGCGTTATCGAACGTTAATAGACAGGGGGGCCCGATTCCAAGCTGTTCCCAGTGATCATTCATTGAATTGGTGGGGAATCGCCCGAGTTGACCCCCCTTCAGCAAGGAGAGGCCAAACCCTCGCTATCTGACGTTATGTCAATTGTTATCTCAGCGACACCCTGCGACTACGCCTGGTGACCGGCCCCGCATCACGCCGCCGGCGGGACCACCGGCATCGTCCGGCGCCTCTCCGGCTGCCCCGCCGCGGGCCTGCTCAGGGCGAGCAGCGCCATGTCGTCCGTCGACCCCCCACCCGTGTGGAGGCGCACGTCGTCGACGAGCGCGTCGAGCAGCTCCTCGGGTCCCGGGAAGATCCGCCCGGCGAGCCGGGACGCCGGGTCGTAGAAGACGCCCTGGGCGTCCCGCGCCTCCGAGAGGCCGTCCGTGTAGAAGAGCAGCGTCGCGCCCGGCGGGTAGGGCCGCTCCTCGGCCCGGTCCGGCCACGCCGCCAGCTCGCCCATCCCGAGCGGCAGCGCCGGCTCCGCCGGATCCAGCACCTCCAGGCCCCCGTCCACGTACAGCAACAGCGGCGGCGGATGCCCGCGGTTGACGATCCGTACGCTCCTCCTCCCCGCCCCGTCGGCGCGCGCGATCTCCGCCAGGACGGCCGTCGTGAACCCCTCGAAGGCATCGAGCCCGTGCCTGCGGGTCCCCTCCCGGGCCAGCGCCCGCTCCAGCCGCTGCGCCACCCCCTCCAGACTCCGCTCCTGCTCGGCCGCCTCCCGGAACGCCCCGATCACGACGGCGACGGCCTCCACGGCGTCCATCCCCTTGCCCCGTACGTCCCCGACGACGAGCCGCACCCCGTGCGGGGTGTCCTGGACGGCGAAGAGGTCGCCGCCGATGAACGCGTCCGCCTGCGCCGCCTCGTAGCGGGCCGCGCACTGCAGCCCGCCGATCCGCTCCGCGGGCGTCGGCAGGACCGCCTTCTGCGCGGTCTCCGCGATGACCCGGGCGGAGGCCAGCCGCTCGCCGCTGCGCCGCACGACCCGGTTGATGAGGAGGGCGAGCGCGGACACGGTGACGACGGTCAGGGTCTCGGTGAGGGTCGGGATCCTGCCGACGGTGCCGTTGTAGACGTGCAGGCCGATGGAGGCGAGGACGGCGGCGATCCCGGTGAGCAGGGTGGTCAGCGTGGAGAAGAAGGGCGCGGCGATCAGCGGGGCGGCGGAGAAGAGCGGCGCCGCCGTGTACTCGGGCGGGGTCTCCACGTCGAAGACGACACCGCCCAGGATGACCAGCGGGGGCAGCGCCCGGATGAACCGCCGGGCGCCGCCGTACGAGGGGCGGCCGTACGGGGCTCGGCCGTCGCCGCGCCGCCGCCCGCCGCCCGCCCGCCGCCGCTCCTGGGGGTGCCCCACCTGTGCTCTCCTGCCCCGGTCCGTACCGGCCACGGTGTTCCGTACCGCGCCCTCCCAGGGTGGCCGCCGCCGCACCCGGCGGCGACCCCCATGGGGCCGACTGGCGTACCGGGCCGGGCCCCGAGCCGGGCCCTAAGCAGCGGCCGGCGGCGGCTCCGTCGCCGTCTCTGCCTCCGTCCCTGTATGCGCCTTCATCTCCGTCTCCGTCGCCGTCTCCGCGAGGCGGCCTCCGCGGGCGAGGAGGGCGACCGCCCCCGCGCACACCAGGCCCACCGCGCACAGCGCCAGCCACGGCACCGCCGACCAGCCGGTGACGTCGACCAGCGCGCCCGTCGCCAGGTTCCCGACGGTGATCCCGATCCCGCAGACCGTGTTGTAGAGCCCGTAGTGGGTGGCCACCCAGCGCCCCCGGGACAGGGCGACAACGGTGTCCATCTCGTACGGGTAGAGCACGGCGTTCGCCACGGCCAGGACCGCCGCGCACAGCAGCAGCCCCGCCACGCCCCGGCCCAGCGCCGCCGGGACCAGGAAGGCCCCGCCCATCAGGACGAGCCCGAGGACCAGGCACCGCTCACGGTCGAGGCGGCGCCGGCACCAGGCCGTGATCCGCAGCTGCCCGGCGAGCGCGACCAGCGCCGAGACGACGAAGAGCGCCGTCGTGAGCCCCGTGCCCTCCGCCGCGAGGGGCAGCGCCAGATAGACCTGGAAGGACAGCACGTACGAGCCGGTCATGGCGAGCGAGAAGAGCCAGAACGTGCGGTGCGAGAGGACCGTACGGAACTGCCCCCGCCCGTCCTTCCCGGCGGCCTCCCGCGCGGAAGCCCCGGCCGCCGCGGGCAGATGCCGGAGCTGTACGAGCGTCAGGCCGGCGAACAGGACCGCCGCCACCGTGCACGTCAGCCGGAACGACACCCCGGTGAGCGCCACCCCGACGAGCGGCCCGAGCAGGATGCCGGCCTGGTAGTACGCGTTGAACAGCGCGAAGGCCTGCACCCGCCGCTCCTCGCCGGCCTCCGCCGCGAGGCAGGCCCGGACCGCGGGGTTGAACAGCGCCCCCGCGAGCCCGGTCGCGAGCGAGGCGGCGATCAGCATCGGCAGGGACTGCGCGAAGGCGAGCGCCCCGAAGCCGACCGTCCGCAGCGCGCAACCCGCCACGATGAGCGGCTTGAAGCCGAGCCGGTCGGCGAGCGCCCCGCCGACCAGGAACATGCCCTGCTGGGAGAGGTTCCGGGCGCCGAGGACGAGGCCGACCGCCCAGGCGGCCATGCCGAGCCCGTCCGCGAGGTGCGCGGCCAGGAACGGCATCAGCATGTAGAAGCCGAGGTTGATGGTGAGCTGGTTGAGGAAGAGCAGCCGCACGGCGGGGTCGAAGGTGCGGCTCTGCTTCCAGATGCCCCCGCGGGGAGGCGCCGCCGTGGTCACTTGGCCCGCTCAAGGACCCGCCGGGTCCAGCCGTCGACGGCCGTGTCCGACACGTACGCGACGGGGTCCTCCCGCACCGGCCCGTCGAGGAGGCCGTGCGCCGCGCAGTACTCGTCGTTGAAGACGGTGTCGAAGTACCGCTGCGGCCCGTCGGGGAAGACGGCCGCGATCCGCGTCCCGCGCGGCCGGGTGCGGGCCAGCCAGCCGGCGACGAGCGCGACCGCGCCCACGCTCCAGCCGCCGGTGGCGAACTGACGCGAGGCCAGCCGCCGGGCCGCCCGGACCGCCTCGGCGGGGGCCACCCAGTGGACCTCGTCGAAGGCCCCGTGGTCCACGTTGGCCGGGTGGATGGAGGAGCCGAGGCCGCGCATCAGCCGGTCCCCGGCGGGGAGGCCGAAGACCGTGGAGCCGATCGAGTCCACGCCGACCAGCTCCAGGGCGGGGCTGCCGGTGGCGCGCAGCGCGCGGGAGATCCCGGCCGAGTGGCCTCCGGTGCCGACGGCGCAGACGAGGACGTCGATCCGGTCGAGCTGCTCGGACAGCTCGGCGGCGAGCCCGGCGTAGGCGTCGCAGTTGTCGGGGTTCCCGTACTGGTCGGGCCACCAGGCCCCGTCGAGCCGCAGGAGCAGGTCCGCGACCAGGTCCATCCGGGCCTGCTGCCAGCCGCCCCGGGGGCTGGGCTCGGCGGCGACGTGGACCTGGGCGCCGTGGGCGACGAGCATCCGCTCGACGATCGGTTCGAGGCCGGGATCGGTGACGACGTGCACGGGGTGGCCGTGGAGGACGCCCGCGAGGGCGAGCCCGAGGCCGAGCGTGCCGGAGGACGACTCGACGATCGGCGCGCCGGGCCGCAGCTCACCGCGGCGGCGGGCCTGCTCGACCATGTAGAGGGCGGCGCGGTCCTTGATGCCGCCGAAGTTGAAGCCTTCGAGTTTGGCCCAGTAGCCGTCGTCCGTCCAGAGGACGGGGGTGTTGCCGACGGTCTGCACGGCGATGGGCAGGGTGTTGCCGAACAGGCGACTGTTCATGGGGTCTACGTCCTTGAGGTGGTACGCCGAAGGGAACCTGGTCACGCGGGTGAGTGCGGGACCCGGCTCAGTTCCGGTCCACTCCGAGGGCGATCAGCAGACGGCCCGGCTCGGGGCCGGGGCCCGCCCGGCCCCGGACGCAGCGCGCGCGGGGGTCGGTGCGGAGGTCCGCTTCGTACGAGGACGGGGTCACGGCCGCGCCGGTGTCGGGCGCGGCGAACTGGGGGGCGGTGGTCTGCGCGGGCAGGTGGGCGTCGAAGGACCCCACTTCCCCGGATCGCTCGCAGCCGTGCGGCAGGGCGGGGGCGGAGACGGTCGCGACGCCGGAGGAGGGCAGGGCGTGCCCGTTCCCTCCGTGGCAGACGCTCATGAGGAGGGCGAGGAGCGCGAGCAGGACGAGGACGGCGGGCGCCCGCCTTCGCACGTCACTCACACGCTCGTCACTCATGGTGCGCGTGAGACTACGGTGGGGTGTCGCGCACCGGCAATGCGACGGGCGCGGTTTTGGCCACCGTTTACTTCCGACTACTTCCGAGCACTTCCGGCGCGGTGGTTACAGGTTCCGCTCCGCGTAGACGGCCATCGCGTCCCGGACGAGGACCGCGGTCCCCTCGCCGTGCTTGTCGTAGTTCGCGGTGAAGCGCGGGTCGTCGACGTACATGCGCCCGAGCCCGATCACGTACTCCTTGGTCGGGGTCGTGGTCGCCGACAGCCAGGCGATCTGGCGCCGCGTGATCGCCTGCACCTCGTCGCTGCCGGCGGCCAGGCCGTCCCGTACCGCCTGTGCGAAGTCGCGGGCGATGCCGGTCTGCTCGTCCAGGAACGCCTTCTTCCCCTCGGCGTCGAGCGAGCGCCACCATTGGTCGCCCTTCTCGTACGCCGCGCGGCCCCAGCGCTCGGTGACCTCCTGCTCGTACCGCGTGTGGTCGAAGCCGTCGAAGACTTCCTCCGCCATGAGCTCTTCTCCCTTCTCGGTCTTGTGGAGAGTGGTGCGGACGGCCTCGATCTGCCGGCCGATGCGCTCCCGCTCCTGCTCCAGGAGGAGCAGATGGGTGCGCAGCGCGGCGGACGGGTCGCGCTGTCCTTTCAGGACCTCGGCGATCGCGGGCAGTGAGAGCCCCAGCTCGCGCAGCAGCAGGATGCGCTGCAGGCGCACGAGCGCCGCCTGGTCGTAGTACCGGTAACCGTTCGCGCCGATCCGGCTCGGCTCCAGCAGGCCCCGCTCGCCGTAGTGGCGGAGGGTGCGGCTGGTGGTGCCGGCCTTCTTGGCGATCTCTTGGATCGACCACTCCATGCCGACAACGCTAAATCTTGACGTCGCGTCAAGGTCAAGCCGACGATCCCCCGACACGAGGAAGGCCGGGGCGGGAGAAAGGCACAGGAAACGACGAAGGCCCGGATCCGATCGAAATCGGATCCGGGCCTTCGTTGCTACTGAGTAGCGGGGACAGGATTTGAACCTGCGACCTCTGGGTTATGAGCCCAGCGAGCTACCGAGCTGCTCCACCCCGCGTCGGTAAACACGACTCTACGTCATGACCGGCGCAATCGTGAAATCGGTTTCTCAGCAGCCGCAGTCGTCGGAGTCCACCGGCGCCGTGAGCGGGTCCGCGGCCTTCTCCGCGGGCCCCTCCCAGGTCTCGTAGGCGAAGCCCTCGCGCACCCAGTACTCGAAGCCGCCGAGCATCTCCTTCACCTGGAAGCCCAGCTCGGCGAGGGCCAGCGCGGCGCGCGTGGCGCCGTTGCAGCCGGGGCCCCAGCAGTACGTGACGACCGGCACGGACTTGTCGAGCAGCTGCTCGGCCTGCTCGGGGATGAGCGCGGTCGGCAGGTGGAGCGCGCCGGGGACGTGGCCCTGGTCCCAGGAGGCGGTGGAGCGCGAGTCGATCACGACGAAGCCGGGGTCCGTGCCCTCGGCGGTCGCGGTGGCCAGCGCGGAGGCCACGTCGGAGACGTCGGCGTGGAAGGCGAGGCTGGCGGAGAAGTAGGCGGCAGCGGCGGCGGGAGAGGCCGGCGGGGTGCGGAGTACGGGGTTGACCTGCGTCGTTGTCGTCGTCATGGTGATCAATCTACGGACGAAGATCACCGTGCTGAAGGACGGATCCACGGCGCTCGAGGGCCATGGCCGGGGAATCCCGGGCGTTCGCCGCGGGGCGGCGGGGATCTCACGTGACGAGACCGTTCGGCCCGCTCGACCGCCGCGGTTCGTGTCACATCGGCAGGGTTCCATCCGTCATGAAGGCATGACGGAGGCGAAGGGGGAGATCGACACGTGAACGGCGAGCCGAACGACGACGGACCGGGCAGCGGGCTGAAGGGCGAGGGGCCGAACGGCGACGGGCCGGTCGGCGCCCGGCTGAAGGGCGACGGACCGGTCGACGCCAGGCCGGTCGACGCCAGGCCGGTCGACGCCGGGCTGAACGGCGACGGACCGGTCGACGCCAGACCGGTCGACGCCAAGCTGAACGGCAACGGACCGGTCGGCGACGGACCGGTCGGCGACGGGCCGGTCGGCGACGGGCCGGTCGGCGACGGGCGCGGACGCTCCAAGGAGGAGCTGGCCCGGCGGTTCGAGGCCGACCGCGGGCATCTGCGGGCCGTGGCCTACCGGATGCTCGGCTCGCTGAGCGAGGCGGAGGACGCCGTCCAGGAGGCCTGGTTCAAGCTCAGCCGCGCCGACGTCAGCGCGGTGGAGAACCTCAGCGGCTGGCTGACCACGGTCGTCGGCCGCGTCTGCCTCGACATGCTGCGCTCCCGTGGCTCGCGCCGCGAGGACCCGCTGGAGTACTTCGTGCCCGACCCGGTCGTCACCGTCCTCGACGCCACGAACCCCGAGCACACGGCGGAGCTCACCGAGTCCGTCGGCCTCGCGCTCCTCGTCGTGCTGGAGACGCTGTCGCCGGCCGAGCGGCTCGCCTTCGTCCTGCACGACATGTTCGCCGTCTCCTTCGACGAGATCGCCCGGATCGTGGACCGCACCCCGGCCGCGACCCGCCAGCTCGCCAGCCGGGCCCGCCGCCGGGTCCAGGACGCCACGCCCGCCCCGGGCCCGGACGCCCGGCGCCAGCGGGAGATCGCCGACGCCTTCCTCGCCGCCGCGAACGGCGGCGACTTCGAGGGCCTGCTCGCGGTCCTCGACCCCGATGTGGTGCTGCGGGCGGACGGCGGCAGGGTCCTGGCGGCCGCCTCCAAGGTGGTGCGGGGCGCCGAGGCCGTCATCTCGCAGGCGCTCATGTACGCGAAGTTCAAGCAGGCGGCGCTGCCGGTCGTGGTCAACGGCTCGCCCGCGTTCGTCGCGGTCGTGGACGGCCGCCCGACCGTGCTCATGTCGTTCACGATCGCCGGGGACCGGATCGTCGGCCTCCAGATCCTGGCGGACCCGGAGCGGCTCGCCGCGCTCGACCTCTCGGACGAGGACCTGGCCCGCGCGACGTTCTGAGCCCGCGCCGCGCGGCGGGTTCCGAGGCCGCGCGACGTTCTGAGCCCGCGCCGCGCGGCGGGTTCCGAGGCCGCGCGGTGTTCTGAGCCGGGGGCAGGCCGCGCGAGCGGTCCGCCCCCGCTCTCACCTCTCCCCGGCGGTCGCCCAGGTCACGGCCGCCAGGGAGACCGCGGCGCTCGCGACCCCGAGCACCGCGCCCGCGGCGACGTCACCCGGGTAGTGCACCCCGGTGTGCACCCGCGAGTAGCCCACGGCCCCCGCGAGGGCCCCGAGGGGCACGCCGACGCCGGGCAGCACCGCGCCCACGGCGGCGGCGAAGGCGACCGCCGACGCGGTGTGCCCGGACGGGAACGAGGCCGAGTCGGGCATCGGTACGTGCCGGCTCACGGCCACCCGGGCCGCCTCCCGGTCCGGCCGCTGCCTGCGCACGAGCCGCTTGCCCAGCAGGTTCGCCGAGGCCGAGGCCACGGCGATCGCCCCGAGCCCCGCGAGCGCCGCCCGGCGGGGCCGGCCGGGGACGAGGGCGAGCGCCGCGGCGGTGGCGAACGAGATCTTGGAGTGGTTCGCCGCGGTGGAGAGGCGGCGCAGCGCCGTGTCGAGCGTGGGCGTGGGCGTGGCGGCCACGGCGGCGTACACGGCTCCGTCGACGGCCCGGAGGTCGCGCAGGACCGCCCGGATGGTCCCGGGCTCCACCGTCTCCGCTGTCATGTCCGTCATGCGCCGCTCCTTCGGATGGTTCAGGGGGTGTGAGGGGTGTGGAAGGCGAGTGTGGTGATGCGCCGCCAGTCGAGCGGCGGCAGAGGAGGCACGGTCCCCGGCCGGTCGCGGGGCACGAGGACCCTCAGCGCGCCGGGGCGGAGCGTGCACACCACCGGGGTGGGCAGGGTCAGGGCCTCACCGTCCACGGCCACCGAGATGGTGCCGGAGACTGTGGTGCCGGAGGGGCTGCCCGGGCTCCCCACGATTTCGACCCTCCGCGCCGTCAGAACGTTCAGGCCGGCCGCCTGGGTTCCCCGGACGGCCAGCTCGGCGGCCTGCGCGGCGCCGTCCACCCGGATGCCGATCACCCCGAGCTCACCCCTGTCGAGGCGCGGCCGGTGGGCGGAGGAGACACCGAAGGGGTCGGGCGCGGAGTAGGGGTTGTTGCTGACGAGGAGCGCCTGCTGACCCGGGAGCCGGACGGTGTCGACGGTCGCGTCGAGGCGCGGGCCCTCGCCGCCCTGGAGCAGGTCGGGCAGGACCTCGACCGCGGTCTCGGCCTTCGCGTCGCGGTACTCGGGGCGCTGGACGACGTCCGCGTACACCCCGAAGGAGACGGTGTTGACGAAGGGGCGCCCGTCGACCGACCCGAGGTCGACCCGGAGCTCCTCGCCGTCGGTCAGCGCGTTCAGGCAGGTCGCCGGGTCGGTGCGGTCGAGGCCGAGGTCCATGGCGAAGTGGTTGCGGGTGCCCGCCGAGACGACGAGGAACGGCAGGTCGTGCTCGGCGGCCACCGCGGCCACGAGCGCCTGGGTGCCGTCGCCGCCGGCCACACCGAGGAGGTCGGCGCCGTCGGCCACTGCCTTCCGGGCCAGCGCGGTGACGTCGGTCTGCACGGACGGGTCGAGCAGCACGACCTGGGCGCCCAGGGCCTCCGCGCGGGCGACGAGCCCGAAGCGGCCGACCTTCCCGCCGCCGGACTTCGGGTTCATGATCAGGACGGGCCGCCGGGGGCGGGCCGCGGGGGTGCCCCGCATCACCGCCTCCCACTCCCGGTCGGGGCGGCGCAGCGCGGTCCGCGCGCAGCCGAGCGCCACGCCCCAGAGCGCGAGGGCCACCAGCGCGTTGACCCAGACGCCGCCGACGACGAACAGGACGAGGACGCCGATCGGCGCGCCCACGGCGACGACCGCGCCGGCCACGCGCGGCAGCCCGCGGTGGGCGAGGAACCACCAGACGCCCATGGCCGCGGCGGCGAGCCCCACGATCCCGCCCAGCAGGATCAGCAGCCCGCCCGTCAGGGCGGTCAGGAGCGCCAGGATCGCGGCGCCCGCCGCCGCCAGCGCACAGCGGGCCAGCCGTCGGGCCGCCGCCGCCGGATCACCCGAACCGCTCGCCGTCACCGGCGCCACCTCCGTACGTCCGTACTCCGTGTCCCACATTCCCCCACGGTCCCTCACCACGCGCCCCGGCACGGCCCGTTCGGAGGAAAAAGATCTTCGATCTGTCGGGGGTACGCCCTCACGGACGCGGGCCGGGACCCGGAAGGTTGCGCGGCACCGTGCTCAGGCCCAGCCCGGCGAGGGCGGCCGTACCGGCGGCGGCGTGCTCGCCGCCGGCGAGGAGCAGGGTGCGGGCCGCCTGGTAGCGGCTGCCTGCCGCGTCGAACGCCCGGGCCACGGCGAGGAGTCGCCGTGGGTCGCCGCCGTCGAGCAGTGCCTCCGCCCGGTCCAGCTGGGCGGAGGCGACGGGGTTGCCGGCGACGACGGTCCGGGCGGCGGCCGTCCGGGCCCGGGCGTCCGGGTGTGCGGCGAGCACGGAGGCCTCGGCCCTGAGGGCCACGTACCAGTGCAGCCAGATCCAGGTGACCCACTTCCAGACCTGCTCCGGCTCGGGAGCGACCCGGTCGAGGGCCGCGGCGGCGTCCCCGTCATGGAGCAGGACCGTGGCGTCGAGGATCGCGCCGTAGCCGTGGCGGTACTCCTCCGAGGTCCCCGCGCGGTCGACGATCGCGAGCCACTCCGCCCGGGCGGTGAGGTCGCCGCGCAGGCCGTGCACCATCGCGACCGAGGCGGCGGCGGGGCCGAGGGAGAACGACTGCTGACGGCCGCCGCGCTCCCAGGCGTCGAGGAACCGCCCGCTGCCGGTGAGCACCTCGTCGCCCCGGCCGGCGAACGCGTCGGCGACCAGGAGCCAGGACGTGGCGTGGTGGCCCACCTCGGCGAGGAGCGGATGCCCCGCGAGCTCCCCGCCCCACCGGCGGGCCTCGGCCAGCCGCCCCGCGCCGAGGGCGGTGCCGGAGGCCATGGCGAGGGCGTCGAGGAGCTCGTGGGTACGCGCGGGAGCAGGCGGCAGAGGAACCAGGAGGTCGATGCGGCGGCGGGCGGCGGCCGCGGCGGCGAAGGTGTCACCGGCCCAGCTCCGGGCGCCGGAGAGCGCGTCGAGTGCTGCGGACTCCGCCACGGGGTCGCCCGCGAGCCGGGCGAGCGCGACGGCACGCTCGGCGAGGGCGATCGTCTCCTCCACGGTGTTGTCCGTCTCCCCCTGGACGGCCCCGAAGGCATCGGCGACGACGGCGGCCTCGGCGAGCGCGACGGCGGAGGCAGCGGAACCGCTGTCACCGGGCCCTGACAGCTCCCCGGCCTCAGCGAGGAGGGCTTTCGCCTCCTCCGGTGACGGGACCCGGGCGAACTCGCTGGAGAAGCGGTACGCGACGGTCGCGGCGGTCGCCAGGTCGCGGGCCGTCCCGGGGAGGTCGCCGGCGCGGCGGGCGGCCTCCGCGGCGGCCCGGTGCAGGCGGAACATGTCGTCGCCCAGCCGGCGGCACCCGGCCACCCCGGCGGCGAGCCGCAGGCACTCCGCGGCGTCGGAATCCGCGGCGGCCAGCGCGGCGGCCTGCTCGTACCGCTCCTGCGCCTCGCCCAGCAGATTGCGGGTGAAGGACGACTCCGCCAGGGCCAGGGCGAGCCGGTGGGCCTCCGCGCGCAGCTCCGGCCGCTCGGCGGCCCAGGCGAGGCCGGCCCCGAGGTCCTCGGCCACGGCGTCGAAACGGGCGCGCCAGTCCGCACCCCCGGTGTCCAGGAGGCCCGTCGCCCCGGCCAGGCACCACTCCGTGTGACGCGTACGGACGGCCGCCGACTCGTCGGCCTCGGCGAGCCGTTCGGCGCCGTACTGCCGGATGGTCTCCAGCGCCTGGTAGCGGGTGCCGGAGGAGGACGGCGTCACGGTGAGCAGGCTCTGCTCCGCCAGCCGGCCGAGCCCGTCGGCGACCGCGCCGGGCTCCAGCGGGCCAAAGCCCGCGACCTCCGCCGCCGCCCCCGCGGTGAACGGCAGCACGAAGACCGACACCCGGCGCAGCAGGGCCCGGTCCGCCGGTTCCAGCAGGTCGTGGCTCCAGTCGAGGACGGCCCGCACCGACCGGTGCCGGTCGGCCGCGCGCGGCCCGCCGGCCAGGATCCTCAACTGGTCGGAGAGCCCGGCCACGAGACCGTCCAGACCGAGCGTGGGCCAGCGCGCCGCCGCCAGCTCGATGGCCAGGGCCATGCCGTCGAGCCGCTCGCACAGGGCCACCACCGTGTCCCGTACCGCCGGATCCGGCGACGGCAGACCGACCGCCGCCGCCCGCTCCAGGA
Organism: Streptomyces narbonensis; assembly: GCF_014649015.1. GTDB lineage: Bacteria > Actinomycetota > Actinomycetes > Streptomycetales > Streptomycetaceae > Streptomyces > Streptomyces narbonensis. The sequence goes on from NZ_BMSF01000008.1 coordinate 35,977, forward strand.
ACAGCTCCACGGCCTCCGACTCCCCGCCCCCGGCCCGTGACAGCGGCGGCACGGGGAAGACCCGCTCGAAGGGCACCATCAGCCGCGCCCGGCTCGTCACGAGCACCCGTACGCGCGGGCAGGCCGCGAGCAGCCGCTCCAGGAAGGGCCCGACCCCGTCGCGTATCTGCTCGCAGTTGTCCCAGACCAGCAGCGCCTGACGGTCCGCCAGCGCGGCGAACACCGACGCCTCGACGCCCCGCCCGGGCTGCTCGCCCACGCCGACGGCCGCCGCGACGGCCGCGCCCACCCGGCCCGCATCGGTGACCGGGGCCAGGTCGACGAACCACACCCCGTCGGCGAAGTCGCCGGTCAGTTCCGCGGCGACGGCCAGCGCGAGCCGGGTCTTCCCGACGCCGCCCGGGCCGACCGCGGTGACCTGGCGGTACGCCTTCAGCGCCTCCATCAGCTCCCCGCGCTCCCGCACCCGGCCGACGAAGGCCGTCAGCGGGGCGGGCAGGACGGGCACCGGCGTGTCGACGGGCGCCGCCTCGGCCGCCCGCCGGGAGAGCGCCCGCCGGTCCGGCACCGCGAGCTTGCGGAGCAGCGAGGAGACGTGCGACTCGACGGTCCGTACGGAGATGAACAACCGCGCGGAGATCTCCGCGTTGCTGAGGTGCTCTCCGAGGAGCGCGAGCACCTCGGCTTCCCGGGAGGAGATCTCTGGAGTCGACACCGGCTCATTATCGGCCGGGGCGCGACGACTTCCGGGGGGTCTGTCCGTACCCGACTCGGTACCGGCCTGCGTACGGACTCCGTACCGACTCCGTGGTGCGTTCCGTGGTGCGTTCCGTGGTCACCACGGAGGCGGGCTCCGCCCCGCTGACGGAGAGTGGAACCACACCGAACGACACCGCACGACACCGAACGACACGACCCACAGGAGTGACCACCATGACCGGTACGTCCACCACCCAGGGCATCAAGACCGTGCTGCACCCCGTGTCCGACCTCGCGAAGGCCAAGGCCGTGTGGGCCGCCCTCCTCGGTGTCGAGCCGCAGGTCGACGAGCCCTACTACGTCGCCTTCGAGGCCGCGGGCCAGCACATCGGGCTGCTGCCGGGCGGCGGTCCGCAGGGCCTGACCTCCTCGCTCGCCTACTGGCACGTGCCGGACATCGAGGCGAAGCTCGCCGAGGTGACCGCCGCGGGCGCCACCGTGAAGGACGCGGCGCAGGACGTCGGCGGCGGCCGGCTCGTCGCGACGGTCGTCGACCCCGACGGCAACCTCATCGGCCTCCTCCAGGACAGCTGAGCCCCGCCGATGACCACCACCGCCGCCGCACCCCGCTCCCGCGACCAGCGCCGCCACGACACCGAGCAGCGCCTCGCCCACGACGTCGACGTCTGGGTGGCCACCGCCTCACCGGACGGTGTGCCGTACCTCGTACCGCTCTCCTTCGACTGGGACGGCGAGGCCGTCCTCGTCTCCACCCCGGCGAACAGCCCGACCGGCCGGAACATGGCCGCCACCCGGCGCGTCCGCCTGGGCCTCGGCCTCACCCGTGACGTGACGATGATCGACGGCACGGTCGAGGTCCTGGAGATCGACGCGCTGCCGCGGGAGCGGGGCGACCGCTTCGCCGAGCGCACCGGCTTCGACCCGCGCACCCAGTCGGGCCCGTACCGCTGGTTCCGCATCACCCCGCACCGCGTGCAGGCCTGGCGCGAGGCCAACGAGCTCCAGGGCCGCGAACTCCTGCGCGCCGGGCTCCCGGTGACGTGACGCCCCACCTCACGGGACGCCCGCCTCACAGGACGCCCCGCAAAATCCCCCGAGTCCGAGGCCGCTTCTCCCGTAGCTTGACTGCTCGGGAACCGACTCGGGAAAGCAGGCGATTCGATCACCATGAACAACGGCCGGACAGCGCTGACCATGCAGGACGCCGTCCTCACCCTGCAGAAATACTGGAGCGACAACGGCTGCATGATCACGCAGCCGCTGAACACGGAGGTGGGAGCCGGCACCGCCAACCGTTCCAATTAAGTGACCAGAAGTGAGTCTTGTACCCATATCTGGTCGCTGCGGACATCCCGAACGGTTTTGGATATCCGACTGGTTGCCCGCGTTCCGGTGTTCCCCGCTCGGGCACGTGCATCGCGTGCGCGTTCCGTGACGGGTGGGCGGGTTCCCTCACGCTCTCGTGTCTCCGGTCCGGCCTGGGCGGTCCGATGCACCACAGCATCACTCCGGTGCTGTAGGGGCGGTGCCGTCCGACGCCGGATCGGGTGCCCGAGGGCGCGTCGCCCGATCGCGATGCTCGCGGCGTCGTGACGGGACATCTTTCGCTTGTTGCTGGTCAGGGGCTTGCGCCAGTGTTCATCGCCCCACATCGACGTGTACGCCGGATCGACGGCGACGATCGACAGGCCGTGCTCGGCCGCCATGGAGACAAGCCGGGCTTTCAGCTTGCCGGTGGGTATGCCGGAGATCAGCTGCCTGAACCGCTTCTTGCGGCCGTGTTTCTCCCGGGTCTTCTCGGCAGCGAAGTCCAGGTCCTCGATAGCGATGGCGGCCACGTCACGGGTATTCGCCCAGTGCAGGAGGCGGGTGATGGCGTGCCGGATCTGCGCATCGCGGTGATCCGCGCTGCCGGACAGGTCGTAGAAGAAGCGGTGCGGTTCGCCGGCGGGGTTGCCGTGCGGGTCGAGCCGGTAGGCGGCGAAGTGGTCGGCGTTCGTATCGACGCCGATCACGCCCCGGGCCCGTGCGGCCGACAGAGGGACGGTCTCGACGACGGGGCGTTGCCAGGAGGCGGTGAGGTACCAGCGGCCGCGGCCGGTGTCGTAGTGGATGCGGTAGGCGACGGCCCGGTTGGCGGTGATGCGGTCGGCCCATTCCTGGCCCCGGTGGGCGAAGGCGATGCGGGCAGCGAGGATGTACCGGCCGTGCTTGGCGTTGGCCAGGTGTGCCAGCGGGGCGGGCAGCTTGATGCTGACCTCGCCGTCGGGAGCGACGCGGATCGTCTCGTTCCCGAAACGCTTCCCCGACTCCCCGTCAGCGGCGAGGAACCAGCGCTCCACCTCCCAGCGCTGCCGCCACTCGGCCTCGGTGAGCCGCGCCGCGTCGAGGTTGTGCCGGGTGTTCAGCAACTTCCGGCCACCGCGCACCACGTGCACGACACCGGCCTCACGCTCGGCGCGAGCGACACCGAGCCGGTGTTCCAGGATGTGCAGACGCCGCGACTTGCGGAACCACTCCCCCTTGGACCGGTATCCGCCCGCTGCCCGCTTCGAACCCTTCTCGCCGAGCGGCAGGGACAGCCGGTGCATCAGCATGCGGACACCAGCCTCAAGGGACTGGACGTGCGCGAGCTGGCAGCGGCGGGACAGTGCCCACTGATCGTGCGTGGCCTTCGTGATCGACCCCGCCCACCGCGAGGACGAATCCGCCGTCAGACCCTGCTTACGAGCCGCCCACGTACCCGAGGTGTGATCGCCCGCGTCAGCGCACCGGGCCTTGAGGTCAAGCGAGGCGAGCCTGCCCAGATGCCCGCCGACCAGCCGCAGAACCCCCTCATCCTCAGGCGTCAGCCCCTTGAGCCGGTCACGTACCGCCACACCCGACGGCCCCAGAGCAACGAACGGCGCATCGATCACACGCAGTCGCCCGTTCGCGTCCCCCCGCACCGCCCACCTCCCTCCGCGACCCACACCCCGAACCTACGACCGCCACCGACAACCCGACCCCCACACCCTCGCGGTGTGATCCAGGACACACCCACGCGCTGTTGCATGTGCTCCTGGACACTCGCCGAGCAGCAGCTCCCAACCCCTCCACCGCGCTGCGCGTGATCGGTCCCGAACCGCACTTCCTCACCTTCGCCAACGGCACGTGCGACGAGGACGTGGTGCGGGCCGGCAACGAGGCGGTCCTGCGGGCCCGTTACGAGGACGCCGCCTTCTTCTGGCGCGCCGACCTGAAGGTCGCCCCGGAGGAGTTCCGCGGCCGGCTCGACAAGCTGACCTTCGAGGAGCGCCTCGGCACGGTCGCCGACCGCGCCGACCGCATCGCCGCCCTCGCCGCAACCCTGGCGGACCGTACGGGCCTCGCACCGGAGACGCTCGACACCGTGCGCCGGGCCGGTGAACTGGCCAAGTTCGACCTGGCGTCGCAGATGGTCGTCGAGTTCTCCAGCCTGGCCGGCGTGATGGCCGAGGAGTACGCGCTCCGCGCCGGCGAGCCCGCGCGGGTCGCCCGCGCCCTCGCCGAGATGGAGCTGCCGCGCTCCTCGGGCGGCGCGCTGCCGGCCGGCGACGCGGGCGTCGTCCTGTCGCTCGCCGACCGCTTCGACCTGGTGACGGGCATGTTCGTGATCGGCGCCGCCCCGACGGGCAGCTCCGACCCGTACGGGGTGCGCAGGGCCGCCATCGGCCTCCTCAACGTCCTCCGGAGCGTGCCCTCCGTCGCCGGCCTCCGGGTCCGCGACGGACTGCGCGCGGCGGCCGACCGCTACGCCGCCCAGGGCGTCGAGGTGCCCGCCGAGCGGCTCGCCGAGGCGGCCGAGCTCATCACCCGCCGCTATGAGCAGCAGCTCGCGGACGCGGGCCACGAGCACCGCCTCGTCCAGGCCGTCCTGCCGTGGGCCGACCGCCCCGCCCGGGGCGACCGGACCCTCGCCGCTCTGGAGCGCCACATCGGCACGACCGCGTTCGCCGACCTGACGGCCGCGCTCCAGCGGGTCCTCCGCATCCTCCCGAAGGACGCGGCCCCGGAGTCCGCGGACCGCTCCCTCCTGACAGCCCCCGCCGAACTCCGCCTCGCCGGGGCCGCCGAAGCCGTCCGCGCGTCCCTGACCGGCCGTGAGGACGATCTCGACGCCCTGACCGGGGCCTCCGCCCCGCTGGTCGCCGCGGTCGACGCCTTCTTCGACGAGGTCCTGGTCATGGACGCCGACCCCGCCCTCCGCGCCGCCCGCCTGGCCCTCCTGGACGACGTGGCCGCCCTGGCCCGCCCGGTCCTGAACTGGAGCGCCCTGTAGGCACGCCAGGCACGCCGAAACGGAAGGACCCCCGCCGACTCAGGTCGACGGGGGTCCTTCCGGTGAGGCCTTCGGTAGGCCGTGTGGGACTCGAACCCACAACCAATGGATTAAAAGTCCACTGCTCTGCCAATTGAGCTAACGGCCCGTGCACAAGCACACCCGAGCAGCATAGCCCGACAGCCCCCCGGAACCGATCGGGTATCCGGCAGAGGCGCGGCACGCGCCGCGCCTCCCCCGGACATCCGTCAGGTCAGTGGAGGCTCTTGAAGGCGTTCCAGCCGCCGCCGATCAGGATGCGCGAGCCGTACGGGCCGCGGCAGGTGCCGTCGTAGTCGTAGAGCCGGCCCGCCGTGTCACGGGCGACCAGGTCCGCGCAGCCGTCGCCGGAGATGTCGCCGACGCCCACCAGCGAGGTGTAGACGCCCCAGCCGCTGCCGACGCTCACCCGCGGGGTCACGCCGCCGGTCGCCGTGCCGTAGTACCGCCACAGCACGCCCGCCGCGTCCACGCCGAGCAGGTCGCCGCGCCCGTCGCCGTTGAGGTCACCGGCGCCGGCGATCTTCTTGTACAGCTTCCAGTTGGTGCCGATCCGGACCCGGGGCTTCATGCGGTGGTCGGCCGTACCGGCGTAGAAGTACATGTCGCCCGTCGTCGTCTGGCGCGCGATCAGATCGGCGAACCCGTCACCGTTCGCGTCGCCGGGGGACGTCAGGACGTCGTACTGCCCCCAGCCCGAGCCGACCGACGTGTACGGGGAGGAGGCCGAGACGACCTTCCCGCACCCGGGCCGGTAGGCCCGCAGCTGGTCCCCGACGCGCACCAGCACGTCGGCGCAGCCGTCGGCGCTGACATCGCCGAACGGCACGAGGAGGGACGCCGTCGGGAACTTCGCGCCGGTGCCCGCGATCCGCGCCGACAGTCCGCTGTACCCGGTGCCCTTGTACATCGACACGAGCCCGGTCGTGTCCATCACCAGGAGGTCGCCCTGCGTGTCGTTCCCGGCCATGTCGCGCCAGGCCGGCTGACCGCCGGAGACCGTGACGGTGCCGGTCAGCGACAGGTCGCTGCCCTGCCCGTCCGCCGTGTTCGCCTGGAGGTGCCAGGTGTACCGGCCGTTCGCGACGGGCTTCCCCGCCGCCGTCCTGCCGTCCCAGGAGACGTCGACACGGCTCCGGGTCTCGCCGCCCCCGTAGGCGCGGACCGGGTTCCCGGAGAGGTCGCGCACCGTCAGCTGCCAGTACGACGAGGGCTTGGACAGCGTCCAGTACGCCTTCCAGCCGTCCTGGAGCCGCATGGTCGCCGGCACCTTCGACGAGGCGGCGGTGAGGCCGGAGGTGGGGACACCGGGCCACACGACGTGGACGAGCTGCTGACGGTCCTTGTAGGCGACGGCCCCACCGAAGCGGTCCACGGTCCAGTGCTCGCGGCGGGCACCCGGCACGGGCTCGGCGTCGACGAGCCGGCGCACGGCGGGCTTTCCGCTGGTGAGCTTGGTCAGGTCGTGGAGCCGGAGGTACCCGCCGGAGTCGCGGTCGACGACGTAGCCGTCGCCCAGCAGGCCGCTGGTGTCCGTCCCCGGGGTCAGCACGATCCGCGTGTTCGCCCTGAGGTCGACCACGCCCCGCTGCTGGGTCGCTCCGCACGCCCAGTACAGCCAACGTCCCGCCGCCGCCTGGAGGTCCGTCGGGACACACGCCGCCCCGGTCGTGACCTTGCCCAGCGGGCCATTGGTGTTCAGGTCGGTACGCGTCACCTCGCCCGCCGCCGTGCCCGCGTACAGGGTGTCGCCCCAGAGCGCCGCCGGCGCCGACGACGGCACACCGGGGACGGGCTTGGAGGTCTGCGCGTCGAAGTCCACGGCGAGCGTCTGCCCGCCGCCCTGGAAGACCGCCCGCCGGCCGAAGGCGTCGGCGATCCGGCCGTCCGTCTGCGCGGTGGAGACCCGCCTCACCAGGCCGTCGGAGGTACGGGCGGTGACCTCCAGCGGCTTCGACTCGTCACGGGCCAGGTAGACCGTCCGGCCGTCACCGCTGTCGAACAGCGGCGTGCCGCTCTCCAGCCGCTTCGACTCCGCGCCCGCCCACACCGGCTGGGGACGACCGGTGTGCACCGGTCCGACCGGCAGCGGCGTCCATCCGTAGAAGCCGCTGCCCATCCGGGTGCCGACCTCCAGCGAGGAGAACCGGCCCGCACCGAGCGCGAGCGAGCGCACCTCGGCGGGCAGCGGCTCAAAGCGGCTCAGCTTCTCCAGGAGTGGTGCGCCGCCGTCCTTCGCCGGAACGGCCTTGAAGGCGGACCAGTCGGAGGAGGCCGTACCGCCGACGACGGCCACGCCCCCGCCCGCGATCTGGGTGAGCTCCGCCTCCGCCTTCTCCAGGAGGGTCTTCGTCCGCCCGTCGGGGTGGAGCGCGACGAGCCGCCGCTTCAGGGCGGCGTCGGCTCCAGAGGCCTCACTCAGGGCGAGGACCCAGTCGCCGACAAGGCCGACACGAGCGGTGCTCAGGCCCGCGGGGAGGGTGATCGTCTGCTCGGCGCCGGTCAGCGCCGCGCGCTGCCGCACGTGCACGGTGCGGTTCTTGTCGATCCAGGCGATCCGCTCGGGGCTCACGGCCACCGGCGCGAAGAGCGCGGTCCCGGTCGGGGTGGGGGCCGGGATCACGGTCATCTGCCCGGTGCTCAGGTCGACGACGCCGAGGTCGGAGTAGCCGTACGCGGCCGGGTCGCCGGAGCGGCCGAAGCGCAGCACGGCGACGGAGTCGTCGCCGGCCACGAGCGGCGCCGTGTTCAGGTGGGCGCCCTCGGGCCAGCCGGTGACGGGCGTGCGGGCCCCGTCCGGGTCGGCCGCGCTCACCAGGTAGTAGCCGGTGGTCGTGGAGTGGTCCTCGGCGGAGGCGTACTGCTGGAAGAGCAGCATGGAGCCGAGCAGCCCCTGGTAGGTCGCGTCGCCCGGCATGTCGAACGACTGTTCGGTGCCGGACTCCAGGTCGCGGACGGCGTGGGCGCCGTCACCGCGCTGGACGTACAGATAGCGCCCGCCGGTGCCGGACTTTGCGAAGGGCAGGGCCGCCGTCGTCCCGTACCCCAGCGGAACGCTCTTCGTGGGGTCGGTGAGGTCCGTCCACTCCAGCTCGCCGCCGGTGGACCGGTCGGGGTCCTCCGTCTCGTGCACGTAGCCCGTGGGGCCGGCCGCGGTGACGGTCACCTGTCGGGGTACCGCCCGCCAGTTCGGCGCGATGTCGAGCTGGTCGACCCCGACGATCGGCGACGCCTCGGCGACCACGGCGGGCGAGAGGCCGACGGCCGAGGCGAGGAGCGTGGTGGCGAGGACGGCGATACGTGCGCGGGGGCGCCGCACGCGTGCGAAACGAGACAAAGAGAGGTCCCTCCCCGGGGCAACCTGGTGATCGGCTGAGCGTATCGGGTCGAACGCCGGTCCGAGAGCGCGATCCGGGGCGGGGAGCGGGACGGGGAAACGGGACGCGGAAACGGGACGCGGAAACGGGGCAGGGCCCGTACCAGCACCGAAGTGCTCGTACGGGCCCTGCTGTGTCAGGTCATCCGACCTCAGCCGTTGCGCTTCCAGCGCGGCTTGTCGTCGCGACGGCCGAAGGAGCCGCCGGTCGAACCGGTCGAACCGGTGCCGCGGTGGTCGTCACGACGGGCGAAGGGGCGGTCGCCGCCACCGGAGCGGAAGCCGCCGGAGGGGCGGTCGTCGCGACGGTCGCGGTTGAACGGACGGTCGCTGCCACGGTGGCCGCCGGCCGGACGGTCGTTGTCACGACGCTCGAAAGAACGGCCGCCGCGGTCGTCGCGGTTGAAGCCACCCGACGGACGGTCGTCACGACGGAAGCCACCGGAGGACGGACGGTCGTTGTCGCGGCGGAAGCCACCACGGTCGCCACCACGGTCATCGCGGTTGAAGCCACCCGACGGACGGTCGTCACGACGGAAACCGCCGGACGGACGGTCGTTGTCACGACGCTCGAAAGAACGGCCGCCGCGGTCGTCGCGGTTGAAGCCACCCGACGGACGGTCGTCACGACGGAAGCCACCGGAGGACGGACGGTCGTTGTCGCGGCGGAAGCCACCACGGTCGCCACCACGGTCATCGCGGTTGAAGCCACCCGACGGACGGTCGTCACGACGGAAACCGCCGGACGGACGGTCGTTGTCACGACGGAAGCCACCGGACGGGCGGTCGTCGCGGCGGAAGCCGCCACGGTCGCCACCGCGGTCGCCGCCACGGTCACGGCGCTCGTAGTTGCCGCGCTCGTCGCGGAACGCCGGGCGCTCCTCACGGCGCTGCTCCTCGGCCTTCGCGGCACGCTCGGCCTCGACGGCAGCCGCGGCGACCTCGGCCTCGGCGGCCTCGGTGACCTCGGCGACAGCGGCCTCGGGGTCCTCGCCGCGCTCACGGGCGGCGCGGGCCACCAGGCGGTCGGCCTCCTCGCGGAGCTCGACGGCACGGCGCTGGAGGCGCTCCAGCTGCTTGGTCAGGTCGACGACCTCGCGCTCGGCCTGCTTGGCCGAGTTGTTCGCCGAGTCGGCCTGGACCTCGGTCAGCGAACGGGCGCCGGTGATCTCGGCGACCTCGGGGTCGAAGGCGCCGGCACCGCCGACGAGGTGGCGCGAGGCGTCGACGCCCGCGTCCTCCATCAGGCGGAAGATCTGGCGGCGCTGGTGCGGCAGGGCCAGGGAGACCACGACACCGGAGCGGCCGGCACGGGCGGTGCGGCCCGAGCGGTGCAGGTAGTCCTTGTGGTCGCCGGCCGGGTCCACGTTGAGGACCAGGTCGATGCCGTCGACGTGGATGCCTCGGGCGGCGACGTCGGTCGCCACGAGGGCGTTGACGTAACCCTTCTTGAAGTCCTCCAGGACGCGGGTACGGGCACCCTGCGTCATGCCGCCGTGCAGCGCGTCGGCCTTCACGCCGGAGTCGCACAGCTGCTCGGCGATGCGGTCGGCGCCCAGCTGGGTGCGGACGAAGATGATCGTGCGGCCCTTGCGGGCGGCGATCGCCGCGGTGACCGGGGCCTTGTCCTTCGGCTTCACGACGAGGACGTGGTGGGTCATGGTCGTGACGTTGCCCTGCGCGCTGTCGACCTCGTGCGTGACGGGGTCGGTCAGGTAGCGCTTGACCAGGGTGCCGATCTCGTTCTCCATGGTGGCGGAGAAGAGCATGCGCTGGCCGCCGCCGGGGATCTGGTCGAGCAGCTCGGTGACCTCGGGCAGGAAGCCCAGGTCGGCCATCTGGTCGGCCTCGTCGAGGACGGCGATCTTGACCTGCTCCAGGGAGCAGGCGCCGCGGTTGATGATGTCGCGCAGACGGCCCGGGGTGGCGACGAGGACGTCGACGCCGCGCTCCAGGGCGTAGATCTGGTTGCCCATCGACGTACCGCCGCAGACGACCTTCATCTTGAGGCCGAGCACGTCGCCGTACGGCTGGAGGGCGTCCGCGACCTGCATCGCGAGCTCACGCGTCGGCGTGAGGATGATGCCGCGGGGCTTCTTCTTCTCGGTGTGACCGTCGGCCAGGCCGGCGAGCAGCGGCAGACCGAACGAGAGGGTCTTGCCGGAGCCGGTACGGCCACGGCCGAGGATGTCCTTGCCGGCCAGGGCGTCCGGGATGGTCGCCGCCTGGATCGGGAAGGGGGTCGTCACGCCGTTCTGCGCGAGCTTGCGCACGACGCCCTCGGGCAGACCGAGGTCGCCGAAGGTGACGGTGGGCTCGGCGGGCTCGTCGTCGGAGTCCGCGTCGGTGTCGATGTCGTCGGTGTCGACGGCGTCGACGATGTCGTCGGCCTCGATGACGGCCGCCTCGACGGTCTCGGTGGCCACTACGGCCTCGACGATCTCGTCGTTCTCGGGCATGACGGCGTGGTCAGAACTGAAAATGGACATGCGAAATGCGAAACCTTCCGGAGTCTCGGCACGCGCCCGTCAACTCCGTGAATTCGCAAATCGACCGCCTCAATGCGGTCAGCCACGGCTAGGGAGAGTACGCGCCACACGGCGCTCTTCTGTGTCGGCGCCGGGCAATGGGATCAAACGATCTACCACCATACGCACCCTCCCCCACCTATGGCAAACCGGACTACGTCACACCGGCCCGACCTGCGGTGACGCGGACGGCTCCGAAGGGGCTCCCCGCCCGTCCGCCGCCCGCATCGCGCCCAGCTGGGTCTCGGGTCCGGGGGTCGGCGGATCGGTCGGGTTCGAGGTCGGTTCCGGCGTCGGCTCCGGGGTGGGCTCCGTGGTCGGCTCGGGCGTCGGAGGCTCGGTCGGGTTCGGGGTCGGCTCCGGCGTCGGCGTCACTCCGCCGTCACCCGGGCCACCGGCCCCGCCGCCGTTGTCGCCGCTCCCCGCGCCACCGTCACCGCCGCCGCTGCCCCCGTTCCCGCCGTTGCCCCCACCGCCCCCGTTGGCGCCACTGCCGCCGTTCCCGCCGCTTCCGCCGTTTCCGCCGCTCCCCCCGTCGACAGGACCCCCGCCCGAGTCCTGACCGCCGCCGGCGGCGCCACCGGCTCCGCCGCCCGCCTCCCCGGGCGCCATGGAGCCGCCGGTGCCCGCGGGGCCCGTCGAGGGCAGGGACGCGCCCGGCGAGGGCTTCGCGGAGCCCGTCGGCGAGCCGCTCGGCACCGGGGACTTCCCGCCCGCGCCGTCCGGCTCGGGCCCGCCGTTCTCCGAGCTCCCGTCCCAGGAGCCGCCGCCCCCGCCCTGGCTCCCGGCACCACCGGCGGCCTCGGCCGCCACGCCGCGCTTCCCCCCGGACGCGCCGGGCGCCGGCTTCGCCCCCTCGTCACTCACACTCATACAGCCGCTCAGGCCGGCGCAGGCCGCGACGGCCAGCGCGGCGGCGACCCATCGCACGCGGGCGGGCAAACGGGTGGGCAAATGGCGCACGGGGGCACCTCCAGGACACAACAGGCAGGGAAGGAACGCGTCACCCTGCCCAACTCCCTTGGCGCCGCAAGGGACACGCCCCGGCTCAGCCGTAGCCCAGCGCGTGCAGCCGCTCGTCGTCGATGCCGAAGTGGTGGGCGATCTCGTGCACCACGGTGATCTCGGTCTCCGCGACCACGTCCGCCCGCGACGCGCACATCCGCAGCGTCGGGCCCCGGTAGATCGTGATCCGGTCCGGCAGCACCCCGGCGTACCACTCACCCCGCTCGGTCAGCGGCGTCCCCTCGTACAGCCCGAGCAGCTCGGGATCGTCCGGGGCGGGCTCGTCCTCCACGAACACCGCGACGTTGTCCATCAGCCGGGCGAGTTCCGGTGGAATCCGGTCCAGGGCCTCGGCGACAAGTTCCTCGAACTCCTCGCGCGTCATCTCCAGCACGGGCCCATTGTCCCCCTGCCGGGGGGACTCGCCGGGGGTCCGCGGAAACCGTTTTGGCGATCGCGGCCGACATCCCATATGCTTCTCACGTCCCCGACGCACTGAGAAGTGCGCAGGTGGGCCCTTAGCCCTCATCGTCTAGTGGCCCAGGACGCCGCCCTTTCAAGGCGGTAGCACGGGTTCGAATCCCGTTGGGGGTACGCAGTAAACGTGTGCGAGACTTGTTCTCGCACTACGCAAGGCTCTGTGGAGCAGTTGGTTAGCTCGCCACCCTGTCAAGGTGGAGGTCGCGGGTTCAAGTCCCGTCAGAGTCGCTGAAGCTGGAAACAGCTTCGTGGCTGGGTAGCTCAGTTGGTACGAGCGATCGCCTGAAAAGCGATAGGTCGCCGGTTCGACCCCGGCCCCAGCCACAAAAGAAGGCCCCGTTCGAAAGAACGGGGCCTTCGCCGTTCCCAGGACAAGCTCGTCCGCGCAGGAAGAAGTTCTTCGTCCGCGCGCGGAGAAGGCCGTCCGCGTACGGGGAAGGGGCCCGCGCCCCTTCCCCGTACGGTCACGCCTCCTCGCGCTCCCGCGTGCCGCTCCCCCGCCGGCCCCGCAGCGCCAGTGCCACCGCCACCACGGCCACCACCGCGACGAGCAGCGCCCAGTCCGGCACCGCGCGGCCCAGCTCGGCCACCCGCTCCTCCACCGCGAAGGACTCGTCCACCGAGAGCAGCCCCGGCAGCGCGGTCGTCCCGTCGAAGACCAGGAAGAGCGTGCCGAGGGCGATGAAGAACAGGCCCGAGAGGACCGACGTCGAGTGGAGCGTCAGCGGGCCGACCCGGAGCGGCCGGCCCCGCAGCCAGCGCCGCCGGCCCAGGTCGTACCGCTCCCAGAGCAGCGCGAGGACGAAGAGCGGGACCGCCATGCCCAGCGCGTACACGGCGAGGAGCAGCCCGCCGTAGGCCGGGCTGCCGCTCAGCGCCGCCACCGTCAGGACGCTCCCCAGGATCGGGCCCGCACAGAAGCCCGCGAGGCCGTAGACCAGGCCGAGGGCGTAGACGGAGAGCGCCGACGTGGGCCTGATGCGGCCGCTCGCCTCGGCGAGGCGGCGGGAGGCGAACCCCAGGCCGAGCAGTTGGGCGACGCCGAGCCCGACGATCAGCCAGCCTCCGACGGTCACCAGGAGGTCGCGGTTGCCGTAGAAGAACCGGCCCGCGACGGAACCGGCCGCTCCCAGCGGGACGAGGGTGGTCGCCAGACCCGCGTAGAGGATGCCGGTCCTGGCCACCAGCTTCGCGCGGGTGTCGATCGAGTACGCGAAGAAGGCGGGCAGGAGCAGGGCGCTGCACGGGCTGAGGAGGGCGAGCAGACCGCCGAGGAACGCGGCGAAGTACCCGATGCCGGAGGTCACCGCTTGTCCTTCGAGGCGGCGCTCTTCGCCGCTGCGTCGATGGCCTCGGTGAAGGTCTCCAGGGGCTGTGCGCCCGCGATCGGGCGGCCGTTGACGAGGAAGGACGGGGTGGAGGTCGCGCCGAGCGCGTACCCCTGCTCCTGGTCCTTGCGGACGGCCTCGCGGGCCGCCGTCCCTTCGGCGTCCTTCGCGAACCGGGCCGCGTCGGGGACGCCGGCCTCCTTCGCGAGGGCCGCGAGCCGGTCCTTCCCGAAGCCCTTCTCCTTGGCCCCTTCGGCGTACGCGGCCTTGTGGAACTCCCAGAACCGGCCCTGCTGCCCGGCCGCCCAGGAGGCGCGGGCGACGGCCTCCGACTCCTCGCCGAAGATCGGGAAGTTCCGCCACTCGATGCGCAGGACGCCCTTGTCCACGTACTTCTTCATGAGGACCGGCTCGGTGTCCCGGGCGAACTTCCCGCAGTAGCCGCACTTGAAGTCGGCGTACTCGATGAGGACGACGGGCGCATCGGCGCGGCCCAGGGCGAGCTTGTCGGAGGCGTCGCGGCGGGCGTACGCCTCCAGCTCGGGGTAGACGCCGGCGGACGGGTCTGCGGAGACCTCGGCGACGGCGGACGAGCCGCCCGCGCCGCGGCCGGAGGACGGCGCGGTGGCGGTGTACGAGACGACGCCGAGCAGCACGGCGGCGGCCGCCACGCCGGAGACGATCACGATCGGCTTGGACTTGGACATGCGGAAGCGCTCCTGAGGAGGGAGAGGAGAAGAGAGGGAGAAGGGACGAGGGACGGCGGAGTGCGCCGTCCGTCTACACCCTCATCAGGGTCGACAGCTCCACCGGTGACGGCGCCGCGCGCTCGGGCGGCTCCCGCCCCGGGGCGGCCCCCCGCCCGTCCGGCTCCCCGTGCCGGGCCGAGGCCGGCGTCCGGTCGGCGGCCAGCGCGGGCAGCAGCTCCGCGAAGCCGCCGGGGCGCGGCGGTACGACGGGACCCGAGGCCCCGGCCTCGGCGGCGTGGCCCGGATCACAGCCCGGCACGCCGGCGCCCATGACGGGGGCCGCACTCAGGGCGTGGGCCGCGCTCACGGCGGGGGCCGGGCTCACGGCGGGGGCCGGGCTCAGGGCGTGGGCCGGGCTCAAGGCGTGGGCCGCGCTCACGGCGGGGGCCGGGCTCAGGGCGTGGGCCGCCCTCACGGCAGGGGCCGGGCTCAGGGCGTGGGCCGCGCTCGTCGCGGGCGGGGCTCCCGTCACAGGGGAAGCGCTCCTCGCGGCCGAGTCTCCCCTCACCGGGGACGCGCTCGTCGCCGTCCCGCACACCAGCAGGCCCAGCACCAGCCCCGCCAGCGCGGCGAAGGCCGCCAGGGCGCGGGTGGTGCGGAACATGCGATACCTCTCGGGTCCGGTCGACGTGCCCGAAATAGTACGCACCCCCCACCCGGAAATCGGTTCGCCGCTTCTCCGCCGCAGGTGCGATCCTGGGATCCGTATGTCTACTTCCTTCGCCGCCCTCCAGTCCGTCCTGGCCGAGGTCTCGCTGCGGGACTCCCACCGGCTCGGCCGTCGTCTCGAAGGCGCCCGCCGCATCCGCAAGCCCGAGGCCCGTGAGGCCGTCCTGGACGAGATCGCCGCCGAGGCGGCCAAGGCCAAGGAGCGCGTCGACGGGCGCGCCGCCCGCGTGCCCGCGATCACGTACCCCGAGCAGCTGCCCGTCTCCCAGAAGAAGGACGAGATCCTGGAGGCGATACGCGACCACCAGGTCGTGATCGTCGCCGGTGAGACGGGGTCGGGCAAGACCACGCAGATCCCGAAGATCTGCATGGAGCTGGGCCGGGGCGTCCGGGGCATGATCGGGCACACGCAGCCCCGCCGGATCGCCGCCCGCACGGTCGCCGAGCGCGTGGCCGAGGAGCTGAGGACCCCGCTGGGCGAGGCCGTCGGCTGGAAGGTCCGCTTCACCGACCAGGTGAACCCCGACGCGACCTTCGTGAAGCTGATGACGGACGGCATCCTGCTCGCCGAGATCCAGACGGACCGCGAGCTGCGCGCCTACGACACGATCATCATCGACGAGGCCCACGAGCGGTCCCTCAACATCGACTTCCTGCTCGGCTATCTGGCCCAGCTGCTCCCGAAGCGCCCCGACCTCAAGGTCGTCATCACCTCCGCGACGATCGACCCGGAGCGCTTCTCCCGCCACTTCGGCGACGCCCCGATCGTCGAGGTCAGCGGCCGTACGTATCCGGTCGAGGTCCGCTACCGCCCGCTCCTCGAAGAGGACAGCGAAGAGTCCGACCGCGACCAGATCACCGCGATCTGCGAGGCCGTCGACGAGCTCCAGTCCGAGGGCCCCGGCGACGTCCTGGTCTTCCTCTCCGGTGAGCGCGAGATCCGCGACACGGCGGACGCGCTCCTCAAAAGGAACCTCCGCAACACCGAGGTCCTCCCTCTCTACGCCCGCCTGTCGCACGCCGAGCAGCACCGCGTCTTCCAGGCCCACTCCGGCCGCCGGATCGTCCTCGCGACGAACGTCGCCGAGACCTCGCTGACCGTCCCCGGCATCAAGTACGTGATCGACCCGGGCACCGCCCGCATCTCGCGCTACTCGCACCGCACCAAGGTCCAGCGCCTGCCGATCGAGGCGGTCAGCCAGGCCAGCGCCAACCAGCGCAAGGGCCGCTGCGGTCGTACGAGCGACGGCATCTGCATCCGGCTGTACTCGGAGGACGACTTCCTGACCCGTCCGGAGTTCACGGACGCCGAGATCCTCCGGACGAACCTGGCCTCCGTCATCCTCCAGATGACCGCCGCCGGCCTCGGCGACATCGAGAAGTTCCCCTTCATCGACCCGCCGGACCACCGCAACATCCGGGACGGCGTGCAGCTCCTCCAGGAACTGGGGGCGATCGACCCGGCCGAGAAGGATCCGAAGAAGCGGCTCACCCAGCAGGGCCGGAAGCTCTCCCAGCTGCCCGTGGACCCCCGGCTCGCCCGGATGGTCCTGGAGGCCGACAAGAACGGCTGCGTCCGCGAGGTCATGGTGATCGCGGCCGCGCTCTCCATCCAGGACCCGCGCGAGCGGCCCTCCGAGAAGCAGGCGCAGGCCGACCAGCAGCACGCCCGCTTCAAGGACGAGACGAGCGACTTCCTCGCCTTCCTCAACCTCTGGCGGTACGTCCGCGAGCAGCAGAAGGAGCGCGGCTCCAGCTCCTTCCGCCGGATGTGCAAGCAGGAGTACCTGAACTTCCTGCGCATCCGCGAGTGGCAGGACATCTACGCGCAGCTGCGGACGGTCGCCAAGCAGATGGGCATCCACCTCAACGAGGAGGACGCCCCCGAGCAGTCCGTGCACGTCTCGCTCCTCGCCGGCCTGCTCTCCCACATCGGTCTGAAGGACGTGAAGGAGTCCAAGGACGGGTCGAAGGACGGCTCCCGCCGCGAAGGCGGCCGGGGCGGCGAGTACCTGGGCGCGCGGAACGCCAAGTTCGCGATCTTCCCCGGCTCCGCGCTCTTCAAGAAGCCCCCGCGCTTCGTCATGTCGGCCGAGCTGGTCGAGACCTCGCGCCTCTGGGCCCGGGTGAACGCCCGGATCGAGCCCGAGTGGATCGAGCCGCTCGCCCAGCACCTGGTGAAGAAGACGTACAGCGAGCCGCACTGGGAGAAGGACCAGGCTGCCGTGATGGCCTTCGAGAAGGTGACGCTGTACGGCGTGCCGATCGTCGCCGACCGCAAGGTGAACTACGGCCGGATCGACCCGGAGGTCTCCCGCGACCTCTTCATCCGGAACGCGCTGGTCGAGGGCGACTGGCGGACCCACCACAAATTCTTCGCCGACAACCGCAAGCTCCTCACCGAGGTCGAGGAGCTGGAGCACCGCGCCCGGCGCCGGGACATCCTGGTCGACGACGAGACGCTCTTCGACTTCTACGACAAGCGCGTCCCCGAACACGTCGTGTCCGGAGCCCACTTCGACTCGTGGTGGAAGCACAAGCGCCATGACGAGCCGGAGTTCCTGGACTTCGAGCGCGAGATGCTCATCAACGAGAAGGCGGCCGGGGTCACCAAGGACGACTACCCGGACTCCTGGCGGCAGGGCCCGCTGAAGTTCCGCGTGACGTACCAGTTCGAGCCCGGCGCGGACGCGGACGGCGTGACCGTCCACGTACCGCTCCAGGTGCTCAACCAGGTGACGGACGAGGGCTTCGAGTGGCAGATCCCGGGGCTGCGCACCGAGGTCGTCACGGAGCTGATCCGTTCGCTCCCGAAGCCGATCCGCCGCCACTACGTGCCGGCGCCGAACTTCGCGACCCGCTTCCTCGACGCGGTCGTCCCCGTCCAGGAGCCGCTGGCGGGCGCGCTCGCCCGTGAGCTCCAGCGGATGGTCGGCGTCCCGGTCACGGCCGAGGACTTCGACTGGACGAAGGTCCCCGAGCACCTCAAGGTGACCTTCCGGATCGTCGACGAGCGGCGGCGCAAGCTGGCCGAGGACAAGGACCTGGAGACGCTGCGGCTCCAGCTGCGCCCCAAGGCCCGCAAGGCCCTCTCGCAGGCCGCGGCGGCGGCCACGGGCGGCCCGGACGGCTCGGGGCCCTCCCTGGAGCGCACGGGCCTCAAGGACTGGACGATCGGGGCGCTCACGAAGGTCTTCGAGACCAAGCGGGGCGGGCAGCCGGTCAAGGCGTACCCGGCGCTCGTGGACGAGGGCGAGAGCGTGGCCGTCCGGCTCTTCGACACGGAGGCCGAGCAGGCGCAGGCGATGTGGCGGGGCACCCGGAAGCTGATCATGCTGAACATCCCGGTGAACCCGGCGAAGTTCGCCTCGGACAAGCTGACGAACCAGCAGAAGCTGGCCCTGTCCTCGAACCCGCACGGCTCGATACAGGCCCTCTTCGACGACTGCGCCACCGCCGCGGCCGACAAGCTGATCGCCGACCACGGCGGCCCGGCCTGGGACGAGGATTCCTTCCGGAAGCTGTACGACAAGGTCCGCGCGGACCTGGTGGACACGACGGTCCGGACGGTGGGCCAGGTCCAGCAGATCCTGGCGGCCTGGCAGGCCTGCCAGCGCCGGCTGAAGTCCACGAACAGCCTGGCCCTGATCAACAACCTCACGGACGTGCGCGAGCAGCTGGCCTGGCTGGTGCCGGCGGGCTTCGTCACCCGTACGGGGCTCAAGCGGCTGCCGGACCTGATGCGCTATCTGGTGGCGGTGGACCGGCGGCTCCAGCAGATGGCGACGGGCGTCCAGCGGGACACCACCCGCATGGAGAAGGTCCACGAGATGCTCGACGAGTACGCGTGGCTGCTCGAACAGCTCCCGAAGGGCCGCCCGGTGCCGACCGAGGTGACCGACATCCGCTGGATGATCGAGGAGCTGCGGGTGAGCTATTTCGCGCACGCGTTGGGCACGGCGCACCCCGTCTCGGACAAGCGGATCGTGAAGGCGATCGACGCGGCCGCCCCCTAGCAGGGCAGTCGCCCCCGGCGGGTTCGACCGCACCCCCTGACCTGCTGTACAGTCTGTCTCGCAGCCGCTCACAAGAGGCTGCGAGCAAGGCTCTGTGGAGCAGTTGGTTAGCTCGCCACCCTGTCAAGGTGGAGGTCGCGGGTTCAAGTCCCGTCAGAGTCGCTTCAATGAAGGCCCGCATCGTGAGATGCGGGCCTTCGTCGTGTTCCCGTGTATTGACGGCGCAGGGTGCCCGCCGGTACCCCGGACTCAGGGAGTCGGGTCCCCACCGGAGGTGGTCGCGCATGGCGGCGGCGTCAGCGGCACGGCACGACACGCGCGCGCTGCTGCGTGCCCATCTGGCGGCCGCTTCCCGGTACGGACACCTCACACGTCACTGCGTGGTCTGCCATCGCCTCCTGCGGCTCGTCATGGAGCTTCCCGAGGCCGAGGAGCCCACGGGGCCCGAGGAGGACGAAAGTCCCACCGACCCATGACCAACGGCGGGTTGGAAGCGTTCCCGCGAGTGGCAGGCTGGTGGTTGGCAAGGCTTCACCGGTGTGACGGGAGTCACCGAAAGAGTTTCTGGAACCCCTTCACTTACACCCCTCCTACACCGGCCCGATTTAATATGTGCAATTGCACCACCGTTCGCAGAGTGGCGCCGGGCACAAAAAAGATCGCGCCAGACCCGGCGGAGTCCAGCGCGATCGTTGACGAAGGCCTGTTGGGGCAGGAATCCGTCGGCAGTACTAGGGGTGGGCGACCGGATTGGGGGATCCGGACGGGCCCGGTGTTACGGGGTGCTGCGGGGTGTTGAGCGAGCCTCAGGCCTCGCTGCGCTGCTGCGGAATACCCGCGAGCAGAGCGCGAACCTCGGCCTCGCGGTAACGGCGGTGCCCACCCAGGGTGCGGATGGACGTGAGCTTGCCCGCCTTCGCCCAACGGGTCACCGTCTTCGGGTCCACACGGAACATCGTGGCAACCTCGGCGGGGGTCAGCAGCGGCTCGGCATCAGGGGTGCGAGCGGTCATGAGCGGCCTCCTCGGGAGAACCGAACCAATCTCGGTTCTTTCCTCTAAATTCTGCACCTTGACCCGCGTTGCCCGAAATGGCAGAAGCGGGTCGAGTCGGTTATAGGACGAACGGCTTGTCCTCGGCACTACAACTACACCATCCGTCCAGCCACGTCGGCCAAACCGATGGAATTGCCCTCGCAGGTGTTCATCAGCGGCGGAAGTCGATGGACCATGCCATAACGGACAGTCACGCGCCTGTGACGATCAGTCACAGGGCGATCAGGAGTCCTCAGACCCCCCATAGAGTGCAATGCTGAGCGTTCCGCCCAAACTTGGACGGAAGGAACCCTCCCCGGACTCCTTGTCCTATTTTGGCACGAGGGTGGGTGATGGACGCAAGGGTGCGTTAAGTGCTGTCCGTCACGCTTGAGCCAAAGGCCCGGATCGGGACCAACGTCCTCGTCACCCACATGCCGAAAGACCCCGGCGCGGAGAGCGCGCCGAGAGGCACCCGGAGCCGAAGGGTCCGGATGCTTGAAGATCATTTACCCCAGCCGGACATGTCTTGTCGATGGCGACCTGACGAAGATGCCCGACTGATGTCAATTCGCGCCTCGCAGGTCCCTGACGACCCGCCAGCGCTCCGCCAGCCGGCCGTACACCTCACTCGCCCGCTCGCCGTCCCCGGCCCGCAGCGCCGCGATCCCCTCCGCCATCTCCGCCGCCGACCGCTCCGCCGCCAGCCACTCCTCCGCGACCGCGTGCACCAGCCCCCCGAAGTCCAGCTCCACGAGCGCCCGCGGATGGAACTCCTCCAGCCACCGGCCCACATCGACCAGGCCCTCCGTCATCGGCCCCTCGTCGATCGACTCCCGCAGCGCCCGCAGCGCCCGGGCCAGCCGCCGCCGCGCCTGCGCCATCGTCGTCCGGTAGCGCAGCATCGGCGGGCGGCCCGGCTCCGTGGCCCCCTCGACCGCCGGCACCCCCGGCTCGTACCGCCGGTCCTCGTCCCCGAAGAGCGCGAACCAGCGCAGCGGCACCTGCCAGACCGCCGTACGGATCCACGGGCGCGCGTCCGGGTTCCCGCTCAGCCACCGCTCGTAGTCGCCGGCGATCTGGGACCGCACGACCGGCGGCAGCATCGCGTCCAGCACCGGCCCCGGATAGCCGTCGGCCACCAGCTCCTCGACCGCCAGCCAGCTCCGCAGCCGGGTCCGCCACGGGCAGATCACCACCACCCCGTCCAGATGTGCGACGAAGGCCTCCCCGCTCTCCTGGAGCGGCACCGGCACAGGAGGAGTCGACAGCAGGTCGGCGAGCGAGCGCCGCAGCTCCTCCTGCGCCCCAGGGGTGCGGGGCCGCCGCGCGTACCGCGCCCAGTGGCTCCGCTCCGGCTCCGGAAACGCGGCCAGCGGCTCGTACACCCGCAGATAGGACGCATAAGGGACGAGGACCGAGGAGGCGACCGACATGCCGCGAATCCTTCCACGGAGGCCCTCCGAGAGGGGATGATCCCGGAGGACGGAGGGTGATCCTGAGCACTGGTGCCGATCTACGCACAGGTAGGACTTACTCTCTTGCCGAACTGGTCCTCCCCCACCCGCAGGGAGGTCCGTAAACCGCCGCTTCGTACTTGGGAGTCACCACCGTGACCGATGTGACCGGCGTTCCTGTCGTTCCCGCAGACGTGCTGCACACCTTGTTCCGCTCGGAGCAGGGTGGCCACGAGCAAGTCGTGCTCTGCCAGGACCGCGCCACCGGCCTCAAGGCCGTCATCGCCCTCCACTCCACCGCCCTGGGCCCCGCCCTCGGTGGAACCCGCTTCTACCCGTACGCCAACGAGGCCGAGGCGATCGCCGACGCGCTCAACCTCTCGCGCGGCATGTCGTACAAGAACGCCATGGCCGGCCTCGACCACGGCGGCGGCAAGGCCGTCATCATCGGGGACCCGGAGAAGATCAAGACGGACGAGCTGCTGCTCGCCTACGGGCGCATGGTGGCGTCCCTCGGCGGCCGCTACGTCACGGCCTGCGACGTCGGCACCTACGTCGCCGACATGGACGTCGTCGCCCGCGAGAACAAGTGGACCACCGGCCGCTCCCCCGAGAACGGCGGCGCCGGCGACTCCTCGGTCCTCACCGCCTTCGGCGTCTTCCAGGGCATGCGCGCCTCCGCGCAGACCCTGTGGGGCGACCCGACGCTGCGCGGCCGCAAGGTCGGCGTCGCGGGCGTCGGCAAGGTCGGCCACTACCTCGTCGAGCACCTCCTGGAGGACGGCGCCGAGGTCGTCATCACCGACGTGCGCGAGGAGTCGGTCCGCCGGATCACCGACAAGCACCCGCAGGTCACCGTCGTCGCCGACACCGACGCGCTGATCCGCGTCGAGGGTCTCGACATCTACGCGCCCTGCGCGCTGGGTGGCGCCCTGAACGAGGAGACCGTCCCGTTCATCACCGCGAGCATCGTCTGCGGTGCGGCCAACAACCAGCTCGCCCACCCGGGCATCGAGAAGGACCTCGTGGAGCGGGGCATCCTCTACGCGCCCGACTACGTGGTCAACGCCGGTGGCGTGATCCAGGTCGCCGACGAGCTGCACGGCTTCGACTTCGACCGCTGCAAGGCGAAGGCCACGAAGATCTTCGACACCACCCTCGAAATCTTCGCACGTGCGAAGGCTGACGGCATTCCGCCGGCCGCCGCCTCCGACCGGATCGCCGAGCAGCGCATGGCGGAGGCCCGCCGGGGCTGAGCCCCGGGCCCGGCCGCGCGCCTCGGCCGCACGCCTGGCCGCACAGAGGCTCGACCCGCCGCAGAGGGCACCGGGAGGCCTCCGGAAGGACACCGGAGAGACATCCCTCACCCCCCTCGGCGGGTCGAGCCTCAAGAAGAGGTTAAAATCGCGATTGACCAGCGAGGAAAGGGCGCCTCGAAGGTTCTGTACCGAGGTATGTGATGCGCACGGCGTACCGTAGACCCGAGGAAACAGGTACCGTTGAAGCCCTACGGGCCGGTCTCTCTTTCGAGAGTCCGTTCCGAATCATGAACGCGTGTCAAGACTCTGGGGCCATCGAGCCCCGTCACCGAGGGGGTCGAGCCATGGGGCGCGGCCGGGCAAAGGCCAAGCAGACCAAGGTCGCCCGCCAGCTGAAGTACAGCAGCGGCGGGACTGACCTGTCGCGTCTGGCCAATGAGCTGGGCGCTTCGACTTCGAACCAGCCGCCG
Organism: Streptomyces narbonensis; assembly: GCF_014649015.1. Lineage (GTDB taxonomy): Bacteria > Actinomycetota > Actinomycetes > Streptomycetales > Streptomycetaceae > Streptomyces > Streptomyces narbonensis. The sequence continues at coordinate 59,407 of NZ_BMSF01000008.1, forward strand.
AATGGCGAGCCGTTCGAGGACGACGACGAGGAAGACGACCCGTACGCGCAGTACGCGGATCTCTACAACGACGACGAGGACGAGGACGACGAGTCCGGTCCGTCGTCCCCGCGTCGCGCTTGACCTTCTGAATCACCGAAACCCGGTCCGGTACACCCGGCCGGGTTTCTGTGCTGTCCCGCTCCGTGCGGACGGCACGGGCTCCACGCGAACGGCCCGGCGGCACCCCTGAGGGGTACCGCCGGGCCGTCGCCGTAGGGCTGCCCGCTGACCGGCGCTTCCTACTTCGCGTAGTCCCCGACGAGCTCCGCGCCGGTCGTGTGCGCGCCGCGCTCGGTGATCTCGCCCGCGACCCAGGCCTCGACCCCGCGGTCCGCGAGGGTCGTCAGGGCCACGTCCACGGAGTCGGCCGGCACGACGGCCATCATGCCGACGCCCATGTTCAACGTCTTCTCCAGCTCCAGGCGCTCCACCTGACCGGCCTTGCCGACCAGGTCGAAGATCGCGCCCGGGGTCCAGGTGGAACGGTCGACCGTGGCGTGCAGGCCGTCCGGGATCACCCGGGCCAGGTTGGCGGCGAGACCGCCGCCGGTGATGTGGCTGTACGCGTGGACGTCCGTGGTCCGGGTGAGGGCCAGGCAGTCCAGCGAGTAGATCTTGGTGGGCTCCAGGAGCTCCTCGCCGAGGGTCCGGCCCAGCTCCTCGACCTGCTGGTCCAGGGTCATGCCGGCGCGGTCGAAGACCACGTGCCGGACGAGCGAGTACCCGTTGGAGTGAAGCCCCGAGGAGGCCATCGCGATGACCGCGTCCCCCGTACGGATGCGATCGGCGCCGAGGAGCCGGTCGTACTCCACGACGCCCGTGCCGGCGCCGGCGACGTCGAAGTCGTCCGGGCCGAGGAGGCCCGGGTGCTCCGCCGTCTCGCCGCCGACGAGGGCGCAGCCGGCGAGGACGCAGCCCTCGGCGATGCCCTTGACGATGGCGGCGACGCGCTCGGGGTGGACCTTGCCGACGCAGATGTAGTCGGTCATGAAGAGCGGCTCGGCGCCGCAGACGACGATGTCGTCCATGACCATCGCGACCAGGTCGTGGCCGATCGTGTCGTACACGCCCATCTGGCGGGCGATGTCGACCTTCGTGCCGACGCCGTCGGTCGCCGAGGCGAGCAGCGGACGCTCGTAGCGCTTGAGGGCGGAGGCGTCGAAGAGACCGGCGAAACCGCCGAGGCCGCCGAGGACCTCGGGGCGCTGGGTCTTCTTCACCCACTCCTTCATGAGCTCGACGGCGCGGTCGCCCGCCTCGATGTCGACGCCCGCGCTCGCGTAGCTGGCGCCGCTTCCGGCACTGGTGGACTCAGACATGCTGAAGAACTTTCGTGTCGTACTGCGGGGTGTGCAGCGGGGTCTTACGGGCGGCGCAGGGCGTCGGACGCCGCGGTGGCGGCCGGTCCCGCGGCCAGCTCGGTCTCCAGGAGCTGCTTGCCGAGGAGCTCGGGGTCCGGGAGCTCCATCGGGTACTCGCCGTCGAAGCAGGCACGGCAGAGGTTCGGCTTCTGGATGGTGGTCGCCTCGATCATCCCCTCCAGGGAGATGTACGAGAGCGAGTCCGCCCCGAGCGACTTGCCGATCTCGTCGATCGACATGCCGTTGGCGATCAGCTCCGCGCGGGTGGCGAAGTCGATGCCGAAGAAGCAGGGCCACTTCACCGGCGGCGAGGAGATCCGGATGTGGATCTCGGCCGCGCCGGCCTCGCGGAGCATCCGGACGAGTGCGCGCTGGGTGTTGCCGCGGACGATCGAGTCGTCGACGACCACCAGGCGCTTGCCCTTGATGACTTCCTTGAGCGGGTTCAGCTTCAGCCGGATGCCGAGCTGGCGGATGGTCTGGGAGGGCTGGATGAAGGTGCGCCCGACGTAGGCGTTCTTCACCAGGCCCGCGCCGAAGGGGATGCCCGAGGCCTCGGCGTAGCCGATGGCGGCCGGGGTGCCCGACTCCGGAGTCGCTATCACCAGGTCGGCCTCGACGGGCGCCTCCTTCGCGAGGCGGCGGCCCATCTCCACGCGGGAGAGGTAGACGTTCCGCCCGGCGATGTCGGTGTCGGGGCGAGCCAGGTACACGTACTCGAAGACACAGCCCTTGGGCTTCGCTTCCGCGAATCGCGAGGTACGGATGCCGTTCTCGTCGATCGCGATCATCTCGCCCGGCTCGACCTCGCGGACGTAGCTGGCGCCGCAGATGTCGAGGGCGGCGGACTCGGACGCGACGACCCAGCCGCGCTCAAGACGGCCGAGGACCAGCGGGCGGATGCCCTGCGGGTCGCGGGCCGCGTAGAGCGTGTGCTCGTCCATGAAGACGAGGGAGAAGGCGCCCCGGACGTCGGGGAGGACCTTCGCGGCGGCCTGCTCGATGGTGAGCGGCGTGCCGTCCTCGTCGACCTGGGCCGCGAGGAGCGCGGTGAGCAGGTCGGTGTCGTTGGTCGCGGCCACCCGGGTCGAGCGGCCTTCCTTCTTGGGAAGGTCGGCGACCATCTCGGCGAGCTGCGCCGTGTTCACCAGGTTGCCGTTGTGGCCGAGCGCGATGGAGCCGTGGGCGGTCGCCCTGAACGTCGGCTGCGCGTTCTCCCACACGGACGCCCCGGTGGTCGAGTAGCGGGCGTGACCGACCGCGATATGACCTTGGAGGGAGCCGAGAGAGGTCTCGTCGAAGACCTGGGACACGAGGCCCATGTCCTTGAAGACGAGGATCTGGGAGCCGTTGCTAACCGCGATACCCGCGGATTCCTGGCCCCGATGCTGGAGGGCGTAGAGCCCGAAGTACGTGAGCTTTGCGACCTCTTCACCCGGAGCCCAGACACCGAAGACGCCACAAGCGTCCTGGGGGCCTTTCTCTCCGGGGAGCAGGTCGTGATTGAGTCGACCGTCACCACGTGGCACGTTTCCGAGTGTAGACGGGCTCGCCCACTGGTCCGAATTGAAGAAAAGCGGCGACTGTGCCACTCGTGGGATCGCACGAAATGATCATCTCGGGCTTGGAGAGGCCTACGAACCAGACGCGGGAAGGGATTCCCGCCCCCGGGCCTCGATGAGCAGACGCTCGTACCAGGCATCGAGGTCCCCCGCGATGTGACGGAGTGCACCTTCTCCGGGGGGCGCTACTTGGCCGCCGTGGCCGTGAGGCCCTCTCCCGAGGGGTCGGTGAGGGTCAGCGTCCGGTGGTCGAGGCGGTAGGTGAGCGGGCCGTCGAGGAGCTCGTACAGCTTCGTCTCCAGCTCCATCTCCGCGCTCGCGCACATCATGCGGGTCGTGGCGGCCGGGCCCTCGACGGTGAGTGTCGTGCCGTCGACCCTGGCGGTCGCGGAGAAGTTGTTGCAGCCGAGGTTGCCGGTGACCCGGCCGTCCTCGCCGAGGACGATCCGCGCCTTGCTCCCGCTGCCGGCGGGCAGGGAGGCGGCCGTCGTGCCGGAGACGAGCGAGTCGATCTTCCAGGTGGTGCCGCGCAGCGGGGCGCCCGGCTCCGAGGCCAGTTCGAGGCCGTTTCGGCCGTCGGCCGAGGCGAGGGTGAACCGCTCCCCCTTGATCGTGCCCTTGAGCTCGCCCGAGAAGGCCGTGACCAGGTCCTTCTCGAAGCGCTCCCGGTCTCCGGGGCAGCCGATCTCGGTGATCTCGTTCTGGGTCACGGTGAGGGTGTCGCCGTTCACCCCGACGGTGGCGCCGAAGTGGTTGCAGCCGGTGTTCCCCTGGGCGCGGCCGTCCTTCGCGAACTCGACGCGCGCGTCGGCAGGGGCGGTGGACCTGCGCCCGTCGACCGTGACGGCCTTGATCGTCCAGTGCGTACCGCTGACGGGCAGGGCGGGGTCGACGGTGTCGGCCTGACCGGCGCCCGGCCCCCGGTCCGTACCGCAGGCGGTGGCGGAGGCGGCGACGAGCAGGATCGGGACCAGGGCGGCGAGGGCGCGTGGCTTCGACATGGAGATGGGACGGGCGCGCCCGCCGTCCGGTTCCGCGGGGTCCCGGACGGGACCGGTTCCGTGCCTCCCAGTGGCCCGGTTCCGCGCCTCCTAGGAGAGGACCGGCAGGACGGCCGACAGGTCCGCGCGTTCGCCGCTCGCGCTGACGTGGGCGGCCTCCTTCTCCGCCGCCCACTCCGCGCGGCCGGTCGCCAGCCTGATCCAGGTCAGCGGGTCCGTCTCGACGACGTTGGGCGGGGTGCCCCGGGTGTGCCGGGGTCCCTCCACGCACTGCACGACCGCGTACGGCGGGATCCGGACCTCGACCGCGCCGCCGGGGGCCTTCGTCGCGAGGGCGTCGGCGAGCAGCCGGACGCAGGCGGCGAGGGCCTGCCGGTCGTACGGGATGCCGGCGCCGGTCGCCGCGTTCAGGTCGTCGGTGTGGACGACCATCTCGAGGGCCCGGGTGACCAGGAAGTCGGCGAGGGTCATGGCGCCGAGCCGGGCCCCGACCAGCCGTCCGTCGGCGGCGTCCGCGACCCGCTCCTCGTACAGCGCGGCCGTCCGCTCGTACAGCCCGGGAAGGTCGCTCGTGTCGATCGCCCGCGTGTCCGTGTCGATCCGGGAGGCGGCCGTGACCGTGGCCATGGGCCAGTCGGCCAGGGCCAGTTCCTGCCGCGCCGGCTCGGGCTCCCCGAGGTGCCGGGCGACGGCGCCCAGGGCCATCGTGACGTGGGCCGCGAGCTCCCGCACGGTCCACTCCCCCAGCCGCGTCGGCGCGGCCAGCTGCTCGGGCGTGAGGGCCGCGACCCCGTCCCGTACGTTCCGGAACTGGGCGAGGACGGCGGCCCGGGTCTTGGCGGAGTCGTAACTACGGGTGCGCTTCTTGGCCGGTGGCATGGGGGCGAGGGTAGCCGGAGACTGGGAGAGGGAGGGCTTCCATCACAGCGTCTACGCGTACAGAGGGGTCGATGTGCCATGGCTGAGCACCCTGACGCCGCTCTGGTCCGCAAGGGCTACGAGGCGTTCACCACGGGCGACATGGAGACCCTGCGGTCGCTGATGACCGCGGACTGCACCCATCACTCGCCGGGCAGCAGCCGGATGTCCGGCCACTTCAAGGGAGCGGACAACGTCCTCGAACACTTCGGGCAGCTCATGGAGCTGACCCACGGCACCTTCCGGGTCGAGGAGAGGGGCATCTACCCGGACGGCCGCGGTCATGTCATGTCCGTGCACAAGTGGCACGCCGACCGCGGGGACCGGGGCATCGAGATGGACGGCGGGCTCTTCTTCACCATCGTCGGCGGCAAGGTGACCGACGTGGACGAGTGCGTGGCGGACATCGAGGAGTCCGACGCCTTCTGGGATCAGGCCGCCGGATAGCCGGAGGCCGTGAACGTCTCGCCGTTCGCCGGTACGCCGATGCCGCGCCAGGTGAAGGGGACGCCCCGGGCCGTCTCCGGGTCGGGGCCGTCCATCAGCTGGAAGTGGACGTGGGGCTCGGTGGAGTTGCCCGAGTTGCCGCACCGGGCGAGCTCCTGGCCGGCCGTGACCCGGTCGCCCGCGCGGACCGCGAGCGAGCCGCGCCGCAGGTGCGCGTACATCGCGTACGTACCGTCGCCGAGGTCGAGGACGAGGTGGTTGCCGGTCACGCGGCGGGCGCCGGCGAGGACGCGGACGGCGGACTCGATCAGCATCAGATAGAGCACCGCGGGCAGGGAGTTGCGGCTGAGGTGGTCGCGCTGGCCGTCCTCGGCGTGCACAACGGTCGCGTCGGCGACGGCGAGCAGGGGCGCGTCGAAGGCCGGGAAGTCGCGGTTGCGGCGGACGAGGGGCCAGAGCGGGGCGAAGGCGGGGCGCGGGCGCTCCTCGTCCTCCGCCACGATGTCGATGGCGTACGTCTGGGCGTACTGGTGGGTGCCGTGGCTCGGCGTCCGGTCGGCCGGGCTGTTCATCGCCGACCAGCGGCCGGCGACGGGCGGTGCCACCTCGACCGTCGCGCGCGGCCCCGCGGCGATCCGGCGGCGGCCGGTCACGACGAGCCCGATGCCGAGAGCGGCGCCGGCGAGCGCCGGCAGCCAGCCCGCCCAGTACGGATACGGCGGGTCGAAGGCCACCGAGGCGAGCGCCTGCACGGCGAACAGCAGCCAGAGCAGGCGGTGGAGCAGTAACGCGGTCTTACGCGAAGGCATGGACGTTCCCCCTGTTGTGCACGGTCTACGGGCGGGCGGCGGTGAGCATCACCAGGAGCGGGACCACCCGGGCCCCGGGGACCTCGTAGCGGCCGCGGCCCGTGGTGTGGAGCCAGCCGGCGCCGGTCAGCTGCTTCAGGTGGTGGTAGATCTGGCCGGTCGTGCCGATCTCCGCCAGTTCCGCCAGTTCCGCGGCGGTGCGACGGCCGCCGAGGATCTCCCGCAGCAGCCGGAGCCGTACGGGATGACCGAGCGCGGCGAAGGAGTCCGCCGTCCCGGCCCACTCCTCGTCGAGCAGCCGCTCGGTGAGCGCGCCGAACTGCCACTCGTACCGCTCGTCGGTCGGCAGCCGGACCGAACCCGTGAACAGCACACCGCCGTCGGCGCCCCGCTCCCCGGCCTCGGCGAGCTCCGCCTTGAACCCCTCCAGGGCCCAGAAGGTGGCGTCGACGGCTTCGGGTACGGGGCGCTCCGCGCCCTCCAGGGCGGCCATGCGCCGTTCCAGCTCGGCCACCCGCTCTTCCAGCTCCATTCCTCGGAGATTACGTAATTACGTAATCACATGCAAGCAGGTGGCGGAAAAGCCGAGAGAGCCCCCGCCCGAAAGGGGCGGGGGCTCTCTCGTGGAGCGTCGGATCAGGCCAGCAGGGCCGGGATCGTCGCCTCGTGGGCCGTGCGCAGCTCCTCCAGGGAGAGCGCGAACTCACCCTGGACGTCGACCGCGTCTCCGTCGACGACACCGATCCGGGTCGCCGGCAGACCCCGCGCACCGCACATGTCGGTGAAGCGGAGCTCCTCGCTGCGCGGGACGGCGACGACCGCACGGCCCGCCGACTCGCTGAAGAGGAAGGTGAAGGCGTCCAGGCCCTCCGGGACGACCAGGCGCGCGCCGTTCCCGCCGCGCAGGCAGGACTCGACGACCGCCTGCACGAGACCGCCGTCGGACAGGTCGTGCGCCGCGTCGATCATGCCGTCGCGGGAGGCCGAGATCAGGATCTCGCCGAGCAGCTTCTCGCGGTCGAGGTCCACGGCCGGCGGCATGCCGCCGAGGTGCTGGTGGATCACCTCGGACCAGGCCGAGCCGCCGAACTCCTCACGCGTGTCGCCGAGCAGGTAGAGGAGCTGGCCCTCTTCCGCGAAGGCGATCGGCGTACGGCGGTTGACGTCGTCGATCACACCGAGCACGGCCACGACCGGCGTCGGGTGGATGGCGACCTCACCGGTCTGGTTGTACAGCGACACGTTGCCACCGGTCACCGGGGTGCCCAGCTGGAGACAGCCGTCCGCGAGACCACGGGTGGCCTCGGCGAACTGCCACATCACGGCCGGGTCCTCCGGCGAACCGAAGTTCAGGCAGTCCGAGATGGCCAGCGGCTTCGCACCGGAGGCGGCGACGTTGCGGTACGCCTCCGCCAGCGCGAGCTGCGCACCCGTGTACGGGTCGAGCTTGGCGTACCGGCCGTTGCCGTCGGTCGCCATGGCCACGCCGAGGTTGGTCTCCTCGTCGATACGGACCATGCCCGCGTCCTCGGGCTGCGCCAGGACCGTGTTGCCCTGCACGAACCGGTCGTACTGGTCCGTGATCCAGGACTTCGAGGCCTGGTTCGGGGAGGAGACGAGCTTCAGGACCTGGTCCTTCAGCTCGGCGCCGTCCTGCGGCCGGGGCAGCTTGCCGGCGTCGTCGGCCTGGAGCGCGTCCTGCCAGTCCGGGCGCGCGAACGGCCGGTGGTAGGTCGGGCCCTCGTGGGCGACGGAGCGCGGCGGCACGTCGACGATCTGCTCGCCGTGCCAGAAGATCTCCAGGCGCTCACCCTCGGTCACCTCACCGATGACGACCGCGATGACGTCCCACTTCTCGCAGATCTCCAGGAAGCGGTCGACGTGCTGCGGCTCGACGATCGCGCACATGCGCTCCTGCGACTCGCTCATGAGGATTTCCTCGGGCGAGAGCGTGGCGTCGCGCAGGTGGACCTTGTCGAGGTCGACGTGCATGCCGCCGGAGCCCGCGGAGGCCAGCTCGGACGTGGCGCAGGAGAGCCCGGCGCCGCCGAGGTCCTGGATGCCCGCGACGAGCTTCTCCTTGAAGATCTCCAGGGTGCACTCGATGAGGAGCTTCTCCTGGAAGGGGTCGCCGACCTGGACGGCGGGGCGCTTGGTGGGCTTCGTGTCGTCGAAGGTCTCGGACGCGAGGACCGAGACGCCGCCGATGCCGTCGCCGCCCGTGCGGGCGCCGTACAGGATCACCTTGTTGCCGGGGCCGGAGGCCTTGGCGAGGTGGATGTCCTCGTGCTTCATCACGCCGATGCAGCCGGCGTTGACCAGCGGGTTGCCCTGGTAGCACTCGTCGAAGACGACCTCGCCGCCGATGTTCGGCAGGCCCAGGCAGTTGCCGTAGCCGCCGATGCCGGCGACGACACCGGGCAGCACGCGCTTGGTGTCGGGGTGGTCGGCCGCGCCGAAGCGCAGCGGGTCGACGACCGCGACCGGGCGGGCACCCATGGCGAGGATGTCGCGGACGATGCCGCCGATGCCGGTGGCCGCGCCCTGGTAGGGCTCGATGTACGAGGGGTGGTTGTGCGACTCGACCTTGAAGGTGACCGCGTACCCCTGGCCGACGTCGACGACGCCGGCGTTCTCGCCGATGCCGACGAGCATGGCGTCGCTCTGCGGCTTCTTCTCGCTGAACTGCGCGAGGTGGACCTTGCTGCTCTTGTACGAGCAGTGCTCGGACCACATGACGGAGTACATGGCGAGCTCGGCGCCGGTGGGACGGCGGCCCAGGATCTCGCGGATGCGCGCGTACTCGTCCTCCTTGAGGCCGAGCTCCTTCCAGGGCTGCTCGCTGTCCGGCGTCTCGCTCGCGTGCTTGACGGTGTCGAGGCTCATCAGGCGTTGACCAGCTTCTTGAGGATCGAGGTGAAGAAACCGAGGCCGTCCGTCTTGCCGGTACCGATCAGCGGCTCGACGGCGTGCTCCGGGTGCGGCATGAGGCCGACCACGTTGCCCGCGGCGTTGGTGATGCCCGCGATGTCGCGCAGCGAGCCGTTGGGGTTCATGTCCAGGTAGCGGAAGGCCACCCGCCCCTCGGCCTCCAGCTCGTCGAGCGTGCGCTCGTCGGCGACGTACCGGCCGTCCATGTTCTTGAGCGGGACCTCGATCTCCTGGCCCCGCTCGTAGTCGGACGTCCAGGCGGTCTCCGCGTTCTCCACCCGCAGCTTCTGGTCGCGGCAGATGAAGTGGAGGTGGTTGTTGCGCAGCATCGCGCCCGGCAGCAGATGGGCCTCGGTGAGGATCTGGAAGCCGTTGCAGATGCCGAGGACGGGCATGCCCGCCTTGGCCTGCTCGATGATGCTCTCCATCACCGGCGAGAAGCGGGAGATGGCTCCGGCCCGCAGGTAGTCGCCGTAGGAGAAGCCGCCGGCGAGGACCACGGCGTCGACCTGCTTGAGGTCCTTGTCGCGGTGCCAGAGCGAGACGGGCTCGGCGCCCGCGAGGCGGGCGGCGCGCAGCGCGTCCTGGTCGTCGAGCGTTCCGGGGAACGTGACGACGCCGATGCGTGCGGTCACGACTCGACCTTCACGACGAAGTCTTCGATCACGGTGTTGGCAAGGAAGGTTTCGGCCATCTCATGGATGCGGGCGAGGGCGGCGTCGTCGACCGGTCCCTCCACCTCCAGCTCGAAGCGCTTCCCCTGACGGACGTCGGCGATTCCGGCGAATCCCAGGCGGGGCAGTGCACGCTGCACCGCCTGCCCCTGAGGGTCCAGAATCTCCGGCTTGAGCATGACGTCGACTACGACGCGTGCCACTGGCACTCCCGGTGGTGTGTTGCGTGGGCGGTTCCCTCAGCGTACCTGCCTCCAAATTCTACGCGGGTAGAGATCTGAAGGATCCTACAAAGAGATCCCCAAAGCCCCATGAACGGACCACGAACAGACCGCGAAGGCCACCGGCCCCTCACAGGCACACCAGAGCGCAAAATTCCAGCGAAATATTGCGGACCTCAATCCGCCGGGACACGCTGAAACAATTGCCGGGGCTTCACAATGCGACGCCTACCGCTGTACAAAGGAATCCAGAGGAAAGCAGCATTGTCCCGGCACAGCCGAACGGTCGGCATCGTCGCACGTCAGAGGCGCCACAAGCGTCGTTCCGACTCCGGCGGCCGCAGGAAAGGACCGATATCCGTGGCTCAGCGTGTGGTGGTCACTCTCTCCGATGACATCGACGGCGGAGAAGCTGCTGAGACGGTCGCGTTCGGCCTCGACGGGAAGATGTACGAGATCGACCTGAATGCTGCCAATGCAAAGAAACTCCGCAAGACCCTCGCCCCCTACCTCGCGGCCGGCCGCAAGCAGTCGGCGGGCGCGAAGGGCGGACCGGGTGGCGCGAAGGGCTCGGCCGGCGGACTGAAGGGCGGGACCGAGACCTACACCCGCACCTCGCTCGCACCCGACCCGGCGGCGGTCCGCGCCTGGGCCCAGTCCAACAAGATGGACGTGCCCGCCAGGGGCCGCATTCCGAAGAAGGTCTACGAGGCGTTCCACGCCGCGAGCTGAGCCCCGCGGCGAGCGAGGCCCGCCCGACGCGGGCCGATCGGGGCCGGCGCGAGCCGGGCCGGGGCGACGCGGCCGAGCCGATTTGCATTGCACCCCCCATGATCCGATAGAGTCTGGAACACGCCGAGGGGCAAGGCCGCAGGGCCGAACCTCACGCAGCGTGCGGGTGTAGTTCAGTAGCAGAACATCCCCCTTCCAGGGGGAAGGCGCAGTGTGCAATTCCTGTCACCCGCTCTGCATCGCATTACCAAGCACTCCGGTGCATCAGGTAGAGTGGTGCTCGCACCGCCCGATGAAAGTCGGTCGGGAGCAATGCGGACGTGGCTCAGTTGGTAGAGCATCACCTTGCCAAGGTGAGGGTCGCGAGTTCGAATCTCGTCGTCCGCTCAGGAAGTCGAAGGCCCCGGTTCTCTGGAACCGGGGCCTTCGTCGTATCCACCTCGCGGTCGTGTCCCTCCCACCCGCCCCCGCCTGACGCCATGACATTTGTCAGAAGCGGTGATGACAGCGCGCACTGCCGGACGGCCCCGGACGCCGGGAGTCTGGACCCATGACCAACGCGATCGAAGCGGAAGGCCTGCGCCGCAGCTACTCCGGCGGCTTCGAGGCCGTGCGCGGCATCTCCTTCACCGTCCCCCACGGCGAGATCTTCGCCCTCCTCGGCACCAACGGCGCCGGCAAGACCTCCACGGTCGAACTCCTGGAGGGCCTCGCCGCCCCCAGCGCCGGAACCGCCCGCGTCCTCGGCCACGACCCGCACAGGGAACGGGCCGTCGTCCGCCCCCGCATCGGGGTCATGCTCCAGGAGGGCGGCTTCCCCAGCGATCTGACCGTGGCCGAGACCGTACGCATGTGGGCGGGCTGCACCACCGGCGCCCGGCCCACCGGCGAGGCCCTGGAGGCCGTCGGCCTCGGCTCCCGCCACCGCGTCCGGATCAAGCAGCTCTCCGGCGGCGAACGGCGACGCCTCGACCTCGCCCTCGCCCTCCTCGGCCGCCCCGAGGTCCTCTTCCTCGACGAGCCGACCACCGGACTCGACGCCGAAGGACGGCGCGACACCTGGAACCTCGTGCGGAGACTGCGCGACGAGGGGACGACCGTGCTCCTCACCACGCACTACCTGGAGGAGGCCGAGTCCCTGGCCGACCGGCTCGCGATCATGCACCAGGGCCGGATCGTGCTCACCGGCACCCCGGACGAGGTCACCGCCGCCCGGCCCGCCCGCATCCGCTTCACCCTCCCCGAGGAAGTCGCGCCCGCCCGCCTGCCGCTCTCCCTGAAGGCCGCCGCCGACGGCCGGCGCGTGGAGATCCGCACGCACGCGCTGCAGGACGCGCTCGGCGAACTCCTCGGCTGGGCCCGCGAGTCAGGCGTACGGCTCGACGGGCTCGACGCCCGCTCGGCCACCCTCGAAGAGGCGTTCCTGGAGATCGCCTCCCGCACCGAAGCCCTGGACCAGGACCTGAACGGGGACCTGGCGGCGGACCTGGAGGGTCTCCGATGAACGCCCCTGCTCACTCTCCCGCGAAGGCCCCCGCCGGCACGCGGATGAACGCGGCCGCACGCCGGATGGGCTCCCTCGGACGGGCCGAACTCACCCTCCTCGGGCGGAACAAGAACAACCTCTTCATCGCCCTCCTGATGCCGCTGCTGATGATCCTCGTCCTGCGGTCCACGCTCGGGCAGATGAGCCCGGACGAACTGCCCGGCGGCATGGCCGGGACCACCCTCATCGGCGGGACCGGCATGGTCCTCGTCCTCGTCGTCTACATGGGCCTCGTCTCCGCCCTCGTGGCCCGCCGCGAGGAGCTCGTCCTCAAGCGGCTGCGCACCGGCGAGGCGACCGACCTGGAGATCCTCGGCGGCGCCGCGCTCCCCTCCGCCGCCATCGCCCTCGTCCAGTGCGTCGTCCTGTCCGTCGGCGGCGCCCTCGTCCTCGACGTCCCCGCGCCGCGCCGGCCGGACCTGCTCGTGCTCGGCCTGCTCGCCGCGATCCTGCTGCTCGCCGGACTGGCCGCCGCGACCACCGCCATGACGCGGAACGTCGAGAGCGCGGGCCTCACCACCCTGCCGTTCTTCCTGATCTCCGCCATGGGCTCGGGCCTGATGGTCCCCCGCGACCTCCTGCCGGACCTGGTCGCGAGCCTCACCCAACTCCTGCCGTTCAGCGGCGTCATGGAGTTCGTCCGGGCCGGGTGGCTCGGCGTCGGCGACACCAAGGACCTCGCGACGGCCGCGCTCACCACACTGGCCTGGGGCGTCCTCACCGTGTTTGCTGTCCGGAAGTGGTTCCGCTGGGAACCCCGCAGGTAGGCGGGGACGGGAAGGGAGGCCGGGCGCGTGTCCAGGCTGACGGGGTGGTGGAGCCGGCGCGGCAGTGCGGCCAAGGTGGAGCTGTACACACGGTGGAGCTTCCACTTCTTCACGGTGATCGAGATCGGCTCCATCGCCCTGGTGCCGCTCTCGGAGCCCGGTGACGGCCTGAACGGCCTCCCCGTCGACCTCCCTCTGGGCCTCGTGCTCGCGCTGTTCGTCTGCGCCCACGCCGTGCTGACCGCCGTGGTCTCCTCCCGCGCCCTGGACTGGGCCCTGGACCGGCGCGAGCAGCCGGTCCGGCTCGCGACCGCGCTGGTCGTCCTGACGGCGGGCGGTGCGCTGACCGTGATCGCGCTGCGGGCCACGGGGGTGCTCGAAGAGCCCGCGGTCGCCACCGCCGTCGTCACCGGCATCGTCGTCTTCTCCATGGGCGGCCTCGTGCTCTGCGTGCGCCGTCCCCGGCGCATGCTGTACGCCGTCCCGGCCACCGGGCTCGCGACCGGCGGCGCGATGGCGGCGATGGGCCTCCACCCGGCCGAGGGCCTCGGCTCCGCGGTCGGGATCCTCCTGGGCGGCTACGGCCTCGCCGCCGCCTGCGGATTCTCCGGCTGGCTGATGAAGATCGTCTGGGAGCTGGAGCGCTCCCGCGACCTGAAGGCCCGGCTCGCGGTCGCCGAGGAGCGGCTCCGCTTCGGCCGCGACCTGCACGACGTCATGGGCCGCAACCTGTCGGTGATCGCCCTCAAGAGCGAGCTCGCCGTCCAGCTCGCCCGGCGCGAACGCCCCGAGGCCGTCGACCAGATGATCGAGGTCCAGCGCATCGCCCGGGAGTCCCAGCGCGAGGTCCGTGACGTCGTACGCGGCTACCGCGAGGCAGACCTGCGGGTGGAGCTGGAGGGCGCTCGGGGCGTCCTCGGCGCGGCCGGGATCGACTGCGCCATCGCCTCGCCCTTCGGCCCGACCGGGACCGACCTGCCCGACGAGGTGCAGTCGGCGCTCGGCTGGGTGGTGCGGGAGACCACCACGAACGTACTGCGGCACGGGGACGCGCGGCGCTGCGCGATCTCCGTCCGCGAGGAGGAGGACGGGGTGCTGCTGACCGTGGAGAACGACGGGGTGAGACAGCCGGCCGAAGGCGGCGCACGGGGCGGTGCGGGGCCGAGCTCCGGGCTCGGCTCCGGGCTCGGCTCCGGCGGTAGCTCGGGGCTGGGCTCCGGCGGCGGTTCGGGGCTGGGCTCCGGGCTCGGCTCCGGCGGTGGCTCCGGGCTCGGCTCCGGCGGTGGTTCGGGGCTCGCGGGGCTTCGGGAGCGGCTCGCGGCCGTCGGCGGGACCCTGGAGGCAGGGCCCGGCGGCGACGGAACGTTCCGGGTGGCCGCCCGGGTGCCCGTGCCCCGTACACCCGGCGTGCCCTCCGGATCCCGTGCGGGGGCGGGCCGATGAGCGTCACCGATCCCACGCCCGTGCGCGTCCTGCTCGCCGACGACGAGCACCTGATCCGCGGCGCGCTCGCCGCGCTGCTCGGCCTGGAGGACGACCTCGTCGTCGTCGCCGAGGCCGCGACCGGTCCCGAGGCGCTCGCCATGGCCCGCGCCCACCAGCCCGACGTCGCCGTGCTCGATCTGCAGATGCCGGGCGCGGACGGTGTGACGGTCGCCACGGTCCTGCGGGACGAACTGCCCGGCTGCCGCACCATGATCGTGACCGGTCACGGCCGCCCGGGGCACCTCAAGCGGGCCCTCTCCGCCGGGGTCCGGGGCTTCGTCCCGAAGACCGTCAGCGCCCAGCGGCTCGCCGAGATCATCCGTACCGTGCACGCCGGAAACCGTTACGTGGACCCGGAGTTGGCGTCCGACGCCATCGCCGCCGGCGACTCCCCGCTGACCGCACGGGAGGCCGAGGTCCTCGAACTCTCCGCCGACGGAGCCCCCGTCACGGAGATCGCCCGGCGCGCCTCGCTCTCTCCCGGAACCGTCCGGAACTACCTCTCCTCGGCCGCGGCGAAGCTCGGTGCCGAGAACCGTCACACGGCAGTGCGTCTCGCGCAGGCGAAAGGATGGGTATAGTTAGCCCCGCGCTACGGCGCATGCGGACGTGGCTCAGTTGGTAGAGCATCACCTTGCCAAGGTGAGGGTCGCGAGTTCGAATCTCGTCGTCCGCTCCATGAAGAAGCCCCCCGGTCGATCCGACCGGGGGGCTTTCTCGTGTTCTAGAAGGTGTCCGACCAGGCCTCGCCGGTCAGCAGCTCGTACGCCTCCAGGTACTTGGCGCGCGTCGCCTCGACGACCTCCTGCGGGAGCGGCGGCGGGGGCGTCTCGCTCTTGCGGTCCCAGCCCGAGGCCGGGGACGTCAGCCAGTCCCGCACGAACTGCTTGTCGTACGAGGGCTGGGTGCGGCCCGGCTGCCACTGGTCCGCCGGCCAGAAGCGCGAGGAGTCCGGGGTGAGGACCTCGTCGGCGATGACCAGGCGGTCGCCGTCCGGGGTGCTCTCGAAGCCGAACTCGAACTTGGTGTCGGCCAGGATGATCCCGCGCTCGCGGGCGATGTCCCGGGCGCGGGAGTAGACGGCGAGGGTCGTCCGGCGCAGCAGCGCGGCCGTGTCGTCGCCGACCTGGCGGGCGACCTCCTCGAAGGAGACGTTCTCGTCGTGGTCGCCGACCGCTGCCTTGGTCGCGGGGGTGAAGATCGGTTCGGGCAGCTCGGAGCCGTCGCTGAGCCCCTCGGGGAGTTCGAGGCCGCAGACCGTGCGGGACTCGTTGTACTCGGCGAGGCCGGAGCCGGTGAGGTAGCCGCGGGCGACGCACTCGACCGGGACCATGTTCAGCGACTTGCAGACCAGGGTGCGGCCCGCCCAGTCGGCGGGGGCGCCGGCCGGGAGCTCGGTGGAGAGGACGTGGTGCGGGACCAGGTCGGAGAGCCGGTCGAACCACCACAGGGAGAGCTGGGTGAGGACCCGGCCCTTGTCGGGGATCTCGGTCGGCAGGACCCAGTCGTACGCGGACATGCGGTCGCTCGCCACCATGACGAGGTCGCCCGCCTCGTTCCGGTACAGGTCGCGGACCTTGCCCGTGTGGAGATGGGTGAGGCCCGGGACCTGGACGGGCTCGGGCTTTTCTACGAATCCGGACACGGTTCCTCCGCGTAGGTTGATCCAGGAGCGTGTCCGATTCTCTCGCACGGAGGGACGGGGACGACGTCCGGGCCCCACGGCGAGCCCTCGCACGGTCGTCCGGCCGACGGCGGGGGAGGGGGCGGGGGCGGGCGGGGGCAGGGGCTACTCCCTCTTGCAGATCCGGTCGAGGAGGTTCGCGGTGGCCCGCTGGACCCGGGCGTCGACATGGCCCGGGCGGTCGAGCGCCGGGGACCAGGCGAAGGTGCCGGAGGCGAAGACCCAGGCGCCGGACGGCGCCCGGTAGAGCGAGGTCTCCTGGTGGCGCACCGCCCCGTCGCCGTCCCGGTAGGGCGAGTGAGCCAGCAGGATGCGGCCCTGGTGCTCGGGGAGCGCGGTGCGCGGGAAGTAGCGGTCGGCCTCCCCCGCGACCATGCCGGGGAGCTCGTCGCCGTCGCCCGCCCCGGTCGCCTCCCAGAGCCAGTGCTCGGCGTTCCGCACGACCATCGGGTGCGGTTCGGGCACCCGGCCCGCGTACTGGATGCCGAGGAGCCGCTGCTCGGGCCGGTCGACCTCGCGCCACAGGGCCGGGCGCCCGGGGCCGCGCCGCTTTCGACAGGTGAGGAGGCGGTCCGGCACCCCCGACGGGGACGGGCCCAGCTCCACCTGCCAGTACATCGTGTTGGCGGAGAGGAAGACGAGGGACGTGCCCTGGTCGCGGGCGAGTTCGGCGGTCCTGCGCATCGGCGCCGACCAGTACTCGTCGTGGCCCGGGAAGACCAGGCCCCGGTAGCGGCTGGGGTCGACGCGGCCCGCGTGCAGGTCGCGGGTCTCCGCGTAGGCGAGGTCGTAGCCGTACCGCTCGGCCCAGCGGATGAAGTCGTAGGCGTGGCCGACGTGCAGGGGCAGGCCCGCACCCGCGTAAGGGCGGTCGAAGGAGACGGTGACGGCCGCGTCCTCCTCGCCGAGCAGCCGGCCCTCCTCGTCCCAGGCGTGGTAGAGGCTGGCGCCGGTGCGGCCGTCCTCCGGATAGAGGTTGTACGCCTGCCAGGTCACGTCCGGGAGGACGAGGAGGAGGTCCGCCGGGTGGCTGTCGCGGACCGTGAAGGGGATGTGCGAGCGGTAGCCGTCGGCGGTGGTGAGAACCGCGACGTACGCGCCGATCGACCAGTACGAGGGGACCTGGAGCCGCCAGGACTGCCACCAGTGGTGGCAGGAGACCGTGCGGTCGGCGGTCAGCGGGGCGGGCTGAACGATCCCCGAGAGCCGCGGGCTCGTGGTGATCTTCGCGGCGCCGTCGCCGCCGTAGTGGCCGATGCGGTAGACGTCGACCAGGAACTGCTGCGGCGGGTCCACGGTGATGTGGAAGTCGATCGACTCGCCCGGCGCCACGGCCCCGGTCGAGGCGAAGCCCTTGATCTGGCGCTTGACGTCGTCGGCCGTGCGGGGGCCGCCGCCGCCACCGCGGGCCAGGATCTCGTCCGCGTACCAGGGGACCATCTGGCCCGTGTCGTCGAAGTAGTTCTCCGAACCGCGGAGCCAGGGCAGCGGGCCCTGCCCGAAGGGATCGCTCACGGCGTGCGCCAGCGCGCCGGACTCCCACCGTCTGATCTGCTCGGCCCCCATGCTGCGCCCCTCCCTCGACTCCCCCGGTCGGCTGGTCAGTGCCTCTGGTTCTTGCCCTTGTCAGTGACGGTCTCCAGCACATCACATAACGCACGCACTCCGTCACCGTTCGTCGTGAATTGACGAGATGTGGAAGCCAGGGCTCCGGGACGGGGGCTTCGGGGCGGGTCCGGAGGCTCGCTCGGGCCGGGCGTCAGACCAGGCGCACGGGCTTCTCCGGGCGGACTCCGGTGCGGGTGAGCCAGGCGCGCAGGGGCTCCGGGTCGCCGTCCTCGACGAGGGCGAGGACCCGGGGGCCGAGGTCCGGCGTGCGCTCGCCGCCGACGAGCAGGGCGGGCCCGTCGAGCCAGTCGAGGCCGGGGGCGGCCTCCGCGGTGTCGACGGCCGCGCAGCAGACCATCGCGGTCACGTGGTCGGCGAGCAGGTCGCGGCCGGTGCGGGGCGGCTGGAGCGGGAAGAGCGGCAGGGGCCCGTCGGGACCGCTGACGGCCGCGTGCGGGGCGGGGGCGCCCGGGGCGGGCGCGGCCGATGTGGCCGTACTCGCCGTCTTCGCCGCCTCGGCGGCCACGCGGGACTCCCGGGCGGCCTCCTCCCGCGCGAGGAGCGCGCTGAGCGCGGCGGCGAGGGCGTCGGCGGCGGGGTTGGCGTGCGGCTCGTCGTCGAGGCCTAGGTCGTCGAGGGCGAGGTCGTCGAGACCGTCGTCGCTGAGGCCGTCGTCACCGAGGCCGTCGCTTCCAAGGCCGTCGTCGAGGCCGTCGTCGCTGCGGCCGAGGCCGAGGTCGTCGTCGTCCAGGTCGTCCGGCTCGCCGACGGAGGCGTCGGAGGCTGCGGAGGCGTTGGAGGCGTTGGAGGCCTCGGAAGTCTCGGGGAGGCCTGCGGCTTCCTCGGGGTCTTGCAGATCCGGCGGCGGGTCCTGGGCGGCCTGCGTGCCCTTCGGGTCCTGGCCAGCCCCGGAGCTTTCGATGCCGGTCGGGGTGGTCGGCGGTGTGGTGGACAGGTGGGCCATCACCCGGGTCAGCGTCGGGCCTTCGGAGGCCGGCGGGGACCCGGCGGTCGAGTCGGCGACACCCAGCCGGTCGAGGACCTCGTGGAGCCGGGCCGCGTCCGTACGCCACTTCCGGTCGACGACCTCCTCCGGGTACTGGCTCCACTCCACCGGGGACCAGTCGGGGCCGGCCTCGGCCGGGCCGCCGTGGAAGAGACGGGCCGCGAGCAGCGAGGTCGCCTCGTCGACCGCGCCCGGCTCCTCCAGGAGGTCGCAGGCGGGGCGCTCGCCGAGCCGGGTGGAGAAGCCGTCCGCGAGCCGGTCGCGGCGGGAGAGCTCGGTCAGCGCGGAGACCACGCCGGCATCGAGCTTGGTGGGCCAGCGGCCCATGCGCCAGGCGGGCAGCGCGACCCGGGTCAGGAGCCGGTCCCAGCCCGCGTACGCCAGGCCGACCTGCTCCTGGGCGACGATCCGTACGCCGTAGTCGACGGACTGCGCGCGCTCCGAACCTGCGGCCGCGACACCGCGCTCCATCTCGGCGGCGTGCCCGCGGCAGGCGCGCAGCAGGACGCGGGCTACCTGCCCGACGCCCTGGGCGCCGAGCCTGCGGAAGGGGTCGAGCCCGGGGGTGCCGGGGACGGCGACGGCGGCGTCGAGACCGCGGATGAAGCGGCGGGCGGCGGCTATGTCGGGGTGGGCGGCCGGGCCCGTACCGGCGACGACGGGAGCGAGGACCGCGCGCAGTTCGGCGACCCGCATCCACCAGAGGAAGGGGGAGCCTATGACGAGGACGGGGGCGCCGTCGCCGTCGGGGGCGGTCCGGAGGGCACGGTGGGCCCGGTGGGTGCGGTCCTCCAGCCAACTGTCGCAGTCCGGCGTCAGGGCTATCGCGGAGGGCGCGGGGACGCCGAGCCGGTCGGCCAGGTCCCGCACGAGGCGGTACAGATCGGGGGCCGCGGTCTCGGAGAGCTCCACGGTGGGGGTGGCCGCGGGCCGGGCACGGGCGACGACGAGGGCGACGGCCGTGGCGGCGAGGAGGACGAGGACCGCGAGGACGGTCACGACCCAGCGGGCGCTGTCCCAGCCGGCCCCGGTGAAGTGGCCGGTGACCCCGCCCGCGTACAGGACGACGGCCACCGCGGCGGGGAGCACGGCGAGGCCGAGGGCCCTGCCACGGACACGGAGGACTGCGAGGGCCCGGAAGCGCGCGGCGCGCGCACCCCACTCCTCGCCGACAACGGCGCCGGTACCGGACACGCCGTACATCACCCCCTCCTGCCCATGTCGGGACTGCCTGTGGCGGTGTTGCTCACTCCCCCACTGTGGCACCCGTCACTGACATCGCAATGCCGGTGGGCCAAGTGCCGGAACGCCTCCGCCGCACCCTAGTTGGGGCGTTGGCGGCCGTCATCCGGATGGCTGAGCCGTCACTCGATGGAATGGCTTTGGGCAAAGGTGATGGCGCTCGTGCGGCCGTACGGTTCACCGCACGGCCGCACGAGAAGACGGCGGAAACGCCGTGCCGGGTCAGGCCTCGGCGGCCTTCCGGGCGATGTCCGTACGGTGCTGCGAGCCGTCGAGCCGGATACGGCCGACCGCCGCGTAGGCGCGCTCGCGGGCCTGCGCCAGGTCCGTTCCGGTGGCGGTGACCGAGAGGACCCGGCCGCCCGCGCTCACGATCGCGTCGCCGTCCCGCTTCGTACCCGCGTGGAGGACGTACGCGTGCGGGGCGTCCTGCTCCGCGATCTCGTCCAGGCCCTCGATGGGGTCGCCCGTGCGCGGGGTCTCCGGGTAGTTGTGGGAGGCGACGACCACGGTGACGGCGGCCTCGTCGCTCCAGCTCAGCGGCGCCTGGTCGTCCAGGGTGCCGTTGGCGGAGTTCAGCAGGACGC
Organism: Streptomyces narbonensis; assembly: GCF_014649015.1. Lineage (GTDB taxonomy): Bacteria > Actinomycetota > Actinomycetes > Streptomycetales > Streptomycetaceae > Streptomyces > Streptomyces narbonensis. The sequence continues at coordinate 80,030 of NZ_BMSF01000008.1, forward strand.
CGGCGAGCGGGGTCTTCAGCCGGGCCAGGACCACCTGGGTCTCGGGGTCGCCGAAGCGCGCGTTGAACTCGATGACCCGGACACCGCGGCTGGTGATCGCCAGACCCGCGTACAGCAGGCCGGAGAACGGCGTGCCGCGGCGGCGCAGCTCGTCGACCGTGGGCTGCAGAACGCTGTCCATGACCTCGTCGACGAGCTTGGGGTCGGCCCACGGCAGCGGCGAGTAGGCGCCCATGCCGCCGGTGTTCGGGCCCTCGTCGCCGTCGAGCGCGCGCTTGAAGTCCTGCGCGGGCCGGAGCGGGAGGACGGTGACGCCGTCGGTGATCGCGAAGAGGGAGACCTCGGGACCGTCGAGGAACTCCTCGATGACCACGCGGTCGCAGGCGAGGGCGTGCGCGCGGGCCTGCGCGAGGTCCTCGGTGACCACGACGCCCTTGCCGGCGGCGAGGCCGTCGTCCTTGACGACGTACGGAGCGCCGAAGGCGTCGAGCGCCTCGTCGATCTCCTCGGGGGTGGTGCAGACGTAGCTGCGGGCGGTGGGCACGCCGGCGCCGGCCATGACGTCCTTGGCGAACGCCTTGGAGCCCTCCAGCTGCGCCGCTTCCCGCGACGGGCCGAAGACCGGGATGCCGGCCGCGCGGACGGCGTCGGCGACACCGGCGACCAGCGGGGCCTCCGGGCCGACGACGACCAGTTCGGCGCCGAGCTCGGTGGCGAGGCGCGTGACGGCTTCGCCGTCCAGCTGGTCGACGGGGTGCAGCTCGGCGACCTCCGCGATTCCGGCGTTGCCGGGCGCGCAGTGCAGAGCGGTGACGTCGGGATCGAGGGAGAGAGAGCGGCACAGGGCGTGTTCGCGGGCGCCGCCGCCGATGACGAGGACCTTCACGCCAGCCAGGGTAGCCCGCTGGCCGGGATGCCCCTTGTGCGGGCCACCGAGCGAGACGGCCCTAGTCGTTCGTGTATTCCTCCACAACAGTGGCTCCGAGCTCGCGCACGATCAGGTCGTGCCCGGAGAGCGCGGAGTCGACGAGGTCGGGGTCGTCCTCCTCCGGCACGTCGTCCTCGGGCGCCACGGGCTGCGGCGCGGGCGGTGTGTACGCGGGCGCGGGGGCCTGCGCCGGGGCGGGGGCGGCCGCCTGCGGGAAGCCGCCCGCCGGGGCGGACTGCGCCTGTACGGGCGGGGGCGGCGGGGCCTGCTGGAAGGCGGGCGCGGGAGCGGGGGCGGCCTGCGGGCGGCCGCCGCCGAAGTTGGCCGCGGCGGGTGGCGGCGAGGCGCCGCCCGAGGGGTCGATGATCGCCTCGACCCGCCACTGCACGTTGAACTGCTCGGCGAGGGCCTGCTTGAGGACCTCCTCGCTGCCGCTGCTCGCGAAGTTGTCGCGGGCGCCTGCGTTGAGGAAGCCCAGCTGGAGGGTGGTGCCGTCGAAGCCCGCCACCTGCGCGTTCTGGCTGAGCAGGATCCAGGTGAAGCGGCGCCGGTTCTTGACGGCGTCGAGGATCTGCGGCCAGAGGTTCCGCACCTGCGCCGTGTCCCCGCCACCGCCGGTGGCGGCGGGAGCCGACGCCTGCTGCGCGGGCTGAGCTTGTACGGGGGCCGGGGCGGGAGCGGTCGGAGCCGGAGCCGCGGGGGCCGCCGCGCCGGGCCACGCGCCGGGCGCACCGCTGCCGGGGGCGGCGGCGCCCGGCCAGGCACCGGGCCGGACGGCCGGGGGCTGGTCCTGCGCGGGGGCGGCGGGGGCGACCGGCGGCGCAGCGGGCGCGGCCTGGGGCTGGGCGTGCTGCACCGGGGCCGGGGCGGGCGGGAGCGGGGGCGGCGCCATCGGGGTGTGGGCCTCGGGCCCGGGCACGTACGCCATGGCGGGCGCGGACGACGCGGGCGTGAAGACGGGCGCGGGCCCGGATCCGGCGGCGACGCCGCGCTCCAGCCGGTCGAGGCGAGCCTGGAGCGAACGCTCGTCGTCGAAGGCGGCGGGCAGCAGCACGCGCGCGCAGATCAGCTCCAGCTGGAGCCGGGGCGAGGTGGCACCGCGCATCTCGGTCAAGCCGGCGTTGACGAGATCGGCGGCCCTGCTGAGCTCGGCGGCACCGAAGACGGAGGCCTGCGCCTGCATGCGCTCGATGACGTCGACCGGCGCGTCGATGAGCCCCTTCTCGGCGGCGTCCGGCACGGCGGCGAGGATCACCAGGTCGCGCAGCCGCTCCAGGAGGTCGGCGACGAAGCGCCGGGGGTCGTTGCCGCCCTCGATGACCCGGTCGACGACCTCGAACGCGGCGGCGCCGTCACCGGCCGCGAAGGCGTCCACGACGGAGTCGAGCAGCGACCCGTCCGTGTAGCCGAGCAGGGAGGTCGCCATGGAGTACGTCACACCGTCGTCGGCGGCGCCGGCGAGCAGCTGGTCCATCACGGACATCGAGTCACGGACGGACCCGGCGCCGGCCCGCACGACGAGCGGCAGCACACCGTCCTCGACGCGGGCGCCCTCGCGCCCGCAGACCTCACCCAGGTACTCCCGCAGGGTGCCGGGCGGTACGAGCCGGAAGGGGTAGTGGTGGGTCCGCGACCGGATGGTCCCGATGACCTTCTCGGGCTCGGTCGTGGCGAAAATGAACTTGAGGTGCTCCGGCGGCTCCTCGACCACCTTCAGGAGGGCGTTGAAGCCCGCCGAGGTGACCATGTGCGCCTCGTCGATGATGTAGATCTTGTACCGGCTGGAGGCGGGCCCGAAGAAGGCCTTCTCCCGCAGGTCACGGGCGTCGTCCACACCACCGTGGGACGCGGCGTCGATCTCGATGACGTCGATCGACCCCGGCCCGTTCCGCGCGAGGTCGCGGCAGGACTGGCACTCGCCGCACGGCGTGGGCGTGGGCCCCTGCTCGCAGTTCAGACACCGCGCGAGGATGCGCGCACTGGTCGTCTTGCCACAGCCACGGGGCCCGCTGAACAGGTACGCGTGATTGACCCGGTTGTTCCGCAGGGCCTGCTGCAACGGGTCGGTGACATGCTCCTGCCCGATGACCTCGGCGAAGGACTCGGGGCGATAGCGGCGGTACAGCGCGAGAGACGACACGTATACGAGGTTATAGGCGCCCACCGACAACCCGGGAAAAACCACCGGGCGGGACCGGACACCGCCACCCCTCACACCCCACCGGAACGCCCCAACGGAACGCCCCAACGGAACGCCCCGACCGGAGAACGCAAGCGCCCCCCACGCACCCGCCAGAGCCAACCTACCCTTGCTGCCTTCCGGCCCTGGGGGAGTTCAGTCAGATAGCGCCGCGTGAGGGGCTCCGCCCAGCGTACCCGATCCCAGCAGCCCCACACCCCACCCCCTCCCCCACGCCTCCCCGCCCCGGCCCCGGCGCCTCTGCCGCCCTCTCCCCGAGCGCCGCCCGCCACCCCTGCCGACCTCGGCGGACCCCCACCCCGCCACCCTGCCGACTTCTTCCCGACCTCTCCCCGACGCCCCCGCCGATCCGTCCACGCCCCAGCCCGACGCCCCCGCCGATCCCTCCGCGACACCCCTCCCGACCTCCACCGGCCCCCGGATCGATTCGAGTGATCGAATCGAGTTCGCGAGCACCCTCCTCGGTCATGTAATGTTCCGAGCGGAGGATTCGCCTAGAGGCCTAGGGCGCACGCTTGGAAAGCGTGTTGGGGGCAACCCCTCACGAGTTCGAATCTCGTATCCTCCGCCAGTGCCTCACCGGGCACGATGTCGAAGGGCCCCACCGTTCACGGTGGGGCCCTTCGACGTGTGTGGTTGCAGTTTTGGTTACAGTTCCCGGCTATCGCCCGTTAAGGACGGACCGGCACACGTTGCAGTACATGGCTGCGTTCCGCCCGTAGCGCCGCATCAGCTGGCCGCAGCCGGCGCACGGCCCGAGCTCCCACGGCGGGCATCCCAGCGCGGCGGAGGCCGCAGCGCGTTCTACGGTGGTGATCCGCATCGGGCCGCGGGAGCGCTGGACCGGCATGCGGGGAAGCGTGAAGCCGCCGGTCGGCTGGTCGAGATCGCGGATGGGCCGGCCGTCGCTGACGAACCAGCCCTCCTCCCCAGCTCGGCAGGTGCGGTCGATCTCCTGCTCGGCGAAGGTGATCACGTCGTCCTCGTCTTCGACCGGGGCCGAAGGGAGAGGCGCCTTCTCGCCAATGAGCTCCTGCCACAGCGCGCGGTCGTCGGCGGAGACCCACATGTGCCGACCAGCGCGGCCGTTCCCTCGATTGGGCACGTAGACCGGCACGCTCTCACCCGTAGCGCTCTGCAGGACAAGGTCCTCGATGTGGACGGGCTTCCGCTGCGGGAGGCACAGCGCGGGCACGAACCAGTCCGCGTGAATCGCGCCACAATGCCCAGCGCCGTCGAGGCAGTGACGCTCGCTGCTCGGTACGCACTTCCAGACTTCGAGGTGCCGGTACCCGCCGCGGATCACCATCTCCTTGCCGTCGGAGATGTCCCTCCAGGGCATGTCGTCGACGCGTGCCCAAGGAGCCCGGTCGATCAGGGAAGCCGTCCGGTCCTTCGCCACCCACAGCGGGGTGATTCCATGCTCCACGGCGTTGACCGACCGCCGGTGCACGCTGCTGGGGCTGAGGTGGTGGTACTGGATCTCCCAGCCGATCCGTATGCCCTCGGGTCCGGTGACGACGGCATCCGACACGCTGCGCCGGTTGGCCACGGGAACCTCAGCCTCGGCATCCAGCCCGTACCGCGCGGCAGTCTCGACGACCCTCTCCTTGGTGGCCTTGTGCTGGGCGCTCTCCGCCGGGGTCGCCTTGTGCGTGATCGGCAGGTGCGAGGCGACGAGCGGTCGCCGGCCTCCAACCCGGCCTCGGCGGATGAACATCCACGGGGACTTCCCGCCCGCCTCGGACGCGCACGGCTTCCCCGCCTTGTGCGCGAGGCACTCCAGTAGCTGAGGGTTCCGCTCAGCGACGCTGGTCGTGATCTCTTCGAGCAGACCGGGGTAGCCGCGGACCCCCAGGTCTGGCTGCGTCAGGTTGATCTCAATGCCGTATTCGGTATGCCACACGCCATTGGCCATCCATCCACGATAGGAGTGGTCACTGACACGCGAAAGGGCGTGCAAGGGATCAAACTCGACTCACTGCCAACGAAGTTCGGCGTCTCGCCGACACGAGGGGCCTGAGCATCTCGGCTAGCAGGCCCCTCCTCCCGATCCGGTTCTATGCACCAAAGGGAAATTCACACCAGACGGCCTTACCACCGTCGGGGGTGCGACGCGATCCCCAGGCCGAAGCAATCGCCGCAATGACCGAGATGCCGCGGCCGGTCTCGTCGGCTGGCCCTGACCGCCGCCGACGCGGAAGGTGATCGTCCCCATCAGTCATCTCGACGACTAGGCGGCGGTCAGTGCGGCGCAGCCGGAGCCACATGGGCGGGCTTCCATGCTGGAGAGCATTCGCCACCAGTTCGCTGGCGGCCAAGACGCCGAGGTCACACATTTCGGCCGGGAGGCGCCACGAGGCCAGGACGCCCCGAGCAAAGGCCCTGGCGCGTGGGGCCGCCTCGACCCCGCCGAGGAGTTCCAGGGCGGCGTTATGGAACAGGTCAGCCTCCGTGCCGGTGCGAACAGGGTGCTGAAGGACCATCACAGCGATGTCGTCGTCGTCGTGGTCGACGCCGACGCCGACGCCGAGGGTACGCATGAGACGGTCACAGATGGCGGCGGGAGTGCCCTGGGCACTGGCGAGGGCAGCCGCCAGTGTGGCCACACCTTCGTCGATGTCCTCGCTGCGGCGTTTGACCAAGCCGTCTGTATAGAGGACAGCGGTGGAGCCGGGGCCGAGAGAGATGGCGCCAGACGAGTGAAGCCAGCCTCCGGTGCCCAACGGGGGCCCAGTGGGTTCGGCGGCCCGGCGCACGGTCCCGTCCTTGTCACGGACCAGGATCGGCAGGTGGCCGGCGGAGGCGTAGACGAGCTCTCCCTCGTTCGGGTCATGGACGGCGTACACGCAGGTAGCGATCTGGCTGGCCGCGATCTCGACGGCGAGACCGTCGAGGAGCTGAAGCACCTCGTGCGGCGGCAGGTCCAGGCGGGCATACGCCCGAACACCGGCACGCAGCTGACCCATGACGGCGGCGGCGCGGACCCCGTGGCCGCCCAACACGTCACCGACGACGAAGACCGTGCGGCCGGCTCCCAGGGTGATGACGTCGTACCAGTCGCCGCCAATGGCGACCTCGGTGCTGCCAGGCTGGTAAATGGCCGCAATCCGCAGGTCATCGGGCTGCTCCAGCTCCTGCGGGAGGAGGGAGCGCTGGAGAGTGACAGCGGTAGCACGTCGGTCATTCTCGACGTACGCCAGCCGCTCCCGCAGCTCCGCAACGATCTCTTCCGAGCGGGGATCACGTCCCCCAGCCTCCATAGATCCGCCCTGCCCATAGGAGTTATCCAGAGTTGTTCGGGACAACCCTGAAGGATCGGCTCCGAGCGTTCCGGACTGGGGCAGCACCTCTCCCGGAATGACACGCTCTTCGTAGGGGCCGTCATGCCCAGAAGTAACGCCAAGTTCGTCTGCGGCGTCCTGGACGGCCTCCTCTTCGCGATCCAATACATCGCCCGTCCGCGCGAGGATCTCATCGATTTGATCAAGAGCGCTCTCATCACCCAGCCCGCGTTGATCAAGGGTGTCGGAGGGGACAGCGGGAAGCTCTCCAGCATCGCTGGAGAGCGGCCGTTGGCCGATCTCCAGCAGGTACGCCTCTAGAGCCTGTACACGGCGGGCAGCGAGGTCAGCGATGCGATGGGCCTCGTCACGTTGCCTTACTGCACGTTCAAGTTGAGCGCTCAGGCGCACCTCCTGCCCCCGAGCGCGATCAAGCTGCGGCTGGAGCACCTGCATCTGGTCCGGGAAGGCCACGCTGACACCGGTAAGCGCATCGATACGGCGCGACAACTCCGCAACCTTGGCTTGCGCTTGGCCTAGGACAAGGAACAGCATCGAAGCGATCTTGAGGGCCTGCTCACGCCCCTGCTCACTCGTCTCGTATGCCTGGCGCGCCCGAACAAGGTCCCTATAGACCTGAATCGTACGTTCCTTCTCCTCGATCAGCTCGCGGGGCGAGACAACCGGTTGACCGCCCAGGCCAACCAGAGTCGGGGAGTTGTGGGCCTTGTCCCAGAGAGCTCGCGCACTGCGCATCCGACCCTGCGCCTGCTCGCCTGGCTCGTCCGGGAAACACACGTCTGCGACGGCCTCCACCACATCCCAGCTCAAGTCTTCGCCTGAGAGGTGAATGCGTAACCGGCGCAAGTCCGGAACCTTCCCGCTCTCAAAATGTTCAAGGGTCAACCGACTATGAACCTCGCGAACGCTCAGTCCGGCTTCATCGATCCACGACCGAATCGTGTGCACCAGTGCGTTGGCTTCAACACTGGCCCCCTTGGGCTCTGACCAGGGACGTCCTGGACGCTTCGGCCTCTCCCCCACCACAACCCCCAATTGTTCAGCGACAACCCGCCATTGTCGCCAGAACAACATCCAATCGGTATCACCAGCCACAGCGCAGCTGGATCGTGTAGGCGCATCAACCGCGGATCCACCACGCGAACCGAACTCGGAGACTTCCCATGCACCTCACGCAAGCTGGACTGCTCCTCGTCACCCTGCTGGTGATTACCCTTCTGGCGATGGGAGTAGCCGGTGCAGCTGTGACCCTTGCGCGCTGGGAAGGGCGCACCGTGCCTGCCGCCATCAGTCGAGGGGGCATCGCCTTCGCCGGGACCATGACCCTCGGAGCATCCTTGGTCAGTCTCTTCCTGATGCTCAAGTGAGGCCGGGGGGGAGCAGCCGACCGGTGTCATCCGCTCCCCCCGCGCTCCGTGCCTATCTCCACACCGAGGGGTGTGTCACAAGGGCGTCTACCACTCGTCGGTGTCGCCGTACTTGCCCGGGTTCCGGGCGCGGTCCACAGCCTGTGCACAAGCCTCAGCGAAGGCCGCCTCCACGGCGTCCTTGTCCGTGCCTCGCACCTGGGCCTCGACCTCCTGGCCCAGGCCAGGGCGGCGGGCCGTGCGCCAGGCCGAGGCGCGGTCGATGTAGCGGTCGGTCTCGAACTCCCAGGCCGACACCGACCAGCGCTCGGGGAATCCGGTCGCGGCGCGTTCCCCGCCAGGGAGAAAGAGTGCTCGGGCGTGGAAGACCACGGCCCGCTCCGGCATGCGGTCGCGGAGGGCGCTCGCGCCGCCGGGGCCCTGGTGCTCCCAGCGCCAGCGGTCCCATTCCTCGACCTCGGCGGGGTGATCGGGCCAGTCCTCGCTCCACCGGGCGACGACCTCGTCGGCATGCTCGCGATGGAGGAAGGGAACCCGTCGCTCTCCGAGGCGGGCAACGTGGACCACCAACTCGGCAGGGACGGGGCTCTGGCCAGCATCTAGCGCGGCACTTCCCGTGGTCTGGTCCGTGCCCCACAGGAGGCCGCCGACCTTGGCGGCGGTGTCCTTGAGGACGCGACTGGTCAAGTGCTGGTAGCGGCGGCGCATCCGGGCGGACTTGCCAGGCTCCCAGCCCATGATGGCGTCGACGACAGCGTCGGAGACGCCGAGGATGAGAAGGACGGTCGCCGCAGTGTGGCGGGCGTCGTGGAGGCGGGCGTCGCGGACGCCTGCGGCCTTCAACAGCTCCTTCCACTTGTGGTAGTCGGTGTTCGGGTTCAGGGGCTCGCCGGTGGGCGAGGTGAAGACGTACCCCTTCTCCGCCCACAGGTCGCGCGCCACGATTCGCTCACGGGCCTGGTCCTCCTTGTGTCGGCGCAGGAGCTGGAGCAGTTCTTCGGGAACACCGATGGGCCGCTGGCCGGCGCGGGACTTCGCGTTCTTCGTCTCACGCCGGGTGTTGATCTTCTGCGGGCAGAAGCCAGGCTTCCGGCCGCAGCGGTCGCCGCAGCCGTGATCGTAGCGGGGCCGCAGCCGGCCACGGCGTACGCGGATGACGCCGAGTTCGAAGTCGACGTCGTCCCACTGCATGCCGAGCACCTCGCCCTGGCGCAGGCCGAGAGCGAGCGCGATGACCCAACGAGCGGTGTTGCGGTGCTTGGCGGCCTCGGCGAGCAGCTGCTGGACCTCCTCGACCGTGTATGGCTCGACCTCCTCCTCTTCGACCCTGGGGGCCTTGGCGATGGAGGCCGGGTTCGAAGTGAGGTGCTGGCGGCGTACGGCCTCGTTGAGGGCAGTACGGAGCGTGCGGTGGGTCTGGTGGGCGGTGCCGGCGGCGCTGCCGTTCTCCTGCATTTTCTTGTAGAAGCGCTCTAGGTGTTCGGGCTCAACCTTCTCCAGGCGGTGGGCTCCCAGGCCGGGGATGAGGTGGTGATAGACCGCCACGCGGTAGCCGTCGATCGTGTTCTCCGAGACGTGCGCCGCCGCGATGTTCTCGACCCAGTGGGTGAGCCACGTCTTCACCGTCCACGACTGGCCGGCCTTGCGGGCGGAGCCCATGTCTCGCTGGCGCTCCAGTTCGCGAACGGCCTTGGTGACCTCCGCGCGGGTCTTGCGACCGATGTGGCGGCGATCAGGGCGGCCGTCGTCCTTTACGCCAACGGTGACGTAGCCGTGCCAGCGGCCATCCTTCCCCTGGAAGATCGAGGAGGCGCCGTTGGGCTGGCGGGACTTCGCGGGACGGGACTCGTTCACGCGGCCATCCCGAAGTCCGACGCACCGAGACGGCGGGCCAGAAAGTCGTTCACCGCCTCTGCTGGGATGCGCCGGAGACTGCCGATCTTGACCGAGGCGATCTCGCCGGTGGAGACGTACTCGTACAACTTGGTGCGGCCGATGCCCAGGCGGCGGGCGGCCTCCTCGACCGTGAGCGCGACGAGCGTGGCGTCGCCGGTGGGTCGGCGATGGGCCACGAGGGTGCGCAGGGCGTCCTCGGGGACGTCCAGGAGGCGGGCTATCTGGGCAAGCGGAAGGCCGTTTTCGTGCAAGGGGAAGTCCTTCTCTGGCCAGGCGTGGGACGGCGAATCCCGTGCTGGCCGCGATCGTTCAGGGATGGGCGTTGTGCGGTGGGACGTACGCGGCGAGGGCCGGCCCTGCTGTTCGTAGCAGCGAGGGACGGTGGACCGGTCAGTCCTGCGGGGTGATGTCGTTGACGTGTTCGCCGAGGTAGCTGATCAACTTCGACGGCGGGAAGTGGCGGTGGAACTCGCCGTTGGAGGCGACCGCGATCTCGTGTGCCAGGAATCCCTTGACCAGGTCTTCCTGGTTCGGGTTGGCGTCGGTGTACTCCTGCAGCTCGCCCTGGATCCGGCGCATTTCCTTGCGAGCGGCGAGCTGCTGCTTGTAGTTACCCACGTACTCGGCGATGAGCCTGCGGACCTGCGCGTTGGCGATCTGGCCGGGAGGGCTGGTCAGCTCGTCCATGTCGAGGTCGAAGACCTTGCAGAAGCCGATGGCCTCGTCAAGGTTGACGCGGCGTCTTGGCTTGCCGCTCTCGATGCGCCAGATGGCGGCCTGGTTGACAGGGTGGCCGGCGTCGGCCATTCGCTCGGACAACGCGACCGTGCTCCAGCCGCGGGCTTCACGTTCGAGCTTGATCCGCGCGGCGACGTAGTCCTCCGGCAACGGTCGGTCCGGGCCGGCGCGGGCCGCCCCTTCGTCACTGCTCATCTCTCCACCTCCTCGGTCAGGCCCAGGGGACACCCGGGGCGATGATCCAAGGAAACACCATTGCGGATCCGAATGCAACCATTGCGCTGCCGAAAACGTCAGGTAGTGTGGGTCGTCCGCCCCCGCACGGGGGTGAACGCAAAAAGCCCCCGGTGCTACGAACACCGGGGGCCAAGCTCGAACTCTCGTAACCGCCCATCCCTGAACGATCGACCTGCGTGGCCTGGGATTCGCCGTCCCATGCGGCCCGCAAGTGAGGAGCTCAGTGCCCAGTATGGACGAATCCCGTCCTGCCGCGCCACACCACGACACCCCCGGCCGCTCTCGCTCCTTCGACGATTCCACCGCCGTGCCGCCGCACGACGCGGACGCCGAAGCCGCCGTGCTGGGCGCGTGCATGCACGACTCCGCTGTGGTCGACGCCGTACGGAAGGTGCTCGATGGACCGGACTTCTACCGGCCGGCGCACGAGACGGTCTGGCGGACGGTCCTCGCCCTTCGCGGCGAGGACAAGCCCACCGACCCGATCATGCTCTGCGACCGGCTACGCGAGCACGACGACCTGGAGCGGGTCGGCGGTGCGCCCTACGTCCACCGGCTCGCCTCCGCCACTCCCTCGGTCAGTGGCGCCACCCACTATGCGGGGATCGTGCGCCGGATGTCCGACCTGCGGCGCCTGCGCGCCTCGGGCCTGCACATGGTGCAGCGGGCCATGGAGCCCGGAGCGGACCCCGATGCGATTCGCAGCGAGGTCGAAAGCGAGGTCCGGGCCGAGCGAGAGCGCGCCTTGGCCTCGGGGCAGGGACGACTCTCGCGGTTCATCACCGACGGATGGTCGTTCGTCAAAGAGAGCGGCGCGGATACCGAGCCCCTGTGGGGCACCCGCGAGAAGACCGTCTGGGCCTCTGGCGAGAGCCTGATGATCGTCGGCGCTCCGGGCGTCGGCAAGACCACCCTGGCCCATCAGGTGATCTTCGCCCGCATCGGCCTGCAGGAGACCGTCCTGGAGATGCCCGTCGCCCCCAGCAGGCGCGTGCTCTACCTGGCGATGGACCGCCCCAAGCAGATAGCCAAGGCCATGGCCCGCCGCGTCTTCCCCACCGACGAGAAGATCCTGCGCGAGCGGCTCGTGGTCTGGGAAGGTCCGCTGCCCGCCACTCTCGACAAGGAGCCCGACCTCCTCGCCGACCTCGCCGCCGCCCACCAGGCCGACACCATCGTGATCGACAGCCTCAAGGACGCGGTCAGCACGATGGTCGACGACAGCCTCGCGGTCGCCTTCCACAACGCCCGCATGCGCGCCATTCGCAACGGCGTGGAGATCATGGAGCTGCACCACCAGCGCAAGGCCGCCGCCGACGCGCCGCGAGGCCAGCGCCCCAGCCTGGACCAGGTCTACGGCTCCACCTGGTTCACCTCCGGCGCGGGCAGCGTCTTGTTCGTCACCGGCCGGGCAGGCGACCCCGCGGTCACCCTGCACCACCTCAAAACCTCCACCGGTGAAGTCGGCCCCCTGGACGTCACCCACGACCACGTGCGTGGCACCACCACCGTCGACCCCTCCAAGGACCCCGCCGTCCTGCTGCGCAACGCCCCCAATGGGCTGACCGCACGCGACCTGGCGACCGTCCTCATCGGCGGAGGCGATCCCGAACGCGCCGACGTCGAGAAGGCGCGACGCCACCTCAGCCGCCTCGTCGACAGCGGCCTGGCCACCAAGGCAGAAGGCATCGCCGGAGGGGCCGGAGGCGGCCAGCAGGCCCGCTACTACGCCTCCGCCCGCCACCTCACCGCCGTCGGCTGAGCCCCGCACCGAACCCCTGAAAGCGTTCACGCGACCGTACACGCGGCCCCCGCGCCCGCACACCGCCGTGAACCGCTCACAGCGCACACGCTCACCGCAAAACCGCAGGTAGAGCGATCACGCGACCGTCCACGCCGTACACGCACCCAAGCGATCACGCGCGGGGCCCCCTTTAGAAGGGGGCCCGCGTGTACGCCCTCATCCGTGAACGCCGTGATCGCCTCCTCACTCGCCCCGGAGTAGCCCCGTACATGCCCCCTGCCATAACCGACATGCTCGCCGCCGCTTCGCTCCCGTTCACCGATGGTCCGCTCCTGCCCGTGGCCGTCCTGGCCGTCGCCGCCGGCGCACTGCTCGCGGGCCTGAAGGCGCGACGCAGCCAACACCGCACCCGCGATCGGAAGCGGCGCGTCTCGGCCGCAGTCGCCACCGCGACCGTGGCGGCGCTCGTGTGCACCGCGTACAGCGCGGACACCAGCTGGCGGTTCGCCGCCCACTACCTCGACATGCGCAACACCGCAGAGCGCGCCGCGATGTTCGCCGCCGCCGAGCTCGCCCTGTTCTCGATGGCCCTGATGGCCCGCCAGAACCTGCACGGGCCGCGGCAGGCGGCCGGCCTGCCCGGAGTCCTGGTCTGGGTGATCACCGCCATGCAGACCATCCCCGCCTACGCCGAGTCCGGCCCGGTCGGCGGCACCGTGCGTGCCTTCACCGGCCCGGTGATGGCCGCCGTGCTGTGGCACCTGGCCATGGGCATCGAGCTGCGCCAGCGGACCCCCGACGCCGCCTCCCGCGGGCTCGCCGCCGTCCTCACACGGCAGGCCCGCGAGCGGCTGCTCGCCCGCCTGGGGATCGTCGAGCAGGACCAGGGCGCCGCCCAGATCATCCGCGACCGGGCTACGCACCGGGCTGTCGCTCTGGCCGCCCGCCTCGCCGAGATGACGCCCGAGCAGCGCACCGGACGGGCGGGCCGGCGTACCGTGCGCCGCCTGTCCAAGGCCCTCGCCCGCTCCGGCATCGACGCCGACCCGCTCCGCAACAAGCAGCTGCTGCGCCAGCTCGCCACCCGCCGCCAAGCAGCCGCCCTGGCCACCATCGGTCTGCCCGAGCGCTGGACCACGCCCGCCAGGCAGCCCGTCCGCCCGCCCGCAGCGCCGCCCGACCACTCCCGGGCAGACGCCGGCGAGCGGGCGGAAGGCGACGGGCGGGCAGAGGACCGCCCCCGCCCGCACCCATCAGATCCGGGCGAGGAAAACCCTCACGCTGGCGCCCGCCCGCGCTCCGCCCGCCCGGATCCCACCAACCGCTCCGGCTCGAAAACGACAGCCCGTCCGAATCGGGCGGCCCGCCCGCAAGAGGCGGCTCCGCCATCCACGGGCAGCGGCTCACACACCCCACCGGCCAAGCGCCCAACGCCGAAGCCGAAGCGGGCCGGCGGCAAACGAAGCGCCACCGACGACATCCTTCGCGACTACGCCCACCGGCTCCTTGACGAGCACGGCCGCCTGTCCCGCGACCTCCTGGAAGAGGTCGTACGCGGCGACGGATACACCGTCGCCAGCGACGACGCCGGCCTCATCGTTCGCGAGATCAAGGCCGAACTGAACGCCTCCCGCCACCGCTGACGGTCACCTCTGCCAGCCAGCCCCTCGCCCCATCCACCCTCCGACAGGAAACTCATGCACGACCCGCACCACGGACCCACCCCGCCCCAGCAGCTGTCCACCACCCCGACATCAGGCGGAGCAAGTTGTACCGGGAGCAATGCTCCCGGAGTTCCCGCCCCGGGGGTGGCGGGACCGGTCCTGCGCCAGGGGGCACCGGACCGGCAGGCTGCGACCGAGGGCGGACCGCAGCCTGGAGGGGGACGGCAGGCCGAGACCCTTTCGCGGCGGCGTCAGCGCACCCGTCAGCCGAAGCCCCGCAAGCGTCTGCACCAGCCCAGCTGCCGCATGAACGACGCCGAGTACAAGCGCTTCACCGACGCAGCCGCCCAGTGCCAGATGACCAACGCCGCGTTCCTCGCCTACGCCGTCGACAGGGCCGCCCGCGACCTGACCCGCACCGCCGCCGAGATCGCCACCGAGCGGGAAGTCATCGGTGAGCTGTTCGCCGCCCGTCGACACCTGGGGCGCATCCACGGCCTGTTCAACCAGGTCGCCAAGGCCCTCAACTCCGGCGCCGACGCGCCCCACCTCGATGCCACTGCCCAGGCCGTCCTGCGCGCGGCCCGACGCATGGAGAACGCCACCGATGCTCTGCTCGCCCACCGGGACGGCGGTGCCGCTGCGTGATCCCCCGCATCCACAAGCGCGGCAGCGAGACGATCGGGCTGATCCGCTACCTGTACGGCCCCGGCACCCACGAGGACCACACCAACCCCCATCTGGTGGCCGCCTTCGACCCGCTCACCCCCGACCCCGGCCGCGACCCGCAGGCCACCCACGGGCATCTTCAGCGGCTGCTCGACCAGCCCGTCAACGCCCTGCCCGCCGGCCGACGCCCCAAGAAGCACGTGTGGCACCTATCCGTACGCGCCAGCCCCGAAGACCCGATCCTGTCCGACGACGACTGGGCAGCCATCGCCCGCCGCATGGTCGCCGCAACCGGCGTCGCCCCCGACGGCGACGACGCCGCATGCCGGTGGGCGGCCGTCCGGCACGCCGACGACCACATCCACATCATCGCCACCCTGGTCCGCGACGACGGCCGACGGCCCCGCCTGCACAACGAAGCCCGCCGCGCCCAAGCCGAGGCCCGCCTCATCGAAGCGGACTACGGCCTGCGCCGGGTCACTCCGGGCGATGGCACCGCCGCCAAGCGCCCCACCAGCGCCGAGCGTCACAAGGCCGACCGCCGTGGCCAGCAGCGCACTCCGCGCGAGGAGCTGCGTGAGGCGGTCCGCCGCTCGGTGGCCGGCGCGGCGAGCGAGGAAGAGTTCTTCGACCGTCTCGCCGCAGCAGGTCTCGTCATCCGGCGTCGCATCGCACCGTCGGGCGACACTCTCGGCTACACCGTCGCCCTCCCCGGCGACCGAAACGCCAAGGGCGAACCCGTCTTCTACTCCGGCTCGAAGCTCGCCCCGGACCTCTCCCTGCCCCGCATCCGCGAACGCTGGGCCCAGACCTCAGAAGACAACGCCCCTTCGGTCCTGCCTTCGGTGAGCAGGCCCGCGTCCGCGCGTCGGCGCGCCACCTCCGCTGCCTGGCAGGCACTGCTCGTCATCGACCACGGCGAGAACGGCGTCATCGCCGCGCAGATCGCCGCCACCGGAGAAGTCCTCGACGCCCTCGCCACGACCTCCGCCGCCCACACCCGCCACGAACTACAGGCAGCCGCCACCGCCTTCGAACGCGCCTCCCGCTCCCACGTCCGCGCCGCACGCGGCCACGGCCAAGCCCTGCGCCAAGCCGCCCGCGACCTCGTCCACAGCGGCCCGGCCTTCGGCCGAGGCGAGGACGGGGCCACCACGGCCATGGTCATCGACATGCTGTTCTTCCTCACCGTCGCCGCCGCGCACTGGCACGCCAGGAAGCAACACGCCCAGCAGGCCGAAGCCGCCCACCGGGCCGCCGCGCACCTCCGAGCCGCCTACCCGTCTGCCGCTGGCCACCCCATGGCCCTGCTCCACCAGCGGGGCAGTCGCCTGGCCCCATCCTGGCAGCGCCACCACGCAACCGCCGTGCGTAAGGCCCTGCCCGAGCTGGCCGACCGGATCCTTGCCGAACCCGGCTGGCCAGCCCTCGCAGCGACCCTCGACGAAGCCCGGACCGCTGGCCGCAACCCCGCCGTCCTGCTCTCGCAGGCAGCCACCCGAAGGGAGTTGGACACGGCGGAACGCATGAGCGATGTGCTCGTGTGGCGGCTTCGGCGTATGGCCGGCCTCCCCGCCGATCCCCAGAACTCCCGGAGCCGGCACGTGCGAGGTACCGCTGCCATCTCCTCGCCGCCACGGGCAGAACAAATCGACACCAGGTCCGCAAATAGCTCCCGACGGCAACGCTGAACCACGAAATCGAGGCGGAAAGGTAGCCGAGAATCGCCGGTTAGCCTAACCGGCGATTCTCCGGAGGATTGACCTTCCAATCCAAACCCGGAAGGAATCCCGCATGCCCCAGCCCGAAGCCCGCCCCGAAATCGTCGCCCTGCTCTGTGACGCGAACTTCAAGCTCTTCCTCGAAACCGGCACCTGGTCCCACCGGGACGGCCGCCCCTTCACCGAGGAGGAACGGTCTCTGGTCTTCCGGGCGACCCGAGCCGACCTCGAAGAGCTGAAGGCTCAGCACTCGCGCTACCTGGAGTACGTCCAGGCGTACGAGGAAGCACCCGAAGCAATCCAGCGATTCCTCGCCCCGTTCATGGAGCAGCTCGACGAGAAGAACCTCGGTAACGCCCATGCCCTCATGACGGAGGACGAGCGGACCGAATTCGACCGTCTGCTCGGCCTCATGATCGAACCTGCTCGCCCTTTTACCCCGTACGCCTTCTGACAAGGGGGGAATGAAAGTGCCCGGCGGACGTTCTGAACGTCCGCCGGGCATCTGCCGTTCTGCCCGATCGCGCGCTGGCGCCCCTGCGGCCGCTCCCCCTCCACACACCGTGGCACGCACCGGTCGGCCGCCCATCCGATACTCCAAGGCATGGGCAAGGTGGAGGTTCTTCGGCCTCCACGCAGCCGGCGCGGATACCAGCTGCGGCAACAGCATGCTCGGTACGCATCAGGGGCTGCCGGACTGCGAGATGCCGCGCGCAAGTTGGGTCACGATGTCCAAGACGCCCTGGCCGAACGCTGTCGGGGCAACCAGCACCCCGAAAACGAGCACAATGATCACGGTCGCCTTCTCATCTAATCGACTTCGGGCCTGCGTACGTCGCCGAAGGCGCAAGACGATGATGACGGCCAACAGGACCGCCATATTGATGGTCATGATCACGCTGCAAGCCCTCCTGGCTGGCCGTTCATCAGACATCTCCGCTTTCCTGGATCACGTTCCGACGCATCAGGACAGCGCTGAAGGGCGGCGTGATGGTGGGATGCGATCAAGCAGGTCCCACAAGGGCCGGGATCCCGAAGCCCACTCACTGAGCACGCGGCGGTCGACGAGGTGGATACGGTGCTGCTTACCCCATGGGATTGCTTTGGAGGAGAAGCGGCCGTTGGTGAGGACGACCGCGACGTCTGCCCCGTGGATCTGGCGTGCAGTGCCGTTGACCTGCTGCAGCACCCCGACACCTACAGCGGAGCCTTGGTCCCCGTCACGGCGGTGCTTGCACTGGATCGCCCAGACGCGACCGGCGGGGTCGACCGCGCGCACGTCGCACGCGTTGTCTCCGGCGCCACCCAGCTGCTCGGCCTCGCACCCGTCGCGGCGCATCAGGTCCCGCACGGCGAACTCGAACGCCCGGTGATCCAGTTCGTCGAGCTCAGCGATCCTCAGCCGCAGGGCTGCCGCGCGAACGCGTTCCCATTCCGCCCTCTGCTTGGCCCTCTGGTACCAGAAGACACCGATGGCCACGGCGACGACGGCCGCGAGGACGAGAACCCACCAGTGCGTGAGAAGCCACTGGACGACGGCGGCGATCAAGCCGATCACTGCCACGGCACCTAATACCAGAACGACCTGTTCGTCCTGCCTCTTGGAACGGCGGACTGGCCGACGCCGGGCAGTCCGCCGCACCGGGCGGCGGCTCATCGCGTTTCACCCGGCTGCATGGAGCCGGATAAGGCCGGCCCGCCGAGCAGTGGAGCCTTGAGTTCGCTCTCCGAAGCCCTGCGGCCCGACAGCACCACGCTGCTCTGCGGGCGCGACGGAACACCGCCCCGAGCGTGAGCCGCCACCTGAACCGTCACGAAGGAACTCCCCCTCTGTCCTATCTCGCTGACATCCCCGCGCAGGTCGTATGACAGCACGCGCCACCGACAGTAGGTAAGGGCACGATCACGCGAGGTGACTGGTTTTGGTCAGTAGCACCTGCCCGTCGCGCACCGGCGCATCCGGCGACCTGCGCAATTCACCGCTCGACCGAAGGTCTTCGGCCGTTTCGCAGCCTGGGGTGAAACGGTCCCGTCGATCAATCCGCGATGCCGCCAGGACCGGGCCCGGCATCGCCCCCCTCTTCCTCAATGACGCGGGAGATCTCCGGCCATGGAGCGAGCAACATGCCGAAGAGAGACCAGTAGTTGTAGACGGCGCGGACCATGGCGCTGACGCCCAGGCGGGCAACGTCTGGATCGATGGCGCCGATGACGCGCCTCGTGATTCCACCGGCGCCCCGAGCTGCGGGCGGAATTCCCGAGCCGAGAAGGAGCGTGGCGGTACGGATGGCGTCCAGCGTAGGTAGCGGCGCGATACGCGCGTAGCGGCCGTAAATCAGGGAGGGCCAGCTCTCCCGAGTGCGAGCCCAAGCAAGGCGCTCCAGTCCGGTGCCGAGGTCGACGGCCAGACGGTGGGGGTGGGCGGTGTTCCACAGCAGGACTATGTCGCCAAGCGTGAGGTCGAGGTGCCGGAATCGCAGTGTGATGCCTTCGACCTGCCGTCGGCGCCATGGGGTGAGCGTGCCGTAGATGCTCAGGTGCCGTGCGTGGAAGCCAAGCTGGGAGAGGACGGTGAGCCAGCCGTCGAGGATGGCGCCGTACTCGTCCATGCTCTGTATGGGCTGGACCCGGGAGATGTTGACGAAGGACGTGAGAAAGCCGTCCTTCAACTGACCTGCGGCGTCCCGGTGGCCCGTGAAGCGGACGACCGGCTGGGGGATGAATCCGCTCCGGTAAGTTCCGAGTTGGCCGTCTTTGAGGAGCGGGTCGAGCGCCTGGACGGCGGAGATAGTCAGCTCGGTCTCGCGCCCCCAACGCAGAGGGAGGCAGACGTCGCGAGGGGCGCCGTCCCGCGCGAAGCCGAGCTCCAGGGAGTCGAGCAGCTCCCGCCACGTGGGCGGCCTGCGGGGCGGTCGGTAGGGAGTTCCGCGATGTGGGTGAGCGATCTCGATGTGAGGGCCGTCGACGGTGAACTCCCAGTGAGGGCCTAACGCGGCGCGCAGTACGTCAGGTATCCGCTGGGCCAGGTCGTCTCCGACGGAGCCGGTCGCGCGGGTCAGCACGACCGGGACGCCATCGCCAGGAAGTGCCGGGCGGGGTCGAAGCGGTGCTGGCCGATCTCCTGAACCTGCCGGTGGTCGAGGGTCTCCGCCTGCTCGATAGCGAGGGCGAGTCGCTGGGCCGCGGTCTCGTCGTCCTCGTCCGGGTCGACGACGGTGACGGCGCCCGTCTGGTCGCAGAGGGCCGCCTCGGCGCAGGTACCCGTGCGCCAGGTAAGCGCGGCCATGGGGGTGCCGGCGCGGAGGGACTCGCCGAAGACGGCGGCGCCGGCTTCCACGTACGTGCGGGCGTAGGTGTAGACGAATACGGCGGCGTCGCGGACGGCGGCCGTCTTGGCCGGCCCTCCGAGTTCACCGACCCACTCGACGTGGTCCGCGGTGAAGAGGCGGGCGTGGCTCTGGACGTAGTCGTGGTCGAAGACCGGGCCGACAATACGGATGCGGCGGCCGAGGATCTGGGCGGCGCGGACAGCCAGGTGAGGAGCCTTCTCGGCGTCGACGCGGCCGAGCCAGACGAGATCGCGTCCGGCGGTCGCCGGCGGTTCCTCTTCGTTAAGCCCGAGGTGTACGGCCAGCTCGGGGATCGGCCGGTGATCCGCGTACCGCTCGATCATCTCGGGCGAGTAGCAGTACAGCCGGGAGCGCCTGCCGTCGAAGGCGGTGGCGGTGTGCTGGAAGACCGGCGAGTGCTGGAACGTGGCGACGTCGCAGTCCAGCGCGTCCCAGGTGCGGGTCCAGGCGGGCAGCGAGGGGTACTCGTGCCCGACGACCAGGAGGTCGTACTTGGTGTCGCGGACGTCGCGCTCGACGAGCGATCCGGGGGTGATGTCCTCCAGGCGGACCGGCTTGCGGACCCAGTCGTTCTCCAGGTCCGCGAGCCAGCCCGGCCCGAGGAGGTGTACGTCGGCGCCTGCGGCCCGGGCGCCTACGGCGACCGCCCACAGCCATCGTTCGATCCCGCCGTAGCCGGCGGGCGGAAAGGCGTAGCTACCAGGGAAATCGCAGACGCCGACGAGCACGTTATGCCTCCGGTGTTCCGTCCGCCTTGATCCGGCGGAAGCCGAGGTACGGAAAAAGGGATTCGGGCAGGACGAGCGAGCCGTCCTCCTGCTGGCACTGTTCGAGGAGCGCGGCCAGCGTGCGGCCGACAGGCAGGCCGGAGCCGTTGAGGGTGGCGACGAGCTTGGGCTTGCCGTCCTCACCTCGGGTCCGGATGTTCGCCCGGCGGGCCTGGAAGGTGCCGAAGTTGGAGACCGAGGAGATCTCCCGGTACGTGTTCTGGCTCGGGATCCAGACCTCGATGTCGTACGTGAGCTGGGCGGAGAAGCCCGTGTCGCCGGCGGGCAGCTTGATGACCCGGTAGGCGAGGCCGAGCTCCTTGAGGCACGCCTCGGCGTGGCCGACCATCGTCTCCAGCTCGGCGTCCGCCGTCTCCGGGTCGACGATCTTGACCATCTCGACCTTGGCGAACTGGTGCTGGCGGATCAGACCGCGGGTGTCCCGGCCGTACGAGCCGGCCTCGGAGCGGAAGCACGGGGTGTGGGCGGTCATGGCCAGCGGCAGCTCGGCCGGCGGGATGATCTCGTCGGCGTAGA
Source organism: Streptomyces narbonensis (assembly GCF_014649015.1). Classification (GTDB taxonomy): domain Bacteria; phylum Actinomycetota; class Actinomycetes; order Streptomycetales; family Streptomycetaceae; genus Streptomyces; species Streptomyces narbonensis. The sequence goes on from NZ_BMSF01000008.1 coordinate 101,153, forward strand.
GGTTGGTCAGCGGGACCTCGGCCGTCGGGATGAGGAAGAGCTCACGGTCGGCGACGCCGGTCTTGAACAGATCCTCCTCGAACTTCGGCAGCTGACCGGTACCGGTCATGGTCTTGCGGGTGACCAGGTAGGGGACCGCGTACTCGGTGTATCCGTGGCGGCGGGTGTGGATGTCGAGGAAGAGCGTGGCCAGCGCCCGCTCCAGGGCGGCGCCGGCGCCGCGCGAGACCGCGAAGCGCGGCCCGGACAGCTTGGTCGCCCTGCCGAAGTCGAGGAGGCCGGTGGCCTCGCCAAGATCGACATGGTCCTTCGGCTCGAACGCGAAGGCGGGAGGAGTGCCGACGCGCCGGATCTCGACAGCGAACTCCTCGGAGTCGCCGTCGGGGGCCGAGTCGTCCGGCAGGTTCGGGATGCTCAGGAGCAGGTCGCGCAGCTGGCTCTCGATCCCTTCCTGGCCGGCCTCGATCTCGCGGATCTGGTCCTTCAGCTCGCGGGCGCGCTCCTTGAGCTTGCTGATGTCGCCGCCCTGCTTGGCCGTCTGCTGGACCTCGCTCGCCACTCGCTTGGACTCTGCCCGCAGCTCGTCGGCCGAGCGGATGTTCTGGTTCCGGCGAGACTGGAGGGACTCCAGCTCGGACAGGTCCAGGGAGTAACCGCGACGAGCGAGCCGACGAACCGCGTCGGCACCCATGTCGATCAGGGCGCGGGCATCATGCATGAGGAAGATCCTTCTGATCCTGCGAGTGGGATGGGGATACGGAATCGACGGTAGCAACCGCCGAGCCGTCCCCGTTCCGGAATATCCCCCAGTCACCGATGCCGCCGGTGCGGTCCTGAACGCCAGTTTCAAGATCGTTCATCAGGGTTGCGATGAATTCCGGCAGCTCCATGTCCGGGATCGTGAAGGGCTCGACGTACGGCGCCTCCGGAAAGAACAGGGGCATGGCCTCGCCGGGATCCCGGTCTCGGTGCCACAGGAGCACCGAGACCAGCAGCCCGTGGGCCACCAGGACGCGTGGACCGGGATGCTCCAGGGCCGCGAGCACCCCGGTGAGCATCCTGCGGATGCCCTCACGCTGCGACTCGCTCCCGCCGGGCGGGCGCTCGTGGGTGCCGTGTCCGTCGAGCCAGACGGCGTACTCCAGGAATGGTTTTCCCTCGAATTCCCCGTAGTCGAGTTCGTTCAGCCGAGGATCGATGATCAGTTCCGGCCCGGGGACACCCATCAGCAGGTTGGCAGTCTGCTGGGCGCGGAGGAATTCGCTGGCCAGCCACGTTTTCACGCTGTGGAGGGGCACGCTGCTCCATCCCTTGTTCAGCGACCGGCGGCCTTCATCGCTCAGGCGGATGGGCTTGGTCGGATCGCCGTTGACGAGATAGCGCCGGCTGTAGTTCGTCTGTCCGTGGCGGAGGACGTACGTCGTCATGAGCGGCTCCTTGGGGTCGGCGCCGACAGCCATGCGAGGACGTCGGCCATCCTCGGCGCGCGCGGATCACCGGTGTCGAGGTAGAAGAGCAGGCCGTCCAGGGCCAGGGCCCTGCACCATGGCGCCAGGACGGGCACGGGGATACGGGAGACCCGGGCCGCTGCGGCCAAGCGAGCGTCTGTGCCGTGTCCGAGGTCGTAGTACACGGTCCAGAAAGCCCAGTCGAAGGCCGCGTCGCCCACCATCGGGAGGGGATCGATAAGGCGGGGGTGGCCCAGCCAGTCGAAGAGCACGTTCTCGCGGTAGAGATCCGCGTGCAGGACGGTGGACCGAGCGGAGTCCTCCTCCAGGGCCACGAGGGACGGGAGGGCCGCGTCCACATGCCCCTGCCACGGGCCGACGTCGACCGATTCCAGTCGGCGCCGCACCCGGGGGCGTACCTCCTGGTGGAGGTACGCGGTCAGGGAAGGAAGCTCACGCAGCCGGCGCCGACGGCGGCCGAAGGTGTGGAGGCCCTGGAGGGCGGCGGCCACGGTAGGAAGCTCGCGAGGCGGTCGCTCACCACCACCGGGCCGGCCTCCGACCATCTCCAGGGCCGCCACGGCCAGGTCATCCGCCGCCTCGACGACGCCCGCCGTCGGCCCACCCGCCCACAGGCGTAAGGCGGTGACCTCGTTGCGGAAACGGGTTGGGTCGGCCCACGCCTTGAGAAGCAGCGGACGCCCGTCGAAGGTTCCGGCCGTGACGACCACCGAGGCATGTCCGGCGTCGTGGTACGCCCCGAGCGTGAGCTTCCAGCGCTCCGCCGCGCGCTCCATCAGCGTGGGCACGGCGTCGAGCCAGCCGGAGACTCCCGGGCCGTAGTGCGTGACCAGGCGCCGTCGGCATTCCTCGGAGACCTCGCCGAGCGTCCGCTCCTCCATCAGCTCAGCACGATCCCGTTAGAGACCAGCTCGTCGGTCAGCGCCGGGAACTCGGCCATGGCCTCCGCCACCAGTGCCTGCACCTTGTCCACCTCGGCGTCCGGGGAGGACAGACGGACGAGGACGCGCCACGGCTGGTCGAGACGCTGCCCGGTCGTGCTCACCAGGTGAACCTCGGCGTGGCCGTCCGTCGCCTCGTGAAGCCGCTGGGCGAGCCGGCGGGCGGCGATGTTGTAGAGCTTGCCGACGTGGTAGACGGGGTTCTTGCCGTTGGCGCCCTCCAGATTCATCGGCCGCAGGGGCGTGATGAGGCCGTTCACGCGGTTGCCGCGCCCGACGACGCCCTCGTCGCCCGACTCGATCGAGCTGCCGGTGTAGGTGAGGTACAGCTCGTCCTTTTCCGGCACGTCACGAGCGTTGAGCCGGAACCGCGTCTCGGCGCCGGGCAGCCGGAGGCCGGCCAGCCGGTGGCACTCGGCAAGGACGCTCTCGGTGTTCCGCACGTACTCCGCGCGGCTGGCGACGAGCCGCGACTTCTGGGGGACGCAGAGGACGACGTCCGCCTGCTCGCCGTCCCAGTAGCCCATGAGCTTCACGTCCGATCCGCACCACGCGTGCGAGAGGGTGAAGTCACTCTCCCCGGAGAAGTGGTCGACCAGCTCGCGCACGAACGACTCGAAGACGTTCTCCGGCGCCCAGCCCGTTCCCAACGACGTGTCGTTGGACAGTCGCACCCGCCGCTCCCGCAGGTCCTCGATCGACCGCGGGTTGAACCACCGCGTCCGGTCGGGCACCTCGTCGCCCGTGAGGACGGCACCGGGGCTGGAGTTGCTGGTGATGTTGAAGGTGATGTCCAGGTGGTCCGAGACCTCGGGAAGCCGGCGGGCGAAGAACGCCCGCACCTCGGCCTCCACGATCTCCTCCACGGGGATCCGCTCGCCGCCGCACATGGGCGCGGCACGCCCGTTGACGAGAACCCTGACCGGGTCGGTCATCCGGCCTGCGCCGTAGCGGACCTCGCTCGCGCCGCCGAGGAGGGCGAGCTTGTCGAAGTTGTGGTGCAGCACCGCGCCGAAGCGCTCGACGGTGTAGCGGCTGTACGCGCGGGACAGCCGCTCGGCGAGGTGGTCGGCGAGGGTGTCGGGGTGGCCGAGGCCCTTGCGCTCGACGATGGTCGTGGCCGGCGGGTGGGCCACTCCGATGTCGACCACGAGGTGGGTGTTGCCGAGGATCGTGCTCGTTCGGGACATCAGGATCCCTCGTTTCGGGTCGGAAGATGACGGAGCACTGCGAAGGCGTGTCAGCGAGGCACGCCTCGGGCGCGGAGAGACGAGATGGTCTGGGCGAGAAGCGCCCAGGTGGCGATGGGACGGTTCGGCGCCGCGAGCTGACGGATGAGGCCAGGACGGACCAGCGTGATGTCCTCCAGACGGCGCCGGTCGAGCCAGAGGAGAAGGCGCCACGCCAGGACCGAACCGCTCAGAACGAGTCGGCGAATGACGTCTTCCGGCAGCCGCCGGTAAGGCAGATCCCCGTAGATCAGGTCGCGGGCCAGGTGGAACGCGATATCGGCGTGATCGGCGACAGCAGGGCCGCGCCCGCTTGCCTCCCAGTCGACGACGTGGAGCTGGTCTCCGTCGACCAGGAGGTGCTCTGGTTTGAGGTCCCCGTGCAGGCGGACGACAGGGTGGGCGTCGATCGGAGCGAGGAGCTCCGCCAGATCCGCCCACCACGGCAGCAGCCGGCATCGGGCAGACAGCTGTCGGAGCAGGAACCCTCGGTGCGTGAACGGATCCCTGTGGTGAGGCACCCAACCCGAACCGGGAGCGAGACCGGGAGCCGGCCGGTGCAGCTGGCCGGACAGGGTCAAGATCCGATCGAGGTACTCCCGGACTGCCGGGAGGGTCTCGATCGTGCATGGACGTCCGGGCAGCATCTGGAACACGGTCCAGGCGGAATCACCCTCGGCGCCTGTGCCCAGGACCGTCGGCGCTGACAGCCCCTGGCGACCAACACCCCGGATCGCTTCCACCTCGCGACGGCGCCGCCCAGCCGGGTCGATACCGACGTAGACCTTGAGCAGTGACCGGCCGTCCAGTGCCTGGAAAACCCGGGAGTACGGCTTGACCGAAGTCCGGCGGAAGGGACCGTGTCGAGACTCGATTGCTCGCAGTACTACAGGGGAGCTCAGCACCTCGTCACCTCCAGCCGTCGATTCCGCAGGGGAAGCGCTGCCGGAGGAGGCGGCCCACCACCGCGGCGCTGAGGCAAGTAAGCCGGAGACGCGGCCGTTGGTCAGTGGACAGGGTTAACGGATTGCCCCGTTAACTGTTAACTCCCCACGTGAGCCGGGCTCTTGGCCCATCATTGAGCGGGGCACTGCGACGGACATCGGGGGAACGATGGGGGCGAAGAGCAGACTCCAGCAGGCCAGGCTGGACAGGGGCTGGACGCAGGGCGAGCTGATCGACGCGTTGATGGCGGCGGCCCAGCGTCTGGGGGCGCAGTCACCGGCGTCGACGAGCTGGAAAACGCTTATCTCGATGTACGAGAACGGCCGGCGCCCCGTGAGCCCGGACCACCGACCGATCTTCCGGGAGGTGTACGAGGCAACGGACGAAGAGCTCGGCTTCGGACCAGCCACCAGGGGCGCCGCGCCCCAAGGGAGCACGCTTCTGTCGACACCGACGGCGGCAATGGGCCGGACCCCGATGCCGGTGAACCCGGAGATGCTGGGCTACCTCACCTCAGTACTCCAACAGCACGCACAGGCCGAACCCTTCGTCGGCCCGCAGTTCCTCCTGGCCCCGGTGGGCAGCCAGATGCCCCTCATCGAGCAGATGTGTCGCGAGGCGTACGGTCCGCTGCGCCAGGAGGTCCTGCGCGTGGGGGCGCGATACGCGGAGTTCCTCGGCTGGCTCCACCAGGACACCGGCCGCACCGACGAGGCCATGCGCTGGACCAGGCTGGCGATGGAGTACGCCCAAGAGCTGGGCGATCCGATGGTGATCGCGTACATGCTCCAGCGACGCAGCAACATTGCCACGGAGGCAGGCCACGCTGGCCACGGCGCCGGCCTCGCTCTCGCTGCCCTCCGGTACGCCTCCGAGCTGTCGCCTCGCGTCCACGCCGTCGTTCTCCGCCAGCTCGCGAACAGCAAGGCGAGCCTCGGAGAGGCCACCGAGTCCGAGCGGGCCATCGAACAGGCTCTCGTGGCGGCGGACAGAGGCGACGATGACGATCTGGCCTTCTACTGCACGGTCTCGTACATCGAGATGGAAGCAGCCAACTGCCAGGTACGCCTGGAGCGCCCCGAGCAAGCCGTCGTGACGTACGAGAAGAGCCTCCGGCACTGGCCTGCCGTGCAGGAGCGGGACCGAGGGCTGTGTCTCGCCCGGCTCGCCACGGCCAACGCGATCCTGGAGGACGTGGAAGGCGCACACCGGGCCGCAGAACAAGCCCTCGGCATCGCCCACCGGACGGGCTCCACACGGATCCTCGGCGAGTTGTACCAGCTTCAACCGCGTCTTGCGCGCTGGCGCAAACTGGTGGAAGTTTCGGAACTCAACAGGGAGTTAGACCTGACCAAGCAGGTCACCCCCTAGTCGACCGAGGGAGAGCCGTGAACTTGCTGCCGACCGCCACGAGCACCGATGTCCAGGAGCTGCAGCCCCGCGTCGCCGTGCTCCCAGTCGGCTCCTTCGAGCAGCATGGCAAGTACCTCCCATTGATCACCGACACGGCGATCGCATGCGTCATCGCCCAGGAGATCGCCACCGCCTACCCCGTCCACCTCATCCCGCCCATCACCGTCTCGTGCAGCCACGAGCACGCGGCCTTCCCCGGCACCGTCAGCATCAGCGCCCGGACTCTCTACGCCGTGATCGACGACATCCGCGCCTCACTCGCCCGCTCGGGCATCCACAAGCTGGTGATCGTCAACGGCCACGGCGGAAACTACGTCCTGTCGAACGTGGTCCAGGAAGCCAACGTCGACGGCCCGGCGGTCTCCCTCTTCCCCCTCGGCCCCGACTGGGACCGTGCCCGCGAATACGGCGGACTCGAGTCCGACAGGCACGCGGACATGCACGCCGGCGAGATCGAGACGTCGATCCTGCTCCACGCCGCTCCCGAACTCGTCCGCGACGGATACGACGAAGCTGACCACGACAGCAGTCAGCGGCCCTTCCTCCTGGTCCAGGGCATGGCCGCGTACACCGATTCGGGGGTGATCGGGTTTCCTTCGCTCGCCACCGCCGAGAAGGGGAAGGCCATCCTGGAAAGTCTGCGATCGAGTTTCTCGGCACACTTCGAGGTGCTCTGCCGACTGAGCTGACCCGGGCGGCCCGAAGCACGCCTTGCAATGTGGGCCGCGAGCACGGAGACCGGGGGCTGGCCAGTCCGATCGCGAAGACACTCGGGCAGCAGAATGCGCGAACATCACCATTCTGGTTGTAGGCGCACGGCGGGACCGGTACGACGGTCACCATGTACCGATGGTCGCCGCTCAACGCTCGCCAGCTGACCTTGCTCACCCGCATCGGGCAGGGAACGGAACCAGTCACCTCCGCAAGCCCAGAACTCGCCGCGACCGCTCGCGCCCTCAAAGGCCGGGGCCTCATCGCCATGCCCAAGCATGGTGGGAGGTGGCAGGCGGAGATCACTGACGACGGGCGCTTCTACCTGGAACACGGTCATCACCCGGACCTGCCCGAGCGGGCGCCTCGGAAGAAGGGGTCGGCAAACGGCAAGCCGGAGACAGAGACAGCCCCGCCTCGGCGCCAGCAGGCCGCGCCGCCAGAGGAGAAGGAGCCGGCGCCGCCGCGCCCTGTAAAGCCGTCACGGCAGTCACCGGCGGAAGTGGGCGCGTCCTTGATCGCGGAGGTACAGAAGGCCGGTCGGTTCCTTCGGATCCCGGACCCGAACGATGAGAAGCGGGCCCGCTACCGCCGAGCGTTCGACGCCGCGCGGCAGTGTGCTCCGGAGGGCTACCACATGAAGTACAGCGGGCGGGCGAAGGGGGACTTCTTCCTCGGGCTGCTCCGTGTGACGGGCGAGGACGACACCGAGTGGAACCGGATCCGCCTGGCCCGCAGCCGTGTGATCACCGATGTCGAGGACGTGATCACGGCGGTCACCGCGGACCACAGCGCCTTCGAGATCTCTGAGGAGGTACTTCCACGGGTCCTCTCCCTCCTCCGGGCCCTCTCCGAGCAGGCCCTCGCGCGGCACGGCGAGATCACGGTGTCCAAGAAACGCAGGCAGCCGAGGCCACTGCTCACCGTCCACGGCAGGACGTACGAGATCAGCTTCCGGGAGCGACAGAGGCAGGTCCGGTACGTGCCCAAGCAGCCGGGCCGGCGCACGTACGACTGGCAGAGGGTCACCCCAGCCCACCGGTCCGAACCGTCCGGTGAGCTGGAACTGCATGTCAGCCAGTACGCGGCCTACAACTACGCCCACGGTTGGAAGAAAGACTGGGGCGACACCGCCAAGAAGCCCCTGGAGGACCAGATCGGTTCGGTCCTCCAGGCGCTGAAGACACGCGCGGAAGATCAGGAGCGGGCTCGGCTGGAGCGCGAGGCTGAACAGCAACGGCTGCAGCAGGAGCAAGAGGCGGAGCAGCGGCGGCTCCGAGAGGAACGAGAGCGAGAGGAAGAAGAGCGCTGCCGGCTGGAAGCGGAGGAGAAGGAGCGCAGGCGGCAGGAGTGGGAGGCGGCTGTCAGCGTCGCGTCGATCAAGGCGGTGGACGCCATGCGGGCTGAGCGGTTCGGCACAGCCTTGGAGCAGTGGCGGGCCGCAGGGGAGATGCGGTTCTTCTGCGCCGCGCTGGACGAGGCCGCCTCCGCATCGGACGACCCGCTCGACGCCGAGAGGCTGCGCGAGTGGTCGGCGTGGGGGAAGACGGAGGCCGACCGGCTCGACCCGACCGTGGCCGGCAGGGGCCTGGCCGCCTACAGCTTCCATGCGAAGCCGACAGGTGACCAGCTACGGCCGTTCCTGGACGGCTGGCACCCGCACCGGCCGAAGAAAGAGAAGCCTCAGAAGAAGGAAGAACCCAAGGCGGAAGCCGAGCCGCCCACGCCGGAGCCGGAGCGGTGGCGCGGCTTCACCGACGAACGTCTGGATCAAGGCTGGAGATATGGACGCCAAGGTCGCGCTCAATGGTGGAGGCGATGACGCCGTGCCCGCGGTCGCGTAGAGCCTTCACCGCCCGCTCCGTCAGTTGCCCGAGCCGGATGACCTCGGCGCGCAGTGCGACCAGCTCGTCGTAGCGCTCGGCCTTGTCCTGCCCGCACCAGGCTCGGACGGTCCGCAGGGCAGCGGCTTCCGCGTCCAGCTTGCGGTCGTCACGACGGCTGTAGGAGTACCAGGAGGCGCGGGTGCGCTCCTCGTCGATGGCCTGCTGCTTGCGGTCCACCTCCGGCAGGATGTCGTCGGCGAGGCGGCCAGCCACGTGGCGCGCGATGCGCTCCGTGCCCGGCCACCCGACCAGACACAGGCCATCGCGGTTCTCGTGGACCATCGGGTCGCCTCGCAGGTCCGCGGGATCCATCCCGGCAAGAGGGGCGCTGTCGTCGAGACGGCCCATCTCCAGGATCCCGGCGTCCGCGACACTGCGTCGCAGACGCAGCTTGCTCTTCGGACGGACGAACCCGAGGATCAGCCGCGCCGCCTCGAAGTCAGCGCTCCCCCGCACGTGCCGCGACGCCTCGGCCAACGCGAACTCGCTCGCGTCGTCCGCACGGAACGCCTCGACGTCCTCCCAGCGCGCCACGAGGGAAGCCGCCTCGACCCACTCCTGCAGTCCGGCGTCGTCACCGTCGAGGATCCGCACGTGGAGCCAACCGGCCCTGCCGCGCCCGCCCACCCGTACGACCTCGACCCGGCGAACCGCGCCGCCCAGCTCCTTCGGCCTCGCTCGGTAGGCCCAGTGCTCACCCATCTCCATGCGTCCTATTGAGCCAGGTCTGTTGATCCCGCCGCCTGGCGATTCCCAAAACCAGCAGATGGAACTGAGCGTTCCCGGAGGTTCTTTCAGGGACGCTGACCAGCCCATCACGTTGAGTCTTCCTGGCGAACACTCGGCAGCCTTACTGGTGGATGCCGGTAGAGCACCGACAGAGACACGACACCTTCGGGTCGGGCAGACGTTCCCACACGTCCCAACAGCGCCCTGGGTGAGTCAGGCTTCGGCGGTCGGCAAGTCGCTCCGATGCTCGTCGGGCGAGTCCCGACGTGCCTACGCGAGCTGTAGCTTCACGGCCGGTCCCCCTCAGGGGGGCCTGCACCATGTGCATCGCGCCGAGCCTCGCGTCCGATGACCGGTATTGGCTGGGAACCGCTGGACTGCCCATTCCCGGGCATCGGCCAGGCGGCTAGTGAGTAGAGTTTGGCCGGTTCGGGTTCATTGCCCCCGCACCAGGACGACGCACGGGGGCTGGCGTGGCGGAATGGTGGTTGCCGTGAGCATGGAAGAGCTTGCCCAAAAGGGGTACCTGACCCCGGAGGGGGTTCGAGGCAAGCGGTTCGGTGACTTCGAGGTCCTGGAACTGGGGGCCACGACGGTCGCCAGGCTGGCCAAGGCCGGCTTGGAATTCACACCGGCCAGCAGCGTGTCTTTTCCCTGCGAGCGATACAAGGCTCCCAAGCGCGTCAGCCTGTGCAAGCCGGATAATGTGTACGTCCATCGAGTTGCTGGCAGGCTTGTTCCGATCGCGGTGGCGGAATGGAAGGACAAGTCACGCCTGCGTAAGGCTGGCGATGAAATCGCAGCAGCCGAGCAGGCAATTGTGGGCGCCCTCGCCATGGGCGTGCGACTGGCTCTTACAACGGATGGCGAACGGTTCCGGTATATCGACGCGGCTGCTTCTGCCACAGCAGGTAAAATCGTGGAGATCCCAGAAGTCCGGGACTTCACTCCATCTGTCCTCTCCGACCTCTATCGAGGAGAATCGGATGTGGAGCGCGATCCCCGGCCTCTTTCCGAAAAGGTATGGCAGATCATTTGGCAGGCGACGAAGGCGGAGCCGAAAGACTGCCTCCTGACGTTCGTCGAGATCTTCATGCTGAAGTTCCTTTCCGACAATCTTCCACTCTCGGTACTCCCGGCAGACTACCGGTTTGACGTCCTACTGGCCGCCCCTGACGAGTTTGCTCGCAACAAGGGATGCACCCAAATCGAGTATTACGTAAATAGCATCCGGCCGCGGATCAAGCAAATCTTCGCCGAGCGCCTGGTAGTGGATGACGAAAAGGTTCGCAACGTATTCGGTCTGGCCACGATCACGTCGTACACGTCGATCATCAATGGCTTCGCCTTCCTCCGCTCATCGGTAACCACCACTATCTCGTCCTACAACAGAACCTTCTGCGAGATCCTGGACGAGTTTCAGGGATTTGGCGCACTAACGAACATCGATCCGGAATTCAAGCTGCGCTTGTACGAGACCTTCTTGAAGCGCTCGGCGCGCCAGCAGCGTTTGGGGCAGTTCTTCACGCCGCGGAACATCGTCAAGCCGATGGTCAAAATGGCAATGCTCAATACTCTGCCCGATGATTCGATCGTGCTGGACCCTGCAGCCGGCGTAGGTGGCTTCCTACTCGAGCCGCTGCTCTTCCCTGACGCGCTTCCAGGGAATGTCACGTTCTCTGACGGCCAGCCTCGTCAGAGGGTCAAGCTCATCGGGGTGGACGTGGACGCCTCCACGAACATACTGGCCAAGGCCAATATGTTGCTGCATCTTGCCGAATCGGTGCGCGATCCGCAGACGACGCCAGAGGCCCTGAACCAGGCGCTGGTAAACACGTTCCTCCTGATGAATGACAACGAGACCCTGGGGGGATTGCTCTATCCCCCGCGGAACTCCGTGGATGTCATCCTGACGAACCCTCCCTACGTGACACAGGGGTCATCGATCTACCGAAAGGAGATCGAGCATGTGGATGGCAAGAAGAACGGCGTATTCCTGGAGGAGTACTACGACACTGGCGGTCTCGGCGTCGAGGCTCTCTTCCTTCGGTACATTTCCGGAGCACTCAAGCCCGGGGGTCGTGCTTTCGTAATCGTCCCCCTGGGCTTGCTCAACCGCACGGCACAGAGGATGAAGAAGGCCCTGCTGAGCGAATGCAACATTCTGGCCAGCATCCAGCTACCGCGAAACGCCTTCTTCAATACCGCGCAACCGACGTACATTCTCGTACTTGAGCGGCGCAAGGTTAAGGCCCAGTCTCGCCCTCCTGTTTTCTGTGGCATCGCTCGCAGCATCGGCGAAACGCTCGACTACGAGCGAGTTCCCACTCCCAAGGAAAACGATCTCGCCGTACTGGCTGACCTGTTCGTCCACTACAGCAATAACGGGTCGAGTGAGAGCGTTTCTCGGCCCACCCGCTACGAGAACTGCTCATTCGCAAAAATCATTCCTGCCAGCGCGTTCGATCCCGACGAGCGCTGGGACGTTATCCGCCACTGGACCGATGCGGAGCACGTCGAACTGGGCGAGCGCTCGGACACGATCGAGCGCGCCGAGTTTATCGACCTCGCGACCGAGACCCTGCAGGAGCTGATCGACGATCTCGGTCAGGCCAAGTCGGAGCTGGCCCTCCTTCAGAGCGGGGCGACCGCAAAATTTGCCCTGTCGGATTCCTCTCGATTCCAGGTCAGGTCGGGAATCAGAGTCAGGAACGTCGACCTTCGAGATAATCCGGGCGACGTGCCCGTCTATTCGGTGTTCACCCGACCCGAAACCGTAAAGGGCATGATTGACCGCGATTGGCTGGCCGAGCGGGGGGTAGAACCGGAGCCGTACCCATCGGTCACCGTGATGGCCACGGGAGCCTCGGCCGTCGGCATGGTCTTCTACCGTGAGGCTAACTGCGTGATGACGGATGACGTTGTCATCGTCCAGCCGTGGCCGAGGCCGGCCGAGGACGGGCAGCTGGAGCTCGGCGAAGACGACGGGCAGCTTGAGCTGGGTGACGGGGCACAACAAGAGCCCACGACGCCGGATGCTGAAGGCACTGATCCTCAGGACCGAGACGGCGAAGCGGCAGAGCCTGAAGATCGAGACGACGAAGCGGCAGAACTCCCCGAGCATGACATCGACCTCGGCTACCTGGCGGTCGCCTTGGCTCAGACGATCGCACAGGGGGGCTATCTCTACGAGGCGAAGCTCTACACGAAGCGCGTCGCCCAGCTGACGATCGAGGTGCCCGTAGACGCCGAGGGGAAGCCAGACATCGAGCGCCAGCGCCAGATCGCCGCCGTCGTCAAGCGGCTGGACCAGATCCGGTCCAAGCTGCAGGAGACGGGCATCTGGAGCAAGGGCGTCCGCCTGGCATGACAGCACCCCACGAGAGCCGGCGTTCTGGCTGACCGGTCCTCCGCCTCAGGCGTCGGCACTGTTCCAGCCGTCTCGGCGTCCTTCACCGACGCCTGAACCGTCGGAGTCCTGGTTGCAGTTCTGGTTGCGTTCGCCTCCGTCCGGGGCCGTCCGAACGGAGGCGATGCACAAGCTCCGCAGCAGGTCAGGACACCTACGGCCCCTGCCGGACCCCCGTACGAACATTTGGAAAGCGTGTTGGGGGCAACCCCTCACGAGTTCGAATCTCGTATCCTCCGCAGCCGCCTGAACAGGCGAAACGAAGAACCCGGACCGCTCTAGCGGCCGGGTTCTTCGGCATGTCCTGGTCTCATTCGCGGTCTCGCTTATCTCTGACATTCAGGTCATTCAGTACGGCACGCCAGGATCAACCGCGCTCCGGCCCATCCGCAGCTCGCTCTCCGGGGGTGAACTGCCCCCGAGTGCCGGCGGTGGGCCCATCGAATGCGCAATCCTTGGCTCCGCTCGGGGCTGCTCTGATCCCCAGCCGTGTTCCCGGTCTCGCGAGGTGTTCCCCATGACGTCCCGATCCACGCTGACGGCCTGGCTGGCCGGCCTCGACGCCCCGCGACTGTCGCATGTGCTCGGGATACGGAAGGACTCCGTGGCGCCGCCGGAGCCACGCTCCATGGAGGAGTTGGCGGAGCGCATTCTGCGGCCCGGCTCGGTTGCGCTCGTCCTGCCGCAGCTCGCCCTGCCGCACCTCCAGGTGGCCGAGGCACTGGCCGCCTTGGGAACGCCCTTGTCGCGCGGCGCCCTGGCGAGGGCGCTGGGAGCGACGACGCCCGCCGCCGCTCGGGCGCTGGACGGCGTGCTGGAGGCTCTGGCCGATCACGCTCTGGTCTGGCCGGACGGCGACGGGAAGCTCGCCATGGCCGCACCGCTGCGGCAGGCGTGGGACGCGCCACTGGGGCTGGACGCTCCATTGGACGAGCTGCTGGAGGGTGTGACCTCCGAGGAGCTGCGCGGCATGCTCGTGGCACTGGGCATCAAGCCGCCCGGCACGCGGCAACAGCGCACGACCGCTGTCCTGGAACACCATGGCGATCAGCAACGCGTCGCCGCCGTGATCGCCAAGGCTCCTTCGGCCACCCGGCGGCTGCTTGAGCGCCGGGCGAAGTTCGCACCGCGACACACGGAGTTCGTCGTGTTCGGAGCCCCCGCGGCCGACTCGCCGGGCGAGCGATGGGCCCTGGACCGGGGGCTCCTGGTCCGGAACCGCCATGGGTACGGGCAGGCCCATATGCCCGCCGAGGTGACACTCGCGCTGCGCGGGCCCGGCTGGTCGGCCCCGTTCGAGCCCTTCCCGCCCGTCGCTGAGCCGGTGTCCGTCACCGCCGTGGAAGTGGACCGGGAGGCGATGGCGGCGGCTGCGGCGTTCACGGCGCAGGCCGCCTCGGTCCTGTCCGTCTCCTCGTCCGCTCCGCCGGCCAAGCTCAAGTCAGGTGGGATCGGCGCACGTGAACTGACCAGAATCGCCAAGGCGGCGCAGGCCGACGGCGCTGTCGTACGCATCACCCTGGAGACGGCGTACACGGCCGGACTGCTGGCGGTCGACGGCGACCGCGTCGCACCCACCGAGGAGTACGACACCTGGACGGCGCAGGAACCCGCGGAACGGTTCGCGGAGCTGCTTCAGGCATGGTGGAGCTTGGGACTCACACCTTCCCAGGCCTGCGACGAGGACAACAAGGCGCTGCCGGCGGTGGTCGGGGCGCCTCCCTGCGAAGGCTGCCTGCAGGCTCGACACGGGCTGCTCGCCGCGGCGGCGATGCTCCCGGAAGGGCAGGGCGTGAAGGTCGCCACGGACCTGGTCCCGCTGGTGACATGGCTGCGTCCGCTCGCCCACCCGTCCACCCAGGACGAGACACCGTTCGCCGCGGCGATCCGCGAGGCCGAGTTGCTCGGTGTCATCGCCCGAGGCGCACTCTCCCCCCTCGGCGCCGCTCTGCTGGCCGATGACATGGAAGGGCTGACCGCCGCCTGCCGGCGGCTGCTGCCCGAGGCCACCGGAACGGCCCGGTTCGGCGGCGACCTCACGGCCGTCATCGCCGGCATGCCGTCCGTACGCGTCGCCGAACTCCTGGATTCGACCGCCGACCGGGAGATCAGCGGCACGGCTTCCGTGTGGCGGTTCAGCGCGGACAGCGTCCGCCTGGCCCTGGACGCCGGCCGCACAGCGGACGAGATCTCGGCCGAGCTGACCGCCATCGCCGGCGGGGCTCTGCCGCAGCCCCTGTCCTATCTCATCGCCGACACCGCTCGCCGGCACGGCCACGTGCGCATCGCCCCCGCCGCCTGCGTCGTCCACGGCGAGGAACCGGCCCTCCTGGCCGAACTCGCCGCCCACCGGGGCCTTGCCACGCTCGGGCTGCGGCAACTCGCCCCGACCGTGCTCGTCAGCGGCAGCCCGCCCCACACGACCCTCGCCGCGCTCCGGGCCCAGGGCTACGCCCCCGTCGCCGAGGCCGCTGACGGAACCGTACGCATCGAGAAGGTCCCACCCCAAAGGGCCGCTGCCACCCCGACCCCACGGAAGACCAGGGGGCGTACAGGCGCCGAACGCACGGCGCACCGAGCGGCGGAGGCAACGACGGCGGTCGACTCGTGCGCCATGGCCGCCCGGATGCTGACCGCCCCGCTGACGGTTCCGGCGCCCGACCCCTTCGGGGCCGGGGGCGCCTTCCATTCGGACACCGAAGAGATCGTCGCCGGGCACGCGAAGCAGCTGACGTACACCGACGTCCGCCAGCTCGCCCACGCCATCGACACCGGTACAGCCATCCGGGTCGAATACGTCGCCGCCTCGGGAAGCCACACCGTCCGTACCCTCAGCCGCCTCGACCTCGACCCGCCCTACCTCGAAGCCTGGTGCCACCTTCGGGACGCCGAGCGTGTCTTCACGCTCTCCCGCATCCACGGGGTCATGCCGGTAGGGCATGGCTGAGGAGCCGATGCGCACAGTGACCGACGGGAGCGTCACCGGTGGGCGTTCCACTTTCGACGACCCTCATGCATCGCCATTGATATACTAGGTGCACCTTCAGATATACAGCGAGGTTCACCAATGAGTCGCACAGTGATCGATCTCGACGACGAACTGCTGGCCGAGGTGGCAAAAGCCCTCGGGACAGGCACCAAGAAGGAGACCGTCAACACCGCCTTGCGCGAGGTACTGGAGAACCGGCGCAGAGCACTCGCGCTCACTCGCCTGCGCGCGGCGGTTGGCGAGGGGGCCTTCGATCTTGAGCTCTTCGAGGACAAGAGGAACTACCGTCGGTGAACTCGGCCCAGTTCCTCATCGACACCAGCGCCCTCGCCCGGTTCTTGCGCGGTGACGCCGAGCAGTACGGGTGGGACCAGGCCGCAGCGGCGGGCCTCATCGCGACCTGCCCGATCACCGAACTCGAGTTCTTCTACAGCGCCCGCTCCGCCGACGACCGCGTGCAGGGAATCGAAAACCTCCGTCTCCTCTTCGGATGGGTCCCCGTGGACGATCGGGCATACAGCCGGGCCTGGCAGGTCCAGGAAGCCCTGACCAAACGAGGTCAGCACCGCAGCGCGGGGGCAGTCGATCTGGTGGTAGCCGCCACCGCCGAGCTCCAGGGCCTCACCCTCCTGCACCGCGACCGCGACTTCGAGTGCATCGCGGCCGTCACCGGACAAGCCCTGCAGTGGTACGGGCCGGACGCCGGCAAGTGACCGTCACGGTCTCAGTCCTGGTCTCATTCGCGCCCGTGCGGCCCTGTCCAGACAGGGCCACCCTGACTGCTCCACCGCAGGTCAGAACACCCACGACCCCCGTCGGACCCCCGTACGAACATGTGGAAAGCCTGTTGGGGGCAACCCCTCACGAGTTCGAATCTCGTATCCTCCGCCAGCTCAGAGGGCCGGACCGCATCAGCGGTCCGGCCCTCTGGCATGTGACGGCTGCCATCGCGGCCCTGAACCGCTGAGCCTGACGACGGCATCTCAGTCGTCCACGATCCCCGCGGGGACGGAATCGGCTGAAACCCGCCCTGCCGGCATCGGACGTACGCCACCATCCGCACATGAGCCAGGAAAAGCCGCGTGGGTAAGCGCGAACGCCGCCGTCGGCGGGAACGGTCCACGAAGCACCGACCGCAACAGCGACCGTCCACTCCGCGGCCAACCATCCACGAATTCCCGACAGACAGCCCCCGCCTCCGTGTCGTGATCAAGCACGATGCTCCCGAGGACGCCCAGAGGATCAGCGCCCTCTACTGGGAGGTCAAGGACGACGGCACCTGGGCCCGGACCGTGGCCAGCATCGGCGTCACCAGCGACATCGGCGGCGTGGCCACGGGCCACTCCCACGCCGTCCTGCTCAACTGCCCCTGCGCGAACTGCTCCGAACCGATCGACGTCGCCAACCGCTCCTGGGCCAACAGGGTGGGCGGCAAGTACCTCGATGCCGAGGCTCCCTCCTACCTCTGCCGGGACTGCTCGGCGATCCACGAGCGCGAGGAGGCCGAGCGACAGCAGCACGCCGCCGAACAGAGGCGCGTCGAGCGGGAGCGGGAGCGACGAAAGGCCGAGCGGCTCAAGCGCCTGGTCGCCGAGGCCATCGAGGGCGAGGCGGGGAAGACCGAGCCCCCCGGCCCCCTCCCGGCAGACGATCCCCTGGCCCTCGCCCTCTACGTGGCATTGATCAGCTACGCCACGCGCAACCCCGGCAGGGCGCTCCCCGGGCTGACGAGCATCGGACCCCTGGGGTGGACCGGTGACGCCGAGCAGGACAGGGGGCTGCTTCTGGCCCTCTACTACGCCGGACTGCTCGCCCTCGCGCCGGAGAGCCCGCCGCAGGCGTTCACCCTCTCCCAGGAGAGCGACGAGATCTCCTTCGTCTCCACGGAGGTCTCCTGGCGGGTCACCGGCAGCCTCACCGCCGCACAAGAACGCGCCAGGAAGGTCACGTACGTCCTCCAGACCCGGCCCGGCCCCCAGGGGGCGGCGGCCCGGGCCGCCTTCGCCGCTCTGATGGACCGGATGGAGGCCGCCGACGTCGCGGGCTATCTCAACGGCCTGCTCACCAAGCAGTACGGCTATCCCGAGGTGCCCGAAGCACGGCGCGAGGAGCTCGCGGACGTCATCCGCAAGGGCTTCGAGCACGGATATACCCCAGGTCAGATGATCTGCTTCGCCTGGCGGGCTGCCGACTCCGCCGCGGCCTGGAAGGAGCGCAATCCCCGGATGGGGCCCCCGGAGGCGGCGTCCGCCTCGGTGACGAGCCTCAACGGAAAGATCGACAAGGCGATCGAACTCCGCCATGCCATCCCTGAGTACGAGGCCCCCCGCTGGCACAAGGCACCCCTCGCGCTCAACAGCTTCCGACGGCTCCACTCCGACATCCGCCGGGTCCATGACTCCGGGGTCATCGGTGCGTGTACCCGCTGCGACGTGAACGGCCTCAAGGAGACCGTTCACCCGGAGACCGGGGCAGGGGCCTTGTGGCGATGCACTCATCCGATCGAGTTCCCGGCCCAGGAGCAGCAGGAGACGGAGGAGAGCCGCACGGACGAGGCGTCCGACCCCGCCGAGGCCTGAACCGCGATCGACCGGGCCCCTCGGTCGCGGATCGCCCGGGATTCCGGCCTCAGGGCTTCGCCGTGGGCCTCGACGGGGCGAGTACGGCGTCGTCCAAGGTCACCTGGGGGGTGGCGGCGTCACGACGAGGCGTGGGGCTGAGGGCGTCGACCACCGGCGCGATCGCGTCGTACATCCGGATCGCCTGCTCCGGGTGGCCGTCCGAAGCCCACCCCTTGTTGTGGCCGTTGCGACATCTGATCAGCGCATCAAGCCGTGGCGACGGCGCTCACCTGCGGAAACAGATAAGGCCCTCGGTGATCGCGGGCGGGTGGCGCACGCGCCGAGCCATGCTCCGGTGCGCGCCCCTCGTGCACATTGCGCCCGTCGGTCCCTCCGTATCCCTTGAGCCTGGCCCCCCTCACACCTCGTACCTCGCAGAAGCCGGGGACATCTCCTGTCGCACGATTCCGCTGGACCTCCCCGGCGTCATCGTGGGCGGGAAGCGTCACCGGGCGCCGTCGAGAAACGCGTCAGCGGTCCGAGCCTCCGGTGTTCAGAGGCGGGGCTCCGGTGCGGAATCCGTAGCGGGTTCTGTCACGTTCGTCGGCCGACGACAACCGCAGGCGCGGGCGCACGGGCGCATACTGGTGGGGATGACAAAGCCTCCCGCGCCGAAGCGCCACTTGCCGACCAGTCCCTTCAAGGCCCCGGTCGCCCCTCCGCCCAAGGAGTTCACCGTGGGCGACCAGGTCACACACGACATGTACGGCCTCGGCCGAGTGATCGGCATCGAGGACGGAGTCGCAGCACTTGTCGATTTCGGCTCGTTGCAAGAGCGGATCCTCAGCCCGTACACAAAGATGAGCAAGCTGTAGAACCCGCTGCGCCCTCCACGGCGTGGCAGCTTCAGAGGGCCGGACCGCACAAGCGGTCCGGCCCTCTGTCGTACCGCCCCAGCCTTCCGTCACGCGGCGGCTGTCGGGAAGTCGCCGAGGGCGCCCTCCAGGAGGTCGAAGACGTGAGCCGCCTCCGGGGCCAGGGTGGTGGCGATCACGTCGTTCGACCGGCCGGCCAGGGTCAGCTCCTGGATCCGCCGGAACAGCAGCCGGTGCGCCGCCCCCAGGAGCGCGGCGGCCGCGCGGGGGGCGATGGACGGGGTTTCGGTGGCGTCGGCGGCCTCGGCGAGGTGGGCGGCCTCGGCGAGGTGGGCGGCCTCGGCGAGGTGGGCGGCCTCGGTGAGGTGGGCGGCCTCCGCCAGGGCGACGGTCAAGGCCTCCTCGCGCTGGTCGTGCAGGTCGCGGAGGCGGGCGGTGAGGGTGGGGCTCTCGGCGATCATGCGGGCGAAGTCGGGGCCGGCGAAGCCCGCGACGGGGTTGCGCACGTCGAGCGCGGCGGTGAACTCCCGGCGCAGTGCGGCCAGCGGCGACTCACCCTCCGCGCGGCCCGCGACCGCGGCGGCCAGGCTCGCGGTGAACTGCTCGTGATGGTCGAGGGCCAGGTCCTCCTTGCGCGGGAAGTAGTTGGTGACCGTCTTCTTGGCCACCCGGGCCGCAGTAGCGATCTCGGCGATCGTCGTCTGTTCGAAGCCCTGCTCCAGGAACAGGCGCGTGGCGTGGTCGGAGATCAGCTGCCTGGTCTCCTGCTTCTTGGACTCGCGGAGTCCCATGCTCTCGACGCTCATGAGGGAATCTTACACTCGTAGCAAAATTATGCTTGACGAAGCTTAGGAGTCGCGCGTAAAGTTACACCCGTCGTAAAGTTCTCCCCGAGGAGTCACCCTGAACGTCACCACCACCACCCTCTCCCTCACCGTCGCCGACGTGAACACGTCGCAGGACTTCTTCACCACGCACCTCGGCTACCAGGTCGCCATGGCCGCCGACGGCTTCGCCTCCCTGACCCGGCACGACGCCGCCGCCGACATCGTGCTGCTCCGGCAGGGCACCGAAGTCCTCCCCGCCGAGCAGCGCGACCAGCGGGCGGGCGGCGTGATCCTGGCGCTCACCGTCAGCGACCTCGCCGCGCACGAGGCCCGACTGCGGGCGGCGGGTGCCCCGATCACGATGCCGCTGCGCGAGGAGCCGTGGGGCGAGCGCCTCTTCCAGCTGACCGACCCCAACGGCGTGGTCATCCAGCTGGTGGAGTGGGTCACCCCGACCGGCGGCGAGGCCGGAGCCGGGGCATGGGACGGAAGCGGTGCCGAGGCCGGAGCCTCCTGACCGTCGCGGAGGAAGGGCCTCACCGTTCGCGGTGGGGCCCTTCCTCCGTTTCTCCTCCGCACTACACGGGGCAGGGGCGGTACTCCAAGCTGAGCTCGCGGTCGACGGCGTAGCTCGTACGCATCGAGGCGTCGATGACCTGCTGCCAGGAGCCGTACTTGGCGTACAGCTGATCGGCGTTCGGGCCGAGGGGGTTGCCGTACTTGACGAGGTTCCGCTCCTCCAGGATGCGGACCTCCTCCGGGGTCATGCCCGCGCGGGTGATCTCCTTCGCCTGGTTCCGCATGTCGACCAGCTCCCGGGCGATCTCCTCGTCGGTGAAGCCCGCCTCACGCATGTTGGCCTCGGTGCGGTGCATGTCCTCCAGGAGCCCGTGGTACCGCATGCGCGTCCGCTGGGCCTCGACCTTCTCGTCCATCGGCAGCACCCGGATCCGGCACACGACCGGGTCCGCGCTGGGACAGGGCTCATCGGCGGAGACCGGCCGCGCGAGCGGGGCGGTGATGATCGACCCGCACGCCTCCGCGGCCGTACCGACGGACGCGCCGGCGGTACCCAGCAGGGCGACGGCGGCCGCGAAGGGGAGCAGCGCGCGGCGCACGAGGACGGAGGAGGGGCGGGAGAGGAAGGGAAGGTGCATGGGCGCCACCCTGACGAGGGCGCGACACCCCTTCACGCAGGCGCACCGATGATCACTCCTACGGGGACGAGGGGGCGGTCGCCCGGACGCCCGGTGCTGCTCGACCTCCTCGACCTCCTCGACCTGAGGGCTACTTGTTGCCGAGGGCCGCTGGGCGGACTCCCGGGAACAACCTCACGACGCCCGGGCCCTCTCCGGCACCTTCTGGGGGGATCTTCTTCGGCCTCCTCTTCTTCATGCCGCTCCTCGGCGCGGCGGGCGGGGCGCTCGGCGGCAAGATGGCCGACGTCGGCGTCGACCGCGTGAACGTCGGCCTCCAGAACGGCCACGCCGAGCTGATCCAGTCCAACCTGGACGGCGAGCAAGAGACCAAGCTGCGCGAAGTCCGCGCGGGCTGAACCGAGTTCGCGGTGCAAGGTGGCGGATGGTCCTGGCTACTCCATGGCCGACAGACAGGGCGAGGGAGCTCGGCACCGACTCCGCCGCCAGCCACTTCAACGTCGCCCTACGAGGGGCTCGTTCACCGGTTAGAGGGGTCATGCGATAGAGGGACGTTCCTGCGACCACCAGTGTGTAGTGATGCCGATACTTTCTGTGATGACCGATCAGTCAACCAGACAGGGGTTATCGATGAGGAAGTTGGCGACTGCGGTGGTGGCCGCGGGGCTGTTCTTCGGGGGGATGGGGGTGGCAGTGGCGGAGTCCTGGAAGTCCGTGCCAAGGACGGCCGCTACCGGGGTTGCCCTCGAATCGGGAGCGTACAAGTGGGAAGACCCCGGAAAGAATCACGGCGCCTTCCATCTGCGGGGAAGGCTCGCCGACAGGGACATCACCGACGGGAACAACGTGCTTCTGGAGGTCAGGGTCGCCGGGTACAGCTGGAACACATTCAAGGGCGTCCAGAATCGAACAGTCCCCGTAGACGCTCTGGTCTACGACGGCGCAGCTCGATACACAACTACGGCCCAGTTCAGGGTTTGCCGAGATCGAGGCGCCATCCGCCCTAACAACTGTTCAGCGACGAAGGGATACAAGCGCGCCATCCCGTAACTCGTTAAACAGCATCATCGGAAAAGATCACCCGACTGGGAGCGCATGTATCAATGGACGCAATCCTCCGCGCCGAGAGCGTGGATCTGTCTTACGGCTCACATCAAGCCGTAAGCAACGCGGAGTTCATGCTCAAGCGCGGTGAGGTTGCCGCCATCATGGGCAGCAGCGGGTCGGGAAAGTCATCGCTGCTGTACTGCCTTGCTGGAGTCCTGCCCCCGACCAACGGGACCGTGACCTTCGACGGGGTGGACCTCTCAAGCCTCCCCGACGGAGAGCTGAGCGCCCTGCGCCGGACCCGCCTTGGGTTCGTTTTCCAGTACGGGGAGCTACTACCCGAACTAACCGTCGAGGAGAACGCAGCGCTCCCTCTTCGGATCGCTGGAATCAGCAAGAAGCATGCCCATGCTATGGCTAGCCAGGTACTGGGACGGCTCGGCATGGGTGATCTATTGCGGCGCAGGACCTCGAAGCTGTCGGGCGGCCAGAGCCAGCGAGTTGCAGTGGCGCGGGCTCTTGTCCATCGGCCGGACGTGGTCTTCGCAGACGAACCAACTGGTGCTCTCGACAGCGCTAACGCCTCTGCCGTGCTGGAGGAGTTCTTGCAGCTGGCACGAAGGCAGAAGACGGCCGTGGTCATCGTCACGCACGATGTCGACGTGGCATCTCGAGCCGATACCCAGTACACAATGTCGGACGGGTTCATCGCCAAGCGGGTGGCGGTGTGAACACGCTCCTGCTCGGCATGCGTTTGCTTTGGGGCAGCGGACGTCGGGGACAGGTCCGTTTTCTCTTGATGGCAATCGGATCGGCGGTTGGCGTGGCGTGCCTTGCCTCTGTCCTCACAATCCCATCGATCCTCGCCGCTCATGACGCCCGCACGGCTGCCCGTGAACCGAGGCCAGGCACAAGTAACTTCCTTTACCGAGAATTTCGGGATCCGTACGGGTCACAACCCCTCCATCGCGTCTTCGTCGCACGGACAGGCCCTGGATCCTCTCCGGTACCCCCGGGAGTCGAGAGGCTACCCAGCGCGGGCGAAGCAATCGTCTCCCCGAAGCTCGCGGAGATTCTGTCTGCCAATCCGCAGACAGCCAGCCTTATCCCAGGCCGATTGACCGGAACGATCACACCGGAGGGATTGGCCGATACCGAGGATTTATACGCATACATCGGCACCGCGCCAGCCAATCTGACTGAAGCAGAGCAGCTAGGTAGCTTCGGCACTGGCCGGTCGTGGAGGCAGATCGTCGCCCCTTCGTCACTCAACGTACTGCGGTTCACCCTCGGGTGCATCGTGCTGCTTCCCCTCGTCATCTTTCTCTCCGTCTGCGCGCGGCTCTCCGGAGAGTCTCGAGCTCGTCGGCTCGCCGCCCTTCGGCTCGTCGGCCTCAGTGTCAAGGACACATTGCGGGTCAACGCAGGGGAGAGTGTCGTCGCTGCGTTCGTCGGGGCCGTGCTCGGGGTCGTGGGGTATCTCGGGGTCAACGAGGTCATGGCGCGGGTCGGGTTGCCGGGGCTGCATTGGTATCCGGCCGACGGGCGGCCTGAGGCGTCGACCATCGCCGTGTGTCTGCTCGGTTGTCCGGCGCTCGCGTGGGTCGTCGGGCAGTTCAGTGCGCGGCGGGCGGCGCTGTCGCCGATCAGTGTCCGGCGGACCGGGGAGCGCAAGCCGCCGAGGAAGTACGGGGCTCTGTTGCTGATCCCGGGGCTCGGGGTCATCGGCGGGTACTGCGTGCTCAGTGTGTTGGGCCGGGACCCGTCCGGAGGTTCGGCCAGTTCTGTGCTCGTACCCGGAGCCGTGTTGCTGACCGGTGCCGGGCTCGTGTTCGGGCTGGCTCCGATCACTGCGTGGCTCGCCCGTCGGCTGGCCGGTGTGGCGAAGTCACTGCCGGTGGCGTTGGCCATGCGGCGCAGTGAGGTCGATCCCGGGTCGTCGTTGCGGGTGGTCACCGGGCTCGTTCTGCTCGTGTTCGGGGCTTCGCTCACGCAGGGGGTGCTGGTCGAGCTGGATCAGGTCAGCCGGCGTACGGCTCCCCTTCAGGAGTACAGGATCGGCTTGAGTGAGCTGGGGTCGGCCCAGCGCCAGGCATTGGCGAAGGTGCCGGGTGTGCGAACGAGCTTGGTCTCGTACGACTCTTGGGCCACCCAGGCGGAGAACTACGTGCCGGGAGCCGACCTCGTCGTCGCCACCTGCTCGCAGCTCGCCGCGTCCACAGAGCGGGCCACCGGCTGTGTCGACGGCCGGGTCATGCAGGTGCGGGACAGCGGCGCCCCAGTCGAGTACGACCCGAAGCCCGGCGAGCGCTTCGCCTTCGAGGTGGAGAACGGCCCCAAGGTCATGATCACCGTGCCGCGCCAGCGGGTTCAGGTGAAGCCGTACGACATGTCCGTCTTCGACTCGGGCACCCTGCTCGTGCCCCCCTCCCTCGCTCCCCCGAAGCTGGCCGACTCGGCCGGCACCCTCACGCTCGTCAGTGACGCCGACCCCGCCACCATCAGGGCCGTCCTCGACGGTGTCGGGGCCATTGCTCCCACCGCGTCCGTCGAACCCGTCGGGATCGTGATCGATTCGCTCGCGCAGCTCACCGTGATTCGGAGTCTGCTCGCCGTCGGGATGGTGCTGGGGCTGGTCATCGGGGTCGCCGCGTTCGTCGTGTCCGTGGCCGATCGGGCCATGGAGCGGCGGGGGCAGGTGACCGCGCTCGCTTTGCTGGGGGCTCGGGCCGGGACCTTGCGGGTCGTGCAGGTCGTGCAGGTCGGGTTGCCGCTCGTCGTGGGACTGGGGGCCGCCATCGTCACCGGGTGGCTCGCCGAGTCCAGCTACCTGATCACCGGGGGCGGTGCGGTCCACTGGGACTGGGAAGGGCTGCCGTTGCTCCTCGCCTGTGCCCTCGGCGTGCTGATCGCCGCCGCCCTCGCCTCCGTACCCATGGTCCGGCGGCACATCGACCCCGAGCACATTCGGCGGGACTGACCCCGCGCAGTGCGATGAGTTTCTCTGTGGCGGGGAGTCTCTATGGGTGTTGTGGCCGTTGCCGTCCTTCCAGGAGAGATCTCATGTCCCAGAACGCCGCCCCCAAGGGTCCCGCCAGTTACTTCCCCTCCATCGAGAAGAAGTACGGGCGGCCGGTCTCCGAGTGGCAGGAGCTCATCCGTTCCTCGCCGCTCACGAAGCACATGGAGCTCGTCTCCTGGCTCAAGGCCGAGCACGGGCTTGGGCACGGGCATGCCAATGCTCTCGTCGCCCATACCCTGGCGGAGGGGAAGTAGAGCACGTCGGGGCACGTACGGCCTGATCAGGCCGCCAGGTCGTGGGGTGTTGTGCGGCGGTGGACCCGTGGTGCCAGGGTCATGGTCGCCGCTGCGGCCGCCGAGCCCGCCAGCAGGGCCGTCCACCACAGGGTGCCCGGGCCCAGCGTCGTATACGCGGCCACGCCCACGGTGAGGGCCGCGAAGCGGGCCACGCCCCAGGTCCAGCTGAAGGCGCCCTGGTAGCGGCCCCGGGCGTGTGCCGGGGCCAGGTTGGCGACGACGCCCGCCGCGATCCCGGCGACCACGACCTCGCCGAGCGACCAGACCACGACCGACACCGTGTAGCCGACGACGCCGTCCGCCAGGCCCGTGAGCGCCACGCCCACCGCGATCAGGACACTGCCCGCGCTCTGCACCGCGAGCTGCGGCAGCCCGGCCAGCCGGGCGGTCACGAAGGGCTGCAGAGCGACCACCAGGACCGCGTTGACCGCCGCCATCGCCCCGTACACCGCCGGGGAGAGGCCGCTGTCGCGCACCGCGAGCGGCAGTGCGACCTCGGTCAGCGAGTACACGAACAGCTGGATGCCGAAGAGCGGGAGGAGCAGCAGCGCCAGGCGGTCCCGGAGGATGACCCCGTAGCCGATTCCGTCCTTCGCCGGGGGCGTCGTGCGGGCCGGTTCCCTGAGGCGCGTCGCCACCACCCCCGCGTACAGCAGCATCGAGCCGGCGTCCACCGCGAACAGCAACCAGTAGCCGTGGGCCGCCAGATAGCCGCCCAGGACGCCCGCCACCGCGGTGCCGATGTTCACGCCCCAGCCGAAGAGGGCGTACGCGCGCTGGCGGCGTTCACTGTCCACCGCGTCGGCCAGCAGCGCGTAGGCCGCCGGTGACACCGTGCTGCCCGCCGTGCTGATCAGCAGCGACGCCGCCGCCATCGTCCACACCCCGGGCGCCAGGAACAGCGCCCCCTGCGCCGCCGCCGCGCCGATCAGGCCGATCAGCATCGTCGGCCGGCGGCCGATGCGGTCGGCGAGGACGCCGCCGACGGCGGGGCCGATGAGGTTGCCCGCGCCGAGGGCGCCGAGCACGTACGAGGTGTCGGCGCCGGTCACCCCGCGCGACGCGAGGAAGAAGACCAGGAACGGCGTGACGAGGTAGCCGAGGCGGTTGACGATCGTTCCGGCGAAGATCGTCCAGACGACGGGCGGGAGACCACGGAAGGAGGAGGGCATGGGGGGAGTCTGGGGGTGGCCGCCTTGAGCCCTCCAATGATTAAGCTCAGGCCGAATCCATTTGACGTGTCGCGCCTACCAGGACGGTAACTCCATGGAATCCGGGATCCGTTTTTCCGCCGCCGACCTCGCCCAGACCCGCTTCGCCGTCTCCCCCATGTGGGAGGTCGTCACCAGCTTCCGCCTCCTCTCCCGGCAGCCCGACACCAGCGGGGCCTCCCCCCACCGGCGCTGGGCCGCCCAGGTCCGCCCCCGGCTCGTCCGGGCCGGGCTCGACCGTGGCTGGCTCGCCGCCCTCGTCCCCGCCCACGGCTACCTCGCCGACTTCCTCAACCCCACCCCCACCGGCCCCTTCCCCACCCTCGAAGCAGAGCTCGACGCCATCCGCCGCACCCCTCCCGAGCAGGTGCGCGACGACCTCCGGCGCCTCGCGGTGGAAGGCGGCGACGGGCCCCGCCGCCGGCTGCTGCACGAAGCCCCCGAAGCCGCTCTCCGCAAGGTCGCCGACGAGATCGACACCTACTGGGAGCTCGCCCTCGCCCCCTACTGGGCCCGTGTCCAGAAGCTCCTGGAGGCCGACGTCTTCCACCGGGCCCGCCAGGTCGCGGAGCACGGTTCGGCCCGGGTCCTGAGCGAACTCCACGAGACCGTACGGTGGGACGACGGCACCCTGCGGCTCGTACGCCGCCACTGTGCGCTCACCCGCGACCAGGCCGGCTCCGGGCTCCTGCTCATCCCCTCCGCCTTCGCCTGGCCCAAGGTCCTCACCCGGTCCGTCCATCCCGATCCACCCCAACTCGCCTACCCCGCCCGGGGCATCGGCGCCCTGTGGGAACCCCGTACGACCTCCGCCGCGGAGGCCGTCGCCGCCGTCCTCGGGCGCTCCCGCACGCTGCTCCTCACCGAGCTCGACACCCCGGCCTCCACCACCCAGCTCGCCTCGCACTGCGGCCTGTCCGCCGCCGGCGTCTCCCAGCACCTCATCGCCCTGCGGAACGCCGGCCTCGTCACCGCCCACCGCAGCGGGCGCTCCGTCCTCTACGCCCGTACCTCCGTCGCCGATCAGCTCCTCGATCCGTAGACGGATGAGGGAGGATCGCGGGGTGGCCGATTCTTTGAGTTCCTCCTGGGGCGGGCAGTCGGACAAGCCCGTTGATTCCGACAAGCCCGACCAGCCCGTCGAGCCCGTCGAGCCCGTCGAGCCCGTCGAGCCCGTCGAGCCGGTCGAGCCGGTCGATGCCGACAAGCCCGTCGAGCCGGTCGAGCCGGTCGAGCCGGTCGCGCAGGATGAGTCAGTCGCGCCGGACGAGTCGGATGAGACGGATGAGGCTGTCGAGCGGGTCGTCCTGGCGCGGGACGGCGTGAAGCTGTCCTGTCGTGACTGGGGAGGCCCCGGGGTCGACGTCCTCCTCCTCCACGGGCTCGCCGGGCACTCCGGCGAGTGGGATGCGACCGCCCGCGCCCTGCGCGACGCCGGACACCGCGTCGTCACCCTCGACCAGCGCGGCCACGGAAACAGCGAGCGGCGGCCCGCGGACGTCTCGCGTGCCGCGTACGTCGCCGATGTCGTCGCCGTGGTGACGGAGCTCGGGCTTCGGCAGCCCGTGTTGATGGGCCAGTCCCTCGGCGGGCACACCGCTCTGCTCACCGCCGCCGCCCATCCCGGGCTGCCCCGCGCGCTCGTCCTCGTCGAGGCCGGGCCCGGCGGGGCGGAGCCGGGCCTCCAGGCGGGCATCGCGGCGTGGTTCGCCGACTGGCCGGTGCCGTTCCCGACGCGGGAGGCGGCCGTCGCGTACCTCGGCGGCGGCAAGCGGGCCGTCGGGGAGGGGTGGGCGAGCGGGCTCGAGGAGCGTGGCGACGGGCTGTGGCCGCGCTTCGACGCCGATGTCATGGTCCGGTCGCTCGACGACAACGCCGCCCGCGCCTTCTGGGACGAATGGGCGGCGATCACCTGCCCCGTCCTCTCCGTCCTCGGGCAGGGCGAGCAGGGCGGGATCATCGGCGCCGAGGAGTACGCGGAGATGGCCCGGCTCCTGCCCGGACTGCGCGGCGTCAGCGTGCCCGGCACCGGGCACGACACGCATCTGGAGCGGCCCGAGGTCCTGCACTCGCTGGTCATGGGGTTCCTGGAATGAACCACGGTGGCCGGCAAAGGAGGTGAGTGTTCGTCAGCTCGTTGGCCCTTGCCTTGGAGTGCACTCCAATTCCTACAGTGCGCACATGCGCTATCGAACACTCGGCGGGACCGGGATCGACGTCAGCACCTACTGCCTCGGCACCATGATGTTCGGGGCCGTCGGCAACCCGGACCACGAGGACTCCGTACGGATCATCCATGCCGCCCTCGACCAGGGCATCAACTTCGTGGACACCGCCGACATGTACTCGGCCGGCGAGTCCGAGGAGATCGTCGGCAAGGCCCTGCGCGACTCCCGGCGCCGCGAGTCGACGGTCCTCGCGACGAAGGTGTACTTCCCGATGGGCGGTGAAGGCCCCAACAAGGGCGGTCTGTCCCGACGTTGGATCACCCTCGCCGTCGAGAACAGCCTGCGGCGGCTCGGGACCGACTGGATCGACCTCTACCAGGTCCACCGGCCGGACCCCCGCACCGACATCGAGGAGACTCTCGGCGTCCTCGGCGACCTCGTCACGCAGGGGAAGATCCGGGCATTCGGCTGCTCCACCTTCCCGGCCGAGGAGATCGTCGAGGCGCACGCCGTCGCCGACCGGCGCGGGCTGCGCCGCTTCCGCTCCGAGCAGCCGCCGTACTCGCTGCTCGCGCGGGGCGTGGAGGCCTCCGTGCTGCCCGTGGCCCAGCGGTACGGGATGGGGGTGCTGACCTGGAGCCCGCTCGCGTCCGGCTTCCTCACCGGCCGGTACCGCAAGGACGCGCCGATCGACCTGACCAGCGGGCGGCCCGCGCTCCACCCGCACCGCTTCGACCCCTCGCTCCCCGTCAACGCCGCCAAGCTCGACGTCGTCGAGGAGCTCGTCGCGCTGGCCGAGGAGATCGGGTGCAGCCTGCCCGAGCTGGCGATCGCCTTCGTGACCGCGCATCCGGCCGTGACGTCCGTGATCATCGGACCGCGCACGATGGAGCAGCTGGAGGGGCTGCTGAAGGGCGCGCCGGTGGTCCTCACGGACGAGGTCCTCGACCGGATCGACGCGATCGTGCCGCCGGGGACGAACATCTACCCGCCGGACGGCGTCTGGCGCCCGCGCGCCCTGACCGAACCCGCCCTGCGGCGACGGCCGCTGGAGGAGCGGGCGGCGGGGTGAGGGGGCGTTGAGGTAAGGGTGCGGCGAGGTAAGGGGGCGTTGAGCAGAGCGGTCGCGGGGGGCGGGGGGAAGCCTGTCGTGCACCCCGCACCCCGCACCCCGCACCCGCGGCTCACGGCTCACCGCTCGCGGCTCACGGCTCACCACCCGCGGCTCACGGCTCACGGCTCGCTGTGGTGGATTTGCTTCGCTCCCGCCGGGCCTGAATCCATGCTGGCCGCATGAGTGAGACGCGTACGAGAACGATCGATGACGCAGAGCGCCGAGCCCGGCTGGCGGTCCGGCACCGGCTGGCCCGGGCCGCGCGGGCGTCGAGCGCCGAGGAAGTCGGGGAGTCCCTGGTGGCGCTGCACGGGACGGACCCGGCGAGCGTGTTCCTCGCGGTCGGCGCGCGGCTGGCGGGCGATGCCGGGCCGGTCGCGCCGGTCGAGCGCGCGCTCTACGAGGAGCGGTCCCTGGTCCGGATGCACGGCATGCGGCACACCGTCTTCGTCTTCCCGTCCTCCCTCGCACCCGCCGTCCAGTCCTCGACGAGCCGGCCCGCCGCCGCCCGCGAACGCACCATGCTGCTGCGGCATTTGGCGGCCGGCAGCGCCTTCGACGAGGCCTGGCTCGGGGAGACCGAGCGCCTGGTCCTCGCCGAGCTGGACGCGCGGGGAGAGGCGACCGGAGCCGAACTGGGTTCGGCCGTACCGAGGTTGAGAGAGACGTACGTGTACGGGCCGGGAACTCGCCAGGAGGGTGTCCAGTCCGTGGCGAGCCGGGTGCTGCGGGTCCTCGGCATGGAGGGGCGGATCGTCCGGGGGCGGCCGCAGGGGGCATGGACGTCGAGCCGGTTCCGCTGGGCGCTCGCCGAGGAGCACCCGCCGGTGCCGGCGGCGGAGGCGCGGGCCGAGCTGCTCGGGCGCTGGCTGGCGGCCTGCGGGCCGGCGACCGAGGCGGACCTGAAGTGGTGGACGGGGTGGAAGGTCACGGACGTGCGGGCGGCGCTCGCGGCGGTCGGGGCGGCGGCGGTGACCCTCGCCGACGGGACGGGCTTCGTCCTGCCGGACGACCTCGACCCCGTACCGGCGCCGGAGCCCTGGGCGGCGCTGCTGCCCGCGCTCGACCCGACGGCGATGGGCTGGCAGGCCCGGGACTGGTACCAGGACCCGGGGCACCGGCCCGCTCTGTACGACCGCAGCGGGAACATCGCGCCGACGGTGTGGTGGGACGGTCGGATCGTCGGGGTCTGGGCGCAGCGGCCGGACGGCGGGATCGTCCACCGGCTCCTGGCCGACGTGGGCGGGGAGGCGGAGCGGGCCATCGGGGCGGAGTCGGCGCGGCTGGCGGGGTGGGTGGGTGACGTACGGGTGACGCCCCGGTTCCGCACCCCGCTGGAACGGGAGCTGGCCGCGCCCTGACCGGCAGGGCGATGGCACCCGCTCACGAGTGCCCGAAAGGCCGCGCCGTCCGCCCGCGGGCCGGGCGGGGCGGGGCTTTCCGGAGCCCCCTGCGGGCCGACCCGGGCAGGACTTTCACGGGGTGTGTCGCTCGCCGAGGCCGGAGACTCCCAGGTCGTAGAGGCCGTCGAGGACGAGATCGACGCCGACCGCGGCGAGCAGCAGGCCCAGGAGACGGCCGAGGAGTTCGATGGTGGTGCGCTGTGCGCGGCGCAGGAGACGGGCGAGGAGCAGGACGCAGACGAGGTCGAGGGCGATGACGGACACGTACGCGCCGACGACCGTCGAGCGCCAGCTGAAGGAGTCGCGGGCGGCGGCTTCGACGAGGACGGCCGTCATGGCGAGCGGGCTGACGACGTACGGCATGAGCAGCTCCCGCACCCCGCTGACCAGGTCGGGCGAGTCCTGATGGGGGCCGTCGGAGCCGAAGTGGAGGCCCAGGACGAGCCCGACGGCGTAGAGGAAGAAGATGACGCCGCCCGCGAGCTGGAGGGCCGGCGTGCTGATGTGGAAGAGATCGAGGATCCAGGGGGCCGTGATGCCGATGACCAGGCCGACGAGGACGGCGGCGCCCGAGGAGATCATCGCGATGGTGCGGAGCTGGGCGACGGGGTGGGTCTGGGCGAGGCCCGCGAAGGCGAGGAGGACCTTCGGGGGGCCGACGACGGAGAAGAAGGTGATGAAGGCGGCGGAGAAGCTGAATACGTCCACTTCGGAATCATGGAGCGGTCGGGTGATTTATCCCGTTTTTCCGGCCGATGCCCGCGCGGTGTCGAGAACCGTCCAGCGGCTCCGACTCTCCTGCGAGAGGCAGTACCGGACCCGGACGTGAGGAGGACGTCATGAAGTACCTGGTGATGGTGCAGGGCTCCCAGGTCGACTACGAGGCGATGGTGGGCAACGGTTCCGCCGGGAGCCCCGCCTGGAACAAGGCGGACCTCAAGGCGATGTTCGAGCACATGAACGCGATCAACACCGAGCTGACCGCCAACGGCGAGATGCTCGACGGCCAGGGCCTCGCCGCCCCGTCCACGGCCCGCTTCGTGACGGTGGACGGGGACGGCAGGCCGGTCGTGACGGACGGCCCGTACGCGGAGACCAAGGAGGTCCTCGCCGGCTACTGGCTCCTCGACTGCGCCTCCCTGGAGCGCGTCACGGAGATCGCCGCCCAGGTCGCCCGCTGCCCGGTCCCGGCCGGCTCCCCGGACTACCCGGTGGTGATCCGCCCGGTCGACGAGGGGGGTCCGAGCCAGGACTGACCGGGGTCGTTCCCTCAACGCGCCCCGTCAGCGCGCCCTTAGCGCCCCCTCAGCGCGCAACCTCAGCGCGCACCCTCAGTGCACCCCGTGGGCGCCGCCCACCGGGTGGGGGGTGCCTCGGGGGATGAGGAAGGGGGCCGTCAGGGCTGCTGTGGCCGCTGTGGCCGTGCAGAGGGTGAAGGCCGTCGTGAAGCCCGTTCCCGTCGGGGCCGTGAGGCCCGATCCCGTCGTGGTGGTGAGGGCGAGGGTGGAGACCGCGGCCACGCCGATCGAGCCGCCCACCTCGTGGAAGGTGTTCACGATGCCCGAGGCGAGGCCGGCCTCGTGCGGGGTGACCAGGCCCAGGGCGGTCGTCGTCGCCGCGACGAAGACCGCGCCGAGGCCGAAGGACGCCGTCGCCAGGGCCGGCAGGAGGGTGGTCCAGGGGTTGGCGCCCGAGGTGAGGGCCGTCAGCGGCAGGCAGCCGAGGGCCGCCAGGGCCAGGCCGCCGGTGGCGCAGGTGCGCGGGCCCCTCGTCGTCACGAGGCGCGCGCCGAGGTGGGCGCCGATCGCGGTCGTGAGGGCGACCGGGAGGAAGAGCAGCCCGGTGCGGAGGGCCCCGAGGCCGTACACGTGCTGGAGCTGCATCGAGCCCAGGAAGAAGAACGAGATCAGGAGCGCGGTCGCGACCAGCATGAGGAGTGAGCCCGCGACGACCGGGCGCCGCGTCAGCATCCTGAGGTCCATCAGCGGGGCGTCGCTCGCCCGCTCGACCGCCACGAAGATCCCGTACAGCGCGACCGCGCCGAGCAGCGGCAGCAGGGTCGCGGCGGACGCCCAGCCCGAGTCGCCCGCCTGGACGAGGCCGTAGACGAGCGCGCCCGTGGCGATGGTCACGAGGAGCGCGCCGGGGGCGTCCAGCCGGCCGCCCGTACGCCCCGGCCGCCGGTGGTCGTTCGGCAGGACCTTCGGGAGCGCGGCCAGCAGGGCCAGGCCCACCGGGACGTTGACGTGGAAGACCCACGGCCAGCCCGGACCCTCGGTGAGGGCCCCGCCGAGCAGGACGCCGACGGCCGAGCCCGTGCCGCCGATCGCCGCCCAAGCCCCGAGGGCCTTGGCCCGCTCGGCGCCGTGGAAGGCGTTCGTGACGAGGGCGAGCGCCGCCGGGGAGAGGAGCGCCGCGCCGACGCCCTGGGCGACGCGGCCGCCGAGCAGTACGGGGGCGTTCGGGGCGAGCCCGCAGACGAGGGACGCCGCGGTGAAGAGCGCGAGCCCGGCCAGGAGGACACGGCGGGCGCCCAGGGCGTCGGCGAGCCGGCCGCCGAGGAGCATGAGCCCGCCGAAGCAGAGGGTGTACGCGGTGACGACCCAGGTCAGGGCCGTGCGGTCGAGGCCGAGGTCGGCGGAGAGGGCCGGCAGGGCGACGTTCACCACGGTGACGTCGAGGACCAGCATGAACTGGGCCGCGCAGATCAGCGCGAGCGCCGTCCAGCGGCGTGGATGCGTCGGGGCAGGGGTCGGTACGGCGGTGTCGGTGGGCATAACTGAACTGTACGGCACAGTACAGTTGAACTCAACGGTACAGTTGGCTTGGTACCGTTCGGGCATGAACGCGCAGCCCGCCGCCCCGAAGCCCGCACCCGGCGGAGCCCGCGCCGCCCGCAAGCGGCAGGCCGTCGTGCGCGCCGCCCGCGACCTCTTCCTCCGCGAGGGCTTCGGCGTGGGCATGGACGCCATCGCCGCCGAGGCGGGCGTCTCCAAGGTCACCGTCTACAACCACTTCGGCAGCAAGGAAGCGCTCTTCACCGCCGTCGTCGCCGGCGCCCTCGACGAACCGCTGCACCAGGGCCCCGAGGGCCCGGACCTCTCCCGTCTCGCGGACGCCGAGGACCTGCGCGCCGCCCTCACCGACGCCGGCCACGCCTGGGCCAGGGCCGTACGCGCCGACGACGAGGGCCGCGCCCTGCGCACCCTCGTCGCCACCGAACTCCACCGTTTCCCCGAGCTGGGCCGCGCCTGGCGCGCCCACGGCCCGGCCGGCCACCACCCCGCCGTCGCGGACGCGCTGCGCACCCTCGCCGACCGGGGCCGCCTGGAGATCCCCGACCTGGAGGTCGCGGTGCTCCAGCTCTACTCGCTGCTCGTCTTCCCGCAGATGGTCTTCGAGCAGTACGGGACGGAGCTCGACGAGGACCTGAGCGAGCGGCTCGTCACCGACGGGGTCGAGATGTTCCTCCGGCGTTACGCGGCCTGAGGGCCGTCACGCGGCCCGAGAGCCGTTGCGTGTTCGTTCGGGGCAGGTGTCATCCTTGGTCTTCGGCGTTTGCCCCGTGCGGGGAGTAAATTACCCCCTGGGGTATCTGTGGAGGAGTAGTCGTGGAACTCGATCTCGCGGGCGCGGAGCTCAAGGCGGTACTGAACCGGCTGCGCCGGGCCCAGGGCCAGATCGCCGGCGTGATCCGGATGATCGAGGAGGGCCGGGACTGCGAGGAGGTCGTGACCCAGCTCGCCGCCGCCTCCCGCGCCCTCGACCGGGCCGGGTTCGCGATCATCGCGACCGGGCTCCAGCAGTGCCTGACCGACATCGAGGACGGCCGGAAGGACGGCGAGGACCGCGACGCCATGCGGGCCCGGCTGGAGAAGCTCTTCCTGTCGCTGGCGTAACAGCCCCCGCGAACGCGGGAAGCCTCACACGCGGAGCACCCCCAGGGACATGCCCTGGGGGTGCTCCGCGTTTCCCGTGCTCCGCGTTTCCCGTGCTCCGCGTTTCCCGCGCTCCGCGTTTCCCGTGCGTGCTCCTCGCGTTTCCCGTGCGTGCTCCTCGTCAGTCGTCCGCGAGGCCCTTCAGGCGCTTCGCGATGCGCGTCAGGCGAGCCCCCTGGTAGCGGGCGGCCTGGAGCACGTTCTCCTCCGGGGCGCCGTTGGCACCCGGGTGCGAGGTGCCGTAGGGGTTGCCGCCGGCCGCGTAGACGGACGGGTCGGTGAAGCCGGGCGAGACGATGACCGAGCCCCAGTGGTGGAAGGTGTTGTAGAGCGCGAGCAGCGTCGACTCGTTGCCGCCGTGGACGTTGTGGGCACTGGTGAAGGCGGTCGCGGGCTTGTCCGCCATGACGCCGCGCTGCCACAGGCCACCCGAGGTGTCGACGTACTGCTTGAGCTGGGCGGCGACGTTCCCGAAGCGGGTCGGGGAACCCAGCGCGTACGCGTCGGCCCACTCCAGGTCGTCCAGCGTGGCGACCTCCACGTCACCGGTGGCGTCCACGTGGGCGCGCCAGGCCGGGTTCGCGTCGATGGCGGCGTCCGGGGCGAGCTCGGACACCCTGCGCAGCCGTACCTCCGCGCCGGCCTTCTCAGCGCCCTCGGCGACGGCCTGGGCGAGCTGGTGGACGGCCCCGGTGGCCGAGTAGTAGATGACGGCGACCTTGACGGACATGACGAACTCCCTCAACCGGATTACTTTCCGCTTCGATGCTCCGAGGTTAAGCGGATCACTATCCGGTTCGCAAGGGCGGCAGGTATGCTCGGATCGAGGCCTACCGAGGGGGGACACGGGCGACGGGCGCACGGGCGAACAGGACAGGAGCCGGCTGGATGAGCACGAGAGAACCGCGGACAGGGGACGCGGCCGCGACCCCGCCTCCCCCTGCGCCCGCCGCGAACGCGGCCGTACCCGTACCCGTACCGACGCTGGGCCTGCTCCCCACCGTCGGCGGCGGACCCGCCCCCGAGCGCGCGGACGCCGCCCGCAATCGGCGGAAGATCCTCGACGCGGCCGCCCGGATCGTCGCCGAGGACGGCCCCGAGGCCGTCACCATGAACCAGGTCGCCCACGCCAGCGGCATCGGCGTCGGCACCGTCTACCGCCGCTTCGGCGACGTCTCCCAGCTCCTGTGGGCCCTGCTCGACGACCGCGAGCGCCAGTTCCAGCAGGCCTACATGAGCGGCCCGCCGCCGCTCGGCCCCGGCGCCCCCGCCGCCGAACGGCTCGACGCCTTCCTCGACGCGCTCGTCGACCGGGTCCGCGCGCAGCGCGACCTCCTGCTCGCCGCCCACTCCGCAGCACCCAGGGCCCGCTACCACAGCGGCGCCTACCGGGTGATGCACACTCACATGGCGCTGCTCATCGGCGAGTTGAGGCCCGGCTCCGACGCCACGCTCCTCGCGCACCTGGCGCTCGCACCTTTCTCGCCCGACGTCATGCACCACCTGACGGTCGAGCAGTCGCTGTCGAGCGAGCGCCTGAAGGCAGGGGTACGGGAGCTGCTGACCCTGCGGGTCTGAGGCGGGGTCCCGACGCGTGGACGGTGCTGGACCGGGAGCGGGGTCCCGACGCGTGGACGGTGCTGGACCGGGAGCGGGTGCCGGCCGCAGGATCGTGGCATGACCACGTATCTCATCCTGCACGGCTTCCAGAACCACCGTCCGCCGGGTCACTGGCAGCACTGGCTCGCCGGCGAGCTGCGGGCGCGTGGGCACGAGGTGCGGTATCCGCAGCTGCCCGAGGCGGACGCGCCCGTCCTCGACGACTGGCTCGCCGCACTGGCGGAGCACGGGGAGCGGCCGGCCGACGGGGAGTTCGTGGTGCTCGCGCACAGCCTGTCGGTGCTGCTGTGGCTGCGGGCCGGGGCGCGGCGGCCGGACGCCGACCGGGTGCTGCTCGTCGCCCCGCCGTCGCCGCGGGTGACGGCGTCCATCCCGGAGATCGCCGCCTTCGCCGACGGACTCGACCTCGCGGAGGCGGGCGTGCGGGCACGGCTCGTGTACGGGGACGGGGACCCGTACTGCCCCGAGGGCGCGGACGTCCACTACGGCACCCCGCTCGGCCTCGACACGGACCACGTCCCGGACGGCAGGCACCTCAACCCCGAATCGGGGTACGGGGAATGGGCCTCGGTCCTGGAGTGGTGCGAGGACCCGGCGGTACGGGTCAAGGGCCGGTAGCGGAGCGCTCCCGGGGCCACCGCCCGTAGGCTCGGGCGGATGCACCCCGAGACCGCACCGTACGACCAGGGCCTGCTCGACGTGGGAGACGGCAACCTCATGCACTGGGAGGTCTCCGGCAACCCGGCGGGCCGGCCCGCGCTCGTCGTGCACGGCGGGCCCGGCTCCGGGTCCTCGCCGCACAACCGCCGCTACTTCGACCCGGAGGCGTACCGCCTGGTCCTCTTCGACCAGCGCGGCTGCGGGCGCTCCACCCCGCACGCGAGCGACCCGGCCGCCGACATGTCCGTGAACACCACCGCGCACCTGGTCGCCGACATGGAGCGGCTGCGCGAGCACCTGGGCATCGAGCAGTGGCTGCTGTACGGCGGCTCCTGGGGGGCCACGCTGATCCTGGCGTACGCGGAGGCGCACCCCGAGCGCGTCACGGAGATCGTCCTCGCGGCCGTCACGACCACCCGCCGCTCCGAGATCGCCTGGCTGTACGAGGGAGCCGGCCGCTTCTTCCCCGAGGCCCACGAGCGCTTCAGGGCCGGGGCAGGCGCGGCGGGGGACCCCACCGGGGCAGGAACGGCACCGGACCCCACCGGGGCGGGCCCGGCGAAGGCCCCCACCGGGGCAGGCCCGGCAACCGACCAGCCCCCGTCAGACCCGGCGGCCGACCCGGACCCGTCAGGCCCGGCCGCCGACACGCCCCCGTCAGGCCCGGCCGCCGACCCGGACCGGGCAGGTGGGGCGCAGGAGCTCGTGGCCGCCTATGCCGCGCTCCTGGAGCATCCCGACCGGGTCGTGCGGGAGAAGGCCGCGGCCGACTGGTGTGCCTGGGAGGACGCGGTCCTCTCGATGGAGGGCATGGGCACCCCGTACACCGACCGGGTCGACGACACCCGGCTCGGCTTCGTCCGGATCTGTTCGCACTACTTCGCCCACGGCGCCTGGCTGGCGGAGGGCGCCCTGCTCCGCGACGCGCACCGGCTCGCGGGCATCCCCGGCGTCCTGATCCACGGCCGGCTCGACATGGCGGGCCCGCTCACGACCGCCTGGGAGCTGTCCCGGGCCTGGCCGGACGCCGAGCTGCACGTGGTCGAGGACGCGGGGCACCTGGGCGGCCGGCGGACCGGGGAGCTGATCCTCGCAACCATGGACCGCTTCGCGAGGAGGGTCCCCCCTGCTCGGGCGAAGCCCTGAGCCCGGGAGGACGAGCCCACCGGGCGCCCGCCCGGGAGCGGCGGGATGATCGAAGCATGAGCTCCAAGGCAGCCCCCGAGATCCATCTCGCCCAGCAGCCCGAGGCCGACGCGCTGCTCGGGCGTTCGCCGCTCGCCGCGCTCGTCGGCATGCTCCTGGACCAGCAGGTTCCGATGGAATGGGCGTTCTCCGGCCCGTACACGATCGCCTCGCGGCTCGGGGCGGACGATCTGGACGCGCACGAGATCGCCTCCCGGGCCCCGGAGGAGTTCGCCGCGCTGCTCTCCGAGAAGCCGGCCGTGCACCGCTATCCGGGGTCGATGGCCCAGCGCGTCCAGCAGCTCTGCCACTTCCTCGTCGAGGAGTACGGGGGCGACGCCGAGGCCGTCTGGGCGGACGCGGCGACGGGCAAGGAGCTGCTCGCACGGCTCCAGGCGCTGCCCGGTTTCGGCAAGCAGAAGGCGCAGATCTTCCTGGCGCTGCTCGGCAAGCAGTACGGGGTGCGGCCCACGGGCTGGCGGGAGGCGGCGGGGCCGTACGGCGAGCAGGGCTCGTACCGCTCGGCCGCCGACATCACCGGGCCCGAGTCGCTCGCGAAGGTGCGCGCGCACAAGCAGGAGATGAAGGCTGCCGCGAAGGCCGAGAAGGCCACGAAGGGGAAGAACGGCGAGAAAGGTGAGAATGGCGAAAAGAGGGAGAAAGTCGCCAAGGCCGCCAAATCGTCCAGGAATTGATAATTCCAGATGTCAATCCTGCTCAAGGCGAGAGGAATTACGCAGAACCTGTTCACAGAACCCCCCCGAGATCGCTAACTTCCCCTCAACCTCGTCCGTACCGGGAAGGACTTCTGTGAACGCAACCCAGCGCCGTGCCGCAGCCATTCTGGCTGCCGCCGCCCTCGCCACCCCGCTGGTACTCGCCTCTCCCGCCACCGCCGGCCAGGACCCCGCGGCCGCGCCGGCCCGCGACGCCGCCAAGCTGGCGAAGAAGCTGGTCCGCGAGACCTCCGGCCAGGACGCCTACAAGCACCTGCAGAAGTTCCAGGCGATAGCCGACTCGGCCGGCGGCCACCGCGCGGCCGGCACGCTCGGGCACGACGCCTCCGCCGCGTACGTGTACACGCAGCTCAAGAAGGCCGGCTACGCCGTCACTTACCAGAAGTTCGAGTTCTGGTACACGCAGACGCTCGCCGAGAAGGCCTCCGTCGTCGCCCCCGCGCCCCGGACCCTCGACATCAAGGCGATGACGTACACCAAGTCCACCCCGGTCGGCGGCATCACCGCCGCCCTCGCGGCCGTCCCCGTCGACGCCGACGGCACCACCGGCTGCGAGCCGGGCGACTTCGCCTCCGGCACCTTCACCGGCAAGATCGCGCTGATCAAGCGCGGCGGCTGCTCCTTCGCGATCAAGCAGCAGAACGCCGCCGCGGCCGGTGCCTCCGCCGCCGCCATCTACAACAACGTCGCCGGCGCCCTCTCCGGCACCCTCGGCGACTCGGCCTCCGGCAAGATCCCCACCGGCGGTCTCACCCTGGCCGAGGGCGAGTCGCTCGTCGCCGACCTCGCCAAGGGCCCGGTCTCCCTCTCCCTGGAGATCCGCCAGCTGCAGGAGCTCCGCACCACCAACAACGTCATCGCGGAGACCAAGGGCGGCAACGCCGCCAACACCGTGATGCTCGGCTCGCACCTCG
Organism: Streptomyces narbonensis; assembly: GCF_014649015.1. Taxonomy (GTDB): domain Bacteria; phylum Actinomycetota; class Actinomycetes; order Streptomycetales; family Streptomycetaceae; genus Streptomyces; species Streptomyces narbonensis. Next base: position 141,609 of record NZ_BMSF01000008.1, read on the forward strand.
ACTCCGTCACCGCCGGCCCCGGCATCAACGACAACGGCTCGGGCTCCGCCGGTCTCCTCCAGACCGCCCTGGAGCTCGCCCAGTCGAAGGACAAGGTCCGCAACAAGGTCCGCTTCGCCTGGTGGTCCGCGGAGGAGAACGGCCTCCTCGGCTCCGAGCACTACGTCGACACCCTCTCGGAGCTCTCCAAGAAGGAGATCAAGCTCTACCTCAACTTCGACATGATCGCCTCGCCGAACTACGGCCTGTTCGTGTACGACGGCGACAACTCGGACAACGTCGGCGAGGGCGCGGGCCCCGAGGGCTCCGCCCAGCTGGAGCGCGACATCACCGACTTCATGGACAAGCGCGGTCTCCCGCACGAGGGCACCGACTTCTCCGGCCGCTCCGACTACGGCCCGTTCATCGCGGTCGGCATCCCCTCCGGCGGCACCTTCACCGGCGCCGAGGGCATCAAGACCGCTGCCCAGGCAGCCAAGTTCGGCGGCGAGGCGGGTGTCGCGTACGACGTGAACTACCACGCCAAGGGCGACGACCTGAAGAACGTCAACATGAAGGCCTTCGACGCGAACGTCGACGTCATCGCCAACGCCGTGGGCACCTACGCCCACGACATCTCCTCCCTGCGCAAGCCGGTCGTCTCCGTCCCGACCACGGGCGGCGAGAGCAGCGGCGGCGGCCTGCACAACGACCACCACGAGGTCACCGAGTAACCGACGGGCAGCGGTACCGCTCACCTCTTACGGCGGGCGGTACCGAAGATCGAGCGGCTGATCTCCCGGCCCAGCTGGGTGCCGATCGACCGGGCCAGGGACGTGAAGATCCCACTGCCCACCACCTGTTCGGCGAGCGAGGGCTCCTCCTTCTGTCGGGGAGCCCTCGCTCCGCCTTGCGCCTGCGCCTTCGCGGCTTCCTTGGCGGCTTCCTTCGCGGTCTCCTTCGCCGCGGCCGCCTCCAGGGCCGCCGCCTCCGCCGCCAGCTGCTCGGCCGTCAGCTTCTCGTACGCCGACTCCCGGTCCACCGCCTCCGCGTACCGCCCGTACAGCGGCGAAGCCTTCACCGCCGCGTCCAGGGCAGCGGCGTCGACCGGGCCCATCAGCGACTCCGGCGCCCGCAGCCGGGTCGCCGCCACCGGCGTCGGGGCGCCCTTCTCGCTCAGTACGGTGATCACCGCCTCGCCCGTACCGAGCCCGGTGAGCACCTCCTCCAGGTCGTACGGCGATTTCGGGAAGGTCCGCACGGTCGCCTTGAGCGCCTTGGCGTCGTCCGGGGTGAAGGCCCGCAAGGCGTGCTGCACCCGGTTGCCGAGCTGGCCGAGCACGTCCGAGGGGACGTCCTTCGGGGTCTGCGTCACGAAGAAGACCCCGACGCCCTTCGAGCGGATCAGCCGGACCGTCTGCGTGACCGACTCCAGGAAGGCCTGCGACGCGCCGTTGAACAGCAGGTGCGCCTCGTCGAAGAAGAAGACCAGCTTCGGCTTCTCCAGGTCGCCGACCTCCGGAAGGTCCTCATAGAGGTCCGCGAGCATCCACATCAGGAAGGTCGAGAAGAGCTGCGGCTTGTCCTGCACGGCCGGCAGCTCCAGGACCGAGACGGTCCCCCGCCCGTCCGCCACCGTCCGCAGGAACTCGCTCGTGTCGAACTCCGGCTCCCCGAAGAAGCCCCCCGCGCCCTGCTGCTCGAAGGCCGTGATCGACCGCAGGATCACCCCGGCCGTGACCGTCGACAGCCCGCCGATCCCCTTCAGTTCGGCCTTCCCTACGTCCGAGACGAGGAAGGCCACCACCGCCCGCAGGTCCTTGAGGTCCACCAGTTCGAGCCCCTTGGAGTCGGCGTAGTGGAAGATCAGGCCGAGCGACTGCTCCTGCGTCCGGTTCAGCTGGAGCACCTTCGAGAGGAGTACGGGGCCGAAGCCGGTCACCGTCGAGCGCACCGGGATGCCCGGGCCGATGCCGCCGAGCCCGTAGAACTCGCAGGGGAAGCCCGTACCCCGCCATTCCTGGCCGACCTGGGCGGCCCGCTCCCGCACCCTCTCGCCGTCCTCCCCCGGGGCCGAGATCCCGGAGACATCGCCCTTGATGTCGGCGAGGAAGACCGGCACGCCGTGCGCCGAGAGCTGCTCCGCGATCAGCTGGAGGGTCTTCGTCTTGCCGGTGCCGGTGGCGCCGGCGACCAGACCGTGGCGGTTGAGCATCGGCAGCGGGATGCGGACCGGCGCGTCCGGGTGACAGACGCCGTCCCAGAGGAGCGCCCCCAGATCGAGTGCGGCTCCGTCGAAGGCGTACCCGGCGGCGATCTCGGCGGCGGGCCCCGCAAGGGGCGCGGGCGGCTGTGTGCTCGGCTCACTGGCGCTCATGACGACACCTTGATTTCACTTTTGTCACGGTTCGCACCAGCATCCCACCGGCCTCGCGTGGCTGCGCCGGGAGCCGCTCGCCCGGTAGGCTTTCCGTGTGATCTTCAAGCGCATCGGAAACGGAAAGCCGTATCCCGACCACGGCCGGGAAAGCACCCGGCAGTGGGCGGACGTCGCGCCGCGCCCGGTCCGCCTCGACCAGCTGGTCACCACCAAGGGCCAGCTGGACCTGGAGACGCTGCTCGCCGAGGACTCCACCTTCTACGGCGACCTCTTCGCGCACGTCGTGAAGTGGCGCGGCGATCTCTACCTCGAGGACGGACTGCACCGCGCCGTCCGCGCGGCACTGCAGCAGCGCCAGGTGCTGCACGCCCGCGTGCTGGAACTCGACTGACGTTCCACCGCCACTGACCCTTTCGGGGTCAGTTCGCCCCCATCCGGACGCGATCACATGATCATCAAGTAGGCATCGCCGACGGGCGGTATTACGCTGCGTTCATGAGCATGCTCACACCCCCCGGAATGGGCGGAAAGTACCGCATCACGGGGGATGTCTACCCGCGCATGCGCCGCCCCCACCGCCGGCGCAGGATCATCCTCGCGGCCGCGGCCTCCGTGGTCGTGCTCGGCGCGGCCGGCTGGGGCACTCTCCAGCTCGTCGACGTCTTCTCCGGCGACGAGGGCAAGAAGACGACCGCGGGCAAACAGGCCGACTGCAAACCCGCGCCCAAGGCGACGACGCCGCCCGTGGCGGCCCTTCCGAAGCCCGGCCAGATCACGGTCAACGTCTACAACGCGACTCCGCGCAGCGGACTCGCCAAAACGACCGCGGACGAGCTCAAGAAGCGCGGCTTCAAGGTCGGCAAGGTGGGGAACGCGCCCGTGGCCTTCGACAAGAAGGTCCCCGGCGCCGGACTGCTGCTCGGCGCGCCCACGGCCACCAAGGGCGCCTTCCCGGTCCTCGGCACCCAGCTGAAGGGCGCCACGACGAAGACGGACACCCGGGCCACGGCCGACGTGGACCTGATCATCGGGACCGCGTTCAAGACGCTGACCCCGAAAACAGCGGCGGACGCGGCCCTGGTCGCCCTGACCAAGCCCGCGCCCGTACCGACCGGGAAGTGCTGAGAGGTACCACCTGCTTCGCCGAGCCGGCTGCGTGAGCTACTCGGCGGAGCCGGTTGTGTGACTCGCTCGGCGGAGCCGGTTGCATGCCTATTCGGCGGAGCCGCCCGTGTGCCTATTCGGCGGAGCCGGTTGTGTGCCTATTCGGCGGAGCCGACCGTGTGCCTATTCGGCGGAGCCGTACATGCGGTCGCCCGCGTCGCCCAGGCCCGGCACGATGTAGCCGTTCTCGTTGAGCCGCTCGTCGACCGAGGCCGTCACGACGGTCACCGGCGTGCCCGCGAGCTCGCGCTCCATGATCTCGACGCCCTCCGGGGCGGCGAGGAGCACGACCGCGGTCACGTCGTCGGCGCCGCGCTTGATCAGCTCCTGGATCGCCGCGACCAGCGTGCCGCCGGTCGCCAGCATCGGGTCCAGGACGTACACCTGGCGGCCCGAGAGGTCCTCCGGCATCCGCGTGGCGTAGGTCGACGCCTCCAGCGTCTCCTCGTTGCGGATCATGCCCAGGAAGCCGACCTCGGCCGTCGGGAGCAGACGGACCATGCCGTCGAGCATGCCGAGCCCGGCGCGCAGGATCGGGACCACCAGCGGACGCGGGTACGAGAGCTTCACGCCGGTGGTGGGCGTGACGGGGGTCTCGATGTCGACCTGCTCGGTCCGGACGTCCCTGGTGGCCTCGTAGGCGAGCAGGGTGACCAGCTCGTCGGCGAGACGGCGGAAGGTCGCGGAGTCCGTGCGCTTGTCGCGCAGGGTGGTGAGCTTGTGGGCGACCAGAGGGTGGTCGACGACGTGGAGACGCATGACCCAACAGTAGCCCGCCGAGCACTGGCGTCGACCCACGCCGCTGGGGGAAGGTGGGGGCACAGGGACCCAGCGATGGGGTGGTGTGGCAGATGCCCGACCTGGAAGGACCGGCCGAGGAAGCCGCCGAGGGGGCAGCCGACCGGCCGGCACCGGAGACCGACGCGGAGCGCCGCAGGCGCCGCGCCCAGTTCCTTCGCGAGCTGAACGAGGCCAAGGCGCTGCGCGAGCGCGTGCAGCCGCGGCGCGCCCGGGCCGCGCGGATGCGTCAGGCCATGCGCATGCGGACGTTCCGCTGGTGAGACCGCCGGGCACGGCCCGCCGTGCGCCCCCTGTGTGCGCCGGGGTCGCACGCCCGCCCGATGGCGGTGCCCTTCAGACTGATGCACGACGCAAGAGCCGAAGACCTCTCCTGAGCGCCCTGTTTCTGTCACGATGCCGATTGGGCGGGGCATCAGGAGCGCACCGCCGGAACGTCACACCTCTGATCAGTGGGAGAGAGTCAGGTGTACTTCGCCGCACTGCTCGCGCGCACCGAAGACGGGTGGGAAGCGAGCGACACGGAGCTCGACGACGTGGAGACCCTGTCGGATCTGGCCGAGCTCGCCCGTGAGGCCTCGGACGACGACACGGTGATCGTCTACATCGAGCAGGAGGACGCGTGGTTCGGGATCGTCCGGATCGAGGGTGAGGAAGACCCTCGGATCTACGTCTCGGACGGCGCCGCCGCCGCCCGTTCCTCGTACGGGGAGATCCTCACCCGGGAGATCCTCGGTGACGACCTCGACGCCGAGCTCGACGAGCTGGAGTCGCTGGACCTGGACGGCACGGAGGACGGGGAACCCCTCTCCGACGATGCCGACAATGACGACGAGCCGGGCGGAGTCGCGGCCGAGCTCGTGCCGTCCGCGCCCGTGGGCGACGTGCTGGTCCTCGCGGACCTCGGACTCTCGGAGCGCGAGCTCCGGGCGCTCGACAGCGACGCGCTGGCGGTGATCGCGGACGCGCTGGGCGCCGCGGAGGTCCTGGAGGCCGTCCGCTAGTGCCGCACGCCGCCGTACCCGACCCCGCGGTCGGCCCCCTGCCCGAACCCGACCCTGTGCGGGACCTCGCGCCCGGCCCCGTGCGGGGCCGTGTGCCGGAACCCGTACAGAACCCTGGGCCCGGCCCTGTGCCGGATCCCGTACGGAACCCCGTGCCCGACCCCGTACAGAACCCCGTGCCCGGCCCCGTACAGAACCCCGTGCCCGGCCCCGTACGGGACCTCGCGTCCGACCCCGTGCGGGATCCCTGGCGGGACGCCATGCGGCTCGCTCTCGCCGAGGCCGACGCGGCCGCGCCCGCCGGTGACGTGCCGGTCGGCGCGGTCGTGCTCGGCCCGGACGGCGCGGTCCTCGCCCGCGCGCACAACGAGCGGGAGGCGGTCGGGGACCCGACCGCCCACGCCGAGGTCCTCGCCCTGCGGCGGGCGGCCGCGGCGACCGGGGAGTGGCGCCTGACGGGCTGCACGCTCGTCGTCACCCTGGAGCCGTGCGTGATGTGCGCGGGCGCCCTCGTCCAGTCGCGCGTCGAGCGGGTGGTGTTCGGCGCGCTCGACGAGAAGGCGGGCGCGGCGGGCTCGCTCTGGGACCTCGTACGGGACCGGCGGCTCAACCACCGCCCCGAGGTGATCCACGGCGTGCTCGGCGAGGAGTGCGCGGAGCAGCTCACGGCCTTCTTCCGCACCCGCTGACACCCCCGCTGACCTCGTCGGGGATACGGATTTCATCGCAGCGCCAACTTCGGCTAAGCTCTCTCTCGGTAGCGTGTCCGAGCGGCCGAAGGAGCTCGCCTCGAAAGCGAGTGTGGGGAAACTCACCGAGGGTTCAAATCCCTCCGCTACCGCTTCGATCGAAGGGCCTGGTGCATCAGCACCGGGCCCTTCGGCGTATCTCCGTCGGGCGCTTGTGAGCGCGTACGGGAAAGGCCCCGGTCCGCGCTCGTGGCGTGGGCCGGGGCCTTCTCCGTAGGACGGGGGGAGCGGCATCGGGGGGACAAGCCGCTCCCCCCGATGAGAACCGGTCCTACAAGTCCTGCGCCGCAGTCAGGGGGAAGCTCGCGGCGCGGACCCCGCAGTGCGGGCCGGTTCCGACGAGCCCTTCGGATTCCTGCCAGATCCGCCGGGCTCGACATCCATCCTGCTCGCCCGTCACTCTTCCGGGGGGCGGCAAAAGGCCTCGATCTCCGGGTCCTTGGTCCATAAAGGCTCGGTTAGAGTGGCGCGGTCGTACGGCGGGGGACAGGGGAGGGCTGAGCAGTGGTGCAAGCGAAGAAGGTCGCGCTGTACGCGATCGTGGTCTTTGTGCTGTACACGATCGTCACGTCCCCCTCCAGAGCGGCCGATCTCGTCCAGGTAGGGTTCGAGGGCATTTCCAGCGCCGCCCAGGGTGTCGGCGAGTTCATGACCGAACTCATCAACTAGGAGCCCTTCGTGATCCGCCATCTGGTCCTCTTCAAGCTCAACGAGGGAGTCGAGCGCGACGAGCCGCGCGTCGTCGCCGGCGTCGAGGCCTTCCGCGCGCTCGGTGAGCAGATCCCGGAGCTGAGGTTCTGGGAGTGCGACTGGAACATCACCGACCGGCCGATCGCCTACGACTTCGCGATCAACTCCGCCGTCGAGGACAAGGACGCCCTCCAGCGCTACCTGGAGCACCCCGCCCACCAGGCGGGTGTCGCCCAGTGGCGCGAGTTCGCCACCTGGGTGATCGCGGACTACGCGTTCTAGCCACACCTCTTTCGAGGCCCCTCCGTCGAGGCCCCCCGCCGTTGTGGCGGGGGGCTTCGCGGGTTTCTGGCCTCCCCTTTTTGCTCCAACATGCCCTCAACACGTGGCTATACGGTGCTTGCACACAGTGGACATGTCTTGTGATGCTATGACCGCTTTTGACGGATGAGTTGACCGTTGTTGACCCAGTCGACCAGCAACACCAGCCAAAGGGGTGGCGTGAACGTGCCGGCCAGTACAGCGCCTCAGGTCCCGCCCCAGCACGAGGCAGGCGGGGCGGAGACCCCGCGCCCCCGCCCCCAGAGCACCCGCGGCGCCGACACCCGCGCCCTCACGCAGGTGCTCTTCGGGCAGCTCAAGCACCTGGAACCGGGCACTGCCGAGCACCACCGGGTGCGCGGGGCCCTCATCGAGGCCAACCTGCCGCTCGTGCGGTACGCGGCGGCCCGCTTCCGCTCCCGCAACGAGCCGATGGAGGACGTCGTCCAGGTCGGCACCATCGGCCTGATCAACGCCATCGACCGCTTCGACCCCGACCGGGGCGTGCAGTTCCCGACCTTCGCCATGCCGACCGTCGTCGGCGAGATCAAGCGGTACTTCCGCGACAACGTCCGGACCGTGCACGTGCCGCGCAGGCTGCACGAGCTGTGGGTCCAGGTGAACGGCGCCACGGAGGACCTCACGACCGCCCACGGCCGCTCCCCCACGACCGCGGAGATCGCCGAGCGGCTGCGCATCGGCGAGGACGAGGTGCTCGCCTGCATCGAGGCCGGACGGTCGTACCACGCGACCTCTCTGGAGGCGGCGCAGGAGGGCGACGGGCTGCCCGGACTGCTCGACCGGCTCGGCTACGAGGACCCCGCGCTCGCCGGCGTGGAGCACCGGGACCTCGTCCGGCACCTGCTCGTCCAACTGCCCGAGCGCGAGCAGCGGATCCTGATGCTGCGCTACTACAGCAACCTGACCCAGTCTCAGATCAGTCAGGAGCTCGGCGTCTCGCAGATGCATGTGTCAAGGCTCCTCGCCCGGAGCTTCGCACGATTGAGATCCGCAAACAGAATCGAGGCGTAACCGAAACGGGTAGACCGGTTCGAAACGATTCTGCAGCGCCCCAAATGCCGTACACCCCTTGTTTCCTGCGGAAATGCACCGTCTGCTTGTCGACAAGTCACTACAGCGTGTTGCCGACATGTGACATTCTGCTGGAACCGAGTTTGCCGCAGCCCCGCCGCCGGTATTCAGGTGGAGGCTGCGTTCCTCAGATGGTCGCGGCCACCGCGACCGTCCGCGACCTCAAGGGGGTGGCATGTCCACAGAACTGGGCAGCTCGAAGGTGCTCACGCTCACGCCCGTTCCCGTGCCCACGCAGACGACGGCTCCGACCGCGGCCGAAAGCTCCGCGGGGAGCTCCGCGGCGATCGTCGCGGAGGCGGAGAACGTCACGGAGAGCGCCGTCGGCACCGTGGCGACCACGGCTCCGCCGCTGCCCGCCACCTCCGGCGCCCTCGACACGCGCACCCTCTCGCGCTCCCTGTTCCTGCGGCTGCGCGCCCTCGACACCGAAGGCGCCGCCTCCGACAGCCCGGAGCGGACGTACGTCCGCGACACCCTCATCGAGCTCAACCTCCCCCTCGTGCGCTACGCGGCGGCCCGCTTCCGCTCCCGCAACGAGCCGATGGAGGACATCGTCCAGGTCGGCACCATCGGCCTGATCAAGGCGATCGACCGCTTCGACTGCGAACGGGGCGTGGAGTTCCCGACGTTCGCCATGCCGACGGTCGTCGGCGAGATCAAGCGCTTCTTCCGCGACACCTCGTGGTCGGTGCGCGTGCCGCGCCGGCTCCAGGAGCTGCGGCTCGCCCTCACCAAGGCCAGCGACGAGCTCGCGCAGAAGCTCGACCGCTCCCCCACCGTGCCCGAACTCGCCGCCGTGCTCGGGGTGTCGGAGGAGGACGTCGTCGACGGCCTCGCCGTCGGAAACGCCTACACGGCCTCGTCCCTCGACTCCCCCTCGCCCGAGGACGACGGTGGCGAGGGCTCGCTCGCCGACCGCCTGGGCTACGAGGACACCGCCCTCGAAGGCGTCGAGTACCGCGAGTCCCTCAAGCCGCTGCTCGCCAAACTGCCGCCCAGGGAGCGGCAGATCATCATGCTGCGCTTCTTCGCCAACATGACCCAGTCGCAGATCGGCGAGGAGGTCGGCATCTCCCAGATGCACGTCTCGCGACTGCTCACCCGCACCCTCGCCCAGCTGCGCGAGGGGCTCATCTCCGACTGACTCCCTTCTCCGGCGCCGGACTTCCGTAAAAGCCAGCCGTGCTGACGATCCGTCAGCCAGACTGGACCCATGAGGCGAAGGAAGCCCGGACCGGCGTCACGACCGGGACTCGTGGCGGTGGCGCTCTGCCTCGGTGGAGCGCTGACCGCCTGCGGTGGCGGAGGAGACGGCGAGGGGTACGCGGCGGTCGGCGCCGGCCCCTCCCCGAAGGGCGCGGTCACCCCATCGGGCGCGGTCACCCTCGTCCCCCTGGACGACCCCTCGGCGAGCGGGACGACCTCCAGCACCTCGTCACCGGCTCCGACGCCGTCACCATCGGGTATGGGTACAGGTACGGGCATCTCCCCCGCGCCTCCGCTCTCCGACGTCCCGGGCGACCCCGGCGACCCGGGCGACCCGGGCTCTTCCGCTGCGGGATCTTCCGGGTCTTCCGGGTCTTCCGGTACGAGGCCGGGTAGGGATCCGGCGACCTCCGGACCCGGCGCCACCGGCCCCCGCCCCGGTTCCTCCACCTCCACCTCCACCTCCACCTCCACCTCCACCTCCGGTACGGCTCCGGGCTCCGGCGACGGCGCTCCGCCCCGTACCCCCACCACCGCACCCCGGCCCGCGCCCGGCACCGGCGGCCCCGGACCGTCGACCGCGCCGCCCTCGACACCGGGCCCGACGCCCTCCCCCACGCCCCCCTCGACGAGTCCCGCGCCCGCCGTGCTGACCGTCTCGACGCCCGTCCTCGCCGACGGCGACCGACGCTGGTGCGAGCGCGTGACGGTCACCTTCCGCAACACCGGCGGTACGGCGGCCCGTTCGGGCACGGTCACCTTCGCGACGCACATCATCGGCGCCCTCGGTGTCGACTGGGCGACGATCACCTCCAGCCAGCCCCTGCCCGCGCCGATCGCCGCGGCGACGTCACGGACGCAGACGTACACGGTGTGCGTGGACTCCTGGCGGGTGCCGCTGGGCATGCGGGTCGACACCCGGAAGGTCACCGTCAGCTGGCAGTGACCGGGAGGCTCACCCCGGCCGGGCTCTCCGCCCGACGCGGCTCGCCCCCGCCTGGACCGCGCCCCCTGGACACGAAAGTGGGCCGGGTCCGTCTGTCACGGACCCGACCCACCCGGAGTGTGCGGAGAGTGCGGGCGGTCAGCCCAGGGCCAGCCAGGCGACGGCCGCCAGGACGGCGATCACCGCGACGACGCCGACGATCAGGCCGACGCGCGGCCCGGCCGACGCGGGGGCCGCGGTCTGCGGCTGGCGCTGCTGCGGAGACTCGTCGACGAAGGCGCGGAACATCTGCGTGCTGCCGGCGGGGTCGTAGGCGCCCTCGGGGGCCTGCGCCTGGGGGGCGTGACCCTGCGGGGCGTAACCCTGGGGGCTCTGGGGGTCGTAGCCCTGAGGACCCTGGCCCTGGGAGCCGTAGCCCTGCGGTGCCTGGCCCTGGGAGCCGTGGCCCTGGGGACCCTGCCCCTGGGGGCCGTAACCCTGAGGGCCCTGGCCCTGGGAGCCGTAACCCTGAGGGCCCTGGCCCTGGCCGTACGGTGCTTGGGGGTTGTGTGCCATGAGCCAGGACCCTAGCGAAGTCCGGGTGGGCGGCCCAAGCCCGCGGCCCTCCCCCTCCGCCCCGACCGCCCTTTGCCGATTCTTTAGCGCCGTTTGACCGATTTAGTTTGCCTGAAGCAACCATCCATCTCTATCGTTGCCCTAAGCAACAACATCCATGGAGTGTCCGATGGGTCCGATGGACAGAGACAGGCGCTACGAGAACCTCGCCCGCCAGGTGAGCGCGATCGGAGCGGTGAAGCGTGGACTCGCGCGTACCCTGCCCGCCGAATGCCCCGGCGGGTCCGCCGTCGTCCTCGCCCTGCTCCACCACCACGGGGACATGCGGATCGGCCGCGTGTCCGAGCTGATGGCCGTCGACATGTCGGTCAGCAGCCGCCACGTGGCCCACACCGTCGACCGCGGCTGGGTCGAGCGACTGCCCGACCCCGCCGACAAACGCTCCCGCATCCTGCACCTGACCACCGCGGGCGAGTCCATGCTCGCCGTCCTCGACCGACGGCTGACGGACATGCTCGCCCGCACCCTCGCCGAGTGGTCCGACGACGACGTCGAACTGCTCACCGACCTGCTCGCCCGCCTCCGCGACTCCTTCGGGGACTGCCGGGCCCACCACGCTTGAGAACGCCCACCACGCTCGAGAACGAAGGAAGTTGATGGCAACCACCACACCTGCCACCGGTGTGCGCGGCGAGAGTGCCCAACCGGGGGACACCACCGCCACCGGCGCCCCGATGACGCACCGGCAGATCATGGAGGCGCTCTCCGGCCTGCTGCTCGGCATGTTCGTCGCCATCCTGTCCTCGACGATCGTCTCCAACGCCCTCCCGCAGATCATCACCGACCTGGGCGGCGGCCAGTCGGCCTACACCTGGGTGGTCACGGCGGCCCTCCTGGCGATGACCGCGACGACCCCGCTCTGGGGCAAGCTGGCCGACCTCTTCTCCAAGAAGCTGCTCGTCCAGATAGCCCTGGTCATCTACGTCGCGGGCTCGGTCGTCGCCGGCCTCTCGCAGAGCACCGGCATGCTCATCGCCTGCCGTGTCGTCCAGGGCATCGGCGTCGGCGGTCTCACCGCCCTCTCCCAGATCATCCTGGCCGCGATGATCGCCCCGCGTGAGCGCGGCCGCTACAGCGGCTACCTCGGCGCGACCTTCGCCGTCGCCACCGTCGGCGGCCCGCTGCTCGGCGGCGTCATCACCGACACCGACTGGCTCGGTTGGCGCTGGTGCTTCTACGTGGGCGTGCCGTTCGCGATCATCGCGCTGATCGTCCTGCAGAAGACCCTGAACCTCCCGGTCGTGAAGCGCCAGGTCAAGGTCGACTGGGCGGGCGCCTTCTTCATCAGCGCCGCCGTCTCCCTCCTCCTCGTCTGGGTCACCTTCGCGGGCGACAAGTACGACTGGATGTCCTGGCAGACCGCCGTCATGGTGCTCGGTTCGCTCGCGCTCGGCGGGATCTTCGTGCTCGTCGAGTCGCGGGCGAGCGAGCCGATCATCCCGCTCCGCCTCTTCCGGAACCGCACGATCACCCTGGCCTCGCTCGCCTCGCTCTTCGTGGGCGTCGCCATGTTCGCCGGCACGGTCTTCTTCAGCCAGTACTTCCAGCTCGCGAGGAACGAGTCGCCGACGATGTCCGGCGTCCTCACCATCCCGATGATCGCGGGCCTGTTCGTCTCCTCCACCGTCTCCGGCCTGATCATCACCAAGACCGGAAAGTGGAAGGCGTGGCTGGTCAGCGGTGGCGCCCTGGCCGCCGGCGGGCTCGGGATGCTCGGCACGATCCGCTACGACACGACGTACTGGCACATCGCGATCTTCATGGCGGTCCTCGGCCTCGGCCTCGGCATGATGATGCAGAACCTCGTGCTCTGCACCCAGAACCAGGTGGACCCCGCCGACCTCGGCGCCGCCTCCTCCGTCGTCACCTTCTTCCGCTCCCTCGGCGGTGCGGTCGGCGTCTCGGCGCTGGGCGCTGTCATGGCCCACCGGGTCACGGACTACGTCAAGGAGGGCATGGCCGAGCTCGGCCCGAAGGCTGCGGCCGCCATGGGACAGAGCGGCTCGGGCGGCGGGATCCCGGACATGGACAAGCTGCCGGGCCCGATCCGTACGGTCATGGAGAGCGCGTACGGACACGGTGTCGGCGACGTCTTCCTCTACTCGGCGCCGTTCGCGCTGCTCGCCTTCGTGGTGACCCTGTTCATCAAGGAGGTCGCCCTGAAGAGCAGCTCGGTGAAGGCCGACGCGGAGGCCTAGGGGGTGTCGTCACATTCCCGTCGTCGCCCGAAGGGCGGCCCCGCGGATGGGAATGTGACGACACCCCCCCTAGAGAAGCTCCCGGCCTCGCTTCGAGCGGAGGCGCGGCCGGGTCGGGTACGGAGCGGCGGGCAGGGGACGGCCCGCCGCTCCGTCATTTCTCCGCGTCGCGCGCCGCCTCGGCCTCGCGCGCCACCATGACCTCGATGCCGGCGACGAGGACGTCCAGGGCGTAGGCGAAGTCGCGGTCCCAGACGGCGGTGACACTGCCGTGCGTGGCCCGCTCGTCGAGGATCTCCTTCATGCCCTCGGCCTGCTTCTCGAACTCCGGGTCGTCGCGGAAGGCCTTGACCGCCTCCACGTAGAACTCGTCCTGCGACATGCCGGCCTCGGCCGCGCGTCGGCTGAACTGCGACTCGATCGTCCCGTAGCCGTACACGAACTGGAAGACGGCCGACATCGCGCTCGGCTGACGGTCGAGCGAGAGACCGGTGTCCCGAATCGCCTCGTGGATCTTCCGCCCGAAGGCGATCGCGTTCGGGCCGATGTTCAGGTACTGGCCCACGGTCGGCGACATCCACCCGTGGCGTACCAGCATCCCCCGGTACTCCAGGGCAAGCACGCGGATCCGCTCCTGCCAGTCGCCGGCAGCGTCGACGGCCGCCAGGTCGACCTCGCCGTAGACGCTGTCCATGGCGAACTCGATGATGTCGTCCTTGGTGTCCACGTACCAGTAGAGGGACATGGCGGTGACGCCGAGCTCGGTCGCGAGCTTGCGCATCGACAGCTTGGCGAGGCCCTCCTCGTCGAGCATCCGGATCGAGGTGGAGACGATCCGGTCCCGGTCGAGCCCGGCCGGGCCGCCCCCGCTGCGGGCGGCCCTCTTCTCCAGCCAGACGCTGGAACGCGCCGGATCCTTGGCCCGATCGGCTGCCTTGACCATCGCGTTCCTCCGTCTGTCAGCGGTCCGTCACCATGCTAGGCAGCGATCGTCTGCTCGGCGGCCAGGGCCTTCTCGGTCCGCTCGGTCCGCTCGGCCCGCCGGAGCAGGGCCGCGGCGAGCAGTCCGCCGGCGAACACGGCGATCGCGCCGACCAGCTGGCTGGTCTGGAGGCCGGAGGCGAAGGCGTCCGAGATCTCCTGGCGCTCGGCCTCGCTGCCCGCGGCGGCGAGGGCGGCCGGAAGCGAGGTCGCGGTGACGGCGACCAGGGCGGCGAAGCGGGCGTTGAGCACGGCTCCGAGGACGGCGACTCCGAGACCGTTGCCGAACTCGGCCAGGGTGCCGTTCACACCGGCGCCGACACCCGCCTTCTCCGGCGGGATCGAGCTCATGATCGCGTTGGCCATGGCGGGGTTGGAGACGGCGAGGCCGGTGCCCATCAGGACCAGACCGAGGAGCATGCCCCAGTAGGTGCCCTCGGTGCCGCCGCCGATCAGCGCGATCGAGCCGAGTCCGGCCGCCACCAGGGTCATGCCGACGGCCACCGTGACCGGGGTGCCGAGCTTCATCACGATCCGCGGGCCGACACCGGTGAGGTTGAGCGCCACGACGGTCAGCGCGAGCGGCGCCATGCGGAGGCCGGCTTCGAGCGGCTCGTAGCCGAGGACGAACTGCAGGTGCTGGGTGAGCAGGAAGAGCGAGCCGCCCATGCCGAACATGACCAGGATCGCGCCGGCGACCGCGCCCACGAACTTCTGGTTGCGGAAGAAGTGCATGTCCAGCATCGGGTACGGAGTCCGCAGCTCCCACAGGGCGAAGGCGGCCAGGACGACGACGCCGATCGCGGCCGGAACCAGCACCTCGGCGGAGGTCCAGCCGTGCTCCGGGCCGGTGATGATCGCGTACACGGCGGCGGTCATGCCGACGGTGGAGAGCAGCGCGCCGAGCAGGTCGGGGCGGTCGCCCTGCGGGTTCTTCGACTCCGGTACGAGCTTGAGGACGGCGACGAAGCCGACGAGCGCCACCGGGATGTTGATGAGGAAGATCATTCCCCACCAGAAGTGCTCGATGATGACGCCGCCGATCAGCGGTCCCGCGGCGAAGCCGAGCGAGCCGACGGTGGCCCAGAGCGCGATGGCCTTGACCCGCTCGGAGTCGTCGAAGATCTGCATGACGACGGCGAGGGTGGTGGTCATGAGGAGCGCGCCGCCGATGCCCATGCCCGCGCGGGCAGCGATGAGCTGGGCGGTGGAGTCGGCGAGGCCGGCGGCGAGCGAGCCGAGGCCGAAGAGCGCGAGGCCGGCGGCGAGGAGCTTCTTGCGGCCGTAGCGGTCGGCGGCGTTGCCCGCGCTGAGCAGCAGGCCGGACTGGACGAGCGAGTACGCGTTGATCATCCACTGGATGTCGGTGGTGGTCGCGTCGAGCTCGGAGGTCAGCGAGGGGATCGCGACGCTGAGCACGGTGTTGTCGAGCAGCACGGTGAGCTGGGCCAGGCAGATGACGCCGAGGATCAGCCAGCGCTGAGGGTGGCCGCCGGTGGGGGCGGTCGGTTCGGACGCGGTGGTCGTCGCCGTCATGGGCAGGACTCCTTGTACGGTGTACGGGACTGTTCTCGTACACCGTACAAGGATCCTTGTACGGCGTATAGCGATTACTGCGACTCGGTCGGGTCTCGGGTCGTCAGGTCGGTCGTCAGGTCGTCAGGTCGTAGAAGGTGGCGCCGCCGATCGTGACCTTCTCGAAGGTCTCCGAGACCCAGGTGGAGATCTCCGAGTTGCCGCCGCCCGGGCCGCCGCCCATGCGACCGCCGCCCTCGCCCGACGAGGACTCCTGGCCTCCGATGAAGTAGTGGATCTTCCCCTCGGCGACGTACTGCTTGAACTGGTCGAGGGTCGGGGACGGGTCGCTGCCGTTGAAGCCGCCGATCGCCATCACGGGCTCCTCGGTCGCGAGTTGGTAGCTGGCGGCGTTCTGGGCGCCGACGGTTGCGGCGACCCAGGTGTAGCCGCCGGCGTCCGCGAGGAGCGCGGCCTTCGCCTCCGCACCGACGCTGGCGCCGTTGAGGAGACCGCCCATGCCGCCACCGCCGGGGCCGCCACCAGGGCCGCCTTCGCCGCGGGTCGTGCCCTGGGGCGTTCCTTGCGGCATTCCTTGCGGCATTCCCTGGGGCATTCCCTGGGGCATGCCCTGGGGCGGGGTGCCGGCGCCGGTACCGCCGGGCATCTGACCGCCCTGGCCGCCGCCTTGACCGCCGGGCATCTGGCCCTGGCCCTGGGCTTGGTTCTGACCCTGGCCCTGGGCGCCCGGTGGCAGCGCCCCCATCTCGAACATCCGGCCACCGCCGGGGCCGCCCGGGCCGCCGCCCCGTCCGCCCATCGCGCCGCCCGACGGGCCCGCCGTCACGATCGAGCCCTGGTGCCCCGAGCCCAGCGTCTCCAGGGTGTACGCGAACGGTCCCGCGAGTCCCGCGACCAGGCCGAGGCCCGCCACCGCGAGACCGAGCCGCCGATCGGTCCGCCCCGCGAACAGCAGCCCGAGCGCGGCCACCGCGCCCGCCACCAGGACCGCCCAGCGCAGCCACGGCAGCCAGTCCGGCGTCCGGCCCAGGAGCGTCCAGCCCCACCAGGCCGTCACCACCACCGTCACCGCGAGGGCCGCCGAGGCGAACCACCGCGTGCGCTCCTCCCAGAGCACCGCCGCACCCATGCCGACGAGCGCCGCGAGGTACGGGGCCAGGGCCACCGTGTAGTACTCGTGGAAGATGCCGGCCATGAAGCTGAAGACGGCGAGCGTGATCAGCAGCGAACCGCCCCACGCCAGGAACGCCGAGCGGGCCGTGTCCGTCCGGGGCGCCCGCCAGGTGACGACGAGCCCCGCGACGAGCAGGACCAGTGCGGCCGGGAGCAGCCAGGAGATCTGACCGCCGACCGCGTCGTTGAACATCCGGCCGATGCCGGTCTCGCCCCAGCCGCCGCCCTGACCGCCGCGGCCTCCGCCTCCGCCTCCGCCGACGCTGCCGGTCTCGTTGCCGTTGATCCGGCCGAGGCCGTTGTAGCCGAAGGTCAGCTCCAGGAAGCTGTTGGTCTGCGAGCCCCCGACGTACGGGCGGGAGGCCGCCGGCCACAGCTCGACCAGGGCCACCCACCAGCCCGCGGACACGATCATCGCGAGCCCGCCGAGGGCGATCCGGCCGAGCCGCTTCCCGAACCCGCCGGGCGCGCAGGCCACGTACACGAGCGCGAGCGGCGGCAGGATCAGGAAGGCCTGGAGGGTCTTCGCGAGGAACGCGAAGCCGAGGGCGACTCCCGCCCACACCAGCCACTTCGCCGCGCCCTCGTCCTGCTCCAGGGCGCGCAGCACGCAGTACACCGCGACCGTCATGAGCAGCGCGAGCAGCGCGTCCGGGTTGTTGAAGCGGAACATCAGCGCGGCGACGGGCGTCAGTGCGAGGACCGCGCCCGCGATCAGGCCGGCGCCCGCGCCGAACCGGCGCCGGACGGCCGCGTAGAGCACGGCGACCGTGGCCACGCCCATCAGCACCTCGGGCACGAGGATCTGCCAGGAGCCGAGCCCGAAGAGGCGGACGGAGAGTGCCATCGGCCAGAGGGCGGCCGGGGGCTTGTCCACGGTGATGGCGTTGGCCGCGTCGAGGGAGCCGAAGAAGAAGGCCTTCCAGCTCTCGCCGCCCGCCTGGACGGCGGCGGAGTAGAAGGAGTTGGCGTAGCCGGAGGCGCTCAGGTTCCAGAGGTAGAGCGCGGTGGTCACGGCGAGCAGGCCGAGGAAGGCGGGCCGGACCCAGGGGGCGTCCTCGGGACGCCCGCGCCGGAGCCGGGTGAGCCGGCCGGTGCGGGGCGCCGCGTGGACGGCGGTCGACAGGGTGGTCATCGTTCGTTCCTTGCTGAGGCGCGGTCCGGGAAGACCCAGAGCCGGAAGAGGAGGAAGCGCAGGACGGTCGCGGCGAGGTTGGCGACGATCAGGACGGCGAGCTCCGTGGAGTGCGCCGGATCACCGGTCGCCGCGCCCAGGGCGGCGAGCGAACCGCTCGTCAGGGCCAGGCCGATGGCGAAGACCACGAGCCCCTGCGCCTGGTGGCGGACGGCCCGGTCCCGGCCCCGTACGCCGAAGGTGAGGCGTCGGTTCGCCGCCGTGTTGGCGACGGCCGAGACGAGCAGGGCGGCGGCGTTGGCGAACTGCGGGCCGAGGCCGAGCCGGAAGGCCGAGTACAGGGCGAGGTAGAAGAGCGTGGACAGGACGCCGACCACGCAGAAGCCGACCAGCTGGCGCGCGAGCCCGCCGGGCACCCCGCTGAGCTCGCGGTCCCGGGGGTCGTCGCCGAAGGGCCGGGCGAGCCGGTCGAGCGGCAGCGAACCGGTCGCGAGCGCCCGGCCGACCCGCAGGACACCCTTCAGGTCGTCGGTCGCCGTCCTCACGATGTGCACGGTCGAGTCGGGGTCGTCGACCCAGTCGACCGGCACCTCGTGGATGCGGAGCCCGGCCCGCTCGGCGAGGACCAGCATCTCGGTGTCGAAGAACCAGCCGGTGTCCTCGACCATGGGGAGCAGCCGCTCGGCGACGTCCCGCCGTATCGCCTTGAAGCCGCACTGGGCGTCGGAGAAGCGGGCGGCGAGCGAGCCGCGCAGGATCAGGTTGTACGCCCGCGAGATGAACTCCCGCTTCGGCCCGCGCACCACCCGCGAGGAGCGGGCGAGACGGGAGCCGATCGCCAGGTCCGAGTGGCCCGAGATGAGCGGTGCGACGAGGGGGAGCAGCGCGTTCAGGTCGGTCGACAGGTCGACGTCCATGTAGGCGAGGACGGGTGCCTCCGAGCCCGACCAGACCGTGCGCAGCGCCCGCCCGCGGCCCTTCTGCTCCAGCCGTACGGAGCGCACCTCGGGCACCTCGGCGGCGAGGGCCGCGGCGACGGCGGGCGTCGTGTCGGTGGAGGCGTTGTCGGCGACCGTGATGCGGAAGCCGTACGGGAAGGTCCGGAGAAGGTGTTCGTGGAGCCGGCGGACGCACGGCTCCAGGTCCTTCTCCTCGTTGTAGACGGGAATCACGACGTCCAGGACGGGCCTTCCGGCGACGCTCACCGGCAGGTGCTCCCGGGCGGGAAGGGCGCCGGGAGTCCGGGACGCGGGGCCCTCGATCGTTGGGGTTCGCATGCCGACGACACTCGCCGGTGCCGCTGTCACGGCTGTGTGATGAGCCTGTGCCCTGCCTGTGAGTGGGCCGCGTGCGGCAGCCGGACGGTGAAGACGGTCCGGCCGGAGGCGCTCTCGACGATCACGTCGCCGCCGTGCGCGACCACGACGGCCCGGACGATGGCGAGCCCGAGGCCGGTGGATCCGGCGTTCCGGGAACGGGAGGCGTCGCCGCGCGCGAACCGCTCGAAGACGGCGGGCAGGAGCTCGGCCGGGATGCCGGGCCCGTCGTCCTCGACGTCGACGACGACCGTGTCGGACTCTGTCCGGACCCTGGCGGTGACCTTGGTCCCGGGCGGGGTGTGGGTACGGGCGTTGGCGAGGAGGTTGACGAGCACCTGCTGGAGCCGGGCGCCGTCGGCCCGTACGGTCACGGCCTCGGCAACCGCGGGCAGTTCGAGGCGCCAGTGATGCTCCGGCCCCGCGGCGCGGGCATCGCTCACGGCGTCCACGACGAGCGGGACGACGTCGGTGCTCTCGTACGAGAGCGGGCGTCCGGCGTCGAGCCGCGCGAGGAGCAGGAGGTCCTCCACGAGACCCGTCATCCGGGTCGCCTCGGATTCGATCCGGCCGAGCGCGTGCCGGGTGTCGGGCCCGCACTCCTCCCGGCCACGCCGGGTCAGCTCCGCGTATCCCCGGATCGAGGCGAGCGGGGTGCGCAGCTCGTGGCTGGCGTCGGCGACGAACTGCCGGACGCGGGTCTCGCTCTGCTGGCGGGCGTCGAGGGCCGAGTGGACATGGTCGAGCATCCGGTTGATGGCCGCGCCGACCTGGCCGACCTCGGTCCGTGGATCGGCCTCCGTCTCCGGGACGCGCTGATGGAGCGCCACCTCGCCACTGTGCAGCGGGAGCTGGGCGACCTGCCCGGCAGTGGCGGCGACCCGCCGCAGCGGCCGCAGCGCCACCCGGACCAGCACGGCCCCGGCGATCGAGGCCGCGACGAGCCCGGCGCCGGTGACGCTCAGCTCGACGAGGACGAGCGTGGAGAGCGCGTCCTCGACCTCGGTGAGCGGGAGGCCGATGAGGAACGTGCCCCGGCCGCCCTCCGCGTAGACGACCCGGTAGGAGCCGAGGCCGCCGGGCAGGTCGACGGTGTGCGGCTCGCTGTCGCGGGGGACGGCGGCCAGGACGGCCCGCTGGGCCGCGTCGAGGTCCTGGGACTCCGGCCCTTCGAGACCGCCGTCCTCGGTCCTCTCCTCCGCCGAGTACTTGGCCGAGACGATCTCCCCGCCCACCAGCTCCGCGCCGAGCGTGCCGACCGGGGTGCCACCGCGCAGGACGAACGCCAGCTGGTCATTCCCCGGGACGGGGTCGGGTCCGAGGGGCATGTCGGCCGGCGGCCCGGCGGCCCGCTTGGACACGTCCCTCACCTGCTCGTCGGCCTGGTCGTACAGGTACGAGCGGAAGGCGATCGTCGTCACCGTCCCGATCACCGCCGCGACGACCGCGATCAGCGCGACCGCCGAGACGACCAGCCGGGTGCGCAGCGACCACGGCCGCCGGCCTCGCCCGTGCACGGGGGCTACTCCCCCGGCTTGATGAGGTACCCGGCCCCGCGCCGGGTGTGGATCATCGGGGCACGGCCCGCGTCGATCTTCCGGCGCAGATAGGAGATGTAGAGCTCGACGACGTTGGCCTGTCCGCCGAAGTCGTACGACCAGACGCGGTCGAGGATCTGCGCTTTGCTGAGCACCCGACGGGGGTTGCGCATGAGGTAGCGCAGCAGCTCGAACTCGGTCGCGGTGAGGTGGATCGAGTCCCCGCCCCGGGTGACCTCATGGCTGTCCTCGTCGAGGGTCAGGTCCCCGACGACGAGCAGCGACTCGCTGCGCGCCTGCGCCGCGCCGGACCGGCGGATCAGGCCGCGCAGCCGGGCGACGACCTCCTCCAGGCTGAACGGCTTGGTGACGTAGTCGTCGCCGCCGGCGGTGAGACCGGCGATCCGGTCTTCGACGGCGTCCTTCGCGGTCAGGAAGAGGACCGGCACGTCCGGCAGCTCGCGCCGGATCGAGCCCAGCAGGCTGAGCCCGTCGGCGTCGGGGAGCATCACGTCGAGGATCACGGCGTCGGGCCGGAACTCGCGTACGGAGCGCAGGGCCGTGGCGCCGTCGCCGGCGCTCCGCACCTGCCAGCCCTCATAGCGGAGGGCCATGGAGAGGAGCTCGGCGAGCGAGGCCTCGTCGTCGACGACGAGGACGCGGACGGCGGTGCCGTCGGCACGGAGCATGTCGGCGCGGGTGCCGGGGCGGCGTGTGGTGACGGTCATGCGCCCACGCTCGCCGCCGCCGCTGAGAGCCCTCTTTCCCTTACCTGTGAATTCCCTGAGAAAGCTCCTCGAAGGACCTCAGGGGGAGGGGGACGGTTTCACGTGAAACAGCGCGGCCCCGTTCTCGTACAGGACCCGCCGCAGCCAGTCGTCCCCGAGCCCGAGACGTTCGAGGGCGTGGAGCTGGTGGGCGTACGGGTAGGGGATGTTCGGGAAGTCGGAGCCGAGGAGGATCCGGTCTCCGAGGTCGGCGAGCCGACCGAGCTCCGCCGTCGGGAAGGGCGCGAGCCGCTCGCTGAAGTCGGTGAAGGCCATGGTCGTATCGAGGCACACGCCCTCGTACCGCTCGGCCAGGGTCAGGAAGTCGCCGTACTCGGGCATCCCCATGTGCGCGACGATCACCCGAAGCCGTGGGTGGCGGGCGAGCAGCCGCCCCATGGGTCCGGGCCCCGTGAACTTCCCCGGGGTGGGCCCTGAGCCGCAGTGGACGACGGCGGGCGTACCGCTGTCGGCGAGCGTTCCCCACACCGAGTCGAGCAGCGGGTCCGTCGGGTCGAAACCGCCGACCTGGAGGTGGACCTTGAAGACCCGGGCTCCGGCGCCGAGCGCCTCGCGGACGTAGGTGTCTGCGCCCGGCTCGGGAAAGAAGGTCGCGGTGTGGAGGCAGTCGGGGGTGCGGGCGGCGAAGTCGGCGGCCCAGGCGTTCAGCCAGGCGGCCATGCCGGGCTTGTGCGGGTAGAGCATCGCGGTGAAGGCGACCGCTCCGAAGCCGCGGAGGATCGCGAGCCGGCGGTCCTCCTCCTCGCGGTAGGTGATGGGCCACTCCAGGCCCGTCAGGGGGCCGGCGGAGTCGAAGTAGGCCCACACCTTGTCGAGGACGTTCTGCGGCATGAAGTGCGTGTGCACATCGACGAGCCCCGGGACCCCGAGCCGCCTGATCAAACCCGGGATGTCACTCTCGCTGCTCGCGCTACTCCCGCTCAAAGCTGTAGCTCCGCTCGACCTTGGCGATGTGGATGCTGTAGCTGTCGTACCACTCCTCCCGCCCGCGCGCCTTTGCTTCCCGGTGCTCGGAGTTGAGCCGCCAGGCGTCGATGGCCTCCAGGTCGCGGAAGTACGCGACGGTGATGCCGATACCGCCGGGGTTGCGGGCGGAATCGGAGCCGAGGTACCCGGGGATCTTTGCGACGAGCTCCTCCATACGGTCCGAGGTCTCGGCGTAGTCCTCGAGGTCCTCGGGGCGGAGGGAGGTGAACACGACGTTGTAATAAGGCGGTTCCAGGCCCGCCACCAGCTTCGGAGTCATGTGATCACCCTCGCCGGGACCGGGCCGGGATGTCCACGGTCGCCGGTCAAAGGGATCCAGAACTTTACGAAGGGCCGCACGAAGGGTCAGAAGAGCTCTCCCTGGGCGCTCTCCGGCTCCGCCGCCGGCATCGGCGTCACGGGAACGGAGAACCCGTCGTCCTCCCCCGCCCCCTGGAGCGCCCAGCCCCCCATGAGCCGGGTGTCGAGGGCGACGCAGCGCCCATCGGGGGTGAACAGGTGCAGATCGGGCCCGGCGGCGGCGAGCAGCCGCCCGGTGACGACACCGCCGTCGACGAGCTCGGTGACCGTGCCGCCGAGCGGCGGCAGCCCGTCGAGACGGAAGGCCCCGGCATGGTCGCGGAAGACGAAGTCCAGCGGCTCCAGGGTCTCCGTCCACCCCCCGACCGCCCGCGCGCGCCGGTGCAGCTCGCCGACCTCCCGGGCCCGCTCCTCGACGGCCGGCAGGACGTGCCGTACGGCCCGCTTACGCTCGTACGCGATCCGGTCGGGCACGCCGAGCGCCTGCCGCAGCACCTCCTCGGTCCGGCGCGCGGCCATGAGGGGCCCGCGCCCCAGCCAGCTGAAGGCGACGGCCCCCTGCTCCAGGAGCCGGGCCTCGCCACGAGCCTCGGCGGTGATCCCGACCTTGGTCATGCCGGGCCCGAACCAGGCCAGGTAGACGCGGTACGGCTGCGGATCGTCGAGGAGGGTGTCGGCCGCGACCGAGTGCGCCCGGTCGAGCCGCGCGCACTCGGGGCACCGGCCCCCGGTGGCCCGCCCGGACACCACGGCCTCCAGGGGGCAGGGGTTGCTCCGGGCGCCGGGGCAGCGCCGCACGCCGACGGCCCGGAAGCCGAGCTGCTGCCCGTACGCGAGGGTGCTCACCCGGCCGCCGCGCCACCGCAGCCCGGGCACACCACCGGCCCAGCCGAGCCCCCGACACCACCACTCCACCGACCCACGCCTCCCTACCCCGCTGTGGAGTCCAGTCTCCGCCACGGAGGCCCGGGACCCACACCCTCAACGCACGCCGCCCGGGCCCCCCGCCCACTCAACGCACGCCGCCCGGACCCCGGCACACCCAGCGCACGCCGCCCCAACGCGCACCGCCCGGACCCGGCCCACCCAGCGCAACGCACACCCGCCCGCCCCCGGCCCATTCACCCTTCCCACTCGCCCTTCCCACTCGCCCTTCCCGCTCTCCCTTCCCGCCCCTCAAGGCAGAACGTAGATCCGAGCGCCGTCGGGATCCGGAGACCCCACCTCACGCATGCAGCCGCGCTCCAGGAGGATCCGGACGCACGCGCTGACGCGCTCGCCGGACAGACCGGTGCGGAGGGTGACGTCCTGGGGCCGGTAGCGGACCCCGCCCCGCACGAGCGCGGGCGCGAGGCAGCAGGCGACGGTGCGGGTGTCGCCGGTGATGGCCCAGGACTCCACGAGCTGCTGCGGGGTGAGCGCGGCGACGGCGGCGCCGGTGCGCTGCCGGGGCACCGCGAGACGCGCGAGGGAGTCGGCGGCCCTCGCGAGGTTCTCGCGTGTCTCGCGGAGCAGCTCCGCGCGGTCGGCGTCCTCCTCGTAGGCGGCGTGCATGGCGGCCTGCTCGTCGAACTCGCCCTCCAGCCGTACGAGCTCGTCGAGGAGCTCCGGTGGCAGGAGGAACCCGGTGTGGACCGGAGAGGGTTCGAGCCCGTAGCCGCCGTCCCGCTGGACCGCCGCCACGACCTCCGCGACCCACGCCCGGAACGGCCCGGCCTCGGGCCTGCGGCAGGCGGCCACGAGCTGGACGAGCCCGGGGACGTTCACCATGCGCGCCGAGGCCCGGACGCCGCTGAGGGCGAGTATCGCGGCGCTCCCGGCGAGCTCCCCCGCCCCCGCGAGGCACCACCCGGGAAGGACCACGGTCCGCAGCGCCTCCCGTGTCCCGGGGTATCCGAGCCGCTTCGCCACGTCCACGACCGGGAACCAGTGCGTCCCGTCCGGGGCGGTCAGCCGTCTCAGACGCGCCCCGGTGGCGACGTACACCATGTCATCGATGTCGATCGCGTCCATCGATCATCACCTCCACCTCGCAAGCTAGGCCGAGGGCATATTCAACTGACATGCAAATCAGACAGGTTCACCCAAAAAGGGGAAGGCCCCCGGAATCCCGAGAGCCTTCCCCATGTCCCTGACGGGTCCTGCGCCGCGCCCTACCTGGCGACGAACTGCGTGAGGATCGCCTGGACTTCGTAGATGTCGACGCCCTTGGTGAAGGTCTTCTGGACGGGCACGGCGTTGCCCGAGATCCAGATCTTCAGCTCGGCGTCGAGGTCGAAGGTGCCGGCGGTCTCGACGGCGAAGTGCGTGATGCTGCGGTACGGGATCGAGTGGTACTCGACCTTCTTGCCGGTGATGCCCTGCTTGTCGACGAGCACGAGACGCCGGTCGGTGAAGAAGATCGTGTCGCGGATCAGCAGGTACGCGGCGTGCACCTGCTCCCCCTGCCCGAGCAGCCGCGCGTAGTCCTGCTGCGCCTGCGCCGGGTCGATCGCGTGCGCGTTACCGAAGAGTGCCATGTCCGAACCCCCACTGATGAAGAGAAAGGACGATCATCAGACCTCCGTACGTCTCGACGCAAGGGACACCCAAGTGCCGAGACCCTTGCGTCACATCTCCGGAGGGAAGAGACATGACGACGCCGGTTGCCGGACCAGGACGCGACCAGCAGTCCGGCCCCGCCAGGGAGCGGAGGCGCGGCGCCGGGCGGCGGGCCCTGCTGTTCGCGGTGACCGCGCTGGCGGCCGGCGCCGTGGGAGTGGGCGGCACGGTGCTCCACCAGCGGATCACCGCTCCGGACACGTCCGCGGTCGACGCCCAGGCAGCCGAGATCGCCGAGGCACTGCGCGGAGAACTGACGACGGGCTTCTACTCGGGGCGCGGTTCCCACGGCGGGCAGTTCACCGAGGGCACGCTCGTCGCCCAGGTCCAGGAACACGGCGGAGTACTGCTGAGCGCCGACACCGACCTGACCCGGGCCCCCGACAAGACCCACACGGCGGACGTGATGCTCGGCCTGGTGCCCCCGAGCGAAGGGACGGTCGCCGCAGCCGCCTACCCGGTCCGCTGCTACCGCTACACCTTCGGCATCGGCTCGTACAGCGTGAAGCATTCCGGCATGACGTGCCCGGCCTCCCGGACCGACGGCCTGCCCGGCAGCCTCGCGGCACAGATGGGCATGCTGCTCACCCAGCAGCCCACCGGCACGCGCCCGTACCGACCGAGGTCGACCCAGGGCTACGCCCACACCCCGAAGGGCGCCGTGGACTTCCTGAAGGAGGAGCACGTGATCGGCACGGACGACTCGGTGAGTGCACTCTCAGGCGGGACCACCGCCGACGGCGCGTACGTCCTCGCCCTGCGCCTCGACAACGTCTGCCACTACCTGCGCATGGACGCCTCGCCCGAGCGGTCCGACCTGATACCCCTGTGGTCCGCCCCGGCCGACGAACAGCAGTCCTGCGACCTCCAACAGGCCACGACCGCCGCAACCCTCCACGGCACCGACCCGGCCAAACAGCGCTGACCCCCAACGGCCGCCCCCGCGGCCGTACCACCCGCACACACAACGCAAGAGGCCCGGACTCTCGTCCGGGCCTCTTGTCTATGTGCACTCGGCAGGATTCGAACCTGCAACCTTCTGATCCGTAGGCGCGTGCTGCCCCGCAAAGCAGGCCGGGAAAGCGGCGGAACGCGAGGGCTACGACACCAAGCCGAAACCGCCGGGTCCATCGATGTCCGCCGACGTACGTGGCTGTTGATGTCAGCCGCTGATGTCACTCGCTACGGGCGGACGTAGACCACCGTGGCGTCGTCGTGCGGCTTGCTGCGCGGCCAGCGGGCCATGGAGGCGTCCCCCCGCTCCGCGTCACGCACCCGCTCGATCAGCCGCTCCGGCCCCTGCTCTTCAAGGATATCGAGGCACCCCGACCAGTCCGCCAGGGCGAAGGTGGTCGTGAGTCGCGCCGCGCCATCCGTCAGTAGGGCGGCCCGAGTCACATCCCCTCTGGGGTAAGTGCCGTGCAGAGCCGCGCCGGCGGCTTGCGGGGCCGCCGCCGCCACCCAATAGCCACCCGGTCGATTCCGAAGTGCGCGCTCGGCCCGCACAAGGCGCGCGTGGAGCTGGCGCCGCTGCTCGGACCCCGGCGCCGCGGCTTTCATGGCAGCCCGCTCCTCCCCCGCCACCAACGCCAGCCGGTCGTCTGAGATCGCTTCCACCGAACCCCCGTGCTCGACGACGACGGTGCAGTCACCCAGCACCAGCCATTCCACGACGCCCTCACGTACCCGAAGCATCGCGAGCGTCGCCGAGGGAGAGAGAGGATCATCAACGGCACAGGTACCGCGATGC
Source organism: Streptomyces narbonensis (assembly GCF_014649015.1). GTDB lineage: Bacteria > Actinomycetota > Actinomycetes > Streptomycetales > Streptomycetaceae > Streptomyces > Streptomyces narbonensis. Next base: position 168,859 of record NZ_BMSF01000008.1, read on the forward strand.
AGCTCTGCCGTGTCCCCGATCGCTGAGGCCAGGGCATCCGGGAGTGGCCCACTACCGCTCGCCGCCGAACGTAGCGCCGTTCCTAGGGTCGCGGCGAACCATGAGACGCCATGGACGCACGGGGCGTGCAGCTCATCGGGTATGCCTGCGCCGTCCAGAAGTACGGCCACGCCGTCGCCCCAGGTCGCGAAGTCTTCGTTTCCCCGACCCGGGCAACTGCTGCTGAACGCCTCGACACGCACGTCAAACAGCCTCATGAAGCAGTACGCCGCTCGCCGATCGACTCGCCTTCACCGACTTGTCTTCAGGGGAGTAGTCGCACGCCACGACCATGGAGAACGGTTCAGTGCCCGCCTGCTCATAGAGGGAGGCAAGGTTCTCGGTCAGATAGTGAGCCACGCCCAACGACCCAACGGCATGGACACCGGCGATCAGGATGAACGTCCCCTGCCCGTCCGGTCGGGGAAGCCTTCCTAGATAGGCAACGTCGGCCGGCACCGGTTTCTGCGGGTCGTCGCTCGGCGACATGTACGTCTTGCCGCTCTCCCGCTCGGCAAGTGCCCACCGCCCATCAGGCAGAGTCTCGAACGAAAGCCGAGGGTCCTGGCTGAGTGCGGCAGCAGCAGCCGCCGAGGACTTCGGCCCGCAGACGACGACGAGATCATCACGGTTCAGGTCGATCTCCCCTGAGACCGGGATGTACTGGAGCTCCCCTTCGAGCTGGAGGCTTTGGGCCAGAGCCAACATCTTCTGCCCTGTCGAGCTGTCTTCCACCGCCACGTACTCCCGCTCACCCGGTCGCGTCGGGACAGCCACCTGCACGTGCTGGGTTCCAAGGAACGCCCGCTCCGGCGGCGGGCCTGAGTCCCGAAGCTGAGAGACACGGGCTCGGCTCACCCCCATGAGCTTCGCGACGTCAGCCATGGAGTGACCGTTTTTCCTCAGCCACGCGATGCTCTCTTTGCGCATGCGTGAGGTCTCAATGACGGCGGATTGCAGCTCTGTCATGAGATCAGCAGCGGCTTTGACGCGCAGGGCGTGGTCCTGCATCGCCGAGACTCGTCGAACTTCCTCGATCAATGTCCGCCTCGCGTATCGGCTCAGGGGAGTACCTCTTCAGACCCATGTTAAGGGGGGGTTGACATCAACCGCCAGCCACCGCCATGCTCTGTGGCAACCCCCCCTTAACAGGAGGGGCTCCGGACGGCTCGGGTGGTAACCCCCCCTTGCCAGGTGCGTGACGCCCGGAGGGCTGGTGAAGCGGCTCGATGGAAGCGACCGCTCTTTGAGAACTGAACAGCGGACACACAGAACGACAGGCATCTGCGACAAGCCGCAGGCCCTGCCGCACGAGCAGCAAGCACCTTTTCCCAATCCGTCCTTGTGGGGCGGACAAGTGATCCGTACGTGCGGTGAGACAAGGGCAGAGATCGCGACCTACGCCACGCACCATGTCCGCCCCTGGAGGCCGACGTGAAGCGACGAAAACCTTGGGCGCCACTCCCGCTGGACCGGCGGGGTGGCTGCGCCCACCGCGTCATCTGACCAACCCCGCAGCCGCTCGGCGGCTGCGGCCGGTTGCCTCCTCCGCCCGTCCGGGCCCCGTTCGCGGGGTGCCGTACGGGCGGGGTTGAGGGGAGCCGGATGGTTCCCAACGGCGAGAGGCCCCGGAGCGGCTACTCCGGGACCTCGTTCGGGCCGTTCCTCTCTGGAAGGAGCACGACCCATGAAGTCCATCATCACACTCCCCGTGTCGAGTGCGGGGCTGTCGTTCGACGGTGAGCCGTCGGACGCGGAGCTGGACGCGATCGAGCTGGAGATGCCGCTGATCGTGGCGGAGGTTGACCTGCTCGACGTGGAGATCGCCCTGCTGAATCGGCCGGTGTCCGTGCTGGACGGCCGCCGGGTGCGTCGGGCCCGTAACCGGGTCCTGGCTGAGCGTCGGGACCTGACCAACCGCGTGGCCGGCCTGGGCGGTGCGGCGTGAACGCCCGGACGCTCGCGGACCTGTCCGTGCCGCTGACCGCGCTCCTCGTCCTGGAGGCGAAGTTCCAGCACCTCCCGGCGCCGTGCCTGGAGGTGTCGACGATCTTCCCGGACCGGCTGGAGCTGGCGTTCCACTGCGACGACTTCGCCGCGTTCGAGACCTGGCGCGAGGCCCTGAACATGACGCCGGCCGACGTCGAGCACCGTGTTCAGGGCGACGGCGCGACGGCCGTCCGGCGTGTTCACGGCACCTTCGCCGGGGCCCGTATCCGGCTCGTCGGCTTCGCGCCGATTCCCGAGCTGGAGCCGGTCGCGGCTGGGTTGGGGGCGTCGTGAACGGTCGTGTTCAGATCCGTTCAGCGGAGCGTGCGCTGAGCGTGGGCACATGGATGATCGTGTGCGGCGCGATGCTGTACTCGGTCCTCACCGTGACCCCGCTGATGCGTGCCCACACCCCGGACGGGTGGAAGTGGACAGCGCCGATCCTCCCCCTCGTCGTCGATGCCGCGGTGGTCATCGTCGTGCGTCTCGACTCCGTCCTGGCCCGCCTGGGCGGGGACGGGGGCCGGTGGCCGGTGATTCTGCGGTGGATGACCGGGGCCATGACCCTGGCCCTGAACATCGCCGACTCCGCGTTGAAGAAAGACCTGGTGGGGGCGGCGGTCCACTCGGTGGCGCCGCTGCTGCTGATCGTGACCGCTGAGACCGGCCTCGCCTACCGCCAGGCCATCACCACCGCTCTGAACGCCGCCGCCGAGCGGGAACGCGCCGAACGGCTGCAGCGCGAGCAGACGGCCCGGGAGCGTGCCGAGGCGGAGGAGCGCAAGGCGCGGGAGGCGCGGGAGTTCGAGGCTCGCATGGTGCGTGAACAGCGTGAGCATGAGGCCCAATTGGCTCGTGAGCAGGCTGAGCGGGAGGAGCGTTCCCGGCTGGCCGAGTCCGAGCGTCGTGAGGCGGCTGAGCGTGCGGAGCGTGAGGCTCGTGAACGCGGTGAGCGTGAGCGTGAACAGCAGCGGCTGGAGCGTGAACGCCGTGAACACGAGGCCGCCGAACGTGCCCGCCGGGAGCGTGCGGAACGCGAGGAGCGGGCCCGCCGTGAACAGCGTGAGCAGGCTGAACGGGCCGAGCGTGAACGCGCTGCCCTGCTGGCCACCGGGCCCGTGAACACCAAGCAGGACGAGGAGACGGCTCGCCGCACGGTGGCCGCCGCGTTCGCCGCCAATGTGCCGGTCAGGCAGGCGGCTGAGCTGTGCGGCTGGTCGGTCGGCTGGGTCTCCGCCCGCTACCAGGAACTCCGCGAGGACGACCCCGCCCGCTCCCTGGAAGGAGCCGCCCAGTGAAGCTCTCCCCGATCTCCAACCCGCCCGAGCCCACCAACCTGCTGATCCGCCTGCACAACCAGGTAGGAGCCGCCGTCGACGTCACCGGCACCACGGCATACCTGGGATCGCGCTGGCACTGCCACGGCTGCGGCGACCGCTCCGACATGCCCGCGCTGGACAGCCTCAGCTTCACCCGCCGCAAGGCGAACGAGCACGCCACAGACTGCCGCGCGTCCTACCACCGGCTCGGCTGATGGCCAGCCTGCCCACCTACCGGTGGCGACTGGCCCCCGACGGATACGCGACGTTCCGGCAGCTCCGCGCGCTCGGTCTGCGGCCCGGCGGTCAGGACGTCGCCGCCCAGCTCGAACGCCCCCGCCGCCGGCGCGGCGCTCTCGTCGCGTTCCTCTACCGGGTCGATCTGGCGTTGCCGGTCCGGCCGATGACCCCGGCGAAGCAGGCCGCGCTCGCCAAAGCGAACGCGGCCCGGCGGATGTGCCCCGAGTGCGGGCGGGATGCCGGGTATCGGATCCCGTCCTCGCTCGGCACGTGCGTCCCCTGCGCCGACAACCCGTCCCAGCTCGCTGCCTGACCTGGAGGAACCGCATGGAGAACAACGGCCGGCAGGGCTCGCACATGTACGTGCTGACCCTGCAGAACGACGGCGGGCACGTCTGCACGTTGTCAGGCACCTTCAGCCCGCTCGCCGGATGGAGCCGCCACGACTTCTACACGCAGCTCCGCACGGACGCCTCTCGCCGCTACCCGTCGATGGCCAGCGCCACCGTCCTGTACTTCTCGCTGGACAAGAACACCCTCTGACCTGCACATCTGACAGGGCCCGGCCCCCAGCCTCCACAGCTCGGCCGGGCCCCTGATCTCCCAAGGGAGGTTGCAAGGATGACGGACATCAGTACCGAGCCGGTAGTGGGCACCCACACCCCGCCGGTCCCACCCGCCCCCGCCCCGGTGGCGGTGGAGCAGCCGGTGCAGGAGACCCGCCCGGTTGCGCACACGCCGGGCGGCTGGCCGGTGGTCCCGCTGGCGACCACCGGCGCCAACAGCACCATCGGCGCGGTCGCCGCCACCGCGCTCGCCACCGGCCCCGCAGGCGCCGTGCTCGCGGTCGCCGGTGCGGCCCTCGTCGGCGGCGCCGTCCTGGCCCGCCGCGCGACCCGCAACCGCACGGCCAAGACGACCAGCCGCGCCGGGGCCAAGATCCCCACCCCGCGCCGCACCCCTCGCCCCACCACCACTACGGCCGCCAACTCTCCGGCGCCGTACCGTCGCTCCACCACCCCAAAGAGGGGCGGGACGACCCCGTCTCGGACCTCAAAGGGGCACACCGGCACCGCCGGAGGGGCGTCTTCGCCCGTCACGCCGAAGAGCTCCAAGAACCGGATGGGGCAGGTCAAGGCTCTGCGGCAGGCCGCCCGGACCGCACCGAAGAACGGGACGACGCGGGCGGAACGGCGGGCGGCGGATGTGCAGAACCGCCGCGCGATCGCTGACACTCGCCGAGGCACCGCCCCGGCGCGGCTGAGCAGCCCCAACCCGCCCCGCACACCCGGCACCGGCACCGGCACCGGCCGGAAGAACAGCCCCAGCGGCCCTTCCAGCAGCGGCACCAGCGGTGGAATCAGCTGGAAGGGCAGCCCCGCCGGCCGGTCCGGCAGCGGTACCAGCGGTGGTTCCGGCCGTAAGGGTGGTGGTTCCAAGTCGTCCGGCAGCCGCGGTTCTTCGTGGCTGGGCGGGAAGGTCCGAGCGGGTCGGGACACGGCCGTCGAGCGGGTCCGTAAGGCGCGGGACCGCTCGGCCGCACAGGCTGTGGAGAACGGCCGCGAGCAGGTCCGTGCCGGTCTCAAGGCGAAGCAGGCTCGCGCGGCGAAGAAGGGGGTCCGTAAGGATGCCCGGCGGCAGCTGTGGCGGTCCGCGGCCCGTAAGCAGGGCCGCCGTCTCCTGGCCGCGGCCCTCGCCGCCCCGCTGGGGGTGGTGGGTCTGGTGTCGACGCCGCTCGGCCGCAAGCTCGGGATTACGTCGATCCAGCAGCCGGGGCGGCGCTTGTACCGGCGGATGCTGCGCACGGCCGACGAGCAGAAGGCCGCTCGCGACGCCGAGATCCGCGAGGGCCTCGCCGAGGCCGAGACGGCCATCGATGCCGAACTCTCCGACGAGCAGGAGGAGATCGGCGGCACCGTCCAGCGGCCCACCGCCCTCAACCGCCCCACCAACACCACCACCCCTACCGGGTCTTCTTCGTCGTTCCTGGAGGTCGACATGTCTGGCTTCAAGTTCGAAGTGGCCGCCGCCGAGATGGAGTCGGCGGCCCGCAGTTACGCCCCCGACACCGCGATGGAGATCCTCGCCATGGTCGAGGGCCTGCCCGCCGCGCTCGCGTCGGTCGCGAACACCTTCCGCATCCTCGCCGAGCGCTCCGACACAGAGTTCCCGCTGGAGAAGGACATTGCCGGGGGCTTCGACGAGATCTACGGCGCCCTGATGCGGTCCGTCGACGCCGCCGGGGACCTCGCGCCGCTGTTCCGTCACGTCCACGCGCAGGACATCGCCCGTCACGAGGACCCCCGCAACGGACACGAGGCCGAGAAGGGCTGGAACGTCTGACCATGACCACCACCGACACCCCCACCACCGCGTCGGGGCCAGTGTGGGACTGGGCCGCCGGTCACGGACCCGTGACCGGCGCCCTGTCCGCCACCACCGGCGCGTTCGCCCTCGCCACCACCGGCGCCGCCACCGGCATGCCCCCCACCTGGGCCCTCGCCGTCGGCACCGCCGGCGCCATCGGCCACACCATCAGCACCTTCCGCGAACGCCTCTCCGCCCGCACCGCCACCCTCCGCGCCTCCTCCTGGCTGCTCGGCGCCGGGTGGACGACGTGGGCCATGACGTCCGGCCCGCTGACCTGGGCCGCCATCGGATCCCTCGCCGCCCTCGGCGTCGGCATCGGCACCGCCGCCCGCTCCACCGCCCTGTACGAGGACGCCCGGGAGCTGGAGCTGATCGCGCTGGCCGACCGGCAGGTGTCCGCCGAGCTCCACGCCGAGCGCCGCACCCTCGCCGCCGAATGGGTCGAGCGCGTCCAGCGCGTCAGCAACGTGACGCTGACGGTGCTGGCGATCGAGAAGTGGCCCACCGGCACCGGATTCACCATCGACGCCGAACTGCCCGGCGCCACCACCTACGACCAGATCGCCCGCGACTCCGCCCGCCTGTCAGCCGACGCCCGACTCCCGCACGGCTGCACCGTGGCAGCCACCCCCGGCATCCACCAAGGCCGCGTCCTCATCGACGTCTCCACCGTCAACGTCCTGGCCGGCGAGATCCCCTACCCCGCCGACTACAGCCGCCTGTCGATCCACACCGGCCTGCCCTGGGGCGTCCGTTCCGACGGCCGCGAAGTCCTCACCTACCTGCGCGAACAGTGCGCCCTCGTCGTCGGGCCGACCGGGTCGGGCAAGACCAACATGGTCCACAACATCATCAGCGGCTTCGCCCGCGCCGAGGACATCCTGACCTTCGTCATCGACCTCAACGCCGGATCCGCCGGCCTCCCCTGGGTCCGCCCCGCCCTCAACGCCCCCAGCAACACCGGCGTGGAGACGCGGCCCGGGATCGACTGGCTCGCCTCCACCCCCGAGGAGGCGGCACTGATGCTGGACGCGGCGATCCGGATCGGGAAGCACCGCAAGGTCGTCTACCAGGACCTGATGGCACGGGAGAACACCGACCTCCTGCCGATCTCCGCGCAGATCCCGCAGATCATGATCCTGATCGACGAGGGCGCCGAGATCCTCATGAGCAACGACCCGCAGATGCGCAAGCTCGCCGACAAGATCCTGGAAGTGATCCGGCAGCTCCGAGCCATGGGCATCCGCACCGTCCTCACCGCGCTCGGCGCCACCGGAGCGGTCCTGGGCAACCTCATGATCCGCCGCGAGGCCAAAGCCCGCGTCTGCCTCACCGGCGGCGAGGTCGAGGGCATGGACCTGGGCAAGATCTTCCCGGGTGCCCGGGGGCTCAAGCCGGAGCAGGCGCCGTTCCAGGGCGCCGGGTTCATCGGCACCCCCGAATCCGCACCGGGGCTCTTCAAGTCCTGGCGGATCCTGCCCCAGCAGATCGCCGACATCGTCCACGCCACCTCCGACCGACACCCCTGGCTCGACGACAACTCGGCCAAGGCCGCCGGCCCCGCCTACGCCCGCCGCTGGGACACCACCCGCACCGCATGGATGAACACCACCACCGTCACCTCCGTGGCGGAAGCCGCGGCTGCTCCGGCGACCGACGAGCAACCGACACGACCGGGCGGGCTGAACCTGTCCGCGCTCCGTGGCGCTCCCACCGCTCCGGTCTCGGATGAGGATGCGCTCGCGGCCCAGTTCATGGCGCAGATCGACGCCCAGTTCGGCACCACAACCGAGACCGCACCCAACGTGGATGAGGAGCCCGAGCAGCCGCACGGGCTGAACCTGTCGGCGTTCCGCAACGAGCAGCAGGACAGCGAGGCCCGGCAGGCCGCGCTCGCGGTGCTGCTCGCCGCCGGACCGGAAGGCACCGGTGCATCCGCCATCGCCCGGGCCCTCGCCGACACACACGGCACCACCCGGCAGACCATCGCCGGATGGCTCAAGGAGTGGGCCGAAGACGGCACCACCGTACGGACCGGGACCGGCACCAAGACCCGCTACGTCCACCACCGCCACGCCCCCACCCAGGACTAACCGAGCCCGCTTGTCGCCCTGTCCCGCGAAGGCCCGCAAGCGGGCCCCAGCGGGCCGGAAACCGGCTTTGACCTGGAAGGCGACAAGCGACAAGACAAGACAAGCGACAAGCCACACGACAAGCCAGCCGACAAGCGACACGACAAACAGCCAACCGGGCAGCACCCACCACACGGGGTGCTGCCCGGAGCGCTGAAAGGGGCACCTTGTGTACGAGCCGACCGCGTACGAGATCACCACCCCGCACACCTACCTCCCGCCGCAGACGCCCGCCGTCCGGCCGGTGCTCCTGCCCGCCGACATCCCGCCCGGCGTCAACTGGGTCACCCTCCCCAACGGCGTCCGCACCCTCGCCTACACCCACCCCACGGCCCCGCCGCAAATTCCGGTTACCGCCCCGCAGCCGATCCCCGCATGGGCCAAGACCACCGCCCTACTCGCCCCCACGATCGGCGGCGGCATCGGCGCCGCCGGCATCGGACTCTCCTACGCCGCCCCGGGACTCATCGCCATGACCCACGCCCTCTGGTCCGCCGCCGCCCTCGTCGTCGCCACCGTCATCGCCATCCCCGTCCTGATCCGCACCGCCCGCCGGGCCACCGGCAACGGGGGCGAGGGCTCGGTGCGGACGACGACCCACATCACCCAGAACATCACCGCCACCGGCCTCTTCGGCCGCGCCAACGGAACCATCAACCATCGCTGACAGCGGAAGGGCGGCCCCCGCATCTCGCCAAAGAACCGGGGCCGCCCTCACTCCTGATCTAGCTGACCGGAGGTATCCAGCATGACTGAATCTCCCCCCTCTCCGCGAGAGGGCAGGGACCTGCCCTCTATCGATATGCCCGGCCTGGAGCTCCTCGCGCACGCGGTGAGCGCCGTCGAGAACGGCTGGCACGTCTTCCCCTTGCGTCCCGGCGACAAGCGGCCCGCCGGCCACGCCGAATCCCGCTGCCCCGGCACCGGCCGGTGCGCGGACGGACACAAGACCCCCGAGCAGCGGGCCACCACAGACCCCGATCTGCTCGCCGCCGCCTGGACCCACGCCCCGTACAACATCGGCATCGCCACCGGCCCGTCCGGCCTGCTCGTGGTCGACCTGGACACGCTCAAGGAGAAGGACGAGAAGGGAACGCCTGACGGCGTCGCCATTTTCGAGGCGCTCTGCGAGCGCGCCGGACAGGCCGTCCCCCTCACCCACCGAGTGCGGACCGCGCGCGGCGGACAACACCTGTACTTCACCCCGCCCGACGGCGTCCGGCTCGGCAACACCGCCGGACGACTCGGCAAGCACATCGACACCCGGGGCTGGGGCGGATACGTCGTCGCCCCCGGCAGCCACACCCCCGACGGGTCGTACGTCGTTCTCGACAGCCGTCCCCCGGTTCCGCTGCCCGGATGGCTCCTGGACGCTCTCACCACCCGCCCCAAGCCCGTCCTGACCGCCCCGGCGATCACCGTAGTGGGCGGTCATCGGGTCGCGGAGGTGGCGCTGGAGCGCGAGACCGCTGCCGTTCGAGCGACTCACGAGGGCGGCAGGAACGCCCAACTCCTGAACTCTGTAAGGGCTGTGGGGCGATTCGTCGCATGGGGAGACCTCCCCCGGGACGTGGCCGAGGAGGCTTTTCAGGTAGCGGGGGAGACGGCGGGACTGCCGCCGGCCGAGTGCCGCTCCACGATCCGCAGCGCCCTGGACTGGTCCATCCGCACCGCCCGCCCCCGGCAGACAGCCGCATGACCAGCCCCGAATCCCCCCACCTGAAAAGCAACGCCGCCACCCCCCACCGGCCCGACGTCGCCGAACAGCCCCGGGAGCGGAAAACGGTGGGCGCCTCGAAGGTCGTCGCCGAAGGCGTCCTTTCTGGTTCTGACCCGCACCCCGCCCACGACGTCCACCCGCTCCTGACCAAAGGGGAAGCCGCATGACCCAGCAGCCCATCGACGGCGCCGCTCTGCTCAACGAGGTGGAGGCCTTCCACCGCAGGTTCAACGTCTTCCCCCGCGAGGGCGCCTACGTCGCCGTCGCCCTGTGGGACGCCCACGCCCACCTGATCGACGCCTTCGACTCCACGCCCCGGATTGCGTTCCTCTCCCCGGAGCCCGGCTCAGGGAAGTCCCGGGCACTGGAGGTGATCGAGACCCTCGTGCCGAACAAGATGGCGGCCGTGGACGCTTCCCCGTCCGCGCTCTTCCGCTCCGTGGCCGGGATCGAAGGCGAGCGGCCCACGATCATCTTCGACGAGATTGACACCGTCTTCGGCCCCAAGGCTGGAGACAACGAACAGCTCCGCGGCTTCCTCAACGCCGGACACCGACGCGGACGGCTGATGTACCGGTGCGTCGGCGACGGCGCCAACCAGACCGTGCAGGGCTTCCCGTCCTACTGCGCCGTGGCCATGGCCGGACTCGGGGGCCTTCCCGACACCATCACCACCCGGTCCGTCATCATCCGCATGCGCCGCCGTGCCTGGAACGAGAAGGTCGAGCCCTACCGGCTGGGGACGCACGAGAAGCAGGGTCACGCACTGCGCGACCGCCTCGCCGCATGGGCCGAGCAGGTCCGCGAGAAGGTCGAGGGAGCCTGGCCCGAGATGCCCGACGGCATCACGGACCGCCCTGCCGACGTGTGGGAGCCTCTCCTGGCCGTCGCCGATGCCGCCGGAGGCGACTGGCCCGAGCGAGCCCGTGCCGCGTGCCTGGAACTGGTCAAGTCGTCCCAGGCCGACGACAGGGCATCTCTCGGCATCCGGCTCCTCACCGACCTGCGCGACCACGTCCTCATCGGCGTCGACAAACTGCCCACCATCGCCGTCCTCGATCGGCTCAACGCCCTGGAGGACGCCCCCTGGGCCGACCTCGACGGCAAGCCTCTCGACAACCGGCGACTGTCCAAGATGCTCAAGGAGTACCGGACCACCGGCGACGAGCCCATCGTCTCCCGCAACATCCGGACCGCCGGCGGCATCCTCAAGGGCTACTACGCCGAGGACCTCCAGGACGCGTGGACCCGCTACTGCCCGCCGCCTGCCCAGAACAGCGCTACATCCGCTACGCCGCTACAGCCCAGCTCACAGCCGGTGCTCGCGTAGCGGCAACCCCACGTGTAGCGGCTACACCCACCCCAACCACCGGCCCATCTTGAGCGGCCCGCAGCAAGGTGTAGCCGCTACACCCGCCCTTCCCGCTACACAGAGCATGCCGCTGACCTGCGATGTAGCGGCGTAGCGGATGTAGCGGACTTTCCAGAGGGGGGCCACAGGCCCCGGCCATCCACCCAGGAGGCACAGGTGAGCATCACGCTCCCGACCAGCCACAGGGCCGTGACCGTCCCGGAAGTCATGGCAGCGCTCAAGTTCAGCCGCAGCAAGGTCTACGACCTGCTCCGCTCCGGCGCCCTGCCCAGCTACACCGAGGGCCGCGCCCGACGCATCCCGCTCGACTCCCTCCACACCTACATCCACAACCGACTTGAGGAGACCGCCTGATGGCCAAGAGGCGCGCCAACGGCGAGGGCACCATCACGAAGCGCGCGGACGGCCGCTATCAGGCCGCCGCCTACGTCTACAGGCCGGACGGCACCCGCGTGCGGAAGTTCGTCTACGGCAGGACCCGCGAGGAAGTGAGCGCCAAGCTCATCGAGATGCAGGACAAGACCCGCCAGGGCATCCCCGCCGCCACGTCGGCGATGCCGTTCGGGGACTACCTGACCTACTGGCTGGGCGCCATCGCCCCGACCCGGCTCAAGCCCGCGACGCTCAACAGCTACGAGGGGCTGTCCCGGCTCTACATCCGGCCCGCCCTCGGCAAGAAGCGGCTCAACCGGCTCTCCCCCACCGATATCCGGCTGTTCCTCGCCGACTTCAAGAACGGCTGCCTGTGCTGCCTGCGCGGGGCGGACGCTGCTCGCCCCGAGGGAAAGCGGAACTGCTGCGCCGTGCACAAGTGCTGCAAGCGCGGCCCCTCGGCGCGGACCGTGCAGTACGTCCACGCCGTGCTTCGCTCGGCCCTCCAGCAGGCCGTCCGGGAGGAGCTGATCGGTCGCAACGTCGCGAAGATCGTGGAGACCCCCACCGTGCAGCGTGAGGAGGTACGTCCGCTCGATGCGGGCGAGGTTCGCATGCTGCTGAAGGCCTCCCGAGACCACCGGCTCTACGCCCTGTGGCTGCTGATGGTCTCCACCGGCCTGCGCCGAGGGGAGGCCCTCGGGCTCACGTGGTCGGACGTCGACCTGAACGCCGGACAGCTCCGGGTCCGCCGGAACCTCCAGCGCATCAAGCGGGAACTGCTCTTCGGCACGCCGAAGACGGCACGGTCGATCCGTACAGTCTCGCTTCCGAAGCGGTGCGTGGACGCACTCCACGCGCACCGCGCGAAGCAGGAGGAAGAGCGGATGGTGGCCGGTGAGAAGTGGAAGCCGTCGCTTCACCAGCCGGGCGGGCTCATCTTCACCACGTCGACCGGCCGGCCGACCGACCCTCGGAGCCTGAACCGCATGCTCACGATCCTGTGCGCCAAGGCGAAGGTCCGCCGGATCAGGGTGCACGACCTGCGGCACACCTGCGCCTCACTGCTACTCGCCCAGGGCGTGGACGCCCGGGTCATCATGGAAACCCTCGGGCACAGCACGATCACGATGACGCTCGACACCTACGCGCACGTCATGCAAACGACGCTGAGGGCCGCAGCCGATCGGATGGACGATGTCCTGGGAGGGGAGCATCCGACTGAGAGCTAGAGCCGGTCGACCGCCTGAGCGCCGATGGCGACCAGAAGGACCACCCCAAAAAATCCTACGATCACTCTCAGCACATCCGGGGAGAATCTTGGATTCACTCCACCGGGGACCCACCGTGCCATCAGGTCGTACGCCCTCAGCCCGAGGTTGCGGTAGTCGAAAGCGATGACGAGCGCACCGACGCTGGACGCGAACGGCACGACGAACGACAGTACCCAGTCGCCCATGCGCGGTCTCCCCTGAGAGGTACCGACTGGGCCGTCGCTCAATCGGCGAAGACGTTGATGTCACCCGCTGATGTCAGAGGCCCCCTGGACGATGTCCAGGGGGCCTCTGAGCTGTGTGCACTCGGCAGGATTCGAACCTGCAACCTTCTGATCCGTAGTCAGATGCTCTATCCGTTAAGCTACGAGTGCTTGTTCTGTTTTCTGTCTTCGCTCCCCGGCCTTTCGGCCCGCTCGCGGCGACAGGAAGAACATTACATGACTGCCGCCGTCATGTGAAATCCATTCACCCCACCCCTTGTGACCTGCGGAAACGCCGCTCGGGGGAAGATCGGGGGGTCGGTGGCCGGAGGCCGCGGGCGGTGGCGCGCGGGGTGGAAACGGGCCGAAAGAGACCGGGGTCACAACCGGGGGCGCGGGTGCTGCGCGACAGGTCCGGGAACGGCCGAAGCCCCGGCCGTGGGGCCGGGGCTTCGGTAGGGGCGGAGGCGGAGGGATTTGAACCCTCGATGGGCTTTAAGACCCAAACCGCATTAGCAGTGCGGCGCCATAGACCGGACTAGGCGACGCCTCCATGCACCCCGCGCATACGCGAGTGGTGCGTGCAGATGATGACACAGGCGAACCGGCTGTCACCAATCGATTCTCACCGTACTAGGCCTTCGGGGTCCAGGGCAAAGCCCTGCGGGCCCCGGCCGCGCCGCGAAGGCCCTGACCGAGGCGTCGTGGACGGGGCCGGACCGGGGCCGCCCGCCCGGCGCACCCCGCTTGCGCAACGCCCCGGCGCCCGGAGCGTTAGAGGGGCGGGACGCCGTGGGTCCGCCCTTACTCGTGCCCGCCCCGCGTCCGATGCCGTGCACCGCCGCTCCAGGAGATCCGTATGCTGCGCCGTCTCGTCCTCGCGACCCTCGCCACCACCGCCGCAGGGAGCGCCGGATTCGGCCCCCTGCCGCCGCTGCCCCTGCTCTCCCCGCCCGACACGCTGACCGTGACCGTCGCCGAGAGCGGCCGGCCCGGTGCCGACGGCACCTTCGAGCTGACCTGCGGCGACCGGGCCGGCGGGACACACCCGGACGCCGAGGACGCTTGCGCGCGTCTGGAGGACCACGCGCAGGCGGGCACGGACCCGTTCGAGGCCGTTCCGCAGGACGCGATGTGCACCCAGGTGTACGGCGGCACCGCCGTCGCACACGTCACCGGAACCTGGCAGGGCCGCAAGATCGACTCCCGGTTCTCCCGCGTCAACGGCTGCGAGATCGCCCGCTGGACCGACCTCCAGCCGGTGCTCCCCGCCCTGGGGCGATGACGCCGGAGAGGCCCGGACGGCGACTCTGGCAACGAACGGCGGGCGGCGGCTCCCTTAGACTCCCCGTGACAGGCTGCGGCCCGAGGGGCAAGATGGGGCCCGCCTGCCGACAGGCAAGCACGTGCAGTGGGTCAGGGAGGAACCGTCGTCGTGAGCAGCAGGCCATCCCGGGGCGCTGCTCGCCTCGCAGCCATACTCGACGCCCTGCCCGACGGCCTCGTGCTCGTCAATTGCAACGGCACGGTCGTCAACGCCAACACGATCGCCCTCGGCATGTTCGAGACGCCCGGCACCGCGCTCGTCGGCCGTGGCCTGCTCGACCTGCTGCCCGGCTTCGACTCGCGCCTCATCCCCGGCTCCATGCGCCGCCCCGAAGGCACCGACGAGCGCGGACGCACCAAGCCGACCCGGATGATCGCCCGCCGCACTGACGGCGGAGAGTTCCCCGTCGAGGTGACCAGCGCCAGCCTGGAGGACGGCCGCGAGGCCTACGACTCGTACAGCGGCTACACAGGCGACGAACTCCTCATGCTCGTCGTACGGGACCTCACCGGCACCCTCGACACCGAGGCCGAACTCGCCCGCTCGCAGCGCCAGACCGAGATGATCCTGCGCGCCGCCGCCGAGGGCGTCGTCGGCACGGACACCGACGGCCGGGTCGTCCTCGTCAACCCCGCCGCCGCGCAGATCCTCGGCTACCGCGCCGGCGAGCTCGGCGGCCAGGAGCTGCACCCGCTGATCCTCGCCACCCGCGCCGACGGCGAGCCCTTCCCGTACGAGGAGTCCCCGCTCGCCGACACCCTCAAGTCCGGGCGCAAGCACCGCGTCCGCGGGCAGGTGCTGTGGGCGAAGAAGGGCGACCGGGTGCCGGTCGACCTCACGACCGCTCCCGTGCGCGACGGCGACCAGCTCGTCGGCGCCGTGATGACCTTCACCGACCGCAGGCCGTACGAACAGCTCGCCGAGGAGCACGCCGCCGAGCTCGCCGACCGCGCCGAGCGGCACGCCGCGGAGCTCGCCGACCGCGCCGAGCGGCACGCCGCGGAGCTCGCCGACCGCGCGGAGCGGCACGCGGTCGAGCGCGAGAAGCAGCAGGAGCGGTACGCCTCGCTGGCCGCCCGGCACGAGCAGCTGACCGCCGTCCTCGCCGAGTCCCTGCGCGGCCCGCTGGAGGAGCTGCGCGGCCGGCTGGGCGCGCTCGCCGCCGACGACGCCGGGCAGCTGTGGCCCGAGGCCAACCAGGTGCTGCACCATCTGACCGCCGGATACGCCCGGATGACGGCGCTCGTGGACAACGTCCTGGCCTACCAGCGCCTCGACTCGGGCGCGGAGGAGCTCGACCGGCGGGTCGCGCTCCTCGACGGGGTCGTGACGGCCGGCATCGACGCCGCCGTCGAGCTGATCGGGCCCGGCCGCGCGCAGTTCGCCGTGCACGCACCGCCGATCGAGGCCGAGGTCGACCCCGACCGGCTCGCGACCGCGCTCGCGCACCTCGTCGCGGACGTCGCCGGCGTCGACGCGACCGGCCAGAACCGGGCCGCGGCGCAGGGCGCAGGGCCGGTCGACTCCACGATCGTCGTCGCGGCCGCCCAGCGCGGAGACGTCGTACGCATCGAGGTGCGCGGGCCGTACGCGGGCGGCGACCCCGTCCACGGGCCCGTCGTGCGCGGGATCGTGGCGGCGCACGGCGGTGTCGTGCAGACCCACGAGGTCCCGGGGACGAGCGGCGGCGCGTACGTCCTCGAGGTCCCGCTCGGGGCCGGGCGGGGCACGGTCCCCTCGACTGCTCCCGCGATTGTTCCCGCTCCGCCGTCCGCTCCTGCGTCTCCTCCTGCTCCTGCGTCTCCTCCTGCTTCCGCGTCTCCCCCCGCATCCGCGTCTCCTCCTGCTTCCGCGGCCGTTGCCTCTCCCGCCGTGCAGGCGCAGGACGCCGGCGTGCGGGAGCTCCCCGCCCTGCCCGCGCAGGCCACGGGCACGGAGGGGGAGACCTCGGGCGGGGGGCGCCGCCGGGCGCGGCGCGCCTCGACGGACGCCTTCCTGGAGAGCCCGGTCGCCCCTGGGTCCGCCGAGCCGGGCGGCCGACGCCGTGCCCGTACGAGCGAGTCCTCCGGCCCCGCCGAGCTGATCCCCGCCCAGCAGAACGCCGGCGCCGACGGCTCCGCCATGGCCGCGCTCCCGGCTTCCGCGCCCGCCGTGCTTCCCTCGGCGACAGGGCCCGTCGCCCTTCCCGCCGCCGCACCCGCCGTCGAGCCCACCGGGCGACGCCGGGGCCGGCCCGCCGAGGGCTCCGTGGTGACCGCCGCCGAGGGCGCGCAGGGGCGGGCCGCGCTGGGCGCCGCCGTGCCTCCGCAGGGTGTCGCCGCCGCCGAGCACCTGAGCGCGCCCGCTGTCGCGCCGGCGCACAACCCCGCCCTGGCCCTGCCCGCCGTCGCCACCGGCGGCGACGTGCCGACCGCCCCGCCGAGCGGGCGCCGCCGGCGGGCCCTCGCCGCCGCGCAGGAGCGCGCCGCGGCGGCCGAGGCCGGTCCCCGCACGCCCTTCGCGCTGCCGCCGGCCGACGCGGACCGCCCCGAGGGCGACGACGCGCACACGGCTGCGGCTGCGATTCCTTCTCTCGCTCCCGCTTCCATGCCGGTTCCGGGCGCGCTCGCGCTGCCGGTCTCCGACGAGGGGCAGCACGAGGCCGTACGAGGCGTCCCGGGCTCCGACCACACGCCCCCGCAGCCCCATCCGCACCTCGCGCAGCAGCCTCAGCCCCTGCCCGAGCCGAGAGGCCGCCGCCGCGCCATGGCACCGCCGGCTCCCGTGCCGCCGACGCCCGTGCCGCCGACGCCCGTGCCGCCGACGCCCGTGCCGCCGACGCCCGTGCCGTCGCCGTCGCCGTCGTCGACGCCGCTGCCGGGTGCCGTCCCGGCAGCCGTACACGCGCCTGCTCCCGCACCCGCGCCTGCGCCGCAGAGCGGTACCGGTTCCGGGACGGGCACCGGCTCCGTACCGCTGCCGCCCGAACTGCCCATGCCCAGCGCGACGCCCAAGGAACCGAAGGACTCGACCCAGGGGCGGGCGTTCAGCGTGCGCACCCTGGGGCAGGGCGTTCCCTTCGTCCCGCCGACGGCCGCTCCCGCTGCTTCCGCCGCTCCCGTCGCCGCGATGCCCGCGGCCGCTCCCGTGGCTCCTGCCGCGCCCTCCAACGGCTCCGGGCGGCGGCGCAAACTCGCCACCCCGCCGGAGGTCGACCCGCCGGCCCCGGCGGCACTCCCCGCACCGGCCGGCGCCGAGAACACGGCCAAGCCGCACCCGCAGCCCTCCCCCGAGGCGGCGCTCGGGCTCTCCCCGGCCGCCCCCGAGGGCCGTGCCTACGCCATAGGGGCGCCCGCCGAAGGCTCCGCCGAAGGGCCCGAGCCGCTCGACGGCCCCGGCGGCGCGATCGAGGTCGCCAACCGCCCCGCGCCGCGGCCCGTCGACGACGAGCTGCCGCCCGAGCCGCTCGACAACCCGCGCCGGCTGCTCGTCTGGCCCGCGCCCGACGTCTCCACCCAGCAGGCGCTCAGCGACCGCGGCTACCGTCCGGTGATCGTGCACTCCCGCGAGGAGGTCGACGCCCAGATCGCCGCCTTCCCCGCAGCGCTCTTCGTCGACCCGCTGACCGGGCCCATCACCCGTACCGCGCTCCAGTCCCTGCGCCAGGCCGCCGTCGCGGCCGAGGTGCCGGTGCTGCTCGCGGCCGGCCTCGGGCAGGCGACGCGGGAGGCCGCTTACGGCGCCGACCCCGCCGTACTCCTCAAGGCGCTCGCGCCCCGCGACAGCGAGCAGCACCCGTCCCGGGTCCTGCTGATCGAGGAGCACGACGACATCGCGGAGGCGCTCGCCGCCACGCTGGAGCGGCGCGGGATGCAGGTCTCGCGGGCGGCCACCGACACCGAGGCGGTCGCGCTGGCCACGGAGACCCGGCCGAACCTCGTCGTGATGGACCTGATGCAGGTCCGGCGCCGACGGGCCGGGATCATCGACTGGCTGCGCGCGAACGGGCAGTTGAACCGTACGCCACTCGTCGTCTACACCTCGGCCGACCTCGACGAGGAGGAGCTGCCGAAGCTGTCCTCCGGTGAGACGGTCCTCTTCCTCGCCGAGCGGTCGAACAGCACCGAGGTCCAGGCCCGGATCGTCGACCTGCTCGCGAAGATCGGCACCAACTAGCGGCGGTAGTGGCGGACGGAGAAGCGGGGGAGGGCAGTCGCCCTCCCCCGCTTCTCCGTCGATGCCCGACGCGGCCGCTCCAGATCCGGCTGCCCGGCTGCCCGGCTGCCCGGCTGCCCGGCTGCCCGGCTGCCCGGCTGCCCGGCTGCCCGGCTGCCCGGCTGCCCGGCTGCCCGGCTGCCCGGGATGATGCTGCTACAGCTGCGTCACGTCCAACTCGCCCTCCGCGTACTGCCTGCGGATGACCTTCTTGTCGAACTTGCCGACGCTCGTCTTCGGCACCGTCGGCACGACCGCCCAGCGCTCCGGCAGCTGCCACTTGGCGATGCCGCCCTCGGCGGCGAGGAAGGACCGCAGCGTCTCGTAGTCCGCCGTGGCGCCCTCCTTGAGGACGACCGTCGCGAGCGGGCGCTCGCCCCACTTCTCGTCCGGCACGGCGACGACGGCGGCCTCGGCGACCTCCGGGTGCGCCATGAGGGCGTTCTCCAGGTCGACGCTCGAGATCCACTCGCCGCCGGACTTGATGACGTCCTTCGCGCGGTCGGTGAGGGTGAGGAAGCCGTCGGGGCTGATCACGCCGACGTCACCGGTCTTGAGCCAGCCGTCCTCGCTGAACTTGTCGGCCGGGCGGATCTCCTCGCCGCCGACGCCACCGAAGTACGAGCCCGCGATCCACGTGCCGCGGACCTCCAGCTCGCCCGCGGACTCGCCGTCCCAGGGCAGGTGGTCGCCGCCGGGGCCCACGAGCCGCGCCTCGACACCGGCCGGGAAGCGTCCCTGCGTGACGCGGTACGGCCACTCCTCCTCGGCGCTGAGACCGGCCGGCGGGTGGGCCATCGTGCCCAGCGGGGAGGTCTCGGTCATGCCCCAGGCGTGGCAGAGCCGGACGCCGAGCCGGTCGTACGCCTCCATGAGGGAGGGCGGGCAGGCCGCGCCGCCGATGGTCACCTGAGTCATGGAGGAGAGGTCTCGGGGGTTCGCGGTGACCTCGGCGAGCAGGCCCTGCCAGATGGTCGGGACGGCGGCGGCGTGGCTCGGCCGCTCGCGCTCGATCATCTCGGCGAGCGGGGCGGGCTGGAGGAAACGGTCCGGCATCAGCATGTTGATGCCGGTCATGAAGGTGGCGTGGGGGAGGCCCCAGGCGTTGACGTGGAACTGCGGCACGACGACGAGGGTCGTGTCCCGGTCGGTCAAGGCCATGGACTCGGCCATGTTCACCTGCATGGAGTGCAGGTAGATCGAACGGTGGGAGTAGACGACGCCCTTGGGGTCGCCGGTGGTGCCGGAGGTGTAACACATGGCCGCGGCGGACCGCTCGTCGAGCTCGGGCCAGTCGTACGTGGTCGGGCGCCCGGCGATCAGCTCCTCGTAGTCGTGCACGCGCGGTGCGACGCCCTCCAGGCCGGAGCGGTCGCCGGGGCCCGCGACGACGATGTGCTCGATCGTCGGAAGGTGCGGGAGCAGCGGGACGAGGAGCGGCAGCAGGGAGCCGTTGACGAGGACGACCCGGTCCTCGGCGTGGTTGACGATCCACACCAGCTGCTCGGGGGGAAGACGCAGGTTGAGGGTGTGGAGGACCGCGCCCATGGAGGGGATCGCGAAGTAGGCCTCTACGTGCTCGGAGTTGTTCCACATCAGGGTCGCGACGCGCTGGTCGCCGGTCACCCCGAGTTCGTCGCGCAGGGCGTTGGCCAACTGGTGCGCGCGGGCTCCGACCGCCGCGAACGAGCGTCGGTGCGGCTCGGGCTCACCCGTCCAGGTGGTGATGGTGGACTTCCCGTGGATCGTCATCCCGTGCTTGAGGATGCGGCTCACGGTCAGCTGTACGTCCTGCATGGTGCTGTACACGGGGCGTCCTCCCGTTGGGCGCTACGTGGCGTGGCAGAAAGGGTGTGGAGATTCTGCGCACGTACCGCGCGGTATGTCACTACCCGGGAGTACGTAAATTGCCAGTGATCGCTGGCGGAAGTGGCTCTTTCCTCTGCCTTCCGCGCGGTTTCCTACCGTACGGGGGTCAGCTCCGGGTCCTCGCGGAGCTTGCCCAGCGCCCGGGACACCGCGCTCTTGACCGTGCCGACCGAGACCCCGAGCACCTCGGCGGTCTGGGCCTCGCTCAGGTCCTCGTAGTACCGCAGCACCACCATCTGGCGCTGGCGCTCCGGCAGCTTCATCACCGCGCGCCACATCGCGTCGTGCAGCACCTGGCGGTCGGCCGGGTCGGGCTCCGGGAGGCCGATCGGCTCCGGCAGCTCCTCGCAGGCGAACTCGTCGACCTTGCGCTTGCGCCACTGCGACGTACGGGTGTTCAACAGCGCGCGGCGGACGTAGCCGTCGAGGGCGCGCTGGTCCTCGATGCGCTCCCAGGCCATGAAGGTCTTCGCGAGCGCGGTCTGGAGGAGGTCCTCGGCGTCGCAGGGGTTGGCGGTCAGGGAGCGCGCCGTACGCAGCAGCACGGGACCACGCGCCCGGACGTACGAGGAGAACGACGGGTACGGCACGTGGCCGAGGGCGGCCTTCGAGGCGCCGGTGCAGACGGGGCCAGAGGGTGGCGGAGTCATGACTCCACGCTAGAAGCGGACCGCGCCCGGCGGATCGGCCCCAGGTCCCGAACCGGGGTCCGCCTCAGGTCGGAGGAGAGAGGACGGCCGGACCTCCTCTGGGTGGAGTCGCCCCGCACCGGAGTCAGGGTCGGGACGGGGTCGGGGTGGGGCCGGGACGGGGCCGGGGTGGGGCCGGGACGGGGCCGGGGTGGGGCCGGGACGGGGCCGGGTGGGGTCGGGACGGGGTCGGGGTGGGGCCGGGACGGGGCCGGGGCGGGGTCGGGGTGGGGTCGGGACGGGGTCGCCATCGGGGTTTTACTTGGTCGAACCGGGAGTTTCCGTCGCCGTCGTGACGCGGGCGACCGGCGCGTCCACCGCGTTCCGGTCGATCAGCACCCGGTGTCCTCCGTACGACTCGGCGACGTTCCCCACGTACTGATGGATCCGGGCGTGCGGCATCCAGGCCTCCGGGTGCAGCGAGGTCTCCGAGTACAGCGCGGGCGCGCCTCGCCAGCGCGCGAACCACAGCACGGAGGGCAGATCCGGCGTACCCGCCTTCCGCGCCTCCTCGATCTGCCGGATCCCGGTGTCGGCGCTGCTGTAGTAGCCGGGCACATAGCCGAGGCGGCGCACCTCCCGGTTCCAGGCTCGGACGAAGGAGAGGGTGGTGGCGGCACAGCTCGTGTCCTCCAGTCGGAACGCCTCGATGTCCAGGTACAGCGGGCTGTTCGCGCCGATCCCCAGGGCCCCCGCCGCCCGCACCGCCTCGCCCGCCTCCTGAGCGCCCTGGCTCGAAGGACGGGTGCCGATGGCGTACGGCCGCTTCGCGGCGGAGTGGACGCACGGCGCCTGGGAGCCGACGAAGAGCGGCAGCAGCCGCCAGCCCATGGCGTGGGCGGAGGCGACCCAGGCGGGGGTCAGCTCCTTCTGGCCGGGACACCCACGGCCCCGGCCACCGAAGTAGACCCCGACGGCCCGGTACGGAGACCTGAGCCAGGCCCTCATCACCGTGAGAGACGGCGCCTCGCAGGTGTCGAAGGCCTTGCCCGCGAACCGCGGTGCGGGGGCGGGCGGCACGGGCGCGTCGGCTCCTGCTCCTGCGGTTTCCGTGCCGGCTCCTGCTCCTGCTCCGGCTCCGGCGGTTTCCGTTTCGGCCCCTGCGGCTTCCGCTTCGGCTCCGGGCGCGGCCGGGGCCGAAGCCGGGACGGTGACGGGTGCCCCGGGGGCGGGGGCCGACAGGGCGGGCGTCCCGGCCGAGGCGCCGGCCGGACCGGCGAGGAGGGCCGCGCCGGCCATCGCCGCCATCAGGGCGGTGGCCACGGCCCGCGCCCCGGGAGGCGGCGCGGACCGCGCGTACGGCGGACGGACGGATGAGGGCGAACCCGAGGACGGAGTCGGGGTCGGGGACGGGGACGGCGACGAGGGCGAAGGCGGTGCGTTTGTGCTCATGGCGCGAGTGAAGAGCCGCCCGCCCCGCCCGGCCACCGCTGAGGCCGTCCCGTCAGCCGTCCGTGCCCAGGATCAACCCGGACGTGGGAACCCCGGTGCCCGCGGTGACCAGGGTCCGGGCCGCGCCGGGTATCTGGTTCACGGACGTGCCGCGCAGCTGCCGCACCGCCTCCGCGATGCCGTTCATGCCGTGCAGATAGGCCTCGCCGAGCTGACCGCCGTGGGTGTTCAGCGGGATCGCGTCGGCCGCGACGAAGTCCGCCGCCTCCCCCGGACCGCAGAAGCCGAACTCCTCCAGCTGCATCAGCACGAACGGGGTGAAGTGGTCGTAGAGGACGGCCACGTCGATGTCGGCCGGCGCGAGGCCGGCCGTCCGCCAGAGCTGCCGGGCGACGACGCCCATCTCCGGCAGCCCGGTCAACTCGTCCCGGTAGAAGCTGGTCATGGCCTCCTGTCTGCGTCCGGCGCCCTGGGCCGCCGCCAGGATCACGGCGGGCGGCCGCGGCAGGTCGCGGGCGCGCTCGACGGAGGTGACCACGATCGCCTGGCCCCCGTCGGTCTCCTGGCAGCAGTCGAGGAGGCGCAGCGGCTCGACGATCCAGCGCGAGGCGGCGTGGTCGGCGAGGGTGATCGGCTTCCGGTGGAAGTACGCGGCGGGGTTGCGGGCCGCGTGCCGCCGGTCGGTGACGGCGACGTGGCCGAAGGCGTCCGGGGTCAGCCCGTAGGTGTGCAGATACCGCTGGGCGGCCATCGCGACCCAGGAGGCCGGGGTGAGCAGCCCGAAGGGAAGCTGCCAGCCGAGCGCGGCGCCCTCGGCGGAGGGCTCGCGCTGCTGGACGCCGGAGCCGAAGCGGCGCCCTGACCGCTCGTTGAACGCCCGGTAGCAGACGACGACTTCGGCGACCCCGCTCGCGACGGCGAGCGCGGCCTGCTGGACGGTGGCGCAGGCGGCCCCGCCCCCGTAGTGCACGCGGGAGAAGAAGGACAGCTCACCGATGCCGGCGGCCTGGGCGACGGTGATCTCGGGGTTGGTGTCCATGGTGAAGGTGACCAGGCCGTCGACGTCCCCGGGGGTGAGTCCTGCGTCGTCGAGGGCGGCCCGCACGGCCTCGGTGGCGAGGGAGAGCTCGCTGCGACCCGAGTCCTTGGAGAACTCCGTCGCCCCGATGCCGACCACGGCCGCCCGCCCGCCGAGGCTGTCCCTGCTGCGGACGCTCATCGCGCCACCTCCACGGTGACCGTGACCGTCCCGGTGACGTGGTGTCCCAGGTCGTTGGCCCCGACGACCCGGACCGTCGCCGTGTCGCCGGCGACGTCGGTGACCGTCCCGCTCAGGGTCATCGTGTCCCCGGGGTAGTTGGGGGCGCCGAGCCGGATGGCGACCCTGCGGAGGACCGCGCCGGGGCCGAAGTGGTCGGTGATGTAGCGGCCGACGAGCCCGTTGGTCGTGAGGATGTTCATGAAGATGTCCGGGGAGCCCTTCTCCCGGGCCAGTTCGGCGTCGTGGTGCACGTCCTGGTAGTCGCGGGAGGCCACGGCCCCGGCGACGATCAGGGTGCGGGTGATCGGGATCGTGAGCGGCGGCAGCTCTTCCCCGGGCTTCATGACGGTTCTCCCTTCGCGAGCACGTCGCCGAGTTCGGCGAGGAGTTCGGTGCCGCAGCCCAGGTAGGCGTCGAGCTGTCGGCCCCACAGGAAGTGCCGGTGGACGGGGTGGTCGAGGTCGGCCCCCATGCCGCCGTGGAGGTGCTGCCCGGTGTGCACGACCCGCTTGCCCGCCTCGGAGGCCCACCAGGCGGTGGTCAGCGCGGCCTCGGTGGCGTCCAGGCCCTCGTCGTGGCGCCAGGCCGCCTCGTAGGCGGTGACCCGGATGGCCTCGGTGTCCATGTGGGCGTCGGCGGCGCGCAGCTGGACCGCCTGGTGGGTGGAGAGCGGGCGCCCGAACTGCTCGCGGACGGAGGTGTACTCCACGGCCCTGGCGAGCGACCCCGCGCACACTCCCGCCTGGAGCCCGGCGAAGGCGACCCGCGCGGCGGCCAGCACGTCCGCGTAGGCCCCGGTCCTGGTATCAGCACCGGTGCCGGCCCCGGTCCCCAGCCGCTCCGCCGCCGTACCGTCGAGCACGAGCCGGCCCGCGGACCAGGGCGCGGTGAGCTCGACGCTCTCCATCTGTGCCGCGTCCTCGGTGCGGACGAGCCACAGCCCGCGCTCCGCGTCCGCCACGAGGACGTGGGTGGCGTCCCTGAGCCACGGCACCCACTCGACGGCCCCGCTGAGCCGCCCCTCGTGCGCCACGACCCCGCCGGTCGCGGGGAAGGCGCCCGTCACCACCGTCGTACCGTCGCGGAGGCCCGGCAGGAGTCGGGCGCGCTGCTCCTCGGTGCCGTGCCGGGCGACGGCAAGGATCCCGTACACACAGGTCGCGGCGAGCGGTACCTGTGCGGTCCTGCGCCCCTGCTCCTCCAGGAGGAGCACGAGGCCGAGCAGCCCGGTCTCCTCGACGGCGCCGGGAAGTCCGGCCGCGCAGAGCGCCTTCCACAGTTCGGCGTCGCTGCCGGTGCCGGCTGCCGCGAGCCGCTCGTGGGTGGCGAGGTCGCCGAAGATCCGCGCGGCCAGGTCCCGGGCGGCCTCCTGCTCCTCGGTGGGGGTGAAGTCCATGTCAGCCCTCCCCTCCCGCGCGGAAGACGGGAAGCTCCAGCTCCTCGTCGACCCGCAGGAACTCCAGCCGCACCGGCATCCCGATCCGGACCTTGTCGTACGGCACGCCCACCACGTTGCTGATCATGCGCACGCCCTCGGCCAGCTCGATCAGCCCGACCGCGTAAGGAGGGTCGAAGGCCGGGAAGGGCGGGTGGTGCATCACCACGTACGAGTAGACGGTCCCGGCCCCGCTCGCCTCGACCGTGTCCCACTCCGGCGAGCCGCACTCGGCGCACCCCGGCAGCCAGGGCAGGCGGAGGCTCGCGCAGTCGCCGCAGCGCTGGATGAGCAGCCGGTGCGCGGCCACGCCTTCCCAGAATCCGGCGTTGTCCCGGTTGACGACCGGGCGGGGCCGCCGGGGCGCCGCGGCGTCGGGCCGCGGCGGGCGCGGGTCGGGCTTCGAGGCACGCCGGGAGGGCGCGTACTTGAGGATGCGGAAGCGGTGGGTGCCCGCGAGTTCGCCGTCCGCCCGGACGTCCATGCGGGTCGTGACGAAGTGCCCGGTCCCGAGCTTGGTCGTCTTGCGCGGCGAGACGGACTCGATGACGGCGTCGAAGGTGATCGTGTCCCCCGGCCGCAGCGGCCGGAGGTACTCCTGCTCGCAGTCGGTCGCGACGACCGACGTGTATCCGGCGCCGTCGAGGAGGGCGAAGAGCTCGTCGTAGGCCTCGGAGCGGTCGCCGTGCCCGGAGAGCCCGCCCATGGTCCACGCCTGGAGCATGGTCGGCGGCGCGACCGCTCCCGGCCCTTCGTACGCCGGGTGGGCATCGCCCATGGCCTCGCACCAGTGCCGGATCATGGGCAGGTTGACCGGGTCCTTGCCGACCCCGGCGGTGGCGGCGGACCGCCCCTCGAAGGCGGCGATCCGCTCGTGGAACTCGTCCGCCGACCGCCCTTCCTCGCTCCGCGCCGCGGGCTCCCCGTCGGTCCGCACCGCCCCCTCCCTCTCCTTCATCGCCGCCCCCTCCCCTTCATGCCGAGCCGCATCCTCGCGACGATCTCGCGCTGCACCTCGCTCACCCCTCCCCCGAAGGTGTTGATCTGAGCCGCCCGGTTCATGCGCTCCAGCTCGCCGCCGTCGAACTCCCCCGGCGAACCCGCTCGCACCGTCCCCGCCCCGCCCGCGATCTCCTGACATATTCGATACACCTCGACCGCCGATTCGGTTCCCGCGAACTTCACGCCGCTCGCGTCCCCCGGGGCCAGCCGGCCGGCCCCCACGTCCCCCACCAAACGCCAGTTGAGCAGGCGTGTCGCCGCCAGTCGTGCATGCGCTTCGGCGGCCCGAATCCGTATCCACGGCTCGTCAATGCGGCGCCTGCCCGTCACCGGATCGGGGGTACTCGCCCGGTCGAGCGCCGCCGCGAAGAAGTCCTCGGCCTGCATGCCGATCGCGGCCAGCGCGACCCGCTCGTGGTTGAGCTGCTCGGTGATCAGCCCCCAGCCGCCGTGCTCCGGACCGACGAGGTTCCCGGCGGGGACCCGTATCCCGTCGTAGTAGGTGGCGGTCGTCGTCAGCCCGCCGACGGTCGCGATCGGGGTCCAGGAGAAGCCCGGCGCACCGGTGGGGACCAGGACGATGGAGATGCCCTTGTGCGGCGGTGCGGCGGGGTCGGTGCGGCAGGCCAGCCAGATCCAGTCGGCGTTCTGGGCGTTGGAGGTGAAGATCTTCTGCCCGTCGATCAGCCAGTCCGCACCCTCCCGCACCGCCCGGGTCCGCAGGGAGGCCAGGTCCGTGCCGGCCTCGGGCTCGCTGTAGCCGATGGCGAAGACGGTCTCGCCGCGCAGGATCCGGGGCAGGAAGTAGGCCTTCTGCTCGTCGGTCCCGTACCTCATGAGGGTGGGTCCGACGGTGTTGAGGGTGACCATGGAGACGGGGGCGCCCGCCCGGTAGGCCTCGTCGAAGAAGACGAACTGCTCGTCGGGACCGCGGCCCTGGCCGCCGTACTCCTCGGGCCAGCCGAGGCCGAGCAGCCCGTCGGACCCGATCCGGCGGAGCAGCCGGCGCTGGGCGGCGGCGTCGTCGGGGGGAGGCGGGCCGTCGGGCATCACCTCGCGGAAGTACGCGCGGAGTTCGGCGCGCAGCCGCAGCTGCCGCTCGGTCGGGGCGAGGTGCACAGCGACGGCCTCCCGTGGGACGACTGAGGTTTCTGACTGTCCGTCAGATTCAGGACCCCTGTCAAGGTCGGCGACCGTACGCCCCGAGGGGGGCGCGGGGCACGGAAACGCGGACGGCCCGCACCCCGGTACCGAAGTACCGGAGTACAGGCCGTCGTTCACACCGCGGTCACGCCCCCCGTCGGGCCGGCTCCCGTGCTGCTGCCGGCTACCACCACGGGTAGAAGTTCACCACCGCGTTCGACTGGTCGATGTCGGTGAACGCGGAGCCGTTCACGCTCGCCGTGTTGTTCTGGTTGGAGGCACCGGAACCGGTCGCCACCTGCTGCGTGGTGGTCGAGTTTCCGTAGTTGTCCCCGCCCACACCGCTGCCGATGATCGTGGCGACGCTCGTGTTCGATCCGTCGTCCGCGAATCCTCCGTTGTCGGCCTGGGCCACCCCGGTGAAGAGCGCGGCGGCGAGGGGCAGGGCGGCGGCAGCGGCGAGAACGCGGGCGGTACGGATGCTTGCCATGTCTGTTCCTCCGGGAACTGAAACTGATGCTGTGCACGGAACTGCTTCGAGAACTTCAGAACTTCTCTGAACTCCAGCCATTACCCAGGCAGTTGGCCGACCGCCTCGGTCGTTGTGCTCGACGTCGCGAATCCAGAGTTGCCCACCGAATCCCCGGCGAACCACCCCGGAGCGGGTTATTCCCCCGCAAGCGTGAGGACAGGCTGATAAACCCCGGCGAAGCGAGAAAGGCGCAGCTCAGCCGACCGGAGGGAGGTAATCGGCCGGGAGGATCCGCGCACGGCAAGGGAGGAAGCGTTCCGGCAGATTTTCCGCCAATCTTTCTCTCGGAAAGACGACCCGGCGAGTCCCGGAAACGCGAAATTCGAACTCACCGACGATACGGGCGGAGATTTTCTACGGGTCGTACCCCGGATTCCCCTACGAAAGGTCCTGCCTGCCGACCGCCGCCTCGAAGGCCGCGTACGCCCCCGCGTCGAACAGCACGAAGCGCACCTCCTCCACCTCGGTACGGGCGGCCCGGACGGTCTCCACGGCGATCCTGGCCCCGTCGCCCATCGGCCAGCCGTAGATCCCGGTGGAGATGGCCGGGAAGGCGACCGTGCGGTCGCCCAGCTCGTCGGCGACCCGCAGGGATTCGCGGTAGCAGGAGGCCAGCAGGTCGGAGCGGTCCTCGTCCCGCAACCAGACCGGCCCCACGGTGTGGATCACGTGCCGGGCCGGCAGCCGCCCCGCGGTCGTCGCCACGGCCTGGCCGGTCGCCAGGCCCTTGCCGTAGTGGGAGCGCCTCAGGTCCTGGCAGGCGGCGAGGATCTCCGGCCCGCCCTTCCGGTGGATGGCCCCGTCGACGCCGCCACCCCCGAGCAGCGACGAGTTGGCGGCGTTGACCACCGCGTCGGCCGCCTCGGCGGTGATGTCCCCCTGAACAAGCACGATCCGCACCATGCCGAGAACCCTCTCACCCCGGCGCCGCCTCCCGGGCAACAGCTTTCCGCCACCAGCCTTCCGGCATCGGCACCACGCCCACCAACGGCCGTCCGTCGGCCCGTGCCACGAGAAAGGGGCGCCCCCGACGAGAGGCGCCCCTTCCGGTCAACTCGCGCGCTGACCTGGTGCGGTGGGTGTGGGATTTGAACCCACGGTGACATCCCTGCCACGACGGTTTTCAAGACCGTTCCCTTAGGCCGCTCGGGCAACCCACCTTCGCCCCGGCCCACCTGGGGTGGAGCGGGCTACAGCGTACCGGCTGGGGAGCGGGGTGGGGCCGGCTCGGCCGGGGAGGGGACTGGGTTAGAGTCCCTTGTTCACAAGATCTCCACTTATAGGGGTTTCGCGGCTTGTGTCGCGCGATTCCCGAAGGGTTGCAGGGTGCACGGCACGATCGACGGCTTCAGCTACGGCATGGTCACACCCCTCGTGGGATATGTGATGGCCTGTCTGGGAAGCGCCCTGGGGCTGCGCTGCACGGTCAGGTCCCTCGGCACCGAGCGCGCGCGGAAGCCCGGTTGGCTCGCGCTCGGTGCGGCGTCGATCGGGTGCGGCATCTGGACGATGCACTTCATCGCCATGCTCGGCTTCCAGGTGC
Source organism: Streptomyces narbonensis (assembly GCF_014649015.1). GTDB lineage: Bacteria > Actinomycetota > Actinomycetes > Streptomycetales > Streptomycetaceae > Streptomyces > Streptomyces narbonensis. The sequence goes on from NZ_BMSF01000008.1 coordinate 198,276, forward strand.
GGGAGACCCCGATCTCGTACGACGCCCCCCTGACGTTCCTCAGCCTCTTCGTGGCCGTGGTCGTCGTGGGCGTCGGTGTCTTCATCGTGGGCTACCTCGGCACCCGGCCGGCCCCCCTGCTCATCGCGGGCCTGCTCACCGGGCTCGGCGTCGCCGGCATGCACTACCTCGGCATGGCGGCGATGCGCATGAACGGGCAGATCGCCTACGCCCCCGCCGTCGTCGTCGTGTCCGTCGTCATCGCCGTCGTCGCGGCGACCGCCGCGCTCTGGGCAGCCGTTTCCGTCCGCGGCTTCCTGGCCAGCCTCGGCGCGAGTGTCGTCATGGGCGTCGCCGTGACCGGCATGCACTACGCGGGGATGGCCGCGGTCAGCGTGGAGGTCGAGGCGGCGTCGCACGCGGTCGGCGGCTCCTCGCTCCTGAACGTGCTGCCGATGCTCGTCGGCCCGCTGATCTTCCTCGTCCTGGCCGCTGCCGTCGTGATGTTCGACCCGCTGCTGATCATGGGCGACGACGAACCGCGCCGGCGCCCGGCGCACCGGAAGGGGGCTCAGGGAGGCGAGCTCGGCGAGTTCGGCGAGTTCGGCGAGTTCGGCGAGTTCCACGAGTCCGGCGTCTCGCGGATCGACATCGGGGACGTCGTCAGCGAAGAGGTGTGGGACGTGCGGGAGACGAGCACCGAGACCCTCGCCTCTCCCAACGGGTGGCGGTCGTAGACCCGACGCGGGCATGAAACGGGGGAGGGGAACGCCGGCTGTCGGCGTTCCCCTCCCCCGCTTCCGGACGGACCCCCGAACCTCTTCGGCCTCGATCCGCCAGACAGGCCCTAGCTGTCGCCCGTGCGCTCGCCGAGGGTGACCGTGGCCGTCGCCGCCTTGCCGTCCCGCTCGTAAGTGATCTTGACCGAGTCGCCCGGCTTGTGGGTCCAGATCTCGCTGATGAGCGCGGGGCCGCTGTCGATCACGTGGCCGCCGAAGCCCGTGATCACATCGCCGGCCTTGAGTCCCGCCTTCGCCGCCGGGCCGTTCGGGGTGACCGAAGCGGTGCCGCCGGATCCCTGGGCCGCGATCGTCGCGCCCTCGCCCTGCTCGGTCATGTTCACGGTCGCGCCGATCACCGGGTAGACCGGCTTGCCCGTCTTGATCAGCTGCTCGGCCACGTTCTTCGCCTGGTTGACCGGAATGGCGAAGCCGAGTCCGATCGAGCCCGCCTGGGACTGGCCGAAGCCGTTTCCGGTGGACTGGATGGCCGAGTTGATACCGATGACCGCACCGCTCGCGTCGAGCAGCGGGCCGCCGGAGTTGCCCGGGTTGATCGAGGCGTCGGTCTGCAGGGCGCTCATGTACGAGTTGCCGCCGCCCTGGCCGTCGCCGGAGGCCACGGGGCGGTTCTTGGCGCTGATGATTCCCGTCGTCACCGTGTTCGAGAGACCGAAGGGCGCGCCGATCGCGATCGTCGAGTCGCCGACCGCCACCTGGTCGGAGTTGCCGAGCGGCAGCGGCTTCAGCCCCTTCGGCGCGTCGGTGAGCTTCAGGACGGCCACGTCGTAGCCCTGGGCCCGGCCGACGACCTCCGCGTCGTACGTCTTGCCGTCGGAGAACGTCACGGAGAGCGCGCCGCCCTCCGCCGCCGACGCGACCACGTGGTTGTTGGTGACGATGTGGCCTTCCTGGTCGTACACGAAGCCGGTGCCCGTGCCGCCCTCGCCCTCGCCCTGCGATCCGCCGGACTTCGCCTGGATCGTGACCACGCTCGGCAGCGCCTTCGCCGCGACCGCGGCGACCGTGCCCGGGTCGCGCTTGAACGAGGCCGGGGCCTCGCCCGAGGAGACCGTCGTCGAGCCGGTGCTCTCGCTGTCGCCCCGCTGGGCCGCCCAGTAGCCGATGCCGCCGCCGACACCGCCCGCGACGAGCGCCGCGACCAGGACCGCCGCCACGAGGCCGCCGGTCCGCTTCCTGGGCGCCCCGGGAGCGACGGGTACGGGCGGGACGGGCGCACCCCAGGCCGGTACGGCCGGCGGGGGCGGGGGCCAGCCGCCGGCCCCACCGACGGCAGCGGGCTCGGGAGCAGGTGCAGGGGCAGAGGCCGGGGGAGCAGGCGGCATGGGAGCCGCGATCGTCGCGGGCTCAGGAGACGGTGCCGGAGTCGGTGCCGGTGCCGGTGCTGCGGCCGGGGTGGGCTCGGGAGCAGACACCTGTGCCGGTGCCTGCTCCTTCGCCACGGCCTCCGCCGTCGGCGGCGTCGAAGGTGCGGGAGGGGTCGGAGGCGTCGGAGGGGCGGACGGGGCAGTCGGGTCCGCCGGAACCGCCGTGCCCTCGTTCTCGGTGCTCACAGCTCGCTCTCCTCGTCGACTGCTCATTGACTGCTGTTGACTGCTATGGACTGCTATGGACTGTTATGTGCCGCTATCGACTGGACTGTGACTGGTCGATCGCTGCACGGGGTTGATCGTGGGGTGGTCGTGCCTGGCTCAGGATGCTGTCACCAGCTTTTCCCACAGCACGTCAGGCCGCTGTAAGGCGGAGCTGTGCATCTGCGCCCCATCCTTTATATACGGACAGAACGGACAGCCTCTGTGTCCTCGCCTACCCCGCCAATGGCACCATGACGCCGTGACTCACGCACGGCAGCACCCGAACAGTGTCCCCGTCCAGGTCGTCGCCCACCGCGGAGCCTCCGAGGACGCCCCGGAACACACCCTGGCCGCCTATGTGAAGGCCATCGAGGACGGCGCAGACGCCCTGGAGTGCGACGTCCGGCTCACCGCCGACGGCCACCTGGTGTGCGTCCACGACCGACGCGTCAACCGTACGTCGAACGGCCGCGGTGCCGTCTCCGCCCTCGAGCTCGCCGACCTCGCCGCGCTCGACTTCGGCGTCTGGAAGGAGCGGGAAGAGCGGGACGACGCCTCGGAGAGCCCCGACTGGGGAGACCCCGAGTCCACCTCCGTCCTCACCCTGGAGCGCCTCCTGGAGCTCGTCTCCGACGCCGGGCGCCGGGTCGAGCTGGCCATCGAGACCAAGCACCCCACCCGCTGGGCCGGCCAGGTCGAGGAGCGGCTCCTCCAGCTCCTGAAGCGGTTCGGACTCGACGCCCCGGCGTCCCCCGACGAGTCTCCCGTACGGGTCATGAGCTTCTCGGCCCGTTCCCTGCACCGGATCGCCGCCGCCTCGCCGACCCTGCCGACCGTCTCCCTCACCCAGTTCGTCACCCCGCGGCTGCGCGACGGACGCCTCCCCGCGGGCGCGCGCGTGGCGGGCCCCTCGATCCGGATCGTCCGCCACCACCCCGCCGTGATCCTGCGGCTCCAGAAGGCCGGGCACCAGGTGCACGTCTGGACGGTGGACGAGCCCGAGGACGTCGAACTCTGCGTACGCCTGGGGGTGGACGCGATCATCACCAACCGCCCCAAGCAGGTGCTCGCCCAGCTCGGCCGCGACTGAGCCCCTGCCCCACTCGTCACACCGTCCCCAGGGCTTACAGGGAGTGCACCGGCGCGTTCAGCGCGTACTCGATCGTCACGAGTGCGACACACCACGTGCCTTGGCCGGTTTCCGGTCCATTCCTGTGGGGCATCCACACCGTGGCGTGGGGCAAAGGAGGTCTCGGGGGTGGCGTTGGTGGTGGCACAAGAGGTGCCCACGTCGTCGAGCATGGCCGTTCCCCATGGCCCTGCCGGCGTGGGTGAGGCACGACACCGGATGCGGGACGAGCTGTACCGCAGCGGGGTGTCCGAATCGGTCGTCGACGACGCGGTACTGATCCTTTCGGAACTGCTCAGCAACGCCTGTCGCTACGGCATGCCGCTGGGACGGGCGGAACGCGGCGAGGGCGATGTCCTGGCGGCCTGGCGGGTCGACTCGTCGGGCGGTCTGCGGGTCGAGGTGACGGACGGCGGTGGTCCCACGAGACCCGTACCGTCCACGCCCTCGGTCACCGCACGCGGCGGACGCGGCCTGAACATCATCAGCGCGCTGGCCCAGGACTGGGGCGTACGGGACAGCGCGAGCGGCGAGGTCACCGTCTGGGTCGTGGTCACCGAGGGACACCGCCGCGAGGATTTCGCGGCGCGCGTCGGCGGCGGCTCGGGCTTCGACTTCCTCGACTCGTACGACGATCTGGACTGACACCCGGGGGACAGGCGCGCCGGCACGGGGACACCAAGGCCCGCGCCCCGCCTGAGGAGCGGTGGTGCGCTGTGCGGCTAGGCTCGCGCCCGACACAGCACGCACACAGCACCGCCGCGATCGGGAGAAAGCCACACCATGGCCAAGAAGCGCCCCCAGACGAAGGCCGGCAAGGCCGGCCAGGCACAGGTCACGAGCGGGGAGATCCCGGTCGTCGGCGCGCGCGAGCCCTGCCCCTGCGGCTCGGGCCGCCGCTACAAGGCCTGTCACGGCCGGACCGCCGCGCACGCCGTGACCGAGCTCGTCCAGCGCCCCTTCGAGGGACTGCCCGGCGAGTGCGACTGGGTCGCGCTCCGCGAGCTCGTGCCCGCCGCCACCGTGCCGCTCACCCTGAAGGGCGGGCTGCCCGAGGGCGTGCCGTCCGTGACGCTCGCGACCGTGCTGCCGATGGCGTGGCCGGCGCTGCGCCGCGACGACGGCTCCGTCCTGCTCGCCCTGCAGAACGACTCCTCCTCCGGCGACCTCGCTCGCGACCTCGCCGACACCCTCCAGCGCGCCCTGGAGACCGAGCCGGGAACCCCGGTCCCGCCGCGCCGCGTGCCGGCCGAGGGCCCGCGCCTGCAGGAGCTGCTCGACGCGGACGCGCCGTTCGCCCCGGAGGTCCACACGGGCTTCGAGTTCTGGGTCCCGGCCTCCGCCGACGGTGCCGACCCCGAGGTCGCCGCCTCCCTGGAGCGTGCCAACGCCGCCGCGATCCCGACGGTCAAGCTGACCGGTGTGGACTCGGCGTACTGGTGCGAGACCCCGGACAAGAACCACCTGCGCTGGGTCATGCCGCACCCGGAGGAGAAGCTCCTGGACGCGCTCGCGCGGCTCCAGGCCGGCGAGGGCACGTCCCTCGGCGAGAACACCCGGCTCGTCGGCTCCTTCCGCGCCCACGGCCTCATGGTGCCGGTGTGGGACCTGCCGACCTCCATGACGGCCGAGGAGTGCGAGAAGCCGGCCGCCGAGTTCGCCGAGCGGCTCGCCGGGGCGCTCGCCTCGGACGCTCCGCTCACGGCCGAGGAGCGTCGGGCCCGCGGCGGCCTCACGAACCGTCAGGTGACTCTCAGCTGATACCCCAGGTGGTATCGGTGACTGACAGACCGACCAGTCGGTGACTTCCGCCACAACCCGGTCTGCGGGCGGGTAAATCCCTGTCCGAATAACCGAGATCGAATTTGCGAACAGCAGATCTCTTGTTACCGTTCTGGAAGCCCGGTCGCTGGTGCATCCCCCGTCGCCAGCGATCGGGCGTTTCCATGCCCGCCCCAGGCCGCGCCGGGGCGTTCGGCGCTCAACTTCCTTCGGTGTCCGCCGTGTTGCTGCCAGACCTCAGCAGCAGCGGAGTGCTGCCTCCTTCGCCGGTACCCGCGAATTCCGCTACCGCCGTATACGCCGTGGCCTTGCCCTCACCGCGTTCCCTGGGCGTTTCACAGGTACCCGGTTCGTCCTGCGCCGCGACCGGACAACGCACTTGTACGGTCCTTCCGCCGGGCGCCATCAGGGTCAGAAACGCGTCGAGTTCCTGCCCCGTCGCGTTCCGGTAGTAGGTACGCGCCCACGTGTCGGGTCCTTCGGCCAGTACGCAGGTCTGCGCCTCGATCCCCTCGGGAGAGGCGAGTTCCGGCCCACACTTCGTGATCCGCTCGGGGGTCACGGAAGCGGCGGAGGGGACAGGTGTTGCGGGTGGGGCGGACGGGATGGCAGCGGAGGCGGAAGCGCGACCGCCCTGCGCGGCACCGGTGGCGGAAGACTCCGCCGTACGAGCTCCGCGCCCGAGCCCCAGGTCCGGCAGCAGGTCCCCGTCCCCGTCCCGGGCTCCGTTTCGGGCTGCGTCGCCGCCCTTCGCGTCGTCGGCGGCGCCATGGCCGGCGGCGGCCTGGCCGGCAGGCCGTACGGGATCGCCCGTCGGTCCGGCCACCGCGACGATCGGTACGAGGACGGCGACCGCGACGGCCGTTCCGAGTCCGATCATGCGGAGTTTCGCCGGTCTCATCACCGGACTCATGCGACCCACCTGCTCCTTCGCCCGGGATCTTCGACGGGTGGGGCGAACATATCGGCGGCCGGCGGGCGCCCGGTCGGCCGCGCGCCCGTTTCCCCTGCAAGTCGGGCCAGGACACACCCGTTCGGGTGAACGCCCCGGCGCCTACCGCTCCACACGGGAGCTCGCGACGCTCAGCACGTGCGCAGACACCACTCAGCACGTGAACACGCACCGCTCGGTACGTGAGCAGACACCGCTCAGCACGTGAACACGCACCGCTCAGTACGTGAGTCGGCTCCCGCCGCCGGGCGCGCTCGTGCTCGCCTCGACCAGGGCGTCCACCAGGGCCTCCACGTCCGGCAGCCACGGCCGGGCCGAGCCGGCGAGCGGCGCCCGCTCCCACCGCACCTGCCCGCTCCCGGCGACCGAGGGCGGCAGCAGCAGATAGCCGCCCTCGCCGTGGAAGCGCAGCGAACTGGGCACGCTGTCCTTCGCGTACAGCAGCTCGCCGAGCCGTTCGAGGCCGTACGGGGCGACGAGGATGGACCACCGCGTCGGCGTCGCCACCACCGGGCCGAGCCGCATGCCCATCGCGTCGAGCGCGGTCAGCGCCCGGGCTCCCGCCACCGCGGGCAGGCTCACCGCGCAGGGCGCGCCGCCGCCCGTGGCGAGCACCACCGGGGCCTCCGGCCGCCTGGTCCACCACCAGCGGATCATCCGCTCGTCGGTGGTGGCCGCGAGGAGCCCGGGGTCGAAGGGGTGCGCGCCGGGCACCGCGCACTCGGGGTCGGGGCAGGCGCAGACGGGCCCCGCGGCCGTGCGGGTCGTCGCCCTCAGGCTCACGCCCGGCAGGACGGGCCAGTCCCACTCGCCGGCGTAGGCGACCGCCGCGTCGAGCCGGGCGGTCGTCGCCTCGCGACGCCGGAGCCGGAGCCTGCGCCGCCTGACTCGCCTCACGAGGGGTCCCAGGATTCCGAGGATCTCGCGCATGAGCGCTCGTTCCTTTCCGTTGAACGCCGAATCCACATCACACCATGTGCAGATCTCTTCACCGTGCGTATCAGCGCGTACAAGGTCGATGGCGCTCCGCCCCGCGCCGAAAGCGGGGTCGACGGGCCAGGTATGAACCGGTGGAGCCAGGTCGAGCCGGGGAGGAACCGGTGGAGCAGGTCAGAACCAGGTGGAGCCAGGTCGGAACCGGGTGAAGCCAGGTCGGAACCAGGTCGAGCCAGGTCGATCCGTATCGGTGCCAGATCCAAGCCGGGTCAGAACACGTTCCCCGCCACTGGGGGACGGGCCGAGGCCTGCGGCACATAAGACGCCGGGGTTCCACGGCACGTTCCGGGGCAGCTCCAACTGCCCCTGCCTGTCATCGAGTACGTACCCAGCACGCTCGGAATGACGCGCTTTCAAACGACGCCAGTCGACCGCAAAAGGTGCACACCGGGGGCAATTTTCGGCCAACTTCTCGCGCACTTCAACCCCTGCGTCCAAGCTCACGGACACCACAAGTCCCATGGGGACAATGCTGGACATCGCTCCTCCGGTGCGTGTACATGTGGATGCATCGAGCGGCGCAGAATGACATGGGGGTTTGCGATGCTATGGCGTCAAACGCACCGGTCGGAAAGCCGACTGACATGAGCGCCCCACACATGCCGAAAGTGGCCGGAATCGATTCCACGGTTCCCCACCCCCCGCACACTGCGGCGCCCCTTCCCGGGGTCCCCTCGGCGGCAACACCCGCCGACGCGGCCCTCCCGCCCGGCGCGCTGATCCAGGACCGGCTGGCCGGCTGGGTCTCCGACCTCACCACCCTCCACGAACTCACCGAGCGCCTCATCAGGACCTCCTCCCTCGACGAGGCCCTCCCCGAGGTGCTCGGTGCCGGCGCCGCCCTCGTCGGCGCCCGCCGGGGCATGGCCGTCCTCGAACCCGCCGACGGCCTCGGCCCCGCCACCACCATCGGCCTCGGGCTCGCCCACGCCGAGCTCGGCACGATCGAGACCGTCCCGCGCGGCACCAGCAGCTACGGCCGCCTCCTCGACGGCCTCCCCGATCCGGTCCACCCCGAGCGGGTGCCCGATCCGATCGCCATCCCCGACGTCCGTACGGAGGAGGGCCTCGACCCGCGCCACCGCGAGGTCGCCGCCCGCCTCGGATACGCCGCCAGCTACGCCCTTCCCCTCGCCACCGAGGAGGCCGGCCGGCTGGGCGCGGCCGTCTGGCTCTACGACGAGCCCGCCGAGCCCTCCGAACGCCAGCGCCACCTCATCGGGCTCTACGGCCGCTTCGCCACCGAGCACCTCGCCCGCCTGCTCCAGGTCGAGCGCGCCCGCGCCCAGGTCGCCACCGTCGCCGAGGAGCTGCTCCCGAGCCGCCTCCCCCGCGTCCCCGGCGTCCAGCTCGCCGCCCGCCACCGCACCGGCCCCCGGGGCGGCGGCGACTGGTACGACGCGCTGCCGCTGCCCGAGGGCGCCCTCGGGCTCGCCGTCGGCTCCGTCTCCGGGACCGGCCCGAGCGCACTGGCCGCCATGGGCCGGCTGCGGGCCTCCCTCCGGGCGTACGCGGTGATGGAGGGCGAGGACCCCGTCGCCGTCCTCTCCGACCTGGAGCTGCTGCTCCGGCTCACCGAGCCCGCACGCTCGGCGACCGCGCTCTTCGCGTACGCCGAGCCCGCGCAGCGCCGGATCGTCCTGGCCGGGGCGGGGCACGCCCCGCCGCTGGTCATCGGCGACCACCGCACCGAGTTCGTCGAGACCTCGCTCTCGGCTCCGCTCGGGATGCTCTCCTGCTGGGAAGCGCCGAGCGTCGAGCTGTCCCCCGCCCCGGGAGAAACGGTGCTTCTCTACACGGACGGGCTGCTCCGCCGTACCGGCGACCCCATGGACCGGGCCTTCGCGCGGCTGCACGCGGCCGCTTCGAGCGTGTTGAAGGCAGACCGGGGCGACCCGGGCGCGATCGCCGACCACGTCCTGCGGACGCTGCTGCCCGAGGGCCTCGGCACCACTGACGACGAGGAGGACGTGGTCCTGCTCGCCGCCCGCTTCGAGTGAGCGGAATGTGACGCTCCGGTAATGGGTCTTCCGGCCCTGGGCCCCCTTCCGTACGACCGTACGATGGTGGGGGTTCAGTGTCGTACCAAGAGGAGGCAGACCCGTGGCCGAGGAGCTCACGCCGGAGACCCCGGAAGAGACGACCGAAGAGCAGGCGATCAAGCAGCGGAAGAACGGCCTGTACCCGGGCGTGTCCGACGAGCTCGCCGAGAACATGAAGTCCGGCTGGGCCGACACCGAGCTGCGCGACCTGGCGCCCATCGCGCAGGCCGACAAGACCGCAGCGCGCCGCGCCGCGCTGTCCGCCCGCTTCCCGGGCGAGCGCCTGGTGATCCCCGCCGGGAACCTGAAGACCCGGTCGAACGACACCGAGTACGCCTTCCGCGCCTCCACCGAGTACGCGTACCTCACCGGCGACCAGACGCAGGACGGCGTCCTCGTCCTGGAGCCCGCCCGCGCGGGCGGCCACGAGGCGACGATCTACCTGCTGCCGCGCTCCGACCGCGAGAACGGCGAGTTCTGGCTCGACGGCCAGGGCGAGCTCTGGGTCGGCCGCCGCCACTCCCTCACCGAGGCCGAGCAGCTCCTCGGCGTCCCCGCGAAGGACGTCCGCGAGCTCGCCGCCCAGCTGAAGGAGGCCACCGGCCCCGTCCGCGCCGTCCGCGGCCACGACGCCGGCATCGAGGCGGCGCTGACCGACAAGGTCACCGCCGAGCGCGACGAGGAACTCCGCGTCTACCTCTCCGAGGCCCGCCTCATCAAGGACGACTTCGAGGTCGCCGAGCTCAGGAAGGCCTGCGAGGCCACCGCCCGCGGCTTCGAGGACGTCGTCAAGGTCCTCGACAAGGCCGAGGCGACCAGCGAGCGCTACATCGAGGGCACGTTCTTCCTGCGCGCCCGCGTCGAGGGCAACGACATCGGCTACGGCTCCATCTGCGCCGCCGGCCCGCACGCCACCACCCTCCACTGGGTGCGCAACGACGGCGACGTCCGCTCCGGCGACCTGCTGCTGCTCGACGCCGGCGTGGAGACCAACGAGCTCTACACCGCGGACATCACCCGCACCCTGCCCATCAACGGCCGGTACACCGAGCTCCAGCGCAAGATCTACGACGCCGTGTACGAGGCGCAGGAGGCCGGCATCGCCGCGGTGAAGCCTGGCGCCGCCTACCGCGACTTCCACGACGCCGCCCAGCGCGTACTCGCCGAGAAGCTCGTCGAGTGGGGCCTCGTCGAGGGCCCGGTCGAGCGCGTCCTGGAGCTCGGCCTCCAGCGCCGCTGGACCCTGCACGGCACCGGCCACATGCTCGGCATGGACGTCCACGACTGCGCCGCCGCGCGCACCGAGGCGTACGTCGACACGACCCTCGCGCCGGGCATGTGCCTGACCGTCGAGCCGGGTCTGTACTTCCAGGCCGACGACCTGACCGTGCCGGAGGAGTACCGCGGCATCGGCGTCCGGATCGAGGACGACATCCTCGTCACCGAGGACGGCAACGTGAACCTCTCGGACGCGCTGCCGCGCCGCTCCGAAGAGGTCGAGGCGTGGATGGCCGGCCTGAAGGGCTGATCACCGCGATCACGCGTACGTTGGAGACGAAGGGCCCCCGCCGACCGACCGGCGGGGGCCCTTCCCCGTACTCCTCCGGGGCTCAGGCCATCAGGAGCGACGTACTCCTCCGGGGCTCAGGCCATCAGGAGCGACGGCCCGTCCTTCCACTTGAGGATCTTGTCGAAGCTGACGACCGCGCCGCCCCGGCCCGAACGGTTGCCGAACTGCACGTGGTCGGCGAGCTCCTCGATCAGGCGCAGCCCCCGGCCGTGCTCGGCGTCGTCCGAGGGGGCCCTGGGCGCCGACGCCGCCTCGGCGCCGGGGAAGCCCGGTCCTGAGTCCGCCACCTCGATACGGCAGGTCTCGCCGTCCAGGTAGGCCGTCACCCGGTACGCCCTGCCCGTCCCGCCGGCCCCGCCGTCGACGCCGCCGCCGTGCTCGACCGCGTTCGCGCAGGCCTCGGTCAGCGCGACGGACAGCTCGTACGACACATCGGGATCGACCCCCGCGGTCTCCATCGTGCCCAGCAGAAGCCGGCGGGCCAGCGGCACGCTCGCGGCCTCGCGCCGCAGATGGAGTGACCACCAGATGCTCATGCTCCAGCCTCCCGGCAGCGGCTCGACATACCGATACCTATTGCCGGACGGAACCCTTCGTAAGCCCCCGAAGGCGACAAGAGCCCTCGTTCGGCGGATGCACCGGGCCGGGACGCCGGTGTATGTCACCCTAAGGCGCCCAAGAACGACCTTACGGACCTGCCTCATGGCGGGCATGCCCCTGGTGCGATGATGGGCCCGCCATGACTGCCCCCGCGCTCGCTCCACGGCTGCTGAGGGCCGCGGTGTTCACCGCGGTCTGCGTCGTGCTGTCCGCGCTGGGACACGCCCTCGCCGCCTGTGCGGGGATCGCGCTGTGGACCCTCGTCGCCGGCTTTCTCGGCGTCTTCGGAGTCACCGTCCTCCTCGCAGGACGCGACCGCTCCCTCGCCTTCGTCGTCGGCGCCCTCGCGGCCGGACAGCTCGGCCTCCACACCCTCTTCAGCCTGGGTCAGCGCCCTCTCGCGCTGAGCCCCACGGCCGACGAGGCGCTCGTGCGGATGGCCGCCAAGCTGGTCTGCGGGGCGGGCACCGGGGCCATCAGCCCAGCCGACGCCGCCAGGATCGTCGGCGACGCCGGGCTCACCCCGGCCACCGCCCACGGCCACCTGGCGCACACGGCGGCCCCGACCGCCGGACTCCTGCCCGGACTGCCCATGCTCCTCGGCCATCTGCTCGCGGCGCTCGCCGCGGGCTGGCTGCTGCGCCGCGGCGACCGGGCCCTGGTCCGGCTCGTCCAGCTCTCCGAGCAGGGCGCGACGGAGCTCGCCGAGTGCGCCCTCGTGCGCTCGCTGCGGGCCGCCCTCCGTCTCGTACGGAGCCTTCTCGCCGGGCTGCCCGCGACCCCGCACGCGGGATCGCGGCTGCCCGCCCGTACGGCCTTCGACTCCTCGCCACCGCCCGTCTTCGAGGCGCTCGAGGACACGGTGATCAGGCGCGGCCCGCCGGCCGCCGACTGCGTCCTCGCAGCCTGACGCGGACCGCTCGACCGGAGCGGCGCCGCGTATGCCCGCGCGCCTCGACCGGGGTACCGCCCCTCGGCGCGCCGGGTCCCGCCGTCCTCCTCAGAGCCGGAGTGTCTTCTGCCATGACCGTTTCCGTTTCCGCCTCCCGTGTCGCCCTCGCCGGTGGCATCGCCCTCTCCTCCGTCGCGCTGCTGTCCGGCACGGCCTTCGCGCACGTCAGCGTGCAGCCGCAGGGCGAGGCCGCCAAGGGCGGCTACGCCACCGTCAACATCAAGGTCCCGAACGAGCGCGACAACGCCTCCACCGTGAAGCTGGAGGTCAACTTCCCGCTCGACCACCCGCTGGCCTCCGTCATGCCGCAGCCCGTCCCCGGCTGGAAGGCCGAGGTGACCAAGAGCAAGCTCAGCAAGCCGCTGGAGCTGCACGGCAAGAAGATCAACGAGGCCGTCTCCAAGGTGACGTGGACCGCCGACGGTTCGAAGATCGGCCCCGGTCAGTTCCAGCAGTTCCCGCTCTCCCTCGGCCGGCTGCCCGAGGACACCGACCAGCTCGTGCTCAAGGCCATCCAGACGTACGACAACAAGGAGATCGTGCGCTGGATCGAGGAGGCGAAGGAGGGCGCGGAGGAGCCGCAGAACCCGGCCCCCGTCCTGAAGCTCTCCGCCGCGAGCGGCGACCACCACGGCGCCGCCACCACCGCTCCCGCCACCGGCCCCTCGGCCTCCGCCTCCGGGGACGCGAAGACCGGGCACGACGACAAGGCCGGTGACCACGAGGAGAAGGCGGCCACCGCCTCCTCTTCCTCCTCCGACACCACGGCCCGGATCCTCGGCGTCATCGGCATCCTCGTCGGCATCGCCGGCGTCGCCTTCGGCGTCCTCGCCGGCCGCCGCCGCTCGGCCTGACGGCCGCACCCTCACCCGAGAACCGAGAGAAACACCATGTCCCAAGAGAAGACGTCCGGGGCGGGCACGGCGCGCCCCGGACGGCGCACCCCGCTGATCGTCGCCGCCGTCGCGATCGTCGCCGCGCTCGGCATCACCGCTGCCGTCGGCCTCGGCGGAAACGACGACAAGGCCTCCGGCACGGGCTCCAGCTCGGTCGCCGAGGTCTCCGGCGCCGAGGACTCGACCAAGGCCGCCACCGTCCTCGACCGGCCGTTCACCAAGCCCTCGCTCGTCCTCACCGACACCAAGGGCCAGAAGTACGACCTGCGCGAGCGGACCAAGGGCAAGCCGACGCTCATCTACTTCGGCTACACGCACTGCCCCGACGTCTGCCCCATGACGATGAGCAACATCGCCCTCGCCAAGAGGGAGCTCCCCAAGGCCGACCAGGACAAGCTCCAGGTCGTCTTCGTCACCACCGACCCCGAGCGTGACACCTCGGCCGAGCTCGCCAAGTGGCTGCCCGCCGCCGGCGACCCCACCTTCACCGGTCTCACCGGCGACTTCTCCGCCATCCAGGCGGGCGCCCGCTCGATCGGCATCGGCATCGACCCGCCCAAGAAGGAGGGCGACAAGGTCATCTCCATGCACGGCGCCCAGGTGATCGCCTTCTCGCCCACCACCGATCAGGGCTACGTCCTGTACGGCGAGGACACGACCGTCGAGGAGTACGCCAAGGACCTGCCGAAGCTCATCAAGGGGGAGAACCCGTGAACCGCCGCACCACCGCCCTGACCGCCGCCGTCGCCCTCGCCGCCTCGCTCGCGCTGACGGGGTGCTCGTCCGACGGCGACAAGCCCGAACTGAAGGTCAGCGGCGCGTTCATGCCGCAGCCCGTGATGGACATGGCCGGCGGCTTCCTGACCATCACCAACGGCAGCGGGACGGCGGACAAGCTCACCTCCGTCACCAGCCCCATCTCGGACGACGTCACGATCCACGAGACGAAGAACCAGAAGATGCTGGAGGTGAAGTCCTTCGACATCCCCGCGAACGGGGAGCTGAAGCTCGAACGCGGTGGCAACCACATCATGTTCATGGAGCTGAAGAAGAAGCCCAAGCAGGGTGAGAAGGTCAGCATCGAGCTCCACTTCGAGAAGTCCGACCCCATCAAGGTCGACCTTCCCGTCGAGGCGGCCAACCACAACCCGCGGCAGCACTGAGCTCGTTGACGGAGTGACACAGAGATGACAACCACCGCCCCGCGCCTCGGTACCGCCGTGGCCCGGCTGCTGATCCTCGCGGCCGCGCTGCTCGGCACGCTGCTGGCCGGCGCCGCCCCCGCCTCCGCGCACGCGGCGCTCACCGGAAGCGACCCGAGGGACGGGGCGGTGGTCGCCACCGCTCCCAAGGAGGTCAACCTGACCTTCTCCGAACAGGTCGCCATGAGCGCCGACTCGATCCGGGTCCTCGACCCGGCGGGACGTCGGGCCGACACCGGCGAGATACGCGACCTGTGCAGCGGCGCCGTCGTCCGGTACGGAGTCGGGCTCCGCGCCGGACTGCCGGACGGTACGTACACCGTGGCCTGGCAGACCGTGTCCGCCGACAGCCACCCGATCGCCGGCGCCTTCACCTTCTCCATCGGCGCTCCTTCCGCCACCTCCGTCGCACTGCCCGAGCCGAACGCCGGCGGCGGACTCGTCGGTGCCCTCTACGGCACCGCGCGCTACCTCTCGTACGCCTCCTTCGCCGTCCTCGTCGGCGGTGGCGCCTTCGTCCTGGTCTGCTGGCCGCGCGGGGCGGGCGTCCGCCCGGTCCAGCGGACCGTCGTCCGGGCCTGGCTGACCCTCACGGTCGCCACACTGGCGATGCTCCTCCTCCGCAACCCGTACACCGGCTCCGGCGAACTCTCCGACGCCTTCGACCTGGCGGGCCTGAAGTCCGTCCTGGAGACCAAGACCGGGGCAGCCCTCACCTCCCGTCTGCTGCTGCTCGGCGCCGCGGCGCTCTTCGTCGCGGTCCTCTTCGGCTCCTACACCCGCCGCACCGACCCGAAGGAACGGAAGGACCTCGCCTTCGGACTCGGGCTCGGCGGCACCGTCGTCGCCGCCGGGATCGCCGGTACCTGGGCGCTGGCCGAGCACGCCTCGACCGGCATCCAGCCGGGCATCGCGATGCCCGTCGACATCCTGCACCTGCTGGCCGTGGCCGCCTGGCTCGGCGGACTCACCGTGCTGCTCGTCGCCCTCTATCGGGCCCCTTCCGTCGAGCGCTCGGCGGTGGAACGCTTCTCGAAGGTCGCCTTCGGCTCCGTGCTCGTCCTCGCGGCCACCGGCCTCTACCAGTCCTGGCGCCAGGTCGGCTCCTGGTCCGCGCTGACCGACACGCGCTACGGGCAGCTGCTGCTGGTCAAGATCGGCCTGCTGGCCGTGCTCCTCGGCATCGCCTGGATCTCGCGCCGCTGGACCCAGCGCCTCGCCGACCCGGCACCTACCGATCCCGAAGCCCTCTCCGAGACCAGGACCGTCTCCGAGCCCGAGACCGAGACCGGATCCGGGACCGGGACCGAAGCCGAAGCCGGGACCGTCTCCGAACCCGAGCCCGAGGCCGAGGCCGCGTCCGAGGCCGACACCGCGTCCGAGGTCGACACCGTCTCCGAGGTCGAGGCCCAGGCCGGAGCCCAGACCGCTTCCGAGTCCCAGCCCGACTCCGAACCCGCCCCCGAGCGGGCCGCTCAGCTCGCCCGGCAGCGCGCCGCCGTCGCCACCGCCCGCCGCAAGCGGGAGCGGGACGCCGACCCCGAGCGGACCGGTCTTCGCCGCTCGGTGCTGACCGAGGCCGCCGTCGCTGTGGTCCTCCTCGCCGTGACCACCGTCCTCACCTCCACCGAGCCCGGCCGCACCGAGGAGGAGGCCGGCCGGACCGGCACCACCGCCGGCTCGGCCGCCGTGCCCGACCGCCCCGTGGACATCCGGCTGCCCTTCGACACCGGCGGCGTCGACGGCAAGGGCGTGGTCCGTCTCAGCCTCGACCCCGGCCGCACCGGCGCCAACGCGCTCCACCTCTTCGTCGAGCGCCCCAACGGCAAGCCTCTGGACGTCCCCGAGGTCAAGGTCGCCTTCACCCTGGAGGCCAAGGACGTCGGCCCGCTGCCCGTCGCCCCCGACCGCATCCAGACCGGACACTGGAGCGCGAGCGGCGTCCAGATCCCGATGCCCGGCGAGTGGAAGATCCAGGTGACCGTCCGCACCTCCGACATCGACCAGACCACCATCGACAAGAACGTGAAGATCGGCTGACCCTCGTGACCGAGAGCGACAACAGCGGCAACAGCGAAAGCAACCACGACGGCACCCCTGTGGAGATCTCCCGGCGGCGGCTGCTCGGCACCGTCGGTGCCGCCGGTGCCACCGGACTCGTCATCGGCGCGGCCGGCGGCGTCGGGATCTCCTCCGCGGTGTCGGGCGAGGGCACCACCGGTGGCTCCGGCGCGGGCGGGCCGCAGGCCCTGACCTCCGTCGGCGCGACCGAGGTGATGTTTCACGGGAAACATCAGGCCGGCATCACCCAGCCCCTCCAGTCCCGCGGCCATCTGGTCGCCTTCGACCTCGCACCGGGCGCCGGGCGCAAGGAGGCCATGGCCCTGCTGCGCCGCTGGTCGGCCACGGCGAAGGTCCTGATGGCGGGGAAGGCCCCGGCCGAGGACACGGGCATCGCGCTCGACGCGGGCCCCTCCTCCCTGACGGTCACCTTCGGCTTCGGCCGTACGTTCTTCGACCGCACCGGACTGACCTCGCGCCGCCCCGATCAGCTCGACCTGCTGCCCGCCTTCTCCTCCGACGCCCTCGACCCCCGGCGCTCCGAGG
Source organism: Streptomyces narbonensis (assembly GCF_014649015.1). Classification (GTDB taxonomy): domain Bacteria; phylum Actinomycetota; class Actinomycetes; order Streptomycetales; family Streptomycetaceae; genus Streptomyces; species Streptomyces narbonensis. Next base: position 215,357 of record NZ_BMSF01000008.1, read on the forward strand.
GCGACCTGTGGGTGCAGATCGGCGCCGACGACGCGCTCGTCGCCTTCCACGCGCTGCGGGCCGTCCAGAAGGACGCGGGCGACGCGGCCCGGGTGCGCTGGCAGATGAACGGCTTCAACCGTTCGGCCGGCGCCACCGCGAAGCCGATGACCGCACGCAACCTCATGGGTCAGGTCGACGGCACGGGCAACCCGAAGCCCACGGAGCCCGACTTCGACCGGCGGATCTTCGTCCCGGCCGGGGCCAGCGGCGCGCAGGAGTGGATGGCCGGAGGTTCGTACGCGGTGGTGCGGCGGATCCGGATGCTGCTCGACGACTGGGAGAAGCTGCCGCTGGACCGGCAGGAGCAGGTGATCGGCCGCCGGAAGTCCGACGGCGCGCCGCTCACCGGCGGCAGCGAGACCACCGAGCTCGACCTGAACAAGTTCGGGCCGGACGGGAAGCTGGTGATCCCGGACAACGCCCATTCCCGGATCTCCGCCCCCGAACAGAACGGCGGGGCGGCGATGCTCCGCAGGCCCTTCTCCTTCCACGACGGCATCGGCCCGGACGGGACACCGGACGCCGGGCTCCTCTTCATCTGTTGGCAGGCCGATCCGTTCCGGGGCTTCGTCCCGGTGCAGCGCAAACTCGACCGGGGCGACGCGCTGTCCGCGTTCATCCGGCACGAGTCGAGCGGCCTCTTCGCGGTCCCGGGCGGCCCCGCCGAGGGCGAGTACGTGGGCCAGCGGCTCTTGGAGGCGTAACTCCGCGGGATGTCGTTCAGGATCCTGGCCAGGACGTCGCCCGGCATGTCGTTCGAGATGCCGGGCGGGATGTCGTTCGTGATGTCGTTGGAGCGGGCGGCCCGCGCGCCCGGTGAGCATTAGGGTGACGGTATGTCCGCCACCCGGTTCACGTACCTCGGCCCCGAAGGCACCTTCACGGAGGCCGCACTGCGTACGCTGCCCGAGGCCGCGACCCGGGAGCTCGTCCCGATGGTCTCGGTCCCGGCCGCGCTCGACGCCGTACGGAACGGGGAGGCCGCCGCCGCGCTCGTACCGATCGAGAACTCGGTCGAGGGCGGGGTGACCGCGACGCTCGACGAGCTGGCCTCCGGCGAACCGCTGACGATCTACCGCGAGGTGCTGCTGCCGATCGCCTTCGCGCTGCTCGTGCGGCCCGGGACCAAGCTCTCGGAGATCAAGACGGTCACGGGCCATCCGGTGGCCCAGCCGCAGGTCAGGAACTGGCTGCGGGCGCACCTGCCCGACGCCCTGTGGGAGTCGGCCGCCTCGAACGCGGACGGGGCCCGGCTGGTCCAGGAGGGCCGCTTCGACGCCGCCTTCGCGGGCGAGTTCGCGGCGGCGACGTACGGTCTCGAACCGCTCGTCACCGAGATCCATGACGCGGAGAACGCCGAGACCCGGTTCGTGCTCGTGGGCCGGCCGGCCCGACCGGCGGCTCCGACCGGCGCGGACAAGACCTCGGTGGTGCTGTGGCTGGGTGACGATCATCCGGGTGCCCTCCTCGAACTGCTCCAGGAATTCGCGGTGCGCGGGGTGAACCTGATGCTGATCCAGTCCCGGCCCACGGGGGCGGGGATCGGGAACTACTGCTTCGCCGTGGACGCCGAGGGCCATATCTCGGACCGCCGGGTGGGCGAGGCGCTGATGGGGCTCAAGCGGATGTGCCCCAAGGTGCGCTTCCTCGGCTCGTACCCGCGGGCGGGCGTCGCGATCGAGGACGTGTCGCCGCTGCGGCGTGGGACTTCGGACGTGGAGTTCACTGAGGCCTCCGACTGGCTCGCGAGGGCCCAGGACGGTCGGGCCTGACCCGATACTGACCGACCGCTCCCGCTGCCGGGAGCGGTCGTCCACAGGTACGAACAACTAGTCCTACCTGCATACTTTTCAGTTACCCACAGAGGTTATCCACAGGGCGCTCCTCGACCTGGGGACAAGTCGACATCGCAATCCGACATGGTCGACAAATCCCCCCAGCCGCCCACCGGTCACACCCCGGCCGCACCCCGACCGTCCACAGCTCGCTGATGACGCGTCCGTCACCGCGTTTCCCGGGATCAACTCTTTGGAGCGAGCAATTCCCACCCGAATGAGTGAGCGAATGGCGTTTGATCACGGAATTGCCAGGTTCGTGGCGAGGAATCCCCGCGATCTTCCCCGTAGTCCACAGAACTTCCGCACAGCCTGTGGATAACTGAATGCGGCGGCCCGCGGTCCGCTTTTCCTGGAGCGGCAATTCGGGCAAAACAACACGCGCGACGTTATCCGGTGGGGGCGGCCAAGCGGGCACCGGTAGCCTGGTGGGGTGATTGACCTTCGCCTGCTCCGTGAGGACCCCGACCGTGTTCGCGCCTCCCAGCGCGCCCGTGGAGAGGACGTCGCGCTCGTCGACGCCCTGCTCTCCGCCGATGAGCGGCGCAGGTCGTCCGGCGTCCGCTTCGACGAGCTCCGATCCGAGCAGAAGGCGCTCGGAAAGCTGATCCCCAAGGCCACGCCCGAGGAGCGCGCCGAGCTCCTGCAGAAGGCGGAGCAGCTCAAGACCGACGTCAAGGCCGCCGAGGCCGAACAGAACGAGGCCGACGAGACGGCCAAGCGACTCCTGCTCCAGCTCGGGAACATCGTCCACACGGACGTCCCGGTCGGCGGCGAGGAGGACTTCGTCGTCCTGGAGACGCACGGCACCATCCGCGACTTCGCGGCCGAGGGCTTCGAGCCCAAGGACCACCTGGAGCTGGGCGAGGCGCTCGGCGCCATCGACGTCGAGCGGGGCGCCAAGGTCTCCGGCTCGCGCTTCTACTACCTGACCGGCGTGGGCGCCCTCCTGGAGCTCGCCCTGGTCAACGCGGCCATCGCCCAGGCCACCGAGGCCGGCTTCATCCCGATGCTGACCCCGGCGCTGGTCCGCCCGCGTGCCATGGAGGGCACCGGCTTCCTCGGCCAGGCCGCGGAGAACGTGTACCACCTGGAGAAGGACGACTACTACCTCGTCGGCACCTCCGAGGTCCCCCTCGCCGCGTACCACATGGACGAGATCATCGACGCCGACAAGCTGCCCCTGCGGTACGCGGGCTTCTCGCCCTGCTTCCGCCGCGAGGCCGGCACGTACGGCAAGGACACCCGCGGCATCTTCCGCGTCCACCAGTTCGACAAGGTCGAGATGTTCTCGTACGTCGCGCCCGAGGACGCGGAGAACGAGCACAAGCGACTCCTGGACTGGGAGAAGCAGTGGCTGACCGGCCTGGAGCTGCCCTTCCAGGTCATCGACGTCGCCACCGGCGACCTCGGCTCCTCCGCCTCCCGCAAGTTCGACTGCGAGGCGTGGATCCCGACCCAGGGCAAGTACCGCGAGCTCACCTCCGCCTCGAACTGCGACAGCTTCCAGGCCCGTCGCCTCTCCGTCCGCATGCGCGACGAGCAGGGCGGAAAGAAGACCGTGAAGCCGCTGGCCACCCTGAACGGCACGCTGTGCGCCGTACCGCGCACGATCGTGGCGATTCTGGAGAACCACCAGCTGCCCGACGGCTCCGTGCGCGTCCCGGAGATGCTGCGGCCCTACCTCGGTGGCCGTGAGGTCCTGGAGCCGATCGCCAAGTGAGCCCCTTCCCCTACCGCCTGGTCGCGACGGACCTCGACGGCACGCTGCTGCGCGCCGACGAGTCCGTCTCGGCCCGCACGCGGGACGCGCTCGCCGCCGCCACGGAGGCGGGCGCCGCGCACATCGTGGTCACCGGCCGGGCGGTGCCCTGGACGCGGCACATCCTCGACGACCTCGGCTACGAGGGCATCGCGGTGTGCGGGCAGGGCGCGCAGGTCTACCACGCCGGTGAGCACCGGCTGCTGACCTCGCTGACCCTGGACCGGCAGCTCGCGGGGCTCGCGCTCTCGAAGATGGAGGCGGAGGTCGGCCCACTGGCGGTGGCCGCGAGCCGCGACGGCCTGGAGGGCGAGGTCCTGATGGGCCCCGGCTACCGGGTCCAGGAGGGGCCCCTGCCGTACGTCCCCTACGAGGACCCGGCGGAGCTGTGGGCGGCGCCGCTGACCAAGCTCTACATCCAGCACCCGACGCTGAGCGACGACGAGCTGACGCGGATCGCCCGTGAGACGGTCGGCGGGCTCGTGGACGTCGTCATGGCGGGTCCGGGGATCGTGGAGATCCTGCCGCTCGGCCTGAGCAAGGCCACGGGGCTCTCCCTGGCCGCGCGCCGGCTGGGCGTGAAGGCCGCGGACACGATCGCCTTCGGCGACATGCCGAACGACATCCCGATGTTCGCCTGGGCGGCACACGGTGTCGCGATGGGCAACGCGCACGAGGAACTGCGGGCGGTGGCGGACGAGGTGACCTCGTCGAACGAGGACGACGGCATCGCGGTCGTCCTGGAGCGCCTGCTGAGCGCCTGATTTCTCCGAGAACCGCGCGAAGGCCCGCTCCCCTCAAGGGAGCGGGCCTTCGCGGTTCACGGCCTCGCGCGGACGCACGCGTACGCGCGCTCGAAGCGGCCGCTTCCGGGAGATCCCCCGTTTCCCCCGCACAACTAGTGTGCGCCGGAGCGGTGTTCGGGAGCGACTGGTTTTCCGCGGGTCAGCGGGTAGCAGGCGAGGCCGATCGCCAGCGAGATCGCGTGGCCGAGGTCGGTGTACGTCCGGGCGGTGACGAGCGGTACGAGGAAGAACGCGAGCACTCCGGCCAGGTAGAGCCAGCGCCAGGGGCGCGCCAGCCGGTAGGTCAGGATCCCGGCCGAGGCGGCGAGCCCGTAGCTGACCCCGATGTCGACGACGTGCGCCATGCTGCGCGGCACGTCGTGGAGCTGGATGGCCGCCAGGACCACCTGCTGGCTGATGAGCGTCGCCGCGATGTGCGCCGTCGCCACGGTGAAGAGCCATTTCGCGGTGCCGAGCCAGCGTTCCACGGGGGCGTGCAGGACCTCGAAGAGCACCGCGTACAGCAGGAGGTCGGCGGGGTCCTCGATCCAGAACGCGCTGCCGAGCAGGGCCCGTACGGGGTGGTGCGAGAGCTGGTGGAGATTGCTGCTGTTCCGGTGGAGGAGATAGGCCTCCAGGCCTGCCGGGGACAGCGCGATGACGAGGCTGGTGATCGCGATGACCGCAAGCCACACATGCGTACCGGGTGACGAACGCACCCACGACCTGATCGGCCGGGACGGTTCGCCACCCGGAGAGGTATTGCTCGGCACCTTTCAGTGCCTATCACCCCACGACGGGAGAACCTCAGAAATTGATCATGTGTCCGGCAATACCGTGGATCGCTTCCTTCACGGCCTCGCCCAGCGTCGGGTGGGCGTGGACGTTGCGGGCGACCTCGTGGACGGTGAGGTCCCACTGCTGGGCCAGCGTCAGCTCGGGCAGCAGCTCGGTGACGTCGGGTCCGATGAGGTGGGCGCCGATGATCTCGCCGTGCGTGCCGTCGGCGATGATCTTGACGAAGCCCGTGGCGTCGCCCAGACCGTGCGCCTTGCCGTTCGCCACGAAGGGGAACTTGGCGACCTTGACGTCGTACCCCTTCTCGCGGGCCTGCGCCTCGGTCCAGCCGAAGCTGGCGATCTGCGGCTGGCAGTAGGTCGCCCGCGGGATCATCGGGTAGTCGAGCTCCATCGTCTCGGCGTCCCCGATGGTCTCGGCCGCGATGACGCCCATGGCCTCGGCCGTGTGCGCGAGCATCAGCTTCGCGGTGACGTCGCCGATCGCGTAGATGTGCGGCACGGAGGTGCGGCAGCGGCCGTCCACGTCGATCGCGCCGCGCTCGGTGAGCGCGACACCGGTGGCCTCCAGGCCATAGCCGCTGACGTTCGGGGCGAAGCCGATGGCCTGGAGGACCTTGTCGGCCTCCAGGACCTTCTGGACGCCGTCCTTGCCGGTGACGGTGACGCGGACCTGCGGGCCGGACTCGTCGATGGTCTCGACCCTGGTGGAGGTCAGGACGTCGATGCCGAGCTTGCGGTACTGCTTCGCCAGCTCCTTGGAGACCTCTTCGTCCTCCAGCGGGGCGATGCGGTCGAGGAACTCGACGATCGTGACCTTGGTGCCGTAGTTGTTCAGCACGTACGCGAACTCGATGCCGATCGCGCCGGCGCCGGCGATGACGATCGACTTCGGGGCGTCCTCGGCGAGGATCTGCTCCTCGTACGACACGACGCGCTCGCTGCGGGCCGTGCCCGGGAGCAGGCGCGGGGTGGCGCCGGTCGCGATGATGCAGTTGTCGAAGGAGATCGTCTCCGAGGTGCCGTCGGCCTTGGCCACCTGGAGGGTGTTCGCGTCGAGGAAGGTGCCCCGGCCGTTGAACTCGGTGATCCCGTTCTTCTTCATGAGGAAGTGGACGCCCTTGACCCGGCCGTCCGCGACGGAGCGGCTGCGGCGGAAGGCGTCGCCGTAGTCGAAGGTGACGGTGCCGTCGACCTTGATGCCGAAGGTCTTCGCCTCGTGGTTGAAGATGTGGGCGAGTTCGGCGTTGCGCAGCAGCGCCTTGGTGGGGATGCAGCCGACGTTCAGGCAGACACCGCCCCAGTACTTCTCCTCGACGACCGCGACCCGCTTGCCCAGCTGGGCGGCGCGGATGGCGGCGACGTAGCCGCCGGGGCCAGCTCCGAGTACGACGACGTCGAAGCGGTCTGACATGACTGACTCCCGAGGGTGGTGAGGGTGTTCGGTCCGCGTACGGCCCCACAGTAGTCCGGTGTCCTCCATGCAGTCAGTTGTAGGATGACTGGGCAACCGGGCGAATGGAGAGGTCGGAACGGCATGGCACTCAAGGCGGCGGGGCGGACCTCGCTGGTGGACTCCGTCGTGGAACAACTGCGCGCGCAGCTCACGGACGGGGAGTGGGCGGTCGGCGACCGGATCCCCACCGAGCACGAGCTCGCGCAGCAGCTCGGCGTGGGCCGCAACACCGTCCGCGAAGCGGTCCGGGTCCTCGTCCACGCCGGCCTCCTGGAGTCCCGGCAGGGCAACGGCACCTTCGTCAGGTCGACCACAGACCCGGCCGCCGTCCTGCGCGGGGTGCGCCACGCGGGCGCCGCGGACGTCCTCGAACTGCGGGTCGCCCTGGAGGCGGAGGCCGCCAGACTCGCGGCCGTACGCCGGGACACCCACGACCTGCTGCGGCTGCGGGCGGCCCTGACCACCCTGCGGGAGGAGGGCGACCGGGACGCGGACGCCGACCTCGCCTTCCACCTGGCGGTCGTGGGCGCGACGCACAACGCGACCTTCGTCGAGGTCTACCGCTTCTTCTCCGCCCAGGTGCACGAGGTACTGGTGGAGGCGCTCGGCGACCGGGAGATGCCGCCCGTCGACATAGACGCACACGAGGCCCTGGTCGAGGCGGTCGAAGCGGGTGATCCGGAGGCGGCGGAGCGCCAGGCCCGGGATCTGCTGCGGGTCCCGATGGAGACGGTGGCGACCCTGACCGAGGGGACGGGCCGGAACCGGTGAGCACGGAGATACGCACGGCGGACGAGGCCCGAGCGGGGGTCTCCGGGGCCGCCGGAGCCGGGGTCGAGGCCGGAGCCGGGGCCGGAGCCGGGGTCGGAGCCGAGGTTGGGGCCATGGCCGTGCGGCCGACCGCAGGAGTGGCTGCACGGCGTGCGCTGCTCGCGCATCCGGCGGTGCTGCTGGTCGGGATCGTGCTGGCCTCGCTGAACATGCGGGTCGCCCTGGCGAGCGTGGCGCCCCTGGTCGGCGAGATCTCCGCCGCCTTCGGGCTCTCCTCCACGGCGAGTTCGCTCGTCACCTCGGTCCCGGTCCTGTTCCTGGGCGCGGGCGCGCTGGTCGCTCCGTGGCTGGGGCGCCGCTTCGGCCCGGAGCGGGTGCTGTTCGCCGCGCTTCTGCTGCTCGGCGTCGGCATCCTCGCGCGCGTGCTGCCGTCCGTGTACGCGCTGTACGGCGGCGGCATCCTCGTCGGCACGGCGATCGCCCTGCTGAACGTCCTGATGCCGGGGCTGATCAAGCGGGACTTCCCCGACCGGGCCGCGGCGATGACCTCCGTCTACACGGGCGCGCTGATCGCGGGCGCGACGGTGGCGGCGGCGGCCTCGGTGCCGCTGGAGGAGGCTCTCGGCGGCGGCTGGGAAGCATCACTCGGCTTCTGGTCACTGCTGGCCGGAGTTGCGGCACTCGCCTGGCTTCCACAGGTGCTGATCGCCAAGGGGCGTACCGGACACGAGGTACGGGCCGTCCCGGCCGGCGGCGCCCCGCCGGTGAGTGTCTGGCGCTCGCCGCTGGCCTGGCAGGTGACCCTGTTCATGGGCGGCCAGTCGCTCTGGTCCTACGTCCTGATCGCCTGGATGCCGACGATCTTCACCGACCACGGGATGAGCCGCTCCACAGCGGGGGTGATCTTCGCTTTCAACACCCTGACCCAGATCGTGGGTGCCTTCGCGGTGCCGCTTCTCGCGGGCCGGATGCGGAGTCAGCGCCCGCTGATCGTCCTGGTCACGACGCTGGTCGCGGCCGGTTACGCCGGTCTGCTCGTCGCACCGGCCGAGGGCGCCTGGCTCTGGGCTGCACTGCTCGGCGTCGGCCAGGGCGGCGCGCTCGGCCTCGCGCTGACCCTGATCGTGCTGCGCTCGGGGGACGCGGTGACCGCGTCCAGGCTGTCGGGGATGGCCCAGACGGTCGGCTATCTCCTCGCCGCGGCGGGTCCGCTGGCCGCCGGCGCCCTGCACCAGGCCACCGACTCCTGGACGCTGCCGATCTCGCTCGTCCTGGGCGTCTGCGTGGCCTCACTCGCGGTGGGCCTGCTCGCGGCCCGCAACCGCACGGTCTGAGACCTCGGGCTCCGAGCCGGCCGGCCCGGAGGCCGGCCCGGGTCTCACGGCCGAGGGCCGACCCGGCTCTCAGGTGCTGAGGCCGACCCGGATCTCACGGCCGGGGGGCCGACCCGGAACCGCGCGGTGGGCGAGTGGGGGGCGGCGGTACGGCTCCGGGTGGGCCTCCCGGAACCGGGACGACGCCCCTCGGAGCCGTACCGCCGCTCTGTCCTCCCCGTCCTGGGCCTACTCCTCGCCCGCCAGGGTCAGCGTCCGCAGCTTGTGCCCGGCGAACCAGGTCGCCGCGACCGTGACCGCCACGAGGAGGACGGTCGCCGTGGTGAGACCGACCTCGGAGTCGATCAGACCGTCTCCGGTGACCTTCTCCGCGAGCGCGAGCGACCACTGCTGGACGCTCAGGGTCTTCGCGCCGGAGATCAGGGAGCCGAAGAGGGTCTCCCAGACCAGGGCGTACACGAGGCCGATGACCACCGCGTGCCGGCTGATCGTGCCGAGCAGCAGGAACATCGCGCTGTAGGCGATGGAGGCCACCAGGGCCGCCACCGTATAGGCCACCGCGACCTGCTGGCCGTTGCCGTTGAGGACGAAGCCGGCGATCAGCGTCGGTACCGCCGAGAAGACCATGGTGACGGCGACCGCCACGATGAGCTTCGTGAAGATGATCGTGGGCCGCTTCACCGGCTTGGACAGCAGATAGACGATCGAGCCGTCGTCGATCTCCGGCCCGATCGCGCCCGTCCCGGCGATCACACCGATCAGCGGCACCATCGTGGCCAGCGCGAAACCGCCCAGGACGTCGGCGGCGACCTGGTCGTCCGCGCCGTTGAAGCCGCGCACCGCCGCCGCGATGAGCACCAGAAAGGCGGGCAGCAGGAAGAGGATCAGCGCCCGTCGGCGGCCGAGGAGTGCACGGTAGGTGAGCCGGGCGACTGTGGGGTTGTACATCGGTCAGGCTCCTTTCAGGCCGCGACGAGGTAAGAGAAGACCGATTCGAGGGACTCGTCCGAGGGCGAGACCGTCAGGAGGCGGATGCCCCGGTCCTTCGCGACCTGGGGCAGCAGCTCCGTGAACCGCCCGAAGTCCACCGCCTGGACGCGCAGTCCGCCCTCCGCGTGGTCGACCTCGATCCCGGCCGTGGACGGGTCGGCGATCAGCGCGGCGGCAAGGGCCCGGTCGTCGCTGGAGCGGACGAGGTAGCGGTGCGGCCTGTCCGTCATGAGTCGGCGGATCTTGCGGAAGTCGCCGGAGGCCGCGTGCCGTCCGGCCACGATCACCTCGATGTGGGACGCGAGCTGCTCGACCTCCTCCAGGATGTGCGAGGAGAACAGGACCGTACGGCCCTCCGCGCCCATCCGCCGCAGCAGGTCCATCAGCTGCATGCGCTGGCGCGGGTCCATGCCGTTGAACGGCTCGTCCAGGAGGAGCACGGACGGCTGGTGCACGAGGGCCGAGGCCATCTTCACGCGCTGCCGCATGCCCTTGCTGTACGTGGAGATCTTGCGGTCCTGGGCGTACTCCATCTCGACCGTGGCCAGGGCGTCCTGGGCCTCCTTGGCTCCGAGGCCCTGAAGCTCCGCGTTGGCCACGACGAACTCGCGACCGGTGAGGAAGTCGTACATCGCCTCCCGCTCGGGGACGACACCGATCTGGCGGTAGACGGACTCGTTCCCCCAGATCTTCTGTCCGTCGAGCGTGACACTGCCCGTGGACGGGTCGAGGAAGCCGCCCATCATGTTGATCAGGGTGGACTTCCCGGCGCCGTTCGGCCCGAGGAGGCCGGTGACGCCCGGGCCCACCGACATCGTGACGTCGTTCACGGCCACGACGTTTCCGAACCAGCGGGAGACGTGGTCGATGTGGAGGGTGGTCACAGCCCGACCTTTCGGTAGCGGCGCATCAGGATGCCGTACGAACCGGCGATGAGCGCGAGGACGACCAGCACGTAGACCACACCGACACCGGCGCCCGGGCCCCCACCGTCGGGGAAGGCGCTGGGCGCGCCGAGGAAGGCGGTCTGCAGACCGTCGATGAGGGTCATCGGCGAGAAGAGGCCGAGCCACTGGATGGCGTCCTGGTTCTCCGTGACGTAGGCGATGCCCATGAGGGTGGACACCGCTCCGTAGGAGACGGTCAGGACGGCGATGACGGCGGCGACTCCGAAGCCGCGGCGGGGCGTGAGGGCCGCCATGACGAGGCCTATGCCGCCGAAGAGCAGCGAGAGCAGGGTCACGGAGACGAGTCCCTGGCCGAACATCTTGGTCTGCTCGGCGAAGTCCAGCTTGGCGAGCAGCGAGCCGATCCAGAGGATCAGCAGCGGGGACGCGGTGAGGACGAAGAGCGCCGAGGCCATCGCGCCGAACTTGGCGAGGACGTAGTCCGAGCGCTCGATCGGGCGGGAGAAGTACAGCGACACCGACCTGAACCGGAGGTCCCGGGAGACGGACTGGGGCGCCTGCGAGGCCAGGTAGATGCTGATGACGACCTGGAGGTAGATCGCGTACTCGGTGTACTCGATGGAGAGCTTGGACTGCTTCGCGACCACGGCGACCGCGACGATGATCAGCGCCGGGACGCACATCACCGCGAAGAGCAGCATCGGCAGCACCTTCGACTTGGCGCTGCGGCCGAGGCCGTAGGCGCCGCGCAGGGACTGCGAGAAGAGCGACCGGCGTGCGTAGGCCCGGCCGAGGCGCGGGCCGTCGTAGGACCGGTAGCCGATGTTGTGGATCTGCGTCGTGTCGGGAGCGGCCTGGGAGGGGCGGGGCAGCTGGGTGCTCATCGGGCCTGCACCTCCTCGTGCCGCGGGGGCGTCTCGGGCCGGAAGACCTCGGCGATGTGGTGGCGGCGCTGCTCCATGCGGACGAGACCGAGGCCGAGACCGGCGACGATGTCCCGCACGAGGTCGTACGTCTCCTCGCCGGCCGCCTCCAGGAGCAGGATGTGACCGGCGCCCGGCAGGCCGTCCTCCACACCCGGGTGGAGCACGACACCGGCTTCGGTGAGGGCGGCGCGGAGCGCTCCCGTCCCGTCGGGGTGGGTGTCGGAGTCGGTGACCTCGACGGCGAGCGTCGTGGTGGTCCGGGTGAAGTCGCTGGTGGAGCTGGAGCGGAGCAGCTGCCCGCCGTCGATGACGACGACGTGGTCGCAGGTGCGCTCCAGCTCGCCGAGGAGGTGCGAGGTCACGAGGACGGAGATGCCGAAGTCGGTCCAGACGCGGCGGATCAGTCCGAGCATCTCGTCGCGGCCGACCGGGTCGAGGCCGTTGGTCGGCTCGTCGAGGAGGACCAGCTTCGGGTCGTGGACGAGGGCCTGCGCGAGCTTCACCCGCTGCTTCATGCCCGTCGAGTAGCCGCCGATGGGGCGGTACCGCTCCTCGTACAGGCCGACATGGCGGAGGGTGTCGGCGGTCCGCTCCCGGGCCGCTGTCGGGGGCAGGCCCGACATCCGCGCCATGTGGACGACGAACTCGGTGGCCGAGACGTCCGGGGGCAGGCAGTCGTGCTCCGGCATGTAGCCGACCTGCTCGCGGATCTGCGCGCCGGAGGTGCTGACGTCGAGGCCGAGCACCTCGGCGCGGCCCTCCGTGGCGGGGGAGAGTCCGAGCAGGATTTTGATCATGGTGGACTTGCCGGCTCCGTTGGCACCCACCAGTCCGGTCACACCGGGCCCGATGTCCAGGGAGAGCCGGTCGAGAGCGGTCACCCGGGGGAACCGCTTGCTGAGGCTTTCGGTCGCGATCACAGTCACGGTACGACCGTAGTGGTGTGCGCCACAGCGGTCGTCAGCCCAACGGCTCGATCCTTCTCCGACCATAGGAGTACAAGCCCGTAGGGAAGTCGCGACAAAAGTCTTTTTCCACAATCGGCGGCCCGGCCTTTTCCACAGGCCGGCGTCCGACCTCTTGACTCAGCCGCCGAGCATTGTCACATTCATCGGTGTCAAGTTACGGACGCGTAGTGCGATCGGGCGCTCACACACGGGACGGCGGATGGCATGGGCTCAGCAGTGACAGGCGAACTCTCCGCGGAGCTGAGGGGATTCAGGGAAGTACAGCGGCTCTCGTACGAGTGCGCCGAAGCCGTCGCGGCGCAGCTCAAGCCCGGCGTGACGGAGCGCGAGGCCGCCCGGATGCAGCGGGAGTGGCTGTACGAGCGCGGGGTGCGGGACTGGTTCCACCGGCCGTTCGCCTGGTTCGGGGACCGCACGGCCTTCGTCGACTTCAAGATCCCCCTGCAGTTCTTCCCGACGAACCGCCGCCTGGAGGCGGGGATGCCGTTCATCCTCGACATGGCGCCGGTCTACAAGGGCCACACCGCCGACATCGGCTACAGCGGCTGCCTGGGCCTCAACCCCCTGCACGACAAGCTGCTCGCCGACCTCCGCGACCACCGCGAGCTGATCCTGCGCGAGGTCCGCGAGCGCCGCACACTGCGTGAGATATACGAGGACGTGGACCGGCTCATGGTCCGCCAGGGGTACGCGAACCGGCACCGGGCCTACCCCTTCGGCGTCATCGCCCACAAGATCGACCGGGTGAAGGAGCGTCGCTGGTCGCCGACCCTCTTCGGCTTCGGCACCCAGGCGCTCAAGGGCCTGGCGAGCGACACGATCCACGGCCACCGGGACGGATGGTCGCCGCTCTGGTCGCCGTACACGTTCTCCGACCACCCGCCCGTGCCCGGGCTGTGGGCGGTCGAGCCGCACCTCGGATTCCGGGGTACGGGCGCGAAGTTCGAGGAGATCCTGGTCGTCACCGACTCGAAGGATCCCGAGCAGAGCGCGTTCTGGCTGGACGACGATCTGCCGCACGTGCGGCGCTGGAACGAGGGGGCGGTCTGATGGCAGGGCTCAGGGGCGCAGGGCCCGCGGGCGCGGGAAAGAGTGCCGGGCTCAAGGGCGCGCGGGAGCGCTGGGTCCGCACCGGCGGGGTCGAGCTGTGCGTCGCGGAGCTAGGCGACACGGACCGGCCGACCGTGGTGCTCGTCCACGGGTACCCGGACTCCAAGGAGGTCTGGTCGGAGGTCGCAGCCCGCCTGGCCGAGGAGCACCACGTGGTGCTGTACGACGTCCGGGGCCACGGCCGGTCGACGGCCCCGGCCCCGCTGCGCGGCGGCTTCACCCTGGAGAAGCTGACGGACGACTTCCTCGCGGTCGCCGACGCCGTCAGCCCTGACGGGCCGGTCCATGTCGTCGGCCACGACTGGGGCTCGGTGCAGTCCTGGGAGTTCGCCACCGTCCCGCGCACCGAGGGCCGGATCGCGTCCTTCACCTCGATGTCGGGACCGAGCCTCGACCACTTCGGGCACTGGATCAAGCAGCGGATGGCCAGGCCCACCCCGCGCCGGGTCGGGCAGCTCCTCGGCCAGGGTGCCAAGTCCTGGTACGTGTACATGCTGCACACGCCCGTGCTCCCGGAGCTCGCCTGGCGCGGGCCGCTCGGCAAGCGCTGGCCGAAGATCCTGGAGCGGGTCGAGAAGGTCCCCGCCGGCGACTACCCGACGCCCTCGCTGCCGAGCGACGCGGCGCACGGCGCCTGGCTCTACCGGGACAACGTCCGCGCCCGGCTCGGCAGGCCGCGTCCCGACGCGTACGCGCACGTGCCCGTGCAGCTGATCACGCCGACCGGTGACGCCTTCCTCTCCGAGCGGCTCTACGACGACCTGGGCTCCTGGGTGCCGGACCTGACCCGGCGCACCCTGCCCGCCAAGCACTGGGTGCCGCGCACGCGCCCGGACCAGCTGTCCGCCTGGATCGCCGACTTCGTCCGAGCCAACGAGGAGCCGGCGGCCGGGGCCTCGGGTCCGCGCCGGCCCGGCGCGGCGGCGAAGAGCGGGGTGAAGCCGGAGTACGCGGAGCGGTTCGGCGGGCAGCTGGTCCTGGTGACCGGGGCCGCCAGCGGCATCGGGCGGGCCACCGCCTTCGCGTTCGCGGAGGCCGGCGCCCGGATCGTGGCGGTGGACCGGGACGCGGAGGGCGCGGGCCGTACGGCCGAGATGGCCCGGCTGATCGGCGCCCCCGAGGCCTGGGGCGAGACGGTCGACGTCTCCGACGAGCAGGCGATGGAGAAGCTGGCCTCGAAGGTGGCGAGCGAGTACGGAGTCGTCGACGTCCTGGTCAACAACGCGGGCATCGGGCTCACCGGCTCCTTCTTCGAGACGACGAGCGAGGAGTGGAAGCGGGTCCTGGACGTCAATCTGTGGGGTGTGATCCACGGCAGCCGGATCTTCGGCGCGCAGATGACCGCGCGCGGCCAGGGCGGGCACATCGTGAACACCGCCTCCGCGGCGGCCTTCCAGCCCTCCCGGGCACTGCCCGCGTACAGCACCTCGAAGGCAGCCGTCCTGATGCTCAGCGAGTGCCTGCGTGCCGAACTGGCCGACCAGGGCATCGGGGTGTCCGCGATCTGCCCCGGCATCGTCAACACCAACATCACCGCGACCACGCGGTTCGCGGGGGTCACGGACGCCGCCGAGGAGAACCGGCGCCAGAAGAAGGCGTCCCGCCTCTACGGCCTGCGGAACTACCCGCCGGAGAAGGTCGCGGACGCGATCCTCGGGGCGGTCCTGCATGACCGGGCCGTCGTCCCGGTGACCCCCGAGGCCCGGGGCATACACGCCCTTTCCCGGCTGAGCCCCGGCGCTCTGCGGGCGTTCGCCCGCTGGCAGCCGCCCGCGTAGGCGGGTCCCGCCCTCCGCGTCCGCCGGGCGCGGAGAGCGGGGGCGGAAGGGGCGGAGTGACGCGGGAGGGCCGGACCTGTCCGGGCGGTCGTACGATCCCTCCCAGGAGGGGCCCCGCGGCGACGGGGTGCGGGAAGCGGGCGGTGGGAGCGGGTTTGTCCGAGCAGTCAGCACAGCCGGAGTACCGGATCGAGGACCTCGCGCATCACAGCGGCGCCACGGTCCGGACCATCCGTGCCTACCAGGACCGAGGACTGCTGCCGCGCCCCGAGCGGCGCGGCAGGTCGAACGTGTACGGGGACGCGCACCTCGCCCGGCTGCGCCAGATCGCCGATCTCCTCGATCGCGGCTACACCCTGGCCTCGATCAAGGAGCTGCTGGAGGCCTGGGACACCGGCCGGGGCCTCGGCGGCGTGCTCGGCCTGGTCGCAGAGGTCCACGGGCCGTGGACGGACGAGGAGGCCGCCCGGATCTCCCGCGCGGAGCTGGACGCCCGCTTCGGTGGCACCCCGGACGAGGACGCCATCCGGGAGGCCGTCGAGCTCGGCGTACTGGAGCGACTGCCGGACCGGGAGGCCGAGGAGTACCTCGTACCGAGTCCACAAGAGCTGGCCGTGGCCGTCGAGTTGTACGCGGCCGGGGTGCCGCTTCCGGCAATCACCGGTCACCTGCGGGAACTTCGCGACCAGGTCGAGCACATCGCCTCCCGCTTCCTGGAGTTCACGACCGAGCACGTCTTCGCCCGCTATCTGGAGCACCGGCCGCCGACGGACGCGGACGCGGCCGAGGCGGCGACGATGGTGCGGCGGCTTCGGCCGCTCGCCCAGCAGACGGTCGACGCCGAACTGGCTCGGGCGATGCGCCTGTTGGCGACCCGGCACCTTCAGCTCCACCTGTCACCCGAGGACCCGCCCACGAAGGAGGAAGAGCCCCGCTCGGTGACGCTTCCGGCCGACACGATCCGTGCCGTACAGAGCCTCGTTGGCGTCGACGCCGTCGCCGCCTTCGTCACTGCCGCGACAGAACGGGAGGTAGGGAAAAGGACATTGGACTCCCTTGCCTCAAATGACCCAAAAAGGGGCTAAGTCCACCAATTAATCAGAAATAATTGAGGTGTTGTCCACAGAATCGCCAACTAGCCTGTGGATAAACAGCTTTGCTTGTGGATCAAACATGCCCGCCTGAATTCATCGGAGAACAATGGACGAACGACGCACGGTGAAGGTGTCGAAGTACCTCTCCAAGCATCTGCGCCACCAGCCCGAACGCATCGGTCTCGTCCTCGACGCGCAGGGCTGGACCGAGATCGACACGCTCCTGGGGGCGACGGCCGCGCACGGCTTCCCGATCACCCGCGAGGAGCTCGACCACGTCGTCGCGACAAACGACAAGAAGCGCTTCGCGATCGAGGGGACCCGCATCCGCGCGAGCCAGGGCCACACCGTCGAGGTCGACCTGGACCTGCCGGTCGCCGAGCCACCCGCGTACCTCTACCACGGTACGGTCGCGGACCGGCTTCCCGCGATCCGTGCGGAAGGGCTGCGCCCCATGGCCCGCCACCACGTGCACCTCTCACCCGACCGGGAGACCGCGACCCGGGTCGGCGCCCGTCGCGGCCGGCCGATCGTGCTCAGCGTCGACGCAGGCGCCATGCACCGCGCGGGACACGTCTTCCACGTCAGCGCCAACGGGGTCTGGCTGACCGACGCCGTGCCGCCGGAATTCCTCCGCCTGCCCTCCTGACGCCCCGGCCACCCGACGGCTCAGGCATGATCGTCTCCATGGCACACCCGCACCTGCCCACGACCGAATCGGCCGTCACCGCGATCCGCGAGATCGCCCAGGAGTTCCACCTGGAGATGACGGTGACCGACGACATCGGAGCGGACCAGACCTCCCGGCGCACCTCCTCCGGCGCCTTCGCGGTCCTCGACCCGGACGGGTCCCTGCCTCACGAGGCCTATGTCGAACTGGGCGGCTCGCCCTCGCTCACCGTCCAGATCTTCCCCGAGGACGACGCACGGATCACCGTCGAGAACATCGAGTTCGCCGATGTGCCCCGCGACGCGGTCCCCGCCTTCCTCCGCTCCGTCCTCGGCGGCCTCGCCCACGTGAAGGGCCGGTTCTTCCCGCCCGGCTGGTGGCTGGTCGTCCCGCTCCCCGGCGACACCACGCACAAGGAGCTCGTCCCGGGCAGCTCGCTCACCCCCTGGATGAACCGCAACGTCCGCTGATCCTTCGCGGACCGCCGTAGGCTCGAACCATGAGCCTGCGTCTGAGCACCGTGATCCTGCCCCGCGACCGTTGGCACGAGGGAGGCCGCGAGAAGTGGCGGCGTGCCGAGGAGCTGGGCTTCCACACGGCGTACACCTACGACCACCTCTCGTGGCGCACCTTCCGCGACGGCCCGTGGTTCGGTGCGCTGCCCACCCTCACCGCCGCCGCCACGGCGACCGAGCGGCTCCGCCTGGGCACCCTCGTCACCTCCCCGAACTTCCGCCACCCCGTGACCCTCGCCAAGGAGCTGATGTCGCTCGACGACGTCTCCGGGGGCCGGATCACGCTCGGCATCGGCGCCGGCGGCAACGGCTTCGACGCCACCGCCCTCGGGCAGGAGGCGTGGACGCCGAAGGAGCGGGCCGACCGGTTCGGCGAGTTCGTGCCGCTGCTCGACCGCCTCCTCACCGAGGACGCGCTGACGGAGCGGGGCACGTTCTACTCGGCGGAGGAGGTCCGGAACATTCCCGGCTGCGTCCAGCGCCCGCGGCTGCCGTTCGCGGTCGCGGCGACAGGTCCGCGGGGGCTGCGCCTTGCCGCCCGCCACGGGCAGGCGTGGGTGACCACGGGTGACCCGAAGATCTTCGAGACGGGCACCCCGGAGCAGTCGGTGGAGGCGCTGCGCGGCCAGATCGAGAAGCTCGGCAAGGCCTGCGCCGACACCGGCCGGAACGTGTCCGAGCTCGACAAGATCCTGCTGACCGGCTTCACGCCGGACCGCGGTCGTCCGCTCCAGTCGCTGGACGCCTTCGTCGACTTCGCCGGCACCCACCGGGACCTCGGCTTCACCGAGATCGTGATCCACTGGCCGATCGCGGACTCCGACTTCGCCGCCGACCAGGCCGTCTTCGAGAAGATCGCCACCGAGGCCCTCGCCCAGCTGGGCTGAGCCACCCGCCACCGCCGCGGCCCGCCGATGCCCCCGGGGTCACGTCGCACGCCGGGCGTGCCCGCGCCGCAGGGCCAGCAGGACCGGTGCCCCGGTCGGCGCGGGCCGCCCGGGGCAGACGTCGAAGTGGCTGACCCGGCAGGTGTCGGACGGTACGGCGGGACCGAGGTTGACCGCCGTACCGTCGCCCGCGACGCGCCAGCGGCTGCCCGCCGGAACCACACGGGTCGGCAGCTCCCCCGGCTCGATCATGACCCAGCGCCCCCGCACCGTGCGGTGCCAGTCGGCGTCCGCCCCGCACGCACCGCAGGTCGCGGGCGACGGGCTCCGCGCGTCCGGCACGGCCCTCCCGGTGCGGGCCGCGCGCGTCACGGCCTCGGTCATCCCCGCCAGGACATCGCCGACCAAAACCGGATCACGCGCCGGGTGATCCGCTCCGGCCTGCTCACAGCTCCCGCAGAGCGCCATCCCGAGACTCGGAATCCAGATGCCGTACGGCGCACCGCAGGCCTCGCACTCCTCGCAACGCCGGCCCGAGACCATGCCCCACCCCCTGGAGATGCCGTCAGCTCATCTGGGGTCTTCCCCGCCGCGTCAAGAACCGAACGAGCGTTTTACGGCCAGATCAGGACGCTCCGGGACGGGTCGGGGCGCCGAATTCGCGTACTCATATGTGCACCTCCTCGCACGCCCGTGCGTCCGGTGCGGAACAATGGTGCGGTGACCTCTCCCCGCTCTCCGCGTCCCTCCGCTCCGGTGACTCCGGCGACCCGGCTGATCGCCACCGACCTCGACGGCACGCTTCTGCGCGACGACAAATCCGTCTCCGAGCGCACGATCGCCGCGCTCGCCTCGGCGGAGCGGGCCGGTATCGAGGTCTTCTTCGTCACCGGCCGACCCGCTCGCTGGATGGACGTCGTCAGCGACCACGTCCACGGCCACGGCATGGCCATCTGTGCCAACGGTGCCGCCGTCGTCGACCTCCACGCGGGAGGCACCTTCCTGGAGGTCCGCCCGCTGGAGCGGCCGGTCGCCCTCGACGTCGTACGGGCCCTGCGCGCCGCCGCGCCCGGCACCTCCTTCGCGGTCGAGCTCACCACCGGCATCCACTACGAGCCGAAGTACCCGCCCTTCTTCCTCGACCCCGGCGCCACCGTCGCGACCGCCGAGAAGCTCCTCTTCGAGGAGGCGCCCGGCGCCGCCGCCCCGGTGCTCAAGCTGCTCGCGCAGCACCCGGAGCTCGACCCCGACGCGTTCCTGGCCCTGGCCAGGGAGGCCGCCGGCAACCTGGCCTCCTTCACCCGGTCCAGCCCCACGGCTCTCCTGGAGGTCAGCGGCCTCGGCGTCTCCAAGGCCTCCACCCTGGCCCTCTGCTGCGCCGAGCGCGGCATCGCGGCCGAGGAGGTCGCCGCCTTCGGCGACATGCCCAACGACATCGAGATGCTCAGCTGGGCCGGCCGGTCGTACGCGATGGGAAACGCCCACCCCGACGTGATCGCGGCCGCCTCCGGCAGCACGGTCGGCAACAACGACGACGGGGTGGCGGTCGTCATCGAGCGACTCGTGGCGGAGGCGCTGGAGGCTCGGCGGGACACCACCCCGTAGCCGGGTGCGCCACCTCTTGCCGGGTACGTCCGCCGTTCCCGCGTAGCCGGGCACGGCCGGCGTTCACCCGTAACCGGGCACGGCCGCCGTTCACCCGTAACCGGGCACGGCCGGCGTTCCCTCTTTATCCGGGCACGGCCGCCGTCCCCCGTAGCCGAGTACGGCCAGCGTCGCCCCCCCGTAGCCCGGTACAGCCGCCGTCGCCCCGTGCCTACAGCGGGGCCTCCCACACCACCGTCGTGCCGCCGCCGTCCTCCCCGAGGCCCGGCCCGCACCAGCTCGCGCCGCCCAGCGACTCGGCCCGCCGCGCCAGATTGCGCAGACCGCTGCGCCGCCCGCCCGCCGGGATGCCGACGCCGTCGTCCGCGACCGAGAGCCGCACACCGGCCGAGCCGTCGGGCAGCGTGACCGTGGCGTCGAGGACGACCTCGATCCGGGTCGCCTCCGCGTGCCGGAAGGCGTTCGAGAGGGCCTCGCGCAGGGCGGCGATGAGGTTCTTGCCGGTGAGGTCGCCGACCGCCGAGTCGATCACGCCGAGGAAGCGGTGCGCGGGCTTGAAACCGAGCGGCACGGCCGCCATGTTGATCTCCCGCAGGACACGGGTGCGCAGCCCCGACGGAGCCTCGGCGGGTCCCTGCTGGAGCGCGAAGATCGCCGTACGGATCTCCTGGATGGTCACGTCCAGCTCGTCCACGGCCTTGCCCACGCCCTCGCGCACGGCCGGCACGATCGACTTCCGCTGGGCGCTCTCCAGCATCATGCCGGTGGCGAAGAGCCGCTGGATGACCAGGTCGTGCAGGTCGCGGGCGATCCGGTCCCGGTCCTCGTAGACGGCGAGCCGCTCCCGGTCCCGCTGCGCGTCCGCCATCATCAGCGCGAGCGCCGCCTGCGAGGCGAACTGCGTGGCGAGCGTCCGCTCCGTCTCCGAGAACGGGCGCGCGCCCCGCACCCGGGGCGTGGCGAGCGCGCCGAGGACCCGCCCGCCGCTCTGCAGCGGCAGCATCATGCTCGGGCCGTACGCGGAGGTCAGCCGGCTGATCATGCGCGGGTCCGTCGAGGCGTCCGCCACGAAGACCGCCTCGCCCTTCAGGAGCTGCTCGACCACGGCGCTCTCCGGCGGGATCACGACGCCCAGCGA
The DNA here is from genome assembly GCF_014649015.1 of Streptomyces narbonensis. GTDB lineage: Bacteria > Actinomycetota > Actinomycetes > Streptomycetales > Streptomycetaceae > Streptomyces > Streptomyces narbonensis. The sequence continues at coordinate 236,728 of NZ_BMSF01000008.1, forward strand.
CTTGGTGGCGCGGGGCGAGGACACGGCGACGATCTCCAGGCCCCCCTCCTCGGCGGGCAGCAGCACGATGCCCGCGTCCGCGTCGGCGAGCCGGCGCGCCTGCTCGGCGACGACCGTGAGCGCGTCGTCCGCGTCGCCGCCGGAGAGCAGCGCCGTGGTGACGGCGACCGAGCCGTCGATCCACCGTTCGCGCTGCCGGGCGGCCTCGTAGAGGCGGGCGTTGCCGATGGCGATCCCCGCCTCCGTGGCGAGCACCCTGACCATGTGGACGTCGTAGTCGTTGAACTCGCCGCCGTGCTTCTCGGCGAGGTAGAGATTGCCGAAGATCTCGCCCTGGACCCGGATGGGAACGCCGAGAAAGGTCCGCATCGGCGGATGCCCCGGCGGAAAGCCGGCCGCGCGGGGATCGGTGGACAGGTCGGCGAGCCGGATCGTCTGCGGGTCGCGGATGAGCGCGCCGAGGAGCCCGGCGTGGCCGTCGGGGAGACGCCCGATCCGGCGAGCGGTACCCGCGTCGACGCCGAAGGTGACGAAGTCGGAGAGTCCCTCGCCCTCCTCGTCGACGACCCCGATCGCGGCGTAGCGGGCGTCGGCGAGTTCGGCGGCCGTCTCGCAGATCCGGTCGAGGGTGGAGTGGAGTTCGAGCCCCGTACCGACCGAACGCATGGCCTCCAGGAGCTGCGGTACGCGGGCGGTGAGCTCCGTGGACAGCCCCTGGAGGCTGCGCGTGGCCTGAGTTGCGGCTTCCAGGGGGTCCGAGGGGTCGGACGCTGCGGCGGTCATGGGCCTGAGCCTAGTTAGTCCGATTTGGCGAGAAAAGTCGGCTGGTCGGCCCCTGCCCTTCTCATGCCCCGGACACAGCCCGGTCCGTCCCAGCCCCGGACACAGCCCGGTCCGTCCCAGCCCCGACGACGAGCAGATCGGTCTCGCGTTCCTGCTCCAGCATCCGGCGCAGCGGGCCCTCCGCCTCCGCGAGCTCGGCGTACGGACCGCGCTGCACGGTCCGGCCCTCGGCCAGGACCACCACCTCGTCGACGGCGTCGAGCCCTTGCAGCCGGTGGGTGATGAGGACGGTGGTGCGGCCCTCGGTTGCCCGCAGCAGGTCGTCGGTGAGCGCGTCGGCGGTGGCCAGGTCGAGGTGTTCGGCCGGTTCGTCGAGGACGAGGACGGGGAAGTCGGCGAGCAGGGCGCGGGCGAGCGCGAGGCGTTGCCGCTGGCCGCCCGAGAGCCGGGAACCGTGCTCGCCCACGAGGGTGTCGAGCCCGGCCGGGAGGCCGTCCACCCAGTCGAGGAGACGGGCCCGGCGCAGCGCGTCGCGCAGCTCCTCGTCGCTCGCCCCGACCTTCGCGAGCCGCAGGTTCTCGCGGACGGAGCTGTCGAAGATGTGGGCGTCCTGGGCGCAGAGGCCGACGAACCGCCGGACCGCGTCGCCGTCGAGCTCCCAGGCGGGCACGCCTCCGATCCGGTACATACCGTTCTCCACGTCCAGGAAGCGCAGCAGCACCTGGGCCAGGGTGGTCTTGCCGGAACCGGAGGCGCCGACGACGGCCACCCGGCGCCCGGCCTCCAGGGTGAGACCGAAGTTGGCGAGGGCCGCCCGGTCCTGCCCGGCGTGCCGTGCGGAGAGCCCGGTCAGCACCAGGGGGAACGGATCCGCCGGGGGAGCCGCAGGGTCGGCCGGCTCGTGTACGGGCACGGGGGCGTCGAGCACCTCGAAGACCCGCTCGGCACTGTGCCGGACGCGCTGCCGGTACTGGACGGCGAGCGGCAGGCCGGTGACGGCCTCGAAGGCGGCGAGCGGCGTCAGGACGACCACGGCGAGGGCCACTCCGTCGAGCCGCCCGTCCCGTACGGCCTGGACACCGACGAGTGCGGCGGCCACGACCGTCAGGCCGCAGACCACCGCGGAGAGACCGGCGCCGAGCGCGGTGGCCGCGGCCTGGCGCGAGGCGATGGAGGTGAGGTGCCGGTCGGCGGTCCGGGTGCGCTCGACCCGTCCGGGCAGCGCGCCCGCGACCGTCAGCTCGGCACAGCCGCGGAGCAGGTCGGCCACCGCGGTCGCCAGGCCGCCGCGCGCGGGGGCGAGCCGGCGCTCGGCCCGGCGGGCGACGGCCCCGCCGACGGCCGGGACGGCGATGCCCGCGACGAGCAGGCCCACGGCGAGGACGGCCCCGGCCTCGGGCAGCATCCAGGCGGTGAACCCGGCGGACGCGACGCCCACGACGAGGGCGGCGCCCACCGGGAGCCACCAGCGCAGCCAGTAGTCCTGGAGCGCGTCGACGTCCTGGACGAGCCGGGAGAGCAGGTCTCCGCGCCGGGTGCGGCGCAGCCCCGCCGGGGCGATCCGCTCCAGGCGGCCGTAGACGGAGACCCGGAGCTCGGCGAGCATCCGGAGCACGGCGTCGTGCGAGACGAGCCGCTCGGCGTACCGGAAGACGGCCCGGCCGATGCCGAAGGCGCGCGTGGCCGTGACGGCCATCATCAGATAGAGCACGGGCGGCTGTTCGGAGGCCCTGGAGATGAGCCAGCCGGACACGGCCATGAGCCCGACGGCGGAGCCGAGGGCCAGGCTCCCGAGCAGCAGGGCGAGCGCCATGCGGCCCTTGAGCTCTCCTGCCATGTCCCGGACCCGCCCGAGCACCGACCGCCCGGAACCCGCCCCGGCCGCCTCGCCCGAGACCCTGCCGGACGAAGCTCCCGAGTCCGCCACCGCTCCGGCCGAGCCGACCGCTCCGGCCGATCCCGAGTCGTACGCCTCCGACCCGCCGGACTCCGACTCGACAGAACCCGAAGACTCCTCGTCGGCCACGGCCACGGATGCGTTCCCGTCCACGGCGGCAGCCGAATCGGCCTCCTCCGCAGCCGGAACCAGGCTCACCACCCGGTCCGCGACCGCGAGCAGCGCCGGACGGTGGACCACCAGCAGGACTGTCCGGCCGGCCGCGAGGCGCCGGACCGCGTCCACGACCCCCGCCTCCGTCTCGCCGTCCAGCGCGGCCGTCGGCTCGTCGAGCAACAGCAGGGGCCGGTCGGCCAGGAACGCCCGCGCGAGCGCCAGACGTTGGCGCTGACCCGCCGAAAGACCGGCACCGTCCTCGCCGAGCTGGGTGCCGAGCCCCTCCGGAAGCCCCGCCACGAACCCGTCCGCCCCGGCGTCCCGCAAGGCTTCCCGTACCGCCTCGTCCGAGGCGTCCGGGCGGGCCAGCCGTACGTTCTCGGCGATCGTCCCCGCGAAGAGGTACGGGCGCTGCGGCACCCAGGCGACCCGCGACCGCCACGCCTCCAGATCCAGCGATGCGAGCTCCTCGCCGCCGACCCGGACGGAGCCGCCCTCCTCCGGCGCCACGAAGCCGAGCACCACGTCGAGGAGCGTCGACTTCCCGACGCCGCTCGGCCCGACCAGCGCCACCGTCTCGCCGGGCTCGACCGTCAGCGTCGCCGCGTCGAGCGCCGGTTCGGCGCGCCCCGCGTGTCGCACGGTCACCCGGTCGAGCTCCAGCCGCACGGAGTCCGGAACCGCCCCCGTACCGCCGGCGCGTACCGGCTGCTCCAGGACCTCGAAGATCTCCTCCGCCGCCGCGAGCCCCTCGGCCGCCGCGTGGTACTGCGCGCCTACCTGGCGCAAGGGGAGATAGGCCTCGGGAGCCAGGATCAGGATGACGAGCCCGGTGTACAGATCGAGCTCGCCGTGGACGAGCCGCATGCCGATGGTCACGGCGACGAGCGCGACCGACAGGGTCGCGAGGAGTTCCAGGGCGAAGGAGGAGAGGAACGCGATGCGCAGGGTGCGCATCGTCGCCTGCCGGTACTCCGAGGTGATCGTGCGGATGGACTCGGCCTGGGCCTTCGCCCGACCGAAGATCTTGAGGGTGGGCAGGCCCGCCACGACGTCCAGGAAGTGGCCGGAGAGCCGGGAGAGCAGCCTCCACTGCCGGTCCATCCGTGCTTGCGTGTACCAGCCGATGAGGATCATGAAGACCGGGATGAGCGGCAGCGTCCCGACGATGATCGCCGCCGAGACCCAGTCCTCGGTGACGATCCGCGCGAGGACCGCCACCGGCACGACCACCGCGAGACCGAGCTGCGGCAGATAGCGCGCGAAGTAGTCGTCGAGCGCGTCCACGCCGCGCGTCGCGAGCGCGATCAGCGAACCGGCCTTCTGGCCGCTCAGCCAGCCGGGCCCGAGCGCGGCCGCGCGTACGAGCAGCCGGCCACGGAGTTCGGACTTGACGGCTGCGCTCGCCCGGTGGGCGGCGAGCTCGGTGAGCCAGGAGACGAGCCCCCGCCCCACCGCGACTCCCGCGAGTAGCAGCAGAGGGGTGGTCAGATCGGAAGCCGCCAGGCCCTCCTGGAAGGCCCCCACCACGATCTCGGCGATGAGCATCGCCTGGGCGACGACCAGCGCCGCCCCGGCCAGACCGAGCACGACCACCGCGGCAAGGAAGAAGCGGGTGGCCCGGGCGTACCGGAGCAGACGCGGGTCGATCGGTTTCACGTGAAACATGCCCCTCTGGTGAGCGTCGGCTAGTGAGCGTCAGCGATGTGTTGCGTACCGATGCGCTTACGGAACACCCAGTAGGTCCAGCTCTGGTACAGCAGCACCAACGGGGTCGCGATCGCCGCGCACCAGGTCATGATCTTGAGCGTGTAAGGGCTCGACGACGCGTTCGTCACGGTGAGACTCCACTCGGGGTCGAGCGAAGACGGCATGACGTCGGGGAAGAGCGCGAGGAAGAGCATCGCCACCGCTGCGGCGATCGTCACACCCGAGAGCGCGAACGACCAGCCCTCGCGCCCCACCCTTATGGCACCGATCGCGCCGACGAGCGCCACCACGGCGACCAGCATCGCGCCGAGGCTCCAGCTGTCCCCCGTGTCGACCTGGGTCCAGATCAGGAAGGCGAGCGCGAGCACGGCCGTGAACAGACCCAGCTTGAGCGCGAGCGCCCTGGCGCGCACCCGGATGTCACCGACCGTCTTGAGCGACGCGAAGACCGCGCCGTGGAAGGTGAAGAGGGTGAGCGTGACCAGCCCACCGAGGAGGGCGTACGGGTTGAGGAGGTCCCAGAAGGTGCCGACGTACTCCATCTCCGCGTCGATCTTCACGCCACGGACGATGTTGCCGAAGGCCACGCCCCACAGGAACGCGGGGATCAGGGAGGTCCAGAAGATGGCCTGCTCCCAGTTGCGCTGCCAGTTCTCCTCGGGCCGCTTCGCCCGGTACTCGAAGGCGACACCCCGGACGATCAGGCAGACCAGGATGATCAGCAGGGGCAGGTAGAAGCCGGAGAAGAGCGTCGCGTACCACTCGGGGAACGCGGCGAAGGTCGCCCCGCCGGCGGTGAGCAGCCACACCTCGTTGCCGTCCCAGACGGGACCGATCGTGTTGATGAGGACCCGCTTCTCGACCCGGTCGCGGGCGAGCAGCTTGGTCAGGACGCCGATCCCGAAGTCGAAGCCTTCGAGGAAGAAGTAGCCGATCCAGAGGACGGCGATGAGTACGAACCAGACGTTGTGGAGTTCCATGCCTCGTTCTCCTGACCTCAGTACGAGAAGGCCATGGGCCGGTCGGGGTCGCGGGAGTCCCCGCCGATCTTGGTGGGCGGGTTGAGGTCGTCCTCCGTGAGCTCCGGCGGGCCGGCCTTGATGTACTTCACGAGGAGCTTGACCTCGATCACGGCGAGGACGGCGTAGAGCGCGGTGAAGACGATCATCGAGGTGAGCACCTCGCCCGTGGTGGTGCCGGGGGAGACCGCGTCCCGGGTGCGCAGCACGCCGTAGACGACCCAGGGCTGACGACCCATCTCGGTGAAGATCCAGCCCCAGGAGTTGGCGATCAGCGGGAACGCCATGGTCCAGAGGGCGACGATCCAGTACCACTTGGTGAAGCGGGGGCTGAGCGCCTTCCGCCTGAACAGGACCAGGTTCGGCACTTCGTCCTCACCGGTCCGCATCCCCGGTGCCAGCATGAACTTCTTGCGGGTCAGCCAGAGGCCGAGCATGCCGATGCCCAGCGAGGCCATGCCGAAGCCGATCATCCAGCGGAAGCCCCAGTACGCGACGGGGATGTTGGGCCGGTAGTCGCCGGGGCCGAACTTCTCCTGCTCGGCCTTGTTGATGTCGTTGATGCCCGGGACGTACGAGGTGAAGTCGTCGTTCGCCAGGAACGACAGCAGGCCCGGGATCTCGATGGCCACCTTGTTGTGGCCCTTGTCGACATCGCCGTACGCGAAGATCGAGAACGGCGCGGGTGCCTCGCCGTCCCAGAGGGCCTCGGCGGCGGCCATCTTCATCGGCTGCTGCTTGAACATGACCTTGCCGAGCAGGTCACCGCTGATGGCGGTGCCGAGGCCGGCGATGATCAGGGTGATCAGGCCGAGCCGCAGCGAGGTCCGCATCACCGGGATGTGCTTCTTCCGCGCCAGGTGGAAGGCGGAGATGCCGACCATGAACGCGCCGCCGACCAGGAAGGCCGCCGTCATCGTGTGGAAGAACTGGGTGAGGGCGGTGTTCTGGGTGAGCACCAGCCAGAAGTTGGTGAGCTCCGCCCGGCCGCGCGCCTCGTTGATGCGGTACCCGACGGGGTGCTGCATCCAGGAGTTCGCCGCGAGGATGAAGTAGGCGGAGAGGATGGTGCCGATCGAGACCATCCAGATACAGGCGAGGTGGATCCTCTTCGGCAGCTTGTCCCAGCCGAAGATCCACAGGCCGATGAACGTGGACTCGAAGAAGAAGGCGATGAGCGCTTCGAAGGCGAGCGGGGCACCGAAGATGTCGCCGACGAAGCGGGAGTAGTCGGACCAGTTCATGCCGAACTGGAACTCCTGGACGATGCCGGTGACGACACCCATGGCGATGTTGATCAGGAAGAGCTTGCCCCAGAACTTCGTCGCCCGGAGGTACTTCTCCTTCTCGGTCCGGACCCAGGCGGTCTGGAGACCGGCGGTAAGGGCGGCCAGGGAGATCGTCAGAGGGACGAAGAGGAAGTGGTAGACGGTGGTGATGCCGAACTGCCAGCGCGCCAACGTCTCTGGTGCAAGAGCGAGGTCCACGTCGTTTTCTCCTTACATCGCCGTGGTCACATCGGCAGTTTGCCCCGTTAATCCCACTAATTTAGGGATGAACCAGGACACGCTTGTGAACGCGTTCACATTCACAAGCATTATGGCTCATACGAAATCCGTACCTTCAGTCGGGGTCCCCGTACCGAAGGTCACCTCTTCCCAGGACCTTCAACATATTGTTGAATCCGGGGCATGACCCTTCGGATACGCATCGTCTGGCCCGCCGGACACACCACGGCGACCCTTGAGGAGACCCCCACGAGCACGGCGCTCGCGAGGGCTCTCCCGATCTCCTCCACCGCCCGGACGTGGGGCGAGGAGGTCTACTTCGACACCCCGGTATCGGTCCCCGTCGAGGACGGCGCTCGCCAGGTCGTCGAGCCCGGCACGGTGGCCTTCTGGACGGACGGCGACGCGCTCGCCCTCCCCTACGGCCCGACCCCGATCTCACGGGGAGACGAGTGCCGGCTGGCGAGCCCCTGCAACCTCCTGGGCGCGCTGGACGGCGACCCGCGGATCCTGGCCACCGTCAGGGACGGCGACCCGATCCGCGTGGAGCCCGTGGACTAACCCTCGCTGCGGAAGCCCTCCGCCGCCTTCAGGAACAGGTCATTCGCCTCGGTCTCACCGATCGTGACGCGCACGCCCTCACCCGCGAACGGCCGCACCATCACGCCGTGCCGCTCGCACTCCGCCGCGAAGTCCAGCGTCCGCTCGCCGAGGCGCAGCCAGACGAAGTTCGCCTGGGTGTCCGCCACGGTCCAGCCCTGGGCCACGAGCCCCGCGTGGACCCGCTCGCGCTCGGCCACCAGCGAGCCGACCCGGCCGAGCAGTTCGTCCTCGGCCCGCAGCGAGGCCACCGCCGCGTCCTGCGCCAGCTGGCTCACCCCGAACGGGACCGCCGTCTTGCGCAGCGCCGCAGCCACCGGCTCGTGGGCCACCGCGAAGCCGACCCGCAGCCCCGCCAGGCCGTACGCCTTGGAGAAGGTGCGCAGCACCGCCACGTTCGGCCGGTCGCGGTAGAGCTCGATGCCGTCCGGGATGTCGGTGTCGCGGACGAACTCGCGGTACGCCTCGTCGATCACGACCAGGACGTCGGAGGGCACCCGGTCGAGGAAGCGCTCCAGCTCGGCCCGGCGGACCGCGGTGCCCGTGGGGTTGTTGGGGTTGCAGACGAAGATCAGCCGCGTCCGGTCGGTGATCGCCGCCGCCATCGCGTCGAGGTCGTGCACCTCACCGTCGGTCAGCGGCACCTGCACCGAGGTGGCACCGCTGATCTGCGTGATGATCGGGTACGCCTCGAAGGAGCGCCAGGCGTAGATCACCTCGTCGCCCGGGCCCGAGGTGGCCTGGAGCAGCGACTGCGCCACCCCGACCGAGCCCGTGCCCGTCGCGATGTGCGAGACGGGCACGCCGAAGCGGTCGGCGAGCTCCTGCATCAGGCCGGTGCAGGCCATGTCCGGGTAGCGGTTGAAGTTCGCGGCGGCGGCCAGCGTGCTCTCCATGACCCCGGGCAGCGGCGGATAGGGGTTCTCGTTGGACGAGAGCTTGAAGGCCACGGGACCGCCCGTGGCGGCCGGCTTGCCCGGCTTGTAGGTGGGAACACCGTCCAGCTCGGCGCGCAGCTTGGGGCTGCCGGTGCTCGTCCCGCTGGTCTCGCTCACAGTGTGGCCTCCTCGACCGTCCGTACCGCCAATACTCCTCACCTTATGAGGATTCCCCGCCGCTGCGAATGGCCTGTGGACAACAGGAGGGACACGCTGTGGAAAGAGGGGGAGCGCGGGCCCGGGTGGCGCGCGCCGGTGGCGGGCGCCGTGGCGCGCATCCCCCGTAGAGGTGAGTTGAGACCTCTTCGAGACCTCGCCCCCACGCCAGGCCTACGGCGTTCGACAACCCTAGGTCGCATGCAAAAGCCCTTAACAACCTTCAATTCTATGCCAGTTGACGAATTTCGATCATGCAGAAACGTGCCTGCCAATGCCTGCATATGCGGCCGTCCCGACCGCCCCTCATCGCCCTACTATCGGCTCGCCATGACAGCAGCAGGGAAGCACCAGGTGAGCCGGGCACAGACCCGGGGAAGCCGGCAGGGCCGGGCAGGCATCCGGGACGTGGCCGCCGCCGCCGGGGTCTCCATCACGACTGTCTCCGACGCGCTCAACGGCAAGGGCCGACTCCCGGACGCCACCCGCCGCCACGTCCGCGAGGTCGCCGACCGGCTGGGCTACCGCCCATCCGCGGCGGCCCGCACGCTTCGTACGGGCAAGTCGGGACTCATCGGCCTGACCGTGACCACGTACGGGGATGAACCTTTCACCTTCACCGAATTCGCATACTTCGCGGAGATGGCCAGAGCAGCCACATCGGCAGCACTCGCCCGGGGCTACGCCCTGGTCATCCTCCCCGCCACCTCCCGCCATGACGTCTGGTCGAACGTCGCCCTCGACGGCACCGTCGTCATCGACCCCTCCGACCATGACCCGGTCGTCACCGAACTGGTCCGGCAAGGCCTCCCCGTCGTCTCCGACGGACGCCCCGCCGGCACCCTTCCGGTCACCGCCTGGGTCGACAACGACCACGAAGCCGCCGTCCTCGATCTGCTCGACCACCTCGCCGACGCCGGCGCCCGCCGCATCGGCCTCCTCACCGGAACCACCACCGACACCTACACCCGCCTGTCCACCACCGCGTACCTCAACTGGTGCGAGCGGGTCGGACAGGACCCCGTCTACGAGGCCTATCCGGCGCACGATCCGTGCGCGGGCGCCGTCGCGGCCGACCGGCTGCTCGCCCGCCCGGACCGACCGGACGCCGTGTACGGCCTCTTCGACCCCAACGGAACCGACCTCCTCGCGGCCGCGCGCCGCTACGGACTGCGCGTCCCGGAGGACCTGCTGCTGGTCTGCTGCAGCGAGTCCACCGTCTACGCCACCACCGAACCGCCCATCACGACGCTCTCGCTCAAACCACGCAGGATCGGCACGGCCGTCGTCCAGCTCCTCATCGACGCCATCGAGGGGATCGATACGGACGGTCCGGTCGAGCAGGTGATACCGACCGAACTCATCGTCCGTACCTCCTCACAGCGGCGGCCGCCGCGCACCACGGTCAGCCCGCCGCGCTCACCCGCGAAGGACTGACCGAGCCTCACCCGACCCGCCGCCCCCCGCCCCTGCCCGTGGGCAGGGGCGGCGAAACCGGGCACCGTACCGGCTTCAACCCTGGACTGGACCTTCTCAATTCGGGCGAAACAACCGGTGAACCCGGAGTGGACCCGGATTCACCACCCCTGGTGCGTCACACAGGAGGACCCTCATTCCTATGATGGGCGGACGACATCGTGGGCCACCCCGACCAGGCCGGTCCACCATGTGCAGGGCATCGCGACGGTGGTGGAGGGGTCCATGACTCAGGGGGCCGGGCAGGAGCCCGTGGTGCGCACGGCGACATTGCGCGACTTCCGCGTACCGCCGTACGCCCGGGTGCCCGTACAGGGCCACACCGCCGAGCCGACGGCCGAGCACCTTCCACCGGCCCAGGCGCCGGCCGAGGCGCCGTCTCAGGCACCTCCTCAGGCACCGGCCGAGGCAGCCGCCCACACCGAGGCAGCCGCCCACGTCCCGGCCGAGACGCCCGCCGCCCCGCCCATGCCGGCCACCCCGCCCGCACGGAGCGTCGAGGCAGCACCGAGCGGATCCCTCTCCGTCGTCGGCGCGCCCCCGTCCGCGCCCGCCGTCCCGCCCGCGCCCGTCCCCGCTCACGTACCTCCGCCCGCGCCCGCGCCCGCCGACCCGACCCTCCTCCTGGGCCGCCGAGTCGCCCCCGCGTACACCGGTACGGCCCCCACGACCAGTACGACCGGCTCCTCCATCGTCTCGGTCGCCACGGGCCACCCCGGCAGCGCCTTCCCCGAGGGCGGCCTGCCCGACGGCTACACCCCGACCGAGCGCGACCTCCCGGTCATCAACCGCGGCGACACCGTCCAGGTCCGGGTAGCCCCCGACGCCGCCACCGCGCCCGACCCCGCCGCAGCGAACGGCGACGGCCCCGGCCCCCTCTACGTCGTCGGCGACGTCCACGGCTACCTCGACGAACTCGTCGGCGCCCTGCGCGCCCAGGGCCTCATCGACGAGAACGGCGGCTGGGCCGCGGGCAACGCCCGGCTGTGGTTCCTCGGCGACTTCACCGACCGCGGTCCCGACGGGATCGGCGTCATCGACCTCGTCATGCGGCTCTCCGCCGAGGCCGCCGCCGCCGGCGGCTACTGCAAGGCCCTCATGGGCAACCACGAACTGCTGCTGATCGGCGCCAAGCGCTTCGGCGACACCCCGGTCAACTCCGGCGCGGGCACGGCCACCTTCCAGGCCGCCTGGCTGCTCAACGGCGGACAGAAGCACGACATGGACCGGCTCCAGGACGTCCACCTCCAGTGGATGTCCCGGCTCGACGCCGTGGTCCTGGAGGACGACCACCTCCTCCTGCACTCCGACACCACCGCGTACCTCGAATACGGCGAGACCATCGAGGACGTCAACGACACGGTCCACGAGATCCTCAACCGGAGCGACGCCGACGAGGTCTGGGACGTCTTCCGCAAGTTCACGAAGCGCTTCGCGTTCCGTGACGAGGGCGGACCGCAGGCCGTCCAGGAGCTCCTCTCCACCTACGGCGGCAGCCGGATCGTGCACGGCCACAGCCCCATCCCGTACCTCCTCGGCCAGGTCGGCACGGAGGAGAGCGAGGGCAGCGGCGGCCCGGTCATCGACGGACCCCACGTGTACGCGGACGGTCTCGCGATCGCCATGGACGGCGGTGTGACCATGGCCGGAAAGCTGTTGGTCGTCGAACTCCCCCTGAACGGCTGACGCATAACCCTGCGCATCCGGGGAAGTCGATTTCCGGAAACACCCTGTCAGCCCGTGGCGTCTCCGCAATACCATCGGACCATCCGTAGCAGGCTCTCCTCCGTTTCTGCCCGATCGGCCGTTCTCCACGGGTGATCCGGGCCTGCGGAGCATCGGGGGATGCACATGAACGTGGCTCCGTACCTGCTGACCGAGGACCGCGCCGAGTACGAGCGGGTCCTCGACGACGCACTGAGCACCGCCCACGCACGTCCGGATCTCGCCGGAGTCGGAACACGGCTCACGGTGGGGCAACTGCGCTCCATGGCCCTGAACGCGACAGCGCTGATCACCACCGCGGCGTCGAGCGAGTACGACCACTTCGTCAAGGTCCGCGAGCAGGGCCGCGTCGCGGTCGCCACCCGCGTACCGGCTCAGCAGGACGGCTCCGGCGCGGGGATCGTCGCGATCTTCACCGTGATGGTGCCCGTCCTCGCCGGGTCGGCCGCCTTCATCTTCCTGCTGGTCGGCGCGCTCCTGCACGCGATCGCACCCACCGTCGTCTTCGGATCGACGCTGCTGACGGCCGGTCTCGTCTTCGGCGCGGTCGCCGCCGCCGGCCTGCTCTGCGCTGCCGCCGGGCTCCTCCGGACCGCCCTGCGCAACAGCCCGACCGCGACGGTCACCGCCGGTACGCCCGCCACCTCGGCGGACGACGAGCTGTCCCGCGCCCGCGAGGCCTGGCGCCTCGCCCTGCTCGAACGCGGCGTCGTTCCCTTCCTCCGCGCAGCCCTCGCGACCACGGACCAGGACGACAGCGCGGCTCCACCCGACGACAGCACCTGCGTCTGACGGCGGGCCCCGCCACCGACGGCTGGCCGCCACCGAGACGGCACATGCACCGACGACAGCACCCTCATCCGGCGCCGGCACCGCCACCCGACGACAGCACCCTCATCCGGCGCCGGCACCGCCACCCGACGACAGCACCCTCATCCGGCGCCGGCACCGCCACCCGACGACAGCACCCTCATCCGGCGCCGGCACCGCCACCCGCCGACAGCACCCTCATCCGCGACGGCACCTCCACCGACGACAGCACCTTCATCCGGCGACGCCCCCGCCACCCGCCGACGGCGCCCCTTCTCTGACACGACAACGGCACCGGCCCGCGACTCCCCCGTGGGTCGCGGGCCGGTGCCTGCTCGGATACTGCCGCCGCGGTCAGTCCGCCAGCGGCAGGTAGACGCGGTTCCCGCTCTCCGCGAACTCCTTCGACTTCTCCGCCATACCGGCCTCGATCTCCTGCTGCGTGCCTCCGTGCTCGCGCCGGATGTCCTGGGAGATCTTCATCGAGCAGAACTTCGGACCGCACATCGAGCAGAAGTGCGCGGTCTTCGCGGGCTCCGCCGGCAGCGTCTCGTCGTGGAACTCGCGTGCCGTGACCGGGTCGAGCGCCAGGTTGAACTGGTCCTCCCAGCGGAACTCGAACCGCGCGTCGGAGAGCGCGTCGTCCCACTCCTGCGCGCCCGGGTGCCCCTTGGCGAGGTCCGCCGCGTGGGCGGCGATCTTGTACGTGATGACGCCCGTCTTCACGTCGTCCTTGTTGGGCAGGCCCAGGTGCTCCTTGGGCGTGACGTAGCAGAGCATGGCCGTGCCCCACCAGGCGATCATCGCCGCGCCGATGCCGGAGGTGATGTGGTCGTAGGCGGGCGCCACATCAGTCGTCAGCGGGCCGAGCGTGTAGAACGGCGCCTCCTCGCAGATCTCCTGCTGGAGGTCGATGTTCTCCTTGATCTTGTGCATCGGGACGTGGCCCGGACCCTCGATCATCGTCTGCACGTTGTGCCGCTTGGCGATCGTGTTCAGCTCGCCGAGCGTCCGCAGCTCCGCGAACTGCGCCTCGTCGTTGGCGTCCGCGATCGAACCGGGGCGCAGGCCGTCGCCGAGCGAGTAGGTGACGTCGTACGCCGCCAGGATCTCGCAGAGCTCCTCGAAGTTCGTGTAGAGGAAGTTCTCCTTGTGGTGGGCGAGACACCAGGCGGCCATGATCGAGCCGCCGCGCGAGACGATGCCGGTCTTGCGGCGCGCGGTGAGCGGCACGTACGGCAGGAGTACGCCGGCGTGCACCGTCATGTAGTCGACGCCCTGCTCGGCCTGCTCGATGACCGTGTCCTTGTAGATCTCCCAGGTCAGGTCCTCGGCCTTGCCGTCGACCTTCTCCAGCGCCTGGTAGAGCGGCACGGTGCCGATCGGCACGGGGGAGTTGCGCAGCACCCACTCGCGGGTGGTGTGGATGTTGCGGCCGGTGGACAGGTCCATGACCGTGTCCGCGCCCCACTTGGTCGCCCAGGTCATCTTCTCCACCTCCTCCTCGATCGAGGAGGTGACGGCGGAGTTGCCGATGTTGGCGTTGACCTTCACCAGGAACCGCTTGCCGATGATCATCGGCTCGATCTCCGGGTGGTTGACGTTCGCCGGGAGCACCGCGCGGCCCGCGGCGATCTCCTCCCGTACGACCTCGGGGGAGACGTTCTCGCGGATCGCGACGTACTCCATCTCCGGCGTGATCTCGCCCCGACGGGCGTACGCGAGCTGCGTCACCGCCTGGCCGTCACGGCCGCGGCGCGGCAGGCGCGGGCGGCCGGGGAAGACGGCGTCGAGGTTCTTCAGCCCGCCGCCGCGCGGCGAGGTGTGCTTGATGCCGTCGTCCTCGGGGCGCACGGGGCGGCCCGCGTACTCCTCGGTGTCGCCGCGCGCGATGATCCAGTTCTCGCGCAGCGGCGCCAGGCCGCGCCGTACGTCGGTGTCGATGGTGGGGTCGGTGTACGGACCGGACGTGTCGTACAGCGTCACGTCCTTCCCGTTGGTGAGGTGCACCTGACGGACCGGGACCCGGAGGTCGGGGCGCGAACCCTCGACATAGCCCTTGTGCCAGCCCGGCGCGCGGCCGTCCTGGTCGGAGGCAGGCGTGCGTGCATCCTGAATGGTCATGAGACCGATCTCCCTACGCCGGCATTACCCGGTAACAGGTTCGGCGGTCGGCGCAGCCTCCTCCCGTACGTGCGTACGGTGATCAGCGCCCTCTCAGCCCGGTGCTCCGAGCTCCCGCGTGTGCAAAGGTGCCACCACGCTAGCGCCATCCCTGGCGTGCTGAACAGTGGGCCCCCACCGTTCTTGCGATGATCGGTCGGTGACTTCCCCCCAGCAGCCCCCCGAGCCGCACGGCCACGCCCCCGGTCCCGACCACGGACACGGGCATTCGACCGGGCACGCGACCGGGCACGCGCACAGCCACAGCCACGGCCCCGCCGCCCCGGTCTCCCAGCATCTGCGCAAGGTCATCGCCGCGGTCCTGATCCCCTTCGCCACCGCGGTCCTGGTCGGCCTCGTGGTCCTGTGGCCGGGCGGCACCCCCGCGCACGAGCGCACCGGGGTCGGTTTCGACCGGCAGACCGAACAGGGCACGGTCGTCTCCGTCGAGCAGGTCGACTGCAAGGACGTGAACGCCGCCCAGGTCCCGCCGACCGGGGACACCTCCACGCCCCAGGGTCGCGAGGCGGTCAACGCCGAGCAGGGACAGTGCGAGAAGGCGACGATCGAGGTCACCAGCGGCGCGGAGAAGGGGCGGACGTTCACCGAGATCGTGCAGCCCGACGCGCCGCGCCAACTGCACGAGGGGCAGGGCGTGGTGGTGGCGTACGCCCCCGACGCCCCGCGCGACCTGCAGTACTCGGTGACGGACGTGAACCGGAAGCTCCCGCTGACGCTGCTTGCCGGGATCTTCGCCGTCGCGGTCGTGGTCGTGGGCCGCCTGAAGGGCGTGATGGCGCTCATCTCGCTCGTCGCGAGCTTCCTGGTGCTGACCTTCTTCATCCTGCCGGCGATCCTGCAGGGTTCGAATCCGCTGGTCGTTGCGGTGGTCGGGTCGAGCGCGATCATGTTGATCGCGCTCTACATGTGTCATGGGCTCTCGGCCCGCACCTCGGTCGCGGTGCTCGGCACGCTGATCTCGCTGCTGCTGATCGGCCTGCTCGGCTCGCTCTTCATCGGCTGGGCCTCGCTCACCGGCAACACCGACGACAACACCGGCCTGATCCACGGTCTGTACCCGGAGATCGACATGTCGGGTCTGCTGCTCGCCGGCATCATCATCGGCTCGCTCGGTGTGCTCGACGACGTGACGGTCACCCAGACCTCCGCGGTCTGGGAACTGCACCAGGCCGACCCTCGCATGGGGCCGCGCGCGCTGTACCGGGCCGGGATCAGGATCGGCCGCGACCACATCGCCTCGGTCGTGAACACCCTGGTCCTCGCCTACGCGGGCGCGGCCCTGCCACTGCTGCTGCTCTTCTCGATCGCGCAGAGCAGCATGGGCACGGTGGCCAACAGCGAGCTGGTCGCGGAGGAGATCGTCCGCACGCTGGTCGGATCGATCGGCCTGGTCGCCTCCGTGCCGGTCACCACGGTCCTCGCGGCGCTGGTGGTCTCCGCCGACCGGCCGGGATCCGATGCTGCCGGGCAGCCCCGGGCCGCGGCGGTACGGGGCGGTCGGCGCCGCCGCGCGAAGTAGGGACTCCGGGTGTGGGCCGGTCGATCCCGCACCCCCGCACCCCCTACCTCGCGCGCCGGCGAGCCCTCGGCCGGCAGGTCTCAGCCGGCGTTCTCCTCCGCCAGAATCCGGCCGAGTGCCGCCTCCAGGTTGTCCTCGAAGTCACCGAGTGTCCGTTCCTGACCAAGCGGAACCAGCTTGTCGGTGCGGTCGAGGAACGCGACCAGCGGCGGGGCGCTCGCCCGGAACAGGGCGCGGTCGCCGCCGACCTGGAGCCGGATGGAGACGTCCGAGAGTCCCTCGGGGTCCGTCGGGGCGATGTGCACGTCCCCGTCCCCGCTCGGCCTGTTGATCCCGTCGAGCAGCAGTTCCCGACCGAACGCCCAGGTCACGGGCGCGTCTCCGGGGAGGTGGAAGGTCATTCGGACCGCGTAAGGATCCCGGGTCTCGTAGCGCAGCTCGACTGGGATCTTGAAGCAGAGCTCCTCGGAAACGAGGAAGCTCATCAGAACCTCGGCCTGAACCGACTCTCGCATCATGTACCCCGCAGTAGATGAAGCAGTTGTGTAAAAACAGCTGCTGAAAGCTGTGACCGAAACGGCCAGGAATGATCCCCCGTGGCCCTCTTGACGCAATCGTGCTGTACGCGCTAGCAGATCACAAGGAGTGATTTTTCAGATACTGATAGAGAACGCGAGTGAACTGAAGAGCCTCCCGATCTCCGTGCGTAGCCGCTCGACTGCTGGGAGCAACCGTTCTTCCTGGTGAAGGGGGAGGGAAATGGCCATCGCGGCCGCTGCGGAGCCCGCCGTGATGGGAATGGCGGCACAGACCGTGCCCAGTGCATATTCCTGACGCTCTACCAGGGGCTCCATTCGCCCCAAACCGCCCAAACGATCCAAAAGCACACGGCGATTACGCACCGTGTACGGAGTGATGGATTCCACCGGATGCCGGTCGAGGTGGTCTTGACGGGCTTTCAGATCGAGTTGACTCAGCAGGCACTGCCCGATGGCGTGCGCGTGTCCGGTCTCGCGGAAGTCGGCCCATTCCTCCACCGCGGGGGCCGAAGGGGTGTCCGCGACGGCGACGAGCTCGATCTCTCCCTCGCGGTAGAGGGCGAAGTACACCGGCACACCGATCTCGTCCCGCCAGCGGGCAAGGGAGTCTTCGATCTTGATGCGACGATTCTGCACAGCTCCGCCGCCGGCCAGACGGACGGCGGCGTCTCCAAGGACGAACACACCCTTCTCACGGCGTAGATAGCCCTCGTGCGTCAGGGTGCGGAGCAGGTGGTACGTGGTGGGCAGCGGGAGGCCCGTCTCACGGGCGAGCTGTTTGGCCGGCGCGCCGTCCGCATGGGAGGACACGGCCTCCAGAAGTCTCAGCGCCCGCTGCACCGAACCGATCAGCGTAGGTGCAGCTGTCTGCGTAGCCGTGGCCAAAGGTCACCCCCAGGCGTGACGACGGATGCAGTGCATCCGCCCGCGGGGGCCGCCCCCGCGCGCCCGCCGGGCCTGGGAAACCGCTGGTCAGTACGAGGTCTACGCCCGTAGTCCCCAACACGGCGGAGGGATTCCACTCTAGTGGGAGCCTTCGGGGCCCCGCCCGGATTCAACCCACGCGTCCCCCGCCCGGGCTAATGCCCGCCGTCGGCTCCCTGCCGTGCCGCGGCTTCTGCTACCAGTCCTCGCGCGACCCGGCGGAGCCCTTGAACTTCCGCACGACGTAGACGAGTCCGGCGACGAGTGCCACGAAGAGCAGCACCTTGAACAGCAGCGCGACCACGAAGGTCAGGACGCTGGTGATCAGTCCACCGAAGACGACCAGGACGAGAGCGGGTATGGCGACCCACTTCACCCACCAGGGCATCCCCGCGAGAATCTCCTGTACGGCCATGGTTCCTGCCTCGCTCTCGAAGATCCGTTCCACGCACTCCGCGCCGAACACCCTCAAGGCTAGGGGCGGAGAGCGGCCCGAGGGGCGCCCGGGGCCCCCGCTCTCCCCTGATCCGCCCCCTAGGGGGTCGCCGCCTCGCGGGGCTCGGGACCTCAGGGATCGGGATCTCGGGGTTCAGAAACTCGGGGGATCGGGCTTGGGAAATCGGGCTCGGAGGATCGGGCTCGGGGGGTCCGGCTCGGGGGGTCCGGCTCGAGGGGTCCGGCTCGAGGGGTCCGGCTCGAGGGGTCCGGCTCGGGGGCTCCGGCCCCGAGGACCGGGGCCCCGGGGGGTCAGCTCTCCGGCGGGGAGAAGACCACCAGGACGCGCAGGTCCTCGCTGACGTGATGGAACTTGTGGGGCACCCCGGCCGGCACGTAGACCACGCTGCCGCGCGCCACCTGGGTCGTCTCCTCCCCGACCGTGATCGCCGCACGGCCGCTGACCACGAAGTACACCTCGTCCTGGCCGTGCGGCTGCTGGGGATCGAGCGCCCCGGCGTCGAGCGCGTACAGGCCCACCGACATGTTCCGCTCGCGCAGGAACTGGAGATAGGCACCCTGGTTCGCGGCGCGCTCCGCCTCCAGTTCGTCCAGCCGGAATGCCTTCACTGTCTGTCCGCCCCTGCCCTTGGCCCGATCATGTCTGCCACGATCAGACACATGAAGAATTTCGTAGTCAAGACGCTCGCGAACGCGGGCGCCCTGGGAGTCGCCATCTGGGTGCTCTCGCCGGACATCACCCTGACAGGTGAGAGCACCGGCAATCAGGCCCTGACCCTCATTCTCGTCGCCCTGGTCTTCGGCCTCGTGAACTTCTTGGTCAAGCCGATCGTCAAGTTGCTGACGCTGCCGCTCTTCATCCTGACACTCGGCCTGATCACCCTGGTGGTCAACGCCCTGATGCTGCTCCTCACATCCTGGCTTGCCGACCTGTTCGACCTCAGCTTCCACGTGGAGGGCTTCTGGACCGCCGTCCTCGGCGGCCTCATCATCTCCGTCGTCTCGTGGGCACTGAACGTCGTGCTCCCCGACGGCGACTGAGCGGGCGACCGTGACCTATCGCGTGTGCTTCGTCTGCACGGGCAACATCTGCCGCTCGCCGATGGCCGAACACGTCTTCCGCCACCACGTGGAGGAGGCCGGCCTCGGCGGAGCGGTGGAGGTCGACAGCGCGGGGACCGGCGGCTGGCACGAGGGCGACGGCGCCGACCCGCGGACGGTCGCCGTCCTGGAGGAGAACGGCTACACCTCCGCGCACTCCGCCCGCCCGTTCCGCGCCTCCTGGTTCTCCGCCCTGGACCTGGTGATCGCGCTGGACGAAGGGCATCTGCGGGAGCTCCGGGCGCTCGCCCGCACCCCCGAAGAGGCGGGCAAGATACGACTGCTGCGCTCCTACGACCCGGCCGCGGGGGCCGCACTCGACGTCCCCGACCCGTACTACGGGGGCCGGGAGGGCTTCGAGGAATGCCTGGAGATGGTGGAGGCCGCGAGCGGAGGACTGCTCGCGGCCGTACGTGCGGAAGTGGAGGAACGGACAGCGTGACCGATCAGGCAAGCGACCCCGGCCGGCGGACGGCCGCCGTACTCGGTGACGGCACCCTCGCCGTGCGGGCCGGGCTCCCCGAGCCCGTGAAGCACGAACCGACCCTGCCGGGCCCGGTCTTCGCGGCCCACTTCCACCTGCCGGGCGAGCCGACGGGCGGTTACGCGTACGGCCGCGACGAGAACCCCACCTGGACCCATCTGGAGCGGGCGATCGGCGAGCTGGAGGCTCCGGGGGAGGAGGACGTCGAGACGCTCGTCTTCGCCTCCGGCATGGCGGCGATCTCGGCCGTCCTCTTCTCCCAGCTGAAGGCCGGCGACGCGGTGGTGGTGCCGACCGACGGCTATCAGGCCCTGCCGCTCCTGCACGAGCAGCTGAGGGCGTACGGCATCGAGGTCCGCACCGCACCGACCGGCGGCGACGGACAGCTCGCCGTCCTCGAAGGGGCCCGGCTGCTCTGGATCGAGAGCCCGTCCAACCCCGGTCTGGACGTCTGTGACATCCGGCGCTTGGTGCGCGAGGCGCACGCCGTGGGTGCGCTCGTGGCCGTCGACAACACCCTCGCCACCCCGCTCGGCCAGCGGCCCCTGGAGCTGGGCGCGGACTTCTCCGTCGCCAGCGACACCAAGGGCATGACCGGGCACGGTGACGTCCTGCTCGGACACGTGACCTGCCGGGATCCCCTGCGGGCAGCGGAGGTACGGCGCTGGCGCAAGGTCGTCGGCGCGATCCCCGGCCCCATGGAGGCCTGGCTCGCCCACCGTTCGCTGGCCACCCTCCAGCTGCGGATCGACCGGCAATGCTCCACCGCCCTGACCCTCGCGAGCGTCCTCGTCGAGCGCGAGGACGTGACCGGGCTGCGCTACCCAGGGCTGCCGAGTGACCCCTCGCACGCGGTGGCGGCCCGGCAGATGCGGCGCTTCGGCCCGGTGGTCTCCTTCGAGCTCGCGGACCGGAAGCGGGCCGAGCGGTTCCTCGAAGAGCTGCGGCTCGTGGACGACGCCACCAGCTTCGGCGGCGTGCGCTCCACGGCGGAGCGGCGCGGTCGCTGGGGCGGGGACGCGGTCGCGGAGGGCTTCATCCGCTTCTCCGTGGGCGCCGAGGATCCGGAGGATCTGATCGCCGATGTCCTGCGCGCCCTCGACGAGGCCGGATCTGCGGGCTGAATCCGCCCGGAGGCGCCCGGCCTGCACCGGACGCACGGAACGGGGCGCTCCGAGCCTCCCCCCTCGTGGCTCGGAACGCCCTGTTCCACGGGCGGAATCCGCCTGCACAAGGCTAGTTGACTGTGCGTCAGTGTCCAATCACGGTAGCGACAGAGACCTATCGACTTATTTATAGTTGGACGGTCCTGAGGCGCAGTCAGCCGACCGCCTGAGTCGAACGGCCGCACGGCCGGGAGGGGGCCGACATGGATCTGGCCCTGCTGCGCACGTTCGTCACGGTGCACCGGGCCGGCTCCTTCACGCGCGCCGCCGCGCTCCTGGGTCTCTCCCAGCCCGCCGTCACGAGCCAGATCAGAACCCTGGAGCGGCAGCTGGGCCGGCCGCTCTTCCTCAGACAGGCGCGCGGGGTCACGCCGACCACGATCGGCGACGAGCTCGCGCACCGCGCCGCTCCTCATCTGGACGCCCTGGTCGAGATCGCCGAGACCGGCCTCGACGAGGAGACCGGCGTCCGCACCCTCCATGTCGCCGGGCCACCGGAGTTCACCGCCCTCCGCGCGCTGCCGGCGCTCACCCCGCTGGTAGGCCAGGGTCTCGCCGTGCGGGCGACCTTCCTCGGGAACGCGGAGGAGATCCTCGACGGGCTCGCGGCGGGCCACCACGATCTGGCCCTGACCACCGCGCGCCCGCGCGGGGGTCTCTTCGTGGCCACCCCGCTCTGCGACGAGGAGCACGTACTGGTCGCGGCCCCGCGCTGGGCGGCCCGGCTCGCTCCCGAGGTGCTGCTCCGCAAGGGGGCGGTGGTCCTGGAGCAGCTTCCGGTGGTCGAGGTGCACGAGTCGCTCCCGTTCGTCTCCCGCTACTGGGCCGCCGTCTTCGAGACCAAGCCCGCGGCGGCCGCGACGGTGATCGCCCCCGACCTTCGGGCCGTACGGGACTCCGCAGCATCGGGCGCCGGGCTCGCCGTCCTGCCGCGCTATCTGTGCGAGGAGGCCTTGGAGCAGGGGCGGCTCGTGGCGCTGCTCGATCCTCCGGTGCCTCCGCTGCGGACGTACTTCCTCGTCGTACGGACCGGCACGCTCGCGCTCTCGCACATCGCGCGGGCCCACGAGGGTCTGTTGGGGGCCGCGGCGGACTGGTGAGTTTCAGGACACCTCGTACGGGCCATTTTCTTCCCATGACCGAACGGCCCGTGATCAAGCGCACCGCACGCGCCATCCTGCTCGACGGGGACGATCTCGTCCTCATCAAACGCACCAAGCCGGGGATGGATCCCTACTGGCTCACGCCCGGTGGCGGCGTGGAGCCCTCCGACGCCACCGTCGTCGAGGCCCTGCACCGCGAGGTGCACGAGGAGCTCGGCGCCAAGATCACCGACGTGGTGCCCTGCTTCGTCGACACCGTCGAGCACATCGTCGACGGCGGGGTCTCCGGAGTGAAGGTTCAGCACTTCTTCGTGTGCCGACTCGGCTCCATGGACCCCTCGCTCCGGCACGGCCCCGAGATCGACGAGCCTGTCGGCGAGTACGAGATCGTCCGGGTGCCGTTCAGCCGGGTCGGCATCGCCGCCGTCCACCTCGTCCCTCTCTCCCTGCGCCACTACCTCGACGGCAACATCGAGGGGGTCCGCGCCATGCACGCCCCCGACCTGGGCTGATCGCCGCTCACGGGGGTGAGCTCCGCCAGGAAGTCGTGCCGGATGCGGTCCGACGGCACCCCTGCTCCGCGCAGGGCGTCGACCCCCCGGCGGACCATGCCGAGCGGGCCCGAGAGGTAGGCGTCGCGCTCCTCCCAGGGCCCGTAGCGGCAGACTGCGTCCGGGAGCCGCCCCTGCTCCCCGGTGACCGGGTGGACGGAGAGCCAGGGGAAGGTCTTCTGGAGCCGCAGCATGGTGTCGATGTCATAGAGGTCGTGGCCGCTGCGCGCCCCGTAGAAGACGTCGACCGGCCGCCGGTCGCCGTGCTCGGCGACGTCCTCGACCAGGGCCCTGATCGGCGCTATCCCCGTCCCACCGCCCAGACAGAGCAGTCCGCTGTCG
Source organism: Streptomyces narbonensis (assembly GCF_014649015.1). GTDB lineage: Bacteria > Actinomycetota > Actinomycetes > Streptomycetales > Streptomycetaceae > Streptomyces > Streptomyces narbonensis. The sequence goes on from NZ_BMSF01000008.1 coordinate 259,875, forward strand.
GTGGAGTGGTCGACCGTCATGGAGCCGGCCGGCGGGCCGAGCCGCAGGACGTCTCCGGGGCGAGCCCTGTGGACCAACGCGTTGGAAACCCAACCCGCCGGGACCGCCTTGACGTGGAGCGAGAGCAGCCCGTCGGGCCGGGGCGCCGAGGCAAAGGAGTAGTGGCGCCAGATCCGCGGCCACCAGGGGGTCTCCAACGTCGTGTACTGCCCCGCCAGGAAGGGGTACGGCAGCTCGGGGCGGAGGGTGACGACAGCGACGTCGGGAGTGCGGAGGTCGTGGGAGACCACTTCGGCCTGCCACCAAGCGGGCGCGTGCTCCTCGTTCTCCGCCGCCGCGTCGATCATGATCTGGGAGACCGTCGTGTACGTGCGGACCCAGGCCGCCTCGGTCTCCGCGTCCCAGCTCGCCGTGGCATATCGGACGAGTGCTCCGATGAGGGCCTCACCGACGGCCGGGTAGTGGGCGGCCTTCGTGCCGTACTTGCGGTGCCCCTTGCCCAGGTTCTCCAGATACGCGGTGAGGACAGGTACGTCGTCCAGGTGCTCGGCCGCCGTCAGGAGGGCCTTCAGGAGCCGGTCCCGCTGGGTGTCCATCGCAGCGGGGAACATCTCACGCAGCTCGGGGTTCCGGACGAAGAGAAGGGCGTAGAAGTACGAGGTCACCTGGTCGGCGACGGGTGCGATCTCTGCCAGGGTGCGGCGGACGAGAACCGCGTCGCCGGAGGCCTCTTCGGGTATTCGGGCCTCCGTCCCGTCCTTCGTGGTCGGAGCATCCATCATGTGCCTCGCCTCGCGCTGGCCGGCTTCCGTGCCCGCAGCATGACCGCTCCTGGCACCGCTTCGGACGGAAAGCGGCGTTCTCGGGACATAGGGCCGGGTTTCTGGCTAAGCTGCGCTGTTTCGGACCAGGTCGTAGGCCTCGCCCAGGTCTCCTCCGGAGTAGCTGTGGCGGGAGATCCCGGCGAGGTGATGGTCCGCGTTCACGGCCACGGTGTCCCGCACGATCGCGAAGAGCTCGGCGTCGGACATCGAGTCCCCGTAGGCCACGCAGTCGGACCACCCCACCCCGTACTCCACGCAAAGCTCCCGAGCGATCCGCACCTTCGCCGCCGCGTCGAGGATGCCCGGCCGGTGGATCGGCTCGGTGAAGGGGACGGCCGGCCAGCGTGAACCGTGCACCGTGTCGACGCCCCAGTCGAGCAGGCGCTCGACGAAGAAGTCGGGCGAGAGGGAGATGACCGCACAGCGCTCGCCCCGGGCCTTGATGTCGGCCCAGACCTCGCGGATGCCCGTCAGCCAGGGCGCGCCCTGGAAGGCGGCATCGACCTGCTCCGGGGTGAGCGTGGACCAGAGGTCACGGGCGCGCACCGCGAACTCGTCCGGAGTGAGCCCCCGCAGAAACCCCTCCTCCAGCGCGGTGATCTCCTCCAGGAGACCCAGCTGCCGGGAGATCTCCACAGCGGCGGCCGAACCCCTGATCAGCGTGCCGTCGAGGTCGAAGAGGTGCAGTCTGCCCTGCCGGGATTCCCCGGATTCACTCGGTTTCACGTGAAACATCGTCCGCATCGCACGACGTGGAATCAACGCCTCCCCAGGCAAAAGGCTGGATCTCGTAAACCGGTGGACGGACGATCACCGATTCGGTCAGCCTGAAAGGCATGCCGACTTCCCCCTCAGTTCTCGCTCAGCTCCCCATCCGGCGCCTCACCACAAACGACCTCCTCAGCTGCGCCGACCTCTCCGAGAACAGGAAGTGGCCGCGAGAAGAGCACAAGTGGGGTCATCTGCTCACCGCGGGCACCGGATACGGCATCGACGACCCGTCCGGCACGGGGCTGATCACCTGCTGTGTGGTCACCTCGTACGGCCCGGAGCTCGCCGCGATCGGCATGGTGCTCGTCGCCGAGCCGTACGCCCGCCAAGGCGTGGGACGCCGACTCATGCAGCACGTCCTGGCCGAGGCCGGCGACACACCCGTCACCCTGTACGCCACCCCCAACGGACAGCCGCTGTACGAGCAGCTGGGGTTCACCGAGACGAACCGGTCCGAGATGGTGCGCGGCCGGTTCAGCTTCACCACACCTGCTCCGGAAGTCCCCGTCCGCCCGGCGACCGCCGAGGACCTCCAGGCGATCCTGCGCCTGGACCGCGAGGTCTTCGGCCTCGACCGCACGCACATCCTGACCCGGCTGCCCGCATTCGCGGACCATCTGCGGGTCGCGGAGGAGAACGGCGAGATCACCGGCTTCGCGGCGGCCTGGCCCAACATGGACACGCATGTCGTCGGGCCGCTGATCGCCAAGGACCCGGCCACGGCCCAGGCACTGATCGCTTCCCTGGCCGCTGCCACCGACCGGCCGCTGCGCACGGACATCGACGAGCGTCACACGACACTGCTGAGCTGGGCGAAGGAGAACGGCATCGACTCGGTCGCCACCAACGCGGTGATGGTCCGCTCGCTCCCGGACCTCCCCGGCGACTGGCAACGGCGCTTCGCTCCGCTGACCGTCGCGGCGGGCTGACCGCCGGCTCCGCCGGTGACACCCCGGCGGCACCCGGGAAGATTTACTTGCACACGCGCATTATTGCGCTGCATCGTCTACCCTGGTTTCGTGAGCCGCTCCGGCGCCGAGGAGACCGAGGAGAGATCATGACCGCGACGGACCCCGCACTGACCGCGCTCGCCCAGCGCTGGTGCGCCCTCTCCCTGCTGCACGGCCGGATCGAGTCGCACATCGAGCGTGCCCTGGAGAGCCGGCACGGCCTGAGCGTCCGCGAGTACTCCCTCCTCGACGTCCTCAGCCGCCAGCACAGCGGCCCGGGCGGCCACCTCCAGATGAAGCAGGTCGCCGACGCCGTCGTCCTGAGCCAGAGCGCCACCACCCGGCTCGTCACCCGGCTCGAGGACCGCGGCCTCCTCACGCGGTACCTCTGCGCCACCGACCGGCGGGGCATCTACACCGATGTGACCGAGGCCGGCCAGAAGCTCCTTGAAGAGGCCCGTCCCACCAACGACAGCGCGCTCCGCGAGGCCCTCGACGAAGCGGCGAAGAACCCCGAGCTGGCCCCGCTGGTCCAGGTCGTCGAGGGCGTGGGCGTCACCGTCTGAGCCGCAGGAAGGCCGGCGGCGGGGGCGGCGGCCGAACAGGAGCATGCGTACGCTGCGAGCATGAGCGATCTTGAGATACGCCCCGCCGTCACCGCCGACCTCCCGGCCATCGTGGCGATGCTCGCCGACGATGCGCTGGGTGCGCAGCGCGAGTCCCCGGACGACCTCTCCCCGTACCTCGCCGCCTTCGAGCGCCTCGCGAACGATCCCCACCAGCACGTCGTCGTGGCGGCCCGTGGAGAGAAGGTCGTCGGGACGCTCCAGCTGACAGTGATCCCCGGGCTCTCCCGCAAGGGCACCACCCGCTCGATCATCGAAGGCGTCCGCATCCACGCCGATGAGCGCGGCAGCGGACTCGGCACCCAGCTCATCGAGTGGGCCGTCGAGGAGTCCGGTCGCCAGAACTGCGGACTGGTCCAGCTGACCTCCGACGTCACGCGCACCGATGCCCACCGCTTCTACGAGCGGCTCGGCTTCGAGGCCTCTCACGTGGGGTTCAAGAAGGTCCTCTGAGGCCCCTGGGACGAACAGCGCGCCAAGCGAGGACCCGCCTCGTGTTTCACGTGAAACACGAGGCGGGGATCCCAGAGGCAGCGAGCGGACGGACGGCTCAGAGGCCGCGCCAGCCCGCCTCGTCCACCCCGCCCGGTACCGCGTCCCCCGGCTCGTACGGCTCGCGGGTGAAGACGAAGGACGCCAGGTCGAGATGGCTCACACTGCCGTCGGGGCGCCGCACCACCCGGAGCGTCTCGCCCGCGTAGTAGCCATTGAGCCCGACCCAGCCGCCCTCGGGCAGCGCCCGGAAACTCGCCCGCCGCCCGGCTCCCCGCAGCGGCTCCAGCACCACGGACCGCTCGGGCCCGAGCCGGAGCCCGTACGAGTAGGTGCCCCAGTACCAGGGCCCCGTCAGCGACAGCAGCTCCTCGTCGACCTCGGCCTCCGGAAGCGGGCGCCAGGGCTCCGGGAACCTCGGCTCGGCGTCCGCCACGATCTGGACGAGATCGGCCGCCACGGCCGCCGTCAGCGGCCCGGACGTGGCATTGGCGAGGGCGATCCCCGCCAGGCCGTCCTCGACGCTCACCCAGAGGCAGGCCACGAAGCCCGGCAGTGAGCCGGTGTGCCCGATCAGGGTCCGGCCGCCCTTGCGCAGCAGCTGGAGGCCGAGCCCGTAGCTCCCCTCCCAGTCCCCCTCACCGGCGGGGGACGCCGGAGCCCGCATCTCCTCCACGGAAGCGGACGCGAGGACGCGCTCGTCGCCCGCCGCGAGGAACGCGGCGAACCGGGCCAGGTCCTCGGCCGTCGACCACAGCTGACCGGCCGGCGCCATCAGCCCCAGATCCACCGACGGTTCGGGGAGCATCACATCGGCCCAGGGGTGCACCGCCCAGCCGCCCGCATGCGGGGCGACCGGGTCGAGCGTCGTACGCCCCATCCCCAACGGCTCCAGGATTTCGCTCCGCAGCGCCTCCGCCCAAGAAACTCCCCGGACCTCCTCGACGAGTGAACCGAGCAGTGTGTAGCCGGGGTTGGAGTAGTGGAAACCGCGCCCGGCGGTCCGGAGGGAGGGCCGCTCCCCCAGCACGTCGGAGAGCTCCGGCCGCAGTGCCGCGGAAGACCGTTCCCACCACTGACCGGGCGTCTCGGCCGCGAGCCCACCGCTGTGCCCGAGGAGCTGAGCGATCGTCACCTCGCCGACGCCCGTTCCCTTGAGGTGGCGCTCCAGCGGATCGTCGAGGCCGAGCAGACCCTCGTCCCGGAGTCGCATCACCAGCACTGCGGTGAAGACCTTGGTGAGGGAGCCGATCCTGAACTGCGTGTCGGCATCGGGCGCGTGCCCGTCCACACAGCTACGCGAACCGCTCCACACCATCGCTCCGTCACGGACCACCGCCCCGACGAACGAGGGCGAACGCCCCTCGGACTGGGCGACCGCCACGCGGTGCAGCAGTGCTCGCTCCGTGCCCGGCAACAAGGCTTCGAAAGTTGTCGTCATAGATCCCATCCAACGCGATGTCACATCCGAAGCTTCCCGATCCGTCCACTGATCATCACCGGAGCGGGAGGAGCACGGGCATGAAGGTTCTGCTGGCAGGAGCGAGCGGCGCACTGGGCCGGAGCGCCACCCGGCAGCTGACCGCTGCCGGACACGAGGTCGCAGGGCTCGGGCGGGGCGCCACGAACACGTTGCGCGCCGACCTCCTGGACGCCGATGCGGTTCTGAGGGCCGTGCACGGGCTCGCCTTCGACGCCGTCGTCCACGCCGCGACCGCGTTCAAGGGCGAGTCGATGGCACGTCACCAGCACATGGTGCCGACCAACGCCCTACGGACGCGCGGCACCGAGAACCTGCTCGCCGCCGCCCGCGCGACCGGTGCCCGCCGGTTCGTGGTCGAGTCGATGATGTTCGGCTACGGATACGGGGACCACGGCACCGGCCTCATCACCGAGGAGAGCACCCCCTTCGGCCCGCGCGGCACCAACGCCTGGCTGGAGCGCCACGTCGGCGCCATGCGCGCCAAGGAGCTCTTGGCGTTCACCACGGAGGGACTGGAGGCGATCAGCCTGCGCTTCGGCTTCTTCTACGGCGCGGGGGTCACCAACACCGACGTGCTCCCCCTCCTGCGCAAGCGCTCCCTGCCCGTGGTCGCCGACCACGGGCGCGCCCTCTCCTGGGTGGACGTCGACGACGCGGCACGGGCGGTCGTCCTCGCCGTCGAGACCGGCACCCCGGGCCAGGCCTACAACATCGCCGACCGCACCCCGCTCCCCTTCGGCCGACACGTCCAGGAGGTCGCCGCGGCCTTCGGCGCCCCCAAGCCCCTGCGGGTCCCCCTCTGGCTGCTGAAGCCGGCTCCCCTGGCCCACACGGGCATGACCTCCCAGCTGCGCCTGGACGCGAGCAAGGCCGAACGGGAACTGGGCTGGTCGCCCACCCACGACGACAGCCTGGCAGGAGTACGGTCCCTCGCCTCCGCCCGCCCCGCGGCCGTCTGAGGCGAGCACCCCGCCCCGCTCACCGGCCTCATCCGGCGACGGCGCGGGTCCGGCGGCGGTAGTAGACGATCGCGAGCGCGATGGTGATCGGTCCCCCAGTAGGGCGGCAGGCCGCGCTACTGGATCTGCCCCCTCTCGAAGTGCAGGGCAAAGGGAAGCCGCCCCAGACACGACGGCAGCAGAAGCAGCGGAAGCGCGGAGGCACGACAGCGGCGGACGCCCAGGTGGCCCCCGCCCTCCGGTCAGGTCTGGGCCATGTCCACGAAGCGCGAGTAGTGGCCCTGGAAGGCGACGGTGATCGTCGCCGTCGGGCCGTTTCGGTGCTTGCCCACGATGATGTCCGCCTCGCCGGCCCGGGGGGACTCCTTCTCGTAGGCGTCCTCACGGTGCAGCAGGATCACCATGTCGGCGTCCTGCTCGATCGAGCCGGACTCACGCAGGTCGGAGACCATCGGCTTCTTGTCGGTGCGCTGCTCGGGACCACGGTTCAGCTGGGAGAGCGCGATCACGGGCAGCTCCAGCTCCTTGGCGAGGAGCTTGAGGTTTCGCGACATGTCGGAGACTTCCTGCTGGCGGCTCTCCTGCCGCTTGGAGCCACCCGACTGCATCAGCTGCAGGTAGTCGATGATCACGAGCTTGAGGCCGTTGCGCTGCTTGAGCCGACGGCACTTGGCGCGGATCTCCATCATCGACAGGTTCGGGGAGTCGTCGATGTACAGGGGCGCCTGGGAGACGTCGGGCATACGACGGGCGAGCCGCGTCCAGTCCTCGTCGGTCATCGTGCCGGAGCGCATGTGGTGGAGCGCGACCCGGGCCTCCGCCGAGAGCAGACGCATCGCGATCTCGTTGCGGCCCATTTCGAGGGAGAAGATGACGCTGGGGAGGTTGTGCTTGATGGAGGCCGCCCGGGCGAAGTCCAGGGCGAGGGTCGACTTACCCATGGCGGGACGGGCCGCGATGATGATCATCTGGCCCGGGTGGAGTCCGTTGGTGAGCGAGTCGAGGTCGGTGAAGCCGGTCGGCACACCCGTCATCTCACCGCTGCGGGAGCCGATCGCCTCGATCTCGTCGAGGGCCCCCTCCATGATGTCGCCGAGTGGCAGGTAGTCCTCGGTGGTGCGCTGCTCGGTGACCGCGTAGATCTCGGCCTGCGCCGAGTTCACGATCTCGTCGACGTCTCCGTCGGCCGCGTAGCCCATCTGCGTGATCTTGGTGCCGGCCTCCACAAGGCGGCGCAGGACGGCGCGCTCGTGGACGATCTCGGCGTAGTACGAGGCGTTGGCCGCGGTCGGGACCGACTGGACCAGGGTGTGGAGGTAGGAGGCGCCGCCGACGCGGGTGATCTCACCGCGCTTGGTGAGTTCGGCGCCGACGGTGATGGGGTCGGCCGGCTCGCCCTTGGCGTAGAGGTCGAGGATCGCGGCGTAGACGGTCTCATGGGCGGGCTTGTAGAAGTCGTTGCCCTTGATGATCTCCACGACGTCCGCGATGGCGTCCTTGGAGAGCAGCATGCCGCCGAGGACGGACTGCTCGGCGTCGAGATCCTGCGGGGGGACCCGCTCGAAGCCGTTGAGTCCGCCGTCCCACGGGCCGTCGTTGCCACGCTCGTGCTGGTCGTCGCGCCCGCGGCCCCGGCCGCGCCCTTCTCCTCGGGTCCGGGTGGGCAGCCGGTCGCTCGGTCCGCTGTCGGCCCAAGGGTCGTCCATGGGCTCGGAAACGCTCACCAAGCCACCTCCTCCCGTCCGCTCCGCGGACTTCGCCGTGCCACTCTTTCTTACGCCACGGCCTTGATCAAAGAGTGGCTTTGCGACCGCTGCTGGCGCGTCGGGCGCCGGACCACGGTAGGCCCGCGAGGAGCGTCAGCCAATCTGGTTATCCACAGGGCCTGTGGGTGAACGGCCAGATGCTGTGGAGAACTCCCCGGATCCTGTGCACGGAGCGGGGGACAGCCATGTGGACAAACTCATAACACCCCCATGCCCACCCATTTGACCTGCAGTTTTTCCATCCACGGCCTGTGGGGGAGAAAAACTTCTCCACCCAGGCCAAGATCAGAACAAACGGCCCACACCCGAAGCCCCGCACCATCACAAAGTAATGGTCTATCAAGCATTGCGTCTCTTACCTGTGGAAGATTAGATTGACCGCATGACCCAGGCCCCCGCGACCTCCAAGGCCGTCCGCCGACAGCACGACCGCGAGATCGTCTCCCTCGCCCTGCCGGCCTTCGGTGCTCTCGTCGCCGAGCCGCTCTTCCTCATGGTCGACAGCGCCATCGTCGGCCACCTCGGCACCCCCCAACTCGCGGGTCTCGCGATCGCCGCCGCCCTGCTGTCCACCGCCGTCAGCGTCTTCGTCTTCCTCGCCTACGCAACCACGGCGGCCGTCGCCCGACGCGTCGGCGCGGGCGACATCCAGGCCGCCATCCGCCAGGGCATGGACGGCATCTGGCTCGCCCTCCTCCTCGGCGCCGCCGTCGTCGCTCTGACCCTGCCCACGGCGCCCTGGCTCATCGATCTCTTCGGCGCCTCCGACACGGCCGCCCCCTATGCCGTGACCTATCTCCGGATCTCCAGCCTCGGCATCCCCGCCATGCTCGTGGTCCTCGCCGCCACCGGTGTCCTGCGGGGCCTCCAGGACACCCGTACACCGCTCTACGTGGCCATCGGGGGCTTCGCCGTGAACGGGGCGCTGAATCTCGGACTGGTCTACGGCGCCGGCCTCGGGATCGCCGGCTCGGCCTGGGGCACGGTCATCGCCCAGTGCGGCATGGCCGTCGCCTACCTCATCGTGGTCGTACGAGGTGCCCGGCGCCACGGCGCCTCCCTGCGCCCCGACGCCGCCGGCATCCGCGCCTCCGCCCAGGCCGGCGTCCCGCTTCTGGTCCGTACGCTCTCGCTCCGTGCCGTCCTGATGATCGCCACCGCCGTCGCGGCCCGGATGGGTGATGCCGAGGTCGCCGCCCACCAGATCATCCTGTCCCTCTGGAGCCTCATGGCCTTCGCGCTCGATGCGATCGCCATCGCGGGCCAGGCCATCATCGGCCGCTATCTCGGCGCGAACGACGCCGAGGGGGCACGCCAGGTCTGCCGCCGTATGGTCCAGTGGGGCGTGGCCTCGGGAGTGGTGCTCGGCGCACTCCTCATCGTCGCCCGCCCCCTGTTCGTCCCGCTCTTCACGAGCGACACCACCGTCCAGGACACCCTGCTCCCCGCCCTCCTGGTGGTCGCGCTGTCCCAGCCGATCTCGGGTGTCGTCTTCGTCCTCGACGGTGTCCTCATGGGTGCGGGCGACGGACCCTATCTGGCCTGGGCCATGCTGCTGACCCTCGCGGTCTTCGCTCCGGTCGCCCTGCTCGTCCCGGTGCTCGGTGGCGGGCTGACCGCCCTCTGGTGGGCGATGACCTTGATGATGACGGTCCGGATGGTCACGCTCTGGCTGCGCTCGCGCTCCGGCCGCTGGATCGTCACGGGCGCCACGCGCTGAGCGTTTCACGTGAAACAGCGGAAGGGCCGCACCCCTCGGGGTGCGGCCCTTCTTCACTGCTGAGCGCAGACTGCCAAGGGCAGCGTTACGCGGCGACGATCTCGACGCCGAGCTTCGCGGCGACATCGGCGTGCAGACGCACGGACACCTGGTGCGAGCCCAGGGTCTTGATCGGCGAACCGAGCTCGACGCGACGCTTGTCGACGTCGGGGCCACCCGCGGACTTGATCGCCGAGGCGATGTCGGCCGGGGTCACGGAGCCGAAGAGACGGCCGGCGTCGCCGGAGCGAACGGCCAGGCGCACCTTCGTGCCCTCGAGCTGGGCCTTGATCTCGTTGGCCTGCTCGATGGTCGCGATCTCGTGGATCTTGCGGGCGCGGCGGATCTGCGCCACGTCCTTCTCGCCACCCTTGGTCCAGCGGATCGCGAAACCACGCGGGACCAGGTAGTTGCGAGCGTAGCCGTCCTTGACGTCGACGACATCGCCGGCGGCGCCGAGGCCAGAGACCTCGTGGGTCAGGATGATCTTCATTTTTCGGTCACCCTTTCCTTATCGCGCGGTGGACGTGTAGGGCAGCAGCGCCATCTCACGGCTGTTCTTGACGGCCGTGGCGACGTCACGCTGGTGCTGCGTGCAGTTGCCGGTGACGCGGCGGGCACGGATCTTGCCGCGGTCGGAAATGAACTTCCGCAGCATGTTCGTGTCCTTGTAGTCCACGTACGCGGTCTTGTCCTTGCAGAACGCGCAGACCTTCTTCTTAGGCTTGCGCACAGGCGGCTTCGCCATGGTGTTTCTCCTGTGTGATCAAGAAGTGGGGATACGAGCTGCTTCGAGGGCGCGTGCCCTAGAAGGGAGGCTCGTCCGAGTAGCCGCCGCCGGAGTTCCCACCCCAGCCGCCGCCTCCGCCGCCCTGCTGGCCGCCGGAACCGCCGGAAGGAGCGCCGGTCGCCCACGGGTCGTCGGCGGGAGCACCGCCACCGCCCTGCGGGGCACCGCCGCCGGAGTTTCCACCCCAGCTGCCGCCGCCCTGCTGCTGGCCACCGCCGCCGTAGCCGCCCTGACCACCGCGACCAGTGGTCTTGGTGACCTTGGCCGTGGCGTTCTTGAGGCTGGGGCCGACTTCCTCGACATCCAGCTCGTAGACCGTGCGCTTGACGCCCTCACGGTCCTCGTAGGACCGCTGCTTCAGCCGACCCTGCACGACGACGCGCATGCCTCGCTGAAGCGACTCGGCGACGTTCTCCGCCGCCTGACGCCAGACCGAGCACGTGAGGAAGAGGCTCTCGCCGTCCTTCCACTCGTTGGTCTGACGGTCGAAGGTGCGGGGGGTGGACGCGATACGGAACTTCGCGACCGCCGCACCGGACGGGGTGAAGCGCAGCTCGGGGTCGTCGACAAGATTGCCGACGACCGTGATGACGGTCTCGCCTGCCATGGGGGAACCTCTCGGCGGGATTGCTTCTGGCTGCTTGTAGCTACTCGAACCCGATGACCTCTGAGCTAGAAGCTCAGTGGGTCTCGGGGCGGAGGACCTTGGTCCGGAGGACCGACTCGTTCAGGTTCATCTGGCGGTCGAGCTCCTTGACGACCGCAGGCTCGGCCTGCAGGTCGATGACCGAGTAGATGCCCTCGGGCTTCTTCTTGATCTCGTACGAGAGACGACGACGGCCCCAGGTGTCGACCTTCTCGACCTTTCCGTTGCCCTCACGGACGACGGAGAGGAAGTTCTCGATCAGGGGGGCGACAGCGCGCTCCTCCAGATCGGGGTCGAGGATGACCATCACCTCGTAGTGACGCATGTGGAACCCACCTCCTTTGGACTCAGCGGCCACGGTCGTTCCGTGGCAGGAGGGTCGTGATGCGTAAGCAACGGTATCGGCCGCCACTGACAATCCCCCTCGACGAACGAGGGGCACCGTCGGGATCCAGGACGGACCTGGGCAGACACCGGTGCAGATCGTACAGAGTACCCGCACATCTGCCTGCGGTTGAAATTCACCGGTGAGGGGACGCAATCTGTACACATCGGATGTCGGCGGCGCTAAGATGCGCCGCCGTCCGGCAGGCACGCCAGGAGGTGCCCCATGGCACAGGCAATGCGACCCGACCCCGGCCACTCCCTCTTCGCGACCGACGGCAAGCCCCACCCCCTCCAGGACACGCTGCTCGGCGTGACGCTGGTGCTGGGAATCCTCTCCTTCGTCACCGCGCAGTTCTACGACCTCCACCTGTTGAGTTCCTGGTCGGGGCTGATCGGCATCCTGACCGGGGCCTACGGACAGTTCATCTCCGTGACGACCCGCGAGCGCTTCGCGCTGGTCGTCGGACTCGGCCTGGCAGGGGTCGGCTTCTACCTCGGCATGGCGCACGGCGGTCTCTTCGGAGGCGTCATCAGCGGCTGAGCCCGACGGGCACAGGCTCGCGACACGTCCGGCGGCACATCGGCCGACACGCACGGCGGCATGGCGACCGGCACGTCCGGCGGCACGTCAGGGCCCACACGCCCATTCGGGGCGCTCCCCGGTCACAGTAGGCTTCGGCGCGAGAGCCGGAGCCCCTGACCGATGGGGACACACCTGCCGAGGAGCGCCCCGCATGAGCCTGACCCTGAGGACCATCAGCCGTGAGCAGCATCTGGGATTCATCCAGAGCCAGCCCGCTGCGAGCCACTGCCAGGTCCCGGCGTGGGCTGATGTGAAGACCGAGTGGCGCTCGGAGAACCTCGGTTGGTTCGACAAGAACGGCGAGCTCGTCGGCGTCGGCCTGGTGCTCTACCGTCAGCTCCCGAAGATCAAGCGCTACCTGGCCTATCTGCCCGAGGGCCCGGTCATCAACTGGCACGCGCCGAACCTCGACGACTGGCTGCAGCCGATGCTGGCGCACCTCAAGCAGCAGGGCGCGTTCTCGGTGAAGATGGGCCCGCCGGTCGTCATCCGCCGCTGGGACGCCGCCGCCATCAAGTCCGGCATCCAGGACCCGGACGTCAAGCGCCTCAAGGACGTCGAGGCCACCCACATCGAGCCGCGCGCCTTCGAGGTCGCCGACCGGCTGCGGAAGATGGGCTGGCAGCAGGCCGAGGACGGCGGCGCCGGCTTCGGCGACGTCCAGCCCCGCTACGTCTTCCAGGTCCCGCTCGCGAACCGCTCGCTCGACGACGTCCTCAAGGGCTTCAACCAGCTGTGGCGCCGCAACATCAAGAAGGCCGAGAAGGCAGGCGTCGAGGTCGTCCAGGGCGGCTACGAGGACCTGGCCGAGTGGCAGCGGCTCTACGAGATCACGGCTGTCCGTGACCACTTCCGGCCGCGCCCGCTCTCGTACTTCCAGCGCATGTGGACCGTCCTCAACAACGAGGACCCCAACCGCATGAGGCTCTACTTCGCGCGCCACAACGGCGTGAACCTGTCGGCCGCGACCATGCTCGTCGTCGGCGGCCACGTCTGGTACTCCTACGGCGCCTCCGACAACATCGGCCGCGAGGTCCGGCCCTCGAACGCGATGCAGTGGCGGATGCTGCGCGACGCCTACGCGATGGGCGCGACCGTCTACGACCTGCGCGGCATCTCCGACTCGCTCGACGAGACCGACCACCTCTTCGGCCTCATCCAGTTCAAGGTGGGCACGGGCGGCGAGGCCGTCGAGTACGTCGGCGAGTGGGACTTCCCGCTGAACAAGCTGCTGCACAAGGCGCTCGACATCTACATGTCCCGCCGCTGAACCGCGTCGCTTCGGCGACGGTTCCGTAGTCTCGTACATATCTTTGATACACCGCTGCCACCAGAAAGGTTCCGGGCCGGCCATGGCGCTCTCCCTCTACGTCGACACCGCTCGCTGGCGCGCGCACCAGAAGACCGTCATCGACCAGTTCCCCGGTCTGATCCCGGTCTGCAAGGGCAACGGCTACGGCTTCGGGCACGAGCGCCTGGCCGACGAGGCCGCCCGGTTCGGCGCCGACATGCTCGCGGTCGGCACCACCTACGAAGCCGCCCGGATCAAGGACTGGTTCAGCGGCGACCTGCTGGTCCTCACCCCCTTCCGCCGGGGTGAGGAACCGGTTCCGCTGCCCGACCGGGTCATCCGCTCCGTGTCCTCCGTGGACGGCGTCCACGCCCTCGTGGGCGCCCGGGTCGTCATCGAGTGCATGAGCTCGATGAAGCGGCACGGCGTCCACGAGAACGAGCTCCAGCAGCTCCACGCCGCCATCGAGGACGTACGGCTCGAGGGCTTCGCCCTCCACCTCCCGCTGGACCGCCCGGACGGCACCGACGCGGTCGAGGAGGTCATCGCCTGGATGGACCGGCTGCGTGCCGCCCGCCTGCCGCTGCACACCATGTTCGTGAGCCACCTGCGCGCCGAGGAACAGGCCCGGCTCCAGCAGCAGTTCCCGCAGACCCGCTTCCGCGCGCGCATCGGCACCCGGCTGTGGCTGGGCGACCACGAGGCCACGGAGTACCGGGGCGCCGTCCTCGACGTGACCCGCGTCGCCAAGGGCGACCGCTTCGGATACCGCCAGCAGAAGGCCGCTTCGGACGGCTGGCTGGTCGTCGTCGCCGGCGGCACCTCGCACGGCGTGGGCCTGGAGGCCCCCAAGGCGATGCACGGCGTCATGCCGCGTGCCAAGGGCGTCGCACGGGCCGGTCTGGCCACGGTCAACCGGAACCTGTCGCCCTTCGTCTGGGCGGGCAAGCAGCGCTGGTTCGCCGAGCCGCCGCACATGCAGGTGTCGATCCTGTTCGTCCCCGCGGACGCCCAGGAGCCCCGCGTCGGCGACGAGCTGGTGGCGCACCTGCGCCACACCACGACGCAGTTCGACCGGCTCGTGGAGCGCTGAGCCGGTCGAGCACGTTCACCCCCGGGAGTCCCGTTCCGTCGCCGGTCCGGAATCCCCGGGGGTGCCCCACTCCACCCGAGGTCCCTCCACCGCCGGCGCGGCGTGCCGGGCCGGATGCGCCGCCCTGCCCGTGACGAAGACGTCCTCCGCGCCGTCCAGGACGCCCCCCGAGGGGTCGTCCGAGCCGTCCTGCCGGACCGGGTCCTTGTCGGGCATGAGGATGTCCCGTACCACCATGACGCACAGGTACAGCGTGCCGAGCAGGTGCAGGACGATCGCGAACTGGTAGCCGTCGACCGGCAGTCCCTGCTTGCTTCCGCTGTTCATGAAGGCCAGGTACATCCAGATGCCCAGGAAGTACATGACCTCGCACGCCTGCCAGATCAGGAAGTCGCGCCAGCGCGGCCGGGCGAGGGCCGCGAGCGGGATGAGCCACAGCACGTACTGCGGCGAGTAGACCTTGTTGGTCAGGACGAACGCGGCGACGACCAGGAAGGCCAGTTGGGCGAAGCGGGGCCTGCGGGGTGCACTGAACGCCAGGAAGCCGAGCGCGACCACCGCGACGACCATGAGCAGCAGGGCGTACATGTTGGCCTTGTCGGGCGTGATCGTGGTGCCCGTCCGCTGGCTGACCAGCAGCCAGACCGAACCGAAGTCGACGTTCCGGTCACGGCTGAAGAGGTAGAACTGCTTCCACCCCTCGGGCGCCATCAGCATCACGGGCAGGTTCACGACCAGCCACGCGCCGGCCGCACCGAGCACGGCCGTCCCGTACTCCCGCCACTTCCCCGCGCGCCAGCAGAGCAGCAGCAGCGGGACGAGGAGCAGTATCGGGTAGAACTTCGCGGCCGTGGCGAGGCCGAGCAGGATGCCGAAGCCCAGCGGCCGGCCGCGCGACCACAGGAGGACCGCGGCGGAGGTCAGGGCGACGGCCAGTATGTCCCAGTTGATCGTGGCGGTGAGCGCGATGGAGGGCGCCAGGGCGACCAGGAGGCCGTCCCAGGGGCGGTTCCGGTGCGTCCGCGTCACGCAGACCGCGAGGACGGCCGCGCAGACCATCAGCATGCCCGCGTTGACCATCCAGAACGTCTGCTCGCGGTGGTCCATGGTGCCGCCGCCGGGGGTCAGCCAGGCCGCGACCTCCATGAAGAGGCCCGTCAGGACGGGGTACTCCAGAAACGGTATGTCGCCGGTCAGCCGGTCGAAGTAGGGCACCAGGCCGTCCGCGAACCCGCGTCCGGAGAAGAGGTGCGGGATGTCCGAGTAGCAGGCGTGGGTGTACTGGGAGGTGGTCCCCCGGAACCAGGCCCAGTTGTAGCAGGGCAGCTTCTGCACCATGCCGAGGGCGAACATCCCGATGGCCACGAGGGCGATCACCCGCACCGGTGTGAACTGACCGCGGCCGGTCAGGGCACGACGGCCGAAGGGACCGCCGATCAGCTCGCTGCCCGCGGCGGCCACCTCGTCCCGGTGGGTGGGGATGACCGTCCGCGGGCCCTGCGGCCGGTCCTGCGGCTCGCGCGTCTTCTGGAGGCTCGGCATGGGGGACATCCTGCCGTACGTCCCTGGCGAAACGGCGAGGGCCGCCGCGTCCGGTCCGTACGAAGGTACGGACGGACGCGACGGCCCTCGCTGCGTGCCTGGGAGGGGCGCGGCCGGGATCAGGGAGTCCAGGCCCCGTCCTGGTCTCCACCGCCGGGCCTGCCGGTCCCGTTGCCCGGATCCTCCGTCGTCGCCGTGTCGGTGGGCGTCGGCCCCTCCGTCGTGGTCGGCGGCGTGGTCGTCGGTTCACCCGTGTTGCCGCCCGGGTCCCCGCCCGGGTTGTGGCAGTCCCAGTCCAGGACGTCGCACGTCGTCTTGCCCGGCTTCGGCGACTTGGTCGGCGTCGTCGGGGGAGTCGTCGTCGGAGTGGCCGGGGGAGTCGTCGTCGGCGCCTCCGTCGTCGGCGTCGCCGTCGTCTCGGTGGGCGTCGGGGTGGCCGTCGGCGACGGGGTCGGGCTCTTGGCGCCACCCCCGAAGACCGGCTCGGCGTTCTCCAGGTCCTCGGGCTCGGGGAACTTCAGGTCCGGCATGCCCTCGACGGCATCCGTCATGTAGTCGTTCCAGATCTGCGAGGGGAACGACGACCCATGGATCGTGTCCTTGCCGCCCGTGCCGTACATCTCCTCGAACTCGCGGTTCTTCTTCGTCTCGTCGTCGTCGAAGCGGTACATGTCGATGGCGGTCGCCAGCTGAGGGGTGTAGCCCACGAACCAGGCCGACTTGTTGCCGTCGGTCGTACCGGTCTTGCCGGCCACGGCGCGACCCGGGATCGCGGCGTTGTTGCCGGTGCCTTCCGGGTCCTCCACGACGTCCCGGAGGACGTCGGTGACGTTGCTGGCGATGGCCGTCGTGAAGGCCTGCTGGGTCTTGACCTCGTGCTTGTAGATGGTCTTTCCGCCCTTGACCACCTTGGTCACCGAGAACGGGTCCTTCTGCTGGCCGTTGTCGGCGAAGGTCGCGTAGGCGCCGGCCATCCGGATGGCACTCGGGCTGGAGATACCGAGGGAGAAGGAGGGCACCTCGCCCTTGACGAGCGAGTCCTCGCGCAGACCGGCCTTGACCGCGGCCTCGCGGACCTTGTCGATGCCGACGTCCATGCCGAGCTGCACGTACGGCGAGTTGGCCGACTTGATCATGGCCCGGCGAAGGGTCATCGGACCGTAGCTCGCGTTGCCGTCATTGGTCTGGAACCACTCCTTGCCCTTCTCGTCCTCCCAGATCTCGCCGTTGTACTTCCGGATCTTCAGCTTGTTCTTGCCCGAGTAACGGCTCTTGTTCGGGTCCACGATCGTGCGGGAGGACGCGTCCTGGATGGGACCGAGGTCCTTGTCCCGGACGCCGTCCTGCAACGCGGCGGCCAGCACGAAGGGCTTGAAGGTCGATCCGACCTGGGCACCGGTCGTGTCGGCGTTGTTGGTGAAGTGTTTGGTGGCGTCGGTGCCGCCGTAGATCGCGACCAGCGCGCCGGTCTGGGCGTTGACGGACGCGCCGCCGAACTGGACGTTGGTGTCCGTCTTCGGCCGCTTCTCCGGATCGATGTTCTCGTCGTAGACCTTCTTGACCGCCGCCGAGAGGGCCTCCACCTTCTTCTTCTCGAAGGTGGTGTGGATCTCGTAGCCGCCGCGCTCCAGCTCCTTGGCGCCGATGCCGTCGGTGTTGCTGTTGATGAAGTTCGCCTTGGCCGTGCTGACGAGGTAGCCGATCTGGCCGCTCAGCTGCGCGTCCTGCTTGCGCTTCTGGACCTTGGGGAACGTCGTGTACTTGGCACGCTCCTCGGCCGTGATCTTCTTGTCCTTGACCATCTCGTCGAGGATCCAGCTCCACCGCTCGGTGGCGCGGGCGAGGTTCTTCTGGGGCGTGGCCTCGGGGTCGATCTCGGGGTAGCCGGCGGGGTCGTAGTACGTCGCGCCCTTCAGCACCGCGGTGAGCAGCGCCGATTCGCTGGCGTTGAGGTACTTGGCGTCCTTGTTGAAGTACGCGCGGGAGGCCGCCTGGATGCCGTAGGCACCACGCCCGTAGTACGAGGTGTTCAGGTAGCCCGCCATGATCCCGGGCTTGCCCACCTGGTTGCCGACCTTCATGGAGATGAAGAGTTCCTTCACCTTCCGGGTGAGGGTCTGCGACTGGTCGTTGAGCCGGTTGTTCTTCACGTACTGCTGGGTGATGGTCGAACCGCCCTGGGTGTCGCCACCCTTGGCCATGTTCCACACGGCGCGGCCCATGCCCATCGGGTCGACACCCGAGTCCGTCCAGAAGGTCTTGTTCTCGGCCGAGACCACGGCCTCCTGCATGACCCTCGGGATCTGCTCGATGCCGACGATCTGACGGTTCGTACCACTGCCGGTCGCGACCATGCGCGAGCCGTCCGCCCAGTAGTAGATGTTGTTCTGCGAGATCGCGGTCTCGTCCGTCTCGGGGATGACGACCTGGGAGTACGCGAAGACCGCACCGCCCATCAAGACGCCCATGAACATCAGGAACGTGCCCGTCACGAGCTTCCACGACGGCATCCAGCGACGCCAGCCGTGCTTGCCGTACCGCGGATAGTCGATCATTCGCTTCTTGCCCGGCGGACGACCGCCGGAGCCGCGTCCCGGACCGCTGCCACCGCCACCACCGCCGCCACCGCGCCGACCCCCACCGGGGCCCGCGGGACCACCAGGACCCCCGGGGCCGGCTTCGGCACCCCTTCGACGGCCGCCGCGCTGCGCGGCCCGACGGGCCTCCGCGCGACCGCCGTAGGGACGCGGCTCCTCCCCATGGGAAGAAGACGGTCCGTACGAGGCCGACGGGGCCCCCATACCGACATCCTGAGCCGGGGCCGACCTGCGGCCCACCGGCTGCTGGGCAGCGCGCCGTGTCGCCGCGCGGCCACCGGTCGGCGGCTCCTGCGGCGACATTTTGCGACGATGCTCGCTCATCGAACGACTACTCCTCGGGCAGGCGCGTACGCCTGGAAGCGGCAGTTGAGTTCCGGTCCCCCCGAAATGCGCACGGGCGGAACCCCATCGGAGGCCCCTCCGTAACGCAGCCGGTCACCCGCAGCACTGACGCCCCACGGCATCGCTTGGTTCCCGGTGGTCTGCATGCCGCACAGACTACGCACGGCCAAAACCCACGTAGCGCCGGAGTTCACCCCAAATCAGGCAAGTCGATCGCTGTGAATTGACGATGTGACGCCGGTCACGGCGGTCCCACTTGTCGAGACAGTGAGCCCGTTCTATCGTGCTGATGTATCGAGTCGATACATCAGCACGGCATAAGGGTCCCGAGAAGCGGAGGAGGCGACGGATGAGCAGGCGCTCAGGCATCCTCGAGTTCGCCGTTCTCGGCCTGCTCCGCGAGGCCCCGATGCACGGCTACGAGCTGCGGAAGCGCCTCAACACCTCGCTGGGGGTCTTCCGGGCCTTCAGCTACGGGACGCTGTATCCCTGCCTCAAGACGCTGGTCGCCAACGGCTGGTTGATCGAGGAGCCGGGCAGCGCTCCCGAGGAGGCCCTCGCCGCTTCACTCGCAGGACGCCGGGCCAAGATCGTCTACCGGTTGACACCGGAAGGTAAGGAGCACTTCGAGGAGCTCCTCACCCACACGGGCCCCGACGCCTGGGAGGACGAGCACTTCGCCGCCCGCTTCGCCTTCTTCGGCCAGACCGAACGCGAAGTACGGATGCGGGTGCTCGAAGGCCGCCGCAGCCGACTGGAGGAGCGCCTGGAGAAGATGCGCGCTTCCCTGGCCCGGACCCGCGAGCGACTCGACGACTACACGCTTGAGCTGCAGCGCCACGGCATGGAGTCCGTGGAGCGCGAGGTGCGCTGGCTGAACGAGCTCATCGAGAGCGAGAGGGCGGGACGGGATCAGCGATCCGGCCCCGACGCCCCCGCTCTGCACGACAACGATTCTGGAGAAACGGGCGGCCTGCCCCGGCACGGGGGCAGTACCCGGCCGGATCCGTCCGACGACACCGCCAAGTGAAACCCTGCGTACAGCAGGGCTTCCACGATCACAACAGGGAGCAACCGGAAATGGGTTCGGTTCGCGTAGCCATCGTCGGCGTGGGCAACTGCGCCGCCTCGCTGGTCCAGGGCGTCGAGTACTACAAGGACGCCGACCCGGCGACCAAGGTGCCCGGCCTGATGCACGTCCAGTTCGGCGACTACCACGTCGGTGACGTCGAGTTCGTCGCCGCGTTCGACGTCGACGCGAAGAAGGTCGGCCTCGACCTCTCGGACGCCATCGGCGCCAGCGAGAACAACACCATCAAGATCTGCGACGTCCCGAACGCGGGTGTCACGGTCCAGCGTGGTCACACCTACGACGGTCTCGGTAAGTACTACCGCATGACCATCGAGGAGTCCGCCGAGGAGCCGGTCGACGTCGTCCAGATCCTCAAGGACCGCCAGGTCGACGTTCTCGTCTGCTACCTGCCCGTGGGCTCCGAGGACGCTGCGAAGTTCTACGCGCAGTGCGCCATCGACGCCAAGGTCGCGTTCGTCAACGCCCTCCCGGTCTTCATCGCCGGCACCAAGGAGTGGGCGGACAAGTTCACCGAGGCGGGCGTCCCGATCGTCGGCGACGACATCAAGTCGCAGGTCGGCGCGACCATCACGCACCGCGTGATGGCGAAGCTGTTCGAGGACCGCGGTGTCCGTCTTGAGCGCACCATGCAGCTCAACGTCGGCGGCAACATGGACTTCAAGAACATGCTCGAGCGTGACCGCCTCGAGTCCAAGAAGATCTCCAAGACGCAGGCCGTCACCTCGCAGATCCCGGACCGCGAGCTGGGCGAGAAGAACGTCCACATCGGCCCGTCGGACTACGTGGCCTGGCTGGACGACCGCAAGTGGGCGTACGTGCGCCTCGAGGGCCGCGCCTTCGGTGACGTTCCGCTGAACCTGGAGTACAAGCTCGAGGTGTGGGACTCCCCGAACTCCGCGGGTGTCATCATCGACGCCCTGCGCGCCGCGAAGATCGCCAAGGACCGCGGCATCGGCGGCCCCATCCTCTCCGCGTCGAGCTACTTCATGAAGAGCCCGCCGGTCCAGTACTTCGACGACGAGGCCCTGGCCAACGTCGAGAAGTTCATCAAGGGCGAGGTCGAGCGCTAAGCGCCACACGCTTGTCGAAGAGGGTCCCCGAGGTGCTGCCCGGGGGCCCTCTTCGTATGTGAGTCTTGCTGCCATGTCCGCCGTACGTGATCTGCGCGTACTCCTGCGCCTGACGAACTTCCGCCGCCTGCTCGCCGTCCGGCTGCTCTCCCAGGGAGCCGACGGCGTCTATCAGGTGGCCCTGGCCACGTACGTCGTCTTCTCCCCCGAGAAGCAGACCTCACCCGCCGCCATCGCCTCCGCCATGGCCGTGCTCCTTCTCCCGTACTCGCTCGTCGGGCCTTTCGCCGGCGTCTTCCTCGACCGCTGGCCGCGCCGCCAGGTCTTTCTGTACGGGAACCTCCTGCGGGCCCTGCTCGCCTGCGGCACCGCCGTGCTCATCGTCGCCTCCGTCCCCGACTGGCTCTTCTACGCCTCCGCGCTCTCCGTCACGGCGGTCAACCGCTTCGTCCTCGCCGGGCTCTCGGCCGCGCTTCCCCGAGTCGTGGACGAGGAACGGCTGGTCGTGGCGAACTCGCTCTCCCCCACGGCCGGCACCCTCGCCGCGACTCTCGGGGGCGGGCTGGCCTTCGGCGTCAGGCTGCTCACCGACGAGTCCGACGCGGCGGTGGTGGCCCTCGGCGCCGCGCTCTACCTCCTGTCCGCCCTGGCCTCCCTGCGCATCCCCCGGGAGCTTCTCGGCCCCGATCAGGCGGCCGCCCCCCAGCGGCTCACCTCGGCTCTGGCGTCCACGGCCCGGGGCCTGGTCGAGGGGCTGCGGCACCTGGCCGAGCGACGGCCCGCCGCCAGGGCACTGGCGGCGGTGGCCCTGATGCGCTTCTGCTACGGAGCCCTCCTCGTCACCGTGCTGATGCTCAGCCGCTACGCCTGGAGCACCACGGAGTCCGAGGGACTCGGCCTCCTCGGGATCGCCGTCGCCGCTTCAGGGGCGGGGTTCTTCGCGGCGGCCGTCCTCTCCCCCTGGGCGGTGGGACGGCTGGGGCCCTTCGGCTGGATGACCCTGTGTGCGGGGATCGCCGCCGTCCTGGAGCCGACGCTCGGCCTCTTCTTCGACCCCGTCCCGTTCCTCGTCGCCGCCTTCGTCCTCGGGCTCATCACCCAGGGGGCCAAGATCGCGACGGACACCGTGGTGCAGACGGCCGTGGACGACGCCTACCGAGGCCGGGTGTTCGCCCTCTACGACGTGCTGTTCAACGTCGCCTTCGTCGCTGCGGCGGGTATCGCCGCGCTGATGCTGCCACCGGACGGCCACTCGCCGCTGTTGGTCGTATTGGTCGCGGTGATCTATGCGGCGATCGCGCTGGCGCTGCGCAAGGAACGCGCCGAGGGGTGATGTTTCACGTGAAACATCACCCCTCTACGGCACGCTGCCTCGGTCTCGATCAGGCGATGTTTCACGTGAAACGTGGGTGTTCCACGTGAAACATCGCCCCCATCTCCCTGGCTGGCCTCAGTCGCGCGCGGCCCACCACTCCTTGAGTTCCGTGATCGCCTGGTCGTGCTCCATCGGCCCGTTCTCCAGCCGGAGCTCCAGCAGGAACTTGTACGCCTGGCCGATGGCCGGGCCGGGCCCGATGCCGAGGATCTCCTGGATCTGGTTGCCGTCCAGGTCAGGACGGATCGCATCCAGCTCCTCCTGCTCCTGGAGCTGGGCGATGCGCTCCTCCAGGCCGTCATAGGTGCGGGAGAGAGCTGTCGCCTTGCGCTTGTTGCGCGTGGTGCAGTCCGAACGGGTCAGCTTGTGCAGCCGCGAGAGCAGGGGCCCCGCGTCGCGGACATAGCGACGCACCGCCGAGTCGGTCCACTCACCGTCCCCGTATCCGTGGAAGCGGAGGTGTAGCTCGACCAGCCGCGAGACGTCCTTGATCATCTCGTTGGAGTACTTCAGCGCGGTCATGCGCTTCTTGGTCATCTTCGCGCCCACCACCTCGTGGTGGTGGAACGAGACCCGGCCGTCCTTCTCGAAGCGACGGGTACGCGGCTTACCGATGTCGTGGAGCAGGGCCGCGAGGCGCAGCACCAGGTCGGGGCCGTCCTCCTCCAGGTCGATCGCCTGGTCGAGCACGGTCAGCGAGTGCTCGTAGACGTCCTTGTGCCGGTGGTGCTCGTCGCTCTCCAGGCGCAGCGCGGGCAACTCGGGGACGACGTGGTCGGCGAGACCGGTGTCCACGAGCAGGCCGAGGCCCTTTCGGGGGTGGGCCGAGAGCAGCAGCTTGTTGAGTTCTTCCCTGACCCGCTCGGCGGAGACGATCTCGATCCGGCCGGACATCTCCCGCATGGCCGTGACGACCTCGGGTGCCACCTCGAAGTCCAGCTGGGCGGCGAACCGCGCGGCCCGCATCATGCGCAGGGGGTCGTCGGAGAAGGACTCCTCGGGCGTTCCCGGCGTACGCAGGACCCGGGCGGCCAGATCTTCCAGACCGCCGTACGGATCGATGAACTCCTTCTCGGGGAGTGCCACGGCCATGGCGTTGACGGTGAAGTCACGCCGGACGAGGTCCTGGTCGATGGAGTCGCCGTAGGAGACCTCGGGCTTCCGGGAGGTCCTGTCGTACGCCTCGGAGCGGTACGTCGTGACCTCGATCTGGTAGCCGTCCTTCTGCGAGCCGACCGTCCCGAAGGCGATCCCGACCTCCCAGACGGAGTCGGCCCAGGGCCGGACGATCTTCAGCACGTCCTCGGGGCGGGCGTCTGTGGTGAAGTCCAGGTCGTTGCCGAGCCGGCCGAGCAGGGCATCCCGTACCGAGCCGCCGACCAGCGCGAGGCTGAACCCGGCCTCCTGGAAACGGCGGGCAAGGTCGTCGGCGACAGGGGACACACGCAGCAGTTCGCTGACCGCGCGGCGTTGCACCTGGCTCAGTGCGGTCGGGGTGTCTTCGTTGGCGTTCGGCACAACAGAAAAGGGTACGTGCCCCCGTCCACCGCGGCGTCCCCGTTTTCCCCCGGGCCGGGCACACGGCGCCATCGGCTGGAGCAGTCCCCGGCACTTGCCCCCAGCGTGCCTCGTTACCATGCCTGGACACAGCAACCGGGAACCATCGACACCACTGGCACCACAGACAACGACGAGGACGGGCGAACGCGTGGGCGAGGCGGCAGACATTCAGGGAACCGGTCCCTCACCTGCCCGCCGATGGCTGCGGCGCACCATCACCGTCGCTGTCGGCGCGCCGCTGCTGGCCGGGCTGCTCCAGGCCCCGACCGCCACACCGGCGGACGCCGCCGAGGAAGCCGCCGTCTCCAAGACCGTCGATGTGTCTCTCGACACGCTGTCCCCGACCGCCCCCGTCGAAGGCGACACGGTCACGGTCTCGGGGACGGTCACCAACCGGGGCAAGAGGACCATCACCGACGCGACCGTGGATCTCCGGGTCGGCCCGATGATGACGAGCCGCAGCGAGATCGACCAGGTGGCGGACCGCACCGGCTACCGAGGAGACAGCGACCCCGCGCCGCTCGACGAGGCCCCCACCGTCAAGATCGCCCGCCTCGGTGCCGGGCTCAGCGCGGACTTCTCCCTCTCGGTCCCGGTCTCCGAACTCGGCCTCGACGAGTCGGGCGTCTACCAGCTGGGCGTCTCGCTCACCGGCCAGACCTCGGACCAGCGCTACGACCGGGTCCTCGGCATCGAGCGGACCTTCCTGCCGTACCAGCCGGAAGCCACCGAGAAGAAGACCCAGCTCACCTACCTCTGGCCGCTGATCTCCTCGGCCCACGTCTCGGCGGAGACGGCCACGGACGACCAGCAGACCCCGGTCTTCGAGGACGACGCCCTGGCCGCCGAGCTACGGCCGGGCGGCCGGCTCGAGCAGATGGTCTCGCTGGGCAAGGACCTGCCGGTGACCTGGGTGATCGACCCGGACCTGCTGGCCACCGTCGACGCCATGGCGAATGGCTACCGCGTGAAGGACGGCATCGCGCACGTCCCGGGGAAGAACAAGGCCGTGGCCGAGCAGTGGCTGAACGCGCTGGAGAAGGCGGTGCAGGGTCGCAAGATCGTCGCTCTGCCGTTCGCCGACCCCGACCTCGCTTCTCTGGCCCATCGAGGCAAGGACGTCCCGGGTTCCCTGGGCCACCTCCAGTCGGCGACCTCGCTCGCGGCGACGACCGTCGAGACCGTCCTCCACGTCCAGCCGTCCACCGACTTCTCCTGGCCCGTGGAAGGCGCGGTCGACCCCTCGATCGTGGCCGTCGCCACCTCGGCCGGCGCCAACAAGGTGATCGCCCGCAGCGACAGCGTCCGCGACGACCTCTCGTACACGCCGACGGCAGCCCGCCCCCTCGGGAACGGCAGCACCACGGCCGTCGTGAGCGACAAGCTCCTGTCCACCGCGTTCGAGGGGGACATGGTCCGCACGGAGAAGTCCACCCTCGCGGTCCAGGAATTCCTCGCGCAGTCGCTCGCCATCACCCTGGAGCAGCCGGAGCAGCAGCGCAGCGTCGTGGTCGCCCCGCAGCGGGTACCGAGCGCCTCGCAGGCGCAGACGATGGCGGCCGCCCTGCGCGGCCTCTCCGCCCAGCGCTGGAGCCATCCGATCGACCTCCAGGCTGCCGCCGCGGTCAAGCCCGATCCGGACGCCTCCACCACGGTGCCCAGCGGCTCCCGGTACCCGAAGAAGCTGCGCGACCGGGAACTGCCCGTCCAGACCTTCCGCGACATGAAGACCACCCGCGACGAGCTGGACGACTTCAAGATCGTCCTGACGCTCCCGGACCGTGTCGTGACCCCGTTCGGCAACGCGATCAACCGCGAGATGTCCACCTCCTGGCGCGGTCAGGCCAGAGCGGCCGCCGTCTACCGGAACGACGTCCTGCAGTACCTGCAGGACCTCACCGAGGGCATCCAGCTGGTCGACAAGTCGGACCTCACCCTCTCCGGACGCAGCGCGACGATCCCCGTGACCGTCCAGAACAAGCTGCTGCAAGGCGTGGACGACCTGGTGCTGCGCCTCACCTCGGGCAACGGAAACCGGCTGGAGCTGAACGGCGGGCGATACGCCGAGATGCCAGTGAAGATCAACGCCGGGCACAGCCAGTCGGTGAAGTTCGAGGCATCGGCCAACGTCAACGGCCAGGTCCCGATGACGGCCCAGCTCTACACCGCGGACGGCACTCCGTACGGGCAGCCGATGACCTTCAACGTCAAGGTCTCCGAGATCACCGCCACGGTGATGCTGGTGATCGCCGGCGGCGTGCTGCTCCTCGTCCTCGCGGGCGTCCGGATGTACAGCCAGCGCAAGCGGGTCGCGGCCAGGAAAGCGGAGACGGAAGCCGAGGAGACCGAGGCCGAGGAATCCGAGGCCGAGGAATCCGAGGCCGGAGAATCCGAGGCGGGTACGGAGACGGACCCCGTGGACGCCGGGGACGCCGGGGACGCCGGGGACGGCGGGGACGCCGGGGACGGCGAACCCGAGCAGCCGAGTGACCCGACACCGGACACCGTGTCCGAAAGCGGTGACCCGTCGGGCCCGGGTGAGAAAGTGGACCGTTGAGCGATGTCGTGGCCGGTCGGCCGGGGACGATGAGGTGGGGTAACCATGAACGCGCCGTACGACGGTGACCGCGGCCAGGGCGCGGGCGGCACCGCGCCGTCCGGTGGGACGCCCGCGGCACCTCCCGGCTCCGGGTACCCACCGGTGCCTCCCCCGGCTCAGCAGGGCGTCCCCGACCCGCACGGGCAGGACCCCTACGCGCAGAACCCGTACGCCCAGGACCCCTACGTCCAGGACGCCTTCACCCACGACCCGTACCGGGCCCAGGATCTCTCCGCGCAGGACCCGGTGACCGAGGCGCTCTACGACCGCGCCGCGCATCCGCCGCCCCCGCCCGGCACCTACCAGGAGCCCCAGCCGCTCTACCAGCAGCCCGTCGCGCCCCAGCACGCCCCGGACCCCCGCGTGTGGGCGCAGACCCCGGCGCCCGAGCCCGACGGCCCCTCGCGTCACCTGCCGTACGGCGACGACGCCCGCACGGTGCAGTTCACCGGAGTCGACGACCTGGTGACCCGCGCCGGCGAGGAGCAGCCGGAGCCGGACGCGTTCGCGCACCTCTACCGGGACCAGCAGACGCCCGGCCAGGTGCCCCCGCCCGCCTCGGAGCCGGACCCCATGCCCGTTCCCGCCCCCGCACCGAAGAAGTCCGGACGCGCCTCGGGGCTGCTCAAGTCGAGCGCCGTGATGGCGGCCGGCACCCTGGTCTCCCGGCTCACCGGCTTCGTCCGCAGCCTGGTGATCACCGGTGCGCTCGGCGCAGCACTGCTCGGTGACACCTTCACCATCGCCTACACCCTGCCGACGATGATCTACATCCTCACCGTCGGCGGCGGCCTCAACTCGGTCTTCGTCCCTCAGCTCGTCCGCTCCATGAAGAACGACGAGGACGGCGGCGAGGCCTATGCCAACCGTCTGCTCACGCTCGTGATGGTGGCACTCGGCCTGATCGTGGTGGCGGCGGTCTTCGCAGCACCGCTGCTGGTCCGGCTGATGTCGAACACGATCGCCGACGACGCCGCGGCCAACAGCGTGGCCGTCACCTTCGCCCGCTACTGCCTGCCCACGATCTTCTTCATGGGCGTGCACGTGGTGATGGGTCAGATCCTCAACGCCCGCGGCAAGTTCGGCGCGATGATGTGGACGCCGGTCCTCAACAACATCGTCATGATCGTCACGTTCGGCCTGTTCATCTGGGTCTACGGCACGTCCGCCGAGTCCCACATGGGCGTCCAGACCATTCCCGACGAGGGCATCCGCCTCCTCGGCATCGGCACCCTCCTCGGGCTCGTCGTACAGGCCCTGGCGATGATCCCGTATCTGCGCGAGACGGGCTTCCGCTTCCGGCCCCGCTTCGACTGGAAGGGCCACGGGCTCGGCAAGACGGTCAAGCTCGCCAAGTGGACGGTCCTCTTCGTCCTCGCCAACCAGGCGGGCGTCCTCGTCGTCACCCAGCTCGCCACGGCCGCCGGCCAGGAGTCGGGGAAGAACGGCGCCGGCTTCCTCGCCTACTCCAACGCCCAGCTGATCTGGGGCATGCCGCAGGCCATCATCACCGTCTCCGTCATGGCCGCGCTGCTGCCGCGGATCTCCCGCGCCGCCCACGACAACGACCCGGGCGCCGTCCGCGACGACATCTCGCAGGGCCTGCGCAACTCGGCCGTCGCGATCGTCCCGGTGTCCTTCGCCTTCCTGGCCCTCGGTGTCCCGATGTGCACCCTGCTCTACGCCTCCAGCGGCGTCGAGGCCGCCCAGGGCATGGGCTTCATCCTGATGGCCTTCGGACTCGGCCTGATCCCCTACTCCGTCCAGTACGTCGTGCTCCGCGGCTTCTACGCCTACGAGGACACCCGGACGCCCTTCTACAACACGGTCATCGTCGCCGCCGTGAACGCGGCCGCCTCCGCCCTCTGTTACGTCCTCCTGCCCGCGCAGTGGGCCGTCGTGGGCATGGCCGGCGCCTACGGGCTCGCCTACGCCGTCGGCGTCGGCATCGCATGGCGCCGTCTGAGCAAGCGCCTCGGCGGCGATCTGGACGGCACCCAGGTGATGCGGACCTACGCGCGACTCTGCATGGCCTCCGTGCCCGCGGCGATCGTGGCCGGCGCCGTCGGCTTCGGACTGCTGAAGCTCCTGGGCGAAGGTGCCCTGGGCTCCCTCGTCGCCCTGCTCGTCGGCGGAGCAGTCCTCCTGGGTGTCTTCTTCGTCGCGGCCAAGCGCATGCGGATCACGGAGCTGAACACCCTGGTCGGCATGGTGCGGGGACGCCTGGGACGCTGAATCGACGTCCCCGCACAACCATCGGCGGGGACCGCGTGTCGTGCATAGCGTCGGACTGTGGGCACAATTGGCTTGGCTGTTGGAAGTGGCGCAACGGATGGGGAGGCAGGACGACGGTGGCGGAACGTAGCACGGCTGCCGTCGACGTGGCCGACAGCGGTGACGACCCGCTGACCGCCAAGGCGGACAAGGCCGCGACCGACGGGGTGGCGACAACGCAGAAGACGGCGGAGAAGACCGCCGAGGCCATGGATAGCAAGGCGGTCGAGCGACTGAGCGGCGAACAGCCTTCCATCACGGCACCGGAACTGCACAGCGGCCACAAGCTGGCCAGGCGGTACCGGCTGGAGGAGTGCGTCACTCGTCTGGACGGCTTCAGCAGCTGGCGTGCCGTCGACGAGAAACTGCGGCGTGCCGTCGGGGTGCACCTCCTGCCGGCCGACCACCCCAGGGCCCGCTCCGTCCTGGCCGCGGCCCGCTCCGCGGCGCTGCTCGGCGACCCCCGGTTCGTCCAAGTCCTCGACGCCGTCGAGGAGAACGACCTCGTGTACGTCGTGCACGAGTGGCTGCCCGACTCGACCGAGCTGACCGCGCTGCTCGCGACCGGCCCGATGGAGGCGCACGACGCCTACCAGCTCGTCAGCCAGGTCTCGCAGGCCATGGCCGCCGCCCACCGCGAAGGCCTCGCCCACCTCCGGCTCACCCCGAGCGCCGTCCTGCGCAGTTCCACCGGCCAGTACCGGATCCGCGGCCTCGCCGTGAACGCCGCCCTGCGCGGCATCACCGCCGAGCGCCCCCAGCGCACCGACACCGAGGCCATCGGCGCCCTGCTGTACGCCGCGCTCACCCAGCGCTGGCCGTACGACAGCGACGCCTATGGGCTCTCCGGCCTTCCCAAGGGCGTGGGGCTCCTCTCGCCCGACCAGGTCCGGGCGGGGGTCCACCGCGGCCTCGCCGAGATCGCCATGCGGGCCCTCGCCAACGACGGGGCCACCGCCTCCCGTCAGGACCGGCCCTGCACCACCCCGGACGAGCTCGCCAAGGCCGTCGCGGCGATGCCGCGCGTCAAGCCCCCGGAGCCGGTGTTCCCCACCCCGACCGACTACCAGCGCACGACGTACCAGCAGGGCACGTACGGCCGCCCGCAGGCACGCCCCGTCGCCGCCACCCAGCCGGTCATCGCACCTCCGCCCCCGCTTCAGAGCCGTACCGGCACGGCTCTGAAGTGGGCCGTCTCGGCCCTTCTGATCGCCGCTCTGGGCCTGGGCAGCTGGCAGATCGCCGACCGGCTCCTCGCCAAGGAGGCGACCCCCAAGACTCCGGCCACGTCCCCCACGGTCGACGAGAAGCCCGAGCCGCCCAAGCCGGTCTCCATCGTGTCGGCCCAGGACTTCGACCCGCCCCCGCAGGGCAACGGCACGGAGAACCCCCAGGCCATAGAGCTCGCCTACGACGGCGACCCCGGCACCTACTGGCACACCGTGAACTATTTCGGTTCCGAATTCGCCGGCCTGAAGTCGGGGGTCGGCCTGGTCCTCGACCTGGGCACGGCCAAGGAGGTCAGCTCGGTTGAGCTGTCGTTCGTGGACCAGACTTCGGTGGAGCTCCGCACCGCACCCTCCGACGCTTCCTCGGTTCCGTCCACGGCGGACGGGTTCACGACGCAGGCGAGCGACTCGGGCAGCAACGTGACCCTGAAGCCCACCAAGCCGGTCACGACCCGCTACGTTCTGGTCTGGCTGACGGAACTCCCCGCCGACGACGGGGGCTTCCGGGGCAAGCTGTCCGAGATCAAGATCTTGGGCTGACCACCGCACGGGGAGGGGCTCACCGTTGGACGCTCCGATAGACGAGTCGACAAGCGACCAGGAGCTCTTGGCGCGCCATGTCGCCGGGGACCCGGACGCCTTCAGTGAGCTTGTGCGGCGTCATCGCGACCGTCTGTGGGCGGTGGCCCTGCGCACCCTGGGGGACCGCGAGGAGGCCGCCGACGCCCTCCAGGACGCCCTGCTGTCCGCCTTCCGGGCCGCCCATACCTTCCGGGGCCAGTCGGCCGTCACGACCTGGCTCCACCGCATCACGGTGAACGCCTGCCTCGACCGTGTTCGCAAGGCCGCCTCCCGCAGAACCTCGCCCGTCGACGACACCGACCGGTTCGAGCAGCTCCTCGACCCCCACGAGTCGGCCGAGGCCCCCGCGGAGCGTCAGGACCTCCACCGGCAGGTCCTCGCGGCACTCGCCCTCATCCCCGAGGACCAGCGAGCCGCACTCGTCCTCGTCGACATGCAGGGATACCCGGTGGCCGAGGCGGCACGTATCCTCGGCGTTCCCACCGGGACCGTGAAGAGCCGCTGCGCTCGGGGACGCTCCCGCCTGCTGCCGATGGTCACTCATCTGCGCGCCGACACAGTGGGTAACGAGGCCGCCGAAGGGGGAAGGAACCGGACGCCGGGGACATCCGTCCCACCGGTGCCGGGGCCGACGGATTCCGGACCGACAGATCCAGCTGCTGTGAAGGGCGGAGGTGGGCGCGCGTGACTTCCACGACCGGCAAGGCCGACACGACACAGCACCCGGACGTCTCGGAGATCTCCGACCTGACCGAGGGGCTCCTGTCACCGAGCCGCTCCGCGGCCGTACGCCGCCACCTGGACGACTGCGCCCTGTGCGCGGATGTCAGGACCTCCCTGGAGGAGATCCGGGGCCTCTTGGGCACGCTGCCCGGGCCGCCCCGCATGCCCGCCGAGATCGCCGGCCGGATCGATGCCGCACTCGCCGCCGAAGCCCTCCTCCAGGCCACCGCGCCGGAGAGCGACAGCCCTGTTTCACGTGAAACATCGCGCCCCCGCACCGAACCCCGGCCCTCCGGTGCACCTGCTCCGGCCGCAGGTCGCCCTGCGGGCCGGCCGAACGCGACCACCGGCCCCGGCCGCCCCGGAAAGCCCCGTCGCCGCCGGATCGCCCTGGTCTCCTCTATCGGTGCCGCCTTCGCCGCCGCCCTCCTCGGGACGAGCCTTCTGCTCAGCCAAGCCGGTGGTCCGACCGCCGGAATCGCGGACGGCGCCAAGAAGGCGGACGCCAGCGCGGTGGCCATGAGCCCCTTCTCCGGAACACCGGTCGAGGAACGCGTCCACGCGCTCCTGGGCGAGGAAGCCGGCGTGGCCAAGACGCCTCAGGGCATCGGCCCCGAATCGATGTCCGCCGAGGGCACCACCAGCAGCAGCCCCCAACGGAACAGGGACAGCGCCGTCCCCGGCTGCGTCCTGGCAGGCACGGGCCGCAACGACGCCGTGCTCGCCCACGAGCGCGGCGAATACCAGGGCACACCCGCGTACCTGCTCGTCCTCGCGGACCCCGCCGACAGCACCCGGGTCCAGGCGTTCGTCCTCGACGCCTCCTGCGCCGACCGGCCCACGAGCACCGGAAGTCCAGCCGCGGATCTTCTGCTCAGCGAGACGTACCCACGCTCCTGATCTCGCTCGGCGGCTCGGCCACGTGCCGCGCGGCAATCTCGGGAATGCTTGCCCCGTAGGATCCGTTGGGTGGGGTGAGAGTGACCGAGACAACCGCCCCGTAGGCAGTGGCAGTGGCAGTCTGCAGAGACGAGGAAGAAACCCGTGAGCGACGTCCGTAACGTGATCATCATCGGCTCCGGGCCCGCGGGTTACACCGCTGCGCTCTACACGGCCCGAGCGTCGCTGAACCCCCTGGTCTTCGAGGGGGCCGTCACCGCTGGTGGCGCCCTGATGAACACGACCGAGGTCGAGAACTTCCCCGGCTTCCGTGACGGCATCATGGGCCCGGACCTCATGGACAACATGCGGGCGCAGGCCGAGCGCTTCGGCGCCGAGCTCATCCCCGACGACATCATCGCCGTGGACCTGACCGGTGACATCAAGACCGTCACCGACACCGCCGGCACCGTGCACCGCGCCAAGGCCGTCATCGTCACCACCGGCTCCCAGCACCGCAAGCTCGGTCTCCCCAACGAGGACGCGCTCTCGGGCCGCGGTGTCTCCTGGTGCGCCACCTGCGACGGGTTCTTCTTCAAGGACCAGGACATCGCCGTCGTCGGCGGCGGCGACACCGCGATCGAGGAGGCCACCTTCCTCTCGCGCTTCGCCAAGTCCGTCACGATCGTCCACCGCCGTGACACCCTGCGTGCCTCCAAGGCCATGCAGGAGCGCGCCTTCGCCGACCCGAAGATCTCGTTCGCCTGGGACAGCGAGGTCACCGCGATCCACGGCGAGCAGAAGCTCAGCGGTCTGACCCTGCGCGACACCAAGACCGGCGAGACCCGCGAGCTGGCCGTCACCGGCCTCTTCATCGCCGTGGGCCACGACCCCCGCACGGAGCTCTTCAAGGGCCAGCTGGAGCTGGACGACGAGGGCTACCTGAAGGTGGCCGCGCCGTCGACCCGCACGAACCTCACGGGCGTCTTCGGTGCCGGTGACGTCGTCGACCACACCTACCGTCAGGCCATCACGGCCGCCGGTACCGGCTGCTCCGCCGCGCTCGACGCGGAGCGCTTCCTGGCCGCCCTCGCCGACAGCGAGAAGCTGGCCGAGACCCCCGCGGTCTGAATCCTCGTCCTTCCTCACCCCACACCCCACGAAAACAAGGAGGCCGCCGTGGCCCTGAAGACTGTGACCGACGCTTCCTTCGAAGCGGACGTTCTCAAGAGCGACAAGCCCGTCCTGGTGGACTTCTGGGCGGCTTGGTGCGGCCCGTGCCGTCAGATCGCCCCGTCGCTCGAGGCCATCGCCGCCGAGCACGGCGAGATCGAGGTCGTGAAGCTCAACATCGACGAGAACCCGGCCACGGCCGCCAAGTACGGCGTCATGTCCATCCCGACGCTGAACGTCTACCAGAACGGCGAGGTCGTGAAGACCATCGTCGGCGCCAAGCCGAAGGCCGCCATCCTGCGCGACCTGGAGGGCTTCGTCGAGCCCGCGAACGGCTGACACGCTCTCTGTTTCACGTGAAACGTGAAACGAGAACGGCCCGCCCCTCCACGGGGCGGGCCGTTCTCGTGTCCCGTCGTCAGAGCGGTCGGAGGACGGGCTCCTTCTTCACGGCCCCGAGCAGCCGGTCCAGCGCCATCTCGACGTCTTCCTTCCAGGAGAGCGTCGTCCGCAGTTCCAGCCGCAGACGAGGGAACGCGTGGTGCGGCCGGACGGTCTTGAAGCCCACGGCAAGCAGGTGGTCGGCGGGCAGCACGCAGGCCGGCTCCTTCCATCGGGCGTCACCGAATGCCTCGATCGCCTTGAAGCCCCGCCGCATGACGTCCTTGGCCACGGTCTGCACGACCATCCGGCCCAGCCCCTGGCCCTGGTATCCCGGCATGATCCAGGCGGTCATCAGCTGCACGGAGTCAGCCGCCACCGGACTGGTCGGGAAGGCCGTCGACCGCGGCACGTAGGCCGGGGGAGCGTAGAGGACGTAGCCGACGGGCACCTCGTCCACGTAGACCACCCGCCCGCAGGAACCCCATTCCAGGAGGACGGCGGAGATCCAAGCCTCCTTCTCCGCCTCCGGACGGCCCGCCTTCACGGCGGCCTCGCCAGTCACCGGGTCCAGCTCCCAGAAGACACAGGAGCGGCATCGCCGGGGAAGGTCCGGAAGGTTGTCCAGAGTGAGCGGTACGAGCCGACGCCCCACGGCTTCCCCTCGCTTCCCTCGCCCTCGAGCACGGATACGCCTCTCAGAATCGTATCGACCGGGCGATCAAGGGGACACCACTCCAAGGCAAAGGGCGGGTCGGGCTCCGGTGACGTCCGGAGCCCGACCCGCCCTGGCCGGAAATCGGCGCAGCGAGAGGGTCAGCCCTGCTCGTTCTGCTGGGTGTTCTTCTGGTCCATGACCTTCCCCTCGCCGGGGGCGAGGGTCGAGAGGATCCGGTCCAGATCGTCCATCGAGGCGAACTCGACGACGATCTTGCCCTTCTTCTGCCCCAGGTCGACCTTCACCCGGGTCTCGAAGCGGTCCGAGAGCCGGGAGGCGAGGTCGGTCAGCGCGGGCGAGACACGTCCCCCGGCCCGGGGGCCCTTCGGCTTGACCGCGCTGGGCTCCTCGGAGCCCATGAGGCTCACGATCTCCTCGACGCTACGCACGGAGAGACCCTCGGCGACGATCCGGTAGGCCAGCTGGTCCTGGGCCTCCGCGTCCTCCACACCGAGCAGAGCCCGCGCGTGGCCCGCGGAGAGCACGCCGGCGGCGACCCGCCGCTGCACCGGGGGAGAGAGCCGCAGCAGACGCAGCGTGTTGGAGATCTGCGGACGGGAACGCCCGATCCGCTCCGCGAGCTGGTCATGGGTGCAGCCGAAGTCCTTGAGCAGCTGCTCGTAGGCGTGGGCCTCTTCGATCGCGTTCAGCTGGGCCCGGTGCAGGTTCTCCAGGAGGGCGTCCAGGAGCATCTTCTCGTCATCGGTGTCCCGGACGATCGCCGGGATCCGCTCAAGACCTGCGGTCGTCGACGCCCGCAGGCGACGCTCGCCCATGACGAGCTCGTAGCGCTCGTCACCGAGCTTGCGCACGACCACGGGCTGGAGGAGGCCGACCTCCTTGATGGAGACGACGAGCTCCGCCAGGGCGTCCTCGTCGAAGACCTCACGCGGCTGGTGCCGGTTGGGAACGATCGCGTCGATCGGAAGCTCGGTGAAGTAGGCCCCGCCCTGGATCTCCGGGACGGCCACCTCCACGGACTCGCTCCACGACGCATCGGAGTCGGGGGACGGGCTGCTGTGCGGAAGCGTCGCCAGCTTCGCGGCGGCCACGCCCCGCTCCGAGGGCAGCACGGGCACCGAGCCGGAAGAGGTCGTGCCGACCCCGAGGCCGACCGCCGGAACCTTCTGTTCCTGCGGGGCGGCGGGGATCAGCGCACCGAGCCCACGTCCCAATCCCCTAGGTCGCTTGCTCACTGGATCCCCTCCGACATGCTGCGCTGGTTGTTCTGGTGCCCTGCGTGGGCGTGCTGCGGGTCGTAGTGCAGGGCAGCACCCCGCAGAGCGATCTCACGGGCGGCCTCCAGATACGACAGGGCACCACTGGAGCCCGGGTCGTACGTGAGGACCGTCTGACCGTAACTCGGCGCCTCGGAGATGCGGACGGACCGCGGAATGCTGGTCCGCAGCACCTCTTCGGCGAAATGCGTGCGCACCTCGTCGGCGACCTGGGAGGCGAGCCTCGTCCGGCCGTCGTACATGGTGAGCAGGATGGTCGAGACGTGGAGCCCGGGGTTCAGGTGCCCCCGGACCAGCTCGACGTTCCGCAGGAGCTGACCGAGCCCTTCCAGCGCGTAGTACTCGCACTGGATTGGGATCAGCACCTCGGCGCCCGCCACCATGGCGTTCACCGTGAGCAGGCCGAGCGAGGGCGGGCAGTCGATCAGGATGTAGTCGAGCGGCTGTTCGTAGGCCTGGATCGCCCGCTGCAGGCGGCTCTCGCGTGCCACCAGCGACACCAGCTCGATCTCCGCACCGGCGAGATCGATGGTGGCGGGGGCGCAGAAGAGCCCCTCGACGTCCAGGACCGGCTGCACCACCTCGGAGAGCGGACGACTGTCCACCAGCACGTCGTAGATCGAGGGCACCTCGGCGTGGTGGTCGATGCCGAGCGCCGTGGAAGCGTTGCCCTGCGGATCCAGGTCGATGACCAGGACCCGAGCACCGTGCAATGCCAGGGAGGCGGCAAGGTTGACCGTCGTGGTCGTCTTGCCCACGCCGCCCTTCTGGTTTGCGACCACCATCACGCGCGTCTGGGCCGGCCGGGGAAGTCCCTCACCGGCACGACCCAGAGCTTCTACTGCCAGTTGGGCAGCACGACCAATGGGGGTGTCGTCCATCGGGGGCAATGTTTCACGTGAAACATCCTCCCCCACCGATTCGGTTCGGGGACCGGGGACCGGGTCGGTCATCGGTCCCGCGATGTTGGCGTCGGACCGCAAGGATTCACTCTCCTCGGCTTCAGGCTCGCGATGAGCAGAGCCTGCCATGCTTTCGGGGTCGTGAACCAGCGAGGTCGGTGGTTCTGTGGGTGAATCCACCTCTGTGGACAACTCCGTAACCCTCGCGAGTGGCTTCACGCGGGGCTTACGGTCCCGGGGCGTGGCAGCCGCGCGACCGCGGCTGATGATCCCCTGCAGCAGGGAGCGACGTTTCACGTGAAACACCATGCCCCTGCTGCCCGGTCGGAGCCGTTCGACACTCCGAAAATGGTACGTATGCGACGCTCAGCGGCGTCGACGGGTCTTGCTCGTCCGGGCGGCCTTGGCCCGCTTGGCCGCGAACCGCACACCGCCGGGGCTCTCACCGACCTCCACGCGGACGACCGTGGACAGCGGATCGACGATCCCCTCGCCCACGTGCAGCACCGAGGTCTCCACCACGCCGAGCTTGGAGAGCGCGGCGCGGGCGCCGTTGAGCTCCTCCTCCGCGGTGTCGCCCTTGAGGGCCAGCATCTCGCCGTACGGGCGGAGCAAGGGAACGCCCCAACCGGCAAGACGGTCCAACGGGGCCACCGCGCGGGCGGTCACCACGTGGACGGGCGTGATCTTGCCGAGCATCTCCTCCGCCCGGCCACGGACCACGGTCACGTGGTCGAGGCCCAGCAGCTCGACGACTTCCTGGAGGAAGTTCGTCCGGCGCAGCAGCGGCTCCAGGAGAGTGATCTTGAGGTCGGGTCGGACCAGAGCCAGCGGGATGCCAGGAAGGCCGGCACCCGAGCCCACGTCGCAGACCGTGACGCCCTCGGGGACGACCTCCGAGAGGACGGCACAGTTCAGGATGTGCCGCTCCCACAGCCGCGGGACCTCACGCGGGCCGATCAGGCCACGCTTCACCCCCGCGTCCGCGAGAAGCTCGGCGTACCGCACGGCCTCCGGGAAGTACTCACCGAAAACCGTACGCGCCTGCTCCGGCGCCTCCGGGAGCTCCGCTGCCTCCGTCACGGGAACCGTCCTTCCGTACCGCACGCAATCCCTGCGAGCGCACTGTGGTGGCTGACTATCAGGCTGACAAAGATCGGCCCCGCCTGCGAACAGACGGGGCCGAGACTACGAGAGGGATCAGGCCGGAAGCACGACGACGAAGCGCTGCGGCTCCTCGCCCTCGGACTCACTGCGCAGACCGGCGGCGGCGATCGCGTCGTGCACGACCTTGCGCTCGAACGGGGTCATCGGGTCCAGCTTGACCGGCTGACCGCTGGACTTCACCTCGTCCGCGGCCTTGGCGCCCAGCTCGGCGAGCTCCGTGCGCTTCTGGGCGCGGAAGCCCGCGATGTCGAGCATGAGCCGGCTGCGGTCGCCGGTCTCACGGTGCACGGCCAGCCGGGTCAGCTCCTGGAGGGCCTCCAGGACCTCGCCGTCGCGGCCCACGAGCTTCTGCAGGTCGCGGCTGCTGGAGTCGCTGACGATGGAGACAGCGGCGCGGTCCGCCTCGACGTCCATGTCGATGTCGCCGTCGAGGTCGGCGATGTCGAGCAGACCTTCGAGGTAGTCGGCCGCGATCTCACCCTCCTGCTCCAGGCGGGTCAGGGTGTCGCCACCCTCGGCGGGGGCGGAGGTGATGCCTTCCGTCACGGATGGTCTCCTTCTTACTTCTTGGACGACGGGTGCTTGGGCCGCTGCTGGCCCTTGCGCTGACCGGACTTGCCCTGACGGGAGCCGCCGGAGTTGGCACGGGGGCGCGCGGGCTTGTCGCCCTGCGCCTTGTCCTGCGCCTCGTCCTTCGTCTCGGCCTCAGCGTCGGCCTTCGCCGAACCCTGCGGCTTCTTCTCCAGCGAGGTGGTCGCCTGCTCGGCGGCCGGCTCGGAGCCTTCCTCGGCGTCCTTCGTCACGGCCTGCTGCGCTGCGGCGGCCTGGCGCTGGGCCTTGGTCTGGCGCTTGGGCTGCTGCCGCTTGGCGGCGGCGCCACCTTCTGCCTCGGCGACGATCGTGTCGCTCTTGATCACCGTGCCGTCGGCCTGGGCCGCGAAGCCGGCCTTGCCCAGACCCACGAAGAACCGACGCTCGTTCTCGTTGCGGTCGCCGCCCTTCGCGACGACGACCTTGACGACGGCCTTGCGGCGGCGTCCACGGACCTCGCCGTGCTGCGTGACGCTCTTCAGCAGTCGCTGGAGGTAGGCGTCCTGCGCCTTGCTGCCCGGGGTCGGGTTCTGGTTGATCACGTACATCTGCTGGCCCATGGTCCACACGTTGGTGGTCAGCCAGTAGACGAGGACACCGACGGGGAAGTTGATACCCATGACGGCGAAGATCACCGGGAAGATGTACATGAGCATCTTCTGCTGCTGCATGTACGGGGTCTTCACCGAGAGGTCGACGTTCTTCATCATCAGCTGGCGCTGGGTGAAGAACTGCGAGGCCGACATCATGATGATCATGATCGCGGTGACGATACGGACGTCGACCAGGGAGGCGTTGAGCGCCTCGACCTTCTCCGGGCTGTCCATGAACTTGGCCGCGATCGGGGCGCCGAAGATCTGGGCCTGCCGGGCGCTGTCCACCAGCGTCTGGTTCATGGCGCCGATTTCCTTGCCCGACGCGATGTTGGACAGCACGTGGTACAGAGCGAAGAAGAACGGCGACTGCGCCAGGATGGGAAGGCACGAGGAGAGCGGGTTGGTACCCGTCTCCTTGTACAGCTTCATCATCTCTTCGGACTGACGCTGCTTGTCGCTCTTGTAGCGCTCCTGGATCGCCTTCATCTTCGGCTGGAGCGCCTGCATGTTCCGGGTCGACTTGATCTGCTTGACGAACAGCGGGATCAGGCAGATACGGATCAGCACCACGAGGGACACGATGGACAGGCCCCAGGCCCAGCCCGTGTCAGGACCGAAGATCGCCCCGTACACCTTGTGGAACTGGACGATCACCCATGAGACAGGTGTGGTGATGAAGCTGAACAGACTGGCAATCGTGTCCACTAATCAGGCTCCTTGAGCATTGGGCGAGGTCTCGGCGGCCGGGCTCGGCTCGGCGGTGGACCCGCCCTTGTCGCCGCTCAGCGCGTTCCTCAGCATTTCGTGCCAGCGAGGACGCTTCCGCGGGGGGACATGGTCCACACCGCCGGGCGACCACGGGTTGCACCGCAGGATGCGCCAGGCGGTCAGGGCCGTGCCCTTGATCGCGCCATGCCGGTCGATGGCCGTGAATCCGTAGTGGGAACACGACGGGTAGTACCGGCAGACAGGCCCCAGAAGAGGGCTGATCGTCCACTGGTACAGCTTGATGAGAGCCAGCAGCGGGTACTTCATCGCGCGCCCCCTCCCAGCAACCGCTGAAAAGCGGCGTCCAGGTCTCGGGCCAGCTGTGCGTAGTCGGCGTCACCGGCTCCGGGCAACGCCCGTACGACCACCAGGCTACCGGGGGGCAGCTCGATGAGTCGGTCTCGGAGAAGATGGCGCAGGCGACGCTTCACCTGGTTGCGTACGACCGCACCGCCTACGGCCTTGCTCACGACGAAACCCGCACGCGTCGGGGGAGCGCTCTCCCCAGGCGCGTGCGGGTCCGTTGCACCGCTGCGTAGGTGGACGACGAGGAGCGGGCGACCGGCCCGGCGACCTCGGCGTACCGCGGTTGCGAAGTCCTCGCGCCGCCTCAGCCGATTCTCGGTAGGCAGCACGTCATGACCTGTTTAAGTGGATCAGGCGGACAGGCTCGCGCGACCCTTGCCACGGCGGTTCGCCAGGATGGCGCGACCGGCACGGGTACGCATGCGCAGGCGGAAGCCGTGGGTCTTCGCGCGACGACGGTTGTTCGGCTGGAAGGTGCGCTTGCTCACTCGGGGGCTCCAGAAATGATTCG
Source organism: Streptomyces narbonensis (assembly GCF_014649015.1). Classification (GTDB taxonomy): domain Bacteria; phylum Actinomycetota; class Actinomycetes; order Streptomycetales; family Streptomycetaceae; genus Streptomyces; species Streptomyces narbonensis. Next base: position 300,514 of record NZ_BMSF01000008.1, read on the forward strand.
GGTGGTGGCGGGACATCGCCTGGCTGTCACCGTGCGCCCACGAGTAGCTCGTAACGCCCGATAGCACCGCTTCGCGACCACAGAACGTGATCTTTGCCCATCGGAGGCAGGCGGCAGCAGCCATCGACAACTCGACCTGGTCACGGTACGCGCGGCTACGCCATCCGGTCAAACCGACCTGTCGCCATGGTCCATTATGCACAGGCTGTGGACAACAACTTGAACCACGTCAGCCGCCCCGACTACCGTGGTGAGACTCCACAGTCTTTTCCGTTCTGTCCTGCCCTGTCCTCACGGACCCGTAGAAAGCGTGCCCCGTGGCTGACGTACCTGCCGATCTTGCCGCAGTGTGGCCACGCGTCCTCGAGCAGCTCCTCGGCGACGGCCAGCAGGGGATCGAGGCCAAGGACAAGCAGTGGATCGAGCGCTGCCAGCCCCTGGCTCTTGTCGCGGACACCGCTCTTCTCGCCGTGCCCAACGAGTGGGGCAAGCGCGTCCTCGAAGGCCGGCTCGCCCCGCTGATCAGCGAGACCCTGAGCCGTGAGTGCGGCCGCCCGATCCGGATCGCGATCACCGTCGACGACTCCGTCGGCGAGCCGACCCCGCCCGCGCCTCCCGCGCCGCAGCCCCGCTACGACGAGCGCCCGCAGCCCGAGCCGTACGAGAAGTACGAAGGCTACGGTCACCGTCCGATGCCCGACGACGGGCTGCCCACCGCGCGCCCGGCCTACCCGGACTACCAGCAGCCGCAGCGGCCCGACCCCGGCGCCTGGCCGCGTACCCAGGAGGATCTGTCCTGGCAGCAGCCGCGGCTCGGCGGCTACCAGGAGCGCGCGCCGTACACCGGTCCGGAGCAGTCGCGGCAGACGCACTACGACGAGCCTCCCCGGGGCTACGAGCAGCCGCAGCGGCCCGAGCGCGCCGAGCTGCCCGACCCGCCGGGCCCCGGCGCGCGCCCCGGCCCCCGGCCGGGCGGCGGTCCGGTCCACGGCGGTCCCGGCTCCTCCTCGGGGCAGGGCGCCGGTGCGCCGGGTGAGCAGCACGCGCGGCTGAACCCCAAGTACCTCTTCGACACCTTCGTCATCGGCTCCTCGAACCGCTTCGCCCACGCCGCCGCCGTCGCGGTGGCCGAGGCGCCGGCGAAGGCGTACAACCCGCTCTTCATCTACGGGGAGTCGGGGCTCGGCAAGACCCACCTGCTGCACGCCATCGGCCACTACGCGCGGAGCCTCTACCCGGGCACGCGCGTGCGGTACGTGAGCTCCGAGGAGTTCACCAACGAGTTCATCAACTCGATCCGCGACGGCAAGGGCGACGCCTTCCGCAAGCGCTACCGCGATGTGGACATCCTGCTCGTCGACGACATCCAGTTCCTCGCGAGCAAGGAGTCGACGCAGGAGGAGTTCTTCCACACCTTCAACACGCTGCACAACGCCAACAAGCAGATCGTGCTCTCCTCGGACCGGCCGCCCAAGCAGCTGGTGACTCTGGAGGACCGGCTCCGCAACCGCTTCGAGTGGGGTCTCACCACCGACGTGCAGCCACCCGAGCTGGAGACGCGGATCGCGATCCTCCGCAAGAAGGCGGTGCAGGAGCAGCTCAACGCGCCGCCGGAGGTGCTGGAGTTCATCGCCTCCCGGATCTCGCGGAACATCCGCGAGCTGGAGGGGGCGCTGATCCGGGTGACGGCCTTCGCGAGCCTCAACCGGCAGCCGGTGGACCTGGGGCTCACCGAGATCGTCCTCAAGGACCTGATCCCCGGCGGCGAGGACAGCTCTCCGGAGATCACCGCCCCCGCGATCATGGCTGCCACGGCCGACTACTTCGGGCTGACGGTGGAGGACCTCTGTGGATCGTCGCGCAGCCGTGTCCTGGTGACGGCGCGGCAGATCGCCATGTACCTGTGCCGTGAGCTGACGGACCTGTCGCTGCCGAAGATCGGCGCGCAGTTCGGCGGCCGCGACCACACGACGGTGATGCACGCGGACCGCAAGATCCGTGCCCTGATGGCGGAGCGGCGCTCCATCTACAACCAGGTCACCGAGCTCACGAACCGCATCAAGAACGGCTGACGGACCGCCACGAGGCAGTACGGAAGGGCGCCCCGGGACACCTCCCGGGGCGCCCTTCGGCGTCTCCGGGCCCGCTTCTCAGGCGCCCTTCGGCGTCTCCAGACCCCGTTCTCGGGCGCCCTGCGACCTTCCCGAGCCGGCTTCCGAGGCGTCCTTCGGCCTCCTCGAACCCGCTCCAGGGGCGCCCTTGTTCGCTGTGCACAGCTGTGTACGAGCGCGGGGTGTTCGATTACTCCGTTCCGGTGGCGGGTTCTCCACAGATTGGGGGATGATCTCCCGTCCACAGGGTGGGGACTGTCGAGTTATCCGGATCGTGTCCACAGGCCACGCTGTTGACAGGTCATCACCCCAGGTCAAGGCCTTGTGGATTTGTTGGCAACCACTCTCCACAGCCTGTGGATGAAATCTTCGTCCACAGGGGGCCTCGAAAGTTGTCCACTGGCTGCCCACAGGGCGTCGGACGTTGCCCACAGCTTCTCCACACCCCTGTCCACTGTTCGGCAACGAATCACCCCCGCTCACCGCGTCGAGTGAAAGCCGTCACACCAAGGGAGACGATTGGGCTGTGGGGAACGTGGGTAAAGCTGGGGACAGCGCTGGGGAGAACTCCCCATGGCCTGTGTACCGGGTGTGCAGAACTTTTGGGTGTCCACAGAGAACCCCGGTTGTCCACGGGTTCCACCCACAGGGTCGGTGGACAAAAAAGAGGGCCTGACCTGGGAAAACGACGTTATCCACCGTTTCCACAGGCCCTACTACTACTCCCACATAGAGTTAGCCCGGAATTCGCTTCGAAGTGGGACCTGTGCACAACTCGCCGCCGGAGCTCCGACGCGCTCTCGTCGCGACTTGACCCCGAGCAGCACCGAGTGTCGGCGGCGTACGTCAGACTGGTTCCCGCAGTCGACGAAGAGCCAGCAACAAGCAGGAGGCGGTTCCGGTGAAGATCCGGGTGGAGCGCGACGTACTTGCCGAGGCGGTGGCCTGGGTGGCCCGCAGCCTCCCGGCCCGTCCGCCGGCCCCCGTTCTCGCGGGCCTTCTCCTGAAGGCCGAGGACGGCGCGCTGAGCTTCTCGAGCTTCGACTACGAGGTCTCGGCCCGCGTCTCCGTCGAGGCGGAGGTCGAGGAGGACGGCACCGTCCTCGTCTCCGGCCGGCTGCTCGCCGACATCTGCCGCGCCCTCCCCAACCGTCCGGTGGAGATCTCCACAGACGGTGTACGGGCGACCGTGGTCTGCGGCTCCTCCCGCTTCACCCTCCACACCCTGCCTGTGGAGGAGTACCCGGCGCTGCCGGAGATGCCCACCGCGACCGGCACGGTCCCCGGTGAGGTCTTCGCCTCCGCCGCCGCGCAGGTGGCCATCGCCGCCGGCCGTGACGACACGCTGCCCGTCCTCACCGGTGTGCGCATCGAGATCGAGGGCGACACGGTCACCCTGGCCTCCACCGACCGCTACCGCTTCGCGGTCCGCGAGTTCCTGTGGAAGCCGGAGTCCCCGGACGCCTCCGCGGTCGCCCTGGTGCCCGCGAAGACCCTCCTGGACACCGCGAAGGCGCTCACGAGCGGCGACACGGTCACGCTGGCGCTCTCGGGCTCCGGCAAGGGCGAGGGCCTCATCGGCTTCGAGGGCGCGGGCCGTCGCACCACCACCCGGCTGCTCGAAGGCGACCTGCCGAAGTACCGCACGCTCTTCCCGACCGAGTTCAATTCGGTCGCTGTGATCGAGACGGCTCCCTTCGTCGAGGCCGTCAAGCGTGTGGCCCTGGTCGCCGAGCGCAACACCCCGGTCCGCCTGAGCTTCGAGCAGGGCGTGCTGATCCTGGAGGCCGGCTCCAGCGACGATGCACAGGCTGTGGAGCGTGTGGACGCGCAGCTGGAGGGCGACGACATCTCGATCGCCTTCAACCCGACCTTCCTCCTGGACGGCCTGAGCGCGATCGACTCCCCGGTCGCCCAGCTCTCCTTCACGACCTCCACCAAGCCGGCGCTGCTCAGCGGCAAGCCGGCCCTGGACGCCGAGGCGGACGAGGCGTACAAGTACCTGATCATGCCGGTTCGTCTGTCCGGTTGATCCCGGTTCTTCAGGGCATCGCCTGAGCGGCTGACCCCACAGGTGTGCACCCGGGTCCGGGCGTAGGCTCGGACCCGGGTAAACCGCACACGACGCTTAAGGAATCTCTGATGGAGCTCGGTCTCGTCGGTCTCGGCAAGATGGGCGGCAACATGCGCGAGCGCATCCGCCGCGCAGGCCACACCGTCATCGGATACGACCGCAACCCGGACCTCGCCGATGTCCACAGCCTCGAAGAGCTTGTGGGCAAGCTCAAGGGTCCGCGCGTCGTGTGGGTCATGGTCCCGGCCGGTGCCGCGACCCAGTCCACGATCGACGAGCTGGCCGACCTGCTCTCCCCCGGCGACATCGTCGTGGACGGCGGGAACTCCCGCTGGACCGATGACGAGAAGCACGCCGCGGAGCTCGCCGCCAAGGGCATCGGGTTCGTCGACTGCGGCGTCTCCGGCGGCGTCTGGGGCCTGGAGAACGGCTACGCGCTGATGTACGGCGGCTCCGCCGAGGACGTGGCGAAGGTCCAGCCGATCTTCGACGCACTCAAGCCCGAGGGCGAGTTCGGCTCGGTCCACGCGGGCAAGGTCGGCGCCGGCCACTTCGCCAAGATGGTCCACAACGGCATCGAGTACGCGATGATGCAGGCCTACGCCGAGGGCTGGGAGCTCCTGGAGAAGGTCGACTCCGTCACCGACGTGCGCGAGGTCTTCCGCTCCTGGCAGGAGGGCACGGTCATCCGTTCCTGGCTGCTGGACCTCGCGGTGAACGCCCTGGACGAGGACGAGCACCTGGACCAGCTGCGCGGCTACGCGTCGGACTCCGGCGAGGGCCGGTGGACCGTCGAGGCCGCCATCGACAACGCCGTCCCGCTTCCGGCGATCACCGCGTCGCTGTTCGCGCGGTTCGCCTCGCGGCAGGACGACTCCCCGCAGATGAAGATGATCGCCGCGCTGCGCAACCAGTTCGGTGGCCACGCGGTCGAGACGAAGAAGTAATCCACAGGCTGTGCACCCCGCGGTGCACAGCCGCCGGGGGAAGAAGGTCGGCGCCCACCATGCACGTCACGCATCTGTCGCTGGCCGACTTCCGCTCGTACGCCCGGGTCGAGGTTCCGCTCGACCCGGGCGTCACCGCGTTCGTGGGGGCCAACGGCCAGGGCAAGACCAATCTCGTCGAGGCCGTCGGCTATCTCGCGACCCTCGGCAGCCATCGCGTCGCCTCGGACGCCCCGCTGGTGCGGATGGGCGCGGAGCGGGCGGTCATCCGGGCCGCCGTCACCCAGGGCGAGCGCTCCCAGCTGATCGAGCTGGAGCTCAACCCCGGCCGGGCGAACCGCGCCCGCATCAACAGGTCCTCGCAGGTCAGACCGCGTGACGTGCTGGGGATCGTACGGACCGTGCTGTTCGCACCGGAGGACCTCGCGCTGGTCAAGGGCGATCCCGGCGAGCGACGGCGCTTCCTCGACGACCTGATCACGGCTCGCACACCGCGCATGGCGGGCGTGCGCTCCGACTACGAGCGCGTGCTCAAGCAGCGCAACACGCTCCTGAAGTCCGCGGCGATGGCCCGACGCCACGGCGGCCGCGGCATGGACCTGTCGACGCTCGACGTCTGGGACCAGCACCTCGCGCGGGCCGGGGCGGAGCTGCTCGCCCAGCGCCTCGACCTCATCCACACGCTGCAGCCGCTCGCCGACAAGGCGTACGAGCAGCTGGCGCCGGGCGGCGGACCGATTCTGCTGGAGTACCGCCCCTCCGCGCCGGGCGCCGGGCTCAGCCGCGAGGAGCTGTACGAGCAGCTGATCGCCGCGCTCGCCGAGGTCCGCAAGCAGGAGATCGAACGGGGCGTCACGCTCGTCGGACCACACCGGGACGAGCTGCTCCTCAAGCTCGGGGACCTGCCGGCGAAGGGATACGCCAGCCACGGAGAGTCCTGGTCGTACGCGCTGGCGCTGCGGCTCGCCTCGTACGACCTGCTGCGCTCCGAGGGCAACGAACCGGTCCTCGTCCTCGACGACGTCTTCGCCGAGCTGGACGCGCGCCGGCGCGAGCGGCTCGCGGAGCTGGTGGCGGGCGGCGAGCAGGTGCTGGTGACGGCGGCGGTGGACGACGACGTGCCGGGGGTCCTCGCGGGGACGCGGTACGAGGTGGCCGGCGGGACGGTGGAGCGGGTATGAGCGAGCAGTCGGCATTCGCGGCCGGGGCACCGGAGCAGCCGGAGGGACCCAAGATCCCCGAGGCCTCGGGCGTCGACCTGGCGCGGGTCGCGCTGCGCGCTGCCAAGGAGCAGGCGAAGGCGCGGGGCGCCGCCGCCCAGCAGAAGAAGCAGGCCCGCCGCGGAGGGGGTCTGCGCTCCGGTGCGCGCGCCGACGGGCGCGACCCGATGGCGCTCGGCGCGGCGATCAACCGGCTGATCACCGAGCGCGGGTGGGAGACCCCCGCGGCGGTCGGCGGGGTCATGGGGCGCTGGCCGCAGATCGTCGGCGAGGACCTGGCGAAGCACTGCGTACCGCTGAAGTTCGACGACGAGCCGGACGCGCGGGTGCTGACCGTGCAGTGCGACTCGACGGCGTGGGCGACGCAGCTGCGGCTGCTGGCGCCGACTCTCGTGGCGCGGCTCAACGAGGACCTCGGGCACGGGACCGTGCGGATGATCAAGGTGCTGGGGCCGGGTGGGCCTCGGCGCGGGTACGGGCCGCTCAGGGCGCCGGGCAGCGTCGGGCCCGGGGACACGTACGGCTAGGGCCTGTCCGGCGGATCATGGCCGGGGCCGCGGCGTCTGGTGCGGCACCTCGCCGCGTTGCCGAAACGTCCGAATAGCTCCGCTATTAGGGCGCTCCGACGCCTTGCGATGCACCGCACCAGACGCCGTGGCCTATCCGACCCTGATCCGCCGGGCAGGCCCTAGGGCCTTGGGCGGGGGTCGCGCACTGCTGGAGCGCCGGGCGGCCCGGACGAAGCGGGGCGCTCGTGGTGTGGGGGCGGGCGCGGGCGCTGCGCCAAGGTGAGCCCTGTGACGGGCCTCCCCCGGAGGGGGCGCCCCCTGCGCCTGCCGAACGCATGCCCGCGAGGGGCGGAGCCCGTGCCGTGCCGGGGCGAGCCCGAGCCCGTATCCGGGCGGAAGGCGTGCCCGTAGAAGGGGTGGATCACATACCCGGACGAGGGTGGATCACATACCCGGACGAGGGTGGATCGCGTACCCGGACGAGGGTGGATGCCTACTCGTACAGGGGTGGACCACGTGCCCGTACAGGGGCCGATCACGTACTCGTACAGGGGTGGATCACGTGCCCGCGACGCGGTGGGGACCCGGTGCTCACGACGGCGCGGGACGTGTGCCCACGGGCCGTCACCTCTCGAAGCGCTAGGTGGCCGTCAGAGGCCTCTGGAGACCCTGTCTGGATATGGGGAGTCGTCTTGGGTCCGCTCAGGGCGGCACATGCGGACTCAGGGACCGGCAAACCCCCATGAGTGTCAGCGCTACCGGTAGACTGGGAGACAATCCCGCCACCCTGCGGAACATGTCGAACGACGCAGCCGCTCCCGCATGCCCGGAGAACGGCCTGTGCTGTGCCAGAAAGGGCGCTTCGTGGCCGATTCCGGCGACCCCAACGAGAACAACCAGTACACCGCCAGCAACATCCAGGTCCTTGAGGGTCTGGATGCGGTGCGTAAGCGCCCCGGTATGTACATCGGCTCGACCGGCGAGCGCGGTCTGCACCACATGGTGCAGGAGGTCGTCGACAACTCGGTCGACGAAGCCCTGGCCGGTCACGCGGACACCATCGACGTGACGATCCTGGCCGACGGCGCCGTCCGCGTCGTCGACAACGGCCGCGGTATCCCCGTCGGCATCGTCGCGTCCGAGGGCAAGCCGGCCGTCGAGGTCGTCCTGACCGTGCTGCACGCGGGCGGCAAGTTCGGCGGCGGCGGCTACGCGGTCTCCGGCGGTCTGCACGGTGTCGGTGTATCCGTCGTGAACGCCCTTTCCACCAAGATCGCCGTCGAGATCAAGACCGACGGCTACCGATGGACCCAGGACTACAAGATGGGCGCCCCCACCGCGCCCCTCGAGCAGCACGAGGCGACGGACGAGACCGGCACCTCGGTCACCTTCTGGGCCGACCCGGACATCTTCGAGACCACCGAGTACTCCTTCGAGACGCTCGCGCGCCGGTTCCAGGAGATGGCCTTCCTCAACAAGGGCCTCACCCTGACGCTCACCGACGAGCGCGAGTCGGCGAAGGCCACGGTCGGCGCGGACGACCCCGAGGCGGAGGCCGCCGAGCCCACCGCACGCACGGTGAAGTACCACTACGAAGGCGGCATCGTCGACTTCGTGACGTACCTCAACTCGCGCAAGGGCGAGCTGATCCACCCCACCGTGATCGACCTGGAAGCGGAGGACAAGGACAAGGCCCTGTCCCTCGAGGTCGCGATGCAGTGGAACAGCGGCTACAGCGAGGGCGTGTACTCCTTCGCCAACATCATCCACACCCACGAGGGCGGCACGCACGAGGAGGGCTTCCGTGCGGCGCTGACCTCGCTGATCAACAAGTACGCGCGCGACAAGAAGCTGCTCCGCGAGAAGGACGACAACCTCACGGGCGACGACATCCGCGAGGGTCTGACCGCGATCATCTCGGTCAAGCTGAGCGAGCCGCAGTTCGAGGGCCAGACCAAGACCAAGCTGGGCAACACGGAGGCGAAGACCTTCGTCCAGAAGGCGGTCTACGAGCACCTCAACGACTGGCTCGACCGCAACCCGGTCGAGGCCGCGGACATCATCCGCAAGTCGATCCAGGCCGCCACCGCGCGCGTGGCCGCCCGCAAGGCGCGCGACCTGACCCGCCGCAAGGGCCTCCTGGAGTCGGCCTCGCTGCCGGGCAAGCTCTCCGACTGCCAGTCGAACGACCCGGCCAAGTGCGAGATCTTCATCGTCGAGGGTGACTCCGCCGGCGGCTCGGCCAAGTCCGGCCGCAACCCGATGTACCAGGCCATCCTGCCGATCCGCGGCAAGATCCTGAACGTCGAGAAGGCCCGGATCGACAAGATCCTGCAGAACACCGAGGTCCAGGCGCTGATCTCGGCCTTCGGCACCGGAGTCCACGAGGACTTCGACATCGAGAAGCTCCGCTATCACAAGATCATTCTGATGGCGGACGCCGACGTCGACGGTCAGCACATCAACACCCTGCTCCTGACCTTCCTCTTCCGCTTCATGCGCCCGCTGGTCGAGGCCGGTCACGTCTACCTCTCGCGCCCGCCGCTCTACAAGATCAAGTGGGGCCGGGACGACTTCGAGTACGCGTACTCGGACCGCGAGCGGGACGCGCTCGTCGCGCTCGGCAAGCAGAACGGCAAGCGGATCAAGGAAGACTCGATCCAGCGCTTCAAGGGTCTCGGCGAGATGAACGCCGAGGAGCTGCGCGTCACCACCATGGACGTCGAACACCGTGTGCTCGGCCAGGTCACCCTGGACGACGCGGCGCAGGCCGACGACCTGTTCTCGGTGCTGATGGGCGAGGACGTCGAGGCACGGCGCTCGTTCATCCAGCGCAACGCCAAGGACGTTCGCTTCCTCGACATCTGAGTCGGTCTCAGCTGACCGTACGAAAGGACTGACGACCAGCAATGGCCGACGAAAACACTCCCGGCACCACCGAAGAGCAGGACCCCGTGCTGCGGATCGAGCCCGTCGGGCTCGAGACCGAGATGCAGCGCTCGTACCTCGACTACGCGATGTCCGTCATCGTGTCCCGCGCGCTGCCCGACGTACGGGACGGCCTGAAGCCCGTCCACCGGCGCGTGCTGTACGCGATGTACGACGGCGGCTACCGGCCCGAGAAGGGCTTCTACAAGTGCGCCCGCGTCGTCGGCGACGTCATGGGTACGTACCACCCGCACGGCGACTCCTCGATCTACGACGCGCTCGTCCGCCTCGCCCAGCCCTGGTCGATGCGGATGCCGCTCGTCGACTCCAACGGCAACTTCGGTTCCCCGGGCAACGACCCGGCCGCCGCCATGCGGTACACCGAGTGCAAGATGATGCCGCTGGCCATGGAGATGCTCCGGGACATCGACGAGGAGACCGTCGACTTCCAGGACAACTACGACGGCCGCAACCAGGAGCCGACGGTCCTCCCGGCCCGGTTCCCGAACCTGCTGGTCAACGGCTCCGCCGGCATCGCCGTCGGTATGGCCACCAACATCCCGCCGCACAACCTCCGCGAGGTCGCGGCCGGCGCCCAGTGGGCGCTGGAGCACCCCGAGGCCACGCACGAGGAGCTCCTCGACGCGCTGATCGAGCGGATCAAGGGCCCGGACTTCCCGACCGGCGCGCTCGTCGTCGGCCGCAAGGGCATCGAGGAGGCGTACCGCACCGGCCGTGGCTCGATCACGATGCGCGCGGTCGTCGAGGTCGAGGAGATCCAGAACCGCCAGTGCCTGGTGGTCACGGAGCTTCCGTACCAGACCAACCCCGACAACCTCGCGCAGAAGATCGCCGACCTGGTGAAGGACGGCAAGGTCGGCGGCATCGCCGACGTCCGCGACGAGACCTCGTCCCGCACCGGCCAGCGCCTCGTCATCGTGCTCAAGCGCGACGCCGTCGCCAAGGTCGTGCTGAACAACCTCTACAAGCACACCGACCTGCAGACGAACTTCGGCGCGAACATGCTGGCGCTCGTCGACGGCGTGCCCCGCACCCTCTCGCTCGACGCGTTCATCCGCCACTGGGTGACGCACCAGATCGAGGTCATCGTCCGCCGGACGAAGTTCCGGCTGCGCAAGGCCGAGGAGCGCGCCCACATCCTGCGCGGTCTGCTCAAGGCGCTCGACGCGATCGACGAGGTCATCGCACTCATCCGGCGCAGTGACACGGTCGAGGTCGCCCGCGGCGGCCTGATGGACCTCCTCCAGATCGACGAGATCCAGGCCAACGCGATCCTGGAGATGCAGCTCCGCCGGCTCGCCGCCCTGGAGCGCCAGAAGATCGTCGCCGAGCACGACGAGCTCCAGGCCAAGATCAACGAGTACAACGCGATCCTGGCCTCCCCGGAGCGCCAGCGGGCGATCGTCAGCGAGGAGCTCGCGGCGCTCGTCGAGCGGTTCGGCGACGACCGCCGGTCCAAGCTCGTGCCCTTCGACGGTGACATGTCCATCGAGGACCTGATCGCCGAGGAGGACATCGTCGTCACGATCTCCCGCGGCGGCTACGTGAAGCGGACGAAGACCGAGGACTACCGCTCGCAGAAGCGCGGCGGCAAGGGCGTCCGGGGGACGAAGCTGAAGCAGGACGACATCGTCGACCACTTCTTCGTCTCCACCACCCACCACTGGCTGCTCTTCTTCACCAACAAGGGCCGCGTCTACCGGGCCAAGGCCTACGAGCTGCCGGACGCCGGCCGGGACGCGCGCGGCCAGCACGTGGCCAACCTGCTCGCCTTCCAGCCGGACGAGCAGATCGCGCAGATCCTCGCGATCCGCGACTACGACGCCGCGCCCTACCTGGTGCTCGCCACCAAGGCCGGCCTGGTGAAGAAGACCGCGCTGAAGGACTACGACTCGCCCCGCTCGGGCGGTGTCATCGCCATCAACCTCCGCGAGCGCGAGGACGGCAGCGACGACGAGCTGATCGGGGCCGAGCTGGTCTCGTCCGAGGACGATCTGCTCCTGGTCAGCAAGAAGGCGCAGTCGATCCGCTTCACGGCCACGGACGACGCTCTGCGCCCGATGGGACGTGCCACCTCGGGCGTCAAGGGCATGAGTTTCCGAGCGGACGACGAACTGCTCTCGATGAATGTCGTCCGGCCGGGTACGTTCGTCTTCACCGCGACCGACGGCGGGTACGCGAAGCGCACCCCCGTCGACGAGTACCGCGTCCAGGGCCGTGGCGGCCTCGGAATCAAGGCCGCCAAGATCGTGGAGGACCGCGGCTCGCTCGTGGGCGCGCTGGTGGTCGAGGAGACGGACGAGATCCTCGCCATCACGCTGTCCGGCGGTGTGATTCGTACGCGAGTCAACGAAGTCAGGGAGACCGGCCGTGACACCATGGGCGTCCAGCTGATCAACCTGGGCAAGCGCGATGCCGTCGTCGGCATCGCGCGGAACGCCGAGGCCGGCAGCGACGTCGACGATGTGGACGGCGTGGACGGCGTGGATGATGCCGAGGGCGCCATCGAGGCGACCGAGGCCACGGTGGTCGAGACCGCAGTGGTCGAGGCCGAGGCAGTCGAGGGCACGGAGCCTTCGGCAGGGGAGCACGAGGAGTAAGAGCGTGAGTGGAGCCACGGGCGCCGGATCGGCGGCCGCCGGAGCTTCTGCTGGTGCTGGAGCGAACGGCGCCCGTGGCTCCGCCACGGACTCCCAGGGGGTTGCGGTGACGGATACCCGGGGGCAGCAGCCCTCGTACGAGACCTACAGCGGGCCGCTGCCCGGCGAGCGCGCCGGTGCGCAGCAGTCGGGCGGCCCGTACCACCCGCCGCAGGCGTACGGCGCTCCGGCGCCGGGCGGCCAGGCGGGTGGCACGCTGGGCGGCCAGACGGGCGCCGGAGCGGTGCGCCGGCCGCGTACGGGGGCGAGCACCACGCCCCGTACGCGCAAGGCGCGGCTGCGGGTGGCGAAGGCCGATCCGTGGTCGGTGATGAAGGTGAGCTTCCTGCTCTCCATCGCACTGGGCATCTGCACGGTCGTCGCCGCGGCGGTGCTGTGGATGGTCATGGACGCCATGGGCGTCTTCTCGACGGTCGGCGGCACGATCAGCGAGGCCACGGGCTCGAACGAGTCCAACGGCTTCGACCTGCAGTCGTTCCTGTCGCTGCCGCGGGTGCTGATGTTCACCTCGGTGATCGCCGTGATCGACGTGGTCCTGATGACCGCTCTGGCGACGCTGGGCGCGTTCATCTACAACCTGTCGGCCGGCTTCGTCGGTGGCGTGGAACTCACGCTCGCCGAGGACGAATGACCTGCTGATCCGCCTGCTGATCGACCTTCTGATCGATCTTCGGGTGGCCGTCGGGTGACCTGCGAGGGGGCCGGGCCGGAACCGATTTTGGGACTGGCCCCCACGTGCGCTAATCTTCAGGAGTCAGCGCGCGGGACACACACCGCAAAGCGCGGCGGGGCTATAGCTCAGTTGGTTAGAGCGCATCCCTGATAAGGATGAGGCCACAGGTTCAAATCCTGTTAGCCCCACAGTGAAGATCGACCCGGACGGTTCATCCGTCCGGGTCGATTTGTTTATCCGGGGAGGACGGCGGCGCGTCGAGGTTTGAAACTCGTACAGGTCACCGATCGGTATCGGTCGATGTGTAGAGTGGGCGTCAGAAGTCTCCTACGTCAACGAAAGACGAGGTCGCGCGGTGAAGAAGCTTCTCCTGGTCGCACTGGCCGCCATCGGCGGGCTCCTCGTGTACCGCCAGATCCAGGCGGATCGCGCCGAGCAGGACCTGTGGACGGAGGCGACCGACTCCGTGCCCGCAGGTTCCGGTGTCTGAGACGAAAACCGTCTGTGGGTGAAGCCCCGGCCGCGCGAGAGCGGGCCGGGGCTTTGCTTTGCCTGAGCGAACAAAGTGCTTGCTTGAGTAAAGGGGAGAAGCGCGTGAAGACGCAGGCCGGCATCGGACGCAGGGGCCGGGGGGCCGGAGCCCTGATCGCGGCGGTCGCCGCCGTGGGGGCGGTGACAGCGCTGCCGGGCCAGGCACTGGCGGCCGACGCGGGCGCGCTCCCGCCGTACGCCTTCGACGGTGCGGCCCCGCGCGTGAAGGGCGCCGCTTCGAGCTCGGACGCGGCGCAGCTGAAGCCCGGGCAGACCTATCGGGACACGCTGAAGAAGGACGGCAAGGTCTACTACCGCGTCGACCTCGACGACAAGCTCAACAGCTACGTCTCCGTCGTCGCCGTGCCGAAGCCCGGCGGCAAGGTCGAGTACGGCGACGGCTTCAAGGTGAGCATGCAGGACGGCACCGGCACCGACTGCAGCTATCAGCAGGTCTCGTTCTCCTCGGCCGAGTACGCGCGACCTCTCGCCGGGTACGCCAGCCGCCTCATCGAAGCGGACAGGTCCAACTGCCAGAAGGCGGGCGCCTTCTACGTGCTCGTCGAGCGCACCTCGAAGGCGACCTCGGCCCCGGACGACTGGGAGCTGGAGATCCGGCACCTGTCCGAGCCGGGCCTGAAGAAGGCCGGCCCGACCGAGCTCCCCGAGGCCTGGCCCTCCGCCACGCCCCCACCGCCGCCGGGCGGCCCGCAGAAGCGGCAGGGCGGCGCCGGCTTCCACGACGCCGTCTCGCTGACGCAGGGCGAGTGGCGGTCCGACATCCGGCCCGGCCAGACGCTCTTCTACCGGGTGCCCGTCGACTGGGGGCAGCAGCTCTTCGCCACCGCGGAGCTCGGCAGCAGCGCCGCCGGGGACGAGTACGTCGGCAACGCGCTGGTGCTCTCCCTCGACAATCCGGCGCTCGGCCACGTCGACGAGAACACCGGGAGCTACGACGGGAAGCAGGCGACCCTCGCGCTCGACCCGCAACGGCCCGTGGCCCACGCGAACCGCTCCTCGTACAACGACGGCACCAGCGGCATGCGGTTCGCCGGGTGGTACTACCTGTCGGCCACCCTCAGCCCGGACATCGCCAAGGAGTACGGGGACAAGCCCGTGCCGCTGACGCTGCGGGTGAACGTCACGGGGAACGCGAATCCCGGGCCCGGGTACGACGGGGACCCGGGGCCGTTCGCGGTGACCGCCGACGACAAGGAGGCGGCTGCGAGCGGCGCGAGCGGCTCACAGGCGGCGGAGGGCGACGGGGCCATGCAGCTCGTCGCGGTGGCCGGGCTCGGCACCGGGACGGCGCTGCTGCTCGGGCTCGGCGCGTGGACGCTCATGGCGCGGCGGCGGGCGGCGTAGGGGCGGCTGAGGCGGGGTTCGGGGCGGCTCCGGGGGTGCGCCGGCGCCCCGGCGCTCCGGGGGCCCGGGGGCCGGGGTGAGGCGCCGGGTTGAGGCGCCGGGTCGGTCGCCGGGCTCCTCGGGCTCAGGTCTGGGCGAGGGCCCAGAAGCCGACCGCCAGGCACACCAGGGCGAGCAGCAGGACCGGGACCGTCACCTTCGGGGGCGGTCCCGGTCGGCGTACTGGGGCCAGGGGCGCGGGCATCGTGGCGTGCGCCGGTGCCGTGTGCTGATCGGGAACCTGAACGGGTCGAGCGGTGTATGGATGAGTAGGGGCCGGTCCGTACGGTCCCGCGGCCGTGGGGGCCTGGTCGAAGGCGGGGGTGGGCGTCGGGTGCGTGACCGGTGGGGTCAGGTGGAAGCTGCCCGTCTCGGAGGCGTTCGGCACAGGCGCGTGGGCCGGGGCGACAGTTGGCACGGGTGGTTGGTGCCGGGGCTGGTACGGAGCCTGTGCGGGGTGCTGCTGGGGTGGTACGGGCGCGGCGGGCGCCGCCGGTACGGCGTCGGAGACGGTGGCGGCACCGAGCGGGCCCGGGACGGGTCCGTACGCGCCGGGGGCGGGAGTGCCGCCGGGGCCCGTAGGGCCGATGGGGCCTGTGGGGCCGATGGGGCCTGTGGGGCCGAAGCCGGACGGCAGGGGGCCGATCTGGTCGAAGATCTCGACCGGCGGCTCGTCGGGACGCGGCTCGGCCAGCATCTCGACGGCGGCGTCCAGCGCCTTGCGCGCGCCCGTGGCCGACCGGAAGCGGGCCTGCGGATCGGGCTGGAGCAGCCCCGCGAGCACCTGCCACAGCGGCTCGGGAATGCCCTCCGGGGCACTCGGCGTGCCGTACGTGAGGAAGTGCGAGACCAGGGCCTGGGAGTCCGGGCTGCGCCCCTGGAGCAGATAGAGGGCGACCAGGCCGACGGCGAACAGGTCGGCGGTGAAGTCGGGCTCCGCGCCGAGGAGTTGCTCAGGAGCGAAGTAACCGGGCGTGCCGATCACGTAGTTGGACTCGGTGAGCCGGGGCTCACCCTTGCGCATGGAGATGCCGAAATCGGACAGCCGCAGGTGCGGCCGCCCGGTCCCGGTGACGTCCAGAAGGATGTTGGCGGGCTTGATGTCCCGGTGGACGACGCCTTCGGCGTGCACCGTGGCCAGACCCGAGAGCAGCTGGTCGAGCAAGGTGCAGACGAAGCGGGGCGGCAGCGCGCCGTAGTCGCCGACGACGTGCGCCAGCGAGCCGCCGGCGACCAGGTCCATCGTGAAGAGGACCTTGTCGTCGTCGGCGGCCCAGCTGGCCGGGGCGAGGACGTGCGGATGGTCGATCCGCATCGCCTGCTCGCGGACGAAGCGGAGCAGCGTGTGGGCGTCGCTCTGCTGGAGCACCTTGGCCGCCACGTACCGGCGGCGCCGGTGGTCCCAGGCGCGCCACACCGCGCCCGCCCCGCCCCGTCCGATCGGGTCGATCAGCTCGTACCGACCAGCGAAGACCTCACCCATCGCGCTGCGCCCGCTCCCCGTCGTGTCGTTTCTCCCCGGTACCGGCCGAGCGCCGGTCCCGCGTCAGTTCTGGTGAGACTCGTAGTGCGCGACCGCGTCCGCGGTGCGCCCCGCGCCGTACACCCGGAGGAACTCTGCCAGTTCCGGGTGTGCCGGGGCGAGGGAGTCCGCCGCGTCGATGATGTCGCCCGCCGCCGCGACGGACCGCAGCAGGGACTGGATCTCGCGCACCACGCGGCGCACGGTCGGTGCGCCTGAGCCGGTGGCGGTCTGGGCCGTGCTGGTGAGGACGGAGCCGCCCTGGGACTTCTTGACCTCGTCCATCCGGTCGGTGGCCTCGGCGGCGCTGACGCTGCCGTCGGCGACCTGGACGGCGAGCTCCTGGAGGGCCTGGACGCGCTGGACGACGGCCGGATTGCCGATCTTGGCCCGCTGGCCGCTCATCAACTGGGAGAGCATGGGCGCGGAGAGCCCGAGCACGGCCGCGAGCCTGGCCTGATTGAGCCCGAGATCGTCGATCAGCCGACGGAAGAGCGCCCCCAACGGCTCTCCGTACCAACTGCGCTGAAGCTCTCTGGCTCTTGCCGTGGCTTCCTGCTGCGCTGCGTCCATTACTTCTCCCCATCCCTTAGGTTCGCCACTGCGAACCTCGATCAGCATCTTACGGAGAGTGGTCGTTGACCGGGAGTCCCTATCCTTTTGCCGGACAGGGGGGGAGACCCGGTACGCTGTTCTCGTTCCGGGGCCTTAGCTCAGTTGGTAGAGCGCTGTCTTTGCATGGCAGATGTCAGGGGTTCGACTCCCCTAGGCTCCACTCGACAACACCCCTCTGACCTGCGATGACGCAGCCCAGAGGGGTGTTTTTGTCGCCCTTCGCCCTTCGCCCTTCGCCCTTCGCCGTTCGCCCTTCGCCGTGAGGGTGCGGGGCGCCTCAGTCCACGTCCCCCCAGGTCACGTCAGGACCGGGCGGCCAGGGCTGGGAGAAGTCGAACAGGGTGGGGTCGTCGATCTCACGGACCGCCTTGCGCCAGGACGGCCTGCCCGAGATGAGGAAGCCCTTCTTGTCGCGCGAGGTGAACAGGTAGGTGGCGGTCGGGTCGTTCTCGACCTGGTGCCGCTCGGCGATCTCGTCCGTCTCCCGCTCGGTGGCCTTGCGGATCTCCAGGCCGTACAGCAGGGAATGGACGAGCATCGTGTCCACGTGCCCGACGTAGATCTCGATCCGGGGCGCCGGAGCGAGCTTCAGATCGGTGTCGCTGCGCAGCAGCAGCGTCTTGTGCGAGACGGTGTAGCTCCAGAGCTTGAACAGGCGCTCCGGCTCGGCGAACGTCATGGGTGTCCCTCGGATTCAGTGCGGTGAAAGGCCGGTGTCTCAGCGTCGCGACTTCTTGGGCGGCTCGGGAGGCTGGACGGAATTCGGCTCGGGAACGTCGTCGACCGGCTTGTTGTCCGAGTGCCAGGAGATCGATTCCCACGACCTGCCGCCGTAGTCTATTCCGTCCTCCTCACCGGCCTTGAAGGCCACCACGTTCCGGGCCACTACGCTCATCTCCCAGGCCGTTCCGTAGCCCTCCGGCGGGTGCTTCTGGCCCTGGCCGGTGCCGAACGGCTGCCCCCGCTCCACGGCGGCGTCGAACGCCGCCGCGATCGACTCCGGCGTGCTGCCCGCGCCCGGCATGCCGTCGAGCGTGATGTGCAGGTCGACCCGCGGGTCGGACACCGCGGCCATCACGTTGGTCATCCACACCGGGCTGCCCGCCTCCACGTCCGCGAAGGCCCGGCCGTTGAAGGTGGTCGCCTCGGGGAGACCGTGCGCCCGCAGGTACTTCATCAGCTCGTCGGACGGCGGATTGACGCCCAGCACGACCACGGGATAGGTCGGAGGGGCCGGGGTGTGGCCGGTCTCCTCCTCGTCGCAGGGGGCGAGCCCCAGCGGATCGATCAGCACGTGCGGGTTGGACACGTAGGCCGCGGGGTTGGGCGCCGGGACGAGCCCGAGCGGGTCCGGCGACAGATAGCGCGCCGTCTCGGGGTCGTAGTAGCGGTGCACGTTGTAGTGCAGTCCGCTCTCCGCGTCGAAGTACTGCCCGGGGAAGCGCAGCGGCGTGTACGCGGTCGCGTCCGCGTTCCAGGAGGTCAGACCCCACAGGGTGGAGCGGGCCCGCCAGGCGACGGAGCCGTCCTCGCCGATGAGCTCGGTCGGGGTGCCGACGAGGTCGGTGACGAGGGCGAAGAACCGCCGGTCGATCTCCTCCGACGGCGCTGTCGCCAGGGACTTCCGCTCGGTCTGCGCCACCGGGTGCCGGCCGCGGTAGTCCCAGGTGAGGGAGGTCAGCGTGCCGCCCTCGGAACCACCCGACACCTGCTCGACGAGCAGGTCGCCGTGCCAGGTGAACTCCGTGCGCTCCAGGATCCGGGCGCCGTCCGCGTCGACGCCCACCTTGGAGACCCGGCGGCCGAGCGGGTCGTAGCCGTAGCTCCAGCGGCTGCCGTCGGGCCGGACCACGGCGGTCAGCCGGTCCTCGGCGTCCCACGCGTACGTCCACACCTCGGCGGAGCCGTCCGCGCGGTCCACCCGGCGCACGACCGTCCGCCCCTGGCCGTCGTACTCGTAGGAGACGTCGCCGGCCCGCCGGATCCGGGTGCCGTCGTACCGGCGTGGCCCCGCGGCGTGCCGTCCCCCGTGCCGCGCGGGCCAGGTGGCCTCCGTCAGGTTGCCGGACCCGTCGTAGGCGTACCGCTCGGTCCAGCCCTTCGCGTCGACCGCGGTCACCCGGCCGGCGGGGTCCAGCTCGAAGTGCCGGGTGCCGGAGAGCCGGTCGTCCACGGAGGTGAGCCCGCCGCCGGGCCGGTGGGCGTACCGGCGCGCCTGGACCGTGCCGTCGCGGGTGACCGCCCGCCGGCCCAGCAGCCGGTCGTTCGTGTCCCACACGTGGTCGAGGGTCGCGACGCCCTCGATGTGGCGGGAGGCCTCCCGCCCGGCGGCGTCGTGCGCGAACCGGATGCCGTGGCCGGAGGCGGTGACGAGACCGCCCCAGCCGGACGGGCCGTGGTCCCACTCACTGGTCGTGCCCGCCGGAGTGGTCCGCCGGGTCGGACGCCCCAGCTCGTCGTAGGCGAGGCGCAGCGTCCGGCCGTCGCAGGTCTCGTCGAGGACCCGGCCGCGGGCGTCGCGCCGCCAGCTGAGCTCGGCGTCGGGGCCGACGGCGTGCAGGAGCCTGCCCTCGGGGTCGTACGAGAAGCGGGTGACCGCGGCGCCCGCCTCCTTGCGGACGACCCGGCCCATCGGGTCGCGCTCGAAGCGGACGGTCTGGCCCGCGCCGTTCGTCCGGGCGACCAGCCGGCCGGCCTCGTCGTAGGCGTATGTGACGGTGCGTCCGTCGAAGTCCGTCTCGGAGCTCAGCCGGCCCGCGGCATCGTGCTCGTACGTCCAGGTCCGCCCCTGCGGGCCGACGACGCCGACCAGCCGCCGTTCGGTGTCGTAGCGGAACTCGTGGCGCGCGCCGTCGGGTTCGGTCCGGGCCGCGGGCAGATCGAAGTGGGTGTACTCGAAGAGCGTGACCGCGCCCGAGGCGTCGGTCGTGGAGGTGCAGTTGCCCTCGCCGTCGTAGGTCCACCGTTCCTCGGCGCCGTCGGGGCCGGTCCGGGTGAGGAGCCGGCCCTCCGTGGACCAGCTCATCCTGGTGGTGCGGCCCTCTGCGTCCGTCGTGGTCGCGGGGCGGCCGAAGGCGTCCCGGTCGAAGCGGGCGACCTCGCCGGACGGCTGGGTGACGGCGAGGGGCAGGCCTGCCCGGTCCGAGGTGATGCGCACGGTCCGGCCCGTGGCGTCGGTGACGGCGTCGAGCCGTCCCGCCGCGTCGTAGGCGTACGAGGTGACCGTCCCGAGCGGGTCGGCGACCGAGGTCCGGTTGCCCCGGTCGTCGTGGCTCAGGTGCCAGTGGGATCCGTCGCGGGCCGTGACGGTGGCCGGCCGGCCGGCGTCGTCGTACGTGACGAGGGAGCGGTGCCCGTCGGGGTGGACGACCGCGGTCCGGCGTCCCGCCGCGTCGTACTCGTGTGTCGTCGTCAGGCCGAGCGGGTCCGTCTCGGTCAGCAGCCGGTCGTACGCGTCCCAGGTGCGCCGGACGGTGTGGCCGAGCGGGTTCGTCTCCGCGATCGACTGGAGCCGGTGGTTGAGCTGGTGGACGGTCGTGGCGCCGGTGGAGTCGGTGTAGCGGGTGACGCGGTCGCCGGTGTCCGGGTGGACGGCGTAGTCGAAGGTGGAGGAGAGGAAGCCGTCCGGGCCGATGGTGCGTACGACGCGGCCGGCGGCGTCGTACACGTACCGGAACGTGGAGTCGTTCCGGTCGGTCCAGCTGGTGATCCGCCCCTCCGGGTCATAGCCGAAGCGCAGGGGCCGGCCGGAGGAGTTGGTGACGGCTTCGAGATGGCCCGCCCGGTCGTAGCCGTAGGTCATGACGGTGACCGGGCCCTGGGGCGTGCGCAGCGCGAGGGTGCGGACGCGGGCGTCCTCGACGGTGACCTGGACGGTGTAGCCACCGGAGTGGGTGACGGCGGTGGGGGCTCCGTCGGGGCGGCGGGAGAACGTGATCGCGTGGTCGTTGCGGTCGCGGATCTCGGTGAGCCAGTGGGCCGAGGAGGTGCGGTAGGGGCTGCCGGTGAAGGAGCGGGTCACCCCGGTGTGCGGGTCGGTGACGGTGTACGTGCCGGTGTCCCCGTCCTGGCCCCCGTGGGCGAGGGCCAGCCGCGGGCCCTCCAGGGGGAGTACGGGCTCCCCGCCGGGGAGGGGCAGGGTCGGGTAGACGAGGAGGGAGCCGTCCTCACGGGCCCACACGGCCTCCTTGAGGACGGGGTCGACCTCCAGGCGCTCGTCGAGGGTGGAGGCCCAGCCGCGGCCGAACCAGTGGCCGTGGCGGTACTCCGACAGATGGGTCCGCGACAGGGCCAGGTGCAGGGTGCCCGGCAGGGACAGGTCCGTCTGCGTGAGGGTCATCTCGCCGGTGGCGACGTCGACCGGGTCGTTCTCGCACTTCTTCTTGTCGAGGGGGACGGAGTGGCGGCGCGGATCGGTGGCGGCGTCCTTCAGCGGTACCGGCCTCGCCTGTACCGTGTCGAGGTCGCCGCCCTTGCGGTTGCCGGTGCCCGGCCCGCCGTTCGGGCCGCCCGTGCCTTCGTCGCTCTTGCGCTGGCGGGCGAGCCGGTCGCGGATGGCGTCGTCGTTGTTCTTGTGGTCGACGGAGATCTGCTTGACGACCTTCGGCAGCGTCTTGCCGACGTGGTCGCCCATGGTCGTGGCGGACTTGGCGAGGGCGCCCATGGCCTTCTCGATGACCGGGTCCAGGGCGTCGGCGATGCTGTCCCTGCCCTTGTTGCGGCCCTGGGCCGTCTTCGCCTTCGTCAGTTTCCCGGCGGTCCTGCCGTGGATCCCGGCGCTCACACCGTTCAGCTTCGTACCGGCGTTGTCGTGCTCGTCGTGCTCGATGTGGAAGCCCTTGCCCCCCGGGCGACCGCCGCCGCCGGTGCCGGCGCCGGCCGAGGCGAGGTTGAGGCCTTCCTTCGCGCCCTGCACGCCCTCGTCGAACCCGTCCTTGCCGGCCTGCCGCGTCTGGCCGAGGTCCACCCCGTCCTGCATCCCCAGCGCGTCCGCGCCCAGCTGGACCACCAGATCGGCGGCCATGTTCTCCAGGGCCGCCACCGCCGGTTCGGTCATCACCCCGACGATGTGACCGACCGCTTCCTCCATCGCACCCGTGATGAGCTTCAGCAGCTGCTTCTTCGTGAACGCGATCGCACCGGCGCCGAGGAGTGCCGACAGACCACCGGTCACCGGGATCAGCGCCATCGCCAGACCGGTCTGGCCCGCCAGGATCCCGAGCTCCGCGACCGCCTTCCACTTCATGGCCTCGATCGCGCCCGCCGCCATGTCCAGTGCGCCCGCGATCGTCCGGGCCGAGGAGACCAGGTCCTTCAGGTGCCTGCCCTTGACCTTGTTCCAGTGCTGGTTCAGCGCGTCCATCGCCTCGCCGTGGCCCGACGACAGCAGACGCTCCATGTGGTTGTTGGCGAGCTGGCCGTCGTCGGCGAGGTCGTCCGCGAACTCCCGCAGCGCGTCCGCCATTTCCCGGTAGGCGTCCTCGTCCACGTTGGGCCAGTTCACCCCCACCAGGTCCAGCAGTGTGTCCGCCCAGTCCGGCACCGTGACAGCCATGATGTGAAATCCCCCCGTGCGCAAAGCAATTCACAGAACGCGTGTGCGAAGAGCCTGCCATGTCCCGGAGGAGTCGATCAACGCGGGTCGGTGTCACCGGCCGCGTCGGCAAGGGGCGTTCGGTGACACCGACCCGGACGGGCTTCCCCTCGCATCGCTGTTCATGACTGCAACTCAACTTCCTGCGAAGTACCGCACCTCTACAGAACCGGAGCGCGCAGTTCGGCGGCGCTCGCGCGATGCTCGGCGGCCCCCACCGGATCCGTCTCGGCTAGCAGGACCGCGATCCCCTCGTGGGCCAGCGCCTCCGCCTGCCGGTTCCCCAGCTTCGGCGCCAGCTCCAGCGCCTGCCGGTGCAGGCGCAGGGATTCCTCCGGGAGCCCCGCGAGGCGGCAGGTCTCGGCGTAACCGTCGAGGAAGTGGATCTTCCAGTGCTCCTCGAAGACCTCGTCGAGCAGCGCGAACGCCTCCCGGTGGCTGGCCAGGGCCTCCTCGTACCGACCCATCTGCCGCAGCGCGACCCCCAGACAGTTCAGGCACCACGCCTGGTTGTGGAGGTGCCCGTCGTCACGGGCCCCGGCGAGCGCCCGGCGCAGGTGCTCCGCCGCCTCGTCGGGCTCCTCCCGCGCGACGGCCACGCCCAGGGTGATCCGGGCCGTCAGCGCGGGCGGCCACGTGGGGTCGGTATGGGGGACGCCCAGCACCTCCCGGGCCCGCCGCGCCGCCTCCTCCCGGTTCCCGAGCTGGAGCATCGCCCAGGCCTCCGACGCGGCCGCGTGCGCCGCGCCCGTCGGGCTGCCGGCCTTCCCGTACAGCTCCCCCGCCTGCCGGAAGAGGCCGAGCGGTTCCTCGACGTGTCCCGCGTCCCAGCTCAGGTAGCCGCGGCGCAGGGCCAGCTCGGCCTCCGCCCGGGTGTCCCCCGTCCGGGCGACCTGGACGCCGGCCGCCTCGTACGCGGCCTCGGCCTCGGCCATCCGGCCCGCGTTGTAGCGCGCGAACCCCAGGTCGCTGTGGGCCTCGGCCAGCTGCAGCGGGTCCCCCAGGCGCTCGGCGGCGGCCAGCGAACGCTCGAAGAGGTAGTTGAGGTGGGACGTGCCGCAGCGGCGGGCGAAGTACGCCCGTAGGAAGCGCGGCAGCTCGCACACGTGCGTGTCGGCGCCGAGGGCGGCGGCCGTCTCGAAGGCGGCCAGGAGGTTTCCGTACTCCATGACGAGCCAGGTGAAGGCGGCGTTCTTGTCCGCGAACCGGGGCAGCGCGGCCGGGGCCGCGCCGGCGGAGGCCGGGCGGCCGGGCGCCAGGTACGGCATCGCGGCGTCCGCCGCCGCCGTCGCGTGGACGTAGTAGTCCAGTACGCGGTGGAGCGCCCGCTCCCGCTCGGACGCCGCTTCCTGCTCCGCCACGGCCCGGCGCGCGTGCTGGTGCACCAGGTCGTGCAGCCGGTAGCGGCCCGGCGTCGGCTCCTGGACGAGGTGCGCGTCCAGCAGGTCCTCCAGGGACGCCCGCGCCTCGCGCAGCGGCAGGTCCGCGAGCGCCGCCACCGCGTAGGCGTCGAAGGACTCCCCCGGCAGCAGGCCGAGCTGCCGGAACAGCCTGGCCCTGGCCCGGTCGAGCTGCCGCACCGACATGGCGAACGCCGCACCGAACTCGGCGTCGACCTCGCTCGCGCCCTCACCCGCTCCCTCGGCCATCCGCTCGACGAGGATCCCCACGGTCCAGCCCGGCCGGTGCCGCAGCCGTGCCGCGGCCAGGCGCAGGGCCAGCGGCAGCCGGCCGCACAGCCGCAGCACCTCGGCGGCGGACTCGGGATCGCGCGCGAGCCTGCTCTCGGGCCCGCCCGGGTCCCCGCTGGCCCGGGCGAGGAGCTCCGCGCTCTCCTCCGGGCTGAGGACGTCGAGCGAGACCGGAGGCACCTCGTCCAGGCCGAGGAGGCGGTTCCGGCTCGTGATCAGGGCGACGGAGGCACCGGCGCCGGGCAGCAGCGGGCGGACCTGCTCGGCGTCGGCGGCGTTGTCGAGGACCACGACGACCCGGCGGCGCGCCAGCTCGGAGCGCCAGCAGGCGGCCAGCTCCTCGACGCCCTCGCGCGGGACCTTCTCGGAGGGGACGTCGAGCGCGGCGAGCAGCATCCGCAGTGCGGAGTCGGGGTCGAGCGGCGGCCGGCCCTCGGTGAAGCCGTGCAGGTCCACATACAGCTGGGCGTCCGGGAAATCGGCGGCGAGCCGGTGCGCCGCGTGCACCGCGAGGCAGGACTTGCCCACCCCCGCCATGCCGTCGACGGAGACCGCCCGGTGGCTCTCGACGGCGGCGAACACGGCGGCGAGCCGCTCCTCGCGCCCGGTGAAGTCGGGCACGTCGCGGGGAAGGTCGTTGCGGGGCAGCGGCCGGATCTGCCGGCTGCTCTTCGGGGGCGCGGGCAGGGGATTCGAGCTCCGCTCCCACAGGGGCCGCAGGGGGCGGGGGTCCCGCTTCACCAGGCGGCACAGGGCGACCACGGCGGGCCAGGGCGGCACGGTCAGGCCGTTCAGGTAGCGCGAGAGGGACGAGGAGCTGAGGCCGGTGTCCCGGGCGAGGGCCCGTACGCCGAGACCGGACAGCTCGTGGAGCAGGCGCAGCCGGGCTGCCAGCTCCTCCTGCGGGTCGGAGCCTCCCGCGGTTCCTCCCGAGCCTCTGCCCTGCGAGTCGGCCGGTCGTACGTCCATGGGTCCCCCGTCGTCGCGTCCTGCTGCGGTGCTGCGGTGCTGCGGTGCTGCGGTGCTGCGGTGGTGCGGTGCTGCGGTGCTGCGGTGCTGCGGTGCCGTGCTGCGGTGCTGCGGTGCTGCGGTGCCGTGCTGCGGTGCTGCGGTGCTGCGGTGCCGTGCTGCGGTGCTGCGGTGCTGCGGTGCCGTGCTGCGGTGGTGCGTGCCGTGGTGCTGCCGTGTTGCCGTCCCGTTCGGGGCGAAGTCTTCCGAGCCAACTCGCCGCAGGTCAAGGCTCCTTCACCTGTCCCACGGTGTCCCACGGCGATGGCCGCGACGGGTGGAACGGGCTGTCATGGAGTCACGCCCCGAGGGAACGGGGCACCGACCCGGAAGAGGTGAAGTCGTGCGGAGCGAGATGCGGTCCCGTATGCAGAACCCCGTCGCCGTGCTGCCCGCCGCGATGCGGCCCGTCCAGGAGCTCCTGGAGGTCGTGCGCTCCGGTGGAGTGGACGGGCAGACGCTGGAACTGGTCCACCTGCGGGTCAGCCAGATCAACGGCTGCGCCGCCTGCGTCGACGGCGGCGCCAGGACGGCCCGTGCGGCCGGGGTGAGCGACGAACGGCTGGCCACGGTCGCCGCCTGGCGCGAGACCCCGTACTTCACGCCGGCGGAGCGGGCGGCCCTCGGGCTCGCCGAGGCCGCGACGCGGCTGGCCGACCGGCCCGACGCGGTGAGCGACGACGTCTGGGACACGGCCGCCACCTACTACGACGAGAAGCAGCTCGCCGCGATCATCCTCATGGTCGGCGTCACGAACCTGTTCAACCGGCTCAACGCCACGACCCGCCAGATCGCCGGCGCATGGGGCTGACGCTCCTTCACCTCCGCACCCGGTAGCCCTGCCCTCATTCGTATCTGCAAGCAGAGAAGGAAATCGCCATGACGAACACGCAGAAGACCACCAAGACGACCACCAAGACGACCGCCGGTACGACGGCCGAAACGACGGCCGAAACGACCGCGGACACGACCGCGGAGACGACGGCCGGGGCGAAGACGAAGGCCGAAGGATTCACGGCCGAGGAGCGGAGCGCGATGAAGGAGCGCGCCAAGGAGGTCAAGGCGTCCGCGCGCCGTGGATCGCGCGCCGACAA
Organism: Streptomyces narbonensis; assembly: GCF_014649015.1. Taxonomy (GTDB): domain Bacteria; phylum Actinomycetota; class Actinomycetes; order Streptomycetales; family Streptomycetaceae; genus Streptomyces; species Streptomyces narbonensis. The sequence continues at coordinate 327,115 of NZ_BMSF01000008.1, forward strand.
GGCGGCGGAGGAGGAGGCGGCCGTGGTCGCGAAGATCGCCGAGATGCAGGACTCGGACCGGGTCATGGCCGAGCGCATCCACGCCGTGGTCAAGGAGAACGCCCCCGAGCTCGCGCCGAAGCTCTGGTACGGCATGCCCGCGTACGCCAAGGCCGGCAAGGTCGTCTGCTTCTTCCAGAGCGCGCAGAAGTTCAACGCGCGGTACGCGACCTTCGGCTTCAACGACGTGGCGAACCTCGACGAGGGCACGATGTGGCCGGCCGCCTTCGCCCTGAAGGAGCTGACCGCTGCCGACGAGGCGCGGATCGCGGAGCTGGTCAAGAAGGCCGTGAGCTGAGGAAACCGGGCCAGAGCGGTGGTGGCCACTGATCCGTCCGGGTGGTGTTCATCGGAAGAACTGCGCGGCGGCGGCGTCGTTCCGCGGGAATCTCGGGCCGCATCCACATCATGTGGAAAGTACGTAAAGCGCGCAACCCGAAATGAACCATCCGAGAACATCACGAAAGTGAGGGGTCATGGCCACCGCCAAGGTCAAGCAGTTCTGGACCGCCTTCATCTCCGTCCTCTTCGCCCTGCTCGCCTCCGTCGGCCTGGCGAGCACCGCCGCCGCGGCCCAGCAGCCCGCCGTGCAGCAGCCCGAGGAGCCGGCTGCCTCTGCCGCCACGACCGCCTCCGCCACCGGGGAGCGCGCCCTCGCCTCCGTACCGGCACAGCGGGCGCATCGGTGGCCCCTCGTCGGTGACCGGTCCCTGCCGCCCACCATCAAGCAGCGCATCGGTGCCGAGGCCCACGGCTCCTCCCCCTCGGTTCGCCACCGCCACGCGGGCGGCGCGGCCGAGAGCGACCCGGTCGCGCTGACGGAGTCGGCGCTCGCGGCGACGGCGCCGGCGGCGGGCGCGTAGGAGGCGGGGAGCCGACGTACGCGTACTCCCCGCGCCCTGTGAAACCGCGAGACCTGCAGAAGACGAAGCTCCACCGATGAACCGGACAGCTCCACCGACGGAACACCTCGCTCCACCTGCGGAGCACACGGCTCCACCTGCGGAGCACACGGCTCCACCCGCGGAGCACCTGGCCCCACCGACGGAACACCTCGCTCCACCTGCGGAGCACACGGCTCCACCTGCGGAGCACACGGCTCCACCGACGCAACATCAAGTTCCACCGACGGAACACCCAGCTCCACCGGCGCAACACCGAAGATGTTCCACCGACGCACCACGAAGTGGCGAAGTTCCCTCGACCGGACCGCAGCGGTCAGCGGCGCTCGTCGCGCTCCGCGGACCCGGCGTCGGCCTCCGCTTCGGCCTCGATCTCGGCATCGGCCTCGGCCTCGGCCTGGATCTCGGCCTCGCTCTCCTTGAACTCCACCTCCGGATCGAGGAACCCACCGTTGCCCTCGACGGACGACGACGCGGAACCCTCGCCCACCTCGGTGGGAGCGGGCGGCTCGACCAGCCAGTCGGGATTGGCCTGCTTGTCCCACCACTTCCAAGCGGCGAAAGCGCCGCCGACCACCAAGCCGAGGACCACGAGTCCCTTGGCGAGGCGACCGGCCCTGGCACGCCGCTCGTGCTTCCTCACGATCCTCTGGATTTCCCTCGGCGTCACCTGACCGCGCAGCGCGGCCCAGGCGGCAGTGGAACGCGACCCGGCCTCCTCAAGGACGGGACCGGTCGCGGCGACCGCGTACTCGACACGCGGAACGGTGTAGTCGGCTGCCTGACGGGCGGCTGAGCGGGTCACGTCCGCCGCGCGATGCGCGGCCGCGTCGACCCGCGGCGGTACGTGTGGTGCGACATGCGAGGCGTACTGCGCCCGCGCCTGTACTCGGGCCTTTCGAGCGGCCTTCGAGACCTTCGGCGCGATCCGCACCCGCGCCTCGTGCGCGTAGTGGTTGGCCTGGTCCCTGGCTGTTTCGGCGTACGGCGCCACCACTTCCGCGGCGTGCAGGACGCTCTCCTTCGCCGAATCTGACGCGGCGCGCACGCTGTCCATGCGGGTCACGGGATTCCTCCTCCTCGGTGGCGACGATGTCGGTTTTTCACCTTTCCATCCTTTTCGGAATCATGCCCCTCGGATCGAAGTCCGGCATGCGGGGCGGGCATCCGGGGCATGCGAGGATCGGTGGTCACGCCAGAGACAGACGCGATGCGACAACGACACGATGTGGACGGAAGGCGACCGTGGCCGAGCAGCTGTACGCGATCCTCAAGACCAGCCTGGGTGACATCGAGGTGCGGTTGATGCCGTTCCACGCCCCGAAGACGGTGCGCAACTTCGTCGAACTCGCCTCCGGTGAGCGCGAGTGGACGCACCCCGCCACCGGCAAGGTCTCCACGGACCCGCTCTACGACGGCACGGTCTTCCACCGGGTCATCAAGGGCTTCATGATCCAGGGCGGCGACCCGCTGGGGAACGGCACGGGCGGCCCCGGTTACGAGTTCGCCGACGAGTTCCACCCGGAGCTCTTCTTCGACCGTCCCTATCTGCTGGCCATGGCCAACGCCGGCCCGGGCACCAACGGTTCGCAGTTCTTCGTCACGGTCGGCGCCGCGACCTGGCTGAACCGCAAGCACACCATCTTCGGCGAGGTCGCGAGCCCGGAGAGCCGGAAGGTCGTGGACGCGATCGCCGCGGTCGCGACCGACCCGCACACCGAGCGCCCGCGCCAGGACGTGGTGATCGAGTCCGTGGTGATCGAGAAGCGCTGAGGCGGACATGACGGAAGGGAAGGAACCTGTCATGGACGCGCAGTCCGGCCTGCCCCGCTGCTACCGCCACCCGGAGGCCGAGACCGGAATCCGCTGTGTCCGCTGCGACAAGCCCATCTGCCCGCAGTGCATGATCTCCGCCTCGGTCGGTTTCCAGTGCCCGGACTGCGTGCGCAACGGCTCGGGCACCGGCCATGCCGCCGACGCCAACCAGCCCCGGACTCTCGTGGGGGGCCGGGTGGCGGCCGACGACCGCCTGGTCACCAAGATCCTCATCGGGATCAACCTCGCGGTGTACCTGCTGGTCCTGGTGATCGGGCAGCGGCTCGTCGTGGAGCTCGAGCTCATCGGACGCGCCTTCAGCCTGGAGCTCGGAGAGTGGATCGGGGTCGCGGACGGCGAGTGGTACCGGCTGCTGACCGCGACCGTCCTCCACCAGGAGGTCTGGCACATCCTCTTCAACGTGCTGGGCCTGTGGGTGATCGGCGGGATCGTCGAGCCCGAGCTCGGCCGGGTCCGGTACGCGGCCCTGTGCCTGCTCTCCGGGCTCTCGGGCTCCGTTCTCGCCTACCTCGTTGCCGCGCAGAACCAGCCCTCGCTGGGCGCCTCCGGCGTCGTCTACGGCCTGATCGGCGCCTGGGTCGTCCTGGCCCGCCACAAGCGCCACGACATGCGGCCCGTGGCCCTCTTCGTGGCGCTGTCGCTGCTCATGACATTCACCCGTCCGGGGATCTCCTGGGAGGCGCACGTCGGCGGTCTCGTCGCGGGCGTCCTGGTGACGTACGCGATGGTGCACGCGCCGAGGGCGCGCAGGGACCTCGTGCAGTACGGGGCCTGTGGACTGGTGCTCCTGCTCGACCTGGGGCTCGTACTGGCTCGATCCGTGGCGCTCACCTGAGCGCAGGGGGCTGTGGAAGAGCTCTTTCCCGAGCTTTCCCCAGAGTTATCCACAGTGTGTGGCAAATCATCCCGGTGTACTGGGGAAAGACTGCGCCCCTCGCCTCTGACCTGGTGTTTCTCCAGGGAGGCGAGGGGCGCAGTGTGGTCCCTCGGCGGGTGATCGCGCGGGTGGAGCGGTCATACCGGCGTCAACGTCGTGCGAGTTATCCACAGATCGTCGTAAGTTATCCAGTGCTGTGCACAACGCTGTGGATAAGTTCAGGGGAGAGCTTGACGAGCCGCCGGTCCAGCCGATATTTCGCGGCCTGCGACGCGGTGGGCGCGGGCTACTTCCACTGGGTGGAGACGCCGAACCCCGCAGCGATGAAGCCGAAGCCCACCACGATGTTCACGTTGCCGATCGACTTGATCGGCAACGAACCGTCGGTGACGTAGAAGAGCACGATCCACACCAGCCCGATGGCGAACAGCGCCAGCATCACGGGGGCCACCCAGCTGCTGTTCGACAGCTTGATGTTGGTGGCCTGCTTGGCGGGCGTAGGCGTGAAGTCGGCCTTCTTGCGGATACGTGACTTCGGCACGAGGGACTCTCCTGTCGATGCGCTGCGTGACCGCGCAGGGAACTGTGGGCGGCGCCGGGATGTGACGTAGGAGGAAGACTGCGTCCCCCGGGCGTCCGTTAGCGTAGTGGTTCCGCGGCACCGAAGGGGATCAGGGTACGTTGAGCAATTCCGCCGACACTCCCACAGGGCCGGGCCGCACCACGAGGTGGCGCCCCGTCCGGGTGCTCACCCTTGCCGTCTTCGCCCTCGCCGGACTGATCTTCGTCACGAGCTTCAACACGGCCAAGGGCACGAACATCCGCACAGACGCCTCTCTCCTCAGGCTCTCGGACCTGATCGAGGAGCGCAGCCACAAGAACGCCGGGCTCGACGAGTCCACAGCGGCCCTCCGTACCCAGGTCGACGGCCTCGCCGCGCGCGACGACGGTTCCACCCGTGCGGAGGACGCGAAGCTCGACGCCCTCGAAGCGGCAGCGGGCACCACGGAGGTCTCCGGCTCCGGCCTCACCGTCACCCTCGATGACGCCCCGCCGAACGCCCAGGCGGCCCCCGGCTACCCCGAGCCGCAGGCCAACGACCTCGTCATCCACCAGCAGGACCTCCAGGCCGTCGTCAACGCCCTGTGGCAGGGCGGCGCCGAGGGCATTCGCGTCATGGACCAGCGGCTCATCTCCACCAGCGCCGTCCGCTGCGTCGGCAACACCCTGATCCTCCAGGGCCGCGTCTACTCGCCCCCGTACAAGATCACGGCCGTCGGCGACCGCGGGAAGCTGAAAAGGGCACTCAACGACTCCCCGGCCCTCCAGAACTACCAGCTGTACGTCAAGGCCTACGGGCTCGGCTGGAAAGTCGACGACCACAAGGCGGTGACTCTGCCCGGCTACTCGGGCACAGTGGACCTCCACTACGCGAAGCCGGTGAGCTGACCGGAGGGACTGCGGGGAGGGGCACGTGGGTGGTGTCCGTCTCCTCGTGCGGACCTTCAGCGAGCTGTGCCTGACCGTCGGCACCCTGATCGTCCTCTTCGTCGTGTACGTCCTGTACTGGACCGGTGTCCAGGCCCAGAGCGCCGGCGCCGGCCAGATCGACGCCCTCCAGCGGGAGTGGGCGAGCACCCCGGTTGCGGCCCCGGCCCCGACTCCGGCTCCGGCAGAGGGTTCGACCGCGGGTTCCCGTGCGCCGGCCACCGCGCCCGAGGCCCGGCAGCCGTACACCCCCGGCAAAGGGATCGCCGTCATGTACGTCCCCCGGCTCGGCAAGGACTGGAAGTGGCCGGTCCTCGAAGGCACCGGCCCGGGCGTCCTGAAGAAGGGCCTCGGGCACTACGCGGCCACCGCGCGGCTCGGCGCGACCGGCAACTTCGCCGTCGCCGGCCACCGCCGCACGTACGGCGACCCCTTCAAGGACTTCCCGCGCCTGCGCCCCGGCGACGCGGTCGTCCTCACCGACGGGACCACCTGGTTCACGTACCGCGTCGACCGAAGCCCCTACCGGACCCTGCCCACCGACGTCGGGGTCGTCGCCCCCGTTCCGAAGCCCCTCAGGAAGAACGCGGCCGGCTACGACGGGCCCGGCCGCTACCTCACCCTCACCACCTGCGAGCCCGAGTGGGGCAGCAGCCACCGGCTGATCGTCTGGGCGCACCTCGACACCACGCAGCCGGTGGCCGACGGTCGTCCACAGGCTTTGGGCAGCTGACCCCCCACGGCCTTCTCGCCCCGTACTCTGGTCCCCGTAACGAACGGAAGGGGCGGTCGACGGCATGTACGGCTGGATCTGGAGGCATCTGCCGGGCAACGCGTGGGTGCGGGCACTGATCTCGATCGTGCTGGTGCTCGCGGTGGTCTACGCCCTCTTCCAGTACGTGTTCCCCTGGGCGGAGCCCCTGCTTCCGTTCAACGATGTGACGGTGGACGGCCAGTGAGCGCGCGAATTCTCGTCGTCGACAACTACGACAGCTTCGTCTTCAACCTCGTGCAGTACCTCTACCAGCTCGGTGCCGAGTGCGAGGTCCTCCGCAACGACGAGGTCGAGCTGAGCCACGCACAGGACGGCTTCGACGGCGTCCTGCTGTCGCCCGGGCCCGGCGCGCCCGAGCAGGCCGGGGTCTGCATCGACATGGTCCGGCACTGCGCCGACACCGGCGTGCCCGTCTTCGGCGTCTGCCTCGGCATGCAGTCGATGGCCGTGGCCTACGGCGGCGTCGTCGACCGCGCGCCCGAGCTGCTGCACGGCAAGACCTCTCGCGTCACGCACGAGGGGGAGGGCGTCTTCGCGGGCCTCCCCTCGCCCTTCACCGCGACCCGCTACCACTCGCTGGCCGCCGAGCCCGCCGCCCTGCCGGCCGAGCTGGAGGTCACGGCGCGGACCGAGGACGGGATCATCATGGGGCTCCGCCACCGTGAACTGCCCGTCGAAGGGGTCCAGTTCCACCCGGAGTCGGTCCTCACCGAGCACGGCCACCTGATGCTCGCCAATTGGCTGGAGCGGTGCGGCGACAAGGGGGCGGTCGGCCGGTCGGCGGGGCTCGCGCCGGTGGTGGGCAAGGCCGTCGCGTGACGACGGGCTCGCCGTGGTTCCGGGACTCGGGAGTCCCCGGACCGGAGCCGATACCCACGGACCCGTACGGGCACGAGGAGCAGCGCCCGCCTTACGAGCAGCCGGCGTACGAGCAGCCGACCTATGAGCAGCCGGCGTACGCGCCGAACACGCTGACGGGGTACGAGCCGAACACGCCGACGGGGTACGAGCCGAACACGCCGACGGGGTACGAGGCGAACACGCCAACCTCGTACGAGGCGAACACGCCGACCGGGTACGAGCAGCCGGCGTACGAGCAGGGGACGGCTTACCGGCAGACGGCGCAGACCGCGTACGAGCCCTCGTACGAGGCTCCGGCCGCCCCCGCCCACGACGCTGCGCGCGGCGGCCCCCGGCCGGGGTACGAGCCCCAGCCCTCCTATGCGGCGCCGCACGAGCCCGCATACGCCTCGTACGCACCTGAAGAGACCCCGCAGGCCTCACCGGCCCCACCGGACGAGACGGTCGCCCTACGGGCCGTGGAGACGCCTCAGGGGCCCGGCCGGGCCGAGCGGCGCCGTGCGGCCAAGGGCGGCGGCAGGGACAAGGGCCGCGGCAGCGCCGCTGCTGCCGGCTCCGGGGCTTCCGGGGCCTCCGGGGCCTCCGGGGCTTCCGGGGCCTCCGGGGCCTCCGGGGCCTCCGGGGCCTCTGGGGCCTCTGGGGCCGAGCCGCGCCCTCTCTCCCGGGTGGAGGCCCGCCGCGCCGCGCGCGCGGCCAAGGACAGTGTGGGGGTCGTCGCCAGCCGGATCATCGGCGAACTCTTCATCACCTTCGGCGTCGTCATGCTGCTCTTCGTCACCTACCAGCTGTGGTGGACGAACGTCCTCGCCGGCCAGGAGACCGACCGGGCCAAGGAACAGATCGAGGACACCTGGGCCAAGGGCGAGGGCAAGGGCAAGGGCGACGACGGCAAGCCGGAGGCCTTCGAGCCCGGCCAGGGCTTCGCCATCATGTACATCCCCAAGCTCGACGTCGTCGTGCCCATCGCCGAGGGCATCAACAAGACCAAGGTCCTCGACAAGGGCATGGTCGGCCACTACGCCGACGGCAAGCTCAAGACGGCCATGCCGTCCGACAAGCAGGGCAACTTCGCCGTCGCGGGCCACCGCAACACGCACGGCGAGCCCTTCCGGTACGTCAACCAGCTCAAGCCCGGGGACCCGATCGTCGTCGAGACCCAGGACGCGTACTACACCTACGAGATGGCGAGCATCCTGCCCCAGACCGCGCCGTCGAACGTCTCGGTGATCGACCCGGTCCCGAAGGGATCCGGCTTCACCGCGCCCGGCCGGTACATCACGCTGACCACGTGCACGCCCGAGTTCACCAGCACGTATCGCATGATCGTCTGGGGAAAGATGGTCGAGGAACGCCTGCGCAGCAAGGGAAAGCCCGCAGCCCTCGTAGGGTGAGACCCCACACCTCCGGACGGGACGACAGGACGACCTAGTGGCACGCGCGCGCAACCGGATCGCCGGGATCATCAGCGCCTTCGGCGAACTCCTCATCACAGCGGGTCTGGTGATGGGGCTCTTCGTCGTCTACTCGCTGTGGTGGACCAACGTCCTCGCCGACCGCGCCGCCGACCAGGACGGCGCCCAGGTCCGCGACCGCTGGGCCGACGGCCCCGGCGCCCTCGACACCAAGGACGGCATCGGCTTCCTCCACGTCCCCGCCATGGGCGACGACGAGATACTGGTCAAGCAGGGCACCACCAGCACCATCCTGAACAACGGTGTCGCCGGCTACTACACCGACCCGATCAAGTCCGCCCTCCCGCAGGACAAGAAGGGCAACTTCACGCTGGCCGCGCACCGCGACGGGCACGGCGCGAAGTTCCACAACATCCACAAGCTGAAGACCGGCGACGCGATCGTCTTCGAGTCCAAGGACACCTGGTACGTCTACAAGGTCTACAAGAGCCTTCCGGAGACCACGAAGTACAACGTGGACGTCCTCCAGCCCGTCCCCAAGGAGTCCGGCAAGACGAAGCCGGGCCGCTACATCACCCTGACGACCTGCACCCCGATGTACACCTCGGACTACCGGTACATCGTCTGGGGCGAACTGGAGCGCACGGAGAAGGTCGACCGCGACCGCACTCCGCCGGCCGAGCTCCTCTGAGGGCCGAGCTCTTCTGACGGTCGCTCTTTTGACGGCCGAGCTCCTCTGAGGGCCGAGCTTCTCTGAGGGCCGAGCTTCTCTGACAGTCGACCGACGACGACCGAGCCCCGGCATCCATCGGATGCCGGGGCTCGGTCGTGCTGCCTGCGGGCCTATGCAGGCCGGATGCGGCCGTCAGTCGAAGATGCCGCCGAAGCCGCCGCTGTCATTGCCCCCGCCGTCGCCGCCGCCGGGGTTGCCGGCGTCTCCGCCACCCGGGTTGCCGCCGGGGTTGCCCCCGCCGCCCACGGTGACCACGGTGACCGTGTCGCCGACGTTGACCATCGAGCCGGGAGCCGGGTTCGAGGTGATCACCGTGGCGTCCTCCTTGTCGGAGTTCGCCTGGGTGACGACCAGACCCAGGGCCTCGAGCTGAGCCTTGACGTCCTTGAACTGCTTGGTGGCGATGTCCGCGGGGATCTGGACCTGGGCCTGCTGCGGGCCCTTGGAGACCTGGAGCGTCACCTCGGAGTTCTTCGCGACCGAGGAGTTGCCGTCCGGGGTCTGCTTCACGACCTGGTCCTTGGGCTGCTCCGAGTCCACGTACTGCGTGACCACGGTGAAGCCGAGGTTCTTCAGCTGCTGCTCGGCCTGGGCGAGCGGGTTGCCGACGACCGGGGGGACCGTCGACTGCAGCTGCTTCGCCACGGTGACCGTCACCTCGGAGTTCTTCTCCGCCTTGGTGCCGGCGTCCGGGTTCGTGCGCAGGACCGTGCCGGGGTCCTCCTCGGACTCCTCCTGCTCGATCTTGACCTTGAAGCCCTTGTCCTTCAGGGTCTGCTCGGCGCGCTCCTGGGACTGCTCGATGACGTCCGGGACCTCTTCGAGGGGGGCGCCCTCGGAGACGTACAGCTGGATCGTCGCGCCGGTGTCCATCTGAGCGGTGCCGTCCGCGGCGGGGGTCTGGCGGCAGACGGAGCCCTTGGGCTCGTCGCAGCGCTCGGTGCCGGCCTGGACGGCCTTCACCTGGGCGTTGACCGCGAGCTCCTCCGCAGCCTTCAGCGGCTGACCGACGAGCTGGGGGACGGGGACCTGCGGGGTCCCCTCCTCCTTGTCGAACAGCGAGACGCCGATGAAGATCGCACCGACCAGCACCAGGACGCCGGCCAGGGCCAGCAGGATCGTCGAGGTGTTCGACTTCTTCTGGCCACCGCCCCGGCGCCTGTCCGGACGGTCGTCGTAGCCGTAGCCGCCGTCGTCCCCGTTGATCGGGGGCATCATCGAGGTCTGGCCGGCCGGGTCCGCCTGGCGCAGCGCGGTCGTCGGCTGGTCCTCCGGGTAGCCGCCGTAGCCCCCGCCGTACGAGGGCGCGCCGCCCATGCCCATCCCGATGCCCATCGCCGCGGCGGCCGCGACCGGCTGACCGTCGAGGCAGGCCTCGATGTCCGCGCGCATCTCGTCCGCCGACTGATAGCGGTAGTCGGGGTCCTTGACCAGCGCCTTGAGGACGATCGCGTCCATCGACGGCGTGATCTCGGCGTCGAAGTTGCTCGGTGCCTGCGGCTCCTCACGGACGTGCTGGTACGCGACCGCGACCGGGGAGTCGCCGATGAACGGCGGACGGACGGTGAGGAGCTCGTACAGCAGGCAGCCCGTGGAGTACAGGTCGGACCGGGCGTCGACCTGCTCGCCCTTGGCCTGCTCCGGGGAGAGGTACTGGGCGGTGCCGATCACGGCGGCGGTCTGGGTCATGGTCATGCCCGCGTCGCCCATGGCGCGCGCGATGCCGAAGTCCATGACCTTGACCTGGCCGGTGCGCGTCAGCATGACGTTCGCCGGCTTGATGTCACGGTGCACGATGCCGGCGCGGTGCGAGTACTCGAGCGCCTGGAGGATGCCGACCGTCATCTCGAGCGTGCGCTCGGGCAGCAGCTTGCGCCCCGAGTGCAGCAGCTCGCGCAGGGTCGACCCGTCGACGTACTCCATCACGATGTACGGGATGGAGACCTGGTCGACGTAGTCCTCGCCGGTGTCGTAGACCGCGACGATCGCCGGGTGGTTCAGCGAGGCGGCGGACTGTGCCTCACGGCGGAACCGGGCCTGGAAGGACGGATCGCGGGCCAGGTCGGCCCGCAGCGTCTTCACGGCGACGGTGCGGCCGAGCCGGGTGTCCTGGGCGATGTACACCTCGGCCATGCCACCACGGCCGAGCACCGAGCCCAGCTCGTACCGGCCGCCGAGGCGACGCGGCTCTTCCATAGCTAATCCAGCCCTCTCCGTCTGTCCCGACCGCACCCATGGGTGGTCCGGCGGTGTGTGCTGTTCGCGCATACGCTACCGGCCCCGGGGAGGCGTTCCGCTCGGGGCCGGTAGCTGATACCTGACCGGTACCTGGCTGGTACCCGGCTCGTATGGGTCCGGGGGGATCAGCCCCGGCTCTTGATGACCGCCTTCATGACGGCCTTCGCGATCGGGGCGGCCAGACCGCCACCGCTGATGTCCTCGCGGTTGGTGCCCTCGGCGTCCTCGACGATCACGGCGACGGCCACCGGGGAGCCCTGAGCGGTCTTGGCATACGAGATGAACCAGGCGTACGGACGCTTGGCGTTCTTCTCGCCGTGCTGCGCCGTACCGGTCTTGCCGCCGACCTTCACGCCGTCCATGTTCAGGTCGGCCTTGGCGCCGGTGCCCTTGGAGACGACGTTCTCCATCATCTGCTGGAGCTTCTGGGCGTTCTCCGGGGAGACCGGCTGGCTCATCTCCTCCGGGTCGTTCTGCTTGATCACGTCGAGGTTCGGGGCGACCAGCTTGTCGACCATGTACGGCTTCATCAGCTTGCCGTCGTTGGCGATCGCCGCCGTGACCATCGCCATCTGCAGCGGGGTGGTCGCGGTGTTGAACTGGCCGATGGAGGAGAGCGCGTTACCGCCGCGGTCGGCCTGCTTGTCGTAGACCGAGGCGGAGGAGCGGACCGGGGTGAACTGTTCGGCGTTGAAGCCGAACTTCTCGGCCATCTCGACCATCTTGTCGCGGCCGACGTCGTCGCCGAGCTTCGCGAACACCGAGTTGCAGGAGATCCGCAGCGCCTCGTTCAGGCTCGCGTTGGCGCAGCCGCCCGAGTGGTTCTTCATCGGCTTCGTCGAGAGCGGGATCTTCCAGCCCTCGGGGGTCTCGGTCGCCGCGTCGATGTCGGTGACCTTGCCGCTCTCCAGCGCCGCGGCGGCGGTGACGACCTTGAAGACGGAGCCGGGCGGGTAGATCTCGCGGATCGCGCGGTTCTGCTTCGGCTTGTTCTTGTCCTTCTCCAGCGCGACCCAGGCCTTCTCGTCCTTGCCGGAGTAGCCGGCGAACGAGGTGGGGTCGTACGAGGGAGTGGACGCGAGCGCCAGGATCTTGCCGGTGGACGGCTCGATGGCGACGACGGCGCCGGTGTTGTTCCCGAGGCCCTTGTAGGCGGCCTTCTGCGCGGCCCCGCTGAGGGTGGTGACGACGTCGCCACCCTTCTTCTTGTCGCCGGTGAACATGGCGAGCGTGCGGTCGAAGAAGAGCCGGTCGTCGTTGCCGGTGAGGATGCCGTCCTCGATCTTCTCGATCTGGTTGGCGTCGTAGGCCTGCGAGGCGTACCCGGTGACCGGGGCCCACATGGGGCCGTCGGTGTAGGTGCGCTTGTACTTGTAGTACGGGTCCTGGGAGTCGACGGAGCCTGTGATCGGCTTGCCGTCGACGATGATGTTGCCGCGCTCGTTCGCGTAGCGCTCGATGCGCACACGGGTGTTCTTGGCGTGCGAGTTCAGCTCGTCGGCGCGGACGAACTGGAGCCAGTTGTCGCGCAGGAGCAGGGCGAAGATGAGCAGACCGCAGAAGATCGCGACCCGGCGAAGCGGCTTGTTCACGGACGGACCACCTGGGTCATCTCGGCGTCGGGGGACGGGGCGGGCGCGGGCGCGGGGCGCCGCGCGGTGTCGCTGATCCGGATCAGGATGCCGATCAGGGCCCAGTTGGCGATGACCGAGGAACCGCCGTACGCGAGGAACGGCATCGTCATACCGGTGAGCGGGATGAGGCCCATCACACCGCCGGCGACGACGAAGATCTGGAGCGCGAAGGCGCCGGAGAGGCCCATCGCGAGCAGCTTGCCGAAGGGGTCGCGGGCGGCGAGGGCCGTGCGGATGCCCCGCTCGACGATCAGCCCGTAGAGCAGCAGGAAGACCATCACACCGGCGAGCCCGAGCTCCTCGCCGACGGTGGCGAAGATGAAGTCCGAGTTGGCGGCGAAGCTGATGAGGTCCGAGTTGCCCTGTCCGAGGCCGGTGCCCAGGATGCCTCCGGAGCCGAAGGACATCAGCACCTGGGTCATCTGGTCACAGGCGTTGAGCATGTTCTGGTCGGTGGCCGTCTCCAGGCAGCCGAACGGGTCGAGCCAGGCCGCCACGCGAGACTTCACGTGGCTGGCCGTGGAGCCGACGACGGCCGCACCGGCGACTGCCATCAGCAGACCCATGACGATCCAGCTGGTCCGCTCGGTCGCCACGTACAGCATGATCACGAACATGCCGAAGAACAGCAGCGAGGTTCCGAGGTCGTTCTCGAAGACCAGGATGAGGAGGCTGACCGCCCAGATCGTGAGGATCGGGCCCAGGTCACGGCCGCGCGGCAGGTAGAGCCCCATGAAACGGCGGCTGGCCAGGGCCAGCGCGTCGCGCTTCACCATCAGGTAACCGGAGAAGAAGACGGCGAGCACCAGCTTGGCGAACTCACCCGGCTGGATGGAGAAACCGCCGACGCGGATCCAGATCTTGGCGCCGAACACGTCCGCACCGAGGCCCGGGACGAGCGGCAGCAGCAGCAGGACGAGGGACACCACCATGGAGATGTACGTGTAGCGCTGGAGGACGCGGTGATCCTTGAGCAGCACCAGCACGCCCACGAACATGGCGATGCCGACCGCCGAGTACATCATCTGGCTCGGAGCGTCCGGGCTGAAGCTCTTGTACAGCCGCATCGAGGTCGCGATGAGCCGCGGCGACTGGTCCAGGCGCCAGATCAGCACCAGGCCCATGCCGTTGAGCAGGGTCGCGAGGGGCAGCAGCAGCGGGTCCGAGTACGGGGCCCACTTCCGCACCACGAGGTGGGCGACGCCCGCGAGCAGGGCGAGACCGAGCCCGTACCCGGCCATGCCGGCCGGGACCTTGCCGTCGATGGCCAGGCCCACGTTGAGATACGCGAACACCGGGATGACGACGGCGAACGCGAGCAGCGCCAGCTCGGTGTTGCGGCGGCTCGGCGCCTCGATCGCGCCGATGGTGGTCGTGTTGGTGACAACGCTCATGGTGGTGAAAGGCCCCCTACGGGTGCTTACTGCTTGCCGCAGTTCGAGGCCAGCTTCTGCTCCTCCGCGGTGAGGGTGGGACCCGGCGACGGAGCGGCTGTGGTGGGCTTGGGGTCAGGAGTGGCGGTGCCTTCGGGCGTCTCGGCCGGCGGCTTGCTCGCCTGGTCCGCGGCCTTCTCGGCGGCGGCGCGACGCTGCTCGGTCTTCTTGCAGGCCGAGGCCTGCAGGGCCAGCTCGGAGATCTTCGTCTCGGCCTTGCCGAGGCTGCCGCCCGTGATCGTGTCCTCGACCTGCTTCCGCTGGTAGGCGGGGAGGTACTTGAGTTCGATCTCGGGGTGGTCCTTCTCGACCTTCGACAGCGAGACCCAGGCCAGATCCTGGCTGATGCCCTGGTAGAGCGCCACGTGCTGGTCCTTGGAGCCGACGTAGTACTGCGTCTGCGTCCACCGCCAGCCGCCGTAGGCCCCGCCGCCGAGGACGGCGAGGGCGAGGACCAGGATGAAGGAGCGCTTGAGCCACTTCCGGCCGGTGCGCGGCTTGACGAAGTCGTCGTCCGTGTACGACTCGAAGGAGCCCTGCGGCGGCATGCCGCCGTAGCCGTGGTCGTCGCCGCTGCCGGGCGGACCGAAGCCGCCGGCCGGCGGCTGCTGGTGCGGGGCCGGGCGGCCGAGGCCGGAGGCGCGGCCGGCGGGCGTCTGCATCGCCCCGCCGTCGTTCAGCTGGGCCGCCTGGTTCTCGGCGACCGCGCCCACGATGACCGGGGTGTCGCTGAGGTGGCCGGCGAGGGTGTCGCCGCCGTCGACGTCGAGGACGTCCGCGACGATCACCGTGATGTTGTCGGGGCCGCCGCCGCGCAGCGCGAGCTGGATCAGCTCCTGCACGGTCTCCTGCGGGCCCTGGTAGCTGGCGAGCGTGTCCTCGAGGGTCTGGTGGGAGACCACACCGGACAGGCCGTCGGAGCAGATGAGGTACCGGTCGCCGGCCCGGACCTCGCGGATCGAGAGGTCGGGTTCGACGTGGTCACCGCTGCCGAGCGCGCGCATGAGCAGCGAGCGCTGCGGGTGGGTGGTGGCCTCTTCCTCGGTGATCCGGCCCTCGTCGACGAGGCGCTGGACCCAGGTGTGGTCCTGCGTGATCTGGGTGAGGACACCGTCACGGAGCAGGTAGGCGCGCGAGTCGCCGACGTGGACGAGGCCGAGGCGCTGACCGGTCCACAGCAGGGCCGTGAGCGTCGTGCCCATGCCCTCCAGCTGCGGGTCCTCCTCGACCATCATCCGAAGCTGGTCGTTGGCGCGCTGCACCGCCGTACCGAGCGAGGTGAGGATGTCGGAACCGGGGACGTCGTCGTCGAGCGTGACGAGGGTGGAGATCACCTCGGAGGAGGCGACCTCACCGGCGGCCTGGCCGCCCATGCCGTCGGCGATGGCGAGCAGCCGGGGGCCGGCGTAGCCGGAGTCCTCGTTGCCCTCGCGGATCATGCCCTTGTGGGAGCCCGCGGCGAATCGCAGGGACAGAGTCATGCGCACCTGCCCTGTCGACGCTGCATCGGGGTACAGCCGGTCTCGACCCACACTGCCCACCCTCCGGTCGCTCCGCTCATTGTCGTACTACTTCCGCAGCTCGATGACGGTCTTGCCGATGCGAATCGGCGCGCCCAGCGGAATCGGCGTGGCGGTGGTGAGGCGGGTCCGGTCGAGATAGGTGCCGTTCGTGGACCCGAGATCCTCGACGATCCACTGGCCGTCCCGGTCGGGGTAGATCCTGGCGTGCCGGCTGGACGCGTAGTCGTCGTCCAGCACGATCGTCGAATCGTGCGCCCGGCCCAGCGTGATCGTCTGGCCCTGGAGGGCGACGGTGGTGCCGGTGAGGGTGCCCTCGGAGACGACCAGCTTGGTCGGGGCGCCACGGCGCTGCCGCCCGCCGCCGCTCGCGGCGGGCTGCTGGCCGCGCTGCTGCGGAGGCGCGGCGGCCTGCTGGCGCGTGTTCTGCTGCGGCCGGGCGTCCTGGCGCCGTGAACCGCGCTGCGTCACCCGCGTTCCGAACAGATCGCTGCGGATGACCTGGACGGCCACGATGACGAACAGCCACAGAACGGCCAGGAAACCCAACCGCATGACCGTCAGGGTCAGCTCTGACATTGCCCCCGCTTCACCCTTCGGCTTGCCGGTAAACGATGGTGGTGCTGCCCACGACGATCCGCGAGCCGTCGCGGAGCGTAGCGCGGGTGGTGTGCTGCCCGTCCACCACGATGCCGTTGGTGGATCCCAGATCCTGGATCGTCGAGGGCGTTCCGGTCCGGATCTCGCAGTGCCGGCGGGAGACGCCGGGATCGTCGATCCTCACGTCCGCGTCGGTGCTGCGGCCGAGGACCAGGGTCGGGCGGGAGATCTGATGGCGGGTGCCGTTGATCTCGATCCAGCGGCGGGCCTGGGAGCCCGCGCCGGCCCCGGCACCCGTGCCGGGCATGGCCACGGGGCCGCCCGCGGGGCGTCCCGCGGGTGCCGCCGGCCGCTGGCCGGGGGCGCCGGGAGGCGGGGAGGCGGGCATGGGCGGGGCGCCGGTCGGGGGGTACCCGTAACCGCCGCGGCCCTGCGCCTGGCCCTGCTGCTGATGAGGCTGCTGGTGTCCGGAGGCAGGCGGCTGCGACTGTGACGTACTCGACGCGAGTGTGCGGCTGCGCACCCGGTACAGACCGGTGTCGAGGTCGTCGGCCTTCTCCAGGTGGACCTTGATCGGTCCCATGAAGGTGTAGCGCTGCTGCTTCGCGTAGTCCCTGACCAGGCCGGCGAGCTCGTCGCCGAGCTGGCCCGAGTAGGGGCTGAGGCGCTCGTAGTCCGGCGCGCTGAGCTCCACGATGAAGTCGTTGGGGACGACCGTCCGCTCGCGGTTCCAGATCGTCGCGTTGTTGTCGCACTCGCGCTGGAGCGCGCCGGCGATCTCGACGGGCTGGACCTCGGACTTGAACACCTTGGCGAAGGTGCCGTTGACCAGACCTTCGAGACGCTGCTCGAAACGCTTCATCACTCCCATGGGGCACCTCCTCCGTCGTTGTCGTCCTGGTACTGCTTACTGATCGTATCCACGCGTCGGGAAATCGGCTGGTTCCCCTTCTCTGCCCTGTGGACGAGTGTCACCTCTCACAGACCTTTCCCCCGGATCGTAGAGGTGGCCTGTGGACAGTGTCCCGCACCCGGCTGAGGGAGCGGCGGTGGGACCGGGAGTCCGCGCCCGGTGACCGAGGGTGGTCCGTCCTCCTCCGTCCTCTTCCTCGGTCCCCTCCCGCTCCTTCCCCCAGGCGTTCCCCCCCACGCGCGCCCTTCGGGGTCGCCCTCCCACCTCCCTCTCTCCTTGGTTCTGCGGGAGTGGGGGCGGAAGAAGGGATGTGAATCCACGGTCTGCGACGTGCTAATCTTCAGATGTCGCCAGGCGCTCGCACCGAAAGGTGAGAGGGCAGGGAGGCCACCAATGCGCGGGTGGCGGAATAGGCAGACGCGCTGGATTCAGGTTCCAGTGCCCGAAAGGGCGTGGGGGTTCAACTCCCCCCTCGCGCACCAGACGGAAGCCCCGTAGGTCATCGACCTACGGGGCTTCCGCGTTTGTGTCTCGGATTGTGAGCCTTCCCACGTCGCGACTTTCGTCGTCGGGAGACGAGACGAAAGACGGACGTCCGCGGGTGGGGCCGCTGCCTAGGGTGCGAGCGTGGACGTTATGTCGAAGTCGGGGGACCGGGGCGCGAGCGGCAGCGAGTCCGGGAGACAGCCAGGGTCGGGGGCCGGGACTGGGGCCGAGCCTGGGGTCGAGCCAGGCGCCGGGATCCGGACGGGGGCCGGGATCAGGTCTGGGGCGGGGATCGGGCGCGCTGTCGGGGCAAGGGTCGCCGTCTGGTGGGGATGGTTCGCCGTACCGGGCCAGTGGTCGCGGCGTCGTACCGCCGGTGAGATCTCGCTCGCCGTGGTCGTCGCACTGCTCGCCGCCGGGAGCGAGGAGCTCCTGGGTGGCGAGGGCCGGCGCCTCGCCGTGGTCGCCGCCGGCGCCGCCGTGCTGTCGCTGCTGCGGCGCAGGCTGCCCGCGAGCGTGCTCGTCCTCGCCGCGGGGCTCGCCCCCTTCCTGCCCGGCTTCGGCCCGCTGCTGATCGTCGTCGGCTGGTCGGCCGGCCGGTACGTCGAGAGCGCGGGGCGGGCACTGGCCGCCTTCATGGCCGCCTTCGTCCTGGACGTCGGAGGCACGCTCCTGGAGAGCTGGGACCGGCAGCGGCTGCTGACGGTGGCCTTCCTCGCCGCCCTCTATTACCTGGGCACGACCCTGGCGCCCGGGCTCGCCCACCGCTACTGGACCCAGCGGCGGACCCTGCTGCACGCCCTCCAGGAGCGCAACGCCCAGCTGCTGCGCGAGCGGACGATGGTGGCCTGGCAGGCGCGGCTGCGGGAGCGGCAGCGCATCGCCCAGGACATGCACGACAGCCTCGGGCACCAACTGGCGCTGATCGCCGTGCACACGGGCGCCCTGGAGGTGGACAGGGACCTGAGCGAGCGGCAGCGCGAGGTCGTCGGAGTCCTGCGGAACGCCTCGGTGACGGCGATGCACGAGCTGCGGGAGGTCGTCGGCATATTGCGCGACGGGATCGAGGCCACGGAAGGAACGGCCGCACTCGCACGGGCCGGCGACGAGACGGGGAAGGCGGCGCGGGGAACCGCGGGCATCGAGGGGCTCGTGACGGCGGCCAGGGCGGCCGGGACCACGGTCGGGCTGCGCCGGCTCGGGGAGGAGCGGTCGCTGGCGCCGGCCGCGGACCACGCCGCGTACCGGATCGTGCAGGAGGCGCTGACCAACGCCTACAAGTACGCGCCGGGGGCACCGATCGCCGTCGAGCTGCGCTACGAGCCGGACACCTTCGTCGTGGAGGTCCTCAACGAGGCGCCGGCGGGCGGCCCGGCCAAGGACGTGGTGAGCGGCGGCCAGGGGCTGACCGGGCTCGCCGAGCGGGCCCGGCTGGTGGGCGGCATGTGCCACGCGGGCCCGGCCGACGGAGGAGGGTTCCGGGTGGCCGGGATGCTGCCGTACGGAGCGGCACCCGCCGCCGAGGCAGCGCCTTTGGTCGATGCGGCCGACGACTTCCGGCAGCAGTCGACGAGACCGCTCGTGGGCGATGGTCGTCCGGTCGTGGTCGGACCGACCGACTGGACGTTCACAGAGCGGGAGCTGGCGATGGCGGTGCGCGGGGGCAGAGGCAGGGGCATGGGCGCGGGCGGTGGGGTCGCCCTGGGGTGCGGGATCGCCTTCGCGGCGGTCGTCCTGCTCGTGGTGGCCGCAGGCTTCGGGCTCTTCTTCATGATCGGTTCGCTGGAGAAGGGGATGATCGACCCCGAGCAGTACGACGCGGTCAAGGTCGGTGCGACCGAGCGGGAGGTTCGGGAGCGACTTCCTTCGGGCGACTCGATAGCCACCGCGGGCCTGGGGGGCAAGGGGCCCGCGCAGCCGGAGGGCGCCGACTGCCTGCTCCTGCTCTCCTCGGAGACTGGGGAATCCTTCGACGAGGAGCCCGTTTTCCGGTTCTGCTTCAAGGACGGCAAGCTGATCGAGAAGAAGTCGTACGTGGTCGAGCAGCGGTGACGCTGTCCTCGGCCTCGCCGGAGTCGGTCGTGGGGGAGTAGCTGTGGCAGGGCAGCCGATCAGGGTCGTGATCGCCGATGACGAGCCCCTGATCCGGGCAGGGATCCGGATGATCCTCATCTCGGACCCGGACATCGAGGTGGTCGGCGAGGCGGCCGACGGCCGGGCGGCCGTCGAGGCGGCCCGGGCCCACGCCGCCGACGTGGTGCTGCTCGACATCCAGATGCCGGTGCTCGACGGCCTCTCCGCGCTGCCGGAGCTGCGCCGGGCCGCGCCGGCGGCCCGGGTGATCGTCCTGACGACCTTCGGGGAGCGGGAGAACGTGCTGCGGGCCCTGGAGCATGGGGGCGCCGGCTTCCTGCTCAAGGACACGGCGCCGGCCGAGCTGATCCGGGCGGTACGGGCGGCCGCGGCGGGGGACGCCTACCTGTCGCCGGCGGCGACCCGACACGTGGTGGAGCGGCTCGCCACGGGGCGGGAGGCCGCGCGGTCCGAGCAGGCGCGGGTGCGGGTGGCGGCGCTGAGCGAGAAGGAGCGCGACGTGCTGGCGGTGCTCGGGGAAGGATTGTCCAACGCGGACGCGGGCCGCCGGCTGCACATGAGCGAGGCCACGGTGAAGACGTACGTGAGCCGGATCCTCGCCAAGCTGGACTGTGAGAACCGGGTGCAGGCGGCGCTGCTGGCCCGGGACGCCGGGCTCTAAAGCCCCATCCGGCGTCAGCACCGCTGGAGCTACGGGGCGGGGTGGCTCGGCTGGACCACGCGGGCGGGGCGGCTCGGGTCAGCGGGGGGAGCTGTCCGGGAGGTCGCTCGTGCTCGCGGTGTTGTAGCGCAGCAGGTACGCGGCGAACTGGGCGAGGTCGTCGGCCGACCAGTCCCGCAGGCGCTCCTCGTAGGCGGCCAGGCGGCTCGTCTGAGCCGACGCGAGGACCTCGGCGCCCGCCTCCGTGGGGTGCAGGACCTGGACGCGGTGGTCGTCGGGGGCGGGCCGGCGCTCGACGAGTCCGAGCCGCTCCAGGGTGGCTACCTGGCGGCTGACCGTCGACTTGTCCAGCAGGTAGTGGGCCGCGAGGTCGGTCGCGCGGCAGCCGCGCTGCACGTCGATGTGGGCGAGCAGCGTGTAGGAGACGAGCGGGAGCTCGGGGTGGACCCGGGCCGCCGAGGCGCGGGCCCTGCGCGCGAACGCCGTCAGTTCGCGCTGGATGACGTCCAGGGACGCCTCGCGCGGTACTTCTGCGCCACCGGTCATGGTGCGCTCCCCTGTCGTCCGTTGTCGCCGCCTGCCGATTCGGTTGTATAGTACAACGGTCAGGTAGTTGTAAAAGCCAACCATGGAGGTTCCGGTGTCCGCAGGACCGAGTACCCACAGCGCCTTGAGGCACGTCCTCGGACATCTGCTCACCCCCCTGCTGATGTGCATCGGCATGGGCCTGGCCTACCTCGGTGCCTTCCACGCCCCCGCGCCCCACGACCTGCGCGTCGACGTAGTCGGTTCCGGGCCGACCGCCCAGGTCCTCGCCCAGACGCTCCAGGACGAGGGCGCCGGCGCCCTCGACGTCCGTACCGTCGCCGACCGGGCCACGGCCGTCACCTCGCTGCGCGAGCAGGGCAGCTTCGGGGCCTACATCCCCGGAGAGAAACCCGAACTCATCGTCGCCTCGGCCTCCTCCGACACCAGTGCCATGGCCGTGGAGAAGGTGTTCACCAAGGTCGCCGCCGCACAGGACGCCCCCCTCAAGGTCACCGACGTCGCCCCCGTCGCCTCCGGCGACCCCACCGGCCAGGGCGTCTTCTTCCTGCTCGTCGCCCTCAGCATCGGCGCCTACGCCTCGGTCGCCGTCATCGGCGGAGCCGGCGCCGCCCTGCCCATGAAGATCAGGGCACTCCTCGCCGCCGCGATGTCGCTGGTCGTCAGCCTGATCGGCGCCCTGTTCGCCGGACCGGTCTTCCACCTCGTCGACCAGGGACTCGGCGGAGTCTGGGCCATGTCCTGGCTCTACGCGGCGGGCATCCTGCTCGTCGGCGTCGGCCTCCACACCTTCCTGCGCCGCTGGACCACGCTCGGCGTGATGGTTCTCTTCGTCATGCTCAACTTCACCAGCTCCGGAGGCATCTACCGGCCCGAGCTCCAGCCCGGCTTCTTCGGCGCGCTGCACGCCTTCTGGAACGGCGCGGGCTTCGTCGAGGGCGTCCGCAGCCATGTCTACTTCGGCGGTCACGCGCTCGGCGGTCACGTCCTCGTCCTCACCCTGTGGTTCCTCGCCGGAGCCGCCCTCGTGGTGGCCGCCGGGGCCGTGGAGGCCAGGAGGAACCGGGCCTCGGAGGTCGGAGGGAACACGGTGGTGGCGGCCGGGAAGAAGGCCCGGATCACGGAGGGGATCGAGAAGGGGACGGAGAGGGAGACGGACGGGGGGATGGTCGGGGAGACGGGGGAGGAGACGGAGGCGGAGATGGAGGAGGCCGTCGCCGTCTGAGGTTGTCCACAGGGCGTTGTCCACAGGGGGAGACGGTCGATCAGGTGCGGCGGTACCGTCAGGGCCGGATGATGTTGGACATCGCATCGGGGGAGGACATCCCATGGACGAGATCCGGGCCATGGTGCCGGAACAGCGCGATACGGACGGGACGGCGGACGGCGAGCGCGTCCCCCACGTACCGGGCTTCGCGCGCCGCGCCGCCGACGGTGGCGCCGGGGTCTCCCCCAGGGACCTCGGCAAGAGCCTGCGCGGCAAGGTGCCCCGCACCGCGCACGACCGGCCGGCCCTCGCGGCCGACCGCCCGGACGCCGTCCGCGCCGTCGAGGAATCCAGCCGGGGACGGGTCCCCGAGCTCACACCGATACGGGTCGGCCGGATGGCGGCCAGCCCCTTCGCCTTCCTGCGCGGATCCGCCGGACTGATGGCCCAGGACCTCGCCACGACCTCCGTCACCGGGATATCCGCCCAACTGTGCGGCGACGCGCACGCCGCCAACTTCGGCCTCTACGGCGACGCCCGCGGCCGGCTCGTCATGGACCTCAACGACTTCGACGAGACGATCACCGGCCCCTGGGAATGGGACCTCAAGCGGCTCGTCACCTCTCTCGTCCTCGCCGGACGGGAAGTGGGCGCGAGCGAGGAGGTGTGCCGAGCGGCCGCGTTCGACACCGTCGGCGCCTACCGCCGCACCATGCGCCTCCTGGCCAGACTCCCCGCCCTCGACGCCTGGAACGCGATAGCCGACGAGGAACTCGTCTCGCACACCGACGCCCGCGACCTCCTCGGCACCCTGGAGCGGGTCTCGGCGAAGGCCCGGAACAACACCAGCGCCCGCTTCGCCGCCCGGTCGACCGAGGCGGTGACCGATGCCGAGGGCGGTGGCCGCAGGTTCGTCGACGCTCCCCCGGTACTGCGGAGGGTTCCCGACGGCGAGGCGGCGGCCGTCACCGCCTCCCTCGGCGCGTACCTGGAGACCGTGTCCCAGGACCGGCTGCCGCTCCTCGCGCGGTACGCCGTCCACGACGTGGCCTTCCGGGTCGTCGGCACCGGCAGCGTCGGCACCCGGTCCTACGTCGTGCTGCTGCTCGACCACCGGGGCGAGCCGCTGGTGCTCCAGGTGAAGGAGGCAAGGCCCTCGGTCCTGCTGCCGTACCTGCCGGCCGTGGGCTTCACCGTCCCGGACCCCGGCCACGAGGGGCGGAGGGTGGTCCTCGGACAGAAGCGGATGCAGGTGGTGAGCGACCATCTGCTCGGTTGGACGACAGTCGAGGGGCGGCCCTTCCAGGTGCGCCAGTTCCGCAACCGCAAGGGCAGCGTCGACCCTGCCGCGCTCACCGTGGACCAGGTCGACGACTACGGCCGCATGACCGGGGCGTTGCTGGCCCGGGCGCACGCCCACAGCGCCGACCCGCGCCTCATAGCCGGCTACTGCGGCAAGAACGAGGAGCTGGACGAGGCCGTCGCGTCCTTCGCCGTCACGTACGCGGACCGCACCACCGCGGACCACGCCGACCTGCTCGCCGCCGTCCGGGCGGGGCGCATAGCGGCAGAACTGGGCGTCTGACCGACGCCCGCATCGGGGGGAGGGAGGGGAGGGGGAGGGAGGGGGGGGAGGCCCCCCGAAGGACCGTAGGCTGGGTGGGACGAGCCGGAACGAGGACGTGGGCGGGCGTGAACGTGAGCGTGGACCAGGGTGCGAGCGACGAGCCCGCGGACGAGCGACCCGAGGCAGGGCGGTCCGCGGACGAGCGATCCGAGGCAGGGCAGTCCGCGGACGAGCGATCCGAGGCAGGGCGGTCCGCGGATGAGCGGGCTGAGGCGGGGCGGCCCGACGGTGAGCGGAACGAGGCAGGGCAGGCTGCGGAGGAGCGGCCCGAGGCTCGGTTGGAGCGGGCCGTGCGGGTCGCCGAGCAGGCGCTGATCGAGTTCGAGATCGCCGTCGAGACCTTCCGGGTCGAGGTGGAGAACTTCTCGCGGCTGCACCACCAGAAGCTCGGTCCCATGTACGCGCGGCTCGACGAGCTGGACGCTCGGATCGCCGAGGCGCGGGCGGAGCGCTCCGGGGACCCGGAGGATCTGCGGAAGGCCCAGGAGGCGCGGGCCGCGGTCATGCCCATGCCCGGGGTGGAGGAGCTCTTCCACGACTGGATCGACTCCGACGGCCTCTCCCCCGAGGCGGCGGCGATGCTCAACGAGCGGCCGGTGCAGGCTCCGAAGCGGGTGCGGCCCAGTGAGGAGGCGCGTCGGCTCTACCGTGAGCTGGCCCGCAAGGCCCACCCCGACCTGGCCCGGGAGGATGCCGAGCGGCAGCGGCGCGAGGAGTTCATCACTCGGGTGAACGCCGCCTACGCCCGGGGCGACGAGGCACAGCTGCGCGAGCTCTCCGACGAATGGGAGGCGGGTCCCGTGCCGGCCGAGGAGCGGCCCAGCGAGAGCGAGGAGCTGTACGCACGCCTGGAGTGGCTGGCGCAGCGCAAGGACATGCTGTCCGCGATGGCGCGTGAGCTGGAGGAATCCGCGATCGGCGCGATGCTACGGATGGCTCCGGAGGACCCGGACCGGCTCCTGGAGGAGGTCGCGGAGCAGCTGCTCGCGCAGGTCTCCGAGCGTGAGACCGAGCTTGCCGGGCTGGTGGAGTAGGTTTTTTGTGTGCGCTCGAACTTCGTCGGGCGGTTTTGACGAGAGAAGGCCAGTCCCATGAATTTCTCCCCGCTGCCCTCGGTGGACGCGGCTTCCGTGCCGGCCGACGCGCTGGTGCTGGACGTCCGGGAGGACAACGAATGGGAAGCCGGTCATGTCGAGGGTGCGGTGCACGTGCCGATGAGCGACTTCGTGGCGCGCTTCGGTGAGGTGACGGAGGCGGTGGCCGAGCATGGTCGTGCCTATGTGATGTGCCGTGTGGGCGGCCGGTCGGCGCAGGTCACCCAGTATCTGGTGCAGCAGGGCTTCGACGCGGTGAACGTCGACGGCGGGATGATCGCCTGGGACGGTGCCGGGCGTCCGATGGTGACGGGGAGCGGGAGCCCGGCCTTCGTCCTCTGAGATGGGCTGAGATGAGCTGAGGCGACGGGCTGAGCCGGCTTCTCGGGCCGGCTCGGGTCGTCAGCCGAGGGGGTGGGTGGCCAGGAGGTCGCCGAGTGCCTCCTCGTGGGCGGCTGCGGGGCCGAGGGACAGTTCGAGCTGCTTGGCCCAGGCGTGGTAGCGGTGCAGGGGGTAGTCGGTGTCGGCGCCGAAGCCGCCGTGCAGGTGCTGGGCGGTCTGCACCACGCGTCGTACGCCCTCGGAGGCCCAGATCTTCGCGACGGCGATGTCCCCGGCGGCGGGGAGCGCTCCGTCGGCGCCGGTGGAGACGCGCCAGGCGGCCTGCCAGAGGGTGGCTTCCATGGCGCGCAGGTCGATGTAGCAGTCTGCGGTCTGGACGGCGACGGCCTGGAAGGTGGCCACGGGGTGGCCGAACTGTTCCCGCTTGCCGGTGTACTGGCTCGTCATGGTGAGGACGGCTTCGCCGAGTCCGAGGGCGAGGGCGCAGGTGCCGGTGGTGAGGAGTTCGCGGAGTCGTTCCCAGGCGCCTTCGGTTTCGATGACCTCGGTGCTGCCGAGGCGTACGGCGTCGAGGTGGAGTGCGGCGAGGAGTTCGCCGCTGGTGGAGTACTGCTCGGCGAGGGTGACGCCTTCGTGGGTGCGGGGGACGAGGGCGAGGACGGTGCTGCCGTCCGGGGTGTGTGCGGGGACGGCGACGAGGTCGGCGCCGTGGGCCCAGGGGACGGCGTTCTGGAGGCCGTCGAGGGTCCAGGTGGTGCCGTCGCGGCGGGCGGTGACGGCGCGGTCGGCCGGGTCGTGGCCGGTGAGTCCGTGTGAGGCGGCGGTGAGGACGAGTTCGCCGCGGCAGATTCGGGGGAGGAGCGCGGCGGCTGTCGACCGTTCCGCGTAGTGGGCGATGGTCATCGCCACTGCGCCCGTCTCGAGGAGGGGTACGCGGGCGAGGACGCGGGCGGATTCGCGCAGTACGAGGCAGAGCGCGACGGGGTCGAGTCCGGCGCCGCCGTGCTCGGGGGGCAGGACGAGACCGAGCAGGTCGGCGGCGGCGAGGCGGGACCAGAGGGATCGGTCGAGGTCCTCGGAGACGGCGCCCGGGGTGAGGGCCGGGCTCGGTACCGCGTCGGGTGTGACGCTCGCGAAGACCGCCTTGGCCGCTTCGACGGCCGCCTGTTGCTCTTCGGTGAAGGTGAAGTCCACTGTCCTGCCCTCCCGTTGGCGCTCCTGCTCTCTGCCCTGACGAGCCGTCAAGATAGAACAGGTTCTAGCGGAAGGGAATGGCGGTGCCGGGACTCGTCAGCGGTCGAAGTCCAACTCCACGTCCGGGGTGACGGGATGGGACTGGCAGGCCAGTACGTATCCGGCGTCGGTCTCCTCGGGCTCCAGCGCGAAGTTGCGGTCCATGCGCACCTCGCCGCCGACGAGGAAGGCGCGGCAGGTGCCGCACACTCCGCCCTTGCAGGCGTACGGGGCGTCCGCGCGGGCACGCAGCACGGTGTCGAGGAGGGTCTCGCCGCGGTCGACGGGCCAGGTGCCGGAGCGGCCGTGGAGGGTCGCGGTGAGGTTCGCGTGCGCGGGGGTGTCGGCGGGGGCGGCCGGCGCGGGTGCCGAGCCGTCGTCGACGTGGAAGATCTCCTGGTGGATCCTGCCTCGGTCCACTCCGAGGCCGCGCAGTGACTGCTCGGCGCCCTGGACGAGCCCGAACGGGCCGCAGAGGAACCAGCCGTCGATCGCGCCGACCGGCAGCAGCGCGGGCAGGAGGGTGTCGAGCCGCTCGCGGTCGAGGCGGCCGGAGTCCAGCCCCGCCTGCTGTTCCTCGCGGGAGAGGACGGTGACGAGCTGGAAGCGGTTCGGGTAGCGGTCCTTGAGGTCGGCCACCTCGTCGAGGAACATCGTGGAGGCGGCGGTGCGGTCGCTGCGGATCAGGCAGAACCGGGCCTCGGGCTCCCGGGCGAGCAGGGTGGCCGCCATGGACAGGACCGGGGTGATGCCGCTGCCGCCGACGACGGCGGCGAAGTGGCCGGGGCGCGGGGTGAGCGCGAAGCGGCCCATGGGTTCCATGACCTCGACGAGGTCACCGGCGGCCAGCTCCTTGAGGGCGTATGTCGAGAACGCGCCGCCGTCGACGAGTCGGATGCCCACGCGCAGGACGGGGGGTTCGCCGGCGGGGGCGGCGGGGGAGCAGATCGAGTACGTGCGACGGATCTCCTCGCCCTTCTCGTCCTCGCGGCGCAGGGCGAGGTGCTGGCCGGGGAGGTGGCGGTAGGTCTCGTGGAGCTCGGGTGGCACGGCGAAGGTGACGGCCACGGAGTCGTCCGTGAGCCGCTCGACGTCGCTGACCCGGAGCGGATGGAACCCGGCCCGTGCGGCGGCTGAGGGCAGCATCTACAGCTCCTTGAAGTGGTCGAACGGTTCGCGGCAGGCGGTGCAGCGGCGCAGGGCCTTGCACGCGGTGGAGGAGAAGCGGCTGAGGAGTTCGGTGTCGGTGGAGCCGCAGTGGGGGCAGCGGATCGCCAGGGTGAGGGGCACGGGGCCGCCGGCCGGGCCCTGGGGGCGGGGCGGGGCGATGCCGAACTCGGCGAGCTTGCGCCGGCCTTCCTCGCTGATGTCGTCGGTGGACCAGGCGGGGGCGAGGACCGTGACGACGGAGACGTCGGGCACTCCGTGCTCGTGGAGGGCGTGCTCGATGTCGGAGGACATCGCCTCTATCGCGGGGCAGCCGGTGTAGGTGGGGGTGAGGGTGACCTCGACGCGGCCGGGGCCGGTGACGTGGACGCCCCGCATGACGCCGAGTTCCTCCAGGGTGAGGACGGGCAGTTCCGGGTCGGGAACGGCGCCGGCGATCCGGCTGAGCTCCTCCTCCAGGGCCGTCATGGTCACCATGTCGCCCCCGGGTGGCTGCGGTGCAGGTGCTGCATCTCGGCGAGCATGCGGCCGAAGGACTCGGTGTGGAGGCCCTGGCGGCCGGCGCCTGCGGCCCAGGCTCCGGTGCGGGGGCCGGTGGGCACGGTGAGCGTGGCCTTGGTGAGGACGGCTGTGACGGAGTCCAGCCAGGCGCTCTCCATGGCGGTGTGGTCCAGGTCGAGGCCGTCGACGGGCTGGAACAGCTCGCCGGTGTACCGCCAGAGGGTGTCGCAGGCCCGCTGCATGCGGTCGTGGCTCTCGGGGGTGCCGTCGCCGAGGCGCAGGGTCCAGTGCTCGGCGTGGTCCTGGTGGTAGGCGACTTCCTTGACGGCCTTGGCCGCCAGGCCTGCGAAGGGGCCGTCGCCGGCTGCCAGCTGTCCGTACAGGAGGTGCTGGTAGGTGGAGAAGTACAGCTGTCGGGCGATGGTGTGGGCGAAGTCGCCGTTGGGCTGTTCGACCAGCTGGGCGTTCCGGAAGGAGCGCTCCTCGCGGAGGTAGGCCAGTTCGTCCTCGTCGCCGACGAGGGAGAGCAGGATGCGGGCCTGACCGAGGAGGTCGAGCGCGATGTTCGCGAGGGCGACCTCTTCCTCCAGGACGGGGGCGGAGCCGGCCCACTCCCCCAGGCGGTGGGAGAGGACGAGGGCGTCGTCGCCGAGGGCGAGGGCGGCGGCGGTGATCGCGGAGGTCTCGACGCCGGGCCCGGCGGTCTCGCGGGTGTCGGGGGTGCTCACAGGTGCTTCACCCCCTCCGGGATCTCGTAGAACGTCGGGTGGCGGTAGGGCTTGTCCGCGGACGGTTCGAAGAAGGGGTCCTTCTCGTCGGGCGAGGAGGCGGTGATCTCGGTGGAGGGCACGACCCAGATCGAGACGCCTTCGCTCCTGCGGGTGTACAGGTCGCGGGCGTTGCGCAGGGCCATCTCCGCGTCGGGCGCGTGGAGACTGCCCGCGTGGGTGTGGGACAGTCCGCGGCGGGAGCGCACGAACACCTCCCACAGCGGCCAGCTGTCGCTCGTCATGCCTGTGCCTCCCCGTGCTTGCCGGTGTGCTTCTCCGCGTAGGCCGCGGCTGCTTCTCTGACCCAGGCGCCGTCCTCGTGGGCCTGGCGCCGCCTGCTGAGCCGCTGGTCGTTGCAGGGGCCGTTGCCCTTGAGGACGTCCCAGAACTCGGTCCAGTCGATGGGGCCGAAGTCGTAGTGCCCGCGCTCCTCGTTCCACCGGAGGTCGGGGTCGGGGAGGGTGAGGCCGAGGGCCTCGGCCTGGGGCACGGCGATGTCGACGAAGCGCTGACGCAGTTCGTCGTTGGTGTGGCGCTTGATCTTCCAGGCCATCGCCTGGGCGGTGTGGGTCGACTCGTCGTCGGGCGGGCCGAACATCATCAGGGAGGGCCACCACCAGCGGTCCACCGCGTCCTGCGCCATGGCGTGCTGGGCCTCGGTGCCGTTCGACAGGGCGAGGAGGGCCTCGTACCCCTGGCGCTGGTGGAAGGACTCCTCCTTGCAGACCCGGACCATCGCGCGGGCGTACGGCCCGTAGGAGCAGCGGCACAGGGGGACCTGGTTGGTGATCGCGGCGCCGTCCACGAGCCAGCCGATCGCGCCGACGTCGGCCCAGGTCAGCGTCGGGTAGTTGAAGATCGAGGAGTACTTCTGGCGGCCGGAGTGGAGCTTGTCGAGGAGCTCGTCGCGGCTGGTGCCGAGGGTTTCCGCGGCGCTGTACAGGTACAGGCCGTGGCCGGCCTCGTCCTGGACCTTGGCCATGAGGATCGCCTTGCGGCGCAGCGAGGGCGCGCGGGTGATCCAGTTCGCCTCGGGCTGCATGCCGATGATCTCGGAGTGGGCGTGCTGCGCGATCTGCCGGACGAGCGAGGCGCGGTAGGCCTCGGGCATCCAGTCGCGCGGCTCGATCCGCTCGTCGGCGGCCACGGCGGCGTCGAACACGGCTTCGTAGGCGGCCTGTGTCGCCGCTACGGCCGTGTCCGACACGCCGGGCGCGCCCGTGGTCCCTGTCGTCCCTGCCGTCACTGCGGTCATCGAACCCCCTACCGACCGATCGTTCGGTTGAATGACTTCAATGGTGAGTCGGCGGCCCGTATGGTGTCAACCCTGTGGATAACCGAGGTGGGCCGATCGGGATCGGGGCGGGATGGACGCAGACGTCGAAAGGGACATCGACGCGGACGTCGAGACAGGCGTCATGACGAGCGCCGGAACGGGCGTACGGGGTGTGCCGGCCGGGCCCGCCGGCAGCGGGATCATGGCGCTGTCGCTGCCCTACCAGGTCGTCGCCGCCGTGGCGCTCGCCGTGGCCGGGGTCTTCGTCTGTGTCCACCTGGCGATGGTGTTCCTGCACGTCGCGCCGTCCAACACGCTCACCAAGCGGCACGGCCAGGCCGTCGACGACTGGATCTATCCCGAGTTCGAACAGAACTGGAAGCTCTTCGCGCCCAACCCGCTCCAGCAGAACGTCTCCGTCGAGGTCCGCGCCGAGATCGTCACCGCCGGCGACGGCCGCCGCACCACCGACTGGATCGACCTCACCGCGCAGGACACCGCGGCGATCCGCCACAACCCGCTGCCCAGCCACACCCAGCAGAACGAGCTCCGCAGGGCCGTGGACTTCTACCTGAACTCGCACTCCGACGACGACCGTCCCAACGGGACGCGCGGCCACCTCTCGGAGGAGTACATGCGCCGGATCGCGATGCTCCGGCTCGGCGGCATCGCCTCCCTCGAAGGGGCCGACGTGCGCCGCGTGCAGCTGCGCGCGGTCACCCGGCCCGTGCCCGCGCCCCGATGGAGCACCGAGAAGAACGAGGTCACCCCTTCCTATCGCGACCTTCCCTGGTGGAAGGTGACCGATGCCGACCGGCCCGAAGGCGACACCCGCAGCCGTGCGGACGCCGCCGGTCCGAGCCGTGGGGAGGGAGGGCGATGAGCGGTTCCACCGCCACGCGCGCGCGGACGCGTGAACCCTTCGACCGGAGGATCGCCCGCGCCGTCCAGGCCGTCACCGGCCGCGCGCTCGGCCCGTACCAGACGGCGATCGTCCGGATCGGCTTCTCGCTGACCTGGCTCGTCTTCCTGCTGCGAGAGCTGCCGCACCGGCACGAGATGTACGGGCCCGACGGCCCGTGGTCCTGGGAGCTGGCGAGCCGGCTGATCGCCGACAACCGGGCCTTCACCGTGCTGATGTGGTCGGACGGGCGGCTGTGGTTCGAGCTCGTCTACGGGCTCGCCGTGCTCTCCACCGCCCTGCTCCTCGTCGGCTGGCGCACCCGGGCCGTGTCGGTGGTCTTCATGGTCGGGGTCCTCTCGCTGCAGAACCGCTCCGTCTTCCTCGGCGACGGCGGCGACAACGTCCTGCACCTCGCCGCGATCTACCTCGTCCTCACCCGCTGCGGCCAGGTGTGGTCCCTCGACGCCAGGAGGGCCGAGCGCGAGGCCGCGCGCAGGGCGGCGGCCCGTGCGGCCGGAGAAGCGGTCGAGGCCGAGCGCCGGGACCTCGTCGGCCCGCTGCTGTGGACCGTGCTCGGCGGCTTCCTGCTCGCCACCACCTGGTTCAGCGGCGTCACCGGCGAATGGTGGCTGCCGGTGCTGCTGTGGGTGCTGTGGCTCGGGCACGGCTTGTGGTGGCTGGCCTGCCGGCTCGCGCCCGGAGAGCCGCGCACCCTGCTCGACGTCCTCGCCAACCTCACGCACAACGCCGCCCTCGTCGTGATCATGGCCGAGGTCTGCCTGATCTACGCCACGGCCGGCTGGTACAAGATCCAGGGCTCGCGCTGGCAGGACGGCACCGCCCTGTACTACCCGCTCCACCTCGACTACTTCTCGCCCTGGCCCGCACTCTCCGAGATGCTCGGCTCCAGCGGGATCATGGTGCTGCTGCTGACCTACGGCACGGTGATCGTGCAGATCGCCTTCCCGTTCACGCTCTTCCACCGCAAGGTCAAGAACGTCCTGCTGGTCGCGATGATGCTGGAGCACGCCGGGATCGCCGTGCTCCTCGGACTGCCGGTCTTCTCGCTCGCGATGATCTCCGCCGACGCCGTGTTCCTGCCGACGGCCTTCCTGGTGGCCCTCGGCGCCAAGGCGGCGCGGGGCCGGGACCGGCTGTGGGGGCGGCGGTCCGCCGGGACGCTGCCCGAGCAGCGCCGTACGGGTGAGGAGCACGGTCCCCGTACCCTCGTCGGGTGAGCACCACCGAAGAGAAGACCGGAGCCGAGGCGGCCGACACGGCTGCGGCGGCCGAGGCGGCCGAGCCGGTTCAGTACGACGAGGGCTTCGCCCCCGAGATCGGCGTCGGGCCGCACCCGGAGCCGTGGCCGGAGGACGAGCGCTACGACCCCGAGCTGCTCGCGGAGGGCGACCGACGCAATGTCGTGGACCGCTACCGGTACTGGACGCGGGAGGCGGTCGTCGCCGACCTCGACACCCGGCGTCACGACTTCCACGTGGCGGTGGAGAACTGGGGCCACGACTTCAACATCGGCTCGGTCGTGCGGACCGCCAACGCCTTCCTCGCCAAGGAGGTCCACATCGTGGGCCGACGGCGCTGGAACCGGCGGGGCGCCATGGTCACCGACCGCTACCAGCACGTCCGCCACCACCCGGACACGGAGTCGCTGACCGCGTGGGCGGCGGCCGAGGGCCTGCCGATCATCGGGATCGACAACCTCCCCGGCGCGGTGCCGCTGGAGCGGACCGTGCTGCCGCGCCGCTGCGTGCTGCTCTTCGGGCAGGAGGGCCCGGGGCTCACGGACGAGGCACGCGCACGCGTGGAGATGGTCTGCTCGATCGCCCAGTTCGGCTCGACCCGGTCGATCAACGCGGGAGCCGCCGCCGCGATCGCCATGCACGCGTGGGTGCAGCGGTACGCGGAGATCGAGACGCCCTGACAGCAGGGATCGAGACGCCCCGACGGCAGGGGTCGAGGCGCCCTGGCAGCGGGGATGGGGACGCCCTGACGGCAGGGATCGAGACGCCCTGGCAGCGGAGATGGGGACGCCCTGACGGTCGAGGCCCCCTGACAGCGGTGCGGGGGCCGCGTGGGGCCCCCGCACCGGTCGAGGTCAGGCCTGGCGGCGGACCTCCACCACCCGGAAGCGGTTCGAGACGAAGGCGCCGTCGCACAGCGCCGCGTTCGCCGCGGGGTTTCCGCCGGAGCCGTGGAAGTCGGAGAACGCCGCGGTCTGGTTGACGTACACCCCGCCCGTGAGGTTCAGCGAGAGCTGCGCCGACTCCTCCAGGCAGACCTCCTCGACCGCGCGCTCGGTCTCGGCCGAGGTCGTGTACGCGCCGACCGTCATCGCGCCCTTCTCGCGGACCGTGCGCCGCAGCAGCTCCAGGGCGTCGGCGGTGGAGTCCACCGAGACGGCGAAGGAGACCGGGCCGAAGCACTCGGAGAAGTACGCGGCCTGCGCGTCCGGCTTGGAGCCGTCGAGCTTCACGATCACCGGCGTGCGGACGACGGCGTCCGGGAAGTCGGGGTTGACGACCTCACGGGAGGCGAGCGCCACCTCGCCGAGGCCTGCGGCGGCCTCGAGGCGCGCCTTCACGTCCGGGTTGACCAGCGCGCCGAGCAGGCCGTTCGCCCGGGCGTCGTCGCCGAGCAGGCCGCCCACCGACGCCGCGAGGTCGGCGACGACCTCGTCGTACGACTTGGGGCCCTGGTCGGTGGTGATGCCGTCGCGGGGGATCAGCAGGTTCTGCGGGGTCGTGCACATCTGGCCGCTGTACAGGGACAGAGAGAAGGCCAGGTTGGCCAGCATGCCCTTGTAGTTGTCCGTGGAGTCGACCAGGACCGTGTTGACGCCGGCCTTCTCGGTGTAGACCTGGGCCTGGCGGGCGTTGGCCTCCAGCCAGTCGCCGAACTCGGTCGAGCCCGTGTAGTCGATGATCCGGACCTCGGGGCGCACAGCCAGGGTCTTGGCGATGCCCTCGCCCGGGCGCTCGACGGCGAGCGCGACCAGGTTCGGGTCGAAGCCGCTCTCCGCGAGCACCTCACGGGCGACGCTCACCGTGAGCGCGAGCGGCAGGACGGCGCGCGGGTGCGGCTTGACCAGGACCGGGTTTCCGGTGGCCAGCGAGGCGAACAGGCCCGGGTAGCCGTTCCACGTGGGGAAGGTGTTGCAGCCGATCATCAGGGCGATGCCGCGGCCGACCGGGGTGAACTCCTTGGACAGCTCCAGCGGGTCGCGCTTGCCCTGGGGCTTGGACCAGTCGGCCCGCCCGGCGGGGGTGCGGGTCTGCTCCTCGTACGCGTACGCCACGGCCTCCAGGCCGCGGTCCTGGGCGTGCGGGCCGCCGGCCTGGAACGCCATCATGAACGCCTGTCCGCTGGTGTGCATGACGGCGTGGGCGAACTCGTGGGTGCGGGCCGAGATCCGGGACAGGATCTCCAGACAGACGAGGGCGCGGGTCTCGGCCCCGGCGTCACGCCAGGCGCCCATGCCCGCGCGCATCGCGGGCAGCAGGACGTCGATGTCGGCGTGCGGATACTCGATGCCGAGCTCCGGGCCGTACGGCGAGACCTCGCCGCCGGTCCAGCCGTCCGTGCCGGGCTGGTCGAGCTCGAAGCGGGTGTTCAGCACGGCCTGGTGGGCGGCGAGGCCGGCCGCCGCGTCGAGCGAGCCACCCTCCCCGTAGGCCTTCGGGTGCTCGGGATGCGGGGACCAGTAGGCGCGGGTACGGATCGTGGCGAGTGCCTGGTCGAGCGTGGACCGGTGCTTCTCGGCGAGACGGTCCAGACGGTCGGTGGTCGGCAGAGCGGTGGCCATGGAAGGACCAACTCCTCGTCGAGCTGGGCAGGGAGACGCGTACGGAGTTAGAGTAACCGAACGATCGGTCGGGACAAGGGGGTCCGTCGATCCTGTGGAAAACCCATCGGGGAGGATCACTCCTATGAGCGCCAACGTGACCGTCAGGGGGAGCGAAGACGTGACCGCCAGTGAGCCGACCGCCCTCGCACAGGACCGCACCGTCGCCGTCGTCGGCACCGGCACCATGGGCCAGGGCATCGCCCAGGTCGCGCTGGTCGCCGGCCATCCCGTACGGCTCTACGACAGCGCCCCCGGCCGGGCGCGGGAGGCCGTGGACGCCCTCACCGCCCGCCTGGACCGGCTCGTGGAGAAGGGCCGCCTGGACGCCTCCGCGCGCGAGGCGGCCGTCGGCCGCCTGCATGCCACGGAGGAGCTCGGGGAGCTCGCGGACGCGGCGCTCGTCGTCGAGGCGATCGTCGAGCACCTGCCCGTCAAGCAGCAGCTCTTCGCCGACCTGGAGAAGGTCGTCGGCGACGACACCGTCCTCGCCACGAACACCTCCTCCCTCTCCGTCACCGCGATCGCGGGAGGACTGCGCCTGCCGGGCCGGTTCGTCGGACTCCACTTCTTCAACCCGGCTCCGCTGCTCCCGCTCGTCGAGGTCGTCAGCGGCTTCGCCACCGACGCGGACGTCGCCACGCGCGCGTACGAGACGATGAAGGGCTGGGGAAAGACGCCGGTACGCTGCGCCGACACCCCCGGTTTCATCGTGAACCGGGTCGCGCGCCCCTTCTACGCGGAGGCGCTGCGGGTCTACGAGGAGGGCGCGGCCGACCCCGCCACCATCGACGCCGCCCTGCGCGAGTGCGGCGGCTTCCGCATGGGCCCCTTCGAGCTCACGGACCTCATCGGCCAGGACGTGAACGAGGCCGTCACCCGCTCCGTCTGGGAGTCCTTCTACCAGGACCCGAAGTTCACACCCTCGCTCGCGCAGCGCCGGCTCGTGGAGTCGGGGCGGCTCGGCCGCAAGACGGGGCACGGCTGGTTCTCGTACGCGGAAGGGGCCGAGCGGCCGAAGCCGCACACGGCGCCGCCGGCCGAGGCCCCGGCGAAGATCGTCGTCCGTGGCGGCCTGGGGCCGGCCGAGCCGCTCGTGGGGCTCTTCGAGCAGGCCGGGATCAAGGTGCGGCGCACGCGCGGCGACGGGTTCGTCGAGCTGCCGAGCGGTGGCCGGCTGGGCCTCGCGGACGGCGAGAGCTCCTTCGAGTACGGCCCCGAGGAGATCATCTACTTCGATCTCGCGCTCGACTACGCGAGCGCGAGCCGGATCGTCCTGTCCGCGAGGAAGAGGGTCGATCCCGAGACCCTGAACGAGGCCGTGGGGCTCTTCCAGGCGCTGGGCAAGCAGGTCTCCGTCATCGGGGACATCCCCGGCATGATCGTCGCCCGTACGGTCGCCATGCTGGTCGACCTCGCGGCCGACGCGGTCGACCGGGGGGTCGCGACCTCCGAGGACGTCGACACGGCGATGCGGCTCGGGGTCAACTACCCGGCCGGCCCCCTTGAGTGGGCGGAGAAGCTGGGGCCCCGGCGCGTCTGCGACCTGCTCCGGGCGCTGCACGAGCGCTACCCGACGGGCCGGTACGGGCCGAGCCAGGCGATCGCCCGCCGGTGCGCCGAGGCCGACGAGGAGGACTCCTGATGACCACGGTGAAGCGCGACACGTACACCCCGGAGACGCTGCTCTCGGTCGCCGTGCGGGTCTTCAACGAGCGCGGCTACGACGGCACCTCCATGGAGCACCTGTCCAAGGCGGCGGGGATCTCCAAGTCGTCGATCTACCACCATGTGTCCGGCAAGGAGGAGCTGCTGCGGCGGGCGGTCAGCAGGGCGCTCGACGGGCTCTTCGCGGTGCTCGACGAACCCGGGGCGGTACGCGGCCGGGCCGTCGAGCGGGTCGAGTACGTCACGCGTCGCACCGTGGAGGTGCTGATAGCGGAGCTGCCGTACGTGACGCTGCTGCTGCGGGTGCGGGGCAACACCGCGACCGAGCGGTGGGCGATGGAGCGGCGGCGCGAGTTCGACCACCGGGTGGCCGAGCTGCTGAAGGCCGCCGCGGCGGAGGGCGACCTGCGGGCCGACGTGGACATACGGCTGGCCACCAGGCTTCTCTTCGGCATGATCAACTCACTGGTGGAGTGGTACCGGCCGAATCCGGACGCGGTGGGCGAGCGGGAGCAGCTCGCCGAGACCGTCGCACACCTGGCCTTCGACGGGCTGCGGACGGCTCGCTGAGCGCCTTGAGGACTCACGGACGGCCCCTTCGGGGGCCGTCCTGCTTTTCGGCCTGTGTTCGGTCGGCCTGAGGTCGGCCTGAGGTCGGAGGCCGGCCTGCCGGTCGGTCTGCGGTCTGCGGTCTGCGGTCTGCGGTCGGCCTGAGGTCGGAGGTCGGCCGGCGGTCGGCCCGCTTTCGGGCGGTCAGATGCGGTGGTCGGTGTTGAGGTCCGTCTCCTCGAAGACCAGGAGCGTGCGGGTGGACAGGACCTCGGGGATCGACTGGAGCCGGGTGAGCACCAGCTCGCGCAGCGTCCGGTTGTCGGGGGTGTGCACGAGCAGCAGGACGTCGAAATCGCCGCTGACCAGTGCGATGTGCGTGGCCCCCGGCAGGGCCCTGAGCTGCTCGCGGACCGTCCGCCAGGAGTTCTGGACGATCTTGAGCGTGATGTAGGCGGAGGCGCCGTGCCCCGCCCGCTCGTGGTTGACCCGGGCGCTGAAGCCGCGGATCACCCCGTCGTCGATGAGCCGGTTGATCCGCGCGTACGCGTTTGCCCGGGAGACGTGTACGCGCTCGGCCACGGACCGTACCGAGGCGCGGCCGTCCGTCTGCAGCAGTCTCAGGATGTCGCGGTCGATGGCGTCCAGCGGGCGTGGCGGCGGGGCGCCCGTCGGCATGCCGATCGGGGCGCTCAGGGCCTCGTCGGGCACCTCGCTGTCGGCCCCGCCGAGCGGTCTGCCGAGTGCCTCGGCAGGCGTTCCGCCCCGGGCCTCGCCCGTGGCGTCGGCCGGAGCCCCGCTCCGATCGACGGCCATTTGTTCATCCGCCATGTCCCCCCGCCTCTCTCCGGTGGACGACCTGCTCCTATCCCAGGCTGTGGAGAACCGTTTGTCCACAGGCTGGAGGTGCCTGTAGCCAAAATGCCTCCACGACCGAACAATCGGTAGGTGAGGCGCGCCACACTCGCGCCACCCGCCTTCGGGTCTTATGCCCGCTCCCACGAGGAGGTGGACTCGTTGCAACAGCGCAGTTCGACAGTCCAAGAGCCGCCCGGTGCCGTTCCCGCCTACCGGCCCACCCCGCCGCCGGCGTGGCAGCCGCGTACCGACCCCGCCCCGCTGCTGCCCGACGCCGAGCCGCTGCGCGTGCTCGGCACGGACGCCGCGGCCGACGCCGACCCCGCGCTGCTGCTCCGGCTGTACGCGGAGCTGATCCGCGGCCGCCGGTACAACACGCAGGCCACCGCGCTCACCAAGCAGGGCCGGCTCGCCGTCTACCCGTCCACCACCGGCCAGGAGGCGTGCGAGATCGCCGCCGCCCTGGCCCTGGAGGAGCGGGACTGGCTCTTCCCCTCGTACCGCGACACCCTGGCGGCGGTCGCCCGCGGCCTTGACCCGGTGCAGGCCCTGACGCTGCTGCGCGGCGACTGGCACACCGGCTACGACCCGCACGAGCACCGCATCGCGCCGCTCTGCACCCCGCTGGCCACCCAGCTCCCGCACGCGGTGGGCCTGGCCCACGCGGCCCGTCTCAAGGGCGACGACGTGATCGCCCTCGCCATGGTCGGCGACGGCGGCACCAGCGAGGGCGACTTCCACGAGGCGCTGAACTTCGCGGCCGTGTGGAAGGCCCCCGTGGTCTTCTTCGTGCAGAACAACGGCTTCGCGATCTCCGTGCCGCTGGCCAAGCAGACCGCCGCGCCCTCCCTCGCCCACAAGGCCGTCGGATACGGCATGCCGGGCCGGCTGGTCGACGGGAACGACGCGGTCGCCGTCCACCAGGTGCTGACCGAGGCCGTGGCCCGCGCGCGGCGCGGCGGCGGCCCCACCCTCGTCGAGGCCGTCACCTACCGGATCGACGCCCACACCAACGCCGACGACGCCACCCGCTATCGCGCGGCCGGCGAGGTCGAGACCTGGCGGGCGCACGACCCGATCCTGCTCCTCGAGCGGGAACTGACGGAGCGTGGCCTGCTCGACGAGGACACCAGGAGCGCGGCTGCCGAGGCCGCCGAGACGATGGCGGCCGACCTGCGTGAGCGGATGAACGCCGATCCGGTCCTCGACCCGATGGACCTGTTCTCCCATGTGTACGCGGAGCAGACCGCGCAGCTGCGTGAGCAGGCGGCGCAGCTGCGCGCCGAGCTCGACGCCGAGGGTGAGGCGTGATGACCACCGCGACGACCGGCCCCGCGGCCAAGGCCGCCGGCGCCGGAAAGGCCAAGCCCGCGACGATGGCGCAGGCGCTCCAGCGCGCCATGCGCGACGCGATGGCCGAAGACCCGACCGTCCACGTGATGGGCGAGGACGTCGGCACGCTCGGCGGCGTCTTCCGGGTCACCGACGGGCTCGCCAAGGAGTTCGGCGAGGACCGCTGCACGGACACCCCGCTGGCCGAGGCGGGCATCCTCGGCGCCGCCGTCGGCATGGCCATGTACGGCCTGCGGCCGGTCGTCGAGATGCAGTTCGACGCCTTCGCCTACCCGGCGTTCGAGCAGCTGATCTCGCACGTGGCGAAGATGCGGAACCGGACGCGCGGCGCGATGCCGATGCCGATCGTCATCCGCGTCCCGTACGGCGGCGGGATCGGCGGGGTCGAGCACCACAGCGACTCCTCCGAGGCCTACTACACGGCCACCCCGGGGCTGCACGTCGTCACCCCGGCGACCGTCGAGGACGCCTACGGGCTGCTGCGCGCGGCCATCGCCTCCGACGACCCGGTGGTCTTCCTGGAGCCGAAGCGGCTCTACTGGTCGAAGTCCGACTGGTCGCCCGAGGCGCCCGCGCCCGTCGAGCCGATCGGCAAGGCGGTCGTGCGGCGGCAGGGCACCGGCGCCACCCTGATCACCTACGGCCCGTCGCTCCCGGTCTGCCTGGAGGCGGCGGAGGCGGCCCAGGCCGAGGGCTGGGACCTGGAGGTCGTCGACCTGCGCTCGCTCGTGCCGTTCGACGAGGAGACCGTCTGTGCCTCGGTGCGACGCACGGGCCGGGCGGTCGTGGTGCACGAGTCGCCCGGTTTCGCCGGCCCCGGCGCGGAGATCGTCGCGCGCGTGACCGAGCGCTGCTTCCACCACCTGGAGGCGCCGGTGCTGCGTGTGGCGGGCTTCGACATCCCGTACCCGCCTCCGATGCTGGAGCGTCACCACCTGCCCGGCGTGGACCGGATCCTGGACGCGGTGGCGCGGCTGCAGTGGGAGGCGCAGAGCTGATGGCCCAGGTGCTCGAATTCAAGCTGCCCGACCTCGGTGAGGGGCTCACCGAGGCCGAGATCGTCCGCTGGCTCGTCGCCGTCGGCGACGTCGTCGCCATCGACCAGCCGGTCGTCGAGGTCGAGACGGCCAAGGCCATGGTCGAGGTGCCCTGCCCGTACGGCGGCGTCGTCACCGCCCGGTACGGCGAGGAGGGCACCGAACTGCCCGTCGGCGCACCGCTGCTGACGGTCGCCGTGGGTGGCACGGGCGCGCCGGAGGAGCTCACGGAGGCCGCTCCGGAAGCGGCTCCCAAGGCGACCGCGGAGGACGCCGTCTCCTCGGAGTACTCGGGCAACGTGCTGGTCGGCTACGGCACGGCGGGACCCGTAGCCCGGCGTCGCCGGGTGCATCGCGAGAACCCGGCCGTGGCCCGGGCCGCGGCTCCGGCTCCGGTCGCGGCACCCGCTCCGGTTGCTGTGAAGGCTCCTGAGCCCGCCGCGGCGCCCTTCGCCGGGCACGACGGGCCGGTGCCGGTCATCTCGCCGCTCGTGCGGAAGCTGGCCCGCGACCGCGGGATCGACCTGCGAGAGGTGCGCGGATCCGGTCCTGAGGGGCTGATCCTGCGGGCGGACGTGGAGCTGGCCCTCGCGGCCCTGGAGCGGCCGGCCACCGCCTCCGTCCCGGCCGCGGCGGCCCCGGCCGTCGCCGCCCCGGTCGCCGCCCCCGCCCGGGCCGTGGCTGGGGAGCGGATCCCGCTGCGCGGACTCCGCGGAGCGGTGGCGGACAAGCTGTCCCGCAGCCGTACGGAGATTCCGGACGCGACCTGCTGGGTCGACGCCGACGCGACCGAGCTGATGGCGGCCCGGCGGGCGATGAACGAGGCGGGCGGGCCGAAGATCTCGCTGCTCGCGCTCCTCGCCCGGATCTGCGCCCACGCCCTGGCCCGGTTCCCCGAGCTCAACTCCACGGTGGACACCGCCGCCCGGGAGATCGTCCGGCTGCCGGCCGTGCACCTGGGCTTCGCCGCCCAGACCCCGCGCGGTCTGGTCGTCCCGGTGGTCAAGGACGCCGGGACGAGGACGGCCGAGTCGCTCACGGAGGAGTTCGCCCGGCTCACGGAGTCCGCCCGGCAGGGCACGCTCACACCGGCCGATCTGACGGGCGGCACGTTCACCCTGAACAACTACGGGGTGTTCGGGGTCGACGGCTCCACGCCGATCGTCAACCACCCCGAGGCCGCGATGCTCGGCGTCGGCCGGATCATCCCCAAGCCCTGGGTCCACCAGGGCGAACTGGCCGTCCGTCAGGTGGTGCAGCTCTCGCTCACCTTCGACCACCGCGTCTGCGACGGTGGCACGGCGGGCGGCTTCCTGCGGTACGTCGCGGACTGCGTCGAGCAGCCCGCGGTCCTGCTCCGCACGCTCTGACAGAGCGCAGTCCCGGCCCGGCCCGTCTCTCTTCTTGGGACGGGCCGGACGTGCGTGGTACCCGGCGGCCCATACTGCTGGGGTGACCACCGCATACGACGCCGTCGTGCTCGCCGGGGGCGCCGCAAGGCGCCTCGGCGGCTCCGACAAGCCCGGGGTACGGGTGGGAGGCCGGACGCTCCTCGACAGGGTGCTCGCGGCCTGCCCCGACGCCGGCCGGACGGTGGTCGTCGGAGACCCCCGCCCGACCGTCCGCCCCGTCCGCTGGACCAGGGAAGATCCGCCCGGCGGAGGCCCGGTGCCCGCCGTCGCCGCCGGGGTCCGCGAGACGGCGGCCGAGGTCGTCCTCGTCTTCTCCGCCGACCTCCCCTTCCTCGACCGGGACACCGTCCGGAGCCTCCTGGAGTCGCTCGCCGCCGCACCCGAGGCGGAGGCCGCCGTCCTCACCGACGGAGAGGGCCGGGATCAGCCGCTCGTCGCCGCGTACCGGACCGGTCCGCTGCTGCGCGAGCTCGCCCGCCTCTCGCACGACGGCCGTGGTCTGGCCCACACGCCGCTGCGGCACCTCACGGAGGGACTCCGCCTCACCAGGGTCGCCGCCGGATCCCTGGCCTCCTTCGACTGCGACACCTGGGAGGACATCGTCGCGGCCCGAGCCCGCGTCAGGGAGCATGGAACCGTGCTGGACGAATGGATCACCGCAGTCAAGGACGAACTGGGCATCGAGCTGGACGTCGACACCGGCGTGCTGCTCGACCTGGCCCGTGACGCCGCCCACGGAGTGGCGCGCCCCGCCGCGCCCCTGACCACCTTCCTGGTCGGCTACGCGGCGGCGAGCGCGGGCGCCGGGGCCGGCCCCGAGGCGGTCGCCGAAGCGGCCCGCAAGGCGACTGAGCTCGCCAAGCGCTGGGCCGCAGAACAGGACGAGGCCGAGGCTTGATGTCCCTCAAGGAGTCCGCCCTCGTGGCCCCCGACACCGCTGCTGTGCCCCCGCCGGCCGAGGAGCCGCACCGCGCCACCCCCTGGCCCGCGGCCCGGACGACCGCCACCGAGGCGGGCGCCGCCGCCCACGCTGCCCACGCCGCCCACGCCGCCCACGCCGGCCAGGGCGTCCACGCCGGCCAGGGCGCGCGGGGGCCGCTGGACGTGCCGCTCGGCGCGGCGCTCGGTCGGGTCCTCGCGGGGCCGCTCCTGGCACTCACGGACCTGCCCTCCTTCGACACCTCCGCCATGGACGGCTGGGCCGTCGCGGGGACGGGCCCCTGGACGGTCCGTGAGGAGGGCGCCGTCCTCGCGGGCCACGCCCCCGCCGCCGCACTGGCCGACGGCGAGGCCGTACGCATCGCCACCGGCGCCCGGGTCCCGGCCGGGACGACCGCAGTCATCCGTACCGAGCACTCCCGTACC
Organism: Streptomyces narbonensis; assembly: GCF_014649015.1. Taxonomy (GTDB): domain Bacteria; phylum Actinomycetota; class Actinomycetes; order Streptomycetales; family Streptomycetaceae; genus Streptomyces; species Streptomyces narbonensis. The sequence goes on from NZ_BMSF01000008.1 coordinate 370,385, forward strand.
GAGCCTTCCCGCGCCGAGCGTGGCGGTGGGGCGGCCGGTCTGCTCCTGCACGCCCTGCGCGAGGTGCTGACCCGACAGGACATCCGGCCCCGGGGCCAGGAGTGCCGCGTCGGCGATCAGTTGCTCCCCGCGGGCTCCGCCGTGACCCCCGCTGTCCTCGGACTCGCCGCGGCCGCCGGCTACGACGCGCTTCCCGTCCTCCTCCGCCCCCGGGTCGAGATCCTGGTGCTCGGCGACGAGCTGCTCACTGCCGGCCTCCCTCACGAGGGGCTCATCCGGGACGCCCTCGGCCCGATGCTCGGGCCCTGGCTGGAGGCGCTCGGCTCCGAGGTCCTCGCCACCCGCCGGATCGGCGACGACGCCGAGGAGCTGTACGCGGCCGTCACCGGGTCCGCCGCCGACCTGCTGATCACCACAGGCGGGACCGCCGCCGGGCCCGTCGATCATCTGCACCGGGTGCTCGACGCGGCGGGAGCCACGCTCCTCGTCGACGGCGTGAAGGTCCGGCCCGGCCACCCGATGCTCCTCGCCCGGCTCGCCGGCGACGAGCCCCGCCATCTCGTCGGGCTCCCCGGCAACCCGCTCGCGGCCGTCTCCGGACTCCTCACCCTCGCCGAGCCGCTGCTCGCCGCCCTCACGGGGGGCGCCGGGCTGCCGAACCGCGCCCCTGTGGTCCCGGTGCAGGACGAGATCCAGGGGCACCCCCACGACACCCGGCTCGTCCCGGTCATCCGTCGCGCCGACCGGGCCGTCCCGCTGCACTACAACGGACCGGCCATGCTCCGTGGCATCGCCGCCGCCGACGGCCTGGCCGTCGTACCGCCCGGTGGTGCCCGACCGGGCCAGGCACTGGAGATCCTCGGCCTTCCCTGGCCGACGGCGGCGGGGGACGCCCCGGCCGAAGGAGTGTGTTTCACGTGAAACTTCCCAGCCGTGACGTGATGGCCCGCCAGGCGGAGGAGCGGATCTCGGGTCCCCAGATCCGGCTGCCCCGACGGGTCGTCGAGAGGCCGCTGCGCCAGGTCGGCAAGCGACTGCTCATGGCGCTCGGCGTGCTGATCCTGACGGTGCTCATCGTCTACGTCGACCGCGAGGGCTACCACGACAACGCCAACGAGACGCTCGACCTCCTCGACTGTGCCTACTACGCGACCGTGACGCTCTCCACCACCGGATACGGCGACATCGTCCCGTACAGCGACACGGCGCGGCTCGCCAACATCCTGCTGGTCACGCCCCTGCGCGTGCTGTTCCTGATCATCCTGGTCGGCACCACCCTCGAGGTCCTCACGGAGAGGACCCGGGAGGAGTTCCGACTGAATCGCTGGAGGTCCACCTTGCGCGACCACACCGTCATCGTCGGCTTCGGCACCAAGGGGCGGTCCGCGATCCAGACCCTCTGCGCGACCGGTCTCAGCAAGGACCAGATCGTCATCGTCGACCCCTCCAACAAGGTGATCGAGACGGCGAACGCGGACGGCTTCGTCGGTGTCGTCGGCGACGCGACGCGCAGCGACGTTCTGCTGCGGGCCGAGGTCCAGCGGGCCCGCCAGATCGTCATCGCCACCCAGCGCGACGACACGGCCGTCCTGGTCACCCTGACCGCCCGCCAGCTCAACCGGGGCGCGAAGATCGTCGCCGCGGTCCGCGAGGAGGAGAACGCGCCGCTGCTGCGCCAGTCCGGTGCTGACGCGGTCATCACCAGCGCCTCCGCCGCCGGCCGGCTGCTCGGCCTCTCGGTGCTGAGCCCCAGCGCCGGCACGGTGATGGAGGACCTCATCCAGCAGGGCTCCGGGCTCGACCTCGTCGAGCGCCCGGTGACCAAGGCCGAGGCGGGCAGGAGCGTGCGGGAGACCGAGGACCTGGTGGTGAGCGTGCTCCGCGGTCACCGGCTGCTGAGCTACGACGACAAGGCCGCCAGCCCGCTCCAGCCCACCGACCGGGTGATCACCATCGTGCGCGCCGCGCCGGTGACCCCGCTCACCACGCCGCCGCAGGACTGAGTCCGCGGGACGAGCACGGACCGCCGGAGTAGCCTCGCGGCCATGCATGCGATCACGATTCCGGAACCCGGCGGTCCCGAGGCCCTCGTCTGGGCAGAGGTGCCCGATCCCGTGCCCGGCGAGGGCGAGGTCCTCGTCGAGGTGGTGGCGAGCGCCGTCAACCGCGCCGACCTGCTCCAGCGGCAGGGCTTCTACGACCCGCCGCCGGGCAGCTCCCCGTATCCCGGCCTGGAGTGCTCGGGGCGGATCACCGCGCTCGGGCCCGGGGTGTCCGGCTGGTCGGTCGGCGACGAGGTCTGCGCGCTGCTCGTCGGCGGCGGTTACGCCGAGAAGGTCGTCGTCCCGGTCGGGCAGCTGCTGCCGGTGCCGGAGGGCGTCGACCTGGCCACGGCCGCCGCGCTCCCCGAGGTCGCCTGCACCGTCTGGTCCAACATCTTCATGATCGCCCACCTGCGCCCCGGCGAGACGGTGCTCCTGCACGGTGGGGCGAGCGGGATCGGCACGATGGCGATCCAGCTCGCCAAGGCGGTCGGCGCCAGGGTCGTCGTCACGGCCGGGAGCCCCGCGAAGCTGGCCCGCTGCGCCGAACTGGGCGCGGACGTCCTCATCGACTACCGCGAGCAGGACTTCGTCGAGGAGCTCCACAAGGCGACGGACGGCGCCGGTGCGGACGTCATCCTGGACATCGTCGGCGCCAAGTACCTGGAGCGGAACGTGAAGGCCCTGGCCGTCAGCGGGCGCCTGGTGATCATCGGGCTCCAGGGTGGCGTGAAGGGCGAGCTCAACCTGGCGGCGCTGCTCGCCAAGCGCGCGGCGGTCATGGCGACCACGCTGCGCTCCCGCCCGCCGCAGGAGAAGGCGGCGATCGTCGCCGCCGTCCGCGAGCACGTCTGGCCGTTGATCGGCGCGGGCACGGTCAGGCCGGTCGTCGACCGTACGGTGCCGATGCCGGAGGCCGCGGAGGCGCACCGGGTGCTGGAGTCCGGCGACCACGTCGGCAAGGTGCTGCTGCTCGCGCCCCGGGGCTGACTCGGCGTACCGACGGAGGAGGGGCCCGGCACACGAGGTGTGCCGGGCCCCTCTCCGTACGGTGGTCTCGGGGACCTACAGGTACGGCCCCGAGCGAACCGCGTGGCCGTGGCCGCGGTCGTCGTCGTCATCGTCGTGCGAGACGCCCGGCGGCAGCGCCCGGCGCATCTGCTCCAACTGGGCGCGGGCCGCCATCTGCTGGGCGAACAGCGCCGTCTGGATGCCGTGGAAGAGGCCTTCCAGCCACCCCACCAACTGGGCCTGCGCGATGCGCAGTTCCGCCTCGGAAGGGATCGCCTCGTCCGTGAACGGCAGGGAGAGCCGCTCCAGTTCCTCGACCAGCTCGGGCGCGAGCCCGTCTTCCAGCTCCTTCACGGAGCTGGCGTGGATGTCCTTGAGCCTGACGCGGCTCGCCTCGTCGAGAGGCGCCGCCCGTACTTCTTCCAGGAGCTGCTTGATCATGCTGCCGATCCGCATGACCTTCGCAGGCTGCTCGACCATTTCCGTCACCGGGACCTCGCGGGATTCGTCGTCACCCTGAGTGCCGCCGAGTGCCGTCCCGTCCTGTCCCACGATGAGGACCTGGGGGCTCTCCTGCGACCTGTCATTCCTCGGCATCTCCATGCCGCCATTCTCTCGCACACATGCCTCACCAGACGGTGTGCCCCTGTACGAGGGTGATCCACCCTCGTACAGGGGCACAGGAAGGCAACGAACCGCCGGGGATCCGTCAGGTCGCCGCGCGCCGGGCCAGTGCGCCGCGCGAGCGGGTCACCAGGGCGGCGAGGAGCGCGGCACCGAGCGGTACGGCGACGAGGAGCCCGGCGAGCGTCTCCCAGGGGATGACGATCGGCACGTACGGCGGGCCCGACATGCCGTTGTCCCAGCCCTGCCGGATCGCCTCCTCGTAGTAGCCGATCATCTCGCGCTTCTCCGTGAGCCGGAGGCCGACGGCCGGCAGGACACCGGCCGCGGATCCGAGGATCACGCCCATCGCCGCGACGACTCCGCACTGGAAGCCGCTGAGCGTGCGACGGACCCGGGGCGGGGCGCCGACGGCGGCGAGCGTCTTCAGGTCGGCCTCGGCGTCGGCCTGGGCGAGACCCGTGGCGATACCGGCGGCGCCGATGGTGACGAGGCCCGCGAAGACGGCCAGCGCGATCAGGAAGAGGCTGCTCTCGTTGACGAAGCCCTCCTCAACGTGCATTTCGACGTCGCCGCCGAGCTTGGCGAGTTCGCCGTCGAGCTTCTGGCGCTGCTCGGTGTCCGGCATCCGCTCGGTGCTGAAGTACGCGCCCGCCGGCAGGGTGGAGAGGCCGGCGGCCTTCGCGGTGGCCGGGGTCATCAGCAGCTGGACGCCGTAGGACTTCTGGTCCTTGGGCACCAGGTAGGCGGGAATGGAGCTGATCTTCCCGGGCGAGGGCTTGCCCTTCTCGGCGGCCCGGTCGGCGCCGGCGAGGTCGGTGACCTGCTTGATGCCGATGGTGCCGTTTTTGTCGATCTCGGCTCGCGAGAAGGTGACGATCTTGCCTTCGGCGAGCGCCTTCGCGGCGCCCGGGTCGGTGACCCCGAGGACCTGGAGGACCTTCGCGTCACCGACGAGCAGACCGCTGTCGACGGAGACCCAGCCACCCCGGGAGGTCTGGTCGCACCGCCAGTCCTCGGTGATCAGCTTCCGTCGCTGCTCGGGGGTGAACCGCTCGCTGGGGTCGCCCTCGCCGGCGGGCACCGTGGCGTACAGCGGGCACTCGTTCGCCGGCGGGAGCACGACCTCGTAGCGGCCGCAGCCCTCGCCGCCGTCCCACGGACGACAGCCCGGCTTGCCGACCGAGACCCGCTCGACATCGGCGCGGACGTCGACGGGCAGGATGCGCTGGACGGCCTCGCGGACCGCGGGGACGTCCCGGCCGCCGTCCTCCAGGACGAAGGTGGAGACCGCTCCGTGCGGCAGCCGGGCCTCGTAGGCGGCCCTGTTCTGCGCCTCGCTGCTGGCCATGAAGGTGGAGACGGCGACCGTGCCCGCCACGGCGGCGAGGACGGCGGCGACGGCGGGTGCCGTACGTCCCCGGTTCCGGACGGCGTCGCGCAGCGCGAGCCGCGGCGAGAGCGGCAGCCAGCGCCCGGTCCGGCCGAACAGCCCCACCAGGGCCGGGGTCATGGCGACGACGCCGAGCTCGGCGATGGCCGAACCGCCCGCGACGATGACGAACGACTCGGTCGCGATCGACCCGAAGAGCGCGATGGCGGCGCCCAGGAGGAGGGCCGCGAGGCCGATCAGGGGCAGGACGCGGCTGCTGCGACGGACTCCGCGCCGGCCCGTGAGCGAAGCGAGGACGGTCTGCCGGGAAGCGGTGATCGCCGGGACGATGGCGGCGAGCAGACCGGTCAGGACGGCGAGCAGCGCGATGCCGAGCAGTTCGAGCGGACGGATGTCGAAGGCGCCGAACCGCTGGTTCATGGTGTCTTCGAGGACCGGCTGCAGCACCAGCGTGAGGATCACGGCGAGGACGGTGCCGATGACGGCCGCGGCGACACCGATGACGAGACCGCCGCTCAGCACGATGGCCCGGATGTGGCTGCGGGCACCGCCGTTGGCCCCCACCAGACCGAGCTGTCGGCGCGAGCGCCGGGCGCCGACCGCGAAAGCTGGGCCGGCGAGGAGGCAGATCTCCAGCATCGCCAGGCCGACGACGGTGCCGATGGCGGCGAGCGCGGCGGCGTCGGCCGCGGGGCTGGAGTCGTACGAGCCCCAGTTCTCCTTCGCGTACAGCGGCACCTCGGACTTGGCCGGCGGGTCGAGCATGACGTCGCGCGAGGTGACGACCACACCCTTCGTGTTGATCTGCTGGACGGCGTTCCACGTGAAACCACCGGACTTCTTCACCAGATACGAGGTGGAGGTGCCGGGCGCGGACAGACCGGACTTCTCGACCGCCTTCGCGTAGGCGGAGAGGAAGGCACCCGGCAGCGCGTTGACCTGGTCGACGGCGAGCGCGTCGGGAAGTTCGTAGGAGCCGACGATTCGATACGTACGGTCGAAGTTGCGGGCGGAAAGGGTCGAGCCGACCGACAGTCCGCTGGCCTCCAGGAAGTGCGAGGTCGCCATGACCTCGTCCGACTTCTCCGGGAATCGTCCCGAGAGGAGCGTCATGATGCCGCGGCTGACCGGGTCGGACGCCTTCAGCTCACGTACGTCGGTGGAGAGCAGACCATGGGCGGTGGTCAGCTTGGCCGGCCCGGAGCGGTCCGTGAGCACCGTGGAACCCGCCGGGATCGCCTTGGTGACGTCGGTCGGGCCGTTCGGCCACGGCTGATCCCTGTACTCCTTGACCGGCGTGTGCATTTCGCCCGGCGGGTCCTGGAAGATCGGGACGCCTTCGACCTCGGCGTCCCGGAATATCGCGTCGGCGGCGCCCATCGACCTCTCCGCCCGCTCCGCGGGGGACAGTTCGGAGCTGCGATAGGTCAGATCGAGGGCGCTGACACCCAGGATGGGCAGGGCGATCATCGCCAGGACGAGGGCGCTGCGGCCCTTGGAGCGCCAGGCGTCGCGGCGGGCGATGCGGATCGCGGCCCGCCAGGAGTGGAACCAGGTCTTCACGCCTCCGCCACCTGGCCCGAGAGGAGGGAGTCGGCCTCGCTGCGCACGGTCTGGTCGACGATCGCGCCGTCCCGCAGGAACACGACGCGGTCGGCCCAGGCCGCGAACCGCGGCTCGTGCGTCACCAGGACACCGGCGGCGCCCGCGTCGCAGCGGGACCGGAGCAGGGCGAGCACGGACTCGCCGGTCTCGGAGTCGAGGGCGCCGGTCGGTTCGTCGGCGAGGACGAGCCGGCGATCGCCGACGAGGGCGCGTGCGATGGCCACGCGCTGCTGCTGACCGCCGGACATCTCGTCCGGGAAGCGGTCGGCGAGGTGGCCGAGCCCCATCTCCTCCAGGGCGGCCAGGGCCTCGACGCGGGCCTTTCGGGCGGAGGTGCCGTCGAGCTCGCGGGGCAGGGCGACGTTCTCGGCGGCGGTGAGCGCCGGGATGAGGTTGTAGTCCTGGAAGACGTACCCGATGCTGCGGCGGCGCAGGGCGGCGAGTTCCTTGACGCTCGCGGTGGTGATGTCGGTGTTCTCGACGATCACATGGCCCGAGGTCGGGGTGTCCAGGCCGCCCGCGATGGTGAGGAGCGTGGACTTGCCGGAGCCGGACGGGCCCATGACGGCGACGAGTTCGCCGGGGTACACGGCGAGGTCGATCCCCCGCAGGGCATGCACCTCGGTGGCGCCCGCGCCGTGGACGCGGGTCAGGTTCTGGAGCTGCAGCACGGGCTGCTGTGTGGACATGGAGGGGTCCCCCTTGGGCGTACGCGGCGGTCGGCCGGTACGGATCGAGCGGTGGAAGGTGGTGCGGAAGCGGTACGGGCGGAGCGCGCGAGAGTGCGGTCAGCGGGCCCCTGGCGTACCGGTGGTCGCGTCGGTCGGGTCGGTCGCGGCCGCCGCGACGGCCGGAGCCGCCGGTGCCGCCGCGGCCGGCGGAGTGGCCGAGCCCGTCGTCGGGGCGAGCGCGGACAGGCGGATCAGCCGGGCCTCGCAGTGGTCCAGCCAGCGCGCCTCGGCCTCCGTCTGGAAGATCAGCTGCTCCAGGACGAGCAGCCAGGCCACGTCGTCCCGTTCCCGCGCTCCCCCGCTCTCGACGGCGAGGAGCGCCTGGGCCTTGAGCCGGGTGTAGTCCTGCATGGCCTTCACGGTGTGCCGGCGCTGGGACTGGATGACGTCGCGGATGTCGACACAGGGCGCGCCCACCGCCATGGCGAGCTTGATGGCCAACTCGTCACGGGCGGGGCTGGTGCGGTCCACGGGCTTCTCGAACCAGGTCCTGAGCTCGGTGAGGCCGGCGTCGGTGATCGTGTAGAGCTCGTGCCCCGCCTCGTCCCGGCCCCCCTGCGCGACCATGCCGTCGCGCTCCAGCCGGCCGAGGGTCGTGTAGACCTGGCCGACGTTGAGCGGCCAGGTGGAGCCCGTGCGGGACTCGAACTCCGTACGGAGCTGGGAGCCGTACCGAGGGCCGCGTTCGAGGAGGGCGAGGAGCCCGTGGCGAATCGACATACTCAGTATGTATACCGAGTATGTGGAGACTCACAACCGTCCTGAGACGGAAGGGGAAGGTCCGTCTCAAGGGGGACGGAGGCGGGTGCCGCGGCTCAGCGGCGGCGCATGCGAAGTCCCAGGAATCCGATCCCGAGCCCCATGAGAGCCAGCCCCACCCCCAGGGTGAGGACGGGAATCCGCTGGTCGACGAGGGGAGGGGAAGCCTCGGACGCCATATGGGGAGCGGCGGCGGGCCGGGTCGCGGGCGCCACCTCGGTGAGTACCCCGTCCTCCTCGCGTACCGCCCCGTCCTTCTCGGTGACCTCCTCGGCGGCCTCGTACCAGTCGGAGTCTGTTGCCGTCTTGGTACGAGACGGGCCGGGGGAGGAGGCAGTGGCGCTCGGCGGGACGGCGGACGTCTCGGTGCGCCCGGGACGCGGACGGCCCTCCCCGGCCGGCCGGCCCGCCAGGGAGGCGGAGCCGCTGGGGGCGGGGGCGTCGGTGGGGGTGGCGCTCGGCGTTGTGGAGGAGGGCGAGGCGGTGCCGGTCGGCGCGGGCGCCGGAGGGGCGGGGGTGCCAGGGCCGCCGGTGCGCCCGGGCGAGGCGGACGCGGACCCGGACGAGCCGGCGGTACTCGTCCCGGTCCCGGGGACGGGAGAGGACGGGGTGGTCGGAGTGGTCGGGGAGCCGGAAGGCGTCACGGTCGAAGGAGTCGTCCCCGTGGCGGTCGGCGCGGAGGGTCCGGCCGGGGTCGGCGGGGTCGGACCGGTGGGCGTGGACGGCGCGACCGCCCGCGGACCGGCGGAGCCCTCCGCCGTGTACCCGAGGGGCGCGGCACCCAAGGTGACCGCGCCGGCGAACGTGCAGGCGAACGTGCAGGTGAGCGCCGGGCCGAGGGCCCGCGCCCGTGCCCTGCGGAGTGCTGGAGTCACCGGGTGACCCCCCTCCCGTACCGAGCCGCCGAATGTCGACTCAGCGTCACATGCCGGGACGCTTCCGGCATCCGGGAGGGGGCGGCAGGCGTAAGGGGGCGGGCGGCGGCACCTGCCTGCCTTCGGTGCTGCCTCTGCCGCCGTCCGTATTACTGGGGCGGGTTGCCCGTCGAGACGGTCAGGGTGAACTCGGCGTCCTCGGCCGTGATGTCCTCACCCGCCGGCGGGTACTGCTCCAGGATCGTGCCCTCGCCGTAGGTCGACTCGTCGACCGGACGCTGGGACTTGATCTTCCACCCGGCCGCCTGCACGCAGTCCTTCACCGACTGGATGTTCTTGTACGTGAAGTTCGGGACCTCGAACTTCGCGGGGTCGTCACTCGACTCCGAAGGCTGCGTGCACTTCTTCATGTCGATGGTCTTGGTCAGGTCGGGACCCTTGTGGCCGGGGGTCGCCGTCTGCTGCTGCTCCGTGCCGGTGCCGCCCGTGCCGCCGGCCTTCGGGTCCACGTCGTCGTCCTTGTTGAGGACGACGATCAGGCCGCCGATCGCGAGGAGCACGGCGACGACAGCGCCCACCAGCACCGGGGTGTTCCGGCGGGAGCCGCCGCCCGTCGCCATGGGCGCCGACGTGGCCATGGGCGCCGGCGTGTGCATCGGGCCCGGGGCGTACGGCGACGGGGCGGGAGCCGGGGTCTGGTACATCGGCGCGGGCGTCGGGGCCTGCTGCTGCGGGTACCCGTACGCCGGGCCGGGCGACGGCGTCGCGGGGCCGTACGGGCCGGGCTGCGGCGTCGGCGGCAGGTACGGCTGCTGTACGCCGTGCGGGGCGGGCTGCGGAGTCGGCGGCGGGGTCTGGCCGACCGGCGGGAAGACCGCCGAGCCGACGCCCGAGCCGCTGCTGACCGGACCGCCCTGGACGATCATCGGGGCACCGGTCTGACCCGCCGAGAGCACCCGCAGGCACTCGTCGCGCATGACCGCGGCGCTCGGGAACCGCTCGTTCGGGTTCTTCCTCAGCGCCCGGGCGACGAGCGCGTCCATCGCCGGCGTCACCGAACGGTTGACGGAGGACGGGGCGACCGGCTCCTCCTGCACGTGCGCGTAGGCGATGGCCAGCGGCGAGTCGGCGTCGAAGGGGAGGCGGCCCGTCAACAGCTGGAAGAGCATGATGCCGACCGAGTAGAGGTCGGAGCGGGCGTCCACCGCGCGGCCGAGGGCCTGCTCGGGGGAGAGGTACTGGGGGGTGCCGACGACCATGCCCGTCTGCGTCATCGAGGTGACACCGGACTGCATGGCCCGCGCGATGCCGAAGTCCATGACCTTGACCACGCCGCGCTTGGTCTGCATCACGTTGCCCGGCTTGATGTCCCGGTGGACCAGGCCCATCTCGTGGCTGACCTCCAGGGCGGCCAGCACGTCGGCCGTGACCTTGAGCGCCGTGTCTGCGGGCATCGCACCGTACTGCTGGATGTCGGAGGCGAGCACCGAGCCGAGCGGCTGCCCCTCCACGTACTCCATGACGATGTACGGCATGACGGCGCCGTCGAGGGTGTCCTCGCCGGTGTCGAAGACCGAGACGATGTTGGTGTGCGAGAGCTTCGCGACGGCCTGCGCCTCACGCCGGAACCGTTCGCGGAACGACTGCTCGCGGCCGAGCTCCGTGTGCAGTGTCTTGATCGCGACCTGTCGGTCGAGGGCGCTGTCGTAGGCCAGGTACACCGACGCCATGCCGCCCTCGCCGAGGAGGTCACGCAGCTGGTACCGGCCGTTCGCGACCGAACCGCCCGCATAGCGGCCCTGGGCGCCGTCCTGGCTCATCTGTTGCTTCCCCCTACGCGCGCGCGGCGGCGTCGAATTCCGGAATTTCCTGGCCAAGTCTGCCCCAGGGCACCGACACGTCAAGCCGCGTGCCCGTTCCGTGACCCTCCGCACAGAAGGTGTCCTCGCAGCGTTCCCGAAGTGTCCGGGGAAACCCGTCGAATTTGCACAGGTGTACGTGGACGGGGTTGGATGGCCGGTCAATCGCGGACCGTGATGTCGTACGGAGCCTGTAGCGTGACGACTGGACACGGCACGACAGACGACGGCGAGGACTGATGGCACCCGAATCCGGATCAGGTGGCGGTGTGCCGGACGCGGCAGCTGAGTCGTGGGGCGTCGGTGGTGTCGTCGGCGACGGCCGCTACCGGCTGACGCACCGTCTGGGCCGCGGCGGCATGGCAGAGGTGTTCGCCGCCGAGGACGTACGCCTCGGGCGGACGGTGGCGGTGAAGCTGCTCCGCGCCGATCTCGCCGAGGACCCGGTCTCCAAGGCGCGCTTCACGCGTGAGGCGCAGTCGGTCGCGGGGCTCAACCACCACGCGATCGTCGCCGTGTACGACTCCGGCGAGGACCTCGTCGGCGGTCGGCCCGTGCCGTACATCGTGATGGAGCTGGTCGAGGGCCGCACCATCCGTGACCTGCTGATCAGCGCGGACGCGCCGGGACCCGAGCAGGCGCTCATCATCGTCTCGGGCGTCCTGGAGGCGCTGGCCTACTCGCACCAGCACGGCATCGTGCACCGCGACATCAAGCCGGCGAACGTCATCATCACCCACGGCGGTGCCGTGAAGGTCATGGACTTCGGCATCGCCCGTGCCCTGCACGGCGCGCAGTCGACGATGACGCAGACCGGCATGGTCATGGGCACCCCGCAGTACCTCTCCCCGGAGCAGGCGCTCGGCAAGGCCGTCGACCACCGCTCCGACCTGTACGCGACGGGCTGTCTCCTCTACGAACTGCTCGCGCTGCGGCCCCCCTTCACGGGTGAGACGCCGCTCTCCGTCGTCTACCAGCACGTGCAGGACGCACCCGTCCCGCCGTCCGAGGTGTCGCACGGTGTGCCGCCGGAGCTCGACGGCCTCGTGATGCGCTCCCTCGCGAAGGAGCCGGACGACCGGTTCCAGAGCGCCGAGGAGATGCGCGGGCTGATCCAGTACAGCCTGCAGATGCTCCAGCAGCAGGGCGGCCACACCGGCACGTGGAACACCGGTCCCGTCGACATGCACGACGGCGGGCACACGCCGGGCGGCGGCATGGCGGCGACGGCCGCGATGGGCCACCCGATGCACGGGGAGACGGCGCAGGGCCGGATCCTGCCGCAGATGAACCCGGACGACGGGGGCGTCGGCGCGTACGGCGGCTACGACGGCGGCACGGGCGGCACCGGCGGCTACGGCCAGGACGGGTCGTACGGCTCGAACGGCGGAGGCCGGGGCGGTCGCGGCAAGCTGATCCTCTTCGTGGCGCTCGCGCTGGTCGCGGTCGTCGCGGGCGTCGTGTACGCCATCGACAAGGCGAAGAGCGACGAGACGGTGACGCCGACGCCGACGAAGTCGTCGATCTCCAACTCGCCGTCGACCGCGTCCGAGGAGCCCACCCCCTCCGAGGAGCCCACCACCGAGGAGCAGACGCAGGACCCGGACACGTCGACCGGGGGCACCACGCAGAAGCCGTACACGCCTCCGTACACGCCTCCGGTGACCCAGGACCCCACGCACACGATGGAGCCGACGACGGAGCCCCCGACGACGGAGCCGCCGACGACCGAGCCGACGCCGACGGACACGACGGCGGAGACGCCGACGGACCCGGCGACCACCCCGGAGGAGCCGCCGGTCGACCCGACCGGCGAGCCCACCGGTGACGACGGCGGCGGCGACACCCCGCCGCCGGGCGGCTCCACCGCCACCAGCTGACCGGCGACGCCGACTGATCGCCGCCCGGCCGGTCGGCGATCAACCGCCCGATCAGCCGGCGAAGGCGTCGCGCACGGCGTCGTACTCCCGGGTCCACCAGACCGCCAGGGCCGACACCGCGGGAAACTGCGGGTCGGCCCTTCGGTCGTGCAGCTGGTAGCGCCAGCGCAGCGTCCAGAAGTCGTTGAGCCGCTCCCACCACACCCGGTGCGCCGCCGCGGCCAGCTCCGCGCCGTCGGCGCCCGTCGCCCGCCGGTACGCGCGCGCGTACGCCCGCACCTTCTCCAGGGCCAGCTCGCCCCCGGGCGTCACGAAGAAGATCGCGGCCGCCCTGACCGCCTCCTCGGCCCGCGGACGGACCCCGAGGCGGTCCCAGTCGACGATCGCGGCGGGCTCCGCGCCCCGGTAGAGCAGGTTCAGCGGATGGAAGTCGCCGTGCACCCAGCCGGACGCGGCGGCCGGCGGCGGCCGGTGGTGGGCGTGCTGGGCGAGCAGTCGGCGGCGCTCCTTCAGCCGGTGCTCGGCGAGCGCGTCGAAGCTGTCGTGGGGCCGGTGCGCGCGGGCGAGGCGGATCAGCTCCTCGATGGCGCGGAAGGTGTCCTCGGGGCGGGCGCTCTCGTGGTCGTCGCCCGGCGGCGGGGACTCCATGACCCGCTCCAGACAGGTGTGGACGCGCCCCAGGAGGGCGCCGAGGCGGCGCGAGCCACCGGCGGAGAGCTGGGCGCCGTCGCGGTGCCGGCCGTCGATCCACGGGTGCAGGGCGTAGCAGAGGCCGTCGACGACCGCGACCGTACGGCCCCGGCTGTCGGCGAGCGGTGGGGCCACCGGCAGGCCCAGGTCGTGCAGGCGCTGGGTGGCGCGGTGCTGCCGGACGATGGTGGCGCGGTCGGCGGTGGGGGCGTCCAGGTGCTGTTTCAGGAAGTAGGCGCCGCGCGTGGTGGAGAGGCGGTAGCCGCGGTTGAGCAGGCCCTGGGTCACGGGTTCGCAGGAGAGGGGCTCGCCCGCGGCCGCGTAGCGGCGCAGGAGGACGCCGACGGGCGGAGCGAGGGTTGCAGATGAGCGCGGCACTCCGCAGATGTTAGATCACGCTACGTGGTGGAGGTGTCGCCCCAGGGAACGCTCCCCGGGATGCTCCGGGGCGTGGTCCGTGGAGTGCAGCTCGACGGGGCGGTCGGCCGGTTCGGCGGGGTGCCCGGCGGAGTAGTCGAGCTCGTGCACGGTCACGAACTGCGGTTCGATCCGCATATAGACCGGCTCGAAGGGCTCGTCGTCCACGGTCCTGGGCTCGGGCCCGAACGCCGCGAGCTGCTCCTCGGTGGGCTTCACGATCTCCGCCGTGCCCGTGAACTGCACGGACCAGATCCGCTCGGCCCCCGAGTTGAAGTTGTCCGCTCCGTAGGCGACGACGCTGCCGTTGCAGGCCCGGTGGTAGCCGAGCCCCCGGTGCATCCGCAGCAGGACGCGTCCCTCGGTCACGATGTGCCGGGCGGGTGCGACGAACGGCATCGCCCGCATGCTCGTCGCCACTCGGCCGTACGACACTCGGCCGAGCAACTCGATGGCGCGGATCTCCTCGGTGGACATGGCTACCACTCTCCGCCACCGGCAACGTGTCGGAAAAGGGGCCCCTGCCCCGCCTTCATGGGGACGTAGGTCCCGAATCCGGGCCGTGGGCCCCGGGCTGCTCCGTACGGGTGAGGCACGGGCCGCGCCGGGGGCCCAGGGGGGTCAGTGGCGCTCGACCTGGAGCCGTGCCACGTACGCCGCGGCCTGCGAACGCCGCTCCATGCCCAGCTTCGACAGCAGGCTGGAGACGTAGTTCTTGATGGTCTTCTCCGCAAGGTGGAGCCGCTCGCCGATGACCCGGTTGGTCAGGCCCTCGCCGATCAGGTCCAGGATCCTGCGCTCCTGCTCGGTCAGGTTGGCGAGCTTGTCGTCGCCCTTCGGGTTGTTGCTGTCACGGAGCCGCTCCAGGACGCGGGCGGTCGCCACCGGGTCGAGGAGCGACTTGCCGGCCGCGACGTCCCGCACGGCGTTCAGCAGCTCGTTGCCCCGGATGGCCTTGAGGACGTATCCCGAGGCCCCGGCCATGATCGCGTCGAAAAGCGCCTCGTCATCGGCGTACGAGGTGAGCATCAGGCACTTGATGTCCTCGTCCTGCGAACGGATCTCGCGGCACACCTCCACGCCGCTGCCGTCGGGGAGCCGGACGTCGAGCACGGCGACGTCCGGGCGGGTCGCCGGGATCCTGACCAGCGCGTCTGCCGCCGTCCCGGCCTCACCGACCACTTCGATGTCGTCTTCCACGGAGAGCAGCTCGTGGACGCCGCGCCGGACGACTTCGTGGTCGTCCAGCAGAAATACCCGGATTTTTCCCTCTTCGCGCACGCAGTCAGTCTCACATATTGGCTCTTCCCGCGCCCGGGGTGCGCGGGATAACGTGCCGGATGTTCCGGCGACCCTCTTCAGGTCGTTGCCGACGCGCTGACCAGCGACTGTTCCCACTTTTCTCGATTTACTTGGAAATCCAAGCAAAATCGCAGGTCAAGTGGGGTTTCGCGGGAATGCCGCGCTGTGGGTAACGTGCCTATCACAGGGCTCTCGCCGGGGCACCTGTCACGCCCGACCCCGGCCGCATCGCACCCACCCCGTGCGAAGGGTACGGATAAGGCGGAGAGCCGCACTGGCCTACCGGCGAACCCGGAGGCCGGACCGACGGAGGAGCACGCACGTGACCGTGGAGAGCACTGCAGCGCGCAAGACGACGCGACGCAGCAGCGGCACCAAGCGCACCGCAAGCGCGAGCACGAGCACCACCAAGAAGACGAGCACGCGCGCCGAGGCGGTAGCGACGGAGCCCGAGCTCGTCCAGCTGCTGACGCCCGAGGGAGAGCGCGTCCAGCACCCCGACTACGACATCGAACTGAGCGCCGAGGAACTGCGCGGTCTCTACCGCGACATGGTCCTCAGCCGCCGCTTCGACGCCGAGGCCACGGCGCTCCAGCGTCAGGGCGAGCTGGGCCTGTGGGCCTCGCTGCTCGGCCAGGAGGCCGCCCAGATCGGCTCCGGCCGTGCCCTGCGGGACGACGACTACGTCTTCCCCACCTACCGTGAGCACGCCGTCGCGTGGTGCCGCGGGGTCGACCCCACCAACCTGCTCGGCATGTTCCGGGGTGTGAACAACGGCGGATGGGACCCCAGCACCAACAATTTCCACCTGTACACGATCGTTCTCGGCTCGCAGACCCTGCACGCCACCGGTTATGCCATGGGTATCACCAAGGACGGCGCGGATTCCGCCGTGATCGCGTACTTCGGTGACGGCGCCTCAAGCCAGGGCGACGTGAACGAGTCGTTCGTCTTCTCCGCGGTCTACAACGCCCCGGTCGTGTTCTTCTGCCAGAACAACCAGTGGGCCATTTCCGAGCCCATCGAGAAGCAGACCCGCGTCCCGCTCTACCAGCGCGCCGCAGGCTTCGGCTTCCCCGGTGTCCGCGTCGACGGCAACGACGTCCTCGCGTGCCTGGCCGTGACCCGGTCGGCGCTCGAGCGTGCCCGCCGCGGCGAGGGCCCGACGCTCATCGAGGCGTACACCTACCGGATGGCCGCCCACACCACCTCCGACGACCCGACCCGCTACCGCCGTGACGCGGAGCGCGAGGAGTGGGAGGCCAAGGACCCGATCCAGCGCCTCAAGACGTACATGGAGAACGAGGGCCACGCCGACGCGGCCTTCTTCGAGGAGCTGGAGGCGGAGAGCGAGACCCTCGGCAAGCACGTCCGCGAGGTCGTCCGCGCCATGCCCGTGCCGGAGCACATGGCGATCTTCGACAACGTGTACGCGGACGGGCACGCGCTCGTCGACGAGGAGCGGGCTCAGTTCGCCGCCTACCAGGCGTCCTTCGAGGGCGGAGAGGCCGAGTAATCATGGCTGTTCAGAAGCTTCCCCTCGCGAAGGCGCTCAACGAGTCGCTGCGCAAGGCCCTGGAGACCGACCCCAAGGTCCTGATCATGGGTCTGGACGTCGGCAAGCTCGGCGGCGTCTTCCGGATCACCGACGGGCTGCAGAAGGACTTCGGCGAGGACCGTGTCATCGACACCCCGCTCGCCGAGTCCGGCATCGTCGGCACCGCGATCGGTCTCGCCCTGCGCGGTTACCGTCCGGTCGTGGAGATCCAGTTCGACGGCTTCGTCTTCCCGGCGTACGACCAGATCGTGTCCCAGCTGGCGAAGATGCGGGCCCGTTCGCTCGGCACCGTGAAGATGCCGATCGTCATCCGCATCCCGTACGGCGGCGGCATCGGCGCCGTCGAGCACCACTCCGAGTCCCCCGAGTCGCTCTTCGCGCACGTCGCGGGCCTCAAGGTCGTCACCCCGGCGAACTCCAACGACGCCTACTGGATGCTCCAGCAGGCGATCCAGAGCGACGACCCGGTCATCTTCTTCGAGCCCAAGCGCCGCTACTGGGACAAGGGCGAGGTCGACACCGAGGCCATCCCCGGCGAGCTCCACAAGGCCCGGGTCGCCCGCGAGGGCACGGACCTCACCCTCGTCGCCTACGGCCCGATGGTGAAGACCTGCCTGGAGGTGGCCGAGGCCGCCGCCGAGGAGGGCAAGTCGATCGAGGTCGTGGACCTGCGCTCGATCTCCCCGCTCGACTTCGACACCGTCCAGGCCTCGGTCGAGAAGACCGGCCGACTGGTCGTCGTCCACGAGGCGCCGGTGTTCTTCGGCTCGGGCGCGGAGATCGCCGCCCGGATCACCGAGCGCTGCTTCTACCACCTGGAAGCCCCCGTCCTGCGGGTCGGCGGCTACCACGCGCCGTACCCGCCGGCGCGCCTGGAGGAGGAGTACCTGCCGGGCCTGGACCGCGTGCTCGACGCCGTCGACCGCTCGCTGGCGTACTGAGGAGAGCACCGTGACGATCCGCGAATTCAAGATGCCCGACGTGGGCGAGGGCCTCACCGAGGCCGAGATCCTCAAGTGGTACGTCCAGCCCGGTGACACCGTCACCGACGGCCAGGTCGTGATCGAGGTCGAGACGGCCAAGGCCGCCGTCGAGCTGCCGATCCCCTTCGACGGCACGGTCCACGAGCTGCGCTTCCCCGAGGGGACCACGGTCGACGTCGGCCAGGTCATCATCTCGGTGAACGTCGGCGGCGACGCCGCTCCCGCGCCTGCCGCCCCGGTGGCCGAGGCCGCCCCCGCGGTGGCGGCCCCCGCCGCCCCGGAGGCCGAGGACGAGGAGCCCAAGGGCCGTCAGCCCGTCCTCGTCGGTTACGGCGTGGCCGCCAGCTCCACCAAGCGCCGGGCGCGCAAGGCCCCCGCGGGCACCGCCCCGGCGGCCCCGGTCGCGCAGGCCGCCCCGGCCGCCCCGGTCCAGGCGGCGCCCGTCGCCGCCTCCGTACCGGAGCAGCTCAACGGGCACGCGTCGGGCGGCGCCCGGCCGCTGGCCAAGCCGCCGGTCCGGAAGCTCGCGAAGGACCTCGGCGTCGACCTGGCGACGGTCACCCCGACCGGCCCGGACGGCGTCATCACCCGGGAGGACGTCCACGCGGCGGCCGCTCCGGTGACCGCCCCGGCGCCCGCGCCGGTCGTCGAGGCCCCGGCCCCGGTCCAGGCGCCGGCACCCGTGGCGGCCTCGGCCCCCGCGGTGTCGTCGGACGCCCGGGAGACCCGTGTGCCGATCAAGGGTGTGCGGAAGGCGACGGCGGCGGCGATGGTGGGTTCGGCGTTCACCGCGCCGCACG